>CACUVI010000030.1 GCA_902725215.1 Rhodospirillaceae bacterium LM-1 | reverse complement strand
CCTATTCTCGCCGACGGCCAGGGCATCCATCCTGATCGCTGGCCGCGGACGCTTGCTGGCAGCAAAGCAGCTTGGCATGAGCGCCGTGCCGGTGAACCGGCCCAATCTGGCCTTGTGAGACGTGGCGATGCTCGACATGAACGGGCCTGACGTCATCCGACAGATCAAGTCAACCCAGCCCGGCATCAAAACCGTTCTGATGTCGGGCTCTCCTTTTCCAGAGATGGAATCCGGGCTGGCCGATGCCTGCATCGACAAGCCACTTGATCCGGTTGAGCTGGCAGAAATCCTGGCGCGCCTTCTGGCCGCAGAGGATGGCTGAAATCAGAAGGCGCTCTGAGCGCGGGGAAGCCCCGGCCTGCTTTCTATGGCCTGATCCGCAAAGGCGCCGCTTGCCGCATCGGCATGGCAGCCCGAGCAGCGCAACGAGCCCCCGGCAGCGAGGAAGTCGGCATCGCCGATGGCTTGATGTTTCGTTTTCCAGAATGGCGTCGCTGTGATCCTGGGCGTCTGTGGCGTCGAAACGCTGCCGATGGCAAAGGCTGGCTCGGTGCTGGCCGTCTCGGCGGCATGGGCCGACAGCCAGCCCATGATCTCACCCAACTCGTCAGGACTAAGCGCCAGACGCTTTCCAAAATGAACAGGCAGATTACCGGCAATGGCCTGCCAGGCCGCCCTGGATAGCAGGCTTGGATGAAAGGGATCGTGACAACTGCCGCAAAGGCGCACATAGCCGGGCGTTAGCATGGCCGTGGGAGGCGCTGGCAGCAACAGTGCCAAGAAAGCAGTGGCAAGCCCCAGAATCGCGGCCTGGCCCAATCGTTTGGCGGCCTGGCCCCAGGATCGCCTTGCGGCATAGGGAATGTGAAAGGCCGCATCCTTTTTGCCGTCGATCATGGCCTTGGGCAGGTTCTGCCGGGTTAGCAGACTTTCCGCCAGAACCCCAGCCACATGAAGGGCGGCAAGCGCCAGCAGGGCAAGGGTGGACAGGCTGTGCAGAAGCTTGGCATGATGCCCGACCAGATAAGGAATTGCTCCGGCCAGGGGGCCTTGCTTTTCCTCCCCGCTGACGGCGAGGATGCCGGTCACGATCACGAATGCCATAACCGTCATCAAGCTCACCACCATCACCGATCCCAGCGGCGTATGGCCCAGATAGTGTCGCGGGCGCAGCAGCATCAGGTCCAGCAGGTGATGCAAAATTTCTTGACGGCGCAGAGGAAAGTTGGAAAACAGCCCGTATTGCGAACCGACATAGCCCCAGAAAATTCGGGCCGTCAGCAAGGCGGCGAGGGCGCAGCCCACAGCGACATGAAAACCCAGCCAGGAATCGGAAAGCAGGAATCCCGTCCCCGCGGCAATGAGCACGCCCAGAACGCTCAGCCAATGAAAGAAGCGGATGAACGGATCCCAAACCTGAATCTTGATGTCGTCGCCGCTCATACCCCTGCTCAGTTCCGCATTATTGACGCTAAACTATAGCGTCCAACTTGAACGCGGGCTGAGCAATGTCATTATGCGGGTTTTGCCTGCTGGCGCACCGCTTGAACAGAGCGCCCGAGTACGCCAAACGACGAGTTTAGAAAGAGACAGGCAATCAATCCGCCGACGATGATGTCAGGCCAGCGCGAGGTAAGAGCATAGCCGCCAAAGGCAGCCAGCAAAACGGCGGAATTAGCGATCAGGTCGTTCCTGGAGCAAAGCCAGGTGGAGCTCATATTCAAATTGTCTTCGCGGTGGCTGTAGAGAAGATAGAAACAGACCAGATTGGCCGCCAGGGCCAGGCCGCCCACGATCCCCATCGTCTCCGCACCTGGCATCACCGGATTGAGAATCTTGTAAATGGCTTCCCCCAGGACGCCAAGCCCGAACAAAAGCATGAAGATGCCTTTGCCAAGGGCTGCGACGGCTTGCCAATGTTCCGAGCGCGACAGCACGAACAGGCTGAAGCCGTAAACCAGGGAATCGCCCAACATATCGAGCGAATCCGCCAGCAACGAGGTTGAACTGGCCAAAATACCCGCCGTTACTTCCACGAAGAACATCGTGGCATTAATGGCCAGGACGGCCCAAAGAACGCGCCCATGCCTGGCCTTCAAGGCGGTAATCTCGCAGCTTTTATTTTCGCAGCAACTGGCCATTGCCAAAACTCCCGGTCAAAGCCCCATGCATTGGATATGTCCCCCAGATAATATTGACAGCTATTCTCATTTGCAACTATCCCTTGGCTCCAGGCGCCCCCTGTCGTCGCTGGCTGGGCCGCTGCCGATTCAGGCACCTCTTTTCAACATCTATGGGCTGTCACCCGCTTGTTCCCGCCAGGGCTTGTGGAGCTGCCTTCCCTTTGGATTCGCTGGATTTTTTTGTGTGCTGTGCTAGGATTTAAAGGTCTGTCGCAACGGATCGAGCCAAGAAATGGCCAAACGCATCGAAGCTGCCGGGAAGCCGAAGGCTGCAAAGAAGTCGCCTGTCGGCAAGGCAAGCGGGGCTTCCAAAAGGAAGCTCCCGGAGACGGTGGTCTGCTCGTTGCGTGAGCAGGAGGCCTTGGTCCGCCATTTGTTCGAAGCTTTCGGAAAACTGAAAGAGCGGCGCAAGAAAAACGCCCCACCCCCGGAAGTTTTCTCCAGCCAGGACCCATCGCGCGTCTCACCGCAACCCAAGACTTCTGCCCAGGCCGCCTTCGAGCGCGCATCGCTGAAGGACCGGCTGGCCATGTTGGAAGCGCTTTCGGCGGCAAGCCCGTCGTCTTAGGGGCCGACCGGGGGTAAGACTTGCCCCCTATTTCTTCTGACTGCGCAAATGCCGGGCAAGCTCTTCTTGCGTCATGGCGGAAAGATCGACCTTGGCCGATGCGGCCTCGGCCTCCGCCTTCTTGCGAGCCGCCTCTGCTTCGGCTTCCGCCTTCTTGCGGGCCGCCTCTGCTTCGGCCTCGGCTTCCGCCTTCTTGCGTGCCGCTTCGGCCTGGGCTTCTTGCTTGCGGGCCTTCTCTTGCTCGGCCCTGGCCGTCGCCTGAAGGGCTGCCTCGGCATCGGCTTCGGCCTGTTTGCGCGCCGCTTCCGCCTTGGCCGCCTCTGCCAGCTCTGCCGCCTTGTCGTCCGCCCGCCTTTTGTTGGCGTAATTCAAAACCAGCCGTCGCCTGCGATCCGGCCCACAATAGCCTGAAGTCTCGATGAATTTGCGGCTGGAAGCGGATCTCAAACATTTGAAAAAAGTGGCTGCGGAAAGCGGCCTGATCATCAATTCGCTAATGCCTGCATCGCGCAGCCGATAAATCTCTTGCGGCGTGAAAGCATCGGCATAGCCGATGATGGGCAGCGAAATGTCGAAATTCCACTTCGACCTGCCCTTGCGAATCTTCATCAAGAAATCAAGCGACACCTTAAGCGGCAGCGTGGTCTCCATGACGATGAAGTGCATCGATCTTTCGCACAGCAGGCGCAAGCCATGATCAACATCAACAGCAAATTCGATCTCGAGATTCTTGGGGCCGCCGAAACGCAGGATTTCCCTGACCAAGCGCTGATAATGCGGATTTGGATCAAGCACCATGCAATATTCTGCGGAAAGGATATTAAACACCTGCTCTCCCTTTTTCAGCAACCAGTCTTGCCCGACATGTCCGAGGCTGAGAAGCCATCAGTGCGGGCCGTCTTCCGGGATCATGCTCAGCAGATCGAAATCATTATCGTCCCCACCCTCGTCGGCCTCTTGGGAAAGAAAAGCCAAAGGCCGGGAATCGACATGCTCGGCCTTCAGAGAATCCTTGTAGGCCATATCGACCTTGGCGATGTGATCGCAAATCCAGCTATGGACAACTTCCGCCAGTTTCTGTGCGACTTTATTCTGCTCGTCATGGTCCGTAATTTTATTGAAAGTCTCGATGATCTGCTGGGCCTTTGCCTTGAATTCTTCGTGCAGGGCGCGATGTTCCTCAAGCTTGGCATAGCCCGCCGCTTCCATGGCGCGTTCCTCGCGCAGAAAATGCCCGTTGACATATTCTTGCAAGATGGTGATCGAGGATCTTAGGATTGCCTCCAAATTCTGGGGATTTTCCCGAATGGCGCTCTGCATAAGGTCCACCACGACGAAAAAGGTTTTATGGTCATCGTCGATGGCTTCGATCCCGACCGATAGGTCGGGCGTCCATTCGACGGGGCAGGCTTGATCTGTCATGTTCATTCCTAATGTTCCGACACCCGAACCGGGCGTCTTTTCCCCGACGTTTCTTTGCTGGCGACCCCCGGCCTGACACCTTGCGCCGACGGCGCGGCAACAGGGCGTTTTTTGACGCCAAAGGCAGCAGCGCTGGCTATGCGTATTTTAGAAACCGCTCGCATGGCTTTGTCTTCCAAATGCTCCACCAACTTGAAAACCCGGTAAATTTTCCGGCGTTTTTCTCCCTGCCCGGCATGGGAATAGGCTTTCAGGCGGACATTGCGAACCATACGACGCCCAACCCGCGTTTTCAACAAGCCCAACAACAAGCCGTTCTTGGCCAGCCAGGCGACCAGCAGGACCATCAAATGGGCAAAGAAGCCCTTGGCCAGAATTCCCAGCGCCAGCAAAAGCAGGCCTGCGAAAAGCGCCGTGATCATGGCCGATCCTTTGGGAATTCAACATGGATTGTCAAAGGGCTGGTCATGGTCACGCTATTTCGGCTTCTTGGGGGCTGAGCGGGCGATCATGGCCAGCACATCGCTTTGCGAGGCGGATTTGACAGCTTCCTTGGGTGGTTCGGGAATTTCCTTTACCACTTCGGGTTCGGCCTTCGCAAGCGCAGGGGCGGCTGGCGGGGCGGGCTTGGGCGGCGGTGAAGCCGGTGGCGCAGAGGGCTTGGCTGCGGGAGGAGGAGGTGGCGGTGGCGGATTCGGCCTGGCCGCCTGAACGGGCGCGGCACTCTGCGGATTATCCAGCGCCACCACCAAGGGCGGCGGCTGCCTTGTCTCGGCTTCCAGGGAACGGGCCACCTTCGATGCCTCCGAGGCCCTGACGATGATGTCCTTGATGATGGACATGGCCGCTTCTTTGTTTTGATCAGCCACGATTGGGCCCTCCACTAACCTGAATTTGCTTCTTCATGCCTGCAGCCCGTCGATTTCCGGCAGGACGCTGGTGATCTTCGCCTCCCTGGCCACAACCTTCTTCAGAATTTGCCGGGCCTGGGCCACCAGCTTTTGCGTGGACTCGCTCAGCTTGTCGGCACCGCCAACCACCTGGATCACCGTATCCATCCGCGTGATCTGATGCGTCATCAACTCTGCCGCCCCCAACGGAAATCCATGCTCTTTCGCCAGAATCTTCTCGCCGTAATCGGTGGCGCGCCTGGCCGCAGCCTCGGCCAGACCCTCGGTGTTGCTGACGATATTCTCTTTGATCTCGCCCAATCGACTCAGCAGATGATCGTCGCAGCCATGCACCTGAATGCGCGCATTGGCCAAGGTGAGCAGATTGACCATGCGCTCGGTCGTATCGGCAATCTGATGCAGCAAGTCAGCGCGCTCGCCAGGCGTTTTCACGGTTTGCAGGGCCCCTGCCAGTTTCGTCGCCTGTCCAACCGTAACGCAGGCATCGTCGATGACGATCTTGGTTTGCTGCATGGTCGGATCGCCGTAGAAAACGTCCTTTTCATTGTCGGCCCCGCCCCCCCTGTAATCGTCGCTCACAGATCTTGTATCGAATTCCTGACGGCTGGGGCGCGAGGAGGCCTTGGGAGTGGGCTCCGCTTTCTTTTCCTTCTCGACCGAAGCGATTGAATCAGCGGCTCGCCGGCGCGGCCCGTTATAATCGGGGATGGCCCTCAATCTGCGGCAGGGTCCGCGATAGGATGGCGTATCGATGAAGCTTCTAGGACCGACAGCGCGAGTCAGGGTTTTAAGCAGGCTCGACAGGCTGAAGGGAAGGGCCGCCGGAAGCGTGATTCCGGCATCGCGAAGTTTGGGAAGGACCGCGCCATCCCAGTTCAGGGAAAAGCACACGACGGGCGCCGTCATCCGCACACCCTGCAAATCGCGACGGACGGTGCGCAGGATTTCCAAGAAGCCCTCGGTTCCCAGTTCAGCGCAAATCACCAGATCGAAATCGAATTTGAAGAGCTGCTTCTTGGCCTCTTCCACATCGTCGGCCTTGAAGCCGTCCATCAAGCCCACCTGGCGCAGGCTGTGCAAAAAAAGCCGCGCCAAATCGGGGCTGTCAGCGACAACCAGACATTTCTTGCTGGAAAAGGCTGAGGTTAGAGCCATGGCGCACCCGGCATGGAATTTCCTTGTCTTAGAATTTTGTTTCCGCCTCGACCGCCAGGAAAGCCAGAGGTCGCTTATCGACGAATTTTTCCTTGATCCAGAACTTGTACTGCATATCTTCGGCAAGAATATGCTGATTAAGCCAGCTCACGACCAAGCCGGGCAGGTTACGAATGTCGTCGCTCCTTCCCTCGCCATAATCCTGAACGATTTTCATAACATACTGGCGAAAGGCCTTGTGCTTTTGCTCATGCGCGTCGAAATGCGGATAGTTCACCGCCCGCAAGGCCTTTTCCTCTCTCAGGAAATGGCCGTGGACGTAATCAGCCAGCATGTTGAGGGCGCTTTGAAAGACGATGGTATTTCCATTATCAGCGTCGACTTCCAAGATGATCTTGGCCAAATCGAAGAATGTCTTGTGGTCGTCGTCCAGGATATCATTGCCAACGGACATCGCCTCGGTCCATTCCAGCAAACCGCCTGCCTGCGGCGTGCCGCTTCCCTCTGGCTTTTCTTCTTTTTGGACTTCGTCGCTCATTTTGGTTTAGCCTTGCTGCGCTTGCGTTTGCTATTCCCGACCATACCTTGCCGTCAGGCGGCTGTCCATGCCGGGGCTAGGGCGCTTGGCTGGCTTGACAAGCCCACCCAGCCCTTCAACACTGCCGGACACTGCTAATCGGAGGAAATTTTGAGCGAGACACAGGATGGGGAAGACCTTATCAAGTTTGAATGGTCCAAGGCCATCGAAACGGGCCGCCTGGATATCGATCAGGAACACCGTAAAATCATCGATTATTTGAACGATCTGCGCCTAGCGGTCAGCAATCGCGATACGGATAATATTGTTTCTGGCGTTTTGCTGGGCCTGAAAGACTATGTCGATATTCATTTTTCTCATGAAGAAGAGATCATGAATAGTTTCGACTATGACGACCGCACCATGCATCTGGCGGCACATGCCGGTTTTGCTAAAAGAATCAACGCCATCAATGACGAACATCTGGAAAGCGCCGAGACCGCCCAGGCCCTCATGCTGTTTGCCTATGACTGGCTGATCAAGCATATCACCGGCGTCGACCGGATCATGATCCGCAAGTTCAATGGCGATAATCTGATCTCCTGGAAGGGCGACGAAGAGAAGGAACAGACCTCGGTCGTCATCGATGGCGCCTATGCCACCGTTGCCGAGATCGAAGCCCTGACCACGCAACTGGCTGTGGCAAGCACAGCCGCCCAAAAGAAGCATTTGAAGAATCGACTGGCCGAGGCCTCGTCACGCCTGATCAATCTGGTCACTCTGGCCAGCCATCATGTTTCTCAGGAAAGGGACCCCGGCGACAACAAGGTGCGCTTGAACGGCCTGATGTCCGGCTTGGTCTCCTCTGCCAAGATTCTTTTGGAAAACAAGGCGTTGAAGCTGATCGACTATGGCACGCGCATTATGCGCCAGACCAAAGGCACGCCTTTCGGGTGCGGCAGTGTCGTCACCATGCATATGGACGGTGTCCTGGAATTGATCGATGTCATGGGGGGGATGAAGTTTCTCGCACCCGACCAGCAGGAAACCGTGATCAAGGCGGCTATTTTTGCCGATGCCGTTCGGGATATGGAGGCGCAAAGCTACCGGCTTCCCAGCTTTGGCTCGGGCGAGACCGCTTCTCATCTTTTCAAGGAAGCCATTGCCATGCGCGCGGCAAGCCAAGCGGATATTCTTAGCATGATTCAGAAGGCAAAGAAGACCGGGGGTTAGATCAGATCGGCCAGGGTGGCAACCAGCGGCAAACGCCAGGCCCGGCGGAAAGCCACCGAGGTCAGCCCCGCCGCCATGTAAATCAGGATCGCCATCATAGAAACGCTGAAGAAGATTTCCCCCGCCAGCGGGATGGGCAGGGCGAACATGGCCAGCACCGCCCACATCCAGAGAACAAAGCCCTGCCTGGCGTGAAAAAGCACGTATTCGTCGTCCTTGCAGCGCAAAAGCGGCACGAAGCACAAGATGCCCAGATAGCCCAAGGCCGCCATCAAAAGGGTGCGGACACCAAATTCACGACGAAGTTTTTTCCAACCAGCCATGCGACAATCCCGACTATTCCTGCCGATATGATCAAGCCTTGGCTTCGGCGGCCAATTCATCCATCAGAGCCTGATGGCTGACCGGTTCGCGCTTGCTGCGATCCCGGACATAAGCGACCAGGGAAAATGCGCCCGCCAAGCCGATCACGCCCAGAACAACCGGACCCCAAGCCCCCATGCCCAGGCCCAGACCCAGACCGACACCCTTACCGGCCAGCAGCGTACTGCCCGCCGTCGCCGAAGCGACGGGGTTGAGTGCTGCTACGGCGGGTGACAACACATTGCCCGCCGCCACCGTGGCCGCACCGGCTGCCGCCGTGGCGGTTTTGCCGGTTGCCGCGACCGAGCTACCCAGCTTGGCGGCCAGCAGGCTGCCGGTTGCCGCCTTGGCTCCCACCGCCGCCGTCGGCTTCAAAACCAGGAATTGACCGAAATTGGCGCCAACCACCGGGCTTTTTGCCACGGTGAAGGTCTTGCCCGCCAGACCAGACGCCTGGGCGAAAGCCGTATCCTGCACCGGAATTTTCAACAATTCAGCGCCCGCGGCAGCGCCGCTTTGCTTCAGATACAGCATGGGGACGGTCTTTCCCGCCGCCGAAGCCGCCGGAGGAGCCACCACCGTAAAAGTCTTACCGGCCAGGGCGGGCAATTGGGCCGCTGCCTCGCCGCCAACCACCTTCATCATGACGAGAGAATTGGAAGCGGCCCCCGCCTTGGCGGCCGTGGCGCCTGCGCCCTCGACGACGGGCGTCAGGGACACCCAGCTTCCGATGCCACCCAGTGCCGCCGGAGTTTTGCCGACCAGCACGGACTTTCCGGCCAAGGCTTTCAGTTCGGCGATCTGGCGCGTTGCATCCAGCTTGACGGTAATGGCGCTGCCGCCATCCGGCGTCAGCGTGGCCAGCTTGGTCGCCGAGGAAACATCGGTCACGACGACCGTCTTTCCTGCCAGCGCCCCTACTTCGGCCGCCTGACGAGCGCTTTCCACCTTGGTCAGAATGACATCAGCAACCATCGTCTTTATCCCATCCGTCAAAAGAAACAGCCGACCACTATCCTGGCGCGGTCAGGCCAAAGAGAATTTAAACGCCTAAGGCTCAGTGCGCGGGCTCGTCCGGCGTGGTGTCACCGGGCTTCTTGAAGCTTTTACCGACCAGATCGATCACGCGCTTCAGCCCCTGCCCAGCGGCATTGGAGAGATCCGTCACGCCCGCCTTGAGGCCAGGGGCTACGGTGGCGCCAAGGCCGCCGACATTGCCAAGAAAATCCTTGGTCAGTCGGATCACGCCCACGACGACATCCTCGACGGGGACCGCTTGCGGCCCGCAACCGCCGGTACAAGCCTCGCTGGAAGCGCAGGCCTTTTGATCGCTACTCATTTCATCCGCCTCTTCCGTCACTTCGGTCTGGGCTTTCTTGCGCGCCATGACTTAAGCCTCTCAAGGAATGACCGGGACGGATTTCTCCGCCCCGGATAATCGTCAATAAAACTTAGATGCGATCCGAGAAATAGCCGACCAGAGGCAGCTTCCAAGCGCGCTTGAAAACAACCGAGATCAGGCCGATCGCCGAGAAGATCAGCACGGCCATCGAAGAAAAGCCGAAGATCAACTTGCCAACGCCCGGAATCTGAAGCGAGAAGGCGGCCAGCACGGCCCAGATCCACAGAACCAAGCCCTGCTTGGCATGGAACTGAACATATTCGTCGTCCTTGTTCATCATCAGGGGAACAAAGCACAGAATGCCCAGATAGCTCATCGCCGCCATCAGCGACGAACGGCAGTTGTAGCCGGATTCCTGAGCCAGGTTAAGAGTGTCTTCAGCCATTTTGGTCTCCCTGATTTTAAGCTGCAATATCTTCAGCGGACGCACCTGCGCCGCGCTTCTTCATGTATCCGTAAAGCGACACGGCGCCAGCCAGACCGGCCACGCCAAGCAGCAACGGTCCCCAAGCGCCAAGCCCCAGGCCCAAGCCCAGGCACACACCCTTGCCGGTCAGCAGAGCGCTGCCCGTCGAAGCGGCCGCAATCGGGCTGACCGAACTGGCAGCAGGCAAAAGCGCCACGCCTGCAGCAGCCGGTGCCGCAGCCGCGATCGCCGTCGCTGCCTTGGCCTTGCCGCCGACAGCCGCCGCCTTGGCGGCAGGCGCAGCCACAGCACCCTTGGCAACGGGAGCGGCGGCAGCCTTGGCGGCACCCGCCTTCGCGGCTCCTGCCTTGGCACCGGCAACCTTCGCCTGAACGACTTCGTTTTCAACTTCGCCCGCTGCCGCAGGCGCCGCAGCGGCCTGCTTGGCGGCCACAGCCTTCGTGGCGCCTGTCTTGGCGGCACCGGTCTTGGCGGCGACGAGTTTCGTCTGCACAGCCTCGCGCTCGATCTCCGCAGTTGCCGCCGCCGCAGGAACCACCGGCGCTGCGGCAACATTTGCAGCCGCCCCGTTCATTGCCTGATTGACCATTGTCCCCATCCTCAAGATGTTTTCGTGAAGCAGTCTAAAACCACTATAAAAACATTTTATCTGAATTTATTTTGGATGCAATCCCCCCCTGCCCTATAACCCACTGAAAATGGGCCTCTAAAAGAGCGGTTGGCTCATCTGCAACTTTTTCTCGACGGGCTTTTACCTTCATGCGACAAATAAAACTTGAAGCTGAATAAGTTAACCCCTGGACTACAGGGGGGGGGGGGGTACGTGTCTTCACGGATAGACGAGCTATGCAAAAAGAACCATTTAAAAATGACGTCGCAGCGGCGTCTCATTGTCTGTGTACTATCGTCTTCTCAAGATCATCCGGATGTCGAGGAAGTTCATCGTCGCGCATCTTTGATAGATCCTAAAATTAGTTTGGCCACAGTTTACCGCACACTCCGCCTATTTCAGGACAAAAATATTTTGGAGCGCCATGATTTCGGAAATGGGCGCTCGCGCTTCGAGCCGGAAACACCCTTACATCACGATCATTTGATCGATAATACCACCGGAAATGTTATCGAATTTCACTCTGACGAGATTGAAAAACTGCAAAGGCGAATCGCCAAAAAGATGGGATTCCGCTTGATCGGCCATCGGCTGGAACTATACGGCGTTCCCCTTTCCGAATCGGAATCAGGCTGAAACTAGAGCAGGTCGCCTGAAATCGAAGCCGCTAAACGGCTTCGATTTTGGCGTGAATCGGCAGCTCAAAACATGTTTCTAGAGCGGAATCAGAGCCGCCAGCGCACGCCTGGATTGGGGTCCAGGGGCACTTTGACCACGATATCGTGGCATTTGATGCAGCGACCGGCCGGTGGATGCGGCTGCTGCGAGACGGGCAGAATCGGCGGCCCCAACTTATGAACGCGTGAGAAATTCTCCAAAACGGCACCCACCGGCGTCTTGAACTGCGAGCCCGCAGGGGCTCCGCCCGTGATCAGATGGCAGTTCAGACAATCTCCGACATAGGGATGCGGCATGCCGCCCCCCGGCGTAATCGGCGGAATATGCTTGATCGACATCAGCTTGTAGCGCGGTGCCGGTTTCAGGAGATTCTCGAACGGACTTAAGACCGAAGGCTCGGTAGGCAGGGGCATGCGCCCCATCACCACGCCCTCGGCCCGGCGCAAGGATGAAAAATCCGTGATCTCGAACAAGATCGGCGACTTGCCCCAAAAAAGGCCCGCCGCAATCAGTGCCGCCAGCAGCACGGTCCCGAGCGTTGCCCAGCCAAAGCGTTTGCGCCATGCCTCAAACTTGGTCACGCTGGTCGTCCTTTGCCAAGCTCATCTGGTTGGATTGCCCCACAGGGCCAATCCCTCATCGTCACGCAGAAGACATTTTTGGCCGTCCACGATGACGTATTTCGCATAAAGCTCGGCATTGGGGCGCGATGGGTCGAATTGAAAGCCCGCGCCCGTGACGCGCGCATTCTCCAGATTGCCACATCCCACCTGCTGAAGATACCAAAGCGGAGCCAGCGATATTTCGCGCAGGGCCGATCCGTCATTGACCCAGATATGCATCTGGCCCCAGCCGACATCGGCGCCTAGGCTTGCCACCTGGGTGACCCGCCCGCCAAAGGGCTGCGGCTTGGTCGGCGAAAAGGGAATGAGCCCGGGCATCGCCACCGGCACGGCAGCCCCTGCGGGCGCAAGGGTCGGAGCAGGCGATCCGGCGGAAGCGCCGAAATTGACCATGGCGGGAATGTCGAGTTCGTTCCTGACCACGCCCGCCACCTGCCCGAACTGGCCGGGAAGAAGGGCCAGCAGAACCAGAAAGACCAGGAAAACCGCGATGGCGGCCAGCAGCGACATCCCGGATATCTTCGGCCGGTCGGGTTGGCCGAGATCCTCGTCGTCAGACGTCTGTTTGTGCTTGATCACGCAGGAAGCGCCTCTTCCATCGCAGCTGGGCTGACAAAGAGCCGAATCTCGCGCGCATGCGGAATTTCATCTTGGATTTGCGCCTTGAGGCTCTCGGCCACCGCCGTGCTGTCCTTCACCTTCATATCAGGCGAAACGCGCAGACGAATATCCAGATGGATTTCCTCGCCAACATTGCGCCCGCGCAGGAAATAGATGTTCTGGACATTCTCGTCATCCATGCAGATGCTCCAGACCGTCTTCAGGATATCGACATCGACCGAGGTATCCATCAGGCCCTTGACCGATTCGGAAATCAGCTCGATGCCGATCTTGCCGACCAGCAGGGAAACGCCGATCGCGGCCAGAACGTCGGCGATAGGAAAGCCGATCACCGAGGCAACCACGCCAGCCAGAACCGCCGCCGAAGACAAGGCGTCGGAGCGGTTGTCCCAGGCATTGGCGATGATGGCCGGGCTGTTGTTCTCGGTGCCCACGCAGACCTGATAGCGGTACATCAACTCGTTGGTGATGATGGTCACCGCGGCACCCACGGCGGCGATGATGCTGGGGGCCTCGATATTGCCCGAGATGATCTTCAGCACCGATTCATACATCAGAAAAATGGCGCCGAAGAGCAGAATCATGCCCACGATAGCCGACGAGATGTACTGGATATTGCCATAGCCGAAGGGATATTTGCTATCCGCAGGCTTCGACGACATCTTGATGCTGAACATGGTTACCGCACTGGCCACCACATCGGCGCCGGAATGCAGCGAATCCGCCAAAAGACCGGCGCTGCCGCTCAGCAGGCCCAAAATGCCCTTGAAGACGGTCTGGGCGATGTTCACGAAGAACGCCCACCAGATAACTTCCTCGCGACAGTTCTTACAGTTCTGAAATTTCATCGGCCGATATATTCCAAAATGGCGCTGCCCATGATGCGGTAGTTGCCCTCAACGAGGCGGCCCTTGATCTCTTTGCTGCGCAGCAGATTGATCACGTCGGACCTGTCCATTGAAAGCAATCTGGCGGCATCCGCCGTGTTGTAAATGCGATGCGGCAAGATTTCCTCGGCCATCACCTTGTCCATCAGGGTCATGACGCCCTGAGTGAAGCCGATGATGATGCTACCCTTGAACAAGGCTTCCCAAATCATTGGCCTTCTCCATTCTTTTGGTCGGAGGGAAGAAGCGTCTTGATCATATCCTTCGAGATGATGGGGGCCGCCCGCTCGCTTCCTGGCTGGAAATAGTCAAAGCGTTTGAAGCCCGTCAGATAGGCGAAATAATCCCACGGCCATTTCGTGATCGCCGCATTGTAAAGAGATGCCGAATTATTGTACTCGTTGCGGGTCGCCAGTACCCTGTCCTCGATATCGACCAGCGAGTTCATCATCTGCTTGTAGGTTTCAGCCGATTGAATGGTGGGATACTGCTCGACCACCGCCATCAGGCGGCCCAGCATGCCCGACAGGGCGCCACCGTCCATCGCCTTCAAGCCGCCGCCCTGCAGCATCTTTTCCAGCCCGGCCAAGGCGCCCGCCTTATCGGCATCCGCCCCCAGGCTTTGCGCCCGCTTCTCCGATGTATTGCCGAAGATCGAATGTTCCAGCGAAGCGTGGCTTAGCGTCAACATGACTAGGTTGCCAAACAGATTTTCGCGCCGCTGAATGGCCGCGTCCAGATTGGAATGCTTGGCGGTCACTTCCTCGCGCATGGTGATAAAGGTGTTGTAGCGCAGGAAAAGGGTTGCCACCAAGCCCAGCACCGCCACGATGGAAAGAATCAAGGCGATGCGCACAGTGCGACGATCCGGCTCGGTCGTGGGCGTATCGACCACGTAAAGCTGGCTCAGAAGCTCCTCGTCCTTGCGCACGCGGCGCAGCGAACTGACGTTCGATTCTTCGTTGGCGGCCGTTTTCATGGGATCAGCGCCTTATATCATGAGGCTGCGGCATCGATTTCATTCACCTTCTTAAGATAGGGCAGCGCTTCGTCGTGCATGTCCATCTGCTCATAGCAATAGGCAATGGCGCGCAGCGTCTTGGCATCCTCGGATCGCAATTCGAGGGCCGCCTTGAACCAGTCGATCGCCGCCTCGAAACGGCCCAGATTGTCGAGCGCGACGCCCAGGCGGAAGCGGACGTTGAAATTGGCTGGATTGGCCTTGGCTACCTTCTCGAGCAAAGGCACCGCCATCTCGTATTTCTTGGCCTGGACATAGGCCAGTCCCAGGATCGTCGCGGCCTTCATATTGGCCGGATCAGCCGCCACCGCCTTCTCAAGCAGCTCGATGCCTTCCTCGACCGAGCCTGTGCGCACGTATGAAACCCCAAGATACAGGGGAATCTCGCCGTCATTGGGATTTTGCCGGGCTACCTGTTCCAGCAAGGGAATCGCCTGCTCATAGCGCCCGCTCTTGGCGCTGTTGATCCCTTTCTGGCGGTAATAGGTCAGGCGGATGTCGCCTTCGACCGTAAAAGCGTTGCTGAAGGCCGAAACCAGATTGTCCGCCAGCCGCCCCACCACCTTGGCGCCGTAATGGGCGTAGAGGCCGACGTCATCCATCAATTCCGTAGTCTTTTTCAGCATGTTACTCTCCAAAGCCCGACTACTGTATCACGTGACACGCTTCGCAGGGCCCGCGATTTTCGTGCGGGGCGCCCGTTCTCGCGACTTGCCGCTGTGAGATGACGGGGGGGGGCAAACTTATCAAATCTGGGTCAGGTGTCAATTCGAGCCCCTTGCCGATGGGGTGGCAGCTCGTGCACGGCCCCCGGTCGGGATGCGGGCGCGGGTCACCTGCCAGAATCATGGGGGCCGCCTCGACCTGCACGAAACCCACGGTATTATCGGCCCTTAGGACCAAATTAAGCGTCCGCATGACCACGCCATTGCCACCAGCAGCCGTGCCGTCATTGGGCAGGCCCATGCGCTGCGTCGAGCGCTTGGCGCGGGTGATGTCCAGGCTGACTCCGCCTTCCTTGCGCAAGACGGTCAACAGCACTTCGTTGCGGTTGGCCAAATCGCGCGAGACGCGCTGCCATTCCTCGATGGTCGGCACGGGCATGCCTTCGACCTTGATGATGACATCGCCGCCCAAAAGCCCCGAACGTGCCGCATTCAGCGTGACTTCGCCCAGCAATATTCCCTGTAACCCCTTGGGGAAACGAAGTTTCTGGGAAAGCTCGTCGGTCAGCAGGCGCCCGTCCATGCCCTGCCAGTGCCCCTCGAACAATCGCAGATTTCGGGGAATGTAATTGGGAACCGTAGGCTCGAGCGGCATCGGCTCGGCGCCAGGCGCCCCCATCTGGGCTAGATCGCCCGGCTGCGCCGCCATGGGGGGGGGCGTGAAGGAAGGCTGGGCCATCTGAACGGCCTGCGCAGGCTGCGCCATGTTGGCAGCAAGATTAGGGTCGCTGCCCTTGCGGGTCAGAAAGACCACCGTCGCCGCTGTCAGGCCAATGACCAGGGGCAAAAGCAGCTTGGGCGGTATCATCGCCATGGCTGCCTCCCCGGCACATATCCAAGCACCTGTTTCATGACGCGAACAGCATCTTCACGGCAATCGCCGCCATGATGACGGCATAAATCGATTTCAAGGTTACCACCGGCAGGGCGCGCATCAGCCTAGCACCCAGAATGCCGCCCACATAGGCGCCTGGAATCATCAGGAGCGCCAGCACGATCGGCGCCTGCCAGTCGATCAAGCCGCGGCTGATGCCGTGGCTGAAGGAAACCAGCGTTCCGGCAACCGATGCCCAGAAAACCAGGACCGAGCTGTTGGCGATGGCGTTCTGCAGGCTTGTGCGACCAATATAGCGCTGTAACGGCACCTCAATAACGCCGCCGCTGATGCCCAGGATGCCGCTGACTAGGCCCATCGGCAGGCCCAGAACAGCCGAACGCAGATGGCCCTCGGGGACATCGAAGGCCGGTTTGACGTCATCGCCCTGGTTTTTCTGATCGGGGGCTTCCTCGCCGATGAATTCGTCAAGCGCATCGGCCTTCGTCTCCGATGTCCGGTCCGCATAAGCGACTTCGTGAACCGCCTTCATCGCCATGGCCATGGCGAAAACGCCAAGCAGGATGGCGATGCTGCCGTCACCCATCGCATTGCCCAGGAAATAGCCGAGAACGACACCGGCAACCCCCCAGGGAGCCAGCTTCTTCACCTTGTCCCACTCGACCAGTCCGGCCTTCGAATTGCGCAAAGACGCAGCGCCATAGACAGCGACATTGGTCAGAAAGGCCACGGGACGGATCAGATACATGCCATAACCGAAAAAGGCCATCATACCGGCAACCTGAAGCACACCGCCGCCCATCGTCATCATGCCGCCGGTAACTCCCGCAGCCAAGGCCAGCAGCGCCAGCCCAAAGACATCGGACAGCGGATAGCCCGCGATGCGCAGGCCCCCGCTGTGATCGCGATCGAACAGCAACTGGCCGCCATTGGGCGCATTGATCAGCCCAATGCCGCCCGCCGTGGGCAGGGCGACATTGACCCCATAGCCTGGGGCCTGTGCCTGTCCGCCCACTTGCGCCTTGGCCTTCGACCACCAGCCAGCAGCGCCCGCCGCCGCAGGCACCGCCTGGGGGGCCGCATTCTGTTGGACCATGCCCGCCGAAGGCTGATTGGCGCCCTGGGGGGCCACGGCGCGCCCGCCCATCTTGAACTTCAGGACATCCTGAAAATGGGCCAGGGCGATATGCGCCGGAATGGCAAAGCCCTCGATGCCGCCGCTTGGTCCCTTGACCGCGATATTGATGCCCACCAACTCGCCCTGGGCATTGACCAGGGGACCGCCATTCTGCTCCCAGCTATAGACGGCATCGGTGCGCAGAAGATGCGAGATCGTCATGCCGCCCGAGGAGAGCGGCGCATCGGTGGCGATCAACCCGCCTTGACGAATCACCGGATTGCCCCTCATGCCCTGGCCGAAGGCGAAGACGGGCTGGCCGACCGCCATACCCTGGGTCGGCGCCAGCCTGAAATGCAAGAAGCGCTCGGGGCTCATCATCTTGAGCAGGGCCAGATCATGGGCTGGCTCGGTCTTCACGATCTGGGCAGGGAAGCGCTGCACGCCGCGCCCCGTGCTGACATGGATTTCGATCTGCGGCAGATTGGCCACCGTATGCAGCGTTGTCAGGACGTAGCCATTGGCCCCCACCAAAGCACCCGAGCCCTGAACGACGGCATTCACGCCGCCACCGCTGACACCAACCACAGCCGGAGGCACGCTGTAATAAAGACGGCGGACATCAGGCTGAGCGACCGAGCGGAACAGAAACTGCGTCACCGTCATGTCGTCGCCCGAAAAGAGGTCGTCCTCTTCGTAGGTGTTCATGACATAAGCGCCCCAGGCGAAAGTGAGCGCCACCAAGACAGCCATCACGGCAACCGGAAGCTTCCACGGTCTTTTGCAAAAGACGATGGTGTTCTTGGGAAGATCGCCCGTTGTTTCGCCGGTCTCAATCATGATCGTCCACTTGCCGTTCGAGTTCACTCAATGCCAACGATGCCACACCCTGCCTCGGGCACGGCGTTCATCAGTTTAAAGCAGATACAATGTACAGGGTGGAGAAGCAAAGAAAAAGCACCATGATGGGCATACCCCATCTGGCATATTCCCGATGCCCCAAACCCTGCCCTGCCGGAATCATTTTCAGGATTTCCGGATGACGCTTGATGAAACGCTCGTAATGGCTGACAGCCAGAGATCCCGCCGTGGCGCCAGACAAAGCGCCCGAGGAGCCCGCCAGGATGCCCAGCGACAAAGCCCACCAGGCCGTCTGCGGATCCGTGGCCGTCACCAGAGAAGCGGCGATTGGGGCGAACAGCGCCGCCGAAGTGCTGCCCCCGATAAAGGCGGTGAGACCCGCCACCAGCCAAAGAAAAACAAGCGTACGAAAGACCGTGCTGCTGCCGCCCAGCCAGTCGATGGCAAAGACGCACCAATCCAGAACGCCCACCGCAGTCAGCCCGCCCACCATCACGAACAAGCCGACGAAAAACAGAATATCGTGCCCACCACAGGCCTGGAAGATGTCGTCCTCCTTGAAGCCGCCGAAGACAAGGGCGGCCAGTCCGGCCACGAAGGCGATCCAGCCCGGTCGCACATCAATGGTTCCGGCCAGCACGAAACCCGCCAGGGCCAGCCCGAAAATGAACAACCCCTTGCGCAGCAGATTCTGGTCGATGATCGGGTGCCCGAAGATATGATCGCTGTCGTCGGCCCGCGATATGATCGGCTTGGGCTTGGAACGCCAGTTGGGAAGCCGGTATTCGAAGAAGACCAGGGTCAGCGCCAAAAGCACCAGGCAGGGCACCATCATGCCCGAGATGAAATCATTGAAGTGCAGCACACCCGCCGAAGCGATAATCATGTTGGGAAAATCACCGATCATGGTCGAGGCCCCGCCCAGATTGGCCGCGACGATCTCCACGATGATCAGGGGAACGGGATTGAGCTCTACCCGGCGGCAGATGTTCAAGGTGATGGGCAGGATGATGACCATGGTGGCGATATTGTTGGTGACCAGCGCAATCGCATAGGTCACCAGCGACATCATCACCAATACCCACCAGCCATTGCCCAGCGAATGCTCGGCCATGCCCTCGGCCAGATGAACGAACAGACCTGACTTGGCGATCAGCGCCGACATCGCCGACATGCCGAAAATCAGCGCCAAGGTCTCGAAATAGATGGAATTGATCGCCATTTGCGGCGTATAGCCGCCGCTTAAGCTTCCGATCAGCAAGAAGGCCGCGGCCCCCGCCAGCACGGCGACATGCCCGGCCACCACCTCCCTGAACATGGCGGCGAAGACGGCGATGAACACCAGAACGGAAAGGATGCCGGCCATATCTCTAGGCCCGCGTCATCATGACTTCGTCATATTCCAGAGGGCTGTTGGAGATGTGCGGCGCTTCGTCCACGCTCGCACGCGCCTCGGCGCTGATATGCAGCGAGGCGATCAGGCGAACCTTGCCGCAAACTTCGTCCCTGGCCCGCTCGCAGATGTCGTGAGCCCGCTCGATCGTCTCTTCCGGATCGACCGCGATGATCATGTCGGCCCAGATTTCCTGGCCAACATAGCGGGCGCGCAGATGGAGAACGCCCTTGACCCCTTCGACGGCGCGCGCCGCATCGATGATGCGGTTGCAAAGCACGTCGCCCACCGAATGGTCCATCAGGCCGCGATAGGAATCCATGAAAATGACGCGGCTTAGAATCAGAAGGTCGATGGCTTCCCAGATGGCAACCCCCGTATCGATCCAGGGCATGCTGAGATAGTGGGCCCCGATGATGCCCAGTGCGACAGCGCCCGAAGCTGTGGCGTCCCCGTGATGATGCTTGGCCATGGTGCGCACGATCGGGCTGTTGGTCTCGATCGCCACACAGCGCGAATAGTAGTACATGGCCAGATTGACCCCGACCGCCACGATGGCCGCCCACAAGACAATCAGATGCGGCGTGCGGTGACGTTCTTCGTCGAACAGGATCTGAACGGCATGCACCAGCAGATAGCCGGTCAGGCCGATGAAGACGACACTGACCACCATCGACAAGATGAATTCCACCTTGCCATGTCCATAGGGATGTTCGGCATCCAGGGGCTTGCTGGAAACCGAGGTGCCGATGATCACGGTCAGCGAGTTAACCATGTCCTTTAGCGAATAGAGCGCATCGGCCAGCATCGCCTGCGAGCCGCCGACCAGTCCGATGAAGGCCTTCATGAACAGCATGACCGTGTTGACGGCAAGGCCGACCCAACCGATGGTCTTCGTACATGTCACGCAATTGGTATATCTCATTGCTTGCTCCTGGCGGCGCGCCCGCTTTGCCTGCCCGGAGGGGGCAAGATCGGGACGGCCCTATTAAACGCTCAGTCAATCCTGGGCACGATGTCCTTGCCGTTGGCTCGCTTGGTCATGAAATCCCTGCCCGCCGGACGCTTCTTGCGACCCAGCGAGGTCTTGGCCAGCGCCGTGATCACCGCCACCGCGAAGCCCGAGAAGAAGCAAATGCCCATGATCACGAACAGGGGCGTCTGCAACATGACCAGACCCAGATTGACCACGACGAGATGCGCGTTCGCCGACGCAAAGAAAACGATCACCGCACCGGCAATCAGATAGAACAACAGCGAAAACACGTTACCTCCTACTTCGCCTGCTAGCACCCAGTCTCAAGGCGGGTTGCCGCACCCGCCAAAACCGGCATCAGCTGGCGATCTCTCCAAGTTGTCCCCAATATTGGGGAGGAAGTTCTTCGGCGAGGCGCAAAGCGCCCCGGCAGCCGTCATAGGTCGGATCATTCACGCACACCACCTCGGCGGTTCCATAGGCGCGCAGACTGTTCTGGATATAGGAGGCCAGCCCCTTGATGCGCGATCCGCCACCGGCAACGATGATGTTCTTCAGCGCCATTTCCTGATATTCCGGCTGGAAGGTCTGGATCAGGGTCTGAATGCTTTCGATGATGTCCGGCAGGGGCGCTTCGCAGGCCACCTTCAAAGCATCGGTGACATCGCAGCTGACGGGCTTTCCTCCGGCGCGCAGATCGACCACCACGGGCCCCGAGGGCGAACCCACAAAGGAATGAGCCTCCTTGATGGCGCAGGCGACGTTGACATTCATCTGAACGTCGGGATAGCGCTCGAGAATGGCATTCTGCAGACGCTCGTCGACATAATTGCCCGCCTTGGTCAGCGTTACCTGATCCTCGGGCGCGGGAACGGTTCCCTTGAGCGCGCACAGATCGACCGTGCCGGCACCGATATCGACGACGATGGCGTTCAGCAGCTTGTTGAGGCCGTAGGCAACCATGAAGGGTTCGGAAACCACCATGGCGGTATGAACCACTTCCTGGGCCATCTTGAGCAGCAGCGACTTGTTCGATCCCGTCGCCCGGGCAGGAACGCCGATCACTGCATAGACTTCGTCATCCGGCTTGGCATCGGCCATCTTGATGACATGCGAAAGCATGTGGCGCGCCACCTCGATATCGCGCTCGCCATTCTCGGCCAGCACGCCGTCTTCGAGCGGATAGCGCAGATCCAGGTAGGAGCGCAGGTCATAAGCCTCGTTGCCCACGACATAGGGACGCCCCAATAACTTCAGGCCGATCACGTCCTTGGGATAGCCGACGACCGAACGCACCAAGCCCTTGGCGCCACGGTTCGACATGATCGCCGTATGTGACGTACCCAGATCGATTCCCAACAACAGCTTGTTTCCGCTCATTTCTCATCCTTCCCTGTTTTCCGTTGCCCGGATAATCTGAACCCGACGCAACCTGGATACCAGAACCCGCACGCCTATTTCTTCGCCTTGGGTGGAGGGGTCTTACCCTTTTTTGCTCCGAAGCCCAGCGCGCTGGCCGCCGAGGCCCCCGCGAAGGCGGCCAATCCCACGACACTGCCGACGCCGCTGCCGACCAGCGTCACCACACCCGTCAACAAATTCTCGACGGGAACATCCTGTGTTTTGCCGGACACGGGCTTGACTCGGGGCGCGGGCACCGTTTTCTTGACATCGACCTTCATTGCAGGCCCAGCCGCGACCGGAGCCGCAACGGGCCTCATGACAGGCTTTGCCACCACCACGGGCGAGGGTGCCGGGGTGGCGGGCCTAGGCGCCGCGACCTCCTTGGCCTCGACCGCTACGGCAGGCGCTTCGGGTGCGGGCATCGCAATCTCAACTTCTGCGGCCTCAACGGGCGCTTCAGGTGCCGGAGCCGGAGCAACAACCTCAACTTCAACCTCAACTTCTGCCGTCATGACGAACACTTCGGGGGCCGGGGCCGGAGCAGCAACCTCAACATCGACATCGATGACCGTGCCGGGAGGCGCGTCGATATCGACCAGAATCTCCACCTCGGCCGGGGCCTGAACAGCTTCCGTGCCGCAATCATCACCTGACCAGCCCGGATCCCATATCTCGGCCCCGAGGGGGGGCGATTTCGTCATCTCGGCTTCGGCAAAGGGCAACATCGGCGCATTGCGCAAGCCTCGGAATGGCCGGTTGGACCAGGGGGAAGCCTGCAAAAGATCGCCCCAGACGCCTTCGGCGGGCATGCCCTCCTCGACCGTCTGATGAGACGCAGCACGTCCTTGCCCCTTCCCTCGTCCGGAAGATGGCCTCGAATTCGCTGCGTCGTTCACATCTCTGGTCATCACCATCCCTGCTGCTGCGTCGCCCTTAGGCGTCAGAGTACGACAAAAAATTCCTGCCCGTTCCGGTGAACCTTGATGAGAACCGGCTGCCCCACTGCCGAGCCCTTGATCGACTGATCCAACTGGGCCGCGTTGCCAACCGGACGATTATTCACTTCCAAAAGAACATCGCCCGCTGCCAGCCCGTTGATCTGGGCCTTTGATCCGCGCTTGACCTCGGCAATCGAAGCGCCCTTCAGCATGGTCCCCTGAGGAGCGCCGACGGCGCCCGGCACCTGCTGAAAGCTTTCAATCTCAATCCCCAGCCAACTGAACTCGCTGGGTACGACCGGCCTTGGCTGCGGCATGCCCGCTGCGGGTGCCCCCATCACCGGAATCTGCTGCGGCGGCATTCCGGCCTGCGACCTCGCCAACTCAGCCTGGGGAGCCCCCTGCAAAGCCGCCGCACGGCCCATCGCAGACGGAGCGATATCGAGATTGCGCGGCTCGCCATCCCTGAGAATGCCCAACCGAACCGGCCTGCCATCCGCCATCGCCGTCAGCTGCGCCGAAATATCCTGAGGCGCCTTGACCGGTCGGCCATCGGCTTTCAAGATGATATCGCCCGCTTTCAAGCCCGCAGCGAAGGCAGGAGAGTCGGGAACGACGCCGCTGACGAAAACGCCGCGCCCCGCCGGCTGATTCAGCTTTTGCGCCAAGAAAGGCTGCATGGCTTGCAGATAAGCTCCCAGCATATTCATGCTGCCGCCCGGCCCTGGCACATCCGGGGCCATGCCGCCTGCGCGGCCCGTTCCGGCTCCGGCCTGGACATTCATGGCCAAGCTTGCCGGAGGTTGCGCGAACTGATAGGGCGATCCGCCCGCACCCGGCCCCGGCATCGCCACCACTCCGGCCCTTGCCGGCAGCAGCGTGTGGCAGGTCGTGCAGGCCATCTTCTCGCGGCCATCGGCATGCGGCGAGGCAACGCCCGCCATAATCGGCGGCGGCACAGCACCCACGGGAGCCGCCACGGGCATCATGGGCTGGCCCTGACCGGCCACGGTCCTTTGCCCGGCACCGCCAATCAGATCGTGGCAGTTCGTGCAGACCATGTTCTGGCGTCCGTCCCGATGCGGCGAGGTAACACCCGCCATGATCGGCGGACCTGCGGCACCGACGGCGCCGCCACCCATCTGCTGTTGTCCGAACCCGGCATTACCCTGCTGGCCCTGAAAGGCCACCAGCCCCATCGATGGACCTTCAACCGTCGAGACGGGAAGGCTGTTCAATTCGTCCATGGCGAACAGCTTGGCTTGGTTGCTGGGCACCGAGAAGCCGATTCCGGCGAAAGCCCCGGTTGGCGTATAGATTGCCGTATTGATGCCCACCACGGCGCCGTTGCGCGCCACCAAGGGTCCGCCGGAATTGCCCTGATTGATCGCTGCGTCGGTTTGCAAAAGATTGGTGTGCGTAACCCCTTCGATGACCAGCGACTTGCGCTTGGCCGAGATGATGCCGCGGCTGACCGTCATGTCCAGCCCAAAGGGGCTGCCAATCGCCAGAACGGCGTCGGCCACCCGGACCGCGTCGCTATCGCCCAGCACGGCGGCATGCAAAGGCGCCTTGGGCGTCACCTTCAACAAAGCAAGATCAAGCGATTCGTCCATCTTCACGATGTCGGCCGCATAGCGCGTTGCCGCGAAATCATCCAGCACATTGACGAAAACGGAATTGGCGCCGCGCACGACATGGTAGTTCGTGAGGATGTAACCATCGCTGCGGATGATGACGCCAGAGCCCATGTTTTCGACGGCGCGCGTCATGGGTGTGGCGAAACGGAACTGGCCGTCCGGAAACACCCCGGTCGGAGACAGAGGTTCGGCAACGCCCTGACCGCCCGAAGCTGCCGTGACGCTGACCACGCTGTTGCGCAGCAAGCTTGCAACAGATGAGAAATCGGGAGATCCCGCCCAATCCGTTGCCGGGCCGCCGCCCGTCTCAACCATCGGCGGCATGGTCGCCAACCCGCCCGCGCCCGAAGGGGGGGCCGCAAGAACGCCCACCGGCAGGGACATCGCCCCGCCCGCGCCCGTCTGTCCGCCTTGAACCGGCAGATTAACGGCGGGATTGCCCCCCAAATTCGCCAAAAGCTTGCTGAAGCTGACGCCGCCGCCGGTCGATTGGCGATAGGCGTAAGCGCCAAACAGCACGACCAAAGCCACGACGCCAATGACGAAGAAATACTTCTTCAGATCCTTCGAACAGACCTGCGGCCCAGCCGCCTCGTCCGTATCGTCCGTAAAATCCCTCATCAGAGCTCTTCCTCGGCCTCAGCCTTGCCTGCGGCCTTGCTTCCCGGCTTGCGAACGGTGCGAACACCCGCCGCCAATGCGACCAAGCCCAGAAAAATCAGGGCTATCGGTAGGGCACCGCGCAAAAACTCGGTTACAGACCACCACCAGGCCGTCAGACCCCAAAGCCCCAAGGCCACGGTGAGCAATCCAAAAATTACGCTCGGCATGATGTCTTCTCCGACGATATGGCTTGAGTTGGATTCAGCTTTAAAGTTCTTGGCGTTGAGGGTCGACCCCGTCCATAGCAGCAAGATCATCATCCTCGCGGCCAACTTCCCGATCAAGCCTTTGAACCCAAACGGCGTAGGCGAGAATAAGGAGATTGCCCACGCCTGTAAACAAAAATGGGGCATGCGGGCCGACCATGTCGAAGAGCAGCCCGCCCACCTGAACGAAGAGAATGATTCCGATGCCGCCGACCACGTTGAAGGCTCCCAGGACCGAACCCAGCAGATCACGGGGCGCGTAATCCACGGTCAGAATCTGCGGTGCGACGAAGCAACCCGCCTGACCTGCCGCAATCAAAACGACCGGCAAAATGATGAACCAATTGAATGGGTTGACCATGAAACCCAGCATCAGAAAGCCCAGGCCCGACAGGGCCATGCCCAGAATGATCGCCTTTGTGCGCCCCTGGCGCTCGATGAACAGGCGCCAAAGCGGGATGGAGACCATCACCGCAACACCCAGGGCGCCGATCAATTGCCCGGCCCGAGCGGCCGCAGCCTCCTGCGTCATGCCCACCAGATCGGCGAAATAGATAAACCACAGCATCAAGAACAGACCGACGAAAACCATGTCGCTGCGCGCGAAGAAGGAGGTCGTAAAGGCAAGGCGCAAATGGCGTTCGGCCCTCACCAGTTTCCAAACGCGCTTCCAGGGAATGGATTTGTCCTCGAGCCTGGGGGCGACATCCACCAGGCAGGATTTGGCCAGCCAGGCGCCCAGCAACGAGATAACCGCCGTCAACAGCATGGTGGTGTAGACGCTGGCGTAATTGGGAATCTGCATCAGCACGGCATAGACCAGGGTGACGCCGAAGGCCATCATGAAGGCCGTATTGCTCATCAGCCGAGCCCGGTTCGAACTGTCGCTGAAATCACCGGCCAGGGCGGAAAGCTGGGGCCAAACGGCACCCGTGCCCAGCGACATGATGATGCGCGATAGGTAATAGACGACCAGAGCACTCCCCGCCAACTGGCCGAAGGGCAGGCTGAAAGGGGCGATGAAAGCCCCCAGGGCGGCGACGAGGAAACCGAAAACGATGATGCGCACGCGGCCGATGCGATCGGACCAGTAGCCCAGATAGCCCACGACGAAAATGTCGAGAATCTCAGTCACCACCTGCACATTCGCGTTGATGAAACCGGCCTGCTCGAAGGAAATATTGAGGACATTGCGCAGGAATAAGGGCTGCACAGCCACCGCCAGCGTCATGCAGATCATGCAGACTGCCGACAGCAGATACAGCGAGTTGCGCTGCGATTCCAAGACTCCCTGTGAGGACATGTCTTCCCCTAGCTACAATGCGTCAAGGCCCTGAGAGTCACCCCTCACGGCCAGGGTGATTAATCACAAAAGAAACGGCATGTCCAGCCTTCCATCTCAGATGAGAATGACATTCAATCCCGTCTCTTTCTGCCCGCAAGGGCTTGAGCGTCAGTTTCGTGTGCCAGATTTACGCCTGAAGAGGGATGAAACCCCCTTCACGCCCGAACCGAACAGGCTAATCACGCCGCCCAGCAGATCCTCGACCGGAACTTCCTTACGGCCCGGCTCGGGCAAATTTGAGCCTGCCTGTTTAGGGGGGGGATTGGCGGGTGTTGGCTTTGGGACGGGGGCAGGCGCAGGCGCCGTCTTGGAACTGACCAGCAGGTCGGCCAGCAAGGCGGGGGCCTTCTCGACCTGACGCACCTGTTCGTCACGCAGTTTCGGAATGTCCGAGGCTGTCTTTTCCAGGGGCATTTCAGCCGCCGGGGGGGCCTCAGACGGTTCGGGGAAAGGGTTGGGGTCAGTCGCCTCCTCCTCGCTTGCCGCCGGAGCGACTTGTGGTGCGACCGGATCGGCCAACTCAGGCGGGGCCTGGGGCAAGCTGGGAACTTTTGCCTCCTCTTCTGCCGCTTCATCGGGCGGCGCCCGCTCGGCATCTGGTTCGGAATGGTGGGGGGCGACATCGGCAGAGACCTTCTGCCAGATAAGTTCCTGAAGGGGTGCCGAGACTCGCTTGTCGGAAAGCATGTCCCCCAAGGGCTTCGGCTCGCTTCTGGCCTCCTGTGTTTCATTGTGATGCAGGACGGGGCGCATCCGTTGCAACCAGGGCTGGCTTTCCAGCAGTGTTTGCCAGGATGGCGCCGAGGGTGTCGCCACGGATGGCGGGGCGGGAGAAGGAACCGTCCCGTCCTCCTCGGCCTCCTTTTCTTCGATTTCTTCAGGCGCAGGCATTGCCTGAGACCATAAAGCCACGGGAGGGGCCGGTTCCTTGACCGCCGATGCGGGTTTAGTCAGGCGGGATGTCGCCTTCTTGGCCCAGGGGGCCTGTTCCATAAGCGCAAGAATATCCCGGCTGGGGGGCAAAGCCTTGGGCAGGGCGGGCGGAGCCTCTTCGCTTGGCGCACCATGCGCCGCCTCTGGCTTTGCCTGCCCCGCCACGGTTTTTCCGTGCCCCTCTCCTTGCGTCCTTGTCGCCATGAAACCCTTATGCGTCCCCATCTCCGCCAGCATGGTGGCCAGCGATTTGGGCGAAGCCGATTCCTGGACCGGCACCGCAGGCACCTGCCTTTTCGGCGCCGACTCCCGAACCGGCTCGGAAGATGGCGGCTTTTTTGGCGCCGACGGCGGAGCTTGCTTTTTAGGGGATTGCCGCTTTTTTTCCTTAACCATGCACTCGCTCCAGGTTAACGCCCAATCCTGCTGACGCTTTCTTGCGGAGTCATCAAGGCATAGCCAAAAGCGCTCATGCCGTCTGAGAAACCCCAATTTCCGGCCCTGTAAGGGGAGGAGGACCGATCAATGATTTGCCATAATGCTAACAGGAAACAACGGGAAATGTTAGGGCGCTTCGGGAGGGGTAAACCAGGGCCTAGTTGCGAATAACTTTTAATTTGACTTGCATCTAAGGGCGGCTGTAAATTGTAAGGAACAGGGGCTCATCAGCCCTCTGGCCTGTGGTTAGGAAACAGCATTAGCGGAACCTGCTTAAAAAATTGTTTTGGACGACAAATGGTTACGGAACACATCGCGGATTGTAACAATTCAGATCTGACTTCAGGGGGCGGGTCTCAAACGAGTAGGATCGAGATGCAGAATTCTCAAATGGAAGCACTGACACTGGCCGATCTTGGCCCTGGACAAAGCGGCTGCGTGGTCAAGGTCGCAGATGACGCCTTGGGCCATAATCTGGCGGCCATGGGTCTGGTCAGGGGGGCGACCGTCAGCCTTAACCGCACGGCCCCCATGGGCAATCCCCGCATCTACGCCATCAAGGGATATCAACTCAGCCTTCGCAACGAGGATGCGCGCAAGGTTTTGCTGCGCCTCAGCTAAGGTTTGACCCAAAACAGCTTTTCCCTTGGTTGCCGGGCCTGCGCGAGGATGACCGTCTTTGCGCGCCCTGGGGTGTGGATGCAAAAATGACGCATGAAATAAAAATCAAAATGTTGACCGTGGCCCTGACCGGCAACCCGAATTCCGGCAAGACCACCATCTTCAACAAACTGGCCAATGCGCGCGAAAGCGTCGGCAACTATCCGCGCGTGACCATAGCGCCGCGTGAGCGCGTGATCGAGCATCGCGGCCGCCAGATCATGCTGGTCGATCTGCCCGGCATCTATTCCCTGTCGGCTCGAACGCCCGAAGAGCAGGCCGGGCGCGACTATATTCATTTCAAGCGCCCCGATGTCGTCATCAACATCCTCGATTCCGGCAATCTCGACCGCAGCTTGTTCCTGACCACCCAATTGATCGAAATGGGCTGCCCGCGCATCCATGCCCTGAACATGTTCGACGAAGCCAGGCGCAAGGGCATCTCGATCGACACCCCCGCCCTGGTCTCGATGCTGGGCGGCCCCGTTATTGAAACGGTCGCTACGACGGGCGAAGGGCTTGAGCGCCTGTTGGACGCCGCCCTGGAGATAGCGAACCCCGCCACCCCACCCCATCCCAGCGTTTCAGTGGGCTATGACACCCATCTCGAGGCGGCGATTGAACGCGTGCGCACCCAGATCACTGAATTGCACCCCCAAGAGATGTCGGCGCAGCAAAGCCGCTGGCTGGCCATCAAACTGCTGGAAGGCGATGACGAGATTCTGACTCGCGAGGGAGAACATAAAGAACTGATCGAGCAGGTCGGTACCGAGCGCGCCACCTTCAAGCAGCATCATGACGAAAGCTGCGAACTGGCCTTCGCCGCCGGTCGCTACGGATTCATTCACGGACTTTTGATGGAAGCCCGGACGGTAAGCGCCGAAATACCCGATGAAGCCCTGCTGCATACCAAAGTTGACGATCTCCTTCTGCACCGCTGGCTCGGCCTGCCCATTCTTCTGGGCCTGATGTGGGTGATGTTCGAGACGACCTTCACCCTGGGGGCCTATCCGACCGACATCATCAAGTCGGGCGTCGATGCCCTGAGCGGTCTTCTGGGCGGAATCCTGCCCGACAGCATGATCAAGGACCTGTTGCTGAACGGCGTTCTGGCCGGTGTGGGCGGCACCATCGTGTTCTTGCCCAATGTGGTCATTCTTTTCTTCTTTCTGGCTCTGTTCAGCGAAACCGGCTACATCGCGCGCGGCGCCTTCCTGCTCGACCGCTTGATGCATCTCTTCGGGCTGCATGGCAAGGCCCTGATTCCCCTGATCATGGGCTATGGCTGCAACGCGCCTGCCATCATGGCGACCCGAACCATCGAGGGAAGAAGGTCGCGCATCATCACCTCTCTGGTGACGCCCTTCATGTGCTGCTCGGCCCGCTTGCCCGTCATGATGCTGTTCGCAGGCGCCTTCTTCTCGGCGCATGCCGGGTCCATGGTCTTTGCCATGTATCTGCTCAGCATCGTGACCGCACTGGGTTCGGCCATTCTATTCAGCAAGACCGTTCTGCGTTCCATGCCGGAACCTTTCGTCATGGAATTGCCGCCCTACCGCCTGCCCTCGATCCGAGCCGTGCTTTTCCATATGTGGGAAAATGCGGCTGGCTTTCTACAAAAGGTGGGCAGCGTCATTCTGGTGGGATCGATCGTCATCTGGTTCTTGCAGGAATTCCCGCGCGAGATTGCTTTCAGTCAAGATTACGAAGCCGCCCTGACGGAATTGTCGGCTCAACCGGCCAGCGACGAGCGCACGGTGACAGAAGAAAGGCTGACCGCCGAGCGCGACCGCGAGAAGCTGGAAAAGAGCTATCTTGGCCGCATCGGCATGGCCGTGGCCCCGGTGTTCGAGCCGATGGGCTTTGGCTGGAAGGACACCGTGGCCATTCTGACCGGCGTGGTTGCCAAAGAGGCCGTCGTCGCCAGCTATGCCGTTCTTTATGCCCAGTCGAAGGAATCGGAAGGCCTGATGAGCGCCATCAGCGGGGCCATGAACCCCGCCCAGGCCTTTGCCTTCATGGTCTTCGCTCTCTTGTACCTGCCCTGCCTAGCCACCATCGGGGCCATTCGCCGCGAAGCCGGCAGTTGGAAGTGGGTCGGTTTTTCGGTAGCCTATTCCTTGGGGCTGGCCTGGTCGCTGGCCCTGATCATCGTCAACCTGGGGAGAGTGCTGCTATGACAAGCGAAGCGGCATGGGATATTTCCGCGATCATTGCGGTGGGTGTCGTGGTGGCGGCGATCGTGGTCCGACATTTCAAACGCATCTTCTCCAAGTCCGGGACGGCCTCCTGCGGCGGAAACTGCTGCGGTGCCGGTGGCAAAAAGCCGCCGGGCGACTGCAAATAATTAGCGCCTTTTAAGACCCTCTTCCTTCCCATGCTTGCCGGGACACCCAAAACCAGCCTGTTTAAGGTGGTCTTATTCCTGCTTCTGCTGGGTCTGGCCGTCGGCATGATCGAATTGATCGACCTTTTTTCCGATCAGTCGAGCAAGGAGGGGCGGGCTTCAGCTCCCAACACCCATTTCTGAATCACGGCATAAAGCTGGTCGGGATCAACCGGCTTGAAGATAGCGTCGTTCAATCCAAATTGAATGAACTGCTCCTGCTCGTCTTTCCAATCCTCGCCGGTCATGGCGATGATGGGCAGGCGGACGAAGCGTTGGTCAAGGCGGATGCGACGCGCCGCTTCGATGGCGCCCATCGTCGGCATCAAGACATCCATCAGCACGATCTGGTAATCATTGGCAAAAACCATTTCGACAGCCAGGGCGCCATTTTCAGCGGTATCGACATTCATGCCCACCGCCTCCAGCATATCCCTGGCCACCAACTGGTCGGTGGGACTGTCCTCCACCAGCAGAACTCTGGTGCCGCTCAGGGCCGAGGGATCAAGCTGCGCCGTGATGGCCGGAGGAGCGCTGCCTTGCGTCGAAAGCCCAAGCACCTGTGCAAGAACTTCGTGCAGACGATGGCGCAAAACAGGTTTTCCAAGATGCGGCGTCTCGCTTTCGGGCAGATGACCATCCGACATCAAGACGAGATGCGGAAATTTGCCGTTTCCGAACTTGCCGCGGATTCGGATGATGGCTTCGAAACCCTCGACATCCTTCATCCCCTGGTCGATGAAAACAACGTCGAACGGCTTGTCCGACGCCAAGGCCGTCGTGATGGTTTCCAGCGCCGCCTTGCCGGAAGGCAGCCGCTCGACCTCGCCCCCCAGCTCCGACAGCATCGAAGCCAGAGCTTCGCTCGCGCTGGGATTATCGTCCACCACCAGCATCCTGCGCCCGACAAGCCGTATCAGAGAAGCCTGCTCCTTGGCTTTGACCGAGCCCAAAGGAAGGGTGAACCAGATTGAGCTTTTCCGGCTGGCTGTGGTCGCTGCCCCCGCATCCCCGCCCAGCAGAACCACCAGCGGCTTGAAGAGCGAGCCGCCAGCTCCTGTCTTCATGTCCATGATCGTTCCGTCTTCCAGCCCGTTAGGATCACCACAGATTCCGCTGAACGCGATTGTGAAGCGCAAATGCTGGCGATCCCCGCTTGTCATGTCCAGGGCGACCTGGACAACGATTTCGCCCGCTTCGGTGCATCTGGCCGCCTGGCTCAGGCTGCCCAGCAAAAGCCTGCCCAGACGCCTGGCATCCCCGACCACAAGGCGCGGCACTTCCGGCGCGATGCGGACCACCAACTCAACCCCCTTTACGTTGGCAATATCCGCTGCCAGAGAGATCACTTCGCCGATCAGACACTCCAGATCGAAGCGCTCCCAGACAGGCGTTAATTGCCCTGCCTGCAGGCTAGGCATGTCCATGAGGCCGCCCGTAACGGCCAACAGGCGCTTGGCCGTCCTTTTTATCGTTTCGAGAACATCCTTGACTGGCGCCACACCCTCCTGGGCCAAGGCCAGGTGCGCCAAATCGACAATGCTGTATATTTGCGAATGGATATCACGCCCGGCTTCCTTCAGGAAATCCATCATGGCGGCCGATAGGGCTGCGATCTTTTCCTGGGCGGCATCAAGCGAAGTTTCAGCCATCTTTAGCGCCGTTAGATCTTGAATCGAAGCCATGATCAGGGCTGTTCCGCCGATCTGGGCGGCGCATCCGCTTACCAAAACCTCAGCCTCACGGGCATCGTTGCAAAGCAGCTTCATTTCGAACGAGCCGGGAGCATCCGTCAGAGCTGCCAGTTTCTCCCTGGCCTCCTGGGCAGATGCTTCTGGACACCAATCGGTCAGGCGCCGTCCAAGCGCTGTCTCGCGGGTCAAGCCGGTCAATGCGAGAAAGGCAGCCCCACACTCCACCAACCTGCCTTCACCATCCAGAATAACCGCGGCATTGCCCGGCATATCCAGCAGGGCGCGGTGGCGTTCCTCCAACTCCTCCAGGCGCGCCAGGAAGAGCTGCCTTTCGATCTGGGCATTCCTGGCTCCGGTGATATCGCGCACGCTGCCGCGATAGCCCACGAATTGCCCGCTGGCACTAAATAGCGGCTCGCCGCTTAAGGAAAAAGATCGCGTTGCCCCGCGCCGATCCTGAATCGCGAATTCAAAGTCTTTGACCTTGCGATAGGCCAGAAAATCGTCGAGTAGGGCCGCCTGAGCCTCCTGCGGGGACACGCCTATCACCACGTCGAGTTGGCGGCCCAGCGTGGTGCTGGGATCTTGCCCCGTGATTGTCTGGAAGGCGTTTGACAACCAGGTGAAGCGATGGTCCGGCCCCATTTCCCAATGCCAAGCTGACGCTCCTTCGGACAGAAAGGCCACCCTTTCTTCCAGAGCTTGCGCGGCCACGTCCAAACGCTCCTGCCCGGTAGGTGATTCAAGAACCTCACCTTTCTGCCTTGTCGGGCGGCTAAGCCCCCCCCACCCCGCGACACCCAGCAGCAGAGACAAAAGCAGGCCCGCAAGGATATCCGGCGCCATGTCCTGGCCAAGGATGTCTTGCATGTCTTTGACCGGAACGCCGACCGCGACGATCAGGGGATAATCCATCAAGGACCGGTAGCCAACGGCAAGCCTGTCCCTCTTGTCAAAGAACAGACCGGCCGGGCTTTGCGCCAGATGCGCAAATAATTGCCCGTCTTGAATCGGCGTATCTATTATGGCCGCGTCAAGACCAAGGCCTGCCCGCAGATAGCCGTCGCGCCCGGCCACGCTGGCCGTTCCGGCGGGGCCGAGATCGACAGACTTAAAGACATCCGACAGAAGATGAGACTCAGCCGACAGCAGTAAGACACCGGCAAAACCGCCATCAGCCTTGCGCAGTCGGCGCGAGAAGGGCACGGACAGGCGCGACGTGACAGGGTCGACCAGAGGGCGGCCAATGAAAAGTTTGTCATCATCGCCGCTTTTATGGGCCTTGAAAAACGCCTGCTCGCTCGCATTGGCCTTGACCTGTAGCGGACCGCCGCTGCTTTGCCTGACCAGCCCGTCTTCGCCGATGACCGTCGCCTGCGCAGCCAGGCCCTGCATGGCCTGCAACTGCTCAAGCTCGGCCTCGGCGTCGAATCCCTTGCCCTGTGTGCGTTCGTAGCTCTGCCTGACATGCAAAAGCGACAGGTCGAGATTGCCGATGATTCGGGAAATGTTTTCCTCGAAGGCAATCGACAAATCCTGCGCCAGAAGGGACGCATTGCCTGTTGCATCCTGGCCCATCCTGTCTGCCCGCCAGGCGAGGGCACCCCAGATCAGCAAGAAAGCCAGTCCAAGGCTGAGGGCAAGCCATAGGCTGCCCTTTCGAGCCTGAGTTGTTTTCATATCGTTGGTTCGAAGGGGTTCGGAGTCGTTTGAACCCTTTCTCGAAGGAATGGTCATCATCTTTCCTGGAAACTTCCCCGCACGGCATATCTCCCCGACGGGAGAAACCCAACATTACAATAACCTTAACGCCTGCGCTTTGCCCAATCATAGCCAAGTGGACGAGCGGCGCAAGCGCCAGTCAAGCACGAATGCTCAGGGCTTGAGGACGGCGCCGATCAGATAAATGACCAAGCCCACGCAGCCGCCCACCAGCGTTCCGTTGATGCGAATATATTGCAAATCCTTGCCAACACGGGCTTCAAGCCGGTTTACCAGTGCTTCCGTGGGCCAGCGCGTGACCATTCCGGCGATGAAAGAGCCGATCATCTCGCGGCGCGGCAACATGAACTGTTCAATGGCGTACTTGAGCCACCGGCTGGCCATTTCACGAAATGCAATTTCAGCGGCGATGCGCTCACCCAGGGAACGCACGGAATCCTCAATGGTGCCGCAAAGCCCCCTGCCGCTTTCCGCCGCGCTTGTGGCAAGCTGATCGTGCAATTCGTTCCACAAATCGTCCAGATAGGTCTCGATGGCCGGATCGTTCAGTATCTGGGTTTTGACGGCATGGATCCGCTCTTCGAATTCAGGGGTTGCATCCAGACGATGAATGAAGTCGCGGGTCGCCTTCTCGAATTCCCCACGCCAGGGATGATCCGGCGAACGCAACTCGACCAACGCCTCGTTAAGGCCGGATGCAATCTGTTCGGACAGGGATTCTTCAAGCCACAAAGGCAGCCAACTGCTTTTAGCCGCCACCTTCTTGCGAATGAAGCCGCGCTTGGCGCGCACAAGATCGCCCAGCGCCTGCAGCGCCTCATCCAGCAGGGATTGGTGATATCCCTGGGCCACCGCCACAGAAAGCAGGCTCGACAGCAAAGGTGCCGTGATGGCTTTGCCGATGCCCTTTCGGAACATCGAATTCACCGACTTTCGTAAATGCTCTTTTTGAATAACTTCCAGAACGGGCGGCAACAGCACCATCAGTCTTTCCGCAAGCAGACTTGCATTCTCGGGCACGCTCAGCCAGCGGCCCAGCCGACCCACGACATCAAGTTCCTCCAGGCGCCGGGCCACCGCTTTCGAGGCTAGAAAATTCGCGGAAACGAAACGACCAATGGCAACGGCGATTCGCTTGTGGTTGCGGGGAATGACCGCCGTATGGGGAATCGGAATGCCCAGGGGGTGGCGAAACAAGGCGACAACGGCAAACCAGTCGGCAATGGCGCCCACCATGGCCGCCTCGGCAAAGGCGCGGACGATGCCCAGCCAGGGCCAGCGTTCTTCCCCCAGGACGGCCAGCAGAAAAATCGCGGCAACAAGACACAGCAAACCCGTAGCCAAACGGCGCATGCGCCGGACATCGCGCATCGGATCGGCGCCAAAATGTTCCGGTGCCGACAGTTCCTGCGCGGCTTCTGCTTCCGAATTCTGCATCAGGGCACTGGCTCCTTTCCCCCCAAGGCCTTCAGGGTAAATGCTGACGGGCCGATTCACCAAGCGGAAGCTGTTCCCGGTTAGGACTTTCCAGCCGCCTTTGGTCATGCTAGTGTCTCGACTTTCCTGACGGACCTGTCAGCAGCTCGTCTTTCCTTTTTTGGGCTGCGCACAGGGCGGAGTCATTTACTTTATAAGGAGTTGATCATGCCCTTTCATCTGGCGCCCTATCTGGCTAAATCGCTTCCCGGTGTCGGCGTTCTTGGCGGAATCGTTGGCGGGGCTGCGGCTCTGGCCAAGAATCTCCACTTGCTGCAAGCCGGAAAAGTCAGCCGCAAGGAAGCCGTGATCGATACCAGCAAGGAGACGGTCGGAGCCGGACTGGCGACCGCACTCAGCGCCGCCGTGGCCGGTGCTGTCGGTGGCGGCTTGGTGGTCTCGCTGGGTGTCGCCGTCGCCGCTGGCATTGCCGGCAAATACGCCTGGGACCGCGCCGTTGAATATACTGAGGCGCAGATTGCCGCCCGTTCTTCGTCGGCGGACGACGAGGCGATCGAGGATATCGCCTAGCTTTCCGCTTACCCACGATGGAAAACGGCCCTTAAAAGCGGGGCCGTTTTTTTGCCGTCAGCTTGCTTCTTCGCCAGCGGGAGGCGTACCGCCAGCAGGTTGTGATAGCAATTCCTCGAGGCGGCCCGCATCGGCCTGCAATGCCGCGATCAGTTGCGGATCGGGGCTAGCTTGCGCATGATGAACCGTTTCGGCCTTCTCTTTTATTTTGCGGCAGACCGTATAAAATTCCTCGTTCTCCAAGTTATCGGCCCAATTGACCAGTTTTTCGCAGACAAAAAAGATGTGCATGGCGATTTGCGAACGCGGATGCAGAGCGTCTTCCTTTCCTTCTTCCGGCAGAATGCGCTGTGCCAGCCAGCCGATCTGGAAAATCAGGCGCTCGGCCCGTTGTTTCTTAACGATCTCCCATGCCGATGAAACCGCTTTCAAATGAAGCTCGTCGTCTGTTCTGCCAAAGGCCCTGTTTCTTAAGCTGCTGGGGACTGATATCTCGGGGATTTGCGTGGTTCCCTGTCGCGGTTCCGTTCGCCGCTCCGGCCCGATATAATTCTGCGTCACCACGAAGGGTCGGCGGCTTTCGATCAGCAGATTGATCCGCTCATGCAGCGCCTGAACGGAAATGGGCCTGATGAGGACGGCGTCGGCACCCGCATTGACGAGAAGACGAGCCATGTCAGGGTTGGGCGGATCAGCAATCAGGATCACATTGCAGAAAGGATCCTTGCAAAGTTTGTGTTCCCGAACCAACCGAACGATTCCCAAGACGTCCGAATCCTCCATATTCGCATCCAGAACGACAAGGTCGAAGAGCTGCTCTCCCAGTAATTCATGTGAACGCATCGCTGATCCACAGTCTTGAATGCCGCGCAGGCCATGACGGAACAAGGATGTGCGCAAGCTACTGCGTACATTGGGATTTGGCTCTCCCAGCAGCATGCGAATGGCGGTAAGGCTGAAGCTGAGGCTCATGTCTCTACAAGCCGCGTCTTGAAATGCCGATAGATTTTGATCTCCTGAATGAGGGCCAGAAAGATCGCTTTTTCCAGATGGCGATAGCGCGTGACCATGCCCTCGACATGCAGCACCGTTCCATAATGTGCCAAGTCATGCGCGCCCGGCAGCAGGCGCTTTTCCAGCGCGTAGCTTTGCTGCGTTCCTTCCTTCAGGGTCGCAAACTCCAATCGCTCGCTTTCGCGGTCGTCTGGATGCGAAAGCTCGAAATAATTGGCCCGCAAAAGCTGGTCACCCTGGCAGCCCAGCAGGCGCGCCAAATTGTCGTTTGTACGCAAGATTTTTCCGCTTTCGTCAAAAAGCGCGACACCGGCGTCGGCCAAACCCAGATAGGCTGCGACAAGATCGTCGAGGGACGTGGCTGTGAGCATGAGGCGCCAAACTCCACAACTGATAAGGGATCATCCGTGTAGGGCGGGATATTACGCAAGTCCGGGCGGTTACTCTGGCGACCCCTGCGGTTAAGTCTATATATTTTTGAATCAGGGCGCTAGGGGAGTGATGCCGCCGCCTGGATCGCTCCACTAGCTTGAAGCCGGTGTTTTGATCGCCGCCCGGGGAAATTTGTCTGCGGCTTCGATTGCCGCCTTGCTGCCGCGGACGGAAGAAGCCATCAGAACATCAACCTGCGAGATATGCGTAAGCAGCCAATCGAAGATAAACTCGAACGTCTCATTTTCGAAAATGAAATCCGCATTTTCCAGCAATTGATGGCGCACTTTGTGAATTATCTGCTCAAATTCCTCATGTGCTTTTCGATGCGGTTCAAGTCCGTCAAAGGAACAGGCCGTCATGGCGCTTTCTTCGCGCCGGAAGTGAATCGAGACGTAATCGACCAGGGAATCAAAAACATAGACCAGGGTTTTGTGCGGAAATGAATAGGCACCCATTTCCTGCAGATCCGACACCCAGGTCACGATGTTCCGGTGATCCTCGTCGATTGATGGCACACCAACCTCAAGCGCGTCATCCCATTGCATGGTGTCTCTAACTCCGAGATCGTTCGCTCGTTGCTGGACCAAGCCGTCGCCGCCCCCTGGCCCGGTCGAGGAGTACCGTCCCTCCGATCCAGCGGGGCACTGATTAATAATAGGCTAGATACAGACAGCTTTCTTCATTTAATTTCGATCATTGTCTGGTTGGCGGCGCTTGCTGACTCTGCGGGGGGCTCTATTTCAGGCCATAAAATCATTGAGATTGCCGCGACTTGTCCCGTTTTGGGACAAAAAGCCATAGCTTTTAAGCAGTTAGGACTGGGGTTTTTGCTGCGTCCGGGGTTGCCCGACCGGCAAGGCCATGTTATCAGTGCGTAGCTGGTATGATAATCTTGTTGGCGTTGTCCTTAGGAGAGAAAACAGATGGCCACAGCCGCAGTGATGTGCCCACCCGTAGCACAGGGCGTTGCGCCCGCAGCTCCCGCCACCATGGCCGGAGAGATCGAGAACGAAGCCGTAGCTGCCAAGGCCGCCGGAGCCAAGGGGGCTGCCGTGAAGGGTGGGGCTGCGAAGGCCGCCGCCGGGACCGGCCAGGCCAAGGGCCTGGGCGTCGCCTTGAAAACGGGAGCCGGTCAAACCATGGCGACGAAAGGTGCCGCCGGTCTGGCCGCCAAATCGGCCGTTGGCGCAGCGGGTGGAACCGCCATTGCCGGAAAGGGCCTGGGATTGGGCCTGGGATTGGGTCTGGGAGCCTGGGGCCCCATCTTTCTGGGACTTGCCGCCGCCGCCGCCGCTTATGCCTATATGCGCAGCCGCAGGACTGAGCAGGAACAGACCGACGAGGAAATCGAGTTGCGCCAAGCCATGGCTTGAACGGTGCAAGATGCCTAATAGCAAGGGATAGATGATAATGACCGAAGAATTTGTGCTTGGCCCGAAGGAATTGAAGAGCAAGCTTCTCGCCTCGATGAGCTATCTGGGAATCTTATGCTTCGTTCCGCTTCTTGTTTCGCGCGAAGACGAGTTCGTCTCCTTCCACGCCAAGCAGGGGCTGGTCATCTGGATGTGGGGCGCTTTGGCGATTTTCGCCCTTCACGTTCCGGTTCTGGGCAAATGGGTCTTCGGCCTTTCCACCATGGCCGTGGTGGCTTTCTCGGCCCTGGGTCTGCTGTCCGTCCTTTTCGGAAGGGCCTGGAAACTGCCGCTGATCAGCTACGTCTCGGTACGCATCTAGATCTAAGACGCCAAATTGTGCGGAAAGGCGCCAAGAGCCCCTCAAGGGGCTTGGCGCCTTTTCCTTTGGCAAATGTCCGCAGCTTCGCTTATGGCTCTTTTCCTTTCGCCTGTGTTATAACCCTCGGGCAAGAGGACAAGCATGACAGAGACAGTTGATCAAATCGCCTCATCTCCCAACCAGGCATCGCGCGCCGATTCCCAGCGGGGCGGACGGGCCAGAAAACAGTCCGGTGGTGGCACGGGACGCCTGGTTCTCATCGTTCTTTTTCTGATGCTAATGGGGGGGGCTGCCGCTTGGACGGAAGTGCGTCCCTATGCAGAGCCCCTATTGGACTGGCTTCCCGCTTCATCTCTCTCCCTTGCCAGGCCCGCCCAAACCTTGCCGCCGCCTGAAGCATCTTTTGACCGCGCCGCCATGCTTGAGGCCGCGCTGTCCTCGGCGGCCATCCGGCTTGAACAGGCAGAGCAGCGGCTGGCTTTGGTCGAGACGCAGTTGAGGCAGGCCACGCAGCAGCGCGCCCACGAGGATGGCAAGGAGTTGCCGCCAAAATCTCTACCCACCCCTGCGCCTGCCAGCGACAAGACACAGCAGTCAAGCGAGGCAGCCCTGCCCGCCAACCCGGCAACCCTGGCGGAACGTCCCGAAGACCTGCGCAAAAAGCAGGGCGAAAGGGTGGCGAAAGGATCGCTGGTCCTGCTGGCCGTCCGCCAGTTGCGAGAAACAGTCGACAGGGGAACGCCGTTCGAAACCGAATTGCAGGTCGCTCGCTCGCTGGGCCCGGGCAAATTCGCCAATGCGCTTGAATTTCTGGCCCCGCTAGCGCAGACGGGAATTCCCACCAGCGCCGTGCTGATGGAACGCTACAAGCCAAGCGCATCCGCAGCCTTGGCGGCCAATTCGCAACTGGGCAGCAACTGGCTGGAGGGCCGCGTCTCCCAGTTCTTTTCTTCCGCCATCACCGTGCGCAGGACGGATGGCAGCGGCGATGACAACGGCACCGCCCTCAGACGCGCCGAAAAGCTGATGGCCGATGGCGACCTGATCGGCTGCGTCGATGCCCTTAGGCTCCTTCAGGGACCTGCGGCCAACGCAATGCTGCCCTGGATGCAAGCCGCAGTGTCGCGAATCAATGCCGACAGAGCGCTTTCCGAAATCCTCTCGGCGGCCATCACGGTCGCCAATGAAAGCGGCGACTGATCCATGCTGTTCAGACTGATCCTGCTGCTGATCCTCTCGGGCCTGGTTGCCGCAGCAACCCTCTGGCTGGTTGCCAATCCCGGCGCCATCAGCATCGATTGGATGGGCTGGCAGGTCGAAACAACCATGCTGGTCCTGCTGCTTTTCCTGCTTGCCCTCTTCTTGGTGATTTCCTTTACCTCCACCCTCTTCCGTTTTGTCTTCTCGCTGGGAAAAATGCGCAGCCGCGCCTTGTTGGCCAGGCGCGTCAAGGATCAAGATGCGGGTCTGGCCGCCCTGATCGGTGCCCTGGAAGCCGCTTCGGTTGGCCAGATTCGCGAAGGACGCCGCCTTGCCGGGCAGGCAGCCCAATTGCTGCAAAGCCGGGAGTTGGCCAAGCTGTTGGCCTCGTTCATGCCCATGCCTCCAAGCGAAGCAGGCGAATCTTCGACCGACGAGAACCCAACGCGGGAATCCGTCCGAGCGAAGGGCGATAGCAACTGGTGGCAAAAATTGCTGGGAAATGCCCCGCCCCGCCCGCCAAAAGGCCGACTGGCCGCGCGTCATTTCTCGCCCTCTGATTTTTCAACCCCCGAGCTTTCGCCCAAGCATGTGAAGCGTGAACAGCAAGATGCTTCTTTTACATCGCCGCCCGCCCCTGAAATGCTGGTTCTCGACACAACCAAGCTGGCCTTGCTGGTAGGAGCGGAAAATTGGGATGGTGCGCAGGAACTGATCGCTTCGGCCTATCCGCAGAAGGGCAAAGTGCCGGACGCCGCGTTGCGTCTGAGTGCGGGCATCCTTTTGGCGCAGGCCATGGCCACGCTTTCCACCGACCCGGAGCGAGCCCTGGCCCTGGCCAAAGAAGCGATGGCGCTGCACGAACCCTCGGCCTTCATTCCCGCAACTCTTTTTGTGGCCGACATTCTGTCTGGCCAAGGAAAGCCTGATGATGCGGGCAATTTTCTGAAGGAAGCTTGCCGCAAGCATCCTGCCTATCCCCTGCTGGAACGCCAGACAGAGTTGGCGCGCGGCGAGACGGCAGAGGCACGCCTCAAGCGCATCGAGGATCTTGCGCAGGGAAGCACAGGAGAGGCGCAGGGAGGCGATCTGGCCCTGGGCGAGGCCGCCTTTCATGCCAAGGCCTGGGGACGCGCCAGAAGACACCTGATCGCAGCCGTAAAGTCTCAACCCTCGGCAAAGGCTTATGCCTTACTGGCCGACATCGAAGAGCAGGAAACCGGTGATGCAACTGCTGTCGGCAGATGGCGCCACAAGTCTGAAACTGCCGTTATGGATTACGGCTGGCACTGCAGGCATTGCAAGACGCCTTTATCGGCCTGGGCAGCAGTTTGTCCCGCCTGCTCTTGCTTGAGCGAAGTGGCGTGGGGGCTTTTCGAAAAACCCAAGCCCGCATCTCAGGAAGACATTCCAAGCGATGCCGAGCTTGCAGAGAAGCGCGCCGCCGAAGCGCCGCCTCTGGCCGAGGCCTGACCGCCGCTCCCTTTACGAAAAGAACGATAGAATTCCCGTGTGGCGCGACTGGGCTGGCGTAGCATCGAGCTTGGTGGCCGTTTTCAGCATGGCGGCAAGGCCCGGAACACTGATCGCACGGGACTTGGAAGCCTTGATCAGGGCCTGAGCCCAATCGCGCACGAAGATATCGGGGCATTTGCTCAGGCGAAGAAGCAGCGAAGCGCTTTCGGGCGTCAGAAAATGCTCGCGGCTAAAGATCAGATTCTCGCCATTGTGAAACTGCGCGAACAGCTCTGGTTCGAAAACAAGGGCGCGTAGCGACAGCAGAATGACCAGCATGGAAAAATGGTCGATGGTCTCGTCGAAATGCTTGGTGTTGCGCAGCGGATGCTGAAAATTGACGCTGCCCAGAACCGGCGAGGCAAGCCCCTTCAGTTTGGGCAGATACATGGAATCGTAATCAAGCAGCTTCAGCCTGCCCTCGGCCGAGCTTACGAAAACATTATCATGCTTCAAATCGCCATGCGCGATGCCGCGCTTGAGCAGGTCCAGGCATAAGCGGCTCCAAGCGATGGTCAGCCCCGCCAGCGCCTGCCGCTTTTTGGCCGCGCACAGGGCTTCCGTCATGGCGCCCAGGCTTCTGCCCTCAAGCCAGGGCATGGTCGCCACGGAATAATCCTTATGGGGAGCGGTCGAGGAGGTTATGAAGATTTCTTCCGGATGAAATTTCATCGGCAGGAAATAGGGCGACTGGGCCGTCCGGATGAAATCGGCCACAGCCTGATAGCGCCGGTTTAGATAGGCGATATCGCGGGTGAAGCATTTCAGCGCCAGCACTTGGCCCTTTCCATCTTGCACCTTGAAGACGCCTGCGAAATTTCCCGCAAGCAAAATGGGGGCGTTCCTGGCATCCCGCAGGGGAGTGATGTCCAAGGAAACGAAGCGCCCTTTCGGATTCACCACGGCATGTTTGTAATCATTGATAAGCGGATAGGTCATCGTCCATTCATCCTGTTGAGCCCAAGCTTGCCGTCTGTGGATGTTCCGTTGTGTCGATGTCGATCAGCAACAAAGTTGCATCGTCATTTGCCAAAAGCCCTTCCTTGTGACGGGCGCGGACATAGGCCAAAAAGGCCCGATCCGATTTCAGGGCTTGGCGCAAGGATTCCAGCAGCCTGGAAAAAGGTTCCTGCGCCTGTTTGCGGTGGGCCCGAATGGCATCGCCAAACTTGCTGTCGCCCCCGGCTAGGCGCGAAAATTCTTCTGCCATTTTCGAGTTGCTCGTGCCCGGCACATGCAAGGCGAGATAGCGCAGCATGATATATTGCCCGATGCCATCGGAAGCCACGACGATCGTGGCGCAGGCAGGCAGCGTTACCGCCCCCGTCGATAGCCTGTCCTTGTTGGGCAGATCCTTCCAATTGAGTAGGGCGGGTGTCCGGTCCAGATCGGAAAGGTTTGGGGGGTAGCTTGTCGCAAGGACAGGGCGGGGTCCCGTTCGGTCGAACACCATGATCTGGCTGTCGCCGTAGCCCAACCAGCGCATCACAGTTCGGCTACGCAAAAAGGTCAGCCAGCACACAGCCAACGCGGCGCAAGAGCCTTCCCGAACGAATTTGGTATGTTTGACCGGCTGGCTCTTCGCCTTCTGGGCATAGTCGCTGCGAAAGGAAAGGCAGAAGCCGTCCAGCCAGCGGTTAAGCTCGCCAATACCGACGATGGGACGTCTTGGCAGGCGATTGACCAGTGTCTCAGCCCAGGCGCCGCAAAACAGCCCCGTACCGCCAGCCCCATCGGAAACAGCCGCCATCAGGCCGTCTCTGGACCTGTGCATGCGAAACTTGTCTTCGTTCTGCCGCCAAACAAGCTGATCGCCGATGAAAAAACTATCGTTGCGGGGCTTGACGACGGATCGTCCCCTGGCCGAGCAACTCGGCCAGGCAGCTTGTCCGGAAATCACGACGCCTTGTCCAGCAGTTCTGTTTCAGAAAAATCGCCATCGTCGTAGTTGTCACCCGCGATGTCTGAAGCCGTGGACAATTCAGCAGGCGAGAAAGGCTCGACCAACATGGAGCGGACGGGCTGAACATTGATGGCCTGACGAGTTCCGATATCCAGCAAGGTCAGCAAGGCGACCGCGTTGGCGTTGTAGGCCATGCCCTTGAGGCGCGCATCGGGCTCCAATGCGCGGTCGTAGACTTCCTCGATGACGGCCCGATGACGGGGCGACAATTCGCTCGACATCTCGAAAAGCAATCTGGCGTAGGCATCCTTGGGCAATTCGTCGGGCGTGGACGGAAACAACACCGGCGCTTCTTCGCCGCCTGAAATATGGCAATTGATCAGCAAAACCTTGCCATCGCTGGTGCCAAGATTGGTCAGATTCCTAGCCGTCCTCAGCAATTCCTGGTCGCTGTTAACATCGTTGGCCATGCCATCGGTGATGTTGATGACGACTGGAGGAAAGGAATTGGGATTCCAGGCAATCCATTCGGCAAGCGTCGCCTGGGCCAACAAAAAAGCCGCATTCATCGGTGTGCTGTCGACGCCGACAGGGTCGATCCAGCGCGAAACGACGACCCGCTCGTGAATTACCTGGCCGCGCACTTCCGTCGCGATGTCCATCTCCACGGTCTCGGCATTTTGGGCCACCTCGGTAATGGGCACCAATTTTCGCCCCGCCAGATTATTGCGCCAGCAGAATTCGGGGCGCCGCGTCTTGCCATAACCGATGATGCCAACATCGAAATAGTCGCGCACGCCCTCGTCACGCATGCAGCGATTGATCAGCTCTTCCAACGTGCCGTTGAGGGCATTGGCCACCGCCTCGGCGCGGGTCATGGCGTTTCCGGCGGGATCGACGCCAAAGGACTTGTTCATGGAACGCGACTGATCGACCAGAAACAGGAAAACACCCCGGCTGTCGCGACTGATTTCTTTTGAATAGGCCACGTTCTCCCTCCTTATGGCTTGCTATGCATCACCGAGCATTGAGTCTAGCACAAACACCAGATATGGTACAAAGAACTTTGCCCGCCTCTAATCTTTGATAAGTCCCGGCAGAGGATCACACCTTTCTGGAATCGTGGGAAAGACCATTTGGCAAACCGATCAATTCACAGGATAATCCATTGACCTTCTGGCGCAGAGGTACTTATCAATGTCATGAGATTGCGCGAAACCCTGCTTCTCACCCGCACGATTGGCTTGAAACGAGTAGTCTATTGGGCCTGAGGATGAAGGTTCGTTTTTAGATAACTTCCGGAGACTGCCATGCAAGATAAAACAAAAGGCCGGGTTTTGCCCTTCAGCGCAAAAAACAGAAGCGTATTCATGACAATTTCTGCCCTTTGGTTATTTTCCTGTGCTGCATACATTTCTGTCTATAGTGGCTGGGAAAATGTTTTATACTTTATGCCTCATGAATTCTTTATTATTCTTCTGATAGTTGCCCTGCCACTGATCGTTTTTGGACTGATCATTGTCATCACTCAGGTCACGGCCCGGGTCGAAAGCTTGAAATCGGATATCGGCCAACTGTCCCAGCGCGACGGCATCGCCACCGAGGCGCTGGCTTTGATCAGCCAGACAATCCGCGAAAGCCGCGAAGCCCAGATCGAGGCCCAGGAGAAGGCCGCCGCCCTTCTGGTCGATGCCACGCGCGATAGCCGACAAGCCATCATCGAGGAATTGCGCTCGCAAGGCGGCATGTCGCGGGACATCTCGCGCGAGTTGGCTCTTTCGGCCCAGAAGCTGGTGCCGGTTGCCGCCAGCGATTCCGTGCAGAGCATCGATCGCATGCGCTCTCTGGCCGAGTTGCTGACTCTGGCGCTCAACGATCTCAGCATGACCGCCACCCAGTTGCTGACCGACCTTCTATCCAATGTCCAAGACGACAAGGAAACGGTCAGGAAATTCATCTCAACCCTGACCGACGCTTATTTTGCTGGCGACAGGAACGTCTTTTTTCGTTGCCTCGCCCTCGAGGTCAGGGCCCATCCGGACAAGTTTCGCGAGATGGCAGACGGCTCCGATACGGTAGGCCGACGTGTTTCGAAAATCCTGCGCGAAGCGGGTGAAATCAAAACCCTCGTCGCCCAGTGCAATCCCAATGATCTCATTCGCATCGTTTTTGAAGACGGCGATCTTTGGGATCTGGAAAAAATTCTGGTTGCCCATTTTTCGGACGACGGCTCCTTGAAGAAGGCGTAATCGAGGCCTAGATGTCCAACTGAAATGCAACCGAGGCAAAGCCAGAATCAAAAACGCAGGATATTGCGCGGAAAACCTCCGAACTTGCAGAATCCGTAACGTGAGGACGCCCGTTTATCGCGTACTATCAATGTGATGGGAAGCGTTCAACGGGGGACCGGGTGAAGATTGAGGGCCGCGCCCGCATTGGCCCTTTGCGGGATGGACCGTGTGGAAAATCCTGAAGCCAGCGAAGATTTTGGGGCCAAGACGATTGGCCCAATCTGAAGGACGCCGATCTGACCATCTCCATCATGATGGATGATTAGAGACGGCTGCGCTCAGGAGGTTCCGGAAGCCTCGCGACCGCTCACGCGATAGCAAAGCACATCGACGCTGGGGCCAGACTGATCCGAAGACAGCGTCCATTTGCGGGTCACCGGCTCAAACACGAAGAGATTCTTGTCCGTGGCTGTGTTTGAAAAAAGTTCCTCAAGGATAAGAACTTCGCCCGAGGTGGCGATGGGGCGCAGACGGGCGGCTGGGCTGATCGAATTCAAGAGCAAGTCGCTGTGGTCTGCATCGTCCATGTTCGTACGAATCGTGGCAAAGCCCCAGTTCACGCACACATTGGAATCCACCTTCATGTCGCGCAGGATATTGATGTAAAGACTGGCGCAGCGCAGCGCGTCGGTCGGGTTTTCGAATCCGGCGATGATGCTGCTATCCTTCGTCGCCATGGATATCTGCGTCTTAGCGCCGAAAAATATCTTGTTGTATTGCATGAGCAGATCCACCAGCAGACGCCGTTCCTCTTTCGTCTTACGGCTGAACGGCTCGGAATAAAGCATCAAGATCGCCATATCCTTGCGCTCATAGGTGTAGAACCCGTCATCAGCCTCCTCTTCGAATGCCGGGGCGACGGGGGCGGGCCGCTGTGAAACAAGTTCTTGCCCGGCTCTTGCGGCTTCAATCTTCGGCGGCTCGGAAGCAATGATTTCGACAGGCTCGGGAGCGATGATTTCGGCAGGCTCGGGTGCCGGGGGAGGTGCAGGTTCTCTGGCCTCGACGGGCGCGGGAGCGATGATTTCGGCAGGCTCGTGTGCCGGGGGANTCTCTGGCCTCGACGGGCGCGGGAGCTTCGATCTTCGGCGGCTCGGGAGCGATGACTTCGTCAGGCTCAGGCGCCGGGGGGGCTGATGGCTCTCTGACCTCGACGGGCGCGGGAGCGGGCGCTTCGATTTTCGGCGACTCGGGCGCCAGCGCTTCGAAAGCTTCGCTGGGGACAGGCGGCAAAGCCTCTGCATCCCTCTCTTTCTTAAGCTGCTTTTCCTGCTTGCCCTTGCCGGGCTGGCCTGCCTCGAAATCAAGCTCGCCGGTCTCGTCGTCGCCCTCCGCGTTATCGTCCGAATACGGGCGCTGGCGTCCGCCAACGCGATAGTCGCGGATGATGGCCCCGCTCATATTGGCGCCATCGAACTTGGCGCCGCTGGTATCCGCATCCGTCAGCGTTGCACCGCCCAGGTCCGCTTCGCGTAGATCGGTACCCGCCAGAATCGCCCGGGTCAAGTTGGCGCCGGTCAGCTTGGCTCCGACAAGTCGAGCCCCCGCCAGATTCGCGCCCGTTAGATCGGCGCCGGAAAGATTGATCTTTCCCACCAGACTGGCGCCGGCCAAATTCACCCTGCGCAAACAAGCCCCTGAAAGATTGGCCCGCAACAGATAGGCGCCCGCGATGGTTGCCCCCTCGAGATAGGCACCCGAGAGATTAACTTCATCCATATTTGCGCCGGCTAGATTGGCCAGCCGCAAATTCGCCCCCGACAGGTCAGCCTTGCGCAGATTGGCCAGAGACAGGACGGCACCCGTCAGGTCCATTCCGGCAAGGTCTGCCCCCTTCAGATCGGCGCCAGCCAGATCAGGCAGAACATCAGGCTCCTGCTGGCGCCACGCATTCCAGCGGCCAGCCCCCTGTCCTACAACATGTAGATGATGAACGTTCGTCATGCCCCGTCCGAGATAGCCTTTCTTCTCTAGGGCAAACCTAAATTCCCACGCTTGATAAATTAGCCCCTTATGGATTAGACCACAATATCTTGTTAGTGTCCAGCACCGAGAACAACAAGCTTAACGTGTTGGTTGCTTCTCGTTGACCGATCTCGCCAACCCTTTGCCGTTTTACCGGAGTAGAAAAAGAACTTTCACGTCAACCCCATCCCTTGTGGTGCGAACCATTAATTAGGAAGCATAATATCGTGCCATTTTCTCATCTGCATCTTGCTGAGCAAAAGATCATGCGATCCCTCGCCGCTCAGCATTTCGGCGCCGTGGCTGCGGTCCCAGTAACGCTTGTCGGCGACGAGCGTCCGCAGGGCCTCCTTGACTTGATGACGTGCAGGAACAGGCATGACACAATCTTTCTATAGTGGTGATGGTGCTCACATTAAATCTGATTGCGTGATGCGTATAAATATAATTTCCTATACATAAATATATGGTCTTGTATGTAGGCCGAATATCAGGATGATGCGGCATTGCAGTATATGGCGGTAAGATGGAGAAGGTTCATCGGGAGGCGCCTACGCTCCGCCAAAATACCTCCAATATATTGAATTACAATGCGTTTCAGGCGCCAAATCTGGGCCGCCTCGTCCCTGGTACACAGAGGTGGGACACATGGGCTTGGAAACGCACATCGCCAGACGCGGCAGATCAAAATCCAAAAATCCCAAGTCCACGACATGCAGAAACTGGTGGCGAACCTTACGCTTGAGAACCGTCTGCGTAAAAAAGCATGATCGAATGGCGGAGACGATGAGTGAGATATCCCGTCCCGGAGAAGCTTGAGATCATCGGTCTGGTCGACCAATCGCATCTGCCGGTTCGGCGAACGCTGGCCAGGCAGGCATTACGTTCACGACCTTTTCCGCAGGTTGAGTGCGACCAGCTAGTAAGCAAATCTTTCGGATATCTGCAAGGGTATGACTGCATGAACGACGAAATCACAAGGGGCTTGCAAGCTGCGCAACCTATTTCCTGTCCTGCAAGACGTTGTCTTAATCCTTGAGATGAACCTTCTTGCTCTTGACACTTTACACTGCCGCTTAACAAGGCGTTGAGAGGTTCATCAGAATGCATTAACCAGTGCGGATTGTGATTGTTTTCTTGGCGCCTGACGTCTTGGCTGGCTTTTCGGGCGGCTTGGGCTTTTCGGGCAGCATCGAGCGCGTTGAATAGACCAGCCGCTCGCACAGCACGCGCGACAGGTTGAACAAGACCTTCGAGGCTAGATCGGGCGCCGAGCGCATCAGCTTTCGCAAGAAGGTCTGCGACACGACCAGGATTTCGCTTTCGGCCAGCGCCACCACGTCGGCCGAGCGTTTGACGTTGGCGATGAAGGCGATCTCACCGAACACTTGGCCCGGCTCGAGAACGGCGATCGTCTGCTTGGCCTTGGACAAGCGAACCTCGGCCAGCCCGGAAAGAACCACGAACAGTTCGTTGCCCACGTCGCCGGCGCGCAGGATCGTGTCGCCCGCCCGGCACGACAAGACGGTGCCGCTTTTCAAGACCCGCTTGCGCTCGTCCTCCGACAGGTCCTCGAGCAAAGGCACCCGGCTGCCTGTCGAGGGGCGAAGTTTGTCGGCCAGGAACTGCCAGAAAGCATCTTCGCCAGCTCCCCAGCGCGCCGCCTTGGTGGTGGCGGGGAATTCGCGGGCCAGCCAGTCGGCGTCCTTTTGCTCCTGCCACATGTCCGGCCGGTTCTTGAGCTTGCGCCAGAAAGGCGATTGCACTGCTTCCAGGTGGATGGCGTCCTTCAAGGCCAGGATCAGCGGAACGCGATATCCCACTTCGGGGTCCAGGAAGTTTTCCGTGTAAGGCCTGTATCCCAGATGTTCGTACAATTCGATCAAGGCTGGCGCGCAATAGCAAAAATCGTAAACGACGCCGCTTTCCAACCCCAGTTCATAGGCCCGGCTCAGGATTTTGTGTAGGGCGACCGATCCGCGCAAATCCCTAGCCACCATCAGGCGCGACGAAAAGCTCAATCGTTCTGGCGCAATGGCGCTGAAGCGAGACAGTCGATAGGCCGTCTCCAGGGCGGGCGGCAGGCGGGTGCGCTTGGCATTGTTGATGCGCAGCGTGGCGACCACGGCATCGCCTTCCTGGGCATAGAGGATCAGGGCGTCCTCGTCCAATTCGTCGGTCAGGAAGCGCCGCTTGTGGTCGGCGTTGGCCAGGGCGATCTTGCCCATTTCCTCGACGTAAACGCCATAACGGAATCGCCAGACAGCCTCCCGCTCGTCCGCCGAGCGGGCTTGGCTGATGCGCAAAGACTGGACGGTATCGGCTTGTGCCATGAGTTGGACTGTTCTCCCCCGAGAAATGCCATTCTAGCAGCTTGATTCAAAAAGCGCACGCCGGAGTATTGCTCCGGGCACCTGGTTGCGCTAAGAAAGCTCATGACCGATACGACGAAACAGTTGACCCGCTATTTCGACCTGTTGTCCGACCTGGGGCGTTCGGCCCATGCCAGCGACGGGGCCGGAAAGGCGCTGGTTCTGGACGAAGCCATCGGGCGCATCCGCGCCCTGGCTCGCGTGACCCACGAGGCGGGCCATACGCTGTATTTCATCGGCAATGGCGGCAGCGCCGGGATCGCCAGCCATTTAGCCATCGATTACTCGAAAAACGGCAATTTGCGTTCGCTGGCCTTGAACGACGGCGCCCAGTTGACCTGTCTGGCCAACGATCTGGGCTATGAAAACGTCTTTTCCCATCCGATCGGGCTGCATGGGCGCTCGGGCGACCTGTTGATCGCCATTTCCAGTTCGGGCCGCTCGGCCAATATCCTGAAGGCGGCGGAAACCGCCAAGAGCAAGGGGATGGCCGTGGTGACCCTGTCGGGCTTCGACGGCACAAATCCTTTGCGCCGCTTGGGCGACATCAACCTGCATGTCGCCTCGCATCAGTACGGTTTCGTGGAAATCTTGCATCTGGCCCTGCTGCACGCCGTGCTCGATTTCGAAATGGGCTGGGACGGGCAGGTCTAACGGGCAGGTCTGAAAGCCCACGCAATGTTCTCAAGAAAAAAGGCCGGGGAAGTCCCCGGCCTTTTCTTTGCGCGAAGCTCTGTGCTGGCGATTAGCGGCGTTCGCCGAAGAAGCGCAGCAGCATCAAGAACAGGTTCAGGAAGTCCATGTACAGCGACAAAGCGCCCATCACGGCCTTCTTGCCCGCGGCCTCGAGACTGTCGGCCTCGAAGTACATTTCCTTGATCTTCTGGGTGTCGTAGGCGGTCAGGCCGGTGAAGACCAGCACGCCGACGGCCGAGATGACCAGTTCCATCATCGTCGACTTCAAGAAGATGTTGACCACACTGGCCAGGATGACGCCGATCAGTCCCATGAACAGGAACGAACCGAAGCCCGACAGGTCGCGCTTGGTGGTGTAGCCGTACAGGCTCATCGCGCCAAAGGTGGCGGCGCAGATGAAGAATGTTCTGGCGATGCTGGTCTCGGTATAGACGATGAAGATGGGAGCAAGGGCGGCGCCCATCAGGGCGGCATAACCCCAGAAAGTGATCTGCACCGCTTGCAGGCTCATCTTCTGGACGCGGAAGCTGAGGAAGAAGACCAGCGCCAAGGGGGCCAACATGACCACCCACATCAGGCCGGTGCCGAACAGGGTCTGCATCAGGGCCTCGTTCGAGGCGATGAGCGCCGATACGATGCCGGTCAGCGCCAGCCCCGAACCCATGTAATTGTAAACGCGCAGCATATAGGAGCGCAGGCCCTGGTCGATGGCTGCGCTTTGAGTGCCGGCAACCGTGGTCGTGCGGCGAATGGTTTCGAATGCCATGGGGGTTCCTCTCTGTAACCTATTTCGCTCATGTTATATGTGAGAGATGTGAGCGAAATCAACAGCCGAGCGGGAAAATTGCGCATGGCGGTTGTCTTTATCGCGGTTTCCCCTTACTTTTCAAGGAACAGGGAAGGGAGCGGGAGGCCGGATGGCCAAGGAACCCGAAAAAAAGAAAGAGGCGGCGGCCGTCGTTCGCAAGGAACCCGTGAAGGGGGCTGGCACGCCTATCTTGCTGAGAGACCGGTATCAGGTCTTTCCGGCCACCCCCATGTTCGATTTCGATCAGCCCAGCGCCACCGCCTTCGCCTGTTCCGACAAACGGGACCCCAACAGCTATTTGCTGGCCTATGTCTGCAAACCCGAACTGCCGCCCCGGATCAATGTTCTGCGCAGCCTGAAGGGTCAACAGATCAACGGGGTCATGCCGCTTTTGGATTGGGGGGTGGCGGAATGGCCGCTCGCCGGACGGCAATGCATGATCGTCATCTATCAGCGCCCCTTGGGCGGTCGGGTCATGCCGTCGCTGGAATCAGAGATCGCGCCGCTCGACGAATATGAACTGGTCAAGAAAATAGTGCCGCAAATGGCCCTGGCGCTAAAGGAACTGTCCGGCCGTGGCATCAGCCACCGCGCCATCCGTCCCACAAACCTGTTCTGGATGGATGATCTTTGCGAACAGATGGTGCTGGGCGATTGCGTGACTTCGCCGCCAGCCTACGATCAGCCGGTGTTGTTCGAAGGCATCGAAGCGGGCATGTGCCTGCCCGCCGCTAGGGGCAGCGGCGGACATGCCGACGATCTGTACGCGTTGGGCGTGTCCATGCTGATGTTGAAACTGGGGCGCGATCCTTTGAAGGGGGTCGAAGCCAGTCAGATGATCAAGTCCAAGATCACCAAGGGAACCTATTCTTTGGTGGTGGGCGAAGAACGTTTGCCGCTGTCGATGATCGAGCTTTTGCGCGGCCTTTTGTGCGACGATCCGTCCGAACGCTGGACGGTCAACGATCTCGATCTTTGGACGAATGGACGGCGTCTTTCGCCCTTGCAGCCCAAGCAGGAAAAGCGGGCCGTGCGCGGCTTTGCCTTTTTGGGCGAGGAGTACAATACGGCGCGCGAACTGGCCTTCGTGATGGCCGAGAACTGGGGCAAGGCCGCCGAACCCATGCTGGATGGACAGCTTGAAGTTTGGTTGCGGCGCGGCATCGAGAATAAGGAGATGGCCGATCAGGTCAGCGCGGCCATCAAGGCGGTCAAACAAGCGCCAGGCGCAGATCAGAAGGCGGCCGAGGATTTGCTGGTCACGCGGGTTTTGATGTTGCTCGATCCAATGTCGCCCATTCGCTACAAGGGCTTCTCGGCGCTGCCGCTCGGCTTCGGCCCGGCCCTGGCCGTCATCATGGGATCGAAGGCCGATCCTAAGTTGTTCGCGGAATGCATTCTGCGAGACGTGCCGCACATCTGGTTCGAAACCAGGCCTGAATACGACGCTTCGAACTCGCAGATCGACAATCTGTTCAAGGATTTGAAGGCCTATATGCAGCAAACCGCCATGGGCTACGGCCTTGAGCGGGTGCTCTACGACCTGAACGAGGCCCTGCCTTGTCAAAGTCCGCTGGTGGCCGATTCCTTCGTGGTCGATATCGGCGAATTGCTGCCGGCGCTGGAGCAGACCGCCAAGAAGATCGACCCCAGAACCATGCCGATGGATCGCCATATCGCGGCCTTCATCGCCTGCCGGTTCGATTTCAATGTCGAGCGGCAGATAACGGCGCTCAATGACAAATCGTCGCAGAACCAGCTTTTGGGCATGCTCAGCCTTTTGGGCACCGTGCAATGGCGGTTGGGTCCTGAAAGCCTGCCGGGCCTAGCCTCATGGATGGGCGCGCATCTCGGCCCCGTGGTCGGCGCCTTCCACAGCCGGGCCAGACGGCGCGATATGGAAAAGGAGCTGCCCCGGCTGGTGCGTTCGGGCAATCTGCCAGAGCTGTTCGCCTATATCGACAATCACGAGGAAAAGCGGCGCGACGAGGATGGCTATATGCTGGCCCGGGCGGAATATGCGGCATCCAGCCAGGAGGCGGGCGAAATCGAATCGGGGTCCGAGCGGCGCAATCAGCAGGCCACGCGCTATGGGCATCAGGCGGCCGGGGTGATTTCCATGATGCTGGCGCTGATCGTGCTTAGCATTCTTCTGATGATCCGGTTCTTCTAGGGGTACGGTATGGCCAAGAAGAAACCAACCAAAAAAATACCTAACCCCCAAGGCGGCATCGGTCGTGGGCGCATTACGTTGGGGTTGCTGGTTCTGGGCCCGCCCGCTCTGTTTTTCTTTTTGCCGACTTGGGTGTTTCTGGGCCTATCCATGCTGCCGTCGATCGTGGCCTATATCGTTGACCGAAGCCCTTACCGCTATGGTTGGGTTTCGGTGGCCGGTCTCAATTTGGCGGGCGTCGCCCCTTACCTCATGAAGCTGTGGTTCGAGGCGCATTCCATGAACAACGCCCTTCACATTCTATCCAACCCCTTCGACCTGATCGTCATGTATGGCGCGGCGGGCCTGGGTTGGGTGATGCATCTGTCCGTGCCGCCGGTGGTCGGCGCTTGGTTGGACGTGACGTCGCAAAGACGCCTGACGCAGTTAAGGTCCATCCAGCGCCGTCTGATTTCAGAATGGGGCGAGGAAGTGTCCAGGCAGGAAGACGACGAAGACATCGCAGCCCCGCCCAGCCGCAGGCGTTAGCTGGCGGCTGGAAAATTCTTTCCCTATGCGATGCTTTTCTATTTTTTTCAGCACCGCTTAGGCGTTTCTGCAACTAGAGTGACGCTAATTGTAGCCTATTGGTCGTTTCCGCTTCAGTCCACCCGATTTCGGCGCGCTAAACAAGTGCTTAAACGGGCTCTTGAAGGCAAGCCAGATTGTCGGTGGCAAGAGTGAAGGTGAAGTGCGCATGCGCTTTCGCCAGCCAGCGCACCATCACCAACAGGGCGGCCCCCTGGCGGCCTTGCGGGTCCTGCCAGCTGCCAGATATGTCCTCGATTGCGGCGTGATGCGGCGTTATCGCAGCGCCTCGACGAAGGTCATGATACCGCAACCTTTGTCGGCCCCAGCGTGAACCGTCCCTGCCCTTGTGATGCTTGCCTACATGTGCAAGCGCCGCCTCGTGTTCAGTTGTTCCGCTGACGTGCGTGATGCAACCGCCAGACCATAGCGGTTCACCATCAGCGCATGTCTCATATAGCGAGAGCGGCTCACTGGGCGATGCTCTGAACCAAAGGACGACGCGGCTATAGATTCTGAAAACAAGCCAGATTGACAGGGCGATGGCAGGTTGCGGCACAGACGATTATGCCGGCAAGAGCGCAAAGGCAAGTCTCCGAACTGCCCGCTCGGTCGATGCCCTGTTGCTGATAAGCAAACCCACATTGTTGGCGGAAAGCATTGCTGCGATGTGAGCGGGAGACCGGCTGCGAATTCCGCATCTCACTGTCCAGCAGCTGGGAGCAATTGGACTTCGAAACGTGAAAATCCTGGCCTGTCGCTGCGTAGCCACTGGCCTTATCACCAAATCATCATGCAAGCGTCATCGCTCTGTCATCGAGCGCGGAATAATAAGTGGCGGCAAGGAGATATAAACATGCTTGATATTCCGGCGATCCACGTAAATCGCCTGACAAAATCCTTTTGTCGGGACAAGAAGGCTCTGAATGACGTCTCGTTATCGATCGCCGATGGCGAGATGGTGGCGTTGATCGGCGCGTCGGGCTCCGGAAAGTCCACCTTGCTGCGCCATATCGACGGCTTGGTTCAGGGAAACAAGGGTTCTGCTGACCAGCGACTTTGCTGCATTGACGTCTTGGGGCGTCCAGTTCAAAGCTGCGGCAAGATCCGTCGCGACGTGCGCCGCACGCGGGCAGATATCGGCTTTATCTTTCAGCAATTCAATCTGGTGGGTCGGCTTTCTGTCCTGACCAATGTCTGCATGGGCTTTCTGGGCCGAATTCCGGCTTGGCGGGGTGCTGGCGCCCTGTTTACGCGCGACGAGAAACTTCAAGCGATGGAAGCGCTGGCTCGTGTGGGCATTGCCGATCTGGCAGGCCAGCGCGCCTCGACCTTGTCGGGTGGGCAGCAGCAGCGCGCCGCCATCGCCCGCACATTGGTGCAAAGGGCAAAAATCATTCTGGCCGACGAGCCGATCGCCTCGCTCGATCCCGCCTCCTCGACCCGCGTCATGGAAACCTTGGCGGAAATCAACCGCGCCGACGGCATTACGGTCGTCGTTTCACTGCATCAGGTGGACTACGCCACCCGCTATTGCCCGCGCACCATCGCCATGCGCAATGGTGAAATCGCTTTCGACGGTTCCAGCGAAAGACTGTCGCACGATTTCCTGGTCAAGCTGTACGGCTCGGACAGCGAGGAATTGATCATGGGGCACAAGCTGCATCCCAAGGCAGCGGATCAAACCGCAATTGTGCAAGAACTTTTAAAACACGAAGCCCTCAGCCACGCAGCTGTTTAACCATTCAGTTTTACCATCTAACGGAGCCTGAAAAATGAAACGCAAACTGTTATCCTTTGCCGCCGCCGCGGCGCTGGCCGTTGGCCTGGTTGCGCCAGTCAAGGCCGAGCCGGTCAAGGAACTCAATTTCGGCATCATTTCGACCGAATCCTCTCAGAACCTGAAAGGCATCTGGGAACCGTTCCTGATGGAGATGAGCCGCAAGATGGGCATGCCGGTCAAGGGCTTCTACGCCTCTGACTATGCAGGCGTCATCGAAGCCATGAAGTTCAACAAGGTCGATGCGGCTTGGTTCGGCAACAAGTCGGCCATGGAAGCGGTGGATCGTGCGGGCGGCGAGGTCTTCGTGCAGTCGGTGGCCGCCGATGGCAGCCCCGGCTATTGGTCGCTGCTGGTCACCCACAAGGACAACACGCAGCTCAACACACTACAAGACGTTTTAAAGTGCGACCAGTCGCTGAAGTTCGGCAATGGCGATCCCAACTCGACCTCGGGCTTCCTGGTCCCCAGCTACTACGTTTTCTCGCAAAACAATGTCGATCCCAAGAAATGCTACAAGGCCGTCACCAACGCCAGCCATGAAGCCAACGCGCTGGCGGCCGCCAACAAGCAGGTGGACTTTGCGACCAACAACACCGAGAACCTGGACCGCCTGAAGAAGACCAATCCCGAGGCGGCGAACAATCTCAAGGTGCTGTGGAAGTCGCCCTTGATTCCGTCCGATCCGCTGGTCTGGCGCACCAATCTCGACGCCAGCGACAAAGCCAAGCTGAAGAAGTTCTTCCTGGAATACGGTACCGCCAAGAGCGAGGCAGGCGACAACGAGCGCAAGATTTTGGCCGCGTTGGCCTGGGCGCCGTTCCGCGATTCCAGCAATGCTCAGCTTTATCCCATCCGTCAGCTTGAGCTTTTCAAGAGCCGCAACAAAATCGCCACCGACGAAAAGATGTCGGAAGCTGACAAAAAGGCCAAGCTGGCTGAAATTGACGCCAAGCTGGAGGAACTGAAGGTTCTGATGGCCGCCAAGAAGTAACCAGAAACCAGTTTCGGGCGGACTCGCAAGGTCCGCCCGAAATCTATCTACGGATACCCAACGACATGCCAACCACGTTCACTCTGCCGCACCGCCCCTTGAAGGAATCCCTGGCTTATTACCTAGGCTGGGCAGCTTTGCTGGCGCTTCTGACGCTCTCTTGGGAAGGGGCCGACATGCGCCCAGGCGAGCTGATCAGGGATTCCGCGAATATGGCGAAGTTTCTGTCGGGATTCTTTCCTCCCAGCTTCACCGAATGGCGCATGTACGCGAATGAAATGATCATCACGGTCGAAGTGGCGGTCTGGGGGTCGTTCCTGGCTGTCATTTGCTCGATTCCTCTGGGCATTCTCTGCGCCGAAAACATGGTTCCCTGGTGGATCTGCCAGCCCGTTCGCCGCTTGATGGACGCTTGCCGCGCCATCAACGACATGGTTTTCGCCATGCTGTTCGTGGTGGCGGTGGGTCTTGGCCCCTTCGCAGGCGTTCTCGCATTGTGGATCAATACAATGGGCACGCTGGCCAAGTTGTTCAGCGAGGCCGTTGAGGCCGTCGATCCGCGCCCCATCGAAGGCGTTCGCGCCACCGGCGCCAACTGGCTGCACGAGGTGGTGTTCGGCGTCATCCCGCAGGTCATGCCGCTGTGGATTTCCTATTCGCTGTATCGATTTGAGGCCAATGTGCGCGCCGCCACCGTGCTGGGCATCGTCGGCGCGGGCGGCATCGGCCAGTCGCTGTGGGAGAATATCCGCGGCTTCAATTATGCCGATACGGCGGCCATTCTCATCATCATCATTGTCAGCGTCAGCATGATTGACGCCTTGTCGCAATATCTTCGCAAGAAGTTCGTTTGATGGAAGGCGAACAGAATCACGCCAAGCCGAAGAAGCGCCTAAGCGACGTGGCGCATGTGCATCCGACAGCCAAGGTGCGAGATTCGCGTCTGGGCGCTTACGTCGAGGTGGGCGAGCGGACCAGCGTGATCGAATCGCAAATCGGCGACTATTCTTACGTCGTCAATGATTCTGACATTATCTACAGCGAGATCGGCAAATTCGTCAGCATCGCCGCCAACGTGCGCATCAATCCCGGCAATCATCCGATGGAGCGGGCCAGCCAGCATCATTTCCAGTACCGCAGCCAGCAATTCGGCCTTGGCGAAGACGACGAGAGTTTTTTCGAATGGCGGCGCGGCTTTCCCATCGCCATCGGCCATGACGTCTGGATCGGACACGGCGCCATCGTCATGCCAGGGGTCAAGATCGGCATCGGCTCGGTCATCGGCTCGGGAGCCGTTGTGACCAAGGACGTGCCAGATTACACAATTATGGTCGGCGTGCCCGCCAAGCCGCTGCGGCTGCGCTTTCCCGAAGACATTCAGGAAAAGCTGAAAGCCATGGCATGGTGGGATTGGCCACATGCCACGCTGAAGGAGCGAATTGAAGATTTCAGAAAGCTGGAGATTGGCGCGTTTTGCGCCAAATACGCTGGCTAAATCATCTTCTTCAAAACAGACCAGCGCTTGATTTCGCGATAGCCATGGGCATGGTAGAATTTATGGGCGCGTTCGCGCACCACGTTTGATCCGATCATGACGGCGCCAACGCCCTTGGTCTTGGCCCAGGCCTCGGCTTCCTTAAGAAGTTTGGCTCCGACATTATTGCCTCTGGCCGTTTCGGCGACAACCAGGGACAGAACGATCACCTGCGGCGCTTCGATGAACATGCGCAAATATCCGGCGTGGATCACGCCCAGTGCGTCGCCGGTCTCGCCTTCTGCAAGAAGAAGCAGATTGTCGTCATTGTCCTTGAGTTTGGCCAGCCTAGGAGCCAGTTCATCGCCAGTGGCGGGATAGCCCAGCTCGCCGCACAAGGGGGCGGCTTTCGCAAGATCAAAATCACCAATGGGGCGAATGTTGATCCGCATCTTTACCTCTTGGCGAAGGAAAAACGTTCGAGAACGTAAAAGTCATCCCCCTTGGCCTCCTCGACGAGCAAGGTGACGGCATCGACCAGAACCGGCTGCGACGACATGCTATGCCAAAGCGACTGCAACGCCTCTTGCAGCACGCCCCTTTCTTCATCGCTGTCGATGCGCCCCGTCAAGGTCATATGAAAGCGGAATTCGTCCAGGACATAGGGATAGCCCCAGGTTTGCAAGTAAGTGTCTTGGCGCAGCGTCAGTTTTGCGGCGCGCCGCCTATTCAGCTCGTCTTGTGAAGGTCTGGCGCGAAATTCATCGAAGCGGCAGACGCAAGCCTCGGCAAGGCGGTGAATCAAGGGCGCTTCGGCAGAAGGAACCAAAGCGATGAAATTGCCCAATGTCCGCACGGCCAAGGGAGGAAGCGCAATGAGCGTTTGCTGCCTAGCAAATTCAGACAAGGCGTCAAGAAGCTGCTTCTTTGAAAGCCCGTTGGCCAGGGCGAATGGAGGTTTCAGCGTGGCATGAAATCCGTAGCGATGCGGATCGGCCAAATATTTTAGCCGCAGCGTTTCGATCTCGGGCGTAAGGCCCGATGGAACCAGATGACGCCCGGTAAAACAGGAACGCCCAACCCAAGACGCGCCAAATTGGTCAAGAGACGTTCCTTCCTCGGGAACGAAGTAGATGGCATAGCGGGGACGGTTCATAGCACGCGCTGTCCTTCCCGCCAGACCTGGCGGACAACCGGCGTTGCGCCCGCTTTGCGAACTTGAATTAAATCGGCGCGCTTGCCGACGGCGATCTCGCCGCGATCCTTCATGCGCAGCATGGCGGCTGGATTGGCGCTGACGGTTGCGACGGCGTTGGAAAGCGGCAATCCAACGCTTTCATGCAGCACAAACACCGCCTGCAGCAGGCTGGTCGGCATGTAGTCGGAAGACAGGGCGTCTAGCAATCCCTCCTTCGCCAATTCAAGCGCCGAGACATTGCCGGAATGCGATCCGCCGCGCACGACATTGGGCGCGCCCATGACGATTCCCATGCCGGCAGAGCGCGCCGCCCTGGCCGCTTCCAGGGTGGTCGGAAATTCGCTGATCGTCACGCCATCGGCATGTCCTTCCACGACATGCTCGACGGTGGTGTCGTCGTGGCTGGCCAAAGGCAGATTCAAGGGACGGGCGAGATCGAGAATGGCCTTGCGGTGCTTTTCGGCGAATTGCTTTTGCGCGGATATGCGGCCCGCCATTTCGACTTCCAACTCCTCCTCTGACAATTTTTCCAGCTTATAGAATTTTTTGAAAGCCTCCATATTGCGCCATTGGCGCTGGCCCGGCGTATGATCCATCAAGGAAACCAGATGCACCAACGGCTCGTCGGCGTAGGGGCGAAACATGTCCTCGACCCCTTCGTCCGAAACCTCGCACCGCATGTGAAACAGATGCTCGGCCCTGAGAAGATTATGACCTGCCGCTTCCTTCACGGCGGCGATCGATTCAACCAAAATATGGCGGCGCATCTGATTGGCGTTGTATTCGCCGACGCAGATGGCATCCAAGACCGTTGTGATTCCAGCGCCCGCAATCTGGATATCGTGGGCCAGAATAGCGGCCAGCGATGACGGCCACATGACGCCTGGGCGCGGGTTGAAATGCTTTTCCATATTGTCGGTATGAAGTTCGATAAAGCCCGGCAGCAGATAGTCGCCGCCCATGTCCTGCGCGCCGACGGGAATTTGCCGTCCTTCGGCGATATCCTCGATGCGTCCGCTGCGGACCAGAACATGTCCCTCGACAACCCGATCCTTCAGGACCAGTTTGGCATTCGCAAGAATTTGTTCGCTCATGCCACCGTTTCCTTGAAACTTTCCACTTCGAAGACGTCGTCGGCCACGGCATCGCGCACTTCCTGATCGTGGAAGATGCCGACCAAGGCAGTTCCCTTGGCTTTGGACTCAGCGATCAGCTCGATCACGACCCGCCGATTTTTTGCATCCAGCGAGGCCGTCGGCTCGTCTAGCAGCAAGATGGGATAGCTGGGGGCAAATCCCCTTGCCACGTTGACGCGCTGCTGCTCGCCGCCCGAAAAGGTGGCGGGCGCCAGATTCCAAAGCCGTTCCGGCAAGTTCAAACGCTCCAGCAATTCGGCGGCTCGGTTGCGCGCCTTATCTTCATCTGCCCCCACGGCTAGCAGCGGCTCGGCAACCACATCCAAGGCCGAAACGCGAGGAACGGCGCGCAGAAACTGGCTGACATGACCCAAAGTGTAGCGCCGCAGGTCCAAAATTTCCCTAGGGAGGGCGTTGGCCAGATCGACCCAGCCGCTTCTGTGACGAATCTTGATATGTCCGCTATCGGGCAGATAATTGCCATAGAGCGAGCGCAAAAGGGTCGATTTTCCCGCTCCTGACGGTCCGGCCAAGGCGACGCAGCGCCCGGCATGCGCCTCGAAGCTAAGATTGTGAAAGACGGGAATTTTGACTCCGCCCTGGACGTGCAGGGTAAATATCTTGGACAGTCCTTGCGCGGACAAGCGAAGAGTTGTGGCTGTCATGCGGGCAACACCGAAGAAACGAGAAGTTGGGTATAGGGATGATGCGGATCGTCCAGTACTTGATCGGTCAGTCCCTCTTCGATCACCCGACCGTCCTTCATCACCATCAGGCGATGGGCCAGCAGGCGGGCGACCCCCAAATCGTGGGTGACGATGATGCAGGCCAAATGCATCTCGCGCACGAGGCGGCGCAACAGGTCGAGAAGTCTTGCTTGGACGGAAACATCCAGGCCGCCGGTCGGCTCGTCCATGAAAACCAAGCGCGGCCCGTTGACCAGATTGCGGGCGATCTGTAAGCGTTGCTGCATGCCGCCCGAGAAAGTCATTGGCCGGTCGTCGATGCGATTCTCGTCGATCTCGACCCGTTCCAGCCAATCGTTGGCGCTGCCGCGGATTTGTCCGTAATGGCGCGCCCCCACCGCCATTAGGCGCTCGCCGATATTGGCCCCCGCAGAAACGCCCATGCGCAATCCATCGCGCGGGTTTTGGTGCACGATGCCCCAGTCGGTTCGCATCAACAAGCGGCGGCGGGGTTCGGAAAGCGCATGCACGTCCAGCATCTCGCCATCACGCCCGCGATACATGATCCGTCCTGCGTCAGGCGTGCGCCGCCCCGACAGGCAGTCGAGCAGTGTCGTCTTGCCGGAGCCAGATTCGCCAACAATCCCCAACACCTCGCCCGGCCACAGATCGAACGAAACTTCCTTGCAGCCGCCGCGCCCGCCATACAGTTTGGCAACGTCGCGCACGGATAGGATGGCGTCCATCTCGCTCATGCGGCCCCCTTTTGGCGTTCCTGGCAGGCGTCGCTGTCAGAGCAGACGAACATGCGCGCGCCCTGATCGTCGGTGATGACTTCGTCAAGATAAGTATCGCTTGCCCCGCACAATTCACAGGGCTTGTCCCAGCGCTGCACTTCGAATGGATGATCTTCGAAATCCAGGCTTTTGACGCTGGTGTAAGGCGGCACGGCGTAGATGCGCTTTTCGCGCCCAGCGCCGAAAAGCTGAAGGGCGGGCATGCGGTCCATTTTCGGATTGTCGAATTTCGGTATGGGCGACGGAGCCATCACATAGCGTCCATGCACCAGGACAGGATAATTATAGCTGCTGGCGATGCGTCCGAAGCGGGCGATATCCTCGTACAGCTTGACATGCATGACGCCGTACTCGGCCAGGGCGTGCATCTTGCGGGTTTCGGTTTCTCTGGGTTCCATCCAGCGCAGCGGCTCGGGGATGGGCACCTGATAGACCAGAATCTGGCCCTCCTTCAGGGGCTGTTCGGGGATGCGGTGACGGGTTTGAATCAAGCTGGCTTCACTGGTGCGCTCGGTGGTTTTTACCCCTGCGGTGCGGGCAAAGAACCGGCGAATGGACACCGCGTTGGTGGTGTCGTCGGCGCCCTGGTCGATCACCTTCAGCACATCGTTTGGGCCGATGACGCTGGCCGTCACCTGGATGCCGCCGGTCCCCCAACCATATGGCAAGGGCATTTCTCGGCTGGCGAAGGGCACCTGATAGCCTGGAATGGCCACCCCCTTCAAAATGGCGCGCCGGATCATGCGTTTTGTCTGTTCGTCGAGATAGGCGAAGTTGTAGCCCTTAGACATGGCTTTTCTCCTCCTTCTGACTTTGCAGGCTTTTCTCCCGCTCAGCCCTAAGCTCGCGCACCATGACCAGCTCGCCCTGGAAATCGACGTAATGCGGCAACTTCAAATGTTGAACGAAGCCCATCGCTTCGACATTGTCGGAATGCATCATCACGAATTCCTCGTCCTGGGCGGGGGCGATGACTTCTTCGCCCAACTCGCTGGCGCGCAACGCCCGGTCAACCAGGGCCATCGCCATCGCCTTGCGTTCGGACTCGCCGAAGACCAATCCGTAGCCGCGCGTAAACATGGGCGCCACGTCCTTCGAGCCTTTGAACTGGTTGATCATTTCGCATTCGGTGATCGTGATTGTGCCGATGGCGATGGGAAAGCCCAGTTCCTCGGGCACGATTTCCACCTCGACCGCTCCGATGCGGATTTCTCCGGCAAAGGGATGGTTGTTGCCGAAGCCGCGCTGGGTGGAATAGCCGAGTGCGAGCAGAAATCCTTCGTCACCCCGGGCCAAGTTCTGCAAGCGCAAGGAGCGCGAGGCGGGAAAGGAAAGCGGATCGCGCGTTAAATCGGCGACCGGCGCGGTCTCGTCCTCAGCCGCTTCGGGTTGGATTAGTCCTTCCTGGTGCAGCAGAGAAGCGACGTGGGGCATGGGAACATTGGCGTCGGCGCTGGCAGGAGGTGCGACCGCTTCAGGTTGGTTCTCCGTTTCAGCCAGGGCGAAGTCGAGCAGTCGGTGCGTATAGTCGAAGGTCGGCCCCAATATCTGGCCGCCCGGCAAATCCTTGAAGGCAGCCGAGATGCGCCTGTGCACGGCCATATTGGCGGTGTTCAGGGGTTCGCTTTCCGCCAGCCTGGGCAAGGTGGTGCGAAAGGCCCTAAGCAAGAAGATGGCTTCCACCAGATCCCCCCGGGCCTGTTTGATCGCCAGGGCGGCTAGGCGCTTATCGTAAAGCGATCCCTCGGCCATGACGCGATCAACGGCCAGGCCCAACTGTTCGGATATCTGGTCGAGCGACAGCTCGGCCACATCAGCGCTTCCCCGCCTTGCCAGCGCCAGCAGCTTGTGGGCCGCATCGATGGCGGCTTCGCCGCCCTTAACCGCGACATACATCCTAGATCTCCACCATCGTCGTGCGCGGCAGGGCGGCAATCTTGGCGCCTGCGCAAAGAATCAGGTCGATGCCCAGCGGATACAGGGGCGACAATTCGTCCCTTGCCTGCCAAAATATTTTGGGAACGCCGCCCACCTCAAGCCTTGCCGTTTCGGCAATGCCGGGACCGCGCAGCAAAAGGCCAGTCCCTTCACCAAGGCTGGCGACCTTGACTATCAGCGTGGCCGAGCGATCTGGATATTCCGGCATCCCAACCGAGAAGGCGTCGAGCGGCAACAGGGCTTCCGCCTTGTCGGCCAAGGCGAAGACCGCCTGCCCGCGGTCCTGGATCACCGAGGCTCCGGCATGAAAGCCGATCCAGGCCGTCACGTCGGCGCTGGCCATATCGGGGGCCAGCCACAAGGGCGTCTCGCGGTCGGCCAGGGCCAGCAGCAAAGCGCCCAGCCCGCCGCCCAGGGGCAAGGGGGCTTGGGTTGCGACCGGCAAATCGACAACCCGACCGGGATGCGCCATGGCTGCCAGAACGGCCCTGAACATAGCGGTCGCATCCATGACCGGATCGGCAAAGCCGGGGGCGGGAACGAAATTCATCTCACTCTCCCCGGACCACTGTAAAGAATTCAACCCGGCTGGCCTGGGCGGTTTCCACCTTCAAGCGCTTGGCGGCGCTTATGGCCTTTTCAAGCGGCAAGATCAGTTCGTCTTCCAGGCGTTTGGCATATTCCGGCAGTTGCATCAGGGCATCGAACAAGGCAACCCGTTCGGCTTGCTGCAAGCTGCATCCGGCAACATGACCATGTCCGGCCACTTCGCCGCCTTGTCCATCGGATAGGGCGACCGAGCAACGGCTTAAGCTCATTTCACCTAGGTTGAAGCGCTCGCCCACGCCGCCCATGCGCCCGCGCAACAAGGCCAAACCGGTTTCGGGGGGGCGCAGATGCCGAAAGGACGGCCGGGGGTCCAATTCGTTCCAGGCCTTGTCCAGCGCCAGCGGATCGGCCTGCGCTAACACAGACAACCAGCGGGCGCGGGCGGCATGGGGGGGCGGTTCGCCATCATTGGCCTTGGGTAGGTTCGTGCCGTCTCGCATGTGTCCGCGCGCCTGTCTGGTCGTGTGTGAAACTTTTCAACTTGTCTAGACATCTAGACATAGTCGCACTATAAGTCAGCCCGGATTGTTCCAGCAAGGTGCTGTCGATGAAGTTTTCGTGACGGAGTTGATGATGGAGCAGGATGGAATCGCCCTTTGGCGACAAATCGAGCAAACGATCCTGGGCGAGATCGAAGGAAAGCGCATCAAGCCTGGCGCTCGTCTGCCCAGCGAGCATGATTTGGCGCTACGTTTCGGCGTCAACCGCCATACGGCTAGGCGCGCCTTGCAGGCTCTTTCCGAGCGCGGCGTTATCCGCATCGAAAAGGGGCGCGGCAGCTTCGTCGAATCATCGATGGTCGATTACCGCATCGCGCCCAGAACCCGATTCTCCGAAAACATCGCGCGTGTGTCCAGAACGCCTTCGGGCGAGCTGGTGCGCAGCCTGGAGCTGACCGCCGATCCTTTGATGGCCGAGGCGCTGAACATCGACATTGGCGCCCCGGTGATCTTGCTGGAAACCATGGGCATTGCGGATGGACAGCGGATCAGCCTGGGCGCCCATTACTTCGCAAAAAGCCGCTTTGCGAAAATCTTGCACCATTACAGCCGCCTGGGTTCCATCACGAAGGCGCTCGCCAAGATGGGGGTCACCGATTATTTGCGCAAAACGACGCGCATTTCGGCGCGCATGCCCGATAAGCGCGAGGCAAGGCTTTTGCGTCAGAAGCCGACCGAGCCGGTCTTGATCGTCGAAAGCGTCAATGTCGATCCGCAGGGACGGCCCATAGAATATGGCGTCGCTTGCATGTCTTGCGCCAGAACCCAATTGATCGTCGATTTCTGAATTCACGAAAACGTCATCCTTCTCGGCTTTGACATTCGATAGAAGCCCTGCATGTTTGACACATCGGCGCATCTTGTTCGGCATCACGCATTCGATCTCGTTGGCGGGCGCGTTTTGCTGTCCGACGGAAAGATTGTCGAAACGAGCCTCTCCATTGAGAATGGATGCATCGCCTCCATCGGCGGCGATGCGCGCCATGAGCGCATCCTGGATGTCAGGAACAGCCTGATCCTGCCCGGCATCGTCGATTTGCACGGCGACGCCTTCGAGCGCCAACTGATGCCGCGCCCCGGCGTCGCCTTTGATTCCGGTCTTGCCCTCATCGATACCGACCGGCAGTTGGTGGCCAATGGCATCACCACCGCCTATCACGGACTGACTTGGTCGTGGGAACCGGGGCTGCGCGGCACCGAAGCCGCTCATGCGTTTTTGCAAGCACTGACGGATGTAAGGCCCCATCTTCTGGCCGACGCCAGGCTGCATCTGCGCCACGAAACCTACAACCTGGATGCCGAGCTGCAGATATTGGCGTGGCTCGGCGATGGTCGCATCGATCTGCTCGCCTTCAACGACCATATGGCCCATATCGGCGAAAAATTGGACAAGCCCGACCGTTTGGCGCAATTCGCGGGGCGCACTGGCCTTGGCTCGGCGGAATTCCTGGATCTTTACAACAAGGTGAAGGAGCGGGCGGGCGAAGTTGAACAGTCGATCATGCGGCTAGCCGACGCGGCCCGACTGAAGAATGTGCCCATGGCTTCGCATGATGACGAGTCGAAGGTCGACCGCGCTTGGTTCCATGCCCTGGGGTGCAACATCAGCGAATTCCCAGTCGATGAGGCGACGGCCGGTTTCGCCATCGCCAATCAAGATTGCGTCATCCTGGGCGCGCCCAATGTGCTGAGAGGGCAAAGCCATTGCGGTCGCCTGATGGCCGCCGAGATGGCGGAGCGCGGTCTTTGCACCGCACTGGCGTCGGACTATTATTATCCGGCATTGTTTCATGCGCCCTTTAAACTGGCCAGGGAAGGCAGGATGACGCTCGCCGGCGCCTGGACCCTGGTATCCGCCAACCCAGCGCAAGCCGTCGGGCTGAACGACAGAGGCAAGTTGGAAACGGGGCGCCGCGCGGACATTCTGATCGTCGATGATTCCACCAAGCCTCACCCCACGCTTAACGCGGTTGTTTCATTGGGTCTGGTTACGCAATTCTCGAGATCAATGCTGAGCTGACAGGCTGAGTAGCGCCTGAAATCAGTGCCGCCTCTTGCATGAATCGACGGCGGGAGACCGCTCAGCAATCTGTTCTGCAAATCTGTTGAAGCGAACGGCTCACCCTGGCCGAACCGGCAAATGTGATCAAAATCGACATGGATTTTGGTGGAATTTGGGGTGACGCAACACTAATTAAAAGGTAATAACCTTATCTCCGCTGGGGGTTTGCGGCCCTAGCCGGATCGGGACATTAGGCATGAAAATTAGGCATATTCAGGTTTCCAGGGGCGTTCACTGGGTCGAGGTTCAAGACCGCGATCTCAGGATTCTTTGTGGCTGCCCGGCTGACTCGGTCAAACATCTGATCAAGCGCGGCTTGATCGTTCCCCAGGCGGTCAAGGGCGTCGATTGCGAAACCGGCCCCAATACAATCTTGTTGTCCGACCTGCCCTTGCAGAACGGCGAATTCGCTAATCTGGCCGAGTTTCCCGTTCTGCAGATGCTTTACAAGCAAGGCATGATTCTTCCCAATCATCCCAACAATACCGGCAAGCGTCCGATGCTGATCGGACTGCCCGAACAGGTGTCTGCGCAGATGCGCTACATCTACCGGGGCAATTACGGGTTGATCTCGAAGGAAGAGATCATGCAGGCCGGTTTCGGCGTCCAGCAAGCCGAAGCGATGATGCGCCTGAAGCTTAAATTCGCCTTCGGGCGCATCCGCCCGACCGAGGAATTTCTGGAATGGCGCATGCTGGACGACGATCCGGTCGAATTGGCCGAGGGCGTTGTCCTGAAGCGCCTGCGTTCCAACCTGTTCGAATTTTCCTTTGAGGACGAGAAGGTTGTCATCGACCTGAATCTCTCGCCCGAGGAAAGCTACGAGTCGGCCTATCCTTTGGGATTCAGGCGATACTCGCCGGAATATTTCGCCATCATACATTCCGGCGAAGGCGATGGCTGGGATGTCAGCCGCCCCAGCATGTCGAGCATCATCACCTATCAGGGGCGGCTGTACCTCATCGACGCCGGTCCCAACCTGTCGCACATTCTGGCCGCCCTGGGCATCGGCATCGACCAGATCGACGGCATTTTTCACACCCATGCGCATGACGATCACTTTGCGGGCCTGACCACCTTGATGCGTTCTGGCCATCGCATCCGATATTTCTCGACGCCCCTGGTGCGCAGCACGGTGGCCAAAAAGCTGGCCGCCCTGCTGGACACGGAAGAAGACCGCATCCTGCACGATTATTTTAAGGTGCACGATCTGGTCTTCGATCAGTGGAACGACATCGATGGGCTTGAGGTCAAGCCGATCTTCTCGCCGCATCCGGTGGAAACCAACATCTTCGTCTTCCGCTCTTTGTGGGGCGACAGTTATCGCAGCTACGCCCATTTCGCCGACATCGTCTCCTTTGACGTTCTGGCGGGAATGGTCACTGACGACGAGAAGGCGCCCGGCCTTAGTCCTGCGGATTTCGAAGCGGTCAAACAGGCCTATCTGACGCCCGCCGACGTCAAGAAAATCGATATCGGCGGCGGGCTTATCCACGGCGCCGCCAAGGATTTCAAGGCGGACAGATCGGGGCGCATCCTGCTGGCGCATCGATCAGGCGACCTGACGGCGGAAGAAAAGGAGATCGGCTCCAGCGCCGCCTTCGGAACCTCGGATGTCTTGATCGAAGGGCAATCGGAAGGGTTGCGCCGTTTCGCCTATTCCTTGATGGAAAAGCATTTGGAAGGCGTTCCCGTCCATCATCTGAGAACGCTGCTGAATCATGCCGTGGTCGAATTCAATCCTGGCGCCATCTTCCTGAAAGAAGGCGACATGCCGGAAGACATCGTCCTGGTGCTTTCGGGAACGGTCGAGAAAATCCGCACCAAAGACGATGTGTACGCCCTGCTTTCAGCAGGCGCCCTAATCGGCGGCATGGCGGCGCTGACCAAGCGCCCTTCGCAGCACACCTACCGCGCGGTTTCCTTCGTGCAGGCGTTGCGCTTTCCCTTGGGTCTATATGTCAGCGTGGTGCGCCACAACAACTTGCTGGACAAGATGCAGGGCACATTCGACCTGCGCAGCTTTCTGGAATCGACAAGCCTGTTCGGCGAGGGCATTCCCGCCGTCGTCATGAATCGCATGATCGAGGAGTCGAAGACGCATCGCTTCAAATCGGGCGAGATCATTCCCAGCGAGGACATGGACGTCTTGAACCTGATCCGCAAGGGACGCGTCGAGCGCTCGGCGGGCGGCGAGGTCATCGAGATGCTGGATCGGCGCTCGCACTTTGGCGAGGAAGAGGCCATCTTCAAAGTGCCGGGCCAATTCCGCTTGAAAGCCGTCGAGGAAACGGAGGTCGTGCAGTTTCCCGGTGATTTGCTGGCCGATGTGCCCATCGTGCGCTGGAAGCTGTTCGAAGGCTGGCAAAGACGGGCCAAACAGGCGGCGCATCAGCTAAGCCACAAGGGCAGCTTCATCAATTGGCGCGACACGTTCTCGGTGCGCATTGCCCATATGGACATGCACCACAAGCGTCTGATCTCGATTGGCAATGCCGTGCTTGAGAATCTGCGCACCGACGGGCGGGGTGCTGCGCTGATTAAGGCCGCCGAGGCGCTGGCTGATTACGTCGATTATCATTTCGCGGCAGAAGAAGATTTGATGGCGCTCTACGACTATCCCGGCATTTCCGAACACAAGGTGCGCCACCAGGACTTGCGCCAGCAAGTGTCTCGCCTGACCAAGGAAATTCAGTCAGGCTCGCGGCCCAGCGAAAAGGATTTCAAGCATTTGTTTGAATCCTGGATCATCCACCACGTCCTGGGAGAGGACAAAGCCTATGGCGCCTTCCTGAATTCCAAAGGCATTTACTGATGTGGGCCGCTCAGAATCTCGCCCAAGGTTTTTCCCAGTAGCTTGAATTCGGCGCGTCTGCCCGAGGTGCGCCGCCAGGCCAAGCCAATCTCGCGCGCCGTTTCTTTGCCGCTTAAGGGGCGGATGGCCAATTGCGACGACCCAATCAGGTGCGATTCCTTGGCCATGTCGGGAACCAGCGTCAGGCCCAGGCCGCTGGCGGTCATCTCGACCAGCGTGTGCAGGCTGGTTCCCTGAAAGCGGTTGGCGCGCATGCGCCCCGGCAGTTTGCAGGCGGCCAGCGCGTGTTCGCGCAGGCAATGGCCGTCTTCCAGCAGCAACAGTTCGCCTGCTGGAATGTCTTCAGGCGACACGGATTTTTTGGCCGCCAGCGGGTGGCTGGCCGGGCAGACCAGCCAGAAAGGATCGCGCCCGATCATCATGGTTTCAGCCCCAGGCGTATCCATGGGAAAGGCCAGGATCAGCACGTCCAACTCGCCGGACGCCAACTGGTCAAGCAGATGCGCCGTCTGATCTTCGCGCAAGAACAGCTTGAGATCGGGAAAGCGCTCGCGAATTTGCGGAAGAACGCGGGGCAATAAATAGGGGCCGATGGTGGGGATGATCCCCAGGCGCAAATCGCTGCAGAGCGGTTTGGCGCCAGCCTTAGCCGCTTCGACTAGGCCCTCGGCCTCTTCCAGGGTGCGTCTGGCTCTTTTGGCGATCTCCAGCCCGACCGGCGTCGTCACGACGCGCCGCTTGGTGCGTTCCAACAGTCGTACGCCCAGCCCGTCCTCAAGTTCCTGGATGCCCGATGAGAGGGTGGATTGCGTGACGTTGCAAGCCTGAGCGGCCCGGCCAAAATGGCGGCATTCCACCAGTTCGACGAGATAGCGCAATTGGCGCAGAGTGGGCAAGTTTATCATCGATATCCTCGATTAGTTTATTTATATAAACCAATTGGAACGATTTTAGTCAAGGGCGTATCTTGAAGCCCTGAGACCAGCCGTAACAGGCGTGGCCAATGAAACGTCTCAACATCGAGGAGAGAACCATGGCACAGCTCAAAGGCTCAAAGACGGAAGCCAATCTCAAGGCTGCCTTTGCGGGCGAATCGCAGGCCAATCGTCGTTATCTCTACTTCGCACAGAAGGCCGATATCGAAGGCTACAACGATGCGGCGGCGGTGTTCCGCTCAACGGCTGAGGGCGAGACCGGGCATGCGCACGGCCATCTTGAATTCATGGAAGCGGTGGGCGATCCGGCCACCGGCCTGCCCATCGGGCCGACCTCGGACAATCTGAAGGCGGCGATTGCCGGTGAAACCCATGAATACACCGACATGTATCCGGGCATGGCCAAACAGGCCCGCGAGGAAGGGTTCGATGAAATCGCCGACTGGTTCGAAACGCTGGCCAAGGCGGAAAAATCGCATGCCGGACGTTTCCAGCGCTCGCTGACCGAACTGGGATGAGAGGAACTTGAAAAGGCCGGGAACCAAGTCTTCCCGGCCTTTACTTCAACGAATATGCAAAGAGGAAGTCTCATGTCCGAAGGCAGCTTGCAAAGGCCGTTTCGAAAGCCGATTCCCTGGCGGGACGCCGATTTCACTGATCCCGTGAAACTGGATAGTGAATTGCGCCGCCAGTTCGACATCTGCCACGGATGCAGGCGCTGCTTTAACCTGTGCGACAGCTTCCCCAGGCTGTTCGATCTGATCGATAGCGCCAAAACGGGCGAGCTGGACAGCGTGGACAGCTTGGATTTCAAGCCGGTGGTCGATGCCTGCACCCTGTGCGACATGTGCTTCATGACCAAATGCCCCTATGTGCCGCCGCACGAATTCGATATCGACATACCGCATCTGATGTTGCGCTATCGGGTGGCTCAGGCCAAGGCGGGCGAAATCGGATTTACGCATCGCCAATTGACGGAAACCGACCGCAACGGCGCCTTGAACAGCGGCGCCTTGTCGGGTGTGGTGAACTGGGCATCGTCTTGCAAGAACCATGTGACGCGCCCTGCGATGCAGGCAGCACTTGGGGTCGATAAAAAGGCGGACCTGCCGAAATTCACGAAAAAGACGCTGGTCAGGCAAGCTGCCGAAGAGCCACTTCAGGTCAATCGCGACGCCCCGGCCTTTGGGCGCAAGGCGGTGATTTACGCCACCTGTTTTGCCAATTACAACCAACCCGAGATCGGTCTGGCGGCAAGAAAGGTGCTGGCCATGAACGGCGTGGAGACCAAGGTCGTCTATCCGGAATGTTGCGGCATGCCGCAGCTGGAAACCGGCCAGATCGAGCGCGTGGCCGAAAAGGCCAAGCGGGTCGCCGCCGAGATGGGCCAGTATATCGACCAAGGTTGGGATATCGTGGCCTTGGTGCCTTCCTGCGCGCTGATGCTGAAATTCGAATGGCCCCTCATCGTGCCGGAGGATCGCTCGGTTGAGAAACTGGCGGCATCCACCTTCGACATTCCGCAATATGTGATGGAGATCGCCCGCAAGGAAGGCTTGGCGCCGGGGCTGCGGCCGATTCCCGGCGGCGTCACGCTGCACATCGCCTGTCACGCCAGGGCGCAGAACATGGGGCGCAAGGCCGAAGAAATGTTGAAACTGATCCCCGAGACCAATGTGTCGGTCATCGAGCGCTGCTCGGGCCATGGCGGGGCATGGGGCATCATGAAGGGCAATTTCGACACAGCCCTCAAGATCGGCAAGCCGGTCGCCAAGCAGGCCAAGGAAAAGGGCGGCGGCATCGTGGTGTCGGAATGCCCGTTGGCCAGATCGCACATTCTTCAGGGGATCGAGCGGGAAGGTGGCGAAACGGGGGCAATCTTGGACTTCACGCATCCGATTCAAATTCTGGCGCATGCTTATGGAATGCAGGGAGGAAAGTAAGATGTCAAAGAAGCAGATCACAGCCGCCGACATCATGCCGCTCGACTCCTATGGGAGTCAGCGCAAGCAGCATCGGGCGCGCATGGTCGACATGAAGAAGAGCCGCCGCCTGTCCGTGGGTCCGAACGCCACCTTCCATTTCGAGAACTTCGACACCATGCTTTATCAGGTCCATGAAATGCTGTGGACCGAAAAGGGCGGCGAGGCTCAGTTGAAGGACGAGCTTGAAGCCTATAATCCCCTGGTGCCCAATGGGGGCGAACTGGTGGCGACCTTCATGCTTGAATACGAGGACCCGGATCGGCGCGCCGCGGCCCTGTCGGGGCTGGGCGGCATTGAAGAGACGATCTCGCTGCAAATCGCCGGACAGCATATTCCGGCCAGTTGGGAGCAGGAAGTCGAACGCACGACGCCCGACGGAAAAACATCGTCCATCCATTTCCTGCACTTTCCCATGTCGATGGAAGCGCGTCGCTTGTTCAAGACGCCGGGCGCCAAGGCGGTGCTGGCGGTTGGGCATCCGAACTATGCCCATATGGCGGTCATTCCCGAATCCGTGCGGGCGGCGCTGGCGGACGATCTCGAATAAAAAAGGGCCGGGAAAAATCCCGGCCCTTTCAATGCGCATGAAATGCTGGTTCAGCCCAGCAATTGATTCCACCAGCCCTTGCGCTTGGGCTTCGCCTCGCCTTCTGGTTCGATCGTCACGGGCGGCAGGGCCTCCTCGATCACCGCTGGCGGCGGCGGAGTCTGGCGAACCATCGGCACGATGGGTTCGTCGCGCAGAACCGGCAGGGCGGCCTGTTCAAAAGCCGTTCCTTCGGCGGCAATCGTCTCGACGCCCGCTTCGTTGGCGTCGTTATTGGCTAAAGACTCGCCGTTCTCGCCGCCTTCACGGCCACGCCTGCGCCGACCGCCTCTACGACCGCGCCGACGCTTTTTGCGCAAGCCTTCCTCATCGGCAGGCTGGTCGGACGAAGCCTCGGTCTCCTCGCCTTCACCCTCTTCGCCTTCGCCCAACTCTTCATCTGGCGACGCCCCCTCCTGGGGCCGGGCCTCAATAGCCGGGCGACTTTCGCCATCGCGTTCTCCGCGCCGCGGCTTGCGCCTGCGCCTTTTGCCGCGTCCGCGCTTGTCGGCGGCGTCGCCCTCGGAAGTCTGTCGCTCCGGCGTCTCTTCCGCTTCTTCCTCGACGTCGGGTTCGTCCTCTTCCTCGATCTCGGGTTCGTCCTCGATCACGATGGGCGCATGGGTTTCCGAGGAAACAGGACGCGCGACTCCTTCCTCTTCCTTGGGCAGCGCCTTGGTGCGCTCGATCCGGTATTGCGGCGAAATCAGGATTTCATCGCCCGCGACCATCACCTTGAAACCGTGCCTGGCCTCGACATCATTGAGGGCTTGGCGCTTCTGGTTAAGGATGTAAAGGGCCACCATGACCGGCACGGAAACGGTAATCTCGGCCGAGCGGCGCTTGGCGCCTTCTTCCTCGATGGCGCGCAGCACATGCACGGCAGTCGATTCCGTCGAGCGCACATGGCCGGTGCCGCCGCATTGCGGACAAGGCAGGAAGCTGGTCTCCATCAAGCTGGGACGCAGACGCTGACGCGACATCTCGAGCAAACCGAAGGGGCTGATGCGCCCGATCTGAATGCGCGCCCTATCGCCTCTCAGCGCATCCTTCAAGCGGCGCTCGACATTCTGGTTGTTGCGACGCTCTTCCATGTCGATGAAGTCGATGACGATCAGGCCAGCCAGATCGCGCAGGCGCAATTGGCGGGCGATTTCGTCGGCGGCTTCCAGGTTGGTCTTGTAGGCGGTCTCTTCGATATGGCGTTCGCGGGTGGCGCGGCCCGAATTGACGTCGATCGAGACCAGGGCTTCGGTGGGGTTGATGACGATATAGCCGCCGCTGCGCAGCTGCGCCGTGGCGCTGTGCATGGCGTCCAGTTGGCTTTCCACTTGGAAACGCTGGAACAAAGGCATCGCCGGGTCTTTATAGGGCTGGACCTTCTTGGCATGGCTGGGGGTCAGCATGCGCATGAAGTCTTTGGCCATGCGGTAGCCGTCGTCGCCATCGACCAACACTTCGTCGATGTCGCGGGCGTACAGATCGCGGATCGAGCGCTTGATCAGATTGGCTTCTTCATAGATCAGGGCGGGGGCCGTCGATTTCAGCGTCAGTTCGCGGATCGAATCCCAAGTGCGCAGCAAATATTCATAGTCGCGCTTCAATTCCGCCTTCGAACGCTCGGACCCAGCCGTGCGCACGATGACCGCCATGCCCTCGGGGATTTCCATGTCGGTCACGATTTTCTTCAATCGCTTCCTATCGGCCATGTTGGTGATTTTGCGCGAAACGCCGCCGCCCCTGGGCGAGTTGGGCATCAGCACGCAATAGCGACCGGCCAGCGACAGATAGGTGGTCAGCGCAGCGCCCTTGCCGCCGCGCTCCTCCTTGACCACCTGGATCAGCATGATCTGGCGGCGCTTGATCACTTCTTGGATCTTGTACTGGCGGGTCAGGCGTTGGCGGCGCCTGCGCTCGGCCTCTTCCACCCCGTCCTCGCCGCTGAGGGTGTCGAGCGATTCCTCGCTCTCGCCGTCATGGCTCGATTCGTGCGCCTCGGCCTGCTGAAGCGCTATCAGCTTCTCGCGGTCGGCGATGGGGATCTGATAATAGTCGGGATGGATTTCCCCGAAGGCCAGGAAGCCATGGCGATTGCCGCCGTATTCAACAAAGGCCGCCTGGAGCGACGGCTCTACGCGAACCACCTTGGCGAGATAGATGTTGCCCTTGATCTGCTTCTTGGTTGACGTCTCGACGTCGAACTCTTCAAGCCGGGTTCCATTCACCACCACCACCCGGGTCTCCTCGGGATGCGTGGCATCGATCAGCATGCGTTTTGCCATTAAAAGGGAATCTCCAATAGTCCGGCAGGCAGGCGTTAACGCCCGCGCGCACGGCGGTTGTTCTGGTTTGGCCCCGGCGCGCGCCCAAAGCTCCGCCGATCCGCGTCATGTCGCTGGATGGCAAGTTTGTTGGGAAGGGCGGCAATTGAGGCCTCGAAAGATCAATGATGTCACACGCTCCGCCCTTAAGTTTTGCGCAAGTCCGGAATTCACGTTGTAGATCCGGGCCTAGGCCGGGGCGGCACGCCTGCGGCTTTGGACGTATCCAAAGCGGGGGCAGCCCCACTTTCGGGCAGTAACGGAAGGTAACATATCGTTCTTGCCCGCAAACGGCAACTTTCTTTTATTTGGACGGGGATCGGGGTTGTGGGAAGGGGTTGGGCGGGGGTATATCTGCGCCCAAGGTAGGTTTGGCAGGCATGAGTCGTAAGCGTTTCCGTTTCCAGTCCTTTCTGACGGGCCTTTTGGCCGGGTTGGCTCTGACGCTCGAGGTCGGCGCCGCCCTGGCGGGGCCGGCGGCCCTGGGATTCCGGGCGGGCGACCATGGGGATACGACCAGGATCGTTCTCGATCTGAGCGAGGAGGCGCCCTATCAGGTCCGCCAGCTGACGGGACCCGACCGCATCGCCATTGATTTCCCCGGCCTGGAATGGCGGATGAAGACGGCCCTGCCCAGCAGAGGCGTCGGACTGGTCAAGGGGGTGCGCGCCGAGGGGGCTAGCACCCTGATCATCGAACTGGCGCGCCCGGCCAAGCCGTCGAAAGTGTTCTATCTGGCCCCTGGGGGCGGCAATTCCTGGCGCTTCGTGATGGATTTGGCCCCCGCCAAGCCAGGCGAGCGCGCTCTGGACAAGCCAGCAACCCCGCCGCCCGCCGCCGCAAAGCCGCCTGCGCCTGCGCGTCCGGGCAAACAGACAACCGCCAAAGCGCCTCCACCGGCCAGCGAGCCAGCCCCCCCTCCGGTCAAACCCAAGCCGGTGATCGTGATCGATCCCGGCCATGGCGGCGTCGATCCCGGCGCGGTCGGCGCTTCGGGCGTCTATGAAAAGAACATCGTGCTGGCGATGGCGCGCGATTTGAAGGAGCAGCTTGACGCCACGGGCCGCTTCAAGGTGGTGTTGACCCGCGACCGCGACGTTTTCTTGAAGCTGCGCGACCGCGTGGCCAAGGCCAGGGCGGCGGGCGGCGATCTGTTCATTTCGCTGCATGCCGACTCGCACCCTAATCTTCAGCTTTCTGGTCTGTCGGTTTACACGCTTTCCGAAAAGGCGTCCGACGCCGAGGCCGAGCAATTGGCCGAAAGCGAAAACAAGGCCGACTTGATTGCGGGCATCGATCTGTCGAACGAAGCGCCGGAAGTCGCCAATATCCTGATCGATCTGGCCCAGCGCGAAACCATGAATCTGTCGGCCAATTTCGCAAGCAAGGCGGTGGGCGGCCTGGGGCGCGAAGTCAAGCTGCTGTCAAACACGCATCGGTTCGCGGGTTTCGCCGTGCTGAAGGCGCCTGACGTGCCTTCGGTGTTGGTCGAGCTTGGCTATCTGTCCAATCCGAAGGAAGAGCAGCTTTTGAAAACCGAAGCCTATCGCGGCAAGCTGGCCAGGGCCTTGGCGCACGCTGCCACGGAATATTTCGACAATTTGCGCAAGGCGGCCAGCCCGTGACCAGACTGTTGCGCTTTTTCGGCATTCTTCTTTTGTTGGTGCTGCTGGGGGGGCTGGCGGCGGCGGCGGGCGGCTTGGCCCTGTTCTACCACTATGGGCGGGGACTGCCCGAATTCTCGCAGTTGGCCAATTACCAACCCCCGATCTCGACGCGCATCCATGCGGGCGACGGGCGGCTTTTGACCGAGTTCGCCATCGAGAAGCGGGCCTTCGTGCCCATCAACGCCATCCCCAAGCGGGTGATCGACGCCTTTCTGTCCGCCGAAGACAAATCTTTTTACACGCATACCGGCGTCGATCCCCTGGGCATCGCCCGCGCCGTCTTGACCAATCTGAAGAACATGGGCGGCTCGCGCAGGCCCGTGGGCGCTTCCACCATCACCCAGCAGGTGGCGAAGAATTTTCTTCTGACTAACGAAGTTTCCATCGAGCGCAAGGTCAAGGAAATGATCCTGGCCTTCCGGCTTGAACGGGCCTTTACGAAAGACCATATCCTCGAGCTTTATCTGAACGAAATCTATCTGGGCATCGGCGCCTATGGCGTCGCCGCGGCCACGACGCATTATTTCGACAAGTCGCTCGATGAGTTGTCGATTGCCGAGGCGGCCTTTCTGGCAGCACTTCCCAAGGCGCCCAACAATTATCATCCGCAGCGCTTCCCGGAGGCGGCCAAGTCACGGCGCGATTGGGTGCTGGACCGCATGGCCGAGGATGGGGTGATCAGCCAGACGGAAGCAGAAACCGCCAAGGCCGAGCCATTGTTCATGCGGCCGCGTCCCGACAGCATCTATGTGCGCGGCGCCGATTGGTTCGCCGAGGAGGTGCGCCGCCGCCTTGCCAAAAGTTACGGCGAGGAGACGCTTTACAAGGGCGGCCTTTCCGTACGCACCAGCCTAGACCCCAGATTGCAAGAAATCGCCGACCGCGTGTTGCGCCAGGGATTGCTGGCCTATGATCGCCGCCATGGATGGCGCGGACCCATCGGTCGGGTCGAACTGAGCGCGGATTGGACGACCCAACTGGCGCAGGTTCAGCCGCCGGGCGGCATCGATCCTTGGGAAACCGCGCTGGTCCTGGCGGTGGGCGAGAATTACGCCGATATCGGACTGATCGACGGCAGCCGGGGCCGCATTCCCTGGACCGAACTGTCCTGGGCGCGCCCCACGTTGGAAGAACAGGAAGTGGGACCCTCGCCCAAGCGTGCCTCGGATGTCGTGAAGCCCGGAGATGTGGTGGCGGTCCAGCCGGTGAAGGCGAATTCCGAGGGTGCAGCCTATCCCGCCCACAGCTACGCGCTTCGCCAGCCCCCCAAGATCGAAGGCGCGTTGGTGGCGATGGACCCGCATACGGGGCGCGTGCTGGCCCTGTCGGGCGGTTTTTCGTATGCGCGCAGCCAGTTCAACCGGGCGACCCAGGCCATGCGCCAGCCCGGCTCTGCCTTCAAGCCCTTCATCTATCTGGCAGCTCTCGATGCGGGCTACTCGCCCTCGTCGCTGATCCTGGACGCGCCTTTCGTGATGGAGCAAGGGCCGGGTCTGCCGAAATGGAAGCCGCAGAACTACAGCGGCGAATTCTACGGCCCATCGACTATGCGCCTTGGCATCGAGAAGTCGCGAAATCTGATGACCGTGCGCCTAGCCCAGGCCATCGGCATGGACAAGGTGGCCGACTATGCAAGCCGCTTCAACATCACGCCCAACTTGCAGCCGGTGCTGTCGATGGCGCTGGGGGCGGGCGAGACCACGGTTCTCAACCTGACCAGCGCCTATTCAATGATCGTCAATGGCGGGCGCAAGGTAACGCCTTCGCTGATCGATCGCGTGCAGGACCGCAACGGCAAGACCGTATACCGCCACGACATGCGCCCTTGCCCAACCTGTACGGCCGCCTTCTGGACCAATCAGTCGCCTCCGGTGGTGCCCGACACGCGCGAATACGTTACCGATCCCCTAAGTGCCTATCAGATGACCTCGATGCTGCAAGGCGTGGTCGAGCGCGGCACCGGCGCCATCATCGCCAGCGTCGGCAAGCCGCTGGCGGGCAAGACCGGCACCTCCAACGATTTTCGCGATGCTTGGTTCGTGGGCTTCTCGCCCGATTTCGTGGTTGGCGTCTTTACCGGTTTCGACGATCCCCTGACGCTCGGTAAAAAGGAAACCGGCTCGGCGGTGGCGGCCCCCATCTTTCGCGATTTCATGAAGGAAGCGCTGGCCGATAAACCCGCGACGCCCTTTCGCATTCCGCCGGGCATTCGCCTTGTTAGGGTCGATCAGCAGATGGGCCGCCCGGCTGGTCCCAACGACAAGAACGCGATCCTTGAAGCCTACAAGCCCGATCAAATGCCGGGCGACGGCGGCGTGCTTGAGGGCTTTGGCGGCATGCAAGACGACAACGGCGTAACGCCCCAGGGCGGACCCTCCGCGCCGTCGGCGGGCGGGTTGTATTAAAGGGTGGTTTGAGTTAAAGAGCTTGGCCTGAACGTGAAGGAAGACAGGAAATGAAAGCCGAAACCGAGGCCTTGGCCCAGAAAATCCAGCAGTCGATGGCGCTGCTGAGGAGGCATCTTTGACTGGGATCAGGCCGTTCGCCGTCTGGAAGAGCTGAACGCTTCCGCCGAAAATCCCGAACTTTGGAACAATCCCGCCAAGGCGCAGAAAATCCTGCGCGAACGCACGCGCCTTGAAACCTCGATCAACGCCTGCCTGTCCATCGAACGCGATCTGGCAGATCAGTTGGGCATGATCGAACTGGCCGAAGCCGAGAACGATTCGGCCATGGTGGCCGATGCCGAGGCGCAATTGGCGGCCCTGGCCGAGATGGCGCGCCAAAAGGAGTTGGAGGCCCTGCTTTCGGGCGAGGCCGACGGCAACGATTGCTATCTGGAAGTTCACGCCGGGGCGGGCGGCACCGAGGCTCAGGACTGGGCGGAAATCCTGGCCCGCATGTATACGCGTTGGGCCGAGAAACACGGCTATAAGGCGGAATGGATCGAGGAAAGCCAGGGCGAGGAAGCGGGCTTGAAATCGGCGACCATTCAGATATCGGGTCCCAACGCCTATGGCTGGCTGAAGACGGAATCGGGCGTTCACCGTTTGGTGCGCATCAGCCCTTTCGACTCCAATGCGCGAAGGCACACCAGCTTTTCCTCAATCTGGGTCTATCCCGTCATCGACGACACGATCGAGGTCGATATTCAGGAAAAGGATTGCCGCATCGACACCTACCGCGCCTCGGGGGCGGGCGGCCAGCACGTCAACAAAACCGATTCCGCGATCCGCATCACCCATATGCCCACCGGCATCGTGGTCAGTTGTCAGGTTGATCGCTCGCAGCACCGCAACCGCGCCATGGCCTGGGACATGCTGCGCGCCCGCATCTACGAGCAAGAGCTGCAAAAGCGCGAGGCGGCGGCGCAAGCCGAGGCCGACGCCAAGTCCGATATCGGCTGGGGGCATCAGATCCGCTCCTACGTGTTGCAGCCCTATCAGATGGTCAAGGACCTGCGCACCAATGTCGAGACCAGCGACACGGCGGGCGTGCTGGATGGCGACCTGGACAAATTCATGGCGGCATCCCTGGCCAGCCGCCTGGGCAGCGGGAACGACGCATGACATCCCCGCTCGGCCACCGTGTTTTCGGGTCCGGGCGCAAGACGGTCATCTTCCTGCACGAATGGCTGGGCCATCACGACTACTGGATGCCCCTTCTTCCTTATCTATCCAAGGACAAGGCGCGTTGGGTGCTGGCCGACCTGCGCGGCTATGGCTGGTCGCGCAATCTCAAGGGCGACTTCAGCTTGGACGAAGCGGTGGGCGACGTGCTGGCCTTGGCCGATCATCTGAAAGCGAAGCGGTTTCATGTGGTCGGCCACTCCATGGGCGGGCTGGTGGCGCAGGCGGTTGCTGCGGCGGCGCCCAGGCGCGTCGCCTCGCTGACCTTGGTCTGCCCGGTGCCCGCCAGCGGCTTTGCCGCTGACAAGGCGGCGTTGGCGCGTATGCAAAAGGTTCTGACCGACGACAGGATCCTGCGCGATGCCATCCATGCCCGCACCGGCAACCGTTTGGGCGAAGGATGGATCGCCAGAAAATCGGCCATCGCCCGCAAGGCGGGGACCCGGGCAGCGCAGCGGGGCTATCTGAACATGTTCACCGGGTCGGACATTTCCGGGCTTGTGAAGGGTCTTGATGTGCCGGTGCGCCTGATCGCGGGCAAGCATGATCTGCCCTTTTACGGCATGGCGGCGCAGAAAAAGCGCTTCTCGAAATGCTTCTCGAATCTCGATGCCGTCGAGATATCGGAAGCCGGACATTATCCCATGCTGGAAACACCCGTCCGGCTGGCCGGCCTGATTGAGGATTGGGTCAGGCTTCCCAGCCGCAGGCCTTAAGGGCAGCTAGCATATGATCGGGGGCTGGCGCTTCCACTTCCACCGGCGGCGCCTCCGACTTGAAGGGGATCACCACCTTCCTGGCATGCAGATGCAGCGGCAGCGAAGGTTTGGGCACGGACCCGTAAACCGGATCGCCCAGAACCGGGCAGCCCAAATGCTGGGCGTGGATGCGAATCTGGTGCGTGCGCCCGGTGCGCGGGGAAAATTCGATCCAGGCGATGGGGCCAATGCCGGGCAGTTCGCCCTTTCCCAGCAGTTTCCAATCCGAAATCGCATGTTGGCCCTTGGGATCGACGACCATCTTCCAGCCCTGCTTGGGCGTTTGCTTGGCCAGCGGGGCATCGACGGTGCCGGATTCTCCGGGCGGCGCACCCTGCACGATGGCCCAGTAGGTTTTGCCGATCCTGCCCTGCTGGAACAGCTTGCCCAGCTTGGCCAGCGTTTTGCGATGGCGGCCCAGGATCAGGCAGCCCGACGTGTCGCGGTCAAGCCGGTGCGCCAGGGCGGGCGGTCTGGGCAGGCCGAAAGTGAGCAAGGGAAAGAAATGTTCGATGCAGACGCCGCCCCCCGGACCCGGATGAACGGGCAGACCGGCTGGCTTGTTCAGCACGATGAAGCTGGTGTCGCGATAAAGGACGCGGGCAAGGATATCGTCGTTCATGATGATCCATGATATATCATGAGAAGCATGGAGGGAGGCAAGTCATGGCGTGTGTCTATGCCGCGAAAAGCAAAAGTCTTGGCGAATGGGGTGGCGATGTCGGCCTGACGGCGCATCTATACAAGTTGGGCGTCTTCGACGGCACGCCGGAAGAGGCCGTTGCCGCCTTGAATGACGGCAAACTGTGCGGGCACGACGATTGGGTGCTGATGAAGGCGGAAAGCCCGGATGATCTTCCCGACGAAACCGCCTTGATCGAACGGCTGGCCCGCAAGGAAAAGCTGGTCGATCCCAGGATTTATCCCGGCATTCGCGGCGCTGTCGGCATTTTCAAGATCAAGATCGCCAATGTCGAGAACAGCATCCTGGTCAAGGAGGCGCTGGAAGGCAGGCCCACCAAGATCAAGAAGGCCAAACCGGCCGAGATCGGGGCCTATCTTATTTCTAATGCTCTGAGATAGTTTGGCGCTCGGCGGCCACGAAACTATAGACCACCGGCAGCACGAACAACGTGAACAAGGTGCCGATGCTCATGCCCGCCACGATGACGATGGCGATGGACAATCGGCTGGCCGCACCCGCGCCGCTGGCGATCAGCAGGGGCGTCAATCCCACCACCATCGCCGCCGTGGTCATCAGAATGGGGCGCAGGCGCAATTGCGCCGCCACCTGAACGGCCTCGATGCGGCTCATTCCCGCCTGCTGCTTTTCCTTGGCCACTTCGCAAATAAGAATGCCGTGCTTGCTGATCAGCCCGATCAGGGTGACCAGCCCCACCTGGGTGTAGATGTTCATGCTGGTGACGCCGAGCGCCAGGGGAATCAAGGCTCCGCAGATCGACAGGGGAACGCTGACCAGAATCACCAAAGGATCGCGGAAACTTTCAAACTGGGCGGCCAGCACCAGGAAAATCACGATCAGCGCGAAGAAGAAGGTAAACATCAGGGCGTTGCCTTCCTGATAATATTGGCGTGACTGCCCGGCATAATCGACGCTCATGCCTTTGGGCAGCGCTTGGCTGGCGGCTTGATCCAAGAAAGCCAGCGCCGTGCCCAGCGAAACGCCTGGCATCGGGAAGGCTTGCAGCGTCACGGAATTCAACTGATTGAACTGCGCCAGCGCCACCGGGCGCACTTCATGCGACAGCTTCACGAGGCTGGACAGCGGAATGGCCGCCCCGCCCGCCGTCTTCACATGGATGCGTCCCAGCGCCTGCGGGTCTGTTCTGAAGTCGCGCGACACTTGCGGAATCACCTGATAGCTGCGCCCGTCCATATTGATCAGGTTGACGTAGTTGCCGCCGGTCATGGTGGCGAAGGCCTCGCCGATCGCCTGCATGGTGACGCCGTAGGCGCCCGCCTTGTCCCGATCGATCTCGACCACCGTCTGCGGGCTTTGCACTTTCAGGTCCAGATCGACATAGGCGAACATGCCGCTTTGCTGGGCCTTGCCGAGAAGGCCCTGCGACACTTCGGACAAAACGCGCCAGTTGGCGGTGGAGGTGATCACGAACTGAACCGGCAATCCGTCGGAACCCGGCAGCGGGGGCAGGCCGAAGGCCGAACCCTTGATGCCCGAAATGCCGTCGATGCCTGCCTGGATCACCGGCACCAGATCCTTCTGGCCGCGCTTGCGCTCGTCCCAAGGCTTCAGGATGGTGGCGGCGAACCCGCCATTGCGCGAGGGAAAGCCGTTGATGGTAAAGACGCTGCCCGCTTCCTCGGGCGAGGCCAGCACCTTGTCCAATTGGCGAGAGAAGGTTTCCATGTAATCCAGATTGGCGCTGGGCGGACCCTGATAGGCCACCATCACGGCGCCTTTATCCTCTTCGGGCGCCAGTTCGGTCGGCACCGCCTGATAAAGCGGCCAAAGGCTGAGAAGCACCAGGAACGCGAAGACAATGGTTACCGGGCGATCCTTCAGCGATCCGGCCAGCAGGCGGCCATAGGCGTTCTGCACGCGGGTGAACAAGGCGTCGATGCGCGCGGAAAAACCCTCGGCGTTCGGATCATGGGTCAGGATTTTCGAACACATCATCGGCGAAAGCGTCAGCGCCACGATGCCGGAAACAATCACGCTGCCCGCCAGCGTCAGGGCGAATTCCTTGAAAAGCGCGCCGGTCAGGCCGCCCATGAAGGCGATGGGGGCGTAAACGGCGGCCAGGGTCAGGGTCATGGCGATGACCGGGCCGGAAATTTCCGTCGTTCCCTTCAGCGCCGCTTCGAAGGGGCTTAGGCCTTCCTCGATGTGGCGATGCACGTTCTCGACCACCACGATGGCGTCATCGACCACCAAGCCGATGGCCAGCACCATGGCCAGCAAGGTCAGCAGATTAATCGAATAGCCCATCGACAGCATGAAGAGAGCCGCGCCGATCAGCGACAGGGGAACGGTCACCACCGGGATCATCACGGCGCGCACCGATCCCATGAACAGGAAGATGACGCCGATCACGATCAGCGTCGCCTCGATCAGGGTTTTCACCACCTCCCAGATCGCCGAGCGGATGAAGGTGGTGCTGTCATAGGCGATCTCGAGGCCCATGCCGTCCGGCAGTTCCTTGGCGATGCTGGGCAGAACGGCGCGCACGCCCGAGATGGCGTCCAGCGGGTTCGACCCCGGCTGCAAATTGACGCCGATGAAGACCGCCTTCTTGCCGTTCACATAGACCGAGGCGTCCTCATATTCCGGCCCAAGCTCCACATTGGCCACGTCGCCAAGACGCACCAGCTTGGCGCCCTCGCCCCGGATGACCAGATTGCGAAATTCCTGGGGATCCTTAAGGTCGGTCTTGGCCTGCGTGCCGATCATGTCGAAGCCGCCCTTCGAGCTTCCGGCCGCCGACAGAAAATTGTTGTTGGAAAGCGCCGCCTTCACCTCGGCCGGGCTGATCTCGTACTGGGCCAAGCGCTGCGGGTCCAGCCAGACGCGCATCGAGAACTTCTGGCCGCCCAGAATTTCAGGATTGGCGACGCCAGCCACCGTGGCCAACTTGGGCTGCACGGTGCGGCTGACATAATCCGTGATCTGCTGGGGCGAATGCTTGTCCGACGAAAACGCCAGATACATGGCGGAAAAAGCCTCGCCCGTCGTCTTCTTGATCACGGGATCGTTGATGCCTCGCGGCAGCACCGAGCGCACTTCATTGACCTTGCTCATCACCTCGGTCATGGCCTCACCGGGGTCGTCGTTCAGGCGCACGAAAACCTTGACCTCGCTGACGCCCAGCGAAGAAGACGAGGTGAGATAGTCGATGCCTTTCGAGGTGGCCACCGCCTTCTGAACCGGGTCGGTGACGAAACCCTGCATCAGATCGGCGTCGGCGCCCGGATAGGTAGTGGTGACGGTGATCACCGTATTGCTCATCTCGGGATATTGGCGCACCGGCAGCATGAACAAGGCGCGCAGGCCCAGCGCCAGAATAAGCAGGCTGATTACGCTGGCCAGCACGGGCCTGCGAATAAAGATGGAAAAAACGCTCATGGCTTGGCCGCATTCGCCTGGGCGGGCGTGGTCGCTGGCTTGTAGGGATTGCCTTCGATCATGGAGACCAGTGTTCCGCTTTCCAGCTTCAACTGGCCCGAGGTCACAACCTTGTCGCCCGGTTTCAGGTCGCCGGTCACGGCGGCCCAGTCATCGCGTCTCTCGCTGACCTTGACCGGCACGCGCTTGGCGACCAACACCGGCTTGTCGGCTTCGAGGCTAGGCTCGATCACAAAAACGGAATCGCCGGAAAGGCTGTAGGTCACGGCGGTGACCGGCACGACGAGAACGGATTTGACATCTTGCTTGCCAATGCGCACCTGCGCGAACATGCCGGGTTTCAGGGCGCTGTCCGGGTTGGGAATGCGCGCCTCCATGGTGACCATGCCCGACGAGACGTCCACTTCCGGGTCGATGGCGCTGATGGCGCCTTCGAAGACGCGCCCCGGCCAGGCATCCACCTCGACCTCGACGCCCAATCCCGGCTCCAGCCCGGCCAGATCCTTTTGCGAGACGGGAATTTCCAGTCTCAACACCGACAGGTCCTGTAGCGTGGCGACCGACTGCCCAGGCTGCAAATATTGTCCCACATCGATTTTGCGCACGCCCAGCACGCCCGCAAACGGGGCGGTCACGGTCTTTCTGGCGATCAGGGCGGCCAATTGAGCCATCTTGGCGTCCTTGACCTTCAACTCAGCTTGGCTTTTGTCGAGCGCCGATTGCGCCACATGTCCGGCCTGGGCCAGGGTGCGCGAACGCGATTCCTGCGTGGCCGCCAATGATCGTTCGGCGCTCGCACTTGCCAGATCGGCGCGTTCGACATCGGTGTCGAGGCGCACCAGCACCTGGCCCTTGGCAACCTGCCCGCCGGATTGAAACAAGATTTCCTTGACCAGCCCCGCCGTGCCCACCGTGACATCGACGCCGTTGACGGCCTTCAATGTGCCGACGGCCTTCAATTCCTGGGTCCAGGCGTCCTCATGCGCCATGTCGGCGGTGACGGCGATCACCGGCTTGGGCATGGTGGCGAAATATTGTTTGATCATCTGATCGCGAAACTGGGCGAAGCCCAGCGTGCCGCCCAGCACCAAAGCGCTGGCCCCCAGCATGATGATCATTTTCGTGCGCCGTTTCATGTTCTTCATCTTTCTATTTCAGGAGATCGAGAGCCGCTTGCTTGATGCAGGCGCGCGATTCCGTGTCCAAAACATCCAGGCCGATCAGTTGGTGCAGCACCAACCCGTCGCCCATCAGGCCGATGACGCCCATCAAGGGCGGGTTGGGAGATTCCTTCATCGACTGTTCCATCCACTCCCGGTACTTGGCCCGCAGGGGGTCGATCAGATCCGGATCGTGCGCCAATCCCGCCAGCAGCGCCGAACCCAAAGGGTCCTTGCAACAGGGGCTGTCGGTATCGAAAAAGGCATGAACGGCGGCGCGCATCCAGCGGTTGGGACCGAGCGGTTCGTGTTCGAGATGGGAAGCGTGCAGGGTTTCCCATTGCTCGATGACGCGGGCCACCATGGCCCTAACCAGGGCGTTTTTCGAAGGAAAGTGGTAGAGAACGCCGCCCTTGCTGACGCCCGCCATTTTTGCCGCCCCATCCAAGGTGAGCTTGCCCACCCCCTGATCGCGCACCAGATTCATGGCGGCTTCCAGAATTTTGCTGCGGTTGGAAGGGCGGGCGATGAGCGACATGGGGATATCCATAAGACTATACCGGCTGGACGGTATATAGATTTGCCATGCTACAGGTCAATAGAAAAATATCGTCCGATAACAAACATCCTGACCTAATATACGACCTTTCTGAAAGGACAAGCCCCTGATCGATCCTGCCTTGATAGACCTGCCCAAGGGCGCTCGCGTGGCGGTGGCCATGTCGGGTGGGGTCGATTCCTCGGTGACGGCGGCTCTGCTGAAGGAATGCGGCTTGGATGTCGTGGGCATCACTATGCGTCTTTTGGGCGGGCTGCTTCCCTCCGCCAGCGGCTGCTGCGGCGGCCCGGATATGCGAGACGCCAAACGGGTGGCCGATTTTCTGAAAATTCCCCATCATGTGCTTGATTTCGAACAAGAGTTCGAAGACGAGGTGGTGCGCCCCTTTGCAGCGGCCTATGCCATGGGCGAAACGCCCAGCCCCTGCATCGAATGCAATCGCAGCCTTAAATTCCGCCATCTATTGCAGACGGCCAGCGATCTGGGTGCGGCAGCGCTGGCGACCGGCCATTACGCAAGGCGTCTGATGGGGGCGCATGGTCCTGAACTGCATATGGGCGTCGATCCTGCGCGTGATCAAAGCTATTTCCTGTTTGCCCTAGTGCCCGAAAGCCTTGACCGTCTGCGCTTTCCCCTGGGGGGCAGCGCCAAGGACGAGGTGCGCGCCTATGCCGCCCGTCTTGGCCTGCCGGTGGCGTCGAAACCCGACAGCCAGGATATCTGTTTCGTAGCCGAGAACGGCTATGCCGAGATGGTGGGGCGCTATCAGCCGCAGTCGCTGACGCCGGGCGAGATCGTGGACGAGGCGGGGCGGGTTCTTGGGCAACATAAGGGGCTGGTCCATTACACGGTGGGCCAGCGCCGAGGCCTGGGATTGGGCGGCGGCCCACCGCTTTATGTGTTGGAACTGGATGCCGGGAGCGGTCGGCTGGTGGTCGGCCCGAAAAGCTCGTTGGGGCGGCGCAACATTGTTTTGCGCGATCTTTACTGGTTGGCGCCAGAGCGGGCCGAGACCAGCCTCGGGGCCGACTTTCGCATCCGCTCTACCCGTTTGCCGGTGCCGGGAACTCTGATTCGTGAGGCAAATAAGGCTGTCCATGTGGTTTTGGATGAACCCGAAGAAGGCGTTGCCCCTGGTCAGGCTTGCGTGGTGTACGAAGGCAGCCGGGTGCTGGGCGGCGGATGGATTGCGAAAGACAGGAACAGTCCTTGACGGAGGAGGGGGTTGGGGATAATCATTCGCCCCCACGGTGGCGGGCGTAGCTCAGTTGGTTAGAGCGCCAGGTTGTGGTCTTGGATGTCGTCGGTTCGAATCCGATCGCTCGCCCCACTTTTCCCAAGGCCAAGACTTTAAAATTCGTTAACCCGACTCGGGGCGGCTTGCGCTTGGGAATGGATTCAGGTTAGAATCCGTCCAATAGCCGTGTGGACACACCAGAAAGGAGCTGCTCATGGCCATCGACAGCCTGAACGGATCGACGCCCAGCCAGATCAATCCCGCCGCCATCCAGAATCGGACGGTGCCGGACGCTGCGGATCGCAGCCCCCAGGGAAGCGACGCGAACAGGCAAGCCGCCACCCAGGTGCAGGCGGCGCAGTCCGCTCCGCCCCCGCCGCCGCCGCCGTCCTATCGCGGCCAGTCGCTCGATATCAAGGTCTAGGCCTGCCTATCTTCAAGGTTTGAAGGCGTTGCTTGGCAGCGGCTGGTTGATTTCGGCCTGCTCCAGCACGGTAGTGCCGCTTTGAATGCCCTGACTGTAATGATCCTCGCGCATGGCGATGGTCAGGCCGCCGACGCTGCGATAGTCGCTGTACAGCGTGGTGAAGTCGGTATTCGTGCCGTCGGCCAGGGCTAGTTTGCCGGCGGTTTGTAATATCAGCCCGCTGGCGGAATCGATCATGACCGTCAGCGTCACTCCCTCGGCGACCGTAAGGACGACTGCGTGATAGCGACGACCGTTCTGCTCGCGCTCGCCCAGATCGGTCAAGCCGACCCTATTCTCCAGTAACAGCAATGGCAGACGTTGGCGCGCCATCTGAAGGCTCATGGCCAGATGTTCGGGCACACTGGCGGTTTGGCCGTTGCGCCAAGCCTTGTCGCGGATCAAAACGCGCCGTTCGCTGGCGCTTCCCCCATAGGAAATGACGTTGCTCAGCCGGTCGGGGGCCTGGAACAAGCGTTCGACCCTTCCCTGGCTTGCTTGGCCCTTGGCGTTGATTCTGCCAAGCAGACGCAGCGACGAGAGCGACGAAAGCCTAGCTTGGCCGCCATAGGCGGCAAGACTGCGCTCCAGCAACCTGTCAAGCGCCGCCCCAGACTGGGCGCCAGCCGCAAAAGACATGCCCAGAACAGCGCCGATGAGGGCAAAAAACAGATATCGTCTGCGCAGCATTTTCATTTTCCGCCTCGTCCGCTTCGGGTTGAATTGTCCTTGCCAAAATCCTCTCTTGTCAAATCCATTAAGTGGGCGCGAAATAAGACTGCTGCACACCTAAATGTCGTAAAGACGATCCCTTGCGGCCTGAAAAGGCGCTTGGCGTCGCGTTCGCCGGAAGGGAAGGCTGGTTTCAACGCATGAAGCACGGTTTTTTGTTTGGCAAGGTCATTCTGGCGCCTGTGCTGGTGCTGCTGGTTCTGATGGCCGTCGCCGGTGGGCAGATCGTGGCCAGCCTTGATCTGCGCAGCGACGTGCGCAAGATCGACAATATTCAAATCGACATGCGAGCGAATATCGAGGCTATCGTTCTGATTCACGAAGCCGAAGTGGCCCTCAGGCTTTTTCAGGCGAACGAGCGGCAGAACGGACAGAACGGCCCACCACCAGACATCCGTGCAAGACTTGGTCACGAGGCCGAGCGTATTTTATCGCTGGCCGAGGGCTTCAACGCCCCTGCGGGCGGCTTGACCGACAAAGCGCAAACCGACCGCGAGTTGCTAAGGAATTACGCCAAACTTCTAGAGCAACTCAGCCACAGTCAGTCGTCATCGGTTTATTACGAAGAAATCGAACATCTGCACGGGCTGCTGGCAGCTAGGCTTAAGAAGAACGATCAGGCACTTCATATGGCTTTGGCGGAAACCTCGGCCAGCGCCCGCCTTGAGGCCGAGGCGGCTATGCCCGCCGCCATTCTTCTGACCATCATCGGCGCCATGACGGCTCTGGCCGCCAGCTTGGCCATTACGCAAAGTCTGCTCAACTCCTTTGGACGCTTGGCTGGCGCCATGCGCGGCTTGGTCAGGGGCGACGAAAAGGCCGCTTCGGCGGATGTGCGGCTGGGGCAGGAGTTCTCTGAAGTTTCGGAAGCTCTCGATCTATTCCGCCGCGCGATCCTAGAGCGCCAGACTGCGCTGGCGGCACTGGCGCAAAGCGAGGAGGGACTTCAGAACGTTCTGGACGCAGCCCCGGTGCCGTTGGCCTTGACGCGGTTGACCGAAGGAAAAGTGATTTACGCCAATCAGCATTGCCGCAACTTGTTCAAGGTGGACGGAACCGGCGAAGGGCTGGATGTAAGGCAGTTCTATGCCAATCCAGACGATAGGGGCCGTTTCGTCGAACAATTGCGCCGTCACGGCAAGATCATCGGCGCCGAGGTGCTGATGAAGCGCGCCGACGGAGAAGACCGGTTGATGCTGGTTTCAGCGGTGACGCTGTCCTATCGCGGCGAAACGGCGCTGGTGCTGGGCTATAGCGACATCACAGAACATCAGCGAATTCTTGCAAAGCTGCAAGAGAGCGAGGAAAGGCTGAGGCTGATCGTGGAAACGGCGCCGGTGCCGCTGGTCTTAACCAAAATTGCCGATGATACTGTTCTGTACGTCAATCGCTTGGCCCAGGAACTGTTTCGCGTTCCAAAGGATTCCGACGTCCTGGGGCATCCCGCATCCGACTATTGGGTCGATCCCGCCAGCCGCGAGAAGATGAAGGAAATGCTGAAGGCCGAAGGCGGACGTCTGCACAATGTCGAGGCGCGATTGAAGCGTTCGGACGGCAGCTGGTTTTGGGCGAGCATGTCAGCGGACAGCACCGAGTTCAAGGGCGATGCCGTTTTGTTGGTCAGCGTTGACGACATCACCGGGCGCAAGGAAATGGAAGACGAATTGCGCCGCCATGCCACAACCGACACATTGACGGGAATTGCCAACAGGCGACATTTCATCGATGTCGCCGAGCGGGAATTCGCCCGCGCCAAACGTTATGGCCACGCGTTGTCCATCGTGCTGCTGGATATCGACGATTTCAAGCGCGTCAACGATGAGCACGGCCATCTGGCGGGAGACAAGGTTGTACAGGCGGTGGCACGGATATGCAAAAGCGCCTTGCGCGAAATTGACCATCTGGGCCGCACGGGCGACGAGGAATTTGCCATGCTGTTGCCAGAGACGGACGGCGATAAGGCCTTTCAAGCGGCAGAGCGCATTCGCGCGTCGATCGAAGCGGCCTTGCTTGATCTTGAGGGGCTTGTCGCCCACATCTCCGTTACCGCCAGCGCTGGGGTCGCCGCGATGGGGGGCGAGGATAAGGGGTTTGACCAAACGCTGGCGCGGGCGAACCAAGCCCTTGGCAGGTCCAAGCTGGCCGGGCGCAACCGGGTGTCCATTTGAAACCTCTTGCGTTCAGTTTCGGGTCACGTTGTCGCTTCGCAGACCGTTCTAAACGTGGCGCTTATCCCAATCCAGTCGCCAATCAAGCACGGCCTCGGCGGGCATCGGCTTGGCGATGAAGTAACCCTGGGCCTCGTTGCTGCCCAGGCTTTCCAGAAGATCCCAGCATTCCTGATTCTCGATTCCCTCGGCGACGAGGCGCATTCCCAATTTGCGCCCCAGATCGACCGTGGTTTCGACAATCGATCTGGCCTCATGGCTGGTCGGCGCCTCGCGCACAAAGGACTGGTCGATTTTAAGTTCGTTGAAGGGCAGGCTGTGAATGCGGCTAAGCGACGAGTAGCCAGTGCCGAAATCGTCGATGGACAACATGAACCCCTTCATACGAATGCGTGTCAGGATATCCAACAGCGTCGTCAAACGCTCGGCGACCGCGCCCTCGGTCAACTCGATCACCACCGAAGCGGGGGCAATGCCGTTCTCCCTGGACAAGTCGAGCAACCGCTCCGGCAGGCTTAAATCGGTCAGCACCCTGGCCGACATGTTCACGGCAACCTTGGCGGCCATGTCGGCCCTGGCCCAGCGTCCGCACTCGTGAAAGGCATGCGACAAAATGGTTGAGGTCAATTCATCGATCAAGCCGCATTCCTCGGCAATGGGAATAAAAATACCGGGCGGGATCATGCCTTTGTCGGGGTGACTCCAACGAGCCAGGGCTTCGAAGCCGGTGACGTGATGGTCGATAAGCGAAACCTTAGGCTGGTAATAGGCCTGGAATTGACTGTTCGCCAAGGCTTCACGCAGGTCGTCCTCCGTGGGGCGATCGCGCGATTGGCTAAGCGGGGCGGCTTGCTTGCGGCTGCTGGTTTGCAATATCTCCTTCAGTTGGGCAAGATTGACCGGCTTTTGCAGGGCGGCAATGACGGGCAACTTATGGCCATGGGCCAGCAGACGCGCCGCTTCCAAAATGTGATTGTCAAAGCCGCTGACCAAAATAAGAGCCGAGCTGCCGCGATTTTCGGCTAGGAAGCGAATCAATTCAATGCCGTCGAGATCCGGCATCGACAGGTCCAGCACGATGACGTCGATGTCTCTTCGATAGGCCAGAGGAAAGCGCATCGGGTCGGTTACCACCGTCACGTCATAGCCGACCTCTTCGGCGACGGCTTCGACCAACTCGGCGAAGTCAGGCTCGTCGTCAACCACCAGCAGGCTTGGTTTGGCTGAGTCCAGGAAAAAGTCGGTTGGATTGCTCATGATTGAAGCTCCGGCTTGTCGAGCGCTTGGCGGATATGGCGCGCCAGTTCGACGGGGCTGTAGGGTTTTGGCAGAAAGTAGACCGGCTTGGCGCCATCATGCTTGGCATTCAGCAAATTTTGCGTATATCCACTGGTCAGCAGATAGCGCAGGCCCGGTTTGCGCCGCACGGCTTCCTTGGCCAGTTCGTAGCCATTCATGCCGAAAGACAACACAAGGTCACTGAAAAGAAGATCTATCGAGGCGTCCTCGTCGATCAGCTTCAAGGCGTCCTCGGCATTGCCTGCCGTGACGACCTTGTAGCCGGCTTGGCGCAACTGCTCACTGGCGATTTCCAGTAGCTCGGCCTCGTCGTCAACCACCAGAATGGTTTCGCTGCCTGTTTGCAGGCCTGTCTCGAAGCTGCCCTGCCGTAATTCCACCCCTTCTCCCGACGGTGCGCAGGGCAGATAGATTCTGAAGGTCGTTCCTTGGCCCGGCTCGGAATAGACCTTGATATGACCGCGAGACCGCTTAACGAAGCCATAGACCATGCTTAGCCCCAAACCGGTGCCTGCGCTGGCCGGTTTTGTGGTAAAGAAGGGTTCGAAAATGCGCTCAGCTGTTTCCTTGCTCATTCCCGTGCCCGTATCGCTGACGGAAATCCGCACATAGGGGCCCGTTGCCGTATCTGGATTGACGGCGACATAAGCTTCGTCAAGTTGAACATTTTCCGTCTCAATTACGATGCGTCCGCCCTGGGGCATGGCGTCTCGGGCGTTCAGGGCCAGATTGATCATAACGTCCTCGAAATCGCCTGCGTCTATCTTGGTCATGCAGACCTTTTCATCCAAATGAAGATCGACCGCTATGTTGATGGTCAAGGATTTCTCCAATAGCTCGCTCATGCCCGCGATAATCTCGTTGACTGAAACCGGCGCATTGGGTTGCGGCTGCTGGCGAGAAAAATTCAGCAAGCGACGTGTCAACTTGGCGGCGCGCTCGACGTTGCGCAAAGCCGTTTCGATGCGGCGCACGGCCTTTTCCTTGTCCGCCACCATGGGGCGCAGCATTTCCAGGTTGCCGCCGATGATGCCAAGGATATTGTTGAAATCGTGGGCAAGGCCGCCTGAAAGCTGCCCGACCGCCTCCATCTTTTGCGAGCGGCGCAGCGCATGTTCGATTTGCCGTTGTTCGGTAATGTCTTCCTTGATGGCCAGAAAATTCGTGATGCGCCCCTAATCGTCCTTGATGGGCGAAATCAGCGCCGTTTCCCAATAAAGCGCGCCGTCCTTTCGCTTGTTGTGAAATTCGCCCCGCCACTCCTTGCCCGACGTGATGGCGCGCCACATTTCTCCGTACTCGTCCTGGCCTTTCTCGCCTGATTTCAGAATGCGCGGGTTGTTGCCGATGGCCTCTTCGCGCGAATAGCCGGAAATCTGTTCGAACTTTGCGTTGACATATTCAATCGTTCCCTTGGAATCGGTGATCACGACCGACGTTGGGCTTTGCTCGACCGCCAGCGAGAGCTTGCGCAGCGCCGCCTCATGCTCCTTCACCAAGGTCAGATCGCGCAGAAATGCCGTGAAGATGCGCTGACTGTCGTGCATGACCTCGGTGACCGACAATTCCACCGGAAATTCCCTGCCGCTGGCATGAACCGCCGATATTTCCAGGCGCCTTCCGATGATGGCGCCATCGCCCGAGGCAATATAGCGCTCAAGTCCCTGGTGGTGCCGGTCGCGGTAACGCTGTGGAATGATGACGTCGGCGATGTTGCGGCCAAGGGCTTCGTCGCGCCGACAGCCGAAAATACGTTCCGCCGAGGGGTTGAAATCGATCACCGATCCAGACTCGTCGATCGAGATGATGCCGTCCAACGCCGCTTCGTGAATGCCCCGCGCGCGCCGCTCCGACTCCTCAAGAAAGCGAATGTTTTCGGCGATGCGTCTCGCCTGGGGCCTGAAAACCGCCAGCCAGGAAATGACCAGAAAGGTTAGCAAGGCGCCCAGCGAGACCTGGGCTTGCAAGCGCAAGGAACCGACTGTCTGCCTGCTTTCCGCCTGATACTGAAGCGTCACCTTGTCCAACTGGGCCAGCAGACGGCTTTTGACCGCCGACTGGGTGTCCTCGAGCGGTTTGACGCTCGCGCCTAGCGATGCTTGGTCAAGGAAATCCCGGCTGCGCTTGATGAAGTTGCGGATGTCCTCGTCAAGATAGGCTTTGGGGCCGAAATAGTGAGCGGCGATGCCGGGCGAGCGGATGCTTGTCAGGCCGAAGACGGGGTCGCCGCCCAGAAGTTTCTTGTGCGAGCTTTCCATCAGCAAGATGGTGTCGTCGATCTCCTGGCGCAGCGCTTGGCGCTCCTCCTCCTCGCGGCTGTCTCTGTACCTTTCGCTCAAGTAATTGATGCGCTGCGAGAGCATGCGCTGACGTCCGGCAATGTTGATTTCCTCGGTACTTTTGTTCTCTCGCGCGATCAATTCGTCGAAGGTGGCGTAAGAAAAGATGGACAGCATGGCTAGCGCGCCAAGAACGGCCGCGTAGCGCCAACTGTGCGCGCCCAACCGGTCGCCGACGGTTTTTGAAATCCGAAGCCTGCCCATCGCCTCGCTGATCAGGCAGCCCATGATGAAGAACAGCATCATCGACCAGATGGCGTTGGGATTGTCGATTTGCCAACTGAAACGGGGCGGGATGAAAAAGTGCCAGACGAACAGCGTTGACAGCAGCGTTGAGGCGACGCCGCTTCGAAGCCCGCCAAAACGGGCGCTGAAAAAGACGGCGGGATAGAAGAAGAACCAAACGAACGGCTCGATCCAAGACCACAACAGCCATTGCATCCCCAGGGCGGTCAGGGGAAGCAAAAGGGACAAAGACAATTCCAGGTAGGAAGAACGATCCCGTTCCCACATCCTACACACCCTGAAAAACAGTCCCTTCCTTCGACCTGGGGAACCGTAACCTATTCAGATTGTTTCGAGAAGAAGAAACGCACGAAATCGGCGAAGTTGCTTGGGCGAATACGCCTTTTCTTGATCAAGCTCAAGTCTCGCCGTCAACAGCCATCTTCCTGTTGGAACGGAAGTTGGTTATTCTACTGTTGATTGGCAAAGAGCCAGAGTGGACGCATTGACCTTCGTCGAAACCAGCCACGGGGTCCCTGGACCCTCCAGGATAAAGAAAGCCGTTCTGCGCTATGCAGTGCTGGCGCTGCTGGGCTGGAGCGTTCTTCTCGGCGTATCGCTGGCCTGGAACTTGGACAGGCAAAGAGAGGTCACGCTCGAGCTTGTCCGCAATACAGCCTACGCCCATTTCAACAAGGATGTCGCCTACCGGACGTGGGCGTCGAATCATGGTGGGGTCTATGTCCCGCCAACCGAGAAGACGCCCCCCAGTCCCTGGCTGTCGCATATTCCTGACCGTGATATCGTCACGGCCAGCGGGCGCAAGCTGACCTTGATGAATCCCGCCTACATGCTGCGGGAGATGATGCAAGATTACGGCGAGTTGTATGGCATCAAGGGCCGCATTGTCGGCATCGTCTATCTCAATCCCAACAACAAGGCCGATCCGTGGGAAGAAGAGGCCATCCGACAATTCGCGGCTGGCACTCTTAGCGAGAAACAAGAGATTTCCGAAATCGACGGCATCCCGCATTTAAGGCTGTTCAGACCGTTCCTCATGGAGGAAAGCTGCCAGAAATGTCACGGGCATCTGGGCTTCAAAAACGGCGATGTCCGTGGCGGCATCGGCGTTTCGGTGTCGCTTGCACCCTATCTGGAACCCGAACGGCGCGTGGTCCGCACCATAACATCGACTCATGCCGTGCTGTGGCTTCTTGGGGTCATCGCCATCGTCCTGGTGGCGAGGCGCAGCCAGAGCCGCTTGCTCGACGCCTATCGGATGACGATGTCGCTGCAAGAGAAAAACAAGGCTCTCGAAAGCTCGAATGCTGAACTTGAGGCCTTCGCCTATGTCTCCTCGCACGATCTGCGCGAACCACTGCGCAACATCACCTCTTTCTCGACGCTGCTGACCAGACGGCTTGATCAGCGCCTGGACGGCGACGAGCGCGAGATGCTGGCCATCGTTTCGGATGCCGCCAAGCGCATGGATGAGTTGGTGCGAGACCTGCTGGAGCTGTCCCGGGTTGGCCGCGGTGGGGAACCTCTCTCTCCCGTCGATCTGGGCGAAGCCATGGTGATGGCTCAGAAAAGCCTGCGCGTTCAGATCGAAAGTTCAGGCGCTGTCATCACGCCGCCCGAAGCATGGCCCAGGGTTTTTGGAAATCTTGGCGAATTGTCCCGCGTCTTCATGAATCTGATCGCCAATGCCATCAAATATCGCGGCAAGGAGAAGCCGGAAATTCGCATTGCCTGCAAGCAAGCCCCGGATGGAAATTGGCGGCTGGAATTCCACGACAACGGAATCGGCATCGAACCGGGCCTTGGCTATGAAGAGCGGATATTCGGATTGTTCCAGCGGCTGCACAAGCGAAACGAGTTTGGCGGCGGCACCGGCATCGGCCTGACGATCAGCCGCAAGATCATCGAGCGGCATGGCGGAAGCATCTGGGCCGAATCGGCGGGGCAGGGCAAGGGAACCGTCTTCTTCGTCACGCTTCCAAAAGGAAATTTTGATGCGGGCGCCAAGATGGCAAGCAAAAGACCGCCTAACATCACTTGAGATATTGGTGCCGGTTGCAGGATTCGAACCCGCGACCGCCTGATTACAAATCAGGTGCTCTACCAACTGAGCTAAACCGGCGATCCCCAAGGGATGTTGGGGGAAATTAAGCCGGACGGGGCAACTAGGCAAGGTCGTTGTGGATTTGCCCGAGCCTGGAAGCACCCCTGTTCCGCCAAAGGCGGGGGTGCCGTCCGTCCGACTTGTAACTGGCCTCATGCGCAACCAAATGAATAGGGCTTCGAGGCAGCCCCATGAACCGTTCTTCATTCGTAATTGCCGAAAGCGAGGCGCGCCGCCTTGCCGGACTTCTAGCCCCTTACAGCGAAGCCAGCAGCTTGCGGGCAGCGTGGGAGTTGGTCCTGACCGCCGTTCCCTTCCTGTGCCTGTTCGTCGCGTCTCTGGCGGGCATTCATTTCGTAAGTTGGGCCTTCTTGCTTCTCGCCCTGCCTACGGGGGCGTTTTTGGCCCGCCTGTTCATGATCCAGCATGACTGCGGCCATGGGTCGTTTTTTCACCGGCGCGGGCTAAACAACCTGCTTGGCAGGGCCATCAGCGTCCTGACCTTCACCCCCTATGGCTATTGGCGTCACATGCATGCCCGCCATCACGCCACTGCTGGCAATCTGGACCGGCGCGGCAGCGGCGATATCGATGTGCTGACCATCGCCGAGTACGAAGGCCTTAGCCGCTGGCGGCGGCTTGTCTATCGCTTCGGGCGAAACCCGCTGGTCCTGTTCGGGTTGGGTCCGGCCTATGTGTTCTTGTTCAAGCAACGACTGCCCTTGGGGCTGATGGGAAGGCTGCGGGCCGGTTGGCTGAGCGTGATGCCGACCAATCTGGCGATTGCGGGCTTTCTGCTTGGCGGTTCCCTTCTATTCGGCGCTGCTTTTCTGTTCGTTCATATAACGACGTTGCTGGTGGCCGCCACTTCGGGTGTCTGGCTGTTCTATATTCAGCACCAGTTCAAAGACACCCATTGGGCACGCGACGGCGAGTGGGGCTTTTACCGCGATGCGATCGCCGGCAGCTCGCATTACGATCTTCCGGCCCCTCTGCGCTGGCTGACCGCCAATATCGGCATCCACCATATCCATCATCTGGCCAGCCGGATTCCCAGCTATCGCCTGGGCGAGTGCCTGGAACGCCTGCCAGAGTTGAAAGAGGTCAACCGCTTGACGCTGCGAGACAGCTTGCGCTGCGCCCGCCTCGCCCTGTGGGACGAGCATAAGGGGGCGTTGGTGCGCTTCAGCGATGCAAAGGGCTGATTCGACCCCTTGCCATTACAGCGACCGTTCGGCGATCAGGCGTTTGATGTCGGCAATCGCGCTGCCCGGATTCAAGCCCTTGGGGCAAGTCCGGCTGCAATTCAAAATGGTGTGGCAGCGGTACAGCTTGAAGGGGTCGGTCAGCGCATCCAGCCGCTCGCCGGTGGCTTCGTCCCTGGAATCGGCGATCCAGCGATAGGCCTGCAGCAGCACCGCCGAACCCAGATAGCGGTCGCCGTTCCACCAGTAGCTGGGGCATGAGGTCTGACAGCAGAAGCACAAAATGCATTCCCACAACCCATCCAGCTTCTCGCGTTCCTGCACGCTTTGGCGCCGCTCGGCGCCGGGCGGCGGCATGGTGTCGGCCTTCATCCAAGGCTCGACGGACGCATATTGGGCATAAGGCACCGACAGGTCGGGCACCAAATCCTTGACCACCGGCATATGGGGCAGCGGATAGATTTTCACGTCGCCCGAGATGTCCTCGATGGGCTTCAAGCAGGCCAGCGTGTTGGTGCCGTCGATGTTCATGGCGCAGCTGCCGCAAATGCCCTCGCGGCAGGACCGGCGGAAGGTCAGCGTGCTGTCCACTTCGTTCTTGATCTTGATCAGCGCGTCCAGAACCATGGGGCCGCAGGCGGCCAGATCAATCTCGAACGTATCCAGGCGCGGGTTCTGGCCCGAATCGGGATCGTAGCGATAGATCTTGAAACGCCTAACGTTCTTGGCGCTTGCCGGGGCCTTGAAGGTTTTGCCTTCCTTGACCAGGGAATTGGCGGGCAGATTGAATTCGACCATCTTCTGCGTCCTTAGTAAACGCGCGCTTTGGGCTGGATATACGCCACTTCGTCGGTCAGCGTGTAGGTGTGCACCGGGCGGTAGTCGAGCCTGACCTTGTAATTGTCGTCCACCCAGGCCAGCGTGTGTTTCATCCAATTGGCGTCGTCGCGGTTGGGGAAGTCCTCATGCGCATGGGCGCCGCGGCTTTCGTGGCGCGCCTCGGCGCCGAAGATGGTCGCCATGGCGCAGGGCATGAGATTTTCAAGCTCCAACGCTTCCACCAGATCCGAGTTCCAGATCATCGAGCGATCCTTGATCGAAATCTGATCCATGGTGGCGGCGACGCCGTTCATGCGCTTGCAGCCTTCGGCCAGCGATTTCGATGTGCGGAAGACCGCGGCGTCGCTTTGCATGGTCTTTTGCATGGCGAGGCGAATTTCCGAGACCGACAGGTCGCCCTTGGCGTGGCGCAGGCGGTCGAAGCGAGACAGCGCCTTCTCGGCGGCGTCGCGCGACAAGGGCTTTTGCATGGCGCCCGGCGTGATGATCTTGGCGGCGCGCAGGGCGGCGGCGCGGCCGAACACCACGATATCCAATAGCGAATTGGTGCCCAATCGGTTGGCGCCGTGCACCGAAACGCAGGCGCATTCGCCAATCGCCATCAAGCCGGGGCAGACGGCATCGGGGTCGTCCTTGGTCGGGCGCAGCACTTCGCCCATATAGTTGGTGGGAATGCCGCCCATATTGTAATGCACGGTCGGCAGCACCGGAATCGGCTCGCGCGTCGCATCGACGCCCGAGAAGATCTTGGCGGTTTCGGTGATGCCGGGCAGGCGCAGATGCAATACTTCGGGGCCCAGATGTTCCAGATGCAGATGGATATGGTCGTTATGGTCGCCGACGCCGCGTCCTTCGCGGATTTCCACCGTCATGGCGCGGCTGACCACGTCGCGCGAAGCCAAGTCCTTGGCGTTGGGGGCGTAGCGCTCCATGAAACGTTCGCCAGCCGAGTTGGTGAGATATCCTCCCTCGCCTCTGGCGCCCTCGGTGATCAAGCAGCCCGATCCGTAAATGCCGGTGGGGTGGAACTGCACGAACTCGTGATCCTGAAGGGATAGTCCGGCGCGGGCCACCATGCCGTTGCCGTCGCCGGTGCAGGTATGGGCCGAGGTGCACGAGAAGAAGGCGCGGCCATAGCCGCCGGTGGCCAGCACCACCATCTGGGCGCGGAAGCGGTGAATGGTGCCGTCGTCAAGATTCCAGGCCACCACGCCCTTGCAAGCGCCGTTCTCGTCCATGATCAGGTCGAGCGCGAAATATTCGACGAAGAATTCGGCGTTGTGCTTCAGGCATTGCTGATACAGCGTATGCAGGATGGCGTGGCCGGTGCGATCGGCCGCAGCGCAGGCGCGCTGCACCGGGGCTTCGCCGAAATTGCGCATATGGCCGCCGAAGGGACGCTGATAGATGCGCCCATCCTCGGTGCGCGAGAAGGGCACGCCGAAATGTTCCAACTCATAGACCGCCGGAATGGCCTCGCGGCACATATATTCAATGGCGTCCTGGTCGCCCAGCCAGTCGGAACCCTTGACGGTGTCGTACATGTGCCAGCGCCAATTGTCGTCGGCCATGTTGCCGAGCGCCGCGCCGATGCCGCCCTGCGCCGCCACCGTGTGGCTGCGGGTGGGAAACACCTTGGTGATCGAGGCGGTGCGCAACCCGGCGGCGCTCATGCCCAGCGTGGCGCGCAGGCCAGCGCCGCCAGCCCCCACCACCACAACGTCATAGGTGTGATCGATGATTTTGTAGGAAGGCATGACCGGCTAGACTCCGAAACCGAGCTTGACGATGGACAGCACCAGGAAAACCGAAAGACTGGCGGCCAGGAACTTGACGAGCAGCAGCAGCACGATCTGCACTGGCTTGGCATGCACATAATCGACGATCACTTCCTGAAGGCCAAGCAAGCCGTGGTAAAAGCCAGCCAGGATCAGCAGGGAAAAGAGTGTGGCGTTGACAGGGCTGCCCAGGAATTCCCGCAAAGTGTCGTAATCGGCGCCCATGAGGCTGATGACCGATGCGACGAACCACAGGCAAAGCGGGATCAGAGCGATGGCGGTGACGCGCAGCGCCATGAAGGAAGCCAAGCCCTCTTTCGCGGAACCCAATCCGCGCGCCCGGCCCAGGGGAGAACGCATGGTCGTCATTTCATCGCCTCCCGATCAGATGACAAACGCGGCGGCCCAGGCCGCCAGGGTCAGAATAAGCGTGACCGCCAGAACGGCGTAACCCGATCTGGTGACCTGCTCATTGGCAAAGCCGTAGCCAAGATCCCAGGCCAAATGGCGGATGCCGTTGGCTAGATGATAAAACAGGGTCAAGGAAAAGCCGAACATCGCCAAAAGCCCGAACCAGGATCCCACGACGGACTGGGCGGTTTCGAAAGTCTCAGGGCCATAGGCCGCCATGCCCAGCCACCAAGTCAGCAGCAGCAAGCCGAAGACGAGGGCAACGCCGGTGATGCGGTGCAGAATGGACAAAAGAGAAGTGATTTGCGGCTTGTAAACCTGCAAATGCGGCGACAGGGGCCGGGGGCGGGTGGACATCGGTCGATCGAGCCTCAACAACACGGACCTGAGGTGGAACTGCTTTTGGTTTATCCTTTCGCAATCGCGAAGTCAACGCGAAATACCACCCGGGAAGGCGGGTAGGCACCTACCCACTTTTAACGGTCCGATCATCAGCAATATTTTCCTGCAGTTCTTGCTGTTGAGACGAAGGCGGTGCCACAATGGATGGTTGGCCGGACGCATTAACACCGCGACCTCGCAAATTCTATGGAAACAACAGTCATGAATGCCCTGCCTGCGCATCTGCACCTGTTCATCGACCTGAATGACGGCTGCAATCTGAAATGCAGCATGTGCGGCCCCCGAGCCAATCTTAGGGATCAAAAGGTGCTGCCGCTGGAGCTGTTCAAAAGCCGCGTGGCCCCCATTTTCGCCCGCGTGGCCGACTTCCAATTGGGCTGCGCCTGCGAACCCTTGATGCTGCCCTATCTGGGCGAGGCGCTTGGTCTGATGCGCCAGCACATGCAACCCCATCTTAGGGGCCAGATCATTACCAACGGCACGCTTTTGAAGGAGGAGACGGCAAGGATATTGCTGGAATCTGGCGTGCTGGGAAAGGTCCGCATCTCGATCGATGGTGCCACGGCCCAGACCTACGAGGATATCCGCAAGGGCGCCCGCTTTGCGAAGGTGATGGACAATGTGGCAAGGCTGTGCGAACTGCGCACAAAGGGCGGCCACGATGTGCTGGTCGAATTCAATTACACCGTCATGCGCAACAACTACGCCGAGTTGCCGCGCCTGATCCATCTGGCTTCCAAGCTGGGCGTGGACAGCGTCACCACCCACAAGCTGGCCCCCTTCGATCTGCGCTTCATCGATGAGGCGTTCAAGCGGGCCGTCACCGCCAGTTTGGACGAGGCCGCCGACATGGCCAAACTTCTGGGCGTGGCGTTTCTATCGCCTGATTATCGAACCGAGAGCGAGTTCGCGGCCTGGGAGCGCAACGCCTGTCTGGCCCCGCGCGACGGCTTTAGGCTTGATCCAGAAGGATTCCTGACGCCGCAATGTCATGCCGCTCAGAAAAATGGGCCGGTGGGAAATCTTTTGCTGCAAAACGTGGAAGAGATACTAAGCAGCGGCAATTTCGGGCATTATCGTTCTTGCATAGATCATCCGGGGCTTTCGCAATGCGATCTGTGCCTGCATTTCGGGGGGGCATGAACGACCAACTCGCCACCGCGTTTCAGTGGCATCAGACCGGGCGGCTCATCGAGGCCGAGGCCGTCTATCGCTCTGTGGCCGACCGCGCGCCCGAGCGGGCGGATGTGCGCTTCTTGCTGGGCGTTCTGCTGGTCCAAACTGGCCGGGCGGGCGAGGCCGAGGCTTTTCTAACCCGCGTGCTGGCCTTGTCGCCAGGCCATGCCGACGCCGCCTACAATCTGGGCGTGGCGCGCCAGGCCATCGGCAATTTTCGCGGCGCCGTAGCGGCTTATCGCCTGGCGCTGCGGCTTGGCGCTTCCTATCTTGACGTGCGACTTAATCTGGGCGCGGCCTTGCAGGAAATGGGGCAGTTCGCCGAGGGCGAAATCGCCTATATGGAGGCCTTGGCGCAAAAGCCGGGCGATCCCGGCATTCTTGGCAATCTGGCCCAATTGCTAAGGGCCACCGGTCGTCAGGAAGAGGCTTTGGCGGCCTTCGACGTCGCCTTGTCCGGCGCGCCCACAAGGCTCGATCTTCATCTGGGCCGAGCTTCTGTGCTGAAGGAACTGGGGCGGCTTGAAGAAGCGCTGGCGGCGCTGGACGGCGCCTTGCGCATCGATCCCAAATGCGCCGAGGCCCACAACAACCGGGGTGTCTTGCTGAACGATCTGGGACGGTTCGACCTCGCGGGCGACGCCTTTAGGGAAGCTCTGGCCTGCAAGCCCGCTTACGCCGAGGCGGCGGGCAATCTGGGCAATGTGTTGCTGGGCGCTGGGCGGCTGGACGAAGCGCTGAAGGCCTATGATCAGGCGTTGGACCAAAAGCCCGAACTGGCGACGGCCAGATTCAACCGGGGCTTCGCCCGTCTGCTTTGCGGCGATTACGCGGGCGGCTGGCCGGATTGGGAAGCCAGATTCGGGCTGGCCGACATGCAGGGCTTCCATCTGGACGGTCCGGTTTGGGACGGCCTGCCCAATCTGTCAGGCCCGTTGCTGGTCCAGGCCGAGCAGGGCTTCGGCGACACCATCCACTTCCTTCGCTATATTCCCCTGCTGGCGGCGGCGGGCATCCAGGTGATCGTGCGCTGCCAAGACAGTCTGGTTCCCCTGATCCGCCGCTCTTTCGAGGGGCAGGCCGAGGTGATCTCCCAATCGGACCCCGCCCCCGCCTATGCCGCCTGGGTGGCGGTGGCCAGCCTGGGCCATAAGCTGGGCACGCGCCTTGAGACGATACCGGCCGCCATCCCCTATCTGATTCCCGACGCCGAGCGTGAGGCCGCCTGGGCCAAGCGCTTGTCCGGCGCGCAAAAGCCCAAGCTGGGATTGGTCTGGCGCGGCAATCCGGGTTTCAAGGGCGAAGCTAGGCGAGCGCCGGGATTGACGCCGCTTAAACGGATGATCTTGGACAATCCACAGCTCAGGTGGCTGTCCTTGCAGCGCGACCCGGCCCGCCAGGAGTTGCTCTCGCTTGGCCTGGGCGGCCAGTTGGATGATCTGGGCGATAGCGACGATCCTTTGGTGGGGCAGGGGTTCGATTCCACTGCCGCCCTATTGAAAAACATCGATCTGCTGATTTGTTCGGATACGGCGGTGGCGCATCTGGCGGGCGCGCTGGGCGTCGAATGCTGGGTCATGCTGTCTTCGGCCCCCGACTGGCGCTGGGGCCGCGCCAGTGATCGGACCCCCTGGTACCCCACGCTGAAACTGTTTCGCCAACACGCCCCCGAAGATTGGGCCGGGGTGGCGGACAGGCTGGATATTGCAATCCGCGCCCGTTTCCCCGATAGTCCCGCGCCATGACAAACACCGCATCCATTCTGGTCGAAATTCCCGCAGGCGAATTGATCGACAAAATCACCATTCTGGAAATCAAGTCCGAGCGCATCTCGGACGTCCAGAAACTGTCCAACATCAAAGCCGAGCTGCAAACGCTGGCCGCCACGCGCGACCAAGCCATGGCCCCGTCGGCGGACTTGTCCGGCCTCAGCGCCAAGCTGAAGGCCGTGAACGAGAAATTGTGGGTGATCGAAGACGAGATCAGGGATTGCGAGCGGGTCAGGGATTTCGGAGCCAAATTCATCGAACTGGCGCGCGCCGTTTACGTCACCAACGACGAGCGGGCGAATCTGAAGCGCGAGATCAACCTGCTGTTGGGGTCGCGTCTGATCGAGGAGAAATCCTACGCTCCCTACTGACGCCGCCTCGCCCGACCAGTCCCCTCCCGGCGTGCAGGCCTTGCTGGGCGAGGGAATCGCCCGTCAGCGCAAAGGCGATCTTGACGGGGCGGTCAAGGCTTTCGGCGAGGCGCTGGCCCAAGATAGCCGCCTGACCGCCGCCTGGAGCAATATGGGCGTCGCCCTGCGCAGCCAGGGCAAGGCCGATGCCTCGCTGGCCTGTCAGCTTCGCGCCTATGCCTTGAGATCCGACGATCCCGGCATTCTGTCCAATCTGGGCAACGCCTTCAGGGATTGCGGACGCCACGCCGAGGCCGAAGCGGCCTTGAAGAAGGCCCTGGAGCTTCAGCCCGCGACGCCCGAATATTGGAACAATCTGGGTCTGGTCTGGCGCGACGCCAATCGCCCGGCTGACTGTCTGGCGGCGCTGGACAAGGCGCTCGCCCTGCGCCCCGACTATCCGGAAGCGGCCTGGGACCGCTCGCTGACGCTGATGATGATGGGCGATTACGGACGGGGATTCCCCGCCTATGAAAGCCGCTGGGCGCTTGAGAAAAGCCCGCCCCGCCAATTTCCCTTTCCGCGCTGGCAAGGCGAGCCGCTTAAAGGCAAATCCATCTTCCTGCATGACGAGCAGGGCTTTGGCGACGCGCTGCAATTCGCCCGTTTCGTCAAGAACTTGGCCGAGATGGGGGCCAGGATCGTGCTGGAATGCCAGCCGACGCTGGCCCGCCTCTTTTCCGCCCTGCCCGGCGTCGTCAAGGCCGTGCCGCGGGGAACGACGGTGCAGGGCGCCGATTACTGGGCGCCCCTACTTAGTCTGCCGGGAATCATGAAGCTGGGGGTCAATGATCTGGCGGGCGGTCAGCCCTATTTGAAGGCGGTGTCGGAGCCCAAGGCCCGCATCGTCGATCAGAAACGCCTGAAAGTGGGGCTGGTCTGGGCGGGCAAGATGACGCCCAGGGACCGTTCGGCGCCGCTGGAGCGCCTGCTGGGTTTGGCCAGCCATCCCCAGGTCTTGCTGATGAGCCTGCAAATGGGCGAGCGCAAGGAGGACATCAAGCGCCTGCATGCCCGCCCCCTGATCGCCGATCTGTCGCCCGCCATCTCCGATTTCGCCGATACCGCCGCATTGCTTGCCCAGCTTGACCTTTTGGTCACCATTGATACAGCCGTGGCGCATTTGGCGGGGGCCATGGGCGTGCCTACATTCTTGTTGCTGCTGCATTATTCCGATTGGCGCTGGGGTGTTGGCGGCGATAGCTCGCCTTGGTATTCGTCGCTGCGCCTGATCCGCCAAACGCAGCACGGCAGTTGGGACGCAGCGCTCAACGCCCTGTACGGGGCTTTCCAGCAATGGTTGGCGGAACGTCAGAAGGCGTAAATCGGCCCTAGGCGGCCCCGGAAAAACAAGCGCCTTCTTTCGTGTTAATTATCAATAGATAATCCATGATTGATCATAACGGCTAGTCCAGGACCTTTAAATTCAACCTGTGACGCTGGACACAGCAAATTCTTAAGAATAGTATTTTATTGAAATTGATGCGGCTTGGCGATGACAGAACCGTCCTCTCGCAAGCGTCGCAGCAAGGAAGTGCCGTCATGAACGCGAACGCCGATCCGAAGACCCTGTCCATTCTTTCCGATGCCCAGACGCAGGGCAGGCAAGCACCCCCGTTGCGACTTGCGGCGCCCGAAGCGGGCAGCCATGGCGCAGCGGTGCGGATTCCTTCTTCGTCCATGTTGACCGTGGGCGATTACGCCCGCATCGGTCTTGATCTGATGATCACCGGCCCCAATGGCGAACAGGTGCTGGTGCAAGATTATTTCCTGACCGACGCGCCGCCCGACTTGGTGGCCGACGATGGTGCTCGGATTTCCGGCGATCTGGCCGAAAGTCTGGCTGGTTCGATGGCGCCCGGGCAATTCGCGCAGGCGGGCGCTGGCGGCGTGGCCCGCCAATCGATCGGCCATGTCGAAACCATTTCCGGCCCGGTCAATGTGGTTCATGCCGACGGTTCGAAGGGCGTTCTGAACAAGGGCGATTCGGTTTTCCAGGGCGATGTGTTGCAAACATCCAAGGGGGCGGCGGTCGGCCTTCTGTTCGTTGACAAAACATCGCTGTCGCTGGGCAGCGATGGGCGCATGGTGCTGGATCAGATGGTTTTCGACCCGTCCAGCGGCACCGGCAAGTCGGCCTTCTCGCTGGTGCAGGGCACCTTCTCTTTCGTGTCGGGACAGATCGCCAAAACCGCGCCCGACGCCATGACCGTGCGCACCCCGGTGGCCACCATCGGCATTCGCGGCACGCTGGGTTCGGGCGGCTATTCGCCCGAGCAAGGGCTGACGGTGGCCGTTCTGTCCGAAGGCGGGCAGGGCACCGGCGAAGTGACCATTTCCAACGCCGCCGGATCGCAAACCATCAACACCGCCAATTCGGCGGTCCTGGTCACCAGCTTTTTCAATCCGCCCCCGCCCGCATTCTCCTTTACGCCGCAGCAATTCGCCAATTCTGGCTTTGCCCAAACCCTGACCGCCCTGCCGCCGACCCCCGCTTCGGCTGGCGCCGCGGCTACCGTGCTGCAGATTCAGAACTTGGCTCCGGCGGCTGGAGCGCCCGGTGCGGCGGCTGGCCCGCAGGCGCCTGGTGCGCAGACTGGCCCGCAGGCCCCGGGACAAGCGGCTCCGGCGGCCCCCGGCGAAGGGCTGGCTTTTGGCTTGGTCGGGGCGGGCGAGGCAGGACCGGCTGCTCCGCAAGGCCCGGCCCAGGGTCAGACGGCGCAGATGTTTTCGGCGGCCGCCCAGGCGGCCATCGATCAGGCCATTTCGCAAGGAGCCAGCATCGAGCAAGCCCAAGCGGCGGCTATGAATGTGCAGGCAGTCTTTAACAATGCCCTGTCGCAAGGCGCGGCTCCGCAGCAAGCCTTGGCCGCCGCCGGACAGGCTGCTGTGCAGATGGGACTTCTGGCCGCCCCGCTCCCAGGAGGCGCCCCCGGCGCGGGAGGACCCGCCGCCGCCAATCCCTTCGCCGCCATGGCGACGGGCCAAGCATCAATCAGCAGTATGGGCATCATGCAAATGGGTCCGGGGCCGGGACAGGCGGGTGCCGCCGCCAATGCCGCCGCGACGGCTATCGCAGGCGGAGCCAATCCTCTGCAAGCCTTTGGCGCAGGTGCGCAGGCGGGCATCGCCGCCGCCATCGGCCAGGGTGCGACGCCTGAACAGGCGGCAGCGGCGGCCGAGGCCGCATTCGGTGCGGCAGGCGGATTCGGGGGGGGCGGCGGTTTTGGCCCCACCAGTTTCTTCGGCACCGGCGGCGTGGGCACTTTCAGCGGCGGCGGCAACCAGTTTGGGGCGGATTTCGGTTTCGCTCCCGGAGGCTTTGGACCGTCAGGTTATGGCCCCGTCGGATACAATCTCGGTGGCGTTGGCCCCGGCGGCTTCGGCCCCGGCGGTGATTTCTTCGGCCCCGGCGGTTTCGGCCCCGGCGGTTTCGGCCCCGGCGGTGATTTCTTCGGCCCCGGCGTCTTCGGCCCCGGCGTGTTCGGCCCCGGCGTCTTCGGCCCCGGCGGTTACGGTTCCTTCAGTTTCGACTTTAACGCAACGGACACGACCAGCAGCAACAACGACAATTCCATCATCATCGACGTCCGCTACGACAGCATCGTTTTCGCCGACACGCTGGACGGCACCACGGGCAGCGACGCCTTGGTGGGCGGCAGCGGCAATACGGATTTTGTGATTTCACAGGCCACCCTGGGCGGTGCCGACGTCTTGACGGATGGTGGCGGCACCAGAGACCGCGTCACTTTCACCAATCTGGCGGCGGTCAAGCTGACCTTGCAAGATTTGACCAGCGGCGATGGCTTTGTCAACGTCACGGCCGCTCCGATGTCGGCCAGCGGCGGCTCTCTGGTGGCGGGTGTCGCCTACGATACGGCCATCTCGATCTCTACCGGAATCGAGGACATCCAGGCCTCCACCGGCACCTTGGCGGACGGCGTGCTGCTGACCAACGCCATGACATCGGCCAACGGCATCGTCGATAATCCCGGCAATTACGGCTATATCGTCGCGGGCACCGCCTCGGGCGCGTCCACCGACGACGTGATCGACGCCTCGGTGACCTCGGCGGGCTATTTCCCCAGCCCCATCGGCTCGATCATCTTCGGCCTGGACGGCAACGACACCATCACCGGCACCACGGCGGACGATGTGATCTATGGCGATAGCGGCAACGACATCATTACCGGCGGGGCCGGCAACAACAAACTGGATGGCGGCGACGGCAATGACTGGGCTTGGTATTCCGGCGCCGACAGCGTAACCGTCTATATGGGCACGGGAACGGCATCGACCGTCTATAGCTCGGTTTCCTACAATGACAGCCTGTCTGGCATCGAACATGTCAAAGGTTCCGGCGGCAACGATTTCTTCTATTTTTCCAACCTGTTCACCAGCGCGACCTCGGTTACCGGCGGGGCGGGCACCGACACGTTGATTTTGACGGGCGATTATTCCAGCGGCGTTTCGCTGACCCACCTGGATACGGTGGAAACGGTCTCGCTGTCGGGCGGCACCAGCTACAATGTTACCTTGGGCGTTTCGACGAGCGCGTTGACCTATATCGATGCCTCCACGGCCAGCAGCGCCATTTTTGACGGCTCGGCCAACGGCGGCGGATTCTCGTTCCATGGCAGCGCTGGCGCCGATTCCATCATCGGCGGCTCCGCCAACGACACGCTGGTCGGCGGGTCGAGCGCCGATTCCATCAACGGCGGGTCCGGCTTCGACACGCTGATCGGCGGCATGGGCAGTGATCATCTGACCGGCGGCGCAGGCAATGACGTGTTCTATTACACGGGAACGCCGTCAATCCTGGGCGTTGACACGATTACCGATTTCGTCAGCGGCACGGACAAGTTCTTCGTCGACGCCACCAGTTTTGGCTTTGGCCTCTCCTTGTCCGAAACGGCGAATTCGAAAAGCTACATCACAAGCACGACGGCCATGGGCGGCACGGGCTATGATTTCAACCTGACGGACACATCGACCGGCGTCGGCATCATCGTTATCGGCGCCAATACCGGCACGGCGGGCGTCGAAGTTTGGTACACGACCAATCAGGAAGCCGCCTCGACCAGCAATTCGTACCAAATCGCCACCTTGTCGGGCATCAACACCTCGCAGGTGGCCGTCACCGATTTCCAGACCACGGCTTGATCAACGCATCAACTGGTCCTTCGGGTCCTCGATCTCTTTGATTTCGGCCAGAAGTTCGGCATAGGCGCGCGTCCAGTCCGGGTCGCCCGGTTTTTCGCCATATTCCACCATGCAGCAGGCATGGACCGAACAGGTGGGGCGCAGATGCGGGGCGGCGATGCAGCCATCCGGCCCCATCAGCGGCAGGCGTTCATGGCCGGTGGGCGCTAGCTCCACCCCCCATTTCTCCTTGGCCCAGGCGATCACGGTAAAGCAGATGGCCGGGTGGCAGCAGGCGAAGGCCCTTTTGCAGCCAAATTCGCTGGGCGCAGCGCATTCCTGGGCCGTATGTTCGGCCATGCGCCGGTAAAGATCGATCAGGCGTTCGCGCTTGTTATCCATTCACACACTCTAGTCTTTGCCGCCCGCCTGCGCTACAACGAGGCCAGACATCCTTCGGAGACGCTTAGGCCATGGCTTCCTACCAGTATATCTACGTGATGAAAAACCTGTCCAAAGTCTATCCGGGCGGGAAAAAGATCATGGAGGGCATCTGGCTCTCGTTCCTGCCGGGGGCCAAGATCGGCGTGCTGGGCTATAACGGCGCGGGCAAGTCCACCCTATTGAAGATCATGGCCGGGCTGGACAAGGATTATGGCGGCGAAGCCTGGTCCGCCGAAGGGGTGCGGGTGGGCTATCTGGAACAAGAGCCGCAGCTTGACCCTTCGAAGGACGTGCTGGGCAATGTCATGGACGGCGTGGCCGAGACCAAGGCGCTGCTGGACCGTTTCGACGATATCTCGGCCCGCTTCGCCGAGGAAATGAGCGACGACGAGATGACCGCCCTGCTGGCCGAACAGGCCGAGCTTCAAGAAAAGATCGACCATCTGAACGCCTGGGAATTGTCGCGCACCACCGAGATCGCCATGGACGCCCTGCGCTGTCCGCCTCCCGACGCCGACGTCTCCAAACTGTCGGGCGGCGAGAAGCGCCGCGTCGCCCTGTGCCGCTTGCTGCTGTCGCGCCCCGACATGCTGCTGCTGGATGAACCGACCAACCATCTGGACGCCGAATCGGTGGCTTGGCTGGAACGCTTCTTGAAGGAATACGAGGGAACGGTGGTGCTGGTCACCCACGACCGCTATTTCCTGGACAATGTCACCGGCTGGATTTTGGAGCTGGATCGCGGCAAGGGCATTCCCTACGAGGGCAATTATTCATCCTGGCTGGAGCAGAAGGAAAAGCGGCTTGAACAGGAGGCCCGCGAGGAATCGGCCCGCTCGCGCACCATCAAGCACGAATTGGAATGGATCAGGGCCAGCCCCAAGGCCCGCCAGGCGAAAAGCAAGGCCCGCATCACCGCCTTCGATTCGTTGGTGGCCGAGGCGGGCAAGCAAGATGTCGGGCAGGCGCAGATTCTGATCCCGCCCGGCCCCAGGCTGGGCGATCTGGTCATCGAGGCCCAGAACCTGACCAAATCCTTCGGCGAGCGGCTGCTGATCGAGAATCTGTCCTTCAAACTGCCGCCCGGCGGCATCGTGGGCGTCATCGGCCCCAACGGTGCCGGCAAGACCACCTTGTTTCGCATGCTGACCGGGGTCGATCAGCCCGATGGCGGCAGTTTGCGCATCGGCGACACGGTGGTGCTGGGCTATGTCGACCAAAGCCGCGACGCGCTGGACGCCAACAAAACGGTGTGGGAGGAAATCTCGGGCGGCGTCGATGTGCTGGAAATGGGCAAGAAAACCATTCCCAGCCGGGCCTATGTCGGCCAGTTCAATTTCAAGGGCGGCGATCAGCAAAAGAAGGTGGGGCTGCTGTCGGGCGGCGAGCGCAACCGCGTCCATCTGGCCAAGATGCTGAAAACCGGGGCCAACGTGATTCTGCTCGACGAACCGACCAACGACTTGGACATCGATACGCTGCGCGGGTTGGAAGAGGCCCTGGCCGATTTCCCCGGCTGCGCCGTGGTGATCAGCCATGATCGCTGGTTCCTGGACCGTCTGGCCACCCACATCTTGGCCTTCGAGGGCGATTCCCAGGTCGTCTGGTTCGAGGGCAACTACCAGGACTATGAGGTTGACCGCCATCGCCGCCTGGGCAACGAGGCCGACCAGCCGCACCGGATCAAATACAAACCCTTGGCCCGCTGACTTGTCTTGTTGAATGCGATATAACTAAGTATAAATATTTTGAGGGTATAATACCAAGCGGCAGGAAGAATGACTCATTGCCGCTTGGACGCGGGCAAGGCCCGCGCGCGCCCAAAGGCGCGGGAGCCAAGCGTTCCGGAGGAACGCGCCCGGCGCTTGAGGCTGCATTAATCGGTTACGATTAATGCAAACTGGTATAGGAAGACTTTTAGAACCGGAGAGCGTGGATCCGTGGGCTTTTATAATCTGGAACGTTTGTCGGTTTTGCTGGTCGAGGATAATTCCTATATCCGCGACATTCTGGAAAGCCTTCTCAAAACCTTGGGCTTCGGCTGGGTGGCGACGGCGCGCAACGGCCAGGATGCGGTGGAATTCCTGCGCCTCGTCGCCAGCAAGCCCGGTTCCGGCGGCGCCATGGGCGTCGATCTCATCATCTCCGACCTGATCATGAGCCCCATCAACGGCCTTTTGCTGTTGCGCTGGGTGCGCAGCAGCAAGGATTCGCCCAACCGTTTCATGCCGTTCATCATGTTGTCGGGGGCGGCGGACCGCTCCTATGTCGAACAGTCGCGCGACTTGGGCACCACGGAATTCCTGGCCAAGCCCTTTTCGGTGCAAAGCGTCTATCAGAAGCTGCAATTGGTGATCGACAATCCCAGGCAGTTCGTGGTGACCCGCGATTATTATGGGCCTGAGCGGCGGCGCAAGAACGGCGTTGCGCCCGAAGGCGAGGAGCGGCGCAAGAATCAGGAAAAGGACGTCGCCGTCGTCTATTCGGCGGAAAAGACCGTGAAGCCCAGTTCGCCCACCGACGTCTGGTATTTCAGGCTGCCCAACCGGCTGAAGGAAAAAGTGGGCGGCGGCATGAAGTTCAACGAAACCGGCGAACTGCCCAAAGACATTCTGGAGATGGCGGAAAAGGCGCTGGAGCGCGACGCGCTCGACTTCGCCGACTGGGCGATGAGCTACATGTCCAAGCTGTTGGACCTCTGCACCGAGTGCTTGATGAAGCCGCCCGCCGTGCGCCGTCACTATTTCGACGAGATCAACCTGATCGCCCACGAATTGCGCGGCCAGGGCGGCACTTTCGGCTATCCCCTGATCTCCATCTTCGCCAAGATGCTCTACGACTACACCCAGCCGGGCTGTCGCGAGGACGACAACTCGCTGGAAATCGTGAAGTCGCACGTTGATTCCATGCGGGCCGTCATCCGCGAACGCGTTTCGGGCGATGGCGGGCAACTGGGCAAGGATTTGCTGAAAGCGCTGAAGATCGCCATCGACCGGTTCTCGGTCACCGCATGACGTCTCGCCGTCTTCTGACGGTTCTTCTTTTTCTGCCCATTTTGGCGGCGGCTCCGGCGCTTGCGCAAACCAACTGTCCCACCAACGGCCGTAAAGCGCCCCGCGTGACGGTGGTGCAAGATCCGGCCGCATCCGCCTATCGCAACGACCTTTCCCAGACCGAACTGACGGAGCTGTTCACCAAACAGCGCCGCGTCAATTACGGCGCTAGCCGAAAAGCCGTCACGGCAGGTCTTACGCGCGCCGAGGGCGGCTATGAAGTTCGCGCCCAGGCCATGATTTATCCATTGAAAAAGAATGTTCAATATTGCGGTTGGCTTAGCCAGATCGAGGTTCGTTTGTTCTTCAAAAGCATGACCGTCAACGTGGCCGAGGAATACAAGCCGGGAAGCTGCGAATTCACGGCGGTAATGGACCACGAAAACAAGCATGTCGCCATTTTCCGGCGCAACATGGACATCTATTCCAGGCAGATCAAGATCGAGTTGGAAAAGGCGGTGGCGCGTTATGGCGCCGCCTTCGCCAGCAGCGAGCAAGGTGTTACCCGCCAGTTCATGACCGAAGCCGGTCGCATCATCAAGCCGCTGCTCGACGAGATGCACGAGCAGTCCGAACGCGACCATGGCAAGCTGGATAGCCCGCAAAGCTATCAATACACCCAGAATCTTTGCAAAGGCTGGAAGTTCTGACATGCGCGCGGGCCTCGATTCCTGCTACCATCGCCTTTGAACGATGCCGGATCATGTCGTTGCCGCAACTTTTGGAAAGCAGATGAATCTGAAAACGTCCGCTCCTGACACGCTGCTCGTCTTTACCGAAGGCGGCATTCTTTGCGCCTTGCCGGCGTCTGCGGTGCAAGAGGTGGTGTTCTTGCCCGAGCTTTCCAGGCCGCCCGGCATGCCGTCCATCCTGGAGGGCATGATGACGCTGGATGGCGCTCCGGTGCCGGTGTTGCGGGTGGCCCGCCTTTTGGGGCTTCCGGCCTCACCCACGGGGATCTACACGCCCGTGATGATCCTGAAGAACGCGAAAGCCGCCCTGGCCGTCGAAAGCATGGACGACATTTACCGTCTGTCGGCCAAGGACATGGTGAAGGCCAAGCCCGGTCTGGCCTTCAACGATTGTCTGATGGGCGAGGTGCGCCTGAAAGAGCGCGTCGTGCATGTCTTGTCGGTGGATCGCCTGCTGCTGACCGAGGAGAAGCGCCGCGTCGAGGAGTTCAAAACCGTGGTTCTGGCTCGCCTGTCGGGCGATGGCGCGCAGCCCTGATGAAGGCAAAGCCAACGCCCGGCCCGGAGGTGACGGCGGATCCCTACTTTCCCAGGATCAAGGAAAGCATCATCCAAAAAACCGGGCTGGCCTATTATGAGGACAAAGAGGCGGATCTCGCCCGCATTCTGAAAGCCAGGCTGGCCGCTTGCGGGCTTGGCGACTGCGCCGCCTACGCCGCCTTCCTGGAGGCGGGAAAGGCGGGCGCTGCGGAAATGGACGAACTGGTTTCGGAACTGACGATTGGCGAAACCTATTTCTTTCGCCATCCCGAGGTGTTCAAGGCCCTGACCGCCCATGTGGTGCCCGAGATCCTTTCGCGCAACGGCGCGTCGCAATGTCTGCGCATCTGGAGTGCGGGCTGCTCTTCCGGCGCGGAACCCTATTCCATTTCGATCTTGTTGGCCCGCGATTTCAAGCCGCAGCTGAAAGGGTGGCGCATCGGCGTCTTCGGCACGGACATCGACAAGAAATTCCTGGCCCAGGCCAGAAGCGGGATCTACCAGGATTGGGCCGTGCGGGCCACCAGTCCCGAGGAGCGGCAAGCCTATTTCGAGCGAACCGAACAGGGCTGGCAACTGCGCCCAGTCTATCGCGAGCCGGTGACCTTTCATTATCACAATCTGATCCAAGATCCTTTGCCGCTGCCCGCCCTTGGGTTGAGCGGGTTGGATGTCGTCTTGTGCCGCAATGTCGCCATCTATTTCAGCCGCGAACAGATTTTCCAACTGATGGAGCGTTTTCACGCCGCGCTGAACGATGGCGGCTGGTTGATTACGGGTCCCGCCGAAATCGGCATGGACCGCCCGCCAGGCTTCCAGGCGGTCAATCTGGATGGGCTGATCGTCTATCGCAAGGGCGGCGGCGAGCTGCAAAATTCGCCGCCCGCCTGGACGCCACCCGTCTTGCCCGGCATCGCGCAAGACATGGGGGTTGCAGCCCTTCCCGTTCCGCCCAGCCATGATGCGCCGCAGCAAGATTTGGCCGACGAGGATGCTTCGCCGGGTGGCGGGGGGCTGGAGGAAGAGCAAGAACTGGCCCGTCTGTCCGAGCGCGGACAGTGGATTGCAGCATCCGGACCGGCAAGGCGACTGCTGGCCCGGGCTGAAACCGGGCAGGACGCCGCCCTTAAGGCCATTCACGTTCTGATCGAAATCAACGACTTCGATGGGGCCGAAAAGGCGTTGCGGCGCATGCTCTTCGTTGACCGCAAGTGCCAGATGGCTTACTACCATCTGGGGCTGCTGTTGAGTTGCCGGGGAGATCTGAAGATGGCCAAAAAGGCCTTCAAGAACGCGTACGATCTCGCGGTCGGTTTGCCCGCGGACACGCCCTTGCCGGGCGGCGAGGGTCTGACCGCAGGGCAACTGGTCAAGATGGCGGGACTGCGCGCCCAGCTTGAGAGCGGCAAATGACAAAGCAGCAACAGGCAGACATCGACTGGGAGCAGGTTCATGGCCGTCTGAAGGCCAGCAATCAGGCGATGGCCCGCGCCCTTGAACCCGATCCATTGCAAATCACCGCCATCCAGAAGTGGCGCGCCGCCTATCTTGCCACGCGCGCGCACGACCCTGATGAGTCAACCGACGTGCGGGTGCTGGTCTTTAGCGTAGCACAGGAGCGGTTTGCCATCCCGCTTGAGGAAATCAGCGAGGTTTCAGGCGCTACGCTTTGTACGCCTGTGCCGGGCCTGGGCAGAGCCTTGTTGGGCCTAGCCAATCTGCACGGCGAAATCAGGCCGGTTCTGGACACCGCCGTCTTGCTGGACATCCCCAGACAGGGGGCGGCGAATCCGAAACCCCCCTCGGTTTTCTACCTGCGCTGGGGGCAGCGCCGACTGGGACTGGCCGCCGATTTTCTGGAAGGCGTACTGACCCTCGACGCCAAGCAACTGCACAAAGCAAGCGCCGAAGGGGCGGGTATGCCCCGGCGCTTCATCAAGGCGATTACCGCCGGGACACTGGCCCTGATCGACGTTCCAGCCCTGCTGGAAGGTTGCGGACTGGGAAACAACACCATGAATGACAGCCTGCAGGAAGGAAAACGCGCATGAACGGGCAGACAAGCATCAATTTCCTGGGTCGCTTTTCCATCTCTCAAAAGCTGGGCCTCACCGCCGTCGGCGGCATGGCGGTGATCGCCATCATCGTCGGCTACACGGTCATGGCCGTCGATGCCCATCGTTCGGACGGTGCCGCAATCGATTTGGCTGGGCGCCAGCGCATGTTGGCGCAAAGCGCCATGAAGGAAGTGCTGTTGACCCAAGCCGGGCGCGCCGCGCCCTACGAACAAACCCTGCGCAAGTTCGAGCAAGCGCTGGACAGCTTGGTCGAAAGCAACAAGCTGGGATCGGCCGAGGCTTATCAGGCGGCCCGCCAGAAGGCGCTGTTGAACGATTTTAGGCAGTCGGCCGCGGCGCTGCTGGCCTTGCCCATCAACGATCCGCGCGCAAGCGCAAAGCGCGACGAGCTGCTGCAACTCAATCAGGCCATGACCGATGCGGCCCAGGAACTGGTGCAAAAGATCGACGCCAGCGCCGAAGGCAAAATATCAAGCGTCATGCGCAATATCATTCTGTTGGGGCTGCTGGCCAGCTTGACTGCCGTCATGATGACGCTGGTCATCGCCCGCGACATCATTCATCCGCTCCGAGCCTGTGTTGCGCGCGCTAAGGACATTGCCGACGGAAATCTGAAGGTCGAGCATTTGCCGGTGCGCGCCCGCGATGAAACCGGACAGTTGGCCCACAGCTTCAATCAGATGGTTGATTCCTTGCGCGAGATCGCGGGCAAGACGCGTTCGGTGACCGAAAACCTGAATGCCTCTGCGTCTGAGATTTTCGCCACGACCAAGGAGCAGGCGGCGGCCACGCGCCAGCAGGCGGCGGCAGTACAGGAAATCACCGCCACGGTCGAGGAGATCAACCAGTCGGGCAAGCAGGTGGCCGAACGCGCCAAGCAGGTTTCCGGCTCGGCCCAATCGATGGCCAATGCCAGCAATCTGGGCCTGCAAGCGGTGGAATCGATCGTCAAAGCCATGGAAGGCATCCGCCATCAGGCAGGTTCCGTGGCCGACAACATCGTGACCCTTAGCGAGCGCACGCAGGCCATCGGCGAAATCATTGCCAGCGTGACCGACATTGCCGAACAGTCGAATCTGGTGGCGCTGAACGCCGCCATCGAGGCTGCCGACGCCCGCGAGGACGGAAGGCGCTTTGCCGTGGTGGCGGGCGAGATCAAGAATTTGGCCGATCAGGCCAAGGACGCCACAAGGCGGGTGCGCAGCATCCTGGAAGAGATTCAGCGAGGCATCAATACGTCGGTTCTGTTGACGGAAGAAGCGATGAAGCGCGTTGAGTATGGCCGCGAAAAGGTAACGGTCGCCGAGGACGCTATCCGCAAGATGACAGCCAACGTCGCCGAAAGCGCCAACGCCTTCCAGCAGATCGGCGGCGCCACCAATCAGCAGCAGATCGGCTTCGAGCAGGTGGTGCAAGCACTTCAGGAAATTCGCCAAGCCAGCCAGCAAACCGCCAGTTCGACCGGGCAGTTGGAAACAGCGGCGGGCAACTTCACGGCGCTTGGCCAGCAGTTGCGCGAAGTTGTTGAAAAATATCGTGTGTAGGAATGGATCTGCACGAACGCCTTCTTAACGCTTTCCGGATCGAATGCCGGGAGCATCTGGAACATATCCGCAGCCACTTCGTGATGCGCGACGAAGGCGAGCTTGCGCGCCCTGAAATGGACGAGGTGTTCCGCCACGCCCACAGCCTGAAGGGGGCGGCGCGGGCCACCGATCTGCGTCCCATCGAGGCGCTGGCGCATCAGCTTGAAACGATGCTGGCGCAGATACGTTCGGGCAGCCGCGCCTTTTCTTCCGACATGCGCGTTCTGGCAGGGCGTCTGGTCGATACGGTCGAAGATTGGATGGCCGCCTTCGACGCGGGTAAGGAACTTCCCGATGCCGAAGCCGCCCTTGCCCTTGCCGAAAAGGCGCTGGCTGGCGATGAGCCTGCCCAGCCTTTGGCCCAGACCGAGGCGAAATCGGCGCCTTCCGAGCCGATCAAGGCCAGCGAACCTTATGCGGCGGGCAAAACCATTCAAAGGCCGCCGCCGAAATCGACGCCCGCCAAGGCCGGGGACGAGCCGATCAAGGTGCGCGCCAAATCCCTGGATCGCCTATTGCTGTCGGCGGGCGCTTTGGCCAGCGGGGCGGCCAATCAATCGACGGTGGCCAAGCGTTTGCGCCAGTTCGAGGATGTGTTGGGCGAATTGGATCGCGCTTGGCGGAATTTGCAGGCGGTGACGCCCGATTTGCGCCACCGCCACGAGCGCCAAGTGCGCAACCGCGCCATCGAACGCCAAGCCGAGCGGATCGACAAGCATCTGCGCTGGCTGGGGACCGAGATTTCACAGGTTCGCCATCAGCAGCACAAAAGCGCCTGGACGGTTGAACAGATGGCGGGCGAGCTTCGCCGCGATATCCGCCAAGTCCGCTTGATTCCAGCCGAAAGCGTCTTTGCGGGCTTTCGCAAAATGGTGCGCGATCTGGCGCGCGATCTTGGCATGGAGATCGACTTCAGAACCCATGGGTTCGACGTCGAGGCCGACCGGCAAGTGCTGGAGGCCCTGCGCGATCCGGTGATGCATTTGCTGCGCAATGCCTTGGCGCACGGCATTGAGCCGCCTGAGGAACGAACGAAAGTGGGCAAGCCTGCGACCGGTCGCATGACGCTGTCCTTTTCGGTGGAAGGGCTTTTCCTGCTGGTGACGATCGAAGACGATGGACGCGGACTTAACCTTCAGCGCATCAAGGATCAGGCCGTCGCCAGAGGATTGATCGGCGAGGAAGAGGCCCAGGAGGCCAGCGACGGCGAATTGTCGCGTCTGATCTTTATGCCGGGCTTTTCCACGGCGAAAGAAGTAGGCGACATCGCCGGGCGCGGCATGGGCATGTCGGTCGTGCATGAAGTGGCGGCCCGCCTAAGCGGTCACGCGCAGTGGCAGCCCAAGGAAGGTCCCGGCACCCGCTTTCTTCTGACCGTGCCTTTGTCGATATCCAGCCAACGCCTGCTGCTGCTTGAATGCCAGAATCAAACCTACGCCTTGGCCGCCGAAGCGGTGGACCGTCTGTGCCGCATTGCCGCCAGCGACGTCAAGCAGGTGGAAGGGCGCTCGTTGGTTCTGCTTGACGACCGTCAAGTTCCCGTCCGCGGGCTGGACGATCTGCTGGGACTTGGGCAAAGTGGCGTCCAGCTCAGCGACGGCAATTTTCTGGCGGCGATCATCGATTCGCCGCAGGGCACGATTGCGCTGGCCGTCGATGCGCTCATCGAGGTTTGCGAGGCTGTGGTCAAGGATGTGGGCTTTTCGCTGCCGCATGGCAGCGTGGTGACGGGCGCCATTCTAAGGCCGGACGGCAGCGTAGTGGTGGTGCTCAACGCCTATGAGATGATCGCGCAGCTTGACGATTCGGATGGCGCTCCGGCGCTGATCACCGGCGAGCGCTTGGTCGAGGAATCGGCGCCGGTCATTCTGGTGGCTGACGATTCCATCACCACACGGACCTTGGAAAAAAGCATTCTGGAGGCGCATGGCTACAAGGTGCGCGTCGCCGTCGATGGGCTGGACGCGCTGATTCAGCTGCGGGCCAGCCCGGTCGATCTGGTGGTCAGCGATGTGGAAATGCCCAGGATCGACGGCTTTGCCCTGCTGAAAGAGCTGAAGAGCGACAAGAAACTGGCGCATATTCCGGTCATCATGGTGACATCGCTTAAACGAAACGAGGATATCGAACGCGGCCTGGAATTGGGTGCTGCCGCCTATCTCGTCAAGCAGAAGTTCGATCAGACCGAGCTTCTGGAAACCATCCGTCAGATATTGTAGGGGCGCATGGGGGGGGACAAAAAAATCAAGGTTCTGGTCGTCGAAGACTCGGCTGTCGTGCGCGAGCTGTTGTGCCATATCATCAGCCAGGATTCGCGCCTGGAGGTGGCTGGCGCAGTTTCCAGTGCCGAAGAAGCGATCCAATCTCTGGAACGGCTGAAGCCCGACGTGATCTCGCTCGACATCCGACTGCCCGGCATGAACGGCCTGGACGCCACGCTGGAAATCATGGCGACGAATCCCACGCCGATTGTGGTGGTGTCGGCGAATGTTGAATGCGACGAGCTGAACATCGCCATGAACGCGTTGAAGGCGGGCGCTTTGACCGTGGTGGAAAAGCCGGTCGGCCTGTCGCACGAAGATTATCAGGCGATGGCGGAAAATCTTTGCCGGCAGTTCGTTATCATGAGCGAGGTGCGCGTGCTTAAGCAGGCGCGCAGGCGCGGCCTTCATTTCGGAGCGGGCGTCGATGGGCCGTCGGACTTTGCCGCCATGCCCTCGGCCGACAGCGCCAAGCAAGCACCGCCGCCCTTGATCCTGGGCATTGCCGCATCGACCGGCGGCCCTAGCGCCGTCAGTCAGGTTCTGACCGGACTTGGCAAGAATTTTCCGCTGCCCGTCTTGTTGGTTCAACATATGACGGACAGTTTTCTGCCCGGTTTCGTCAGCTGGCTGGGCGAGACGGGACCGTTGCCCGCCCGCATCGCCCAGGATGGCGAGCGTCCGCTGCCCGGCATCGTTTACGCGCCGCCCGCCGACCAGCATCTGGTTTTGCAAGACGGCCATCTGCGTCTGTCCAAAGGGCCGCAGGTTTCGGGGCAGCGGCCTTCCGGAACCGTGCTGTTCAAATCGATGGCGCAAGACCTGGGCAAAAGGGGGATCGGCGTCGTGCTGACCGGCATGGGCGACGACGGCGCCGACGGTTTGCTGGCCATGCGCAAGGCGGGCGCCTATACGCTTGCCGAGGACCGCTCGACCGCCGTCGTCTACGGCATGCCCGATGCCGCGGCGCAACTGGGGGCAGTGGGAGCACTTTTACCGCTGGACGCCATCGCCCCGCGAATTCATGATCTTATCAACAGGTCGCGCGCTGGAGGCAAGCCATGAGCAAGCGCATCATGGTCGTAGAGGATTCACCGACCCAGGCCATCCGGCTGCAATATGCGCTGGAACAGGAAGGCTTCGATTCGATCTGCGTCAATTCGGCCGAGCAGGCGCTGGAAGCCCTGAATCTGATGTTGCCCGACTTGATGATCGTCGATTATCACCTGCCGGGAGCCAGCGGCGTTGAATTGTGCCGTCGCATTCGCTTGAACGTGGCGACGCAAAGCCTGCCCATCATCATGCTGACATCCGACGATACGGCGGATTCGCAAATCGCTGGCCTGGACAGCGGCGCCGACGATTACGTCGCCAAGTCCGACGATTTCAACATGCTGATCCTAAGGGTGCATGGCGTGTTGCGCCGCTCGGCGCAGCCCGAAATTTTGCTGCGTCCCAGCGAACCCATGTTCCATCAGGCGCATCTGCTGCTGATCGACGACAGCCCGACCTATCTGGAATATCTAAGGGGAACGCTGGCCGACGAAGGTTATACGATTGATGCCGCCGAGGATGGACCCAAAGGCATCGAACTGGCGAAGCAAAACAGCTATGAATGCGTGCTGGTCGATCTGATCATGCCCGCCATGGACGGCACGACGGTTTGTCAGGAACTGGTCAAGCTGAACCGGCCGGAAGATCCGCCGATCGTCATCTTGATGATGAGCGCCTTTGAATCGCGCGACAATGCCATCCGCGCTCTTGAATCGGGCGCCGACGACTTCGTCGTCAAATCCACCGACATGGCGATTCTAAAGGGCCGGATCCGGGCTTTGTTGCGCAACCGCTTCTTGCGCAAGCAAACCCAGCGCCTGATCGAAGACGCCAAAATGCGCGAAACCAAGCTCGAGCGCATGGTGGAGGAGCGGACGCAAAGCCTTCAGCGCGAGATTGAGGAGCGCAAGCGGATCGAAGAAGATCTGCTTCAAGCCAAGGAAAGCGCAGAGGCGTCGAACGTTGCCAAAAGCCGCTTCCTGTCCAACATGAGCCACGAGCTAAGAACGCCCCTGAACGCCATCATCGGATTCGCTGATGTGATGCGCCACAAGATGTTCGGTCCCTTTGATTGCGACAAGTACCGCGAATATCTGGACGACATCCACCATGCCGCACATCATCTGCTTAGAATCATCAACGACATTCTCGACATTTCGCGCGTGGAATCGGGACGGCTTGAGCTGTACGAGGAAGAGTTCGAGCTTGACGACGCCATTCAAAGCGTCGCCCGTCTCGTGGGCGATCAGGTGCGCAGACAAGAGCTGACGCTGGATATGCAGATGGCCGAGGGCTTGCCTCATGTCCGGGCGGACAGGCGTATTCTGGAACAGGCCTTTCTTAACTTGCTCTACAATGCGGCGAAGTTCACCCCCTCGGGAGGCGTTATCGCGGTTCGGACGTTCCGAGAGCCTGATGGCGGCGTGGCGATCGCCTTCTCGGATACTGGAATTGGCATCGCCGCCGAAGACATCGAGCGCGTGATGACTCCCTTCGGGCAGGTGGAAAACAGAATGCAGCGTCAGCATGCCGGAACGGGGCTGGGCTTGCCGCTTTCCGAAACCTTCATCAAGCTGCATGGCGGCAGGCTGGAGATTCAAAGCGAGGTCAACAAGGGAACCACGGTGACGCTGCATTTGCCCCCCGAGCGGATTGTCGCAGCCTGAAGACCCGTCTTAGAAATACGGCTCTCCGACTTTTGGGGTGGATTTAAGCGCGTTAATCACATCGTCATGGCCGGGCTTGACCCGGCCATCCATGACCTCCCTGCAATGATATCATGAGATAAGACGTGGATGCCCGGCACAAGGCCGGGCATGACGATATGTTTGGGGGTTCTGTATGATTGGAAAATCCACATGAAACGTCGAAGAGCCAGAATTACTTGATCAGTTCTGGCGGCTTTCACGCCGTCGTCAGGCGCACCAGCCTTGCGTCGCTTGCCAACACCGTCAGCATATGACGCACACGGCTCTGCCACATTTGGCCGAAGCGTTTTTGATCCTCTTTGGCGCCTTGGCCGGACAGGCATAGACCCATCAAGGCCCCCATCTCGGGAGCGGCTGGCAAGACGGACGTGTCGAGCGACAGGGTGACGCGCGCCGAAGTGTCGCAGCGCTCCAGGGCCATGGAGCCGTTGATCGGTTGCGAGAAGTCCAGCAGCCCGCGCCGGTCGAACCGCCCGCCCAACCCCTTGAAACCGTTGTCTTGCGTGGCGCCGGTCACCAATGTGGCCACCGCCGCCATGACGCCAGTCACCCCGCTGTTGGCTGGGTCGGGAAAGCCTATGCGGATGCGGCCGCGTTCGGGAGACGAATTTGGGTAGAGGCATTCAAGCCCGCGCGCCAGCATCAGCCATGTGCCTGCAACGGTTGGGCAGGAATGGCCCGCCAATTTAACCGCGTCGGCATAGGCATAGGTGATCAGGCCGCCCTCGCTGGCCCCCAGAAATTCGCTCAAGGGATCGCGCATCGTGATTTGTGGCGCTTGGTCGAAAAAGTCGGGAAAGCTCATCTTGGCCTCGACGTGATGAATGATGGGTCTTCTGGGCGGCCATTAAAGCGGCCCGCTAAGGCTTCGGCCTTGAGCTTGCTCAATGATCGGCAAGTTTAGCGGTTGCGACTTCTCTTGAACCAAAGCGGTCGTCGGTGTAGTTGAAGCGCATGGCATCACTTCCGCTTCTGGCCCTGCGAGACGTTCGCCTTACTTTCGGCGGCTCCCCCCTGTTCGAGGGCGTCACCACCTGGGTGGGGCGCGGCGACAAGACCTGTCTGGTTGGCCGCAACGGCTCGGGCAAGTCCACCCTGCTCAAGATACTGTCTGGCGAGATGCAGCCCGATTCCGGCGAGTGCTTCGTTCAGCCCGGCACGCGCATTGCCACCTTGGCGCAAGACCCCGCCTTGGCAGGCCCCAGCGTCGCGTCCTATGTCGCGGGCGGCCTGCCCCAAACCGAGCAAGACCAGCACTACCGCGTCGATGCGATCCTGGATGCCCTTAAACTGGACGGCGCTCGCGATCCGGCGTTGCTGTCGGGCGGCGAGGGGCGCCGCGTGGCGCTGGCCCGCGCCTTGGTGTGCGACCCAGACGTCTTGCTGCTGGACGAACCCACCAACCACATGGACCTGCCGACCATTCTTTGGCTTGAGCAAACCTTGGGCGCCTTTGCGGGCGCGCTGGTGGCGATCAGCCATGATCGCCGCTTTCTGGAAAATGTGTCGCGCCAAACCCTGTGGCTGGAACGCGGGCAGGTTCGCCGATCCGAGCAGGGCTTTGCCGCTTTCCCTGCTTGGCAAGAAGAGACCTATGCCGCCGAAGAGGCGGAAATGGCGCGCATGAGCACCAAGCTGCGCCAGGAATTGCACTGGCTGGCCCGCGGCGTCACAGCAAGACGCAAGCGCAACATGGGACGGCTGCGAGCGCTGCAGGGCCTGCGCAAGGATCGCGGCGAGTTGCTAAAGGCCAAGACGGAATCGGGCCGCTTGGCCAAACTGGCCGCCGATGCGGGCGAACTGTCCGGCCGGTTGGTGATCGAGGCCGACGCCATCAGCAAGCAATTCGAGGGCGCTGTAATCGTCAACGGCTTTTCCACCCGCATCATGCGCGGCGACCGCATCGGGTTCGTGGGTCCCAACGGCGCTGGCAAGACCACGCTGCTGCGTCTCTTGACCGGAGAACTGGAACCCGATTCAGGCAGCGTGCGCCGGGGCACCAATCTGGAACCGGCCTATTTCGACCAGCGGCGCGAACTGCTCGATCCCGAGCGCAGCGTTTGGGACACGCTGACCGAAGGGCGCGGCGACAATGTTTGGGTGCGCGGCCAGCCTCGGCATGTGATCGGCTATATGAAGGACTTTCTGTTTTCGGAGGCCCAGGCCCGCACGCCGGTCAAGGCCCTGTCGGGCGGCGAGCGCAACCGCTTGCTGCTGGCCAAGCTGCTGGCCAAACCATCCAATCTGTTGATCCTGGATGAACCCACCAACGATCTGGACATGGACACCCTCGACATGCTCGAGGAAATGCTGGCCGAATACGAAGGCACGCTTCTGGTGGTCAGCCACGACCGCGATTTTCTCGACCGTTTGGTCACCAGCGTCATCGCCGTCGAAGGCGGCGGCGATGTCAGCGAATATGCGGGCGGCTATTCCGACTATCTTCGCCAGCGACCCAGCAGCGATCCAGCGCCCGCTAAAAGCCAAACGCCCCGCGCGGTTGCGCCGGCTCGACCCAAAACGGCGCCGGCGCGTTTCAGCTATAAGCAAAGCCGCGAGCTTGATGAACTGCCCGCTCGTCTTGACGCGCTGGCGGGCGAGATCGCCCGGCTGGAAAGCCTGCTGGCCGATCCCGGCCTGTTCGCCCGCGACCGTTCCGGCTTCGAGGCCGCCGCCGCGCGCCTCGATGTCGCTCGGACGGAATTGGAGACGGCGGAGGAGCGCTGGCTGGAGTTGGAAACCCTGCGCGAGGAACTGGCCAAGTAGGCGGCTGTTTCATCCGTCAAACAAGATCGCGCGTCTTTCGCATATGTGCAATCAATCTGATGGACATGCGGCGCGCCGCTTTCATCGCCAATTGCAATCCTTGATGCCCGCTCACGTCCTCTCGGCTTGCTGATCGGGCCTGACAAGACGCCAGAACACAATGGCGTTCAGAATCCCCAGCAGCCCGAAAGACAATGCGGTTGCGACCGGCAGGAGCGGCTCGTTCTGGAAATCGCTGACGGTGCTCTGAAACGATTGGTTCATGAACAGAAATATATATGTCGGTACGACGGCCCCAATGGCGAATCCCGCAAGGACATACCAGACCAATTTTCGGGCCTTCAGCTTGATCAGCAGGAGATGGCAAGGAATTCCGAAAGTCAGGGTCACGCCATAGCTGACGATGGCGCTCATGATCGCAAGAAATAAGGCTGCGCTCAAGGATTCCCACACGAACAATAAGAACATTGCGAGGGGAGTGGCGCCCGGAGAGATGACATAGGCCGTGACGATCCTACGAATTGTCAAGAAAGCCTCCTGTTCCTTTGCGCCATCGCTCCAGTCAAGCCGCCCCCACCATTGCAAAAACGACATCCAGGTCTTTCGGAACGCCCGCAATCACCTGCATGGCGCCATTGCGGTCGACAAAAATCAGGGTTGGATAGCCGGTTAGATTGATCTTGGGGGCGATTGACTTGACGGTCCCTTCAGACAGGGCCAGCGCCATCAGCGCCTGCGTGTTTTTGTGCAGGTCCTCAATCTCGGCCTCCGGCTGAAGGAATATTCGCGACAGCATTCCAAGCGAACGGTTGAAAACGGCATTGAGATTCTGGTTGATCGCCCGGTCGTCACGGCTGCCGCTGGCGATCCATCTGAGTTGTATGTCCGCGCGATTCTCGCGAGTTCTCTGGAAGAGAAGTTTGCAGACGGGACACCAGGGGGCGTACACCACATAGACATGGCGATGGCTTCGCGGCCCATCGCCAATCCAGGGCGCCATGGACAAGGCGTTAAGCACCTCCTGGTCGGCGGGCGTGGTCTGCGAGGCAAAAGCGGGAAAGGGCAGCATCATCGCCAAGCCCAAACCCATTGCCTTGCGGCGGCTGAATTTCATGGGGATGCCTCCTGAATTTATGTGCCGCGATGGAGATTAGGATGTGAACTGGAAGTTGAATATGGAGCTGGGAGTGCGGCGATAATGTGGCGCTGACGAATGCGATTCGCACCTTGCAGCAGAAGAAAGCGCCAAGTCTATCCATAATGTTGACACGATTGCTTCCTCATGATGGCATTCATCAGAGGAGAGGAGCAAGCGGTCCGGCTTGCTTCTGCGCTGGGGCCAAGGGGCGGCCCTCTCCATTCCGGCAGAGGAGGAGTCCAGATGTTGCAGCGCTTCACCCCCTTTCTTGTCGGCCTCGCCCTGCTGGCGTCTGTCAGTTCGGCCTGGGCCTGCGCCGCCAGAGAAACGGACTTGGGAAGAAGCTATCCCGCAGTTCCCCTGGTCCACTCCAACAGCGAAACCAATGAACGCGCCCTGCATTGGAGCCTCTTTGGAAAACTCTCGGCTCAGAGCGCAGGTTTTATCCGCCTCAAGCCGGGCGAGACGGGCGACCGCTGGGAAGCGGCTCCCGAGGGTGAAGACGATTTGGCGAAATGGTGGTTCACGCCGACTGGCGACGGGCAGAAGGGGGATGGCGGCCTGATGCTGCGCGTCTCGGCTAAGAAGGAAGGGGTGACGGAGATCCCCTTGCGCTATGTCCCACTGCGCGGCAAGCCCCAGGATTTGCGCTATCGCCTCCATGTCGATCCCCCCGTGCCGCCGCCCGAACCGCCCGATCTGATCGTCGAGGGAGAGACCTTCAAGGGGCGCGTCCAAGATTACCGCACTTTCCTAATCCGTCTGAAAACACCGCTTGCGCCCGGCCATCGCTGGGAGGTCAAGGAAGCCGTTTATCATGAATGGAACACCGCCAACGGCGACAAATGGGTGCCCTTTGAGGTGTTGGCGCGTCAAGGCCAGGAAGGTCTTTTCATGGCCTCAGCGCAGGGAGATTCGGCCCGCATCGTCTTTGTCCAAAAGCGCGATGGCTGGCAGCTTTTTCCCGACACGGTGACGCTGCTGCTCGATGTCTCTCCGACCCCAAAGTGCTGACGAAATGCCCAACATCCCCGCCTCATGCATGAAACTTGCTCTGGCACTGCCCTTCGTGGCGCTGTTTGTTGCCCCTGCATTCGCAGCCTCTCTGTCTTGCAAGTCAGCCGAGGAATTCGAATGTGGCCCCACGGGCTGCGAGCGCCAGACTCTGCATACTGTTCTGTTGCTCGATTTCAAGCGCCAAGAAATCACATATTGCGCTGGCGAAGGATGCTACGGTGCCCGCGTCGTATTGGTCAAAGCCCAGGATGGCGGAATATCCTTCGCCTTTGACGCCAAGCCCGAGGAGAGGCGGCGCGGCGAGCGGGTTGATAGGCTGGTCACCATTCATCCCGGCAGAAAGAATGCAACGGTCGGCAACTTCCTTGCCGACGGCACGGTCCTGTTCAGCAGAATGAGCTGCGAGGATCGTCCATGATCCGGCGCCTGCTGCAGTTCATCCGTGTCAAGAAGGGCAATCCATCGTCTGATCACGATAATCTGATGACGCTGGACGAAGTGGCCGCCCGGCTTGGCGTCGATGTGCGGGTTGTTCGCCGCGCCATCGCCAAGGGTGATATTCCGGCGCTGCGCATCGGCAAGGGTTTTAAGATTGAGCGCAGCGCGCTTGAATGCTCGCTTGCCATTGCGGCTGCGCATTATGGGCCAGCGTCATGATATGCGCCGTCAACCATTGCCACGTGAAAGGTCGTCGCATGCGGTTTCGTGCAATGCTGATTGCGGGGCTTGTTGCCGCTTTTGCGCCAATAGTCGCTGAGGCCAGCCAGGAACTCGCGCCGCCATGCGGTGCGGGCCAGGGCAATGTCGAGAACATGTTGAATCTCGATACCGGCAGCTATATTCGGTCGGCCAATCTCAATCAAGGCGCAGTCATTCCCTTTGCCGTCGGCGCATTCCATCTTGGCAAAGACGCAAAAGACTGTCTCGACAAGGTGATCGCTTGGCTGTCGGCGCATCCGGAGCGCAAGGCGATCCTTGAAGGTCATGCCGATGATCCGGGAAGCGAAGAATACAATTTGGCCCTTGGCGAGAAGCGCGCCAACAGCGTGCTGGCCTATATGACCGCCAATGGCGTTTCGCCTTCCCGGCTTTCAATCGTCACCATGGGCCGGATGCGTCCGCTGTCGCAAGACGCAGGGGCCAAAGTCAACGGTCGGGTTGAAATCCGGCTTGGAAAATGAAGGCGAAGCGCAAATGACACAGCAGCGCCTAACCACTGAACTAAACAAGATTCTACGCGAGGAAGCGCGTTACGCGACAGGCCTGGAGAAGGGCGGCGAGTTTGGACGAGCCAAACTGGCCAGGGCGGCGATCGACGGGATCAAGCGGGCGCTCAAGACGGCTGCCCTGGCGCAAGACAAGCCTTTTGACGTAGCCCTGCGCGATGCGCTGCAAGAAAGGCGCGCCGAGTACCGCGAAGACTGGAATGATCCGGATGGGGTGGGAACCTCGACTTTTTTTCGCGCCCTCAATCTCGTTGACGAGGATTGACCATGAACAAGCGCTTATGCGTGGCTTTCGCCTTGATGATTGCTTGCCTTGCCGGTTGCGTTCCCTTCGTGCTGGAAAGCAAAACCACCCACTTCGCCGCCAGCGAATACGCCTATCCCCTTGCCGACGGCGTTTATGTTCTGGGCACACCGATGAGCGCTCCGGCAAAGATTGCGCGAGAGGCGGACCACATCACCATTACAACGACAAACGACGATGGCAAGGAAGTTGCCCTGATCGGTGGCTTGATCGCTCTTGCAACCCCAGGACATTTCATCCTTCAGGTGACCGACGGGATCGAGAATGGCAAGCCTGCCGATAAGGATCCGGCAGAGGCCACCTATGTCCCGATGCGAATTATGGCGAGCGGAGAGGTGCACTGGTATTTGGGACCAAAGGGCGTCAATGCGGATTGCACGGCATTGCTTCAGGCCCACGGATATCGCCCGCAAGCCTATAGCGGTTGGACTTCTCCGAAGGACCTGACTAAGGAGCAGCTAAAGGCGTTTTACGAGGACTTGGCCCGTCTGCTTGATCGCAATCCAGACGCTTGGGACGCCGTGAAAATGATGCGGGTCGCCAAATCGTGAAATGGGCGCAGCACCGCGAAGACAAAGGAAACACGCCCAGATGAAAAGACAAATTCTTTCTCTGTCCCTTTTTGGCCTGACGTGCCTGACGACGCCTGCCCTTGCCTGTGGCGGCAACGCCGATCTGAATCCGGGCGCGCCGCCGTTCGCCCCCAGTCGCGAGATCGTCAATCAGGAACATCTGCTTAAAGTGACCTTCTCGCGCATCAACCCGCTTTTCAAATTGCAAGCGGGTAAAAGCGGCTTTGTTCGGCTGGGATTCTTGGCTCCAGACGACAAGTGGGAAATAAGACATTCCTCGGAATGGGGCTGGGGCGACATCTTCAAGCCCATCGACAACCAACACATGTCTCTGCGGGCCACGCGGGAAGGGGACGAGATCATCCTCCACCTGACTGGAAAGTCGGAAGGTCAAAGCAGCTTTCAACTGGCCTATCTTCCGCAGAAGGGATCGCCGGCTTATGGCCCAAGCAAAAGATTGAGCACAATGCCGATCATGGTGGCCGTGACGCCAGCCTATGTGTTTGTGCCCAGGGTCATGACCTTGGAGGGCGACGTTGACGCACAAAGCGCCTCTGTCGATGGCGCAAGCTCCTTTATCGTCCGCTTGCCGACTGCTGCCGATGGTTATCGCTGGGAGGTGGTTGACGCCCTGCAAACGTCATCCGATCCAAGCGCCAAGACGCAAGCCCCCTGGCAGCCGCTTGGCGTTGCGCCAAAGCGCCTGGAGAATGGGGATTTCCACGTCGGAACGCCTTCATACGGCACAATGAAAGTCGTCTTCGCGTTAAAGGACCGTGAAACGGGGGTTGCGTCCAACAGTATCACCGTGGCCCTTAGGGTGAATCCCAGACCCTTGTGTTGAATTCTCCGTCAGACTCAATGGCAGAAGAACTCATTTATCAATAGAGCCAGAATCGACGGCATAATTGCGGGCAATGAAGATCCGACCCGCGCATCGACAAACGTTAGCGGCCTTATTCCCCGGCGAGTTGGGCCGCCAACGTTTGGATCGGATTGTTCGCGCGCAAACCTAGCGATGGTTTTGGTGACGGGCGAATTTTTTATCGTGCGGCCGCTCATGACGGTCCTTGTCGTTGCCATAGATGGGGCCATAGCTCCTGGCGGGGTAAAGACTGCTTGGGGGCTGGTAGCCGTAGGATGTGGGCTGCTGGTATCCATACCCGTATCCATAAGCGCTGGTTGGCTGCTGATAGTTGGCAAGGCCGCTAAGCAAGGCGGGGTCAACCAAGCAGCCGGTCAGGCTTAGGCTGAGTACTGCGACGGCGATGAGCGGGCGTATTTTCATGGAACCTCTCCTGTACCCTTGTTGGGAAACCATGGAGAGTCACGCTATCCGCGCACCATGACGGCATGTTGGCGGGAATAAGGTATTTTCGCCTTAAAACCGGAAACGGTTTCAAAGCGGATCTCAATGTCAGGAGAAAAAGTCTCGATGGCGACCCCAACGGGATGGCCGATGTGTTTTGGCAACTAATTGATTTAATTTATGTTTATAAATTGTGTCCGGACCGCATCGTAACAATATCGGGACAGCTCTCGCGGCAGAAACCGGGACGGAAAGGGCTATAATTTGCGAATCTGAAGTTGCGCACGGTTGTCCGCAATACGCTAGGGCTTGTCGCCGCTGGATGATAGAGCAAAGGGGGCTCACAAAACAGACGTCTGGCGGGGGGCTTTCCCTAATGCGGGGTGTGATCAAGCAAATCGGCGGTAATCAAAACCCCGGCAGGGACGGGGTAAATCCAGCGAGGATGAAGGCTCGCAGTAGGAAGGTGCTTTCACTCACTTAACCCCCAAAATCCAGCCCTCGACCCCAGCTACGGCACGTTCTGATGGGGTAAGGGAAGGTGCTTTCACTCACTTAACCGGCATTTAGAGTCAGAGCGATATCCCGCCTCTTCCCAATTCGAGAATGTGCCCTTCACCTGCTCGGCATAGCGTTCATCGGCATGGCTGGCTGCTTGGGTCAGCTTATCGAGGGCGGAAGCCACTTGGGCGGGCGTCCAATCCTGCGGGATGCCGAAGCGCTCGGTCAGCTTCTCGCGGATGTGGTCGGGCGGAATGACCATGGCGTTGAAGCGCACTTGGGCCTCGGCCAGTCGGCGCTTGGCTTCCTTGGGATCGCGGGTCTTTAAGGACCAGGCAAACTCCTTCCTGCCAAGCCGTCGCTGCTCACTGGCCGGAACATAGAAACGGCACCAGAAAACGCCGCCTCGCTCGTACAGATTATCGACCGCCATGGGACCCCTCCGCCCCCTAATCGGGACAGTATCTGGGACAAACATCGGGACAGCGCCCGTCCCCTAAGATGGCGATTTATCTAGCGTTTTGCAATATCGGAAAAAATTGTCCCGATGGCGTCCCCTAGGGGACTCGAACCCCTGTTACCGCCGTGAGAGGGCGGTGTCCTAGGCCGCTAGACGAAGGGGACTTCGCGCGGATGCGGGCCTTGACTACCCTACAAAGCCGGGAAAAGCAAGGCCTGGGTGGAAAGGTCTTGTGGGCACCCGGGAGCAAGAGCATATATTCGAAAGACCCCAGAAAGGGGCTGGACGTCCGCTATCGCCCAATGAAAGAATTCAGACATGGCCGAACCCATCGACATCTTGTTTATCAACCCTGGCGATCGCGAGCAAATCTACCAGGATTTGGGGGATGAGTTTTGCGGCATCGAGCCGCCGGTTTTCGCCGGTCTGTTCGCCACCTATGTTCGCCAAAAGGGGGCTTCTGCCGCCATTTACGACACGCCCGCCATGCTGGTCCCGGCCGCGGAGGCAGCGCGCGTAGCAGTAGAGGAATACGCCCCGCGCCTTGTGGTGATCCCGGTTTATGGCTTCCAGCCGTCGGCGTCGACCCAGAACATGGGCTCGGCGGGAAAGATCGCCCAGCTGATCAAGGAAGTGCGGCCCGATCTACCCATCTTGATGACCGGCACGCATCCGGCGGCCCTACCCAAACGCACCATGCAGGACGAAATGGTCGATTTCGTCTGCGACGGCGAAGGCCCCGTCACCATCTGGAAAACGTTCGAGGCCTTGAAGGCGGGCGGGCGCGGCTTCGACACCATTCCCAGCCTGTGGTGGCGCGACGAGGACGGGGGCATCCATGCGCCAAGCGCGCATGAAGCGCTGATCAGCGACCTGGATGGCGAGATGCCGGGCATCGCCTGGGACCTTTTGCCAATGGATCGCTACCGGGCGCACAACTGGCACTGTTTCTCGCACATCGATCGGCGCAAGCCCTACGCCTCGATGCATACGTCCCTGGGCTGTCCGTTCCATTGCAGCTTCTGCTGCATCAACGCGCCTTTCGGCAAACCCAGCTACCGGCTGTGGAGTCCCGAGGTTGTGGTTTCCGAGATCGATTTTCTGGTCGAGCGTTATGGCGTCTACAACATCAAATTCGTCGATGAGATGTTCGTGCTGAACAAAAGGCATGTGGCGGGCATTTGCGATCTGCTGACCAAGCGCGATTACAAGGTGAACATCTGGGCCTATGGCCGCGTCGATACCATGCATGACGAGCTGTTGGACAAGCTGAAGGCGGGCGGCGTCAACTGGATTTGCCTGGGCATCGAAAGTGCGAGCGACTATGTGCGCGACGGCGCTGAGAAAGTCTTTACCAATCAGGACGTCACCGACACGGTGCGGCGCATTCAGGCGGCGGGCATCTACATCATTGGCAATTATGTTTTTGGACTGCCCGACGATTCGATGGAGCGCATGCAGCAAACCCTGGACTTGGCCCAAGAGCTGAATTGCGAATTCGCCAATTTCTATTCGGCCATGGCCTATCCGGGATCGAAGCTCTACGACATGGCGGTCGAACAAGGTTTGAAGCTACCCAGGGAGTGGCATCATTTCTCTCAACACGGCTATGAAACATTGCCCTTGGCCAATCGCTTCGTTTCGGCAGCCGACATTCTGGGCTTTCGCGATCAGGCCTGGATGACCTATTTCACCGAACCCAAATATCTGTCCATGGTCCGCGACAAGTTCGGCCAGGATGTCGTCGATCATATAGGTCGCATGACACAAGTTCCCCTGAAGCGCAAAATTCTAGGACAGTGACCAGGTGCAAGGCCACATCGCTTGCATTGAAGACTGGGGCAGAGGCGATGGGAGCGGACATCTTCTTGCCCGCATGACGGCCCCTTGCGACACGCCGATGAACCTCCCTGAAGATTGGCAAGGTTTTCCTTCCAGGTCGGAAGAAAAACTTGAGGCCGTTCTGGCCAAGGACGCGACCATCGTGCAACAGCCCTGGCTGTATGGAAGCGGCATGGTTCTCGATTATTTTCTGCTGTCCAGACAGGGCGAGGTGCGTTTCGACGATGTGCGCTGGGCCAAGGGCATCGCCGGGCGCTGCTTCATCTCGTCTCTGGATGGGGACGGGACAAAATGCAAGATCGACCTGGATGATTATCCGGTGCTGGAAAAATTTGACGAAGCCTGTTTCGATCTTGGCGCGCCCAATAATTGGGGGCACTGGATTGCCGATACATTGCCCAAGCTGATGGTTCGAGAGCATTTCGCCGAGCTTCAAGACAGGCGCTTGGTCTTTGGTCCCTTGAAGGACTTTCACATTGAAACGCTGGAACTGCTAAACATCGATCCCAGCCGACATGTTTGCATCGGCACTGCCGATGCCCCGCGCGCCCGCTTTGAATTTTTCGACCTTGCCGTCGCAACTCCGCCCGGCCTTGCGCAATCCTATGCCTATGTGCGCAAGCTGTTCCGGCCAGCCATCCAAGCCAACCACGGCAATGGGCCGGAGCGAGTCTATTTCTCAAGGTCGAAGCTGGCGCCGCGCCACCGCCTTTTCAACGGCGACGAGGTGGAAAGCCATCTCAGAAGCCAGGGATTCGAGATTGTCCAAGGTGATCGGCTAAGTGTACGCGAAACGCTGGACGTGATCGCCAACGCCAAGATCATCGCAGCGCCCCTGGGTGCGGCCTTGGGCAATCTTGTCCTGGCCCGTGAAGACGCCGAGATCATTCAATTGCTGCCTTCGGTGATGCAAGGGCAATCACGCCACCTAGCCTTTGGCGCATGGCTGTCCTACTACATTCCCTTTCTTGAGCGCATGCAGGTGATCTGGGGCGATTTTGCCGAACGCGAACAATCCTTCGCCAGCGCCAACGGCTTGCAACTGGCCGACATTCCAGCTAGTTACGACCTGCGCAAAATCGATCAAGCCATCATGCTGGCCGAAAAGCGGCTTATGCTGAAGGACAGGCAGCCTTCATGACGGCTCACCTTGCTCCCGGAAGGCTAATGGGCTTCGAAGAATGGGGAGAAGATCGGCTGCGCCGCCATCTTGACCTGTCCTCGCTTGTTCCAGAGCCGCCGGATCCGCAAACATTACCTCGCGGTTGGGATTGCCTGATCCGCGAGGAGCGAGAGCGTTTTGCCAAGGGCTTCTGGTGCGCCGAAGAGGAGAATGCTTTTCTTTTAGGCAACACTTGGCGCTATTCGCAAACCTACGACCGGCATTTCTATCCCATGTCGTCGCAGGGCGACGTGCTATTTCCCGAACCGCATTGGGCCGAAATGCTGAAGGGAAAAAGTTTTATCGCCGATGTCGATGTCGAGAAGCGGACATGCCTGATCGATATCAGCGCCTATCCCCCCATGGAGCACTTCTCCGATCCGGTGTTGTATGTCGGCGGCTCGCCCAATTGGGGCCATTGGATGGCCGACATTCTAGGCCGCTTGATGGCGCTGGACAAATTTTCGGATTTGAGCGGCTATCGTTTGGCCTTCGGCGGTCTAACGCAGGGCCAGTCGGAATGTCTGGACCTTTTGGGCATCGGGCGCGACAGGCGATTGGTCCTTGATCTGAGGGACAGAACTTTCGGAACCTTTTCCTTCGACCGGCTGGCCGTTCCAAGTTCGCCCCCTTTGGCCATGACCTATCCCTGGCTTCACAAAAGCCTGGCCGCTTCATTGCAAGCGAAGGCGGGGTATAAGGGGCCGGAGCGCATCTATCTTTCCAGACGCAGCTTTTTTCCGGCACATCGGGTTTTCAATCAAGATGAAGTCGAGGCCCTGCTGGCCAACCGAGGCTTTGAAATTGTTGCCGCCGAAACGCTTGGCGTTGCCGAACTGATCACGTTGCTGGCGGGCGCAAAGATCGTGCTTTCTCCCATCGGCGCCGGGCTGGGCAATTTTCTGTTGGCTCCGCAGGACGCGGTTCTCATCCATCTGATGCCCGATTTCCTGCAAGTGGATTTTGACAAGAACGTCCTGTTTACCAACTGGATGCGCTATTATTATCCGATCAGGAACAGGTTGATCCTTGTCTTCGGCATGTTTGACGGCCAGGATCAGCAGGAGTTCTCGGCGGCTCACGGCATCAGCGGGCATGACAGGCCGGCCCGTTATAGCTTGGCTGATCTTGACCGGGCGATCATGTCGGCGGAAAAGCAAGTGGCTTGGCAGGCAAAGAAATGAACGGGAATGTCTTGAATTATGGGCCGTCGGAAATCGCCAAACATTTCGGCGTTTCAACCTCGGAATCGAGATCCTTGATATGAAGCGCACCTATGGCAATCTATTCCATGATGGTCACAGCTATGTGGTCTGGAGACCGAAATGACCGCAAGGCGGCGCGTCTATTTCAACGAGTTCAACCTGCTGATGGGCAATACCACCTATCTGCCCTTGGTCTCTGGCTTGCTGAAGGCCTATGCGCTGACTAGGCCCAGTCTAGCCGAAACCTACGACTTCATGCCCTTCCATTTTCATATTGAAGCGCCGGGGCCGATCGTCGCGCGCCACGACAAGCCGTTCGTGGCGGCATTTTCGCTGTCGCTTTGGAACGAGCAGCTTAGTCTTGAAGTGGCCAGAAGGGTCAAGGAGCGTCATCCCGATTGCGTCATCGTGGTCGGCGGCGCGCAAGTGCCGCACCATCCCGATGACTTCTTCAAGCGCCACCCTTTTGTGGATATCGCCGTGCGCGGCGAGGGAGAGGAAGCTTTCGCCGACATCCTGGAACGCCTAGCCGCCGGGCAGGACATGGATGGATTGGCGGGAACGGCTTGGCGAGCGCCCGATGGCAAACTTCGCATCGAATGCGGCGAGCGCGCATTTCAGCGCGATCTGGACGCCTATCCATCGCCCTATCTGACCGGCTTGTTCGATTCGCTATTTGCCGAGCATCCCGACAAGAATTTTCAGGCCATTATCGAAACCAACCGCGGCTGTCCCTTCCATTGCACCTTCTGCTATTGGGGAAAGGGCGGGCTTAGCCGCAAATACCGCTATACCAGCCTAGAGCGCACCTTTGGCGAAATCGATTGGATGGCTGAGCACCGCATTCGCTATCTGTTCAATGCCGATTCGAACTTCGGCATGCACCGGCGCGACATCGAGATCGCCCACAAGATCGTAGACAGCAAGCTGAAAACCGGCTTTCCCGAGGCCTTTCGCAGTTGCTACGGCAAGAATACCGACGAGAAGATTCTGGAAATCGGCAAGCTCTTGCACGCGCACGGCCTTGAGAAGGGCATCACCATCAGCTATCAGAGCGTCTCGCCCGAGGTGCAAAGGAACATCAAGCGCGACAATATCAAACTGTCGGTGGCCCAGGGCTTGCAACACGCCTTCAACGAAGCAGGCGTTCCCGTCTATACGGAACTGATTCTTGGCCTGCCGGGCGAGACAAGCCAAAGCTGGATTGACGGCATCGATACGGTCTTGCAGGCGGGCCTTAAGAATCAGCTGTATCTGTACATCTGCCAAGTGCTGCCCAACACAGAACTGGCCGACCCCGATTACATCAGCCGCTTTGGCATCAAGGTCAGGCGCGTGGCGGCGCATCCGGTACACGGCAGTCAGAACGACCCTGACTGGGTCACCGAATATGAAGACATTCTGGTCGCCACCGACGCCATGCCGCAAGACGACTGGAAGCGCATGCTGGTCTTCTCCTGGCTGGTCATGCTGCTCTACAGCCTAAAGCTGGGCTTCTTTGCCCTGTCTTGGTTGCATGTCCGTCATGGCGTGTTGCATTCGGCTTTTCCGCTTTGGCTTGGCGAACAATGCTTGGACGCGACAAGGTACCCCTTGTTTCATGAGGTGGTTGAGACGTTCCGCGCCAAGGTGGAAAGCCTGCTTGAGGGCGGCGGGCGCGGCACCGAGGTCGAGGGAAGTGGGGGCATCTATTGGGAGGAAGAGGAGGCCGCCTATCTCAAACTGGCGAAGGATCGCGACGGCGCGTTTGATGAATTTGCCCAGCTATTGGAAGCCTTCCTGAAGGATCGCGCCATCATGGCCGACCCTGATGAACTGGCCGATGCCGTGCGCTATCAAAAGCTGACCACGCCCTCGATTCAGGGCGTTGCCCAACGGACTCACGACTTCGCTTTCAATTTCGGCGATTGGTTCAATGGACTGTTCGACGAGCCGCGCCCGGCTTTGGTTAAAAAGCCCCAAACCCTGTCGGTCGAGGCGGTGGATTATCAGGGCGATCTGGCAAGGCTGGCGCGCGAAGTCTTGTTGTGGGGCCGCAAAAGCGGGCGTCTGGTCAACCAGATCAAGGTTGCTTAGCACGCCATTGTTTCAAATGCTGGCGCGCTTCTTCCTCGATGGCGAGATAGGTTTCGGAAGGCGGCCCCAGCGCATCGGCGTTGTTCTTCTCGATTTCATCTAGCCGGTCGAGCGACACTTGATCGAAATAGGCTTGCCAAGCGCGGATCAACTCTTCCTCATTTTGCCGCGACTGAATGTATTTCGGTGAGCCTTGCGGATAGGCCAGACAGCGCAATTTCTCGGCGGCCTCCTTGCGCTCTTCCAGCAATTGATGCGAAAGATCGAACCAGAATCTTAGATTGCGCATGCCCTGGGTACGTCCGCGACTGCCGTCTTGCGGTCCCACTTCGATATCGATCCTGATGCGACGCTGGATCATGGTGGCGATATTGTCCATCCAGCTGTCGGCGAACCAGTAGGGAAAATAGGGAACCACGAAATAGCCAAGCTCTTCGAAAACGCGCGCCGTGGCGCAGATGATGGTGATGACGTTGGGCGAGGTGGGGTCCGGCAGATGGGCGATGGCGATGCCGTCGTCATAAGCGCCCAGGGCAAGGCGCACCTGCTCGTCCCAGCCGTGGCTGCGCACCTCGTAATCGTCGGTAAAGCCTATGAAGATGTCGCCGTCATTCCTGGCCGCCTGCCAAACGCCATTCCAGACGTCGGGCAGCTTGCGCGGCTTCGGCCCGACATGCAGATGAACCGGATAGCCCGTCAGCCGCTCCAACTGGCCGAAACGAACCAGATTGATCGTGTCCTGATCGTCCTCGTCCGCCGCGATCCAATGACTGACCCTGGACTTGTCGGCCACCGACCCCCCCATCCCCTGCAGCATGCGCTTCAGCTTTTCAGGGCGTCCGCGCGTTGCTGTCAGGATGGCTATGCGCCCTTGGCTCATGCCTTGGCGAAGGCCTCGATGGCGGCGACGATCTGTTCCGATCCGATGCCATAATGGCGATGCAGCGCGTCGCGACCGCCATAAGTGTAGCAATAGCCTTTTTCTGTGGGCAGACCCAGGCGCTTTAAGGGAATGGCCAAGCCCGCATCGGCCATCGCCTCGGCCACAGCGCTACCCATGCCTCCGGTCAGGAAATGCTCTTCCAACGTGACGACTTTCTTGGCGCCCTTCAGTTCGGCCAGCAGGGCGGGCGCGTTCACCGGAAGACGGTAAAGATCGATCACGCCTGCGTCGATGCCCTTCTTGCCAAGCGCCTCGGCGGTTTCCAGCGCGGCATGGGTCATGATGCCGGTGCCGATCAGCGTGATGTCCTTGCCGGGCTTCAGCCGGGCCAAGCCGGGCTTGAAGTCGTGGCCCGCCTTATACAGATCGGGCAACGTCTGGCGGTCAAGCCGCACATAGTTGATGCGCCGCTCCTTGATCGAGCTTTCGGCCACCGCCGATGCCATCACGCTGTCCGAAACGCTGTCGATCTCGATGACCGGGAAGGCGCGCAGCACGGCGATGTCTTCCAGCATGTGATGGGTGGGGCCGGAATCCTGATAGCCGAAACCGGCGCCGACGCCGACCAAGGTCAGCGGGATTTTCATCATGCAGTTATGCACGCGCACCTGTTCCAGGCAGCGCAGCGTGATGAAAGGGGCGATGGCGTAGGCGAACACCTTTTTGCCTGCCAAGGCGAGGCCCGAGCCGATGACCACCGCATTTTGCTCGGCGATGCCCGCATTGATGAACTGGCCGGGCAGATCGCGGCGGATGACGTCAAGCGCCGGGGCGCCCATGTCGGCCGAGATGATGATCACGTCGCGGTCGTTCTTGGCGATCTCGTAGACGCGGGTCCAAAAAGCGTCGCGTTGGGGAAGATTCGAGGTAACGGCGCTCATCGGACAAAGCTCCTTTCCAGATCGGCTCTTGCTTTCTCGACCATGGCGCCCGTGGGGGCCGCGCCGTGCCAGATTGGTTCATTGGACATGCACTCGATCCCCTGGCCCTTGACCGTGTCGGCGATGATCGCCAGGGGCTTGTCGGAACGGCGCGAGCGGGCATAGGACAACACGTCCATCAATTGGGCGGTATCGTTGCCGTTGATGCGCTCGACCGCGAAACCGAAGGAGCGCCACTTGTCGTCCAGCGGTTCCAGCTTTATCAGGTTCTCGGTGAAATCTGTGGTGCACAGGTAGTTGCGGTCGATGATGGTCACCAGATTGTTCAGCCGGTGATGTCCAGCGAACATCGCGGTTTCCCAGATCGAGCCTTCGTACAACTCGCCGTCGCCCAGCAACGTGACCACGATGTGATTCTTGCGGTCCATGCGCGCAGCCATTGCCAGACCGGCGGCGACGCCGAATCCCAGGCCCAGCGAACCGGCAGTGGTTTCGACGCCGGGCACGGTGTGCTGAAGATGGACGCCGAAGATGCCGCCTTCCTGCGCGAATTTCTCAAGCTCCTTCACGTCGAAGAAGCCCATCTCGGCCAGAATGGCGTAAAGCGCCGGGCTGGCCTGACCCTTGGACAGGATGAAGCGGTCGCGCCCCTCCCAGCCGGGATTCTTGGGATCGACCCGCAGAATGCCGCCGTGATACAGCGCCACCAGGATTTCCACGCAAGACATGCAAGACGTGACATGTCCCGTCTTGGCCTTGATGCAGGTTTCCAGGATCAGGCGTCTTAAATCTTCGCTTTTCGCCACCAGATCGGGGGCTTGGCTATTCGAGCCAGCAGGGCTTGGGGACATGATCCAGCCTTCTCCTTCTAAGAACAGATGACTGCATGGTAAAGCAGTTCCGTCAGGCAGGCAATCCAGGCTAATCTGAGATCATGACTCCAACCGCCATTATTCTTGCCGGGGGCAAGGGCACGCGACTTGCCCATGTGCTTGCCGGCCTTCCCAAGCCCCTGGCCCCCGTGCTGGGACGGCCATTTTTGCTGCATTTGCTGGATTCCCTGGCCAATGCCGGGCTGGAGCGCGCCGTCTTGTCGCTGGGGCATGAAGCGCTTCAGATCGAACGGGCCATCGAGGGCTACGGCCGCCTTGGGCTTGACTGGGTGACCGAATCGGAGCCGCTGGGCACGGCGGGCGCTCTGCGCCACGCCTTGAACAAAGCGGAAGGCGACTTGGTGCTGGCCTTGAACGGCGACAGTTTCACGCCCTTCGATCTGGCAAGATTCAGGGCTTTTCATGAAAAGGGCGGCTGGTCCGTCTCGTTGGCGGCGGTAGCGATGGCCGACGCCTCGCGCTTTGGACGGATCGATCTGGCGCCCGATGGCAAAGTTCGCGCCTTCATGGAAAAGCAGGCGGGTGGAAGCGGGGTCATCAATGCAGGCATTTATCTGATCGAGCGCGGCCTGCTGCAAGCGTTGCCCACAGGCAAGGCCCTGTCTTTCGAGACGGACGTGCTGGAGCCATTGGCCCGACAAGGCAGGCTGGGCGCGTTTTTGTGCCCAGGGCCGTTCATCGATATCGGCACGCCCGAGTCTTATGCCCAGGCCGACGGCTTCTTTCAGGACTTAAAGAAAAGCCGCCTCGGCGTCGCGGGCCGATAGAACCGGATTGCCGATCGGCCAGAAAATCCCCAATTTCGGATCGTCCCAACGCAAGGTGAATTGACCGGCGCGATTGTAGTTGCTGGTCTGCTTGTAGTGGAAGATCGCCATGTCGGACAGAACCAGATGCCCGTTACCGTGCTTGGGCGGGATCAGCACCTGCAAACGATTGGCGTCGGACAAGGCGAAACCCTGCCAGCGGCGAAACTGCGGCGAAGCCGGATCGTTGTTGATCACCACCAGATGAAAGCGTCCCTGCAGGCACGACACCAGCTTCCAGGTTTCCTGATCGCCGTGAATGCCGCGCAGCACATGGCGCTCCGACCAGGAAATGTCGTCTTGGCAAAAATCCTGAACGATGCCCGCAGCGTGATAGATTTCCCGATTGTAGGTTTCGACGTAGCCGCCCCTGAAATCCTCGAAGATAGTGGGCGGCGTGATCAGCAACACGCCCTCAAGCTCTGTCTTCTCCACCTTAAGCGTCATGGCCGCTTTACTCCAAGGCTGGCATATTCGGGATCGTAATGGATGATCGAACTGCCGTTCCAACTGAAGCGGAAGGGCACGTTCAACAGGTCGATCAAGGCCCATTTGACGTCGGCGCGGCGCTCGGGCGGCACGAAAAACAGCATGAATCCCGATTCGCCAGCCCCCAGCAGCTTGCCGCCCAGCGCACCCGCCGCCCTGGCCTTTTCGTAGATGCCGTCGATGACGGGGTTGCTGACTTGCGGGCTTAGCTCGCGTTTCAGGCACCAGCCTTCGTGCAAAAGCCTGCCGAAGGCCAGCAGCGGGCCATCGCCTCGCAGGATGCCGATCGCCTCGTCCACCATCGACTGCATGCGCTGCAGGTCTTCTTGATGCTTGGTCAGATTGGCCACCACCGTCTTGGCGATTTCCGAGGCCAGACGGCTGGTGCCGGTATAGAAAAGCAGGAGATTCGATTCCAACTCCTCGACCCGCTCGCGAGGCAGGATCAGGGGTTCCGCCTGAATGGTGCCGTCCTTCCTGAAGTCGATGCGGTTCAGGCCGCCATAAGCCGCCGCCATCTGGTCTTGCGAGCCGACGGTTTCTTGCAACACTTCTTGTTCCAGACGGATGGCCTCCAGCGCCAAGTCGTGGCGCTCGGTCATGCGGCCTTGCAGCGCGTGCAGGGATTTCAGCAGGCCCACCGCGAAGGACGAACTGGACCCCATGCCGGTGCGGGCCGGAAGATCGCCCTGATAATGCACCTCGACGCCTCTGGAATCGTCGAAGCCCAGCATGGTCAGCGCGCCGCGCACCAGCGGATGTTGAATCTCCTCGACGCCGCCCACCGCTTCGATCTTCGACCACACCACGCGATGCTTGCAATCGAAGAAGGGCGGGAAATAGCGGCAGGTGACATAGCAATATTTGTCGATGGTCACCGACAAGACGCTGCCGCCATGTTTCAGATACCAGGAAGGATAATCCGTTCCGCCGCCGAAGAACGAAACGCGGAAGGGAGTTTGAGCGATGATCACGTCATCCGCTCCCGCTTGATCTCGTTTCGGTGATATTCCAAAAGATCGCCCAGCGTCTTTTCCATGGAAATGCTTGGCTGCCAGCCGGTCTCGCCGATGAATTTGGAAATGTCGGGCACTTGCAGCGTGACGTCGGAAGGACGCAGGCGGGCCGGATCGACCTCGTGCGCGATCTTGCACTTGGCCATGCCCTTCAGGCATTCCAGAATTTCGCCCACCGTCACCGTTCGGGTGCCGCCGATATTGTAAACGTCTCCGGCCCGGCATTTTTCCAGCAACAGCCAATAGGCGCGCACGGCATCGCGCACGTCGGCAATGGTGCGCACGCTGTCCAGGTTGCCCACCTTGACCGGATCGGTCTTGATGCCCGCCTCGATCTCGGCGATCTGGCGCGCGAAGGTGCTTTCCGCAAACACCGTGCCGCGCCTGGGTCCGGTATGGGTAAACATGCGCGTGCGGATGGTCTGCAATTTCCAAGACAGGAAATACTGATAGGCCAGCATGTCCTCGCCCACCTTCGACACCGCATAGGGACTGGCCGGGCGAAGCACATTGCTTTCCTTGATCGGCAATTCGCTTTCCAGCACTTGGCCGTACACTTCGGAGGACGAGCAGATGTGAATGCGCGGATCAAGCCCCGCCAAGCGAACGGCGTCCAACAGATTGGCCGTGCCCACCACGTTGGATGTCAGCGTGTCGGCGGCGGCGTGAAAACTGACGGTGACATAAGATTGCGCCGCCAGATGAAAAATCCAATCGGGCTTGCAATCGTTCAGCACCTTGACCAGCGAGTTGAGGTCGCGCAGATCGCCCAGATGCAGGCGCACCTTGTCTTGGATATGGCGGATATTGTCCAAGGGGCTGCGCCAGCGGGCAAGCCCGTGAATTTCCACGCCGGGCTTTTCGGCCAGAATGTAATCGGCCAAGTGGCTGCCCACCATGCCGGTAATGCCGGTAATCAGAACGCGCAAGCGATGGCCCCCCCAAAATGCCGAGGGGGCCATGATACAAAGATTAACCCTTGTTGGTCCAGCGCTTGGCGGAAGTTGATTTTGCCCCTCGCCGGGCGCGCCCTGCCGGACGCTTGGCCGCCGCCTCAATGGCGGCTTTGCCAAGGCCTTTCATACGCTACGCCTTGCCGGTCCAGCGCTTGGCGGCCTTGGCCACCCGCTCGCCCAGCAATTCGGCGGTTTTAAGGTCGGCGGGCGGCGGGGCTAGTTCTGGAGGAGCGTCGGAATTGGACTGCGCCATGGCGCCCAGGAAGCTGCCCAGCCGGTTGACGTCCTCGACGCTGCCCTTCGAACTGTTGTTGCCGGGCATCAAGCCGGTGCCCACCCAAACCATGCCGTGCTGGGCGGCAAAGACCGCCAGTTGGATCAGGCTGTTCAACTTGTCGCCGCTTTGGCTGGCCGAATTGGTGAAACCGGCGGCAATCTTGTCCTTCCAGGCCAGGCTGAACCAAGCCTTGGAACTGGCGTCCATGAAGGCTTTGAAGGGGGCGGAAACGCTGCCCATGTAGGTGGGAGCACCGAAAATGATCGCGTCGGCCTTGGCCAGATCGTCCCAGTGTTTCTCGGCGTCGGCAACGCTGATTAATTGCACCTCTGTGCCGTCCACCGATCCGGCCCCTTTGGCGACGGCTTCGGCCTGTTTGGCCGTATGGCCGTAGCCAGAATGATATACGACGGCAATCTTGGTCATGATCTGCTCCTCTGAGTTGAACCTGCCTTACAGATATTCCTGACTCTCGGAATAAACAATCAGCCTTGAATTCAAAAGACTGTTGCATATTATGAAACATATGGATCGTTTAACCGCCCTGCGCAGCTTCGTGTGCATTTCCGAAACCCGCAGTTTTTCCGAGGCGGCAAGGCGGCTTGTCCTGTCCAAGTCATTGGTAAGTCGCCAGATTTCAGGATTGGAGGCCGAGCTGGGCGTGCTGCTGATCAGCCGCACCACGAGGCGCCTGTCGCTGACCGAAGCCGGTCAGGCCTATGCCGAACGTTGCCAGCGTGTGCTGGCCGATCTTGAGGAAGCCGATCAGGCCATCAGCAATCTGCAAGTCAGGCCGAGCGGGCGGCTGAAAATCACCGCTCCCATGTCCTTCGGCACCTTGCATCTTGCCCCCGCCTTGGCGCGCTTCATCAAACGTTATCCGGATATCGAGCTGGACATGTCGCTTTCCGACCGCGTCGTGGACGTGATCGAGGAAGGGTTCGATCTGGCGGTGCGCATTGGCCGATTGGCCGAATCCTCGCTGATCGCGCGCAAATTGTGCCCGATGCGCCGCATCGTCTGTGCCAGTTCGGACTATATAAAGCAGCATGGCAAACCGGCCAAACCGCAGGACCTGTCTGGCCATAGCTGCCTCAGCCATTCCGATTTGTCGGCACAGGAATGGCGGCTGATGGATGAGGCGGGCCGCCCTGTCGCCATTTCCACCAAGGGACCGGTGCGGGTCAATAATGGCGAGGCCATGCGCCATTTGGCTCTGGCCGGGGTGGGGATCGTCTTTCTGCCCACCTTTTTCATCGGCCCCGATTTGAAGGCCAAGCGGCTGATTTCCCTACTGGAAATCCATACGCCCCAGGATGCGGCCCTTTACGCCGTCTATCCCCATTCCCGGCATTTGTCGCCCAAGGTGCGGGCTTTCGTGGATTTCATGGCCCAAACCTTCACTTCGCCGCCTTATTGGGACGAAGGCCTTGATTTCGGAGCCGGTCCAGGGTAAACCCTGCCTTCCCTTATGGGCACCCCTCTTGCGACCCCATCGTCTAGAGGCCTAGGACACCAGCCTTTCACGTTGGTAACACGGGTTCGAATCCCGTTGGGGTCGCCATCGGGACACTTTCTTCCGACATTGCAAAACGCTAGATAAATCGCCATCTTAGGGGACAGGCGCTGTCCCGATGTTTGTCCCAGATACTGTCCCGATGAGGGGGCGGAGGGGTCCCATGGCGGTCGATAATCTGTACGAGCGAGGCGGAGTTTTCTGGTGCCGTTTCTATGTTCCGGCCAGTGAGCAGCGACGGCTTGGCAGGAAGGAGTTTGCTTGGTCCTTAAAGACCCGCGATCCCAAGGAAGCCAAGCGCCGACTGGCCGAGGCCCAAGTGCGCTTCAACGCCATGGTCATTCCGCCCGACCCCATCCGCGAGAAGCTGACCGAGCGCTTCGGCATCCCGCAGGATTGGACGCCCGCCCAAGCGGCTTCCGCCCTCGATAAGCTGACCCAAGCGGCCAGCCATGCAGATGAACGCTATGCCGAGCAGGTGAAGGGCACATTCTCGAATTGGGAAGAGGCGGGATACCGCGTCGATATTTCCATAGCTTCCGACCGTTTGGTTGGCGACCACAGGCCGTTCGATCCCGAGTTCAAGGCGGTGGCGGAGAATCTGGGGCTAGACCCCCAGACGGTGAGGCACATTCCCAATGCCGTAGCTGACAGTAAGGTGGTCTCGACCGCCAAGAACACTTTGACGAAGATTGCAGAACGCTGGGCAGAAGAGCGCAAACCAACCCCCAAGACTGTATTCGAAGTCAAAACGACAATTCAGCAGTTTGAACGGCTGTTGGGCCGCAAGCCGGTTGAAGCCATTACCAAACGTGACATCGTGGCCTACAAGGACCATCTGCTGAAAGAGGGCGGCAGGAACGGCAAGCCTTTGTCACCCGGCTCAATCCAGAAGCGGGTCAATCTGATCAAGACCATTCTGGAATATGCCGCCGCCAACGACATCATTCCTGCCAATCCGGGCCGAGGCGTCACAATTCCCAAAGGCCAAAGCGAACGTCTGCCCTTTACGCAGGCCGATCTCGACATTCTGTTTGATCCCAAAAACCTACCCAGGAACAAAACCTATCAGCTGCTGATGTTGATGGCCCTCTATACGGGGGCCCGGCTTGGCGAGCTAACTCAGTTGAAGGGACGTGATAGCGAGACGCATGGGGGTTTTCACAGCATTTCCATCGACGATAGGGACGATGACCAGAAGATCAAGACGGACTCATCGCGGCGTAGCGTTCCCATGCACCCGAAGCTGATGGAGCTTGGCCTTCAAAATCTCTTCGCCAATAAGTTTCACGCCAGGCTTTTCGATGACCTGCCCTTTGATCCTCTGCAAGGCTATGGCAAGCAAGCCAGCAAGGACTTGAACCGGCATATCCGCCGCCACATCAAGGACAAGCGCAAGGTCTTCCATTCCTTCCGCCACACCTTCAAGGATTTGTGCCGCAACGCCGGAATTCCCGAGGATGTTCACGACCAGATCACCGGCCATGCCGCCCCCCATGTCGGGCGGTCCTACGGGGCTGGGCACAGCGTCAAACACCTTTACGACCAGATCAGCAAGATAGAGGGGCGGTGGACCATAGATGTATCGGACACAAAATGGGGCAGGCATTGATTCTGGCCCTTATCCGGCGTTCCAGCCGCACCAGGTTAGCTTCACTGCTCTTAGCTAAAAACCGGCCTGAAAATGTGATGCATCAAAAAGGCTGAATATCACATTAGCTAAAAAAGGGCCAAAAAACATCCTGCATCCAAGATGGCGAATATCACATTAGCCAAAAAACGGCCTGAAAACGTCCTGCATAAAATATGGCGAATATCACATTAGCTAAAAAACGGCCTGAAAATGTGATGCCGCAAAATAGGCGGATATCACATTAGCCAAAAAACGGCCTGAAAACGTCATGCCTGAAAATAGGCAAATATCACATTAGCCGAAAAACAGCCTTAAAATATGAGGTTTAATTTAGCCGGAATATCACTTTTCCAAAAGGGTCTGGCTTAGAGGGGCTGCGGGAGGGAAATCATCCAATTTTGCGCACCATGAAAATCGTGTTTTTGACCTAACGGCGGCACTATGAAAGCGGAGAAGTGTGCGGGGCTTTTTTCATCTTGGATGTTTCTTGCTTAGCCATTCTTGTCAGCACATTGTGAGCTTGTCGATTAGACACATGGCAGAAAATGCAAAGAAGTGCTGAGCCAGAAATACAGCGTGTTTCGAGCATGAGCGTGAACAGTGTTGCCAAGTGTGGTGAACAGGATTTTTTCAGGTTAAGCAAAAATGCCTGTACGTCGGCGTCTTTCAGATTTGCCATCCAACAGAATTTCTCCCCTTGAGCAGAAAGCGCATGCACCAAAAATGCAAAAAAGAGACAAGGCGCACTATAGGAACGGGGCGTTCACATCGATGCAGGCCCTTCCGGCGGTGTACCAAAAAATGACAAGGAACAGCGTTAGCGTGGGACCTCGGATTTGAAAAATCGTGGCACCATGATTTTGTAGCTGGATTGACGAATTTTAGTGCCGCGAACCTGCGTGCTTGGCCGTACCGGAAATAAGCGAGGGGGGGGCGAAAGAACGGTGCCGGGGTCTGCTCGGGAGGGCGCAAGGTCAGTCAGACCGCAAATTAGCTTTGGAACTTGGGCTACAAGTTTTCAGCGTCCCCGAAGATGTTCATGACCAACTGACCGGCCAACGTCGTCGTGCATCCCGCCGATATTCAGGACCTGGACGGCGCGAAGTACGTTCTGACCCAGCGACTACGGCGGCGGTTTCCGTTTATCGAGGTGATCTTCGCAGATGCCGGATATCAAGGCCCGCGCGTCCGCGATGCCGCAAAGAAAGCCGGAACCTGGCAGGTGCAAATCGTCAAACGATCAGAGACCCAAAAGGGCTTCGCGGTCATCGCCAAAAGATGGATCGTCGAGCGCACCTTGGCATGGATCAGCCGCAACAGACGGCTGGCGCGTGACTTCGAGAACTTGGCCAGGACGGCAACCGCTCTCGTGCGCCTCGCCATAATCAAGCTTATGCTAAGACGCTTGGCTTACACATGAACTTCCCGGACGGGCTCTAAGATGCAAGGCAGCTAAACCTAAATCCTGAGAAAGGCCTCAACAATTATGAGGTTGTCTTTCAGCCTGTTTCTTATAATTCGCTATTTTCTTTAAGGTTAATACTTGAGTATATACCCTTCCTTTTAGCTTGTCTCTTGGTGATTGATAGGTAACTAATTAAGGCCACTAGGCATTCGGAGGAAGAACAATGAACCACAAGGTAAGCCGCGCTTTGATTGTTGAAAACGACGTATACATGCGCAAGCTGATCCGCATCGCTGTCGAGATGTGCGGCATCAAGAAGGTCGTTGAAGTTGACAATGGCTCGCTCTTCTTTCGTAGGACAAATCTTGAGCGCCAGGAGAGCGGGGCGATTGCGCAGAACACCTCTGACATCGTCTTTCTGGATTGGTTGATGCCGGATTTTGATGGCATGGCTTGTGCTAGGCGCATCAGATCCGGGGCTGTTAATGGGTTGGATGCCGACGTTCCGATTATCATGCTGACCGGAAATGCCGGAGCGGAGGGAAGGCAGTTGGCCGCCGATGCCGGGGTCAACGTGTTTTTAACCAAGCCCATCAATGTTCAGGAAATGTCTGCGGCAATCCGCCAAGTCACATCTTCCGGAACTGGCTAGGCGATTTATCAAACTGCGCCTTGAAGGCATTCGTGAAATTGGTGACGTGGTGCTTATGCCCCCCCTACAGGTGAGGGCGGCAATATCAAGTAAAAGCAATGCGTTGTGAGGAAATGGTGGGCCCGGTAGAAGCGCAAGAATTATGATTTTCAGATGGCTGCAAAAAGGTAAGGGCGGAAATAGGACTCTTTGATGGCTAACGGTTATTTTGCGCTGTGCCCTCACCCGAGGGGAATAACGGAGGGCCATTCAGGCAACTGCAAGGTACGGTTACCCTCCTCATGCGTCAATGGCCCGTTCACGAAACCCCGACAGCCTGAATTCTGCATGGGTGAGGGCCAGAACCAAATCACGGCTCAGCCCTAATACTTCCTCGATCGCTTCATGCGCTTCCTGGCGATTCTGCCGACGTAATGCAGAATAAGCCTTGATGCCTTGGCGATGAAATTCCTTGTGCGTGACGTCTAAGAGTTCAAACATCGCCCTGTTACCGATATCCTGCCGCGCTACATTGCTAAACCATGAACTGAGATCACATTCATCAGCATCCGGAATATTGCGGTGCAGGGCGATCTTTCCAAGTGAGCCCAACATCAGCTCAAGGTCACGGGCCCAAAAGAGATGGTTTAAGCGCACTGCAGTAATATCAATAATAGCGGTAGAAGAACGACGATGAAAAAAGTTGATGCGTATCCAATCCAGCATCCTTGGTTTGGGAGCCATTGGAAATGGCCCGCCGCCGAAACTACCGCCGAGAAGAACCGTCAGGCTATGGATAGCATGCGTCAGGGGTTCTGACTTTTGTTTTTCAAGCCTGACTGAAAGCTCAAGACTCGACAGCAGGTAGACCACCTCCCGGCTAACCATACGCATCTTTAGGATAAGATCTGAAGGTATATCCGCTTTGCATCGCTCATTCAAGGCGATGATCTCATCCGCAACGGCATGAAAATTTTCATGCGCATCCAGCAGATTGATGGTTTCTTTATAGAACTCGTATTTGTCCTGACCCCGCTCGCGTATCCACCGCCCAAGGGCACAACCCGTGTGCATGATCAACGCTTGTGAGGTTTGATCCCCTGACGCCAAGCGCTCCAGTTCCATCTCCCATCCCACATGGGCTAGCCGCGCGGCATGGATGTCCGAGTAAATAGTCATCTGCACCTCATTAATTGTGAATGGCGACAAGGCTCATCGACCAGACAGTGGTGAGACATCCTTCTTGCGCACTCCGGCAAGGCGCTTTACTTCTCAAGGATGGAGTTCTTCAAAATCAATCAGTTGCCCCATCTTGAGGTTGCCGAGAAGCGGCTGCCTTTAGGATGGGGCGCGCGGAGCCGACTTTTTCAGCAGCTTGGCAGAGTAGATTCCGACCATATGCGATCTCTGCGCACCGTGTATGGTCAGAAATTGCCTTTTTCCAGCCCGACACTTTCCTTAGAGCGCGTCCAGGGCAGATCCTTCTCAGCAATAAAGCCGCACCATATCACTGGTGCTGCTGCGTGACAATCCGGTGCGTCCAATCAAGGAGTCCCTATGTCGCCTCCCCTCCCCCCTCCAGTGGTGCCACGCCTTTGCGAAGGACGGAGTAATGTCGAAGCAGAATCGGCAAGGGCCTCCGAAGTGCGGTACAGACGCTTGTTCGAGGCAGCCCAGGACGGAATACTGCTCTTGAATGCCGAGACGGGTCAGATTGATGACGTCAACCCCTACTTGGTCAGCATGCTTGGATACTCGCATGAGGAATTTCTTGGAAAGCGGCTCTGGGAAATTGGCGCCTTTTTTGACATCGAGCAAAGCAAAGCACTTTTTGCCGAGTTGCAGTCGCAAGGGTTTGTCCGCTACGAAAACCTTCCTCTGGTCTCAAAAGCAGGAACGAAGGTCGAGGTCGAGTTCGTTTCCAATGTGTATGAATGCGACGGCGTGAAGGTCATTCAGTGCAATATCAGAAATATTTCCGATCGTGTGGAATTGCAAAGGCAGGCTATCTCCCGCGAACATCGCTACAGGGCTATTTCTGCAACCGCTCTGGACGCATTCGTAACGAGCGATTCGACAGGGCGCATTGTGGGGTGGAACCCCAGTGCCGAGCGCATTTTTGGCTACACCGAAACCGAAGCTATCGGTCAGCCATTGACTCTGCTGATACCGCAACGCTTCCAGGATCAACATCTGGACGGCATGCAAAGAATGCGTTCCGGCATTGAAAGCCACATGATCGGCAAAACAGTCGAGCTGGTTGGTCTGCGCAAGAATGCCGCTGAGTTTTCGCTTGAACTATCCATGGCGACTTGGATCGAGGGCGACAAGCAGTACTTTACCGGCATAATTCGTGACATCACCCATCGCAAGTCGGCAGATTCACTTATCCATCACAAAGGTCTTAAGCTTAAGGAATCAAATGCCGAGTTGGAACGTTTTGCTTATGTCGCATCGCACGACCTGCGAGAGCCCCTTAGAATGGTCAACAGCTTTCTGACGCTCCTGGAAAGGCACAACCCTCAGCTTGATGCAGAATCGAAAGAGTTTCTTGGCTTTGCCAAGGAAGGTGCGGTGCGGATGGATCATATGGTCCTGGCCCTGCTTGAATTTTCACGCGTTGGCCGATCCGGCACCGCTTTCGCCCCTGTTGATACCTCTACTGCCGTTGCACAAGCCGTGGCTAATCTGGGATTGCTGATTAAAGATACCAAATCCGACGTGACGGTGGTTGCCCCCCTGCCTGTCGTTGTGGGACATCAAGATGAAATGATGCGTCTGTTCCAGAACTTGATTGGCAACGCGCTCAAATATCATCACCCTGACCGCTCACCCATCATTCACATTTCCTGTCAGAAACACGATCACGATTGGCTGTTCTTAGTGCAAGACAACGGCATCGGCCTTGAGCGTGAATATTTTGACCGAATTTTTGTTATCTTCCAGCGCCTGCATGGACGAAGAGAATACGAAGGAACGGGAATCGGCCTCGCCATCTGCAAAAAGATCGTCAACACCCACGGCGGCAATATCTGGGTTGAATCCGAACCCGGTCGGGGATCAACCTTCTTCTTTACGATTCCCATGTCTGGGGCATCGCCAGCCAATGAAGCATCAGGTTGATTGGCGTGCCCTACGGGCGCGCCTTTTGGAACCTCAAGCGCGCACCCTCGCTCATACCGCCACACCATCGCGGCGGACGTTACGAAGCAACAGCATGTCGGCATTTTTCTGCCGCTCGGACAACGGAACATGCTGGATGTAGTGTCCCGTCTCAACCACCAAATCGTAGGCGATATCCGAGAGGGCGCTCCGCTCGAACGATCCGGGCTCTCCTGTCAGGAAAACGGCGACATCACAGTCGGACTCGTTCTCGCCTCGCCGCGAGCCCTTGAACCGAAAAGCACGACATCAATCACGCGCCCCGGCAAGGCCGCCTGGGCGCGCTGCTTAAAGGTTCGGATCAGGTCCAAATCCAGTTTTCCCATGGCGACATGCTACTCCCGCCGCCATCATCAGTGCGGCATCAAGAAGGTCGTTGAAGTTGACAATGGCTCGCTCTTCTTTCGTAGGACAAATCTTGAGCGCCAGGAGAGCGGGGCGATTGCGAAGAACACCTCTGACATCGTCTTTCTGGATTGGTTGATGCCGGATTTTGATGGCATGGCTTGTGCCAGGCGCATCAGATCCGGGGCTGTTAATGGGTTGGATGCCGACGTTCCGATTATAACATATAATATTTGGCATGTGGCTGCTATTGCTTACGAATGGCGCCGTGCCAGAGTGATGATTTCGGGAAATCAACGCTCGTCCATCGCAACCGCTTCAAACAATGAACGGCAAGCGACCGGAGCAGCCGTCAGAACATCGAACACAGACGCGTTGTCGCCGGGATCATTGAAGTGAGATGAGGCGTCAAGACCACTGACGCCCATGGTCCAGCCTGCGAATAGACGGCGGACTAGCGTCCCCTCGGTGACCAGCGTCACATCCCGATGGCGCGGATCATCGCGGATCATCGCATACAGACGCCGGATGCCGGTTTCTTCACCCTCAATGTATTGCACGAAGGCGCCGTCAAAATGGATAAGGTGGCCGCTGATTCCGTTCAGTTGATTGAAAGCCCGCGCTTTAGTGACGATGGCGTTGAGGAGAGACGGAGTCACCTCTGTGGCGGGGCGGCTGGCATAGATGAGGAAGCAAAGATTTCTGCCGTCACGTTCCGTGGCGCGACGGGAATTGGCTGCGGCAATCAGCAATTCGTTTGCAGGCATGGGGCGATAGAAGAGATATCCTTGGATGCTGTTGCAGCCCAAGGCACGCAACGCGTTCCTCTGGTCTTGTGTCTCCACGCCCTCAGCAACAAGGCTGAGATTCAGAGATTTCGACATGCGGCACAGGGTCGACACGATCACGTCACTGTCCGGATTTGTGCTGATTCCCTGGATAAACTCCTTGTCGATCTTGAGGACGTCGATTTTTAACCTGAGCAATTGCAACAGCGACGAGTAACCAGTTCCGAAATCGTCCACGGCGATGCGCATCCCCAACCCGGCCATCCTGTCGATGATATCCCGGTTTGCATCGGGGTCTGCCATCAGAGAGGTTTCGGTGATCTCCAGCAACAACCGGCGGGGATCGGCTCCGGTTTCAGCGATGATCGACAATAACCGGTTTACAAGGGCCGGGTCCTCCATCTGGCGCGTTGACATGTTGAACGAGACATAAGGGGCATCCTCCCCCGCCTGCGCGTGCCAGTGGCGTTCTGTTCGGCATGCCTCCTCGAAAACCCAATAGCCGATGTCCACGATGGAACCGTTCATTTCGGCGATGGGAATGAAAACAGCAGGGGAAATCTCACCCTCGTCCGACCGCCACCGCAATAGCAGTTCCGCACCGACCACCACCGAGGAACTGGTGTCAACGATCGGCTGATAAACGACATAAAGCTCATTCTTCACAAGCGCGGAACGCAGTCCGTGAGAAATCGATAGGCGGCGCTGAGCCTCAACCTGGAGGCCTTCATTGAAGAAACGCCATCCGGCTCGCCCCGATTCCTTGACGGAGTACATCGCAGTATCGGCGGCACGAATCAGATCGTCGGCTGCGTGGGTCGAGCCATGTCCGACGGCAATTCCGATGCTTGCCGTAACGAAAAGCTTTTCTGAGCCATAGATCACCTGCTGCTTGGCGGCCGACAGCACTCGCTCCGCCAGGGCCGACAGCCTTGATGGCGTATCCACATGCTCGCACAGAATCACAAACTCGTCACCTGCCAGTCGGCCAACAGTGTCGCCTGGGCGTACCAAGTGGATCAAGCGCTTGGAAAATTCCTTGAGCAAGTGGTCGCCTGCTTCGTGTCCAAACTTGTCGTTCACGTCTTTGAATCCGTCAAGATCAATGAACAACAAGGCGATGCTGTCGCTACGCTCCTTTGTGCGGCGAAGCGCCTTTTCAAGGCGTTCGTGAATCAGGGCGCGGTTGGGAAGGCCGGTCAGGGCGTCATGGGTGGCACGGCGGGTCAGTTCTTCCTCGGTCTCCTTCACCGCCGTCAGGTCGCGCAGGGTTGCAACAAGCACCCAGGCATCGTCGCTGTGGAACTTGGCGATGGATGCTTCAAGCGGGAAGAACGTACCGTCCTTGCGGTAGCCGGTGATTTCTTTCCGTTGGCCCATCCGCCGCTCGGTCTCGTCACTCGCCAGGAAAACAGCCTGGTGCTCCTGGTGCATGGTCCGAACGTTTGGCGGGACCAAAAGATGAATCGACAAGCCGGTCAATTCGCCCTCGGCGTAACCGAACATTTCACACACCGTCCGATTGGCATCGGTGATGAATCCGTTCTGGTCGCAGGCCAAGATTGCAATGTCGGCAAGCGCCAGAATCTGCTTAGCGGTTCCTGTCCGGCGGTAGGCCTCGGCTGCCTCGGAAGCTAAACGCGCAGCTACCTGCGGACTAGGTGGTGATTCGGTGAAATGCGGCGCCCCCGGCGAGGACCGGTAACGCTCGGGGATCTGAGGCGCGATCGGGCCAAAGGCCTTGATGATTTCAAACGTGCCGTCCTTGCGGCATCGGGTCAGGTAGGAATTGACGGTAGCATGGTGGCAGTGCGCATCCATGCGAACCTCACCCTGCGGAGCCAAGACGCTGACGGTTTCAAGTGCCGCGGCCAAAGGGGCGGGATCGACGCTGCCAGCCCTGCGCGCCGCTTCGGCAAAGGCCTTGACGCAGACATAGGTGCCCTCGCCGAAATTAGTCAGCACGCCGTTGCCGCTAGGCCACAAACCGGAAACGCCCGGCAACTGGCCCAGCTTGGTGAGGTAGGCTCTGGATTCTGGCTTTTCGACGGACATGAAATAGGTGTTGCTCGAATAAAGGCCTTCCCGGGCCTCGGGGGTCAGGCGGCTGGCAATGATCTCGTCAAAATGCCCCATGACCACAGCCATGCGGCTTTTGATGCCCATTTCGGCGAACCGTGACAACAGGGCGATCTGGTCGGCGCCCGCAAAATAGGGAACCAAGACGTCGGCGCCTGAACGGGCCACGCGCTCCAGGAGCACTTCGATTTCTTCACTCCGGGCGCCGAGAGGAAGGTACTCCTCGCCAACGATCTCGCCGTTCGCAGCCGCAAGCGAACGCTTGCAGGCATCAATGGAGCCTCGCGGCCATTCATAGTTGTTGCCGGCGAAGAACATCTTCAGGCCGTAACGCTCCCCCATGAATGGGATCATCTTGTCGATCTGCTGGTTCGGCAGGGCGGCAAAGTGAAAAAACCAGCGGGACGAAATACTGCCTTCGTAGAAGGAAAAATTGAGGTAAGGAACACCCAGGGGGTCGGCTACCTTTGCCGCCACGTCAATGCGCGCGTTCGAGAGCAGATTGCCGATGATGGCACAGCACTTGTGCAGCTCAATCAATCGCCGCGCCGCAGGAACTGCCGTCTGTGGCAGGCTGCCGTCGTCCTCGACAACCAACTCCAAAGGCCGTCCCAGAATGCCGCCGCTTTCATTGATTTCGGCGCAGGCAATGGTCGCCGCCCAGACAATCTCTTGGCCGTACATCTCGACTAGGCCCGACAGTGGGGGCATCAATCCAAGGCGGATCGGAGAAATTGTCATTTCCATTCCATCGTCGGAACAAATCGGGATCGGCGGTTGATGTAAACTGAGGTTCAGCCGCCAATGATTGGCACTATATCGCCTAGCGCTGGTGCATCAAGCGACATTTTCGAAGGTGCGATTCTTTACTCTGACGGGTCGTGTCCCATCAAGTGGTGTTGGAGCTGTGGATATCTGTGACGGTGTTGCCGACTCCCTTGACGCTATCAATGGCAGGTCAACCTCTCCTCATCTCCTGCTCCGCAGATCATTTAGACATTTGCGTGGATCGCAGGCCACGCAAGCAGAGCGCCTATCCGAATGAGGAAAAGATGTGCCGGGCAAATTGCCACGCATCCCCATTTTCATGGCACCGCAATCTCGCCAAGCAGGTACATTTTCATGTTCCGCTTTCCGCTTTCTCCTAAGACATTTTCTGTACCACGAATTTTTATCTGGTTTGATTTTGCGGTGCCACCAGACGCGCCAAATTGGCGGGCACGTCTATTTGATGCTTACGCCGCTTTTCATTGAGCCATGAAAATCCCCCTGCATGAGCACGCCGTGGGGCCAAAAAATGGGGCTGGAAGGGGCGTGTGAACGCCCCGTTCCTATAGTGCGCCTTGTCTCTCTTTTCACTTTTCGTGGTACCACGCATTTTGCAAAAGTCGCGGCACATAAAATCAAGCGACATGCCGCAGAAATCCAATCCCAGCATTTCCCCGCGCCTCTGGCAATTATTGGTTCCAGGCAATCGGCATTCCTTGGTACCAGAGAAAACCGTCTGAATCGCAAATCGGCGGTACCATCGGCCTTCTGAAACAACGAGTCCGGATTTTTGACAAAGGCGGGGATTTCGTTGCTCCAGCAAAGCGGGGAAGTGAGCAGAATCTGCGGCACCAGATTGAAACGCCCCCCAGGCGTTCCCGCTAGGGCAACCATTTCGAAATTTATGCCGCAAATTTCCTGAGCGCGTTTTCGAGAAATTGACATTTCCGCCAGAAATTTCATGGCGCATAAGCTGATAACAGGAAATTATCGGGATATACCAGCACTCAAGACTCGGAATAAGCCTCCCTAGCCCTCAAAGCAGATAGGGCACGCCCCAGCGGTCTTTGATCTTGCCGATCTGCTCGCTTAAATGGATTCGCCCACATCTGACCTGTTTGTCCCGATCCCTGACCCGAAAAATTGTCCCGGTATTGTCACGACAGGCTGCGGACAATGACTGTGAAACACCATAAAATCAGTTAGTTATTAGAATGCGGCGGCCATCCCCTAGGGGACGCCATAGCGGTATGGATCTGGGCACCGGTTCTCCGGTTTCGGACCAAAGCGCGGTTCGGATCAGCCCTTCCTCGCTTCCCCTAATGCGGGCGGTTTTTCCCTCGATCCTGATTTCATCGACCATGAGGCGCAGATAGGCCTTTCCGAGGCCATTCTTGCCATCCAAGAGCCTGTTCTTGAGCGCTCTGCCGAAGACCTCGATGCGCCTGGGCGTGATCTTGTCGAGTGGCAGGGCTTGGCGGGTGCGGTTGGTCGAAATCTCGATCAGCAGAGCCTCCCGCCGTCCTTTGAGCTTCTGGGCGCGTTCTGCCAGAGTGCCATCCATCGGGATCAGCCCCTTCTCGACCGCGTCGTATAAGCGAGCCTGTCCGGTTTCGATATCCGCCAGCTCCCGCCTGAGCGCCGCCTGTTTCTCGTCAGTCTTTTCAGCGTTCTCGCGCTCACGTTCTTTAAGTGTTGTAACGATGGCTTTCAAGCGCTCGACCGTCAGAACTTGCCCGGCCAAGGCATCAAGAACCAATTGGTCCAGCTTATCGACCGGAATAGCCACGGAGGGGCAGAGATCGACACCCTTGCCGCTCTTGGTGGTGCATCGGTAATAGCGGTAGCGCCCACCCTTGCCGGTTGCCAAAGTCATGCCCGCTCCGCAATGTCCACACTTGAGAAGACCCGCCAGGAGAAGCGGAGAGGCCTTGGAGCGTGTCTTAGGCGAGGGACGGCTTTCTGTCCGTTGCGCCCTTACCCGCTCGAACTGCTCGGGCGTGATAATGGCCGGAGCCTCGAACCATATCCATTCGCTCTCGGGCTTGGGTCTCTTCAGGCGCGAATCATAGCGGTTAAAGCTGCCCTGGCCCATGTACAGCGGATCAGAAAGCACTTGCCCGATCTTCTGATTGCGCCAGCGAGCGCCTCGCAGGGTGACACCTTCCTTGTTTAGGCGCGAGGCAATCGCCTTCATGCCCAAAGGAAGGCCCTTCTCTCCATCGAGGTACAGGCCATAAATACGGCTTATGACAAGCGCCTCGACAGGGTCAACCTCAAGGCGCTTCTTGTGCTTGCCACGCGAGCCCGGCAGATCGGTCTCGAAAATCCGATAGCCGAAAGGGGCGCGAGAGCCGTTGAAGAAGCCGCGCCTTGCATTCTCCTTCATGGCCCTCAGCGTGTGCTTGCCGTTTTCCTTGCTCTGGTACTCGTCGAAGAAGCTGTAAATCTTGCGGATCATCTCGCCGCCGGTATCGTCCGCCATCGGCTGCGTGATCGAGATGAGTTTCACACCCGCCTTTAGAAGCTTGCGCTCGTATAGCCCGAATTCCAGCGAGTCACGGAAGAAACGCGACTGGCTATGCACCAGAACCGCCTCGAAGGGCGAAGGTTGCAGCATGGCATCGGCGATCATCTGCTGGAACACCGGGCGCCGGTCATCCGTGGCCGAAGCGCCCGGTTCCACATATTCCTTGGCAATGCTCATGCCGTGTGCCTTCGCCCAGTCTTGCATCTGGCGCAACTGGTCCGGTATCGACAGGTCTTTCTCGGCCTGCCTTGCCGTGGAGACACGGGCATAAAGCGCTACCGCCATCGTTCTCACTCCTCGACCTCAGCCTCGATCAGCATCACCTCGACCAGAAGCTCAGCCAAGACTGCCCCCAGCAATCTTAGCTCATCTTCCGAGGGATCGGATACAAGAGCCGCTTTCTTCCATACGATTTCTACATCGTAATTCGATTCGACGTCCACTCATGGCGCACCTCCTTTCATGCCGATTTATTTCCGGCCCGATCCCTTGTCTGTCGTTCGAGCAAGCGATGAAGATCGCCCTCGAACCCGTCCTTACCCAACTCATTCAGGATGTTCTTGCGAAACAACCGGAATTGCTCTTTCGGAACAATCAGCTCCGCAATATCCAGCAGCCGCTTTTTGCGCGGCCCCAACAAAAGAACGATGTCTGCCAGGGCTACCATCGCCCATGGCGGATGTCGTTCATCCGCTTGGTGATGTCGGTTTTCCAAGTCAAGGGGTCGTGGACCTGATGAAGCAGCCGGATCAGATGCGATAGCCCTTCCTTGAACCCCATCCCCTCCAATGATTCCTTTACCGAGACCAAGGCCCCGGTTTTCTTGAGGTAACCGTAAACGCTGATGGCGATACGCATCAGGCGTTCGTCGATTTGCGCCGCCTCATCATATTCGCGCACAACGCCCAGGCGGTTCATCTTGCCCGCCCGATCCTGAATATCGGCCCACAAGGGATGAAGCGGCCAGCGCGAGCGGTTGCTATCTTCGTTCGGAACGCGCCAAGAATCATGTTCCGTCGAAAGATAGGTCAGCAAATCGCCCATGCGTTCTTCAAGCTCGGCAAAACTGAAAATGCCAAAGCGGCGCAGCACGTCCTTGCGAACCTGCCATTCCACCCGCCAGACATTCTCTTTGCGCTGCCACAGATCGAAAAACCAGGTCTTCTCGCTCTTCTCAACGATCTCGTCCACCTTGTTGTAGACGCGCAAGACCACGTCGCCCTTGCCGAAGGTCACCGTCTGATTTTTGCCATCCTTGCGGTGGGTCACATCCTTTTCCGCCAGACTGACAAAATCCTCACTCCGAGGAGGTGCGCCCAGATATTCGTAGTCGAAGGAGAAATCCACCCGAGATAAGGTTTCCGGGCGCAGTTTGATCAATTGCGCCGCCAAGGCCCAATCCATGAAGCGCTGATGCAGTTCCGCAGCACCCGTATGCCAAAGGGCCTCGCTGCGAAATTTCACAAAGAAGGAGGGCCGGTTCCACTGGCCGAAGGACAGCACCATGTCCTTGTGGTTGGCGATCAGCGGATAGCCCGAGGCGTTGCCGTAGGGCATCAAGAGAACGGGCAATTCGGCCAGATCGACCGCGACACCCTCGCGGCTTTTGCTCTGGCGAATGTCCTCTTTCAAGGTGAGCAAGCGCTTGAAGTCGATAGCGCTCCAGTCCGGGCAGGCCAGATAATAGGCGCATTCGACGGTATCAAGACCGCTTAGGACATGGGTAAACTCTGAAACCACAACATCTAGCCGTTCTAGGGTTAATGACCGCTAGATTATGTGGTAAGGCTAGGGGTTGTGTCAATAGCCCACTGGGTTCCTTATCGTCCCCCAGCGTGGCCTTACGTCGCCTCACTCCAGAACCGGGGTCCTGATCCCAGAAATATCCCCCCGGACCGCCTTCCAGTAATTGCTTAAGGTCTTGGCGATCTTCCAAGCCAGCGACTTATCCGCCTTCACGCCCACCTCGGGCAGTTTGTCTCGAAACTTGATGCCGAGGATTTTCTCATAGCGCCGGATGGTCGAGCGCTGATGGATGATGAACAGGGGCCGCCAGCCAAGCCTGCGCCCGATGGCCAAGGCTCCGATGGCGCTTTCGACCACATCCATATTGCCCTTGTAGCGGTCGAAGGCCCCGTCGATGATTTGGGCGAATTCATCGTTGCTCATCATGGCTGGTCTCCTGCGGGGGTGATGGGGCCATTTTATGCCCCGGTGGGTCGTTCGTCCACCCCCAGGACAACCCCAACAAGTCTTGCGCGGATGATGCGGCCCTTCGCCCTGCCGTCAAGGACGCCAAGCGCCGCTTCGCGGTCCCTACGGGTTCCTTGACCGCAAGGTTTCAGGGCCTCACTCGCTCCGCCAAGACCAGTTGGGGTGTGGTGTGGGCTTGACCATCAACAACGATTAGGGGAAGGTTGCATGGCTCGTCTCTGTCCTACAGGGCCTCGGCGGGCGGGCCGGGGCGCTCGCCCTGCTAGCACGCCTTCCGGCCCGCCCGCCTTGCCCCCGCAAGCAGAACGATCCCTGCTCAGGCACTCCGTATCCGTGAGCCCCCGTGTTACCACAACGGGTCTCCATGCCTGTAATGCCAGAGCGGTACCCTACGCCTCCGATAGCCGAGAGTGCTGAATTTCTAAAAAGCACCGTTGGAAAATCAATGGGTTGGTCCTAGACTGCAAATGTTAAAATGCTGGGGTGGGGGAACGCGGGCATGCCAAATTCAATGTCAGAACAATGCCGTTCGATAAGAACCGAGCTGATGGCCCAGATTTTGGGCATCATCACCGTGATCTTCATCGTCTTCGCCGCCATTTTCTACGCCCTTATTTTGCGTCCCACCACCGATAACCTGGCCGAATCGGAAATGGCCCGGGTTAGCAGCCAAGCCAGCTCCAGCGTCAACAGTCTGGTCTCGCAGATCGAGCGGGTGTTGCAGACCTCGCGCGATTGGGGGCGCTCGCGCGCCGTCGATCTTTGGGATATTCGACAGTTCAACCGCTTCTTCGTGCCCGTCATCATGAACCGGCAAAATATTTCCGCCGTTATCATGGCCGACGAGGATGGAAGGGGCTTCTTCCTTCTTCGGGGCGAGGATGGCAACTGGATCAATCAGATCACAGATGTTGAAACCCAGGGCAAGCGCCATCAATGGCTGACTTGGTCCGACCTCAATACCGTGACCAAGGATGAGTGGAAGGAAGCCGATTTCGACCCCAGAAAGCGGCCTTGGTTCCAGGGAGCCATGGCGTTGAGCGCCGAGACAGATGTTTTTTGGACCGAGCCCTATGTCTTTTTCGATACCAACGAGCCGGGCATCACGGCCTCGATGCGGTTCAAGGATACGCTGTCGGGGAAGACCATGGTGGTGGCCATCGACATCACGTTGATGGATCTGTCTTCGGTTATGCGAGGCCTGTCAGCAGGAGCGCATGGCCTCGTGGCGATTCTCACTGGCGACGAGAAGATGCTGGCGGCGCCCTTGCATCCCACGCTGCCCGATGAAGCCGCGATCCGTAAAATCCTGATGAAAAAGATTGACCCCCAGCAGTTCCAGGCCTTGGGCGCGGCAATCCAAAAATGGACGGAGCGGGGCAGGGGTTGGAATAAACCGGATATGGTGGATGCCGAAGGGATCGAGTGGGTTTCCTATTTCACGCCGACCACGTTCAGGAACACGGAATTCATCACGGTGGCCGTGGCACCCAAAAGCAACTTTCTTCCCGCTGGCATATTGCAGGCCGTTTTGCTGGCAGCTCTGTTGCTGACGGCATTGATCGCCTCATTCATCATGGCTAGAAGGCTGGCTAAGCGGATCGACCGGCCCATGAAGGCGCTGGTCGCGGAAAGCCAGCGCATCGGCGAGCTTCGCCTGGATGAACCGGTGCGCATCGATTCCGTCTGGTGCGAATTCGACTATTTGGCCGAGGCCCAGGAAAGGATGCGCAGCCTTTTGCAAGGGGCAACGCAAGACCTCAACCAGAAAATTGCCGAGTCCGAAGCCAGCCGTTTGGCGGCAGAGAATGCAAAATTCAACCTTGACGAAAAACTGACCGAAATTGAGCGCTTCAATCGGCTGGCGATAGGGCGTGAACAGCGCATGGTCGAGTTGAAGGAGGAGGTCAACACTCTTTCCTCAAGCCTGAACAAGCAGGTTCCCTATCAAACCTCCAAGAGAGACGAAAGTCTCGAGAAGAAAATAGATGAAGTCGATGACGTTTCCCGTTTAGACGCCAAGACGGTGGCGGCGCGCTTCAAGCAGATCGTTGAGGAGAACGACCTCAACTCCCTTTACGAGGAGTTCTCGGCATCGATCGGCATTGATATGGCGATCATCGATCTTGATGGCAACATTCTGGCCAGATCGCCATGGCAAAAGGCCTGCACCGAATTTCACCGCGTATCCGAAGTTACCTGCAAGCGATGCATCGAGAGCGACACGGAACTGGCCCTCAAGCTGCAAGAAGGCAAGCCTTTCTCGATCTACAAGTGCAAGAACGGTTTGACGGATTGCGCCTCGCCGATCATTGTTGACGACATCCATGTCGCCAATGCCTTCATTGGCCAGTTCCATACTTCGCCACCCGACGAGGCATTTTTCCGCCGCCAGGCCGAGGAAGCCGGGTTCGATGCCGAGGCCTACTGGTACGCCGTCCGCCAAGCCCCCATCGTCGATCAATTGCGACTCCCCCATATCCTGGGATTTCTGACGCAGATCGCCCAGTTGATCGCCGCCTTCGCCATCAACAGCATTCGTGCCGAGGACTCGGCAAGGTCCATTGAGGGCGAGCGCAAAGCCGCCATGAATCTGGCAGAGGATGCCGAGAAGGCCAGGGAAAGCCTGGCTCAGTACCAAAAGCAGCTAGAAAGGTTGGTCGATGAGCGGACGGCTAGCTTCCAAGCATCGGAAGAGCGCAGCCGCTCGATCCTGAATTCAGCAGGTGATGGCATTTTCGGAACCGACAACGAAGGCCATGTCGTCTTCATCAATCCAGCAGCCTTGGAGATGCTGGGCTTTTCCGAGGAAGAGGTGCTTGGGCAACGCATTCACGCGATTATCCATCATCACCAAGCCAACGGCGATGATTACGACATTCATAGCTGCCCGATGTGGGAAGCCTATACGCATGGCAAGAGCAGTGTCGTCGAGGATGAGGTCTTGTGGCGCAAGGATGGTTCATCGTTTGAGGTGGAGTACAGCGCCATCCCAATTTATAAGGATGGCGCTATTTCGGGATCGGTCGTCACTTTCAAGGACATCACCGAGCGCAAGGCCGCCGCTCAGGCTTTGGCCGATGAAAAAGCCCGCTTGCAAAGCATTTTGGATACTAGCCCGATCAGCATCGCCTTTTCGACTAAGGGCAATATTCACTTCGCCAATCCCAAGTTCGAGGAAACGTTTGGCGCCAAGGCAGGCGACAAGTCGCCCCAGCTTTATGTTCATCCAGAAGATCGAGAAGAACTGGTCAGGAAACTCAGTGCGGGCGAGTCGATTCAGAACCACGAAATCAAGATGTTCGACAAGGATCACCAGGAACGGGACATGCTGATTACATACCTCCCGATCGACTTCGAGGGGGAAAGTGGCATCCTGGGTTGGATCATGGATATTTCCCAGCGCAAGCAGGCAGAGCGGCAAATCGCTGAGGAGCGCGCCCGCCTGCAAAGCATTCTAGACCGCAGCCCAATCGGCATCGCCTTTTCGACCAAGGGGCATTTCCGCTTTGCCAATCCGAAATTCATCGAAATGTTCGGCATGAAGGTCGGCGACAAGGCGCAAGACATTTACGTTCATGCCGAAGATCGCAACGCCGTCTATGAAACCCTGAAGTCCGATGGCATTGTCGAGGGGCGCGAACTCTATCTCTATGACAAGGACAAGAATGTCCGCGACATGTTGGTGACCTTCTTGCCCATTTCCTATGAGGGAGAGGACGGAATCCTAGGCTGGTTGATGGACATTACCGAACGCAAGCAAGCGGAAGTGGCCTTGCGCAAGGCCAAGGAAATGGCCGAGAATGCCGCCAAGACAAAGGCCGACTTCCTTGCCAATATGAGCCACGAGATCAGAACGCCGATGAATGCCGTCATCGGCATGGCGCATCTGGCGCTGAAAACAGAACTGACGCCCAAGCAGCGCGATTATGTCAGCAAAATCCATAATGCGGGCACATCGCTCTTGGGCATCATCAACGACATCCTGGACTTCTCGAAGATCGAAGCGGGCAAGCTGGAAGTCGAGAATGTCGATTTCGATTTGGAAAGCGTCACCAGCAATACCTCGACCGTCATCTCGCAAAAGGTTCACGACAAGGGCCTTGAATTGCTGTTCGACGTTGGTCCCGACGTGCCGCTGGGCTTGGTTGGCGATCCTCTGCGCCTGGGGCAGATTCTCATCAATCTTTTGAACAATGCCGTCAAATTCACCGAAAAGGGCGAAATCCGCCTGAAGGTGGAAAAGATCGAAGAAGCGGGCGACAAGGTCAAGCTGCGTTTCGGCGTGCGCGACACGGGCATTGGCATGACCAAGGAGCAGATCGCCAAACTGTTCCAGGCCTTCAGTCAGGCCGACTCATCGACCACGCGCAAATATGGCGGCACCGGATTGGGGCTGACCATATCGAAGAAACTGGTCGAGATGATGGGCGGGCAGATATGGGTCGAGGCCGAGCCCGGCGTGGGCAGCACGTTCCTGTTTACCGCCTGGTTCGGCTTGGCCGAGCGCAAGGCGCGGAAAATTGTGCCCGAGAAGCTGATAGGCCTTCACGTGCTGATCGCCGACGATAATTCGTCGGCGCGCGAGGTTCTGGACGACCTGTTGAAGCCGCTTGCCGCCAGGGTCGATCAGGTTGCTTCGGGACAGGAAGCCATCGATGCCGTCCGACGCCAGGACCAACTGGCCCAGCCTATCGATGTTGTGCTGATGGATTGGCGCATGCCGGGCCTGGATGGCATCGAAGCCGCCAGGTTGATTAAGGAGGATGCGTCGATCAAGTCCAAGCCAGCGATCGTCGTCGTGACCGCCTTTGGGCGCGACGAAGTGCGCACCGAGGCCGACGCCGCCCATCTGGAAGGATTCCTGGTCAAGCCTGTCAATCAGTCAATGCTGGTCGATACGCTGGTCGAGATTTACGCGCCAGATGCCAAGCAGGAGGCAGGCGCAGCTTCCAGAGGGTCGGGATACGATCTTTCCGGCCTTAAGGTGTTGCTGGCCGAAGACAACGAGATCAACCAGCAGATTGCCGTCGAGTTGCTTGAGGATGTCGGCGTTTCCATGGAAGTCGTCAACAATGGCCGCGAGGCCGTCGAAAGGCTTTTGGCCTTTGAAGGCCGGGGGCCTTACGACGTGGTGTTGATGGACTTGCAAATGCCGGAAATGGACGGCTTTCAGGCCACGGCCCGCATTCGCGCCGAAGCAAGATTCAACGATCTGCCCATTCTGGCGATGACCGCCCACGCCATGGCCGAGGAACGCGAACGCTGCCTGAATTCCGGCATGCAGGGCCATATCACTAAGCCGATCGATCCCGATACGTTGTATCAGACGTTGAAGGCCTATCACGTTCCAGGCCGAGCCTCCACGGTTCCCAATGTTCCGAAGGTCGCGCAAGTGCTAGGCACCGTTGGGCCAATCGAGGGGATTGATGTCGAAGGTGGCTTGAAGCGCGTGGCGGGCAACGTCAAGCTGTATATGACGCTGCTGGGGCGTTTTGTCGAACAGCAGGCCGATGCCGTTCAGGCTATCCGCTTCGATATGACGGCGGATCCGCTTTCCGCCGAACGGCGTGCCCACACGGTCAAGGGTGTCGCTGGCAATCTGGGCGCCTTGGTCATGCAGAAATGCTCCGCCGACCTCGAGCAAGCGTTGAAACAGCGCGACATGGCCAAGGCAGAAGAGCTGCTTGTCCCCTTCGAGGCTGAACTTATCCGTGCCATTGCCGTCATCAAGGCCGCTATGGTGGCGGAAGCGGCCAATTCCGACGAGCAGATTGCGCCAGCCGATCCAGCGGCCATTAAGCTGGTTTTGTGCAAGCTGCGCGACATGTTCAACGACGATGACGGAGAATCTTTGGACTATTTCCTTGAGGAGCGCGGCCTGTTAGCCTCGAGTCTGCCTGCCGCCCTTCTTGACGAGATGCAGAAAAACGTTGGCAATTTTGATTTCACTGCTGCCCTGGCCTGTCTTGACAAGATGGTCCTGCAGCTTGGCCTTAACCTGGATTGAGAACGATGAGCGACACTTTCGACAAACGCACTATCCTGATCGTCGATGATACGCCTGACAATATCGCGGTCATTTCCGGCGTGTTGAAGGCGCATTACAAGACCAAGGTCGCCACCAACGGCGAAAAGGCCCTGGCCCTGGCCTGCGCTCCAGATGGCAAGCCTGATATGATTCTTCTCGATATCATGATGCCCGGCATGGATGGCTACGAGGTCTGCTCGCGCCTCAAGGCCAATCCGGAAACGGCGGACATTCCGGTGATTTTCCTGACCGCCAAGACCGAGGTGGACGACGAGGCCAAGGGCTTCGAGGTAGGCGCCGTCGATTACATCCACAAGCCTTTTACGCCCCCCTTGGTTCGGGCCCGCGTGAAAACCCATTTGGCCTTGAAGCGGGCAATGGAAGAGACGCAAGCGGCCCGTCAACAGGCCGACGAATTGCTCAACACCCTGCTGCCCAAGGCCGCCGCCAACGAGATTCGCAATATCGGCACCGTCATCCCCAGGCGCTACGAAAACGTGGCTGTTCTGTTCTGCGACGTTGCCAATTTTACATCCTATTGCGACAAGCACGAGCCGGAAGACGTAATCGCAAGGCTGGATGCTCTGTTCGTCCGTTTCGAGGGCATTGTGAACAAGCATGGCCTTGAGAAAATCAAGACCATTGGCGACGCCTTCATGGCGGCTTCGAATCTGCTTAACAAGTCAGATCAACCCTTGCTCTCGGCTGTGCGCTGCGCCCTTGAAATGGCATCGACCATGGTGGACTCTCAGCTTGATTGGGCCGTGCGTTGCGGCGTCCACCAAGGCCCGGTGGTTGCCGGTGTGGTCGGGCAGGAGCGCTATCAGTTTGACATCTGGGGCGATACGGTCAACGTGGCGGCCCGCATGTGCGGAAAAAGCCAGCCTGGCACTCTGGCCGTCAGCGAGGAAACCTGGAACAAGATTTCCGGCCACTTTGATGGCGTGCCGCTCGGCGAGCTTGAGGTCAAGGGGAAGGGAATGATTTCGGTTTACGAAGTCCGCTCCGAGAAGAAATAAGAAATGACCGATCTGTTTGAGTGATCGCCCTCTTTCCGGTCGGGGATGCTGCCCCATAAGGAATGTCGTGGATGGAAGTGTCATTGGGTTGCGTTCATAATTCAGTTTCAACCAAAAAGGTGTTCCCACCTTCATCCCCCATGGCACGCCAAATTCTATTGCATTGAAATCGTACGCTCTTCTCCCGCTTTGCAGGGGATGAGGGCGCAGACTGCTGTACGCCCTTCCCCGTCAGAACGCCTTCCGGCCCGGACGCCAGCCCTACACAACCATAACGGACTATGCTACGCTCCCTTCGGTACCCGTGGGCCCCCGTGTTACTTAAGCGGACCATGGCTATGTTCCAGCATTGGGGTGTTTGTGAACTTGCGACGATCTACATCAATCGGTTTGGCGCTGTTATTGCTGGCTATGAGCTACTTCTTGCCTAGAGCAGCAGACTCACAAACCTCAAACTCCATAATGGAGTTTCGAGATTGTCCTTCTTGTCCTGTTATGATTGAGATTAACGACGGCGATTATACCATGGGTGATAAGAAGATGGGTTGGCCGGAGAGAAAGATTTCTATTTTTCGCAAATACGCTATTGGAAAATTTGAGATAACGCAGGCTGAATGGGAAAGTGTGATGGGAAACAACCCAAGCAAATTTAAAGGCAGTAATTTCCCTGTTGAGAACGTTAGCTGGAATGACGCGCAAGAGTTTATCCGCCGCCTCAACGCGCAAAAAGCAACAAAGTATAGACTCCCAACTGAGCAGGAATGGGAATATGCCGCGCGGGCGGGTACAAGTACCGCGTGGGCTTGCGGCGACAACGAGTCTTGCCTTGCAAGGGTTTCTATCTACTCAGATAATTCAAATGGACATACGGCTGCGGTTGGCAGCAAGGCCCCAAATGGGTTTGGTCTATATGATATGTCCGGAAATGTTTCTGAGTGGGTTGATGGCTGCTATACAGTTATTGAAACGAACAGAACAGATTGCGGAAAAAAAATCTTTCGTGGCGGTTCGTATAGCGACAGTTTCTGGGGACAGCGATCCGGTGCTAGATTGTGGACGACTGCCAACAACCCGCATTACGGAATCGGGTTTCGTCTTGCCCGGACAATCTGAGAAAACAAGTTCTGCAAATTTGAATTATGACGGTTTTTCTCGATTTAAATCACTTCCCCGCCGCCCTTTTCAGCACATCGTCGATGCGCGTTTGCCAGCCGGGGCCGGTGGCGCGGAAATGACTCACGACTTCGCGTGAGAGCCTGATGGTAATGCGTTCCTTGGTCACGGCGGCGGGCGGACGACCGATACGACCATGCGGCTTCATCTTCTTCCAATCGGCAACGCTGGGCTCGAAGGTGTCGGGATCGGCAGCAATAGCCTTGGCGATCAAAGCCTCTTCCTTGGCGGTTGGAAGGATCGTTCCTCGTTTAAGCTTCGGCATAGCGTTTGATCTCCCGGCCATTGGCCTTTCGTAAACTGATGATCCGCCGTTCAAGCCCGCGATCTGTGAACACGATGCAGTAAAGGCGCAGGCCGATATAGGCGTAACCGATCATGCGCTCTTCGCGGTAATCCTGCCGCTGATCGGGCATGGCCCACAGCGTCTCCCATTCGATCTTGCGGGCCAGGGAGAGCGCGACACCATGCTTGGCTTGGTTCGCAGTGTCCTTGGCCGGATCGAAGGCGATTTTCATGTAGTTATTGTATGCACGAGAAGACCGGGGATCAAGCGTTATTGTGCATACATAAAGTCGGGTAATTCACAGCGCCACCGCCATTTCCCAGTTCCCACCTTCATCCCCCATGGCACGCCAAACCGTCCAATATGCCCTGCACTCAAAGCCACGCGCCGAAAGGCCGCGCATCCAGATCCAGCTCTGATCGCCGCCCCGAAATTTGGCCCGGCCATGAGAAATTTTCCGCCGACGGGGATTTTCCACCCCGCCAGCGGCTCATCCGCAGCCCGAAGGTTTTCTACAACGAGTACCTGCCAGGATAGCCCACCACATCGCGATAGGCATGCCAACTGGCATGGGCGATCAGCGGCAAGGTGACAACCAGCCCGGCAAAGAAAAAGGCCATGCCAAGGAAGGTCAGCGTGGCGATGGTGGCCGCCCAGCCGATCATATTGCGCCAATTCAAACGCACGGCGCGCGTGCTGGTGATCACGGCTTCGAACACAGAGACATCGCGCTCCAGCAGCATCGGCATTGAAAAGGCGCTGATCGAAAAAGCGATGATGGCCAATATTCCGCCCACCAGCGTTCCCGACAGCAAAAGCGGCAGCCCGCCCGGCTGGAAGAAAAGCGCGCCTAAGAAACGGTCGAGAGGGGGCGGCGATGCGCCCATGTATAAAGCGAACAGGATGACGGCCAGTTGTATCCAAACCAGCAGCAGCAACAGCAGCAGCAGCAGCAGGCCAAGATGTCCAACCTGCTTGATGCGGCTGCGAAAGCTCGACCAGATGTCGGCCATGCCCAGGGGCATGTTCAATTCCATGCGTCGGCTGGCTTCATAGAGATAGGCCGCAGCCAGAGGGCCGATAAGCAGAAAGCCGCTGGCCAGCGGCAGGATCAGCCATTCCTTTCCGGTTTGTTGAAGTGCCGCCCAGAGCATGAGTCCCGCGGCTGCAAAGAAGGCGCCGAATCCCAGGCTGATCGCAGGCGTGCGCCACATGTCTTTCCATCCGGCTGCCAGCCAAGCCATCGACTGATCGACCGGCACCCAGCGAATGGGAACGAGGGGTGGTAGGGTGATCGTGTGTTTCATCGGGTTCTCCATCAGTCGCGTGACCCCGCCGCCGTCTCGGAATAAGGACGGGAGATCGATTGCGATTCCAGTGTTGAAAAGGTTGCCGGGCGCAGGCGATGCAGCAGGCCGACGCAAAGGGCGAAAAGCGCCAGCGCGCCCGCCTGATGGAAGGCGGCCAGCGTCACCGGCACTTGCAGCAGCAAAGTGGCGACGCCCAGCGACGCCTGGACCCAGGCCCACAGGGCGAGCAGCGGCAGCAAGGGGCCAAGGCCCAGCTTGCGGCCTCGCAGCCAAAGCAGGGTGGCGAACAGAACGACGGCCATCGCCAGCAAACGGTGGATGAATTGCACCAGAACGGGATTGCCGACCAGATTGATCGGCAACGGCTGATAGGCCAGGGCGTCTTCTGGCCACAGCGCGCCGTTCATCAAGGGGAAACTGTTGTAGATCAGCCCGCCATCCAGCCCGGCCACCAGCGCGCCCCAGCAAGCGGCGGTCAGCACCAGCAGGCTAAATCCCAGCAGCGGAGCGAACAGGCCTTGCGCCGAACGGCTTGGCTTGGCTGGCGACAGATCCAGCCCGGTCCACAGCAAGGCGCCAAGAATCAGGAAGGCCAGGAGAAGATGCGCGGCCAAGCGGTAGGGGCTGACATCCGGCATGTCGGCCAAGCCGCTTTTTACCATCAGCCAGCCCAGCACGCCCTGCATGCCGCCCAGAACGAGGATAAGCGCCAGCCGCCAAGTCAGTCGGGGGGCGATCATGCCTTTGGCTGCGAAGTAAAGCAGCGGCAGCGCGAAGGCCAAACCGATGACGCGCCCCCACAGCCGGTGCAGATATTCCAGCCAGAAGATTCCCATGAATCCGGTCAGCGTCATGTCGGAATTAAGCTGGCGGAATTCCGGCGACTGGCGGTAACCGGCGAAGGCGGCTTCCCACTCGGCTTCGTTCAAGGGCGGCAGAAACGTCAAAGGCCGCCATTCGACCATCGACAGTCCTGAATGGGTCAGGCGCGTCAGCCCCCCCAGCGTCACCATCACCGCCACCATGACGCAGCATGAGAACAGCCAGATAGCGACCGGCCGACTATTGGATTTGGGGTCATGAACAAACCGGGTCATGTCGAACGCCGCCTTCGGGCATGTCGGCCCAAATTGATTACCCGCAGATTGCTTGTGGGCAAAAGCGCGAATTCTGAAAGATATTTGATGCCCCTCTTGAACCAAGTCAATATTCGCCACAGATAAATAAATAATTGTTATATCAGTACATCGTGATCTTCAAAAATTGGCATCCGTAATCTTTTCCCGCCCGGCATCTTCGTTTAGGGGACCCGCTATGGCACATGAAGTCACCGCAAGGGGAGTTGTCCTCCCGCTTCACCTCAAGGCCTATCTTGAACTGATGAAACTGCGCATTGGCTCGATGATCGCGCTGTGCGCGGTCATGGGCTATGTGGCGATAGCCCCACATATCCTTGCCGAAGACATTTTGTTGCTGATCTTGGCGACGCTTTGCGCCTCGGCTTCGGCTTCGGTGTTCAACCATGTGTGGGAAAGCGACATCGACGGATTGATGCTGCGCACCCGGCAAAGGCCGATGGTCACCGGCGTCATCGCCGACCGGCGCTATCCCATGGCGATGGCGGCGCTTTTGCTGCTGGCCGGATTGGGAATCGCCGCAGCCGCCTTCAACGCCATGGCGGCCCTGCACTTGTTCCTGGGCGCCTTCTTTTATGGCGTGGTCTATACGGTGTGGCTGAAGCGTTTAAGCTGGATCAACATCGTCATCGGCGGAGCGGCGGGAAGTTTTGCCGTGCTGGCGGGCGCTGCCGCCATCGACCCGTTGCAATGGCAACTGCCGCTGATGCTGGCGCTGCTCTTGTGGACGCCGTCGCATTTCTGGGCGTTGGCCATCTTGCTGAAGGACGACTATGCCCGCGCGGGCATTCCCATGCTGCCCGTACTGGTGGGCGATGCGGCCACCGCGCGCGCCATCGGCTTCAATAGCCTGCTGCTGGTCGGCTCGGCCGCCCTGCCCTGGATGCTGGGCTTTCTTGGACCGGCCTATGCCGTTCTGTCTTGCCTGCTGGGCGCATGGCTGTTGTGGGGGAACTGGCGGCTGATCCAAACGCCCGACCATCCCAGGGCGCGCAAATGCTTCTTCGCATCGATTCAATATCTGGCCGGGTTGTTCCTGGCCGTGCTGCTCGACGTCAACTGGCCGGTCTAACCAGCCGTTCTCTTGAAAAGGGGAGACAGCGCGCACACGTCTCAGTCAGCCAAAGCAGATAAAGCACTTCTTCTTTGGCTCGGAAAGGTTGGAAACATGATCCATCCGAAGCTCGTCCTTCATTTCCTCGGCCTGGCTCTGACCGCCAGCCCGGCTCTTGCCCAAGCGCCGCAGCCGTGGGAGCTGGGTCTGCAAGCCGCCGCCTCGCCGGTGATGGAACGGATCTCCAGCCTGAACGGCTATCTGACCTACCTGATTGTCGGCATCGTTCTGTTGGTCGTCGGTTTGTTGGCCCTTGTGGTGATCCGCTTTGGCGAAAAGCGCCATCCGGTTCCCGCCACCTTCTCGCACAACACCAAGCTGGAAGTGCTGTGGACGGTCATTCCGGTGCTGATCCTGCTTGCCATCGCCGTGCCCTCGTTCAAGCTGCTTTATTATATGGACCGGACCCAGGATGCCGAGATGACCCTGAAAGTGACTGGCCATCAATGGTTCTGGTCCTACAGTTATCCCGACCATACCCCCGTCGGCATGGACAGTTTCATCGTCTATGAAGACAGCCTGAAGCCCGGCCAGAAACGTTTGCTGGAAGTGGACAACCGGGTTGTGCTGCCGGTGGATACCACCATCCGCGTCATCGTCACGGCCGACGATGTCATTCATAGCTGGGCGGTGCCCGCCCTTGGCCTGAAGACCGATGCCGTGCCGGGCCGCCTGAACGAGACCTGGGTGCGCATCACCACGCCGGGCACCTATTACGGTCAGTGTTCGGAACTGTGCGGGGCCAATCACAGCTTCATGCCGATCGCCATCGACGCCGTATCCAAGCAGGAATTCCAGGCCTGGATCGACCAAGCGCGGCAGAAACAAGCCCTGGCGAAATAGGCCGGGCGCAATAGGGATGAATGCCATGCATGCTGACGCCCTTCGCCTCGAACCCGCCCCGCACGCCTATATCGGCGGCTGGCGGCGCTGGCTGTTCTCGACCAACCACAAGGATATCGGCACCCTGTATCTGATCTTCTCGATTGTCGGCGGCCTGATCGGCGGCGCCATGTCGATGCTGATCCGGTTCGAGCTGGCCGTGCCCGGCGTGCAATTGTTCGAGGATTATCAGCTTTACAACCAGACCGTCACCGCGCACGGCCTGATCATGGTTTTCTTCGTCGTCATGCCAGCCCTGATCGGCGGCTTCGGCAACTGGTTCGTCCCCCTGCTGATCGGCGCCCCCGACATGGCCTTTCCGCGCCTGAACAACATCAGCTTTTGGCTTTTGGTGGCAGGCTTTTGCCTATTGATCCTTTCGGCCATTTTCGGCGAGGGTGCCGGCACCGGCTGGACCGTCTATCCGCCGCTCAGTTCCAACATCTCCCATCCCGGCGTCTCGGTCGATTTCGCCATCCTCAGCCTGCATGTGGCGGGCGTTTCATCGCTGCTGGGCGCTATCAATTTCCTGGTCACCATCATCAATATGCGCGCTCCCGGCATGGGCTTTCACAAGATGCCGCTGTTCGTCTGGTCGATCCTGGTCACCGCCTTTTTGCTGCTGCTGGCCTTGCCGGTGCTGGCAGGCGCTCTGACCATGCTGCTGACCGACCGCAATTTCGGCACCGCCTTCTTCGATCCCGCAGGCGGCGGCGATCCCTTGCTGTTCCAGCACCTGTTCTGGTTCTTCGGCCATCCCGAAGTTTATGTGATGATTCTGCCCTCGTTCGGCATCGTCAGCCAAGTCATCTGCACCTTCGCCAAGAAGCCGGTCTTCGCCTATCTCGGCATGGTCTATGCGATGGTCGCCATCGGCGTCATCGGCTTTGCCGTTTGGGCGCATCACATGTATTCGGTCGGCATGAGCGTCAACACCCGAGCCTATTTCGTGGTCGCCACCATGGCCATCGCCGTGCCGACCGGCATCAAGGTGTTCAGTTGGATCGCCACCATGTGGGGCGGAGCGCTGTCCTTCAAGACGCCGATGCTGTACGCCATAGGCTTCATCGTCGTCTTCACCGTCGGCGGTGTTACCGGCGTGGTGCTGGCCAATGCCGGGGTGGATATCGCCCTGCACGACACTTTCTATGTGGTGGCCCATTTCCATTACGTGCTTAGCCTGGGTGCCTTGTTCGGCATGTTCGCCGGATTCTATTACTGGATCGGCAAAATGTCGGGCCGCCAATATCCGGAATGCCTGGGCAAGATTCAATTCTGGATGATGTTCGTAGGCGTGAACCTGACCTTCTTTCCCATGCATTTCCTGGGATTGTCGGGCATGCCGCGGCGGATCGTTGACTATCCCGACGCCTTCGCGGGCTGGAACCTGATCTCCTCGGTCGGAGCTTTCATTTCCGGTCTGGGCGTCTTGTTGTTCGTCTATATCGCCGTGCGCACCTTGTGTTTCGGCGAACGCGCCGTCGCCAATCCCTGGGGCGAAGGGGCGAAAACCCTGGAATGGACCCTAAGTTCGCCGCCGCCCATGCACAGCTTTAACGAACCGCCCGACATGCGCGGGCGGGTCGGCGAGTAGCAGGAGGAAACCTTGGCCAAGCCGCCAAAGACAGGCCGCAACCGCAGACTTGGACTGGGCTTCCTGCTGGTCGCGCTGCTTATGGTGTCTGCCTCGTTCGCCGCCGTCCCCTTCTATCGCCTGTTCTGCCAGATCACCGGCTATGCCGGAACGCCGCGCATCGCTTCGTCGGCCGAGGCCAGTCCCGGCCCGGCAGGCGGCCAGCAGCGCATCACCGTGCGTTTCAATGCCGATGTGGCGAGCGGCCTGCGCTGGCGCTTCCAGCCCCGGCAAGAAAGCATGGTCTTGCAACTGGGCGAAAGCGGACTGGCCTTTTTCGAAGCGGTCAATCTGACCCAGCAAGCCATCACCGGCATGGCGACCTTCAACGTCACCCCCGAAAAGGCCGCCCCCTATTTCACCAAGACAGATTGCTTTTGTTTCATCTCGCAGACCTTGAATGCCGGACAAAAAGCCGACATGCCGGTTTCCTTCTTCATCGATCCCAAACTGGCGGCCGATCCCCTTACGTCGGACGTCAAGACCATCACCCTTTCCTACACCTTCTTCAAAAGCAAGGAGGCGTCGCCATGAGCGGCCATCCGACGGATCATAAGCAGCATCCCTATCATTTGGTCGATCCCAGCCCCTGGCCTTTGATGGGGGCGGCATCGGTATTTACGATGGCGCTGGGCGGCGTGATCTATATGCACGAGAAATCGCTCTGGCTGTTGCTGGCCGGGACGATCCTGGTGTTGGCCACCATGGGAGTCTGGTGGCGCGACGTCGTGCGCGAGGGCGGAGCGCCGAACCACCATACCCACGAGGTGCGCATCGGCCTGCGCGAAGGCATGGCCTTGTTCATCGCTTCAGAGGTCATGTTCTTCGTTGCCTTCTTCTGGGCCTTCTTCCATAACGCGCTGCGGGTCAATCCGCAAATCACGCAATGGCCGCCAGAAGGAATCGTGCCGCTTGAAACCTGGAGCCTGCCTTTCTGGAACACCCTGATCCTGCTTGGCTCGGGCGCCACCTTGATGTGGGGCATGCGCGGCTTTCTTAAACAAGGGAACCGGCGGCGACTGGTGAATGGCCTTGCCTTGTCGATTGTGCTTGGTTTCCTGTTTCTGGCTTTGCAGATCTACGAATATGGACATGCCGCCTTCGCCTTCAGACAGGGCATCTATCCCTCGGTCTTCTACATGGCGACCGGCTTTCACGGCTTTCATGTGCTGGTCGGCGCCAGCTTCCTGACCGTCTGCCTGTTTCGCGCCCGGGCCGGACATTTTCAGCCCGAGCGCCATGTCGGCCTGCAAGCCGCCGAATGGTATTGGCATTTCGTCGATATCGTCTGGCTGTTTCTCTTTTCCTGGGTCTATTGGTGGGGCGGCGGGTAAAACCGTTCACCTGCTCGATTTGCAAAGCAAGGCCAGGGGAACCGTCATCGGCTGACGCGGCGGTCGCGCTGGAATGCGATCCCTGAAACCCCTTAATTATCGCCCGCTTCGCGGCATTGTGGATGGCTGTTCATATGTAATCCACATCCTGTCCACATCGCACCGGCAAGGTTGAGCGTAGGGCCTTCTGGGTCCAAGCCATGTCCGCATTCAATCCTTTAGGGGGGAAGATTCATGTCATTTCAGCGTAAAGCGCTGGCCACGTTGCTTGGCTCGCTATTGATCATTTTCGCGGCGGTCGCCTATCTGACCAGCAATCTGTTCGTGCAAAGCACCGAAAAGGCCGAGACCAGCCAATACGAGCTGATGAAGAAGATCGTCGAATTCAACATCCAGGGCCTTGAGACCCGAGCGCTGGCCAGGGCCGAACTGGTTGCCAGCTTGCCCAATGTGCGCGACATGGTCGCCCGCAAGGACCGCGATGGTCTGGCCGCAGAAATGAAGACGATGTTCGAAACACAGCGCGACAAGTTTGGCGTCGATCAGGCGCAATTCCACTATGCTCCCGCCACCTCGCTGCTGCGTCTGAACAATCTAGCCAAGTTCGGCGACGACCTTTCATCCTACCGCCCCATCGTGGTGGCGGTGAACAAGGACAATGTGGCCCGCAAGGGTCTGTCGATTTCGCGTTCTGGTCCTGGAGTGTTTGGCGTGGCTCCGATCTTCGACCGCGCCGGCAAGCCGGTGGGCAGTTTCGAATTCGGCAGCAATTTCACTATGGTTCTTGACGGCATCAAGCGGGCCTATGGGCTTGAATCGGCCCTGTTCATGGACGAGGCTAGGCTCAAGCAGGCGGCGCCCGATCTGGGCGGCGACGTCTATTCCGAAAAGAACCGCATGGGCCGTTTCATCAAATACGGCTCGACCAATTGGGAATTGCTGCGCAATCTGGTGACCGATTCCGAACTTTCCGATCCCAGCATCGCCAGCAATCCCTATACTGCGGAATTCCAGGGTGCTGCCTATGGCGTGGTTGCCGTTCCGCTGCTGAATTCGGCGGGCGACATGCTGGGCATCATAATATCGGCCAAGGATTTCAGCCCGACGCGCAGCACGCTGGGTCAATCCCTGATCTGGCTGAGCATGTTCGCCCTGTTCGGTTTGGTCTTCATGGCGGGCGTGATCATCGTCATCGTGCGCGGCGCCATCGCCAGCCCGCTGGCGGCTCTTAACCAGCGCTTCCAAAGCCTCGTCAATGGCGATGCCAGCCAGCCGATTGAAAGCAGCGAAGGCTTTTACGGCGAGATCGGCGAGTTGGCGGAACATTACGAAAGCCTGCGCGCTCGCCAGTCGGCGGACGGCAGCAAGGCGGGTGCGCAATGATCCGCTGGCTGATCGCAATTCTGTTCTCGCTGCAGGCATTCGCCGCAGCGGCGCAGGATGATCCGGCACAACTGCCATGGGGCCGGGGCTTTCCGGTTCTGGTGCGCGCCGGTCTCAGCTTCGTCGAGGTGAAGGCGATCAATGAGAACGAGGGCAATTTCACCGCCACGGTGGATATGCGCCTGCGCTGGCGCGACCTGCGTCTGGCCTATCCGCCGTCGCAGGCGGCTGCAACCGGCTATATCGACTATAAGGAAGATGCCGCCGAGAAGAAGCTAAGCGAGATCTGGAACCCGCGTTCCGAGTTCGGAAACATGAGCGGCGAGCCGACCTTCAGGAAAACCGGCCTGCGGATCTATCCCAACGGCCAGGCCGAGTTGCTCCAGCGCACCACTGCCACCTTCAACACGGATTTTCCGTTGGAGAAGTTTCCCTTCGACAACCAGCTTCTGACGGTTGAAATCCTGTCGCGCATCGAACCCTTGCAGAAAGTGCAGTTCGATTTTCGCCAAGACGAGCTGGAATTCAGCAATACCCGCTATATCAAGGAAATCGACGGTTGGACGGTGGGGTTGGTCGAGATATCTCCGTCTCCGGTTCCGTCTTGGCGCGGTGAAATGAATACCGGGGTTACGGTTGGTTTGGCGATTAAGCGCGATCAAAGCAGCCTGCTGGCCACCATCTTCGTGCCGCTCTTTTCCTCGCTTCTGATTCCGTTGTTGGCCTTGTGGCTGAACAAGATGGAGGACGGAGAGTTTACCGTCGATGCGACCGAGCTAACCAATATCAGCATCGGCGGCCTGTTTGCCGTCGTCGGCTTGAACTTCACGGTCAATTCCAGCTTCGTCAATCTGGCGGTTGGCGACAATCCGGTGATGCGTCTGTTCGGCTTGAATTATTTCCTGCTGGGACTGTGCATCGCCATCGGCATTGTTTTCTATCGCTTCAATGCCGTGAAGAAGCTGTTCGGCCATCATGTGCAGAACGAATTGTTCGTCTACATGAACTGGGCGATTCCCTTGCTGGTGCTGTGCACGGCGACGGCCATGGTGATGATGGCGATGTTCTAAGGAAGCGTATCGCCCTGCCGGGAAGTTTCCGGCAGGGCGTTTCGCCTGCCGTGCAAAGCGGGGGCGATCAGACTACGTACTTCATGTCTTCAAGCAAAATATGGTTGCGCAGCCAGTCGGCCACGAATTGGGCGACCTTGTCGCCCAGATGATCGTTGCCTTCGTGAAAATTCGCCCGGATGGCCCTTAGCTCATCGACCAGATCGCGGTGGATCGCTTCATGACGCTCGGCGCCGTCAAAGCCGATCCGGCGCAAATGCTCTTCTTCTCGCGTGAAATGGGCGGAAGTATAGCCCAACAGCTCGTCCAGCACGAATTCCAGCACCGTCCGGTCGCAGCGATTGGCGGGCAGGCTCATCTGATTGACCAGACCGATCAGCGTTTGATGATCGCGGTCAAGAACGGGATGGCCCACGCTCATCGCCTGCGACCAGCGGATGATTGGCGTTTGACGGCGCTCCTCAAGAACCTGCATGGTCGCTGAAATGACCTGCGGATCGAATTGGCGGCCCGCCTGCTGGGCAAGATAATTGATCGCCTCTTCCTCGGACCATGCCCGCTTGTAGGATCTGTCGCTGGTCAAGGCGTCGAAGACGTCGGCGACGGCAACGATGCGCGCCGACAAAGGTATCTTGTTCATGCGAAGGCCTTCGGGATATCCCGTTCCATCGTAGCGCTCATGATGGTAGCGGGCGATCTCGGCGGCGATGCGCAGATAATCGCTATCCGGCGCTAAGGAATGCGCCTTGGTTAAAATAGCAGCTCCAGCTGCGGCATGTTCCTGCATGGCCAGTCGTTCCACTTCGTCAAGCAATCCGGGCTTTCTGAGCAGATCGTCGCCAATCGCCACTTTTCCCACATCGTGCAGAATGCTGGCAAAGCCGATTTGGGCGCGAAAATCCTGATCGATCTCGTGGGGGAAGGCCCTGGCGTTGTCGAGCGCCCGCGTGATCTCCTGGGTCAGGCGCGCCACGCGCATCACATGCTCGCCGGTGTCGGTGTCGCGAAATTCCGCCAAGTCGGCGAGGGCCAGGACGGTTGCGCGCTTGGCGTTCCTAAGTTGAATGGACGGAGCGGGCAGCGCCTTGACCTCGGCGCAACTGAACACATAGCCGCCGTTTGGCAGCGGCGCTCCTACCTCTTCCAGCATCCGGCCGTCGGGCAAGCGCAATTGGCGGCAAACTTTTTGTCGATTGCGAACCGGCGTCATCCATTCGCCCAGGCTGGCGTCGGCGACATCCTGGCCAAACATGTCGCGCTCTGAGAAGATCCGAATGATGTTCGCATAATCGGCCCCGGCATGGCAGACGCGCTCTTTCAGGTCGAACAGTCGCCGATATCGCGCGCTGGCAAAAGAAATTTTGCCGTTGGGATCCAGAATAAGCACGGCCTGATCCAGGCTGTCGAAGGCCTCGGCAATCGATAAAGCAGACGTGTTTTTAAAACGATCCAAAGGCGATCCCCGCAAGTCAGGCCTAAAACCAAGTGAAGTCCGTTGGTACGCGTAAAATATTGATGGAATATGCATGGACTGTGAATGGCGGTCCACAAGATTTCGATCTTGCCCCCTTTTGCTGGACGCGACGCTTGCTAAGCCATTAGCATTACAAACCGTCAGAAATTGGAGTTCGTTGTGCGCCGTCTGGGCATCTTCATTTTATATGTATTGTGTATCGTCCTTTGGGGGAAGGCCGTTCTGGCCGCCGCCGAGCCTTGGGACCTGACCGTTCCGCCTGTCTTCAAACATTTGACTTCAGCAAATGGCTTGCCCTATCCGGTGGCGTTTTCAATCGAACAGGACGGTGAAGGATATATTTGGGTAGCCACGCCCGGCGGTCTGGCGCGTTGGGATGGGCTTCGCCTGTCCGTGTTCAGGCACGACGAAAAGGACGAAGGCTCGCTGCCGGAGAATATCGTTACCCACCTGCACACGGATCGGCAGGGAAGATTATGGCTAAGCAGCGCATCCGGCATCGTTTCAAGATTCGATGCGCAAAGCCGCAAATTCGTTTCCTATCGCGACAACGGCAGCGGCGTTGGCCGGGTGCTTGATCTGGCAAGCGACGATAAGGGCGGCATTTGGATTGCGGGCAGGCGGGGCTTGGCCAAGCTGGATTCCAAGACGGGAGCTTGGGAGATTCAAGAAGCGGCAGACGGCTTGCCGTCCGGCGAGGTAACCAGCGTTCTTGTCGATGGCACTGGGCGCGTGTGGGCGGGCAGCGCTCAAGGCCTGATGCGAAGGAGCGAAGCCAACCAGTCCTTCCAGCGCGTGGCCATGCCGACGCGAACGAAGGCCGGAAAGATAACTTCCTTGTTCGAGGACAGCCGCCAAGTCATCTGGTTTGGAACGGGAAAGGGCGCCGTCGGCACAGTGGATGACGAAAAGGGCCAGTTAACCTTTGAACCCACCATGCCGCTGACTGGGCACCAAATATCCGCCATTGTCGAAGTTCGGCCAGGGGTGCTGTGGGTCAGCGAATTCGGAAACGGAATACGCGAGCTGCGCACATCGTCGTTCCAGACCAGGCATTTTCAACATAATCCCTCTCTGACCGCCAGCCTTGGCGACAATTCCGTCAGCGGATTGCTGGTCGATAAATCCGGCGTCATCTGGGCCAGCACCCAGGGTGGTGTCAGCTACAGCATTCCCGCCAATCGTCAAATCATGACCATCGTTCCCAGCCCGTCGAAGGGGCTTTTGGGAACGGATGTCAGAAGCCTTGCCGCTACGAAGAATGGCCGGGTGTGGGTTGGTCACAGAAGGGGCGGCATCGCCCTGCTCGACCCGGTCGCGAATGTGGTTCAAGTCATTCCAACCGGCAATCAGCCCGGCGACTTGCCGGCCGGCACGGTCCAGGCCATCGTTGACAGCGGCGACGGCAAGCTGTGGGTGGGGTTGCCCTCGGGCTTGTACAGGGTCGATCTGGCAAGCGGACAGACAACGCAATATATGCCCCTGGCCAATACGGATGTTCGCGCCTTGCTTTTGGACAAGCGCGGCCTTTGGGTGACGGGTTCGGAAGGTCTTGCGCTGGTTGCGTCCGAGAATGAGCCGCCCATGCTTTTCCGGCCATCGCGCGACGATCCCACCAGCATCAGCGACGCCAGCGGCATGGCGTTGGCCCGCGATGGGAAGGGCCGCATATGGGTGGGAACGCAGCGAGGACTTAACCTTCTCGAAGACGAGAAGACAGGAAAATTCCGACAAATTCATCCCGACATGGACAATCCAGACGGCTTGCGCAGCGACGTCATCACCAGCATCGGATCGGATAGTTCAGGCAGGTTGTGGCTGAGTACGGGCAGCGGCATTGCGATTTTCGATCCTGCGCTGGCGGGCGATCCGAAGTTCAAGCGATTGAGTATGGAGCAAGGGCTTCCGCACGACACGGTTCTGTCGGTGATTGAAGGCCAAGATGGTAAAATGTTTGCTGGAACGGGTGGCGGCTTGGCCGTTATCGATCCCAAGGACTTTTCAATACGCACCATCGAACCGGCGCAAGGTGCGCAGATCGGCACTTTTTGGGCCAATTCAGCCGCCCGTCTTAGCGATGGAACGCTGGCGCTGGGCGGCTTTGGCGGCATGGTGGTGATTCGCCCCGGCCCACTGCCCGAATGGAATTTCAAGCCGCCCGTGGTGCTGACCGAAGTTCGGGTTGGCCGCAAGGTGGTCGCGGCATCGGGCAGCATCGTCATCGGTCCCGAGAATCGCGGATTCTCGGTGGAATTCGCCGCCCTCGATTTCACGGCGCCTGAAAAGAATCGCTATACTTACCGCCTGATTGGCAGCGACAAGGATTGGGTCGCCATCCAGGCGCGCCAGCGCTTTGTGCGCTACGCCAATCTCTCTCCCGGCAGCTATCGCCTGGAGGTCAAGGGAAGCAATGGCGTCGGCAGCATGAACGCCGACCCGGTAAGCCTTGACATTCTGGTCATGCCCGCTTGGCATCAAACTTGGTGGTTCAGGCTTCTGATCGCGCTGGCCTGTCTGGCCGCCCTGGCTGGGTTGATGCGCGGACGCAAGCTCTACTATCTGCGCCGCGAGCGGGAGCTGACCTTGCAGGTGGCGGCCAAGACGAGCGAGGTGGAAGCCGCCATGCGTCGCGCGGTGGCGGGCGAGGAGGAAGCCAGACGGGCCAAGGAAGCGGCTGAATCCGCCGATCAAATGAAATCGCGCTTCCTGGCGATCATCGGCCATGAAATTCGCACGCCCTTGAACGGTCTGCTGGGCATGCTGCAATTGCTTGATCCGCGTTCGCTTGAGAAGGGACCGCGCGAGTTGCTGAGCACGGCGAAAGAGGCTGGCAACAACTTGCGCTATCTGGTCGAGAGCATCTTGGAATATGGCCGCAGCAGCGTCAAAGATCCCGAGATTGTCTTAAGCAATGTCGAACTGCATCGTTTGGCGGCCGATACGCTGGCGCTGATCCGCCCCCAGGCGCAGGCGAAGGGTTTGGATTTGATCTTGCAGGTAAGGCCCCAGGCGCCTCTTTGGATACGCTGCGATCACATCAAGCTGTCGCGAATCCTGATCAACCTGCTGGGCAATGCGGTCAAGTTCACCGATGAGGGAAGCGTTACGGCAGACCTTTGCGTTCATGAGCAGGGCGACAACTTGCGTTTGTCCGTCGCCGTCACCGATACGGGCATTGGAATCGCCGACGATTTGCGCGAGGCGATCTTCGGCGATTTCGTGCAGGGGGACGATTCCATTACAAGAAAATACGGCGGCGCCGGATTGGGCTTGGCCATTTCCCGGCGCATGGCCGCTCAAATGGGCGGCTCCCTCAGCGTAGACAGCAAAGTGGGGACGGGAAGCAAATTCCAGCTCGACATTCATGTCGAAGCCGCGGAACCCGTTCTTGAGGCTGAGGTCAGCGAGGTTCAATCGTCAACCCCCAGTTTGCGCGTCTTCGTGGTGGATGACGACGAGATTAATCTGCGCGTCGCAAGGCAGTTGTTGTTGCGCCTCGGCCACAGCCCCACCTGCTTCAACTGCGGCAAGGATGCGATTAAGGCGCTGCCCGGCGCCGATGTGGATGCGATTTTAATGGATCTGCGCATGCCCGCCATGGACGGGATGGAAACGACGCGCCGGATCAGGCAGTGGGAAAAAGGCCGCCAGGGCAGGCTTCGGATTCTGGCGATGACGGCCGATCTGACCAAAGAGGTTTGGCGGCAATGCGAGGAAGCAGGCATGGATGGCGGCATATCCAAACCCGTGCAATTGGAGAAGCTGAAAGAAGCTCTTGACGAGATCGAGCTGCCCGACCTGCCGATCTATCCGCGCGGCCATGCCCTGGACAAAGGCTTTCTTCGCGCGCAATTGGAGATACTGGGGGCAAGCGAAATGATTCGCCTGGCGCGACTGTTTCAAAAATCGTCGCGTCTCATGATCGCCGCCATGGAAGCCGCCGCCTTGGCTGGCGACAATCAGGCCGTCGAGGCCCAGGCGCACAGAATGCGCAGCGCGGCAGGACCTCTTGGCTTGGCGGATGTGGCCGACAAGGCGGGCCAAGTCGAGGCAGACTCTCGAACCGCGTCGCAAGAGCAACTTCAGGAATTGGTCGTCCTATTGGGCAAGGCGCGCCGCTCTGGTTTGGAGGCGCTGGGCGCTGCGGCGCGCAGGCTAGGCGTGGATCAGGATGAAACGACGGGGGCTGCGAACCGGTAACCGACGCTGGGAACGGTTACGATGATGGCGCTTGATCCATCCAACAGGTTTAGCTTGCGCCTTAGGCGCGACACCAAGGAATCGACCGTGCGCGTATCGCCTTCGCCGGAACGCGTGCTGACCACCTCGGCCAGGAAATCGCGATACAGGGGCCGCCCATCCGCCTCGACCAGGGCCGCCAGCAGGTCGAACTCGCCGCGCGTCAAGGCAATCTGCTCGCCCGAATCGACGGCCAGTTCGCGCCGCGTCAGGTCAAGAATATAGGGTCCGAAGGTTAGAATGGTGGGCCGCTTGCCGGGCGCGCTATACAGTTTTCGCCTGCGCAGCAAGGCGCGCGCGCGCGCCATTAACTCGCGCAAATTGACCGGCTTGGTCACGTAATCGTCGCCAGCCGATTCCAAGCCGACGACACGGTCGATCTCATTGTCGTTCTGGGTCACGAAGATGATGCCGACTTGGCTGGCGGCGCGCACTTCCTGGGAAAAGGAAATTCCGTTAGCGTCGGGCAGGCGAATATCCACGAACAGCAGGTCGATCGGCCCGCGCCGCAAGATCGTGCGGCATTCCGACGCCGTTCCCGCCTCCTGAACATCAAAGCCTTCGCCCAAAAAATATTTGCCGATCATCGATCTGGTGACCGGGTCGTCATCCAGCACGACAAGGCTTGGTCGAACCTCTCGGTTTGCCCTCGACTTTTGCAGGCTATTTTCAAACATCGTCACGACGTCAAACAATCCCTTCCGCAAAAGACTATAGTTCTTCAATATTAAATTCACAAGGAAACCGGGCGGGTTATAGACCTGCATGGTTCGCGCGACCATTGGGGCCGAGCTTTGCAAAGCCACACATAACCGGCGATGTTGAAAGCGGTTCGATTCACATCAATACATGTCTGATTTGCGGCAAACCGCTTGGTTTCGGGCCATTTGCTCTGTGTGCTTGATGAGGCATTCAGGCAAGTTCACAGCTTCGCCATCAAATTGATCGACGCCGCAGCATATCTGTCGCTTCCAAGAAATTGTGCACTCGCCGCTCTCCCTGGACTTTGTCGCTATGCCGTTGTCGAGAATGGTTCCATTTCATGATGTCGGATGTAAATAGTACAAATGTATCAAAGCCACATTTTTACCTTGGCGCAGAATCGACTAACCCCAGGTCACCCCGGCGATGCGGAGTTCGACGATCCGCTCAAGGCCCCGGCGCTTCAGGCCCGCTTCGCAAGGCGCGCGTGGCAAGGATGTTCGTCAGCTCGCCCTTATCCGAAACTCCGACTTTTTTGTAAATGTTGGCCAGCGTGTTGCGCACTGTAATGGGGGAAACGTCCAACTGGCGGGCAACTTCCTTGTAACTAAGTCCGCTTGCGAATAGACCAGCGATTTGGCGCTCTCGGCGCGTTAGATCATCAAAGCGGTCCTTGTGTCTTGCGGAAAGAAGATGCAACTCTCCTTGGGGCTGCGACAGAATGACAATTCTTTTTCCGACGAATTGGGTCTGCGCGCGGTTCAAGAAGTTTCCATTGGCGACGGCTTGCGGCAATTCGGGACCCTGCCAGTCCGGCCACTCTTGCTTGACGATCTGAAGAAACAAAGGATGGGCATGATGGAGGGCTCCTGCGGAATCGGCGACGGCCATTGAACTCTCCTTATCCGGCTTGGCGCCTGACAGGTCCAGAAGGGCCAGGGCTTGCAAGCGCAACACCGCTTGGATATGGGGAGAGGCAAGCTCATGTAGGCAGCGCTCCGCCTCCGTGTAGGGGGCGTCGTTAAAACGGTAAAGCGAAATGATGCTGAAAAGTTTTGTCGCAGGATCGAGCAGATAGATCGCCAGAAGATGGCGAATCCCTTGGCTGGCGAAGAGCTGAGGAAACACATGCTCAAGGCCCGGCGTTTTCGCGTTCACAATATTTCCCTTGCCAGGATTCGCCAGTTGATAGGCGATCATTTCCGCCCGCGCCTGATAATTCTCCTTCAACTGCCAGAAAGCAGAAATGGCGTTGGGCAGGTTGTAAAAGTGCATGTAACGGATGGCGGGGTCGTGGGGAAAGCTGGGGCCGTAGCTGGTGCCGCTCCAAAGGGCGGCGTCGTGCGGAATAAGCCGGGCGTAACGGTCAAAAATAAGGTCGATGAACGTTGATCGGTCGCAATGCGTATCGACATGATAGATGTCAATGAGGCAGTTGCTCAATTGATGCAACTGATCTAACGCAAGCGGGTGATCCTGTTGAAGCGGCAAATGCTGCGAGAAATCAGGGTGGGACATTCTACGCTCTTGACCAGCTCTGACGAACGAAGAGGCACGCGCTTCAAGATCGCCTGCCAACCCGGCCCCCTGTTCGCTAAGACATTCGTCGCATCATAAGGAAAAATTGGCTGGACAGAGTTTACCCGAATTTTTGACTTGGTAAAACCTCGCTTTCAGCAATTAAGCAAAGCCTCAAAAGCAGGCCATAAGGCCTCTAATAGTTTTGGGTTAGAATGCGCTGGAGTGTTCGTCTGATCACCACTGGGGGGCCGCCGTCTGTTCTTAAAATTGGACGCGTCGATCCTACAACCCATTGCGCTCACAGCGAGTTTTAAGAACCCAGCTTTTAGAAAGCTCTGGGCTGTGGATGGCTGTCAATATCCCATCGACATATTGTCCATAAGTTGACTTTACTATCGAAAATCTAGCTGGCCTATGATGTGAGTTCACGCGAATTCACAGGCGGCATAGATGAAACATCCAGGAGGGTGAGGGTATGAGAAAATTGATTCTGGCTGCTGCGGCTGCACTGGTTCTGCATTCCGGCATGGCCTTGGCCGCCGGCGCCATCGCGGTCGATGATGAAGAGGGCGTCAGCGCCTCGGAAGTCGGCTATGGCGTGGGCACCGGCTCGACGCGAGACGAAGCCGGCGCCGACGCGATGCGCGAATGCAAGAAGGCTGGAAACAAGGGTTGCAAGGTTGCCGTGCGCTATGACACCTGCGGCGCCTATGCCGGGTCGAGATCCAGCTACGCCATCGGTTATGGCAAGACCGAATCGGCTGCCAAGTCGATGGCGCTGGACGCTTGCGGTTCGGGTTGCAAGATCGTCGTTGCCGATTGCGACAATTGATCCCTGCGACACTCTAGGTTTTGGGAGAAGGGTTCTCGTTCTGGGAACCCTTTTCCCGGCTTTGCCAGGAAGGCGCTTTCTCGCACAGCCTAAATGAAATCGTTTTGGAGAGAGAATAATGGGTTTGATTGAAAAGATTGTCGATAACAAGACATTCCAGTGGTTCATCATCGGCGTCATTCTGGCCAATGCGGCTATCCTTGGCTTAATGACCATGGAGCTTACGCCTGCGACTCATCACTTGCTGGAAGTGCTGGACAATGCCTGTCTAGTCATCTTCTGTATCGAAATAGCCATGAAGCTGTTGGTCCGTCGCATGGCCTTTTTCAAAGACGGCTGGAACGTCTTCGATCTGATCGTGGTCGGCATCGCCTTGGCACCGGCCACTGGCGAGCTTGCCGTATTGCGAGCCCTGCGCGTCCTGCGTTTGATGCGTTTGGCCTCGGCCATTCCCTCCATGCGTCGCGTGATCAACGGCATGTTCGCCGCCATTCCCGGCGGCGGTTCGGTGGCCGCCGTGCTTTTCGTCATGTACTACGTGGCGGCGATCATGGGCACCAATTTCTTCGGCAAGACCGTTCCCGCCCATTTCGGCGATTTGGGAACAACCTTCTTCACGCTGTTCAAGATGATGACGTTGGAAGGTTGGCCGGATATCGCGTCTGACGTGCTGGAACATCATCCTCGGGCGTGGATTTTCTTCGTCATCTTCATCGTCTTTACGACCTTCACTACTTTGAACCTGCTGTTCGGCATCATCGTTGATGCCATGGAGCAGGCCAAGGAGGCCGACGCCCGTACCAAGATGGCCGAACAGGGCGTCGAGATGAGCGAAGAGTCCAACGAGATGCGCTTGGCGAAGATCGAGGACGACGTCAAGCATATCCGCACGCTGCTGACGCATATGGTGGACGACAAGGCAGCGCATCGCCCGGCAGCAGGGGAATAGCGGGCAAGGGGAGCGGGGGTTCCCTGACGATGCAGACTGGGACGGTGGAATCCATTAGACGTGGATTTCAATTGGGGGGGGGCGATGGCTTTTGCAGAAATGCCGAATGCCATCGCCGCAGTGGGTGGTTAGCGGGAGTCGGAGTCCTGAATAATCGGCAAGGCAATGTCATGTCGATATTCAGGATGTCCCTCCAACGCAGCGGTTTGAAGCGATTGATTGGCAAGGTCATGAAGATATCTACGAACAGTCCGCAAGGATTGGAAAAGCGCTTCTGCGTCCTTCTGTCAGGAATGTTCCTCATCCTATTTGGGGTGTTGCTGAACATCGAGTCTGCCGGGGCGCAATCCTTGCAGGAAAAAGCGCTGCAAAAGATTTTGGACGATTATCTGGAGAGTGAAGTTTTGTCGGGCGGCGTCCTGCTGCTGTCCATGCCGGGCCAGCGCATTGTGGTCGCTTCCGGTGTGGCGAACCGGGAAACCGGCGCGCCCGTCAAGTCAGACAGCCGCTTTTATGTTGCGTCCGTTGGGAAAATGGCGGTTGCCGCCGCCACGCAGCAATTGGTCGAGGAAGGAAAGCTAAGCCTTAACGCGTCGGCAGCCTCGCTGGTGGGCAATATTCCCAATATCGGAAAGCTGCCCAATGCGCGTATCGCCAAGCTGAGCCAGCTTCTCGATCACAGTTCAGGCATTCCCGATTATCTGACGGACGCTTTCTCGGAATTCTACCATGCCAGAACGGCACGTCTGACGCCCGCCATCGCGCTGCCCTATGCATTTGATGAACCTGCGACCGGAAAGCCTGGCGCTGCGTTCGAATACAGCAACAGCAACTATGTTCTGCTGGGCGACATCATCGCCAAGGCCGATGGCATGCCGTTCGAGGCCGCGCTGCAAAAGCGCGTGCTGGATCCCGTGGGGATGAGCGAGACCACAGTGGGCGCCAAGCCGGGATCCGCCAAACTGGCGCACGGTTACGCCGATCCTGAAGATGCTGGCAATGAGCAAGATGTAAGCCTAGCCGCCTGGAACAGTCCGCTTGGCGATGGGCCGTTGGTGACGACGGTCGGCGATCTGGAAAAATTCGTCTTCGCGTTGTTTCGCGACAGGAAAATTCTGAAGGATGAAACCCTGGAACGCATGATCGCTCCGTCAGCCCAAGATGAAGAGTATGGAATGGGCGTTCAGATCGGCGCAACGAGATGGGGCGACTGGTTGGGCCATGATGGACTTGAGGACGGATTCGAAGCCGAGGTCCGTTACTATCCCGAGCATCAGGCAGCAATCATTTTTGTGACCAACGGCAATACGATTGCCGATGAATACATTACCGACAAAGTTGCGGCCGCCCTTGTCAAGGCGCAGAGATCGGAACGCAAACTAGGCAAGGACGCTGAAAGCGGTTCTTCGAAGAGCCGTAGATGATCGGCGCGGGCTGGGCATCGCGTTTGGCTGTTCGGAAGAGGTATTACTCTTCCAAATGAATGTGGGCGGATTGGCCGCTCATGTAACAGGTGTCGGCCCTCTGGGCTGGCGCTTATGATGGAGCGATAGATGAAGACGATGATGTTTGCGGTTGCCGCACTTTTTTCGCTGAGCATTTCCAGCGCCGCCTTTGCGGCCGACGAGTACAACAAGGTCCCCGCCGGTGACGCGCAGTACAAGGCTTGCAAGACCTATGCTCTGAAGAAGTATGAAGGCGGCGAGGAAAAGAGCCCGATCGCCGGTCAGACCAAAGCGGAAGCCTGGTGTACCTGCATGTGGAACGAGACGCCTGAAGACTTCAAGGGCAGCTTGGCCAAGTTCTCCGAGACCGCCAAAGGCGCCAAGACCAACAAGATCTGCGAAAAGTACTCCAATTGGGGTGACTGATCCCGCTTTGGGCGGCATTAAAACCTGTCGCCTGACTGTAGTTAAATGCCGACGGATGTTATCACGTCCGTCGGCATTTTTTTGCCTAGTCATGGACATTCCAGGTAGAAATACATATTATAAAATTCACGGCGAAAATGGGGCCGGTCCCATGCTATCCAGACTGCATCGCTTCCCGGCTCCAACCCAATTGGGTTATCCAGTCCTGGGGTGCGTCAATGGCTGCAAATCGGGGACAATTGCCGATGAATCACGGACCTTCGCGGATGAAGCCGCTTAGAAGCGGCAAACCCGCTTCGTTGCTCTATGAACTTCCGCCGCTGGGCATGGACGAGGAAGCCCTGACCCTGGATGTGCGCCGCTATTTCGGCAGCCTTTTGGGGCGCGACAAACATTGCCGTTCGTCGCATTATCCATACCGCGCCTTCGTGCTGGCGGTGCGCGACCGTCTGATGGAACGCTACAAGAGAACGCGCAACGCCTACGAAAAGGCGGATGCCAAGCACGCCTATTATCTGTCGCTGGAGTTCCTGATGGGACGCAGCCTGTCCAACGCGCTGCTCAATCTGGGGCTGGGAACGGTCAGCGAGGCGGCGATGAAGCGGCTTGGCCTTGATCTGGAAGAGCTGATCGACAATGAGCAGGATGCGGGGCTGGGCAATGGCGGCCTGGGGCGTCTGGCGGCATGCTTTCTGGATAGCTGCGCCACATTGCGCTTTCCGGTCATGGGTTACGGCATCCGCTATGAATATGGCATGTTCCGCCAGAATATCGAGAACGGACGCCAGGTCGAAGAACCCGATCATTGGCTGAGAGACGGCAATCCCTGGGAATTGGAGCGCCCCGAACATACCAGACGCGTGCAATATTACGGGCGCACCGAACATTACCGCGACCCAAGAGGGCGGCTTTACGTGCGCTGGGTGGACAGCAAGGATGTGTTGGCCGTTCCTTATGACGTTCTGGTGCCTGGATATCAGAACGGCACGGTGAATGTGCTAAGGCTGTGGAGTGCCGCCGCCACCGACGAATTCGACCTGGGCGAGTTCAACGCCGGTTCCTATCCAGAATCCGTGGCGGCCAAGAACGCCGCCGAAAATATCACCATGGTGCTTTATCCCAACGACGCCAGCGAGAACGGCAAGGAGCTGCGTCTTCGCCAGCAATATTTTCTGGCTTCGGCCAGTCTGCAAGACGTGCTGGAACGGTGGGAATTGCATCATGGAGACGATTATTCGCAGTTCGCCGCCAAGAACTGTTTCCAGCTGAACGACACCCATCCCAGTTGCGCCGTGCCGGAACTGATGCGCCTGCTGATGGATGAGCAGGGCCTGGAATGGGACGCCGCCTGGAATGTCGTCACCTCGACCATGGCTTACACCAACCACACTTTGTTGCCGGAAGCGCTGGAAAAGTGGCCGGTTCGCCTGTTCGGCCTGCTGCTGCCGCGCCTTTTGGAAATCATCTACGAGATTAACGCCCGATTCCTGACTGAGGTATCGCGCCGCTGGCCGGGCGACAGTGCTCGCATGTCGCGCATGTCCTTGATCGAAGAAGGGCCTAATCCGCAGGTGCGCATGGCCTACCTGGCCATCGCGGGCAGTTTCTCGGTCAATGGCGTGGCGGCCCTGCATTCCGATCTGCTGCAAAAGGGCCTATTTCGCGATTTCTATGAATTGTGGCCGCACAAGTTCAACAACAAGACCAATGGGGTAACGCAGCGCCGTTGGCTGGCTTCGGCCAATCCTGAGCTGTCGCGCCTGATCTCAGACGCCATCGGCGACGGCTGGGTTACCAAACTTGACCATTTGAGCGCCCTGGCTGGCCGTGTCGGCGATGCGTCCTTCAAGGAAGAATGGCGTCGCACCAAGCTGCTGAACAAGGAACGTCTGGCCCGGATGGTCAAGCACGATTGCAAGGTCGATTTCGACCCCGACGCCCTGTTCGACGTGCAGGTCAAACGCATCCACGAATATAAGCGCCAGCTTCTGAACATCTTGCATGTCATTCATCTGTACGCCCGCCTGAAGAACGGCGACAGCGCCAACTGGACGAACCGATGTGTGTTGATCGGCGGCAAGGCCGCACCCGGCTACAAGATGGCGAAAAGCATTATCAGCTTGATTTGCAAGGTAGCCGAGGTGGTCAATAGCGACCCCGACATTGATGGCCGATTGAAGGTGGCGTTTTTGCCCAACTACCGCGTTTCGGCGATGGAGATCATTGCGCCGGGCACCGATTTGTCCGAGCAAATTTCGACGGCGGGCAAAGAGGCGTCGGGAACCGGCAATATGAAATTCATGATGAACGGCGCCGTGACCATCGGCACGCTTGATGGGGCCAATATCGAAATTCTGGAAGAAGTGGGCGAGGAGAATTTCTTTTTGTTCGGTCTGACGGCCGAGCAGGTGGAAGCAGCCAGAACCACCTACGATCCCCAGGCCATCATCGCCGCCGATCCCGATTTGGCGCGGGTGATGGAGTTGCTGGAATCCGGCCATTTCAACCGTTTCGAAAAGGGGCTGTTCGATTCCATCGTCGGCGCCATTCGCAGCCCGCACGATCCCTGGCTGGTGGCCGCCGATTTCCGCTCTTTCATCGAGGCGCAAGACCGCGCCGCCCGCGCCTATCTGGACCAGGATAAATGGACGCGCATGAGCATCCTGAACACGGCCCATTCCGGTAAATTCTCGACCGACCGCACGATGGAGGAATACAACGCCGAGATTTGGAAACTGACGCCGGTGACGGCGGGTTAGTGGAAAAGCTCGGCGACCTCATGCGTTGACAGCGCAAATGGGTTGACGATCGTTACGCCACGCCAGACAAATCCGTTCTGCATGTCTTCGCTAAGCAGGATTTGACAGCCGTTCTCGGCTGCAACGCAAAGAATCAAGGCATCCCAAATCGAGAATTTGTGGTCGGCGGACAGGTCCATGGCTGAGTTGAGCGCCGAGGGGGTGGTGTCGCAAGTCGGAAACAGGTTTTCCCAACGAAGAATTGCCGCGCGCGCGTCACTGCCGTTTAGATTCATCTTCTTCGTCAGAACGCGATGCAGTTCGCCAAGCGCCTGGACGGGCAGGCGGACATTTTCAGGCATGAGCAGGTCAATGATGGAGATGGCGCGCTCTTGCCGTTCTTGGTCGTTAAGCCCTTCGGCATAGGCTAGGAAATTCGTATCCAAGCCGACGATCACGCCTCGTCCTCGTCATATAGTTCATCCCGGCGAAAGCCGCGTCCCATCGGTTTTTGTTGGGTGAGATGTTGAAGAAGTCGCTTTTTGGCAGCTTCGCGTCCGGCACTCTTGCTGTCCATAGGTTGGATGACCGCCACAGGACGCCCGTGAGAGGTCACGGTCAAGGTTTCGCCGCTTTGAACGTCGCGCAGAAGTTTTGAAAAGTGCCGATTGGCCTCGGCGGCTGACACGTTTCGCATGTTGCCCGCATGTAGTGAATTTAACTACAATACTGCCATGGGCGATCCGTCGCAAGCCAAAACAAAAGGGCCGCCCCGAAGGGCGGCCCAGTTGCTTGATGTGCGTCCGCTCACCGGCCGCCCCACCAACCCCGGTGCGCGGCCGCGTGATTGGGGCGTGAGCGTTAGAAGTCCATGCCGCCCATGCCGCCACCCATACCGCCCATGCCGCCCATGTCGGGCATGCCGGGGCCGTCCTTCTTGGGCTTCTCGGCGATCATGGCTTCCGTGGTGATCAGCAGACCGGCCACCGAAGCGGCGTCCTGCAGAGCCGTGCGCACGACCTTGGTCGGGTCGATGATGCCAGCCTTGATCATGTCGCAGAAAACACCTTTCTGGGCGTCGAAGCCGAAATTGGTGTCCTTGCTTTCCATCAGCTTGCCAGCGATCACAGCACCGTCTTCGCCAGCGTTCTCGGCGATCTGACGAGCCGGGGTCTGCAAAGCGCGGCGCACGATTTCCACGCCGACCTTCTGGTCGTCGTTGGCAACCTTGACCTTCTCGAGGCAGCGAACGGCGTAGAGAAGAGCGGCGCCGCCACCGGCGACGATGCCTTCCTCGACGGCGGCGCGCGTGGCGTGCAGCGCGTCGTCAACGCGGTCCTTGCGTTCCTTCACTTCGACTTCGGTGGCGCCGCCGACCTTGATCAGGGCCACGCCGCCAGCCAGCTTGGCCAGACGCTCCTGCAGCTTTTCCTTGTCGTAGTCCGAGGTGGTTTCCTCGATCTGCGCGCGGATCTGCTTGCAGCGGGCTTCGATATCGGCCTTCTTGCCAGCGCCATCGACGATGGTGGTGTCGTCCTTGGTGATGGTGACGCGCTTGGCCTTGCCCAGCATCGCCATGGTCACGCTTTCCAGCTTGATGCCAAGATCTTCGCTAATCACCTGACCGGCGGTCAGGATGGCGATGTCTTCCAGCATGGCCTTGCGGCGATCACCGAAGCCAGGAGCCTTGACGGCAGCAACCTTCAGGCCGCCGCGCAGCTTGTTGACCACCAGGGTGGCCAGGGCTTCGCCTTCAACTTCCTCGGCGATGATCAGCAGGGGCTTGCCCGACTGAACGACCGCTTCCAGCACCGGCAGCAGGGGCTGCAGGCCCGAGAGCTTCTTTTCGAACAACAAGATGTACGGGCTTTCCAGCTCGCAGATCATCTTGTCGGCGTTGGTGATGAAATAGGGGCTGGTGTAGCCGCGGTCGAACTGCATGCCTTCCACGACATCCAGTTCGGTTTCCAGGCCCTTGGCCTCTTCCACCGTGATCACGCCCTCATTGCCGACCTTTTCCATCGCCTTGGCGATCATCTGGCCGATATCGGCTTCGCCGTTGGCCGAGATGGTGCCGACCTGGGCGATTTCCTGGCCGGTGGTGATCTTCTTGGTGCGCTTCTTCAGGTCTTCCAGCACCGCTTCGACCGCGAGATCGACGCCGCGCTTCAGATCCATCGGATTCATGCCGGCAGCCACCGACTTGCAGCCTTCGCGCACGATGGCCTGGGCCAGCACGGTGGCGGTGGTGGTGCCGTCACCGGCGATGTCGTTGGTCTTCGAGGCCACTTCGCGCACCATCTGTGCGCCCATGTTCTCGAACTTGTCGGCCAACTCGATCTCCTTGGCGACGGTCACGCCGTCCTTGGTGATGCGAGGAGCGCCGAACGACTTTTCGATGACGACATTGCGGCCCTTGGGACCCAGCGTCACCTTGACGGCGTCGGCGAGGATATCGACGCCGCGCAGCATACGCGCGCGGGCATCGGTGGAGAATTTAACGTCCTTGGCAGCCATGTTGGCGCGCTCCTTATTTCGACTTCTTGGCGGGCGAGGATTCGATCACGCCCATGATGTCGGATTCCTTCATGATGATCAGGTCCTTGCCATCGAGCTTGACCTCGGTGCCGGACCACTTGCCGAACAGCACGCGGTCGCCAACCTTGACGTCAAGCGCAACCAGCTTGCCATCTTCGCGGGCGCCCGGGCCAACGGCCAGGATCTCGCCCTCTTGGGGCTTTTCCTTGGCGGTATCGGGGATGATGATCCCCCCGGCGGTCTTCTCCTCCTGCTCGATGCGGCGCACAACGACGCGATCGTGGAGCGGTCGGAACTTCATGGGTTCGTTCTCCGTCATAATTGAAAGGTTAGGATTCCCCGGCCTGTTAGCACTCAAGTCCGGCGAGTGCTAACCAGATAGTGCAGGAAGCCTTCCCTGTCAAGCCGACTGGGGATAAAAAGCGGAAATCTATTTATTTAGAGATGCCTAATTCTCTTCGTCCAAATCGGCGTCCAGGCCGCGATCCTTGCGGAAGCGCCGGTAAAGGAACACGCCAAGACCCGCCGAAACGACGAACAGGGCAACGCTTAGGCTGGTGCGCAGCCCGGTATCGACCTGAATTCCACTGCCCAGCAGCACGAAAACAAGGGTTTGCGGGACATAGCCCAGTGCCGAACCGCCAAAAAAGGGCATTGGCTTGATGCTGGAGACGCCGCCCGCGATATTGGTCAGCAAGTTCGAACCCAGGGGCAGCAGGCGGATCAACAGGGTCATTGAAAAGGGATTGCCAGCCAGAAAGCCGTCGATCTTTTGAATTCTGGCCCCAAACCAGCGCTGAACCAGCGAACGGCCCAAATGGCGGGCGTAATAGAAGCAGAGCACACAGCCCAGCAAAGAAGCCAGCATCGACCAGCCCAGCCCCTCAAGGAAGCCGAAAGCGTAGCCGCCCATGAAACAGACGACTTGGCGGGGAAAACCGGCGCCGACCAGCAGGCAGCCAGCCAGCAGATAGGCCATTTCGCCCTTCAGCCCTTGGCCCTTAACGGCGTTATCGACCCAATGTTCGCTGAGATCCGTGCCGATCCCCAGCCATTTCAAGGCGTATCCGGCGGCAATCAGCGACAGGATCAGGATGCCGCCCTTGATCAGGACTTTGCGGACAAGCCGTGCCTGGCTCATCGGCCTTCGACTTCCGTCACCTTCGGGGCCATCGGGCGGCTCATCAGCCACATCACGCCGAACAGATCGACGATGCCCACCCACAGGCGATTCCAAAGCCCATATTTGGAAATGCCGCGCTCGCGGGGGCGGTGGTTGACCGGCACGCTTAAGACGCGCCCGCCTTGGCGGATCATCATGGCGGGCAGGAAACGGTGCAAATGGTTGAAATGGGCCATGTCCAGAAAGGATTGGCGCGGAAACAGCTTCAATCCGCAACCGGTGTCCGGCGTGGCGTCGTTCAGCAAGAATTGGCGCACGCCATTGGCAACCCTGGATGAAAAGCGGCGAAGCCATGTATCGCGGCGCTTGGCCCGTTGGCCCGCCATCATAACCGGCTGTCCATTCTGGGCTAGCGCGTTCAGCGCTTTGACCAGGGCGGGAATGTCGGCCGGATCGTTCTGGCCGTCGCCATCCAGGGTGGCGATCCAGGGATACTGCGCCGCCTTAACGCCCGAGCGGATGGCCACACTTTGCCCGCAGCCCTTGGCGTGGCGCAGGATGACAAGGTTTGGGAAGCGGGTTCTGGCCTGTTGCAGGCGCTGCCAAGTGGCGTCGGTGCTGCCGTCATCGACGAAGACCATCTCGAATTCGATGAAGCCGTTCAGGGCCTTATCGATTTCTTCGATCAACGGCACCACGTTTTCATCTTCGTTTTGCGCAGGCACGACCACGGAAACCTGGCTACAGGCGGGGGGCGGGGCGAAAGGATCGGGTATCTTTGACATGATGCGGCGCATTATCCAGAGTGCGGCAAGTTTGGCAAGCTGTGGCCGAATGGTATATAAAGAAATATGAGCGATGTCCTGACTGAGTTGCGCGATGCGGTGGCCGAGTGCGCCGTGCGTGGCAAGACCCCCCACCTGATCCGGGTGGGGCCTGGTTTATTCAACGAATTGAAGGACAAGTACTGGATTGCCCAGCGTCCGCCCGACGAAGGCGGGGTGGCCGCCGACCTTTGGTTCTATCAGGGCATCCCGGTGGAGCGCGAGGAATCGCTCTCGCCCCGTGAATTTAGGATGACGGTGCTGTAAATGATCGACTTTTACAGCTGGGCGACCCCCAATGGGCGCAAAATCTCCATCGCGCTTGAGGAAATGGGGCTGCCCTACCGGCTGCACAAGGTGGATATCACCAAAGGCGAGCAGTTCTCTCCTGAATTCCTAGCCCTCAATCCCAACAACAAGATTCCTGTAATCCAGGATCAGGATGGACCGGACGGCCAGCCGATCACGGTCTTCGAATCCGGGGCCATTCTGATTTATCTGGCCGAAAAGACCGGCCAGTTCCTGCCCCAAGACCGGCGCGGGCGAACCTTGGCGCTGCAATGGCTGATGTTTCAGATGGGCGGGCTTGGCCCCATGCTGGGGCAAACCCATCACTTTCTGCATTTCGCGCCCGAGAAGGTGCCCTATGGGATCGAGCGCTATAAGAGTGAGACCAAACGGCTTTACGGCGTGCTGAACAAGCGGCTGGGCGAAGCTGCGTTCATGGCGGGCGACTATTCCATCGCCGACATGGCCGCCTATCCCTGGATTGCGGCGCATCCGCGCCAGGAAATCGACATCGGCGAATTTCCCAATGTGGCGCGCTGGCTGTCGGCGATCGGCGCAAGACCCGCCGTGATCAAGGGCATAGCGGTCGGCTGATGCTCGACATCGAAACCAAGGACCTGTTGGCCAAGCTGCGCGAGGTGGAAGAGGCGCTGGAAGCGCGCATCGACGCCAAGCGGGCCGAATTCAGTTATCAGGTCGAACAGGGCCGGGTCGTCTTCGAAGCCGGAATCCGGGAACGGCATAAGCAATTCAAGACAGGCCTGCTATCTTTTCTGCGCCATTCGCAATTGTCGCGCCTGATTACGGCGCCGGTCATCTATTCCTTGATCGTTCCCTTCGCGGTCCTTGATCTGTCGGTCGCGCTTTATCAGGCGGTCTGCTTTCCGATCTGGGGCATCAAGCCCGCCAAGCGCTCCGATTACATCATCATCGACCGCCACCAACTGGCCTATCTCAACGCGGTCGAGAAGTTGAACTGCGTCTATTGCGGTTACGCCAACGGGCTGGCGGCCCTGGTCAGCGAGGTGGCCAGTCGGACCGAGCAATATTGGTGCCCGATCAAGCATGCCTCGCGCGTGAAAAATCCACACGCCCGCTACAGCCGCTTCGTCGATTACGGCGACGCCGAAGGTTTCAGGGCTAGGCTGGAAGAACTACGCGAAGAGTTGCGGAACCGTTAGGCGGAATCAATCACCGCCATGAGCTGATCCAACTGATTGGCCCAACTGAACGCCGACAATTTTTTCGCAGCGGCAACGCCCAAGGCCCTTGCTTCATCGCGTCGTTCGTAAACGCGCTCCATTGCAACAAGCAATTCTTCGGGCGAACTTTCCCCCCACCCTTCGGTCGAACGGTGGAAGGCAAGGTCTTTCACGCGCCCCTGCTCATGCAGCAGATAGGCGATGGTAGGATCGGCGAAATCGAGATGCCCGGTGTTGGCCGACAAAATGGTGGGCACGCCCAGCGCCATCGCTTCCATGGCGGGCAAATTGGTGCCGGGTTCGCAGCGGCTGGGAAAGAGGGCCAGATCGGCTTCGCGCAGGAGGGGGGCCATTTGGAAATTGGGCAGGTTGGGCAGCAGGAAAACATCGTCGTCGCCAAGGCCTTGCAGCGCCAGCCATGCCTTGATGTCCGGCCTAGCGTCGCCGTCCAGGGGAACGGGTGGCATGGCGTGCGGCGACAATTCGATGCTGGCCGCCGACTTGGCCCAGCCATTGTGCCAAGCCGCCATCAGCAGAGCCTCGGGATGGCGGCGCTTGAATTGGCGATAGGCGGCCAGCACGATGTCCTGGCCCTTCCTGAATTCCAGCTTGCCGCCCGAGAAAATCACATAACGGTCGGCCAGCAAGCCCGCCTTGGGGGCCAGATGGAAAGAGCCGGTATCGATGCCTTGAACGACCAGATGCACGCGGGGCACGCCCGCCGCCTCCAGCAGCACGGCGTTCCAGGTCGATCCGGCGATCACGCCGTCCAACCCGTTGCCGATGGCGCGGGCCTCGGCGCCCAGCGCCGGATCGACGAAGAACGTCACGCCGAAATTCCTCGCCCCCCGCATCTCGCGCCCGCCCATGGGTGGGGGCAACAATTCCTCGCCCAGCCCATGCAGTGCGGTTGCCGACAAGTCCAGGCGCTGGCCTTCGCCTAAATCCCGAAAGCGGCTTTGCAGCTCGCTTGATTGCTGAACGATGGCCTGGAACAGGCGGCTTTCAAGCGGCGGAGCCTGGCTGTCGGCAGGTGGCCAGAGCAACGACACGCCTCGTCCCTGCAACTTCAGATGCAAGGCGAGATTGAAGCCGTACAGCCCCCAGCCCGAGCCGGTCCCGGCCTGCCAGTTGATGACGATGGGGGGCTTCGTGTTCGTCACGCACTCTTATCATCGGGATCGCGCAGCACATAGCCGCGCCCCCAGACGGTTTCGATGTAACTTTCGCCGCCGGTGGCCTGGGCCAGCTTCTTGCGCAGCTTGCAGATGAAGACGTCGATGATCTTCAGTTCTGGCTCGTCGATGCCGCCATACAGGTGATTGAGGAAAGTTTCCTTGGTCAGCGTGGCGCCCTTGCGCAGGCTGAGCAATTCAAGGATGCCGTATTCCTTGCCGGTCAATTTCAATGGTTCGCCGTTGACGTTGGCCACCCGGCTTTCCAGATTGACCGCCAGCTTGCCGGTATGAATCACCGATTGGGCATGGCCCTTGGCGCGGCGCACGATGGCTTGCAGGCGCGCGATCAGTTCGCCCTTGTCGAAGGGTTTGGTCAGATAATCGTCGGCGCCGCCCGAGAGGCCCTTCACCTTGCGGTCGGTGTCGGCCAAGCCGGTCAGGATCAGGACCGGCGTTTCCACCTTGTTGGCACGCAAACGGCGCAGCACTTCGAAGCCGTCCATATCGGGCAGCATCAGATCCAGGATGACGATGTCGTAGTCGTACAGTTTGGCGATATCCAGCCCGTCTTCGCCCAGGCCCGCGGCATCCACCACCATGCCTTCGCTCTTCAGCATCAGTTCGATGCTTTTGCTGGTCGCCGGATCGTCTTCCACCAACAAGACGCGCATGCCAAGCCCCCCTCTTTAAGATATATTAACTTTATGCCGAGATTGTTAACTGTTCAAGCTGCGGTTTCCCATGGTCCTGCTGCGAAATCTTCTAAACGACATTGATCGAGTGCCCGACAACCAGATTTACGGTCGGGTGACGGCTGTTCAGGGCATGCTGGTCGAGATTGGCGGGGTCCAGAACAACCTGTCGGTGGGCGACCGTTGCCAGATCGTGGCCCGCGCCAATCGGCTGGTGACCTGCGAAGTCGTGGGATTCCGCGAGGGACGCGCCCTTCTGATGCCCTTTTCTCCCTTGGACGGGGTGGGGTTGGGCTGCCGGGTCGAGGTCGCCAATGCCGAGCCGGTGCTGTATCCCGATCCTTCCTGGCTGGGCCGGGTGATCAACGCCATGGGCGAGCCGATCGACGGCAAGGGGCCGCTACCGGGCGGCGAAAAACCCTATCCCATCCACAACCGGCCACCGCCTGCGCATTCCCGGCAAAGGGTAGCGGGCAAGATCGATCTGGGCATTCGCGCCATCAACACGTTCCTGACCTGCTGTCGCGGCCAGCGCATGGGCATTTTCGCAGGCTCGGGTGTGGGCAAATCCAGCGTCTTGTCGATGATGGCCAAACATACCAAGGCCCAGGTCAGCGTGATCGGCCTAGTCGGCGAGCGCGGGCGCGAGGCCCGAGAATTCATCGAGGACGATCTGGGCGAGGATGGACTGAAGCGTTCGGTGGTGGTGGTCGCCACTTCGGACGAATCGCCGCTCATGCGCAGGCAGGCGGCCTATGTCACCATGGCGGTCGCGGAATATTATCGCGACGCGGGCAATGACGTGCTGTGCTTGATGGACTCGGTCACGCGATTCGCCATGGCCCAGCGCGAGATCAGCTTGTCAGCGGGCGAGCCGCCCGCTTCGAAGGGCTATACCCCATCGGTCTTCGCCGAACTGCCGAAATTGCTGGAACGCGCCGGACCCGGCGGGCCGGGCCAAGGCAACATCACCGGCCTGTTCACCGTGCTGGTGGAAGGCGACGACACCAACGAGCCGATCTCGGACGCCGTGCGCGCCATTCTGGACGGCCATATCGTGCTGGACCGCGCCATCGCCGAGCGCGGCCGCTATCCCGCCATCAATATTCTGCGCAGCGTGAGCAGAACCATGCCGGGCTGCAATTCCGACGAGGAGAACGCCATCGTCTCGAAGGCCAGGCGTTATCTGGCCGTGTATGAGGACATGGCCGAACTGATCCGGCTGGGCGCTTATCGCAGGGGCACCGATGCCGCCGTGGATGAGGCGATCAAATATTATCCCGCCATCGAGGCGTTCTTGTCGCAAGGCAAGAAGGAAGCGGCCGACCTAGCTGGCGGCTACCAGCAATTGGCTGAGATTCTGGCGCAATAGCCATGGCTAAAAAGCTGAAAACCCTGATCCGTCTGAACAAATGGACGGTAGACGAGCGCAGGCGCGAACTGGGGGTTCTGCTGGCGCGCGAGGATGAATTGCGCACGTTGCTGGCGGTGCTGGAACAGGACCTGCTCGACGAGCAGAAGACGGCAGCCGAAGACCCCACTCTGGCGGGCTTTACCTATGGCGGCTACGCCCAGCGCTATCTTGACAACAAGGCCAAGCTGCTTCGCCTGCTGGCGGCCATGGCCAAGGAAATTCTGGCCGCGCAGGACCGCTTGGCCGAGGCCTACAAGGATCTGAAAACCGTGGAAGAGGTCGAGAAGAACCGCGCCAAGAAAGAGTTGGAGGAAGCCAATCGGCGCGAGCAGAAGATGCTGGACGAAATTGCCAGCACAAGACACGAACGGGCGAAGGGGGGGTAACGGAGCTAGTTGCCTACGAGCCGCAATTCCAACAGCGCTCGCATGTCCCTGCGTCCATCGGCGATCAGATAGACGAAGACGTTCGCACCCATGACGCGGTAGATGATCCGGTAAGGCTTGAAGATGATCTGCCGGTAATCTCGAATCCCCAGGGCTGCCAATTCCCTGGGAATGGCGCCGCGCTCTGGCGCATCGGCCAGACTTTCGCTGGCTTCCAGCAAACGGTCCAAAAGACGGTCGGCGTTGGCTAAAGAATCTTGCCGGGCGATGTAGGAATGAAGGTCCTCCAGGTCTTTCTCGGCGCTGGCGGTCAGTTGCACCAGATGGCGCATCAGTCAACGGCCTTCCTGGCGCGCAAGCGGGCCGCCACCTCGTGGAGCGGTTTGGTCTTGCCCTCTTCGACCTCGCGGTTGCCAAGGGCAAGAATTTTCAACAACGCCATCGTCTCCTGCGATTCCTCGAACGAAGCAATGTCTTGGATGACCGCTTTGGCCTCGCCGTTCTGGGTAATCACCAAAGGGGTGCGGTCCTCGGCCAGCTGATCGAGGACATGGGCGGCATTGGCCTTCAGGTAGCTGATGGGCTTTATATGCCGAGCAAGGCTCATGAGCGGATCTCCATCGGAATGGACCGAATTTAGTCTTAATTCGGCCTCATCGCAAGGGGCGCGGAAAGCCGGAGCGTCCTTGCCGTTGACTTCCCCCCCTGAACCCGCTATACGACCACGCTCAATTTCAAAAGACTTGCCTAAAACCGGAGTATGTACCGTGAAGCGCACTTTTCAGCCCAGCAAGATCGTTCGCGCCCGTCGCCATGGCTTTCGTTCTCGCATGGCCACCGTTGGCGGCCGCAACGTGATCAATCGCCGCCGCGCCCGGGGCCGCAAGCGGCTGTCGGCCTAGCTTTCGCATGAGCAAGCTCGGCCGCTTGAAGCAGCGGGCCGAGTTCCTGCGACTGGCGGGTTCCGGCCGCAAAGCCGCCTCGCCCGGCCTGATTCTTCAGGCCGCCCCCCAGCCATCTGAGCGCCATCCCCAAAAGCCGGATCCTTCGGGCGATCCGGCTTTTGGCGCGAATTGTCCCCAGACGGGCGCGGCTCAGGCTGGGGTTTCCGGTTCATCTCCCGCGCCTCGCATCGGCTTTACCTGCTCGCGCAAGGTGGGCAACGCGGTGGCCCGCAACCGCGCCAGACGGCGCCTAAAAGCGGCGGCAGATCAGGTTTTGCCGCAAAACGCCAGAGAAGATTACGATTTTGTCATCATCGGGCGGACAGAAACTCTGGTCCGTCCCTTCGCTCTGTTGTTGCAAGACCTGCTAGGGTCGCTTAAACGTGTGGGCGCTATGAAACCCGCCAACCCCCAGGATGGCCAGCCCGCAGCATGAGTCCTGCCGCCCACCTTCTTAGGCTCCTGATCCGCGCCTATCAGCTTGTGCTGTCCCCGCTGGTGGGGCCGACCTGCCGTTTCGGCCCCTCTTGTTCGGCCTATGCTGCCGAGGCGGTGGAAGTTCATGGGGCGATCAAGGGCGGCTGGCTGGCCGCAAAGCGCCTGGGGCGCTGTCATCCCTGGGGCGGTTCGGGCTATGACCCGGTGCCCGCCAAAGAAACGTCTATAAGCTCGAGGAACCCTGCCGATGTCCGATAACCGCAATATGATCCTGTTCGTCGCTTTAACGGCGATGGTCCTGATCGGCTGGGAATACATGTTCGGAAAGTCGTTCCAGCCGGTCGATCCCGCCCAGCAGGCGCTCTCGACCCAGACGGCGGCACCGACGCCAAGCACCTCCGCCGTGCCCAGCGCGCCTGTGCCCGGAGCACCAGCCGCCATCGCGGCCCTTGCCCCCAGCCCGGAAGTGCTGCGCTCGAAGGCGCTCAGCGAAGCGCCGCGCCTGCGCATTTCCACGCCCAAGCTGCATGGTTCGGTTTCGCTGGCGGGTGGTCGGCTGGACGACATTACACTGGCCAAGTTCAGAGAATCGCTTGATGCCGCCAGCCCCGAGATCGTGATGTTCTCGCCCGCAGGCTCGGCGGCTCCCTATTACGCCGAATTCGGCTGGGTGGCGGCTGGCGAAGCCAGACCCACCTTGCCCGGCCCCGACAGCGTGTGGACGACCGCCACTCCCACACTGGAGCCGGGCAAGCCGGTCACCTTGTCCTGGTCGAACGGCGAGGGGCTGACCTTCCTGCGCACCATCGAGGTGGACGAGGAATATATGTTCACCATCACCGATCAGGTGAAGAATGACGGGGCGAGCGCTTACAGCCTTGCCCCTTACGGGCTGGTGTCGCGCACCGACAAGCCCAAGCTGGAAAATCTGTACATCCTGCACGAAGGGCCGATCGGCGTATTCGGCGGCGCTTCCAAGGAAGTGAAGTACGAGGACCTGGACGAGAAGGGCGAAGTCGTCGAAAAGAACGTCACCGGCGGCTGGGTAGGCATCACCGACAAATATTGGCTGGCCGCCGTGGCCCCTGATCCCAAGGCCGAGGTGGACGCCCGATTCTTGCATCGTCGCCTGGATCAGCACGACAAGTATCAGACGGATTTTCTGGGCCGCGTGCAAGCGCTGGCGCCGGGTGCTAGCATCCAGTTCAAGTCGTATCTGTTCGCGGGCGCCAAACATGTGCTGCTGCTCGACGTCTATTCCGAGAAGCTGGGCATCCAGCGGCTTGATCTGGCCATCGATTTCGGCTGGTTCTATTTCCTGACCAAGCCCTTCTTCTACATCTTGCAATGGCTGCACGGGCTGCTGGGCAATTTCGGGCTGGCCATTCTGGCCATGACCGTCTTCCTGCGCGGACTGATGTTCCCGTTGGCCAACAAGTCTTACAAGGCGATGAGCAAGATGAAGGCCTTGCAGCCCCAGATGAAGGAGCTGCAAACCAAATTCGCCGACGACAAGAACCGCCTGAATCAAGAGATGATGGCGCTTTACAAGAACGAGAAGGTCAATCCCATGGCGGGCTGCTTGCCCATCCTGGTGCAGATTCCCATCTTCTTCGCGCTGTACAAGGTGCTGTACGTCACCATCGAAATGCGCCACGCCCCCTTCTATGGTTGGATTCACGATCTGTCGGCGCCCGATCCCACCAACCTGTTCACCCTGTTCGGCCTGCTGCCCTGGAACCCGCCCGTCTTCATGATGTTGGGCATCTGGCCGATCATCATGGGCGTTACCATGTATCTGCAGCAGAAGCTGAACCCGCAGCCCGCCGATCCCATCCAGGCCCGCATGTTCATGATCCTGCCCTTCGTCTTCACCTTCATGCTGGCTACTTTCCCGGCCGGTCTGGTCATCTACTGGGCCTGGAGCAACGTGCTGTCCATCATCCAGCAATGGGTGATCATGAAGCGCATGGGCGTGAAAGTCGGATAGATGGACGAGGCGGCGAAGCCGGATATCGAAGCCGGACGGCTGCTGTTCGCCAGGCCTTGCCGCTTCATCAAGGGCGTGGTGGCGGTGGATGGCCTGCCGCCGGAACAGGGCGTCGAAGTGGCCTTCGCCGGGCGCTCGAACGTGGGCAAGTCTTCGCTTATCAACGCGCTGACCGGGCATCACGGGCTGGCCAGGGCCTCGAACACGCCGGGGCGCACCCAGGAAATCAATTTCTTCAATCTGGACGGTCACCTGATGCTGACCGATCTGCCGGGCTACGGCTTTGCCCAGGCGCCCAAGGACAAGGTGGATGCCTGGACGCGCCTGATCAAAACCTATCTCAAGGGCCGTTCCGTGCTTAGGCGCGCCCTGCTGCTGATCGACGCCCGTCACGGCGTCAAGGATGTCGACCGCGAGATCATGAAGCTGCTGGATACTTGCGCCGTCGTTTATCAGGGCGTGCTGACCAAGGCCGACAAGCTGAAGGACGCCCAATTGCAGGCCGTGATCGAGGCGGTAGGGGCCGAGCTGAAAAAGCGCCCCGCCGCCCATCCCATTCTACATGTCACCAGTTCCGAAACCGGTTTGGGCATTGCCGAGCTTCGGGCCGAACTGGCAGAATTGGCCGAATTCAAGACAGGAGCCGCCCCATGACCAGCCGCAAGCCGGACGTCGGAGCCAAGGACGTTCACGCCAACGCCAAGGTGCTTTCGGAAGCGTTGCCCTATATGCGCCGTTTCGCGGGCGAGAGCTTCGTCATCAAATATGGCGGCCATGCGATGGGCGAGGAGCATCTGGCCCAATTGTTCGCCCGCGACGTGGTGCTGCTGAAACAGGTGGGCATCAATCCCATCGTGGTGCATGGCGGCGGCCCGCAGATCAACAGCATGCTGAAGCGCTTGGCCGTGCAAAGCAGTTTCATCGATGGTCTGCGCGTGACCGATCAGGAAACGGTGGACGTGGTCGAGATGGTGCTGTCGGGATCGATCAACAAGCAGTTGGTGACCGCCATCAACGGCCAGGGCGGCTTCGCCATCGGCCTGTCGGGCAAGGACGGGAATCTCATCAAGGCGCGCAAGCTGAAGCGCACCAAGAAGGATGCGTCGACCAATGTCGAACAGATCATCGATCTGGGCTTCGTGGGCGAGCCTTCGGAAATCAACCCGCATATCCTGGATTTCTTCGCCGAGTCCGACATCATCCCCGTCATCGCCCCCATCGGCGTCGGCGAGAAGGGCGAGACCTACAACATCAATGCCGATACCGCCGCCGGTGCGGTGGCGGGTGCTGTGGGTGCGGCCCGCATGCTGATGCTGACCGACGTGCAGGGTGTGCTGGATAAGGACGGCAATCTGATCAGCGAACTGACGCTGGGCGAGGCCAAGAAGCTGATCAAGGACGGCACGATCAGCGGCGGCATGATCCCCAAGGTGGAAACCTGCATGCAGGCGGTGGAGGGCGGCGTGGAAGCCGCGGTCATCGTCGATGGCCGGGTCGAACACGCCATCTTGCTGGAAATCTTCACCGAAAAGGGTGCGGGAACGCTGATTAAGCGGGGGTAATCCCTTATCCCTTGCGTTAGCTAACGATATGCGTTACTATCGCCGCTCATGATCAAGTCGTTTCGGAACGATGCCGCACTGGCGGCTTGGCAACGCCGCTTCGTGAAGGGCGTTCCCAACGACATCATGAAAGTGGCGAACCGCAAGCTGTTGCAGCTTCACAATGCGCAAAGCCTGAACGATCTGAAAGCGCCACCGGGCAATCGGTTGGAAGCGCTGTCGGGCGACCGTAAGGGCCAGCACAGCATGCGGATCAACGATCAATGGCGTTTGTGCTTTCGCTGGCAAGACGGTGACGCTCATGATGTCGAGATCGTCGATTATCATTAGGAAGGAATAAGCCATGGCTGATTTCGCGCCCGCCCATCCCGGCGAAGTTTTGATGGAAGACTTTCTGAAGCCCTTGGGCCTTAGCCAATATGCTTTGGCCAAGGCGATTGGCGTGCCGCAAATCCGCATCAGCGAAGTCGTGAACGGCAAACGCGCCGTGACGCCGGATACGGCGCTGCGCTTGGCGCGATATTTCGGAACCTCCGCCGAATTCTGGGTCGGCATGCAGGCGACCTATGATCTCGAAATCGCCCGCGATGCGGTGGGGGCCGAGATCGAGGCGCACATCAGCCCCCGGGCGGCGTGAGGAGGCTATGCCTTCTTTATTTGAAATACGACGGCCACAGCGTTTTCGTCCGGACTGGTAATTCCATTCGCAAGTCGCGGTGGGCTGCTTCTGCTTGGAACATCTACTCTACGCGATTTAATAGCATAACCGTCCCGCCCTTCTTTCAACATATAAATCTGGTCTGTCTGTGCATCAGATGATGTGTTGCCTGATGAAAAAACAACAAAAAACGCCTGAAAATCGGGTCCAAAATGCTTTGAAGCGCTGCAAAGTCGATCAAGGTCCTTTCTCGCGCTTGCGGCTTCAAATTTTCTTTTGATTTCAACGCACCCTAGGCGCTTATCACGATCAGACCACAATGCAATGTCTGCGCGTGCACGGCTTTTATGAAACGGATTTTCCTCAGAACCGTGCTGATCGTTACGATGGAACTCCCAATTCCAGATTCTGGAATATAGTTCGTCAAAGGAGATGGATATTTTTTCTTGCATTTTTTTATAAAGCTTTTGCGCAATTGGCACAGAAAGCGCGTACTCAGCCATGCCATAGCTGGAAGGCCAGTCACCTCCGGAAATCTTTTCCAGTTCTTCAATCGCCTCTTTTGTGGCTTCGCAAACTGAATTGAACAAATCCATAGCGCATATCCCCTTATGCAAGAAATGTGGTGGGGAAATACTACTACATATTCTCCGCCCCTTCCAATGCCATGAGACACGACGCTACATTCACGCCGCCACTTTCTCGCCAGACACCTGATCGACCACAATTTCCAGCCGGTCGAAGGTGAGGCGGGGGGCTTTCGAGCGCCCGGCTTCTGCAATCTCGATTAATCCGTATTCTTCCATCTTCGCCAGGGTGCGCGACAAGCTGGGCAGTGAGCGCCCGGTTATCTCGGCTAGTTCAGTCAGTGATGCGGGCTTGCCATCACGGATCGTTCCGAGCAGTGCCATATTCTCTTCGTTCAGCAGTTGGGCGAGGCTGGCCAGCGAGGTCAGCCAGACCGTGGGTTCATTCTTGGCGCGTTTGGCCTGGCCCCTGGCAATCGCCAGCAGATGTGCCTTTGCTTCCTGGTGGCTGCGAATGCCGATGCGCAAGGTGGTCATGGCAGAACTCCTTCCCGGACCAAATGCCGGTCAACATCATCGAAGAAATCGGCGATCAATTTCTCGCAGGTCGCGAACGCATAGGGGCGTCCCTTCTCTGGCGGGTGGCGGTGGTGACGCAAATGGTCATTGTCGTAGCCCAGCACGCGTCTGCCCGATGGGTCATGCAGCGACAGGGCGTAACGAATGCCGCCCGGCGCTTCCTTGGCCATCCAGACATCGATCTTCCACCACCAGCCGTCCTTCACGTCCTGTCTGGCGGTTTGCAAGTCGAACAGGATGCGAAGGTCGCACGGGGCCGGTTTCATAACTGTATATTAACATGCGGTGTTAATATTGCAAGGGGGCTTAAGAGATTTCCCCCGCCTCCAACGCCTCGTGGGCGGCGAGCCACACTCGTTCAGCCTCTTCCAACTCGCGATCCACAGCACCAATATCCAATTGCAGCTTGGTCATCGCATCCGGCGGGCCATCGTATAATTTCGGATCGGCCAGCTTGGCTTTCAGCGCCGCTTTCTTCTCGTGCAGTTTCGCCAGCACGGCGTCGGCGTCCTTGGCGGCCTTGCGCAAAGGGGCGCGGCGCGCCCGTTCCTCGGCCGCCAAACGGCGCTCGTCCTTGCGAGACGGCTGGCTTTGCTGGCTGGGCGCCGAGGGGTCGGAACCCGCCGAGCGCCGGTTCTCGGACAAAAGGCCGCGATAGTCGTCAAGGTCGCCGTCGAAGGGTGCGCAGGTGCCATCGCCCACCCGCCACAATTCGTCGCAGGCCAGTTCGATCAAGTGCGCATCGTGGCTGACGATCACCACCGCGCCGTCGAAGGCGTTCAGGGCCTGCACCAAGGCCTCGCGGGCGTCGATGTCCAGATGGTTGGTGGGTTCGTCCAGCACCATCAAGGATGGGGCGTCGCGGCACATCAGGGCGAACAGCAATCTGGCCTTCTCGCCGCCCGACAGATTGCCCACTTTGGTTTCGACATGATTGGCGGTAAAGCCGAAGCGGGCCAGATGGTTGCGCATCCGCTCGGGCGTCAATTGCGGCGCAAGGGAACGCATATGGCCAAGCGGCGTATCGGTCATATCCAACTCGTCGGCCTGATCCTGAGAGAAGTAACCCACGCGCAGTTTGGATGGCTTCGTGATATTGCCCGCCATTGGCGCCAGCCTTCCCGCCAGCAGACGCGCCAAGGTGGTCTTGCCATTGCCGTTGGGACCCAACAGGGCGACGCGGCCGTCGGGATCAAGCCTGAGATTGAGATTCTTCAAGACCGGCTGGCCGGGCGTATAGCCGACAGACACATCATCGATGGCGATCAGGGGCGGCGAGAAAGCCTCGGGTGCTGGAAAGTCAAAGCTGATCGGCTGATCTTCCACCACCGGCACCGCCAGTTCCATCTTCTCAAGCATCTTCAAGCGGCTTTGCGCTTGGCGGGCCTTGGTCGCCTTGGCGCGGAAACGATCAACGAAAGATTGGATGTGGCGGCGCTGCTCCATTTGCTTCGTATAGGCCTTGGCCTGAAGGTCGAGGCGCTCGCGCCTCGTGCGTTCGAAACGGTCGAAATTGCCCTGATAGGCGTTCAGCTTCAGGCCCTCGATATGGGCGATGCGATCCGCCACCGCATTCAAAAGATCGCGATCATGGCTGATCATCACCATCGTGCCCTGCCATTTGGCCAGATGTTGGGTTAGCCACAGCACGGCTTCCAGATCGAGATGGTTGGTGGGTTCGTCCAACAGCAACAGGTCGGGTTTGGTGAACAGCGTGCGGGCCAGGGCCACGCGCATGCGCCAGCCGCCCGAGAATTCGCCGATGGGGCGGGCCTGGGCTTCGGCGTCGAAGCCAAGGCCAGCCAGAATGGCGCCAGCGCGGGCCGGGGCGCCATGCGCGTCGATGTCCATCAGGCGTTGATGGATGTCGGCGATGCGGTGGCCGTCTTCTTCGGTTTCGGCATCCTGCAAAAGTTGCGTACGTTCTTCATCGGCAGCCAGCACAATGTCGTGGGGCGTGACGTCGCCCGAGGGCATGTCCTGCGCCACATGCCCTACCCGAATGCGTGGGCGCAAATTCACCTCGCCGCCATCGGGATGGATTTCGCCTAGAAGAAGCCTAAAGAGCGTCGTTTTGCCCGAGCCATTGCGCCCAATCAGGCCCAAATGCTGGCCTTGCGGCACGTGCAAGGTGGCCCCCGAGAAAAGGAGCCGACCCGATTGGCGAAAGACAAGATCGTTAATGTGCAACATGGTCGGGGTTTTATACCATTTTGCATTAATCGTAACCGATTAATGCAAGCCTCATGCGCCGGGCGGGATGCTCCGCATCCCTTGGCTCTCGCCGCAACGGAGCGCGGCGCGCGGGCCTTGCCCGCGTATCAGCACGTTAACGATTAAAGCGCCATTGCTAGACGCAGGAATTAGGGCTATAACCCCGCCGCGCCAAGGGCAGCCTTTGGCCATAAGTGTTAACAACCAAGGACACCTATAAGATGGCCATCGAACGCACGCTCTCGATCATCAAGCCGGACGCCACGCGCCGCAACCTCACGGGAAAGATCAATGCCCGTTTCGAGGATGCCGGCTTAAGGATCGTGGCGCAGAAGCGCATTCATCTGACGCCGGGTCAGGTCCAGGGCTTTTACGCCGTGCATGCCGAGCGCTCGTTCTTCAACGATCTGTGCGCGTTCATGACGTCGGGTCCCGTGATCGTGCAGGTGCTGGAAGGCGAGAACGCCGTGGTCCGCAACCGCGAGATCATGGGGGCTACCAACCCCAGCAACGCCGACGCCGGCACCATCCGCAAGGATTTCGCGGAATCGATCGAAGCCAATTCGGTCCATGGTTCGGACAGTCTTGAGAACGCCGCCAAGGAAGTGGCCTATTTCTTCTCGGCCATCGAGATCGTCGGCTAATTCCCGGCGGTAAAATGAGTGCCCTTTTACGCGGGCAAGGCCCGCGCGGCGGGTTCCATCCCGCCGAGAGCCAAGGGATGCGGAGCATCCCGCCCGGCGCTTGAGGCTTGCATTTAAAATACAGCCCCGGTTAAAGCCGGGGCTGTTTTCATTCATACAGGGATTCCAGCTTGGCGCCCCACAGCTTGCGGATCATATGACGTCTGATTTTCAAGGTCGGCGTCATCATTTCGTTGGCGACGGTGAAGGCTTCCGGCACCAGCAGGAAGCGGCGCACCTTCTCGATATTGGACAAGTTGCGATTGACGCGGTCCAAGGCGGCGAACACGGCCTTGTGGAAACGCGTATCCTCGACCAGGGCTTCCATGCTGAAGGGCACGCCGTTGTCGGCGGCCCAGCTTTTGGCGAAGTCCTCGTCCGGCACGATCAGCGCCACCAGATGCGGTCGTTTGTCGCCATGCACCATGGCTTGCGAAACTTCCGGTTCTAACGACAGCAGCCCTTCGATGCGCTGGGGCGAAATGTTGTCGCCGCCCGAGTTGACGATGATGTCCTTCTTGCGGTCGGTGATCTGCAAATAGCCGTCCGCGTCGAATTGGCCGATGTCGCCGGTATGCAGCCAGCCGTTCTTCAATACGTCGGCGCTGGCCTCGGGATGGTTCCAATAGCCCTGCATCACCAGCTCGCCACGAACTAGAATTTCCCCATCCTCGGCGATCTTGACGTCGGTATTGGCCATGGGCGGTCCCACCGTATGCAGCTTCGAGCGCAGGGGGGTGTTGCAAGAAATAACCGGGGCCGATTCCGTCTGCCCATAACCTTGCAGAATGCGAAGGCCAAGGGCGGTGAAAAACAGGCCGACATCGTAATTCAAGGGCGCTCCGCCCGACACCAGGGCCTTTAAGCGTCCGCCGAAGCGGGCGCGCACCTTGTCGCGCACCAATCGTTCAAGAAACGCGTTGATCAAGCGTTCTATCAGCGACAGCGAGCCGGGTTGTTCATAGGTCTTGATCCCAAGCTCCAGCGCCTTCATGAACATCGCTTTCTTAAGCCCGCCCGCCCGCTCGACCCCTTTCAGGATTCTGGCGCGCATGTTTTCATACAGTCTGGGCACGGCGGTCATGATGGTGGGTCTGGCCTCGACCATGTTGTCGGCCAGCTTTTCAACGCCTTCGCTGAAATAGATTTGGGCGCCGATTGCCATCGGAAACATCAGGCCCGCCGTATGTTCGTAAGAATGCGAGAGCGGCAGGAAGGACAGGAATACCTCGTCCTTCAATCCCAGGCTTTCCAGCAAGATGCGCGCACCCTCGACATTGTGCAAAAGCGATCCATGCGACAGCATGACGCCCTTGGGCACGCCGCCGGTGCCCGACGTATAGATCAGGCAAGCCGTGTCGCTACGCTCAAGCGCTGGGAAATTGTGATCGGCGAAAGCGCCGCCAATATCCAGCGCGTCTTGCCAGCGGATGATTTCAAGCCCCGGATTCTGATCCAGGCTTGGCGGCTCGATGGAAATGATTCTGGGCTGGTGGCGGGTGGACAAGGCTGCCTTCATGACCCGCTCGGTCAGGGCCTGGCTGGAAACGATGACCAGCCTTGCCCCGCTGTCGTTCAGCACATGCTGGTGGTCGGCGGGCGTGTTGGTGACATAGGCGGGAACCGAAATGGCGCCTGCCGTCATGATGGCCATGTCGGCGATGAACCATTCAGGGCGGCTTTCCGAAACCAGCATCACCCGGTCGCCGGGTTCGATCCCCAGGGCTTGCAGGGCCTTGGCGGCCTTCTGAACCAGGTCGGCGGTTTCTTGCCAGGTCAGGGATTGCCATGCGCCGTCCTGCTTGCTCCACAAGAAGGGCTTGGGTCCATAATGTTTGGCTTGGGTCTCGAACGCATGGGGAATCGAGGGACAGGCCATCAAATCCAAAGCCACCATAGCTCTCCCTGATTATCATTGACACTTTCCCGTCACGATACCCATATGCCCAGGGTACGCAAGGAGATATCGATGACTCATATGCCGTCCCCCGATTTGACCCCCCCGCTGCCCGAATGGGATCTGGCCGACCTTTATGCAGGGCCGAAAGCCCCCGAGCTTGAGCGCGATCTGACCGCGGCCATGCATGACGCCAAGGCGCTGGAGGCCGAAGTCAAAGGGCGTTTGGCCAGCCTATCGGGGGCTGAATTCGGGGCCGTCATTGGGCGCTTCGAGCGGGTCTACGAAACCCTGGGCCGGGTGCTCAGCTATGCCCAATTGCTGCATGCCGCCGACGTGGCCGACCCCGAGCGCGGGCGCTTTTCCCAGACCATGCAGGAGCGGGCCACCGACATTTCAACCCACACCCTGTTCTTCACGCTGGAAATCAACCGTCTGGACGATGGCGTGCTGGCCGACAAGCTGAAAGACCCCGAGGCCGCGCGCTATGCGCCCTGGCTGCGCGACCTTAGATCCTTCCGACCGCACCAATTGTCGGACGAGCTTGAGAAATTGCTGCATGAAAAGGAAGTGACGGGCCGAGCTTCCTGGATGCGCCTGTTCGACGAAACCATGGCCCGGCTCAAATTCCCCATCGAGGGACGCGAGATGTCGATCACCCAGGCCACCGATCTTTTGTCCGATCCCGACCGGGCGCGCCGCCAGATGGCGGGCCAAGCGATTGGCAAGGTGCTGGGCGATCACGCGCCAACCTTTTCGTTGATCACCAATGTATTGGCCAAGGACAAGGCAATCGAGGATGTGTGGCGCAAATACCCGCATCCGGTCAGCGCTCGCAACCTAGCCAATCAGGTCGAGGATGAGGTGGTGGACGCGCTGGTCACGGCGGTCAAGGGGGCCTGGGATCAACTGGCGCATCGCTACTACATGATGAAGGGCCGCTGGATGGGCCTGGATCACATGGATTATTTCGACCGCAACGCGCCGCTGCCCGAAGACATGGACCGGCGCTATTCCTGGACGGAAGCGACCGAGTTGGTCTTAAGCGCCTATGGACGCTTTTCGCCCGAGTTGGCGCAAATAGGCCGGCGTTTCTTCGACAAACCCTGGATCGACGCAAGCATCCGCCCAGGCAAGGCGCCCGGCGCTTTCGCTCATCCCACGGTGCCCAGCGCGCATCCCTATCTGCTGGTCAATTTCATGGGCCGCGCCAGGGACGTGATGACGCTGGCCCATGAATTGGGGCATGGCGTGCATCAAGTGCTGGCGGGCGCGCAAGGACCGCTGCTTTCCGAAACGCCGCTGACGCTGGCGGAAACCGCCTCGGTTTTCGGCGAGATGTTGGTTTTCAGGGCGATGCTGGAGGACGAACCCGATCCCAAGAACCGGCGCGTGCTGCTGGCGGGCAAGGTCGAGGACATGCTGAACACCGTGGTCCGTCAGGTGGCCTTCTACGAATTCGAGCATCGGGTGCATTCCGAACGGCGCTTGGGCGAAATCGGACCCGACCGCCTGGGCGACATGTGGCTGGACGTGCAGAAAGAAAGCCTGGGACCCGCCTTCAAATTCTCGGACGAGTACCGCCATTTCTGGTCCTACATTCCGCACTTCGTCCATTCGCCCTTCTATGTTTACGCCTATGCCTTCGGCGATTGCTTGGTCAATTCGCTTTATGAAAGCTATCGCCAGGGGCTGCCCGATTTCGAGGAGCATTATATCGAAATGTTGAAGGCGGGCGGCACCAAGCGGCATCGCGACCTGCTGAAGCCCTTCGGCCTGGACGCCTCGAATCCCGCTTTCTGGCGACAAGGCCTGGACGTCATCACCGGCTTCATCGACGAGTTGGAGAAGATAGGGTAACGGAGCGAACCGAAGGTGAGCGTGAGCCAAGGGCGCGGGGCGCGCCCGTTCGGCGGTTGAGGGACAAAATATGGACTCCGCTTCTCACCTCTCAGGTCGCGTCAAGCGCTATGCCCAGGTTGGCAGGGCGATGGGCGGCGTGGCGCTTGGCGGCAAGGATGATCGGGCCAGAAAACTGAAGGAAGCGCTGGGCGGACTGAAAGGGCCTTTGATGAAGGTGGCGCAGATCATGGCCACCATTCCCGAGGCCCTGCCTGCCGACTATGCCGCCGAACTTCGCCAATTGCAGTCGAACGCGCCGCGCATGGGCTGGCCCTTCGTGAAACGGCGCATGGCGGGAGAGTTGGGTTCCGACTGGCAGGCTAGGTTCCGCCACTTCGATCCTGAAGCGGCGCACGCCGCCTCGCTGGGCCAGGTTCACCGGGCGGTGGGGCTGGAGGGTGGCGATCTGGCGGTCAAGCTGCAATATCCCGGCATGGATTCCGTGGTTGCCGCCGATCTGAAGCAGTTAAAGCTGATTTTCTCGCTGTATCGCGCTTTCGATCGCGCCATCGACCCGACCGACATTCATGCCGAATTGGCCGAGCGATTGGCCGAGGAACTGGATTACGAGCGCGAAGCCGCGCATATGCGCCTCTATGCTGCCATGCTGGCCGACGAGCCGGGCGTTGCGGTTCCCTCTCCCGTCCCCGATCTGTCGACCAAGCGCCTGCTGACCATGAGTTGGTTGGATGGCGCGCCGCTGCTGGATATGAAGGACGCCCCGCAGGAAATGCGCGACCGGGTGGCCGTGAACATGTTTCGCGCCTGGTATGCGCCTTTTTACCGTTTTGGCGTCATTCATGGCGATCCGCATCTGGGCAATTATTCGATTCGCCCCGATGGTCGGGTCAATCTGCTGGATTTCGGCTGCGTGCGCGTTTTTAGGCCCGGCTTCGTGCAAGGCGTGCTGGATTTGTACCGGGCCGTCGAGACCGGCGACGAGGAGCTGGCGGTGGCGGCCTATCAGGGCTGGGGGTTTGCGAAACCCGACAAGGCCTTGATCGCCATCCTGAATCGCTGGGCCTCGTTCCTGTTTGCCCCCCTGCTGGAGGACCGCCCCCGCCTGATCCAGGAAGTCCCCTCGCCGGGCGTCGAAGGTTTCAAGATCGTTTCTCGTTTACGCGAGGAACTTGGCCGTTTGGGTGGGGTCCGCCCTCCCCGCGAATTCGTGCTCATGGACAGGGCCGCCATCGGCCTGGGGTCGGTCTTTTTGCATCTGCGAGCAAGCGTCAATTGGCATCGCCTATTTCACAGTCTGATCGGCGAGTTTTCCCAGGAAGAGCTAGGAAAACGTCAGGAGGCCGCTCTTTTGGCGGCCGGTGTTGCACCCGCGAAAAAATGACGAAGCATCGGCTTGCGTGGGCCAAGTGAGTGTGGTAGACAAACCACGCGCTTGGGCAGGGCTGTTCCAAGCCGAACGGTACTTTTTTGACAAATCAGGCCTTTGGTTTTCCGAAGGCCCTTCTTCGAGGGCATCAAGCGCGTGTCTAGCGAATCATCCGGCCTTGCCGAAAGATATGCTTCGGCGCTGTATCAATTGGCCCAGGAAGGTGGAAACCTCGACCGGGTGGCTTCCGACCTCAAGGATCTGAAGGCCATGATGGCAGGTTCGGAAGATCTGCGCCGCTTTCTCAAGAATCCGATCCATTCCCGCCAGGAACATGAGCAGGTGCTGCAAGCCCTGGCCGAAAAGGCCGGCTTCGATGGCTTGACGCGCCGTTTCCTGGGGCTGGTCGCGCGTTCGCGCCGCCAATCTGGGCTTTCCGGCATGATCGGCGCCTATATGGCGCGCCTGGGCAAAAGCCGTGGCGAAATGACCGCCGTGGTGCGCGCCGCCCAGCCCTTGTCCGATGCGCAGACCGCCGCCCTGAAGGCCGAACTGGCCAAGACCTCGGGCGGCAAGGTCGATCTCGATATTACCGTCGATCCCTCGCTTCTGGGCGGACTTGTGGTCCGCTTGGGTTCGCGCATGATCGACTCGTCGCTGAAAACCAAGTTGCAAAACCTCAAGCTCGCTATGAAAGGGGTCGGGTAATGGAAATCCGCGCCGCCGAAATCTCTGCCATTCTCAAGCAGCAGATCGCCAAATTCGACACCGAGGCCAAGGTAGCCGAGGTGGGACAAGTGCTGTCGGTCGGCGACGGCATTGCCCGCATTCACGGCCTCGACAACGTCCAGGCGGGCGAAATGATCGAGTTCCCGGGTTCCATCATGGGTATGGCGCTCAACCTTGAAATCGACAATGTCGGCGCCGTGATTTTCGGCGATGACCGCACGATCAAGGAAGGCGACACCGTCAAGCGCACCGGCGCCATCGTCGAAGTGCCGGTCGGCAAGGGCCTGTTGGGCCGCGTCGTCGATGCGCTCGGCAACCCCATCGACGGCAAGGGGCCGATCAAGGCCGACTCGCGCCAGCGCGTGGACGTCAAGGCGCCCGGCATCATCCCGCGCCGTTCGGTGCACGAGCCGATGCAGTCGGGCATCAAGGCGGTTGACGCTTTGATCCCGGTCGGCCGCGGCCAGCGCGAATTGGTGATCGGCGATCGCCAGACCGGCAAAACCGCCGTGCTGCTCGACACCATCATCAATCAGAAGAACGTCAACGCCGGAACCGACGAGAAGCAGAAGCTGTACTGCATCTACGTCGCCATCGGCCAGAAGCGCTCGACGGTCGCCCAGATCGTCAAGACCCTGACCGATCACGGCGCCATGGATTACACCATCGTCGTCGCCGCCACCGCTTCGGAACCCGCCCCTCTTCAGTATCTGGCCCCCTATACGGGCTGCACGATGGGCGAATTCTTCCGCGACAACGGCATGCACGCCCTGATCATCTATGACGATCTGTCCAAGCAGGCCGTGGCCTATCGCCAGATGTCGCTGCTGCTGCGTCGTCCGCCCGGACGCGAAGCCTATCCCGGCGACGTGTTCTATCTGCATTCCCGCTTGCTGGAGCGCGCCGCCAAGATGAGCGAGTCGCACGGTTCGGGTTCGCTGACGGCGCTGCCGGTCATTGAAACGCAGGCCAACGACGTGTCGGCCTATATTCCGACCAACGTGATTTCAATCACCGACGGCCAGATCTTCCTGGAAACCGAACTGTTCTATAAGGGCATCCGCCCGGCCTTGAACGTCGGTCTGTCAGTGTCGCGCGTCGGCTCGGCCGCCCAGATCAAGGCCATGAAGCAGGTCGCCGGTTCGATCAAGCTGGAGCTGGCTCAGTACCGCGAAATGGCGTCTTTCGCCCAGTTCGCCTCCGACCTCGATCCGGCCACGCAAAAGCTGCTCAATCGCGGCGCCCGCCTGACCGAATTGCTCAAGCAGGCGCAATATTCGCCGATGCCGGTCGAAGAGCAGGTGGTGTCGATCTATGCGGGCGTGAAGGGCTATCTCGACAAGCTGGCCGTCAACGACGTGACCCGTTTCGAAGCGGCCATGCTGAACGAGTTGCGCGCCAAGCAGGGCGCCTTGCTCGAGGCCATCCGCACCGAGAAAGCGTTGACTCCGGCCATCGAGGAAAAGGTCAAGTCCTTCCTCGACGCCTTCGCCAAGACCTTTGCGTAAACCCTAAGGGAAGAGCGGTTCGCCGATGGCAAACCTTAAGGACTTACGGGTCAGGATCACCAGCGTCAAATCGACGCGAAAGATCACGTCGGCCATGAAGATGGTTGCCGCCTCGAAGTTGAGGCGCGCCCAATCGGCTGCCGAAGCGGCTCGTCCTTATGCCGAGCGCATGGACCGCATGGTCGGCTCGTTGGCCGCCAATCTGCCCCAAGGCGTGCAGGGTCCCGCCTTGTTGTCGGGCAACGGCAACGATCTGGTCCATTTGGTGGTGCTGATCACCTCGGATCGCGGCCTGTGCGGCGGCTTCAACAGTTCAGCCGTGCGCAACGCCAAGCAATTCGTCAATGAAAAGCTGGCGACGGGCAAAGAGGTCAGAATTCTGTGCGTGGGCCGCAAGGGCCGCGACCAGTTGAAGCGCGAATACGGCCAGTTCATCATCGACACTTATGAAGGCCTTGGCCGCAAGGGCATGCGCTATTCCGAGGCGATCGAGGTCGCTGGCCGCATCACGACCTTGTTCGAAGAGGGCAAGTTCGACGTCGCCACCTTGATCTACAACCGCTTCAAGTCGGCGATCAGCCAAGTGCCGACGCGCCATCAGATGATCCCCTTCGAAAGCGGCGATGCGCCGGAAGAGACCGGCGATCCCGCCATGAAGGCGATGTACGAGATGGAACCCTCGGACGAGGAGATCCTGGCCAAGCTGTTGCCGCGCAATCTGGCCACGCAGGTCTTTCGCGCCCTTTTGGAAAGTTTCGCTTCCGAGCAGGGAGCGCGCATGACGGCCATGGACAATGCAACCCGCAACGCGGGCGACATGCTGAATGCTTTGACGCTGCGCTACAACCGCACGCGTCAGGCCAACATCACCAAGGAACTGATCGAAATTATTTCCGGCGCTGAAGCGCTGTGACGAACGCGTAAAGGAGTTCATCCATGAGTGACAGCAAAACCGGCTTCATTACCCAGGTCCTGGGCGCCGTCGTCGATGTGAGATTCGAAGGCGAACTGCCGGAAATCCTCTCGGCGCTGCATGTGCAGCATCAGGGACACACGCTGGTGCTCGAAGTGGCGCAGCATCTGGGCGAATCGACCGTGCGCACCATCGCCATGGACTCGACCGACGGTTTGGTGCGCGGCCAGCAGGCCGTCGCCACCGGCGCGCCGATCACGGTTCCCGTGGGTCCGGAAACGCTGGGCCGCATTATCAACGTCGTCGGCGAGCCGGTGGACGAGCGCGGCCCCGTCAAGACGGCCAGGCGTTTTCCCATCCACCGTTCGGCCCCTGAATTCGTCGATCAATCGACGGAAACCGAAGTGCTGGTCACCGGCATCAAGGTCATCGATCTGCTGGCGCCTTACTCGAAGGGCGGCAAGATCGGCCTGTTCGGCGGCGCCGGTGTGGGCAAGACCGTGCTGATCATGGAGCTGATCAACAACGTCGCCAAGGCGCACGGCGGTTATTCGGTGTTCGCGGGCGTCGGCGAGCGCACCCGCGAGGGCAACGACCTTTATCACGAAATGATCGAATCGGGCGTCATCAACCTGCAGGGTTCCGGCTCGAAGGTGGCGCTGGTGTACGGCCAGATGAACGAACCCCCGGGCGCTCGCGCCCGCGTGGCGCTGTCGGGTCTGACCGTCGCCGAATATTTCCGCGACGAGGAAGGCCAGGACGTGCTGTTCTTCGTGGACAACATCTTCCGCTTCACCCAAGCCGGTTCCGAAGTGTCGGCCCTTTTGGGCCGCATTCCTTCGGCGGTGGGCTATCAGCCGACGCTGGCCACCGACATGGGCACGCTGCAAGAGCGCATCACCTCGACCAAGAAGGGATCGATCACCTCGGTGCAGGCCATTTATGTGCCCGCCGACGATTTGACCGATCCGGCGCCCGCCACCTCGTTTTCGCACTTGGACGCCACCACGGTGTTGTCGCGCCAGATCGCGGAATTGGGCATCTATCCCGCCGTCGATCCCCTGGACTCGACCTCGCGCATTCTGGACCCCAACGTGGTCGGCAAAGAGCATTACACCGTCGCCCGCGAAGTCCAAAGGGTGCTGCAGACCTACAAGTCGCTGCAAGACATCATCGCCATCTTGGGCATGGATGAATTGTCGGAAGAAGACAAGATGGTGGTGGCCCGCGCGCGCAAGATCCAGCGCTTCCTGTCGCAGCCTTTCCACGTGGCCGAAGTCTTCACCGGCAGCCCCGGCAAGCTGGTCAGCCTGGAAGACACCATCAAGGGCTTCAAGGGCATCGTGGCTGGTGAATACGACCATCTGCCCGAGTCGGCCTTCTACATGGTTGGCGGCATCGAGGAAGCGGTCGAAAAAGCCAAGAAGATGGCCGCCGAAGCGGCGTAAAGGGTAAATGGTCATGGACATCAACAAGGTACAGTTCGATCTGGTTAGTCCCGAGCGGCTTTTGGTGTCCGATCTCTATGACATGGTCGTGGCTCCGGGTGAGGAGGGCGATTTCGGCGTCCTGCCCGGCCATTCGCCCATGATCGCCAATCTGCGTCCCGGCGTGATCGACATCTACGAGAACGGGGTCATCACCGACCGGCTGTTCGTGGCGGGCGGTTTTGCCGAAGTGACCGCCGAACGGCTGACCGTCCTGGCCGAGGAAGCGATTCCGGTGCATGAAATCAGCGCCGATGACGCCAAGGCGCGTCTGAAGGCGGGCAAGCAGGCCTATGAGGAAGCGGATAGCGATGCCGCTCGCGTAGAGGCCGAGGCCCAGATCGCCATCGCCGAAGCCATGATGGCCGCCATTTCCAAGGCGGATGGCGCGGGGCATTAACCTTTTCCTGACGGCCTTCTTGCGATAAGCGGGCTTTGGAGGCAAACTCCCTTTTAGGTAAGGAGTTGCTCATGAAGAAGCATTGGAACATGGAGACGGATATCCCCTGGGACCGGTTCGACCGCTCCTTGGTGGATGACGATACCGTCAAGGTCATCAAGGCCGCGGCGCTGACCGAATACAACGCGCCGCATTACACGGTCTATCTGCGCAACATCTTTCACGCCGATGACCAATTCCAGGCCATTTCCTATCAATGGGCCGACGAAGAGGTGCAGCACGGGCTGGCGCTGGGGCGCTGGTCTGAAATGGCCGATCCCGGCTACGATTTCCAGGCGGCCTTCAAGAAATTCACCAGCGCCTATGTGATCCCGGTCGATAAGGAAAAATCCATCCGCGGCACGCTGCAAGGCGAATTGCTGGCCCGCTGTCTGGTCGAAACCGGCACCAGTTCCATGTATTCGGCGATCGCCGACAGCGTGGAGGAGCCGGTGCTGAAATTGCTGTGCCGCAAGATCGCCGCCGACGAATTCAGGCACTACAAGCTGTTTTATACTTATATGCAGCAGGTGCCAGAAGCCGAGAAGGCCTCGTTGTTGGGGCGCATTCGGGTGGCGGTGGGCCGCCTTCGCGAAGTTGACGACGACGAACTGGCCATCGCCTTTCATTGCGCCAACGAAGCCGATCAGCCCTACGACTTGGCGCGCTGCAACAAGGCTTATTCCAGCCGCGCCTTTTCCTATTACCGGCGCTATCACGTCGAGCGCGCCATCGGCATGATCTTCAAGGCCGTGGGGCTGAAGCCCCATTCCTGGATGGCCAAACTGGCCAGCAACTATGCACAAGGCGTCATGAAAGACCGCGTGGCGGCATGATCGACATCGATCAGGTCCGCCATGTTTATCCCGGCGGCAGGAAGACGGCGCCCCGCACGGCGCTTGCCCAACTGTCTTTGCGCGTGGCCGAGGGCGAGTTGGCGGTCCTGTCCGGCCCCAACGGCTCTGGAAAATCCACCCTCTTTCGCATCCTGACCGGCCTTCTTAGGCCCAGTTCGGGAACGGTGCGCATCGGCGGCTACGATCTGTTTGCGGATGCGGCCCGGGCGCGCGCCTTGATGGGCGTGGTCTTCCAAAGTCCGGCCCTGGACAAGCACTTGACCGTGATCGAGAACATTCGTCTGCAAGGGGCGCTGTACGGCCTTTCCGGCTCCCTGCTGACAAGCCGGATCGAAGAGGCGCTGGACTGGAGCGACGTGAAGACGCGCCTGAACGACAAGGTGATGACGCTGTCGGGTGGTTTGGCCAGGCAGGTAGAGCTGACCAAGTGCCTGCTGGCGCGGCCCCGCTTGTTGCTGTTGGACGAGCCGACGACGGGGCTGGATCCCGCCAGTCGGCGCTCCTTCCAAAATACGCTTGCCCGCTTGCACGCCGAGCGGGGCATGACGGTGCTGATGACCAGCCATATCTTCGCCGAGGCCGAAAATGCCGGTCGCGTCGCCATCATGAAGAACGGCCAACTTCTGGCTTATGACACGCCTGGAAATCTGCGTTCGAAATTGGGGCACGAGATGATCGTCATCCGCTCGAACGCGCTGGAAAGTCTGGAAGGCAAATTGAAGAGCGAGGCGGGCGTTGTGAAACTGCGCCGCTATGGCGACGAGTTGCGCATCGAGGATGTGGCGCGAGACGCGTGCTTGCCGCTGTTGGAGCGGCTGCTCGAGCGCCATCGCTCGGACATCGTCAGCATCGCCATCAAACAGCCGGAACTGGAAGACGTGTTCTTGCATGTGACCGGCCATCACATCGATCCATTGGGCAACGATGCCGAGGACTTGGTGGCATGAGCGTGAATGTCGCCATCGCCCTGGCAGGGCGCGAGTGGGTGCGCTTCATCCGTCAGCCGCAGCGCGTGCTGGGCAGTATCGGCCAGCCCTTGTTGTTCTGGCTGTTCCTGGGTTCGGGATTTTCGCCCTCGTTCAAGCCGCCCGGCATGGGCGAGATCAGCTATCTTGAATATTTCTATCCCGGCGCTTTGCTGATGATGCTGCTGTTCGCGGGCGTTTTCTCCTGCATCACGGTGATCGAGGATCGCGACCAGGGATTCTTGCAAAGCGTTTTGGCCGCTCCGGTGGCGCGCTTTTCGATCGTGGCGGGCAAGGTGGGCGGGGCGGCGCTGATCGCGCTGTTCCAGTGCCTGATCTTGCTGGTGGCGGCGCCCATGGTGGGTCTGGTTCCCAGTCTGGGCGGTGCCGGACTTTTGCTGCTGGGGCTGATCGTGGCGTCGGTGGGCTTCACGGCGCTGGGTTTCGGCATTGCCTGGGGCATGAACAGCACATCCGGCTTTCATGCGGTGATGATGGTTTTCCTGATGCCGCTTTGGATGCTGTCGGGCGCTTTGTTCCCCACGGCGGGTGCGCCTTTGTGGCTTGAGGCCGTCATGCTGATCAACCCGGTCAGTCACGCTCTGACCTTGATCCGCGCCCCCTTTTACGCCGACGTGCCGCAACTATTTTCCAATGGCGGCTATCTGACGGCCTTGGCGGTCGCAGGCTTGTGGGCCGTCCTGTGCCTAGCCTTCTCGCTTTGGCGGGTGGGCAGGGTTGAGAAGGGTATTTGATTCAGATTTCTGGGCACCTTAAGCCGGACAACAGCCGTTCTCCCGCGCCGAAACGTCCCAGCCTGCGCATGTGTCTGAAGGCTTGTTCCGATCCTGCGAAGGCGTGCAGCACGGGCGCCACGCTGGTGACCAGGGATTGCGGGACCAAGGCGGCAATGCCCGAAGGCGTTCGCCACAAAGGCTGAAAGACCAGCCCGCTTTTCTCGCCCAGCCGTTCGACGGCGTCCAGATAGGAAAAGCTGATGGCGTCGTGAAACAGCCATAGCGCCTCGGGATCGGCATGGGGGCGGATGGCCGCGAAATCCACGGCGGCCTGTTCCTTGCTGTGCTCGCCATCGATGAACAGCAAATCCCACGCGGTTTGGTGGGCATGCGATGCGGCAAGCTGTGCGATGTCGCCAGGCGAGCTAGCCTGTACGGCCAGAAGATTGTCCAATCCCTCGTTGGCCGCGATGCGGTTGGTCAGGTCGATGCCTTCAGACGCCGCCGCGTCGATGGCGAGAATCCTGGCCCTGGGAAAGATCATCGCCATCGCGACGGCGCTCCATCCAAAGGCGTTGCCGACGATCAGGACATGGCGGGGTTGCCAGGCTTCCGCCAAGGCTTCCAGGAAATACAGTTCCTGCACGGCGATGCCCGCCGCCGCCTTCCAGATTTCGCCATCCTTCAGCAGATAGGTGAAGGGGGCGACGGGTTCTCCGTAAACATGCGTGGGGTTAAGTCCGGTCGAGACGTCAAAGCCCACCCTCTCGTAGATCGAGGTCAGACGAACCAGAACGGCCATTCGGCTAGGCCGCCTCGGGATTGAGCGGCGAGGGCAGCTTCATCATCCTGGTCATCAGATATTCCAGGTCTTCGGCGCCGAACTGCACATCGTCCATGCCGTATTGGGTCAGGATGCGTTCCAGCATCAGGCGGGAATGGCGCTCGCGGTCGCGGGGCGCTCCGTCATAGCGGGTTTCGCGCTCCACCTCGACAGCGACGTGAAAAGCCTGGAACAATTGCTTGGGAAGACCTGCCCGCTCGAAGATGGCGCGGAAACCCAGGCGGCCCGAATCATGGATCAGGATGCGGGTGTTGACCACCGGCACGCCGGAAAGCTGCGACAGGCCCGCCTCGAAGAAGCGCAGATCGCCCATGCACAGCGAGCGCAGAATGATCGAGGCGGTCAATCGTTCGTTGCGGTGGAGATGGCGGACCAGAAGTTCGACGTCGCCCATCTCGTAATCGCCCGCAAGACCCAACAGGGCGCGTTCGCGGCTTTGCAGCGCCACCATGTCGGCCTGTTCGGCGGTCATCTCCGGGCGGCTAAGCAGATAGCGGCGCAAATTTTCGGACGCCCTGGCCATCAAGCGCTCGGCCACCGTAATCGGCAGTTTGGCCCTGTGCGCCAGTTTGTCCTGCACGCTTTCATTGTCGCCAAAGGCGTCAACCACGGACTTCAGCGAGGTGG
>CACUVI010000029.1 GCA_902725215.1 Rhodospirillaceae bacterium LM-1 | reverse complement strand
AAGGCGATTCGCGGCGGCGGAATCGCAATTTGGAAAAGGCCCTCCCGGCGGGACCGTGCAACGGCATCACAATGGCCGAAAAAAAATATCGCGGGCGGCAAAGGACAAAACCTCGATGGGCAGGTGGCCGGAAATTGTACCAAAGCGGGTCCGGGCTCAAGAAAATCCAAAAGTCAGAACAGCGAGAAACCGCAAAAGCGTCCTGGCGATTCCAAGCTGGGCTTTGGGGCGGCAAACACCCAGGCAGGGGATCTTTGGCCTAAAGGGGACAGCACGCCCGGGAATGCCATCCGTAGAGGGCAAGAACCCGGCTGGGCATCCAGGCGAGATGGTGGAAGCCGATGCTGCCGAGCAGCGCCTTTCAGTCCCTTCTCGGCCAGCCAGCAGGACGGATCGACCCAATAGCCCGTCATCAGGCAAGCAGGGCGATAGGGATGAGGGTAGGAGCCTCCCTGCCTGATTCTTTCCAAAACCAATGCTTGGGCCAGAGGCGGCGACGACAAGACGGAGGGCAGCAATGGCGGACGGAACAAGGGGTTCCGGTCCCCGTTTTCACCCTTGCAGCCTCGCCCGGCCTGGTAAGACAATGAGCCTAGCTGCGACGTTGTTTTTATCGAAATTGTCGCGCCTCATATGAGACGACGTGAATATACATCTAACTGTCGGGCTTTGGAAACGAGCCGTATATTACGCGACGTGAGTATAAGCCCAACTGTCGGCTTTGGAAAACGAGCCATATATTACGCGACGCGAGTATAAGCCCAACTGTCGGGCTTTGGAAACGAGCCGTATATTACGCGACGTGAGTATAAGCCCAGCTGTCGGGCTTTGGAAACGAGCCGTATATTACGCGACGTGAGTATAAGTCCAACTGTCGGGGTAGGGGAGTTTTATGGGCGGGTAGGTCGTTACATGACGCGACGTGAGTATAAGCCCAACTGTCGGGGCAGTAGCCGCGTCTTTTAAACAGATGGCCAATCTCCAACTCCGAAGGAAATCATTAGGGGCTGCGCATCTCGTAACAGCACGGCACCACGGTATCTTTTACCTCCTAGACACAACATCCCCAAATAGTCGTATTATCCGCAAAAAAACACAGCCGCGATGCAACACAGTTTAAACAAAAAAATTAGCCTGTAAATTGATTGTCGTCACACATGACTTGTGATTTCTATCACTTGCCTTTGATCAAAAGACTGCAAGAATACCCTTCAGTTCCTTCATGCGCGTTCCCGGAAAGTTACCGTCCTCCAACGGCCCGGGAACCGGGAACCGCAAAGCCGCCGGACGTCCTGCCGGCGGTTTTCGCGTTTTTGACATCATTGTCGCTCCAGAACACCGAGGACGAGTTGGAGTGCCCCTGCATCGACGCCGCTGCCGACGCGAAGACGGTACTTGTCGGCCACATCGATCTCTATCGCCACCATCGGCATCGCTGATTGCGGCGTTACCTCTTCCGGCTGCTCTGGCCACACGACCACTGGCACCAACTGCGGGGTGGCCGGATCAGGTGGTCTGCCGGGCAAGCTATCGCGAAAGGCCTTGCGCCACTTGAACAGTTGGTTCGCGTTCACGTCATAGCGCCTTGCAACCACAGAAACCGAATAACCCGGCTCAAAGGACGCCGCGACAATCCCCCGCTTCAACGCTTCAGACCACGAGCGATTGCGCCGACGCCCCGTCGAACTTGTGTCCATAACCGGTTTTGTGGACACTTCTCGCTCCAAATTCCACCAAAGATCACTGCAGAATCGACGAAATGACCGAATTACAAAAGGCGGCCCACGCCGGAGGAAAGCAGCGCACAGCTAGCGAAGAGCTTCCAGGAGCGGATCTTCTTCGCCGCGTGAGCGCCTTGCTTTTTGAGGGCGTTTGACCACGCTGGCAGGCTTACCCGATTTCACACTCGACCATGTCGCCGTTGTTCGTGACAACACGCCCCAAAGCTTAAGAAATAGACTTTCCCGACCATCCCAAAGGGTGGTGGCTTGCTTGTGATAATGAACCTGGGACATCTGTGGGCTGGGGTGCAGAAAAGGCCCCATGGTGGGACCATCCGTTGCTTCCCCATGATGGGTGGAGAAACTTTCTGTGTCTGTACTCACACCCAATTGATCCGGAGAGTTACCCACAGCCTTATCCACAATCTGGTCCAATGGGCTGGCGGTGACCATCAAATCGGCCACTAAATCAGTGTCCCAATCTGAGTTCCAGGCCGCCCCGGCCTTAGCCACCTCAAGGTGAAGTGACAGCATGGCGAAGCTTTTATCGAAAACCTCGGTCAGACTCTCCGTCCACCCCTCCGTTTCCCCATAAAGTAGGGCAGCTTCAAAAGCCGTCGCAAAGCATGCTAAATCCGCCAGGGCATGGGCGGTTGCGCCATTTGCCATAACACGGATGATGCTACTTGGTGGGCTTTCAAGATGGACCATGGTTGAAGAACGGTATGCACTCAGACCAGCTTCAACTTTGGGCATGAGGACGAGGCATTCTTCAATGAATGTGTCTCGTCCTTCCCGCTCTGTGTCACGGCCCTTACGCTCTGAAGGGGGGGGGCCAATGTTTGCACACGGAACTACGCAGGGTATTTCACCTGATGTCTTGGATCTGGGGCTTGCCCGCTTTCGACTTTTTTTGGGGATATTAGTCACAGACCAACATCCTCCTGTTCATACCAAGCTTACACGGCACGATCTGCGAACACGTAAAGGCCCAGCGTATATCCGCGCTTAAGCCGTCACGGCGTCCGAAATCGCGTCATCTAGCTCGGATGTTGCCGAGGTGGTCCGGGCCTTGCGGTAGCGGTAAATGCCGTACCCGGCCGCGGCGATGACGCCACCCAGGATAACAGGACCAGCAGCGCCGAGCCCCAAGCCAAGGCCCAGGCTCATGCCGGTACCAGTCCATAGAGTGCCGACCGCAGCGGCACCCTTGGAGGCAGCGCCAGCAGCGGCACCCTTGGCAACTGAACCCGCCACAGCAGCTTTACCGGCAGTCTGCAATGCCACAGTCTGCATGGCACCCTTGGCGGCGATAGCGCTTCCGACTGCACCCTTAGCGGCGACACCCGTCACAGGATTGAGAACCAGGAATTTGCTCGTTGTACCAGCCATCATAGGTGCCTCGCCAATAGCGAAGGTCTTGCCGACCAGCCACGGCAACTGCCCAGCTCCATGTTGAACCTTGAGGACCACCAGATCCTTCATGGTGGCAGCGGTTTCACCAACGGGTTGAAGGAAGAGCCAATTGGCGGCGCCATTCCCGGCGGCAGTGGTCTTCGCTACCATGAAAGTCTTGCCGGTCATCATCTGGACCTGCCCGGCCTGTCTCGCGCCCTCGAGCTTCATCATGATCATGCCGTTCCCGCCACCCTGGGTGGCGGCAGCCGTCAGGCCACCAGCGCCAGCAGCAACGGCAGCGCCCTTTGCTGCAACACCGGCTTTGGGGCACAGTACAAGCCATTTGCTTATGCCGTCTGCAACGAGAGGGGCTTTGCCGACGGTGACTGTCTTGCCCACCATCCCCGACAACTGCGCGACTTGACGGGCACCTTCCAGCTTGAGGGCGACGGCACCCTTTCCAACGGTAGCGCCAGCTGGGTTCAGGAACAACCAGTGTCCCATTCCATTTCCAGCAGCAGTAACCTGGCCTACCGTGTAGGAATTCCCGGTCATCGATGACAGGAGAGCGGCCTGGGTGGTTCCCTCGACCTTGGCCATGATCATTTGGTCAAGCATGCTAACTGCTCCCTATACAATGACGCAGAGCGACAAGCCGATCCGCTGAAGTACCCCTAGTCATGTCAACGTTACATAGATCTAATGTACGCCTATGTATATTGTGATTAAGTTATAGCATGCTGAGGCGATATCTGTCCAAAGAAATATATCTCGAGCAACCTGAAGTTCGTGTCCCACGAAGCCCAGAGGGGCATCAATCAGATTAATCATGAAAATATCCTGCCCCTTGCTCACAGTTTTGTGGGGGTCTGGTCGATCCGGGTGATGATTTCTACCCACCGCATCCAGTCGTCGAGATTATTTTCAAACTCGATCAGAAGGGCAACGGAGCTACTTCCATCACGGCGGATTTCCTGAAATTTCTTCACCCCCAGAACCACATCCATATTCGGGCAGATAATCTTGGTGACAACCTTGACTTCGGCTCCATGTGTCTCGAATTTGACGCCGTGCATGGAAAGATTGATGGCAGGCGTTTCCCGCTTCTCACCATCAGCACTGATCCATTGAATTTCCATGGCTCCGGAAGGCACGGCAACACGCAATGAGAACCGTCGTTCGACCTTGACAGCTTCGCTTTGCGCAATAAGAAGCTTCCGCCGCAACTTCTCCGCGTCATCAAGGGCACCTTTGACCTTGGCGTCAATGTACTGGGAGGCAAGGTCCACCGGAACGACTGGTTCGGCCTTGGCAGCCGCTCGTCGCCGGTAGACGATCAAAGCTCCAATAACACTGCCCAACAACACAAGAACAATCCCCCATATGGGTGACGTATCCGCAGGAGCTACGGGCTGGGGCGCAACCGGCTCAGCCACCCTGGCTTCAATGGGGGGAGATAGCGGCTTGGGGGCGGGTTGCTCACTCGGCTGTACCTTCGCAGCGATCTCAGGAATTGTGGTCAGGGCTATAACGGCTCGATGTTCATGGTCGTCCGGCAGGGCTTCCTTGACGATAACACTGGAACGCTGCTGCAAGGCCGTCATGGCCTTCTGCAATTGCTCAACGGGGTTTTCCTGAGCAGCCACCCGCATCGGCAGGTATTGGGCACCCGCTGCCTTGGCCCAGGTCTTCAGATAATAGGAGGTTCCAGATAAATCCCAAATGATTAGCCGATCCCCGATCAGTTTGGCGATGCCGGGCATCTGGCCTTCGATCAGATCGATATTACGGGCGTGGTACAAGGCACCAAGCTTTTCAAACTGTTCGCGCTTTGAGATCCCGGCATCCTTCATTTGTTGATACTGACTGTTCAGATTGTCATAGCGGGAGTCCGCTTGAACCTCCTTGCTGAGATAGCCCAGCTTGGCATCCCAAATCTCAGGCTCGCCATCGGATATGATCACGGCCAGTTTCGTCGAGGATTTCGCGAAATTCAGCAGATAGCGAAAGGGCATCTCCAAATCCGTCGCCTTGCCGACTGTTTCAATGCCGTCGATGGCCCGGTTCACGGCATTGATGTCGGTGGTGGGATCGCGGTCGATAGCGAGGTGGCGGTACAGGGTTTCGTCGAACCCGACGATTTCGATCTTATACGGATTGTCGAAGGTCTTCAGGAAGGTAAGCAGCCAGGCCTTGGAGGCGAGTTTTGGATCGTGCTTTCCAACCGATCCCGACTGATCGAACAAGATGATGATGTCCGGCTGCTCTTGGGCTGAAACTGGACGAACAGGGCCAAGAAAAACACTGGCAATCAGGGCGGCAGCCAGAAGGATGCGAGCAAGCATGTCCGATCCCCGCCTATTCTAGGTTGGACAGAATGGTCGAACGCTTCTCCGCAAGGAAGTCCTTGATCTCGGTCTCGGCCATGAGCTTGCGCTCCGAGGCGAAGGTCGAGAAATATTCATGGATACTGTCGAATTCGGCTGTAACTTTCTCGATCAGCTGACGCCGCAAGTCAGTGACCTCGGTCTGATAGCTGCTCTCAAACCGTTCCTGAAGCCGCGACTTTTCAGATTCCGTCCACGCCATGACCTTAGACAGCGCCAATTCCTTTTGCGCGGCGATGGCCCCCTCCATTTCGGCTACTTTTTCCCGGCGGCGCTCGTCGATATCCCGATCAAACTCGGCCATCTCAGCCTCAATCTCACGCTGCCGAGCCAAGAGAGCGGTGATTCTTTCATCGAGAGCGTCCTTTGTTCGGGTGAGGACAGTGATATTTGAGGACAATTCATCCACATGTGTTCTCTTGCGACCGACCTCCTCCTGAAGGCCGGAGATTAGCTCTACCAACTTCTGCTCGACCTCACGAAGCTCGTTCACACGGGTTTCAGCCACAACCTTGGCAGTGATGGCGGCGTTGATTTCAGCTTGCTCGGCCGCCAGCTTCTCGGCTTTACGGGCATCCACTCCCTGCTCAAATTCACGGACAGAGGCGAGAAGCGCATCTTCTCTTGCGGCAAGCACATTTACCCGAAGCTGAAGATCGGCCTTCTGCCGGGTAAGCTTCCCAGCGTCATCGATACCCTGAAAGTTTATTGGTCGGCTATCCTTGGGGACTGGTTTTGCCTTGTCGCGATCAGCCAGTTTGGACACGCCAACCATGACGGCCAAAAACCCGCATGCTGACAGAGCGATAAGAAGTATCGGCATAATCCCCCTCAAATGGCTAATGGCCATATTCGCTTAGATTAGCACAGCCGGTATTACCGTAAATATGGACTATACCATGGCGGCGGCAATTTTATGCTTTCGTGCCCGAGTGGCCGCCAGCTTGGATTCAGTGGAATGCTGAAGGTCCAATGCAGCTTTCGCCTTCCGCTTGGCGGCGGCGGCCAACTTGGCGGCCTGCTTGGCATTGACACCGGCGGCTAATGCACGCTTCTCAGCCTCGTTGGCCTCGGCGATTAGCCTCTCTGCTGCCGCGATTTCGGCGGCAAGCTCCGCTGCCAGGGCCGCCTCATCGTCCGGTGAGGATACCAGCTTTCTAAATGCTCCGTATACAGCATCAGCCATTGACGCGACCTGGGAGACTATTGTGGCGGTCTCTTGACTGTTCTTGGTCCAAGAGCGGGGATTGCTCTTTGGATTGGCGGTATACATCCGATAGGCCCCATACCCAGCTAAGCATACAGTTCCCGCAAGCAATGCAGGCCCCCAAGCGCCGAGGCCCAAGCCAAGACCAAGGCTCAGCCCTTTTCCAGAAAACATGGATGAAATCAGCTTGGCCCCATTCGTGACCCCGGCTGAGGTCGCGTTGATAGATCCAGAGCCGACCCCAGTAAGGTTGGTGTAGGGGATGCTTATCTTGCCAAGAGCGATACTGGTGGAGGAAGCCTTGGCAGCCCCCGAACTTATCCCGGAAAGCTTGGAAGTCGGAGGAACCAGCTTTACAGCGGCGGCACCTGCAGATTTGACTTTCGTCGCACCAGCACCGCCCCCGCTGAGATGGCCGAGCTTGTCCACGGCGTCAGGTGTACTCATGCACTATCCCCAATCCATCGGAAGGCTATAACAACGGCGCGGTTAGAGCAAAAGTACTAGCCTTGGGGGCTTGGGTCTAGCGGTTACTTAATCTTTGAGATTTCGTCGCTCAGTTTCTCATCCATCGTTCGGATGATAGAAATGAATTTCGTGAGGAGGTGCCTTGTCACGTGATCCGCCTTGTCGATCTTGGACAAGAGCTTGCCCCGGGTGAGGACAATCAGTTTTGAGTCGACAAGGGCTCTGACCGTGGCGGTGCGAGGCTTATCGTCGATCAGGGCCATCTCGCCCACAATCTCGCTGGCCTGGACAACACCGAGATGGACTCTTTTGTGCCGCTTGATGCGAAAGACTTCGAGCCTTCCTCTCCGGACAACGTAGGCTTTGTCCGGTGCGTCCCCTTCGTTGAACAGAACCTGTCCTGCCCTAAGGTCAATCTCTTCAAGAGCATCACTGTCGGCCATCATGAAACGATGGGCTGCTCGTTCTATTCTGTCAATCAAAGAGATTAGGGGCAAGACTCATGTGTGGACGGCCCCTGCATTGCAACTGCTTTCGGTTGCAAAAGATGTCGCCGTTCAAGTCGCGGGGTGCAGATAATCCCCGCATGCCATGGGCGAAAATGTACGTGGCTTCATCAACACCTGTGTTGTGAAGCCATTGCTATGCCCAAAGCCAAGGCATCAAAAGAAAATCGTGTTTCCCGTCAGCGATTGCTGCCGAAGCCTTCGTCGGGCTTCATGTCGATTTCTCAAGTGGTCGAGGAATTCGGATTCAGCGCAAGTTTTCTCAATCACCTGCCCGAAGATCGGCGTACCAAATATCATATCGGAAAAATATACTACGAGCGGGCTGAAATAATCGCCGCGATCAAGTCGCATCGATTGGCCATCCCTGCAAAACGCCGCTCGACGGGTGGAAAGCGTGGACGCGGACGCCCGCGAAAACCGGTAATCCCTGAAAACGAAACGGCTAACCCGCTCTGATTCGTCCTGGTGGCTCAGGTGGAAAAGCGGGCGGCTGGGGGCGCGGCGGCGGCAGCCGCAAAATCGATCATCAGACCTGGCCTCGGGAGGCGGTTTTGAAAATCGAATTGGAAGTCCCGGACCAAGAGGCCGCCGATCTGCTCAAGAAGCTGGCCGAACGCCTGGTGCGCTCGGGCCAGGCATGCCACGGGCTGGCCGCCAGCACAGCGTTTGACCCTTCTAAAACCCTTCCATCTCCAATTTTGGCAGGAGATAACAAATTATTGATGAAATTGAATTGGTAGATCGCAAAGACGAATGCTTGAAGATCATCGATTAGGTTGTGCGCAACTGTTACTTCAAAGATCGAATTGAGTATCACAACGAGCCTATTTACAGATTACTTAATCAAGAAACACCTATTTGCTGCTTGTTTATTGGACTGAGAGCAATTACTGAGAAATGCCGAAAGCTATATTCAACATCGCAGATGATAATTACATAAAGTTTCTATTTCATGAGTTATTTCATTGTGCCTGGGGCGTCCGGCTAGCCCGAGATTTGAACGTCACGGTGGCCAAGCTGGCGGAGTGGCGGGACCGGGCGCTGGCCGGGGCGTTGTCGGCGATGAAGGAGCGCGACCCAAGGCCCATAGCGGGAGGAGTCCGGGTCCGGCCGCCTTGGCAAGCGCTCGAAAATACCAACACAGTTAGTATGTTGTAGCCAGTGGCAATCCGTCGCGCCGCTTCCCATCTATCGCGTAGATGATATTGACAGCTATTTGCATTTGCGATAGCGTCACCAAAACCACGTTAAAAATAAGCTTATTCGGAGTTCCTGGAATGACTGAAACCGCCGCCGCCTCTGCCGTGAGGGGTAGCAAGCTGCTAACTGTCCTTAAGGGCGCGCGTCCGTTTGGCGCTGGCTCGGGTTGGGTCGCCTCGACCGTGTTCATCGCGCTGCTGGTGGGTGCGCCGGTTGCCTTTATTCTTGCCCATGTCTTCGTGTCGTCCGGCGATGTTTGGGAACATTTGGCGCAAACGGTGCTGCCGCTCTATGTCGTCAACTCCGTCCTTCTCATGCTGGGTGTGGGGGTGGGCGTCATGGTCGGCGGCGTTGGAACGGCGTGGCTGGTCACCATGTGCCGCTTTCCGGGGCGCGGTATTCTCGAATGGGCGCTGCTGCTGCCGATGTCCATGCCTGCCTACGTGGTCGCCTATACCTACACCGGGCTTCTTGACTTCGCCGGTCCCGTCCAAAGCGCGATTCGAGAGGTCTTCGGATGGAGCTCGACTAGGAACTACTGGTTTCCTGAAATCCGCTCGCTGGGCGGCGCCATCATCGTCATGTCGCTGGTGCTCTATCCCTATGTTTATCTGCTGGCCCGTTCGGCCTTTCTGGAGCAGTCGATCTGCGTACTTGAGGCCAGCCGGACCTTGGGCCGCGGGCCATGGAAGGGGTTTTTCAAAGTTGCGCTGCCGTTGGCCAGGCCTTCGATAGCTGCCGGAACCGCTCTGGCGCTGATGGAGACGCTGAACGATTTTGGCACGGTTCACTATTTCGCGGTGGATACTTTCACAACAGGCATCTATCGCACATGGCTGGGTCTTGGCGAGCCGACCGTGGCGGCGCAATTGGGCGCCGTACTGCTGCTGTTCGTTCTGGCTTTGGTGATGATCGAGCGCGTCTCGCGCGGGGTCGCCAAGTTTCACCACACGACCACGCGCTACCGGCATTTGCCAGGCTACCAGTTGAGAGGCTGGCGCAGCTTGGCCGCCCAGACCTTCAGCTTCACCGGCGTCTTCCTGGGTTTTGTTCTGCCGGCGAGCGTGCTGGCCTGGTGGTCGCTGCGACACAGTGTGGTCAATCTCGATTTCCTTCCCATGGCGCGCAACAGTTTCCTGCTGGCGCTGGTGGCTGCTCTGGCGGCGGTTGCCGTTGGCGTCGTGATGGCCTATGCGCAGAGATTGAGCCCAATGCCCGCCACCCGCGCTGCCGTGCGCCTTGCCAGCCTTGGTTATGCGATCCCCGGTTCGGTGATCGCCGTCGGCACTCTGGTTCCACTGGGAATGATCGACAATGCGCTGGCCAGTTTCATCTTCGAGCACTTTGGCGTGACGACAGGATTACTGCTGACCGGTAGCATCGCCGCCCTTGTCTACGCCTATCTGGTCCGCTTTCTCGCCGTTTCCTTCAACGGCATCGAGGCCAGCTTGGCCAAAGTCACGAATTCCATGGAGGCCGCTTCCAGAACCTTGGGCCAAGGGACGTTCGGAACCTTGCGCCGCGTTCATATTCCGCTGATCCGCGGCTCGCTGCTGACGGCAGGGCTTCTTGTCTTCGTGGATGTGATGAAGGAGCTTCCGGCCACGCTTATCATGCGCCCCTTGAATTTCGACACGCTGGCCGTGCGCACCTTCACCCTTGCGTCGGACGAGAGGCTGATGGATGCGGCGGCACCAGCGCTAGTCATAGTTCTGGTAGGGCTATTGCCTGTCATGATGTTGAGTTACGCGGTCGCCAGGTCACGCCCAGGAGGCAAATCATGAACAAGATGTTTTCAAAGCCCCAGCCCGCTCTTTGCGGCCCTGGCCCGCATTGCGCCCTCAATCCCAATGGCGGCTGCGCGGCAGATCCGTTGCGCATGGCACCCTGCCCACCCGGATCATCATGCCTTATCATGGATCAAGTCTCGTGCGCCTATGGCGAGACTCGCGTGGTGGACAACGTCTCCTTCGCCGTGCGCCCGGGCGAGCTGCTGTGTCTGCTAGGGCCTTCCGGCTGTGGCAAGACGACGACGCTGCGCATGGCCGCTGGCTTGGAAAACCCCGTCGAGGGACGCATCATCCTTAACGGCCAGGTGGTCGGCGGCGGGGGCGTTCATGTGCCGCCAGAGAAGCGCAGCGTTGGATTTCTCTTCCAGGATTATGCGCTTTTTCCGCACATCAACGTGCTGGCTAATGTCGCCTTTGGCATCCTCGACAAGACCCAGGCGGAACGCCGCGAGCGGGCGATGGAGATGCTGAAGCAGGTCGGCATGGAGAACTACGCAGAGGCTTGGCCGCACCAATTGTCGGGCGGGCAGATGCAGCGCGTCGCCCTGGCTCGCGCGCTGGCTCCCAAACCCATGCTGATGCTGCTTGATGAACCATTCTCGGGCCTGGATAAGAGGCTCAGGGACCAGATCCGCGACGAAACCCTGCATGTGCTGAAATCCTCGGGCGTTTGCGTGCTGATGGTGACGCACGACCCCGAAGAGGCCATGTTCATGGCTGATCGCATCGCCATCATGCGAGGCGGGCGCATCGTTCAAATAGGCGAGCCAGAGGAACTCTACAGGCGTCCAGCCGCCTCGTTCGTCGCGTCGTTTTTCGGCGAGGTCAACCGCATTCCCGCCAAGGTCAAGGGAGGGGCGGTGAATTCTCCTTTCGGCGCCTTTCCTGCTCCTGGTTTCAAAGATGGCGACCAAGTCGATCTGGTGATCAGGCCCGAGGCGCTTTCTTTGGAACTTGGGGATCACGGCATCGCCACTGTGCTGGTCTCACACATGCTGGGACGCTCAAACCTGATCCATATGCGTGTCGATTCGGAACAGGGCGCTCCCATCCATCTCCACGCCCGGACGACAGGACCGCTGCCCCATATCGAAGGTGCGCGCGTTTCCATCAAGCTCGACCGTTCGCAGGCCTATGTCTTTCCAGCCGAAGATCAGTCCGACCCGGAGCCGATGCCGGAAGAGGTTCAAGCGCCTCCGCCCAGCCTCGGCAGTTTCTGCTGAGAGGCTCGGGGAATCCGCCAACCCGCCTGAACGGCAACCAATCCACCACGTATCCAAAGAAAGGACCAAACAATGAGAATGCCCCGCAATCGCTCTTACGCCTTCAGCCTAATCGGCGCAGCGCTTCTGGTTGGCGCTTCACTCAACGCCGCCTCCGCCGCCGAGGTCAATGTCTACACGGCGCGCAAGGATCATCTGATCAAGCCGATCTTGGACAAATTCACGCAACAGACCGGCATCAAGGTGAACCTGCTTTCGGCAGGCGAGGACCAGCTGATCGAGCGGCTTAAAAGCGAAGGCGTCAATAGCCCCGCCGACATCTTCCAGACGACCGATGTGGCGCGACTGAACCGCGCCCGCGTCGAGGGCTTGCTTCAGCCCATCACATCTTCAGTTCTGGAGAAGAATGTGCCCGCCAAGTACCGCGATCCGCAAGGGTACTGGTTTGGCCAATCGGCCAGGGCGCGCGTGATCTTCTACAGCAAGGACCGCGTTAAGCCGGGAGAACTGTCAACTTTCGAAGATCTTGCCGATCCGAAGTGGAAAGGGCGCATTTGCGTTCGCAGCTCGTCTTCCGCCTATAATCAGTCCTTGCTGGCGGGCATGATTGCCGTTGATGGTCTGGAAAAGGCCGAAGCTTGGTCTAAGGCCATCGTCGCGAGCATGGCAAGAAAGCCGCAGGGCGGCGACCGCGATCAGATTTCCGCCGTCGCGGCAGGCCAGTGCGACATCGCCATTGCCAACACCTATTATTTCGCGGGCATGATCACCAGCGACAAGGCCGAAGAGCGCGATGCTGCTGCCAAGGTTGCGCTGTTCTGGCCCGGCCAGCAAGGGCGCGGCGCGCACATGAACATCTCTGGCGCCGGCATCACCAAATCCGCCAAGAACAAGGCCGAAGCGGTCAAGCTGATGGAATTCCTCTCGGGGGCCGAGGCGCAGCAATTCTACGCCGAAGTGAATAATGAGTTTCCTGTGCTGCCGGGCGCCAAGCGTTCGCAACTTGTCTCAGCCTGGGGCGAGTTCAAGGAAGAGACTATGAATGTCGCCATGCTGGGCGAGAATAACGCCCAAGCCATCCGGGTCTTCGACCGGGTCAGCTGGCGATAAGCGGGCAAGCGGCCTCCGCCATCTTCTGGATTAGGGGATGGCGGGGCTGCGTCCATGACATTCTCCGGGCCCCATCTGCCGGAGTCGAAGACTACATCACAGGAGCCGGTTTTCATGAACAGCAACGTCTCGAACAAGCTTGCGGAACACTTCCGGGCGCACCTCTTCATGTGTACCAACCGGCGGCCAGATGGGCATCCGACAAGTTCGTGCGCTGAAAGGGGTGCGCAGGACATGGCGGAGGCCGCCCGCAAGATTTTCAAGGAGATGAATCTCGAAAAGACCCGATTCAACTACGCGGGGTGTCTTGGCCGGTGCGGCCAGGGGCCGGTGCTGGTGATCTATCCTGAAGGCGTCTGGTATTCAGTGAAAACGAGCGCCGACATCGAAGAGATCCTGTCCTTGCATTTGCGTGAAGGCAAACTTGTTGAGCGGCTGCTGACGTCGGTGGAAGCTCCGCAGGTCTAGGGCTGCATTGCCTTTGCAGTCAGCCCTCCATAGCAGGTTGGCGCTAGCCAAGAGGCGGAAAAAATCTCCACAGCAACCGGAAGAACCTGGAATTCTGCCGGTTGAGAGCCTTTTGAATCCGGCGGCAACGCAGTTCCGGTTCGTATGCAAGATGCGGATCTTTCCTTTCATCCTGGTTCGGAAGAGAACGAATAAAGGGCGCGACGCTCTTGATAAAGGCGAGGGCGGGAGGATAACCGCGCAGTGCCGAGGCGATGAGCATGTTTTTCGTCGATTCGCCCATGTCCTGCCACTTGCCCGCAGCCGTCTCGCTGGCAGGCGAGAGCAGATCCTTCGCGGCGATGCGAAGACACTGGCGTTCTCTCGCCTTCAATCTTAAGAGAGCAGATGCTCTCCAAGCCACAAGCTGATGGAGCAACACAGCTTTATGTTGTCTGAAGCCGAGAACAGCGGCCTTTGAAGCACGAACAAGCGAAATGGCGCCATGTCCAATCCTCCACCCTGCCCAGCCAAGTCCGGCCCGCGCCGCGCCCATGGACAGCTTTGCCAAGTATCTCAGGCGGGCCAGGTTCCTTCCGGGATGGCTGGATAAGGCGGGAAGCCTTTCTTGAGGCAAACAGGGGGGGGGGATTGGCGGCTCCACGTCATCATCCAGATGAAGAACATCGTCCGGAACCCGCCGTGAGATTGAACCCGTGCCAGTGTCCAGTTCACGCGGGAGCGGAATGCCATCTCGAAGTGAAATGGCCGCGATAAGAGCAAGGCCGAGGGGGCGGCGCCCGTGAAATAGTAGCGCGGCGTGTTCGCGCTTCAGGCGTTCATCTTCGGACTGTGGCGGAGATGCCAAGTGGCACAAGGAAGTCGCCAGCCTTAGGGCCAAGACAGGATCGAGGCCGAGATGATTGGCGACGCTTTGCCACGCCTCGTTACCGCAAAAGGCGGCAAGCAAAAAAGTCTCTCTCTCAGCACTGGAAAGGTCTTCCCATCTCTTGGTGCCGCCATCCAAGGCGGCCTCTGGCGTTGGATCATGCTGATCCATTAGAGCAAAATCTCCACAGCTGCAATGATCTGCCAAAACAAAAGCGAGTATACACCAATTAAGCTGAGGGGAGAAAGCGAACCGTCAATATCTATGCAGTTAGCCTCGACGATATTGGGGGCCAGCAGGGTAAGGCGGAGAATGCGGCTGACATAGGAGCCGTTCAGCTTCTCGGCCTCGGTCAGCTCGTTGAGCGAGAGGACCTGCCCCTCCTCAATCATTCGCTTCCATTTGAAGGCGCGTGCGAGCGCCTTCAGCAGCGCCTCGTCAGGCTTGGAGCAACGGCGCTCCGGAATACCCTCGCCCTCGGGCACGATGATCTGCTTGCGCCCGCCGATACGGCGAATGGTCATCGGAATGCGGATGGTCAGGGTGTCCTGGGAAATCATGCGGCCTTCCTTTTGCGCTGCGAGTTCATATCGGCAACCACGCTGGCCAGCCCATCGATCCTAAGCTTCAACTCGACGTCGCCGGGATGGACGGCCACCTTCTCGACCAGCAGTTCCAGTATGCGGGCCTGCTCGGCGGGGAATAGTTCATCCCACAGGCGGTCAAATTCCGCCAAAGCGCTGCGCACGTCGGCGGGCGGAATGTCTGCGGCCAGCCGTTCGACCCGAGCCTGGATTTCAGTGGCCTTTAGCAAGGCGCGAACCTGACCGATGACAGCGGCCTCGATCTCGCCTGCCGCCACCGAGCGCACCGGGCATTCGCCGTGCCCGGACCTGATCGCCTTCATGCATGTATAATACCGGTAAAGACGCCCCTGCTTGCGGGTATAGGTGGGGGCCATGGCCCTTCCGCAATGGCCGCAATGGATCAGGCCCTTGAGGGGCGCTGGCGTTGCCGCTCGGGAAGCGCCTGCCCGCACCAGGGGCGATTTTTCGGCCAGCACGGCGCGAACCTTGTCCCATGTCGCCAAATCGATGATCGCCTCGTGCTCGCCGGGCCAGCTCGTTCCCTTGAACGCGTGTGCTCGGAAACCTGAACAGTACTGCCGTCCCGGCTTTGGGAATAGGCGCGAACTTCGACGATGGCTTCCGGTCCGCCTTCCGGGTCATTGGCATACATGTGCGAACTGCCCGGCACATAGATGCCGGGATAGACCCGTTTGAACTCGCCGGTTACATGGGCGACGTAGGCATCGTGTTCGGGGTGGCTGTGGTCCCGGTAACGCTTGTCGGCGACGAGCGTCCGCAGGGCCTCCCTGATCTGGGGACGTGTAGTACTGGACATGACACAAACTTCCTGTGGTTGTTAACTATGAACATATGAAATCGCAATGAGCGAAGCGTGTCAATATAAATTCCTATATATAAATATGTGGTCTTATATACATGCGAATTATCTACATGCAGTGGCATTGCAACCTATTGCGGCAAGGCGGAGAAGGTTCATCTGGAAGCGCCTGCGCCCCGCCAATTTCAGAATCCAGACATTCTCTGCCCTGCGAGGATGGCCTAAAATGCCCAACCTTGGCGCGGTTCTTGGGTCGTGGCCGTTGAGCTTGGTGGTCCTGTCTGGCACCGATTTATTGGTACGATTCGCTGGAAATCGGCTAATGATGTCCCGAAATTCGCCCCTTGAAACTGTCCCGATTTTGTCCCGATGACTGACGGACAAAAATTGTTTTCATGTAATCAATCAATATGTTACAGTATGTCTTCTGTCATCCCCTAGGGGAGGGGGACAGAAAGCAGCCAGTGCCCATCTTCTTCCTGCATGGCGCGCCAATTATTTCAATTACTTATATGTGTTATCGGCAGGGGTTGGCTGGTTCGTTGAACCCAGTCGTCTTAGGCGCCCTTGCGTCCAAAGACCTTGCGCCCCGTTTGCAATGGCGGCGAGGCGCTTGTTGGTGTGGCGTTAGGCTCCGCGGGGAAGGATGCCGCTGCCCTTGTCTGCCATTCGCGCGCCAAGGCTATGTATTGGTCGAGGCGCTTTCGCTCGTTTGGATCGTCATTGCCTGCGGCGGCCAAGAAAATCTCGGCAAGTTTCTGAAAGTGTTGAATCATGCGGTCGCCGCAATGGCTGTTCTTGAAAGCAGCATCCACCATGAATCCAGCGCGAATCAGGTGAGATGGCTGGTTTCCATAGGATGCGATCTGTTCTTCTCGGCTTTTCAGCTCACTGGCAAGGCGCTCGAGGGTAAGGCGCGTACCGAAGGTTAGATTGTAAAGGTCGATCTTGGCGGGCGAGCCTGCGCCGCCAGCGGTCATGAGAAAGAGAAAGTAGAATTGCAGATCGAAAAAGATTTTCCCAAGATCATCGTTGCCGGGCATCGTTTCGGCAAGGCGAAGTCCCTTGGCCGACATCTCGGCAACATCGTCTCGAATTTGCCGAATGATGGCGAGCAGGCGTTCGGCTGCTTCATGCATGTATCAGCGCCTCGCTTCAATTTTTTGCTGCAATCCTTCATGCCATCTTAGTCTGCCACCGCCATTTCCCGCCAGGGCATACTGTCCCGAAGCCAATGGTCATCCACGCCAGATATGCCACTCTCTCAGTTAAATTGATGTAATCGATCAATACAACCTGAATAATCAATTTCACTTATCTGATTGAAAGGAGCTAACTCACTTCGGTGTCCGTATCGTTGGGGATCTCTTTTTCCTTGGCGCTGCGGGCGAGAATGCGTCGCCGTTCCTTCGCCAAGACGGCCAAAGACGCCAGAAAGCGTGTCCGGGATGAATGTGTTGTCGCTTGAGGCGAACCCCAAATGAGGAGAAGAGTCATGGACAAAATCGACCAGCAGAACGCCAGTAAATGCCCGGTGATGCACGGGGGTAGCCCCAACGCGGTTTTCGCGGGCCGGTCTAACAAGGACTGGTGGCCGAATCAGTTGAATCTCAAGATTCTTCATCAGCACTCTTCCCTGTCCGATCCCATGGACGCAAAGTTCAACTATGCCGAAGAGTTCAAGAAACTCGATTTGCAGGCTGTGAAAAGCGACCTCTATGCCTTGATGACCAACTCACAAGACTGGTGGCCCGCCGACTGGGGCCATTACGGCGGCCTGTTCATCCGCATGGCTTGGCATAGTGCGGGCACTTATCGCATTTCGGATGGGCGCGGCGGCGCCGGGCACGGCAACCAGCGTTTTGCCCCGGTCAATAGTTGGCCTGACAACGGCAATCTGGACAAGGCGCGCCGCTTGCTCTGGCCGATCAAGCAGAAATACGGCAACAAGATTTCCTGGGCCGATCTTCTGATTCTGACCGGCAATTGCGCCCTGGAATCGATGGGCTTCAAGACCTTCGGCTTTGCCGGTGGGCGGGAAGATATTTGGGAGCCGGAAGAAGACATCTATTGGGGCAGCGAATCCGAATGGCTTGGCGACAAGCGCCATAGTAGCGATCACAAACTGGAAAATCCCTTGGCCGCCGTGCAAATGGGACTGATCTATGTGAATCCGGAAGGCCCCAACGGCAGTCCCGACCCGATCGCCTCGGGCCGCGACGTTCGCCAAACCTTCGCGCGCATGGCGATGAATGATGAAGAGACCGTGGCATTGGTTGCGGGCGGACACACTTTTGGCAAGGCCCATGGCGCGGGAGATCCCAAGCTGGTTGGCCCCGAACCGGAAGCGGCCCCCCTTGAAGAGATGGGCTTGGGTTGGAAAAACAGTTTCGGCACCGGCAAGGGCGTGCATGCCACGACCAGCGGCATTGAAGGGGCATGGAAGCCCAACCCCACGAAATGGGATAATGGCTATTTCGACATGCTCTTCGGCTATGAATGGACTCTGGTGAAAAGTCCCGCCGGGGCTTGGCAGTGGCATGCCGCCGAAGTGCGCGAGGAGCATATGATTCCCGACGCTCATGATCCTTCGAAAAAGCACCGCCCGATGATGACCACGGCGGATCTGTCGCTTCGCTTCGATCCGATTTATGAACCTATCGCCAGACGATTTCACAAAAATCCCGATCAGTTCGCCGATGCTTTCGCCAGGGCTTGGTTCAAATTGACCCATCGCGATTTGGGGCCACGCTCGCGCTATCTCGGAGCAGAGGCGCCGTCAGAAGTCTTGCTGTGGCAAGATCCCGTGCCTGCGCTGGATCATGAGCTGATCGACGCCAAAGACATTGCGGCGCTCAAAGGCAAGATCATTGCGGCAGGCCTTTCAATCGCTCAGTTGGTTTCAACCGCTTGGGCCTCGGCGGCGACATTCCGCGGTTCCGACAAGCGCGGCGGGGCGAACGGAGCGCGCATTCGCCTTGCTCCCCAAAAGGATTGGGAGGCCAACCAGCCAGCCCTTCTTGCCAAGGCGTTGGCTGCGCTGGAGGGGATTCAGAAGGAGTTCAACGCGGCTTCTGGAAAGAAGAAGGTGTCGCTTGCCGATCTGATCGTTCTTGGCGGTTGCGCTGCCATCGAGGCGGCTGCCAAAAGGGCCGGGCATGACATCGACGTGCCATTCGCCCCCGGTCGCACCGATGCTTCGCAAGCTCAGACGGACATTGACTCCTTCTCGGTGCTGGAACCCAAGGCAGATGGTTTCAGGAATTACCTGAAAACGGATTGCCCGGTTGCCGCCGAGGAACTGCTGATCGACAAGGCGCAGTTGCTGACGCTGACGGCGCCCGAAATGACCGTTCTTGTCGGCGGGATGCGGGTGCTAGGCGCCAATCACGGCCAAGCTCGGCACGGTGTTTTCACGGATCGTCCCGGCATGCTTACCAACGACTTCTTCGTGAACTTGCTTGACATGGGGACCGAGTGGAAGGCGACGTCGGAAGCTCGGGATCTGTTTGAAGGGCGCGATCGCGCAAGCGGCAAGGTCAAATGGACGGCCACCCGCGTCGATCTCGTTTTCGGGTCCAACTCGCAATTACGAGCGCTTGCGGAAGTCTATGCCCAGAGCGATTCGCAGAAAAAGTTCGTCAAGGATTTCGTGGCCGCCTGGAGCAAGGTCATGAATGCCGACCGTTTCGATATGTAATATCGGCGCAAGGACGTCCGGGCGCTGCTTGTTCAATGCAGCGCTCGGGCGTCGGTTGCGTCTTCTCAATCGAACGCCTTGGATATCCGTTTCATCAGGCCAATCAGCAATTTTCTTTCGCCTGGCGCCAATACCTTGTCCATGCGCCGTTCCTGCTCTTCCACCAGTTGGGTCGTGCGGCGCAGTCTTTGCTCTCCCTGGCGGGTCAGGTGCAGCGCGTAATAACGTCCGTCCTCGATTTGACGGCGGCTTTCGATCAGGTCCTGACGCTTCAAGTCGCGGATGGCCAGGGAAAGCGTTGATTTGTCCAGGCCGTGCAGGGCCGCCAGAGTGATCTGGTTGATGCCGGGATTGGCGCCGATCAGGGTCAACAGGCTGAATTCGCCGGGCGTTAGCCCCACTTCTTCCGTAATCTTTGTAAAGTCACGGAAAATTGCTGACTGGGCTTGGCGGGTCGTATAGCCGATATAGTCGCGAAGCCCGGCAAAGTTCACGGCGCTCAGGGAGTCGGTTAAGGGCTTTTTGGCCGTCATGCGTCAGTGATAGCCAATTCGACGTATTTATTCAACGGGCGGTAGGCGGTTGGGGTAATTCAAATTAGTTTGCGCTTCAAACTAATTTGAATTAGGCTTGGGGTAATGAAGAGGGTCGGCAATGAATGCCGCCAAGTCGGAGGACGCGTCATGATTTTGTTCGAGTTCGAACACGAAAACCCTGTCCTGGCCGAGGATGCGGTTGCCCGCCTGCATGAGATCGAGGCGGAAGCGCGTTTCATGGCGGGCGGAACCGACCTTATCCCCAACATGCGCATAGGCATCGCCAAGCCCGCCCATGTGATCAGCCTGACCCGCATTCCACGCGAACCAATGACGGTTGGAGCGGATGGCTGGCTGAAGATCGACGCGCTGACCACTCTGTCGGAAATCGAGCACAGCGCCTTGGTAACCGAGGCTGCCCCCATTTTGGCGGCCAGCGCCCATACGGTGGCGGGAAACCAGATAAGGCAACGCGCGACCTTGGGCGGCAATCTGTGCCAGGAAACCCGCTGCCTTTACTTGAACCAGCAACATGATTTTCAGTTTGTCGAGCCTTGCTACAAGCGGGGCGGCGATTGCTGCTATCCTTTTCCAAGGAACAAGAAGGAAGTTTGTTGGTCGGTCTATATGTCCGACATCGCGCCCGCCCTGATGGTCTGGGACGCCGATGTCACGGTGCTGGGATCGGGGGGCGAAGTGAGAATGCCCGTTGAAGCCTTGTTCACGGGCGACGGATTGCGGCCAACGACGCTCAATCCCGGTGAAATGCTGCGTTATGTTCACATGCCGCCCGTCAAGTCGCACATGGGGTGGGGCTATCACAAATCGACCGTGCGCGGCGGCCTGGAATTCGGCATCGCCGTGATGGCGCTGACTCTACGCCTTGAAGACGATCTTGAAACCTGCGCCGAAGCCAAGATCGCCATCGGGGCGGTCAATGAAGGGCCGGTGAAACTGGTCGATACCATGTCGGCCATGATTGGCAAGAAACTGACCAAGGCGGCGCTGGCGGAACTGGCCGACATGGCCAGCCGGGAAATCAACCCGCTGCCGCACCATGGTTTCTCAAAGCCCTATCTGCGCGACAATATCCGCGTCCATTTAAGGCGCGCCATGCAGATCGCCCTTGCCCGCGCTCAGGAATCATAAGAGGTCAGGCCATGCTCGATTCTCCCAATAATACCGTCGTAACAGCCAAGGCGCGGCCAAAGCCCCGTCTGGTCACGCTTGCCATCAATGGCGAGACGCATGAAGTGATGGTGCGCCCGCATGTCATGCTGCTGGAAGTGATCCGCGACCATGTGGGGCTGACCGGCACCAAGGATGGCTGCGAATCCGGAACCTGCGGCGCCTGTACGGTGCTGTTGGAGGGAAAGCCCATCCTGGCCTGCATCACTTTGGCCGTCGAATGCGACGGCATGCATGTGCAGACCATCGAGGGCTTGAGCGAAAACGGCAAGCTGTCGGATTTGCAGGAAGCCTTCCTAGACCAAGCGGCCACGCAATGCGGCTTTTGCACGCCGGGCGTCATCATGTCGGCCAAGGCGCTTTTGGACAACAACCCAAAACCTTCGGTGCCACAGATTAAAAAGGCGCTGGAGGGAAATTTGTGCCGCTGCACGGGTTATAACTCCATCGTCGATGCCATTCTCCAATATTCTGGGCAAGGGGTTGAACCCTTGATGAAAAGGGATGACGCGCCATGACCGATCTGAAATTCATCGGGCAGAATATGCGGCGCAAGGATGGCCCCGATAAGGTGTCGGGCAAGGCCGTCTATACCCAGGACGTGAAATTGCCGGGCATGTTGATCGGACGCGTGCTGCGCAGCCCGCATCCGCACGCCCGCATTCTTCGCATCGATACGTCGAAGGCCAAGGCGCTGCCCGGCGTCAAGGCCGTGATCACCCACGAGGATACGATTGGCGTTCGGCACGGTTTCGTGGAAACGCCGCGCTATCCGGCCGATCAGGATGTGTTGGCCAAGGACAAGGTGGCCCATGTCGGCGAGGAAATCGCCGCCGTCGCTGCGGTCGACGAGATCACGGCGCAAAAGGCGCTGGAACTGATCGAGGTCGAGTATGAAATTCTGCCCGCCGTCTTCGATGCCGAAGAGGCGATGCGCCCTGGCGCGCCGGCCGTTCGCGCCAGTCACCCAAAAGTGCTGGAAAATCTGGCGAACATCGCGGGCAAGACCGAAACCGAATGGGGCGACGTCGAAGCGGGATTCGCCCAAGCCGACTATGTGCGCGAAGACCGGTTCGAAAACCAACTGCGCACCCACGGCTATCTGGAACCCCAAGTCACGCTGGCCCATTGGGAGTCCGACAAGCTCAATGTCTGGACCTCGTCGATGGGCACGTTCATCAAGCGGGCCAAGCTGTCGCGCACCCTGGGCCTGCCTTATTCGCAGGTGCGCATCCACAAAACCTATGTCGGCGGCACTTTCGGCGGCAAGATCGATCTGTATTCTCACGAATATTGCGCGGCCCGTTTGTCAATGCTGACTGGGCGTCCGGTGCGCATTACCGCCAGCCGCGAGGAAATCTTCTCGGCCTATCGCCACAGCCAAACGCTGACCATCGAACTGAAGACTGGCGTGAAGAAGGACGGCACCATCCTGGCCCAGCGCGTGCGCATCATCAACAATGCGGGCGCCCATCGCGGCAGCGGCGTGGTCGTCATCTTCCTGGCCTGGGGCTTCATCATGGGCCCCTATCGCATCCCCAATCTGAAATACGAGGGCTATGCGGTCTACACCAACCACACGACCCGCGCCCCCCAGCGTGGGCACGGAGCGCCCAAAGTGCGTTTCGCCATCGAATCCCAACTCGACATGATCGCCGAGCATCTGGGCATCGACCCCGTCACCATCCGCTTGCGCAATGCCCGTGGCCCCTGGGAAGAACTGCCCAATAAGGACAATACCCACGAGGCGGGCCTAATCGACTGCATCAAGGAAGTGGCGGCGAAAAGCGATTACCTCAACAAATGGCGGCAAGGCAGAAAGCAGCCCGAACCTTCCAGCACCATCCGGCGCGGCATCGGCATGGGTGTGACCACCTATATGAGCGGCACGCTGATCTATCCCAACGGTTCTGGCGTCATTGTGAAGTTGAACGATGATGGATCAGTGATTGTTCTGACCGGCGCCTTAGATGTCGGGCAGGGGGCGGAAACCGTCATTACTCAGATCGTGGCCGAGGAATTGTCGATCGGCATGAACGATATCAAACTGATCGCTTCGGATACCGACACCACGCCGCAGGATATCGGGGCCTGGATCAGCGGCATGACCTATGTGACCGGCAATGCGACGCGTCAGGCGGCCACCAATGCCCGCGAGAAGATATTGAAAGTGGCGTCCGAAGAAATGGACGTTCCGGTCGAATATTTGGGCGTCGAGAACAAAAGCGTTTACAATGTGCTCGATCCGCAGCAGCGCATGACCTATGCCCAGGTTTTTTCCGCCAGCGTTGCCAAGCACCGGGGCGACACCATCGTCGGCGAGGGCTTCTGGCGCACCATGCGCGACGAACCCACGCATCCCAGCCTTGCCACCACCAAGGGTCGTTGGACCGAGAACTATGCCTTCAGCGCCCAGGTGGCCGAAGTCGAGGTGGATATCGAAACCGGCGAGGCCAAACTGATCCGCGCCTATACGCTTCATGATTGCGGCTTTCCGGTCAATCCGGGGCTGATCAAGGGGCAGGTGGACGGCCAAGTGTCGATGGCGCTGGGCCAGGCCTTTATGGAAGAGGTGATGACCAAGAATGGATATACCTTGAATCCAAGCTGGCTGGATTACCGCATGCCGCTGATTCACAATATGGCGGCAAGCGAGGATGCCGAGGTGATTACCGAACAGTACCGGATCGGCAAGCCCTATCGCACCAAGGAAGTCGGCGAGGGGCTGGTTTCCGGGGTGCTGGCGGGAATCGCCAATGCCATCTACGATGCTACCGGCGTGCGCATGACCTCGGCTCCCTTTACGCCAGAGAAAATTCTAGCCGGGCTGCGCAAGCTGGAGCGTGAAAAGGCCAAGGAGCTTGTCTCGCAATAAAATCAGGGGAGAAGAGACATGACAGGGGAAAATATCTTGTGGCGGCCCGAGGAAGAACGCCTGTCTGGAGCGGCGCTTCTCGACCATCAACTGGGCCTGTTGCGCGAACGTCTCGATTATGTATCCGACCGCAGCCCCTTTTATCGGCGCAAGTTGAGCGAGGCGGGGCTGAAGCCCGCCGATGTCAAAAGCCTGGACGATGTGCGGCGCATTCCTTTCACCGTCAAGGACGAGATGAAGGACAGCCAAGCGGCAGCCGAGCCTTGGGGCGATTTCCATTGCATCGGCCAGGAAGAGGCGGTGCGCGTCTTCCAAACATCGGGCACCACGGGCCGTCCCATCCGCATCATGCTGAACAGCAAGGATTGGCACGAAAATTACTATCAGCAATTCATGCATTACCGCTGCGGCTATGGCTTGACCAAAAAGGACGTCGCCTTCTTTCCCTTCAATTACGGGCTTTACGTCGCTTGGTGGGGGTTTCAGTCGGCCATGGAGAAAGCCGGGTTGATGGTCTTGCCGGGCGGCGGGCAAAGCTCCAAGGACCGGCTGCGCAATATTCTGGATTGGGGGGCGACCGTGGTTTGCGGCACGCCTTCCTATCTGCAATATCTGGCCGAGATGGCCATCAAAAGCCAGATGCCGTTGGCGACAAGCCCCGTCAAGCGCATCGTGGTGGCGGGCGAGCCGGGCGGCAGCATTCCGGCTACCCGCAAGTTCTTGGAATCTGCCTGGGGTGCAGAGTGCTTCGACGATGTGGGATCGACGGAAATCGGCAATTTCGGCTTCGAATGCACGGCGCATAATGGCCTGCATGTGATCGAGGGCATGTATTTGGCCGAGGTGCTGGACCCGGAAACCTTGCAGCCGGTGGACGACGGCGAAGTGGGCGAGTTGGTGCTGTCGAATTTGTGTTGCGAAAGCGTGCCGCTGATTCGCTATCGCACACGCGATCTGGTTCGCGCCTCGCGCAAGCCTTGCGCTTGCGGCCGGGCCAGCATGCGTCTGGAAGGCGGCATTCTGGGCCGTTCGGACGACATGTTCCAGTTTGCAGGGGTCAATGTCTTCCCCTCGCAGATTCAGGCCATCTTGCACGGCATCGACGAATTCGCGCAGGAATTCCAATTGGTCATTCCGCGCCAGGGAAGTGGGCGGCATCTGGTCATCCGGGTCGAACCGTCCAGCGAAACGATTGGCAAAGCGGACATTCAGCGCGCCCGCGACTATCTGATCGAAACCGTGAAATACCGCATCACGGTCACGCCCCAGATCGAGATTGCGGAACCTGGAAGCCTGCCCCGTTCCGAGGGCAAGTCCAAGCGCGTGATCCGGGAAAGCTGATGCCGCAGATCGTCGGCATCATTCTGGCGGCGGGGGTTTCCAGCCGCTTTCCCGGCAACAAGTTGCAGACGCGCTTTCAAGGAGAAGTGGTCCTGCGCCGGATTGTGAGGGCGGCGCTGGCCTCCAGCCTTGCGCGCGTCATCGTCGTGCTGGGTCATCAAGCGCCGGAAATGATCGAATTGCTGGGCGACTTGCGTGCTTGCGAGCGGCTTGAAATCGTCGTGAACGCCGATTTCCAAAAGGGTCAAAGCTCGTCTATCAAGAAAGGGTTGGCGACGATGGGCCAAGGCTTCCAGGCCGCCATGTTCCTGGTGGCCGACCAGCCCTTGCTGACCGGTTCGATCATCGACGATCTGATCGCATTCTTTCAGACCAAGAAAAAGAACATCTGTCTTCCGATGGCGAACAATCAGCGGCGAAATCCGGTCATTTTTTCTAGCGCCTTGTTCGACGATCTGATGAAACTGAATGCCGACCAGGGCGGTCGGCGCGTGATCGACGCATATCCCGACGATGTGGCGGCGCTGAATTTCTCCGATCAACGCCCATTCGCCGATATCGACACGCAAGACGATTTCGATCTGCTGGAGGCGCGCTCGTGATATCGCCTCGAATCCTTGTCAAAGGGGCCGGAGAAATGGCCAGCGCCGTGGCGCATCGCTTGTTCATGGCTAACATGAAGCGTATCTGCGTGATCGACCTTGAAAATCCGTTGGCGGTGCGAAGGACGGTTTCCTTCTGCCCAGCCTTGGAATCGGGACTGGCCATGGTCGAAGGCGTGACGGCCCGTCCCTGCGCAAATTTGGCCGGGCTGGAAGCGGTTTGGGCGCAAGGCCATATAGGCATCGTGCTGGCGGATCGCTGGCAGCAAGCCCCCTTCTTTTTTCCCGATGTGCTGATCGATGCCATTTTGGCCAAGCGCAATCTGGGAACGCGCATGGATCAGGCAAGTCAGGTGATTGCGCTGGGTCCGGGTTTTTCTGCCGGGCAGGATGCGCATTTGGTCATCGAGACCAATCGTGGGCACGATCTGGGCCGCATTATCGAGAATGGCGCAGCCGCGCCCAATACCGGCATTCCGGGTTCGATTGCCGGATTTGCCGCCGAGCGGGTTCTAAGAGCGTCTGCCGACGGCGTTTTCACGGCTGCGAAAGAGATCGGCGATGCTGTGGGAAAGGGCGAAATCGTGGGATGGATTGGCGGCGTCGAAGTGCCTGCCCCCCTGGATGGCGTGGTGCGGGGGCTGATTCGCACCAACACGATTGTAACCGCGGGTCTAAAGATCGGCGATATCGATCCCAGAGGCGATGCCGCCTATTGCCATACGATATCGGATAAGGCGCGCGCCATTGCGGGGGCCGTTCTGGAGGCGGTGCTGCGCCATGCCAATCATTGATGATTTGGGCTTGCAAAACGCCCGGGTGATCGCCGTTGTCGGGGCGGGCGGCAAAACCAGTCTGATCGGCGCCCTTGGCGCGGCATTTCATGAAAGCGGTTTTCGCGTGCTGGCAACCACCACGACCAAGGTGGCGGCAGACGAATTCGCCCAAGGCTGGCGTTGCGTTCCGTATGAAAGTTTGTCGAGTCTGTCCGGTTTGGATTCATCGATGCCCGTTTTTACCTATGCGGGCAGTTTGCCGGAGCTTGGAAAATGGACGGGCCTGGATGGTTGCCACATCGACGCCATAGCCAAGACAGCACAGTTTGATCGCATCCTGATCGAGGCCGATGGCGCCAGAAGATGCGCCGTGAAAGCGCCAGCCCAACATGAACCGGTCATTCCCGCCTCGGCGGATAGCGTTATTCTGGTGGCAGGGCTTAGCGCCATGGGAAAGCCCGTGACCGACGATGTGGTGTTTCGCTCGCAACTCTGGTCGCAATTGGCGGGCGATGTCGTCAGCTCCGAGGGCTTGTGGAAAATTGCCACCGACGAGCGCGCTTATGGCCGCTCGCTGAAAAGCGTTGTGCGTCGCATTCTTTTTCTTAATCAGGATGACGCGCCCGGCGCGCTGGAACATGTTCGCCAGTTGATGAACACCGCAAACGACAAGCCAGAGCATTTCCACGTTCTGGCGGCGGGAAGATTGAAACCCCTTCCCGCAATCAGTTGGGTCTGGACGGCAAAACGGGTAAACTGAAGATCAATCAATCGAGCAAGCGCCATGTCATATCTGGATATTCTGGAAAAATCCCGCGATCTTTATCTGGCTCATACCCCCCATTGTCTGGCGACGCTGGTCGATGGGCGAGGCAGCATCCCGCAAATTCTGGGCAGCAAAGCCATCTTCACCGAGGGCGGTCTTTTATGCGGCACGATCGGCGGCGGGCGCTTGGAAAAGCATTGCGAGGAAATCGCCCGCAGCATGATGTCGGGCCAGGATGGCGGGCGAACGAAGCTGGTTTCGCTAAATCTGAACCGCGATCTGGGCATGACTTGCGGCGGAGAAGTCACGGTCTTTCTTGAATGCCAGGGCGGTGTTTCTGATTGGACGGTGGCCGTCTTCGGCGCCGGGCATGTCGCTCAAGCGCTTTGCCGTTTGCTGATCACCCTGGATTGCCGCATCCAAGTTTACGACAGCCGGGCCGACTGGCTGGCCGCCTTGCCAGCTTCACCACGTTTGTTGGCCAAACATGTGGACGAAATGAAGGATGGCGCCGAGCAGATTCCAATGGGCGCCGATATTCTTGTGATGACCATTGGTCACAGCCTTGACCGCGACGTCTTGAAGGCCTTGGCCGAGACCGGGCGTTCGTTCCCCTATATCGGAGTCATCGGCAGCAAATCGAAAGCGGCTATATTGAGGAAGCGTTTGGCGGAAGATGGCTTGGCGCGGCCATTCATCGATGCGCTGGTCTGTCCGGCGGGCGAGAAGCTGGGCGACAACACCCCGCCTGAAATCGCCATCGGCATCGTCAGCCAGTTGCTGAAGCGCCGCCGCTCTGGAACAGTTTGACAAGCTCACACCCATCGGGACTTCGGTTCCTGGCGCGCAAGCGGAATGAGATGCATGACCACCTCGATTAAGCTGACAAGTTTCTCCCATGGCGGCGGTTGCGGCTGCAAGATGGCGCCTGCGGTGCTCGAGCGTTTGCTGGCCGAGTTGCCGAAGGATGCATTGCCCTATCCCGGCTTGCTTGTCGGGCTGGAGAATGGCGACGATGCCGCCGTCTACGATCTTGGCAACGGTCAAGCGCTGGTCGCCACCACCGACTTTTTCATGCCCATCGTCGATGACGGCTACGACTTTGGGCGCATCGCCGCCACCAATGCCTTGTCCGACGTTTACGCCATGGGGGCCAGACCCATCCTGGCATTGGCCATTCTGGCCATGCCTATCGATAAATTGCCCGATGACGCCATCCGAAACATCGTGCGCGGCGGCCTGGATACTTGCCGAGCGGCGGGAATTCCCTTGGCTGGCGGCCATTCCATCGATTCCGCCGAGCCGATTTACGGTCTGGTCGCTCTTGGCTTGGCCGAGACGTCGAAGATCAAGCGCAATGACGGCGCGAAGCCCGGCGACATTCTGATTCTCGGCAAACCCATCGGCATCGGCATTCTGTCGGCTGCGCTGAAGAAGGGGGCTTTGTCCGCTGATGGCTATGGCGCCATGATCGGTCACACAACGCGCCTGAACGATGCGGGACCAGCGATTGCCGCCCTTGATGGCGTTCACGCTATGACGGACGTGACCGGTTTCGCTTTGCTGGGTCATGGCTGGGAAATGGCGCGTGGCGGCAAACTGTCCATGGTTTTGAACGCAGACAAGGTGCCGGTGATTCCCGAAGCCCTGGACTTGGCTCGAAAAGGATTCGTCACCGGCGCATCGGCCCGCAACTGGGCCAGCTATCAAATGCATGTCGATTGGCCCGCTCACGCGCCCGATTGGCAAAAGGCGCTGTTGACCGACCCGCAAACTAGCGGCGGCCTGCTGATCGCCGCTAGGCCCGATGCCGCAGGGGATGTTCTGAAAATCCTTCACGATGCAGGCTTTGCCGATGCCGCCGCGATCGGGCATCTGGAAGCCGGAAGTCCTAAGGTGATGGTGTCAATGGCATAGAGCGGGCGCACTGGATGATCGTGCGCCAGCACGTCAGATTTTATCACGGCGCGTCTTAGCCCCCCTATTGCAGGGATGCAGCCTTCTTGGGTGAGAACGTATTGAGCGTGAATTCGATGACGTCGCCAAGCGTGGCCTTGGGACTAATCTCGCCGGGCTTTACATTTTCGACCAGCTTTTCCAGTAAATATGGATTGGCGCCGTTGCCGAAAATGCGGTTGAAATCTTGAATGCCCAACAGCGCGAAGGCGTTCAGCAGCAGCACGGCCAGATGGTCCTTGCGTCGGATGCCCAGGGTCAGAATCAGAAGTGTCCAAGCCTTGGCCCCCACCAGGTCGATGATGCGCACACTATTGACGCCGTGCAGAGCCGGGTCTGTCGCCGCTTGCACCTGGGGCAGTTCAAGAATTGGCGCGAAGCTGGCGCCGGACAGTTTCTTTCCGCCCGGATCCTGCCTAGGCATGGCCGCAGGAATTGCCGTTTGTGCGATGGGAATGGCGCGCGCCGCGATGGCCGATACGGGACGCGGGGCAGCGGCAAGAGGCGGCGGCGACATCCTTTTGGCGGCGGCGGGTGGGGCCAACTTCAAAGGTTGAACTTTGTCGGGCGCTTCAGGCGCTTTGGCGCGTTGCATGTCGGCGGGAAGCGGCAAGCCTGTTGCCTTGGCCAGTTGAGCGGCGTCGGTATATTGCAAAAGCTGTGTCCCCAATTGCGAAACCTGCGCCGGGGTCAGCTTGGCATAGGAGGGGACCAGGGGCACCTGCCATTCAAAAAGCAGATATCCCTTGATGCTGTCGTACAGCTCTTCCGCCAAGCCTTTCGGTTTGGTTTGGCTGGAAGACAGGCGGCTGCGCACTTTGCCCAACAGCCCGCTGGTCTTTTTATTTAGCCCCAAATGGTGGCGGAAATAGCGCTTTGCCGCCGTGCGGACGATCATGGCGATCACGACTTCCAGATTATGTCCGCAAGCCAGCAGCCCGGTATCGTCGCCGACCACGCGCCCGGATTTGTCCTTTAGAATGTGATTGAAGCGGTCGCGTTGGGCGCGGAAGGTTTTAAAGCAAGTGTCCAGCAGGGGGATATTGGCCAGGGCGAGATCATAGGCGGCCTCGCCCGACGCTTGTCCCAATTCCGGGATCAGACGGCGCAGGGTCTGAATCACGGGTCCTTGCAATGTTTCGCGGACGGTTTTGACGCTAGCGCCATCGACGGATGCGCTAAGTCTGGTTTCCTGGATCGCAGCAGCAGGGGCGCTCATGGAAGGTTCGGCCCCCAAGCGTGCTTGTCTTTTAGTTCAAAGTTGACCAGAACGAACACCCAAGACCCCTCTGGATGTGTGGGTATGGCATTTTCATGTCACTTCATGACAAAAGTCAACAATTTTAGTTATATCATGAAAACTTGTAGAATCAGTGGATTGCGGATGGCGCCGTCACAAAACTGTCATCCAAACATCATCTGACCTGCCTTACCTTGACACTCATATGAAATCGGTAGGCGGGCATGCATAAAAGCAAGAAGAAGCAAAAGGGCGATCTGGCCAAACGCGTCAGAGCCTTGAAGCCACCAACATCCGCAACCCTGATAAATGAATTGCCCAAAAAAGCCGGACGCAAAAAGCGCAGCCACAAACTGGTGCTGCGTCATTTGACGCTGGACGATTACGAAGATCTGAAGGCGATCATGGACCGCGTTTACGCCAATATGGGCGGCGCTTGGACCAAGGAACATATTGCCTCGCAATTGGCTCATTTTCCCGAAGGCCAGATTTGTATCGAGAACAAGGGCCGGGTCATTGCCGTGGCGCTTAGCCTGATCGTCAAATATGCCGACTGGGGCGACAAGCACACTTATGCTGAAATCACGGCCGACGGTTTCATTACGACGCACAATCCCCAAGGCGACACGCTGTATGGCGTCGATTTGTTCGTCGATCCGGATTTTCGCGATTTGCGCCTGGGGCGCCGCTTGTATGACGCGCGCAAGGAGATGTGCGAAAGCATGAATCTTAGGGCCATCGTGGCGGGAGGGCGCATTCCCGGCTACAAGGACTACGCGGGCAAGATGACGCCGCGCCAGTATATCGAACTGGTCAAGAACAAGGAATTGCACGATCCCGTGCTTAGCTTCCAATTGGCCAACGATTTCCATGTGCGTCGGGTTATCACCGACTACGAGCCGTTGGACCGCGAAACAAGGGGCTACGCCACCCTGCTTGAATGGATCAACATCTATTATGAAGACAAGCCGGTCGTCTCGTCGGTTGGTCAGGCCAAGGAAGTGGTGCGCATCGGCGCCGTTCAATGGCAGATGCGCCCCGTGGAATCCTTTGAAGGGCTGATGCGCCAGATCGAGTTCTTCGTCGATGCCGTGGCGGGCTATAAGGCCGATTTCATGCTGCTGCCGGAATTTTTCGGCGCCCCCTTGATGGCGCTGGCCGATACGTCCGATCCGGCCCTGGCCGTGCGCCATCTGGCCGAATACGGCCCCAGCATGCGCCAGGAACTGCAGCGCTTGGCCGTTTCCTACAACGTCAATATCATTGCGGGCAGCATGCCGGAATATCGCGACATGGAACTGCGCAATGTGTCTTACCTGATGCGCCGCGACGGCACATCCGACGCCCAGTACAAGCTGCACATCACGCCCGACGAGAAAGCCTATTGGGGCGTCAAGGGCGGCGATGCGCTTCGCGTCTTCAATACCGACATCGGGCGCATCGGCATTCTGATCTGCTATGACGTGGAATTTCCGGAACTGCCGCGACTGTTGGCCGAGCAGGGCATGTCGATCCTGTTCGTACCCTATTGGACGGACACCAAGAACGCTTATCTTCGGCTGCGCCATTGCGCGCAGGCCAGGGCCATCGAGAATGAATGCTATGTCGTCATCACCGGCAGCGTCGGCAATCTGCCCAATGTCGAGAACATGGATATCCAATATTCGCAGGCGGCCATTCTGACTCCCTCGGACTTTTCCTTTCCGCATGACGGCGTTGCCGCCGAAGCGACGCCCAACACGGAAACGGTTCTGATCGCCGATTTGGATTTAAGTCTGCTTAAGGAATTGCACATGCATGGTAGCGTGCGCAATTTGATGGATCGGCGCCTTGATCTGTACGATCTAAGCCTGCAAAAATAGGCGTTTGTCACACAGACTTCATTGTCCCTAAGGCCGAATCTCCTGCATGGTTCCCTTCGTTGAAACCAACGCAAGGGTTGAAACGTGGACGATCTTGACCGGGCCGCCGAACGTATTGAAGCCTTCACAGAAGTCGCCCTTTTTGCCGTGCTTGACGGCCTGTCCGGCCCCCGTTCGACGGGCGTCTGCCGGTCATGCGGCGAATTGATCGAGCCGGAAAGGCTTAAAATCACCTCAACCACAAAATATTGTAGCGATTGCGCCGCCGAGGAAGAGTTTCGGGCAATCCGAGCCAGACGCTGCGGCATGGTTTGAAAGCTACCGTCCGTTTGGCTTGACCGCAGGCCAGGGCTCTGGGAAAGTGGGCTTCTCGAAAGGTGCTTCATGCCTACTGTTTGGCCCGGCCTGGAAATCGAACGGAAATTTCTCGTCGCTTCGGATAGCTGGCGGGACTCCTGCAAGGGCGTTCTTCGCATTCGTCAAAGCTACCTGCCCTATGCGCCGGGCGTCTCCATGCGGGTTCGCATGTCTGACGATGACGCCATCTTGTCGTTCAAGACAGATCTGGCGGAAGCTGTGCGCGGCGAATGGGAAGTGCCGATCCCCAAGGAAATGGCCGATTGGCTTTTTTCTCTTTGCGCGCATCCGCCGATCGAGAAAATCCGCCATCTGGTCGATGTGGAAAGCCATACATTCGAGGTCGATCAGTTCCTAGGAAGGCACGAAGGATTGATGCTTGCCGAGATCGAATTGTCGCATCCTCAGCAAAGTTTTCCCATGCCGTCCTGGCTGGGCGCGGAAGTAACCAGCGACAAGCGTTTCCGCAACAGCCAGCTTTACCGGATGGTCAAGGGACCGGTCATCCCCGTGCCCCCAGCCGCGAAACGGCTGAAGGCCAAGGGCGGCATCAGGCGCGGCTAACGCAAATTGTTCCAGGCTTCGGCCTCTTCGGCATCCAAACGACCATCGTAATAGCCCTGTCTGGGCGTTTTGAAGCCTCTTTCTTCCATTGGCTTTTTCAAAGCCGCAAACAGATTGGCGTTGTCGGGAAGCTCCAACCTTTGGGCCATCTGGTGGGCCGATTTGCGCGACGTCAGGGGGGCTACGCTGATATTGGACAGGTCGCAAACGAACAGGCCGATGATCTGGTAATCGTTGGCGGCGGCCAAATCGAAAAAGAAAGTCGGTTGGAAATTGTAAAAACCGTGATCCAGCCAGCCGGTCATCGGCGCTTCGTGGAACATGATGCCGCCCGGCGCCGTGCAGTCGTGCATGGTGCGAAAGAAGTTGCCGATATCAAAGACATGTTCCGCCGTTCCGTTGTTGATGCAGATGTCGAACTGACGGCCCAGATCGATTGGTTCGTTCAGGTCAAGCTGCATGGCGTCCGGCGTGCCGTTCAAATCGATGGCTTGGCGTTCGCTGGGCTGGAAAATGATGTCGTAAAACAGGCGGGCAATGTCGAACAGATAAGCGGGGCCGTTGGTGTCCAGGTTTTGAAACCGCCCGGTCAGCTCTTCCTTGAGCGCCTCATCTTGAATGAAACTGTCGATATCCTTCAACAGAACGGCGGCCTCAATGTCGTTGTACCAGTTGGCTTCGCCGAATTCGAGAATTCGTCCCCCGGTCGGCAGCCAACCGGCCCGTCTGGCGTCGCGGTACAGCATATATGAAAGATGCGAAATGGCCAAGATCAGTCCCCTTTCGTCTTGGGAAGGTCTTTCAGGCGCGAAAGCTCTTCGATCACGATGATGCTGCCTTCGCTGTGAACGCCAATGGCGGCCAGACGCGCAAATGCCCGCGAGAGATTCTCGGGCGCGATGCCGATGGCGGCGGCCAGCACGGTACGCGGATAGGGCAGCAGGATTCTGGCGGGACCTCGTTCGGCGTCGGCCAAGTCCAGCAGATGGCGGGCTAGGCGTTCAAGCGGGCTTAGGGCCTTCAGATCGAGATAACTGTCCAGCAGCAACTCCAGGCGTTTTCCCGCCCGCTTCAGCATGGCCATGGCGATGGCAGGCTGTTCGGACAGGCGCTTGGCCAGCAATTGGGCGGGCAGGGCTAGCAGGCGCGTTTCCTCCAGCGCCTCGCAACTTGCTGGATATGTGTCGAATCCGTAAAGCGAGACAATGGCGACATGCGTGCCGGGTCCGAACAGGCCCAGCACATTCTGGGCGCCATTGACCGAGGTGGTGAAAATCTTCACGCGGCCCTGTTCGACAACGTACAGATGACGCGCCTCGTCGCCTTGATCGAAGATGGTTTCGCCCTTGGCGTAGCTTCGCGTTTCGCCAAGTTCCGCCAGCCAGTCGAGGTCCTTGGGGGCCAATCCTTCGAACAGGGCTTCGGCCAGCAAGGCGGATTTGGGGCGCAGCCGCCCAGCGCGGGCGGCGGGCGCATCCGTGGGGCAAAGCAGGCGGCTCATAAGCTGTCGCCTTCTTGATCGTGGAACTCCTTAAGCCGCTGGCAATCGGCCAGGGCAAAGCTGCGTCCCTTGATGGAAACCCCCATCGTTCCCAGCGCCTTCAGCGAACGCGAAAGGCTTTGGCTGGTCATGCCCAGATGTTTGGCCAATGTCTTTTTCTCGAAGGGTAGCGTGATGCTGGCCTTGCCTTCCTCCGTTCCGGCCAGTTCAAGCAGGAAGCCGGCAAGGCGTCTGGTGCCGGAGCGCAATTTCATTTCGTCGATCTGCGAGACTAGACGGCGCAGACGCAGACACAGACCGGCCAGCGTTCCAAGAACCATATGGCCATCGTTGCTGAGCCTGTCGCGAAAGCTCTGGGCATCGATCCAGCGCAGTTTTACGGGTGTCAAAGCCCTGGCCGCGGTTAGATGGGGTGTTGCGGTGGCTGCGGCGATGTCGCCCAGCATGGCGCCTCTGGCGGCTAGGTCGAGTTGCAATTCCTCGCCGCTGCCGGTGGTGACGAACAGCTCGGCCAACCCGTCTTCCAGCCAGGCGAAGCGCGTGGCCCTTTCGCCTTGCAAGAACAGAACGGTTCCGCTTTCGATCTGTTGCGTGGGCGACAACGATAGAAAGGGCGCCAGCAGCGCCTGATCAAGATCGTGCGGCAGGCGTCCGGCCAAGCCGGAAAGCTGTGGAAATGAGGGGGAATTGGCCATAGCGCCCGTGCATTATTTGAAAAATATGGCGGCGGTCCTGGAACCGCCGCCATTAGATGTAGTCCAATTATTCCCCGGTTTAAAGACTCACAACACCCCAAGCATGCTGGCGACCAATGGGTGGCGGACGATGTCGCGGTCGGATAACCGCACCACCTTGACGTCGCTGATGGCTTCCAATCGGTTGGCGACGTCGGATAGACCGGACATGCCGGGCAAAAGATCGCTCTGGTCAGGATCGCCCGTCACGATCATGGTCGAATGCCAACCCAGGCGGGTCAGCAGCATCTTGATCTGCACATAGGTGCAATTTTGCGCCTCATCGATGACGATGAAAGCGTTGTTCAGGGTACGCCCGCGCATATAGGCGACCGGGGCGATCTCGATCGAGCCTTCAGCCATCAGCGATTTCAAGCGTTTGGCGCCAAGGCGGTCATTGAGCGCGTCATAAAGGGGGCGCAGATAGGGGGCCAGCTTGTCTTGCAGGTCGCCGGGCAGGAAGCCCAGGCTTTCACCCGCCTCAACGGCGGGGCGCGACAGCAAGATGCGGCCGACCCGCCCAGCCTCCAGCGCTTCCACGGCTTTGGTAATGGCCAGATAGGTTTTGCCGGTGCCCGCCGGTCCCAGGGCAATGGTCAGGTGCCGCTCGTCGATGGCTTCCATCAATTGGCGCTGGCCGTCGCTTCTGGGTTTAACCTTGCGCAGATAGCTTTGGTCGCGATACCCCTCGACCGGGGACCAGGATTCGGAATCCTTGGTATAAAGAGGATGAATTTTAGCTTGGGTGGCCTGAGCCACCCGGGCGTTACGCTTGGCCATACCGGGAACCTCGTAGAGTAAAGAGGAAGGAGTGGGTTAAGAAAGCGTAAATAAAAACACCCCCGGGTAAGCGGGGGCGCGATGCCATGTGGTTCTGAGGGGCGCTGGCGGGCTGTTCCGGTGGGCCGGAACGCTGGAAGCCAGAGGGGTGTATGCCTATTCTTATGTTCATCTTGTCGGAACGCCTCAATCGAAGACTGGGTCAATTCGCATCAGATAGTCGGACAATACATGTTTTTTCCCGATTCGTCACTTGATTTCGTGGCCGCCATTAAAAGTTCATACGATATGTTGTTTTGGCGCAACATCCACAGGGTGGTTGCGAACGATTCCAGAGCGAGTCAAAGTAGGTGCCTGTATGAATGGGGGGGCGCGCGTTGAACAGGATTCAATTGCCCTGGCAGGAATTGGCCGAGGATACCTATCGCTCGGTGTTTTCCAGTTCGAGGACAGCTTTCGATTTGAGCGGCGTCTGGCTGATGGTCGTCGTGCTGTTGTCGTTCATGGGCTTTGGCATTTTCCCTATGCTGAATGCCGACGATCTGGGCGGCCTTGAAATCTACATGCTGGTCCCCGTGGTCCTTGCCCTGTTCGGTCTGCTGGCGCTGTCGATCTTTGCCACGCGCTGGACAAGGTGGGTCACGCTCAACCATCTGCCGCCTCCCGGCCGGGCGATGTCCATGGGCAAGTCCGAGCTGCGAGTGGGCATGGTCCTGCTGGAAGTGCTGGTTCTGGGCTTGGGACCCGTTGTCGCAGGTTTCGTCATCGCTCCGATGCTGATTGAAGTCGGCCAGTTCGAGGCGGCGTTCGCGGCCCAAGCTGTTGGATTGCTTGTAGGCGCCTTGATGATGGCCAGGAGCGGCATGGCGGTCAATTTGGCCGCCTTGCAGCTTCCCCGCAACGCCTTGTTCTATGCCTGGGGATTGAGCGGCGGCCAGACGATCCGCTTGCTTTTGCTATTGATCATCACTGTCGGCCCCGCCGTTCTGGCCGCCTGGGGCATGGATTGGTTGCTGGCTTGGGCTATTGAACCCATGCCCGATTTGATCGAGCCGGAAATGTTGCGCATGATTTGGGTGGTTCTGTCCGCCGCGATGGGGTTCCTTAGCGTCATGCTTTTCTTGGGCGGGATGGGTTTGTCGGCCCGCAGCCTGATCCTGTCTGGCGAGGACCCCTGGGCCGAGGAAGGCGAGATGATCGCCGATGACGAGGCGCAAGCCTCCTATGTTCAGGATGAAGACGAAGTTCTGGAAACATCGGTCGGAGACATGGTCGAAGCGCCGCTGCCGCTTTCCGCCTATGCCGGTTGGAGCGAACAACCGGCCGAGGAAGAGCCGCTGCTGCTTAGAACCAGCGAGATGATCGACGGCCCGCAAACCAAGGCGCCCGATTTGGTGGTTCCGGTTGACAATCAAAGCTGGTTGGACGGCAAGTCAAAGGCGGGCGGGGCGTCCCCGTCCGGCAACAAGACTTGGACGGCCGACGAAAATGTTCTGGGCAAGAAAATCGGTGCGGCCAAGAAAAAGCAGGAATCCTGGACTCGCTTCCTGCCGACCCTGGAATTCGACATGGGGGCCGAGGCCTGGAAGCTGGCGGTGCTGGCGGTCTTGATGGTTTTGGGCTATCTCTTCCTCTTCACAGATGTCCTGACGGACATGCTGATTTAAGGATTCCATGCCCGCTACTTCATTCAATCCCTTCAGCCTAATCCGGCAAAGCTATGAGTTTGTCTTCGGCGATCTGAAGCGCTTTCTGGATACCGCTTGGCCGTGGCTGGGTCTGTCGGTGATGGCTGTCTACAGTTTCGAACGTCTGAGGCCAGCCTCGACGGATATGGCGGCGGATGGAAGCTCTGCCGGCTGGTTTCAGTTCTTCACCATGCTGTTGCATCTGATCGCGATGAGCGGCTTTCTGACCAAGTGGTCGCGCCTGCTGCTGTTGATGGAAGCGCCCGCAGGGCTGACCGTCCTCGCCTGGAAAAAGCGCGAGATGCGTGTGCTGAGCGTGATCGTGGGCAGCAGCATCATCGTCGCCGTGCCGCTGACCGTGGCGATTCTTTTGCCCTATATCGCGTCTACCGGTGAATCGGGACCGGCTTCCGGTTACGTCCTGCTTGCGTTAGTCGGGTTTGTCGCTGGCGCCTTCTTATGGGTCCGCTTGTCGTTTGCGCCCATCGTGGCGGCGCTCGACCATCCTGGCAATGCGCTGGAAAAGTCGTGGCGTCTAAGCGCCAATAATTTCTGGCGCCTGTCTTTGCTGATGATTGGCGCCGCCTTGCCGTTGTTCGCCATTCAGATCCTCGTCTTCAATCTCCTGGCGCAGCTTTTTGGCGGCAAGGAAGGCATGGCGCCGGGAACGCCCGGCGAAAGCGTCATGGTTTTCGTGGCCGTCATCATGGGATTCCTGATGATGACCTTGGTGCTGACTGCCCAAATTCTGGCCGCCAAGGTCCTTATGCGGGAAGATTTCGCAAGTCCTGAAGCGAAAGCCCCTCAAGGCTTGGCCTGATCAGGGCAGCGGCGCTGAAATCCCCGCCTTCGGTCCATTCGCAAGGGGTTATCAGGCAGCGCAGCTTGGCTGCCCTGGCCGCAGCCAGCCCCGCTACCGAATCCTCAATCGCCAGCGCGGCCTCGGGCTTGATCTTTAGCGCTTTCAGGGCCTTCAAATAAACTTCCGGATCGGGTTTCTTGGCCTTCACATCCTCGCCCGCCACCACGATGTGAAAGGGGTTGCGCTTGGCAAACAGCACGTTCAGCAGTTCTTTGACATTGGCCCGGCTGGTTGTCGTGGCCAGCCCCAATTTCAGCCCCGCCGCCTGAGCTTCTTCGATCAGATGGGCAACGCCGGGGCGCAGCGAAATCTCCCTAGCCAGCATCTTGGCGCGGTAGCGTTTTGTTTTCTCGGCATGCAACTTGGCCACTGTTTCGGCCTTCAAATGGGCCAGGGCTTCTTTCTGCGCGGGCGGGGCATAGGCGAAGATGCGCTCCTTGCCGCCCGCCACGGTCAAAAGCCGTTTATAGAGCTTCTTGTCCCAGCTCCAAGACAGGTCGAAGGCGGCAAAAGCCTCGTTGAAGGCTTGCCGATGGGCTTCCTCGGTGTCGGCCAGTGTGCCGTCGAGATCGAAAAGAAGGGCTTGGAGGTCTTGAGTCATAAGGGAAATCATGCCACGGTCCGCCCGGTTTGGCGACACTCCTTTCGAGGCATGGCGCAAAACCACCAATCTATGGTATGAAACAGCGTTTCAGCCCCCAGAACTAGGGTTTGTCGAGCCATGGCCGGTCATTCACAATTCAAGAACATCATGCACCGCAAGGGTGCCCAGGATGCGAAGAAGGCCAAGGTCTTCACCAAGATCATCCGCGAACTGACGGTTTCCGCCAAGACGGGCCTGCCCGATCCGGCGGCCAATCCGCGCCTGCGCGCCGCCATCCAGGAGGCACGGGCCAACAACATGCCCCGCGATACCATCGAGCGCGCCATCAAGCGTGGCCAGGGCGGGGACGATGGCGCCAATTACGAGGAAGTGCGTTATGAAGGTTACGGCCCTGGCGGCGTTGCGGTCATCGTGGAAGCCCTGACCGACAACCGCAACCGCACGGCGTCGGACATCCGCTCGGCCTTTTCGAAGAATGGCGGCAATCTGGGCGAGACGAATTCGGTCAGCTTCCAGTTCGACCGCGTGGGCGCCATTCACTTCCCGGCCAAGGCGGCCAGCGCCGACGCCATGTTCGAAGCAGCCCTGGAAGCTGGCGCCGACAATGTGGAATCGGGTGAAGAGGGGCATGACGTTACCTGCGCCATGGACGATTTGGGCATGGTGCGCGAAGCGCTGGAGGCCAAGTTCGGCACGCCTGAGAGCGCGCGCCTCGAATGGCGGCCCAAGGTGACGACGCCTATCGACGGCGAGGCGGCCGAGACGTTGCTCAAGCTGCTGGAAGTGCTGGACGATCATGACGACGTGCAGCGCGTGGCATCCAACTTCGAAATGTCGGATGAGACTTTGGCGAGGTTGAACGGTTGAGATTATTAGGCTTGGACCCAGGTTTGCGCCATACCGGCTGGGGCATTGTCGAAGCTCAGGGGAATCGTTTGTCCTATGTTGCCGATGGCGTGATCGATTCGGACTCCAAGGCCCCGCTAGCCGAACGTTTGGTCACCTTGTTCGAGGGCGTCAATGCCGTGATCGCCGCCTATGCGCCCGCCGAGGCGGCGGTGGAAGAGACCTTCTCCAACGTCAATGCAGCCAGCACCTTGAAGCTGGGACAGGCCAGAGGCGTGGTGATGCTGGCGCCGGCGCTGGCCCGCTTGGCGGTGGCCGAATACGCCGCCACTCTGGTCAAGAAATCGGTGGTTGGCACCGGTCATGCCGACAAGGCGCAGATCGCCCATATGGTGCGCGTGCTGTTGCCGGGCTGTCTGGCCAAAAGCCCCGACGCCGCCGATGCTTTGGCGGTGGCGATCTGTCATGCCCATCATCGGCAAACCAGAAATGTCATCGCCAAGGCCGTCGGAGATTCCAGGTGATCGCCAAGCTGAAAGGCCTTGTGGACAGTGTTGGCGACGGCTTTGCCGTCATCGATGTGCAAGGTGTGGGCTATCTGGTGGCCTGTTCCAGCCGCACGTTATCGCGCTTGGGAGGGGCCGGATCTCCGGTCAGCCTGGATGTGGAAACCCAGTGGCGCGAGGATGGGCCGCATCTGTACGGCTTTGCCGACGCCGCCGAGCGCAGTTGGTTCGGCACCTTGGTCGGCGTGCAGGGCGTGGGAGGCAAGGTCGCCTTGGCCATTCTGGGAACGCTGTCGCCCGATCAACTGGCCCAGGCCATCGCGGCGCAGGACAAGACGGCGCTGTCCAGAGCGCCCGGCGTCGGCCCCAAACTGGCGGCGCGCCTTGTTTCCGAACTGAAAGACAAAGTGGGCGGAATCGCGCTGGGCAAGCCCGCCAAGGCGGGCGAGTCTTTGGGCGCTCCCATCGTGCTGGCGGGCGAGGGCGGGCCGTTGGCCGACGCCGTTTCGGCGCTGTCCAATCTGGGCTATGGACGCAGCGAGGCCTTTGCCGCCGTGGCAAGGGCGCAAGGCAAATTGGGTGACGGCGTCGATATTGGCGAACTGATCAAGGCGGCGCTGAAGGACTTGTCGAAATGAGCGCCGAACGTCTTGTCTCGACGGGTCAGAGCGAAGCCGACGCCCAGGAAGGAAAATTGCGGCCGCAGCATTTGGGCGAATTCATCGGCCAAGCCCAGGCCTGCGCCAATCTGAAAGTGTTCATCGAGGCGGCGAGGGGCCGGGCGGAGGCTTTGGACCATGTGCTGCTGTTTGGCCCCCCCGGCCTTGGAAAGACCACCTTGGCGCAGATTGTGTCTCGCGAATTGGGGGTGGGCTTTCGCGCCACTTCCGGCCCGGTGATCGCCAAGGCGGGCGATCTGGCGGCGCTTCTGACAAATTTGGAACCCCGCGACGTTCTGTTCATTGACGAAATCCACCGCCTTAATCCTGCCATAGAGGAAGTGCTCTATCCCGCGATGGAGGACTTTCAGCTAGACCTGATCATCGGCGAGGGACCGGCTGCGCGCTCGGTGCGCATCGACCTGCCGCCTTTCACGTTGGTGGGCGCCACCACGCGTTCGGGCCTGCTGACCACGCCGCTGCGCGAGCGTTTCGGCATTCCCCTGCGTTTGCAATTCTATACGCCCGACGAGCTTGAACGGATCGTCAGCCGTGGGGCCGGGGTGTTGGGTTTCTCGCTGTCCAAGGACGGATCGAGCGAAATAGCCAGAAGGGCCAGGGGAACGCCCCGAGTCGCCGGGAGGCTGTTGCGCCGCGTGCGCGATTTCGCCCATGTGGCGGGGCTTGCCGTGGTGGACGCCAAGGCGGCCGATGCCGCGCTCAACCGGCTGGAAGTTGACGCCATGGGTCTTGATGCCATGGATCGGCGCTATATGCGCCTGATCGCGGAAAGCTATGCCGGCGGACCGGTGGGCGTGGAAACGCTGGCCGCGGCGCTGTCCGAGCAGCGCGACACGCTGGAAGAAGTGATCGAGCCGTTCTTGCTGCAACAAGGTCTGATCGCGCGCACGCCCAGGGGGCGCATGCTGACCGGCCCCGGTTTCAAGCATATCGGCCTGAATGCGCCCAAGGCGGCCTTGGCCCAGCTTGATCTGTTGCAGGACTTGGCGGAGGACGGCAATGTCTGAAGCGCATCATTTCCCGGTGCGCATCTATTACGAGGACACCGACGCTGCGGGCATCGTCTATTACGCCAATTACCTGCGATTCGCCGAACGGGCCAGAACCGAATGGCTGCGCGAGCTTGGGCATCCGCATCAGGCGATGATTGACGGCCCCGGTTTGGCCTTTGCCGTGCGCCGCTGTCTCGTCGATTATCTGAAACCGGCCAAACTTGACGATTTGTTAAACATTGTCAGCCTTGTTACCGATGTCAAAGCCGCCAGCCTGGATCTTGTTCAGGAGGTTCGGCGCCAAGACGCCGTTCTGGCTCGACTCGAGATCAAGCTGGCATGTCTTGACAATAGCTTGAAACCTGCCCGAATCCCTGCCGACTTACGCAACCGATTGACTGAAGCCATGCGAGGAATGTGATGGAACCGACCGCCGTGCAAGCCGTAACCCTGGGTGGCGAAATGGTCAGCCACGATCTGTCGATGCTGGCCCTTTTCCTGCGCGCCGACATCATTGTGAAAGTCGTGATGGGCATGCTGGTGCTGGCCTCGTTCTGGAGCTGGGCCATCATCTTCGACAAATGGGTGCGCCTGCGCAAACTGTACAGTCAGGCCGAACATTTCGAGGAGACCTTCTGGTCGGGCGGCTCGCTGGAAGAACTGTATGACCGCATCGGCTCGCGCCCGCTGGACCCGATGTCGGCCCTGTTCGTGGCAGCCATGCGCGAATGGCGCCGTTCGGCGGCCAAGGGTTTGGCCGACAGCGACTCGGCCAAGGTCAGCTTGCCCCAGCGCATCGACCGCGTGATGCAAGTCACCCTGGGCCGCGAGATGGACCGCATCGAGCGACACATGAACTTCCTGGCCTCGGTGGGGTCCACCGCTCCCTTCATCGGATTGTTCGGCACGGTCTGGGGCATCATGAACAGTTTTCAGTCGATCGCCATGACCAAGAACACCTCACTGGCCGTGGTCGCCCCCGGCATCGCCGAAGCCCTGTTTGCCACCGCCTTGGGCTTGGTGGCCGCCATTCCGGCGGTGATCGCCTATAACAAGATTTCCAACGACATGGACCGCTATGCCAAGCGCCTAGAGGCCTTCGCTGGCGAGTTCGGCGCGATCTTGTCGCGTCAGATCGAGGAAAAGGTCTGATGGGCGCCGGAGTTCAGCACGGCGGCGGCGGCGGGCGGCGTTACGGTCGCCAGCGCCACCGCGCCATGAGCGAGATCAACGTGACCCCAATGGTCGATGTGATGCTGGTGCTGCTGGTCATCTTCATGGTGACCGCGCCTTTGCTGACCGTCGGCGTGCAGGTCGATCTGCCTAAAACGCATTCCGGCCCGATCACCGGCGACGACGAACCCCTGACGGTCAGCATTCGGGCCAATGACGATCTGTATTTGCAAGAAACCAAGATCGAGTTGGATGCCCTGGTGCCGCGCCTGGAGGCCATCACCAAGGCCAAGAAGGACCAGCGCATCTTCGTGCGTGGCGACAAGACGATCCCCTATGGGCGCGTCATGGAAGTGATGGGCGTCATCAATCAGGCCGGCTTTAACAAAGTGGCCCTGCTGACCGAGCAGCCCAAGGATCAGGGCAAGACCAAAGGCAAGAAATAGGGCGGAAAGACCCAGCTTATGGAACGCGGCGCTATCTATTCGGCAATCTTGCATGTGGCGGTGATTCTCTTCGCCTGGTTCGGCTTGCCTCAATTGACCATTGCGCCGCCGGAGCCCGATCGTCCGATCATCGTGGAATTGGCTGAGATCGGCGACATCACCAATCCGCCGCCCGCTCCGCAATTGCAGCAGGGCGAGAAGGAACCCGAACCGCCTAAGCCCGAACCGCCCAAACCGGAACCGGCCAAACCCGAGCCGCCCAAGCCAGCGCCGCCACCGCCTCCGCCGCCGCCCAAGCCAGCCGAACCGGCCCCGCCGCCGGAACCGGCTCCTATGCCTAAGGAAAAGGCGCCCGAACCCAAGAAGCCCGAGGCGGAAAAGCCGTCGCCTTTGGCCGAGGTCAAGCCCAAGAAAAAGCCCGAGCCGCCGCCCGACGATTTCATCAAAAATGTGTTGAAGTCGGTGGACAAGGCCAAGCCGCAGCAACAGGCAGACGAGTTTGACAAGACGCTGAAGAAGCTGGCAGACAGTTCGCCCAAAAAAGACGACAAGCCGCAACCGGCTGCAACGCCCGCCAAGGCGCAGGCCGGGTCGCCCGCCAGCAATTTGAACGATAAATTCACGCTGACGGAAACCGACTTCATCCGGGCCTATATCCAGAAGAACTGGAATCCGCCGGTGGGGGCCAAGGATGTGGTCGTGGTTGTCGTCAGCTTCACTATGCGCCCGGACGGCACTTTCTACGATCTGCGCTATGAGAACCAGAAAAGCGGCGATACGCTGTGGCAGAGCTTTGCCGACAGTGCCAGGCGCGCGCTTCTGCTCAGCCAGCCGATTCCGCTGCCGCCCGGCAAGATCCGCACGGACGAGCGCTTTGTCCTTAATTTCGATCCCCGTGAGATGATGGGCTTTTCGAAGGGGCGGTGAGGGAAGTTTGCCCTAATCTTGCCTGATTCCCCCTGTAGACAGGCGCTGGGACTTGACAGAAACCCGGTTCCAGCCCACAAACACCCCTATATCTGGGGAGGAAAAACGCAATGCTCCGCAAGCTGTTGATCATGGGATTGATGTTATTCGCCGCGCCGGCCATGGCCGAGGTGCGCATCGACATCACGCAGGGCAATGTGAAGCCTTTGCCAGTCGCCATCGCCGACTTCCAAGGCGCCAAAGGCAATGAAGGGCAACTGGGCCTGGATATCAGCCGCGTCATCGCCGCCGATCTGGAACGTTCCGGCCTTTTCAAGCCCATCGACAAACGCGCCTTCATCCAATCGGCCGAGTCGCTGGCCGTGCAGCCCCGTTTCGGCGATTGGCGCCAGATCAATGCCCAGGCCCTGGTCCAGGGCCGGGTCGAGGTGCAGCCCGACGGGCGGTTGCGCACTGAATTTCGCCTGTGGGACGTTTATGCCGAACAGCAGATGATCGGCCAGGCCTACTTCACGTCGCCCACCAACTGGCGCCGCGTCGCCCATATCGTTGCCGACGCCATCTACAAGCGTCTGACCGGCGAAGACGGATACTTTGATACGCAGATCGTTTACGTTGCCGAATCGGGTCCCATGACGCGGCGCGTCAAGCGCCTAGCCATCATGGATCAGGATGGCGAGAACCATAAGTTCCTGACAGACGGTTCAGATCTGGTGGTGACGCCGCGCTTTGCGCCCAATCTGCGTGAAATCACCTATCTGTCCTTCTATCGCAACACGCCCAGGGTCTACATCCTGAATATCGATACCGGTCGTCGCGAAGTGGTGGGCGATTTCCCGGGCATGACCTACGCGCCCCGCTTTTCAAGCGATGGCAACAAGGTGATCATGTCTGTTTCCGTCGATGGAAATTCTGAAATCTACGAAATGGATTTGCGCACGCGCAGGTCGCAGCGCCTGACGGATCATCCGTCCATCGACACCTCGCCCAGCTATTCGCCCGATGGGTCGCAGATCACCTTCAACTCGGATCGCGGCGGCACGCAGCAGCTTTACGTCATGAATTCCGACGGATCAAATGCGCGCCGCATTTCCTTTGGCGATGGGCGCTACGGCACGCCGGTCTGGTCGCCGCGCGGCGATCTGATCGCCTTCACCAAAATGAAGGGCGGCACATTCTATATCGGCGTCATGCGTCCCGATGGATCGGGAGAGCGCCTGCTGACCGAAGGCTATCTGGTCGAAGCGCCGACTTGGGCGCCCAATGGCCGCGTTCTTATGTTCTTCCGCCAGTCGCAAACGCGGGGAAAAGCGGGCAGCGACAGCTTCAAGCTCTATTCGATCGATCTGACCGGCTATAATGAACGCCAAGTCGTTACCCCGATGGACGCTTCGGACCCGGCTTGGTCGCCGCTCATACCGTAGCAACTTTGCAACAGTGTGTTGCTGTTGCAAGGATTTTGGAAAAATGCGGTTGACAATCGCAGTGCAATATCGTTTTTTACTCCCTACGGGTTCCGCCCCATCGGGCGTAGCCTCTACGTATCAATTGATCCATGTCAATCAATCCCGTATCCGCTGAGGGGTAAAAAAAATGAAGCTGCGTGTTCTGAGCCTGTTTGCGGCTCTTGCTATTCTGACCGCCTGCGAAACGGCCCCCACCACCACTGGTTCGGATGCCGGCAAAGGTACCCAGGTGAAGCAGGCTGCTCCTGGTTCCAAGGAAGATTTCATCGCCAATGTCGGCGATCGCGTATTCTTCGACTATGACAAGTCGGATCTGCGCGCCGATGCCAAGGCCCAGCTGGACAAGCAGGTCGAGTGGCTGAAGAAATATCCCAACGCCAAGGCGCTGGTCGAAGGCCATTGCGATGAGCGCGGCACCCGCGAATACAACTTCGGTCTGGGTGAGCGTCGCGCCAAGTCGGTCGTCGAGTATCTGAAGGCCAAGGGTGTTGCCGCTGCCCGCGTGCGCATGGTCTCCTATGGTAAGGAGCGCCCTGCCGTTCTCGGCTCGAACGATGCTTCGTGGGCCCAGAATCGCCGTGGCGTGACGGTGGTCGAGTAAATCTCGACCAACTCACCTTCGGGTAATTTGCTTAAGATGCCTGGCTCTGTCTCTGGATTTCCAGAGACAGGCTGGGCATTAAGTATTTGTGCCTTGAAATGACCGTATTTCAGCCCAATTTGGGCTATGATGCTTTGGCAGGATCCGCAAGTTACCGCGTATTCTTGTGACAACCAGGCGCCATAAGCCGAACCGGCTTCCAGGCGCCGCCTTTAGGAGAAGGGGAATCCCTATGAAACGCTTATCGTCTTTCGCCGTTGTTCTTGGAGCCGCGCTGGCTTTGGCCGCCTGTTCGTCCGATCCTGAAATCGGCAGCGATGCCAAGGGGTCCGGCACGGGAATGGGAGGCGGCACCGGCGTTACGTCGGGCATGGCTCCTAGCGGCGTTGGCACGGGGAGCAATCCCTTCGCGCAGGAAGGCGTTGCCGACCGCGTCTTTTTCGAGACGGATCGTTCCGAACTGACCGCCGATGCGCAGGCCACGCTGACCCGTCAGGCCGCTTGGTTGGGCCGCAATCCCAGCGTGCGCGCCGTGATCGAGGGGCATTGCGACGAACGCGGCACGCGCGAATACAACTTTGCGCTTGGTGAACGCCGCGCCAAGGCCGTGATCGAGTTTCTGAAGGCGCGTGGCGTTGCCGCCGCTCGTCTGCGCATGGTGTCGTTCGGCAAGGAGCGTCCGGTGGCGTTGGGTGCTTCGGAAGACACCTGGAGCCAGAATCGTCGCGCCATGACAATCGTCGAGTAATCGGCGCTTTGCGAATCGACCGAATCGGCGAAGGAACTCTTCGGCCTCTGGCCGGAGAGTTCTTTTCCGGCCTTGCCGCTTGAGGGAATTGAAGGCATGTCTTTGCGCGTTCTATCCGTTTCGATTGTTGTCGCTTCCTTGGTGACGCTGGCGCTGGCTGTCGAGCCTGCACGCGCTCAGTCGGATGTGCGTCCGCTTCTGGATCGCCTGGACCGGGTCGAGCGGGAAATGACCACCTTGCAGCGTCAGGTTTATCGCGGTGGCGGTGGATCGTCTTCGTCGTCCCAGGCGGCACCCGTGGTGGGCGATTCCAGCGACGCCATCGTCACCATCCAGGAGCGTTTGGATCGCATCGAAGGCGAGATGCGCCGCCTGACCGGCAAGTTCGAGGAATTGGGCCATGCCCAGACGCAGACCAGCCAGCGCGTCGAACGCATGGGCAAGGACAACGATCTGCGCTTTTCCGAGATTGAGCAGAAACTGAATGCGGCGCAGACGGCGGCCCAGGGGCCGCAGGCAGGTCCCGTGCCTCAGCACAATCCGCCGCCCGAACTGATGCAGAATTCGCAAGCCAAACCGGGCGAGGAAACCATCGTTCTGAAGCCGCCCGCAGGCGCCGATGGCGGCAAAAGCGGCACGTTGCAAGCCTCACAGGCCGCCAAGCCGCCGCCGCCAGCAGGCCAAGCGCCCACCAGCGCCGCTTCCGGCAATGCGCAGGAACAGTATGACAGAGCCTATGCGCTGTTAAAGGGCGGCAATTACGAAGCGGCCGAGAAGGCTTTTGCCGCTTTCGTCCAGGCCCATCCCAACGATGCCTTGGCAGGAAACGCCCAATATTGGCTGGGCGAATCCTTCTATGTGCGTGGCGATCACCAAAAAGCCGCCGCCGCCTTCGCCGAGGGCTATCTTAAATATCCCAAAAGCCCCAAGGCTTCCGACAATCTGTTGAAACTTGGTCTGTCGCTTGACCAGTTGGGCCAGAAAAAGGAAGCCTGCGCCAGCTATGCCCGGCTGGAGAAGGAATTCAAGTCGGTCTCTGGCGCCGATGCGGCCAAGCGCAAGGCCGCTTCGGAAATGCAGCGCCTGAACTGCAAGTAGGCAAGCGACTTTCCGCCGTTACTTTTCGGTTTTTTCTTGCTGAATGCCGAATGCCGAATGCTGGAATGATCGACGTTAGCTCCTTTGGCCAACGCATGCAGCGACTGGGACCCTTCGAGTCCCGGCCTCATCTTGCCGTGGCGGTTTCCGGCGGTTCCGACAGTCTGGCCTTGACGCTGCTGACACAGGAATGGGCGCGAGCGCGTGACGGGTGGGTGACGGCGCTGATTGTCGATCATGCCTTGCGCCCCGATTCGCGCAGTGAAGCCATGCAGGTGAAGCGTTGGCTGAAGCGGCAGGGCGTTTCCACGCGGATACTGACTTGGCAGGGCGAGAAGCCAGCCAATGGGCGTATGGCGGCGGCCAGAAACGCCCGCTACGCCCTGCTGGAAGACGAATGCGAAAAAATGGGCATTCTGCACCTGCTTTTGGCCCATCAAATGGAAGATCAGGCGGAAACCTGTCTCATGCGCTTGGCGCGAGGCAGTGGCGCCGAAGGAATGGCGGCAATGTCGCCCCTGGCCTATGCAAGGCATGTCCGCTTGCTGCGCCCCTTGCTGGGGGCGACGCGCCAGTCATTGAAGGACTATCTGGAAAGCCGGGACCAAGATTGGATTTCCGATCCCAGCAACGACAATCCAAGTTTCGAACGCGTGCGCGTGCGCCAATCCTTGCCGCAATTGGCCAGGATCGGGCTGTCGGCGCAAGCCCTGGCGGCCAGCGCTGACAAATTTCAGCGCTTGAAACGATATCTGGAAGACGAAGCCGCCATCCTTCTGGCGAAACATGTTTCACTGGCCGTTGCCGGCTATGCTTGGCTCGAGCCAGCCTTTCTGGACGAGCCTTTGGAGCCTCAGCGATGGTCCTTGGCCCGCCTGTTGGCTTGCCTGGGGGGAGAGGGCTATCTGCCCGCCGCCCATCAGGTCGAGAAACTTTGCCTAGCCATGGCCGACAAGTCCTGGCGCGGGGCGACCCTGGGCGGCTGCCGCCTGCTGCGCCACCAGGGACGCATTCTTGTGACCCGCGAGGCGCAGGCCTGCCAAGCCCCCCTTCGCCTTGTCTCTGGTCAGGGCGGCCTTTGGGACGGGCGTTACCAATTTCGTTGCTCGGTAGGCAAGGGGCGGGGGCTGACACTGGGGGCGCTGGGAAGCCAGGGGGCCCAGCAATTGGCCCGTTTGGCCCCGGAGCTTAAGACGAACGCTGGGGTTCCGTTCCCGGCCTGGGCCAGCTTACCTGCCATTCGCGATGCAAGAGGTGTTTCCGCGCTTCCTGGACTAGGGTATAAACGAAGCAATCGAAGCCTTGAACCTTTGACGGAATTGATCTTTCTGCCTAGGCGGGCGCTTACGGGATCAAGTCTGCTCTTGTCATAGGGCGTCGGTTGACTATCTCTTGGTAATGGCTGGCCATGTGGTTGGCCGGTTTTCGTCTTTCAAAGGGTTCCTTCCTTGAACTTCAGCAAAAACATCGCCCTGTGGCTGGTTGTCGCACTTGTCCTGGTCATGCTGTTCAACATGTTTCAGGCCCCCACCCACAAGGCGGGATTCAACACGCTCCCCTTCTCGGACTTTATGGCCGAGGTCGATGGCAATCAGGTCAAGGAAGTGCTGATTCAAGGCAAGTCGATCAGCGGCCGTTTGGCCGATGGCCGCACCTTCAACACCTATGCCCCCGACGATCCCAGCTTGGTCGCCAAGCTGAGGGACAGCGGCGTGCGCATCACGGCGGCCCCTTCCGACGAAAACGCCCCCACCTTCTGGGGCGTGCTGATTTCCTGGTTCCCGGCACTGCTGCTGATCGGTTTCTGGATTTTCTTCATGCGCCAGATGCAGGCAGGCAGCGGCAAGGCGATGGGTTTCGGCAAGTCCAAGGCCCGGCTGTTGACCGAAAAGAGTGGTCGCGTGACCTTCGAAGACGTGGCGGGCATCGAGGAAGCCAAGCAGGAATTGCAAGAAATCGTCGAATTCCTGAAGGATCCGCAGAAATTCACCCGGTTGGGCGGCAGGATTCCCAAGGGCGTTTTGTTGGTTGGTCCCCCCGGCACGGGCAAGACGCTGCTGGCGCGCGCCATTGCAGGCGAAGCCAACGTGCCTTTCTTCACCATCTCGGGTTCCGACTTCGTTGAAATGTTCGTAGGCGTTGGCGCTTCTCGCGTGCGCGACATGTTTGAGCAGGGAAAGAAGAACGCGCCTTGCATCATCTTCATTGACGAAATCGATGCGGTCGGACGCCATCGCGGCGCGGGCCTGGGCGGCGGCAATGATGAGCGCGAGCAGACGTTGAACCAGTTGCTGGTCGAGATGGATGGTTTCGACGCCAATGAAGGCGTGATCCTGATCGCGGCCACCAACCGTCCTGACGTTCTGGACCCGGCGCTATTGCGTCCCGGTCGCTTTGATCGTCAGGTCGTGGTGCCCAATCCCGACATTCTGGGCCGCGAGCAGATTCTGAAAGTGCATATGAAGAAGGTTCCGCTGGCTCCCGATGTGGAAGCGCGCGTGATTGCCCGTGGAACGCCCGGTTTTTCGGGCGCCGATCTGGCCAATCTGGTCAATGAGGCGGCCTTGCTGGCGGCGCGTCGCGGCAAGCGTGTCGTCACCATGAGCGAAATGGAAGACGCCAAGGACAAGGTGATGATGGGCGCCGAGCGCCGCTCGATGGTGATGACCGAGAAGGAAAAGGAACTGACCGCCTATCACGAGGCAGGGCATGCCCTGGTCAATATTTTCCTGCCGGAATGCGATCCCCTGCACAAGGTGACCATCATACCCCGAGGCCGGGCGCTGGGCGTGACGATGAGCCTGCCCGAGCGCGACCGGCTTAGCCATTCCAAGATCGAATTCAAGTCGCGCATCGCCATGACCTTTGGCGGACGCGTGGCCGAGGAACTGGTTTTCGGCCCCGAAAAGGTCACGACCGGCGCAGGCAACGACATCATGCAGGCCACGCGCTTGGCTCGGGCCATGGTGACGGAATTCGGCATGAGCGACAAGCTGGGGCCGATCCGTTACAACGCCAACGAACAGGAAATTTTCCTGGGCCATTCGGTGACCCAAACCCAGAACGTCTCGGAAGCGACGGCGCAGGTGATCGACGAAGAGGTGCGCAAGCTGATCGAAGAAGGCGAGAGCACGGCCACGCGCATTCTGACCGAACATCTGGACGATCTGCACAAACTGTCCAAGGCGTTGCTGGAATACGAAACGCTTTCCGGCGACGAGGTGAAGGGGCTGTTGGCGGGCGAAGAGATTCACCGCCCCGATCCCAACGACATCAAGCCGGGCGAGGGAGCGGGACGGCGTTCCAGCGTGCCTACCACGGCCAAGCCCAAGACCGGCGGACCAGGGCTTGAGCCAGGGGCGGGGCCGGAACCGCAGCCCGGCGCCTGATGGCGCGATCCGTGTCGCTTTCCAGCTTTGCGGGCGTTCCATTGGGACGCCCGCTTCTTATGGGCATCGTCAACGTCACGCCGGACAGTTTCCACGATGGCGGTCAGTATGCGCTTGCCGAGTTGGCGGTGACCCATGGGCGCCGACTGCTTGAAGAAGGTGCGGCCATTCTGGATGTTGGGGGCGAATCGACAAGGCCAGGTGCTGCCCAGGTTTTGGAAAGTGTCGAGAAGGAGCGGGTGGTTCCTGTCGTGCGCGCCCTGGCCGGGCGCGGCGCCTTGGTTTCCATCGATACGCGCCACCCAGCCGTGATGGTGGCCGCCATCAAGGCCGGAGCCAGGATCATCAATGACATTACTGGCCTTGGCGACCCGGAAGCCCGGCGCATCGTTCGCGAATCCGGCGCTTTTGCGGTGATCATGCATATGCAGGGCGAACCCGGCACCATGCAGGCCGAGCCGCATTACGACGATTGCTTGGCCGAAGTTTATGATTGGCTGGCCGCCCGCGTGGCTTTGTGCGAATCGGAAGGCATCCACCGCGAAAAGATCGCCATCGACCCTGGAATAGGTTTCGGGAAGACGCTTGAGCACAATCTGGCGCTGTTGAAGGGGCTGGGCAAATTTCATGAGATCGGCTGTCCCGTTTTGCTGGGCGCCTCGCGCAAGAGCTTTATCGCCAAACTTTGCGGGGGAATTCCGTCGCAAGAGCGCTTGCCGGGATCTTTGGCGGCGGCCCTGTGGGGGGCTTCCCAGGGGGCGCAAATACTGCGCGTGCATGATGTGGCCCAAACGCAGCAGGCGCTTAGGATTTGGTCGTCCCTGTGCTAAACTGTGCGCCAGACGCCACCGGGCTGGACAATGACCGAGAATTCCAATTCAACCGATAACCTGCCCCAGTGCTACGAGCCATGGTATGAACTCAACACCATGTACAATGGGCGCGTGGCTTGTTGCTGTTATTACAATGGCCCCGCCTCAAGGTTGGATCTGGATCGTTGGCCCGACCTGTTCAGTTATTGGAATGGCGACTTCTTGCGCAAGGTGCGTGCCGAAGTGGTGGGCCGCATTCCAGACGACAGCGGCTGCAAGGGCTGCGTCATGTACAAATATCGTTCGCATGAAGAAATGCGTCAGCACTTTCTTGTGGCGCGAACCCAGGTGCTTTCCCCGGCGCAACGCGAAAATCGTGAACGCGCCATGGCTAATTTCACTGCGGGAAAATTGGTTGTAGACCATGTGCCGCTGCGCTTTTATTTCAATTTTGGCGTATCATGTAATATCAACTGCATCATGTGCTGCCAAACGCCTGAGCGTCCCAGTCATCAGACGTTGAATGCTGAACGGCTGCTGGCCTGGAAGCCGCATATGGTGAAGACGGAAACGATTTCCGTCATCGGCGGCGAGCCGTTAATTCTGCCTGAGGCGATCAAGTTTATCCGCGCCATCGTGAGCGATGACGATTTCGCACAGGTGAGGCTTGATCTGTTTACCAATGGATTGAATCTAGATAAATTTCTTGATGAGTTGTCGGCAAAGTCCAATTTGAATGTTTGCGTCAGTTTGGATGGCATTGGCGCAACTTATGAACATATCCGGGCAGGTTCAAGTTGGAGTCGGGTCGAACGGAATATTTTGTCTTTTAAGGAAATGGCGGCCAGTAGAAATCTTGACTGGACCATTGGCACAGCCAATATCGTCATGAAAAGCAGCCTGTCAACCATCGACGAATTGGCTCGCTGGCACGTCGAACACGACATTCCTCCCAACTTTGTGGATTTCATGAATTTTTCCGGAATTGAAGAAACCTATTTCAAGGAAAACGTCTTTGCCTTTCCAGACCTGTTGGCTGAAGTTCCTGATTGGCGCCAACGGCTTGATGCGGCGATTAGGGTGTTGAACGAAAAGGAATGGTTCAGTTCGGCGGATATTCTCATTAAGATGAAGCTGGATCTGATCACTAGACTTTTTGCACCCTTCCCCGAGGCGCCGCCGACAATGCAATGCAATGTCAACAAGGGGGAGTAGGATGCATCTTCCTGCTAGGGCTTATTACAATCAACGACATGTTGTGAATGAGGATTCCGGCACGTTGCGCGCTTTGGCGCAAGCTGTCGCGTGGCCCACCGACCTTAGTTTGGCGCAATGGTGTTCATGGTATTCTGTGGCTTTGGAATTTCAGCCCGACCTGATCATCGAACTGGGCCGCGGTATGGGTAACTCGACGACGCTGTTTACCTTGGCGGCGCATCGCATGCCAGGGACCAAGGTTTTCAGTTTTTGTCTGAGCGATCAGTGGGACAGGTTAACCAGACCAAGGTTGTTGCCCTTGACCGGAGAGGCATGGTTTGCCCCGCTTTCTACCTATCTGATCGATATTTGTGAAGTCGATTTCACGCATTTGATTCTGCCTGCAAAGCGCATTCTGTTGCTTTGGGATGCCCATGGCTATGTGGTGGCAGACCGAGTTCTGTCGCATATCATGCCTCTTTTAGCTCAGAAAGAGCATGTCGTTATCTGTCATGACGTGTCTGACAACCGCTTGTATCCTGATGCGCCGCGCCAGTATGGCGGCAAGACGATTTGGAGAGGCATGGATTCTTACTATGCCGATAGCGATCGAACGAGCCGCACGAATCTTTTCTGGCTGAACACGGTGGTTGACCAATTTGTTCCGATTCTCGATTTCTGCTGGCGCAACCGCATCGATCTGCGCTCGGCCGATTGGGAGATGAAGGGGGATATGGCGGACAACCCCTTGGCGCTGGCGGAAATCGAGCGGGAGACCCCCTCTGATTGTTTCTCGGTGATGAATCACTGGGCATATTTCAGTTTAAACGAATCCCCTGGGCCGCTGACATTTCCCACCTCCGCCATGAGGTGTGGATAGAATGGCCGCCGGGACACTGAAGGCTACGTGCCTAGTGCCTTGGTACGAACTGAACATCATGTACAACCGGCGTGTTGGGTGCTGCTGCTATTACAACGGCTATGTCCTTTCTTGGGACAATTCGCGGGCAAGGGACGTCTTCGACTACTGGAATGGTTCCCTAATCTCGAAAATTCGTGCCGATATTGTGTCTGGCAGCGCGGATTCCGGCTGCGCCGACTGTGGTTTCTATCGCTTCAAGGAGGATGGAGCGGCCTATGCCAGCTTTGCGCCGCCGCCAGACGCGACATCGGAGCAGAAGGACAATCTTGAATGCGCCAGAAAGAGATTTGAACAAGGGGCGATAACTGTCGACCACACCCCTGTACGCTTTTATTTCAATTTTGGAGTGGGTTGCAATCTTGACTGCATCATGTGCGGGCAGACGGCAGACCGGCCGGACGATACTAGTCTGAATGCTGACATTCTCTGGGCGTGGAAGCCTCATTTTAAAAAGGCGCTGACTCTGTCACTGATTGGCGGCGAACCGTTGGTTTTGCCTCAATCACTCTCCTTTATTCGTCGTGTGGTTGATGACGAGGATTTGGTTGCGGTGACACTGGATATCTATTCAAACGGAGCCACCTTGGACAAGCAACTTGATTTGCTATCCAGAAAAAACAAGGTTTCGATTTGTGTCAGTCTGGATGGCGTCGGCTCAACTTATGAGGCGATACGAAGAGGAGGCAACTGGGACAAGGTCGAGCGTAACCTGTTGGCATTCAAGGAATTGGCCGCCCGCAGGGGGCTGAAATGGGGATTGACCACTGCCAATCTGATTATGAGAACCAGTCTAGCCGGATTGGAGCGGCTAATCGATTGGCATATAGCCCATGACATCGTGCCGAACTTTTCCGATTTCTCTCTAGCGCCTGGTATCGAAAAGACTTTCCTGGCCGAGAACATTTTCGAGTTTCCTCACCTGCTGGCCGAGGTTCCTGACTGGCAGCGTCAGTTTGACGTTTCTGCGCAGAAGTCGGAGTCAAAAGGGTGGTGGGAGGTTGCGTCCATTCTTCGCAACATGAAACTTGATCTGGTCCAAAAGCTATTCAGACCGATTCCTTAAGGATTGTTTCGTTGAATATGGCTGTTTCCAATCCCCATAGCGCATCATTGAAGGCCGCTTTCGTCCCGAATGACCTGAACTGTTCAACGGACGCCTCGACATCTTCCCACAGCAGGAATGGTATTCCCTTCTTGGCAAGACGTTCGAAAAGCTGACGTTCTCCTTCAGGCGTAAAGCCAGATCCTTGACTGTGCTCGATATGATAGTGTGCCATTGGGTATTTTAGAATCTCCTCGCGCACTCGACCGCTGGCAATGGCACACAGAAGAAGGAGGCTGTCGATATGCATGGAATAGCCTTCATATTCAGGGTATCCCTGAATTGAGAACCAACTGTCTCTGTCCATCAGCTCGAAATCGCCGCAGGCGTTCGTATGGGCGGGTATGGCGCGTTTAGAGCGGGTGATATACTCCATGGCCTTGCTTCGTTTTTCGCCGATCTTATCGCCCATTCCCTTCATCGCGGTTTTTACAATCCTGCTCGCTAAGATGCGGTTTCCCGCCCACACATGTCTTCCGGCGAGAAGAAGAGACGATAGTATGAGCGGCGCCGACTTGCCGAAAGCGATGCTGGCATCCGTCGCAAAACCAATCCATGCGGCCAAGGGCGTCGTCGCGATGGCAAACAGATTGCCATCGCGCATATCAAGGGTCCAAGACGCCCCGTTGATGCGGATGGTGTTGCTTTGGCACCAAGTTATGAGTTCTCCGATGGGAATGCTCGGCAGTTCCATCGGAACATCCAAGCGGTCGTTACGGTAAATGACCCCCTTTTCCAGTTTACGCGTTGCAAGATAGGCCATCAGCTCGTCTGAAAATAGGATGTCGATATTGCTGGTTAGAATGAAGGGCGCCTTGGCTCTGCGGATGCCAACGTTTTTGGCGATGAATTGATACAAGGGCAGGCGGTCCGCGCATGAAAAAAGATTGTGAGTTTGTTCGGGCACCTCGATAAGGCGCAGGCGGCAAGGGCCGCGATTTTCGGGCCAGTTCAGCGAGTCGATCAGTCTTGGCCGGTCGGCGGGAGGGTTCCATTCCACAAAGATCAATTCAGATGCAAGGCCGTGTTTGGCCGCTTGGTGGAACCAGCCATCGACGAAGGCCTGCATGCGTTGTTGAATGTTCTGGCCATGATTGTCGTTTCTGCTGGTGACGACCAGGGACAGGTAGGGGGGCGGGTCCTGCTCGGCGTGCGAATCGGGGGGGAGTGGAGTGGCTTGGTTCATGCCGGTCATGATGCACGTAAGGGGGCTTTTTGGGAAGATGCACCTTGAGCATTAATCGCCATGCTGCCACAATGTGAGCGGTTCAGGCGCCAGAAAGGGCGTTGGTTTGGAAACGCCTGGAAAGGGGAAGCGTGCATGATTAACAAGACTGACCTGATTGTCGTAACCGGGGCGGGCGGCTTTATCGGCGGCCACTTGTTGGCCGATTTCAGGGCGCAGGGTTATACCCGGTTGCGTGGGGTGGACATCAAGCCCCTGGATGCGTGGTTCCAGCGCTTCGACGATGTCGACAATCAAGTGGGGGATCTCAAGCAATTGCCTGTTTGCAGGGCGGCGGCCAAGGATGCCGCCTATGTTTTCAATTTCGCTTGCGACATGGGGGGCATGGGATTCATTGAAACTCACAAAGCCGAATGCATGTTGTCGGTACTTATTAACACTCATATGCTGATGGCGGCGCGCGAGGTTGGCGCCAAGCGATTCTTCTACTCGTCTTCCGCCTGTGTCTATGCCGCCGACAAACAACTTGACCCTCATTTGACGGCCTTGAAGGAAAGCGATGCATATCCTGCCATGCCGGAAGACGGCTATGGTTGGGAAAAGCTATTCAGTGAGAGAATGTGCCGCCATTTCACCGAAGATTTCAAGTTGCCTACGCGTGTCGTGCGATTTCACAATGTTTACGGCCCCTGGGGCACTTTCGACGGCGGGCGCGAGAAAGCGCCAGCGGCCATTTGCCGCAAGGTGCTGAAGGCCAAGCAAAGCGGTGTTCATGAAATCGAGATTTGGGGCGATGGACAACAAACCCGCAGCTTCATGTATATCGAAGATGCGCTGCACGGCGTGAAGGCGGTTATGAACAGCGATATTTCTGAACCGATCAATCTGGGTTCAGCCGAGTTGGTCAGCATCAATCAGTTGGTGGATATCGTCGAGGAAATCGCAGGCGTCAAACTGAAGAGAAGCTACAACCTGAGTGCGCCGAAGGGCGTGCGTGGGCGTAACAGCGACAATACTCTGATCCACCGGCATCTGGGATGGGAGCCGTCGACGCGCCTGAAGGACGGTCTTGCCAAAACCTATGCCTGGATCAACGATATGCAGACAGGCGGGCATGATTTCTCGCGATTTGTCCACCCGTGATTAGTCTGCAGAAGCCAAGACTGTCTATCATTTTAGCGGCGCGCAATGCTGATGCAGAATCCCTTGATGGGTTGATTGCGACCATAGAAGCTTGGGGAAAAGCGGCAAAGCGCCATCATGCTCTGGTGGAGATGCTTGTCGTTGATTGGAATGGACCGGTTGAACGTAAGCCTCTGCATCTGGCGCTAAAGGATGCGGATGCACAAATTGATTTGCGAATTCTTTCCGTGCCAAGTTCTTTGCACGACTTCTTTCCGCAGGCAAAATCATTGCCGTTGATTGAAACAGTGGCCTGGAACGCAGGCGTCCGCCGAGCCACTGGCGAATACGTTCTTGTAACCCGTCCAAGCGTATTGCCGACCCCGGAACTTGCCGCCTTTGTGTTGTGTGAAGAAATGAATCCCGCGTCTCTTTACAGGACGGACTGTTACGAGATTGACGCCGGGACGATGGATGAGAAGATGAACGTCAAGCGCATTCATCTGGCACGCGAAACGCTTGATCTTGAGAATGTGCAGGTAGATTACCGATTTCGCAGAACTTTTGACGTATGGGGTGAACCGTTTCCTGCTGCCTTCGGTTACCTGCTAAGCCATCTCATTCTTCTTGTCAGAGAATCGCTGGCGGACCTATTAAAAAAGGAAAATCGCTGGAGGATCGCGTCTCAGATGGGAAAAGTGCTGCGCCGAGATATCGAACAGGCTTGGCGGCTTTTCAGAACCCGCAGGGCCGCGTGGCTATTCTTTCGCTCATTGCATGTGAATGCGGCAGGAGATTTTCTCTTGGCGTCGCGCGACAGGTGGGTGAACTGGCATGGGTTGCCGCAGTCGTCCGAACATGTCTTTCTCATGGACGCCTTGTTCGTGATGGCGGTGACGGCATCGGGTAGCGTCAGGGAGAAGAGGCTTGCCTGGCCGTTGTCGATGCTGCGTCATTCGCGGCTGGAGACGCAGTCGCCAAAAGATACAGACCTTAAGGCTCTTACACCCTTTGAAGCGGCGAAATTGGCCGATGGTCTATCCAAGACAGGGCCATCACTTTGCTTCAACGATGAAAATTGGGGGTTGGGAGAGCTAGAGTTGATGGAGTGGATGATCGGCCAAAATCGTAAGGCCGCATGATGAGGGGGAGCCGTTAGATGAGATTGTCAGTTGTCGGGCTGGGAAAACTTGGTTCTCCTTTGGCTGCTGTATTGTCCAGCAAGGGCTTTGAAGTAGTCGGGGCCGATTTGAATCCCTCATATGTCGAGGCGATTAATGCCGGACGGGCCCCAGTGGTCGAACCCCGCTTGCAAGAACTGATTGATCAATCGAAGGGCAGGCTTACAGCGACGACAGATGTCCAGTTTGCTGTGGCGACAACCGACGCCACTTTCGTCATCGTGCCGACGCCAACCGGGCCGGATGGCGTTTTCATAATGGACTACGTTCTTGACGCGGCAAAGCCGATCGGGCGGGCCATCGCCGGTAAGTCTGGGTATCATCTTGTCGTTCTGACCAGTACGGTGATGCCGAGCGACACGCAGGCCAAGTTGGTGCCAGCCTTGGAAAAGGCTTCCGGGAAAACATGCGGCGTCGATTTTGGCGTTTGCTACAACCCAGAATTCATCGCCTTGGGCAGCGTCGTTTACAACATGCTTAACCCCGATTTTATCCTGATTGGCGAATCTGACGCCAAGGCTGGCGCTTTGCTGGAAACGATATATAGCCGCAGTTGTGAAAAACCCCCGGTCTTCGCACACATGAATTTCATCAATGCCGAACTGGCAAAAATTTCAGTGAATAGTTTTGTGACAATGCGCATTTCATTTGCCAACCAATTGGCCCGCATTTGCGATCATTTGCCGGGTTCGGATGTCGATGTCATTACCAACGCCATCGGTCTGGATACGCGCATTGGAAGGAAGTATCTGAAAGGGGCCGTCAGTTTTGGCGGTCCTTGCTTCCCGCGCGATAATGTCGCATTCGCGAAGATGGCGGCAAATTTGGGCACTGAGGCGCCGATGGCGCTGGCCACAGACAAAATGAATCAGGACTATCTTGACCATTTGGCAAGTCGGATTGAACGGTTGCTGCCGGCAGGTGGAACGACCGGTCTGCTTGGCATGTCGTACAAGCCAGATACAGGCGTAACAGAAGCATCTCCAAGCATCGAACTGGCGAAAAGATTGCTTCAGGCGAATGGCAAGGTTGTTGCGCACGACCCCCTAGCGCTTTTGGAATCGAAAGAAAAACTTGGCGATAAAGTTGAATGGGCTGCGACAGCAGCCGACTGTGCCGCCAGGGCAGATGTTCTGGTCATTCTGGTGCCTTGGCCGGAATATGCCGGCTTAAAGCCCGGCATGCTGAAAAATGGCGGGCAAGACGTTATTGTGCTGGATTGCTGGAGACTGCTGCCATTCGATGAGTTTTCCAAAGTTTGTCATATTGAATTGGTTGGCAAGCCAAGATAGCAGGAAGGTCGGTGACATGCCCGTTGTTGAAGTGAGGTACCGCCAGAAAACGAAACCAGAAAGCACATTCTTGCGCAATTTCCGGCGCAACGTCACCTCGGAAATGGGCGAGGATGGCATAATTGAAAAGCTGTTCGATTTGGTTGGCGTCGAAAGCGGCTGGTGTGTCGAGTTTGGCGCTGGCGACGGATATTCATCCAGCAATAGCTGGAATCTGATTGCTAATCATGGATGGCGCGGCGTTTTAATTGAAGGTCTGGATAGTCGCTTTAAGGCGCTTGTCAACAGACATGCATCCCATCCCGGTGTTTATCCACTGAACGCCTACGTCATGGCCGATGGCGCATCTTCCTTGGACAGCATACTTGCGCAAACATTGCTGCCGACGCATTTCGATTTTATGAGCATCGACATTGACGGCAACGACTGGCATGTCTGGAAGGCGCTTTTGAATTATTCGCCACGTGTGGTTCTGGTCGAATTCAATCCGTCGATTCCCAATGATGTTGTCTTTGTTCAAGATTATGATGCAACCGTCAATCAAGGGGCGTCGCTTCTTGCGTTCATCGAATTGGCCAAGGAAAAAGGCTATGAACTGGCTGCGACGACGGACTACAACGCTTTTTTCGTAGCCAACAATTTGTTCCCATTGCTGAAAATTCCCGATAACGACATTGATGCCATGCATGATCCGGGAGACCAGGAAACGAAGATATTTCAGCTATTCGATGGAAGTTTGTGCCTTGCCGGCTGCAAGCGTTTGATGTGGCATAGCGTTGACTTTGACAGTCAAGACATTCAAATTCTGCCGGCATCCATGCGTCGCTATCCGGGTTAGCATTGATGACCAACGCCAACACAATTCCTGAACCTATGTTGACGCGCCACCTCGTGGCCAACGGTTATTTTTCCACCGCGCCCTTCGCGCTGGCCGATGTTGGCGTTAGCGGCGGCATCCACGCCTGCTGGCAGGCTTTTGACAAGGATATCGTCGTTTGGGGATTCGATCCGCTAGAAGGCGAGATCGAGCGATTAAGAGCCTCCAATCCAGAAAAGAACCACATCTACACGGCAGCTAGAGTGGGGTGCATGTCCTGGAATCCAGATGGGCGACAAACAGTTATTATCACTGACAAGAACGACCATTGCTATGACAGACTTGCCAGTTCTTGGGCCGCAGATATCCTGAACGCTAGTTCTATAGATCGCTATGACCAATCCGGAAGATGCGAAATGGTTGAGCACTTCATCGAACTTGATGGTTTTTTTCTGGATGATCGGGGGGCGGCTCCCAACTTCATCAAGACGGATACTGACCAATTCGACATTGATGTGCTGACTGGATCGAAGCGGCTGATGCAAGACAAGCGCGTGCTTGGTTTTTCAGTAGAGTGTTATTTCGTCGGCAATATTGGCCCTAGGGCAAACGTTTTCTCAAACATTGATGTTTTGCTGCGCCAGATGGGATTTTCTCTGTTCGATTTGGAACCCATCCGTTACGCCAGAAAATCTTTGCCGGCGCCCTTCTTAGCGCCGATGCCCTGTCAGTCGGCCGTTGGCCAAGTTACCTGGGCTGAAGCTGTTTACTTTCGCGACTTGGCGCATCCGGATTACGAGAGGATGTGGGGCATTGTACCTGACAATGAAGAAATCCTAAAATTGGCATGTTTATTTGAAATTTACGGCCTTGCTGACTGTGCCGCCGATTTACTTGCAAAATACACCGACCGCTTTGATGCGGGCTTCGTTGGCGAATGCCTGGATATTCTAACGCCGCCATTGGCAGGAAAGAGCATCCGACATCGAGACTATCTTGCCGCTTTCGAAGCCTATGTCAGCGCTGGGTATGACGCGTCCCTGTTCCCCGCCAATTTTACTCAGCCGGGATTGTTGCGCCAGCAAGTGCAAGACCTGAAGGAATCCTTGCATCTTAAAGACGAGATCATTTCTTCCTTGCAGGGCATTCTTGCCGTATACGAGGAAAGGATCGAGCGCATGCAGAAACGTGACGCGGAGCGATTGCGTGCTGAATTATTTGAACAGGGATTGCTTAAGGAGTAGACGGATGCCGCTAGATCCTGCCCAAGCGGCTCCCATGCTGGAACACGCTGTCGAAGAGTTGGCGGCAGGTAGATTCCAATCTGCAGATGGATTGTTGCAAAATTTGCTTGAGGGTATTGACGGCCCCATTGCGTGTTGCGCCCTGCAAGCAAAGGTTTTTCTTAGATTGGCGCAGGGGCGGATGGCGGAGTCGAGAAACATTACGGCTTTTCTTGCCTATAGCTTCAAGGATGATGCGATTTCGGATGGGTGGAGATTTCTGATGAATAAGTTGGAATCATGGCCGTTCCTGCCCATTTTGCTCAAGGAATATTCTCGCGCGCTCGCTTCCTATCCACCGATTGATGATCTGTGGCGACGGGTAACGGTTTCCCTTCCCGGTGTGCCATGACATCGAACGTTCCTCTGGTTGTTACTAAAATTTCCGGCGGGCTTGGAAATCAGCTTTTTCAGTATGCGGCAGGGTTGGCGCTGGCATACAGAATATCGGCTGAACACAAGCTGGATTTATCCTGGTATGAACAGGAAGTTCGCGATGACCGGCGCTTCAACCTTGAGCATTTTTCAATTGCTGCGCCCATTGCAGACAATGCCGATTTGGAACGCGTTAGGTCGTGTCGACTTGAGCAGGACATGACAGTATTCGATGAGCGTCTGCTAGACTGGTCGGGTGACGCGTATCTGTGTGGCTATTGGGTTGGCGCCGCATATTTCGTCGGTGCCGATGACGGGGTTCGCAGTGCTTTTGCATTTAAAAACTCATTGGTGACTGATTATGCAAGTCGCTATGTCGGGCAACAACGAGATCTTTGCAGAGGCGGCGATGTGATTGCGCTGCACATTCGGCGAGGAGACAATACGAGGCCCGCCAATTTCAATCGCTTTCATGTCCACCCCAATGACTATTATGAGCAGGCTTGTTCCCGTTTCCCTTCTGGCAGCGTTTTTGTTGTTTTTTCCGATACGCCGCTTGATCTGGAATGGTGCCGCCTTAATCTGCCAAGGCGAGACGATTGTCGATATGTCTATTGCGATGGACACGGCTGGCTATTTGATTTTGCCATCATGATGGCTTGCGATCACCTGATCAAGTCCATGAGCACCTTCAGTTGGTGGGCTGCATGGCTGAATCCTGCCCCGGGAAGAAGGATCATTTCGCCGCATCCCATTCAAGGGATAGGGCCGCAGTATGCTCATGCGCGTCAGGACGAGTACTTGCTTCCTGGCTGGGAGGTTATTGTGTTGGAGCCTGGAACGTAACAAGCCCAGGCGCCGTTCCGTTATCCATGTTCAAGATTTGTCGGATCGCCTGAACCCAAATATTTACATAGTCAAGTTGGCGAGCAAACTCTTGAAAATGATGGCGTACTTCCTCGCGCAGTTGTGGGTTGGAAAGATATATATCGATCTTGGCGTTAAGATCGTCGAAATCTGTGTATGAAATTGCCTTGGATGCCTCACCTGCTAGGCGGGTGAAGTCTTCTTTTGCATCAAGAAGCGCAAATCCTCCGGCGGCAAAACAGTTCATGGCCTTAGAGGAAGCGCATGCCAGGAATCCTGTGTTCACCAGATCGACATGAATTTTGGCAAGGGCGTAAACCTGTGGCAATTCCATTTCAAAATCCGCCCAGCCCTTGTAGGAAACGTTATCAAGACCAGCCAAAGCACCGGTGCTTTTCGGATCGGCGAAATTGCCGTAATAGGCAACCTGATGCTTGATTGACGACAGCATGTCCAGGCGCAACTGCGTATTGCCGATATCCATAATGACATCATGTGCAAATCGCCAGAAAAAGGTTTGGTCCGGATTCAAGGAGAGACTTTGTCGCTTGGGTTCGGTCAGGCGCTCAATCTCCTGCATCATGAGATGCCAAAGGGGCGCCGAGAAGTCGGATCTTTTCCCGTCCAGCATATTTGAGCATATCTGTTCAAGCTCATGAATGCGTCGAAAAGGGAAGGCCTTGATCCTTTCGGCATATATGTTGCCCGCAAAGGCTACGTTATCGGCATGTAGCGACGGCGCTGGATTATCCATTCCATACTGTACGAATGGCGGTTGCGTCATGGCTGGCGTAATCATGGTGGGCGGCTTTTCAAGAATGCCCAGATTCATCATGACCTCGACTTCGCCTGCATCCAGAGGCAGGTGATGAAACAGAGGGTGATTGACCGTATCGCGAAGATGGGCCAAAGCGCCGCCCTTCGAGTTCTCAGGAAGTTCCGGCAAATGACCCAGGAATAGTGTCGGAAACTGAAATAATCCATGGTCCCAGATTAGAATGCAAGGTATAGCCAGTAGTTCCGCAAAGATATTGGCTTCGCGTCCCGCCATAGGGACTCGACACATCATTACATATCCGGCATTTGGAAACGCCACAGCCGCATGCGGACGAAAGGCGCGCAGTTCGGATATTTGGCGGATGAGGGCGGCGGTGTCATTTTGTGTGATTGCAAGTGTATCGAAACGGATAATAACCGCTCCGCGGTTTTCCAATTGGCGGGTCATGACGTCTGACGTGCGAAGGTCATATCCGCCGAACCAATCCGCCGGCGGTCTGGGAATGACCAGTCTTACGCCTTCAAGATCATGCGTCATGCTTGGTGCCTGTCTCCATTATCTCTCGGCTTAACGCCCCTTGATTGAATACCAGATCGAGGGCTGACATGTAGGGAAGAAATTCCCCGTGCTGCTGGGCGTAGGTCGGGTGCGCATAATTTTGCCAGCGCACGGCAATGCCGTTCCTTGCGAACAGATCGATGTCAATGTAGGTTTGTGCGGCATTCGCTGATAGATATGTTGTGGCAGAAAAACGGTGGCACAGATTTATCAGCCGCCGATTTCTGTCGCCTTCAATCAGCATGTCCGATGAACGATAGGCGGGCGGCGTCAGGCCGAGCCAATTTGCGATCAAGGAAGCTGCGGCAATGTCCAGATCAATCAGCTTTTCCCAAGGCTGATCGATCAGCGCTGCGAGTTCGGTGAAATATGGTTCGCGAGAAGCGGCCTTGGCGTAACATTGCCTTAACGTGGTGATATGCTTGCGCCGCCACGGCTGGCTGTTGTCGATTCTTATGTCCTTGATTGCTTGCAAACCCAACCCACTATGAAGGACGGGAACGGTCAGCCAGTTGGCGCCATTGGGACCCTTGACGCGGTTGCGGTTGCGCCATCCATGTTTATCGAATTGCACATCGTCATAGTAGACAAAATAATCCGCCTGCCTTAGCAGATCGAAAAATCCGATCCATGGAAGATAGCCAGGTTGGAGGACAACCAGGGTCGTCATGCGCTGCTTCGTGTACGGCGTTCAAGATCGCGCGTTGTCGCCAGATCGATCAGAATCTCCTTGGCAAGCGGCGTTCCACTGGCGGGTATGGCGGCAATGACGTCGTCAAATACGGCAATGAAAGGTCGGTGATGGCGACGCAAGGCGTCGACAACGTCGGAAATTCCCGGCCAGTGTGCCGCGTTATGGCCTCTGGGGGGCGGAGATAAAAATAAACTAGCGTCGTCAATCAGCACAACATGGCGATCGAGATGGGGGGCGATGGTTTCGATCTCTCCCATCAATGGGCATTCGTCGTTGGCGCCTGCAGTTATTTCCAAGCCTGTCCAATGGGCATCCAGCCAAAACATGGCCGGTGGAAGATTGGAAAGAAGTGAAGATAGATGCCGCCGTGAATCGCCCAATAGACATTCGATATTGGCATAGGCAAGCAGCTTTTCCTCTGTGGACATGAACAGGCGCGGGGACAGCTCGATTGTGACAACGCGGCGAAAGTGCCGAGCCGCCTCTATGGCGGTTGCTCCTTGAAAGGTCCCCGTCTCAATAAAGACGTCAAGTCCCATGCCCGCCTTGAGCGGCAGAGCGAACTCCCAAGGCGGTCCCTGACAAATCTGACCCATTAGAAAGGTTTCCTGAACAAGAAGCAGCCGCAACCATCCTGCTGTTGGCGGAATTGAATGTCGGTCGAGCGGAATAGAAAGAAAGTTTGGTCGTCGAAGATCATGCCAAATTCTTCAAGAGCGTAGCCCTCGAATGCCTGTAGAATTTGATTCGGATGATAATAGCGATGCGCATTGAACACGATGCGGGGTTCGGAAAGCGGCACGACGAACAACAACTGGCCGCCGGGCTTCAATACGCGCTTTAGTTCTTCAATGGCCTTAAGGTCGCCATCGTAGTCCAGTGGGTCTCCGTAACGTCCTAGGCCAACATGCTCAACCACATGCATGCATGACAGGGAAACGATGCTGCCGCTAGGAAAAGGCAGCGAACGAAGGTCGGCAAATCCAACTTTCAGATTGTCCAGTTGAACTGCCGGTGGGCGATAGTCGTAAAATTCGGTAGGCACAAAAGCCGACACCATGGTTGAAAACCACAGTTGCGAGGAAATGTCGACATGCCTAGCTGGCTTTGTCCGGTAAAGCACCCTGGCTGCCCATGCCGTGTGATAAATGTACTGTGCTAGGAACGGCGTATCCTTCGTGCGTTCATCCAGAATGGGTTTGCGCTCGTTCCAGTCCAGCCGGAACCTTTGCGAAGTTTCCGATGATTGAATCAGAAAACGCTCGAAATCCTCGCGGAAGTCTTCGTCACTAATGGTTGATGTCGCGTCGCTAGCCATGCAAAATCAGTCTATCAATTCTCCCGGGGCCGATCAAGGCGGGTTCCCGACATCGTTAAGGGTTTGAATCCGATGAGCACTGCCCCTTTGGTTTTTCTACGACCGCTTGAAGATGACGATAGATTCCGCACCACGGCTTGGCGAAACGATCCCGAGACCCGTGATGCGATGATGAGCTATCGTCTGCCGGTCACGGCGGCGATGGAAGCCAGATGGTTTCGTTCTGTCTTGGACGGAAAGCGCCAGGACGAAGTTCACTTTGCTTTGGCTGAACCGGTTCATGGCGCTTGCGTCGGGCTGACCAGCCTGCGCGAGATCGATCAATTTTCAAGCACTGCATGGGTGTCTATTCTGATCGGTGATCGCGCTTTTCGTCACAGCGGGTTGGGCAAGGTGGCGCTTGAGCAATTGATGGCTTATGCCAAGGATACGCTGGCGCTTCGCAAGCTGGGGGCGCGGATTCTTGATTTCAACGCTGCCAGTCAGCGCTTGTTTCAAGCCGTCGGCTTTCAGCCAGAAGGGCGGCTTAAGGAGCAGGTTTTTGTGAAAGGCGCTTTTCACGATCTTTTGCTTTACGGCAGGTTTCTTTAGGGCGCTGGCGCACTATGCCACAAGTTCGATCAAAACGTCGCAGACCAGATCGACCTGTTCCAAGTTCATTCCTGGATAGAGTGGCAGGCTGATGGTTGATGCGCCTATCAACTCGGCGTTGGGAAAATTGCCCTCCTTGAAGCCAAACCGGTCTTTGAGGAATTTCAACAAGTGTATTGGCCGGTAGTTGATGACGGCACCTATGCCTTGGCTGTTCAGGCCGTGCAAAATTGCGTCACGCCTTTCTGGCGGAACCCAAACAGTGAACAGGTGGCGGGCGTGATGAGCGTCCTTGTGAATAGCAGGCCAGCGGACATGCTGTTGCAAGCGTGATTGATAGTGCCCCGCCAGCATTTCTCTCTTGGCAAGGTTGGCGTCGATCCGCTTCAACTGAGGTAGCAGAAGCGCCGCAGAAAGGTTGCTCAAATTCGCCTTCAGTCCCGCCTCTGGAATGTCCCAGTGCCGATAAAGGCGCGGGTCGGAATGGACCGGCTCGCGTTCAACGCCATGCAGAGACAGACGGCGAAGGCGTTCAGCCAGTTCCTGGTCATTGGTAGCGATGGCTCCACCTTCACCGCAGGTGATGTTTTTGGTGCCGTAGAAGCTAAAGCAGGCAGCATTGCTAACAGAACCTGGTTTGAAATCGCCCAGGCTGCCTTCGATGCAATGGGCGCTATCCTCGATCAGAAACAGATTATTGGCTTTGGCCAGAGCCGACAGGCCCTTCATGTCGCACATCAGGCCGTATAAGTGAACCGGAAGAATGGCTTTTGTTCGGGGGGTTATAGCTTCCTCCACCCGCCTGGGATCGATGTTTCCGGTTTCCGGATCAACGTCCACAAAGACTGGAGTCGCTTCGCAGTGCAAAATCGCCAGGACCGTCGCGGCAAAAGTCAGCGGAGTGGTCACAACCTCAGAGCCAGGGCCGACTTCCTGGGCCAGCAGCGCCAATTCCAGGGCCGCCGTTCCGCTACTTGTACCAATGGCGTAACGCAAACCTAGATATTGCGCGAATTCCTTCTCGAATTGCGCGGTAGTGGCGCCCGTGGTCAGGATGGGGCTGGACAGAGCCTGTCGAAAGGCTTCCGCTTCGGCCTCTCCAAGGTCATGCTGGAAAAAGGGGACGCGCCACATGCAAGGCGACCTCGCTTTGAAATTGCTTAATGCACCCACTGATCTAAGGCTACCTGTAACCGGTTGTCCGGGCAATGATTTTCGCCGCCGACTTGCGCCTCTTGAAAAGGTGGGGCACGATGACAAATTGGTAGAAGTAAGATGCGATCATTGATTGCGAGCCGATTAGGCAAGGTGCGGCAGAAGGCCGTGCGGGCCGCAAGGCTTGTCTTACTAGATGGGTTGCGCCAGAAAGGTCACGCCATGACAGACATCCTGGAATTAAGGCGGGTTGCCGAAACCCTAAAGGAAGGCCCCTTTCCGCCGCAGGTGATCGTGGAAACGGTCAGCCGCTGCAATCTGGATTGCGCCATGTGCCCGCAAAGTGCTTTGTCGCGCCCGCGAGGCGTCATGAGCCTTGAACTTGTTCGCAAGATCGTGGACGAGGTGGCAGACTACGCACCACCCTCGACCAAGGTGTGGCCTGCGGTCATGGGTGAACCGTTGATGGCTAGGGAAAGGCTGTGGGACATGCTCTCCTACGCTCAGGAACGCGGTGTTGCCATCCACATGAACTCAAACGCCAATTTGTTAGATGCCGAAGCTATCGAGCGGATATTGGCCTATGGCGTGCGCGAATTCATTGTCGGCATGGATGCCGATAGCGCTGAAACCTACGTCAAGGTGCGGCGCAAGGGCGATTTTGAAAAGACGGTAGCCAATGTCGAGGCGCTTCTGGCTGCCTGCGACAAGGGTGGCCCGAAGGTCGTCATGCAGTTCATCGATGTCGGCATCAACGCCCACGAGCTTGAGCCGTTCAAAAATCGTTGGTTATCGAAGGGAGCCATCGTCAAGACGCGAGTTGCCCAGGGATGGGGGCATTGGGATCATCTGTTGGCGGCAGAGCATCTTGATATTCCGTTGGCAGAACGGTTCATGCCATGCCCCTGGCTATTTCGCAATCTGGTTGTGTTGTGGGATGGGCGCGTCACGCAGTGCGATGGCGATATGGATTGTAAGTACCCCGCAGGGGATATCAATCGGCAAACTTTGCGCGAAGTCTGGCTTGGCGAATTGAAGCGTCGCCGAGATCGGCAGAAGATGCTCAATTTCACCGATGGTCCCTGTCACGATTGCCGAGACTGGCAAGTGGGATTATCGAAATTCTGGTATCCAGATGACCCGGACCGCTTCTATGCGGTTGATGAGCGCAAGGTGTGAGATGGATGGACAGAAAGGCCATGCCCAGCATTTGCCCAGCGCATTCGGCATGAAAGCCGGGGCGGAGCGTTTTCCGCTGATGGTTCTGCCCCAGGTCTCGAATGTCTGCAATTCACGCTGCGTCCATTGCTGGTTCAATGCCAATACGGATCTGCGCAAGCGGGATGGCGTTCGCTATATGGAGCCGCTGCTGTTGCGCAAGATCGTCGATGAGATGGCGCAGCATACCCAAACCAAGCCCTTGATGCGGATAACCGGAACGGGCGAGCCACTCTTGATGCCCGGCCTTGATGACGAACTGGTCCGGGCGGCTGGTGAAAAGGGCGTTCGAGTCGCCATCATCACCAACGGAAGCCTTCTTGTGGCCGACCGTTCCCGCAGGCTGATTGATGCCGGGGTGGAAGCCATAGAAATTTCGGCTGATGCGGCGGATGCAGCGACTTATGCCAAGATTCGCAAGGGGCTGAATTTCGAAACATTGCTCAGAAATATCGACGATGCGCTTGAACATCGCGACCGTCGGGGGGAGGGCACGAAGATACTTGTCAGTTTTGTTGAAAATCCCGAACAAATCGATCCCGACAGGGTTGAAGCCTTCTGGCGGACCAGGGTGGATAATGTCATTCGCCGCAAATTCTTGACCTATGGCCAACTTTCGGAAAGCGGCTATGCCAAGGATACCTATCTGCCGACGGATCAGCGCGTTCCTTGCCCCTATCCTTTCGAGCGCATGCCAATCACCGCCAACGGCAATGTGACTTTCTGCAATTTCGACGTGGCTGATGGTCACTATATGGGCAATGTCGGCAAGCAGACGATTGAAGAAATCTGGAAGAATCTGGCTTACGAGGCATGGCGGCAGAAAATCCTGGCAGGCGCATATGAAGAACTGCCCCTATGTTCCAAATGTTCCGACTGGAAATTCAAATCGTGGAACTATAATTTCTTTAAGGTGCTAGACGAGGCGGCTGAGCCGGGTCTCGTCGTATCCGCAAAAAAATGACTTGAAGAAGATCGGCGCTGACGGCAAAGCTGTCAGATGTATGATCCGCTAGGGGGGATGATGTCGTTCTTTTTTGGCCGCAGCGGTTCACCGCCTGAAAACCCTGCCATTTCCGTTATCTGTCCGAACAAGAACCATCGGAAGTTTATCGAAGATACGATACTGTCCGTTCTTTGCCAGGATTTTGACGATTTTGAATTCATTATTTCGGATGGCGGCTCGACGGATGGTTGTCGGGAATACATCGAGTCCTTTCCCTTTATTAAACTGGTCGGGCCGGACGCTACTTGGGATGAGGGCGTTATGAATGCTCTTGCCGTCGCAAAAGGCCGATACATCATGGTAACGACATCGACGGACGGCTATCTTTCCAGGGATTGGTTTCGGCAAGCATCGGCGGCGCTCGACAATGACGCGGACATATCGCTGGTTTATGGGGCCTGCTCCATCATGTCCGAGGACGGAACCCTGGGCAACGTTTGCTTTCCGCCCAATTTTCACGCAATGCCCCAGAAAGACGAATGGGCCCTGAAATGGATATTCGAGAACAAAGCCTCCCATGTTTATTTGCCAGAACTTAATTATTGCGTCCGCGCGGATGTTTTCAGATCTTGCCTTGAACCAAGTTCCGGTTTTCCGGAATCCCTGCAGATGAATGTGGTCTCGCGGTTCAATTTAGAATTCGTCCTGCGAGGCTATATGCCATTCTATTTGCCTGTTCTGGCAAATTTCGGCAGATCCCACAAGAATCAGCGTCTAGGCACGGCCCCCATCATCGAGGAGACGGTCGCTTATGCTGCGGCTCTCGAGCGATTCCGCCGAGAGATGCTGACAGAAAAACGGCCTTATCTTCTTAGAAATGGCGCAGGGAAGATCGTCAAGGAGCTTCATTTCTCGGAATAGGGGGGGCTGACTTTATACGAAGTTGCACCAATCGTGACCGATCGACGCAAGCCTCAACCGACCGTCACCGCAATGGAGGCTGGAAACCGGCCCCGAGTGAATTCAAGAGTTGGCCGCCGTTACTTGATGTGCCTGAACGGCGGCATTCTTTTGCGCTCGCTCTCGGGGGCGCTTAGGGGGGGCGCCGCCTGCATGCTGGTCAGACAGCGGATGGTCAGATGCTGATATTCCTGCGTTCCCTGGGTCTTGCGGGCCAGACGCTCGGGCGATATTTCCCCCACGATGCGGGCAGGAATGCCGGTGACTAGTGTCCGCGGCGGCACTTTGAAATCCGCCTTGATGAAGGATTTAGCGCCCACCATCGCCTCTTCGCCGATTTCGGCGCGGTCCATGACCACGGCCCCGATACCCACCAGGGCGTTTCTGCGCACGAAACAGCAATGCAGCACGGCGCTGTGGCCGATATGGCTGTCGTCTTCAAGCAGCGTATCCCAGCCGGGATCGGTGTGGATAACCACATTATCTTGAATATTCGATCCTTTTCCGACGATCAGGCGTCCAAAATCGCCACGCAGACAGGCGCCGGGGCCGATATAGCAACCGGGTCCGACAATGACGTCGCCGATCAGCACCGCAGCCGGGTGTACGTAGCAACTGGGATCGATAACCGGTGTGATGCCATCCAGGGCGTAAACTTGAGGAAAAGAGGGGGGCATGAACAACTGGCTCCTTCTCGGCTTTGACATGCAATTCGGCAAAACGGTATCATAAGGCGGTTTTGGCTTTAAGGAACGCTGCGGATGACTGAAGCTCCCGTTACACTGGCTAGGCTTGACGGCGTGGCGTTGATCACTTTGAACCGTCCCGACAAGCTGAACAGCTTTACCGAGACCATGCACGCCGAGGCCTTGACCATCGTAAAGCAGGTTGCGGCGGATGCAAGCATACGCTGTGTTCTGCTCACTGGGGCGGGCCGTGGTTTCTGTGCCGGTCAGGATTTGAGCGATCCGGTGATGCGCACTGGCCCGGATTCCGTCGATATGGGCGAGACCATCGATCGTCTTTACAACCGTTTGATCAGGGCCGTGCGCTCGATCCAAGCGCCGGTGGTCTGCGCGGTGAATGGCGTCGCCGCCGGTGCGGGGGCCAATCTGGCCCTGTCTTGCGATATCGTTCTGGCCGCACGCGGCGCCAGCTTCATCCAGGCCTTCTCAAAGATCGGCTTGGTGCCCGATTCAGGGGGCACTTGGTTTCTGCCGCGTTTGGTTGGGCCTGCCAGGGCCATGGCGCTGTCGCTGTTGGGCGAAAAAATTTCCGCCGAACAGGCCCAGCAATGGGGCATGATCTGGAAAGTGGTGGATGACGCCGTGCTGATGGACGAGGCTATGAAGCTGGCCAACCATCTTGCCTTGCAACCCACCAAGGCCTTGGGCTTGATCAAGCAGGCGTTGAACGCCAGTTGGTCGAATACGCTGGATCAGCAACTTGATCTTGAACGCGATCTTCAGCGCACGGCTTCGCAAAGCCCCGATTACGCCGAGGGCGTGGCCGCTTTTCTGGCCAAGCGCCCAGCCCATTTTTCTGGAAAGTAGGAGAGAAATATCATGCGTGACGCCTTCATCTGCGACGCGGTTCGCACTCCCATTGGGCGCCATGCCGGTGCTTTGTCGCCGGTTCGCACCGACGATTTGGCGGCCATTCCCGTCAAGGCCTTGATGGAGCGCAACGGAGGCGTCGATTGGACGAAGCTGGACGAATTGCTGTTGGGCTGCGCCAATCAGGCGGGCGAAGACAACCGCAACGTGGCCCGCATGGCGGTGTTGCTGTCGGGCCTGCCCGAAACGGTGGCCGGGGCCACCATTAACCGCCTGTGCGGCTCGGGCATGGATGCGGTGGGGACGGCTGCCAGGGCCGTTAAGTTGGGTGAAATCGACATAGCAATTGCTGGCGGCGTCGAAAGCATGAGCCGAGCTCCTTTCGTCATCCCGAAATCGGACAGTGCTTGGTCCAGGGATGCTGCGATCTATGACACCACCATCGGCTGGCGTTTCGTCAATCCGCTCATCAAGGCGCAATACGGTATCGATTCCATGCCCGAGACGGCCGAGAATGTGGCTGAGGAGTGGAAGATTTCCCGCGAGGATCAGGATGCCTTCGCGCTGCGCAGCCAGCAGAAGGCAGGCATCGCCATGGAGTCAGGGCGATTCAAACACGAGATCGTGCCGGTGGTGATCAAGGGCCGCAAGGGCGATACCGTGATCGATACGGACGAGCATCCGCGTCCCGATACCACAGCCGAACAATTGGCCAAATTGAAGGCGCCATTTCGCCAGGGCGGCTCGGTGACGGCCGGCAATGCTTCCGGCGTCAATGATGGCGCCGCAGCATTGATCATCGCCAGCGAGGCGGCGGTGAAGGCCTATGGCCTGACGCCCAAGGCGCGCATTCTGGGCATGGCGACTGCGGGCGTGCCCGCGCGCGTCATGGGCATCGGCCCGGTGCCCGCCACAAGAAGGCTGCTGGAGCGCCTGAAACTGAATATCTCTCAGATCGACGTGATCGAGCTGAACGAGGCCTTTGCGGCTCAGGGCTTGGCTTGCCAGCGCGACTTGGGGATTGGCGATGACGATCCTCGCGTTAATCCCAATGGCGGCGCGATCGCGCTTGGCCACCCGCTGGGCATGACGGGGGCGCGCCTTGTCGGCACGGCAGCTTGGGAGTTGCAGCTTTCAGGAAGGAAGCTGGCTCTGTGCACGATGTGCATCGGCGTCGGCCAGGGCATCGCGATGGCGATTGAAGGCGTATAGAGCGCCTTGCGATATGAAGAAGGATCAGACCACGCGCCACACCACGTATCCGTGGCCCTCGTGGAAGATGTTGCCATAGCCCCGCCGCTGATCTAGGAACTCGATGACGCCTTTTGCTTCCAACGCGCGCAGCTTGCTTACCCAACCTTCAAGATAGCCGCGCTTGCGGTCATAGCGCAGGGCCAAGGCGTCTGGCAGATGTTCGGGGTCGTACAATTCGTTGAAGGAATCCATATTGGCGACTACGGCAGGGCGCCGTTCGATTAGGAAATCGAGAAAAGGATCGATTTTTGTGCCCAATTGTTCGAGCGAACCGATGGTGATGACCCCGGCGCCGGGAGCCAGTTTTACCGATGGGTCGGGGCGGAACATGTCGAAAACCTGCCCTTTGATGTTGATGCCGCGATGTTCGGCCAATAGGTCGATAATGCCTTGGCTGGGTTTGGCCCAGTCATAGCCGAAGAGCGGACGACCCGGATACAACTGGGCGGCAGGTATCAGGTTCTGGCTGGTGCCACAGCCGAATTCGTGGATTTCACTGGTCTGGTCGAAATAACGGGCGTAGAGCCAGGTTACCAGAATACGGATGTAATCGACGTCGAAGCCGGTGGAAATGGGCTGAATGTATTCGCCTTGAATGCGAACGGGTTCGCCGGGGCGAACGAATTTCGGCACCAAAGCCGCAAAGTCGTAGCCGGAAGCGATAAAGGCATCCAGATTCTCGCCCCATCCCATTTCCCAGCGCGGCAACCGATGTTCGCCAGCCACTTCCAGAGGTTTTTCCAATTCGCGGATGACGCGCAGGATTAACGCGTCGCGCTCTCTTCCCTCGATTGGGCGGTGTTCCAGGTGGGATGTGCGGATCAATTCGCAGATCTGCGCAGGAAGATCGGTTGGGGATACGCCCAGTTGTCTAGCTATATCCGCCACTTCGTAGGAACGCGTCGCTGCCGTCATGTGCCCCCGGCTATCAGATATAGCGGTGTGAATATGGACGATTATATCCGCAGAGCGACCCTCTTGGAACCCCAATTGCCGGGCTTTTCCTGGAAATGCCCGGCGATTTTGTGGCCGCAGTATTTGCACTTGGCGTCGCCGGTCAGATTCCATTCGCCCAGCACGTACCAATCGCGCTCGATCAGTAACTGGCCGCAAGACGGACACCATGTGCTGCCGCCCTTCGGGTCGTGGACATTTCCGGTGTAGACGTAATGCAAGCCTTCGCCAAGGGCGATGTTGCGGGCGCGCGTCAGTGTTGCCGCCGGGGTATTGGGCAGACCGGTCATTTTCCAATCGGGATGGAATGCGCTGAAATGCAGCGGCACGTCGGGTCCAAGATCCTTGGCGATCCAGCTCGACAGCGCCTTCAGTTCCTCGTCGCCATCGTTCTGGCCTGGAATGAGAAGCGTGGTGATTTCCACCCAGACGCCGCTTTCACGCAACAGCCATGTCAACGTGTCTTTTACTGGCTGCAAATGACCGCTGCACAGGCGGTGATAGAAATCCTCGCTGAAGGCCTTCAGATCGACATTCGCCGCGTCGATATGCTCGAAGAAGTCTGGCCGCGCTTGGGCGGTGATATAACCCGCCGTCACGGCTACCGTCTTGATGCCCTGCTCATGGCAGGACTTGGCGGTGTCGGAGGCATATTCCAAGAAGATGACGGGATCGTTGTAGGTAAAGGCGACGGACGAACATCCGCTGTTCCTGGCGGCTTGTGCAATTTGTTCCGGGCTGGCCCGGCTGGTCAGACGGTCGAATTCCTTGGCCTTTGAAATATCCCAATTCTGGCAGAATTTGCAGGTCAGGTTGCAGCCAGCCGTGCCGAAGGACAGGATGGGGGTTCCGGGCAAAAAATGATTGAGCGGCTTTTTTTCGATCGGGTCAATGCAAAAGCCCGACGAGCGGCCATAACTGGTTAGAATCATGCCGCTCTCGTCGGCGGCCCGCACGAAGCACACTCCACGCTGACCGGGTTTTAGCGCGCAGGCCCTGGGACAGACGTCGCAGCGGACGCGGCCATCGTCAAGTCGGGTCCAATGGCGTGCCGGAACCGTATCCGACGTTAATGTTTCCATAGGATGATTTTAACGAAGTTTGACCGGAGTGTCATTAACCTGTGATTGAAGAATTCCAATTTGGGGAGAATAATGGGCACAGATTGGAAGGTGCGCCATGATCGAGGTGCGAAAGCCTGCCGTAGCAGGAACATTTTATCCGGATGATGCGGCTGAGTTGAAGGCCGCTGTGTGTGGCTATCTTTCCGGCGTTGCCGTGCAGGGCAAGGATGCTCCCAAGGCCCTGATCGCTCCCCACGCGGGTTATATCTATTCAGGTCCGGTCGCCGCCAGCGCCTATGCGCAACTGCGTTCCCTGAAGGGCAAAATTTCCCGCGTCGTGCTGATTGGGCCGTCACATCGCGTCGGCTTCAGGGGCTTGGCCCTGTGCACCGCTTCGGCCTATGCTATTCCAGGCAAGACCATTCCGCTTGATCTGGACGCCGAGACGAGGCTATCCAGCCTGCCTGGAGTCGGCATGCTGGACAGCGCCCATGTCTCGGAACACAGTTTGGAAGTGCATCTGCCCTTCCTGGTCGAGACGTTGGGCGATTTCCGCCTTGTTCCCATCGTGGCCGGGCAGGCCGACAGGAATGTCGTGGCGAATGTGCTGGAAGCCGCCTGGGGTGGGCCGGAAACCTTGATTGTGGTCAGCACAGATCTGTCGCATTTTCACGACTATGACGAGGCGCGGGGAATAGATCGCAAAACGGTGGATGCCATCGAAGGTCTGAACGCGGAATTCATGGATGGCAATCATGCTTGCGGCGCTGTTCCGGTGGCGGGGCTTTTGGAATTGGCCAAACGCAAATCGCTGACCGTCAAAACACTGGATGTGCGCAATTCCGGCGATACGGCGGGGCCGCATGACCGCGTGGTGGGCTATGGCGCCTGGGCTTTCTATGAAGAAGGGGGTGCGCATGCATGAGACATTGGGGCCGGTCCTGATCGATTTGGCCAAAAGGTCGATCGAACAGGGACTGAGCGAAGGGCGCTTCAAGGACATCGATCTTGCGGGGCTGCCGAAGGACCTGGAACAGCCGGGGGCCGTCTTCGTGACCTTGAAGAAATCCGGCGACTTGCGCGGCTGCATCGGCTCGCCCATGGCTTGGCGCCCCTTGGGCCAGGATGTGGTCGAGAACGCCTATAAGGCGGCGTTTGAAGACCCCAGATTCCCGCCATTGACGAAAGGGGAATGGCAGGTGGTCAATCTGTCGGTGTCGATCTTGACGCCGCCCGTCCGCATGGATATCGAGAACGAGGCTGATCTGCTAACTCAACTGCGCCCTGGGGTGGACGGATTGATCATAGAAGATGCAGGAAGGCGCGCTTTGTTCCTGCCTGCGGTGTGGGAGGTGCTGCCAGATCCCAAATCCTTCCTGGCGCATTTGAAGGTGAAGGCAGGCTTGCCCTCAACGCACTGGTCGCCCGGCTTCAAGGCCAGCCGCTTCGAAGCCGTTGAAGTGGATGCGGAGAATGTGAAATAACCCTTGGGGAGTCCGCAATGAGAAACCTCCTGCTGGCATGTCTCTTCATTCTTCTTCCTGGCTTGTCGGCAAGTGCTGAGACATTCGAATTCACATCGCGCACTTATGCGGGAATGCCTCAGATTCAAAAGGGCGAGCCTACGAACGAAATTGTCATCAAGGGCATATTGGATGTGCCGTCCGGTTCGGGACCGCATCCAGCCTTGGTGGTGGCGCATAGCTGTGGCGGTTGGACGGCAAGCGGCCGTGGCGAGCAACTGATTCTGGATGCGGCCAAGCAAGCAGGCTATGCGACGCTGGTTTATGATAGTTTCGATCCAAGGGGCTGGCAGAATGTTTGCTCGGGAACAGCGGGCGCTGCCGGAACGCCCTCATTGATTGCCGACGCCTTTACTGCGCTAAACGCCTTGTCCAAGGACAGTCGTATCCGCAAGGATGCGATCTTTATCGCGGGCGCTTCCATGGGCGGTATGACATCTTGGTTTGCGGCGCTGGAACCATTGCGCAGGCGTCAGGTTGAAGGTGATCTGAGATTTTCCGGGCATATTTCATTCTATCCATCCGGAGACCACGGCTTTATTGCCGACAAGGTCTTCGCGGGGGGACCCATTCTGGTGATGTTCGGTCTGGATGACGACTGGACGCCGCCCAAACGCGTGCGTCTGATGATGGAGCGTCAGAAAGCCTATTCAAAGGAGGCGCCGCCGGAAATCCGCTTTGTCGAGTATGAGAACGCGCGTCATGGTTGGCTGAATCTTGATGTCAGGTCCGTGAAATATTTGTCGATGGCTTCTTCTCGCCTGAATTGTCCCCTGGTCTATTATGGCGGGGCTTCAAGCAATCATCTGATTTGGGTGGATGGGCGCGAAATGGATGTGCCTTTCTCCGAAACCGGCAAGCATCTGGCTGGTTGTGCCTCATCGGGCGTTACGATGGAAGGAAACGCCGCAATCACCGCCAAATCGCTTGCCGAGATGGTATCCCATATGAACCGCCTGCTTGGGCGTTGACATGTACAACGACCCCGAGGGATTCGATTACGACTATCCCTTATGGCGTCCTCCCTCCGAGGGAGACAATCTGATCATCCAAGCCACGCTGGGATGCAGTTGGAACCGTTGCCGATTTTGTTCGATGTACAGATCGAAGCGCTTCCAGGCGCGCCCGCTTGAACAGGTGTTCGCGGATATCGATAGCTGGGGACAAAGCTGGCCCGATGCTAGGCGGGTGTTTCTGGCCGATGGCGACGCCATGTGCTTGCCTACCGATCATCTGCTGGCGATTCTTGGAAAATTGGCGGCAACGTTTCCCGGTCTCAATCGCGTTTCCTGTTATGCCTTGCCCGCCAATTTGCTGCGCAAATCGGTCGAGGAACTGGCGGCTCTGAAGTCGGCTAAATTGTCGCTGGTCTATGTGGGGATCGAAAGCGGGTCGCCGGAGATTCTGAAGCGCATTGCCAAGGGTGTTACCCAGCGGCAAATGATCGAGGCGCTGGGAAAACCCGGTTTGTCGGGCATTAAAGTGTCTGCCACCGTGGTGCTGGGGGTGGGTGGCAGCGCCTTGTGGCAGGAGCATATAGATGGCACCGTCGAGGTTGTGAATGCGGCGCCGCCGGAATTTTTGTCCACCTTGCAATTGGGCGTCGCCCCGGAAGTGACGCAAGATTTCGCCAAGGCCTATCCGGATGGTTTTGAATTCCAAGATGATCTGGGCATGCTGGCCGAACAGGAACGCCTGATCGAGGGGTTGAACCCGCCGCGCCCCATTATCTTCCGCTCCAATCACGCATCGAATGCTTTGGCCTTGGCGGGCAATCTGCCAAAGGACAAAAAAAAACTTTTGGCCGTGCTTGCCCAGGCGCAGGAGGGATTGCGCCCCCTAAGGGCGCGGTTTATGCGCGGCCTCTAAAACCTCACTTCCTTCCCGCAGGTGTCGCATTTGACGCGGGTGGCGCTGCGTTTCAGCGTGTACTTTCCACAATGTTTGCAGGGCAGGCCTTCATAGCCTTTGGCATGGGCCTGATCCGCCTGCTTGGTCAGAAACGCGTCAAGGCGTTTCAGGGCAAGGTTTTCCATGTCTCTGCGGCTGGTGTGCGCATGGCAAATCGTCGCCACTTCGGCCAAGGTCAAGGTGTCGGTGGCGGTGACCTTGACGGCGTTGCCCATGCGGATGAATTCGAACAGAACTTCTCGCTGGACCATCGGTTGCTTAGAAATCCTCTTCGTCCAGCCCCATCACGGCATCCTTGCCCGCCATCGCCGCCGTCTTCAAGGCGTGGGCTTGCGTCAGATACTGTTCGGCAAAGAAACGCGCCGTTACCGATTTGGCATGCAAGAATTTGGGGTTGCCGTCCTTCTGCGCTTCGGCGGCCAGAACGCCGCGAGCCAAAAGCCAGCCGCCCGCCACGATGCCCCAAAGATTAAGGTAGGCGAAGGAACCGGCGGCGGTGGCGACGGGATCGGCGGCATAGGTTTCCGCCACCCAATCGGTTGCAGCCGACAACGCTTCCAGCCCCTCGGCCAAACGGTCGCGCAGGATATGGCAAGTCTGGCTTTTGCTGGCTTCCAGTTCCGAGACCGTGGCCCACATGCGAGCGATCATGGTCCTGGCCGCAGTCGCCTTGTCGCGCCCCACCTTGCGGCCCACCAGATCGTTGGCCTGGATGCCGTTGGTGCCCTCGTAGATGGCGGTAATTCTGGCGTCGCGCAGATATTGCGCCGCTCCCGCTTCTTCGATGAAGCCCATGCCGCCATGCACCTGCACGCCCTGATTGGCGACGTAAATGCCGGTTTCCGAACACCACCCCTTGACCACCGGAATCATCAGATCGACCACGCGCTGCCATTCCTGGCGCTCGACCTCGTTATTGAGATGATGGGCGCGATCGATGGCTCCGGCGGCGTAATAGGCCAGCGCCCTTGCGGCCTCGGTGCGGCTTCTCATATCCATCAGCATGCGCCGCACATCGGCATGCGCGATGATGGTGGCCCCCGGTTTTGCGTTTGCGCCCAGCGGCTTGCTTTGCACGCGCTGGCGGGCATAGTCGACGGCGTGCTGATAGGCCCGTTCAGCGATGGCGACGCCTTCAAGGCCAACGGCAAGACGGGCGTTGTTCATCATCGTGAACATGTATTCCAGCCCGCGATTTTCCTCGCCGACCAGGAAACCCACGGCACCCTCGTGATCGCCAAATGACATCACGCAGGTGGGGCTGGCATGGATGCCCAGCTTATGTTCCAGCGAGACGCATCTGGCGTCGTTGCGCTCACCAGGCGCCCCATCGTTCTTGGGCAGGAATTTGGGCACAATGAAAAGCGAGATGCCCTTGACTCCTGGGGGGGCGTCGGGCAGGCGGGCCAGCACGAAATGGACGATGTTCTCGGCCATTTCATGATCGCCATAGGTGATGAATATCTTTTGCCCAAAGATGCGATAACTGCCGTCAGCGCTTTTGACCGCCTTGGCGCGCACCTGCGACAGATCCGACCCGGCCTGTGGCTCGGTCAAATTCATGGTGCCTGTCCACTGGCCCGAGATCAGGTTGGGCAGATAGGTTTCCTTTTGTTCCTTCGAGCCGTGGGCGGCCAGCAGTTCGACCGTTCCCTTGGTCAGCATGGGGCACAGGCCGAAGGCCATGTTGGCCGAATCGGTCACTTCCTGCACGGCAATGGCGACCAGCCATGGCAAGCCCTGTCCGCCATAGTCGGGATCGAAGGGCAGCGTGCACCAGCCGCCGTCTCGATACTGGTCCCAGGCTTCCTTCCAGCCGGTTGGCGTGCGCACGACGCCGTTTTCCAGGTGCGACCCCTCTTGGTCTCCGACCTTGTTCAAAGGGTCGAGAACGCCGCTGGCAAGTCGTCCGGCCTCGGTCAGCACCGCGCTGACTAGATCGGGGGTGGCTTCGGCGAAGGCGGGCAGGGCGGCGATTTCGGGCAATCCGGCCAGTTCGTTCATGACGAACAGCATTTCATCGACGGGAGCGCGGTAGGCCATGATTTCTTATTCCTTATTTCCTGGTACGTTTGTCAAAACTGTATCAGGTGGTTTTCGCCCCTTCAATCGCGGACATAGCGGATTTCAGAGCCATCGCGGGCGTTAAAGCGCGCTTGGGACAACATGCCCTTGGAGTCGTACCAGAGGGTTCTATTCAACTTGCCGCTCAGTGTGAAATGACCGTCTTGCTGGCTGGCGACGATCTCAAGCTGTTTGCCGTCCACGGTGTCGATCAACCTGTCGGCCTTGGTCGTTTGGATATTCCATAGGCTGGCCGGCATATTCGTCTTTTCAAGGCGATCTGCCTTTCCATTCATCGTGACCAGCAAATCATGCCCCTCCGCCTTGACGGTCAATTCCAGTTTCTTGCCGTCGTCGTTAGTGCTGGACGTCAGGTCCGTCAAACGGCCATGGCTCCAGGTTTCAACGGCGTCATGCTCGAAACGATAAAAGGGAATGCCCATCAGAACATACAGAATGCGCGTTTGAACGCGCACGATCTGCGAATCGCCGTTGGTCTCGAAGCTATAGAGAATGCGCCCGATCGCCTGGCCATTGCGCATGACCGTGAAAGCCAGTTGGCCGCCATCCGGCGTTCCCGGCATGGCAGCCTGCGCAGGCAAGGCGCATATCAAGATAAGTGCGAAAAGGAGGCCCCTCATCCCACCACCTTGCCGGGATTGAACAGACTGGAGGGATCGAGAGCCGCTTTCATGCGGCGCATCAGATCGCGCTCGACCTCGCTTTTATAGCGCGCCATGTCGGGCAGTTTCAAAAGCCCAACGCCGTGTTCGGCCGAGAAGCTGCCATTCAAGTTATGCACGATATCGTGAACAATCCCGGCCAGACTGTCGCGGCTGGCCAAATATGTTTGTTTATCCATGCCCTCGGGCTGGCTTAGATTGTAGTGCAGGTTGCCGTCGCCGACATGGCCGAAGGGGCAGGGACGGATGCCGGGCAGGGCGGTTTCGACGGCTTTGGCAGCGCGTTCAAGGAATTCAGGGATGGAAGAGACGGGCACGCAAATATCGTGTTTCAGGCTGCCGCCCTCGTGCTTTTGCGCCTCGGGGATGGATTCGCGCAGTTTCCAGAGTTGCTGGCGCTGGGCATGACTGGCGGCGACAACGCCGTCAGCGACCAACCCGTTTCCGATCGCCGCGGCCAGTTCGGTTTCCATCAACTCCTCGAACCCTGCATTGGCGCGCGAGGTTGAAATCTCAGCCAGCACATACCAGGGATGCGCAGCGCTTAATGGATCGCGTGCGCCTGGAATGTGCCTTGTCACGAATTCCAGGCTGCGTCGGGCCATGAGTTCGAAACCCGTCACCTGTTCGCCCGTGGCTTCTTGCAAGCGGGCCAGAAGCGTCAGCGCGGCGCTGGGCGAGTCCAGCCCCAGAAAGGCGGTCACGATTTCCCTGGGCTTGGCGTATAGGGCCAGCGTGGCTGCGGTAATGATGCCCAGCGTTCCTTCAGATCCCAAAAATAGCTGTTTCAGATCATAGCCCGTATTGTCCTTGCGAAGACTTTTGAGCCCATCCCAGATGCGCCCGTCCGCCAGCACCACTTCCAGCCCCAGCACGAAGCGTTTGGCGTTGCCGTAGCGCAGCACCGCCGTGCCGCCTGCATTGGTCGATAGATTGCCGCCAATCTGGCACGACCCTTCCGATGCCATGCTCAAGGGAAAAAGCAGGCCTGCGTCATCGGCCGCCATTTGCGCCTGTGCCAGCGAGCATCCCGCTTCCACGGTCAGGGTTTTGTTGATGGGATCAACGCCGCGGATGCGGTTCAATCGGCCAAGCGACAAGATGATCTGGTCTTGTCTGGAAACAGAGCCGCCGACTAGGCCGGTATTTCCTCCCTGGGGGACTATGGAGACGCCCGCTTCGGCGCAGGTCGCGATGACAGCAGCCACTTCCATGGCATTGGCCGGGCGAGCCACGGCCAAGGCCCTGCTTTCGTAGGTGCCGCGCTCCTCGTGCAGATAGGCCGCCATGTCCGCCGGGCCGGTTAGCACATGGGATGGGCCGATCTGTTGTTGCAATGTTGCGACAAGGGGCAAGATGGTCATGGCGAGGTCGTTCGTTCCTGAAGTATCCGGGCAAGGGCGGCAAAGCCAGCATATCCGATTTCCTCGGCCCGCGCCGTGGGTTCGATACCTGCCTGGATCAACAGCGTCTCGGCGTCGCCAATGCTCTTCAGGCTGGAGCGCAGCATCTTGCGCCGTTGGCCGAACGCTGCCGCCGTCACGCGCTCGAACAGGGCGAAATCGGCTGGTTCCGTCACCGCTTTGGGCGTCAGGCGCACGACGCTGGACGCCACCTTGGGGGGCGGGGTAAAGGCGGCGCCCGGCAGATCGAACAACTTCTTCACATCGCATTTCCATTGGGCCAGTGCGGAAAGTCGTCCATAGGCCGAACTGCGCACCGGAGCGGCCAAGCGGTCGGCGACTTCCTTTTGAAACATCAATGTCAGGCTTTCAAAGTCGTGGATGCGCTTCAGCCAGCCGATCAGCAAAGGCGTTCCTACATTATAGGGCAGGTTGGCCACAATGCGTCGTGGCTCATCGCCAAGGGCCGCGGCATCAATTTTCACCGCATCACCCTCGATCACCCGAAGGCGTCCCGGATAGGCGGCTTCAATCTCGGCCAGGGCCCCCAGACAACGTTTGTCCTTTTCAATGGCGATCACGCGCGCAGCACCATTCTCAAGCAACGCGCGTGTAAGACCACCAGGGCCAGGCCCAACTTCGATCGTGGTGCCCTTAGTTAAATCGCCTGCCATGCGGGCTATTTTGTTGGTGATGTTCAGATCGAACAGGAAATGCTGGCCCAGCGATTTCTGAGCCAGCAGATCATATTTCGCCACGATATCCTTAAGCGGCGGCAGCATGGGCATTCGCCATCTGGGCTGCCAATTTCAGGGCGGCCATCAAACTTCCTGGATCGGCTTTGCCTGTTCCGGCAAGGCCCAGCGCCGTTCCATGGTCGGGCGATGTGCGGATAAAGGGAAGGCCCAGCGTGACGTTCACGCCTTCCCAGAATCCCAGCATCTTGACTGGAATCAGGGCTTGATCGTGATACATGCACATCACGGCGTCATAGCCAGCTCTGGCCTCGGCATGGAACAGCGTGTCGGCGGGCAGGGGGCCGAAGGCGTTGACGCCCTCTTGGAGCAACGCCTCTATGGCGGGTCGAATGATGTCAATTTCTTCGCGCCCTAAAACGCCATCCTCGCCTGCATGTGGGTTAATCCCCGTTACGGCGATCCGAGGCTCTGGCAAAGAGAAGTAGCACTTCAGGGCGTTTGACAGGATGCGTCCTTGGTGCAGGATCGTTTCTTGAGACAAGCGCCCAGGCACGTCTTTCAGGGGCATGTGGATGGTGACGGGGACGACGCGCAAGCCGTTTGCCGTCAGCATCATCACGGGCTGCGCGTTGCCAGCCAATTCCGCCAGGAATTCCGTATGGCCAGGATGCGCAAAGCCAGCGGCTTTCAGAACCGCTTTATGGATGGGATTGGTGACCAGGGCAGCGGCTTGGCCCGCCACAACCATCTCGACGGCCCTTGATATGGATTCGATGACGGCTTTTGCGTTCAGAACGTCTGGATGTCCTGGTTTGCTTTCGACGCGAGCGCTAAGCGGAACAACCGGCAATGCTTGGTCAAAACAGTCCAGGGCGGCTTTAGGCGTCTGCACGATCTGAATTGGAACCCGCCAGCCTAATGCGTTGGCGATAGATTGCAGACGCTTTGGATCGTCGAGGACGAAGAAAGGGGAAAGACCTTCGTGACGCCGCATCCAGGCTTTCAGCGCGATTTCGCCTCCGATGCCGGAAGGTTCGCCCATTGACAGCGCCAAGGGCAGGGCAGTCATGCGTTATATCCGGACATCGACGATGGCCGTGCGCCTAAGATCGCGCAACAGGCGCCTAGCCTGAATGTCCATCCGTTCCATCTCGAGGCGGCCTACGATCTCCTCGCGGCTGGGCAAGCCGGTTTCATCCTTGCGCGAGCAAACCATCAGCACGGCAACGCCGCCTCCGACCTTTTGGGGCGAGGTAGTCTTTCCCGCTGGCAGGTCTGCCAACGCCGCTTGCAAATTGGTCGGCAAAGCCCCAACCTTGACTTTGCCAAGCCTCGGATTTGAGGGTGAGCCGATTTCCTTGGCCAACTTTGCGATATCATCGCAATTTTCAGCGGCGCTGGCTGCCGTTTGCACAAGATCCGTCTGGGCGCGGACTTCATCCGGGCGGGCATTCTGTGCAAGGGGAAGAAACAACTGCGCCAAATCAAGCACAGAATTGCTTTTGTCCTGGCCTGCTCCGCTTCTGCGTTCGCGCAAATAAAAGATGTGGTAGCCGGTCAGGGTGCGAATGGGGGTGCTGACTTGTTGCGGCTGCATGGATTTGACAATCGCTTCGATGTCCGCAGGCAATTGGCCTTCATAGATCCACCCTATGTCGCCACCCGTGGCAGCACTTGCCGTTTGCGAAAATTGACGCGCCAGAGCGGAAAAAGGAGCTCCTTGCTTGGTCTGCTGAACGATGCGTTCGGCAAGCGACTGAATTTCGGTTTGCTGCGAAGGATTGTCGGTGTTCAGAAAAATCTCAGCCAGCAAGTATTGCGGTCGGTTCATGTTCGATTTTGCCAATGATAATTGCGCCTCGATTTCTGCGTCCAAAACTTTTATTGCGCCGGCATATTGGATGCGCAGCAGCTTGACCCATGTGATTTCTGTTTTTACTTGGGTTAGAAGGCTGTTGAAGTCTATGCCATCCCTTCGCGTTGCGATCTCAAGGCCGCCAGAAGGCAGGCCATTCTGGTTTTCGATGTTTCTGATCGTCTTTTGGATTTCCGATTCAGTTGCCGCCACGCCTTGGCGAGCCGCTTCTTGAAGTTGCAGTTTTTCCTCAATCAGTTTGCGAAGAACCTGAGGAACCAAGCGGCGGCGCACGTCAGGGCTGTTTTCCAGACGGGAATTGATGATGGCCAGCTTCAAGCGCTCTTCAAGATCGCGCATGGAGACGATATCGTCGTTCACCACGGCGGCAATGCGCTCGTTCTCTTGCGCAACGGCGGTTGACGCAGCCAACGCCCCCAGCAAAGGCAGCGAGACTGTCAGAAGGAATTTCAACATTCTCCAGCAGGTCATGATGTCGCGCCTGTGTCCATAAGAGGGGTAGGTTTATTCTGCGCTGGCTTGGAATTCGCCCAGCGTCTTCAGGGTAAATCGGAAGAGAAAATACTGGCCGCCGATATAATCGCGGTCATAGGTGAATTTGCGCATGTAATTGGCCGACAGGGCGAAGCACTCATCCTCGTAGACCAATTGCGTGCTGTAAGAAAGCGGTTCGATATCGCTGCCAAGATTGTACACCGTTCCGGCATTGGCGGACCAGTAACGCGTCAGCTTCGAGGATACTGACATATTCACCTGTTCGCGATCCGGGTAGCCGGTGATGCTGTTCTTGTCAACGAACACGTAATTCGCGGCAAGGCTCAAGGCTTTCGGGCCTGCCTGGAAACCGACCTCGCTCCGCCTTGCCGCCAGCGAGTCCTTGTCTAAACGGAAGCGGTAGAGCATCTTGAAATTGCCCATTGGGCTGACGTCCAAACGCCCTACATAGTCCGACAGATTGTCCTGCAATCCCGAATCTCTGGCATATGTTTCATCGACATGCGCGCGATAGCTCTGTCCAAACAAAGCTGTCATGGCGCCCGGTCGTTTGCCAAAGACGCTCCATTTGACGCCATAAGCCACGCGAGGGCCGCCCTCAACGCGATCAAGCCCCGTAAATCGCTGGGGAAGGAAGATGTTGGTGTCGTCATATTCGAAATCGAGACTGTCCTCATTTGGAATGCGTGCCGGATTCATGCCGTTGGGGCTGACCGTGCCCACAACAATCGGCTCGACCACGTCGGTAAAGCGTTCGCCATTGCGCACGAAAGGATAGCGCCAGTCCAGGGATAGCTGAGGAACAACGCGGCCGGTGAATCCATTTTCTTCGCGGTTGTGAAGTTGGTAATCGGAAATGTGATAGCCGTCGCCGCGTAATTCCGCCGTCAACTTGTACTTGTCGCCCGCGGGCGCCGTATAGGGCAGGTTCCATGCTAGGCGCGAAGATAGGCGCCGGGTGTCCGTTCCCTCGCCACGGTAGATGTCGAGCATTCCGGCGTCGAGGCTCCAATACTGACCTTGCGATCCGGGCTCGCCCACGCGCCTTAGTTCGGCCACCGGCAGCACGACGGGCGCTTTGCCTGGATCATCCTTTGCCGACAATCCTTGATACAGGTAGGACTCCATTCTGGCGTAGTTGCGGCCTGAGAAGCCCTCGACATAAGGGTGCGTTTCCAGCCAGCGGTCAGACCCTCTGAAGCCATAGCGGCGCAGATAGGTGTCGTCGCTTGTCCGCTCGACCTGATAGCCAGCTCTCCATGTTTCATCGATATCGAACAGGCCGGTCGCCTTGATGTGGCCGCGCACAGTGTTCTTCGAATCATAGGTCAGGCTGCCCTGGGTGTCGGTTTTCCCGGTCACCATGCGGTTGCGATGTTCGCCGATCATGACCAGGTTTTCCTTGCCCGTGGCCATTGTTGAAATGGTGGCGTCTTGGTTGTTCGAGATCGCCCAATAATAGGGGACCGTCAGCGAGCCGCCCAACTGGCTGGAGCCGCCAAAACTGGGGGGCAGAAAGCCGCTATGCCTTTTGACGCGCGGGTCGGCGTGCTCGAAATAAGGCGTGTAGGCGACGGGGACGCCCGCGAATTCGAGCCAGGCGTCCTTGTATTCGAAGGTCTGTTTTTTTTCATCATTCGTCACCTTCATGGCCTTGACCTGCCAAAGGGGCGCTTTCTTCGGGTCGTCCTTACATGGTTCGCAAGCCGAGTAGACGGCTTTTTCCATGACGTTCTTTTCACCGGCAACGCGCGTGCTCTTGGCGGCGGCCAGACGCGTGCGGTTGGCCATCAGAATTCGCAGGTTTTTGCTGGTCGCTTCCTTCAAGTCCCCGGACAGTTCGAAATAATCAGCGAAGAACACGTCCCCTGACGGCTCCAAAAGACTGACATTGCCAGAAGCCGAAATGATGTCTTGGCGGGTGTTGTAGGAAATCTGTTCGGCCAATAGAACGCGGCCTTGGTACGAGACCTCGACATGCCCCCTGGCGGTCATGATGCCAAGTTCCTTGTCCTGATTGACCTCGTCAGCCGAGAAATAGACCTGCTCGCTGTCGAAGTCGCTTTTTCCAGGCTTTTGTTCAGCGGCGGTCGCCTGCTGCGCAGGCAAAAGAAAGGCCGCCAGCAAGACAAGCGCGGATGCGAAACGGCGGATCATTTCGACGCCTCGCCGGTTTTGCTGCGCAATCTCGGCAATTTTGGCTGTCCGATAAGAAGGCCAAGGCAGATCAGAATTGGCAAGACCGGCACCACATAGATCAAGGGGATCAAAGTCAGCGACTTCACGACTAGCCCGGCAACACCCAGTTGGGCGGCCTCGACGGCGACCATCAAGGCAATAGCCAACACCACCTTGCCCGACATGCCGTGGCGCGAGAAAGATCCCGAAAGCAGGCAGACCAAGGCTACGAAGGCAAAAGCGAGATGATAAAGCGGGCTGGAAAGCCTGTGATGCGCCTCGACACGGAAACGGGCAAAGTCAACGGGTCCCACTTCTTGTGCATTGACGGAAAACAGTTCGCTCAATGGCCGTTCACGGGCATCGCGAAAGCGTGGGTCATTGTTCTCCAGGTTGGTCATTTCCACCGTGTAGCTGTCGAAATACAAAAGCGAAAGCTGCCCGCTGTTGTGGATCAATTCCTGGCGATTGCCGTTGATCAGAAGAACGCGAGGGCCGCCGTCCGAGCGCACTAGAGCGCCGCGTTCGGCCATCATGGTGACGTCCCTGTCCTTCTTGCGCGTGTCATGGACCAGAACGTCCAACAGCTCGCCTTCGCCGGTGCGCGAACGCACATAGACGGTCACCCCGTCAACGATGTTGTTGAAGGTGCCTTCCTGCAGCAGAACGCGCGAAATGTCGTTGCGGATTTCCCATTGCATTTCACGGAATGTTTTGACCGACGCCGGTCCCAGTTCGATGGTCAAAAGATAGCCGAACAAGGTCAACCCGCCCGCCACCATCAAAGCCGGCCGGGCCAGCGCCATCTGGCTTAAGCCAGCCGAACGCATCACCACCATTTCGCGGTCGGCGTCCAGCCGGTTATAGGTGAAGAGCAGCACCGCGAACAAGGCGATGGGGGTGATCATGGTCAGAAAGTTGGGCATCAAAAGCATGGTCAGATACAAAAAGCCGCCGATCGAGAGGCCCTTGTTAATGATCAGTTCGACCAGACGCAAGGACTGGCTTAGCCATATCACGCAAGTCAGCCCCACCGTCACCAGAATGGTGCCGATGAGAATCTGGCGCAAAATGTACAGCGTGATCCGTCCCAACGGCCACTTCCCCTGTGGAAAACTTTTTGGAATGAGACCTGTAAACCATCCGGCCACAGGCTGTAAAGCATTGAGACGGTGAAGTTTCGCTTCTCGATTGGGCCAATTTTTCCTGCTAGACTGTAAGCTTCTTGTCGCCCTACGAGGACTAGTGGTTCATGCCCCTTCATACCCCGATAGCTGGGAAAACACCCTCTAAGCTGCTGCAGGAATTATCTGAGATCGCCCTGGCAGCGGGGCAGGCCATCCTTGCCATTTATTCGGGCGATTTTGCCGTCCGCAAGAAATCGGACGAATCGCCCGTTACCGAGGCTGATGAGGCCGCCGAAAGATTAATATTAGAACGAATAAAAGAAATTGATCCCAAGGCCCTGATCGTTTCCGAGGAAGCCGCCGAGGCAGGCTATATGCCAGACCGGCAAGGCCAGCGTTTCTGGCTCGTCGATCCTTTGGACGGCACCAAGGAATTCGTCAAGCGCACGGGGGAGTTCACGGTCAATATTGGCTTGATCGAGAATGGAAATCCTGTTCTGGGCGTGGTGTTCGTGCCGGTCCTTGATCTGTTGTTCGCAGGCGGAATCGAAGGCGCTTGGAAAAAAGAAGGTTCAGGCCCCTGGCAATCCATCGCTTGCCGCAAGCCCCCCGCCGAGGGTTTGAGCGTGGTGGCCAGCCGTTCGCACGGCGATCCCGAGAAAATTCAGGCTTATTTGGCCGGGCGAAAGATCGCTGGCCTTGTCAAGGCTGGCAGTTCCCTGAAAATCTGCCGCGTGGCCGAAGGGACGGCGGATGTCTATCCGCGCTTTGGCCCGACCAGCGAATGGGACACAGCGGCTGGACATGCCGTGTTGCTGGGGGCCGGGGGATGTTTGGAAACACTGGACGGTCAGCCGCTTCGCTACGGCAAAAGCAGTATTCTCAACCCAGATTTCGTGGCTTGGGGCCTTCGGGATTAGCCGATGCCCCTTCTTCTGCCCGTCACGCCCGAGAATCTGGCGAAAGCTGCCGCCACGCTGCGCGAGGGTGGGTTGGTCGCTTTTCCGACTGAAACGGTGTACGGCCTGGGCGCCGATGCCGCCAACGATCAGGCCGTGGCGCGTATTTTCGAAGCCAAGGGCCGCCCCAGTTTCAATCCATTGATTTCCCATGTCGCGGACATCGAAGCCGCCGAACGCATCGCCATCTTCGATGGTCGAGCCAGGAAGCTCGCCCAACAATTCTGGCCCGGGCCATTGACTTTGGTGTTGCCGCGCAGGCCGGAAGGCCGCGTTTCTTTGCTTGCCACGGCCGGGTTGGATACGCTGGCCGTCAGAATCCCTAATCATCCGGCCGCGCTTGAATTGCTGCGGGCGTTTCATGGTCCCGTCGCCGCCCCCAGCGCCAATCCATCGGGCAAGCTCAGTCCGACGCGGGCGGATCATGTGGTTTTGGGGCTGGGCAAGAAGGCGCAATTGGTGCTAGATGGCGGGCCGTGTCAAGTCGGGCTGGAAAGCACGGTTCTTTCGCTTACGCAAGAAACGCCCTGCCTGTTGCGCCCCGGCGGCATCTCGCTCGAGGCGTTAAAGGAGCTTCTTGGACCTGTGGAAGTGGCGGCGGAAGGTGGAGCGATCCAGTCGCCCGGCCAGATGGAAAGCCATTATGCGCCGCATGCCAAGCTCCGGTTGAACGCGATCCAAGTTAAATCGGGTGAAGCGTTGCTAGGGTTCGGACCGACCGCGCCGGTTGGATGTCTTAATCTCAGTCCCGCTGGCGATTTGATTGAGGCGGCGGCGCATCTGTTCGCTTATCTGCGAGAGTTGGATCAGCCAGGAGTTGACGTGATCGTCGTCATGCCCATCCCGCGCCACGGATTGGGCCTAGCCATCAATGACCGCCTGAGACGAGCGGCAGCGGACAGATAGGATCACTCCCCCCTGTCCTTGGGCGAGCCGCGCAGCGATTTAGTGGTCGAGCGTTTGCTTTTATCGTCCAGTCGCCTGCGTTTCGAGGCAAGCGTGGGACGGGTGGGGCGACGCGGCACCGGTGGCGGCACGGCCTGGCGGATCAGGTCGATCAGGCGCTCAAGCCCATCTTGGCGATTGCGCTCCTGCGTGCGGTGACGTTGCGCCGTGATGACCAGAACGCCTTCCAGCGTCATCCGCTTGCCCGCCAGTTTTTCCAGACGTTCCTTGACGTCGTCGGGCAAGTTGGGCGAGCCGCGCACATCGAAGCGCAATTGGACGGCGGTGGACAGTTTGTTCACATTCTGCCCGCCAGGACCGCTTGACCGCACGAACTGCTCTTCGATTTCCTTCTCGTCGATGGCGATTCTGTGGGTGATGCGGATCATGGAAACGCCGTCAAGCGCCGCGCAGCTTGTTGACGAAATCGGCCAGCCCCACTTGGCGGACACGCTTCAGGCGCTCGGCGCTTAGGATGGCCTTCACGGCATTGATGCTGACGGCAAGGTCGCGATTGACGATCACGTAATCATATTCCGGCCAGTGGCTCATCTCGTCGGCCGCCTTGCTCATGCGCTTTTGCACGACTTCCTCGGAATCCTGGCCTCGTCCCTTCAGGCGCTTTTCCAACTCTTCGACCGAAGGGGGCAGCACGAATACCGTGACCAAATCGTCGCGCGCATTGGCGGCCACCTGCTGCGTGCCCTGCCAGTCGATATCGAACAAGACGTCCTTGCCTGAAGTCAGCGCGGCTTCAACCGGCGCTCGGGGCGTGCCATAGTAGTTGTCGAAGACCTTGGCATGTTCCAGAAATTCGCCGTTCCCGATCATGCCCTTCATGCGTTCAATGTCGATGAAATGGTAATCCTTGCCGTCCACCTCGCCGGGGCGCGGCGCGCGTGTGGTCGCCGAAACCGACATCGCCAATTGCGGTTCGGTTTCCAGCAGTGCCTTGGCGATCGAGGATTTTCCCGCTCCCGATGGCGACGAGAGCACCAACATCAGGCCCCGGCGGTTGATTGCGGCATCGTTCATGGAGCGCCCCTTATTCGATGTTTTGCACTTGCTCGCGGAATTGCTCGATGACGGCCTTCAGCGCCAATCCGATGCGCGTCAGATCGACGTCCGACGATTTCGAGCATAGCGTGTTCGATTCCCTGTTGAATTCCTGGCAAAGGAAATCCAGCCGACGACCCACGGGGTCGGTTGCCTTCAACATGTCGCGGGCCGCCTGGACATGGGCGTCCAGCCGGTCAAGTTCTTCGCGCACGTCGCCCTTGGCGATCAGCAGGGCCAGCTCCTGCGCCAAGCGTTCTTCAGCGACCGGCGGTTGGGAATTCAACAATTCGTCCAGCTTGGATTTGAATCCGTTTCTGATGGCTTCGGGGCGCAGGGCCGCCGTCTCTCGGGCCGCCTTGGATAGACGCTCGATTTCGTCCAGTTCCAAGGTCAGAATTTCAGACATTCTTGTCCCTTCCGCCTTGCGCATGGCAGTCAGGCCGGAAAGCGCCTCGTCCAGCGAAGCCAGCAGCAGGGCGTCGCGCTCTTTAAGCTCCGCCTCGCCCAGGCTGGCTTCGTCGGCTGTCTCGATAACGCCGCGCAGTCCCATCACATTTTCAGCGCTGGGCGTGGGCAGGCCATGTTCGCGGGCTAGGTCCATGGCCAGGGTCAGATAGCTGTCAAGCAGCGCCCGGTTTACCGAAGGCGCTCCTGACTGGGCCTGTCTGGTGACGTTCAAGGAAAGATTGATATTGCCCCTTTTGGCCCCCTTGGCCACCTTGTCGCGGGCGGGAAGCTCCAAGGAATCGTGGCCGGGCGGCAGGCGCAGGCGAACTTCCAAACCCTTGCCGTTGACGCTTTTGACCTCCCAGATCCAGGAGAACTGGGGGCAGGAACCCTGCGAACGGGCATATCCGGTCATGCTGATGATTGACATGCCGCCTTTTTTGGCCGTTCCCGATTGATCTGGCAAGCGAAAAGCGCCTGTTGCCTGGAAGGACCCGATAAGCTATCCCAGAAATATGAACCGGAAACAGGAGCGCGAGCGCAGGAGGCGCGGGCTGGTCGATGTGACCGTCTGGGTGCCTGCCCACAAGACCGAGGCGGTGCGCCGGATGGTCAGCCGCATGGAGCGCCGTCAGCCGGTAAGAAGGGCCGAAGTCCTTGATCGTCTAAGAAATGCCCAAGAGGAACTGGCCCGCTTCGGGGTGGCGGGGTTGTCGCTGTTCGGCTCGGTCGGCAGGGACGAGGCGTCGCCCAAATCGGACATCGACCTATTGGTCGAATTCAAGCCGGGCCGTCCTTCTGGCATGTTCGAACTGATCGATTTGAAGCGCTGGCTGGAAGGGCATTTGGGCCATCCGGCAGACATCGTTACCCCCACCAGCTTGAAGCCGCGTCTGAAGGGACGCATCTTAAAGGAAGCGATTAGGATATTTTGATGACAATCAAGGATTGGCGGGTCAGTCTAGCGGATATTTCCGAAGCGGTTGAGCGCATTCACCGTTATATCAAGGGAATGGACATGGATGCCTTCTGCGAGGACGAACGCACGCAAGACGCCGTGGCGCGCAACCTGGAAATAATGGGCGAGGCGGTGCGCCATCTTCCCCAGGAAATTACCCATCGATACCCGGATGTGCCCTGGTCAAAACTGGCTGAAATGCGCAATATCCTGGTTCACGAATATCATTCAGTGGCATCCGAGATTTTATGGCGCACGCTGCTGAACGACGTTTTGCCCTTGGGGAACCGTCTGCGAGCCGTCTTGACAGCCGAGGATAGGGGATCATGAAAGAGCCTAGGAACATCCTGATTACAGGCGCTTCCAGCGGTCTTGGCGCTGCGCTTGCTCTAAGCTACGCCCATTCGGGGGTTACGCTGTTCCTGAGTGGTCGTAATGCCGAGCGCCTGGAAAAAGTCGCTTCCGATTGTCGTGGGCGAGGGGCCAAGGTTGAACGGGCGGTGGTTAATGTCGTCGATGAAGATACGATGGCGACCTGGATAGAGGCTGCGGATACGTCAAGGCCTCTTGATCTGGTGATCGCCAATGCGGGAATTTCCGCAGGCAGCCACAAGGGCGAGGAAGAAACCTGCGACCAGATCCGCGCCGTCTTCGCCACCAATGTTGACGGCGTTCTGAACACCATCCTGCCCATCCTGCCCCGCATGAGAGAACGAAAGCGGGGGCAGATCGCCATCATGTCGTCGCTGGCCGGTTTCCGAGGCTTTGCTGAATCGCCCGCCTATTGCGCCAGCAAGGCCGCCGAACGCGTGCTGGGTGAGGGTATGCGTCTGCGCCTGAAGCCGCATGGCGTGCAGGTGTCGGTGATTTGTCCCGGCTTCGTCAAAACGCCGATGACGGAACGCAACAATTTCACCATGCCCTTCCTGATGAATCCCGAACGCGCCGCCCAAGTGATCAAGTTGGGGCTGGCGCTCGACAAGGGTCGGATCAGTTTCCCGATGCCTTTGGCCTTCGTCGTATGGCTTCTTTCGTTTTTGCCGGTGGGGCTTTCCGACGTGCTGCTGGGAATTCGCAAGAGATGAGCGGACGGCGTTTGAAGGTTGGCGTGCTGGTCGATCTTGAAAGACGGGCCAGCGCCGGAGGTCATGTCAAATGCTGGGAACGCTTTGCGCGCGCGGCCGTATCCCGAGACGATCTCGACCTGACCGTGCATGTGCAGAACGCCATCGAAGTGGTCGAGCCGCTGTCCGACCATGTGCGTTTCGTCAGCCATCGTCCCGTCTTCTCAACCGAGCGCCTGTCTTGGATCGTGGGCAATATTCCCGACCATACCGATCTGTCGCCCTGGCATCCCGCCATCGCCAGGGCGCTTCCCGGCTACGATGTCGTGCATACCACGGATGCGTTTTTCGCCATGGCGGGAACGGCGCTGAGGGTTTGTCGCCAAAAGGGCATTCCGCTGGTCAATTCGGTGCATACGGATACGCCCGGCTACACGCGCCTTTATACAAGACGCACCGTCGAACGATTGTTCGGCCACGGTTTCCTTTCCCGACTGCTTCTGGATCGTTTCAAGGTTGACCAGCGGCAAGAAGCGGGCATGTTGGCCAAGCTGCGCAAGCATCAGTCGGCGGCCCTGTTTTCGCTTGATTCCGACGCCAAGGCCCTGGAGGAAATGAAGCGATGTTTGGGCGCTGGGCGGGTGGGCAGATTGCGTCGCGGCATCGACAAGGAATTTTTCAACCCCAAACATCGAGACCGGGCTTGGTTGAAATCCCGTTTCGGCATTTCCGAAACAAGTGTGGCCGTTTTGTTCGTGGGCCGCGTGAACGCGGGCAAGAACGTGCTTCCCGCCGCCCAGGCGGTTGCCGACATGGTTGCCAAGGGGCATGACGTCCATTTCCTGGCTGCGGGCGAGGGCGAGGAGATTCCCGTCATCCGCCAGATGCTGGGAGCGCGCGCCTGCCTGCCGGGAAATGTGCCCTCGACGGATATGGGGCGACTTTACGCCAGTTGCGACGCGTTCATTTTCCCGTCGATGTTGGAAGTGTTGGCCAATGTTGTGATGGAGGCCTTGGCATCGGGCCTGCCGGTACTGGTCAACGAAGGATCGGGGTTGGAACCCTATTTCGAGCCCAATATCAGCGGACTTGTGGTGCCGGACCATGGTTGGGGGCCTGCGTTGGAACGCCTGCTGATGGCGCCAGACCGGCGCCGTTCGCTTGGCCTTGCGGCGCGCCAGCATTCCGAGCGCGCGCATCCCAGTTGGGGGGATGTTCTGGCCCAGGACATCATGCCCTTCTGGCGCAAGGCCGCGCGCTGGGAATGACGACGGCTTTGTCCTCCATCCTGGTGCTGGCGCCGCATCCAGACGACGAGGTGGTGGGGGCCGCCATCGCCATGAAACGCGCTATTGCGCAGGGTGCCTGTCTGTCGGTTCTGTTTCTGACCACCGGCATTGCGCAGGAAGCCTGGTTCTGGGAGCGAAACGCCTATCGCGGCAAGGTTGCCAAGCGGATGGACGAAGCAAGACAGGTTGCTGATGCTGGCGGTTTTAAGATTGCGGGATCGCTGGACATCCCCAGTCGCCGCCTGATCGAGCATTTGGACGAGGCGCGCCAAGCCATCGAACGGTTAAAAGCGCAACAGCTATGGGTGCCCGCTTACGAGGGGGGGCATCAGGATCATGATGTGGCCAATGCGCTGGCCCAGACATTAAGGGACAGGTTCGAGATTTTGGAATTCGCCGAGTACAACTTCGCGAACAAGCAGGTGAATTCCAATCAATTTCCAGATGGTGCAGGGAATGTCTTGGATCTTTCGCCCGAGGACGACGTTTTCAAACGCGCCCTGCTTGGACTGTATGCCAGCGAGCGGGCCAATCTCGATTACGTTTCTTGCCGTCATGAGGCGATGCGTCCGTTGCCAGCGCACGATTATGCGCGCCCCCCACACCAGGGGCGGCTTTTCCGCGAGCGTTTCCACTGGGTGCCGTTTCGTCATCCAAGAATCGACTGGCGCAGTCAGGCCGAGATCAATGGCAGGCTTTCGGCCTTCGTCAGCCGCTTTTCTTGACGCCGAAACAATGTTCCATGGCCGGAAAACTTCTGGCCCGCACTTCATTGCTATAGGCTTCGATAGCCTGTTGAACCGTTGGGGCCAGTTCGGCAAAGCGCTTCACGAAGCGCGGTTTGAAGTTGCTGAACATGCCAATGGCGTCGTCGCACACCAGGACCTGTCCGTCGCAAGCGGGCGAAGCGCCGATGCCGATGGTGGGAATGGGCGCTTCCTTGGTGATGCGTCTGGCCAGATCTTCGACCACGCCTTCCACCACCATGGCGAAAGCGCCGGCGTCGGCGACCGCCAAGGCGTCCTCGTGAATCTGGCTGGCCTCTTGCAGATCGCGCCCATGGGCGCGGAATCCGCCCGCCGTATTGACCGACTGCGGCAAAAGTCCGACATGGGCCATAACCGGGATGCCGCGTTTCGACAGGAAAGCGATGGTGGGCGCCATGACGGCGCCGCCTTCCAGTTTCACCCCCTGCGCGCCCGTTTCGGCCATGACGCGCGAAGCCGACGCATAGGCCTGCTCTGGCGAGCCTTCATAGCTACCGAAGGGCAGGTCAACGACAACGCAGGCGTCTGGCGCGCCGCGCTTCACCGCCTTGCCGTGCTGAATCATCATGTCCAGCGTGACGCCCAAAGTGCTGTCCATGCCGTAAAGCACCATGCCCACTGAATCGCCGACCAGCAGAAAGTCGCAATATGGGGCGGCAAGGCGGGCCATGGGGGCCGTGTACAGTGCCAGACTGACGATGGGTTCCCCCCCCTTGCGGGCGCGGATATCGGGCGGCATCAGGCGCTTGGTTGGCGATTCGCTCATATAAACCTCCTGCTTTCAGAAGGTTATCGCGCTTTTCCGCCCGCTTAGCAACCGTCAGGAATAAGCCGCCCATTTTCCATCCTGCCGATCCGTTCGCATAGTCTTGCCACGATGGCGGGCGTATGCGCGACCAACAGATAAGACAGGCCGTGCGTTCTTTTCAGCCGTTCAAGTAGATCGAGAATATCTGCCTGGACGGTCATGTCCAAGGCGCTGGTCGGCTCGTCGAGCAGCAACAGCCTTGGTTTCAGGATCAAGGCCCTGGCAATGGCGGCGCGCTGGCGTTGTCCGCCCGATAATTGATGCGGATAACGGCCAAGAAGATCGCCGGTCAGACCAACTTCCGCGATAGCCTGATCGATCCGTTCCTGGCGATCCGCCATGCCATGGATGATCAAAGGTTCTGCCAAGGCGCGCGCCACCGTGTGGCGTGGATGCATCGATCCATAGGGATCCTGGAAGACCATGTTGATGCGCTTTGCCCGTTCCAGATTGGACAGCGACTTCATGTTGATCCCTTCGAACAGGATTTCGCCGCTGTAATCAACCAAGCCCGCGATGGCGCGCAGAACGGTGCTTTTTCCTGATCCGGATGGGCCGACAAGGCCGAAACTGTCGCCTGCCGCGACGTCCAGGGAAATATTGTCCACCAGAATCTTGCCGTCGATGGCCACCGTAAGATTGCGAAGGCTTAGCATGGAAGCCTCGGAATGGATTGGATCAGGCGCTGCGTAAAGGGGTGGGCTGGCGTTTGTCCTTGTAAAAGCTCCTCGACGATCCGACCGTCTTGCATCACCAAAAGGCGAGGACAGGTCTGCATCGCCAGATCGATGTCGTGGGTGATCAACAGCAAGCCCATGCGTTCCGCCGACATGCGTTCGCCCAACAACGCCATCATCTGGGCGGCCATGGGCGGATCAAGCGCGCTGGTCGGTTCGTCTGCGATCAGAAGTTTGGGGTGCTGGGCCAAAGCCATCGCCAGATAGGCCCGTTGGCCCTGTCCGCCAGACATTTGGTGCGGGTATCGCCTAGCGATGTCGGGGGAAAGCCCAACCTCGGCCAGACAGTCGCCGACGGCCCTGTCTGCAACTTCGCCGATCTGCTGGCCGATCGTCATCGTGGGATGCAGACTGTAGCGCGGATCTTGCAGCATCAGTCCGATAATCCGCCCACGGATTTTTCGCCAGTCGCTCTGTCCGGCCCGACTCATCTCGCTTCCGTCGATGGACAGCCTGTCCGAGACAACCAAGCCAGGATGCGCCACCAATCCCAGCAAGGCGCGGCCCAACGTGCTTTTGCCTGAACCCGATTCCCCCACAATCGCCACTCGCTCGCCTAGCGACAGTTGTAGGGAAACGCCATCGACCGCCGATTTGCCCCTAAAGCGCACCGACAAATTTTGCACATCGATCAGCATCGTTCGGCCCTGGGATCAAGCGCGTCTCGAAGCGCGTCGCCGATCAGCGAAAAGCCAAGCCCGGCCATCAAAATCGCCAAGCCCGGAAAGCCCGCCACCCAGGGGGCTTCGATCAGATGCGTTCGACCCGCCGCCACCATGGCCCCCCATTCCGGGGCCGGGGGTTGGGCGCCCAGGCCCAGAAAGCCCAGCCCTGCCGCCGTCAAAACGATTCCCGCCAGATCCAGGCTTAGGCGCACCAGCATCGAGGACAGGCCCAGGGGAACAACATGAATGCAGGCAATGCGCAGTTCCGATGCCCCGCAAAGCCTAGCCGCCGCGATGAAATCGGCCTTTCTGGCTGACAAGGTTTCTGCCCTGGCCTGGCGGGCATAGGGTGGCCAGGCGGTCAAAGCCACGGCAATGGCGGCATTGACCAATCCCGGCCCCAGGGCGGCGGCCAGGGCCAGGGCCAGAATAAGCCTTGGCACCGAAAGCGCTATGTCGGTCATGCGCATCAGAACGTTTTCGATCCAGCCGCCCAGCGTGCCCGCCAGTGCTCCGATCAGCAAACCCAGGGGAGCGGCCAGCCCGGCCACCAGGACGGCTAGGCCCAGCGTTTGGCGCGCCCCGGCCAGGGTGCGGGCCAGGACGTCTCGCCCCAGGGCGTCGGTGCCGAACCAGTGGTCCGCCGATGGCGGCAACAGGCGGGCGCTCAGATGGGTTTCCAGGGCGGCATCGGCCATCAAGGGGCCAAGGGCGGCACCCAGAATCAGCGGGATAAGAAGTACAATCCCCAACCAAGCCAGCGGATCGCGAAGAAAACGATTCATGCCGTCCTCGGGTCCAGCCAGCGTTGCATCATATCGGCTAAAAGATTGAGACCCGCCACGACAAGACCGATCAGCAGCGTTCCCCCCAGGATGGCCGCCATGTCAGCCGCCATCAAGGCGCCGGTCATGTAGGAACCCAGGCCCGGCCAGGAAAAGACGGTTTCGGTCAGCACAGCGCCTTCCAGCAGCGAGCAGAGCGTCAGAGCCAGGGTGGTGGTCAGCGGAGCCAGCGCAGAACCCAGGGCATGGCGCAGCACCACCCGCCATTCGCTTAAACCCTTGGCTCTGGCGGTCAGGATGAAATCCTGCGTCAGCGCGTCCAGCATCAGGGCGCGGCTGGTGCGCGCGAACAGGGCCGTCGAGAACAGGCCCAGCGTCAGGGCGGGCAGAACCAGATGAGCCAACGCGTCGGCGCCGATATCGGGGCGACCGGCCAGCAAGGCATCGACTAGGATGAAACCGGTCGGGCTGGGGATCAGCCCCTCAAGATAGAAGCTGAGACGGCCTGGTCCTGGCGTCCATCCCAGCGCGGCGTAGAACAAGTACAGCGCCATCAGCCCCAGCCAGAAAACGGGTACCGAATGGCCAAGCAGGGCGATCAGGCGGGACAGATGATCGGGCCAGCGGCCTTGCCAATAGGCCCCGACGATGCCAAGCGGCAGCCCCAGCGCCAAGCCGATGGCGGTGGCCGCCAGCGCCAGCTCGACGGTGGCGGGAAAGACCTGGGCCAAGTCTTCCAGGACGGGGCGTCCGGTCAGGGTGGACAATCCCAGATCGCCCGATAAGGCGCGCCCAACATGATGCAGGAATTGGATGGGCCAAGGCTGGTCAAGACCCAGCGACTGGGCGGCGGCGGCTCTGGTCGCTTCATTGGCCCGCTCGCCCACCACGGCCAGCAAAGGGTCGATGGGGGCGATCTTGGCGAAGGCGAAAGTGACGGCCAGCAACGCCAGCAAAGTCAGAGGAAACCAGACGGCCCGCTTCACTTGGCGATGCTTTTCTGGGCGACGCTTTTCTTGGCGTCGGCATAGCGCATGGAATCGGGCGTCAGACCCGCCCGAAGGCCTTGCACCGATTTTCGCAGGGCCAGGATTTGCATGTCCTGGAACATCACGGCATAGGGGCCATCCCTCAGGGCTTCACGCTGGGCGGCTTCGTAATGGGACAGGCGCTTTGCCGTGTCGCGCTCGGATTTGGCGGCCTGCACCAATCCAGTCAGTTCAGGAATGTTCCAGCCATTGCGCCAAGCCAAAAGGCGATAGGGCGAGCCGTCGGCATTGTCGGGGTTCCAGGCGAAACCCTGGATGGTGGCGTGTGGGTCAGGATAATCCGGCGACCATTGGGCCAAGGTCAGCATATGCGCCCTCGCCCGGTAGCGGGTCAGCAGTTGCTTGTTGTCCATCTGCACGATTTCAAGCGCTATGCCTGCCTTGGCGAAATCGGCGGCGATGGCTTGGGCGATGTCGATCGAAGGCGAGACGTTGCGCACATCCAGCGTCAGTTGCAGGCCTTTCGCATAGCCCGCTTCGGCCAACAGGCGTTTGGCTGCCTCGATATCCAGCTTGTAGGGCGTATCGCTCAAGGCGCCAGGAAAGCCCTGTGCCAGGATGGTTTGGCGAACTGCCTTGGTACCTTTCAGGATGTTCTTGGCGATGCCGTCATAATCGATCAGTAGTTTCAGGGCGCGGCGCACTTTGGGATCGGCCAGCGCCCTGACCTTCATGTTCATGCCGATATAGAACAGCCCGCCCTGGGGAACGCGGATGACGGTCACGTCCGGGTTGGCCGTCAGCTTGTCCATGTCGTCGGGCGACAGGTTGCGCGCGATGTCCAGATCGCCCTTTTCCAGCATCAGGCGCTGCACCGAACTTTCGGGAATATGGCGGATGCCCACCCGCTCGGGGACGGGAACGCCTTGATGATGAGGGGCAAAGCGGCCCAAAATCACGCCTTGGCCGGGACGCCAAAGCTCTAGCCGAAAGGGGCCAGACCCGCCATCCTTCATGCGCAGCCATGTGCTTGCGAAATCGCCGTCCTTTTCCACTTGGCTGCCCAGGCGCGAATCGACGACCGAGGCGGCATAGCTGGCCAGAATGTTCCAAACCAAGCTGGGCGACAGCGCATCGTCCAGATCGAGAACGAAAGTCAGATCGTTCTCGGCCCTGGCCCTTAGGGCGACGTTCTGGGCCGTCAGCCCCAATTGCTTCAAGATCAAGGCGCCGCCTCGGTCCAGCTTGACGGCCCGTTGGAAGGACCAAGCGGCGTCCTGGGCGGTGACCGTTTTCCCCGAATGAAATTTGGCGTTCTTTTTCAAGGTGAAGATGTATTGCCGACCATCTGGGGAGATTTTCCAAGATTCGGCCAGAACGCCCTTGGGCTGGCCGTTTTCCGTGTCAATCAGCCGGTCATAGAGGTTGGCCACGATCTCGGCCCCGGAAACTTCGAACACTTCCGCCGGGTCCAAAGTGACCAGATCATCGAGCCGCATGCCCACCATCAAGATATTGGCGGGCGTTTGGGCCCAGGCCGGAGCGCCCAAAACAAGAAGAATGGCGCATATTAGGGTGCGGACATGAAGCATGGCGGCAGTTTTTCACGCCTTCATCGTCCTGTCACGCCTTGACAGGGAGGGGGTGGCTGCCTTTTCTTGTCGGACTTCAAACGGGAGACCCTATCATATGACTCGTGCGTTCGTATTTCCGGGCCAAGGCTCGCAGGCCGTGGGCATGGGCAAGGAATTGGCCGAGGCCTTTGCCGCCGCCCGCGATGTGTTTGGCGAGATTGACGAGGCTTTGGGCCAGAACCTGTCAAAACTGATGTTCGAAGGCCCTGCCGAGGAACTGGTGCTGACCGAGAACGCCCAGCCCGCCTTGATGGCGGTCAGTCTGGCCGTCATGCGCGTGCTGGAGAAGGAGGGCGGATTCAAGCTGGCGGAAAAGGCGGCCTATGTGGCCGGTCATTCCTTGGGCGAATATTCCGCCCTTTGCGCGGCTGGCGCTTTTAGCGTTGCCGATGCGGCGCGTCTTTTGAAATTGCGCGGCTTGTCGATGCAAAAGGCGGTGCCGGTGGGCGAGGGGGCGATGGCGGCCCTTTTGGGCCTTGATTTCGAACAGGCGATGGAAGTGGCCAAGGAAGCCGCCCAGGGCGATGTCTGCGCCGCCGCCAACGACAATGCGCCGGGCCAAGTGGTGGTCAGCGGGGCAAAGGCCGCTGTCGAGCGGGCTTTGGCCATCGCCGCGACCAAGGGCGCCAAGCGCAGCGTGCTTCTGCCGGTCAGCGCCCCCTTCCATTGCGCGCTGATGAAGCCTGCCGCCGAAGCGATGGCCGAGGCTTTGAGCAAGGTTGCCATCAAGGAACCCGCCGTGCCTTTGATCGCCAATGTGATCGCTGGGCCGGTCTCGTCGCCCGATGAGATCAAGCGTTTGCTGGTCGAGCAGGTGTGCGGCACCGTGCGTTGGCGCGAATCGGTTCTGAAAATGAAGGAGCTGGGCGTCGAGACCTTGATCGAGGCGGGCGCTGGAAAGGTGCTGGCCGGTTTGGTCAAGCGCATCGACAAAGAGATGTCGGCGTCGTCGCTCAACACGCCCGCCGATATCGAAGCATTTCTGAAGAACTCTTAAAATCGAAAGGACGCGCCATGTTCAAACTTGACGGCAAGAATGCCCTGATCACCGGGGCTGCGGGCGGCATCGGCGGCGCGGTCGCCAGGGCCATGCATGCCCAGGGCGCCACCGTGGGCCTGACGGATATGAATGCCGATGGGCTGGCCAAGATCAAGGCCGAGTTGGGCGAAAGGGTTCACACCTTTCAAGCCAACCTGACCGACCCGGAAGCGCCAGACAAGCTGATCAAGGAAGCCGAGGCCGCCATGGGATCGGTCGATATCCTTGTCAACAATGCGGGCCTGACCCGAGACGGTCTGGCCATGCGCATGAAGGACGCCGACTGGCAGTTGGTGATCGATGTCAATCTAACCGCCGCCTTCCGCCTGTCCAGGGCCGCCATCAAGGAAATGATGAAGCGGCGCAATGGCCGCATCATCGGCATCGCTTCGGTGGTGGGGCAGATGGGCAATGCCGGTCAGTGTAATTATGCCGCTTCCAAGGCTGGCCTAATGGGCATGAGCAAATCGCTGGCCCAGGAAGTTGCTACGCGCGGCATCACCGTCAACTGCGTGGCGCCTGGTTTCATCGCCACCGCCATGACCGATGTGCTGCCCGATGCCCAGAAGGAAAAACTGCTTTCGGGCATTCCCATCGGTCGCATGGGCACGTCGGAGGAGATTGCATCCGCCGTCGTTTTCCTGGCCAGCCCCGAGGCGCTCTATATCACCGGCCAGACCATTCATGTGAATGGCGGCATGGCGATGATTTGATCTTAAATATTTGCGCAAATTGGTGGGGCGGGTGACCTGTGGCCGTCCGCCTCATTGCTTTTTCCAGTCAGCGAACTGGTGGCGAGGCCGCAAGATAGCGAAAAGTGACGTTTCAAATATAAATTACTTGGTTTGCATCTTATGATGCTGCACAATCTAGCGTTATACATACCCACTAATAAATAAGGGTTTAAGGCGGGGAATGGACCAGCAAGCAAATATGCCCGACCAACAGAAGCGTCGGTTTGAAGATCTTGTCGATATCCGCCAATTCAGCAGCCTGATGGAATCTTTCTATCAGGCGACGGGGATTCCCCATGGGTTGATCGATGCCGATGGCGCGATTCTGTCCGGCATCGGCTGGCAGGACATTTGCACGAATTATCATCGCGCCAACCCGGCATCTCTTTGCCGCTGTCAAGAAAGCGACAACTATATCGCCAGCCACCTTCATGACGGCTCATATGTTGGTTATAAATGCGCCAATGGATTGATGGATTACGCGTCGCCGATTTTGATCGACGGCCAGCATGTCGCCACCATTTTTCTGGGGCAGTTCCTGCACGAACCTGCGGATAAAGACGCCTTTCGCAGACGGGCGCGCGAAATGGGATTTGACGAGGAAGGATATCTGGCGGCGCTGTCGAAAGTGCCGGTGATGCCTGTCGAGCAAGCCAAATCCGCCATGGAATTCTTCTCGAAAATCGCCCGCATGTTGGCCATGGGTGGGTTTGAGCGCCTGCGCCATCTTGAGGCGCGAGACGAGGTCGAGAAACTCAATCTGGGCCTATTGGACCGGGTCGAGGAGCGGACCAGGGAATTGACTCTCAGCAACCGCTCTCTTGAAGAAGAGGTTGAGGAGCATAAGCTGATCGAGGGGCTTTTGAAACGTGAGCACGACTTTGTGCAAGCCCTGATCGAAAGCATGCCGGGAATCTATTACCTGTTGGATGAGATGGGCCGCTTCGTTCTTTGGAACAAGAATATGGAAAGCGTCTCTGGCTATGGCAACAGCGAACTGGCCGGAAAGAACGCGCTTGATCTGTTTGCGGGGAGCGATAAGGAACAGACTAGGCGGAAAATTCAAATGGCGTTCAAGGATGGCCGAGCCGAGGCCGAGGCCTGCCTAGTTTCCAAAGACGGTTGCGAAACGCCCTATATCTTCACTGGCGTGCGCGTGGAACTGAATGGCTCTCCATATTTGACCGGCGTCGGCATCGATGTCGCCGAACGTCAGCGATCGGCCAAGGCCTTGCAGGAAAAAGCCGAAGCGGTAGAGCGCTCGAATGCCGAGTTGGAGCAGTTCGCCTATGTCGCATCGCACGACCTGCGCGAACCTTTGCGCATGATCAGCAGCTATATCGCCCTGCTCGAACGGCGCTATGGCGCCGCGCTCGATAAGGAGGCCCATGAATTCATCGCCTTTGCCAAGGACGGCGCCCAGCGCATGGATCGGTTGGTGCTGGACCTCTTGGAATTTTCCCGCGTCGGGCGGTCGCAACACCCAATGGTGTTGGTCGATGTGCGCGAAATTCTCGAAGAAGCCATGGCGAATTTGTCCATGTCCATTCGTGAGAATGAGGCCAGGGTGGAAATTGTAGGCGAGATTCCGACGACAAAGGCCAATGCCCACGAATTGATCCGCCTGTTCCAGAATTTGATCGGCAATGCGCTCAAATATCGTCATGCCGACAGGCCGCCTCATATTCGCATCGAATGCAAGATGGTGAAATCGGAATGGGTGTTCTCGGTGGCCGACAACGGAATCGGCATCGATCCGAAATACTTTGATCGCATCTTCCTGGTTTTTCAGCGACTGCACAGCCGCAAGGATTTCGAGGGCACCGGCATCGGCCTTGCCGTGTGCAAAAAGATCGTCGAGCATCATGGCGGACGGATGTGGGTGTCGTCGGTTCCCGGAATCGGCTCCATTTTTTCATTCTCGCTGCCTCTGCTGCGAGACTGACAAGCCTTTCTGGTAGATGTTATAATTGGTAGTGCGGCGCAGTATGCCCCGGAATATCCTTGTGATGCCTAAAGTTGGCGAATCTCATCGGGCCATGTTGCCTTTATAAACCGTTTGGTTTATAAGGTTCGGCGCTGCGCAATCCAGCGTTATTGCGCGCCAAATATTTCACAAAGAAAAAATGTCCGCGGGGTAAAAGAATGTCTTCAGACGGTATTGCTGCCGAAGCCGACGCGTGCTGTCCCTTCTGGAACGCCACCTCGGTCTGGCCGGGCCTTTTGCGCCATCTTCATGCGGTTATGGGGGGGGCATCACTCTACGTCACGGATGCACTTGGCAAGAGGTTAATGCAAAGCCTGGACCGTCTGCGAGGCGCTGCCGCAGCCCTGCCGTTCCGTCCCTTATTCTGGATATTGCTGTATATTGCAGCCGCCGAATTGTCGATCATGCTTTTCTTGCACTGGGCGCTGCCGGATGGAACGTCCCATACTGTCTTGACGCTTCTTGATTCGGTGCTGCTTTTCTTTGCCTGCTTGCCGATTGTCTGGCGATTTTTCGCCGTTAAACGAGAGGTCGAAGCATATCGGCAAAATGAAGTTTTGATGCAGCGCGAACATGATTTCGAACAGGCGCTGATCGAAACCATGCCCGGCATTTTTTATTTGCTCGATGATGATAGGCGGTTCGTCGTTTGCAATAGGAACATGGAAACCGTTACCGGATATTCGGCGAGGGAATTGACCGGCAAGAGCGCACTGGATCTCTTCCTGGGGCATGAGCGCGATTTGTTCGAGGGCGGGATCGGAATGGCGTTTTCGGAGGGACGTTCCGAGGTTGAGGCCCAACTGACCTCCAGAAACGGCCAGGAACAACCCTTTCTTTTTACCTGTGTCCGCACGCGGTTGAACGGCATTCCCTATCTGACCGGGGTTGGGATCGATATCGCCGAACGTCAGCGCAACGCTAGGCTTCTGGAAGAAAAAACGCAAGCCATCGAAAGCTCGAATGCCGAGTTGGAGCAGTTCGCCTATGTCGCCTCGCACGATCTGCGCGAGCCTTTGCGCATGATCAGCAGTTATGTCGGTCTTTTGGAAAAACGCTACGCCGCCAAGTTGGAAGCCGAGGCGCTTGAATTCATCGCCTTTGCCAAGGACGGCGCCCAGCGCATGGATCATCTAATACTCGATTTGCTAGAGTTTTCGCGGGTGGGCAGGACGACACATCCCAAAAGCCCGTTCGACGTCCGCGAGGCGATCAACGTGGCCGTGGCCAACTTGGCCCTGGCGATCAAAGAGAACCAAGCCGAGGTCGAGGCCCCGGGCGATATGCCGGTCGTTCTGGCCAATCCGCACGAATTGATCCGCCTGTTCCAGAATTTGATCGGCAATGCGATCAAATATCGTCATGCCGACAGGCCGCCTCATATTCGCGTCGAATGCAAGATGGTGAAATCGGAATGGGTGTTCTCGGTGGCCGACAACGGAATCGGCATCGACAGTCACTATTTCGACCGCATCTTCCTGGTTTTTCAGCGACTGCACAGTCGCAAGGATTTCGAGGGCACCGGCATCGGCCTTGCCGTGTGCAAAAAGATCGTCGAGCATCATGGCGGACGGATGTGGGTAACGTCGGTTCCTGGGATCGGCTCTACCTTTTCCTTCGCGCTGCCCATGTCATCTTCATGAATTGACGAGCTCCAATCGTCTTGCGGGTAGGGAGATGGCTTGGCATTTCCCCACACCAGGCCACCCGAAGGGATGAAAAAATCCCAACCCGAAAGAGTCAATGCGGACCTCCTATCGGGTGTTTCCATTTTCCTTGCCAGACAACAATCTCGCAGCATTAGGTAGGGAGAGACCTGCCCAGGGCAGCGCCGAGGTTCCTTCGCATGGAACTTCGCAAAAAATGGCGCGCAAGGGGTGGGACGGAACGAACCGTGCAGGAAACGTTGAGCAAGACCCTTTTATAAATCATCCGTTTGATTGAGGATGAAGAAGCGTCTGATGCGATACAGGTCCTTGTGGCTCTCTCTGTCTTGATGCCTTTGACGCAGACGGAGATGCCCAGATGAGCCGCAAACCTCAGACGAAGGTCGCAGCGGAAAAGCCAAGCAAAACGGTTAAGCAGACGCCGCCCAAGGCGCGGATGGTCACCGTTTACATCATGGGCAAGCGCCATGTCGTGCCCGAACACGCCACCATAATGCGCGCCATCGAATATTCTGGCCAGCAGATCATCCGAGGCGCCGGTTGTCGCGAAGGCTTCTGCGGCGCCTGCGGCACCATTTATCGCCTGCCGGGCGATTACAAAATTCATTCAGGCTTGGCCTGCACCACCTTGGTCCAGGAAGGCATGTCGCTGACCCAGATTCCAGCGGTGCCGATGGAGAAGGCGATCTACGACATCGAGAAGCTGTCGCCCGACGTCGACACCATCAAGCGCCTGTACCCGGTGGTTTTCCGCTGCGTGGCTTGCAATACCTGCACGAAAAGCTGTCCGCAGGGCATTCAGGTGATGGATTATATCCAGGCCGCCAAGCGGGGCGACGTGGCATCGATCATGGACATTTCCTTCGATTGCGTGGCCTGCGGCCTGTGCGCGCTGCGCTGCCCGGCCGAGATCGTGCAGCACAAGGTGGGGGTGCTGGGACGGCGCCTTTATGGCCGCTATCTGGCCAAGGAAAGCAAGGAATTGGACGCCCGAATCAAGCAGGTTCAGGGCGGCGAGTATGACGATGAATACGCATCGATGATGGGGATGGATAAGACCTCTCTCAGCAAGATGTATTACGAGCGCGATATCGAGCCTTAAGAGACGACAAGGAGCTGACCATGTATCCCGATTATCTTGCCGGTCTTTTGAAGGAAGTTGACCGTACGCGCCCCAAGCGCCTGGAGTTGGCTAAGTCCGGCAATCCGGTCTATCCGCCGATGAACGCCGAGGAGCGCAAGGACGTTCTGTCCAAATACCATCCCGATTATTCGAAGGGCGCGCTTCAGAAAATTCGCGTCGGTCCCAACAAGGGCCAGGAACTGACCACGGAAATCACCGAGCTGCTTGAAGCCCATTCGATGGTCGAGCCGCGTCTGATGGACATCCATTTGCGCGAGCCAGATTACGAGACCGACCTGCTGATCATCGGCGGCGGCGGCGCAGGCTGCTGGGCCGCCATTACCGCCATGCAGAATGGCGTCAATTCGATGCTGGTGACCAAGCTGCGACTGGGCGATTCCAACAGCATGATGTCGGAAGGCGGCATGCAGGCCGCCGTGGCTCCGCAAGACTCGCCGACCCGCCACTATCTCGACGCCCTGGGCGGCGGTCATTTCGAGAACAATCCTGAACTGGTGCGCATTCTGACGCAGGACGGCCCCGAAGTGGTCAAGGAACTTGAGCGTCTGGGCGTGATCTGGGACAAGATGCCGGATGGGTCGATGCAGGTGCTGCATGGCGGCGGCACGTCGCGTAAGCGCATGGTTTCGTGCCGTGATTACATCGGCGCCATCATCACGCGCACGCTGATGGACGAGGTGCACAACCATCCCGACAAGATTCAGGTGCGCGAGTTTGAACCTGCCGTCGAACTGGTGTTGGACGACAAGGGGCGCTGCGCTGGCGCCATTCTCTACAGCCTGGACAGCGAGCAGTTCCTGACCGTCAAGGCCAAGGCGACCATCATCACCACAGGCGGCTTTGGCCGCCTGCACATCCGCGGTTTTGCCACCACCAACCATTACGGCGCCACCGGCGATGGTTTGGTCATGGCCTATCGCGCCGGCGCCAAGCTGGCGTTCATGGATTCGGTGCAGTACCATCCGACCGGCGCCGTATTCCCCGAACAGATTGCGGGCTTCCTGATCACCGAGAAGATTCGCGGCGCTGGCGGGCAACCCCTGAACAAGAATGGCGACTTGTTCGTCTTCCCCAGGGAGCCGCGCGATATCGAAAGTGCGGCGATCATTCGAGAATGCAGCCCCGACAGGAATATGGGTATCGAAACCTATGCCGGGCGTACCGGCGTGTGGCTGGACTCTCCTCTGATCGACATGATCCATGGAGAGGGTTACACCAAGCACCAGTTCCCCGGCATGTGCCGTCAGTTCAACCGTTTTGGCATCGACATCACCAAGCAGCCGATGCTGATCTACCCGTCGCTGCACTATCAGAATGGCGGCGTCGAGATCAACGGTCGCTGCGAGACCAACATCCCCGGCCTGTTCGTGGCGGGCGAGGCCTCGGGCGGCGTGCATGGCCGCAATCGACTGATGGGCAATTCGGTGCTGGACTACAATGTGTTCGGGCGTCGCGCTGGCCGCTATGCCAGCGAATACGCCAAGACGGTCACGGTCGGCAAGCTCAGCCTCGATCATGTCACCAAGCATGTGAAGGAGTTGAAGAAAGAGGGGATCGAGACCGACTTGGTGTCGCCGATGATCCTGCCTTCCTACACGCCGGAAGACGTCAAGACCCAGCAGTTGGCCAGGTTGGGCAGCGCGCCCGCCCGTCATTCGATGCTGCGCTCGCGCATCTCACCGGGCGACAAGAAGGCGGCGGAGTAACGCGCATGGGCTGGGAGATGAACCAGGACATGTCGGTGCGCATCAATAGCGACAAGGAGACGCGTAATTTTGTCGCCAAGGTCGAGCGTATCAGCGGCCAGAATCTGCGCGCCTGTTACCAGTGCGGCAAGTGCTCGGCGGGATGTCCGATGGCCGCCTATATGGATGTGCTGCCGAACCAGATCATCCGCTTGGCCCAGTTCGGTTTCGAAGAGGAATTGGTCCGCTCGGAAGCGATCTGGACTTGCGTTTCCTGCTTGACGTGCAATAACCGCTGCCCCAAGGGCGTCAAGATTGCCGAGGTCATCGAAGCCGTTCGCCAGATCGTTTTGCGCACACGCAAGGATCATATGAACTTCGAGAAGTTGCCCCTGGGCACGTTGCGCAACGTGCCGCCGATTGCCTTGATCGGCAGCATGCGCAAATTCACTTCGTGACGATGCATCCTTGATGTGGTCGCCGAATCAATCCCCGGGTCTTGGCCCGGGGATTTTCGTATGTTGACTTCTCTTGCCTTCACTCCAGATGGCTGTTGTGCAAGCGCGAAGGCGGCAATATATTTGCTGCGATGCGGCATTGAAATCAGGCCAATCGACTTCCAATTGATGTCTCGCAGCCGTCGAAACTGGGTTGCCGTTCCAACCCTACTCTTAGGCATGGAATGGCGCCACCCATAGGCGTGTAAAAACCCCCACACGAAAGAGATATCTACATCATCCAAGAGGGTGTTTCGAAATATCTCGTATGGCAACATTCTGCGTCTGCTCGACCGTCAATTCTCGCACGTGGACCATTTCCGCGTAACGAAGACAGCAAAGTGACGGCGAGCGGGGAGAGAATGAAGTTTAGCTATTATCCGGGCTGTACGCTCAAGAACCATGCCAAGAACTTCGAGGACTCGACTCTGTTCTCGATGTCGCATCTTGGACTTGAGGTCGAGGAAATGTCGCGCTGGAACTGCTGCGGCACCGTCGCTTCGCTTGCGGCCGACGACCTCATCCATCAGCTAGCTCCCGTTCGCAATCTGATCCGCGTCAAGGAAGAAGGCAATACGCAACTGGTGACGGCCTGCTCGATGTGCTTCAACACGTTGAAGCGCGCCAACGAGCGCGTGCGTGCGAATCCGACAGAACTGACGCAAATGAACGAGTTCATGTACGACGAAGAGACGCCTTACGAGGGCGACGTCGATGTGCATCACGTTCTTGGCGTTGTGCGCGATACGGTCGGATTCAAGGACGTCAAGGCAAAGGTCGTCAAGCCGCTGACGGGTTTGAAAGTGGCCAATTACTATGGCTGCACGCTGGTGCGCCCCAAGCATGCAGCCATCGACGATACGGAAAATCCCGTCGTCATGGAAAATCTGGTCAAGGCCCTGGGGGCGACGCCTATCGAATATCCGATGAAGACGGAATGTTGCGGCGCTTACCGCACGGTGGATAATCCCCACATCGTGGCCGACAAAACCTATCAGATCGTTGGCTCGGCCCGCGCCTTGGGGGCGGATGTTATTGCCGTCAGCTGCCCGCTATGCGCCTACAATCTCGATCATCGCCAGGAAATGACGATCAAGGATCATCCCGATTTTATCGGCTTGCCCGTCGTCTATTTCACGCAACTGATGGCGATAGCTTTTGGTTGCGGCGAACAGATTTTGCAGTTCGGCCTGCACCACTTCTCACCCAAGCCGGTGCTTGCCGGCAAGGGTCTGATCTAAGGGGGCGGCGATGTATTTCGGCAAATTGAAAGAAGCCAAGGGCGTCGTCCACATCAATGAGAGCTGGTGCAAGGGTTGCGGCTTTTGCGTCAACTATTGCCCAACCAAAGTGCTGGTTCTGTCGAAGGATTACAACGCCAAGGGTTATCACCCGCCGCAGGTTCAGGATGCCGAATTGTGCCGCGATTGCAAATTCTGCGAACTGATCTGCCCCGAATTCGCGATTTACGTTTCGCCCGCTCCATCGGATGGCGACGAGGACAAGGAGACGCATGGTGCGTAAGGTCAAAGCAGATCCCAAGGGCGTTCTTGAAGGCCCGCATTTCATGGATGGCGACCATGCCCTGGCCGAAGGCGCCTTGGCGGCCGGTTGCCGCTTCTTTGCTGGCTATCCGATCACCCCTTCGACCGAAACAGCCGAGCGTTTCGCCGAACGCTGCCCCGAGGTGGGCGGTCTGTTCATTCAGATGGAAGACGAAATCGCTTCCGTCACCGCTTTGATCGGCGGCGCCTGGGGCGGTCAGAAGGTGATGACCGTCACTTCGGGTCCCGGCATGTCGTTGATGCTGGAAAATATTGGCCTAGCCTGCATGACCGAAACGCCGATGGTGATCGCCAACGTGCAGCGCGGCGGCCCATCGACAGGCTTGCCCACCTTGACCGCTCAGCAGGACATGATGCAGGCCCGTTGGGGATCGCATGGCGACTATCGCGTCATCGCCTTGGCGCCGGACAGCCCACAGGAATGTTTCGATCTAGCCATTGAAGCTTTCAATTTGGCGGAAACCTATCGCGTTCCGGTTCTTATCATGACCGACGAAACGGTCGGCCACATGCATGAGAAAGTGGTCATTCCGCCCGCCTCTGAGATCGAGGTAGTCGAGCGCAACTGGTATACGGGACCCAAGGACCAGTACAAGCCCTTCAAATTCGGGGCGGAAAACTATATGCCGGGTCCGATGGTCAAAATCGGCGATGGCTATCGTTTTCACATCACCGGCTTGGTCCATGACGAGCGCGGTTACCCGCAGGCTTCCGTGGAAGCGGGCAAAATCAACATCACGCACCTGATCGAAAAGATCGATTCTAACCGCGACAAGATCGTCCGTTTCGAGGCTGACCAACTGGACGGCGCCGAAGTTGTGGTGGTGTCCTACGGCATCACGTCGCGCATTGCCATCAAGGCGGTGATGGATGCCCGCAAGGAAGGCATCAAGACCGGAAATTTCCGCATGATCACCTGCTGGCCTTTCCCCGAAAAGCAGATCCGCGAGATCGCTTCCAAGGTCAAGGCCATCGTGGTTCCTGAAATCAATTATGGTCAGATGGTTCTCGAAGTCGAGCGCATGGCCGCTGGCAAGTGCAAGGTGATCAGCGTCAACAGCACGGGCGGCGCCGTGCACGATCCCAATGAAATCCTTGCCGCCATCAAGGAGGGCCGGTCATGAACGTGAACGCCAACGCTAATTTTGCGCAAGACAACCCCATGTCGCAATTCCTGCGCATGGAGCGCATGCCGCATATCTGGTGCCCAGGTTGCGGCATCGGCACCGTTGTGACCGCGTTCGCCGAAGCCGTCAAGAAGTCGGGCCTGGATCTGGACAAGATCGCCATTGTGTCGGGCATCGGATGCACGGGCCGCACCGCCGGTTACGTGAAGCTCGATTCGTTCCACAGCACGCATGGCCGCGCCATTCCGCTGGCTACCGGGTTGAAGCTAGCCAATCCCGAGATGAAGGTGGTGGTGTTCTCGGGCGATGGCGATTTGACCAGTATTGGCGGCAACCATTTCATCCATGCGGCGCGACGCAATATGGACATCACGGTTGTCTGCGTGAACAACTTCACCTATGGCATGACGGGCGGCCAGATGACCCCCACCACGCCGCATACGGCGAACGCTTCGACCACGCCTTACGGCAATTACGAGTATCCTTTCAGCCTGCCCTTCCTGGCCGATGCCTGCGGCGCCACCTATATCGCCCGCTGGACCTCGCTGCATGCTCGTCAGATTAGCGGGTCGATCAAGGAAGCCCTGAATCACAAGGGCTTCTCCTTCGTCGAAGTGATCGCGCCTTGCACCACGCTTTATCAGCGCCGCAACCGTCTGGGCGATGGTCTGGACGCTTTGGAATATTACCAGAACGACGCGGAAATCGCGCATGGCCTGGATACCCGCCAAGTCGATATCGACTATCAGGGCAAGATCAAGGTCGGAAAATTCGTTGAGAAACAAAAGCCCACTTATCTGGACAACGTCAACCAGCATTATGCGCAGGTCATCGGCGACGAGTACGAGCTGTATGGCAAGACGACGCCGGAGAAGGAAGCCGAAGCCAAGGCCAAGGCTGAATCTGCCGCCAAGGGTGCCGTGTGATGATGGAAGTTCGGTTTTCCGGATTTGGCGGCCAGGGCATCGTTCGCTGCGCGCTGATTACGGGCAAGGCGATCTCGCTGTATGACGATAAATACGCCACCATGACGCAGAGCTTCGGGCCTGAGGCCCGTGGCGGCGCTTGCAGCTCGCAGCTTGTCGTTTCCGAAAACCGCGTTCTCTATCCTTATGTCACGGTGCCGGGCGTTTTGGTGGCGCTGTCGCAAGAGGCCTACAACAAGTACGAGCCGGAACTGGGCAATGGCGGCATTTTGATCGTCGAGCAGGATCTGGTCAAACAAAAGCCCGATACCGGGCGCGTGCAAATTTTCCCCATCCCCGCCACCCGCATCGCCGAGGAACTGGGCAATCGTCTGTTTGCCAATCTGGTGGTGATCGGCTTCTTTGCCGCCGTGACCAAATGCGTGACCCCCGACGCCGTCAAGAAGGCTTTGCCGGAACTGGTGCCGGGTAGATTCCTGAAAGCCAACATGCAGGCTTTCGACAAAGGCTATGCCTATGGCAACGATTTGATGGCCACCAAGGCAGGTGCTGACAAGATGGCTGAAGTCTGTGAGGCTGTGGAATGACAAAGCGGACTGGCGTCTTCGTTTGCCATTGCGGCAACAATATTGCCGCCACCGTCGATGTGGCGCGCGTGGCCAAGGAAATGGGCGAGGTCGAGGGCGTTATCTTCTCGAAGGACTATGTCTATATGTGCTCCGACCCCGGTCAGAGCACGATGGCCAATGCCATTAAGGACAATAAGCTCGATAGCGTCGTCGTTTCCTGCTGCTCGCCGACATTGCATGAAAAGACCTTCCGTGAGGTGACTGAGGATGGCGGCGAGCTGAACCCATATCGCTGCGAGATAGCCAACATCCGCGAACAATGCGCCTGGGTGCATAAGGATAAGCCCAAGGCCACGGAAAAGGCGCTGAAGATCACCAAGGCCGCCATCAAGCGCGTGCAGAACAATCAGTCGCTGACTCCCATTGGCGTGCCAGTCACCAAGAAGGTGATGGTGATCGGCGGCGGCGTTGCAGGCATTCAGGCGGCGCTCGATCTGGCCAATGCCGGGCTTCAGGTGGTGCTGGTCGAAAAAAGCCCCACCCTTGGCGGCAACATGATCAAGCTGTCGGAAACCTTCCCGACGCTCGATTGCTCGCAATGCATTCTCTCGCCCAAGATGGTCGAGGTGTCGAAGAATAAGAACATCAAGCTGCTGACTCAGGCCGAGGTTCAGGACGTTTCGGGATTCGTCGGCAATTTCAAGGTCAAGGTCCGCCAGAAGGCGATCTTTGTCGATCCCGAATTGTGCAAGATTTGCGACGATTGCTCGAAAGTATGTCCGACCGTCGTCAAGAACGAATATGACGAGAACTTGACAGCGCGTCGCGCCATTTTTATCCCATTCGCCCAGGCAATTCCGGCGACCTACACGCTGGATGAAAGTTCCTGCCTAGGCTTGAACCCCGTCGTTTGCGGCAAATGCGCCGATGTCTGCGAAGTGGGCGCCATCAATTACGACATGCGCCCAAAAATCATCACCGAAGATGTGGGCGCCATCGTCGTCGCCACCGGTTTTGATCTGTACGGCAAGGAGAACCTTGGCGAGTATGGCATGGGCAAGTACGATAACGTGCTTGATGGTTTGCAGTTCGAGCGGCTGTGCTCCGCCTCTGGCCCCACCGGCGGTCATGTGTTGCGCCCTTCAGACCATAAGGAACCCAAGAACGTCGTTTTCATCCAGTGCGCTGGGTCGCGCGATCCGGAAAGCCATTGCGCTTACTGCTCGAAAATCTGCTGCATGTACACGGCCAAGCATGCCACGCTGTACAAGCATCATGTGCCTGATGGACAGGCCTATGTCTTCTATATCGACATTCGCTCAGGCGGCAAGGGATACGAGGAATTCGTGCAGCGTTCGATGGAACGCGACGAAGTGATGTATCTGCGCGGTCGCGTCTCGAAAGTCTACGAGCAAGACGGCAAGATGGTGGTCAAGGGCGTGGACACCATTTCGGGCAAGAATGTTCAGATCGACGCCGACATGGTGGTTCTGGCATTGGCCATGCAGCCGTCGAAGGGCACGGCGGATGTCGCCAAGACCTTGAAAATCGGACGCGACAAGGATGGTTTCCTGGCCGAGGCGCATCCCAAGTTGCGCCCGGTTGAAAGCGTTACCGCGGGCATCTTCCTGGCTGGCGCCGCGCAGGCGCCCAAGGACATTCCCGAAACCGTCTGTCAGGCCAGCGCCGCCGCCAGCAAGGTGATTGCGCTCTTGTCGAAGGACGAGCTGATGCACAGCCCGGCCATCGCCAAGGTGCGCTTGAGCCACTGCACTGGCTGCGAAATGTGCGTGCAGGCTTGCCCCTACGGCGCCATCAGCCTGACCGGCCCCGGAGCCAAGGCGAGCGTCAACGACGTTCTATGCGAGGGGTGCGGCACCTGTCAGGCGGTTTGCCTGCGCGCCGCCATCGATGTGAAGAACATCACTCAGTTGCAGATTCATGACATGATCAACGCCTCTCTTGGAGTGTGAGCGCCGTGGCGAACGCAGTTGAAACCGCCAAGGACGAAACGGGTTTCGAACCCAAGATCGTCGCCTTCCTATGCAAATGGTGCTCGTCGGCGGGCAGCGATCTGGCGGGCGTTTCACGCCTCCAATATCCGTCGAACGCCGTGCCCATCACCATCATGTGTTCCGGCTCCATGTCGCCCATGTTCGTGCTTTCCGCCTTCAACAAAGGGGCCGATGGCGTCTTGGTTTCGGGCTGCCATCCTGGCGACTGCCACTATCTGAAGGGCAACTTCTTCGCTAGGCGCAAAATCTATCTTGTGCAGAAGCTGCTTCAGTTTGTCGGCCTTGAAAACGACCGTTTCCGTATGAGCTGGGTGTCGGCCGCCGAAGGCGTGAAGTTCGCTGGCGTCGTCGATGAGTTCGTAAAAGACATCAAGAAGCTGGGACCGCAAACCCGGCTGAAGGCGAAACGCTGATGATCGATGTTGCCGCCCTGAAGGCTCACGCCAAGTCTCTGCTTGAGAAGGGATCCGTGCGCGCCGTGATTGGTTATCGCAAAAGCACGGCCGGTCTGTTGGCCGAACCGGCGACTATTGCCGATGCAGATGCGACCGATGATCTGATCTTCGATCCGACTTGTGTGCAGAATTTGGCCTTATATCTGGTCAACGACAAGAAGGAGAGGGTGCATTCCAGATCGGACGACAAGCGTCCGATTGCGGTTGTTGCCAAAGGGTGCGATTCGCGCGCCATTACGGTTCTGCTTCAGGAAAAGCATTTCCCTCGCGAAAGCGTGCATGTGATCGGCGTGTCTTGCGAGGGAACGGGCGTCGTGGATGCCCGCAAGCTGGCCAAGAAGCTGGATGGCAAGAAGGCCTTGTCCGTGAATTTCGATGGTTCCGAGGCCTTTTCGATCACGACCGAGGACGGAGCGCAAAGCATTCCCGCCGCCGAAGTGATGGCCGAGCGTTGCCTGGAATGCCGTTCGGCGCATCCAACCCTGTCCGACATGACCTTTGGCGAGGCCAAGTCCGAAAGGGCTTTGCACGCGCCCTTCCAGGCGGTCAAGCACAAGATGAAGGATGAGCAAGACAATCGTTGGGCATTTTGGGCGCGTCAATTCGACCGCTGCCTGCGCTGTTACGCCTGCCGCTCGGTTTGCCCGATGTGCTATTGCGAAGAATGCGTGGTCGACAGCATCAATTTCGCGGTGCTTCCCGATACCACGGCGGATGAAAAGGCGGATCGCATCAAGTGGATCGAGCGCTCCCCCGCCCGTTCCGAGACCGCCATGTACCATATGGTGCGCGCCATTCACTTGGCGGGACGCTGCGTCGATTGCGCGGAGTGCGAGCGGGTCTGTCCGGTCAATATTCCGCTGCGCCTGCTGAACACGCGCCTTGAGATGGAGGCTTTCGAGACCTTCGAATACAACCCCGGATCGGATATGAATGCGCCGACGCTGACCTCGTCGTTCCGCGATACCGATCCCAACAGCTTTATCAGGTAGGGCCATGACAAAAACCGTTGCCATGGAAAAGATGCTGAACAAAGCCGATCTGGCCGCCTGGATGGGCAAGCTGGACTCGCACCGTCTGTTCTCGCCAGCCCTTGAGGACGAGGATGTCTGGAACTATATGCCGGTGGAGGAAGCCGCCAAGGTTCTGCTCAATCATCCCAATACCGTTCGCCCGCCGAAAGGCTTCGTTTTTCCGCAGCGCGAAGTGCTTTACGAATATTCGCAAGTGCCCGGCGAAGCCCCGGTTTTGAACGAGACTCTTCCCGATCCCGCGCCTGCCGTCGTTTTCGGGGTGCGGCCTTGTGATTCGCGTGGGTTGGTGCGCCAAGACATTGTTTTCACCAAAGAGTACGAAGACCCCTATTATCAAGGCCGTCGCGCCAAGGTGATCTATGTCGGTCAGGCCTGCAACCAGCCGCCATCGCCCAATTGCTTTTGCATGTCTGTTGGCGGATCACCTTGCGCCGAAGACGGTCTTGATGTGCTGATGACGGAACTGGACGGCAAGTATCATGTCAAGGCGCTGACCCCGCGCGGCTCTGAATTGTTGGCCAAAGGCGGCGAGCTGTTTAAGGATGCCCAAGCGGCGGACAAGGCGGCGGTTGAAAAAGCGCATGCAAGCGCCAAGGCTCATCCCCAGCGGCCGATCAAGGATTTGGGCAAGGTGGCGGGTGCCTTGAAGGCGAATTTCGATTCTCCCGCATGGGACGAGATGGCCAAGGCCTGTATCGGCTGCGGCATCTGCACCTTCCTGTGCCCGACATGCCATTGCTTTGACATCAGCGATGAAGTGAAGTGCAGCAGCCCATGCAAGGGCGAGCGCGTGCGCACCTGGGACAGCTGCCAGTTTCCCGATTTCACCATGCACACGTCGGGGCACAATCCCCGCGAGACGCTGGGATCGCGTCTGCGTCAGCGCGTGTGCCACAAGTTCCTGTATTTCGTCGAGAACCACGATACCCAGCAATGCACCGGCTGTGGCCGCTGCGTTTCGCTGTGCCCCGTGGGCATCGATATCGTTTCCGTCGTCGAAAGGTTGGGGCAGCCATGAGCCAGAACGCTTACCTGCCGAAGTTGGGGCGAATTGCCGCCATCAAGGAAGAGGTGGCCGGGGCAAGGGCCATCAAGACTTTCCGCATCGAGTTCGTGAACGGCGATGGTTTCGAGCATGATTGCGGCCAATGCGCCATGATTTCCGTGTTCGGCAAAGGCGAGAGCATGATCTCGATCGCCTCGGCGCCGCACGTCAAGGATTACAAGCAATTCAGCATCATGCGCACGGGCCGCGTCACCACGGCGCTGCACGATCTGAATGTGGGCGATGTGGTTGGCGTTCGCGGCCCCTATGGCAACAAGTTTCCGGTCAAGGACTGGAAGGGCAAGAATCTGATCTTCATCGGCGGCGGCTGCGGCTTGGCTCCGATCTGGCCGGTGGTGCAAACGGCGGTCAACGAGCGCCGCCAGTTCGGCAACATCACGGTTTTCTACGGCGGCCGCTCGTCGCGCGACATCATGTATCGCAACGAGCTTGAGAAGCTGAAGGGCGATGTCGATGTGCATCTGTCGATCGACGCCCAGGAAGAAGGCTGGGATGGCTATTGCGGCTTCGTTCCTGCCAATGTGATGACCAAGGCTCCCAAGGCCGACAACGCCATCGCCATCACCTGCGGCCCGCCCATCATGATCAAATATGTCATCCAGAACCTTAAGGAACTGGGGTTCGAGGATGATATGATCTACACTACCATCGAAAACAAGATGAAGTGCGGCATCGGCAAATGCGGACGCTGCAATGTGGGTAAGGACTATGTGTGCGTGAACGGCCCGGTCTATTCCTGGGCAGCGCTTAAAGACTTGCCGCAAGAATATTAAGCCTAGTTAGGGGTAAAGAAGATGAACATCACCGGAATGCTCTGGGGTTCGAAGCTCTTGAAGATCGTGGATTTCCCAACGTCGGAAATTCTGGGTCCAGAAGCCAGCGAGCACGAGATCAAAGACCTTATCGCCAAATGCGGCGAGGTTTTCGTCAAGCCCATCTTCCGGGGCGGCGTCGGCAAGAAGGGAAAGGCGGGTCTTTTGGGCCGCGCCAAGAACCTGAAGACGGCGCTGGCCGAGAAAGAGCGCCTGTATTTCGCCACGCACACGCACGGCAACCAAACCGCCAAGGCGCAAGGCGTCACCTTTGAGGGCGCTGTCCCGGCCGAGCACGAAGTTTACGTCTCGATCACCGATTCCACCAAATTCCGCGCCCCCACGCTGACCATCACCCACAAGGGCGGCATGGACATCGAGGAATTGTCCAAGGACGATATTGCGGAAATCCCCTTCGATCCGCTGACCGGCTTGAAATCTTTCGTCATCACCAACGCGCTGTCCGACATCAAGGCGCCGCGCGAAATCATTTCGCCCTTGGCTCAGAACCTGCCCAAGCTGTGGGACCTGTTCCATCACTATGGCATGACGACGCTGGAGCTGAACCCCATCCGCATGAGCCAGAAGAAGCCGGGCACGTTGACCCCTGTCGCCTGCGACTTCAAATGCGGCTTCGACCAGGACGATCCCCGCGTCAAGCGCCTCAAGCTGCCCTCTGAATTGTTCGCCGTTGACTATTCCGACTTTGAGCAGGAGATCAACCAACTGCGCACCTATCAGGGCCAGTCGGACGTCTCGGTGATCAACCCCAACGGCACCATCCTGGCCCCCACCTTCGGCGGCGGCGCCAATTCGCTTGTCACCGAATTCCTGGGCGATGACGCCATCATCTCGTCGGACTTCGGCGGCAACCCGCCCTACGAGAAGATGCGCGAGGTGATGCGCATCTGCCTGAAGCACTGGTTGAAGCAGACCAACGTTCTGTTCGTCATCGGCGGCAAGGCCAACAATACGGATATCTTCGTGACCTTCCGCGCCATGGCCGACGCTTTGCGCGAATATGTGTCGGCCAACGGCCCGACGCCGCTTTACGTCGTGATCGGGCGCGGCGGTCCCAACCTATCGCGTGGTTTGCTGGCCTTCAAGGATGTCTGCGACTCCCTGGGTCTTCCTTACCGCATCTTCGCCTTCGATTCGGCGATGACCGACGTCGTTCGCTATGCCCAGGAAGCCGATCGCTGGATGAAGGCGGGTGGGCGCGAGATGCTGGCTAAGAAGCTGGGAGTTGCGGCATGACCCAGATCGTCAAGAAATTCGGCCAGGACCCCGCCCAGGAGAGAGCCATGACTAAAAGCAATGGCAAGTTCAAATATTTCGTCGGCATCAATTCGCTGGCCGAACTCGCAACCCCCACCGACCGCGTTTGCGTGCTCAACATTCTGGGCAACGAGTCGAAGGGCGTCACGCCGACCAGCCACGCCTATTCGGGCGGCAATGTCGTGTTCGGCACCTCGCCGGGCCGCAAGGGCGAAGTTCTGGAAACGCCGATCGGCAATATCCCAGTCTACAACAACGTGCGCGAGGGCCTGGAAGATGGCCACAAGTTCAATGTCGGCGTCGTCTATCTGCCGCCGGCAGCCGTGCGCGACGGCGTGTTCGAGCTGATCCGCGTCAATTCCGAAATCAAGAAGATCGTGATCCTGACCGAGAAAGTCTCGGTGCATGATTCGCGTGAAATCCGCGCTTTGGCCCAGCAGCGCAATATCGACGTCTTCGGCGCCAACTGCCTGGGCGTTGCCGACAGTTGGAACCATATCCGCATCGGCGGCGCGCTGGGCGGCGACAAGCCCGAAGAATCGTTGCGCAAGGGGTCGGTGGCCATCTATTCCAATTCCGGCAATTTCACCACCACCATGGCCAGCTATCTGGTCGCCGCCGGTTGGGGTACCACCACTTCGGTTTCGTCGGGCAAGGATTTGTACATCCATTTCGCGCCCGCGGAATTCGCCCATGCCTTCGACAATGACGCCCGCAGCAAGGCGGCCGTCATGTATATCGAACCGGGCGGCTATTACGAAAAGGACATTACCTTCACCAAGCCGGTCATCGCCTGCGTGGTGGGCCGCTGGAAAGCCAAGCTGACGCGCGCCGTCGGCCATGCCGGCGCCATGTCGGGGTCGGGCGACAGCGCCGAGGCCAAGGAAGGCTGGTTCAAGGACATTCTGGGCGTGAAGGACATTTTCACCCCTGAAAATCCTGTCGTGTCTTGGAAGGGCGCGGTGGTCACCAACATTTCGCACATCCCGGCCGCGCTTACGGCGGTGATGAAGCAGCATGGCGTCGAGCCTGATTTCGCGCCCGAGGGCGATCTGACCCTGAAGCCCTGGTTCGGCTCGAACCAAGGAATGCCCATGCCGGCGGCGCTCGACATTCCGTTGGTCGAGCCTTTCCAGCCCTATAAGGATCAGATCGCGGAACTGACCAAGCAGGTCGGCGCCATCTTCCCGCGCGAGAGCATGAAGGATCGTTCAGGCAGTTCGATCATGGACGCCAAGACGCAAGTCACGCGCGTCAGCGGCGTTTCCATTCTGGATACGGCCCGCTATCCGCTGGAGTCCAATTTCTGTTTGGCCCTGCTGCGCGAGCACAATGACGACAACGACAACGCCCTGTTCAATGTGGGAATCGCCGCCGACGTCAATCTGCATGGCGATGTGATCGCCACGGTGGCCGATGCGGTGCGGGCGGGCGGCAATGCCCCCAATGCCGTGCTGTCGGCCGCTTGCGCCGTTCAAGGGCCGGGCCGCGTAAGAGCGGCCAGGGACGCCGCCGACGCGCTGATCGAGCTTTTCGGCCATTCCGGCCTGAATGACGGAACCGATGCCGGTTTCGATCTGAAGTCGGTTCTGCCCACACCAGACCATCTGGCCAAGCTGACCGGCAAAAAGGCCGACGCCAAGGCCAAGGCCATGCTGGCCGGGTTGAAGGCTCGCGGCGCCAAGTCGGTGTTTGTCGATTTCCTGAACGGGCTTGACGGCCATCCCACCGCCGATGCCGTTCTGGCCGCCATCGCCACCACTATTTGCTGGCCCGCCTTGATGCGCAAGAAAATCTCGCGTCACTCGGCCCGCAACATGGCTTGGCACATGCGTCTGTTCGCCACCATCATCGGGGCGTCGGTCGATAGCGCTCAGCACAAGGCAGGCAGTTTCTGCGACGTTTCCAATGGCGATCTGATCAACAAATGGTCGGCGACCGAGATCGCCTATCTCGCCCTGATGGGCGAGACGCCCAAGCCGGAACAGTTGTTCCCGTTCCAGGTTCTGTTGGGCCTGATCATTTCGAACGGCGTTGGCACCATTTCGGCCCAGGGCTGCAAGGGCGCCGTGTCGGCTGATGGACCCGAAACGCCCGAGCGCGTCCAGGTCAACAAGGCCATGATCGGTTTCCTCACGCACACCGGCTTCGCCCATGGCGGCAACGGCTTTGAAGGCATTCAGTTCTTGATCGACCAGTTCAAGGAGACGGGGCTTAAGGATGCTGGCGATCCCAAGCATGGGATTGATCTGGTGTCCATGGGCACCAAATTCGCCATGGAATTCGGGGCCGAGAAGAAGGCCAAGAAGGGGGTGGGCGACGGCGTTCGCAACATTCCTGGCGTCAATCATCCGGTCTTCAAGGGTCAGTTGGTCAACAAGGACCCCCGAGAAGTCTATTTGTCCGGCCTGTTCAAGGAACGCGGCGAAGTCAACGTGTTCCACGATTTTTACAGTGCGTTGGTGCAGGCTCTCTACGACAATGGCGTCACGGCGAACGTGTTCTGCGTCAATATCGACGCGGTCATTGCCGCCTTGTTGCTCAAGCTGTTGTGGCCGCGTTACCGTTCGGGCAAGTTCTCCGAACAGGCTTTGGAAACGGCGGCCTTTACGGCATTCCTGTTCGGACGTATGGTCGGCTGCGCCGGTGAAATCGACGATCATACAAACCGTGGACGTAATATGGATACGCGGACCCCGGCCTCTCAATGTAGTTTCGTGTCGTAAGCCAGATCAAACAATCGATTGGGGAAATTAAGAATGACCACGCAAACGCCGAAAATTTATTGGACCAAGGTCGACGAAGCTCCGGCCCTGGCTACCTATTCGCTGCTGCCGATCGTCCAGACCTTCACCAAGGCGGCTGGCGTCGATGTTGAGATGAAGGACATCTCGCTGGCCGGGCGCATTATCGCGAATTTCCCGGACAATCTGACGCCCGATCAGAAGATCGATGACGAGCTGACTTGGCTGGGCGAACTGACCTTGAAGCCGGAAGCCAACATCATCAAACTGCCCAACGTGTCGGCCTCGGTCCCGCAGTTGAAGGCGGCGATCAAGGAATTGCAGGCCAAGGGCTACAAGATTCCCGATTTCCCCGAAGACCCCAAGACCGACGCTGAAAAGGACATCAAGGCCCGCTTTGGCAAGGTGCTGGGCAGCGCCGTCAATCCTGTGCTGCGCGAAGGCAATTCCGATCGCCGCGCCGCCGCTTCGGTCAAGCAGTATGCCCGCAACAACCCGCACAAGATGGGGGCTTGGTCGGCCTCGTCGCAGACGCATGTCGCCCATATGAGCCACGGCGATTTCTACGGTTCCGAGAAATCGCTGACCGTCGAAGCCGCCACCGATTACAAGATCGAGTTCGTGGGCGCCGATGGGGCGGCCAAGGAGTTGAAGGGCAAGGCCAGCCTGAAGGCGGGCGAGGTGGTCGACTGCTCGGTGATGAGCAAGAAGGCCTTGCGCGCCTTTTTCGCCGAACAGATCGCCGATGCCAAGTCGCAGCCGGGCCTTTTGTTCTCGTTGCATCTGAAGGCGACCATGATGAAGGTCTCCGACCCCATCATGTTCGGCCATGCCGTGTCGGTGTTCTTCAAGGACGTCTTCGAGAAGCATGCCGCCACCTTCAAGGAGATCGGCGTCAATCCGAACATGGGTCTGGGCGACCTGTACGCCAAGATCTGCAAGCTGGACGCGACCAAGAAGGCCGAGATCGAAGCCGACATGGCCGCCGCCATGAAGAATGGCCCCGAGATGGCGATGGTGAATTCCGACAAGGGCATCACCAATCTGCATGTTTCCAGCGACATCATCGTCGATGCCTCGATGCCCGCCATGATCCGCGATTCGGGCAAGATGTGGGGACCCGACGGCAAGCTGCACGACAACAAGGCTGTCATCCCAGACCGCTGCTATGCGGGCGTCTATCAGGCCGTGATCGAAGACTGCAAGACGCACGGCGCTTATGATCCCAAGACCATGGGGTCGGTGCCCAATGTCGGTCTGATGGCTCAGAAGGCCGAGGAATACGGCTCGCACGACAAAACCTTCGAAATGTCGGCCAATGGCACGGTGCGCGTGGTCGATGGTTCGGGCAAGGTCCTGATGGAACAGAAAGTGGAAGAGGGCGACATCTTCCGCATGTGCCAGGTCAAGGACGCGCCGATTCAAGATTGGGTCAAGCTGGCCGTGTCGCGCGCCCGCCTGTCCAACACGCCCGCCATTTTCTGGCTGGACAGCAATCGCGCCCATGACCGCGAGATCATCAAGAAGGTGGAAAAGCACCTGAAGAACCATGACACCAGCGGCCTTGATATCCGCATCATGTCGCCAGTCGAGGCCACCAAACTTTCGCTGGAACGCATCCGCAAGGGCCAAGACACCATCTCGGTGACCGGCAATGTGCTGCGCGATTATCTGACCGATTTGTTCCCCATCCTGGAACTGGGCACCAGCGCCAAGATGCTGTCCATCGTGCCGCTGATGAACGGCGGCGGATTGTTCGAGACCGGGGCAGGCGGTTCGGCGCCCAAGCATGTTCAGCAGTTCCAGGAAGAAGGCTATCTGCGCTGGGATTCGCTGGGCGAGTTTTTGGCTCTTGGCGTGTCGCTCGAACATCTGGCCCAAACCTTCAAGAATGCGAAGGCTCAGGTTCTGGCCGATGCGCTTGACGCGGCGAACGCCAAGATACTCGAGCACAATCGTTCGCCTGCCCGCAAGGTGGGCGAGATCGACAACCGTGGCAGCCACTTCTATCTGGCCATGTATTGGGCCCAGGCGCTGGCCGCCCAGACCAAGGACAAGGATTTGGCGGCCCGTTTCGCCCCCTTGGCCAAGGCCCTGACCGAGAACGAGGACAAGATCAATGCCGAGCTGATCGGCGCGCAGGGCAAGCCGGTGGACACGGGCGGCTATTACAGCCCCGATAGCGACAAGACCTCGAAGGCCATGCGTCCCAGCGCCACGCTGAATGCGGCCTTGGCGGCGGTTTAATTTAGCGAACGCTGAAATGGACGCCGACTAACAAATTAGGTGGCGGCCTCCCCACTCAAAGGGGTGGCCGCCATTTTTCTGTGTGCTATAAAGGGGCCGCCTCTGGCCCCCCCCTCATCGAAAGGAGCCTCTCGTGCTTGAAGCCTATCGCAGCCATGTCGCGGAACGCGCCGCCCAAGGGATTCCCCCCCTTCCTTTGACCGCCAAGCAAACGCAGGACCTGATCGGACTGCTGCTGAATCCGCCCAAGGGCGAAGAGCAGTTCCTGGTCGATTTGCTGGTCAACCGCGTTCCGGCGGGCGTGGACGACGCCGCCAAGGTAAAGGCGGAATTCCTGACCAAGGTCGCCAAGGGCGAGACAGCTTGCGCATTGATTTCGAAGGTCAAGGCAACCGAGCTTCTGGGCACCATGCTGGGCGGTTTCAACGTCAAGCCGATGATCGATCTGCTGGCCTGCGCGGAATGCGGCGCGGTGGCTGCCGAAGGTCTGAAGAAGACGCTGCTGATTTTCGACTTCTTCAACGACGTGAAGGCGCTGGCCGACAAGGGCAACGCCAACGCCAAGGCCGTGCTTCAGTCTTGGGCGGACGCCGAATGGTTCACCTCGCGCCCCGAAGTGCCCAAAAGCCTGACCGTGACCGTTTTCAAGGTCACCGGCGAAACCAATACCGACGATCTGTCGCCCGCTCCCGATGCCTGGAGCCGCCCCGACATTCCCCTACATGCCCTTGCCATGCTGAAGAATCCCCGCCCCGGCATCGAGCCGGAGGAAGTGGGCAAGCGCGGCCCGGTGAAGTTGATTGAAGGCCTGCGCGCCAAGGGCCATCCGGTGGCCTATGTCGGCGATGTGGTGGGCACCGGCTCGTCGCGCAAGTCGGCGACCAACTCGGTCTTGTGGTTCACCGGCGACGACATTCCCTTCGTGCCCAACAAGCGCTTTGGCGGCGTCTGCCTGGGTTCCAAGATTGCCCCCATTTTCTACAACACGATGGAAGACGCGGGCGCTTTGCCGATCGAACTCGACGTCTCCAAGATGGAGATGGGCGACGTGGTCGAACTGAAGCCCTATGAAGGCAAGGCGCTTAAGAACGGCCAGGAGATTTGTTCCTTCACCGTCAAGTCCGACGTCATTTTCGATGAAGTGCGCGCCGGTGGCCGCATTCCGCTGATCGTTGGCCGCGGCTTGACCACGCGCGCCCGTGAATCGCTGGGCTTGGCGCCGTCCACCCTGTTCCGCACGCCCAACCAGCCCGTCGATACCGGCAAGGGCTTTACCCTGGCGCAGAAGATGGTGGGACGCGCCTGCGGCCTGCCCGAAGGCAAGGGCATTCGTCCGGGCGCTTATTGCGAACCCAAGATGACCACCGTGGGGTCGCAAGACACCACCGGCCCCATGACCCGCGACGAGTTGAAGGATCTGGCCTGTCTGGGCTTCTCGGCTGATCTGGTCATGCAGTCCTTCTGCCATACGGCGGCCTATCCCAAGCTGGTTGACGTGAAGACCCACCAGACGCTGCCCGGATTCATCAGCACGCGCGGCGGCGTCGCCTTGAATCCCGGCGACGGCGTGATCCATTCCTGGCTGAACCGCATGTTGCTGCCCGATACCGTGGGCACGGGCGGCGATTCGCACACCCGTTTCCCGATCGGCATTTCCTTCCCCGCCGGTTCGGGCCTTGTGGCTTTCGGCGCCGCCACCGGCGTGATGCCTTTGGACATGCCGGAAAGCGTTCTCGTGCGCTTCTCGGGCAAGATGCAACCCGGCATTACGCTGCGCGATCTGGTCAACGCCATTCCTTATGCCGCCATCAAGCAGGGCCTGCTGACGGTGGAGAAGAAGGGCAAGAAGAACGTCTTCAATGGCGTGATTCTGGAAATCGAAGGCCTTCCCGACCTCAAGGTCGAACAGGCTTTCGAACTGACCGACGCTTCCGCCGAACGGTCGGCGGCCGCTTGCACCGTGCGCCTGAACAAGGAGCCGGTGATCGAATATGTGCGTTCGAACGTGACGCTGTTGAAATGGATGATCGCCAACGGCTACCAAGATAAGAATGCGCTGGAGCGCAGGGTCAAGGCGATGGAGGCCTGGCTGGCCAAGCCCGTGCTGTTGGAACCCGATGCGGATGCCGAATACGCCGCCGTTATCGAGATCGACATGAACACGATCAAGGAACCGATCCTGGCTTGTCCCAATGATCCCGACGACGTCAAGCTGCTCAGCGAAGTGCAGGGCGACAAGATCGAGGAGGTGTTCATCGGTTCCTGCATGACCAATATCGGCCACTTCCGTGCCGCCGGAAAGATTCTGGAAGGCAAGAAGGACATCCCGGCTCGTCTGTGGGTGGCTCCGCCCACCAAGATGGACGCCATGGTCTTGACCGAAGAAGGCTATTACAGCCTGCTGGGCGTGGCTGGCGCGCGCATGGAAATGCCCGGCTGCTCGCTGTGCATGGGCAATCAGGCGCAGGTGAAGACGGGATCGACGGCGGTTTCCACTTCGACCCGCAATTTCCCCAACCGTCTGGGCATCGACACCAGGGTCTATCTGTCGTCGGCGGAACTGGCCGCCGTCTGCGCTCTGCTGGGCAAGATTCCGACGGTCGAGGAGTACATGCAGAACACCAAGATGCTGGCCGAGAAATCTGCCGACATCTATCGCTACATGAACTTCGACCAGATTGGCGCCTTTAGGGACGCTGCGGAATAAGGACCAAGGTTCAAGGACAAGGCGCCGGGGCGACCCGGCGCCTTTCTTTTTTCCCCGGACAAGGCGTAAAAACCCCTTGCGCCTGCCTGTAGGTCTGCTACCACGCCTTCATATGAGCGCGTTCGATTCACTCCCCAAGGCTGAACTGGCCGACGATGGCGGGCGGCCCCTCGAGGCCCAATTGCTGGTCACGGCCGATCCGGCCCCGGCCATTGCCCAGGCTGTGGCCGAGGGCTATGCCGTTATGCCTGCCGGTGGTTTGACCAGCGCCATTGGCGCCTTTGCCTATGCACAAGATTCAATAAGTGATTTCAAGGGGGTGGTGGCCGTTCGCCCCAAGCAATCGCCCGAACCGGAATTGGCTGAACCCGGCACGCCGCTGGAAAAGTTGAAAACCAACCAAATCATGATCGATCCGGCCACCGCCACGGTATCGGCGGGGGCGGGGCTGACCTTTTCGCAAGTGAACGCCGTTCTGGGCCATGTGGTGGGGCCTGCCGCGCGCGTTCTGGTCGATCTGACCAGCATCGGATCGGCAATGGTGGGAGGCGTGGTGGCTTCCGGCAGCATGGGACCTTTGCGCCTGCGTCCTTCGGCCAGTTTGGCGGGAGTTGCCCTGGCGGCGGGTGGGGCTGAGGCCGAACTGTTGACGGGGGATGACATCCACCGGGCCGAGGGCATGCAGGGCTGGACGGGGCTGGTAACCGCCGCCCGCCTGCGCTATTTCGAAACCCCCTTGAACGAATTCGGATTGGTCCTGCCGGTTCAATCCGGCGATACCGATGCGCTGGGCGATTTTCTGGCTTATCTGCATCCTTGGACCAAGCTGGACGTGCCTGAAAGCGGCAGTTCGCTGATTGGAGCCAAGGATGAAGCGACCATCGTCAATGGCGTGGAACTGGTGACAAGAAGTTCGCTGGAACAGTTCATTTTGCACGCGGGCGGCGATTCCTTGAAAGCCAAGGCGCAGAATCTTCTGCAAAGCTGCGATTATGCTGGCGCCGACTGGCTGGCCTGCATCACCGGCTGGTCGGATCACGCGGTGGATGACGTTCTAGTCATGCTGCTGGATGAGGAGACCGAAACCATCGGCGGCGTGATGATCGATTTCGGCGTCGGTTTTTCGTCGGGGTCCGAAATGGACGCCTTTCGCGCCATCCGCGAAGGCGCGCCGGATTTGGCGCGCACCAAGGCCAGGGTAACGCCGCCAGGCCAGATGAAGCCTTGGACCACGTCATCCGACATCAATCTGGTTTGTCTTGAAAGAGATACCACGCCGCTGGCCAATGCCCTGTCCTCGTACCAGACATATCGCGAGGCTGTTGCCGCGCTGGGCTTGGAATTTGAAGGCAGGCTGAAGACAGAAATGACGGTTTACGGACATCTGAATCCGCATGGCCTTGATCCGCATCATCGAGTTATTCTGACCGGCGCGCCAGAATTCAAGGACGATCTGGCTGCTGCGGCCAAACAGGTGGGCAAATTGAAAATGGCCCTGCTGCGCGATCTGGTGCGGGTTGCCAATGGGTTTGGCGCCGTCATCAATGGGGGCGAGAAGGGAGCGCCGTCGCTTGTGGAGCTGATGCGGGCGCTGGGCGGCGAGGCGGGCTTGCCGTCCAATCTGCAATCGGACCTTGCCCGCGCCAGGGCATCCATTAAGAATGCGCCCAGGGCATTTTCCTTCCGAGCGCCCGCAGAGCTTTTCTAAGGAGAACGGACGAATGATCGAAAGAACCATCGAGAAGGCGCTGTTCGCCAGCCGCTGGCTGTTGGCTCCGATGTATTTGGGCTTGGCGCTGGTGCTGATCATTCTGGCCATCAGCTTTGGCATCGAAGGGGTTCACATGCTGTCGGGGCTGGTCACCACCGGCGAGGGCGACATCATTCTAGCCACGCTCGGCCTGATCGACATCGTTCTGGTGGCCAATCTGGTGGTGATGGTCATTTTAAGCGGCTATGAAAATTTCGTCTCCACGATCGACACGGCGCGCAATGAAAAGGATGCGCCAGATTGGATGGGCAAGGTGGATGCGGGCACTTTGAAGATCAAAGTGGCAGCTTCCATCGTCGCCATCTCGTCGATCCATCTTCTGAAGGCCTTTATGAACATCAGGGACTATCCGAACGACAAGCTGATCGCCATGGTGGGCATTCATATGACCTTCGTCGTTTCCGCCCTGCTGCTGGCCTGGATCGACAAGATCGCCTTTGCCGCCCATCGGGAGCATTGATCCTTGATCCGGCGGGAGCAATGGCCGCTTTTTGTCAAGCTGGGCCTGTTGCCGCTGCTTTTTCTAGCGCTCGAATCTTGGTTGCGCGCCCAGGCAGGTCCCTTCTGGATCTGGTTTCATGTCGATCCCAATTACTTTTATCTGCTGAACGGGCTGATGCTGGCGGTAGGCGAAACCCCCGCCGACGTCTTTCATCCCGGCACGCCGGTTCATGTTCTGGTGGCGCTGATCCTGCGCGTGGCGCATCCCTTGGCCACCAGCGAAGAGCTGGCCAATTTGGTGCTGGGCTATCCTGAACATTATCTCGCCATCGCCAGCCGGGCGATGATCAGCCTGAATGCTGCAGCCTTACTGGTCTTGGGCTTGTCGGCCTATCGCGCCTTCGGTCGCTTCCTGCCCGCTCTGGCGGCGCAGGCAGCACCCTTCGCCACCATGTTCGTGATGAAGCAGGCCTATCACGTCAAGCCCGAGCCGTTCCTGCTGCTGGCGGCTTCACTGATGGGGTGCTTTCTTTTTGAATTCATTCGTCATCAGCAAACGGACCGGAAATCCTTTTCGATCTATTTCGGCATCGTTGCCGGTTTTGGTGCCGCCTCGAAATTGCTGTTTGCACCCATCGCGCTGCTTCCGCTTTTTGCGTTGGCGTCATGGCGGCGCATCGGATTTTATGTTCTGGTCGCAGCGGCGACCTTTCTGATTTGTCTACTGCCTGCGGCAGGGAATTGGGATGTGTCGGCGGCCTATTTCGCCCGCATGATCCAGGGTAGCGGTTCCTATGGCGGCGGCGCCGCCACCTTCGTCGATTGGGCCGCCTATCCCGGCAATTTCGCCAAGGTCTTCGCAGGCAAGCCCATATTCTTGGCTATTCTTGTCCTGTCCCTGCTGGCCTTGGCTTTCAGATGGCGTTTGAAGATTGCGCGCAGTGCTTCCTGGCGGGCGCTGGAAGGGATTGTGGTCGCGCAGTTCGCGATGGCGCTGCTGGTCGCCAAACATCCCATCGCCTATTACATGGTGGCGGCGGTGTCGCTGATTGGCGTTCAGGCCGCCTTGCTGATCGTGCTGGGCGAGGAGCTGACAGGCGCTAGGCGCTGGTGGCATCCGGCGATGGCGGCCCTTCTGATAGCACTGGGAATCAGCCGCGTCGGCGCCATTTACAAGGATGCGTCCGAATTGGCCGACTGGCGAGACAAGGCGCAAGCACTTGACATGCAGGCTTACGATTCTTGCACCCAGGTCTATTTCGATTTTGCCACCAGCCCGACTTACGCCCTGTATATGGGCGACATGATGGCGAAGTGGAGGTGGGCAGACCATCTGTCCAGGATGTATCCAGCATCCAATCAAGTGTTCATGAACTTCTTCACCGGCGATCCCAGGCGCTGGGGCGAGAAGATTGATCTTCAAGCCGAGATTGCCAAGCGCCCATGTCTGGTGCTGCGCGGCGCTTGGGATGGCGCGATGAAAAGTCACCTTTTGAAACTGGCGCCGGATGCGAAAATCACCAGCCAATGTCAGACGGGCCAAGAATATTTATTAGCTTCAGGCATTCAGGCCAATTGCGGCAAATAGCCGTTGCGGCGCAGTCTCGTCGTCCCAGCGAAGCGATATCTTCAAGACCTCGACTCGTTCCTGAACGTCCTTAGGCAACCGCACATGGTCTTTGGCCGTGGTGACAAGCCTTGCTTGCAAATCCTTGGCCTGTTCAAGCAGCGCCTCGATTTCGCATTCGGTGTAGGCGTGATGATCGGGAAAGGGGAAAGCCATCGCAATCTTAGCCCCTTGTTCTTGCAAGGTGGCAAAGAATTTCTGAGGGCGTCCGATTCCAGCAAAGGCGACCACGTCGGAATTATGGAAAGAGACATTGGTTGCATCGGCGACGATGCGTGCCTTGAAGACCGGTAAGGGTTTCAACCTTGGTAGGACTTCGCATTTGTCCGGGCCGATCAGCACAACCGCCTTGGCGCGCTTGACGCCGTCAGCCACGGGTTCGCGCAAGGGGCCTGCCGGGATGACGCGACCATTGCCGAAACCCGTCTCGCCATCGACGACAAGGATCGGCAAGTCCTGAAACAGTCCAGAATTCTGAAAGCCGTCATCCATCAAGATGACGTCGGCGCCCTGTGCAATGGCGGCACGGGCGCCCATTGCCCGGTCGGACGATATCCAAGTGGGAGCAATGCTTGCATGCAGCAGCGCTTCGTCGCCAACGCTCTTTGCCGTGTGTCGGACGGGATCGACCAACAGGGGGCCTGTTTCGCTTCCGCCATAGCCGCGCAGCAAGATGGATGGGTGCCTCCCCATCGCTAGAAGTTGGCGGGCCAAGGATTGGACGACCGGGGTTTTCCCTGCGCCGCCAGCCACCAGATTGCCGATGCAGATCACGGGAATGCCGACCTTCTCGGGCTTGGAGAAAGCGCGCTTCACACGCCCTCCCGCCGCGTAAAGACAGCCCAGCGGCCCCAGAACGCTGCCCCAGGCGCTTTGTTCACTGAACCAGAAATCAGGCGCGCGCATTCATGCGTTCCAGAAGCGGCGCCAAGGCGGCCAGAATGCGGTTCAACACGCCCGCTTCGTTGCCTGCGAAGGACAATGCCGCATCGGCCAAACCCCGGCGCTCGATCTCGTGATCGAGAAGATGGGAGACTTCGCGGATCAAGCCTTGCTCGTCGGCAACTTCCCGAGCGGCACCCGCGACCAGCAGCCGGTAAGCCACATCGCGGAAATTGTCCATCTTCGGCCCCATCAGAACGGCAACTCCCAGCTTCGCCGGTTCGATGGGATTCTGCCCGCCCGAAGACAAGATAGATTTGCCCATGAAAGCGATATGGGTCAGCCGGTAGAAAAGGCCCATTTCACCCATCGTGTCCGCCAGATGGATATCCGTCTCAGGCGTTATCTCGTCTTGCTTCGAGCGTCTGGCGACGACCAAGCCCATTTCGCGCAGGTCTTGCGCGACATCGTCGGCGCGGTCGGGGTGTCTGGGGGCGATCAAGGTCAGCAAGCTGGCGTGGCGCGACTTTAAGGCTAGGTGAACCCTTCCGGCCATCAGCTCTTCGCCCGCATGGGTGCTGGCGGCGATCCAACTGGGGCGATGAAGATGCGTGCTTTCCAACAGGCGCAGTTCGTCGGAATCGACGGGCAATTGCGGGGCCGAGAATTTCAGGTTGCCGGGCGTGGCGACGCGCCTAGCGCCTAGGGCATGCAGGCGCTGGCTGTCTTCATCGGTTTGTCCAAGGCACAGGTCGAAGGCGCCCAGCAGGTGACGCGCCAGATTGGAGAAACGTCGCCAATTGGCGAAACTTCGGTCCGAGACGCGTCCGTTGATCAGCGCCATCGGGATGTTGCGATTGGCCGTTTCGGAAATCAGGTTCGGCCATAATTCCGATTCCAGCCACAGGGCCAGATCGGGCTTCCAATGGTCGAGGAAACGGCGCACCCAAGGGGCGCGGTCAACGGGAACGAACTGGTGGATGGCGTTGGCTGGCAGACGGTCCGCCATCATGCGGGCCGAGGTGACGGTGCCGGTGGTCATCAGAACTGTATGACGCGCCGACAGTTTCTCGATTAAGGGCAGGGCGGACAAAGCCTCGCCTACCGATGCCCCGTGAATCCAGATCAGCTTGCCTTGCGGGCGCGGGTGGCTATAGCGGCCCATGCGCTCGGGCATGCGCAACGGGTCTTCCTTGCCCCGGCGCTTGCGGCCAGCCAGATATACGGGCAGCGCGGGACCGATGGTCGTGGTCAATCCGCGATAGAGGCGCAGCATCATGGCGAGGCCTCGTTGTTCAAGGGGGCCGGTTCGATGGGAACAAGGCCCATGCGGCGGTCGGCCTCGGCTGTCATGGCGTTCAGGCGCGTTTCAAGAAGTTGATTGAGATGCGCGACCTGCTCGTCGTCGGCGTCGCGGGGAACCGTGATCTGTTCACCCCACATGAATAATATACCGGTTCCAAAGGGGCGCGGCAGCAGAAATCGATCCCAGGTTTTCATGAAGCGGCTGGGGGCGGCGGAATAAGTGACGGGCAAGATCGGCACGCCGGAAAGACGGGCGATGTTGATGACGCCATCGGTGGAACGCATGCGCGGCCCCCTGGGGCCATCGGGCGTGATGCCGACACATCCGCCTTGCTTGATTTTCTTGATGATGGCGCGCACGGCAGGGCCTGCACCCCGTGTCGTGGATCCGGCGATCGAATCGATGCCCAAATGGGCAACCGTGCGCGAGATCAGTAAGCCGTCGCGATGCTGCGACGCCAGCATGTGGAATGAGTGGTTCTTGGGCCAAATATAGGGCATCAGAAAGATGCGCCCATGCCAGAAGGCCATGATGAAGGGTTTTTGCTGGCTCCAAAAAGCCTCGGGGATATGACGGTTTTCTGTCGTCACTTTATGCGTGGCGTGGATCAGGCGAATATAGTTCGCCGCCAACCAGCATGCGAGGTAGCGAACGGCATTGCTTCTGAGGATGCTTTTTCTCAGCCGCTTGAAGAATTCGCGGATCGTCATGACGCGCCGACGCCGTTGGCGTGCGGGGTGGCTTGCAAGGCGTGCAGACGGGCGTAAAGCCCGTTCTGGGCAAGCAGACCCGCATGGGTGCCGCTTTCGGCGACGCGCCCCTGATCAATCACGAAAATTCTGTCGGCATGGGTGATGGTGGATAGGCGGTGCGCGATGACCAATGTGGTGCGGCCTTGCATCAGCTTGTCCAGCGCCGTCTGCACGGCGCGCTCGGATTCGGTGTCCAAGGCGCTGGTCGCTTCGTCCAGCAGCAAGATGGGGGCGTTGCGCAGCATGGCCCTGGCGATGGCAAGGCGCTGGCGTTGGCCGCCCGACAGCTTCACGCCATGTTCGCCCACCGTCGTGTCATAACCCTGGGGAAGCGCTGCGATGAAGTCGTGCGCCGCCGCCGCTCTTGCCGCCGCCTCGATCTCGTCTTGCGAGGCGCCCAGGCGGCCATAGGCGATGTTGGCGCGAATGGTGTCGTCGAACAGCACCACTTCCTGGCTGACCAAGGCCATCGATGACCGCAGGCTGTCCAACTGCACCATCTGCACATTCTGGCCGTCGATGGAGATGGTTCCCTCTTGCACGTCGTAGAAGCGGGGAATCAAGTTCTGGATGGTCGATTTTCCCGCCCCGGAAGGCCCTACCAGCGCCACCGTCGCCCCGGCGGGAACCTCCATCGACAAGCCGTGCAACGCTCCCTTTTCGGCATTGTAGGCGAAGCGCACATTCTCGAATCTGATGGCGCCGCCCTTGATCTCAAGCGGTTTGGCGTTGGGCGATTCCACGATGCTGGGCTTTGTGTCCAGCACTTCGAACACACGCTGGGCCGCCGATAAGCCTTCTTGCAAATTGGCGTTCAGGTTCGCCAAGGCCTTTAGGGGCTGGTAGGCCATGAGAAGCGCCGTGATGAACGAGAAAAAAGCGCCCGCCGTGGTCGCCCCTTCGATCACGCGGCTGCCGCCATAGACGATCACCACCGTGACGGCGGCGCCGCCCAGCGTTTCCATGATCGGACTTGACCACGAGCGGGTGCGCGAAGCCCTAAAGTTCAGCTTGAAAATGTTTTCCACGATGTTTGCGACGCGGCTGGATTCATAGCGCTCCATGCCATAGGCCTTGACGACCCTGATGCCCTGGAAACATTGCTCGATCAGGGTGGTGAACAGGCCCCATTCTTCCTGCGTGTTGGCGGTGACGCGCCGGATGCGCCTGCCCAGCTTGATGATGGGCAGGATGGTCAGCGGGAAGACGAAAAACGAGATGCTGGCCAGCATCCAGTCTTGATAGAACATGACGGCGACCAGAAAAATGACCGACAGCGAGTCCTTGCCGACGCTGACCAAGGCGTTCGAAACGGCGGCGCGGATCAGATTGACGTCGGTATTGAAACGCGACAGCAAGCGGCCCGTGGTGGTGGCGTGGAAATAGGCGATGTCCTGGGTCAACATGTGGCGGAACAGCCGGTCTTGCAGATCGGCAATGATGCGCAACCCCACGAAACTCATATGCACCGAGGATCCGTAGCTGGCCAGTCCTTTGACCAAGGCCGTCGCCAGCACGGCCAATCCCACCGGCCACAGCATGTCCATGCGCCGTTCCACGAACACCTTGTTGACAACCGGGTCCATCAGCCAAGCCGAGGCGGCGGTGGCGGCCGCCACCACGCCCATCAAGACCAGCGACAGAACGATCTTGCCGGCATAGGGGCGAATGCTGTCCTTCGCCAAGCGCCGGATCAGGCGCAGCGATGATTGGTCCAGCTTGATTTTCTTCTTCTTTGTCAAAAGACTAGGCTCCAGCCCCTGCCGTGGGGCCAGGACCATAGCATGTTGGGAAACCAACTTAAAGCGGGGCCAAAGCCGCCGTTTTCGGGCTGGCCGTTTCGGGAAAGGCCTGTCCGGAATCGAATGGGTCCAGATTGGCCAGGAATTGGCGGGCCGAGACTTCCCAGGAATAGTCCAGCGCATGGGCGCGGCACAGGCCGGGTTCTATGCTCATGGCGGCTAGGCTGGCCTTGGTCAGGTCTTCATCCAGGCATCCGGCGGGAGAGCCGCCCAGCACATCCTGCGGTCCCGCCACCGGATAAGCGGCCACTGGCAGGCCCGAAGCAAGGGCTTCCAGCAAGACGAGGCCAAAGGTATCGGTGCGGCTGGGAAAGACGAACAAGTCGGCGGATCGGTAATGCCGCGCCAAGTCTTCGCCCACTTTGGCGCCCAGGAACTTCACCTTGGGGTAATGGCCCTTCAATTGCTCGAGCTGCGGGCCATCGCCCACCACGACCTTGGTGCCGGGAATATCCAGCGCCAGAAAGGCTTCGATATTCTTCTCAACGGCGACGCGCCCGACATACAGGCTGATCGGGCGCGCCCAGGGATAAAGCTCGTCATCCTTCTCGCCGGGGCGAAACAGCGCCGTATCGACGCCCCGCGTCCAGCGGCGGATGTTCTTGAAACCGCGCGCCTTCAACTCGTCCTCGATCGATTGGGTCGCCACCATGACCGCCGAGGCGGGGGCATGAAACCAGCGCACCAGCGTATAGGTCATGCCAACCGGAATGCCGGAGCGGGCGTGGATATATTCCGGAAAGCGGGTGTGGTAGGCGGTGGTGAAGGGCAGGCCGCGCTTCACGCAGTAACGCCGCCCGGCCAGGCCCAGCGGGCCTTCTGTGGCGATGTGGATGGCGCAAGGTTGATGGCGCTCGATCAGCTTGGCCATCTTGCGCCCGGGCAGCAGCGACAGGCGGATTTCGGGATAGGTGGGGCAGGGGATGCTTTTGAACTGGTCAGGCGTGACGGCGATCACTTCATGGCCCAGTTTGGAAAGCTCCTCGCTTAAAGTAACGAGCGTACGGACGACGCCATTGATTTGAGGATGCCAGGCGTCGGTGATGACGAGGATACGCATTCCGGTTCCTTTGTTTGGAAAAGTGAAAGTTGACGCAAGGCCATCCAGTGCAGGATTTCCAGGCGTCCGTCCTTGTGTTCGACCAGCGCCGTGCAGCTTTCCACCCAGTCGCCGGTATTGGCATAGGTGACGCCCGACAGATCGCGCAGCTCGGCATTGTGGATGTGGCCGCAGACGATGCCGTCCACGTCGCGGCGCACCGCCTCGCTGGCCATCGTCTCTTCGTATTTGGCCATGTACTGAACGGCGTTCTTGACCTTGTGCTTCAAATAGGCCGACAGCGACCAGTAAGGCAGGCCCATGCCGCGCCGGACGGCGTTGAACCACTGATTGACCTTAAGGGCCAGCGTGTAGGCCCAGTCGCCCAGCAAGGCCAGCCATTTGGCGTATTTGACCACGCCGTCGAAAGCGTCGCCGTGCAGCACCAGCAACCGCCGCCCGTCGGCCGTTTCGTGAACGGCCTCTTCCATCACTTCGATGTCGCCGAAAGTATGTTCGGTGTAGTCGCGGGCGAATTCGTCGTGATTGCCGGGGATGAAGACAACCCTGGCGCCCTTGCGCGCCTTGCGCAGAACCTTTTGCACCACGTCGTTATGGGCCTGCGGCCAGTACCACGAGCGTTTGAGGCGCCAGCCGTCTACGATGTCGCCTACCAGATAAAGATTGTCGCTTTCGGTGTATTTCAGGAAATCGAGAAGAAATTCCGCCTTGCATCCGCGGGTGCCCAAATGCACGTCCGAAATCCAGATGGTCCGGTAATGCTGCATGTCGGAAAGGGCGTTCATCGTCAACCCAGGCTGTGGATAAGCTCTTAAATCCACCTCTTGTAGTCTTATTAAAACTAGAAGCAAGACTTTGTGGGCGTGTCATTAATATTTAACGCCCGTGTCTTTGTGCTGTCATAATGGTTACTTACATTGCGGCCTGACATTGATTTGAAACAGAGAGAGTTATCGGCGGCATGACCTACGATTCCATGATTTCTCCCGAGATGAAGCCCTTCAGCGAAGTCAGGCCTCGGCGCGTCTCCGTCATATTCAATCCCACGGCGGGCCGCCGCCATGGCTGGCGTTTTCAGGCCACGGTGGAGAGACTCGAGGGCCATGTGACCTTGTTTCGAACGACCAAGCCCAATGACGCCACCGAGATGGCGCTTGGCATGGTGGGTGACGGAGTGGATGTCGTGGTGGCGGCGGGCGGCGACGGCACCATCAACGAAGTGGTGAACGGTTTGGCGGGCAGTTCGGTGGCGATGGGGATCATTCCGCTGGGAACGGCCAATGTGATGGCGCATACGCTGGGCATCGGCACCAAGCCCGCCAAGGTTTCGGCGGCGATCAATCAGGGAAAACGCAAGCGATTGCATTTGGGGCGCATCACCTCGCCCGATCAGCCGGGCGGGCGCTTGTTCGTGCTGATGGCGGGGGCGGGGTTCGATGCGCAGGTGGTGGCCGATGTCAGCTCGGCCCTGAAGCGCCATACCGGCGCCTTGGCCTATGTGGTCGAAACCCTGGGCGGCGCCTTCAAATACGCCTTTCCGCCCTTGTCGATCAGCATTGATGGCAAGCCGCATCAGGCCGTTACGGCGGTGGTCTGCAACGGCCCGCTTTACGGCGGACCATTCACGGCGGCTCCCAGGGCCAGCTTGGAGCAGGCGGGTTTCGAAGTGCGTCTGCTGCAACGTTCGGGGATCAAGAATGTGCTGCGCTATGGCGCGGCCTTGGTGATGGGGCGATTGGACACGCTGCCCGACGCGCCCAGCGTGCTGGGGTCGTCGATTGTCTTCGAGGGACCGGAAGGTTTTCCGTTGCAGGCCGATGGCGACATTCTGGCCCATCTTCCCGCCACGATCACGCTGGCGGATGAAACGGTGGACGTGCTGGGGTAGGGCGTTCCTATCCGCCAGCCACCGTCATGCCGTCGATGCGAAGGCTGGGGCTGTCGGTGCCTGCCTTGAAAACCAAGTCGTTGGCGGGCGTCAGGTTCAAGAACATGTCCTTCAGGTTTCCCGCCACCGTCATTTCGTTGACCGGGAAGGAAATTCGCCCCTTCTCGATCCAATAGCCAGCCGCCCCCCGGCTGTAGTCGCCGGTGATGCCGTTCACGCCCATGCCGAAAAGATCGGTCACGTAGAATCCGCTGTCGATATCCTTGATCAGATCTTCGAGAGCGAGCGCCCCGGCCTCGAGATAAAGATTGCTGGGCGAAGGCGAGGGCGGGCTTGACGTTCCCCGCGAGGCGTGTCCGGTGCTTTTCAAGCCCAGTTGGCGGGCCGAGCGCAGGTCAAGCAGCCAACTCGTCAGCCTTCCGTCCTCGATCAGGTTCATGCGCTTGTTGGGCAGCCCCTCGGCATCGCAGGGGCGCGATTTCAGACCGCGCGGACGATGCGGATCATCGACGATGCGAATGCCGGGCGCAAAGACCGGCCGGTCCATCATGTCTTTCAGAAAGCTGGTGCCGCGGGCAATCGACGCGCCATTGATGGCGCCCACGAAATGCCCCAGAAGGCTGCGGGCGATGCGAGATTCGAAGACCACCGGCACTTTGGCGCTGGGCATTTTGCGGGCGTTCAAGTGCCTAACTGCGCGCTCTCCCGCTTCGCGCCCCGTCTGTTCGGGCGGCGGCAGATCCTTGAAATGGACGGCGGAAGCCCAATCGTAATCCCTGGACATGCCAAGCCCTTCGCCCGCCAACACGGCGGCGGATTGCGAATAGGACGTGACGGTGCTTTCGCGCAACATGCCGTTCGAGCCGGCGATGACAAAACTGGTGCGTCCCCAACTGGCGTCGGCGCCTTCCGAATTATTGATGCCGGGCACGGCCCTGGCCGCTTCCTCGCAGGCCTTTGCGCGTTCAATCAGCAATTCGCTGGAGGGTTCGAAGTCGTCGGCCAAGTCAAGGTCGGGAAGATTGGTCGCCAGATCGGCAGGGTCGGCCAGGCCGCAGAACGGATCCTCGGGAACGGTGCGCGCCATGGCGACCGCGCGTTGTGCCAGTTCCCGAAGGGCTTGGGGGGAACGATCGGAACTGGAAACCAAAGCCTGACATTTTCCGATCAGCACCCGAAGGCCGATATCGCCCGATTCTGAATGATCCAGCCGTTCCAGCTTGCCCAGGCGCCATGCCACGGCAGCCGATGCCTGATCGACCAGCACCGCATCGGCGCCATCCGCGCCCGCCTTCAAGGCGAGGTTGACCAGATCAGCGAGAATCTCCTGGTTCCGGCTCATGGCGCAGTCTGACCCTTGACGAGAGAAGGTCTGGATTGGCTGAGATGAAGGGCGATGGATTTCGCCAATCCATCTTGCCGCCAATCTTCGATGCTGCGCGCGTAGCGCCTGCGCCAATTCGGATGTTCGGCCACCGTTCCCGGCAGATTCATCGGCTCTTCCTGAAGCAGCATATCTTCGAACTGGGCCATCATGACTTGGGTGGGGGATTCGCATAGATAGCGATGCACGCCAAGGCATAATTGGCCAGCCAATTCCAGATCAAGATGGCCGTCTGCGGGAAAGATGGGGTCGATGCAGCCCAGTTCCGAAAGCGCCCAGACAAGGCGCTGGCGGTCTTCGTGGCGGCCATGGCGTTCATGGCCCGCTGTCTCTGGCTTGGGATACAAGCGAAGCTGTTCGCGCCAGTCAAGGTCGCGCCCTTTCCACCAGCCCGCCAGCGGGGCCAGATCGTGCGTGCCCGCCGTGACTAGCGCCTGCGCGTCGATTTCATGCGGGCGTTTGAACTGTCCGTCATGGCGGCGCTCGAAGGGCAGCAGGCGATAGGCGAACAGGCCTTCGGCCTTCATGCGTTCGCGAAAGCCGTCGGGGACCGTTCCCAGATCCTCGCCGATCACCAAGCACTTGGCGCGTTGGCTTTCAAGTGCCAACACGGCGAACAGGGCATCGGCGGGCATGCGCACGTAAGCGCCCTGATCGGCGTCATTGCCCTCTGGCACCCAGTAAAGCCGAACCAGCGACATGGCGTGATCAAGCCGCATGGCGCCTGCATGGCGCATATTGGCGCGCAGAACCTGCGCGAAGGGCGCATAGCCAAGCTCGTCGAGAGCGACCGGATTGAAAGGCGACAGGCCCCAATCCTGGCCCTTCAGATTCAAGGGGTCGGGAGGGGCGCCAACGCCTATGCCCAAGGCCAATGCATCCTGCAAGGACCAGGCTTCGCCACTGTCGCCTGGAATGCCGACGCCCAGGTCGCGATACAGACCAATCGCCATGCAATGTTTTCGCGCAGCCGCTTCCGCAGCACCCAGTTGCCGGTCGGCCAGATATTCCAGATATTGGAAGAACTGGATGCGTTGCTCATGTTCCATGGCAAAATGCGCCACGTCCGGCGAATTCGGGCTGCGGAAACCTTCGGGCCAGCGCCGCCACCAGCCCATCTCGGACGCTTGTTTCTGGAAATGCTCCTGCAGGGCCTGGAAGCGGGCGAAACGTTCAAGCGAAGCGCCTTGCTCACGCACATAGGCCAGAAAATCCCGGCCCCGCTCCGACGGTTGCTTGCCTAGCTCGTTCTTGCGGAAATGGCCGAACATTTCCTCCAGCAGCGGGAACTTCATGGCCGCCACTTCGGGATAATCGATCAGGTCCGACATTTCCGCCTTTTGGCGTTGGCCTTCCATTTTATCGGCCAGCGCCTTTACCTGGGCGAATTCCGGCAAGGCCTGAGGGTCGATATAGATGGCGTCCAGGAATAGCCTGGAGGAGGGCGAATAGGGGCTGATGCGGTCGGGCTGCGACATGAAACGGGCATGCAGGGGATTAAGGCCGACGGCCCCGGCTCCCAAATCTCCCGCCGCCTCGACCATATCGCGAAGAGCCGTGAAATCGCCGATGCCAAAGCCCTTGTCTTGTCCACGACGCAAGCCGTAAAGCTGGGCCGATACACCCCAGACGCGCCCACCGGAATGTAACGGTTCCGGGATATAGGCCGATGGTGGAGCGACGATCAGCGAGGTTTCGGTGGCCAAGCCCGGCCCCAACTCGACCGACAAACGGTGATAGCCGATGCCCAGCGGCGCGGGGCAGGGCAGCAGGCGTTTGAAATACGGCTTGCCGTCGATCCAGCGTTCTTCGATCTGCTCAAGTTCGGCGGCATTAAATTCGCCAGTCAGCAGATTTCCAGATTCCTCCAAAACGCGCCAGCGCCCGCGCCCGGCATGTTCGTGAAGGGCGATGGGAATAGGCGGCGCATCTTGGCCAAGACGCACGATATGGGTGGCCGGAGCGCCGCGCCGCCAAGTCCGCTCCTCAAGCCTTTGAAGGCTGGCGCTGGCTTCGGCGTCGTTGGCGGCAGGCAGCCCCATCGACTTCAGGAAATGACGCTTCGTCTCATCGGGCACTTGGCGCCAATTGCCGAAAAAATCCCACCAGCCAGGCTCGATGCCGGCCATTTGGGCAAGACGGTCAAGATCGCGCATGTCGTTCATTCAGCACCCCGGTTTGCCGATTTTCGTTTCAGAACGGCCATCGAGCGGCCCTTCATGGCGTAATGTTCGCCCGCCTCGGCGATCCGGCCATGCCCCAGGCCGTCTTGCAGGGCGGTGTCGATCACAACTTCCCAAACCAAGCCGACCGATGGCGGCGGCAGCACATAAGGAATGGCGTCGTGATAAGCGTTCATGATGACAATGAAGGTGTCGTCGCGCATGCCGGAACGTCCTTCATTGCCGTCATGCAAGGTGACTTCTCCGTTCAACAGAAAAGCCAGCGAGCGGGCATAGGGCACCTGCCAATCGTGCGGCGTCATTTCCTTGCCTTCAGGCGTCAGCCACAAGAGGTCCTTGACGTGGTTTCCGATCTCGGTTCCCTTGAAATAGCGAGGGCGGCGAAAGACCGGATGGCGGGCGCGCAGTCCAAGAAGGACGCGCGTAAAGGCCAGCATGTCTTCGTCGATGTCCGTCCAATCGATCCAGGCCAATTCAGCATCCTGGCAATAGGCGTTGTTGTTGCCCTTCTGGCTTTTTCCCATTTCGTCGCCAGCCAGCATCATGGGGACGCCCTGGGACAGCAAAAGCGTGGCCATCAGATTGCGTCTTTGCTGATGGCGCAGCTTTAAGACGGCCGCGTTGGCCGTTGGTCCCTCGACGCCGCAATTCCATGAATAGTTGGCGTCCGTGCCGTCGCGGTTTTCCTCGCCATTAGCGTCGTTGTGCTTGCGGTCGTAACTGGTCAGGTCGGCCAGGGTGAAGCCATCATGCGCGGTCACGAAGTTCATGCTGGCCCAGGGCCTGCGTCCGCCCCATTCGAAAAGGTCTGACGAACCCGTGACGCGCGAGGCCATGTCGCCGATCAAGCCGCCATCGCCCCGCCAAAACTGGCGAACAGTGTCGCGAAAGCGCCCGTTCCATTCGGACCAGCCGGGCGGGAAGCCGCCCAGGCGATATCCGTCGCCGCCCAGGTCCCAGGGTTCGGCGATCAGTTTGACGCGCGACAACACCGGGTCTTGGCGCATGGCGTCCAGGAACCCCGAACCGCCGTCGAAACCGGCGCGCTCGCGGGCCAAGCTGGCCGCTAGGTCGAAGCGAAAGCCGTCAACATGCATTTCCTCGACCCAGTAGCGCAAGGAATCCATCACCATCTGAAGAACGCGGGGATGGCGCAGGTTCAGCGTATTTCCACAGCCCGAATAGTTTTCGTAATGGCGCTCGTCGCCCGGCACCAGACGGTAGTAAGAGGCGTTGTCGATCCCCTTGAAACTGAGGGTCGGCCCCATATGGTTGCCTTCGGCGGTGTGATTGTAGACCACGTCCAGAATGACTTCGATGCCCGCTTCGTGAAGGTTCTGCACCATGCTTTTGAAATCGCCCAGCGCGTTGTCGGCGATGAATCGCGAGTCGGGAGCGAAGAAGCCGATGGTGTTGTAGCCCCAGTAATTGGACAGTCCGCGCTTGACCAGGAACTGCTCATCGACCGAGGCGTGTACCGGCAGGATTTCAAGAGAAGTCACGCCCAGATGGGCGAAATATTCGATGACCGAAGGATGGCCAAGACCCAGAAACGTGCCCTTCATTCGCCCCGGCACCTGGGGGTGCTTCTTGGTGAAGCCCTTGGTGTGCAGTTCGTAGAAGACGGAACGTGGAAATGGAATGGCGGGCGGGCGGTCGGCTCCCCAGGTAAAGGCGGTATCCACCACCTGGCATTTGGGCATGTATTTCGCGTTGTCGCGCTTGTCGAAAGACAGGTCGCCCATTGGGCTTCCCACCTTGAATCCGTAATGGGCGTCGCTCCATTTCAGATCGCCGTGCAGCGCCTTGGCATATGGATCGAGCAACAGTTTGTGATGGTTGAAGCGGTGCCCATGTTGCGGATCGTAAGGGCCATAGACGCGGTATCCGTAAAGCTGGCCGGGGCGAATATCTGGTAAATGCACATGCCAGACTTCGTCCGTGTATTCAGGCATGACGACGCGTTCTGTTTCATGATTCCCCTGATGATCGAACAGGCACAGCTCGACCTTCTCAGCATGGGCCGAGAAGAGGGCGAAGTTGACTCCCTTGCCGCTCCAAGAAGCGCCAAGCGGATAGGGGCTGCCAGATTTCAAACTCTGGCTTCGGCTCATCCCTTGCACCGAAGGGCGATTGTGGACAGCGGCGGCAGGGTCAGATCCAGCGAGAAGGATTGCCCATGCCAGGGAATTTCCTCGGCTTGGCGCCCGCCGCCGTTTCCGGCGTCCGACCCGCCGTAATAGGCGGAATCGGTGTTGAGGATTTCTTGCCAGAAACCAGCCCTGGGCACGCCGACGCGGTAACCATGGCGCAGCACCGGCGTGAAGTTGCTGACCAGCAGCACCACATCCTGCTCGCCCTTGCTTTTGCGCAGCCAGGAAATCACGCTGTTGTCGCGGTCGTTGCAGTCGATCCAGGCAAATCCCGCCGGATCGCAGTCCAACTCGTGCAGGGCGGGCGTGTCTCGGTACAGATGGTTGAGGTCGGCTACGCAGCGCCTAGCCCCTTCATGCATCGTATCGCCCATCAGATGCCAGTCCAGCGACGTCTGATAGTTCCATTCGTTTTCCTGGCCGAATTCGCAGCCCATGAAGAGCAGCTTCTTGCCGGGCTGGCCGTACATGAATCCGTAATAGGCGCGCAGATTGGCGAATCGCTGCCAGCGGTCGCCCGGCATGCGCGACAGGATCGATCCCTTGCCGTGCACCACTTCGTCGTGCGAGAGCGGTAGGATGAAGTTTTCATGCCAAGCGTAAAGCAGGCCGAAGGTCAGGTCGTCGTGGTGATAACGTCTGTGCACGGGATCCTTGCTCATGAAACGCAAGGTGTCGTGCATCCAGCCCATGTTCCATTTCAGGCCGAAACCAAGGCCGCCCAGCCAAGTGGGGCGCGACACCATCGGCCAGGCCGTCGATTCCTCGGCGATGGTCATCACCCCCGCATGCTGTCCATAGACCAGTTCGTTCATGCGCCGGATGAAGGAAATGGCTTCCAGATTTTCATTGCCGCCGTAATTGTTGGGGATCCATTCGCCCGGCTCTCTGGAATAATCGAGATACAGCATCGACGCCACGGCATCGACGCGCAGCCCGTCGATATGGAAATTCTCCATCCAGAATAGCGCGTTCGACAGCAGGAAATTGGCCACTTCGTTGCGGCCGTAATTGTAGATCAGCGTGTTCCAATCCTTGTGGATGCCCTGGCGCGGGTCTTCGTGCTCGTACAGATGCGAGCCGTCGAACCAAGCCGGTCCATGGGCGTCGGAAGGAAAATGTCCGGCCACCCAGTCGATGATGACGCCGATGCCGCGCCCATGCAGGTAATCGACCAGATAGGCGAAGTCGTCGGGCGAGCCGTAGCGCGAAGACGGAGCAAACAGGCCAATCGGCTGATAGCCCCACGAACCATCGAAGGGATGTTCGTGCACAGGCAGAAATTCGATATGGGTGAAACCCATCTCTTCGACGTACTGCGCCAGCTGATGCGCCATCTCGCGATAGGTGAGCGGGCGGTTGCCTTCTTCCGGCACGCGCTTCCACGAACCCAGATGCACCTCGTAAATGCTGACCGGGCGGTCCAATGCATTCATGTCCTGGCGCTTTTTCATCCACTGGCTATCGTGCCACTCGCGCCCGCCAACCTTCCAAACCCGGCTGGCGCTTTTGGGCGGCACTTCGGCCCAGAATCCGCAAGGATCCGATTTCTCGGCCATCAGTGCGCCCGATTGCGCCTTGATCTCGAATTTGTAGACGTCGCCGACATGCACGCCCGGCACGAAGATTTCCCAAACGCCGATTCCCGGATGCAGGCGCATCGCGTGCCTACGCCCATCCCATTGATTAAAATCGCCGATGACGCTGACGCGTCTGGCATTGGGCGCCCAAACGGCAAAGCGCGTTCCGGCAACGCCGTCGATTTCCATCGGATGCGCGCCCAGCACATCGAACGAGCGCCAATGCGTGCCTTCGCCCAGCAGATGGCGGTCCATGTCGCCGAAGGTGGTGCCGAAACGATAGGCGTCCTCGACCTCAGTCATGGCGCCGCCGCTTGAATGAACGCGCAGCCGCCATCCTTTGGCGGGCGGCTTGTCCAGTTCGGCCTCGAAGAGGCCGCTGTCGTGGATGCGGCCCATCTCGGCCAGGGGCTGCCCCGTGCCTCGATCAACCACCTCGACTCGCGAGGCGCCCGGCTGGAAACTGCGCAACGCATGGCGCCCATTTTCCCCCTTGTGCAGGCCGAGATAGCCGAAGGGGTCGGAATGGTCGCCAAGAGCGATCAGATCGGCGGGGGTGGACTTGCGGGATTTCGATGAACGGGTGGGCATGATCCGGTTTCTTGTTTGTTGCGGGCTATGCAGTCTTTCCCTTCAAGCGCTTCAGGGCAAGAGACGATTGGTGGACAGGTCCTTCACGGCTTGAGGCCGTCCATCATTTGTCGATTGATCTATATCAAAGCCAAGACTATATGAGCACATCAGAGAACTATAGACAAACGGGGCGGGGCGTAGTACCTACGTCAAATGTTTTATCCGGCTCCTGGGGGAGCCTAGCCGGACTCGATGGAGGGTTTTTCGCATGAACGCTACCGCCAAGACGCTGGGCACGCTTGTTCTGGCCCTTGTTGTTCTCGCTCTTTATTTCAGCATCTTCGTCTTCAAGTTCTTCCTGCCGCTCTATCTGGCTCTCGCCCTGGCCGGTCTTGGCTTGGTCGTCGTGACCATTCTGGCTGGAAACGCCGGTGGCGGAAACGAGGAAGCCCACTGACGTCACGTTCGGCTTCGCCGACTGAAAGAAAACACCCCGCTCAAAGGCGGGGTGTTTTTTTGTCTGCCGGGTTGCTTCCTTAATCGCGAAGGCGGTCAGCCCAGATCGATCCAGGTGGCTTCGCGGCCCTTGGGCGTGCTGGTGGCGACCACCTGAACCCGCTGGCCTTCGGCCAGGGTTTCGATGCCGCAGCGGCGCAGCACGCTTTTATGGATGAAGACATCCTTGCCGCCATCGTCGGCGGTGATGAAGCCAAATCCCTTCTCGGCGGCGAACCATTTGACGGCGCCGGACAACGAGGGGCCGTCGGCAGCCGGGACCGGTTCGGGCTGAGGCAGGTTCGTGGTGTCGGCATCCAGGATGCTTAAAACCTGCTGGCCCTTGGCGCCCTGCGCCACCTCGCACAGGATTTCCGCCCCTTCGGGCAGAATGGCGAGTCCAAATTTCTGAAGCACCGAGACATGCAAAAAGGCGTCGGGCGATCCGTCCATCGGCGCCACGAAACCAAATCCTTTGTCTGGATTGAACCATTTCACGCGGGCTCGAATTTGGAACCCTTGCTGGGGAGCTCTTGGCTTTCCCCCTCCGAAACCGTAGTTGGACACGTGTACCGCCCCTTCATCAACTCAAATCCCCGTCCGGATTCTTTTCAGGCTACCGGACCCTGAATTTGTCTCACGACTCGGACCTCTTTTCCAGCAATTTTCTCGTGACCGTTCCAAATCGTCCTGCGATTGCAACCGCTTCCCAGGTATTACCCCCTATTTCGCCTGCCCTTAGGGGGAGGGGAGGCGCACACCCCCCAGCGCTTGTGGTTGCAGGTGGACAGCCGGTATTGTTGACGGGGCGGCGCCTGAAGGTGCAAAGTCTAGCGCTTAAGCATAATCGGATATGTGCCATGTCTCAGACCACCCGCCATCTCGAACTTCCGGCCAGACTGGCAGGCCTTGCCCTGCGTCCCATGCCGCCCAAGGCGCTGGAGCCTTTGCTAGGTCTTGCCATGCGTCTGGTCGAGCGCCGCCACCCTCGTCTGATCGAAAGATTGGCGGAACTGGCCCCGGCTCGGATTGTCATCGAACCCAGGGACACCCATCATCGCTTCCTGATCGACATCAACGAGGGGAGCGCTCCGGTGCGCCTGATGTTGGCTCACGAGGACGACGAGGCCCAGGCCACGATTTCTGGCCGTTTGGCCACCTTGATCGATCTGATGGAAGGGCGCATCGACGGCGACAGCCTGTTCTTTACCCGCGAGTTGACCGTTACCGGCGACACGGCGCTGATCGTGGCGCTGCGCAATACGCTGGATGGCGAGGAAATTTCGGTTCTCGATGATGTGCTGGCTTTTCTGGGGCCGTTCGCGCAGCCCGCCGCCCGTCTGATCGCCGTGGCCGACGAGATGGCCAAGCGCTTGGCGCTGCGGGCGCAGGATGGTTTGCGTTCGCTCCACGACATGGCGCACGACCACCACAATCCCGAGGCGGAAGCCGATGCGCTGCGCACGGAAATTTCAGGACTGAAGACCCGCTTGGCCAAGCTGGAAACCCGCGCCGTCAAAACCAAGGAAGCGGCTTCGGCATGAACGATCCCTATCTGGAACTGGTTTGCCCGGCGGGAACGCCGGCAGCTTTGCGCGCCGCCGTCGATGCGGGCGCCGATACCGTCTATTGCGGTTTTCGCGACGAGACCAATGCGCGCAATTTCCCCGGCCTCAATTTCGACCGGCGCGAAATGAAAGAGGGCATCGCCTATGCCCATACCAAGGGCCGCAAGGTGCTGATCGCCATCAACACCTTTCCTAAGGCGGGCAATGCCCAGCCCTGGCACAGGGCGGTGGACGACGCGCACAGCCTGGGCGCCGACGCCATCATTCTGGCCGATATCGGTCTTCTGGACTATGCGCGCAGGACGCATCCCGGCCAACGATTGCATCTGTCGGTGCAGGCGGCCGCCTCGAACGCTTCCGCCATTGCCTTCTACCGCGACCGTTTCGACGTCAAGCGCGTGGTGTTGCCGCGCGTTCTGACGGTTGATGAAATCGCCAAGCTGACCCGCGAGGTCGGCGTCGAAACCGAAGTTTTCGCTTTTGGCGGATTGTGCGTGATGGCCGAGGGGCGTTGCGCTCTGTCTTCATATCTGACTGGCACCTCGCCCAACAGCCAGGGCGCTTGCGCACCCGCCAGTCATGTGCGCTATGACGAGGAGGGCGGCAAGCTGATGTCGCGCCTGGGCGGCATCACCATCAACAGCTTCGAGAAAAACGAACCGGCGGGGTATCCGACGCCTTGCAAGGGCCGTTTCGTGGCCGATGGAAAAACCTCGTATCTGTTCGAGGACCCGGTCAGCCTGAACACCATCGACATTCTGCCGCAATTGAAAGCGGCGGGGGTCAAAGCCTTGAAGATCGAAGGGCGTCAGCGCGGTAAGGCCTATGTGGCGGAGGTGGTGGGCACTTTCCGCAAGGCCATCGATCAGCTTGCGGGCGGTCATGACGGAACGGTCGCAGCAGGGGCGCTTTCGCAACATTCCGAGGGCGGACGCCAGACCACGGGCGCATACAAGAAGAGCTGGCGATGACTTCCTCTCAAAAACTTTCCATCGGGCCGCTTCTGTTTCACTGGACGCCCGAAAGACGGCGCGATTTCTATTTCCGAATGGCCGATGAAGCGCCGGTCGATAGCGTGCATTTGGGCGAAGTGGTTTGTTCGAAGCGGGCACCTTTCTTCGACCCGATGATTCCAGAAGTGGCCGAGCGTCTGCAAAAGGCGGGCAAGGAGGTGGTGTTGTCCACCCTGGCCCTGGTGACCAGCGAGCGGGAAATGGAGGCGCTGGTAGGTGCTGCCGATGCCGGTCTGCTGGTCGAGGTCAATGATGTGGCGGGAATTCCCGCCCTGAAAGGCCAGCCTTTCGTGGTTGGTCCCTATATCAATCTGTTCAACGAGGACACGCTTAAGGTCTTTGCGGGCATGGGCGCCGTGCGGGCCTGCCTGCATGTCGAGGCGTCGGCAAAGATGGCCGGTCTGCTGTCGATGGCCAAGGGCGATATTGAACTTGAAATGATGGTGTTCGGGCGTCTGCCCTTGACTGTTTCGGCGCGCTGTTACCACGCCAGAGCGCACGGTCTGGCCAAGGATTCCTGCCAATATGTTTGCGGGCTGGACGCCGATGGCAAGCCGGTCGATACGCTGGACGGCCAGAACATCTTGATCGTCAACGGCACCGAAACCATGTCGCACGGCTATGTGGAACTGGCCGCAAAACTACCCGAGCTGCGCGAGATCGGCATCGGACGCATGCGCCTGATGCCTCAGGATGCCGACATGGTGGCCGTCGCCGGTCTGTGGCGCGACGCGATCAATGAGAAGATTTCACCCGCCGAGGCCGGATCAAGGCTCCGTGAACTTTGCCCAGACATTCCCTTCGTTGACGGTTATTGGCAAGGCCGCGAAGGGCTGTCTTGGAGCGGCGACGATGCAGAGTAGGTTACACACGTTAATGATCGCCGAGTAACTTTTTCTTGCAATAATTTTGTAACTACACGATCATCCTTGTTGGAGTGCTTAAAGACTGTGCCTGAGTGGCGCAGCCCGAATGTGTGGGGGCCTCCGATGCTGGATAGCTACAAAATCAATCGAAAACTAACTTTGCTGTCGCTGGTTTTCGTGATTCCGGCGGCATTTTTAGCGTGGCTTCTGATTGCGCAAAGCAATAAGGACATCGATTTTGCAGCCAAGGAGGAATTGGGCAGCCAATATATTGCAGCCCTTCGGGGGCTTGAAATTGAGCTGACGGGCGGCTTCGCCGCCGACAAGCTGGACGTCAAGGCCTTTAGCGCCGGACTTGAGCAACTGACGACAGTCCATCGTGCGGTAGGGGGCGAGGTTGGCGCGGACGAAGTTTACGGCCCCATTCTCGCGACGATAAAGAAGTTGAAAGATGCCGGTCAGGCAGGCCCGGCGGAGCGGCGCGAGTCCTACAAGGATGCGGTGTCCGCCGTGCGCGCCGCCATTGCCCGCGTTGGCGATGCGTCGAACCTGATCCTCGATCCTGATCTCGATTCCTACTACGCCATGGATCTGGTGGTCATCAAACTGCCGGAACTGACGGATAGTTCTGCCCAGGTTCTGGAAACCGCGCAGGAAGCGGCAAGCGGCGTTGGCGATCTGGCCAAGGCGGCTGAATTCCTGAAACGCCGGGCTGGTTTTCAGTCCGCCATGGATGGAACGGCCGCTTCGCTCGATGCCGGTTATCGGGGGAACGCGGACGGTTTGATGAAGTCTGCCCTGGATAAGCCCTTTTCATCGCTTAAATCGGCGGTCGATGCTTACGGCATGGCTTTGGATGCCTTAAGCCCAACGGCTGCCGCCGTTGCCGCCAAGCCCGACGCCAAGATGCTGGCCGAACTGCAAGGCAAGGTGGTGGCGGCCACGGACGCGATGTGGTTGGCGTCGCTGGCCGAACTTGATCGGATGCTGGCGCAGCGCATTTCCGGCTTCAAAAGCAAATTGGCGCTCAATCTGGCCGCCGCCGCCCTGGTGCTGATGGCGGCTTTCGCTTTCTCCTTCTGGCTGGGGCGTTCAATCAGCCAAAGCCTTGGTCGGCTAAGCCAGGTCATGAGCGAACTGGCCGATGGAAAGCTGGATGTCGCGGTGCCGTTCAACCAGCGCCAGGACGAAGTGGGGGGCATGGCTCGTTCCGTCGAGATTTTCAAGAGCGGCTTGCAGGAAGCCGAACGTTTGGCTGCCGAGCAAGAGGCCGAACATCGTCAGCGCGCGCAACAAGCGGAAAAGCTGCGTGGCTTGGCCAAGACATTTGAAACCCAGGTGGCGGGGATTCTGTCGTCGTTGGGGCAGTCGGTAAAGCGTATGGAAGAAACGTCTGGCGATATGAGCAAGACGGCTGGCGACACGGGTGTGCAGGCAGGCACGGTGGCCAAAGCCGCGGAGAATACTGCGGGCAGCGTGCAGGCGGTGGCGGCGGCGGCCGAGGAATTGTCGGCCTCGATCGACGAGATCGCCAGACAAGTCAGCGAAGCCTCGCATGTCGCCGGTCAGGCGGTGGAGCAGGCGCATGGCGCCAATGCCACCGTTCAGGGCCTTTCGACGGCGGCTCAGCGCATCAGCGAAGTCGTCACCCTGATCAATGACATCGCGTCGCAAACCAATCTGCTTGCCTTGAACGCCACCATCGAGGCGGCCAGGGCGGGCGAGGCGGGCAAGGGATTCGCCGTGGTCGCCAACGAGGTGAAGAACCTAGCCAATCAAACCGGCAAGGCCACAGAAGACATTACGCTGCAAGTGCAAGGCGTTCAGCAGGCCACCGGCGAGGCGGTGCGCGCCATCCAGTCCATCATGGAGATCATCCAGCGGATCAGCGAAATTTCAGGGGCCATCGCTTCGGCGGTCGAGGAACAAGGAGCGGCCACCCGCGAGATCGCCCGCAATGCCGAACAAGCCGCCAACGCTGCCGACGGCATGAGTTCCACCGTCGATCAGGTTCATGTCGTCGCCGAAAAATCCAAGGAGGCTGCCGAGGGAATTCAAGGCATTTCTTCTGGTCTGTCCAAGGAAGCGACCGGCATCCAGGCTTGCGTGCAGGATTTCCTGAAGGGGGTCAACGCCGCCTGATCAGCGCAGACGATAGGCGCTGTGGCAGGCGTTGCAGTTCTGCGTGATGCCCTGAAGCGCCTCGAACACCTTTTGTTGCGCCTCGTAGCTGTGCGCCAGGTCCGCTTCTTCGGCGGCGATGGCGAAACGGCTGGCGGCGCGGTGCATTTCGGTGCCGATATTGCGCATGCCTTCGGGCATGTACGGCCCCATATGGGAAGAGCCGTGCATTTCCAGCGACGATAGTCCGATTTTCTTTTCGGCGACCCAGCCCGCCTCGCGAACCTTGCCCTTGGACAGCAGGCCCAACACCTCGTCTAGGGCCAGAAGGTGATCGCGCATGTTGCCCAACATGTGTTCCTGCATCATCTCGGGCATTTTGACCAGTTGCCTTGCGTCTTCGGTGCCCCACGCCGTTGCCGAGACAAAACTTGCCGTCAGGCCGATCAAAGCCGCTTTGCGAAAACGCATTGGAGTCCTCCTGGATGTTTTTGTGAGTCCAAGGCTAGCCTTTCCGAGTCTGGACACATATGATCCTAATCATACAACAGGGAGGGGGGCGTGGATTGGGGGCGGATTTTTCTTCTGATGCCTGGGGTGCAGCGGAGGAATCTGAAAGGGGGCGAGATTCTATTCAAACGTGGTGACCCGCCTTTCGGCATGTTTTATCTTGAGGCGGGAAAAATGCGTCTGCACCGCTTCGGACGCGATGGCGAAGAAATGACGATCGCCATAATCCTGCCGGGCCATACCTTTGCCGAAGCCTCGCTTTTTTCAGCGGAATATCATTGCGACTGCACTGCCGAGGAACCGAGCCAAGCCATCGTTTTTCCCCAGCAGATCGTTCTGGCCCATATCGAGCGCGACCCAATGTTCGCCAAGGCGGTGGTTCACCGCTTGGCGAGCCAGTTGCAGGAAAGCCGCCTGCGCGCGGAAATTCGCGCCATCCGCAAGGCGGACGAGCGCGTCATGGCTGCGCTGACCCTGATGGCGGGAAACAAATCCGTTCTTCAACTTAATGGATCGCAAAAGCAGTTCGCGGGTGAGATCGGTCTCGCGCATGAAGTTCTGTACCGCACGCTTGCCAAACTAGAGGCGGAGGGGAGGATTCAGCGCCAGGGCAGGACGATTCGCATCATTTAAAGCTCGGTATACTTCTTGGCGCTGCCTTTGGCCTTTTCGACAGGGTATTTGGCGGCGTTGCGTTTGATCTTGTCCGCACCCGCCTGGGCCAGATCGAATCCTGCTCGCTCTGCAATCAATAATAGATAAAGGAAGATGTCGGCGCATTCCTCGCGTAGTCGTTCCTGGACGCCGGGGTCGTGCAGGCGGGCCTCCAACTCCTCGTCGGTCTGCCACTGGGCCAGTTCCAAGAGTTCGGCGGCTTCCAGGGACAAAGACAGGAGTAGGTTCTTCATGGTGTGAAACTTCTTCCAGTCGCGTTCATCGCGAAAGGCGGTCAGAAGGGCGGTCAGGTCGGATAGGCTGGGCTTTTCAATCATCCCCGTACTTTGCCCGCCTCTGAAAGGCAGGGCAACCCTTTACAGTCCTTACGAAAATGGACCCCTCTAAGAAAGATGATTTCTCCCTTTGACAAACTTGCGCAATTCGGCATATGTCTATCCCATAATATTTAGGGGAAAACCGGCGGCTCTGACGAACCGGAAAATACCGGGGAGACAGGGTAAGACGCCGGAATTTGCCTTACGCGCAACACTTTAGAGAGAGGAAGGGGAGGACCGGGTATGCCCACCTTCGTGCACACTGATAAATGCGATGGCTGCAAGGGCGGCCAAGTCACGGCTTGTATGTACATCTGCCCCAATAACCTGATGAAGCTCGACACCGAGCGGATGAAGGCCTTCAACCAAGAGCCGGACCAGTGCTGGGAATGCCAGTGCTGCGTTAAGGCTTGCCCGCAGCAGGCCATTGAAGTCCGCGCTTATCAGGACGTGGTGCCGATGGGCGGCGCCGTTATCCCCATGCGCACCGACAGCACCATCATGTGGACCATCAAGTTCCGCGATGGCGAAGTGAAGCGCTTCAAGTTCCCCGTCCGCACCACCCCCGTCGGTTCGATCGAACCCTACGCGGGCAAGCCGGAAATCGGCGACCTTGACAGCATTCTTCTCTTCACCGAGGCGGGCAAAACCCTGCCCACCATCTGATCCGCTGTACGAATAAAGGAACCGACACATGAGTGGTACTTTCGGCAATCCCGAGATCGTCGACATTACAACCGACATTCTCATCATCGGCGGCGGCATGGCTGCCTGCGGCTGCGCTTACGAAGCTCGCCGCTGGGCCCCCGACGCCAAGATCACCCTGGTTGACAAGGCGGCTTTGGACCGTTCCGGCGCCGTCGCCATGGGCCTTTCCGCCATCAACACCTATCTGGGCGAGCAGAAGCCAGAGGACTATGTCCGCATGGTTTCCGCCGATCTGATGGGCATCACCCGCGACGATCTGGTGTACGACGTCGGCCGTCACGTCGACGACTCGGTCCACCTGTTCGAAGAATGGGGCCTGCCCATTTGGAAAGACAAGGGCAGCGAAGACGTTCTCCTGAAGGACGGCGGCAAGCCGGTCCGTTCGGGCCGCTGGCAGATCATGATCAACGGCGAAGGCTACAAGACCATCGTCGCTGAAGCCGCCAAGAAGGCCCTGGGCATCGAGAACATCATCGAGCGTTGCTTCATCGTGAAGCTGCTGCTCGACGAGAAGGAACCGAACCGCATTGCCGGCGCCGTGGGCCTGTCGGTCCGCGAGCACAAGCTGTTCGTCTTCAAGGCCAACACCATCCTGCTGGTTGCCGGTGGCGCCGTGAACTGCTTCCGCCCGCGTTCGACGGGTGAAGGCAACGGCCGCACTTGGTATCCGGTGTGGAACGCCGGTTCGACCTACGCCATGGCGGCGGAAGTCGGCGCCGAGCTGACCATGATGGAAAACCGCTTCGTGCCCGCCCGCTTCAAGGACGGTTACGGCCCGGTCGGCGCTTGGTTCCTGCTCTTCAAGTCGCAGGCTCTGAACGGTTTCGGCGAAAACTACGTGACGAAGAACGCCCACATGCTGGCCGACTTCGCCCCGTACGACAAGGCCGCCGTGGTTCCGACCTGCTTGCGCAACCACGCCATGCTGCATGAAATGAAGGAAGGCCGTGGTCCCATCATGATGGACACGCCGACCGCCATGAAGAAGCTGGCCGAGACGATGACTCCCAAGGAGATCAAGCATCTCGAAGCCGAAGCCTGGGAAGACTTCCTCGACATGTGCATCGGTCAGGCTGGCGTTTGGGCCGGCATGAACATCCGTCCGGAAGTGACCGCTTCCGAACTGATGCCGACTGAGCCGTACCTGTTGGGTTCGCACTCGGGCTGCTGCGGCATCTGGGTGTCGGGTCCGGAAGACCTGAACAGCCCGGCCAATTGGAAGTGGGGCTACAACCGCATGACCACCGTGAAGGGTCTCTTCACCGCTGGTGACGGCGTTGGCGCTTCCGGCCACAAGTTCTCGTCGGGTTCGCACGCCGAGGGTCGCATCGCCGGCAAGAACATGGTCCGCTTCCTGCGCGACAACAAGGGCTATGTCCCTGCGCTCAAGGGTGACATCAAGGCCATTGCCGAAGAAATCTACACCCCTGTGCGCAATTACATGGAGCACAAGGACAAGACGACGGCCGAAGACGTCAACCCCAACTACATCCTTCCGCGCATGCTGCAGATGCGTCTGCAGAAGCTGATGGACGAATATGTGGCGGGCGTTTCGACCTACTACAACACCAATGCCAAGCTCCTGGCGCAGGGTCTGCATCTTTTGACCATGCTCAAGGAAGACAGCAAGCTGATGCGCGCCAAGGACCTGCATGAACTGATGCGGGCCTGGGAAAACTACCACCGCATCATCACCGCCGAAGCCCATCTGCGTCACATCCAGTTCCGTGAAGAGACGCGCTATCCGGGCTTCTTCTACCGCGCCGACTTCCCCAAGTTGGACGAAGCGAACTGGAAGTGCTTCGTCAACTCGAAGATCGACGTGGCGACCGGCGAGTGGACGTGCTTCAAGGTTCCTCACAAGGATCTGGTCGAGAAGCACTACAGCGGTCAGGCCAAGCACTAAGCTCGGTCTACGTCAAAGGGTGGGGGGCGCCGGTTGCACTGGCGCCCCTTTCTCTTTAATATCGGTGCCCCAACGTTTTGAAGGCAGACTGGTTATGAGCAGCGACAAAGAAGAAGACAGGATCGGTTCCGAGGAAGATGGTTTCGATCTGGACGAAGAAGGCTCGTCTTGCGGACCGCAGCCCAGGGGCGAAGAATTCAACCTGTTTGAGGCGCTGCGCGATTCGACCGGCAATGCCGACCCCGTAACGCCCGTGCGCCTGCTGCCGGAAGATACGTTCCAGTTTCGCTGTCACAAAGATGTTTCATGCTGGAACCGTTGCTGCCACGGCGCCGACATCACGCTGACCCCTTCGGACATCCTGCGCCTAAGCAAGCATTTCAATCTGACGGCGTCCGAATTCCTGGCCGCCCACACCGTGCCCGCCTTTTTTCCGCGCACCAATCTGCCGGTGGCCAAGCTGAAGATGGGCGGCGACGACGGCAAGGGGCCGTGCGCTTTTGTGAAGGCCGAAGGTTGTTCCGTTTATGACGCGCGCCCGCAGACCTGCCGCTATTATCCGTTGGGGCTGGTCTCGATGAAGATGAAGGACAGCCCCGACAAGCAGGATTTCCACTTTCTGGTTCGCGAGGAACACTGCATGGGGCATGCTGAAAAGCAAACCCAGAACGTGGCGCAGTATCGCGAACAGCAGGGCGTCTTGAGCGCCGAGGCGGTGGATCGCGGCTGGGTCGATATTCTGATGAAGATGGCGTCTTGGAGTTCGATGGGCGGCCCGATGGGCAAGGCGCCGACGGCCCAGACCCAGAAGATGTTCTTCATGGCGACCACAGATGTCGAAGGTTTCCGCCGCTTCGTTCTGAACACGAAGTTCCTGGAGACTTACGAGATCGACGATATGGCGATCGACGACATCAAGAACGATGACGAGGCCGCCCTGCAACTGGCCTTCGATTGGCTGAAAAACATCTTGTTCAACGAGCCGACGATCATGCTGAAGGAACAGGTGCTTCAGCAGGCCATCGCCAAGGTGCGCACGGATTTGGGGGCTGGATAGAACCATCCCGGCTGTGTGCGGTCCTTACCCATGGGAGAAGACTGCCAAGTGCTTTGAGGTTGTGGTGCCAAAACTTCCGTCAGTTGTTATTTCCGCTCTTCTTCCATGTTTTTTTTCAGCCCAGTTGCTGGGGGCTGAACTTACTCCTGAGGAGCGGCACTACGCGCAAGCGAATGCTCCGTTCACTTTTTGCGTCGATCCCGACTGGGCACCCTACGAAATCATCAACGCTCAAGGCCGACACGAGGGAATCTCCGCCGATCTTTTAAGGTTGGCCGCGCAAAGGGCAGGAGTGACGCTGAAATTGGTCGTCACCAATAACTGGGATGAAAGTCTGGAAGCCTCAAAAAGCGGCAAGTGCAAGATTCTCAGTTTTCTCAATCAAACTCCAAAACGCGACGAATGGCTGGTCTTTACCGATCCAATCTTCGTAGATCGCAATGTAATCGTGACAAGGGAAGAACACCCATTTATCGACGATCTGGCGGGCATTCGCCGGAAATCGTTGGTTCTTCCAAGCGGCACGTCGATCGAAGAACGCGTGCGCCGCGATTTTCCCGAACTGACCATTCTGACAACCGGCAGCGAAGCGGAATCCTTCGCCATGGTCTCCGGCAAGAAGGCCGATATGACGATGCGTTCGTTGATCGTGGCCGTCTATACCATCAAGAAAGATGGCTGGTTCAATCTGAAAGTCTCGGGTCAAGTTCCGGGTTACGAGAACAACTTGCGGATTGGCGTTCGCAAGGAAGACAGAATGCTAAGAGACATCCTGAACAAGGGGATCGCCGAAATCCAGCCTCCCGAGAGAGCGGAAATCGCCAACCGGCATGTATCGATCAAGGTGCAGACTGGAATCGATTACGACCTACTTCTCAAAATTGTCGCCGTCTTCACCATCATCTTGCTGACCAGCCTGTTCTGGGCCTTCAGGCTGAGGAAACTAAATGAGAAACTAAGAAGACTTTCTAGAACGGATAGTTTGACGGGCCTAAGCAACCGCGGCGACCTGAACGAAAGAATGGACGCGGAAATCGAACGTTCACAGCGATACGCCCGCCCCTTCTCGATCATCATGCTGGATATCGACCATTTCAAGAGGGTGAATGACGAATTTGGCCATCAGGCAGGCGATCATGTCCTAAAGGAATTCTCGATGCTGGTGAAGGCGCATCTGAGAACCCATGATGTGGTGGGGCGCTGGGGTGGAGAAGAGTTTCTTGTTTTGTGTTCCGAAACCAGTGCAGAACAGGCGGCGGTGCTGGCTGAGCGCATCTGCGAGGCGGTTAGAAGCCACGGATTCATCCATGGTCGGCGTCAAACAGTCAGCGCAGGCATCGCGTCCTACCAGCCTGGAGACGAACAAGACAGTCTGCAAAATCGCGCTGATCAGGCTTTGTACGCGGCAAAGAGGGCTGGGCGAGATAGAGTCGTTACCTTTTAAGGAGCCGCGCAAACCTTGTTGCGTCCGCTGCGCTTGGCTTCGTAAAGCGCCTCGTCGGCCCGGTTCAGGACGGTCTCGATGGCGTGATCCGACGGCGCCAGTTGCGCCACGCCGATGCTGCAAGTGAAGCGGACGGTTTCTCCGGCGGATGGAACTTGCGTTTCCGCTAGGCAGGTGCGTAGTCTTTCCGCCAGCGTGATAGCGCCGTCGATCGCCGTATCGGGCAGAATGATGGCGAATTCCTCGCCGCCCAAGCGCCCCTGCGCATCGCCCTTGCGCAACAGACCAGCGCAGGTTCTCGTCAGCGACTTGATCACTTCATCGCCGGTGGCGTGACCATACGTGTCGTTGACCTTCTTGAAATAGTCGATATCCATCATCATCACCGAAAGCGCGTGAAAATAGCGGCGCGCCCGCTCGAATTCCACTTCGGCGATTTCCATGAAATGCCTGCGGTTGTTGCTGCCGGTCAGCGGATCCGTGGTCGCCAGTCGGCGCAGCTCTTCTTCCATCCGCTTTCGTTGCGTGATGTCCAGCAAGACGCCGATGGTGCCCGAGAATTGGCGGCTATGACCCATCCAACCTTTCTCGCTGACGATGACGTTTCGCTCGTCCTCTTGAATGCGAAGCGCGGTTTCATATTCGATTTCCGGCTGCGATTGCTCGAACGGCAAGGCGATCTGGCGCGGGCCGTTCATGTCGCTGGCGGGCAAAACCGCATCCATTCGTTCGCCGATCCAAGATTGCATTTCGACGCCGAAGAATTTCTGGAAAGCGCGATTGTAGCCAAGGAAACAGTCCTGCACATCCTTCCACCAGACGGGGGTTGGAATGGCTTCCAGTAGCGTTTCCAGAAAGGCATTGGCATTCGCAAGATCGGTCGTCCGATCGCTGACGCGGCGTTCAAGCGATTCGTTGAGCGATCGCAGCGCCGCCACCGCCCGGTTGTGCGCGCTGATGTCCCTGGCCTCGATCATGTATTCAAGCTCGCCGGGCCTGGAGGGAAGCCTGGAAATCAATACCTGCGCGTCGATCACAGTGCCATCGCAACGCATCATGCGCATGGGAAGATAGGAAGGTTCTGCCAGAACGTCCATAAGCCCGTCCCGGACGATCTCTTTGTATTCTCCGGCGAAGAGTTCTGAGACCGGCCATCCGACAGGTTGGCAGTCACTGCTGGCGCCCAGCATCTCGGCGCCGGCGGGATTGATGTAGTCGATTCTGTCGCCCCGGCATTGACAGACCAGATGCATCGAGCGTTCGACCAGAATTCTGAATCTGTCTTCCCTGCGTTTGGCGCTTTTGGCCAACTTGGCCTGCTTGCTGATGTCGCGTCCGGTCACGACGGTGCAGTTGGGGCCTATTTCACGGGCCGGATGAACCAGCAATTCCACTTGGCGTTTCTGATTGCCGGAAACCTGAAATTCCACAGGAACCGGCGTTGTCTCGATGGTCTGCATGCTAAGCAGTTGCTGGCCCATATCCGCATAGTCACGGGTCAGGAAATCGCCAAGATTCCGCCCGATGGCCTGGGGCTTTTCCAGACCAAGCAACCTAGCACCCGCGGAATTGATGTCTTCGATCATGCCATCGCGGCACAGCGCCACCATCTCGCGCGATATCTCGAACGCGGCCATGGAATTCGTGGTGAAGCGCGGACCTATGTCGCGCCTGCAAACGGCGGGTTGGTTCATTCTGTTATTATTTTAGTTTTTGTCTCAGGCAATGGATTTTCACTGATTATCATATGGTCTTTGTATTTTTGGCAAGCACGCATAGATCGGCATGGTTGATTAGTAATCAACGGCCAATCAACTTGTGGGATGAATTTATGTGAATGTTTTAGCGCTTCCTGGGGGGGGCGGGTCAGGCCCTGTTGTTTCTGGCGACAATCCAGGCCAACAATCCTGCCAGACCGACGCCAATCTCCCTTGCCCGTTTGACCAGGGCCAGGGCCAAGGCGCTTTCAGGGGCGATTCCGACCAAGGACCCCAGCGCCAAGAGCGCGCCTTCCTGCACGCCCAATCCCCCCGGCACCAGAAAAGCGGCGGTGCGCAACATGGCGGCCAGGGATTCGACGATCAATGCTGCGGCCAGCGTGGTTGGTCGATCCATCAGATACAGAATCAGCCAAACTTCGCCCACGCGCGACGCCGTGGATAGAATGTGCCAGAACAGGGCGGCCAGTAGGTCGCTGGGTTTGGCGTACAGGGCGGCGATCGCTTGGTCCAAACTGTTGGCGCCCGCGATGGCCTTATCAAGCGCCGCTCCCTTGCCGATCAATGCGACGAAGCGGGCCAGCAGACTGAAAAGACCGCGCTTCTGGATCGCCCAGAAGGCGGCCACGCCGACAGAGGTCAGCAACAGGGCACCAGCCAGCGGCCCGCCATAGCCGCTGTCGCCCTGGCCCAGCAGCAAGGCCAGCGCCAGGATGACGAACAGAATTTCCACCACCAAGTTAAGCGTGATATCGACCACCACGGCGGCACCAGACTGCGCGCCATGATTTGGCCTAGCCGCCAATTTTGCCCTGACCAGATCGCCACCGATCTGGGCGACCGGCAACAGGCTGTTCACCGATTCGCAAATCCAGCGCAGCAGGCTCATGCGCGCAAGGCTGTGGCGATGATCGGCGGGATACAGAAGACGCCAAGCCTGGGCCGCCGTGACCAGAGAGATCGAACGATACAATGCCACCAGCAGCAACCCCCAGCCAAGCGCCGCCACGCCTTGCAAGATGTCCGCTGCGCCATGATCGGCAATCAGGAAAATCGCCGCAGCAAGGCCCGCCAGCCCCGCCAGAATCAGCCAGGGATGCGTGCGCTTCATCCCAGATATCCGTTGGCTTTGAACCAGGCCACCGCATCATTGATCGCCTGCGCGGCGGGGCGCGCCCGATAACCCAAGTCACGCTCCGCCTTGGCCGAGGAAAAGAACATTTTCTTTCTAGCCATGCGAACGCCATCCAGGGTGGCCATCGGCTCGCCACCAAAGGCTTTGGCCCACAATTCGCTGAAGAAGGCGATGGGCATGACGGCTGAATGGGGCAGGGAGATGCCGGGCGGCTTGCGTCCCATCAGGCGGGCGACCTCGGACAGAATGTCCTTCAGCGCCATGTTCTCTCCGCCCAAGATATAGCGTTCGCCAATTACCCCCTTGTCGAAAGCCAGCAGGTGCCCTTCGGCCACGTCATCGACATGGACGACGTTCAGCCCCGTATCGACATAGGCGGGCATGCGCCCCAGGGCCGCCTCGACGATCATGCGTCCGGTGGGGGTGGGTTTCACGTCTCCCGGCCCGATTGGGGTAGAGGGGTTGACGATCACCACCGGCCATTTCTTTTCAGCCACGGCTTGGCGGACGGCTTTTTCGGCCAAGAATTTCGACTGTTTGTAGGGTCCGATCATGTCGGTCAGGGTGGATGGGGTGTCCTCAGAAGCGGGGCCGCCATCGGCATGCAGGCCCAGAACCGCCACGCTGCTGGTATAGACCATGCGAGACAGGCCCTCGTTGGCTCCGGCTTCCAGCAGGGCCAGCGTGCCATCGATATTGGTGCGCATCATGGCGCTTGGATCCGGCACCCACAGCCGATAGTCGGCCGCCACATGGAACAGGGCCGAACAACCCTTGACCGACCGTTTCAGGCTTTGCGGGTCGTCCAGGCTGCCTTCGGCGATCTCGGCCGTTAAGTCCTTCAAATTGCGCCGATCAGAGCCGGGACGGGCCAGCAGCCGCAGGCCATGGCCCCGTGCGGCCAGGGCGCGGGCCACGGCGGCCCCCACGAACCCGGTGGCTCCGGTCACCAGAATGGTCATAACGGCTCCTTTTTGCATGCGGCCATGCAGCGATTTCCCTTGGCGAAGCGGGCGATGCAAGCTATCTGCTAGGGGCCAATTTAACAAGGGCCTGCCATGTCTTCGTCCACTCTGAATGTTCTTCTGGCCCAGCCGCGCGGTTTCTGCGCGGGCGTCACCCGCGCCATCGACATCGTCGAGAGGGCGTTGGAGCTTTACGGCGCTCCCATCTATGTCCGCCACGAGATCGTTCACAATAAGCGGGTGGTCGAAACGCTGAAAGCCAAGGGCGTAATCTTCGTCGAGGAACTGGATGAAATCCCAGAAGGCGAGGTGGCCATTTTCAGCGCGCACGGCGTCTCGGACGCGGTGGAGAAAGAAGCCCTAAGCCGCGGCCTGCCGGTTATCGACGCCACCTGTCCTCTGGTGACCAAGGTTCATAAGGAAGGCGGGCGCTATGCCGTCAAGGGCGCGCATGTGGTGCTGATCGGACATGCCGGCCACCCCGAGGTCGAAGGGACGATGGGCCGCATTCCCGGCGGCGTGCATTTGGTGACCCGGCCTGCGGATGTGGAAAAACTGGAAATCCCCAAGGGGGCCGAAGTGGCCTATATCACGCAAACCACCTTGTCGATCGACGATACCAGGGGCGTCATCGAAGCCTTGAAAAGCCGATTCCCTATGATCCAGGGGCCCGACGTGCGCGACATCTGTTACGCCACGCAAAACCGCCAGACGGCGGTGCGCAAGCTGGCGGCGCGAAGCGACCTGATCTTGGTCGTCGGTGCCAAGAACAGCTCGAATTCCAACCGTCTGCGCGAGATCGGGCTTGAGCTTGGCAAAACCAGTCACTTGATCGACGACGCCACCGACCTTGATCCGGCATGGCTGGAAGGCATTTCAACCGTGGGCATTACGGCGGGCGCCTCGGCGCCCGACGTGCTGATCGACGAGTTGCTGGCCAAGTTGGAATGTTTGCGCCCCATCGAGTTGAAGGTGCTGGACGGCGTCGAGGAGAATGTCAGCTTCAAGATGCCGGAACATTTCCCCGACGCCCCCCTGCACAAGAAGAAGGCCTGATCATGAGCGTTCCCCTGATCCAGCAATGGCGCGTCGGCAGCTACATCATGAAGCAGCGCCTGCAAGGCAATGCCCGTTATCCTTTGGTGCTGATGCTGGAGCCATTGTTTCGCTGCAATCTGTCCTGTCCCGGCTGCGGCAAGATCGATTATCCCGACGAGATTTTGAACAAGCGCCTGACCGTGGCGGAATGTTTGCAGGCATCCGATGAATGCGGCGCGCCGGTGGTTTCCATTCCGGGCGGCGAGCCGTTGCTGCACAAGGAAATCGAAGAGATCGTGGCGGGGCTGATCGCACGCAAGAAATTCGTCTATCTATGCACCAACGCCCTATTGTTGGAAAAGCGCATCGACCGTTTTTCGCCCACGCCCTATCTGACCTTCTCGGTGCATCTGGACGGCGCGAAGGAAGAACATGACAAAGCAGTGGGCCAGGAGGGCGTGTTCGACCGCGCCGTTTCTGCGATCAAGCTGGCCAGGGACAAAGGTTTTCGCACCAACATCAATTGCACGCTTTATGAGGGCCACGATGTCGGGAAGCTGGCGGACTTCATCAGCTATGCCTGCGACGATCTGGGGGTCGAGGGCGTTACGGTGTCGCCGGGCTTTTCCTACGAACATGCAGCGAGCAAGGATAAGTTCCTGAACCGGCAGAACACCAACGCGCTGTTCCGCCAATTGTTCAAGATCGGCCAGGGCCGCAAATGGCGCTTTTCGCAAAGCACCTTGTTTCTCGATTTCCTGGCGGGCAATCAGAATTATGGCTGCACGCCCTGGGGCACGCCGACCCGCAATGTTTTCGGCTGGCAGAAGCCCTGCTATTTGCTGGCCGACGGTTATGCCGCCAGCTACAAGGATTTGATGGAAAGCACCGACTGGGACCGCTACGGCGCCGGGCACGACCCCCGTTGCGCCGATTGCATGATGCATTGCGGCTATGAAGCGACGGCGGTGGCCGACACGGTCGCCCACCCATTGAAGGCGCTGAACGTCTTCATCAAGGGTCCTGGCCTGACGGCAAGATAACGTCAGGGCTGCGACGGCAAGCTCGCCGTTACCCGCAATCCGCCGTCCTTGCGATTGGCAAGCGTGACGTCGCCGCCATGGCCGCGCAGGATGCCGCGCGCGACGCTCAAGCCCAAGCCGACGCCGCCGGTTTCCTTCGAGCGCGATCCTTCGACGCGAAAGAAGGGGGCGAAAACCTGTTCGTGCAGGTCTTCGGGAATTCCTGGTCCATCATCCTCGATGTGGATGTCGAAATGGCCGGGCGATTGGGCCAGCGTGATCGCCGCCGCTCCGCCGTAATTCACCGCATTGCCGATCAGGTTCGACAAGGCGCGTTTCAGAGCCATGGGAGCGGCTTGAACCGTGGCTTGCGTCAGCCCTCCGAGAGAGACCTTCTGCCCAGCTTCCGTGGCTTCGGCGGCCAATCCCGCCAACATCGCCGCCAAATCGACCGGAACGCGCTCCTCGCCTTTTGCGTCATCGCGGGCAAAGGCCAAGGTGGCGCCGATCATGGCTTCCATTTCGTCGAGATCGGCCAACATCTTGGCGCGCATATCCTCGTCATCCACGAATTCGGCGCGCAGCCGCATGCGGGTGAGCGGGGTGCGCAGATCGTGCGAAATGGCGGCCAGCATGCGTGTGCGGTCATCGACGAAACGTTTCAGCCTTTCTTGCATGCGGTTGAAGGCGTGGGCGGCGCGTTTGACTTCCAGCGGCCCGCTTTCCGTCAGCGGCGGGGCTGAAATATCCGTGCCCAGCCGTTCGGCGGCATTGGCGAACAGGCGAAGCGGCAGCACGGCGCGCCGCACGGCCCAAGCGGCCAGAAGAAGGGTAACCAGCGTCGTGGCGGCAAAGCCCAGCAGGAAGCGTCCGCGCCACAAGGCGTCGGGTGGGGCTGCGGCCGCCAGAACGTTCAACCAGCTTGCGTCGGCAAGTTTCAAGGAAATCAGGAAAGAACGGTCATGCATGAAAGAGGTGCCCGGACCTTGGCCGGGGCCACGCATGCCGGGTCCCATGTTCTGCTGATATAGATCGTCGAAGCGGGCAGGCTGAACGCGAATGTCGGTTCCTGGCGGAGCGATGCGCCGCAATTCGCTGGCGATGGCGTTCGAGACGCCGCGATCACGCTCGCGGGTCACCATGGGGTCTTTCGACCAGATGATCATTAGCCCGTGGCGGCTCATCCTACGCGCCAATTTCTCGCGCTCGGCAGGGGTCGCTTCCTCCATCGCCGAGGCAAGGCCCACGATCCGCTCGGCCGTTTGGCGTCCGCCCAGGGACGACAGAGCTTCGTCGCGGTTGCCAGAATAAAGCGCAAGGGCGGCCAGATGCGACGCCACTAGACCGATCGACAGCACGGCCAGGGCGCGGCCAAGGATGCTTTGCGGCCAGATTTTCAGCCTCATGTTCCATTCCTTTGCACCGGGCAGGACAGAACATAGCCTCCTCCGCGCACCGTCTTGATCAAATCAGGCTCCTTGGCGTCCTGTTCGATCTTCTTGCGGATGCGGCTGATTTGGATGTCCACCGAACGGTCGTAGGGACCGGCCATGCGCCCGCGGGTCAGATCCAGCAATTGGTCGCGCGTGAGCACGCGCCCCGCATGTTCGGCCAAGGCCTTCAACAAATCGAACTCGCCGCCGGTCAATTCGACGAGCTTGCCTTCGGCATCGAACAGGCTTCTAGATTCCGTATCCAGCCGAAATCCGGCAAAGCGGAATTCAAGGCGTTTTGTTTCGGCTGGTGGTGTTGCGTTGGCGCGGCGCATCACAGCCTTGATGCGCGCCAGAAGCTCGCGGGGATTGAAGGGCTTGGGCAGGTAATCGTCAGCGCCCATTTCAAGGCCGATGATGCGGTCGGTTTCCTCGCCCATCGCGGTCAGCATGACGATGGGAATGGAAGCTGTCTGCGCGTCGGCGCGCAAACGCCTGCAGATCGACAGCCCGTCTTCGCCCGGCAGCATCAGGTCCAGAACGATCATGCCGGGGCTTTTTAAGGACAGGTGGCGGTTCAATTCCTGGCCGTCCCTGGCCGTCGCCACTTTCATCCCATGCTTGGTCAGGAAGCGCGCCAACAGGTCGCGAATTTCGCGGTCATCGTCGACGATCAGAATTTCTGCATCCATCTCCATGACGCCGATGATAGCGCGCTGGCCTCGCTTCGGCCATGCGCCGTTACACTTCGTTACAAGAAAGCGCTGTAGCCGACATATCCGCGTTACAAGACGGGGCTATCTTGTCCTCATGTACGGTTTACCCCATCAACAGGAGCTTGCCATGAAACGCTTAACCAAAACCCTCTTGGCCACTGCGGCCATCCTTGCCGTTGCGGCGCTGCCTGTCATGGCGGCGGGTCCGGGCGGCGGCTTCGGCGGCGGCAAGGGCGATTGCCCCGGCTATGGCCAGCAGATCTCCGAGAAGTTGAAACTGACCGCCCCCCAGAAGGCGGCCTATGAAGATTTCCAGAAAGTGGCGACGGCCCAGCGCGAGGAACATTGGAAGACCCGTCAAGCCATGGACCCGGCTGCGGTTCAATCCATGACGGTCGAACAGTTTCGCGCTCACCAGACGGACATGATGCAAAGCCGCATTGAATCGAAGACCAAGGTCTTCGAGGCGCGCCAGAAGTTCACGGCGACCCTGACCGCCGAGCAGAAGAAGCTGTTGGACGACAGCATCGGCTCGGGCAAGGGCAAGCGCGGCCCCCATGGTGGCGGCAGGATGATGTAATCGCCTGAAGTTACGCTGACGCCAAGTCTCCTCTTTGGTCGTCGGTGATGAAAGGCCCGGTTTCCGCTCCCCCGGAACCGGGCCTTATTTTGTCAGAAGAACGGGTAGGGCGGCTTTCAGGGCGGCAAAGGCCTTGCCGCTTGTGCGTGCCAGACGGATCAGGTCGGGCAGGGCGGCGGGGCTTCTTGCAAGCCCCATGAGGATGGCTCCGATGCGTGTCTTGCCGTCAGGCGTCGTGGCGTCGGCAATGAAACCGGGAAGCGCCATGTCGGCTGTGTCGGCTACGGCGCGCAAGACCAGGAAGGGAACGCTTCTCGATTTTGCCACGCGGGCCACGGCATGACTTTCCATATCGACCGCGACCGCGCCGGTGCGCGACCTGATTTGCGCCTTCTGCTCGGGCGAAGCTAGCAAGACGTCCGATCCCGCCATCGGCAGTAAGATGGCGTTCTGAAAATGATGGCTGGCGTCGCAGGCGAAGCGCTGGCCGTTGGGTGCTACGATCTCGCTGGGGACCAGCAGCGTTCCCGCTTCCAACGCTGGATCAAGGCCGCCCGCCAACCCGAAGCTGACCAATAGATCGCAGCCATGTTCCAGCAGCTTGATCGCCACCGCCTCGGCGCTTTTGGCGTCGGCGCCGGAACAGAAAACGGGGTAGGGGGAAGGAATCAGCGCGGCTTCGCGTTCGACGCCGACAACGAAGCCGGGACGCTCACATCCCATAGGCCGTGCGGCGGCTATTGGCGCGTTTCAGGTTCTTGTAGCGGGCCAGCGCCCATAGCGGGAAATAGGCGCTGTAGCCGTGATAACGCAGATAGAAGACCTTGGGGAAGCCTACGGCGGTATAGCGTTCCTCGTGCCATTTTCCATACATGTCGCGCGGCGTGCTCATCAGATAGGTAATGCCCTTGGCGACTTCGGGCGAATCGACTTCGCCTGCCGCCATCAGGCCCAGCAGCGCCCAGGCGGTTTGCGACGGCGTGCTTTCGTGGCACAGGGTCTTGCTTTCGTCCCAATAGCTGGCGCAATCCTCGCCCCAGCCGCCATCCTCGCGCTGGCGATTCTTCAGCCAATCGACGGCCCTGCGGATGTGTGGCGCGTTCATGTCCTCGCCAGCGGCATTGAAGGCGCACAAGGCAGACCAAGTGCCGTAGATGTAATTGGTGCCCCAGCGACCGAACCAGGAACCGTCGGTCTCCTGCTCGATCCTCATATATTCAAGGCCTGCCGCCACCTTGGGGTGATTGGCGTCGTAGCCCAATTGCGCCAGCAGGCTTAAGCAGCGCGCGCTAACGTCCAGCGTCGGCGGATCAAGCAGCGCTCCGTGGTCGGCGAAAGGGATGTGGTTCAGATGGTACTTTTCATTCTCGGCGTCGAAGGCGGCCCAGCCGCCATTGCCACACTGCATGCCTTCAACCCATTCGGCGGCGCGCGAGACGGCTTCGCGGCTTTCGCCGGGCTGGGCGCGATGCAAGGCCAGCGCCACCACGGCGGTGTCATCGACGTCGGGGTAATAGTCGTTGCGGTACTGGAAGGCCCAGCCGCCAGGGCGTAGCCCTGGACGCTGCCAGATCCAATCGCCCTCGACATCCAACACTTGGCGGTCCTTCAGCCAGTCCATCGCCTTGGCGATGGCGGGATGATCGCCCGGCAGTCCCGCTTCCATCAGCGCGTGCGCCGCCAAGCCGGTATCCCAAACGGGAGAGACGCAAGGTTGACAATAGGCCGTATCGCCGTGCTCGACCACCAACAGGTCGATCGATTTGCGGGCGATCTTGAAGTTCGGGTCGTCGCGGGAATAGCCCAGCGCGTCCATCGCCATCACGCTGTTGGCCATGGCCGGGAAGATGGCGCCCAGGCCATCCTCGCCGTTCAAGCGCTCGAGCGTGAATTCCATGCACTTGTCGATCGACTTTTTCTCCAGGAATTTGGGGAAGAAAAATTCGATGGCGCGTAGAAACTTGTCGAGAACCAGAAAGAAATTTCCCAGGCGCGATCCGGTGGGATTGTTCTGCCAGTCGCGAATCCTTTCAGGATCGGCCAGGAACAGCTCGCGCACGCCGATGCCGCCCTTGTTGCGCGCCTTGGGCTTGATCGTGCAAAGCACGAACATGGGCACCATCACGGTGCGCGACCAGTAGGAGACTTTGGAAATATGGAAGGGAAACCATTCGGGCAGCAAAATGGCCTCGGCCCTTGTCACAGGCACGGCCCGCCAAGGAACCTGGCCGAACAAGGCCAGCGCAAAGCGCGTGAACACATTGGCTTTCTCGGCGCCGCCCAAGGCATGAATGCGCTCGCGGGCCAGTTTCATGTGTGGGGCGTCGATGTCGTCGCCAACCATCTTCAACGCGTAATAGCCCTTTACCGAAGCCGAGATGTTGGACGCACCCTTATGAAACAGGGGCCAGCCGCCGTCTTCGTTCTGGATGCTGCGCAGATAGCGGGCCAGCTTGGCCTCCAGCTCCGGCTGGGGCGTGTCCAGATAACGGTTGAGAAAGATGTATTCCGCTGGGATGGTGGCGTCGGCTTCAAGCTCGTAGACCCAGTGGCCGTCCGGCTTTTGGCGCTTCAAGATTCCCTCGGCCACCGTCTGCACGGTGCGTTCGACGGCGTCCAGCGACAAACCATTGTCCTGGCGGTCAACGGCAGACTCGAGGCTTTCGGGTGAAGTCCTTAGGGCAGTGACGGTCATGGCGTGTTGGAATCTCTCAATAACCCAATAATTCCCTGGGTATTTCGCACCGCAATATGTCGCTGATTCGCCGTTCCGTCAAGGGGAGCGGTTGATAAATAGCGCTATCCCAGCTCTGTCCAGAGATCGAAATCTCCCATACTTCTGAAATCAGAGAAAACCCATCGCCGTTGAATGAGAGAAATGATCTGAAACATCAACGCTGTGTGATCGCCGAAAACCAATCGTTCAGCGATCTGCGACTGTTGTTGGGGCTGCGTGAGACTTGAGTTAAAAAACCCGGAGAGGTTTGGCCTCTCCGGGTGATGTCATTCTTCTGGGTGCTCGCTCAGAAGAAGACGGTTGAACTCGATTCCTGAAGCGGTCCTGGCGCGCGCACTTGGGCGGCGGATGTTCTGCCTAACGGCATTGATTGAAATGCCCTGCAAAGGCCAAGGTCGAACCTAAGGCCCGAGTGCTAGGCGTAATTATTAAGTGAGGGAGGGGGGCGCCCTGGGGGAAGCCTTGCCGGGCGGCAATGGCTGCGGGACAAAGAGGGTGTCCGCAAGGGGAAGGGCGGTTTCCCCGATCGGCTGTAAGAGCGTGAGATAGGCGATGTTTTTCGGCTGCTGTCCGGCATGCAGCAAGGGCAGGCAGAAAACGCAATTCGCGCCGTCCTGCCTAGCAGGATTGGAAGAGGGCGCTGGTTGATTGCCGTCGCCCTGCGGCAGCGCCATGCCCTGGGCCGTACAGATGGCGGCCTGGGAAATATCCATAGTCATGGGTGAGGAAAGGGCGCTTGCCAGAAGATTGAACATCAGCAGCGACAGCGCCAGCAAGCCCGTCAAGCGCCGCCCAAGACCATGCCGACTTGGCTGGCTACTGAAGGCGGGATAGATCGGCTGACGCTTATCCATAGCGCCATGCTAAGGAATTCATGGGTTGTCGCGCAATGAAAAAATTGCGTGAAACACCTTGATATTTGTCAATAATTGCAGTGGCTTCAACTGGTTGGCGGTCCTGCCGACAAGGCGCCATGCAGCGCCGCCCACAGCTTTTCCCCTTTGGAAATTTTCAAGGGGGCGGCTGGGTTGCTCCAACCTCGATCAATCAGGCGCTCCAGGATCAATTTGTAGACGGCCATCATGGACAGCGCCGGACGCAAAGGCCTGGAATCGGTGCTTGCCATCAGGGCGGCGGCTTGGGTGAAATGATTCTTGGCTTCCGTGGACAGAATCAGGCACACGGCCTGCAAATGCGGATGCGCCAACACGCCAGTCGGATCGCGTTCCTGGATGCGGCATTTCGCCAGCACATTGCTGGGCAGATACAGGCGGCTCAGCTCGGCATCTTCCGCCAGATCGCGCAGGATGTTGGTGATTTGCAGCGCCTTCCCCAGGCTGTTGGCCAGGGAATCGGCGATTTTGACGGGCGCTCCCATGACTCGGTTTGACAATCTGCCCACAGCGCAGGCCACGCGATCAATATACTGGTCGAATATCTCGCGCGTGGGCGCTTGAATGGGATCCCCGGCATCCATCTCCATGCCGTCGATGATGGCCTCGAAATCGACCTGACGCAGGGCATAGCGACGGATGGGCGCTCGTAGCGCTCGCAGCAAGGGCATGTCCTCGGGCAGATCCTTGCCCTCGAAAACTAGTTGAATGCCCTGACGCCAACGGGCCAGGCCCTGGCGCTTGATTTCGGGCGCATCCTGGGAATCGGCGATGTCGTCAACGGCCCGGCAAAAGGCGTAAATGGCGAACATGGCTTGGCGGCGCTCCTCGGGCAGGGTGCGCATGGCCCAATAGAAGGACGTTCCGGCCTTTTCGACGATCTCGGCGGCCATTTGCAGCGAAGCGCGGTCGCTGTCGGGATCGGCGAAACCGCCACCCTGGCTGCGGCCCTTCCAGGCCGCACCGCGCCGAAGGCCCGAATCAACCGTCATCAGGGCATACATCAATCCCGACAGCGGCAAGGTAAGCGCCCAGGGGATCGCGGGTTTTAGGCCGTACATGGACATGGTCGGCAAATAGGCGATGGTCATGCACAGCCATCCCAGCGTTCCAGACAAGGTCAGGAAACCGTTGCCGCTGATGATGCCTAAAGCCAGAGCGACCGGCGGCACCACATAAAGCAGCAGCATTCCGGCCACCGCTCCGGCCAGCAGAAGCCAGGAATGGCGAAGCTGCACGAAAGCGGTGCGGGCCACCATCGACCAGATGCTGGCAAGCGAAGGATAAGGGCGCAGGCTTTTCGATTCGTCGCTCTGCGCCAGCCCCAGCCAGATCGGTCCCTGCGGCTTCAAAATGGACGCCAGGGCGCAATCGTCGATGATGCGATCACGGATGGCTTGAATGCCGCCTGCCGATTCCAGCGCTTCCTTGCGCACCAACATGCAGCCCCCGGCGGCGGCGGCGGTGCTGGAAAGCGGGTTGTTGACGTCGGAGAAGGGATAAAGTTTCTGGAAAAAGAAAACGAAGGCAGGGATCAGCAGGCGCTCCCAGATGCCGGTGCAATTGAGCCTAGCCATCAACGAGACCAGACTGGCATTGCGATCCTCGGCCTGGGCGGCAAGGCGGGACAAGGTGGACGGACCATGCGCGATATCGGCATCCGTCAGCCAGCAATAGGTGGCTGTCGGCGCCAGTTCCCTGGCTTTGTCAACGCCTTGCGAGACGGCCCACATCTTGCCCGCCCAGCCTTTGGGCAGATCGCGGGCTTGCATGACGTGAAGCCTGGGGTCGTCATGCGTTTGCGCCAGTTGGGCCGTGGCGTCGGCGCTGTGATCATCGACCAGGATGACGTGGGAAAGACCGGCATAATCCTGGGCCAGAATCGAGCCAATGGATTGAAGAATGGTCGCCGCCTCGTCGCGCGCCGGAACGATGGCGACGATTTGCGGCGGCTTGCGGCCCGGGAAGCGGCTAAGCGAGGGCAAGACCTGATCGGCGCGCCAAAAACCGTGGCGGCCCATCAGCAACCCAAGCCAAATAGCCAGCGCCAACAGGGCCGGCACCAGAAACAGCGTCACGATTGCTCCCCAATGTGATGACATTCTTTCATGACGTTTCTATCACGTCCGGAAATTGTGTGACAGGTCTTTGATTGGCCTTTGTTTCAGAAAAGCAAAGCCTTATGATTGGCTCTTGGCGAAAGGCGAGGTCTGCGTTGTCACTGGCGGAAACCATGAAAGGGGCCGATCCGGCCCATGCGATTGAGATCGCAGACCGGGTGTGGTGGGTCGGGCATTACCTTCCCGACGATGCTTTCCAATGCCATGTCTATCTGCTTGAACACGGCGATCAATCGGTTTTGTTCGATCCCGGTTCAATGCTGACCTATGAACACACGCTGGCCAAGATCGCCGAAGTCACGGATTTTTCCAATATCCGCTGGTTCGTTTGCCATCACCAAGACCCTGACATCACCTCGGCCATGCCCAAGATCGACGCGCTGATCACGCGCGACGACGCTAGGCTGGTTTCGCATTGGCGCGGCCAAGCCTTGATCAAGCATTACGGCCTGAAGCTGCCTTTCTGGATGCCCGAAGAACACGAATGGAAGCTGGATCTGGGCGGGAGGAAGCTGAAATTCCTGTTCACGCCCTATGCGCATTTTCCGGGCGCCTTCGTCACTTTCGACGAACAAACGGGGGCGCTATTCTCCAGCGATATCTTCGGGGGCTTCACCGAAGGATTCTCGCTGGTCGCCGAAAGCATGGATTATTTCGAAAGCCTGAAGCCGTTTCACGAACACTATATTCCCAGCCGCGATGTGCTGCTGCATTCGCTGACGCGCATCGAAAAACTCGATCTTAAGATGATCTGCCCGCAGCATGGCTCTATCATCCCTGATCAGTTGGTGCGCCCCATCATCGAGAAGCTGAAGACCCTCGATTGCGGATTGTATCTGCTGGCCAAGGAAGACACCGACATTCATCGTCTGTCGCGCCTGAACCAGATGCTGGCCGACATCACCAAGACGATGACCGTTTACCGCGATTTTCAGGATGTGGCGCGCGCCCTGCTCGAAGTGGCGCAGAGATTCGTTCCCGCCAGAATGATCGAATTCTTCGCCCGTTCGCAGGGCCATGACGACAAGGTGCTGCATCTGGGGCCTGAAACCCGCTACAAGGGAAATCTGACCGATCCGCCGCTGCTGGCCGCCATGACGCTGGGCAAGGACGCCAAAAGCTGGGGACGTCGCCACAAATGGAATTTCACGCTGGTGGGACCCGAAGACGCCGGGCGGCGCATGCATGCCTTGGCCGTTCCATTGTTCTCGCCGGAAAAGGGCACCATCGAAGCCTTGGCCCTGATCCATTTGGACAAGCGTATCGCCATCAATTCAGAAGTCGTCGAGATGATCCAGCAACTGAACATTCCGTTGCAGGTGGCGGTCGAGCGCGAAACCATTTACAGAACCCTCGATCTTGAACGCAAACAATTCTATGAACGCTCGATCCGAGATGCCCTGACCGGTCTTTACACGCGCTTTTACATGCAAGACATGGTCGAGCGTCTGTTCGCCATCCATGATCGCGACAAAGGGGCGGGCGTATCGGTGGCGATGGTCGATATCGACCATTTCAAGTCGGTCAATGACACCTACGGCCATAATCAGGGCGATATCGTTTTGAAGCAGGTTGCCGCAGTCCTGACCGAAACCAGCCGCCATGGCGATCTGCCGGTGCGCCTGGGCGGCGAGGAGTTCGCGGTCTTCGTGGCTGGCCGTTCCGCCAGCGAGATCGGCGCATTTGCCGAACGGTTGCGCGAAGCGGTCGAGGAGCTTCAGTTCGGCCCTCCGATGGAGGGACGCAAGGTGACGGCCAGCGTGGGCGTGGCCGAGCGCCGCCAAAAGGAAAGCCTGATCGATTTCCTGGGCCGCGCCGACGCGGCGCTTTACCGCGCCAAGCAAAGCGGGCGCAATCAGGTGTGCTGCTTGCTGGCGCAGCCCTCGGAACCCAACATCAATTGACTGGCTTCAGATACCTTCTGACCGGAACCGGTGATCGGGCAATTCGCGCCCCGCCATGCGGATGCCCCCCGTTCCTGACTGTTTGGCGCGGTACATGGCCTGATCGGCCTGCTCCACCAGACGCGCCGCGCCCTCGGCGTCGCTGGGATACAAGCCAACGCCGATGCTGCATCCCACTTGGCATGTATGGCCCTTGACCTGGATGTCCTCCTTGACCCGCTCAATCAGTGACGCAGCAATTCCGGAATATAAGGCCGCAGTTCCTGAAGCCTGATCATGCAGAACCCCTACCAGGCCCCCACCAAAGTCTGGAAGAAGACTACGCCTACGCCTAATACGAGTGAAAGTTAAATTTGTGGCCTAATAGATATTTTTACCGTCATCTTTAAATGGGGTGTTTAACCTCTTATTTAAGCGGCTCTGTTCAGAATTCGGCTCATCCGCCGCTGGCGGCGCGCCAACATGTCGGCATGTCTTTCGCTGGCGCGATGCTCCTCAGCCAACGCCCTTAGCCGAGCCAGCATTTTTTGCTCCTTGACGGCCAGCACGCGCTCTTGCACCAGTCCGGCTTCTCCCAGGATCAAGCCCAGAACCAGAATCGGCCAGCCCGGCGATATTTCAAGCCACAGGCCGCCCACCGGCGCGGTTGCGTCCAGATAGTTCAGCAGCCCGCCGATGGTTAGTCCTTGGTCCAGGTTTGGCAAGATCAGGCTGGCGGCGCTAATGCCCAACAGGGCGAGGCCGGTCAACAATAGGGGCGGGGAAAGGGCGATCAAACGCACGGCACACCTCGAGAAATATGGACGCGGGGAATTTTCCAGCGCGTAAGTCAAGTATGGCCCTTCTTCGAATTTCCTCAGTGACGAAGCGCACAGGACCTGCCCAATTGATATATAACTTTCATCATGCAAGGACTTTTCCTGGATGCATTGCAAACCTTGCCGTGTCATAGTTCGCCCACATTCATCCGCCCGCAGAGGTATTCATGCCGGACCGTCAGGCCGTAATTGATCGCAAAGATCTCGGCGCGTTGTTCACGCTTCTGGCCGATGAGGGCTATCAGACGATAGGTCCCAAGCCGTATGACGGCGCCATCGTCTATGCCCCCATTTCGTCGCCGGAAGAATTGCCGAAAGGGATTGGAGACGAGGAGGAGGGCGGTCATTACCGCCTGACCCAGCGTGGCGACGCCAAGTTGTTTGGCCATACCAAGCCCGTGCAGGGATTGAAGGCGCATTTGTACCCGGCGCGCCAGAAACTATGGTCGGCGGAAAAGGCCGGTCACGGCTTTCGCGTGGTCAAGGATGCGGCCCCGCAGCCCCGTTACGCCTTCATCGGCGTGCGCGCCTGCGAATTGTCGGCCATGCTGGTGCAAGACCGGGTGTTCGAGGGTGGTCCCTATGTCGATAAGGGCTATGCCGAGCGGCGCAAGAATTGCCTGATCGTTTTGGTCACCTGCGATCATGCGGGCAATGCCTGTTTTTGCGCTTCGCAGGGCACGGGGCCGGACGCTTCCGAAGGATACGATCTCAAGTTGGCGGAAGTCGTCGATGGTTCTCGCCATGTGTTCGTGACCGAGGCGGGCAGCGACAAGGGCCGCGCCATTCTGTCCAAGCTGTCCAAGCAAGACGCCGCAGATGGCGACGTCAAGGCCGCTGCGGCAAATCTCGAAGCCGCCGCCAAAGGACAGAAGCGGGCCATGATCGCAGGCGTGGCCGAGCTTTTGGCGGCCAAGCTGGAAAGTCCGCATTGGGAAGACGTGGCCAAGCGCTGCATGTCTTGCGGCAATTGCACCATGGTTTGCCCCACCTGTTTTTGCTCGACCATGGAGGACGCGACCGATCTGTCCGGCCTGAAGGCCGAGCGGACGCGCAAATGGGACAGCTGCTTTAGCATCGATTATTCCTACATCCATGGCGGGCCGGTGCGAAATACCGCCGGGGCGCGTTATCGCCAATGGATGACACATAAACTGTCCCATTGGGTTGAGCAGTTCGGCGTTTCGGGCTGCGTTGGATGCGGGCGTTGCATCATCTGGTGCCCGGTGGGAATCGACATCACGGCCGAAGCCAAGGCCATCTTGAAGGGAGCGTAACGTCATGGTGCAGGTGGACAATCTGGGCCGCATCCTGGAAGAACATCCCTTTGCCGAGGGGTTGGAACCGGCGCTCAAGGAACTGATGATCGGCTGCGCCGCCAACGAGCGGTTCGAGGCTGGGCAGTTCTTGTTCCGCGAAGGCGGCGACGCCAAAAAATTCTATCTCGTCCGTTCGGGCGTGGTGGCGGTCGAGGTGCATGCGCCCGGTCGCCAAGCCCTGACCGTCGAAACGGTGGACGATGGCGGAGTTCTGGGCTGGTCGTGGCTGGTGGCGCCCCACAAATGGACCTTCGACGCCAGGGCGCAGACCTTGGTGCGCGCCCTGTCCTTCGACACCACCTGCCTGATGCGCAAGATGGATAGCGATCCGATCCTGGGCTATCAGGTCTTGAAGCGTTTCGTGCCCGTGATGGCGCATCGCCTGCACGCGGCCCGCATGCAGATGTTCGATCTTTACGGCCCGGGCAAGAAGGGGTGATGGCATGAACGTTGCCATGCAACAACTAGCCGATCCCATGGACATCCGGCCCTTCCGCATCGAAAAGATTCGCAAGGAGCTGGCCGACACCTTCACCATGGAACTGGTGCCTGAGGGTGGTGGAAGTTTTGCCTTCAAGCCCGGACAGTTCAATATGCTTTACACTTTCGGCGCGGGTGAGGTGCCGATCAGCATTTCCGGCGATCCCGCCGATCCGTCGAAGCTGGTCCACACCATCCGGCGCGTTGGCGCCATCACCCAGGCCATCGGCAATCTGTCGGAAGGCATGGCGGTCGGCGTGCGCGGTCCCTTCGGAACGCCCTGGCCGGTCGAGGAAGCCTTCGGCTCGGATCTGGTGATCCTGGCCGGCGGTTTGGGCCTCGCCCCCTTGCGGCCCGCCATCTATATGGCGCTGGCCAATCGCCATCGCTTCGGCAAGGTCGTGCTGTTGTATGGTTCTCGTTCGCCTGCGGAAATCCTGTTCCCCAAGGAACTGGAAAAGTGGCGCGGCCGTTTCGACACCAAGGTGCGCGTGACCGTGGACCGGGCCGAACCGGGCTGGGGCGGCCATGTCGGCGTGGTGACCAAGCTGGTGACCGGCGCCGGTTTCGATCCCATGCATACCGTCGCCTTCGTTTGCGGTCCCGAGATCATGATGCGCTATGGCATTCAGGCGCTTGAGCAGGCGGGCATCGATTCCTCGTCGATCTATGTTTCGATGGAGCGCAACATGAAATGCGGCATCGGGCTTTGCGGCCATTGCCAATGGGGCGCGCCCTTCGTCTGCAAGGACGGGCCGGTGTTCCGCTTCGACGAAGTGGCGGACGCCTTCAAGGTGCGGGAGCTGTAGACATGAGCGCACGTGAAAAACCACGCCTTGGCGTTTTCAAGTTTTCCAGCTGCGACGGCTGTCAGCTGTCGCTTCTGGATTGCGAACTGGAACTGCTGGCGGTGACCGACGCCGTCGAGATCGCCTATTTCCTGGAAGCGACGCGCAAGGACATGAAAGGCCCGTTCGATGTGGTGCTGGTCGAAGGATCGATCACCACGCCGCATGAAGCCGAATTGATCCGCCAGATCAGGAAGTCGTCCAAGGTTCTGATCACCATCGGCGCCTGCGCCACGTCGGGCGGCATCCAGGCACTGCGCAATTTCGCCGACGTCAACGGCTTCCTGGACATCGTATACGCCCGCCCCGATTACATCGAAACCTTGGATACGGCGACGCCCATCGCCGATCACGTCCAGGTCGATTTTGAACTGCGCGGTTGCCCGATCAACAAATACCAGTTGCTGGAAGTGCTGAACGCCTTTTTGAACAAGCGCAAGCCCAACATCCAGAACTATGCCGAATGCATCGAATGCAAGCAGCGCGGCACCGTCTGCGTGATGGTGGCCAAGGGCGTGGCCTGTCTGGGCCCTGTCACGCAAGCGGGTTGCGGCGGTTTGTGTCCGGCGTCGCATCGCGGCTGCTTCGGCTGCTTCGGGCCGATGGAAACCCCCAATACGACGGCGCTTGCCGACAGGTTCCTGAACGAACTGGGCCAGGACAAGGGAACCGTTCTCAGGGCCTTCCGCAGCTTCAACGCCAATGCGCCTGCCTTCCGCGAGGAGAGCCTGAAACATGAGTAACCGTGTCATCAAGGTCGATGCGCTGGCCCGCGTCGAGGGCGAAGGCTCGCTTTATGTGCGCGTCAAGGACAATGAGATCAAGGAAGTCCGCTTCGGCATCTTCGAGCCGCCGCGCTTCTTCGAGGCGTTCTTGCAGGGTCGTCACTTCATGGAAGTGCCTGACATCACGGCCAGGATTTGCGGCATCTGCCCGATCGCCTATCAGATGGGCGCTATTCAGGCGATGGAGAACGCTTTCGGCGTGGAAGTTCCGCGCCCGATCCGCGATTTGCGCCGCCTGATTTATTGCGGCGAGTGGATCGAAAGCCATGCGCTGCATGTTTACATGCTGCATGCCCCCGATTTTCTGGGCCTGTCCGACGCCATCCAGCTTGCGAAGTCGAATCGCGATCTGGTGCAAAAAGCGTTGCGCCTGAAAAAAATCGGCAACGACCTGTTGGAGGCCGTGGGCGGCGGGCGCGCCATTCATCCGGTCAATATGCGGGTCGGCGGATTTTTCCGCACGCCGCGCAAGGCGGAAATCCGAGCGCTGATTCCCGATCTGGAATGGGCCATACAGGCCAGCCACGACACGATCCGTCTGGTTGGCGGGTTCAACTTCCCCGACATCGAACAGAATTATACGTTCGTCGCCCTGCGCCACGAACGCGAATACGCCATCCATGAAGGCCGCGTGGTTTCCAATCGCGGCCTTGATATCGGCCTGCCGGAATTCCTGGATCACTTTGACGAGGAACATGTCAAGCATTCGAACGCGCTGCATGGTTTCCAGAAGCCCGGCAAGCAGCCCTATCATGTCGGCCCTCTGGCCCGCTTTGCGATCAACCATGACAAACTGCATCCCGAGACCCTAAGCGCCGCTAAGGAAGTTGGGCTTGGCGCGGTGGTGCGCAATCCCTTCCAAAGCATCGTCGTTCGTTCGCTGGAAATTCTCCAGGTCTGCCTGGACGCGCTTGCCATCGCCAAGAACTATGAGGAACCCGACAGCCCCCATACCGAACCCGTGGTCAAGGCCTCGGTGGGTTATGGCTGCACAGAGGCGCCGCGCGGGCTTTGCTTCCACCGCTATGAAATCGACGATCAGGGGTTGGTTAAGACGGCGCGCATCATGCCGCCGACGGCGCAGAACCAGAAGATCATCGAAAGCGATCTTTGGAAGGTGGTGGCGGCGCATCTGTCGCTGCCCGATGAGGATTTGAAATGGCGTTGCGAGCAGGCGATTCGCAATTACGACCCCTGCATTTCCTGCGCCACCCATTTCCTGAAGCTGACCGTTGACCGCGAATGACGCACTGATCATCGGCATCGGCAACGAATTCAGGCGCGACGATTCGGCGGGCCTGCTGGTTGCCGCGCGCATCGAGGCCAGAAATCTTCCCGGCGTCGAGGTTCTGACCCATCATGGCGAGGGAACCGGTCTGATGAGCCTGTGGCAGGGCCGCTCGCTAGTGGTCGTCGTCGATGCGGTTTCTTCGGGCCAGGACTGCGGAACCCTGCATGTCGTCAACACCCGGTGTGAGCCTATTCCAAGCGGCTGGACCCTGTTTTCCAGCCACGCTTTCGGTCTGGCCGAAGCGGTGGAACTGGCCCGCGATTTGGGCGAGTTGCCGCAAAGCCTGTGGATTGTTGGCGTCGAGGGCAAAGATTTCTCGCACGGACAAGAACTTAGTCCGGCAGTTGCCCATGCCCTGGAGAATGCCGTCACAAAGGTTATAGAACTCGTCCGTCCCATGGCATGACAGGCTTGTGACAACCTGATAAAACAAATCGTCGCAACCCTGGGGTCGATATGCAAGCGCGTTTGGGCGATTTGAAAATATTGCTGGTGGATGACGAGGAATTCGTCCGCGCCATCATGCGCCGGATGCTGCATTCCTTTGGCATTCAGGTCATCGAAGAAGCCGGGGATGGCAAAGCGGCGCTTGAAAAAATGCAGGTTTTCATTCCCGATTTGGCCTTTGTCGATCTGGCGATGGAACCCATGGATGGGTTGGATTTGCTGCGCAATATGCGCGCTCATGTCCGTGACGAACTGCGCAAGGTGCCTGTCTTTATTCTGACGCTGAATTCGGATGCGGATATGATCAAGCAGGTTGTTCCCCTGGGCGTGGAGGGCTACCTTGTAAAACCTGTTTCGCCCGACGCCTTGCGGGCGAAAGTCTTGCAGGCGGTTGGCATTGAGGGAGTGACGACGTGACTGAGGATCGCACTATCGGCAGCATCATGCGCACGGACGTGCTGTGCTGCGGACCATCGACGCCGTTGGTCGAAGCCGCCAGGATGATGCAGGAGAGCCGTTGCGGCTCGATTCTGGTTGTCGATGGCGAGCGCCCGGTCGGTATTTGGACCGAGCATGACGCGCTGGCGCTCGACCTTGAAAATTCCAGTTCGCTGGATATTCCCATCGCCAAGGTGATGAGCGCGCCCTTGGTGACGTCGGGGCCGAACGTCACCGTCTCCGAGGCGGGACGGCGCATGAAGGAAGAGGGGCTTCGCCATCTGGTGATCACCGGCCAGCAAGGCAAGCTGCTGGGCATCGTCAGCCAGACCGACGTCATCAAGCATTTCGGCATCCAGCATTACATGTATCTGCGCGATGTGCGTTCGGCCGTGCCCCGCGCCTTGGTTACAGTCAAGGCCAGCGTTCCCTACACGGATGCGATCAAGGCCATGCGCAACGACCGCTCGGACGCCGCCGTGGTGGTCGATGACGCCAACCGTCCCATTGGCATCGTGACGGAACGCGACATCCTGCGCCTGATCGCTAGGCGCGATCCGGTAAAGACCGTGGAAGAGATCGCCAGCAAGCCTCTGTTCACCGTTTCCTCGCAAACCACGCTTTTGTACGCGCGCGACATTCTGGAACAAAAGGGATTTCGCCATCTGGGCGTGATCGACGAAGCCGGCGAACTGGCGGGCATTTTGTCATTCTCCGACATCCTGACCAGTCTCGAGCATGAATATGTGCGCCGCCTGGAAGACGCCTTGCACCAGCGCGACAGGGCGCTGGAGGAATCGAAGCGCCACTTGAATTTGGCGCATAAGGTGATCGAGGCTTCGCTGGACGGCATCATCATCACCGACACGGATGGCGTGATCGAAGCGATCAACCCTTCCTTCAGCACTCTGACCGGCTATACCGCCGAGGAAGTGATCGGCCAGAAGCCGGGCATGCTAAGATCGGGTCGGCATGACAAGGAATTTTACGACCAGATGTGGGAATCGATCACCTCCAAGGGCCATTGGCAAGGCGAGGTGTGGAATCGGCGCAAGAATGGCGACATCTTTCCGGAATGGCTGACGATCACGCGCATCCAGGACATGGAAGGCGGCGCCATTAAATATGCGGGAATCTTCAGCGACATCACCGAGCGCAAAAAGGCCGAGGAGCGCATCCGCAATCTGGCCTATTTCGATGTGCTGACCGGCCTTCCTAACCGCCGATTGTTCAACGACCGTTTGTCGATGGCCATCAACTCGGCCCGGCGCCACCATCAACGTTTGGCGATCCTGTTTCTCGATCTCGATCTGTTCAAGCGCATCAACGACACGCTGGGCCACAGCGTTGGCGACCGCGTGCTGGAAGAAATGTCGAACCGCCTAAAAATTTGCATGCGCGAAGCGGATACCGTGTCGCGCATGGGGGGGGACGAATTCACCATTCTGATGAGCGAGATTCAAGACGTCGAGGATGCGGCGCGTCTGGCCAGACGCATCGTCGAAAGCATCCGCGAGCCGTTCTTGGTCGAAGACCGCGAATTGTTCGTCACCACCTCGATCGGCATCAGCGTATTCCCCGAAGACGGCGACAGTCCGGAAGTGTTGGTCAAGAATGCCGACATCGCCATGTACCGGGCCAAGGATCTGGGGCGCAACAGCTATCAGCTTTACACCCCGCAGATGAACGCCAAATCCTTCGAGCGATTGGCGATGGAAAACGAATTGCGCAAGGCGCTCGAGCGCGATGAATTCCTGCTGAACTACCAAGTGAAGATGAATCTGGACACCGGCGGCATTGCCGGGGCCGAGGCTTTGGTGCGCTGGCGCCATCCCGATTTGGGTTTGGTGCCGCCTGCCGATTTCATCCCCCTGGCCGAGGATACCGGCTTGATCGTTCCCTTGGGCGAATGGGTGCTGCGCGCCGCCTGCGTGCAGAACAAGCTTTGGCAGGACAGAGGGTTGCCGCCCATCCGCATGGCGGTGAACATTTCGCCGCATCAGTTCAATCAAGCCGATTTGGTGGGGCGCGTGCGTTCGGTGCTTGCCGAGACCGGGCTGGACCCCAAATATCTGGAATTGGAAGTCACCGAGTCGGTGCTGATGGAGCATATGGACATAGCCGCCCATATGTTGAATGAGCTGCGCGCCATGGGCGTCGTGACTTCGATCGACGATTTTGGCACCGGCTATTCCAGTCTTGCCTATTTGAAGCGCATTCCCATCGATGCCTTGAAGATCGACGCCAGCTTCATGCACGACCTGACCACCGACGACAGCGACGCCGAGATCGTGTCGGCCATCATCAGTCTGGCCCATAATCTTAGGCTGAAGGTAGTGGCCGAGGGCGTCGAGACAGAAGACCAGATCGCCTTTTTGCGCAGCCATGGCTGCGACGAGATCCAGGGCTATTTGGTCAGCCGCCCGGTAAGTGCCGAGAATTTCGAAAGTTTGTTTGCGCAGGACCTCTTGTTCCAACCGCCGGGAATCCGCACGGCGCCCAAGAAACGCAAGACGTAGTATATCGCCGGTTGGCCCACGCTCTCTTTTGTGTTAGAAGAGCGGCATGAGGGACAATGGCAAAATGAGGATCGGCCTTGCGCCAGCGCTGCTAAGCGCTTGCTTGCTTGCGCTGCCCGCCTGCGGTGGTCCGTCGCTGACGCCCAGTGCCCGCAGCGAAAAGGAAGCGATCAGTCCGCATTTCAGTGATTTCACTGATATTCCTCGCCCTTCCAGCGCCACCATGGATTTGGATCGCACCCTGATTTTCGGCAATGCCGACAGCTGGGTCGGGCGCTTGGCCTTCACCAGCCGCATGACCACCATCGAATTGTTCGATTTCTTCAAGCAAGAAATGCCCCGCTTCGGCTGGGAAGAAGTGACCAGCGTGCGCTCGACGGTCAGCGTGCTGTCTTACCGCCGCATGGACCGGGTCGCGATGATGCAGATTAAAAGCGGCACGCTTTACGGCTCGTCGGCCGAATTGACCGTTTCGCCCAAAGGCGCTCCGGTCGGTTACTCGCCGGGCAGCAGTGGATATTCCACTGGCGGCCAGGGCAGCAGCGGCGTCATCACCACTCAGCCGTTGCGCTAACGCTTGTTGACGATCAGGGCAGCCATCCGAACATGATTGTCTTTGATCTGCGAGAAGAAGCGCGACTTATCTCCTTTCTATACCTTTTTGGCGGCCTTACCCTCGCCTTTGGGGCGGCAGCGCTGGTGCCGCGCGCTCTGAGCAAACAGCTGTATGGTTTGTCCGAATTGTCCCGCCCATTGAGCATAACGCTTGCCGTTCTCACAGCGATCCTGGCAGGGGCTGAATTCTATGAACGTCATGAGGCTGATGCTTTGGTCGAGCAATGCCTTGCAGGCGGCTGTACCGTGGTTGAAGGCCAAGTTAGCGGCGTTGAGCCTCTCCACAAAGTCACTAGCGGTGGGCGTTATACGCAGGCTAGTTGGGGCGGCAGTTTCTGGGTTGGCGACACCCTTTACGCCCACTATCCGCGCGACTTCTCCAGCTACAGCCCAGTCAACCACTTGCGAAACGGCCAAAGGGCCAGGGTTTACATCCTGGACGAATCCTTGGTTTTGGTCGAAGTGATGGATTGATCTACGCCGTTTCGTTTTTAGGTATTACTCGAAAACGCTGGGTTCGCAGAATTGGCGGCTGGCCTTCAGCTTGGCGCAAAGCGCCGTGGCGGCCTTGGCATTTGCTAGGGGACCGGCCTTCAGACGCCAATAGACGCCCTTGCTGCCCAGATCGGCCTTGATCGCCAGCATGCCCAGCTTGGCCAATTCCGGGAACTTCTTCTTGAACATGGCGATGTCTTTTTCGGCCTGCTCGCGGCTTTTGTAGGATGCCAGATGCACGGCGGGCTTGCCCTTGATGTTGGCGGGCAGGGCGCTGGCCGCTGTGCCTGAGGCAGAGCCTGCCTCCGACTTCTTGGGCGCCGCCGTCTGGCTTGCCGTTTGCGGCGGCGCTGGCGGTTGGGCGATGCGGTCTAAGGCTTCGCGCTCGCGGGCATATTCGTCGGCGGTCAACAGGCCAGCCGTCTTCAACCGTTCAAGCTGTCCCACGGCGGTGGCGGCGGACATGAAATCCTTGGGGGCGGGCAGGGGATTGGCGCGGTTGCGGGGCTGGGCGGGCAGCAGACCGTCCAGAATCATCTGCCGCTCGGCATTCTGTTCGGCGGGCGAGATGGCGCCGCGCTCCAGCGAGCGAGTCAGCTCCTGCAGGCGAGAAATGATCTGCTGGCTGGCGGGCGAAGGGCGGTCGAGACCGGCGCCGGGCGGCGGTTGGGTCAGCGGCAGAATGGCGCCGATATTGGCCTGACGGCGCGCCCTGAATTCGTCTTCGGTGATCAGCCCATGTTCCGCCAGTTCGCGCAAAGTGGCGAAACGCTGTGCTGCGGTCAGAACCGGCGAGGCTCCCCCCGCCATTTGCGCCGCGGGCAAGGGGGCGCTGGCCACCGACATCGCGGGCGGCGGGCCTTGGAAAGTTTGCGAAACGCCCAGAACGTCGGCGCGACCGGGTGGGGAAAGCGCTTGACTGGCCAAATGGTCGGCGGGCTGGCCGGATAGATAGCCCAGATTGATGTTGGACAGTTCGGAAAGGCTGCGCGGCACTAGGCGCTGACCCGGTGGGAAGGTGGTGACGGCGGTCACGCGACCGCCCATCAGTTCCTGATAGGCCTGACGGGCCAGATTGGGCCGCCCGGTGTTCTGGTAGAGAAGACCTGCCGCCAGCAGGGCGTAGGGATCGCGCGGCGTCTTGCGCAAGGCCATGCCGACTTGGGTCTCTGCCCCCGGATAATCGCCCTTGGCAAGGGCCGCCAGGGCCATGTCGGTGGGGTCGGCCGTCCGGCCCGAACTGGCGCCCGAGGTGAAGCCGGGCAGGGCGCTGTCGGGGTCGAACGCCATTCCGCAGGCGCCAAGGCTGAAAACAGCCAGCACCACGGGCAGGAGCCGCATTCCTCGCTCAAGCACGACCGATCCCAACAAAACCTGCTACCCCCTATATTTAGCGGTCAGCAAATCTATCCAATACAAAGAGTGGGCGCAAGCCAGAGGGAAGGAAATGTCACAAACCAGCAGGGGACAGGCAAAGCGCAAGGCATTACAGTCGCCTATGACGGTTCCGTTTCAGGCATGATCATGGTCGCAGCCCGCCCCGCCATCGTTTTATTGTTCGACTCGGACGGTTTTTGCCGCCTGGAGAGCAGCCCGCGTTTGGCCGGTCTAAGCCAGGAAAGCGGCGCTCGCTTCCATCGCCTTGTCACCCGCTATGACGGCCAAGCCTTTGAACTGGCCAGTTGCGGCGTAGGGCTGTCCTTGCGAAAGGACGAGTCCGCCGCCACGGCAAGCCAAATCGTCAGCAGCGAGTCCGTCCCCTTCGGGCGCTGGACTTTGCCGATGAAGGGGAACGAGCCAGACATGGGGTGGCTGGGCGATCATGGCGTCCTGTCAGGCCTTCGCCGATTGGATCTGGTTCCCTTCGCAGTCGAGACTTTGTCGGTTGCAAAGAAACAGGCGGGAAAGGGGGCGTCACTTCTGTCGATTTCGCTGGAAAGCGGATGGATCGAAGCTGGAGATGGGAAGAAGCAGGCGCCGGTTTTCAGGGCCGTGCTCAGCGCTGCGCCGCATCGCTGGCGTGCTTTGGTTCAATTGGCCCGCTTGCTGATCGACATATCTCCCGCCGACTTGGTTTTGAATGAACAGGAAGCCGCCCTGATGTTGGCCCAGGGCAACGCTGGCCAGGCTAGGCGCGCAAGGCGGATGGGGCTTCGCGGGATCGAAAGCGTCAGCGGCGCTTTCAGGCTGATCGCCAGGCTCGGCATCGAACAGATCGCCGCCAACCGTTCTTGCATCGCTGGCGTAGAGACCGTCGAAGGGGTGCATCAGATGCGCGTCGGCGTGCGCCGCCTAAGATCGGCGATCAATCTGTTTCGCCCGCTTTTGAAAGTAACCCCAGCGACAAGAATTTCCGCGCAACTGAAAACGCTGGCTTCACTGCTGGGGCCGGTACGCGACGTCGATGTCTTCCAGGAAATCATCCTGGATCCGGTGTTGGCGCTGCTGCCCGCTCATGCCGGGATCGAGGGGCTGAAGGCGTCCTTTGCGAAAGATCGCAACGAGCTGCTGGCAAAAGCGCTTCCCGCCCTCGATCGGCAACCGTTCGCAAGCCTGATGCTTGACCTGCAAGACTGGAGCGAAACCGGCACGACCAAAGAGGAAGGCGACCTTGGGGCATTTGCCAGCAAAGCGCTGGACAAGCGTCATCGCAAGCTGATGAAGGCGGGCCGCGATTTCCTGACGCTTGATCCCTTGGCCCGGCACGCGCTTCGCATTCGCGGCAAGAAGATGCGCTATGCCGCCGAATTTCTGAATACGCTTTTTCCCGAGGCCAAGACGCAGCGCTATCTGGAAGCGCTGACCCATCTGGTCGATGTGCTGGGTCATCTGAACGATATCGCCGTGGCAAGGCGCGTGCTGGAAGAACGGCGCGGCAAGGACTGCGACGCTGCGCTTCATCATGGCGTGGGATTCGTCGAGGGCTGGCACGCTGGCCGGGCCGCCTTGTTGGAAGAGCAGGTCGTCAAGGCCTGGGACGAGTTCAAGCGCCAGGAAAAGTTCTGGAAATGATTAGGCGCGAAGACCCTTGATCAATCCCAGATAGTCTTTTTCGTTCTCGGCCGTGATATGCCCATGACGGATCATGAAATCGATCAGCACCAAGGGCACGTTGAACTTGAAGTCGCGCGTTTCCAGCACGGTTTCCTGCACCTTGGCGATCGGCCATAGTTCAAACGCCTCAACCTCGCCATCGGCGGGATGCGGCTTGAAATCCGCCGGGCATTCCAGGTCGTAGCAGAAGATCAGATCGTTCCTGAGACCCTGCTCGTTTTCGAAACAATAGCGCACGGCGCTCGTGGCCTTGGCCTGTTGGGCCAGCGCTTGCGGGATGTCCGCTTCCTCGGCGCATTCCTTGATGACATTTTCCATCAAGCCCAGCCCAGCAGGCTGGCCGCCTGCCACCAGATGATCGAGCTTGCCGGGCGCCACCGCCTTGTCCCTGGCCCTTCTGGCGATCCATAATTTCTGATCGGGGCCGCGTCCCACATAGCCGTTCAGATGCACCCCTACCGCCAGAACGCCCAAGGCATGCACGGCCGAGCGATCGATGCGCAGCAGTTCCGGCATTCCCCAATCGGTCATGACCGGATACATTTCGCCGCGCAAAGGTTGAAGCACGCCCTGTCCGGCCAGTGCCTGCATGGCTTTTCCCACCGCTTCGGTTCTGGCCTCAGCCGTTGCCAGCGTGGATGACAGGCCAACCTGATCGTCCTCGACCCTAAACGTTCCGGGAAAGGCGCTGAGGCGCAAGGCCATATCCGGCTTGATCCAGCCCACGGGCTGTCCTTCGATGACGAACGGTCGGAAACGTTGCGGATCAAAGCCGTTGCATTCTTGGATATGGTCAAGATAGGGCAAAGAGGACTCCTGTGGGGGGTGGGAGTGGACAACCCAAAAGAGGGGTGATTATATAGGTCTCTTGAGGAGAGACGCTTTAAAAATCGATAAGGAACAACCTATGTCCGACTTCGCGAAAAAGACAATCGAGGATTGGCGCAATCTGGCGGTCAAGGATTTGAAGGGTGAAAGCCCCGATAGCCTGATCCGCAAGACGGCGGAAGGCATTGCCGTGAAGCCGCTTTATACGGCTGCCGACCTTGAGGGGCTTTCGCATCTGGACAATCTGCCGGGCTTTCCCCCGTTCCTGCGCGGACCCCGCGCCACCATGTACGCCAACCGCCCCTGGACCATCCGTCAATATGCGGGTTTCTCGACGCCCGAGGAATCGAACGCCTTCTACCGCGCCAATCTGGCTGCCGGTCAGATGGGGCTGTCGGTGGCCTTCGATCTGGCCACGCATCGCGGTTACGATTCCGATCATCCCAGGGTGATCGGCGATGTCGGCAAAGCGGGCGTCGCCATCGATTCCGTGGAAGACATGAAGATTCTGTTCGATGGAATTCCGCTCGATAAAATGAGCGTTTCGATGACCATGAACGGCGCCGTGCTGCCCATTTTGGCGGGCTATATCGTGGCTGCGGAAGAGCAGGGCGTTTCGCAAGACAAACTGTCCGGCACCATTCAGAACGACATTCTGAAGGAATTCATGGTGCGCAACACCTACATCTATCCGCCAGCTCCCAGTATGCGCATCGTGGCCGACATCATCGGCTATACCGCCAAGAACATGCCCAAGTTCAATTCGATCTCGATCTCGGGCTATCACATGCAGGAAGCCGGGGCGACGGCGGTGCAGGAACTGGCCTACACGCTGGCCGATGGGTTGGAATATGTGCGTTCGGCGCTGAATACCGGCTTGGCCATCGACGAATTCGCCACCCGTCTGTCCTTCTTCTTTTCCATCGGCATGAACTTCTTCATGGAGGTCGCCAAGCTGAGGGCGGCCCGCGTGCTGTGGGCCAAGCTGATCAAGCCCTTCGATCCCAAGAATCCGATGAGCCTAGCATTGCGCACCCATTGCCAAACGTCGGGCTGGTCGCTGGCCGAGCAAGACCCCTACAACAACGTCATCCGCACCACCATCGAAGCCCTGGCCGCCGTGCTGGGCGGCACGCAAAGCCTGCACACCAACGCATTGGACGAGGCGATCGCGCTGCCGACGCCTTCCTCGGCCCGTATCGCCCGCAACACCCAATTGATCATCGCCGAGGAAACCGGCATTCCCGCCGTCATCGATCCCTTGGGCGGCAGTTACTATATCGAAAGCCTGACCGCATCCTTGGTCGCCGAGGCCGAGGCGCTGATTGCCGAAGTCGAAGCCATGGGCGGCATGACCAAGGCGGTGGAAGCGGGCCTGCCCAAGATGCGCATCGAAGAGGCGGCGGCCCGCAGGCAGGCCCGCATCGACAAGGGGCTTGAGACCATTGTAGGCGTCAACAAATACAAACCCACCAGCAGCGAGCCGATCGAGGTGCTCGACGTCGACAACGCCAAGGTGCTGGCTTCGCAGGTGGCGCGTCTGTCCAAGCTGAAGTCGTTGCGCGATTCCGCCAAGGTGAAGGCGGCGCTGGATGCCTTGACCGAAGCCGCCAAGACCGGCCAGGGAAATCTGCTGGCCTTGGCCGTCGAGGCCACTCGGGTCCGCGCCACGGTGGGCGAGATTTCCAACGCTTTGGAAGTGGTCTATTCGCGCTATAATGCCAAGCATCGCGCCGTCTCGGGCGTTTATGGCGCCGCCTATGAAGGAGACCAGATGTTTGCCAATATCCGGGCCGAGGTCGATGCTTTCGCCAAAGCCGAGGGGCGACGTCCGCGCTTGCTGGTCGTCAAGCTGGGCCAGGATGGGCATGATCGAGGCGCCAAGGTGATCGCCACCGCTTTCGCCGACATGGGATTCGATGTCGATGTGGGGCCCTTGTTCCAAACGCCCGACGAGGCGGCGCGCATGGCCGTCGAGAACGATGTGCATGTGATCGGCGTTTCCAGTCAGGCTGCCGGCCACAAGACGCTGGTGCCGCTGCTGGCCGAAGAATTGAAGAAGGCCGGCGCTTCGGACATTATGATCGTGGTGGGCGGCGTGGTTCCGGCGCAGGACTATGATTTCCTGAAGGCCGCCGGGGCGTCGGCCATCTTCGGTCCCGGCACAAACATTCCGGCGGCGGCTTCGGAAATTCTGGCTTTGCTTGCAACAAAGAGGAAAGCCGCCTGACCAGCGATCTGCAAGATCCCAAGGCACGGTTAAGCGAAGCCTGGTTCTTCTATGCCGCCAGCCATATCCAGGCCGGTCAGGCGGCGCTTTTGCAGAACCGTCCCCAGGAAGCGCTGACTTCTTTTCAGGAAGCCGCCAAGCTGGATGCGCTCAATCTGGCCGCCTGGGGTGGCATGGGCGAGGCGCAGGCGCGGCTTGGCGACGCGATGGCGGCACGCCAGTCCTTTGATCATCTATGCGCCATGATCGGCAGTCAGGCGGGTGATTTGGGGGGGCTGGGCGGCCAATTGTTCGGCCATGGCTGGAACCATGCAGCACTTGCTTTGTGGCTTGCCGCCGAGAAGGCCGATCCCGCCAGCGCCATCTGGCCCGCCAATCAGGCCGCCGCGTTGAAACTGCTGGGCCGTTCAGGTGAAGCCAAGGTCAAGGCCTGGTGGGCGTTGGGCCTTGATCCGGGCCTTGACGCAGCCAATCGGGCGCTGGGCGAATTGGCGGAAGATGCTGGAGACTTGCAAGCCGCCATTCGCCATTTCTCGGCAATCGCCAAGCCGGATGCCCAGGTGCTGGCGCATCTGGCGCAAAGTCATTTGCTGATTGGCGACGGCAAGCAGGCGGCCGAAGATTATCGCCGGGCGGCAAGCCTGGAAGCGTCCTTCGCTTCCGCTGCCCTGATGGCCCTGCATTATCGTCCTGATCTCTCCTTTGCCGAAATCGTCGAGCGGCATCTGGAATGGGGGCAGCACTTTTCCGATCCTGGTCGCCCGCCTTGGCGACACAAGAAGGGCCAGCCCTTGCGCCTGGGATTCGTTTCGTCCGATTTTCGTCATCACGCCACCGGGGTGTTTTTGCCGCCCTTGCTACAAGGATGCCGACAGGGCGGTTGGAAGGTGACGCTATATTCCAACACGAAAAAGGAAGACGCCTTTACCCAGCGCTTCAAGGAGATGTGCGACGAATGGCGCGATATCAGATCGCTTGACGACGCGCAAGCCGCCGATCTGGTGCGCGCGGATGGCACCGACATTCTTTTCGATTTGAATGGCCATACGGCGGGCAATCGGCTTGGATTGTTTGCGCTGCGCCCGGCCCCCATGCAGATCACGTTCATGGACTACGTTTGCACGACGGGACTTCGCCAGATGGATTTTCTGATCCATGACGGCACGCAGTTGCCGCCCGAAAATGCCGAGCGTTTTACCGAGAAGGTGCTCTATCTGGAACCGGATGCGCTGGTCTATGCGCCGCCCGCCTATGCGCCGGATGTGTCGCCAGCCCCTTGCCTGAAGAACGGGTTCGTTACCTTTGGCAGTTTCAACGCCCTGTTCAAGATTGGCGAGGATTGCATTGAATTATGGAGCGCCATCCTGCGCGAGCTTCCAGATTCAAGGCTGCTGATCGCGGCGCCCAATTTGAAATACGACGCAGCGCGAGAACGCGCGCAGGCCCTGTTTCGCAAGCATGGCGTCGATGCTGGTCGCCTCACCTTGCTGGGCGAGGCCGATCATCTTGAACATTTGTCGCGTTATGGCGAGGTGGATGTGGTTCTCGACTCTCAACCTTATTCCGGCGGCTTGACCACCTGCGAAGCGCTTTGGATGGGAGTTCCCGTGATTGCGATGTTGGGCGAGCGCATCGCGGGCAGGCATGCGGCCAGTCATCTGAAGGCAGTGGGGCTGGGCGATCTCGTGGCGACAGATTTTGAGTCCTATGCCCGGCTGGCGGTTGAACTGGCGAGGGATAAGCAACGTCTGATTTCTTTACATTCTAATCTGCGCAATCTGGTGTTGAACTCGCCGCTCTGTGATACGGGTAGGTATCTCCATCGATTTATGTCAATTCTGGTAGCAAATACCACTTCACTCGACGGATGATCGACAGCCCGCAACTTACGACGGGGCTTGCATTTTTCGATTTTCCTGGCATAGTCCGTGAATAACGACTCGAATCGTTACAACGGGGACAGAATGGTTCTCTTTAGGCTCTTGGGGTGGGTGCTCGTCCTGGTTTCGGCACTTCTGGCGTCCACGGAGGCAATTGCCGCCCTGGGGACCGGAACGCATGATTTTATTGCGGCTGCCGATCTTTGGGCCTTGTTCCTGGGAACCCCTCCTGAATTCGACGCCAGCGGCGCGCAGCTGTGGCAAGACGTGCTGTCTTGGCCTGCCTGGACCGTCATTCTTCCCGTCGGCGCTCTGATGATCCTGGCCTTCCGTCCGCGCAAGAAACGCGGTTTCGGCCGCAGAAGGTACGCTTAATTTTCAAACATTGAATTCAAGCGCGAGCGAAGAACCGCTTCGAGCGAGCGCTGGCCGTTTTGAATCCGGGAAAAAGTACACCGAACGCAGAGAGGGACTTTTTCCCGAGTGTGATCAATCCCCGATCTTCAGCGCAGCCAGGAAGGCCGATTGCGGGATTTCCACCTTGCCGAACTGGCGCATGCGCTTCTTGCCTTCCTTCTGCTTGTCCAGCAGCTTCCTTTTGCGCGAGACGTCGCCGCCATAGCACTTTGCCAGCACGTCCTTGCGCAGGGCCGAGATGGTTTCGCGGGCGATGATGCGCGATCCGATGGAAGCCTGGATGGCGATCTGGAACATCTGGCGCGGGATCAGTTCCTTCAGCTTCTCGCAGATGGCCCGGCCCCGGTTGTCGGCGACGCTTTTGTGGCAGATGAAAGCCAAGGCGTCGACCGGTTCCTGATTGACCAGGATCGAGAGCTTGATGAGGTCGCTTTCGGCGTAGTCGTCCATGTCGTAATCGAAGCTGGCATAGCCGCGGCTGACCGATTTCAAACGGTCATAGAAGTCGAAGACAATTTCGTTCAGGGGCAGGCGGTAGACCACCATCGCGCGCTTGCCGGCATAGGTCAGGTTCTGCTGCTGGCCGCGCCGCTGCGTACACAGGCCCAGGATGTCGCCCAGATATTCGTCGGGCACCAGGATGGTGGCCTTGATCCAGGGTTCCTCGATCTTGGCGATGCGCGCCGGGTCGGGCATGTCGGCGGGGTTGTGCAGCTCCTGCACGCTGCCATCGGTCATATAGACCTTGTAAACCACGCTGGGCGCGGTGGTGATGAGGTCGAGATTGAATTCGCGCTCAAGCCGTTCCTGGATGATTTCCAGGTGCAACAGGCCCAGGAATCCGCAGCGAAAGCCGAAACCCAGGGCGACCGAGGTTTCCGGCTGATAGTTGAAGCTGGCGTCGTTCAAGCGCAGCTTGGAGAGCGAATCGCGCAAATGTTCGTAATCGGCGGCATCCACCGGGAACAGGCCGCAGAACACCACCGGCACGCTGGGCTTGAAGCCGGGCAGGGGCGTGGTGGCGGGGGCCTTGTCGTCGGTCAGCGTGTCGCCCACTTCGCAATCGGCCACCGCCTTGATGCCTGCCGTGACGAATCCGATCTCGCCGGGGCGCAACTCAGGCAGATGCACCAGCTTGGGCGTGAAATAGCCGACGGCGTCCACTTCATAGACGGCGCCGGTGGCCATCATGCGAACTTTCATGCCCTTCTTGATCACGCCATCGACGACGCGCACCAGCGTAATGACGCCCAGATAGGGGTCGTACCAGGAATCGACCAGCAGAGCCTTCAGGGGGGCCTTGTCCTCGCCCTTGGGGGGCGGCAGGCGGGTGACCAGGGCTTCCAGCAGATCGTCGATGCCGATGCCCGACTTGGCCGAGACTAGCACGGCCTCGGAAGCGTCGATGCCGATCACTTCCTCGATCTGTTCGCGCACGCGCTCAGGCTCGGCCGCCGGAAGATCGATCTTGTTCAGAACCGGCACGATCTCGTGATGGTTTTCGATGGCCTGATAGACATTGGCCAGCGTCTGGGCTTCCACGCCCTGGCTGGCATCGACCACCAGGATCGAGCCTTCGCAGGCGGCCAAGGAACGCGAAACCTCGTAGGCGAAATCGACATGGCCCGGCGTGTCCATCAGGTTCAACTGATAGGTTCGCCCATCCTTGGCCTGATAGGCCAGCCGCACCGTCTGCGCCTTGATGGTAATGCCGCGCTCGCGCTCGATATCCATCGAATCGAGGATCTGCTCGCGCATGTCGCGGGCGGTGACGTTGCCGCAGCTTTGAATCAGCCGGTCGGCCAGGGTGGATTTCCCATGGTCGATATGGGCGATGATGGCGAAATTTCGGATATGGCTAAGATCTGTCATGGCGGGCGCAAGATAGGGCCAACGAGGCCTTGGCGCAACCCGTCCTTCTGTGCGAATCTAACGCCATGTTCGAAAACATCATTTATGCCGGTTCGGGACTTGGACGGGCGTCGCATCTCAGGCGGGATGCGGGCCATTTGGCCCAATTGGCGGGCGAATCCAGGGCGCTATTGGCGCCGATGTGGAAGGGCAACAGCTTGGTCCTGACCGGGGCCGAACCCCGGGCCGTGCTGCTGCCCGCCGCCGGATTGCGCGAAGCCATGGCGGCGGCGGCGGAAACCGTGTTCCTGGGCTTGATGGACGGAGCGCCGGTCTTCGCCAGCGACCTGACACCTCTTTCCGACGACGAAGCGGGGCCGTCGCTGGGACCGGGCACGGCCTTCGTGAATCTGAGGGAAATCGGCCCCGTTCTGCCGGGCCGCGAAGCGGCCATCCTGGCCCAGGCCAAAGGATTGCTGCACTGGCACCGTCAGGCCAGATTCTGCGGGGCCTGCGGCTCTCCCACTTTCTCGGAACAGGGCGGGCATCAGCGCCGCTGCACCCAGCCGGGCTGCTCCACGGTGGTCTTTCCCAGGACCGACCCTGCCGTGATCATGCTGGTCATCGACGAGAACAGGCACCGCGCCCTTTTGGGGCGCGCTCCCCGGTTTCCGGCGGGCATGTACGCCACGCTGGCAGGTTTCGTCGAGCCGGGCGAAACATTGGAAGAGGCGGTGGCGCGCGAAGTAGCCGAAGAGGCGGGGATCGAGGTTGACCGGGTGATCTATGCTGGTTCGCAACCCTGGCCGTTTCCCGCATCCCTGATGCTGGCCTTTTTTGCCCGCGCGAGAAGTTTCAAGATCACCCGCGACGCCCATGAATTGGAGGATGTGCGCTGGTTTACCCGCGACGAGGTGCTGGCTTTCGAAAGCAAGGGCATGTTCCTGCCTAGGCGGGATTCCATCGCCTTTCAACTGATCTCGCGCTGGCTTGAGCAGGGCTAACTTGCCGTCACGGGCGGAAACTCTTCCCCCGGAGCCGAGCTTTCATACTGGGTGGCCGCCGTGCCCCAGGCGACGGCGATTTTGAGCGCCTGCTCCATGGTCATTTTGCGGGCCAAGGCATGGGAAAGACCGGCGGCGAAGGCGTCGCCAGCGCCGGTGCTGTCCACCACCTCAACCTTTTGGGCGGTCTGAAACAGGCGTTGTCCATTGCGCCCGAAAGCCTCGGCTCCTTTGTCGCCATGGGTGACGACGATCCATTCCAAACGTCCGCCGGAAACCGCCATTCCATGGGTGAAGGGATCGGCCAGGAACGCATCGTCGATATCCGATCTCGAGCCGACCAGAATTTGCGCCGGAACTGAATTGGGCGCGGTCGGCGGCACATGGGCGATCACCGTCATGTGGTCTGTCATTTCGGCCATCAAGGGGGCCAGTCCCTGATGGCGTGAACGCACATACATGGCGTCGGCGGCAACCGATTTAATGCGCAGGGGCGGCTCGCTTTCCAACAGCCTGCGCAGATTGACGATGGTGCGCTCGCCTGCCGGGTCGGTCATGACGATCGAACGGGATGAGCCGCCCTGAAGGCGCACAGTCAGGGACAAATCAACCCCCAAGCTGCGCAATTCCGCCAGCAAGGCGTCGCCCACCGGGTCGGACCCCACGGCGGCGACCAGCAACGCCACGTCACCGGCCCGGGCAAGGGCCACGGCTGCATTGGCCCCGCCGCCGCCCAGGCGCGGCCCCTTGTCGATGCCGTCCTGATGTCCGCCTGAGAGAAGGACTTGGCGAAGACCCACCACCAAATCCTGCGCCACGGTTCCCAAGACCAGAATGCGCGCCATCTTCACATCCTCTTTTCAAATCAATTCGTTTCGTACAATCTAGCCATATGGCGATTTTGAAGATAGCCCGCATGGGTCACCCTGTTTTGCGCGGCATTGCGCAGCCGATAGCCGATCCGACAGCGCCGGACGTGCGCCGACTGGTCCAAGATATGGTCGAGACGCTGGCCGATGCGGGCGGCGTGGGCTTGGCGGCGCCGCAAGTGCATGTGCCCCTGCGGCTGGTGATCTTTTTCGTTCCCGCCCAGCGCGCCGCTGAAGAAGTGCCCTTGACCGTGCTGATCAATCCGGTCATCGAGCCTTTGAGCGACCAGATGGAAGAGGGGGGCGAGGGCTGTCTGTCATTGCCGGGTCTGGTGGGGGTGGTGCCGCGCTTCTCGGCCATTCGATATTCCGGGTTCGGGCTGGACGGCAAGCCTATCGAGCGTGAGGCCTACGGCTATCACGCCCGCGTGGCGCAGCATGAATGCGACCATTTGGACGGCATTCTTTATCCCGCCCGCATCCAGGATTTCTCCCGTTTCGGCTATGCCGAAGAAATGCGGCGGGAATCGGCAACCGAAGACGCGGGCTAATTCCGCCCGTAAGTATCGACGATGCGCACGATGTCGTCTTCGCCCAGATAGCTGCCCGACTGCACCTCGATGATCGACAGCGGCACCTTGCCGGGATTTTCCAGGCGATGCACGACACCCAAGGGAATGAAGGTCGATTGGTTCTCGTGCAGCAAGATGGTCTCCTCGCCGCGCGTGACATTGGCCGTTCCCTTGACCACCACCCAATGCTCGGCACGGTGATGGTGCATTTGCAGCGACAGCGAAGCGCCGGGATTGACGCGGATCAGCTTGACCTGATAGCGCTCGCCTTCCTCCAGGCTTTGATAGAAGCCCCAGGGGCGATAGACCTTCGAGGGCGTCAGATGTTCCTTGCGTCCCTGCGCCTTCAGGCTTTCGGCGATCTTCTTGACGTCTTGCACCTTGTCCATCGACGACACCAGCAGCGCATCGTCGGTCGCCACCACCACCACATTGTCCAGACCCACCACGGCCACCAGCGTGCCGTCGCCCTTGATGAACGAGTTATGGACGTCCTCGGTCAGCACGTCGCCCGAGATGGCGTTGCCAGCCTCGTCCTTGTTCGCGATTTCCCAAAGGGCGCGCCACGATCCCACGTCGCTCCACCCCATATTCACCGGGACGACAGCTGCATTCTTGGTGTGCTCCATCACGGCATAATCGATGGACTGGCTGGTGGCCTTGGAGAAGGATTCGGCTTCCAGACGCAGGAAATCCAGATCTCGCTGCGCATTGGCCAATGCAATGCGCGTGGCTCGGACGATTTCCGGATGGTGCTTCTTCAATTCTTCCAGATAGGCGCCCGCCGTCATCACGAAAATGCCGCTATTCCAGGAATAGCTGCCATCGGCCAGATAGGTCTCGGCCGTTTTGCGGTCGGGCTTCTCGACGAAGCGCTCAACCGACAAGGCACCCGCGCAGTCTTTGATCGAGCGCCCCGCCTTGATATAGCCATAGCCCGTTTCCGGCGCGGTGGGGGCAATTCCAAAGGTGACCAGATAGCCAAGCCTAGCCGCTTCGGCGGCCTGGGCCATGGCAGCGCGAAAGGCCTTGGTGTTGACGACCGTGTGGTCCGAGGGCATGACGGCCATGACGATGTCGGGCGAGAGGGCGGCCAGCATATGCGCGGCCACGGCGACGGCAGGCGCGGTGTTGCGTCCTTCAGGCTCCAGCACGATGGCGGTCGGTTTGGCCTTCATGCCGCGCAATTGCTCGGCCACGATGAAACGGTGCTCGTCGTTGCAGATCACCAAAGGGTCGGCGAATTGGGGGCTGTCGATCCGCCGAACGGTCTCTTCCAGCATGCTCTTGTCGCTGACCAGGGCCAGAAGCTGTTTGGGATAGAGGGCGCGCGACATCGGCCAAAGGCGGGTGCCTGCGCCGCCGGACAGAATCACCGGATGGATGCGTTGATCCATCGCGGTGGTTGAAACGGGCTTGGTGGCGGGTTTCTTTGCCGGAGTCTTGACCATGCTGCTTTCCCTGTTGGACGGCAAAACTATAGATCGGAGTCCCATAAACGCAAAGGGCGCCGGATGGCGCCCTTTGGATTTCGGATCAGACCCGCCTTAATGCACGAACAGATGCACTTCGGGCGAGGTGGCGGTGTTCGACGATGAAGCCGTCATGCGCACCCGGGTCGAGGGCAGGCCCATATTGTTGAGCGAGCGCATGACCTGCTCGGCGTCTTTCTTTGACATCGAAGCGGTGAGGGCGGGCTGCGAGACCGTTCCCGCCGAAGGGCTGATCGCCACCAGATCGAAGGTGGCGTTCGGCTTGCGCTCGAGCGCCCGGCTGACGGCAGTGTAAAGCTGCTGCTCGTAGGCCACGTTCTGACGGTCGAATTTGATGACCATCAAAGGCTTGCCGCCCGCCATGGGGGCCGCGTCGGCCACCGGGACGGAAACCTGCGGGATGGCGCTGCGATTGGCCAAGCTGGTGCCGTAGAACTGGCCGTTCTTGACCGCGATGGCCAGCAGATTGAGGTTGCTGCGCTCGTTGCCCAGATAGGACTGCTGGCGGGTGATGTCCTGGCTCAACTCGGTCAGGACGCGCTCGATCAGCACGACGGTGCGGTTGGTTTCGTCTTCCAGCACGGTCAACTGGCGGTGGTCTTCATCGACGGCGCCGGAAAGTCCGCGAGTGGCGCGAACCGAATCCAGAAGATAAGCTGCCATGGTGGCGCCTTGCGAGGTCTCGCTGGCCAGGGAGTTCATCTTGGCGATGTCGTCGTTGATCTTGTCCAACTCGACCGAGGCGGCATTCCATTGCTGGAGCAGGATGGGGTTGCCGGGCGTGGTGCCCACTTGCAGACGGGAGTTAATCGCCGACAGCGTGCCGTGATAGAGCTGCGAATCCTGCACCGTCTGGGCGCGAACCTGCTGAAGCTGCTGGTTCAGGCTGGTCATGGTGGTTTGAAGCTGGCTTAAGTCGCCGCGCATCTGCCCCGCCTTCTGGCCGACATGGGTGCCGGTCGATTGGCCGGGCGTTACGCCGGGCGATTCGAACGAGGTCGTCCCCAATGGAGGCGCCGGACTGGCGGGTGCCGCCGTCGTTACAGCCGCCTTGCCTGCCGGCGCTGCCGCCGTGGCTTGTGCATTTTCCTCATCCCCCGCCGGATCGCTTCCGGTCAGCGACGGGAACAGAGCATCAGACGCAAACGAACATCCCCCAAGCGCAAGCGCCGTCGTCAGGATGGCTGCCGTGACTTTCGATCGAGCCATTGTTTTCATTCACCTTGGTGAGCCAAACTGCTCGCGCCGCCGTTCTTATTAGAATCGCTCCCCGGCACGAAATCGAGGGGAGTTTACCCACATCCCCCCCCGTCTACAAGCTGGAATTCAAGCTCTTAGCGGGAAAATCCGCCCAGGCGGCAAGGGCTGCGCATATATAGCGCCAGAAAACAAGAGGATGGAATGGGGCGGTTTTCTCTTGACCCGCCTCTGCTCCTGGCGTATTTCAACCCCCCTTGCGCACCCGTAGCTCAACTGGATAGAGCACCAGACTACGAATCTGGGGGTTGGGAGTTCGAATCTCTCCGGGTGCGCCATTTCCGTACAAAACTGCGAACACCGGCCCTGCCGGTTTCTTTCCCCGCAATCAATTGTTCCAACGTGGCTTTTTGCCCGATGAGGCGGATTCTGTCCTCTCCGACCTCGATCCGGTCGAGAAGGCCGCGAAGGTAGGCTCTCCGAAACTCGATGGAACCGTTCGAGATATTCTCCCGCATAAGGCGCCCGAAGCGTTCGACGGCTTGCGGGGGAATTTCCCCCATGGCCAACGCTTGGGGGCGAATCCGGTCGAGGGCGGCCTCGGCTTGGTCTCGGTCTTCCTTCAATTCGTTAATGCGGTCCTTGAGCAGTTCATCGATTTCGGTCACGCCTTCTTCCACCATACGGTACAGTCGCTTCAGTTTTTCTTCGGCTTCAGTCTTTCTGGTCTGAAGGGCCGTGACCCGGCTGTCGATCTCGGCGGCTTTCTCGGCCCGGCTGATGGCGACCGAAGCCAGAAGCTCGGCCAAACGTTCGGGCGTCAACAGGCGGTTACAGAGGTGTTCGGTCACCAGTTGGTCCAGACGGTCCATCGCGATCGCTTGACCAGGGCAGGCCGACTTCCCCATGCGGGCGGCTGTCGAACAACTATAGTAGCGATAAACAGAATGGTTTCTTGACGTACCGGTACGAAGCGTCATGGCACCCCCGCAGGTGCTGCACACAGCCAAACCGGTCAGCAGGATGGGGCCGGTGGTCACGCGTGGCGGGGTGATATTGGGACGCCTGGATTTCAGGGTTCTTTGAACAGACTCGAACTCAGTCCGTTCGATGATTGGCGGCACCGGAATGACGACCTGTTCGGAGACTGGCTTCTGCTTAAGCGTTTTGGCCTCGCGCTTGTTGAATATCCACTCGCCAACATAGACTCTATTCATAAGGAGTTTGTGAATGGTGGCAATGCCGAAGCGGGCTTGGCGTCTGGTCCGGTATCCATTCGAATTGAGAAATTTGACGATTTCCTTGATGCCGAGTGGCCCTGATTGACCGTCCCCATATAAATAGAGGCGGAAGATCAGTTTGACGATTTCGGCCTCGACCGGATCGACCGCCAGCTTCTTCTTGATGCGAGAACCTCGCTTTTCGACTTCCTGGGTCGTGTAGCCCAAAGGAACCGGCGAGCCGTTGTAAAAGCCCTGCCTGGCATTTTCCAGCATGGCCCTCATGACGTGCTTGGCGTTTTCCCGGCTCTGGTATTCGTCAAAGAGCGCGATAACCTGACGCATCATGACTTGCGATGGGTCATCTCCAAGCTCTTGGGTGATGGAAACAAGGCGGACGCCGACTTTGGCAAGTTTGCGGACATACATCTCCAGTCCGAAGGCGTCTCGGAAGAAGCGGCTTAAGGAATGGACCACGATCACATCGAATGGGCGATCACCATCCGTGGCGCGTTCGATCATCTTTTGGAATTCCGGCCGCTGATCGTCCATCGCCGAAGCGCCCGGCTCGGCATATTCGGCCACGAGGTTCCAGCCCTTCCGAACGCAATAGGCGGCGATCTGCGTGCGCTGGTCAGGTAAGGATAAGTCGTGATCGGCTTGCCGTCCTGTGGAAACACGCAGATAGCAGCAAGCGCGAAAGGGCAAGCCCTGCGCTGGTTCAGGAAGTTCCGCTGATCGCTTGCTGTGGTGAGTCATGATGGCGATACCGATACTGATGAAACGGAAGCCCTTTCCGTCTGCTTGGGGCCATTGTCATGGCAGTCTTTAATAATCTCGTCGATCAACCGGCCAAGGTGGATATCAACAGCAACAACCTCTGCCTGGGACACTGGAATGATGTCCGGCCACGAATCCGTGACAAGAAGGGGCTCAGGCAGATGGACAGATTCAGCCGTCGCCTCAAATGTTGAGGCGCTGTCATCTGCGGCACGCCGGTTGACGTGTGCCGAATGAATTTGCGGCCCTCGGGCCATGTAGGGACTTGATCCCGGCCGCGGACTCTTGGCCTTCCTGTCGGGGATGGCCAAGAGTCCTGCGGCCTGAATTTAGACACGTTCCCCGACGGGCCGGGAGGTCAATGATATAGTCGACCTCGCAGGCAAGATGATAGTAAGCAAATCAAACAATAATGTAAATTAAATTATGAGAGAAAATATATTTCTCCATTTTGGATAAATACATTCAAAACGAAAAATGTCTTCTGCAACATGTTGCATAAGCGCCCGCATTGCAAATTTGTTTTTGGCTGGTTTGGCGAATGATTGCTTCAATTCAGTCAAAGCGATTCAAGGTCCGCCAGAATTCCCGCCACCAAACGACATCATCGGAGGCCCGGTCACGGGAAGGGTAGAACTCCGCGACCAGGGCGAAGCATTTCCAGAAGTCAGCGGCACAGAGACCAAGATTCTCAAGATGCCTGGCGGTGTTTGCCAGCGCATCTGACAGTTCGAACCCCTGCTGCATTCCCGAGGAAAGAAACAGCAAGTCGAGCAGTTTGCGATCCCGGCCTGGATAATCCGACAAAATGGTGTGCCCGCGGAAAGTCGCATTCATGCGATTGCAAATCTCACTGATTGGAATCCCCTCGGCGCAAAGCCGCTCACGTGATATTCCGTGCCGCTCCCTTGCGGTCTCAGACCAGAACCATGGCGGGTGAAGCCATGGTTCCGGCGGCTTGATCAGGTGCGATTCCACATTGTTGTCATTTAGGCTGGTCCAAGCAACTTCGATGGGGAAAGCGTGCTTGCCGAATGCCGACGGCGTGATGCTGAGAAAAAAGAGCCCCATTTTCAGCCTCACGCCTCGCCTTGGGGTTCGATCTCGGTAAGGTCGATCGGTTGGGGCATGTTACGTTCGGATGCTTCTTGCTTCAACTCATAGAGCCACCTTTCATGGAGGCGTTCGACAGTTCTTTTGGCGGTGTGTCCCGCCAAGATATAAGCAATGTCTTCGCCTTCGCTGACATCCGTCGTCGTCGCCGTCACGACGGCCATGGCCTCCACCAGATAGCCGAGGACGGTATATTTTGCGCTGTCGCTTTTGCTATCGACGCCGGCATCCGCCAGCACCTGCAAAAAGCTTTGCAGAGCCGAGAACATGATGTTGCCGTTGAATTGGAAGGTCGCGATGACCTTGTTTTCGTCGGTGTCGTTGGTCTTTGTCATTTGAACTCTCCTAGACGTTTTGGATGCTGGTAAATTTGAAAGCGTCGGCCCAGGTCTTGCGCAAGGCTGGGTCGTGCAGCGCGTCGCGCCACTGATTTTCGATATGCAGAAAGCCGGATGGGCCGACTTTGCGGACGGTCAGCAGAATGTGCGCGTGCGGCGACGACAGCCTGCCGAGACGGTCTGGCTGATGGATGGCCAGATCGACGATCATTCCCTTCTGAACCAAGCTGAAGAAGGCGAAGTTGCGCACCACCGCCCACCATTTGGTCGGTGGCAGTCCTCGCGGCAGATCGACCACCAACTCGCGCGCCAACAGCCCGTCGGACATACGTTCGGCGGCTTCCACAGCAGACCACAGCACGCCTCGGTTTCTGAGGATGTCGGGGGCTTCGTTCGGAAGCATGATTTCCGAGACGATGACGTCCTGTTTCTTCTGGGAAAAGTCGAATTGCCGATCGCCGTAATAGAGACGCGAGCCGCTGCGATAGGCTGCCGCCGCCATGATGTAACGGCGTTGACCTTCGTAGATTCTGCGGAAGGGTTTGACTTCGAATCGGGTGTGTACTTCTGACATGATGTTTCCTTTCTGTGCGGTTTATCCGCGTTGAGATGCGTTCAGGGCAAGCTGAAGCGCTTCGATGCACTTGCATCGAATTTGTGGTGCCCATCCGGGCAATTAGATTGTGATGTCGGTCAGTTCAGGCTGATGCCGGAGCGGCCCCACAGACGCAGATTCGTCAGATAGTTGGGCTTGGTCAGAAACCGCGGCTTTCGATCTGGAAACGTCTGGCAATGGACCAGGCATTGATCGGCTGGCATGTTCAGCAATTCTTCGCCGGTTACGTTGCCGACCAGATTGGCGATTTGATTTGCCATGCGGTAGTTGGTGATGCCGAAACCTTGGAGTACGTGGGCCTGGTCGATCAGATTCTCGTATTCTTCAGGATAAACCGTTAGCAGCTGAGAAACCGACTGCCAGAAGGTCCAGACGCGCACGCCGTACCCCCTCGCCAGGGAATAGAAGACAGGAATTTGAGGCATGTAGCCAAGGTTCGCCGCTTCATCGAGGACAAACAGAGTTTTGGGTAAGTTCTGGCCGGGTGTGCGCTTCAGAAGCGCGTTCAGCAGCGTTCCGATCCAGGCAGAAAGCACATTGCCATGAGATTTAAGATATTGCGGCGGCACTACGAAATAGATGGTGAGCGGCACGCCTTCGGTAACTTCGTCCAATTTAATGTTCGACTTCGATATCGCCGGAACCAGAAACTTCGACGACCAGGGTGTGACGGCGCGAAGGATTGTCGAGAAGATCGAGGCGCGTTCCTTGTCGGGTGCCGCCAGGATCTGCCCGACGGATTGGGCGATTTCCGGCACCGGCGATCGGTCCATGGCTACCAGCAATTTTGCAAAATCCGATGCCCGCAGTGCGAAGATATCGCCCAACATTTGCAGATGCCGCGCATGATCCGGAAAATGCCGGGCGATCAGCATCAGAAGGCCTGCAATGATTGCCCGTCCGCGCACCGCCCAATGCGGATCGATCTTCTTTTCGCCCGCATCGACCGGCAGGATCAGACCGGCCAGCGCCAGCGCTGCTTCGAAATAGCCAGGCTTGTACATGTCGAGGCTGTCGAGCGGGTTCAGCGCGTCGGTGTTCTCGACGACCAGCTTCCAGGGATCGACGATCAGAACCTTCTGGCCCATGAGGTCCCGACGGTATCCGGCCGTCTGGAGGGCGGCCTCGCCCTTGATGTCGATCACGAAGGCCGGTCCGGTATAGGTCAGCAGGTTCGGAATGATGCAACTGACACCTTTGCCGGAACCCGTGCTGCCGACGGTAATCAGGTGCCCTTCGCCGTCATAGGTTACTGCTTCGCTCTTCTCGGGTTTTGTGTCATCCATGTTGGACGTAAAGCCGATGGAGCGGCGCTTTTCCGGTACTCCATAGCCCAAGAGAAGCGACGTGGAAATCGGATGCTCGCAAGTCGTGGGCGCGTTGCCGGATGTCGTACCGACAGACGGTGCTGAGAACGGGACCTGGGCGGGAGACTCACTCTCAGCCTTCGCAGACAGGTTGCCCAGCGCCATGATGACCATCTCATCGGCCCCATACCAAGGCGGCGTGTCTTCGTTCTCATTATTGAAAAGTGCGGTCAGTTCGTCCTGGGCCTTTGGGGCGGTCCCTTGCCGCCTATTCTTGCCCTCTTCCTTGAAGTGCATGATTTCTTGAATCACATCATCCACTTCGCCGTCTTCAAGGCTGGCATCCTGATACGCCGCCAGCAGGGGATCGACTTCCAACATCTCAATGGGACCTTTCTAAAAATTTTCTCTACCCCCTAAATTCAATAAATGACCCGACACGCGCTTTAAGGCGCGTTTGTCGGCGGGGTTTTCTCTTGAGATCGACGAAAACCCCGCCCTTGTTTGAAAGGAACGGGAAGCACCCTTGGGTGAGGAAGACAGGCGAAGGAAAGACGTCGCCTAACGGCGTCCCGTCTTGGCCAGAGCGGCGATCTGCTCCAGCGCAATGCGCAAGGTGGGCTTGTCGAGTTGGCGGGCGATGTCGTTCAGCCGCGCTTCCAATTCGATCCGCTCGGGGTCAGCTGCCTCGTCGCTCTCCAGGGCGGCGGTCAGCTCGTTGATCGGAATCTCCAGCCGATCGGCCAGGCGGCCCAGGGTTTGACCTGAGACCATAGTTCTCCTCTACGTCTGGTCAGCTGATCCCACACTCGCTCACGAACCTCTTTGTCGATGTCAGCGGCCATCATACAGCAGCTCTAGGCGGGCCAGTTTCTGATCGTATCCGGGGATGGCAGCGGGCCAGCGTGGATTGCATCCGCGGCAAAAATCCACCTCGGTCACGGTGATCTCGGGCAGCTTGCGGAACGGCAGCAGCGACCAGACAAGAGCGATCAGCCAGGCATAGCCTGTCCAGCCGGTCAAAACACAGACCAGGCCGATCCAGCCACGCGCCGGGTGATGCCTCGCATAGGCGATCCAAACGGGCAGTGATCCAGCCGCCATAATCACAATAGCGACCAGCCAGAAAGTCTTATCCATTCTGCATCTCCTTTGATGAATTAGCGCTTGCGTGTGTGTTCCAATAGGCCTGAAGCCATTGCCATTGCTTGCGGCCATGCGCCGAAGCAAGCCGTCGCACGAAGGTTGGAATCAGGTTGAAATAGGCGGCCTTCATGGCGCGCTCTTCGTACCAGCGATCAGTCCGCTCGCCCTTGGGCTCCAGCCAGACCCCGAATTTTCCAAGGAAGGGGATGGAAGGGCAGAATGGCAGCCAGTCGCCATCCTGTTCGACCCAGGCCCCGAACTGATGATCCCAACGCCCATAGGCAACGCGCCCGATTTCGCTCTGCCCCACCAAAGCCGTCGCCGTCATGCGCCAGCAGGGTTCGGCTTGGCGAACAATGAAGGGGGAAGTTCTTGGCAGAGCGTTCATGCTGACAGCCTAGGGGCGATGCATGACAATTCCGGTCATGGTTTGTTCTTACCCCGTCAGGCCGCTTTGTCTGGCGCCTGGGCTTCCTCTTCCATGATCGAAACCGACAAGGTATCGCCATTTCGCTCGTCGTTCTTGATGACGATTGAGAAGCGCTTCCCCTGGTCCGATTGCTGGATCAGCATGGCGGCCTCCACTTTAGGCAGATAGCCGATCTTGGCGCCGCCGGGCAGATACAGCGCAATGGTCTCCTCCTTGCCTTGCGGGCTTGGTTCGCGCCTGAAATCAAGTTGCGTGTTCCAGCGAAGGTTCGAGCGCTCTTCCAGCGTCAGCCAGAACCCGGCACCGGCAACATAGGTGTCGATGGGTGGTGGTGGAAGCTGCTTGGCCAGAACAGCCTTGATCGCCGCCATGGTTTCAGGCTTCAGCGTTTGATTGTTGCACCCCAGTGCATTGCACAGTTTCCAACGCCTGGTCGGGAAGTGGGGATAGAGTTCTACGGTCGCCCGTTCCTCGCCAATCCATCTGTAGAAATAGCTTCGGCCATCCATCGCTTGGGACACATAAGTGATGTTGCCCACGCAGTGGCACATCTGCCAACCTTCCTTCTGAAGCTCATGGATGCTTCGGATGGGACGCAGCAAATCGGTGCCGGGTATCGGCGGTTTGGGGAAGCGGCTATCAGGTTCCAACTTCTCTTGCCAGCGGATCAGGCGGTCTTCGACTTCGTCCCAGGTCTTGGCCGTCGATAGCGAACGAACAATCCTGTCTTGCGTCGCTTCGTCGCAGTTGCGAATCACCGGCGTGATGATTTCCTCGATTTCATATCCGCCGATATGGTCCGCTTCCATGATTCGCGCCAAAGCGGGCAGTTGCAGCCAGGGCGGAACGTCAACCAAGCCATCCAGAAGCCAGGAGGACATCCGCGGCAAGGCAAGTGTTGCCTTGCGGGCCGATGAATTGGCGGAGAGGCCGATAATTCCATGAAGGAACTCGGCATTGATATCCACGTCATCCGCCTTCGTGATCAATTTCAAGGTGGCCCTGTTCACATCCTCGCTACCCGTCAGATCGCGCAGCAGCGAAATCCGATCCTCGGACATCATGCGCCTGTTAAGCGTTGCTCTTGTCCGGTCAGATAGCCGTTTTGCTTCGCCTAACTCCCAGACCGCCAGGATGAAATTGACCCCGGCACCCTTGATCTCCTGCGCCAGGAAGCTATCGAATCTTGGAACATGGCGCATGGCTTCCAAGGCCAGCCATTGATGGGCTGTGCAATGGCTTGCAAGCCGCAAAACCTTGTCGGGGATGCGGATATACAGGTCTTGCAGGGCCCAATCCAATTCGGGAAGCAACTGTCCATGTTCGTCAACAATATCATTCTCGGGAACATGGCATCTCGCTACGGCATAATCCCCCTTGGGCAGCATCCAGCAATGAAACCCCACCTCCCAATCATATTGATGGACGGTGTGGGTTTCATGATAGGCGATGACTTCAAGATCCAGGCGCTCAAAGCGAACCATGTCCAACTCCTTCAAGTCCTATTCAAGACCCGGGAGGTGACCATTTTGGTCACACGTACTCTTTATTGCTATGAATGGTTGTGCTATACGTTCTTAGGGGTCTTCACAGACTTAGGGGGGTAAACATGGCAAAGCATGCGAAAAAGTCTTTGGCAAAAGTGCAGCCAATGCCTTTGCCCGATGGATTTGGACTCAGATACGCCCCTGTCAACGAAATGGGCGTGGTTGTGCTGTTTCTTGACTGGGCCAGAAAGAGGAAAATTCGGATTGAGCAAATCCGTCCGAATTTTCCAGACTGCATTGCAAGCCTGCATGGCAAAGAAATCCGCATCGAATTCGAATTGAAGGCGCGCAGCTTTGTTTCTCACCGCCATGATCCCAAGGGCTGTGACTGGGTTGTTTGTTGGGAAAATAATTGGTCTGACGCCCCAAAGAATCTAACGATTATCAGCTTGGCTGAGGAGTTTGGCCTTGGTTTCAACGTCTGGGTCAAGTCTGTCACCGGAGACGAAATATCCTTTGTGAAATCCAAGGACAAGAGTTGGTCTGTTCCCAGTGGAGCGCGGACTGGCGACTTGATTCTCTATTACAGAAAATCTCCAGACAGGTTTATCGCCGACCTTTTCCGCGTCACTTGCCAGCCGACAAAGCAAAGGGCGGGATGGAAGCCGGGAAGAGATGTCATGGCCAGTATCACGCGGGTGGCTTCCCTTAAGGACCCCATTCACCTGGAAGATCTTCAGTCCCACCGTCGGATCAAGTCGGCAGGGTTCATTCGTGGACAGTTACAGGGGGGCTATAAGGCAACATCCCAATGGGCAGACCTTTACAAACTGATATTGGATAAGAATCCAAGCGCCAGGAAGACTCTGGCCCGTTATAGCCCTGACAAAGTGTTCGGATAGCTTGTTGGTCAAGGGGGAGTTTCAGGCGTGCGTTACGAAAAGGCCGACAATCTGTTACAGCTGGCCATGGAGATGCAGGCCGCGCGCACAGGATTGACCCTGGGCGATATCGAAAGCCGCTTTGGGGTTGGGCGGCGCACTGCCATGCGGATGCGCGACGCCATTCTGCGCACCTTCCCGCAGGCCGAGGAAGTTCATGGCGACGAGCGCACCAAGCGCTGGCGCATTCCGCCGGGAACGCTGGATCGGCTGGCGACCTGCACGGCAGAGGAACTGGCGGCTCTGGAAGCTGCAGTTCAATTGCTGGAACGCGACAACCGCGAGGACGAGGCGGCGGAACTGGCGACCTTGGCCGCCAAGCTGAAGGCGCTATTGAAGCCCGAGGTGGCGAGACGGGTGGAGCCCGACTTAGAAGCGTTGCTGGAGGCCGAGGGGCTGGCTATGCGGCCAGGGCCGCGTCCCAACATCGCTCCGCTCGTCATCGAAGACTTGCGCCAAGCCATCAAGGCCTGCCGGAAGGTAACGTTGGCCTATCGCAATCGGACGACGGGACGAGTCAACAAGCGCCTCGTTCATCCCTATGGATTCCTGCATGGGCATCGGCATTATCTGGTGGCTTGGCACGAGAACCCCAAGGCCAACAAGGTTGCGTTGTTCAGTCTGGCCCATATCGAAGAGGCGACGATTGAGGCCGAGCCGTTCGTCCGCGATCCTGCCTTCAATCTCAAGGATTTCGCGGCGCGCTCTTTCGGCCTCTTCCAGGGCGATGAACCGTTCGAGGTGGTTTGGCGCTTCAAACCCGAGGCGGCCCCCTTCGCTCAGGATTTCGTCTTTCATCCCAACCAGACCGTAGAGCGGAAAAAGGACGGCAGCCTTGTCGTGCGCTTTACCGCCGGCAGCGATCTCGAAATGGCCTGGCACCTGTATGCCTGGGGCGACAAGGTCGATGTGCTGGCGCCCAAGCGGTTGGCTGATCTCGTTCGTCAGCACCGGGTGAACTGGCCGGCTTTGCCCTGATTACGAGGGGCATTTCCTGGTGAATTTTCGTATGACCGGAAATGGCGCCCTTAACGCAGAAGATATCTAGAGCAGGCCATTTGACTGACTTCAGCTCGAAGGTTTGCGGCACTTGAAAATCGCTGCGAAGCGGCGACTGTTCATGCGGCGAAGACGATGCTTAGGAGAGATGAAAAATGACTGAGAACTCTTCGAATAATGAAAAGCGTTACAACTGGTTTAACGATGGAAACATTATAAAACTATATTATTTGCTTTACTTAGTTTTTGTACCAATATTGATTTTGATGATTCGTTGAATTGTCACTAATGTGAATTGTATATCCAAGGCCTCTCATGACAGCGCAATCCTATGAAGAATTAATATTAAATGGCGAACATCTTATGATGTTCGCCGAGCCACTCAGTGAATATCTCAAAGAAACTGGTAACGATGAAATTTTCACCTGGACGATGACGGCCTGTCTTCGGGGGTATTTTGGGACTTGGCAAGTTAATGAGGAACGTCTTTATCTGATCGGACTCAGCGGCTCGCTCGCAACCGGCGGTCAAGCCAATCTAGCATCCTTGTTTCCAGATCAGCCTGACGGGGTATTTGCCGTATGGTATTCAGGGGTCATTCGTTGCCCACGGGGCGAGAGGCTGCAGTATGTTCACATGAGCTATCTCAGTCAGTACGAAGAGGATCTGTTTCTAGAGTTTGAGAAAGGGGTTTTGGTGAAGCAGTGGGTTGTTGATAATCGGACATAGCGCAATAAAATTCATATTATATATTGCGCTTGTTAGATGGTTAAAAGAAATAATGGAGAGTGCAATGCTTAAAGATATCATAGTCTCACTTAGGTCAGAGCTTATTGAAATGAATGGGCTAATAAACAATAGTGAGCAATTTCAGTGGTATCGGGATGATTCAAAAACGAATTTTTCGATTAATTTTGATATTTGGCGATTACTATATAAATACAGCAAAGTCGCAGGTGATTTTGGATTTCGGGTATTTATCCGCCATCATAGTTGTGGAAATAAGAATCATTATGACTATCCACACACGGATCTAACTGGAACAAATATTCCTTTTGACCCCCATAAAAAAAGTTATGACATTTATATGTCATATGAGCACAAAATAAAGTTCAAATGCCCATGCTCAGAAAATAATGATTATTCTGCCCATAATTTTTTTGTACTGGCTCAAATCGAGAATAACGAATTATCTGAACAAGACTGCAGAATTTTTGCAACATTGTTTTCTGGTTTGTTTAATGCTATCGAGCTGTCAGATACAAAAAGACCACGAGCAGCAGTTCGTGAGCAAATACTTCTGTTAATAATGAGTTTGAATGACATGATACTTCCGCAAACAGTAGATGAATATATAGAATCATTTATTCATAAGGATGTATCAAACGACAGGTAGGGATTGCCCAGATTAACCGCGCAGAAAAGCTCCCCGAGCCAAGCCACGTATTCTTTATGCTCGTTCAACAACTCGTCGCGCATTCGCCCGTTGAAGCTCTCGACGTAGCAGTTCTGCATGGGCTTGCCAGGCGCGTTGTAATGCCAGGCCACCTTGTGATCCTGTGCCCAGGACTTCGTTTTTCATCCCAACCAGACCGTCGAGCGGAAAAAGGACGGCAGCCTTGTCGTGCGCTTTACCGCCGGCAGCGATCTCGAAATGGCCTGGCACCTGTATGCCTGGGGCGACAAGGTCGATGTGCTGGCTCCGAAGCGGCTGGCTGACCTCGTTCACCCGAGGCGCGTAAACTGGCCAGCCATGCCGTGAAACATAGTCTTTGCCTGCCATATAGGGAAAGTTAACAAGTATGAAAATGATAGCCATGATGGCTAGGTTTATTGTGTCGCGCGTCGCCTGCTTTTCTTTGTCTTCCAGAGGGCGGTTAAAGGCGATGCTTTCAAGAATCTCTGCCACATCATGATCTGGATATTTGGGTGCCGCATTGTCCCACCTTGCCTCGACCCAATAGGCGATTGCGCTTTTGACAAGCCGATCCAGTCCTTCGCTTCGGCGTGCCGACACCGGCAGCAAATATTTCGCCAATAGGCGAACCTGATAGATAGACAGCCGCGACATGGCCGCATCGGCAGCCATCTCCGCCGCTTGGCGAAGCAGCCGCTTTCGCTCGAATGGTTTGGCGATGTCGGCAAAGCCATCCGTTCGGATGGCTTGGTTGTAAAGGCTTTCGGTCATGGGAACAGCTTGTCATAAAGCTATGACAAAAACGGTCATAAATTGGCTGAACTAATGAACAAAGAGGCTTGTCTGACAGTGCTGTTATTCGGCGAGCTTCATTTTGATTGCACGGACGGCAGCTTCTAAGAAGGCGTCACTACCCTCTTCGCGAAGAATGTCCCAAAGCACCTCCTTAACCTCTTGGTCAAGAGACGGAATTTCTGCGCCGGTCAGCTTCAGTTCCTTGGCTACAACGCCACGGGCCATACCCATAAACATATCACCAAGCGTCATGTTCTCTGTCATCGCTTCCCTCCACATACATCCAGCGTTGAACTATATAATTGTACCTGCTCGAATATTTTGGACAGGTCGGCAAAACCATCCGTTCGGAAGGCTTGGTGGTAAGTGATTTCGGTCATGAGGTGAGGCTATTACGGGGCTAGGTCAGAAATGGTCACCCTTGGCTTTTCAACGAAATTTCTTATGTGACCGTTTCTGTCTTCCTTGGGTGGCATAATTATGTGAGGCGTTAACCTTGGCAAGGAGCTGAAGTCGTGGAATTCAAATGGCGACGAAGGCCGATGATCGCTGCAGCCGTGATCTGTGCATTGCTAAGTGGCTGCGCTTCCTTTGCGCCCAAGGACAATACGGCCATGGCGGCAACGCGCTTCGAGATTGATAAAGGCGAGTGCTGGGAACAAGCCAACAGATCAAATAGCTCGGCTGGCGACGATGCAATCGCGGGGCTGGCTGTTGGAGCCATTATTGGTGCAGGCGAGGGAGCTGTTGCCGGCGCACATCAGGGAGCAACAGGAGAAGGTGCGTGGATCGGCGCAGCGGCAGGTGCCGGAGTAGGCTTGTTTATAGGCCTGGGCAAAGCTGTCGTTGATTTCAATACGTCCTATCGACAGTGCATGGAGGGACGTCAATATGTGCAGGCGCCATGACATCCATATGGGTTGTGCATGCCAATGGTGACCAAATCTGACACCTTGCTCTGCCTAAATGACGATGTCTTATCAGCAAGGGGAAATCGTCATGATCCACAAGCATCGCCTTCTATCCGTTCTCGCTCTTGGCCTGGCTCTGCCAGGTTGTGCCAGCATCGTCAGCGACAATAATTCCGGCACCTATATCGAAACCGATCCCGAAAAGTCGCGCTGCGAGCTACACGGCCAGGATTTCACCCGTGTGGTGGAAACACCCAACAGCGTCATGCTGCCTTCTTCGGCGGCGCCCGTCACCATCGCCTGCAAGGCCGAGGGATATAAGAACACGACGGCAGTCCTGGATACCAAGCTGGATGGTTGGATCTTCGGCAACCTGCTGTTCGGCGGCATCATTGGCGTTGCCGTTGATGCCGCGCGCGGTGCCGGACAGAAGTTTCCGCCGCGTTTCTCCCTGGTGCTGGAGCCCGAGCGGTTCAAAAGCCTTACCGACCGCGATCTCTATTACGATGGCAGACGCAAGGCTGTTGAGGACAAGTGGACGCGCATCATGACCGACCTGCAAACCCAATGCGGTTCGGGCGTGCCTGCGGGCCGACCGGATTGCGCCCAGGGTCTCGACCAGGCCAAATCTGAACGAGACAAGGAATTTGCCCAGATCGAGGACAAGCGCTCGAAGGCAAAAGTTGGGGGATGAGCAATCCCCCTATCAGCCATGTCCGTGGAAAGTTATGATGCCCCATGCCTCGTGATGCGCCATATCTCACCAAATCCCGCTATGTGCAGGGATTGACCTGCCCGAAATGGCTGTGGCTGGGCTGGCATGAGCCTGCGCCCTATGCCGATCCCGAACCTGGGTCTCCGGCCTATGTCGGTATCGAGGTGGGCAAGAAGGCGCATCTGCTCTTTCCTGGCGGCGTGCTGATCGATTTCGCGCCATGGCAGCATGCCGAGGCCGTCAAGCACACAAGCGATCTGATGGCCGATCCTGCGGTCCCGGCAATCTTCGAGGCGGCACTTGAATATCAGGGCGTTCGTATCCGTGTCGATATCCTTGAACGTTTGCCGGGCGGCGGCTGGGGAATCCGCGAAGTCAAATCAAGCGGCAGTGTGAAGGACGACTACATCCACGATCTGGCAATTCAAGTTTATGTGCTGACGGGCTGCGGGCTTGACCTGCGCTCGATTGAGCTTGTGCATATCGACACGTCTTATGTACGCGGCGCTGGCGAGATCGACTGGGCGGCCTATTTCGCCCGCGAGGACCTGTCGGAAACCGTGAAATCCCATCTGCCGGACATTCCTAGACATGCGGCCGAACTGTTTGACATTCTGGCGCGCCCAACGCATCCGGATATTGAGCCCGGCAAGCATTGCCCGGATTTTTGCCCCTTCTGGGATCGCTGCACCAAGGTTAAGCCCGAGGACTGGGTTCTTCATCTGCCCCGCATAACGGGGCCGCAGCTTGAAAAACTGTCCGCCCAGGGCATCGAGAGCATTCGCGCCATTCCTGACAGTTTTGAATTGAACGAGATGCAGGCCAGGGTCAGAACGGTGCTGAAGAACGGCAAACCCTGGGTCTCGCCGGACCTTAAAAAAGCGCTTCGATCATTCGGCCCGCCAGCTGTTTATCTTGATTTTGAAACCGTGGGTCCGGCGATTCCGCTGTACGAGGGAACGCGACCTTTCCAGGCCTTGCCGTTTCAATGGTCGCTGCATCGGCTGGACGCCAAAGGCAATCTGACGCATGAAGAATTTCTGGCGAGGGAAGATGTCGATCCCAGGCGGGCCTTCACGGAATCCTTGATCGCGGCGCTCGATGGCTCAGACGAGCCGATTATTGTCTATTCCGGGTTCGAGCATCGGATCATCCGTGAGATGGAAGCTCTCTTGCCGGAATATGCCGAAGTGCTAGACCGGCTTGCCAAACGGCTGGCCGACTTGCTGCCGGTCGTGCGCGCACATGTCTATTTCCCGGAATTCAACGGCAAGTTCTCGATCAAGAAAGTCGGGCCTGCCCTCGCGCCAAATATCGACTATGAAAGTCTTGATGGCATCGCTGACGGCCAGGGCGCGCAAACCGCTTTCGAGCGCATAGCATCCGACACTTTAGCGCCCGGGGAAGATGCCGATTCGCTTCGGGAGTCTCTCCTTCGCTATTGCGAACTCGACACCATGGCCATGGTCGAAGTGCATAGGTCACTCAGGCAGTTGGCTGGGGGCTAGCCAATGCGAAGTACACGAAATAGGCGGCATTGACCGCCATCTTGCGCTTGAAGCCTGTGGGCCGGAATGCCATCATACGCTCGGTCGCTTGGGGGCGGCCAGGCAAGCGCGTAAGCACCAACGGGGCTTGAAGATAGTGCGATTGTAGCTAAAATGGCTCCAAATGGAGGCTGTTAATGCAACGAATGTCTGCGCGCGACGCCAAAAATGCTTTTGGTCGTCTGATCGATATGGCCAGGGCGGAGCCCGTGGCGATCGAGAAGCATGGACGCCCGGTCGTCGTCGTTGTCGCTCTAGAGGAATATGAGAGGCTAGTCGCGAACAGAACATCCGATCATGCGCTTTCCGGGCATATCAAGAAGCCGGAGGGTGGGGGATGATTCTTACGCCCTTTCACGCCAAATATTTTGCCTACGATCTGACTCGCCGAGCCTCCACCGGTTTGGATCGCCTTTCGATGTCGCTCTTCGACGCGGCCGTTGATCTGAACCCCCACCAGATCGAAGCGGCATTGTTCGCCCTTGAATCTCCTCTCTCAAAGGGTGTGTTGCTCGCCGACGAGGTCGGTCTGGGCAAGACAATCGAGGCGGGAATTGTCCTCTGCCAGTTTTGGGCCGAGCGCAAGCGACGCCTGCTGGTCATCTGCCCGGCTTCGCTCAGAAAACAATGGGCTCTGGAGCTTTCCGAGAAGTTCAATCTTCCGTCCCGGGTCCTGGATGCGAAAACCTACCGGGATGAACTCCGGCTCGGTCGCGCACCATTGAACGAGGCGGGCATTCTCATCGTCTCATTCAACTATGCCAGCGCCTTGCGTGTAGAAATCAAAGCGATTGCGTGGGATCTGGTCGTCATCGACGAGGCCCACAAACTTCGGAACGCCTATCGTCCGAGCAACAAGGTCGGTCAGGGCATCCGCTGGGCCACAGAAGATTGCCGGAAATTGCTGTTGACGGCGACGCCGTTACAGAACTCGCTCGTTGAGCTCTACGGGCTTTCGACGCTCATCGATGAACACCTGTTTGGTGACATTAATGCGTTCAGGGTGCGCTATACCAGCGCCGGAAGCAGTATGACTGATCTGCAGCAACGGCTTGCGACCTTCTGCAAAAGGACGCTGCGCAATCAGGTCGTTGAATATGTTCGATACACCGAACGGCGAGCCATCACGCGCCCCTTCACATCGAGCGATGCTGAGCATTCGCTGTATGAGGCGGTTTCGGCCTTCTTGCAGCGCCCCAACAGCTACGCCCTCCCACAGCGCCAGAGGCACCTTACCGCACTCATTCTGCGGAAGCTGTTGGCCTCGTCGTCACTCGCCATCGCCGGCACGCTCGATACGCTGCGAGCGAGATTGGAAACGCTCCGCGACGAGCAGATCAAGGACGATCCGGAATTCGCCGAGCGGCTTATTGAATCGGAAGACATCGAAGACGAGTTGCTTGACGACATCCTGGCAGATGACACTGAACCCGAGACGTCGGAAGCCAACGCGGCGCCGATCGACCGATCGAAGCTGAAAGAGGAAATAGAACTCTTGGTGCGTCTGAGTGCACGGGCGCGCGATATTCCTGTCGATACCAAAACCGAGACACTTCTCAAGGCTCTGGACATTGGTTTTGCGCAGATGGCTGAAACGGGCGCTGTGCGGAAAGCTGTCATCTTCACCGAGTCCCGCAGGACGCAGGACTATCTCAAGACCTTTCTTGAGAGCCACGGCTACAAGGGTGAAGTTGTCGTTTTCAATGGGACCAACGCCGGGCATGAAACGACGCAGATATACGAAGCCTGGCTGGCAAAGAATAGACTGACCGGTCGTTCGTCAGGATCGCGCGGCATCGATGTGCGCGCCGCCCTGGTCGAGCATTTTCGGGATGATGCAACGATCCTGCTTGCGACTGAAGCCGCTGCTGAAGGCGTGAATCTTCAGTTCTGCTCGCTGGTCGTCAATTACGATCTGCCTTGGAACCCGCAAAGGATCGAACAGCGCATCGGCCGATGCCATCGCTACGGGCAGAAGCACGACGTCGTCGTGATCAACTTTCTGAACGAACGCAACGAGGCCGATCGGCGCGTCCTCGAATTGCTCGGCGAGAAGTTCAGCCTCTTTAACGGCGTGTTCGGTGCGTCGGACGATGTGTTAGGCAGCATCGAATCAGGCGTCGATTTTGAAAAGCGCATCCTGGCGATCTATCAAGAATGCCGAACGTCGGAGGAGATCGAGGCGGCATTCCAGAAACTCCAGGAAGAAATGGATGAAAGCATCCGTGCCCGAATGGATGATACGCGGCGAAAGCTCTTCGAGTGCTTCGATGAAGATGTTCACCGGCGGCTTCGGATCAGGCTTGCCGATACCAAGGCCCAACTCGACCGGGTCGGCCAACGCTTCTGGTCGCTGACTCGGTTCATCCTTGCGGATTGTGCCCGTTTCGACGATGAAGCACTCACTTTCGACCTCAAGGTCCCGCCGAGCCCGGAGATATCTCCGGGTCGTTATCACCTCATCTCGAAGTCCCAGCCAGAGCCAGGCCATGACCGGAGTGAGGAACCAAGCCGCTTCCTCTACCGCCTGTCACATCCTCTCGGAGAGAAGGTAGTCCAGGGCGGAAAATCGCTTTCGGCTCCGGCGGCCGTCATCTCATTCGATGTCACGAACCACGGCACGCGCGTTCATGTCGTCGAGGCACTTCGTGGCAAGGCGGGGCACCTCGTTCTGACGCGGTTGCAGATCGAGTCCTATGAGCGCGAGGAATATCTCCTCTTTTCCGGCTTTGACGACGATGGCACGACGCTGGATCAAGAGACCATGGAGAAGCTGTTTGGCTGCTCGGGCCACGTCGATGCGCCGACGGATATCCCGGAGCCGGTGGCCAAACGACTTGAAGCCGAGGCGCAACGGCACGCCAAGGCGACAATCAGCCGCTCCCTTGAGCAGAACAGCGCCCATTTCAATCAGGCGCGCGACACGCTGGAGAAGTGGGCAGATGACATGGTGCTTGCGTCCGAGAAGGCGCTGGCAGACACCAAAGAGCAGATCAAGGTGCTGCGCCGTCAGGCGCGCCAGGCCGTGACGCTGGAAGAGCAACACGCTATCCAGGAGAAAAACCAGAAGCTTGAGCGCCAGCAGCGCCGCCAGCGGCAGGAGATTTTCACGGTGGAAGACGAGATCATGGGGAAGCGGGATTCGCTGATCGACCAGTTGGAGCGCCGCCTCGCGCAGCGGACGGAGACCGAAGCCCTCTTCTCAATTAGGTGGAAGGTAGTATGAGCATCGAAACATCTTTCAAGGGCTCGCCAAATAGCCGTACATCGGAGGTGCTCGTCACATTTTCTGCAAAGTGGCGAGATCCCTTGTTGTCCGGTTCGATTAAGTGCGTTCTTCGCAGGAGATACCCAAAATCTCTTGTGCCCACGAGGATGTACCTCTACATCGCCGCGCCTTTCTCCCAGGTAATTGGCGTATCAAACATTGCGCGACTGATGGATGTGAGTATTGCAAAAGCCAAAACGCTGCAGGAGAAGACCCGTGTGGACGATGAAGAATTAAACCAATACTTCGATGGTTACGACAAGGTCGGATGCTACTTTATCGATGAAACTGATTTATTTTATCCTCCAATTCATCTCGAAGTACTAAGAGAAAGTTGGTCTTTCTACCCACCCCAGAGCTTTGTATCGCTATCTCGGGAAGCAGTGCAGTGGTTTGCCGCCAATGGGACTACCAACTCAAGCGTGGCTTTGAGGCGTGGTGATGCATCGATGCCGACGGGGAAAAAATAATGACGCAAAAGTTCGAAAAACTGAAAACCCTGCTGAAGGAGCTGTTCCAGCTCGACCAGCCCGATCTCGATTTCGGCCTCTACCGCATCATGCACGCCAAGAGCGCCGAGGTGACGCAGTTTCTCGACAAGGATCTGCTGCCGCAGGTGAAGCAGGCATTCGGCCTCTACAAGACGGCCGACAAGGCGGCGTTGGAAAAGGAACTCGCCAAGGCGATCGAGCAGGCACAAAGCCTGGGCGCCGATCCCGAAACGCTGCCGAAGGTCAAGGAGCTGCGCGCCAAGCTCGCCAACGACGCGGTCGATATTGGCGGGCTTGAGAACGAGGTCTACGACCATCTGTTCAGCTTCTTCCGCCGCTACTATTCGGAAGGCGACTTCCTGGCCAAGCGCGTCTATCGGTCGGGTGTCTACGCGATCCCCTATGAAGGCGAGGAGGTCAAACTCCACTGGGCCAACCGCGACCAATACTACATCAAGACCAGCGAGTATCTGCGCGACTACGCCTTCCGGCTGAGGCCCGACGATGTGGCCAAGCCCATGCGCGTCCATTTCCGGCTAATGGATGCCGCCGAGGGCGAGCACGGCAACGTCAAGGCGGCAGAAGGCAAGGATCGCGTTTTTATTCTGGCGGACGAAGATTTCATCGCCGAAGAAGACGGCGATCTGGTTCTGCGCTTTGGCTACCGCCCGGCGATCCTGGCCGATTGGCCGGAGAGCGAGCGTGAGGGGAAGAAGAAGCCGCCGACGCAGAAGGACCTCACGGCGTCCGCTGTCAGTAGCATTCTGGCGGTCACGGATGCCGCATTCACGTCGTGGATTGCCGAACTGGCCAAGCCGCATGTGAACCTAAACGGCGAAAAGGCCGACGATTCCCGCCTCGAAGGGCATCTGAAGCGCTACACCGCGCGCAACACCTTCGACTATTTCATCCACAAGGACCTTGGCGGCTTCCTTCGCCGCGAGCTGGATTTTTATGTGAAGAACGAGGTGATGCATCTCGACGATATCGAGAGCGACACCGCGCCGCGCGTGGAGCAGTACCTGTCGAAGATCAAGGTGATCCGGCGAATTGCCGACAAGGTAATCGACTTCCTAGCCCAGCTTGAGGATTTCCAGAAAAAGCTGTGGCTGAAGAAGAAGTTCGTCGTTGAGACGCAATACTGCATCACGCTGGATCGGATTCCGGAAGAGTTCTATTCGGAGATTGCCGCCAATGATGCGCAGCGCGAGGAATGGGTGCGGTTGTTTGCAGTTGATGAGATCAAGGGTGATCTGGCGACGCCAGCATATAGCGTTCCCCTCACGGCGGCATTCCTAAAGGCATTCCCGACACTGATGGTCGATACAAGGTTGTTTAGTGAAAGCTTCAAGGACCGGCTCCTAGCTTCGACCCACGATCTGGCAAGCGGTGTTGGCGGCGTCCTGGTCGATAGTGAGAATTTTCAGGCACTGACGCTTATGCAGGCAAAATATCAGGACAAGATCGACTGCGTCTATGTCGATCCACCATACAATACGGACGCGTCGGCGATTATCTACAAGAACGATTATAAGCATTCATCGTGGCTGAGCTTAATTGACAATCGGGTTTCCGCCTCTTCGAGCTTGATGACTAAGCAGGGTATTTTCTGTATGGCTATCGACGATGAAGAGCTATCCGAGGCGCGCCAATTATTAGGCGCGCACTTCCAGAAAACTGTTGGCATCGTGGCCGTTCGGTCGAATCCGCAAAGCCGGAAGGCGAAGGGAACATTTTCCCCTTCCCACGAGTACGCTCTGTTCTACGGGAAGTCGAACGAGTCAGTTCCCGGTAGCCTCGAGCTTACTGCAAAGCGGTTGGCTCGCTATCCGAAGCAGGATGACAAAGGTCGATATTCGTGGATGAGCTTTGTCCGAACGGGAACGAACGATAGAAGGATGGACCGGCCGAGACTCTACTATCCCATCTTTGTCTCTGATGATGGTTCTATGAGAATACCGAGCATGACTTGGTCCCAGGAAACTGGAGAATACGGCGAGTATCTGTTGCACGAACAGCCAAAAGCGAATGAAGTTGCTGTTTACCCGAATGCAGGGAAAAACGGCACAGTCTTGGAGAAGAACTGGCATCGTGGCCACGATAGATTCTCTGCTGAGCCAGAAGAGTATCGCGTTCGTCGAGATGACGATGGAGCAGTAAAGATCGACTTCAAGACACGTATCGATGAGGATTCCACGCCCGTAACGTGGTGGGACAAAAACGAGTACGCATCGTCGAACTATGGCGCGGCAGAGTTGAAGGCGTTGTTCGGAACAAAGCAGTTTGACTTTCCCAAGGCCCTTGGTCTTGTCGTCGATTGCATCCGCGCGTCGAACCCAACAGACACTTCAAAGATTCTTGACTATTTTGGTGGCTCCGGAACGAGCGCACATGCGGTCATCAATCTGAACCGGGAAGACGGCGGACGGCGGCAATTCATTCTCGTAGAAATGGGCATTCATTTCGACGGGGTGCTGCTACCCCGAATCAAGAAGGTCACATTCACGCCTAATTGGGCAGATGGAAAGCCGACGGCATTTGCCTCGCCCGACGAGGCAAAAACCAGTCCGGGTATAATCAAGATAATCCGCCTCGAATCCTACGAAGACGTCCTCAACAATCTGGTCCCGCGCCGCTCGGCGCGGCAGGAAGACCTGCTGGCATCCGCCGAAGCGCAGGGTACCGATCGCCTCAAGGAGCAATACATGCTCCGTTACATGCTCGATGTGGAAACGCGCGGCAGCCAGTCGCTGCTGAACGTCAAGGGCTTCGCTGATCCGACTGCCTACAAGCTGAAGGTCAAGCGCCCGGGATCGGATGAAAGCCGCGAGGTGAATGTCGACCTGCTGGAGACTTTCAACTGGCTGGTCGGCCTCACCGTTCAAGGCATCGCAGCACCCCAGACCTTCACCGCCGAGTTTGTGCGCGACGCCGAGGGACGGCTCGGCCTCAAGGGGCGCTTGCGCCAGGATGCGGCCGGCCCATGGTGGTTCCGCACCGTGACCGGCACCACACCGGATGGGCGCCGCGCGCTGATCATCTGGCGCAAGCTCACCGGGGTGCCTGAGCAGGACAATCTCGTGCTCGACACCTGGTTCACGCGCGCGGGTTATTCCGCCAAGGACAGCGAATTCGGCCTGATCTACGTCAACGGCGACAACAATCTGGAGAACCTGAAAACGGCCGATGACACATGGAAGGTCCGCCTGATCGAAGAGGACTTCCACCGGCTGATGTTTGATACGGAGGGCCTGTGATGGCCCGTGCCGCGACCAAATCAAAACCGCGTGCCGGCAAGCCGCAGATCAAGTTCGTCCACAAGCTGGCTCTGAACCAGTGGCTGCTCTCGCTGTTCGACGTGAAGCGGTTCGAGCAACTGGCCGAGCAACTGCGCAACGAGAAGCTGGAAGGAATGGACGAGAACAACGTCCATCACTTCCATCACGCCCTGACGGCGCAGCTTTTCAACCTGACCAAGCTGCCGACCGAGCTGCTGCTCGAATACGACCAGAACATCGTCAGGCACACCCAGCGTCTGAACGAACGGCGCATCACGCGCGGCGAAGCCCCGATCGTCTGGAAGTATTTCCAGTACCTGACGTTGCTCTTCACCGAGATCTATCTGGATCGCTATTTCGGCGACCCGGCGGCGCTGCTGAAGGCGATCAACGAACAGGTCGCCGTGTGCAATGCCGACAAGCCGGAGGCCGACCACATCGCGCCGTTCAAGGACGACGGCGAGGCGTGGTCACAGATCAACAAGATCGCCTATTGGAGCGCGACCGGCAGCGGAAAGACGCTGCTGATGCACGCCAATATCCTGCAATACCAATTCTATCTCGACAATCATGGCCGGCGCCGCGAACTGAACCGGATCATCCTGCTGACGCCGAACGAAGGCCTGAGCCAGCAGCACCTTCGGGAGTTCGAAGCGGCGGGACTGGCAGCCGAGCTATTCCAGAAGGACGGCACCGGGCTTTTCGCCGGGCAGCGGATCGAGATCCTCGACATCCACAAGCTCAAGGACGAGATGGGCGACAAGACCATCGCCATCGATGCCTTTGAGGGCAACAACCTCGTACTGGTCGATGAAGGCCATCGCGGTGCGTCGGGCGGCGAGGAAGGCACTTGGATGCGCTTTCGCAACGCGCTCTGCGAGAAGGGATTTTCGTTCGAATACTCAGCCACTTTCGGGCAGGCGGTGAAGGGGAACCGGGCGCTCACTGACACCTACGCCAAGAGCATCCTTTTCGACTATTCCTACCGCTACTTTTATGGCGACGGGTTTGGGAAGGATTACCAGATTCTCAATCTCGACGAGGGAACGCAGGCCAACCATCTCGACGCGTATCTAATCGCCTGCCTTCTGGCGTTCTTTCAGCAGCAACTGCTTTACAAGGAGCAGGGCTTCGCGTTCCGCCCGTTCAACATCGACAAGCCGCTTTGGATTTTTGTCGGTGGCAGCGTAACCAAGACTCTCGCCTCGCGCGATGCCTCCGACATTATCGAGATTTTGAAGTTCCTTTCGCGCTACCTATCCGACCGCACCGGGAGCATCGAGCGGATCGGTCGCGTTCTTAATCAGGGACTTGTCACTGCCGGAGGCAAGAACCTTTTCGTGGGCCGCTTCGCCTATCTCAACACGCTTGGTCTTTCTGCCGCGCAGGTCTTCGACGAAACGCTCGCGATCCTGTTTAACGCAGCAGGTGGCGGCGCGCTCCATGTCGAGAACCTGAAGGGCGCGACCGGCGAGATTGCGCTGCGCGTCGGCGACAACGAACCCTTCGGCGTGATCAACGTGGGCGACGACGGCAAGCTGGTCAAACTGTGTGAAGACAACGGGATTGCCACCGAGGACAGCGAGTTCGCAGGCTCGCTCTTCCATGGGATCAACAAGCCACAATCGACGGTCAACCTGCTGATTGGCTCCAAGAAATTCACCGAAGGCTGGAACAGCTGGCGCGTGAGTACCATGGGCCTGATGAATGTTGGCCAGACGGAAGGCTCGCAGATCATCCAGCTGTTCGGTCGAGGTGTCCGGCTCAAGGGCTATGGTTCGAGCTTGAAGCGAAGCGGCAAGACGCAATTGCCGGATGAGATTGAACGGCCGAAGCACATCGGCGTACTAGAAACTCTCTCTATCTTCGGTATTCATGCGGACTATATGGCTCAGTTCCGTGACTTCCTCGAAGAGGAAGGGTTGCCGGTCAACGATGACCGCATCGAGTTCATGCTGCCGATCATTAAGAACCTGGGAACCCAGAAGCTTAAGATGATCCGCCTCAAGAACACGATTAACGGCGTCAATACCGAGTTTGGCGATGCTTTCCGGCGATTGGGCCCCATACCCACCCTGACGAAGCCCGATCCGGCCAAGGAAGAGGCGACGGCATACGTTCAGAAGAATCAGGTTGTTCTCAACTGGTATCCAAAAATCCAGGCCATGAAATCGGGCGGGGTCGCAGGTGGTGATGTCGAGGCAGCCCCGAACCAGGCCCATCTGAACGCAAGGCATATCGCGTTTCTCGACCTCGATCGGCTGTACTTCGAGCTGGAGCGTTTCAAGGCCGAGCGCGGCTGGTACAATCTGAACCTTTCAGCAGATGGGATTGCCGACCTGCTTGCCGACCAGAGCTGGTATCAGCTGCTCATTCCGGCCGAGGAGCTGTTGTGTGACTCGTTCGAGAAGGTCCGGCTTTGGGAAGAGATCGCACTGTCCCTGCTGAAGAAGTTCACTGAACGCTACTACACGTTCCGTAAGCGTGAATGGGAGCTGCCCCATCTCGAATTTCAGGAACTGACGGAGAACGATCCGAACTTCCCCAAAGGCCGGGACGAAGACGGCGAAGGATACTACCGTATCCTCCTCGACCGGTCGCAGGAAGAGATCGTTACGAAGCTCACGGAGCTGAAGGGCTTGATCGAGACAGGTGACCTGAAGCCGTGGGAATTTAACGGCATGAAGGCGATCTGGTTCGGGCGGCATCTCTATGAGCCGCTTCTGTATCTTGATCAGAATGTCGTTGAGGTCAGTCCGGTTCCGCTCAACAAGGGCGAGCGAAACCTGGTCGAGGACGTGAAATCATTCCATGACGGCACGCCAAGGTTTTTCGCAGACAAGGAGCTCTATCTCCTGCGCAATTTGAGCAAGGGGCGCGGTGTCGGGTTCTTCGAAGCTGGAAATTTTCATCCCGACTTTATCCTCTGGCTGATTTCCGGCGGGAGGCAGTTCATTGCCTTTGTTGATCCTAAGGGCATTCGGAACATCGGCTTCAACGACCCAAAGATTCAGTTTTTCCAGACCATCAAGGATATCGAGAGACGCCTCGGCGAACCATCGGTTACGCTGAGCAGCTTCATTGTTTCAAACACGCCGTCGCATGTGATGCGACTGCTTTGGGCGATCGATAAGCCAGCCATGGAGGCGCGGAACATACTGTTCCAGGAGGAGGACAAGGCCACGTATGTGAACGTTATGTTCAAACGCATCCTGGAACAGCCAACGTCAGCGACCTGAGCCTTGATGTTTAATGACGGATGTTACCGGGTGGCGCACCGGCTTTCAGAGCGTTGCCGGTTTGGGCATAATCGCAGAGATGGTTCTGCCGTGGTGGCCCCACCACCGCCAAGATACCCACAAAATCTAGAGCACGTTTAACTTAATCCAAGCGGGATTTTTCCAGGCCAGCCTGGTCCAAGGTTGGGGGCAAGCTCCACGGCCTTTGGGACGCTACCGGGGGCCGGATGAAACTTAGGTCTCAGGTCAGTCAGTAGGAAAATTGAAACGCTATTTAACGATTAGATGTCTTATTGAAGTATAGTTAATGATAAAACATGTTGCAAATCAAGGCATTAGACAGCGATCATTGGGTGGCGGCAAGACTGCCGTTAACTTAAAATGGAGACAACACCATGCAAAAGAAAACACAATTTGGAGTGTACATAACACGCGTCAATCGCCGTGAAGAAAAAATTAACAAAATGCTTGCGCGTGCAAAGGAATTAAAGAGTATCAACAAAACAGAGGAAAGAAAAATCAGAGCCAGGATGAAGTATATCCTCGGACATTTGATCATCAATGCAGCTGCAAGTAGGCCAAAACTGCGCAATTTTATGGTTGACCTGATGCTGACGACGGTTTTCTCATGGTTCGATCGCGATCCGGTCGTCGAACTGATGAAAATCTTTTGCGGCGATCCTTCTTCATTGGAGTTCACGCAGCCCCCGTCCAACGACAATGAGGGCCCGACCGCTTTGCATAACACCCCTCCAGAGACGACGGGGCCAAGTACAATCGGCAGCATCACCGCAAGGGCCGATGCCTGAATTTTCGGCTCACAAGAAAGCCCCCGGCCGAAGGCGGGGGGTTTTTCTTTGCCTGTTTTCGACCATATGCTCGTTTCAATGAGGTAGGATGGGTTCCTGCACCAATTTGGTCGGTATATGCGCTCTCAGGCCTGTTGCAAAAGTATCCGCCTGACGAGATGTTGCCGGACGGTTTTCCGCCGTTCCCTCAGAACCCCGCCGCGAGATTGACGATGCCTGCGACGATGGAGATTTTGATCCCGTAAGCGGCTCTTGGATAGCGGTATCTCTCGGCCAGGAGGCGGAAGACTTTGAGTTTGGCGATGGCGTGTTCGACCCGCACACGAAAGCGGCTGAGCGCTTGGTTGTAGGCGCACTCGTCCTTGGTCAGGGGTTTGTTTTTGGATTTCTTGTAGGGCATCTCGACGGCGGGATGATCTTCCTGAAGCCCCTGGTATCCGATGTCGGTATAGGCATGGGAGTTTTCCGGCAAGGGGCTGGCGCGGCGGCGGACCTCGATGTCGTGCACACACCCGCTATGCGGTTTTCCAAATGGCCGTGGTTGCCGTGCCGCGTGACCTGTTCCGTCGCATCCTCGATATGATCGACGACCTGTGACCACAAGAACCAGCTCCATGCTGACGACTGGGCGCATCAACACAAGGCAGGCGGCAGGCGACGTGTGCCTGCGATCCAGCAAAACGGGCTGGAAGTGGGCTGTTGGGATCGATCATTGTGGTCAGGAGAGCGAAATTGCTGCGGCAGAGACTATCGACACGCGGTTCCGCCTTCCGGTTAGGCTGAGATCGGGCTATTCTGCCGTCAATCAGGGGCGGATGGGCCGTCCATCTGGGAAATGTCGGTTCAGTGTTCAGGGGTGGCCGTGGGTTTAGTGCGCAATCTGTCTGTCCGGGTGCCATGGCATGATCGTGCATGGGATGGTCATGTCTGCGCAGACCCGCTGGGCAACAGCTCCTGTCTGGCCCTGAAGCTTATCGCGGAAAACCGCAAGGACGATATCGAGGAAAAAATCTCGAACGAGGCATTTGATAGGTTGCTGCCGAACCAGATGCCGCCCTGTCTGAGGGCAAGCGGGAGTTTCCTGAACGCTCGGTCCTTCTCCTTCGAGAGCGTGATGTCGTACTCCACTTGGAGCAAGGATCATAAGCACATCAAGCCGCGCATGGTTCATGTACCGGCTTGGGGAGCGCTCACGATCCCCTACCGATGGATGCTGAAAGAGTCCGGATTCGAAATTGCGGATGGGCTAGAACTCGAAGCCGACAAAGAGCGGGAGCCGGATAGCCCCGATTGGCTGGCGCGCACAAGCTGGATACAGGGTTTCGGCAATCAGAAGGCGCTGCTTGACGCTTTTGCGGCACCGCTCATCGAGGACGAAAGCCTTGTCCTGTTTTACGCGACGCGGACGCCGCTGTGCGAAGACGAGCGCCGCGTTGTGCTCGGCGGCGCTCTGCTAAGCAAGAAGCACGACTTGCAAGAATATACAAACGGCGATGCCCCCAAGTCCGCAATTCGAGCGATGGTATGGGAGCGCCCCATTCAGCATTCGATACGTCGCGCGAAGGATGGTGGGGGGTTCGCGGGTGGTTTCGTGATGCCCTACCACGAGATGCTCAAAGAGCTAGAACTACATCCCGAGCTGAATCCCGTCGATTATATAGCCTTCGCGCCGGATGATTCGCGGTCGCAATTCTCATATGGCAGTGAGCATGTCAGCCATGGCGCTGCCGCCGCAGCGTTGGTCGCCGCCCGCAATGCACTGGAGCGAACCGCGAAAGTCCTTACAGGACCATGGGACCGCTACATCGGATGGATCGATGACCGGTTAAGCCGGCTCTGGAAACTTCAGGGGCCCGCTCCTGGTCTCGGCGTGGTGCTGTCCGCCCTGCACTCAGGCTTCAACGGCACATTGTTCGCAATGGCGCTCGCCGACGAACTGGAGATCAACGCGGACCCATGGCCACTCATCGATAAGATTTTCACGGGAAAACATAAGCCGCCCCTAGGCGCACCGGCGATCACGAGTATGCTGCGCAAGCGTTGGGAGCGCCTCAAGGCCGACGCCGAGAAGGTAGACTCCTTGGAGCTGCTTGCACGCCTGGAGCTGACAGGAGAGCAGGCCGAACGGGCAATTGCGGTTGATGCGAAAATCCTTCTGAAGAATCCCTACGCGCTCTTCGAGAATGACCGCACGGCATTCGATCCAATCTCGTTCGGCGCCGTAGACCGCGGCATTTATCCGGGAAAGGAAGTCGCGACCGCGCATCCGCTCCCCCCGAAATGCAATCCGAATCTCACCGAGTATGACAACGAGCACCGCCTGCGCGCCGCCTGCGTCGAAATCCTTGAGAACAACACTCAGAACGGCCACACCTACCTGCCGATCGACGAGATAAAGGAAGCCGTAAAAGAACTATCCGTTGTTCACGACATCCCGCTCGATGAGGACACGGTGGATATATGCCGCGACAACTTCGGGCCGATCGTCGCAGTCACCGGCAAAGGCAATGGCATTGCAGTCCAGTTGGACAGGTATGTGGCAATCGGCACGCTACTGAAGAGCGCCGTTATAGATCGCATGAAGAATGCGCCTAAGCCGATATCGGTGGATTGGCGTGCACTCGTCAACAAGAAGTTCGGCCCTATGGCCAAGGGCGATGCGGACGAAGACCGCGCGCGCAGCGAGAAGGCAACAGCGCTCGAATGTCTTGCCTCTAATCGGGTGAGCATGCTGATCGGCCCGGCCGGAACCGGAAAGACGACCGTCATTCAGCTCTTGCTGTCGCGCACGGATATTGTCGGTGCTCGCGTGCGGCTATTGGCACCAACGGGCAAAGCGCGCGTGCGGCTAGCACAGGAAGCCGGCCAGCAAGGAAACGTGCAAACCGTGGCGCAATTCCTCCTCGGGACGCGGTTCGTTGCCGATACCGGCCGCTACTACACAAACGCAGAGGCCCCGAAGACGGAGGCAACAACCTGTATCATTGACGAGTCGTCGATGCTGACCGAGGACATGCTGGCAGCGATTATCGATGCCGTCCCTGCGAACTGCCGCCTCATTCTTGTCGGCGACCCGTACCAACTCCCGCCGATCGGAGCGGGATGTCCCTTCGTGGACATCATCGAACATCTGAAGAAAGCGCATAACGGCAACGGCGTCGCCGAACTCAGGACACCCCGTCGCCAAGATGAGGTTTCGCAAGCTAAGGGCAAGAAAGTCACGCCCGTGCTTGAGCGGTCGGATGTTCAACTCGCGGCAATCTTTTCGGGCAGAGATCTAGCGCCCGGCGAAGACGAGATCGTCGTCAACGCCATCGCGGGAAAGGACGATGAGACCGTCCGCTATCGCCGTTGGGAAAAGGTCGCCGATCTGCCTGATCTCATTGATGGAGTGCTGGCAAAGGAATTCGGCTGTGGCAAGGACAATCTTGTCGCCGAATTCGAACTCTCGCTCGGCGCGACGCGCAACGACAAAGGCTACCTAAATTTCGACCGGTCCTGTTCCGAGGCGAGCGCCAATTGGCAGATTCTAAGCGTTAACCGAAATGGGCCGGGCGGATCTATTTACCTGAACCGGCGGATCAAAGACCGCTTACGAGCAAAGCGCCTTGAGGATGCCGTCGAATCGAACAAGGTGCCGCACTACCGCGACTGGATGAGGTTCATCAAACCGCGCGGCGCTGAGCAGATTGTATACGGCGACAAAGTGATCTGCGTTCGCAATCACAAGAGACCGGCTTACATCTACGACACCAAAGAAACGGGCGAAAAGGAATTCCTCGCGAACGGCGAGATTGGAATGGTGATCGGCCAGCGCGTCTGGGGAAAGAGCAGCCCGTTGTTCACTCACATCGAGTTTGCCGGACGCGACGACCGCAATTTTTCGTTCTCGCGCTCGGCTTTTTCCGAAGATGGTCAACCTTATCTGGAGCTGGCCTACGCAATCACGGTACACAAGGCACAAGGAAGCGAGTTCGGCGTTGTCATGCTGATACTCCCGTCCTATAGTCGGCTTGTTTCTCGCGAGATGCTGTACACGGCGTTCACGCGCCAGAAGCGGCGCATTTGGATTCTGCACCAAGGCTCATTTGAAAAATTACTGTCGCTCCGCCAGTACGTGTTTTCTGACATCGCTGGGCGCTACACGAACCTGCTGCACGCCCCGAACCTCCAAGCCCCGCGTCTCGTGGCGGACGTGCCGCTTGGCCTTAAGGGATCGCAAAGGGGATTTCTTGAGGAACGGCTCATTCACCGCACCTTCCGCGGCGAGATGGTCAGCTCAAAAAACGAGCTGATTATTGCGAACATTCTCTACGACCTAGAAAAGCAAGGCCACCTGAAATACCAAGTCGAGCCGCGTCTGCCGTTCGACGATGCTCGTGGGCGCTGGGCGGACTTCATTATCGAAGCCAAAGGCACAAGCTGGTATTGGGAGCATTGCGGAATGCTCGATGACGAATCCTACCGCAAACGCTGGCAGCGAAAACTGGCGCTGTATGCGGCGAACGGTTACTCAATCTATTCTGACAAGAATCCAAACGGCAGGCTCGTCGTCACAGAAGACGGACCTGAACAAGGTGTTGACTCCCCAGCGATAGCTGAGTTGGCGCGAAAGCTGTTTGCGAGCTAGCTGGCGGGCGGGCGAAACTAGTCTGTGCCGCTAGCGGATTCCCTTGGCCAAGAAGATGGCGGCCAAAGCGCAGTCTAGCCATCATTGAATTGAATTAGTTCCGACCTGACCTGACAGAGCGCCCTTAAAAGGGTGAGGGTTATCGGTTTTGATGATGGTGCGAACCAGTTATCGAAACCACATTAGGAGGTAACTCTCATGTTGCAGAGTAGCGAAAGAATCATCCGGCATAAAGTCGGTCTTCTCAATCTGGCCGAAGAGCTAGGCAACGTCTCGAAGGCCTGCCGGATGATGGCCTGTCCAGGGACACTTTCTACCGGTACCGGGATGCGGTCGAGGAAGGCGGGGTTCCGCCAGTCGATCCCGTCCAGCATATAGGCCAGTTGCGATGCCGATATCGATACCACCCCGTCGGCGGGCGACGGCCAGATGAATCGTCCCTTCTCCAGACGTTTCGCGTAAAGCGACATCCCCAACCAATCGTGCCAGATGTTCTTGATCAGGTCGCCGTTGCGCCCCCGGAAGACATACAGGTCGCCGGCATGCAGATCGCGCTTCATCGCTTCCTGGACCAGAAGGGCCAAACCGTTCATGCCGCGCCGCATGTCCGTGCGCCCGACCGCCAGCCACACCCGCACATGACTTGGGACGGGAATCATCGCCGATCCAGAACGTCGAGAACAAGCGAAAGCGCGCCAGCATCGACACCAGCACCGACGCGAAGACGGTACCGCCCGGCCACATGGATCTCGATCGTCTCCGGCGCCACCGGAACCGGCCGTGCAGGCTTCGGCGCCTCAGGCTTCACGACCACCGGGACCAGCTCGGGGCCGCTCGAAGCGAAACCGGAAGACGATCCATCACGGAACAGCTTTCGCCAGTTGAACAGCTGGCTCGTGTTCACGTCATAACGCCTTGCAACCGACGAAACAGAAGAACCCGGCTCAAGTGACGCCGCGACGATCTCCCGCTTCAAAGCCTCCGGCCATGAGCGATTGCGCCCCCGCCTAACCCGATTTGTGTCCATTACCGAACTCGTGGACACTTCTCATCTCCTCGTCCCGCCAACAATCACGGCAGAATCGGAGAATCACCCGCCCCGCTCAAGGCGGTGCTCACCGGAGGGGCACAATCAGTACCCGTCAAATCATGAATGATCTGCTTCACATAAAGTTGCCAAGCAAGGGTTCGGTCCTTCAATGTCATGAAGAGACGTTCCGAAAAACTGCTAATACTATCGGCCACTCTGGCGCTTGTATATGAGGAGGGCTGGGCGAAGGCGATCAACGGATGGCTCCGCCTGGGCCCTTTCATCCGACGAAGCAAAAACTGCCGGGATGGTCCTAGAACTGACGTTCCCAGAAGTAACATATATATTATTCATCTTATCGGAGTTCGGGTTGATAGTTGCAGCGCGAACGTCCCTCTTGCTCACGACTGCTGACACCTTCTGGCGAAACTGTTTTAACTCCCCATCATTGCGATTTCCCGTCGCCTTGCGCTGTTGTTTGGGTTTTGCAATCCTGGAAAGTGCAGACTTAGCGATCTTGGCCTCGTGTTCCTCAATCTCCTTGTCCAATTGTTCTGCGTCGAGAAGGTATTCATCAAGAATCGCCTGGGCCCGCAAGCTCGCTAAGTGTCTTTCATGGCGGGCAGCTTCTATCCTTGGGTCAGAACTCATTTCATTGCGGTATTTCTTCGAACGCCGCACCTTCCCAGCAACTCGGTAGTTGAGTGATTCAAAGGTGGCCACTGCCCTGACACGTCGCGCGCGTGAAGCTTTCTCGTCCGAGATAATCGAAATAGCTTCCTTCTGTCGCTCAAAGTTGGAGCGATGATCAACGCGTCCCTCTACACCCAAAGATCTGAGAACTGAGTTCAACTTGTCGGCCCAGGACTTTCGCCAGCGAAAGAGTTCCTTCTTTTTGTCTAATTCGCGGACCTTCTTTGAAGACCACGACTGGTCATTCTCAATTGCGCGTGTTGCCAGAGCGACGTGGCAATGCGCGCCATCGTGAATTGCAATAAGTGCAGGCAGATTCCAACGACCTACGAACTCCTCTTGAACCCAGCCCTGCACAATTTGAAGGTAAAGATGCTGCGGAATTTCACGCGGGAGTGCAAGCTGGAGTTCCTTGGCCAGGAGGGCATTGCTTCTGGTTTCTTTAAGCTGAATCGCATGGCCAAACTGAGAGGGGCTGTTTAGCCAATCAGGCATCCAATCCGGCCCGATTATGCAGCATTCAACTAGGTCATCCTTGGTTGAGAAGTCGTAATAGCACCCCGTCTCAGTGTCTCTGATGCTGTCACGCGCGAGGTATGCTAAGAACACCGGAAGGTTGTCGCCATTGCCCCTCGAAATGTTTCTTGCCGAGAGCCGGTAGTGCAAATTTTCAAACTCGTGAATTCGATTCATGGCATGGGGTCCAGGGGCTTTGCCCTTGGCCCGCAGCATTGCCTGCAAAGCAGGCAATGCCTAAGCGGGCTAGCGGCGACTTGATCAATTCTCCCGGAAAGCAAGAACCTTACGAACTGAAATGTCAACGGCACAGATTCAGTCGTCGACACAAAACAAATCTTAGAAAACGATAGGGCACACTAATGAAGCTAAAAGCACATCTTGCGGGGGTGACGAGAGGCGAGGGGCAGTTCGTTCTTCCGCCAGATTGGTGCAGGAGTCCACGTCGCGTTGGCATCAACCAGCGACATATGGAATCATTCGACGGGAGCATCGACTGGTCATTGACCTGAAAAGTGGGCCCCTCCCTAAGAATCCGGATTTTTCCAGGCCAGCCTGGTCCATGGTTGGGGGCAAGCTCAAATGCCATTGGGACTCTACTGGGGGCCAGATGAAACTTGGGACTCAGGTCAATGCCTTTACAGTTTTCCCGGCTCGAAGTGTGGGATGGCAGAAACAAGCTGGCGGGTATAGTCGTCTTTGGGATTGCTAAGCACCTCGTCGGCCAGGCCGTCCTCGACGATCCGCCCCCGATTCATGACGATAACACGCTCGCACAGCAGCCTGACGACATTCAGATCGTGCGAGACGAAGATGTAACTCATGCCCAACTCGCACCTCAGCCGATCCAACAATTGCAGAACGACCGCCTGAACGGAAACGTCCAGGGCCGATGTCGGCTCGTCCAGAATCAACAGCAGGGGATCGGCTGCGATGGCCCTGGCAATTCCCACACGGGCCTTCTGACCGCCAGAAAGCTGGTGTGGAAAGCGCGACAGCAGGGCCTTTTCCAGTCCAACCTTCTCGGCCAGTTCCTCGACCTTGATGTCGATCTGTTTGCTGCCCTTCATTTTCAAAAGACGCTTAAGCGGCTCTGCAATCGAATCCTGGGCAGTAAATCGTGGGTTCAAGCTGTCCGAGGGATCCTGAAACACCATCTGGATTTTCATCCGTTGGGGAAGCCTGGCGAACTGCTGGGCCGAATAGGAAGTGACGTTGGCGCCGTCGAAGATAACGTCGCCCGAAGTCGGATCCATCAGTCTGGTTAAGATGCTGGAGGTGGTCGATTTGCCGCACCCCGACTCGCCCACTAGCCCAAGGCTTTCGCCGCGCTTCAAGACGAACGAGATTCCATCAACGGCGCGAAAGACCTGCGCCTCGCGCTTCTTTACAGGCCAGGCCCAGCCGGTCATTTCCACATCCCGGCGCGGGAATTCCTTGACGAGATCGACGACCTCAAGAAGATGCCCTGTATCCGCGCCGGAGTTGATGGTTCGCGTCATCGACGGTTGGTGGGATGTGTTGTCATCCAGAACCGCTGTCAGGTCGTCCAACTTCGATGATGGGCCAGGCGAGGCCGCGATCAGTTTCTTTGTGTAGGGATGCTTGGGAGCTGTGAACAAGTCTCTGACCGCTGCCGTCTCGACAACTTCTCCCTTCTGCATCACCACGATGCGGTCGCAATAGGCAGCGGCCATGCCTAGATCGTGGGTAATCAGCACTACCGACAGATGTTGTTCACGCGTCAGGTCGCGGATCAGGTCCATGGTCGCCTTCTGCGTGGTGACGTCAAGCCCGGTTGTCGGCTCGTCGGCGATCAGAAGCCGCGGCTCGCAAGCCAGCGCTATGGCGATCATCACCCTTTGGCACATGCCGCCCGACAGTTCGAACGGATAGCTCCAATAGCGCAGATACGGCTCGACGATCTTGACCTTTTCCAGCATGGAAATCGCCTTGGCCTTGGCGTCCTGGCGGGTCGCTTGAGCGTGCTGGATCAGCACGTCCTCGATCTGCTTGCCGACCGGGCGGATCGGATTGAGAGCCGCCCTTGGATTCTGGAAGATCATCGAGAATTCTCGCCCACGCAGCTCGCGCAGCTCGGCCTCGTTGGCTTTGGTCAGTTCCATGCCGTCGAAATTGATCGTTCCCGCACAGGCTTCTCCGGCCTGATCGAGCAGACCCGTGACCGTAAAGGCGGTCACCGATTTGCCCGATCCGCTTTCCCCCACAACGCCCAGAACTTCCCCCTTGGCGACAGAGAAGGACACGCCTTTCAGGGCATCAACCGTGCCGTTGCGGGTACGGAATCTGACGGACAGGTTATCAATGCGCAGGATCGGTTGAGCGTCCATGGGTTGGCTCCTATGTCCGCCGCTGCGGATCGACGAGATCACGTAAACCGTCACCCAGCAGGTTGAAGCAGAAAACGGCGGCCATCAGCGCAGCGCCCGGAAACATGGCTAGCCACCATTCGCCCGAAACGATATAGGTCGCCCCCTCTGCCACCATGATGCCCCACTCGGCATCAGGCGGGCGCACGCCCAGGCCAATGAAGGAAAGACCGGCGGCATTCAGGATGGCCCAACCCATGTTAAGCGAGATCTGCACCATCATGGGTGGCAGGATATTGGGAAATAGCTGGGTGACCAGAATCCTGGCGTCGGTTGCGCCACACAGTCTGGCGGCGTTCACATAACCCGCGTTGCGGCGCACATAGGTTTCGGCACGCGAAACCCTGGCGTAGAAGGGAAGGTTGATGAGGGCGGTGGCGTAAATGATGTTCTCGACGGAATTGCCCAAGGCGGCCACGATGCCCATGGCCAGGACGAACAAGGGAAACGCCATGATCGTATCGGAAATCCGCCCCACGATGCGGTCCGTCCAGCCGCCCCAGAAACCGGCCGAACAACCCAGGGCGCTGCCCGCGAAGAAAGACAGGAAAACCGCCGACAGGGCGATGCCCAGATCAAGCCGGGTCGCCACGATGACACGGCTGAAGACGTCACGCCCCAGATGATCGGTGCCGAACGGATGCTGCCAACCGGGTGGTTTCAGGGTCTTGGCGGCATCGGTGGCCAGCGGGTCGTAGGGTGCAATGGCTGGGCCCAGCAACGCCATGATGACGATCAGCAGGAACAGCGAGAATGCCGCAAGCGTGACCGGGTTCTCGCTCATCACATAGCGCAGGTGGCGAAGGAAGCGTTTCATCCGGGCTCCGCTTAATCTTCCAGGCCGACCCGGGGGTCGATCAGGGTCAACACAAGATCGATGATCAAATTCACGGCCACAAACAACAGCGCCATCGAGAGAACGAAACCTTGAACGGCGGCATAATCGGAAGCCACCAGCGCCTCGATAGCGAAGGACCCGATGCCCGGCCAGGAGAACACCTTCTCCACCAGCACATTGGCGCCCAGCAGAAAGGAGAAGACCATGCCCAGCGTCGTCAGCACCGGCAAGGCGGCGTTGCGAAAGGCGTAGGTGAACAGGATCTTGCTGCGCGTAAGGCCGTTGGCCCGGGCAGTGCGCACATAATCGCTGGCCAGGGCGCCCAGCATGGCGCCGCGGGTCATGCGTGCAATGGGGGCTAAGGCGAAGAGGCACAAGGTGACGGCAGGCAAAACCAGTTGGCGAAGAGTGGCGGCGAAGGTTTCCATATCGCCTGCCAACAAGCTATCGATGGCGTAAAAGCCGGTGGCGTGCGGCGGCGGCATGTACAGAATGTCAAGGCGGCCCAGGGGCGAAGGCGCCCAGCCCAGCAGATAATAAAAAATGTAGATCAGGAACAGGCCTGTGAAGAAAGTCGGCAATGAAACGCCCGCCGTGACCAGCAGGCGGCACAGATGGTCGATCCAGCTGCCGGGGCGGGTGGCTGCCAGCATGCCCAGGGGAACGGCGATCAGAATGGCCAGCCCCAGGCCTGTCAAAGTCAATTCCAGGGAAGCGGGAAGCCGGGTCAGCAGTTCCTCGGCTACGGGGCGGCCTGTGTTGTGCGACATTCCCATGTCGCCCTTCGCCAGATTGCCCGCATAGATGAAGAACTGCTCGACCCAGCTGCGGTCCAAGCCCAGCGCCTTTCGAACCTGCTCGATCGATTCCTTGTCCGCCATGGCTCCGGCGAAATAGACCGCCGGATCGCCGGGCAAGGCGCGTGTCAGCAGGAACGAGATCACGATGATCCCGATAACGGACGGCAGCGCTTGCAGCAACCGCCGTCCGATTTGGGCGAGTTTGGTTCGCATCCCCTGTTTCTAGGCCTTCTTCATGTCGCGCACGTCGAGTTGGCGATGATACCATGAAGCATAGCCGCCCACACCCGGCTGCATCGCCGCGTCCAGGTAGGGCTGGTAGAGGGGAATGCGCGGCACGTCTTGGAAGGCGATGGCCACCATTCGCTTGATGTTGACGGCGTATTTCGGATTGCCGACATCCATGTGCAAGGTTTCATCGACCAGGGTTTCCATTTCGTCGTTGGCGTAGTTTGACGAGTTGAACAGGTGGCCGTTCTTGTAAGCCCAGAAGAAGTAATAGTCGGGATAGTTGAGCCAGCCGCCGAAATTCTCAAGATGCATGGGCAGGCGCTTCTCGACCAAGGCCGCCGTCCGCCAGTTGGCGCCGGGAATTTTCTCAAGCGTGACCTTGATGCCAATCTTGCCCAGGGCTTCTTGGATAAGAAGCGCTGTCGGTTCCTGCCAGTCGGCCAGGCCCAGATTGTAGGAGAGCGTGGTTTCGAAGCCGGATGCCAGCCCGGCTTCGGCAAGAAGCGCCTTGGCCTTTGCAAGATCGGTGTCATAGGGGAAGGCTTGCGGCCATTCGGTGGTCGATGGCGTCGCTTCCTTGCCGCCGAACATCGGTTTGCCCCGCCCATAAGCGGCGGTGCTGAGAATGTCCTTGTAAGGCACCGCAAAGGCGATGGCCTGGCGGACCTTCAGATTGTCGAAAGGCTTGATTTTGACGTTAAGCCCCAAAATGTGCAGGCAGTTGTCAATGGGAGCGCCCGACACCTTCACCTTGCCGCCTTCGCTTAGTTCTTTGGCGTCCTTAGCGGGCACGTCCATGTAGAAGTCGGCGTCACCGCGCTCGATCAGCGCCCTTCGGGTCGAAGCCGAAGGAACCTCGCGCACGATCACCCGCTTCAATTCGGGCTTTTTGCCAAGCGCCCAGGCGTCGTTGCGTTCGTAGACGAACTGCTGGCCCGCATCCCAACGGGCGATCTTGAAGGGACCGGAACCGGCCGGGGTCTTGTGCAGATACTCGGCTGCCCAGGGATCGTCCTTGGTGGCATTGGCCTTGGCAACCTTGGAATTGATGATGAAGGGAACTGGCACGGCCAGGTCCGGTAAGGCCAGTTTCGAAGGTGTCGGCAGATCGACCCGGAAAGTCATGTCGTCAACCGCCACGAACTGCTCGGGCTTGGACATCGAACCGGCCTTCATCTGGACGGCGGCAAAGCCGCCCAGGCTGACGGCCCGGTCGAAGGACCATTTAACGTCATGCGCGGTGACTTGTGTGCCGTCCCAGAATTTGGCCTTGGGGTTGATCTTGAAGGTGATCGACTTGCCGTCCTTCGAGACCTCCCAGGATTCTGCCACCTCGGGCTCGATCTTGGTCGAATCGTAGGACATCGAACCGTCAGCCAGCTTTTTCACGCCAAAGCGCACCAGGCGGTCGTAAATATTGACCGTCACCTGATAGCTGGGGCGGTTGGTGCCGTTGCGGTGCAGATCAAGGCTGTTGATGCCGTCGCCGACGATGACGACCAGTGTGTCCTTGTTGCCTGCGGCCTCGGCGGGCAGGAAGCGCAGAAAGGGCAGGACCGAGGCGCCAGCAGCGACCCCCGCAGTCTTCAGAAAATCACGCCTGTGCATGGTCGAACTCCTTCTTTGGCTGTTCGTTGGGTGTAAGGGATTGGAGATAAGCGCGCCAGCCGCCATAAGCGGTAACGTCCTTCGCATCTGCAATGGCGACGGGCTCACAAATGAAGCCTTTGACCTCGCAGCCATCTTCCAGGGCCAGGGTGCCGATACCCAAAGGGCTGGGAACGCTCCGCATGAAATCGGCAAACCGGCTGGCGGGTAAGGCCCAAACTTCTAGGGCGATGGCGAATCCGGTCACGTCCCGGACCAGGCCGGGGCGCATTGGCGGTCCACCCGCCAGACGATAAAGGCGATAGACAGGGGCCGTTTTTGCGGCGCCAAGAAAGCGTCCGCCCAGGGCCGTTAGCTCATGATTGAGGGGCAAGCCCGACATATGCGCTCCCACGACGGCAAGGGCGATCTCGTCTTCGCAGGGCAAGGCCGTGGCATACAACGGTTCCGGCAGCGTCCAATCTGTGGCGCCCAACGGAGCCTCGCATCTTACTTGCAAATCGCAGCCGATGGCGGCGATATAGCCGTCGCAACCTGCGCGCGCGATCAAGGTGGCGCTGCCTGGGCGGCCATCGGCGCGTTGCCTGGTTGGCACCGTCAGCGCGCACAAATCCATCAGATTGACGAAGTTGGTATAGGTGCCAAGCCGCGCATTGGGGCCGATGGGATCGCGTTCGATATCTTCGAGCGAATAGAATGTCGGGATGGAGGGGACGCACAACAGGTCGGCCTTGTGCAGCAGGGGTTCTGCTTCCCGCTTCAGCGCCGCCAGCCGGTACTGTCCGCGAAAGGCGTCGGCGGCGCTCAAACGTTGCGCCCCCTCGATGATTTGACGAGTGACGGGATGCAGGCTTTCGGGATGTGCTTTCAGATGGCTTTCGATGGCGGCAAGACGCTCGGCTACCCAGGCCCCCTCATAGAGCATCTTGGCGACGTTGAAGAACGGCGTGAAATCGATCTCGACAATCGCGCCACCCATGTCCCGAAGGGTTGCGATGACATTCGAGAAAGACTTGGCCTGCGCTTCGTCGCCAAAGAATTCGAGCGTCTTCGCATCGGGAATGCCGACCCGAAAGGCAGGGGGCGGTGCCGAGACGGGCGTTGACAGGACCTGTCTTGAATAGGCGTCCTTGGGATCGAAGGCGCAAGCGACGCGAAAGACCCGGTTCGCATCCTCGACGCCAAGCGCGAACACAGACACCGCGTCCAGCGTGCGGCAGGCTGGCACGACCCCGTTGCATGACAAAGCGCCCAAGGTCGGCTTCAGTCCGACGATTCCATTCAGGGCAGCAGGAACCCGACCCGATCCGGCTGTGTCGGTGCCAAGCGCGAAGCTGACCAGGCCCCTGGCAACGGCAACGGCGGAACCCGAGCTGGAACCACCAGGCACGATTGCTGGGTCCAGCGCGTTTCTGGGCGCGGGATAAGGCGTGCGCACGCCAACCAGACCGGTGGCGAATTGGTCAAGATTCGTTTTGCCGACCAGAAGCGCTCCGGCTGCGCGCAGCTTATTGACGACAAAAGCGTCCTGCTCGGCTGTGTAGGCGAAATCGGGGCAGGCCGCCGTCGTCGGCGCGTCCTTGACGTCGATATTATCTTTGACCGCAAAGGGGATACCCCAAAGAGGAAAGGCTTCGGGATCGAAGCGTCCCAGCCGGTCAATATCGGCTTCCAACCGGGCGCGGTCGAAAGGATGCAGAAAAATGCCGGGGTCGGCGGCATCCGAGATGCGCTTGAAGGCCTCTGCGATGACTGACCTGGGATCGAGGCCGTTCTCATAGGCATGATGCAGGCTGGAAATATCGAAGGGCAGATGCGGCAGCATGGTCTATCCACTTGTCTTGTTCCAAGCCGACTAGAGCAGTTGTCAGCGCAGCGCAATACTGCTAATTTTTCTTCTGTCTGCTGCAAAATATGCAGCTGTATAAAATAGGGTGTTTTGAATCAGTGGGTTGAATGAGGCATCTCCAGTCCTTTCGCTTTGTCGATGCCGTCGTCAAGGCCGGATCCATCCGCAAGGCGGCGGAATCCCTGGCCATTACCTCGACGGCGCTGAACCGGCGTATCCTGGCTCTCGAGGAAGAGTTGGGCGTGGATATTTTCGAGCGCCAAGCGCGCGGCGTTCGCTTATCGACGGCAGGCGAAATTCTGATCCACCATATCCGCGCCCAACTAAGTGACATGGAGCGGGTGAAAAGCCAGATCGCCGACTTGTCTGGCGAGCGGCGCGGCCATGTCTCAATCGCCTGCAGCCAAGCCCTGCTGCCCTATTTTCTGCCCGAGCAAATATCCGTCTACCGGTCCCGGCATCCGGCGGTGACCTTCAGCGTGTTCCTAAGGGACCGGGCCGCAGCAGAACAGGCGCTGGTGGACATCAGTGCCGATTTGGCGCTGGTCTTCGAACCCGTTCGTCTATCGGAATTTCAAAATTTGCTGACGGTCCGCCAACCCGTTCACGCCGTCATGTCGGCCAGCCATCCCTTAGCCGACAAGAAGACGCTCAGGCTGCGCGAGTGCCTGGAATATCCTTTGGCTCTGCCCACCGCCCAATATGGCGTGCGCAACCTTCTGGAAACGGCGGCTCGCGCAAGGTCACTTACCCTTTCGCCCGCTGTCGAGTCCGACAGCTTTGAGTTCCTGCGCCACCACGCCCTGGCAGAAAACATCGTGGGCTTTCAAATTCCCATCGGTCTGCCCGAGAATGGCGCCTTGCCTGATGTCGTCAGTTGCCCCATCGACAAGCGCGACGTCCCCTCCGGCTCCATCTATGTCGGACAGTTGCGCAACCGCACGCTGCCCGTCGCTGCAGCAAGATTCGCCAACCAAATCCTGGAGACCTTCGCAGCGAGATTCGATTGTTGCTAGACGTTTCTGCACGGGCAGCAGTACCAGCCCCACGATAATTATATCGTAATATCAATCATATAGGTGTTCGCGGTTTTGTCCTGACCGGC
>CACUVI010000028.1 GCA_902725215.1 Rhodospirillaceae bacterium LM-1 | reverse complement strand
CGGTGGTCGCCGTCGTGGCGGTGGTCGCCGTCGTGGCGGTGGTCGCCGTCGTGGCGGTGGTCGCCGTCGTGGGCGGAACCTCCGTCACGGGAGGCGTTACGCCTGCAACCGGACGACCCTCGTCGCCTTCCTCATCACCCAAGCCAGGGCCGCCATCTTGAATGCGATTGGTTTCGTCGCCAGGAACACGGCGCGCGCCAAATTGATCAAATTCTGGACCAAAATAACTTCCGATGGTGCCATCAACGAACTGAGGAATAACGGGGGGGGCAGCGTCAGCGCCGGTGTCGATTGGCGGCAATGTCTGCTCGGGAGCGCCATCAGCCGGGGCAATCGCCGCTTCGGTGCGGCGTGCGCCTTCCGGCAATCCAACGCCTTGGCCGCCGAAGTGAACATTGGCGGCGCCGAATGCGTCGTCGCCCTGCTCGCTCTCGCCAGCTCGATCAGCCCGCAATTCGGGATCTTCGATGTTTTGCCTGGGGACGTCCTGCAAGACTGTCAGATCATCCAATACCTGGCGATCTTCACCTTGCGTCTGCGTCGGATTGTTGTTTTCCTCGGCCATTGCCATTCCCCGTGAGCTAAATCATCTGCCGCGATATCGGCTTTACCTAACAAAGCGCGCCGCCAAGGAAAAATCCTTTGCGACCCTTATAATTTTACCCCCCTTGTTTAAATCTCTGAACACCGCCAAAGGTTATAGCTTGTGCTTGGAAGGATTGATGGTTTTGCTTTTTGGGTGTCGAATTTCATCACATTAACGACATGTTTACTGCTGTTAAATTTCTTGTGCGCGAATCTGAATTAACTTAGGATTCCTTAGATAATCCGCCGAGTCGCGCCGGGCAGAATCGCTTTGCGGGCATTGGTCGATGAGTTTCTTGGGGTGGTTTATTTAGGCCCAGAATGCAGGTCTTATAACCTTTGTCGGGATGGCGCTATAACGGCCCTAATTTTGGACCAAGCCGCCTTCCAGGCCTTTTTGGGATCGCCGCAAAACAAGAAAATGGCCTTGAGACGCACTCAGGGTCCGGAATTGAGGGGATGCCGGGTATCGCTATGCTGGATGGACTGACGCCAAGACAGAGGGAAATCGTCTCCTTGATTGAGCAGGGGCGGAGCAATAAGGAAATTGCTTCTCTCCTGGACATCGGAGTCGGAACGGTCAAGCAGCATGTGGCGGCCCTTTTCCGCAGGCTAAACGTCACCAGCCGGGCCCAGGCCGTTGCTGCCCTGCGCGGGCTGGCCGCCAGTGAAGCGCCTGGGCAGCGCCAAACCGGTTCCTCCACGCTTGCCCAGACCCAGCAGAACCAGGAAGTATCGGCATTGGGAGCCGAGTGCCGGGTCATTTCCATCGCCGCCATCATCTTGGAACCGGCCGAGGGCTTGGCCCAGTCCTTGGGAACCCGCCGTCTCGTCGATCGCCTGGAAAGCCTTGTCCGATTTGGACGCCAAGCCGCAGATTCTCTTGGCGGTCAATGTTACGAGCGCGCCGGTCAGGGCATTGAGTTGCGCTTTGGCCTGATCCGCGCCCGCAGAGACGATGCTGAGCGCGCCATAAGGGCGGCGCGCTTCGTTCTAGAGCGTCTGATGGCAGATGACGACGCCGAACCCCATCCCAGAGGCGGCATCGCCACCGGCGTTTCCGTCGTCATGGCCCAGGGTAGCCAGGCGGCGCGCCCGCTGGCCTGCACGGAGCTTGCCCAAGCCTGGCGACTTGCCTATCACGCGCCGGCCGGACGCCTGTTGGCCTGCGAGGCCACGCAACGACTGACGTCGGATATTCTGGGATTCGAGGCATTCACCGCTGTTGGCGGGTTGGGGCGCACCGCCCAGGTGCGAGGCGAATTGCCTTTGCACGCTCCGGCCATGTTGCCCTCTCCCCGCCAAGCGCTGCTTGAAGACATTCAAGCCATGCGCAAACAGTCCGCCTGCATCCTGATCGAGGCGGCAGGCGGCCTTGGCAGAACAACGCTGGCCGCAGCCCTGGCCGAGCGGATCGAATCGATGGCAGGCCTTACTTTATATATACCGGCGGGTCGGCGCGGTCTGGGGCCGGATACGACGGGTCTCGCCCTGGCGCTGGAAATCAAACTTGGCCTTGGTTTTGCTGAAGAAGCACGCCAACGCGAAGCCCGGTTGGAGGCCTTTCTTTCCGGCATGGAGGTCAGCGAACCTTCCATCCGCCAAATTTTGCGCGGACTGATATCGCCGACCTCATCGCCATCCGGGCTGGAGGAACTGGCATCCGCCCTGATCGGGCTGTCGAGATCAAGGCCCCTGACGCTGCTGATAGACGACATCGAAGAGGCTTCTCCCGCCCTGATCGATCTGCTGGCCAAGGTGGCCGAGGAAGCCGATCCCCCCACCCTCGACATCATCTGTTTCGGCAAGGATTTGCCGGAAGCCTTGCGCGCAAGGCTTCCATCCCCCCAGCGAATGCGCATGCCGCCCCTGCTGGATGAGGACATGATCGCCTTGATCGCTTCGCTGGACGGCGACAGCCATCTGGACGAAGGACTGGTTCGCGCCGTCGTCCGCCAAGCCCAGGGACGGCCCGGCGATGGCGTCGAGCTTGTGATGGCGCTTTTGGGCCGCATCAAGGCCAGGGGTGATGCCGCGATTCCCCAAGGCCTGCCGATGCCGATCCGCCTTTATGCCAGCCTGATTGCCGAAATGGACCAGGATGCGGACCTGAGAGAGGCTTTGCGTCTGGCCGCCCTGCTTGGCCGCTTCTTCGCCCCCGGCCTGCTAGCCCGCTTCTGGCCGCGCGGGCAAAAGGCGCTGGACGAAGCGCTGGCCCGCGCGATCGACGCCAAACTGCTGGTTCACGAGGGCAGCGGCGCTTCGATCCGCTATGCCTTTGCCAGACCTTTGCTGCGAGAAGCCGCCGTTCTGTCCTGGCTGACCGCAGATCGTTCGCGCTTGCGCGCCCGCATCGAGCGCACGCGCGTGCGCGTGGGCGCCGTGCCTCTTGCCTTGGTCGGAGAAGCGCGGCGCAACCATGGAACAAGCGCGCCAGTCAAGGAGGCCGACTGATCATGGCGTTCCAACGTTTTGCCCCCATGTCTTTGTCCGATCTGATCGGAGATTCCAAAAATCTCGGCAGTTTCAAGCTGATGCGCTCGAACTTGCCCGAACTGGCCATGGTTTCCCTGTTTCTGAACCTGTTGGCGCTGGCCCTGCCCCTGACCTTGCTGCAGGTGTACGACCGCATCATCCCGAATTCCTCGACTGGCACGCTGGGCATGCTAATCGTCGGCGTTCTGGTCGCTATCTTGCTGGAATCGCTTCTGCGCTTGGCGCGGTCCTACGTCACCGGCTGGATTGGCGCCCGCTTCGAACATTTATCCGGCGTGGCGGCGCTGGAACGTCTGCTGACGGGGCGGATCGAGGACATCGAAAAGCAAGGAGCGGGCCAGCAGCTTGAGCGCATGAACGCCCTAGGCCAAATCCGCGATTTCTATTCCGGCCAGGCATTGCTGACGCTGCTCGATCTTCCCTTCGTGCTGATTTATCTGGCCCTGATCACGCTGCTGGCCGGGTGGGTTGTGCTGATCCCGGTGGCGATCTCGATCGTCTTTTTCATGATGGCGCTGAAACTGGGCGAAAAATTGCGCAAGGCCATCAAAGAGCGCATGACGTCGGATGATCGGCGCCTTGATTTCGTCATGGAGGTTCTGCGCGGCATTCACACCGTCAAGTCGATGGCCATGGAAGCCCTGATGCTTCGCCGCTACGAGCTTTTGCAGTCGGCGAATGCGCAGAATTCCTACAACGCCACCTACCTCAATGCCGAGGCGATGCGCCTAAGCCAAGTCTTTTCGCAGCTAACCACAGTGGCCATCGTCACCTATGGCTGCAATCTGGTCGTCGCCAATCAACTGACCATCGGCGGGCTTGCCGCCTGCACCATGCTGGCCGGCCGTTCGCTTCAGCCTCTGACCCGTCTGGTGGGGGTTTGGAACCGCTTCCAGACCATTCGCATCGCGCGCGAGAAGGTGGCTGGCCTATTGTCCCTGAAGCGCGAAGGTGCAGCCGGTTTGCCAGATTGGCCCGCGATTGAAGGGCGCGTCACGCTCGACAACGCTTCGTTCTCATACGGCGATGGGCAGCCCAACATCATTCATGGCGCTAATATCGACATCCAGCCCGGAGAGTGCGTCTGCGTCCAAGGGTCCAACGGTTCCGGCAAGTCGACCTTGGCGTCCTTGATGCTGGGCATGGCGACGGCCAGCGACGGGCGGGTCCTGATCGACGGCCAGGACATCCGCAAATATGACGCCCAATCCCTGAAGCATCAGGTGGCTTATCTTCCGCAGAGGGGCGAGGTTTTCAACGGCACAATTCTTGAAAATCTGACCATGTTCGATCCGACGCAAACGGATCGCGCCCTGGAAGTCGCCTCACTGGTGGGGCTTGACGAAGTGGTCTCGTCGATGCGCCTGGGCTATGACACCCCCATCGGCGACGGCGTTTCCGATTCCTTGCCCGCCGGCGTCGTGCAGCGCATCGCCATCGCCAGGGCGCTGTCGCGCGACCCCAAGATCGTGCTGTTCGACGAGGCAAACTCGTCGGTTGACAGCGTCGGCGACCGCTATATTCGCAGCGCCATCGAAACCCTGAAGGGCAATTGCACCCTGGTGCTGATCACGCACCGACCAACCTATGCCAAGCTGGCCAACCGTGTTTTCGAACTGGTGGATGGACGCCTGAAGACAAAGGACATCAACGCTCCCGCAGCGCCGTCCGATCCCACGGAGCAAAGCGAAGGCAATGCCGCCAGTTCTCCCGCCGCCTTGTCGGCCGACCGTGGAACGCGCCTGGCCGAAAACGTGCTGGGTCGCTTCGCGGTCCCCACAGATTTCGCCAATTGCCTGATCGCGCTATTGACGGCGCTCAATTGGCGCGGCGATCTGAAGCATGTCGCGGAAGCCCTGCCCCATTTTGCCGAAACACTGGACCTGACCGGCTTTCGCAATGTAATGGCCAATCTGAATTACATCAGTCGGCCCGACAGGATGCGCCTTGGCGAAATCGACCCCCGGCTCATGCCCTGCCTGTTCGTTCCCGACGATGGCCCCGCCATGATCGTTCTGAAGCCAGCACCCGATGGAACGCTTCTGGCCTTCGACGGCGAGCGGGCCTTGATCGAGCCGCCGGGGCGCAACCTAGATTCTCTTGGGACCGCCTATTTCTTTTTTCCCGCCTCGGAAGAAACAGAAGATCTTCTGGCCCGCCAGAAGCAGATCGGCTGGTTCAGAGCCACCACCGAACGTTTCCGCCCGCTGATCTGGCAAATTCTTTGGCTGACGCTGTTCATCAATCTGATGGCCGTCGCAACGCCGCTGTTCATCATGAGCGTCTATGACAAGGTGGTTCCCACCGGCTCGCTCTCGACGCTGGGTTACCTGCTGGCGGGCGTTCTTCTGGCGCTGGCGGTCGAGCATTTCCTGTCGCGCATGCGCTCCAAGGCGGTCGCCTATCTAAGCGGTCGCCTTGACTACATCTTCGGCAACGCCGTTTTCCAGCGCATCCTGTCGCTGTCGGCTTCGTTCACCGAGCGGGCGACGGTGGGCGCGCAGGTGGGGCGCATCAAGGAATTCGAATCGATCCGCGACTTTTTCAACGGCCCATTGGCCTTCGTCTTCTTCGAAATGCCCTTCGTCTTTCTATTCGTTGCCGTCTTCATCGCCATAGGCGGGCAAACCGTTTACATCGTCATTGTGGCGGCTATCATTTTTGCCGTGATCGCCAAGGTCGCCTATCCGCTGCTGCAGCGCTCGTCGTCACTGGCGGGCAAGGCCATGGGCAAGAAAAGCGAGTTCCTGACCGAAACCGTCGGCAAGTTGCGCGTCATCAAGACCGGCGGCTACGAATTGGCGTGGCTGGAGCGCTTCCGCCAAATGTCGGGCAAGGCGGCGATGGCCGATTTTCATTCCAACCAGATTCAGGTGATCGTCAATACGACGGCAAACTTCGTCACCATGTCGGCTGGATTGATCGTGGTGGCCTTCAGCGTTTACCGCGTGTTGGACAGCGCCATGACGGTCGGCGCCGTGGTGGCGACGATGATCCTGGTCTGGCGCGTTCTGGCTCCCTTGCAGACGGCATGCGTTTCGCTGCCCAAGCTGGAAAGGGTGATCAGCAGCATCAAGCAGATCGACAATCTGATGAATTTGCGCCCCGAGCGCGAAATCAGGGCCGTGACCAGACCGCCCGCCAAGTTCAAGGGCCATGTCGTCTTTTCCCGCGTTTCCTTCCGTTATAGCGCCGACACCGACCCGGCGCTGGTCGGCGTCAGCTTCGAAGTGCAGCCGGGAGAGGTCGTGGGCCTGATCGGCCCCAACGGCTCGGGCAAATCGACGGCGCTGAAGCTGATGAGCGGCCTTTACCAACCGCAGGCGGGCAGCGTGCGCATCGACAACCACGATCTACGCCAGATCGACCCGGCCGATCTGCGTTCGGCCATCGCCTATGTGCCCCAGACCTGCAATGTGTTCTATGGAACCATCGCCCAGAATTTGCGCCTAGCCAGCCCGACGGCCCTGGATGAGGAATTGCGCATCGCCGCCAATCAGGCCAGGGTTCTGGAAGACATCATGGCCCTGCCCGACGGCTTCAGCACCAAGTTGGGCGACGCCAGGATGGAGCATTTCTCGGCCAGCTTCATGCAACGGCTTTCCCTGGCGCGCGCCTATCTCAAGCGCGCTCCGATTATGCTTTTCGACGAGCCGGTGACCGGCCTCGACTTCACCGGCGACCGCTACTTCATGAGCATGATCAACGCGATCCGCGGACAAAGCACCATTTTCATCGTCACCCACCGGCCCAGCCATCTGGCGGTGGCAGACAAGGTGATGGTTTTCCAAAACGGCTATCTGCGACTGGCAGGCGCCGCCAAGGACGTGATCAAGCAGATTCCGCCCGACCTTCTTTAATTCCGATATGGATGAACGTGCCATGCCCCAACATCCCACCGCAGCGTCAGCCAAAACCTATACGGGCCTTGCCAGCATGGGCATCGCCAGAGGAAGCAGGCAGGCGCGCCATCTGAGCCAGGCCATCATTCTGGAGGAAACGGGGACGTCGGCCATTGTGCGCCAAGCCACTATCCTGATCGCCGTCGCCGTCATCTTGTTCATCGCCTGGGCGGCGCTGGCCCGCCTGGACGAGGTTGCCGTGACGACGGGCGAGGTCGTGCCCTCGTCGGCGGTGCAGACCATCCAGCATTTGGAAGGCGGCGTGGTTTCCGAAATCCTGGTCAAGGAAGGCCAACTAGTCGAGGAAGGCCAGCCCCTGTTCCGTCTGGCGCCGAAGTCGGCCACCTCGGAATTCGAACAGATGAAATCCCGCGAAGTGAGTCTGGCGCTCAGGGCGGAGCGGCTGAGGGCCTATCTCGACAACCGCAACCCGGACTTCAGTTTCGCCGACCCCGTCTATGCTCCGCTGGTGGCGGATCAGCGCGCCATTCTGGCGGCCCAGCGCACGTCGCGCGGCTCGTCGCTTGCCGTCGTCAAATCCCAAGTCGAACAGCGGCGCGCCGAAGTTCGCCAATACGAGGAAAGCCTCAAGGGTCTTGGCGAACAGGTGAAGGTGCTGGAGGAACTGGTCAAGATCCGCAGCCAGCTTGAAAAGGAAGGCTTGGTCTCGCGGGTCGTTTTCCTGGATACCCAACGCTCCTATATTACGACCAAGGGCGACATGAGCCGCATCGAGCAGCAGTTGGTGGCCAGCCGACAAGCCTTGAACGAGTCCGAAAACCGTCTGGCCAGCCAGGATGACAGCTTGAAGCAAGAGGCGTCCAACGAGATGGGAACCGTCGCGGGCGAACTGGCGCAGGTTCGCGATTCTCTGGCCAAGTTGGCTGATCGGGTCGAGCGCCTGGATGTCGTCTCGCCCAAGAAGGGGCTGGTGCAGGACCTGAAAATCCGCACGGTCGGAGCCGTCGTCGCCCCTGGCGGCACTTTGTGCCAAGTCGTGCCCGTCGATGACAAGTTGCAGCTGGAAGTGAAGATCCAAAGCCGCGACATTGGACATATCGCGCCCAACCAGCATGTCACCGTCAAGATGACGACCTATGACTTTTCCCGCTACGGATCGATTCCCGGACGGCTTGAATCGATCTCGCCCACCTCGTTTTCCGACGACAAGGGCAACACCCATTACAAGGGCATCGTGACCTTGAACCGCAATTACGTGGGCGACGTGCCCGGCGTGAATGTCGTTCTGCCCGGCATGTCGGCGCAGGCCGATATCGAAACCGGAGACAAGACCTTGCTGGAATATCTGCTGAAGCCGATCTTCGTCTCGCTCAAGAATTCGTTCCACGAGCGGTAAGGGGGTTTCGGCCAACAAGAAAGGCGCCTTCTTTCGAGAGGGCGCCTTTTCTTTGTGCGCGGCATGCGCCCGGTCAAAGCCTATTTGTGATGCGGATCTTCGATCATGCTAAGCCAACTGGAGGGCGTCACCAGATTCTTGGCCTCTTCCTCGTCGGCATTGTCGGTGCCGCGCAGGCTTGAACGGTTGCCGTTGAAAATGCGCTGGTCGATCTCGTCGATCACCTTGGCATAGGCCTTGGCGGCAGGGGCCTGGGGATGCAGCAGCACCAGCGGCATGTCGCTTTCTTCAGCCAGCGGAACCAGATTGTCGCCGGGAATCGCCTCGTTATAGACGCGCTCGCCGAACTCGGCCCGAATGATATCCGCCGTACGGCGCGAAACCTCGTTCGAATCGGGGCTGATCAACAACACGCCATTGATGCGCAATACCGGATTGATGCGCCTAGCCATGCGCCGCACATTGGCCCAGGTGGCGTGCAGCCCGTCCTGGGCGTGCCGATAGCAAAAGGTGGGAATGACCAGTTCGGTCGCAGCCACCAGCGCGTTGACCGAAGGCAAGCCCAGGGTGGGCGGGCAATCGATCACAATGTAATCGGCGTCGGCCGAAGGGCTTTCCAAAGCCCGACGCAAGACGAGTTGCGGCTCGAGAATGCCGGATAGGGCGACATCCAACCCGGATAGATTGGGGGTTGAAGGCAATATTCTAAGGTTGTCAACGCAAGAGGGCCGGATAACCTCGGCAACGGTGGCCGATTCCACCAACAGATCGTAAACCCCCTTCAAGGGACGGGGTGTAATGCCGAAAGCCGCAGTTGCGTTGCCCTGGGCATCCATATCGACCAACAAGGTCCTTTGCCCCCGTTTGGCCCATAAGGCCGCCAGATTGACCGCCGTCGTCGTCTTGGCGACGCCGCCCTTCTGGTTGAACACAGCTACGGTCGGCATCCCGAACCCCTTTCCCACAAACTAACGATATTTTGCCCCAGGACCGTTTCGATTGCCAGCCGAGATCGTGTACAGTACCCCCTATGAACGACGACCAGATCAGATCAATTCTTTCTAAGATTCCGCATCTTCGCGGCATCGATCCGCTGGCCATGTCCTGGCGGCCTATTCTGGGCGGCCAGCACAACACGGTTTTCAAGCTGGAAACGCCCAGGGGCAAATTCGTGCTCAGGCTGGGTCGCCGTTTTCCCGATTATCCCGACCATTACGGCGAAGAAGTCTATAACGCCCGCCTTGCCGCCGCAGCCGGGCTTGCCCCGCAGATCCTGCACTTCGATCCCGAGGACGGCACCATGTTGGTTCCGCTGATCGAGGGAACGACCATGGATGATTCGAAATTCAAGGATCTTGACGCTGTGAAGCGCGCGGCCCTCAGCCTAAAGCGCCTGCATGCGGGTCCGGCATTCCGCTCGTCCTTCAATGTCTACAAGCGCATCGACAAGCTGGAAAAGGAAGCCAACGACGCGGGCGACCCCGCCTTCGCCACCCTTCCCGACGTGCGCCGCGCGGTGGCTGGCCTAAGGCCGGTTCTTGAAAGCGTCGGAGTAGCACAGGCCCCCTGCCACAATGACCCGGTACCCGAAAATTACATCGATACCGGAGGACGGATGATTCTGGTCGATTGGCAATGTTCGGGCCAAGCCGACCCCCATTGGGAAGTGGGCGCCCTTTCCGCCCAGTGCCGATTCGACGAATTTCAAGACAGAGCTTTGATCGATACCTATTTCGGCGATCCGGACCATCCGGGAATACCCCGCATGCGCCTGTTCAAGGTGGCGGTCAGCTATACTTGGCTTTTGTTCAATTTGGCCCGCTGGCAAAAGGACGAGGACCCCTACAAGCGGCGGCGCAACGCTATCCACTGGCTGGCCCGCACGGAGACCCTTCTGGCCCATCCGGAATTTTCCCGATACCTGCGCGAAGCTGGCAAACCGATGGCGTCCTAGCCTCTTGCTAGGACGACTTGCGTCGGCGCGTCTCTTTCTTTTTCAGCATGGCCGAGATGCTGCCGATCGCTTCTGAAATCTGCTGCTCGATCTCGGGTTCCGCTTCAGAGGCGGGCGGCAAGGGCGGTTCTTCCTTGGGCTTGACGGAGGGGCGCGGGGCGGGGGGCGCCTTGGCCGCAAGGGCCGGCTTGGCCATCTGAATGGGCGCCGCTTTTGGGCGCGCCACCATGACCTGGCCCTTGACCACCGCCTGACGGCGCGGCTGCGATGGCTCTTGGGGCGGCATGGCCGCCATCGCCTCGATCCGCTTCAAGCTGTCCGTCTGGCGCTCCAAAAGCTGCACCAGCAGGCCCAAAGCCTGGCGTTGAATTTCGCGATCACGCACCAGACTTGACGACAGCGATTCCTGGGCCTGTTCGATCCGACCCAAACGCCCGGCCATTTCGGCCAGCGCCAGCGCGATTTCATCCAAGGTCAGGTTCGAATCGTTCATGTCAGCGCCAGCTTACCCCGTCAATCATTCAACCGCCACAGGCTCAATGTCTTCCCCTTCGCCGGGCCGTCCAAGAATATATCAACTGGCTGGGCTTGCAGCAGGGAATTTGCCGCAAGGTCGATCTTTCGCTCCCCCCCCGCCGGGGCATCGTCCGGGTCGGCCTTGGGATAATGCGTCGCCAGCAGATAGCTGGCGCCCGATTGGCGAAATAGCCGCAATGCGGCCTCTATGTCGGCATTGTCCAGATGGGTCAGCGTGTCTCGGCACAAGATCAGATCCGCCTTGGGCAGAAGATCGCGGGAAATGTCGCCCGACTTGAACAGCATGGGCCGCGAAGCCTGATAGACCCTGGCGTTGTCGGCGATCAGGTCCTCGACGATATCGACGCCGACATATAGGTCCAGATTTTCGACCAAGCACGAGATCCAACCGGCATCGCCGCAACCAGCATCGACTATGCTGCGGACGCCCAAGCGGGCCAAAGTCTCCTTCAGCCAGACCCGCAAGGCCCTGGTCGCCGCCAGGGTGGATCCCGCCCCGGCATGCGTTTCGAAATTGCCGTCGGCGTTCTTGCTCCATCGTTCAACCTGGAGGGCGCGGCGCGCTTCGCGCGCGCCGTCATAGATGGCTAAAGGAAAGCGCCCCTCGCTGGCGGAAACGGAAATCGTCTTGGCAAGGAAATCGATGCCGCTCAGACGTTGATAATCGTCAAGCGACCTTGCCTTCCCCAGACCGAAGGCGTCAATGTCGGCCAGCGCCCCCGCGTCTTGGGTTTTCTTGCTGCCGATCAAATGCGCCACCCTGGAGCGCGAACGGCTGTTCAGCTTCGGCCAGTCGCGATTGTCCACCCAATGGGTTTTGCGCTCGGTGAATTTTACATAGGCGTGATAGATCAACGCTTCGTTGGGCGAAAAGATGTCCCAGCCGTGCGTCCACAGCCTGACTGCCATCGAAATTTCCTCGCCTTGGAAATAGACAAGGGGATCATAGGGCACGTCGGCAAGCATCCGCGACGAAGCAAAGACGAAACCGGCGGCATACAGCATCGAGGGCATGGGTTCGCTTGGCGCGTCCTGAGGCTGGATGGCGCGCGATTTGTTGATCAACACGCCCGCCTCGTCGAAATAGCCAGCACAGATCAGCGGTAGGGTCGGCGGATTGAGTTTATCCGGCGGCACATAGCCAGGCGGATAAGTCGATAGAACCGGCTTGGGCGCCTTGCAAGATTTCAACTGGGCGATCATCCGCTCGTCCCAGTTTTCGGCGAACCGCATATGGCTATCGATATTCAGCACATATTCCTCGCCCCGCCACAGCTTGTGCGCCTGGGCGCGCGCCCAGCCCACGCCTTCGCTTTGGCTGACGTGAAAGCTGACACTGCGGGTTTGATCGGGGCGCGGCGAGGGAATTTCAAAGCAATCCTTGTCTTCCTCGGGCACCGATTGCCAACAAATGCCCACGAAAATCCGCTCGGGCCTTGCCGCCTTCAAGAACAGGTCGCGCACCGTCCACTGGCATTCCGGGTCACGGTAGCTGGCGATGGCGACAAACAGGCGCTCGTCTTGCTCGGCAGGTGCCGCCTTGCCGCCAACGCCTTGCATTCGCACGATAACGCGGCCCGAAACGGTTCTGGCCATCTCCCCCTCCTGGCCGTCGATCATTGCTTGCGCCTTCAATATAGGCCAGCCGACAGCTGTCTCCCAGCAAGAATTATCGGCTGAAATCAAGCATCAGGGAATTTTTTGCCTACCTTATCTTGAGTTTTTTTTAACTCTTCTATCCCAAGATTAGTCTGAAGACCGCTCTTGGCGGCACTGACTTTGGGGAACAAGACGATGCGCTCTCGCACTTACAGGTCACTTCTGGCGCTTGCCGTCGGCACCGGCCTCTTGGGCGTTGCCTTCTCCAGCCGCGCCGAGACATTGGAAGAAGCGCTCTACAAGGCCTATCAAACCAATCCGCAGATCAGGGCCGGTCAGGCGCTGGTGCGCGCCACCGACGAACTGGCGCCGCAAGCCCTGGCCAATTGGCGTCCAACCATCACCGCATCGGCGGAAACCGGCTGGCAGCGCCTGCTTTATGACAACACCAAAACGACGGCTGACGCGACCAGCCAGACGCGCAATCCCAAAAGCGTCAAATTGACCATCAATGAATATCTGTATCGCGGCGGGCGAACCATTGCCGCCACCAACGTCGCGGAAAACAAAATCCTGGCCGAGCGCGCCCGCTTGATGATGACCGAAGGCGGCGTGCTGTCCGACACCGCCGCCGCCTATTTTCGCCTGCTGATGCAGCGCGACTTGCTGACCATCACCAGCGAGAGCGAAAAAGGGATCGCCGAGGAACTGTCGGGCACCAAGCGCCGTTTCGACATGGGCGAGCGCACCAAGACCGATATCAGCCAAGCGGAAACGCGCCACGCCAAGGCGGTGGCCGACCGCGTCACCGCCGAGTCCGACCTTGCGACCGCCGAGGCGATGTATCGCGGCCTCGTCGGCGCCGATGCCGGCCCAGTCAGCCTGCCCGCCTTCCCGGAAGCTCTGCCCGCCAAGCGCGAAACCGCCATCAAGCTGGCCCTTGAATCGAATTACGGCATTGCAGCGGCCATCTACGACGAAAAGGCGGCGCGTGAAAACATCAAGCTCGCGCGCGGCGAACTGCTGCCCACCCTGGCCGTGCAGGGCACGGTCGGTCGCGATATCGAAACGAGCACCGTTGACAGCCGCATCGACGACGCAAGCGTCAAACTTGTCATGACGATGCCCATTTTCGACGGCGGCTTGGCTTATTCCAAGACCCGTCAGGCCCGCCAAACGCACAGCCAATCTTCGATGACGCTGGAGAAGGCTAAACGCGACGCCGCAGAAAATGCCAGCAAGGCCTGGGACACAATGACGCTGGCCAAGGACCGCATCCGCGTCAACGATGCCCGGGTTGCCGCGGCGGCAGAGGCGTTGGCCAATGTAAGCCGCGAACAATCATTCGGCACCCGCTCGCTGGTCGATGTGTTGGATGCCCGCCAGGATCTGCTGGACAGCCGCACCGCCCTGGTGCGCGCCCGCACCGATCTGTATGTGGCGGCCTATCAGTTGAAACTGGCGATCGGCGAATTGACCGCCGCCAAATTGGCGTTGGGCGAGCCGAACTATTCGCCAAAGCCGCATTACGATGAAGTCCACGACAAGTGGGTGGGCGGCAGAAGCTCGATCGACAAGGAGCGCGGCAACACGGTCGAAGCTCCGCCCGATCCGCCTGCCCGCCAGTTGGCTCCCCTGCCTTCCGACATAGCACCTTCGCCAGCTTACAGTGCGGATGGTCCCACGGCAGCCATGCCTTCTTCCGAACAACAGGCCGCCGAAGCGCCCTTGGCGGCGACACCGGCAACACCGCCGGAAGCGATGACGACGCCCCCTCCAGCGGCGCAACCGATCAAGCCGAAACCGGCGCCCATGGATATCGAAATGGCGCCCTTTACGCCCGATACGACGCCGACGCCGCCTGCCCCCGCAGCGGCACCTGCGCCCGTGCCGGAACTGCCTGCCCCCGCAGCCCCTGCGCCTGCGCCAACTCCTGCTCCTGCGCCAACCCCGGCCCCTGCGCCAGCTCCCGTCAAACCGGAAGCGGCGCCCAAGGTGGAACAGCCAGCGCCGCCGACCAAAGCGGAAACGGCGCCCGCCAGACCGGCAACGGTGCTGCGTCCGTCAACTTCGCCCTTCCTGGCGCAGCTCGGCGCCAGGGAATAAGGCCTATACGATCTGATAGAGAAGCGGCTCGCCTGTCAGCAGGCGGCGGCAGTTCTCGGTCGCCACCGTCACCGAGCGGGCCAAGGTTTCCGACGTCAGCCAAGCCGCATGCGGAGACAGCGTGACATTGGGAAGGGTAAAAAACGGATGGCTCTTGCGCAATGGTTCGTCTTCGAACACGTCGAGGGCCGCATTCAGTCGGCCCGCCGACAATAAATCGATCAGCGCCGTCTCTTCAACCAGACCGCCCCTGGCCGTATTGACCAGCAGCGCCCCTTCCCGCATGCATTCAAGGCGACGCCGGTTCAGAATGTGACGTGTGCTGTCGCTAAGCGGCAAATGTAGGGAAACGATGTCGCTTTCTTCCATCAGCGAGTCGAGCTGGCGCCATTCGGCAATGCCTTCGTTCTCGGGTTTGGGCAGCCGGGTCCAATAGATCAGCCGAGCGCCCATCATTTTCAGGATCGGCGCCAAGCGCCTGGGCACGGCTCCAAAGCCCACCATGCCGACGGTGCGCCCACCCACTTCGCACAAATGCTCAAGTTCCGAGGCCGGTATCTGCCAGCGACCGTCTTCGCGCAGCAGGCGGTCCGTTGCAGCCAGCCTGCGCAAACCCGCCAACATCAAAGCCAGGGTCATTTCCGCAACCGCAGGCGCGTTGATGCCCGGCATGTTGGCAACCGCGATGCCGCGCTCGCGGGCCGCCTCGATATCGATGGTGTTAAGGCCGGTCCCGATTTTCTGAACCAAGCGCAGCTTCGGCGCATTGGCCAGGGTTTGAGCCGTTACCGGCTTCAACACATGCCACAGCACTTCCGCTTCCGGCAACAGACGGGAAAAACGCTGCTCGTCGCTTTCGGCGCAAAAGGCGACCTCGATCGATTCGTGCGCCAAACGCGCGATCTTGGACGCCAAGCCGGGGCCGGGTTCGAAATGAAAGAGAACCTTCAAGGAGCGCCCTTTCCCGAACGATCAGTCAACGGAAACCGGTTCGACGGGCTGGTTGCGGCCGATGGGTTCGACCGTCGCTTCGCCCTGCGCTTCAGCGCCCTGCTCGCCGTCGCCCTCGCCGTCGCCGTCATTCTCGTCGCCGATATGCGGCTGGTCATCGGCCGGAGTTGACATCATGGGGCGGCGCTGTTGCTGGCCCGCCTGCTGATTCATGCTGTTGATGACCCGGTAGTAATGTTCGGCATGCTGATAGAAGTTTTCGGCGGCGATGCGGTCGCCCGCCGCCTGGGCATCCCTGGCCAGTTGCAGATACTTTTCCAGCACCTGATGGGCATTGCCGCGAACCCGGATGTCGGGGCCGTTGCTGTCGAATGTCTGCGGGCGCATCGGCATATGCTTCTTGCCGTTGTTGTTGTGCCCATGCCCCCCGTGGCCGCGTCCACGAGAGCGTTTATTGTTCATCGGTTGGCCGTTCAAGACTTTGGTTTCCCTAATTATCGCGCACCTTGACCGAAATGGTCGTAACGGCAAGCCAGTCGCGCTGGAAAAGCGAACCGCGGTGCTGGAGGTCACTTGCACGCATCCGGAGCTGGCTCAACGCCGCGTGCCTTGATGAACCCAACCTAGCGCCAAGCAATCGGTTTTCCAACCGTTTTTTTCACCCTATCCTCGGTTTTCGACCAGAATCGCCCGCTCCACCCCGCCCAGATCGGCATGAAGACCCAGAAGTTCAAGGCCAGCCGCGCTTAGAAGGGCGGAAACGTCCGCCGCTTGGCCAGCCCCCAGCTCCAGAACGGCGATGCCCCTGGGGGCCAACAGCCGCTGCAAATCCATGGCGATCCGCCGATAGGCATCCAGACCGTCGCCGCCGCCGTCCAGCGCTAGGCGCGGATCGTATAGCGCCACCTCGGGTTCAAGTTCGTCGATTTGTCGGCTGGGAATATAGGGCGGATTTGAGACGATCAGATCGAAGGAACCTTCAAGGCCCTGCCCCCAATCGCCCACCTGAAAATTGGTTCTGGCGTCGAAACCCAACCTAGCCGCGTTCGCCGCCGCCAGTTGTACGGCTTCGGGATTCTTGTCGACGCCAAGCCCCGTCGCCTTCGGATATTCGCAGATAATCGCCAGCAACAAACACCCCGTGCCGGTTCCCAGATCAAGGACGCGCAAGGGCAAGCTGCGGTCTGGCCAATGGGCGATCACCGTTTCGATCAGCGTTTCGCTGTCGGGGCGGGGTATCAATCCGGCATCGCCCATCATCAGATCCAGCGACCAGAAGTCCCAATGGCCGATCAGCCGCTGGAGCGGCTCGCGCCTGCATCTGCGCCTAAGCAGCGTTTCGAAGATGGCTTGTTGCTCGAAGCCGACTTCAAGGCGCGACGACAGGCCCAACTCGCTTAGGCGCAGGCCCAGCGCAAACGCCAGAAGGTAGCGGGCGTCAAGCTGCGCCGTTTCGACGCCCGCCGCCGCCAAGCGCTGGCTGGCCGCCTTCAAAATCTCCTGCGAACCGCTCATTCCATCTCGGCCAAACGCGACGCCTGATGCGCGGAAATCAGGGCCTCGATGATTTCCTCAAGCTCGCCCTCCATCACGCGGTCGATCTTGTAAAGCGTCAGATTGATCCGGTGGTCTGTCACCCGGCCTTGCGGAAAATTATAGGTGCGGATGCGTTCGGAGCGATCGCCCGAACCGACCTGATTCTTGCGGTTGGCGGCCCGCTCGGAATCGACCTTCTCGCGCTCGATGTCGTACAGCTTGGCCCTTAGCAGCTTCATCGCCTTGGCCTTGTTCTTGTGCTGGCTTTTTTCTTCCTGGCAAGCCACGGCGATGCCGGTGGGAAGGTGGGTGACGCGTACCGCCGAATCCGTTGTGTTGACGTGCTGCCCGCCAGCGCCCTGGCTTCGGTAAACATCGACGCGCAGGTCCTTGTCTTCAATCTTGATGTCCACTTCCTCGGCTTCCGGCAATACGGCCACCGTCGCCGCCGATGTATGGATGCGCCCGCCCGCTTCGGTGGCCGGAACGCGCTGAACGCGATGCACGCCCGATTCGAACTTAAGCCTGGCGAACACGCCCTGGCCTGAAATCTCGGCCGAACCTTCCTTCATGCCGCCGATGCCGGTATCGCTGACTTCCAGAATCTCGAACCGCCAGCCATGCAATTGGGCGTAGCGCTGATACATGCGAAACAGCTCGCCCGCGAACAAAGCGGCTTCCTCGCCGCCCGTGCCCGCGCGCACTTCCAAGATGGCGTTGCGCTCGTCTGCCTCGTCCTTAGGCAGCAGCATCAGACGCATCTGGTGCTCAAGTCCGGGCAACGATTCCTTGAGCGCGTAATATTCCTCGCCTGCCAGCTCTCGCATGCCCGCATCGTCGCTTTTCATCATGGTTTCCGCGTCGGCCATGTCGGCCCTGGCCTTGCGAAAGGCCTTCACCGCTTCGACCACCGGCACCAGATCGGCCAGTTCCTTCGACACTTTTCCAAAAGTCTGGGCATCGACCTGGCCGGAGGACAAGGACGCCTCCAACTCGTCATGGCGCATCAGCACGCGGTCGAGATTGGCATCCAGATTCACCCGTTCTTCTCCTCGTCCTTAAGACCGAAGATTTCTTCGAGCAGACGTTCGGCAGCCGTCAGCGCCTCTTGACCGCGCAAAGCCTCGCTGGGCGCATGCAGCAAGCGATTCATCATCAGTTGGGTCGCTCTGGCGGCGTCGCCACCGGCTTCCACCAGGGCGCGTTCGCGTTCGGCCTCGAAATGGCTGCGCAGCCGCACGATCAAAGGGGCCGCCGCGCGGCCAGCTTGGTCTTTCAGATAGGCGGCCACTTCCTCGTCGATCAGCGTCCAGGCGGCCTGGGATTCGCGCACGCGATGCGAGATGCCTTCCTCGGCCACGCGCTCGAGATCGTCGAGATCGTAGAGAAAGGCGTCGTCCACCCGCTCCACTGCCGCATCGACGTCACCTGGAATCGACAGATCGAGAATCAGCATCGGCTTGCGCTTGCGCTTTTTCAGCGCCGCCTGCACGCGGGGCGCATCGATGGCGGGCAACGGCGCCGACAGGGCGATGAGCGCCACGTCGGCCTGCGACAACAGCCAGATCAGATCGTCATAGGGCGCGCTGGGCACGTCGAACTGGCGGGCCAGCGCCAAGGCCCTGGCCGGGCGCGGCGCCGACACCAGAAGATGGCCAACACCCGCCTTGATGAAACTTTCGGCCACCAATTGGCCCATGTCGCCATCGCCCAGCAACACGGCGGTATTGTTCTTGAAGTCGCCGAACATGTCGCGCCCCACGGCCACCGCCGCCGCCGCCAGAGAAACCGGGCGCTCGCCGATCTTGGTTTCGCCTCGCACGCGCTTGGCGGCCGCGAAGGTGGCTTGCAGCAAACCGTCCAATTCCTGGCCGATTTTGCCGGTCTCGCGGGCGATGCGATGCGCGGCTTTCACTTGGCCCAGCACCTGCGGCTCGCCGATGACCAGACTATCCAGGCCCGAGGCGACGGCGAACAAGTGGCGGATCAGGGATTCGCCGCTTTTCACGTAGGTTTGCGGCTCAAGCGCCGCATGTTCGATGCCGGCCCGTTCAGCCAGAAAGGAGAGCATGCTCGGCGCCAGCGCCTCAAGATCGCCGTAGCTTATAATTTCCACCCGGTCGCAGGTGGCCAGATACATCGCCTGATCAAGACCAAGGTCATTGAGAATGGCCGGTATGTCGGCGTCTTCCGCAAAGAGCGCGTCGCGCAAACTGAGCGGCGCCGAGCGGTGATTGGCGCCGACGAGAACGAATGTGTCTTGGGAAGGTCCCTCGCCCACGTCCGCCTACTTGCCGCGAAGGCGCGAAACCAGCGCCTCGAGGGCCACTTCTTCCTGACTGCCGCTGTCAAGATCGCGAACCGTGGCCACTCCCTTGGCCAATTCATCGTCGCCCAGAATGACCGCCGTGCTGGCGCGCGCCTTGTCGGCGCGCTTCATCCGCTTTCCCAGATTTCCCGAATAGCCCATCTCGACGGCGATGCCCAGCCTGCGCAATTGGCCCGACAGCTTAAGCGCATGACGTTGCGCCGCTTCGCCCATCGGCAGCAAGGCCACGGGGCGGGGCGGGGGTTCCATTTGCTGGCCCAGTTCCGCCGACAGCATCGACAAACGCTCGACGCCAGCCGCCCAGCCGATGCCGGGCGTTTGCGGCCCGCCCATGGTGGAGATCAACGTGTCGTAGCGCCCGCCCGCCAGCACCGTGCCTTGACTGCCCAGGGCGGTGGTGGTGAATTCGAAAGCGGTATGGCCGTAATAATCCAGGCCGCGCACCAATCGTTCGTTCACGCTGAAGGGCACGTCCAGCGCATTCAGCCCTTCTTGCACCTTGGCGAAAAAGTCGCGCGACGCCTCGTTCAGATGTTGCGACAAAAGCGGCGCGTTGGCCACGATCTTGCGGTCGCCGTCATCCTTCGAATCAAGGATGCGCAAAGGGTTCTTGGCAAGCCGGTTGCGGCTGTCCTCGCTCAGTCCCCCAAGATGGTCCGACAGATAAGCGACCAGTTCCTTGCGATAGGCTTCGCGACTTTCCACGTCGCCCAGCGTATTCATTTCAAGCGTGGTGTGGCTTCCGATGCCCAGATCGTCGAGCAGGTGGCGCGCCATGGCGATCACCTCGACGTCGGCATCGGGCTTTTCAACCCCCAGAAGCTCGACCCCCACCTGATGGAACTGGCGCAGGCGACCCTTTTGCGGGCGCTCGTGGCGAAACATCGGGCCGCGATAGAACAGTTTCAACGGCAGATGCTGGGCCAGTCCGCCCGAGATGAAGGCGCGGCACACGCCCGCCGTTCCCTCGGGGCGAAGGGTCAGCGAATCGCCGCCCTTGTCGGTGAAAGTGTACATCTCCTTGGTCACGATGTCGGACGTGTCGCCCAACGTGCGGGCGAAGACATCGGTGAATTCGAAGATGGGCGTCACGATCTCGCCAAAGCCGTAAAGAGAGGTGATGGCGAAAGCGCGTTCCTCGACATGACGGTGACGTCTGGCTTCGTCGGGCAACAGATCGTGGGTGCCGCGAACGGGCTGAAGCGCTGCCATCAGGCGGCTCCCTTTTTTTCAGCGCGCAACTGGGCCGCCTTGGCTTCGACCAGTTCGACCAGATGATCGACCAGATGTTCTTCGTCAATATTATGGTCGGGCTTGCCGCCGATATAAACCTTGTGCGCCTCGGCCCCGCCGCCGGTGACGCCGATATCGGTTTCCCTGGCCTCGCCGGGGCCGTTGACCACGCAGCCGATGACCGACAGAGACACCGGCTCGGCGATGTGGGCCAGACGATTTTCCAACACTTCAACGGTCTTGATCACATCAAAACCCTGCCGCGCGCAGGTGGGACAAGAAACGATGCGCACGCCGCGATGGCGCAGGTCGAGGGTTTTCAGGATGTCGAAACCGACCTTGACCTCTTCCACCGGATCGGCGGACAGGGAAACGCGCAAGGTGTCGCCGATGCCTTCCCACAATAAAGCGCCGATGCCGATCGCCGATTTCACGGTGCCGGCGCGCAAGCCTCCCGCTTCGGTGATGCCCAGATGCAAAGGATAGTCGCAGGCCTTGGCTAGGCCGCGGTAAGCGGCCACGGCCAGGAAGACGTCGGACGCTTTCACGCTGATCTTGATGTCGTGGAAGTCCTCGTCTTCAAGATACTGGGCATGTTCCAAAGCGCTTTCCACCAGGGCGGCGGGCGTGGGTTCGCCGAACTTCTCAAGCAGATGCTTTTCCAAAGATCCTGCATTGACGCCGATGCGGATCGAGCAGCCATGATCCCTTGCCGCCTTCACCACTTCGCGCACCTTGTCCTGGCCGCCGATATTGCCGGGATTGATGCGCAGGCAGGCCGCCCCGGCCTTCGCCGCCTCGATGGCGCGCTTATAGTGAAAATGAATGTCTGCCACGATGGGCACATTGGCCGCCTTCACGATGTCGGCCAACGCGGCGGTCGATTCCTCGTCGGGACAAGAAACGCGAACGATGTCCACCCCCGCCTCTTCCATGCGCCGAATCTGCTCGATGGTGGCCTTGGCGTCCGAGGTCAGGGTGTTGGTCATGGATTGCACGCTGATCGGAGCCCCCGCGCCGACCGCGACGGAACCGACCTGAATGCGCCGACTTTCACGGCGTTGAATGAAACGGTAGGGACGAAGACTCATGACGTCAGAAGCTCCGGACGCAGATGCCTGCGCCCTTTGGCGTTTAGGGATTGCCTGCCTTGATGCGCTCGGGATCGAGCGCTATGTCGCGCCTGACCGACCCCGAAGGGCCAAGGCTAGGCGTGGACAATGCGCCGTCCACGCTGGCCGAAAGCGCCCCGGCATCGCCGGTGGTCAGCGACAGCTTGCCCATGCCGGTGGGAACGCGATAGGTGTCGCCCTTTTTCATGAGGCGGGTCGCCACCAGATTGCCCTTTTCGTCGCGCACCTGAATCCAACTGTCCGAACTGGCCTTCAAGACCACGCGCACCTCGCCTTCGGTCTGTCCATAGACCTTGGGCGTGCGCGACGACGCCTCGTCGCTTGGCGCATTGGCCTCGCCCGCAGGCGTCGGGGCCGGGGCGGACTGGGAGGTTGCCGCCGGAGCGGTCGGAGAGGCTGGCGTTTTCATATCGCCCTGCATCGCCGTTCTGGGCTGGGCGGAAATCGCCAATCCGCCCATGCCCTGGCTGGACGGCAAGGGCATCGGCGCCGGTCCAGAAGACGTCAAGGCGTTCGGCTTGCCAGGCTCGATGCGCGGCGGCTCGGGTTTCTTGGGCGCTGCGGCTTCAACCGTCTCGGGCTTGCTGGGCGCCGGTTCAGCCTTCTTTTCCGGGGCCGGTTCAACCTTGGGCGGCGTTGGCTCGACCGGTTTCGCCTCGGCCTTTTCCGCAGGCTTTTCGGCCGGCTTCGCGGCCTCGGTCACTGCGGGCGGGGGGGGCGAGACCGGGCTGGGGCTTGACGCTTCTTCGGCGCGTTCGTCCTTTTTGGCGGCGTCATCCGTCTTGGCCAACTGATCGGGCACTTCGGGGACTGATTCGGCCACCGGACGGTTGGACGAGGAAAAGGCGTACCAGCCGCCATAGACCAGAACGCCCAAGGCCAGAGCCGCCGCCGCCAAAGCGCCGCTGGGCAAGCGTCTTTCGCTGGCTGGCGAGGGAAACACCAGATCTTTCTTGGAGGTGGCGGAACCCGAGGTTTCGGAGCGGTACCGGCGCACCACCTCTTCGGAATCGAGACCCAGAAAATCGGCATAACTGCGCACGAAGCCTAGGGCATAGGTGGGGCCGGGCAAATCCTCGTAACGGCCATCCTCGATCGCCTGCAAGAACAACTGGCGGATTCTGAGGGCCAGCGACACCTGCTTCAGGTCCTGGCCCATGCGCGTGCGCGTGGCCTTTAGAAGGCCGCCCACGCTGGAGGAGGGCGCCTGTCTTGCCTGTTGTTCGGCTATCTGTTCTTCGGTATCGCTCACGGCCATTCACCTTTCGCCACTTGCCTGTTCTTGTTTAGCAAGAATTTCAGCCGATATCCACCCCATGGTCCCTGGCATAGGCTTTCAGCATCAGCCTAAGCGAGCGGTCTGGGCGGTCGAGAATCTCTTCTAGATAGGATTGGAAGGGGGCGAGCTCCAGCGAACGGACCATGCGCCGTACCGGGCCGATCGAGGGCACATGCATCGAAAGGCTGCGAAAACCGATGCCGATCAGGGCCATGGCGTCCACCGGCTGGCCGCCCATTTCGCCGCACAGGCTTAAAGGAACGTTCTTGGACCGGCAGGCCTCGACCAAGCGCTTTAGAAAGGCCAAGACCGAAGGCGCCAAAGTGTCGTAGCGGTCGCTCAAGCGCGGATTTCCGCGATCCGAGGCGAACAGAAACTGCACCAGATCGTTGCTGCCCACTGAAATGAAGTCGACTCGTTTCAAAAGGGCGTCCGTCTGGAAGGCTAGGGCCGGAACTTCCAGCATGGTGCCGACGCGCAACCGTTCCGGCTTGGGCGTGCCCCTTGCGATCTCGCGGGCCAGTTCGCGGTCCAACAGGTCGCGCGCCTTGTCCAGTTCGGACACTTCCGAAATCATGGGAAACATGACCGACAGCGGGCGGCCTTGGGCGGCGCGAATCAAGGCGCGCAGCTGCTGGCGCAGCACCGCCGGGCGATCCAGCGTGATGCGGATCGAGCGCCAGCCCATGGCGGGATTTTCCTCGGGCGCGCCATTCCAATAGGGCAACACCTTGTCGCCGCCGACATCCAGCGTTCGAAAGACGATGGGCTTGCCCTTGGCCATTTCGTAGATCTTGCCGTAAATCTGCGTTTGCGCCTCGACATCGGGCAATTCGTGCCGCGCCATGAAGGGGATTTCCGTGCGGTACAATCCGATGCCCAAGGCGCCGCTGGATTCCATGAAATGCAGGTCGGCCAGCAGACCGGCGTTGATGTGCAGGCCTATCTGCGTTCCATCGATGGTGACGACCGGATCGTCACGCTCTGCGGCATAGGCGGCGACACGCTCGGCCCTGAGCACGGCATTGGCCCTGAAGGCGGCCACGATGTCCTCGCCGGGACGCACGAAAACCTGATTGGAATCGCCATCGACGATCACCAGGTCCATGGGTTCGATGCGGGTCAACACGCCCTCGGCCCGTCCGATGACCGGAATGTCGAGCGCGCGCGCGATGATCGCCACATGCATGGTGGGCGAGCCTTCCTCCAGCACCAGCCCCTTCAACTTCTTGCGGTCGTAATCCAGCAGTTCGGCGGGTCCCAGCGTGCGGGCGATCAGAATGGCCTCGTCGGGCAATTCCTGGGTCACGCCCGCCTTGCCCGCCAGATGCTGGGTCAGGCGGTTGGCCAGATCCTCGAAATCGAGCAGACGTTCCCGGATGTAGGGATCGCTGACCTGGCTCATGCGCGCCCTGGTGTCGTCATGAACCTTTTGAACGGCGGCCTCGGCGGTCAGGCCGCCCTGAATGGCTTCGGCGATCCGCCCGATCCAGCCCGCATCCTGGGCGAACATGCGATAGGTTTCGATGACGTCCCGATGTTCGCCGCCCGCCTCCATGTCGGCGGAATTCAGCAGCGCGTCCAGCTGATTGTGCATGGCGGTCAGAGCGCCCTTGAACCGATTCAACTCGGTCTCCAAATCCTCGGCCACCAAACGCTGAACGCTGATCTGGCTGCGATGGATGACGGCGGTTCCGATGGCGATGCCCGCATTCAGGCGCACGCCCTCGATGCGCAGCGGCAACAAAGCGTTGCCATCGATGGCGATCTGTTCTTCCTTGGGCACCAATCCGCCAGCCACCAACTCGGCCTGCACCATGGCCACGGTTTCCAGCGTTTCGATTTCTTCTTCCGAATAATTGCGCTGCGTCTTGTTCTGCACCACCAGAACGCCGATGACGCGCCCGCCGCGCAAGATGGGAACGCCCATCAAGGATCGGTAGATTTCCTCGCCGGTTTCCGGGCGATAGGCGAAAGCGGGATGATTTTGGGCGTCCGCAAAGGCCATCGGACTGGCCTGCGCCGCGATCAAGCCGACAAGGCCTTCGCCGACGCGCAGGCGCGTCGCGTGCACGGCGCTGGCCAACAAGCCCTTGGTGGCGAACAGTTCCAGCACCTCGCCCGCGCGCTGAACATAGCAAGAGCACACATCCGCCTTTAAGCCTTCGGCGATCAGGCCGACCGTGCGGTTCAGGCGTTCTTCCGCCGAACCCGATCCCGCCATGACGTCGCGAAGGCGGCCCAAAAGCCGCCGGGACACGCCGGTCCCGACGGAGGGCATGCTAAGACGCTTTCTGGATAAGGCCGTGACGGGCAGCCAGCGCCGCCTCGGCCTGGGCGACAAGTTCAGCCATGATTTCCTGGGCGGGCTGTTCGCGCGTAACCATGCCCACGCTTTGACCCGCCATCAAGGAACCGTTTTCGACGTCGCCGTCGATGACGGCGCGCTTAAGCGCTCCGGCCCAGAAATGCTCGATCTCGAGTTGAGCCGCGTCCTTGGCCACTTCGCCCTTCCTGAAACGGGCGATGACCTCTTGCTGGAAGTCCATGAAACGTTTGGTGGCGTTGTTGGCCAGCGCCCTGACCGGAATGACCGGGAAATCGGCGTCGATCTGCACGCTGGGCTGGGCTTCCCGCGCGCTCGCCCGGATGAAGGATTTCTTGAAGTTGGCATGCGCCACGCATTCGGTGGCGCAAACGAAGCGCGTGCCCAACTGGCAACCCGCGGCGCCCATTTCAAGATAGGACAGAATCGCCTCGCCCCTGCCGATGCCGCCCGCCACGAAAATCGGCACGTCGCGGATTTCAGGCAAGATCTCCTGGGCCAGAACGCTGGTGGAAACCGGACCAATATGGCCGCCCGCTTCCGCGCCCTCGACCACCAAGGCGTCGGCGCCCGAGCGGATCAGTTTCTTGGCCAGCACCAAGGCGGGCGCGAAACACACGACCTTGGCGCCATGATCCTTGGCCCGCTTGATGGCGGCCGAGGTTGGCAGGCCGCCCGCCAACACGATATGGCTGACCTTGGCCGCCCCGCAGACGTCGATCAGTTCGTCCAACTGGGGATGCATGGTGATCAGGTTGACGCCGAAGGGCTTGCCGGTCAGCGCCTTGGTCGCCTCGATCTCGGCTGCCAGCAGGTCCGGCCCCATCGAGCCGCAGGCGATGACGCCAAAGCCGCCGCCATTGGAAATCGCCGCCACCAGATTGCGCTCGGAAATCCAGGACATGGCGCCGCCCAAAATGGCTAGGTCCGTGCCCAGAAAGGCGCGCCCTCTCTCCCATAGGCGATCGAGAATCTGGCGCGGCATGGGCGACATCTCCATGTCTTTCACGCCGCGTCGAGATCGAAGGCGGTGTGCAGCGCCCTGAGCGCCAACTCGGTATATTCCTCGGCGATCAGCACGCTGACCTTGATCTCGGAGGTCGAGATGACCTGGATGTTGATGCCCTTGTCGGCCAAGGTGCGGAACATGGTGAGCGCCACGCCAGCGTGGCTGCGCATGCCCACCCCGATCACCGACACCTTGACCACGTTGCCGTCGGCCACCAGTTCCTTATAGCCGAACTTGGCCTTGGCCTCCTCGATCACCTTCTTGGTTTTCTCAAGATCGGCCTTGCCGACCGTGAAGGTCAGATCGGTCGTCTTGCCGTCGTGCGAGACGTTCTGCACGATCATGTCGACATTGATGGCGGTATCGGCCAAGGGGCCGAAAATGCCGGCGGCGACGCCCGGCTTGTCGGCCACGCCGATCAGAGTGATTTTCGCTTCGTCGCGGCTATAGGCGATGCCGCTTACCAGTGCCTTTTCCACGATCTCATCCTCATCGCAAACGAGTGTTCCGGGTATGTCCGCAAAGCTGGTCAGCACCTGAACCCGCACATGGTGCTTCATGGCCATTTCGACCGAGCGGGTCTGCAAAACCTTGGCGCCTACCGAAGCCAGTTCCAGCATTTCCTCATAGGTGATCTTGTCGAGCTTCTTGGCGGTCTTCACGATCCTGGGATCGGTGGTGTAGACGCCGTCCACGTCGGTATAGATGTCGCAACGATCCGCCTTCAGGGCGGCGGCCAGCGCCACGGCCGAGGTATCCGAGCCGCCGCGTCCCAAAGTGCTGATGCGATTGTCGGGGCCAAGCCCCTGGAAGCCCGCCACCACGGCGACTTCGCCGGTCTTCATGCGGGCCTCGATATCCTTGGTGTCGATCGACATGATGCGGGCCTTGCCGTGCATGCCGTCGGTATGGAAGGGAATCTGCCAGCCGGTCCATGACCTTGCCTTGACGCCCATTTCCTGCAGGCAGATGGCCAGCAGGCCGATCGTGACCTGTTCACCGGTGGCGACCACCGCGTCATATTCCTTGGCGTCGTGCAGCTTGGCCGCTTCGTTCACATAGGCCACCAACTGGTTGGTGACGCCCGACATGGCCGACACGACCACCGCCACTTCGTTGCCAGCCTCGGACTCGCGCTTGACGCGCTTGGCCACATTGCGGATTTTCTCCACATCGGCCACCGATGTGCCGCCGAATTTCATAACGATACGCGCCATGAGCAATAGTTCCCTGCTGTCCCTCCCCGACCGTCTGCCCGGAGAGCAAAAATCTTAGGTTTTGCGGCTTGCCGAAAGGCGGCTATACATACCCCCAGAAGGTGCGGGTGGCAAGCCCGGCCAAGGCCAAAAACAAAGGTTTTTCCATGCGCGGCACCCTAGACGCCCCCACCGTCGCCCCCGATGAAGTGGCCCGTTTCGCCAAACTGGCCCAGCGCTGGTGGGACCCCGAAGGCCCCCTTAAACCGTTGCATAAAATGAACCCCGCTAGGCTGGCCTTCCTGAAGGCGCAATTGGCCCAGCATTTCGGCCGCGACCCAGAATCGCCCAACCCTTTCAGCGGCCTAACGCTTCTGGATGTCGGCACCGGCGGCGGCTTGATCGCCGAACCCCTGGCTAGGCTAGGCTTCGAGGTCACGGGCATCGACGCCGCCAGGGAAAGCATCGAGGCGGCCCAGGCCCATGCCGAGGAGGGGGGGCTGGATATTGCTTACCGGGCCGTCACCACCGACGAATTGCTAAAAGAATCCAAGCGGTTCGATGTCGTGCTGGCGATGGAGATCGTGGAACATGTGCCCGATCCGGGCCTGTTGCTGTTGGAGGCCGGACAATTGCTGGCCCCCGGCGGGGCCTTTGCCGGAGCCACGGTCAGCCGGACCACCAAATCCTATCTGATGGGGATCGTGGGGGCCGAAGTCATCTTGCGCTGGCTGCCCATCGGCACGCATGACTGGAACAAGTTCCTGAAACCGTCGGAATTCACCGGTTTTCTTCGCCAAGCGGGCATTGCGGTGTCGAACCTGCAAGGACTGTCCTACAACCCCTTGCTCGACCGCTGGTCGCCGACCCGCGACCTGGACGTCAACTATCTGATTTTCGGCGCTAAATCTGCGGAAGCGCGTTGAACAGAACGCGCCAAGAATCCAGCGGCAGGCGTCGCCCCAGCAACGTTGGCACCAGCAGTTCCTTCCTGACCTGATAGCTGGGGTCGAGCAATCCGGCTTCCAGCGCCGCTTCCAATAGTTCGATGGCGCAATCGGGCAGCATGAACAGATCGAACATCGCCACCGCCTTGACGATTTTCGAGGCCACAGGCCGCTGACCCTTGCCAATCTCTGCCGCCAAATCCTTGAAATAAAGCGCTTCGCCCCAAACAACTTGGCCGTAGGTCGAAGGTGCTGCGGCATAGCCGTCGATGGGCGGCAAGGCCTTCCTGGCATGGCGCCAGGGGGATAAATCGAACAGGGCGAACCCCTTGTCTCGCAGATAGGCGTCAACCTCGCCGAACAGCGGACGTCCGTGATGGATCGGCTGGAAGGCCACCTCGACCTGAACGCCCAGCATCTCATTCTCCAGCAAACCCGCCGCACCTCTCAAAACGTCAAGTTCGCTGCCTTCGGTGTCGAGCTTGATGAAATCGACGGTTTCCAGGCCGTTGTCGGCGGCCACGCCGTCCAGATCGGCGATTTCGACCACCGATTTTCCAACTTCCAGATGGGTGTCGCCCAAGGGAAAGCGCGCCCAGTATTCGCGATTGACCTCAAGGAAGGAAGAACAGCAAGGATTGCGCAATTGGTGAAAAACGGCCTGTTCCGGCTTGGCCCCCAACGCCACCGGATAGACTTCCATGCCTCTGTTTTCGCGCAGGCGGGCGCATTCCTTGGCGTCGGGTTCGAAACCGATCATGCGCCGATGGGTCCCAAAATGGGACCAAAAGGGCCAGAAACCGCCAGACGCGCCGACATCCACCACCACCAAGGGCGAGGAGTCCAGAAGCCCCTCGCGCGCGATTTCCTGAACGAAGCGGGGTTCTGGATTGACGCGCTCAAGCATGGGCTTTTCCTTGGAACAGCTTTGCGAAATCGCGCCAGTCTTGCACATCGCTGCGCCAAAAGCCCAGAAACTGCACGCATCCCGCAAAATGCAGGGCGTAGCTGTTGGTATAGGCCGCCTGGACGCACAGATGCACCAAGGATTCCCAACCTGGGTCCTTGGGGTCCTGATAAAGCAAGAAGGGATAAAGCGCGCACATCTCGTCAAACCACAGGCGGTTGAAACGCCGGTCGAGAGGATGCAACATCCCCTGGGCGACCAGCGCATGCGACAGATGCGGCTGTTCATATTGGTTCAAGGGATCGGGCGCGCCGGGCAGATCGTAAAGCTCGGCGAACAATGGGCGGTGATGGGCGGGCGACAAAACCAAAGCGCCGGTATTGACCATCTCGCCCGCGTCCGAAAGGCCATAGGCGGCGTAATAATCGCCAGAACTCTGCAAGGCGGGTTCGGCCAGCCCTTCTTTCCAGGCCAGGGCTTGACTCATGTCGGCGACGCCCTCGGCCAGGATCTTGTCCCAGACAGGCGGCCAGGAATTGGTGCGGCCCACAGCCCCCACTTTTTCAGTGGGCACACCCAGGGCTATGTCGGGGGCCTTCAGGGGATTGAGCGCGATGTCGCAATCAAGCCACACCACGCGCTCGGCATCCCTTGTTTGCGGCTGATCCAGAATCAGCAGCTTTTGCCAAGCGGGCGAGCGGGCGTCTTGCCCATCCAGGGCCTGCTCGAACACGACAAGCTCATAGCCATGCTTGGCGGCATAGGCTTCCCAGCCGGGACGCACGCGCGCAAACACCTGCCGGTGCTTCTCGCCCAGCGCCAATGTGACCAGACATTTCTTCATTACTTGTACGACGCCGCAACGGCGCAACCGCAGACCGGACAAGACAGTTCCGTCAACACCGCCTTGCGCTCGTCCTCGGAATAACCGGCTTCGCGCAGGATTTTATCGGCCTGGGCAAGATAGTTGGCATGTTCCGCCGTAACGCCGCAGCGGTTCTCGATGGTCTGCGACAGATGAATATTGCTTTCGCCAAGGGACAAGGCGCGCGCTTGGCCTGCGGCCAGCAGGACGGGAAGCAGCGTCAGCAGATGGCGGCGATCCAACGTCATGCGGCCATTCTAGCCCTTTCGCCTTTTTTTCGCCACCGGCTCGGTGAACTCGAAAAATGCCATGCTGGCGGCAAAATGGTCGGGGATCGGGGCCTCGATGATCAAGCTCTTGCCGCTCTCGGTGGGCAGTTCCAGCGATCTTGCATGCAGATGCAATTTGCGGCTGATGCCCGAGCCGTGAAGAAAGGCCTCGGGGCCGCCATATTTGCCGTCGCCCAGAATGGGGCAGCCCAGCGCCAGACAATGCACGCGCAATTGATGGGTGCGCCCGGTCAACGGTTTCAGCTCGAGCCATGAGGCTTTGTTGTGGGCATGGTCAAGCACCCGATACAGGGTGACGGCTTCCTGCCCCTCTTCCACGTCGATATCCATCTTTTCGCCCAAGCGGCCAGGGCGCTTGGACAAGGGCGCGTCGATCTCGCCTTCATGCGGCAAGGGGCAACCCACCACCAAGGCCCAATAGATTTTCTGAGCCGCGCGGTGCTTGAAGGCATTGGCCAAGCGCGACGCCGCCTGGGCGCTTCTGCCCAGCACCAGAACGCCCGATGTGTCCTTGTCCAGGCGATGCACCAGACGCGGACGTTCTTCATAATCGTATTTCAGCGCGTCCAGCATGGCGTCCAGATGATGCGTCGTTCCCGTGCCGCCCTGCACGGCCAGACCGGCAGGCTTGTTGATGGCGATGATCTCGTCATCCATGTAAAGAACGCAGTCGCGCAGCGCCTCGGCGTCGCTTTCCTTCAAGCGGGGGGCCGGTTTGGGGGCCGATTGATTGGCGCCAAGATCGCCCAGTGGGGGGACCCGCACCACTTGGCCCGCATTCAGGCGCTGATTGGCCTTGGCCCTGCCACCATCGACCCGCAATTGACCGGTGCGCAGCAATTTCTCGATCCGCCCATGGGTCAGCCCCGGATAATGGCGCGACAGCCAGCGATCCAGGCGCAGATCGGATTCGGCGGCTTCGACGGTGACGAAATCGACGCTCATGCCATCACCTGTCGCACCAGAAGCATGGCCGCGAACAACGCCCCCACGGAAGCCAGAACCGAAGCCGCTATGTAGAGCGCCGCGTTCAACAGCTCGTTGCGCTCGATCAACACCGCCACATCCAGCGAGAAAGTGGAGAAGGTGGTAAAGCCGCCCAGCACGCCGACGGTCAGAAAGGCGCGCCAGTCAGGGCCGATGTTCCAGCGCAGCGCCGAGCCTTCGATGATCAGGCCCATGAGGGCGGAACCCAGCGCATTCACGATCAGCGTTCCCCAGGGGAAAGCCGCGCCCAGCCAGGCCCCCGCCGCGATCATCGACAGATAGCGGGCCACAGACCCCAGCGCGCCGCCTGCGGCGACGGCAAACATCAAATTGGCGTTCATGGCTCTTCCTTGCTTTCGCTTGTGCCCCTTTTGTCGCGCAAGCGGTCCCAATAGTCCAGGCGTTTGCGTATCTCTCGCTCGAAACCGCGCTCGGCGGGGTTGTAGAAACGTTGGCGCTTCATGCCGTCGGGAAAGTAATTCTGGCCGGAAAAGCCGTCGGGAGCGTCGTGGTCGTAGGCATAGCCGTCGCCATAGCCCAGATCCTTCATCATGCGCGTCGGCGCGTTCAGGATATGCATGGGCGGCGTTAAGGACCCGGTATCGCGGGCGGCGCGCTTGGCCGCTCCTTCCGCCTTGTAGGCGGCGTTCGATTTGGGGGCCGTGCCGAGATAGATCACCAATTGAGTCAGGGCCAGTTCGCCTTCGGGCGACCCCAGGCGCTCATAGGCCTCCCAGGCGGCGATGGCCTGGGGCAGCGCGTTGGGATCGGCCAATCCGACATCCTCGACCGCGAAGCGCGTCAGGCGTCTGGCGATGAATTTGGGGTCCTCGCCGCCCGCCAGCATGCGGGCGAACCAGTAAAGGGCGGCATCGGTGTCGGAACCGCGCAGGGATTTGTGCAGCGCGCTGATCAGATTGTAATGTCCCTCCTGCGCCTTGTCGTACAGGGGCAGGCGCTTTTGCACCGTGGCGGCCAGCGCCGCCGTGTCCAGTTTGGAATCGTCTGACAGGCGGAAAAGTTCATCGGTCAAGTTCAGCAGATAGCGCCCGTCGCCGTCCGCCATGGCGCGCAGCGCCTGGCGGGCATCCTCGGTCAGAGGCAGTTTCCTGCCTTCCTCGGTCTCGGCGCGCGTCAGCATTCTTTCCAACGCTTCGTCGTCCAGGCGTTTGAGCACCAACACCTGACAGCGCGACAAAAGAGCGGCGTTCAGTTCAAAGGACGGGTTTTCGGTGGTGGCCCCAACCAGAATCACCGTGCCGTCTTCCACATAGGGCAGGAAGCCGTCTTGCTGGGCGCGGTTGAAGCGATGGATTTCGTCGATGAACAGCAAGGTGCCCTGGCCCATCTGACGCCGCCCCTTGGCGCTTTCGAACACTTTGCGCAGGTCGGCAACGCCCGAGAAGACCGCCGACAAAGGCTCGAAGATCAGCGACGTGTGTTCGGCCAGCAAACGGGCGATGGTGGTCTTGCCGCAGCCGGGCGGCCCCCACAAGATGACCGAGGTCAGACGCTTTTGCGCCACCATGCGGCCCAGCGGCCCTTCCTTGGACAGCAGATGGTCCTGGCCCGCCACCTCGCCCAGATTCATCGGGCGCAGGCGGTCGGCCAGCGGGCGCTGGACTTGGCGTTCGAAAAGCGTGCTCACCCGCCCACCCGGATGGCGATCGGACGACCCTCGCGCTTGACCTGGATGACCCAGGTCTTGCCGCCGCCCGCCAGGGGTTTCTTCAAATCGGAAACCAGGGCAATCGTCTCGCCGTTGATCTTCTCGACGATGTCGCCCGGACGCATTCCCACCTGATGGGCGGGCGAGCCGCGCTTGAAGGAAAGAATCATCACCCCCGTCGGCGCGCCGTCGATCCCCATCTCTTCGGTCAGCGCCGGATTGAGATTGACGACCGTTGCGCCCGACAAGGGATTGCGCCCGGAAATTTCGGTCAAGTCGCGCGAAGGCTTTTCGGGCGGCGATATCAGGGGCATGTTGATGCTGATTTCCTGGCCCTGGCGCAACGCCTTCAGGATCGCCGTTTCGCCAACCCCCAGGGTGGCGATGCGAAAGCGCAGGGCCTGCGTGTCGGAAACCTCGTAGCCGTTGATGCTCAACACCACGTCGCCGCGCCGCAACCCCGCCTTGTCGGCGGGGCCTTGCGCCACCACCGAGGTGATCAGCACGCCCGATGGCCGGGGCAGGCGCAGATTTTGGGCGATCTCGCTGGTCACTTCCTGGCCCGCCGCGCCCAGCCAGGGACGCACCGCATGGCCGGTGGACAGAATGCCCGCCAGCGTCGCCTTGACCATGCTGGAGGGAATGGCGAAGCCGACGCCGTTCGAGCCGCCATCCTTGGAATAGATGGCCGTGTTGATGCCCGCCAGCTTGCCATCCATGCCGACCAGGGCGCCCCCCGAATTGCCGGGATTGATGGCGGCGTCGGTTTGGATGAAGAATTGAAAGTCCGTGATGCCGACCGAGGTGCGGGCCAAGGCCGAAACGATTCCGGTGGTCACCGTCTGCCCGACGCCGAATGGATTGCCGACCGCCATCACCATGTCGCCCACTTCCAGCGCATCCGAATCACCCATCTGCAAGAAGGGCAGTTTCTCGCCCTTGACCTCGATCTTCAGCACGGCCAGATCGGTTCTGGGATCGGCGCCTAAAATCTTGGCTTCGAATTCGCGCTTGTCGGACAGAACCACCGTGACCTCGTCGGAATCCTTGATCACGTGATGGTTGGTCATCACCACGCCCTCGGCGCTGACGATCACGCCCGATCCCAAAGATCGCTGGATGCGTTCTTGCGGCACGCCCATGCCGAACTGCTCGCCGAAGAACTGACGAAAGAAGGGGTCGTTGAACAGGGGCGAAGGCGCTCTCGCCTGCACCACCTTGCGGGTATAGACATTGACCACGGCGGGCGCGGTGGCCTTGACCAACGGCGCGAAAGTCAGGCGTATTTGCTCGCGGCTTTGCGGCACCGTTTGGGCCATCGCGGGGAAGGCGAGCAGAATTGCCGCCAGCAGGACAAAAAAGCGCATGCGGTTCTTACCTCTTGAACAGGGCGTCGGCGCCCGCCCTATGCTTGGTTTTCGCTTCGATGGCGGATTTGGCCCGCTCAATCTCGCCCTCAAGCTCCTGGATATAGGTCTTTAGCTCCTCGACCGAAAGGGCGCCGAGGTCCGAAGGCTTCGCGATGGGTTTCCTGGGTTCCAGTTCGTCGATATTCATGGCGGGCGTCCCAATGCTAAGATATGCCTCTTTCGTCGGACTTTAGCAGGTGACAAGCGTGCCGCAAACCATGACCGCCATCGAGATCAGCCAACCGGGCGGAGCCGAGGTCCTTAAGGCAACCAGCCGCCCCATGCCAATCCCAGGGCCGGGTCAGGTTCTGATCAGGGTGGCGGCCAGCGGGATCAATCGGCCCGATATCCTGCAACGCCAGGGACTTTACCCCGCCCCGCCCGGCGCCTCAGACATTCCGGGCCTGGAAGTGGCGGGCGAGGTGACGGCCCTGGGCGCCGACGTCGCCCCCTCCTTGCAGGGAAGGATCGTTTGCGCCCTGATTACCGGCGGAGGCTATGCCGACTATTGCCTAGCGGACGCCTCTCTGTGCCTGCCGGTTCCCAAGGGGTTGACGACCGTTCAGGCGGCCGCCCTGCCCGAAGCCCTGTTCACGGTCTGGCACAATGTCCATGAGCGGGGGCGTTTGGAGCGAAGCGACACCCTGCTGATTCATGGCGGCGCCAGCGGCATCGGCACCAGCGGCATCCAATTCGCCAAGGCCTTTGGCTCGACCGTCATCGCCACCGCCCGGGGACCCGAAAAGGCCGCCGCCTGCCTGAAGCTGGGGGCCGACCACGCCATCGATTCCCTGGCGCTCGATTTTGTGGAAGAGGTGGCCCGCATCACCGGCAGGAAAGGCGTGAACGTCATCCTCGACATGGTGGGCGGGGATTACATCGCCCGCAACCTCAAATGCCTAGCCACCGAAGGCCGCTTGGTCAACATCGCCTATCAAAAAGGTTCGACCGCCGAGATCAATTTCCTGCCCGTGATGCTAAAGCGCCTGACCATCACCGGCTCGACCTTGCGCATTCAATCCCTGGCCGACAAAACGCGCATGGCACGGGGCCTTCTGGAAACCGTCTGGCCTTGGATCGAGGCGGGGCGGATCGAACCCGTCATCCACGCCACCTTCCCCCTGGCGCATGCCGCCGAGGCGCACCGGCTGATGGAAACGGGCGCCCACACAGGCAAGATCGTTCTAATCGCCTGACGCCGCTTCGCGGCCATCGGGCAAGGCAAGGGCGATGCTGGCGGCTCCGACCAGACCGCCCGCCACGACCAGTAAAAGATTAGCCAGCGCGAAGCCTAGGCAGGCCATGGCCCAGCCTGTGGACGAGGCGAAGAACAGGCGCAAAGGCAGGGGCTTTTCCCCATTGTCCAGCGATACCTTCCTACTGGCATAGGCGGGCAGCGACCCCACAAAGGCGGCCAGCCCAAAACCGGCCCCCAGCCATAAAAGGCCCAGCAGACTGAAGGAAAGCTGGCCCGCCACGCCGATTCCGAAGACGGCGGGTGACAGCAAGGCGGCAACGGCGATCAGAACGGCGGCCAAGCCGATCAGGCCCTGCATGACGGCGACCGCCTGCGCCAGCAGTTCCGGCTTCAAACGCTTGACGGCCACGGTGCCTGCTGCAGCGCCGATGGCGATGCTTGCCGCGATGGACGTGTAGGCAAGCACGTTGGGCAGCATCAGGGCGGCCAGGATTGCGCCCGCCATGCCGACCACGAGATAAACAAGTCCCCGCAGCCCGCTTTGCGCCGACGCCATGTCACGAATCGCCAAGATAAAAAGCGTGATCGCGCCCAGATAGACGAGAGAAGCGATGTCGCCGGTCATGCCTCTTCTCCTGTCTTGTTCTGGTCCTTTGGGCTGGCCAGCCATCTTTGGCTGGCGACGGCGCAGCCGAAAAGAACCTCGCTGGCAAGGCACAAGGCGAGAAGGCCCAGGATTTTTGACAAGGACATGCCGCCGGGGCTGGCCGCCAAAATGGCCGCCACGACCAGCGACGAGGCAACGACGCCAAGAGCGCCCTTTACTTTGTCGCGGTTTGCCGACGCCACACCCTGCGCCGCCAGGAAGCCCACGAAACAAGCCAACACGAAGGCGGCGAACAGCATGATCAAAGGCGGCTGACCCATGGCGCCCTGCGCGCCCAGCATCTGGGCCTGCTGGGCCAAGTCGGCGGCCAGTGCAGCCAGCGATTGGGTCTGATCGGCCAAGGCCTTGGCCTGTTCGGCAAGCGTTTGCGGATCCATGACGCACCTTTCGTTTCAGCGCCGCCATGGTCCCAGAAAAAGCGGGCCATGACAACGAAATCGACCGCCAGCAGGGTGGCTGGCGGTCGATCCGTTCAGGTCTTGACGCTGGCGCGATCAGCCTTTGATGACGGCCAACACTTCGTCCAGCATTTTCTTGGCGTCGCCGAACAGCATCCGATTGTTCTCTTTGTAGAACAGCGGATTGTCGACGCCAGCATAGCCCGACGCCATCGAGCGCTTCATGACGATCGAGGTCTTGGCCTTCCAGACTTCCAGCACGGGCATGCCGGCAATCGGGCTGTCCGGGTCGTCCTGGGCGCCGGGATTGACGATGTCGTTGGCGCCGATGACCATGGCCACGTCGGTGGTCGGGAAATCGTCGTTCAACTCGTCCATCTCCAGCACGATGTCGTAGGGCACCTTGGCTTCGGCCAGCAGCACGTTCATGTGGCCGGGCATGCGCCCCGCCACCGGATGGATGCCGAAACGAACATTGATGCCCTTCTCGCGCAGGATCTTGGTGATCTCGTACACCGTATGCTGGGCCTGGGCGACCGCCATGCCGTAGCCGGGAACGATGATGACGTTCTTGGCGTCAAGCAACAGTTCCGCCGTATCGGCGGCCGAGACGGGAACCACCTCGCCGACCGGTTCTTGCGCCGCGTCACCCTTCTTGGCCGAACCGCCATCGCCGGTGCCGAAGCCGCCCGCGATCACGCTAATGAAATGACGGTTCATCGCCCGACACATGATGTAGGACAGGATGGCGCCCGAGGAACCGACCAGGGCGCCCGTCACGATCAGAAGATCGTTGGACAGCATGAAGCCGGTGGCCGCCGCCGCCCATCCCGAATAGCTGTTCAGCATCGAGACCACGACGGGCATGTCGGCGCCGCCGATGGCCATCACCATATGAACGCCGAAGGCCAGCGCGATGGCGGTCATCAGGATCAGCGGGAAAACGCCGCCCAACGCCGATTCGGCGTTGATGAAGACATTGCCCATCCAAATCACGACCAGCAAACCCGCCAGATTGATGAAGTGGCGGGCGGGCAGCAGCAAGGGCTTGCCGTTGATCTTGCCCGACAACTTGCCGAACGCGATCACCGAACCCGAGAAAGTCACGGCGCCGATCAGGATGCCGACATAGATCTCCATCTCGTGGATGGCCTTCTCGGCCCCGGTGAACTCGACCGAGTTGTCGATGTAGCTGGCGAAACCCACCGTACAGGCGGCGAAGCCCACCAAGCTGTGCATAAGCGCGACCAGTTCGGGCATCTGGGTCATCTTGACCTTGCGGGCGGCATACAGGCCGACCGCGCCGCCCATGGTCATGGCGATGATGATCCAAGCGATGCCGCCCGACGTCACGCGCGGCCCGAAAATGGTGGCCAGCACGGCAATGGTCATGCCGATGATGCCGTACCAGTTGCCGCGCCGGGACGTTTCCGGATTGGACAACCCGCCCAGGCTGAGGATGAAAAGAATCGTGGCTCCGATATAGGAGACAGTGGCCAAACTTGCAGACATTTCTCTGTCTCCCCTTACTTGCGGAACATCGCCAGCATGCGCCGCGTCACCGCGAAGCCGCCGAACATGTTGACTGCCGTCAAAGCGATGCCGATGAAGGCCAGCACCCCGATCCAGAAATTCGGTCGGTCCACCCCCTCGGCCAGCGGCGGCGAAATTTGAACCAACGCGCCGATGGCGATGATGCTTGAAATCGCGTTGGTGACGCTCATCAAGGGCGTGTGCAAGGCGGGCGTCACGTTCCACACCACCATGTAACCCACGAAGCAGGCCAGCACGAACACCGTGAAGTGGCTAAGGAAATTGGCGGGCGCATAAGAACCCACCAGCCAGAACATAAGCGCGCCGACGCCGAAAACGATGGCCAGGTTCTTGAGCGGCATCGGCTCGCTGGACCCGCCATGGGCCGACTTCTTTTCAGGGGCCTTCACCGCCGCCGCCGGCTTGGCGGCGGGCGGCGCGGGCAGCTTCAAGGCCGGCGGCGGCCAAGTGATCTCGCCGTTCTTGATGACCGTAAGGCCGCGGATGGCGTCGTCTTCCATATTGACGTCGACGTTGCCGTCCTTGGTCTTGCACAGCTCTTCGGTCAGGCGGAAGAGGTTGGTGGCGTACAGCGTCGAAGATTGCTTGGCCAGCCTGGACGGGAAATCGGTATAGCCGACGATGGTGACGCCATGCTTCACCACCACTTGGCCCGGCTCGGTCAGTTCGCAATTGCCGCCCTGCTCGGCGGCCAAATCGACGATGACGCTGCCCGGCTTCATGCTTTTGACCATGTCGGCGGTGATCAGCTTGGGCGCCGGTTTGCCGGGGATCAAAGCGGTGGTGATGATGATGTCAACGTCCTTGGCCTGCTGCGCATACATGTCGCGCTGGGCGGCCTGGAATCCCTCGCTCATCACCTTGGCGTAGCCGCCGCCGCCCGAGCCTTCTTCCTCGTAGTCCACCTTGACGAATTCGGCGCCCATCGACTTGACCTGATCGGCCACTTCGGGACGCGTGTCGTTGGCGCGCACGATGGCGCCCAGGCCGACGGCGGTGCCGATGGCGGCAAGGCCAGCGACGCCAGCACCGGCGATGAACACCTTGGCGGGCGGGATCTTGCCGGCGGCGGTGATCTGGCCGTTGAAGAAGCGGCCGAAGTTGTTGGCGGCTTCGACGACGGCGCGGTAGCCGACGATGCCCGCCATTGACGTCAGCGCGTCCATCTTCTGGGCGCGGGACAGTTGGCGCGGCAGCGAATCAATGGCCAGGACAGTGACCTTCTTGGCCGCCAGCTGCTGCATGAGTTCGGGATTCTGCGCAGGCCAGATGAAGCTGATCAGCGTCTGGCCTTCCTTCATCAGCTTGACTTCATCGACGCTGGGGGCGCGCACCTTGAAGACGATGTCGCTGCCCGACCACAGATCGGCGGCCGTGCTTGCGATCTTGGCGCCAACAGCCGTGTAGGCGTCGTCGAAGAAATTGGCTTCGGCGCCTGCGTTGCTTTCGAGCTTCACCTCGAAGCCCAGCTTGATCAGCTTCTCGACGACGTCCGGAACCGACGCCACGCGCTTTTCGCCAGGAAATGTCTCTCTTGGAATTCCGATGATGAGGGGCATTTGTTGTCTCGCCTTGTTCAGGTTTCCCACCGCGTTCACGGCCCTTGGACTGCATGCTTGTCCAGATGGCCGCTCCCTTGCCGCCGGTACTATATTTGCGGGCACCCAGTCCGGCAAGGAAGGAAGAGGAAAATACCCGTATTTTATAAGCATTTCCCCACCCCTGACGCCCCACCCCGCCCCCCCACTCCCGGGCAGCGGGGCCGGGGGGGGGCTTGAAGGGCCGATGAAATTCATTACATGAGGAAATGCGAATGCTCATATTTCCCAATTCACAGGAGGCGCTCATGACTGGCTTGATCGACGGATTCGACAGTTCAGGCATCGTCACCGTCAACCGGGTGATCCTGAAACCGGCATATACGGTGGACGATTTGGAAGAACGGGTGGCCGTTCTTTGCGAAAATGTGAAAACCTATCATTCCGAAACCGGCTTCGTGGGCGGCTTCGTCTGCCTGAATTCGGGGCGGATATCGAATGAGGGTTCGACCATCGGCCAGCCCGTGGAAAGCGACGGCAAGGGGCGTGAGGCGCTGATTGTCACCTTCTGGAACAGCTTCGAGCAGCACGAGCAATCGCACCGCTCGCCCACTTTCCAGCCTCTGTTCCAACAGGTGCTGGAGCTGTGCGAAAACGGCAACGAGGAAATCGCCTACAGCATGCTGTGGTCGGGAAAGGCCTATTCGAAGGAAGAGGCCAAACTGGCCCAGGCTGCGAAAGCGAAGGCGGCTTAGCTTTCCGAAAATTTCATCGCCAGTTCGGCGTCGGTCATCGGATCGAGCAGCGCCGAGATGGCCGACAGAAGGCCCATCTCCTCCTTCTGGATATGGAAAATTTCGCGCTCGACCATTTCAAGACCCAGGCTGTGAAATTGCTTCCAGCTGTCGGGCGTGAAACCCTCTTGCATGGCGGTGCGGGCCAGAGCGCCCAATTCCTGCGCCACCGGACGGATCATGCCATGTTCATGCGCCAAGAAGGTCGTCATGCCGGTCTCGCCCGCCTCGGCCAGGGCGGGAAACAGATGCCCTTCCTCGAAGCCGAAATGGCGGGTGATCTCATCGTCGATGATATAAGCCACATCCTTCAGCAGCGCCTTCACGGCGTCATTGGCGACGTCAGGGGGGCGCTTCGAGGTTTGGGCGATCAGAAACTGTTCGAGCTTTTGCAAAAGGGCAATCGCCTGCACATGATCTTGATGCAGCAGTTGGCCGATCTTCGACGATATCGTAAACATAGGCTTCAACCTTTCCTGTTGGTTCCGTCAGGCATTTTCAAGCCTGAAACGGCGCACGCGCGTGAACAACTCGACCCCATAGCCCGCAAAGGACAGCGCTCCGGCAAGGCCAGAAAGCGCGCCGATCCGCACAAGCAGAACCGATCCGAATAGAAATCCCGCACCCACGCAAAGCACCGCCGTCAGATGCAGCGCGAAATGCGCCTTGGCCCAACCTTCGGCCATCAATTGCGACAATAGGGGGGTTCTGCCATTCGGCGTCGCCGAATGCATGCTGGCCAGAAAGGGCATGATCCTTTGCAGAACGCCCATCAGAAATGTCAGCAGCCAGCCGACCACAAGCATCCAGATGAACAGCGCGCCCGCATTGGCGAACAGATCGAACAGGGCGGCAAGGCCGCATAAAATCGCCAGCGGCCCCGCCGCCACGCCTATCCAGATGGGCAGGAAGAAAAATCCGGTGCGCTTGCGCATACGTTTTCTATAGGTTGCCGCCAGCGACCAAGCCAGAATTCCCATGCCGCACATGCCCAATAGACCGCCCAGCGCCAGTAGCGACGGCTCCTCGATCAGGGCGCCGGTCACCGCGAACAGCAAACCCAGGCCGTTGCACAGCAGCGCCCCCTTGCCCAAACGCTGCGAAGGGGCAAAGGACAAGGCGAACATGGGCAGCAGAATGGTGGAAAAACCCTGGGCCAGCATGCCCATGAATCCGAAGGCGGCCAGTATGCCGTGCGCCAGCATCAGAGACGAACGATTGTCAAGAAAGCCCAGGGCCAGATTGATGGCCAGCAAGCCGCCCAGCACTTCCACGGCCACCAGGGACAGGGCGGCGATCCAGGCGTGACCGGTCACGATCGGCATGTCCTCGACGCCCATCAGATTATCGACCAGCAAGATGGCCATCACCAGCAGGCCCAGGGCCGCCAGCCCGCCGCCCACCGCCACCAAAACCGGCAGATTGAAAAGCAAGCCCACCGCGAACAAGGCAACGCCGCCCGTCATCAGCCAGTAAGTGACGCGGCAAAGAACGGGTGCCCGCACCGCCCGTTTGGTGGCCACGGGCAGAAGTTGGAACGAGGCCCCAGCCGCCACCATCGCCAGCACGCCCAGCGTGATCAGGTGAAGGGCGGCCAGCACGGGCCAGCTTAATCCATCGGCGCTTTGGGCGTTGAGCGCCAAAACGGCCCAGGCCAGAATATGAAAGAAGATGGCGGTGCCAAAGAAGCGGAAGGGGATGTCGGGCGGCAGCAAGCGTCCGGCGGCGTTCTGCGATGGATCAATGATCATTATTGGCCCGACCCTTCGCGCGACAATTCCAGCCGCACCTCGCCCGCCGGGGCGGGCGCTAAACGCCAGCGCCAGCCGCGCTCGGCCAGTTCGGGATAAAGAAAGAACGGCTCGCGGTCATGATGGACCACGACGCATGAACCCACGTCGGGTCTTTCGATCAGGCCGATGATGGCAACCATGGGGCCTGGCGCTTGCAGGCCGCGCACGTCGATATGCCAGCCATCCTGGGCTTGCCATAGCTTGTCCACAGCCAATGCGTCGTTCATGTGCGCCGTCATGGGGGCAAACTAGCCTCGTGCGCCCACCTGCTTCCTTGACTTCGGGTAATTCCTTGCCGAACATTGGCTTATGACCATTCCCATCCTTCTATGCGCCGACGATTTCGGGCTTTCGCCCGGCGTCAGCCGCGCTATCGCCGAGTTGCTGGGCAGGCAACGCCTAAGCGCCACCTCCTGCATGACCCATGCGCCTTATTGGCTGGAAACGGCATCATTACTTAAGCCCTTGGCGGGCAGAGCGATGATCGGGCTGCACCTGACCTTGACCACATTGCCCCCCCATCCCACCTTGGGTGCGCTTGCCAAACAGGCTTTTCTAGGCCGCCTGAAGCAAGCCGACATCGAAGCCGAGATCAACCGCCAGATCGACGCCTTCGAAACCGGGCTGAGCCGCCTGCCCGATTTTTTGGACGGGCACCAACATGCGCATGTCCTGCCCACCATCCGCGACGCGGTGCTAAAAATCATGTCCACGCGCTTGAAGGGGTCTTGGCTGCGCGACGTGTGGGAGCCGTTGCCCGACCTGTTTCGCAATGCCCCCAACCCCATCAAATCCCTGGCTCTGAACGGGCTTGGCTTCTCGCTGCACCGCCAAGCCAAGGTGCAGGGCATTCCAGCGAACCAGGGTTTTCGCGGCGCTTACGATCTGCTGGGGCCGCACCAGCCGCCGGAAATTCTGTTCCCCCGTTTCCTGGCCGGGGCCAAGCCGAATTTGCTGATCATGTGCCACCCCGCCTATGTCGATCAGGCTCTGATCGACGGCCCCGATCCGGTACATGCGCCGCGCGAGGCGGAGAGGGCCTATCTGGCCAGCGATCTTTTCCCCCGGCATCTGGCTCAGGCCGGGGTGGCGCTGTCCATGGGCTTGCGATAATCTTCCCGCCCATGACGAAACCTTTTGTCCGCCCGGCGACGATTGACGACATGGCCCAGGTCCAGGCCATCTACGCGCATCATGTGATGAACGGCAGCGGCTCGTTCGAAATCGAGCCGCCGGATCTGGCTGAAATGCAGCGAAGGCTGGCCGAGGTGCAGAAGCGCAACCTGCCCTTTCTAGTCGCCGAAACAGAAGGCCGCGTCGCCGGATACGCCTATGCCAACTTGTATCGCACGCGCGAAGCCTATCGTTTCACCTGCGAAGATTCCGTCTATATCGACCCGGCCTGCCACAAGCGCGGGCTGGGTCATGCGCTGCTGGAAGCGCTGATCGTTGACGCAGGGGCCAGGGGATTCAAACAGATGGTGGCGGTGATCGGCGGGTCGGACAATTCGGGGTCGATCCGACTGCATGAAAAGCACGGCTTCGCGCGCGTGGGCCTGCTGCCCAAGGTGGGGTTCAAGTTCGACCGCTGGCACGACAGCGTCTTGATGCAGAAATCACTGTAAACGGAGCGAAGCGACTAGGCCCAAGGGGCCGCGCGCCTTATGGCGCGTAAGCCAAGCGAACGGAGAGAGCGCCCGGCGTCTGAGGGCCAAACAAAGAATCTATATACAGCCCACGAAATTGTAATCCATCATGATGGCAGTGCCGCGCAGAATCCACAGGCCGGTGATCAGCCCCAGCGCGAACACGCCCAGCATGATCAGGGCGAATTTCAATTTCGTTTTCATTCGGCGCTCTTGGCGGCAAGCCTAGCGACCGGCGCTTCCTTGATCGGCAGATTGACCAGACCTGAGAACACGCCCAGCGCCACCGACAGCCACCACATCAGATCGTAAGAGCCGGTCAGATCGAAGGCCTTGCCGCCCAGCCATGCGCCGAAGAAACTGCCGACCTGATGCGACAGGAAGACGACGCCATACAACATCGACATATAGACGGGTCCGAACATCTGCGCCACCAGCCCGCTGGTCAAAGGCACAGTGCCCAGCCACAGCAATCCCAGCGAGCCTGCGAACAGCAGCACCGAGAAGGGCGACAGCGGCATGAAGATGAAGATGATGAAAACCAAGGCGCGCCCGAAATACAGATAGGACAGCAAATTCTTTTTGCTGTATTTGCCGCCCAAGGCCCCACAGCCCCAACTGCCGATGATGTTGAACAGGCCGACCAGGGCCAGCGACCAAGCCCCCAACCATTCCGGCATGGCGCGGTCGGCCAGATAGGCGGGCAGATGCGTCACCACGAAGGCGACGTGAAAGCCGCAAACGAAAAATCCCGCCACCAGATACCAATAGCTGGGATGGCGGAAAGCCTCGCCCAGCGCCTGTTTGAAACTTTGCGTTTGCTGGGCCACCACATTGCGCGGCCCCTCCGACAGGCCCAGCGACAAGGGCAACATGGCCATCGCCACCCCGGCCAGAATGATCAACGCCATCTGCCAGCCGAAGCCTTCCAGCACGACATGGCCCAAAGGCACCACCGCGAACTGGCCGAACGAGCCGCCCGCCGTGGCGATGCCAAGCGCCATGCTGCGCTTCTCGGGCGGTGCTGCGCGGCCCACCGCGCCCAGCACGGTCGAGAATCCGGCGCCCGCCAAACCGATGCCGATGATCAGCGTGCCCAGCACCAGCGATGTGCCCCCGGTGCTGAAAGCCATGGCGGCCAGCCCCAGCGCATAGATCAGCCCGCCCAGAGCCGAAACCCTGACCACGCCGAAACGGTCGGCAATGGCGCCCGCGAAGGGCGAACCCAGGCCCCAAAGCAGATTTTGCAGTGCGATGCCAAAGCCGAACACTTCGCGCCCGACGCCCAGATCCATGGTCATGGGTTTCAAGAACAGGCCCAGCGCTTGGCGCAGCCCGGTGGTGAGGGTGAGGATAAGAGCGCCGCAGATCAGGATGATCCAAAGGCGCCGCATGGCTTGGCTGTCGCTTGTCATGCGATCAAGTATGGGGTGCCCGAGCCGCTTCGTCCAGTCAGCGACGCCAACTTAATTTTCATGAGGGGATGAAAAACCCTTATCCGTTTACGCCGCAAACGGCCTGACGCGCGATTGAATCAAAGCGCCATTGGCCGCTTCAGTTGTCGCCAGATCGTAAGCCGTTTGCAAATTCAGCCACAGCCGAGGCGAGGTGCCGAAATAGGCGGACAGACGCAGCGCCGTGTCGGCGGAAACGCCGCGCTCGCCCTTCACGATTTCGGCCATGCGGCTTTGCGGCACATCCAACGCACGGGCCAGGGCGGTCACCGAAACGCCCAACTCTTCCAATTCGCCCTGAAGGATTTCGCCGGGATGGATCGGCGGCAGCTTCACTTTCTTAATGGTAATCGACGATTTCGACGTCATAGGCGTCTCCTTCCTGGAAGGTAAAATAAATCCGCCATTTGTCGTTGACGCGGATACTGTACTGACCCTTGCGCTTTCCCCCCAGCGATTCAAAGCGGTTGGACGGCAGATTCATCAAATCCTGGATGCAGGACGCCTCGTTCAAAATGGCAATGCGCCGCTTGGAACTTCATGCCAACCATAATTAAACCTCTTTCCTGGAAACAATGATTATAGAAGCAATGTATCATTCCCAGGGACCAATAAATCAGGCAATTTGGGTGGAGGCATACCGTACAAACTCTACGTTGCGTCTGCTGCTGAATGGCGGGACTGTCGCAGCCCATGATGAACCCGCCTAGGCAAGACAGACGGGGCGGGTCGATCCTGATCGAACAGGGGGCCTGATCGAACAGGGGGCCTGATCGAACAGGGGGCCTGATCGAACAGAGGCCTGATCGAACAAAGGAAGATGGACTGATGAAACCATTCGCCCTAGCTATGACATCGTTAGCATTCGCCGCCTGCCCCGTCATGGCGGCCCGTGAGGGGCAAGTGCCATGAAGCGGCTTTCCTGCCTCGTTCTTTCGCTGCTGTTTCTGTCTCTGGGTGCCCAAGCGTCCGAGGCCCGGCTGTGGATCGTTAAGCCAGCCCCAGCAGGCGATCTTTCCGATTGCCCCAAACGAGCCGAGGAGGCGGTCAAAGCCAAGTCGCTCGAGGCCCGCCTTTTGGCGTCGGACGCTGTCATCATGTTTTCCAACGGAGGCATTCCACTGCTTGGCGAAGGCGGACAGGAAGAGAATTTTGGCGAATTGACCGACCACTGCTTCGCCCTGACGGTCGATGGTCAAACCGTGATCTCGGGTGCTACCCTTTGGCCGCATTCCGCGCGATTACTGCGGTTCCCGGTTCTCCAGGTCCTGACGCGCAAGCAGGGCGAGGCGCTTCGCTTCCAGCTAACGCCCGCTTTTCCGGAGAAACATTCCACTATGTCCCCTGAGATGTGGGGGGACAAGGTCGGGAAGTTGAGGCGCAATGCCCTGGAGCAAGATTACAAGGCTGGCGCCTTATCGCGTCTGGCCCGCCACATCGGCACCTATCGCTACGACGATGTCCTGAATGACCCGGACGTCAACGCGACCCTTAACAGCCTGATGAATTCGAAGGAAAAGGCGGTACTGAAAGAGAACATGACAGTGATGTCCCCCATTGCCTTTTCCGGAACGCACATGATTCTGACGGGAAACAAACCTCATGCAGGTACAACAGACACCGCCATGGTTGCCATCCACTTGGTAGATGGAACAATTTATGCTGCGGCCATGCATAACGGCAAAGTGTTCCAGTATAGGGACAAGCGCACCAGCGAAATGACGCCGGACGACATTCTGGGCTTCGTAGAGGAGAGCGAGCGCATTGCCAAAGCCTGGAGCGAGATGAAATAGGGTGCGGTAATTCGGACTGGTAAATAAGTGGCCGCCTTGCCCGCGGCGAAGCGTCCCTCCGGCGAAAGCAATTCAACCTAGACACAGTATGCTCTAAGCCGCCACGCCAAGACGGGAAGCAGGCAACAGGCCAAGGCCATCATCGCCCTTTTATCTTCCTTCGCCAGCCACCACGACGAAGCAGGGCACCGGCTGGCCGTCTTCGTGCCTTGCCACGTCGCGGGCCAGCGAGATGACGGAAAATCCGGCAGCCGCCAAAGCATCGCGCACATAACCTTCGCCGTGGGCATAGCGCCCGCTTTGGCCCAGCGTGAAGTGGCCCGCATCCGCCGCTTCCACGGTGAAGGCCAGCAGGCCGTCCTTGCGCAACGATTTTTGAGACGCCGCCAGAACTGGCCCCAGATCCCCCAGATAGCAAAACACGTCGGCCGCCGCGATCAGATCGAAGCTGTCGCCGTGCGCCTTCAGATAGGCCACCAGTTCGCCCGCGTCCAGCGCGTCATACAGCTTCCGGGAACGCGCCCGCTCGATCATGGCGGGCGACAGATCGACGCCCGCCAGCGAACGCGCCCAGGGTTTCAGATGCAGGGCCATCAGCCCGGTGCCGCAACCGGCATCCAGAATGTCCAGGGGCGGTTTCACGACATCCTTCAATGCGCCCGCAATCAGTTCCGGCACGCGGTAATCCAGCTTGGCCAGCTTGGCGTCGAACTCCTTGGCGAATCCATCGAAAGTATTGCGCACCAGCGATTCAGGCATTGCCGCCTGCACATCGCCGCCCGCCCCCAGGGCCGCCGCCCAATGGCGGGCCACTTTGTTCTGCGGCTGCTTCTTGGCCCATGTCTTGGCCTCGGCCAGGGCCAATCTCGCCTCGCCCTTTTTCGACAGAACATAAAGAAGCGATCCGTAATTGGTTTGCGCCGCCTCGTAGGCGGGCGCGTTCATGGCCGCCTTGCGCAAAAAGGACAAGGCTTCCACGTTCTTGTCCATTTCCATCAACAGCGCGCCTAGCAGATTGTTGGCGCTGGCGTTCCTGGGTTCTTGCTTTAAGGCTTCGCGGTACAGCGTTTCGGCTTGGCCGCGCCGCCCGGTGCGGTGCGCCGACAGGCCCATCTGCAAAAGCGCGTCGGTTTCTGGTTTCATAAATCGGCCATCCGCTGGGACATGAATTTCTTGATCAACCGCTGTTTCAAATCGTCGCGCACCTTGCGATAGGCCTCAAGCCTTGTTTCGCGATCGCCATCGATGGCCGTGCAGTCGAAGGTCGGCCAATATTCCACCTCGCAGGCCATGTTGCGGGTCAGCTCCACCGCCTTGTGCTGCGCCTCGGGACTGAGAGAGATCACCAAATCGTAGGAGGTGTCTTCCAGATGATCGAAGGTCTTGGCGCGATGGCGGCTCATATCGATGCCTTCCTCTTCCATTACGGCGATCATGAAGCCATCGGGTTCGCCCGCCTTGACGCCCGCAGAATCGACGAACACCCGCGTGCCGAACAGGCGCTTCATCAGCCCCTCGGCCATCGGCGAGCGCACGGCGTTGTAGGTGCAGGCGAACAGAATGGCGGAAGGAAGGTCAGGCACCGAAAATCATCCCCGGATATGCAGCACGCACAGCAAGGTGAACAGGCGGCGCGCCGTATCGAAATCGATCTCGATCTTGTCCTTCAGGCGCTCAATCAACAGCTTGGCTCCCTCGTTGTGCAGGCTTCTTCTGGCCATGTCGGCGGCTTCGATCTTCGAAGGGGGCGCTGACTTGATCGAGGAAAAATAGGTGTCGCAAACCATGAAATAGTCGCGCACAAGGCTGTAGAAGGACCTGACCTCGAAACGCACCATGGTCAGCGGCAAGCCATCCTCGGAACGGATGTCGAAGCTCATGCGCCCGTCATCCATCGACAAATGCAGCGTGAAGGGGCCTTGCCAATCGCCCACCGGCTGAAAGCTGTTTTCCTCGATCAGATCGTACAGGGCGACCTGTCGTTCATGCTCGACCTCGGGACGGCGGCGCACCAAGGTCTTTTCGTCAAGCACCACATGAACCAGCCGGTTGGGGTGCTTGCGCATGACGCTACCTGTTCAGACGCAGGCGCACGGACAGGCCATGCGCATCCAACCCTTCTGCCTTGGTCAGCGTCACCGCCGCCGGACCGATGGCGGCCAGCGAATTCGCATCGCATCCCAGCCATGTCGTGCGCTTCATGAAGTCCAGCACGCCCAGGCCCGACGAAAAACGGGCCGAGCGCGCCGTCGGCAGCACATGGTTGGGACCGCCCACATAGTCGCCCACCGCTTCGGGCGTATAGCGGCCCAGGAAGATGGCGCCCGCATTCGTCACCTTCTCGGCCATGGCTTCGGGATTCTCGATGGCCAGTTCCAGATGCTCGGGCGCGATGCGGTCGATCAGCGCAATCGCGTCGTCCAAATGTTTTACCACCACCACCGCGCCATGGGCCTCCCAACTGGCCCTGGCAATTTCGGCCCTGGGCAGGGTTTTCAGATGATGCTCCACCGCTTCGGCCACGCGAGCGCCAAAGGCCCCGTCGTCGGTGATCAGGATCGATTGCGCCGCCGTGTCATGTTCTGCTTGGCTCAACAAATCGGCGGCCAGCCAAGCGGGATCGTTGGCATTGTCGGCCACCACCAGAATTTCCGAAGGCCCGGCGATCATGTCGATGCCGACCTGGCCGAAGACTTGACGCTTGGCCGCCGCCACATAAGCATTGCCCGGCCCCACGATCTTATCGACCGGCTTGATCCGTTCGGTGCCATAGGCAAGTGCGGCCACCGCCTGCGCGCCGCCGACGCGCCAAATCTCGTCGATGCCCGACAGTTCGGCGGCCGCCAGCACCAAGGGATTGACCGTGCCGTCCGGCGTCGGAACCACCATGACGAGGCGCTGAACCCCCGCCACCTTGGCTGGAATGGCGTTCATCAGCACCGAAGACGGATAGGCCGCCGTGCCGCCCGGCACATACAGTCCCGCCGCCTGCACGGCCCGCCACTTCATGGCGAGGCGCACGCCCTGGGCATCGACATAATCGATGTCGGCCTGCAATTGACGCGCATGGAAAGACTGAATGCGCGAGGCCGCCAGTTCCAGCGCCGCCAGCGTTTCCGCAGAACAGGCGGCACGCGCCGCCTTGATTTCGGCGGACGTGAAGCGCAATCCATCCGCCGTCAGTTTCAAACGGTCGAACTTGGCGGTGTAATCGACCAGGGCGGCATCGCCCCTGGCCCGCACTTCGGCGATGATGGCGGCCACGGTGTCATTCACATCGCGGTCGGTTTCGCGCTTGGCCGAGATCAGCGCCATGAATTCGGCGTCGAAGCCTTGCGAACTCGCATCCAGATTACGCGGCACGGGCCACCTCGCCTCTAAATTTCTCGATCCATTCGCCCAGCTCCTCGGGCCTTGTTTTCAAGGCGGCGCGATTGACGATCAGGCGCGACGTGATGTCGATGATATGCTCGACCTCGACCAGCCCATTGGCCTTCAAAGTAGCGCCCGAACTGACCAGATCGACGATGCGCCCGGCTAGGCCCAGCGAGGGGGCCAGTTCCATCGCCCCGTTCAGCTTGATGCATTCGGCCTGCACGCCGCGGGTGGCGAAATGGCGTTTGGTCAGATGCGGATATTTGGTCGCCACCGTCACATGGCTCCAACGCGAAGGATTGTCGCCCTCGCCCATCTCGCGCGGTTCGGCCACCGACAGGCGGCATTTGCCGATGCCCAGATCGAGCGGCGCGTAAAGCTCGGGATAGTCGAATTCCATCAGCACGTCATTGCCCGCGATTCCCAGATGGGCGGCCCCGAAGGCGACGAAGGTCGCCACGTCGAACGAACGCACCCGGATGATCGATATATGGGCATGGTTGGTCGCAAAACGCAGCAGGCGCGAATTGGGGTCGTTGAAGGCGGGTTCGGGCACAATGCCAACGCCCAGCAACAGCGGCATGGCTTCGTCCAGAATGCGGCCCTTGGGCAGGGCGATGACCAGCGGTTCGGCGGCGGACACTTGGAATATCTCCAGCAAATGAAGCCGGATGTTTACACTTTTGAGCCGCCGCCTTCAACCCTAACCCCCTGAAAAGCCATCGCTGGCGGCTAGGTGGCGGGTTGCTGTCGTGGCCTTTTGGGGGCAGACTTTCCATATTCCGTTCCGAAGAAGGGCCTGCATTCCAACCATGACCCCGGCTAACAGCTTGAAACAATTGCGACTTGATAAGGGGTGGACCCAGGAACAGCTGGCCGGAATTTCCGGCGTCAGTGTCCGCACCATTCAGCGCATCGAGCAGGGCGGCACAGCAGGGCTGGAAAGCGCCAAGGCCCTGGCCGCCGCCTTCGGCCTAGCCCTGGCCGACCTGCAACTGAACGGAAAGGACGATTCCGCCATGACCACCGACGCCGCCAGCATCCTGACCTGCCCGCATGGACAACCCAAAACGCCTGCGGAGCGCAAACGCCGGCTCCTCCATCATCTATTCATCTATGCCCTGGTGATCGGCGGGCTGGCCGCCTTGAACCTGACCCGCAGCCCCGACCATCTATGGGTGCTGTATCCTGCCATCCTGTGGGGCCTGATCCTGGTTCATCGGGGCTTGAAACTTTTCGGTTCCTCTCGACCTAGGGAATAGGCGAAAGGAGACGCATGAAACCGCATGTCTGCCCCTGGTGGCTGGGTCCGCTGCTCAACTTGCCGATGCGCCGCTGGGTGCAGGACCCTGTCCGCATTTTGTCGCCCTTCGTGCGCGAAGGGATGACCGTGCTGGAACCCGGCCCCGGCATGGGTTTCTTCACGCTGGATTTGGCGCGACTGGTGGGAAGCACCGGCCAAGTGATCGCCGTCGATCTGCAACCGCGCATGCTGGCCGGATTGATGAGGCGCGCCGCCAAAGCGGGGCTGGATGCGCGCATCGAAACCCGGGTGGCGGCAGCCAAGCGGATGGGGATCGATGATCTGAAGGGAAGCGTCGATTTCTCGCTGGCCTTCGCCATGGTGCATGAACTGCCCTCGCCTCAGGATTTTTTCGCCGAACTGGCGCCCTGTCTGAAACCGAACGGCTGTGTGCTGATGGTGGAACCGGCGGGCCATGTGCCGGATGACGTCTTTGTGGATCAGGTCAAGGCCGCCTGTGCCGCCGGACTTGTTTTGTCGGAACGCCCGAAAATCTGGCGCAGTTTGACAGCGGTGCTGCGCCAAGGCTAAAAGTGGCGCCTGAACAACCTGATCATCCGCGAAGAAGCACCCGGCGACCAAACCGCCATTTCTGAAATCGTGCAAGCCGCCTTCCTGCATCACCCGCACAGCCGCCAAACGGAACATCTGATTGTCGATGCGTTGCGCGATGACAAGGCGCTGCTGGTTTCGCTGGTCGGCGAGGAAAATGGCGAGGTGGTTGGCCATATCGCCTTTTCCGACATTCTGATCGATGGCCAGGATAGCGGCTGGGTGGGGCTGGGACCGGTGGCGGCGCGCGTGGATCGCCAACGCCAGGGCATCGGTTCGGCCTTGGTGCGGGCGGGATTGGACGAAGCGCGAAAGCTAGGCAAACAGGGCTGCGTGCTGGTGGGCGAACCCGACTATTATCGACGCTTCGGATTCAAGGCCGACCATCGCCTCTCGCTGGAAGGCGTGCCGCCGGAATATGTCTTAGCCTTGGCCTTCGACAACGCGCTTGTTCCCTCCGGCGCCGTTGCCTTCCACAAGGCCTTTGCGGCGGGGTTGTAGTCATTACACCTAAAAAGTGATAGGTTGACCCTGACTTCTGTAAACGTTGGGGTGACGCATGATTCTTCGGACATGGGCAAGGGGTGCCCTTTTCATGGTGCTGCTGTTCGTTGCAACATTTTACCCCCCATTCCCCGTCAGCGCCCAACCCAGTTTCGATTGCGTCAAGGCTTCAAGCAAAATTGAGAAGCTGATTTGTGCCAATGCCGACTTGGCAGCGCTCGACATGCGCATGGCTGAATCCTTCAAGCGCAAACATTCCGCCCTATTAGAGAAAAACGATTTAGAAGCCAGGGTTTTCATGTCTGCACAGGCTGACTGGCTAGTTTTTCGTAACAAGGAATGTTCGCAAGCAGCCCCGGTGTTCAGTGATCAGCTATCTTGCCTAAACCGAGTTTACAAGGAGCGCATCACCTTTTTTGAGAACCGCTCAGTTCCAAGAACGAAAGAATTTTCGCCTTCCATCGGAGGGCAGTATGCCGCCTACTGCCTAGACAATTCCTTTAGCATCCGCCCTCTTCCGACTAATTCGATGTTCGAAAGCAACACCCCAAGTCCCTATACTTTCGACTGCACCCTGAGAGACGGTACCGAGATCAGGTTGCGTTGGGGCACAGATCAAGCAATGCCTTATGGCGAGTGCGGAGGTGATGCAGGCGAGTTCTTCAGTCTTTGGGTTAACTGGAAGCATTTGGCTTCCAGGCAATATCTTAAGGGCGGACGCTGCATGGGTGAGAGTGTCACAGGCGTCTTGGCAACCGATCGCTTCGTCAAAGTCTGTAGATACATTGGTAAGGATGAAAATGGTATAGACAAGACAGATGGGGGAGGATACGGCCCGAACAGCCGCGGAGACCGGTTTGGGATGGCAAAATGGGCCTTTAAACGTGTCTGCACGGATGTCGCCATCGGGGACCAGCCCAAGGACAAATTTGAGTATCCGGACAATCCTTCATCAAAGCCAATCGTGGGAAGCCTGATAACTAAATCAGTTGTACCCTCAAAGCTATGCCACCTCATGAATCCCGATGGCGCAGAAGAGCCTGTGATTCCAGCAAGTGCAGAAAGAATCTCGTGGATCCCTTGGAAAAAGACGGAATATTGCGGTTCAACCGGTCGCGCTCATTTCGATTTCTCGAATGCGGGCGTCCAACAGGACGTATACAACTGGAATCTATGTACACACGCGCAGGACGGAGACACTTACCTAGCTTTACCAAAGGACGCTCCTGAACCTGATGTTCAGATTGGCGAATATGACGGAGATCGCAGGCCGACACCTGTCAACGGTGTTATGTGGGACTTAGGATACGCACACGGTGAGGTCTTCCGTCTGGACGGAAAGACATATGTTCTTTCCACCCCGGTCAATGACGATTTAAATCCGCAACTTCTAATGCCGAAAGGGGACGGTAAAATGACCAAGGCTTGTGAGTGGGAAGTGGTCAGGCCGCACTACTGAACCGCCTCTCCCTTCCACCGCAACACCGGCGACCTTGCAGCGCGGGTTTCATCCAGACGCCTGCGGGGTGTCATGCGAGGGGCGGCTTTGAAATCCTCTGCCGCATTGCCCGCCTTGGCCTTCTTCGCCAACGACAGCAGGGTTTCGACATAGATATCCAGCGTCTGTTTGCTCTCGGACTCGGTGGGTTCCATCAGCAACGCGCCATGCACCACCAGCGGGAAATACATGGTCATGGGATGGAAGCCCTCGTCGATCATCGCCTTGGCGAAATCAAGCGTGGTCACGCCCGTATCCTTCAAGAAGCGGTCGTCGAACAACGCTTCATGCATGCAGGGGCCGGGGAAGGAAGGTGTCAGTTCAGCGCTCAACCTTGCCAGCAGATAATTGGCGTTCAGCACGGCATCGGATGATGCCTGCCACAAACCATTGCCGCCCATCGATAGGATATAGGCAAGGGCGCGGATCATCACGCCGAACTGACCGTGAAAGCCCTTCATGCGCCCGAAACTTTTTTCAGCCTCGCCCAGGCAGTGTTCCACCAGTTCCAGCCCGTTCTTGCCTTGGCGCACGAACGGCACCGGCGCAAAGGCCTTCAAGCGTTCGCTTAATACAACCGGGCCAGCGCCCGGCCCGCCGCCGCCATGTGGGGTGGAAAAGGTTTTGTGCAGATTGATGTGCATGGCGTCGATGCCCAGATCGGCCACCTTCACCCGCCCGACGATGGCGTTGAAATTGGCGCCATCGCAGTAGAAATAAGCGCCCGCCGCCTTCACGGCTGAAGCGATCTCCAGAATCTCGCTCTCGAACAAGCCGCAGGTGTTGGGGTTGGTCAGCATAAGCGCCGCCACCTTGTTATCCAACTTCGCCTTCAGGGCGGCCACATCCACCCGGCCCTTCTCGTTGGCGGGGATCGACACCACCTGATAGCCGCACAGGGCCGCCGTGGCCGGATTGGTGCCATGCGCCGATTCCGGCACCAGCACGATCTGCCTAGCGTCGCCCTTGTCTTCCAGCGCCGCCCTGATCGCCATCAAGCCGCAGAGTTCGCCATGCGCGCCTGCGGCAGGCGACATCGCCACCGCCGACATGCCGGTCAGATCCATCAGCCATTGGCCCAACAGCGAGATGGCTTCCAGCGCCCCTTGCGTGGTGGCTTCGGGCTGCAACGGATGCAGATTGGCGAATCCGTTCAGGCGCGCCGCCTTCTCGCTCAAGCGCGGATTATGCTTCATGGTGCAAGACCCCAGCGGATAGAAGCCGGTGTCGATGCCGAAATTCTTTTGCGACAAGCGCGTGTAATGGCGCACGCATTCGGGTTCGGCCAATCCCGGCAAGCCGATATTGCCCTTGCGGGCCAAACCGCCCAAACGGTCGGGCACGTCAGGCACATCGGGCAGATCGACGCCTGAACGCTGCGCTTCGCCTTGCTCGAAGATCAGGGGTTCTTCGATCACCAAGCCGCGATTGCCGGTATAGCTTTCCAGGCTCATGACAGCACCTCTTGCAGGCCCGAAACCAGGGCGTCCATGTCCTCGTCGGTCACGGTTTCGGTAACGGCGATCAGCATCAAATTTTCCATCTCGGGCCAGGTGGGATAGAGGCGGCTGACCGGCACGCCCGCCAGAATGCGCTTGGCCGCCAGCGCGTCCACCACCTGAGCGGCGGGTTTGGACAATTGCACGGCGAATTCGTTGAAGAAGGTTTTGCTCAACAGCTTGACGCCCTTCACCTGCGCCAAACGCTCGGCCAATTGCACGGCCCTGGCATGGTTCAGTTGCGCCAGCTTGGTGAAACCGGCCTCGCCCAAAAAGGTCATGTGCATCGAGAAGGCCAGCGCGCATAGGCCCGAATTGGTGCAGATGTTGCTGGTCGCCTTCTCGCGCCGGATATGCTGCTCGCGCGTGGACAAGGTCAGCACCCAGCCGCGCTTGCCGTCGGCATCCACCGTTTCGCCGATCAATCGGCCCGGCATCTGGCGGACATATTTTTCCTTCACGGCCATCAGGCCCAGGCCGGGACCGCCGAAATTAAGCCCCACGCCAAGCGACGCCCCATCGCCGATCACGATGTCGGCCCCCATCTCGCCGGGCGATTTGATGGCCCCCAGCGCCACCGGTTCGGTGACGGCCACCACCAGCAGCGCCCCTTCGGCCTGACAAGCGCTCGCCAACGCAGAAAAATCGCTCAACTGTCCGAAGAAGCCCGGCAACTGCACGACCACGCAGGCGGTTTGGGAATCAACGCGCCCCATTAAATCTTCGATGCAAAAGGGATCGGGAGCCAGCGCCTCGACCTCAAGATGCGTGAACTTGGCCTGCGTCGCCGTCACCTCGCGGTAATGCGGATGCACATTGCCCGACATCAACACCTTGGCCCGCTTGGTCACGCGGGCCGCCATCAAGGCCGCCTCGGCGCAGGCGGTGGCGCCGTCATACAACGAGGCGTTGGCCACTTCCATGCCGGTGATCAGCGCCACCTGGGTCTGGAACTCGAACAGATATTGCAGCGTGCCCTGGCTGACTTCGGGCTGATAGGGCGTGTAGGCAGTCAGGAATTCGCCCCTGGTCAGCAACTGGTCGATGGCCGCCGGAATATGATGGCGGTAAGCGCCCGCCCCCAGGAAACAAGGCACGTCCGAAGCCGCCATGTTCTTGGCCGCCATGGCGCTTAGTTTGCGCTCAACCTCCATCTCGCTCAGGCCCTTGGGCAAGGGCAAAGCGCCCGATTGACGGGCCTGGGCTGGAACGTCGCAAAACAGGTCGTCGACGCTTTTGGCGCCAACGGCCTTCAGCATGTCGGCCCGGTCGGCATCGGTGAGCGGCAGGAAACGCATTTTGAGAAACCCTTCAGTGATCGAGCGTTTTCAAATAGGCGTCGTAAGCGGCTTTATCCATCAGGCCCGACAATTCGCCGGGCGCATTCAGGCTCATCTTGTAGAACCAGCCGTCGCCTTCGGGCGATTCGTTGACATGGCCGGGCTGATCGACGATCGCCTGATTGATGGCGGTCACCGTGCCGCTGGCTGGCGAATAGACTTCGCTGGCGGCTTTCACCGATTCCACCACGGCGGCCTGCCCCGCCTTGGCGACGGCCTTGCCGATTTCCGGCAGTTCGACGAAAACGATGTCGCCCAACTGATGGGCGGCGAAATCGGTAATGCCGACGGTGGCGACGCCTTCGTCAAAGCTGATCCATTCATGTTCGTTGGTGAAGCGCAAAACAGCCATGGTAGTCCCCTTCTAACCTTTGAAATAACGATGCGGAAAAAACGGCAGCGCCACGACATGGGCCGACATGGGCTTGTCGCGCACGATCAGTTGAACCGGCGTCCCGGGCGCGGCATAGGCGGCATCGACATAGCCCATGGCCACCGGCCCATCGACCGAGGGGCCGAAGCCGCCCGAGGTGATTTCGCCGATGGGCTTGCCGCTCATGTCCTGAATTTCCGTATGCGCCCTGGCCGGAGCTTTACCATCGGGCTTGATGCCGACCCGCTTCCTTGCCGCGCCGTTCTTCAAATGCGCCAGGATCACGCCGTCGCCCGCAAAGCCGCCTTCTTCGCGCCTGCGCTTGCCGATGCTCCAGACCAAGCCCGCCTCGACGGGGCTGGTCGTCTGGTCAATGTCGGAACCGTACAGGCATAATCCGGCTTCCAGGCGCAGCGAATCTCTGGCGCCCAAACCGATGGGGGCGACGCCCGGCTGGGCCAGCAGCTTCCTTGCGATCTCTTCGCACTTGTCGGCTGGCATGGCGATCTCATAACCGTCCTCGCCGGTATAGCCCGAACGGGTGACCAGACAGGGCACGCCCGCGACAGTCATCTCGCCGCCCGACATGAAGACCAGCTTGGCGGCCTCGGGCGACAGCGGCGCCAAAGCCTGGGCGGCGCCGGGTCCTTGCAAGGCCAACAGCGCCCAGTCGGAATGGGCGGCCACCTTGATGCCCTTGGGTTCCAGATGCAGCGTCAGATGCGCGATGTCTTGATGTTTGCAAGCGGCGTTGACCACCAACGACAAACGGTCGGGCAGGCGCAGCACCATCAAATCGTCTTCGATGCCGCCCCTGGCATTGGTGAATTGGGTATAGCGCTGGCGGCCCACGCCCAGTCCGCAGATATCGGCGGGAACCAGGGTTTCCAGCGCTTTGTCGGCATGCTCGCCCAGCAGCGACACCACGCCCATATGCGACACGTCGAACAGACCGGCATGGGCGCGGGTATGCAGATGCTCCTTCAGCACGCCCATCGGATAATTGACCGGCATGGCGTAACCGGCAAAGGGCACCAGCTTGCCGCCCAATTCCTGATGCAGATGGTAAAGCGGAGTCGTTTTAAGATCGTCTGGCAAGCTCACGGACGGAATCCTTTCGGGGCAGCGGCAGAGTCCACTTTGCGCCCCCCTCTGTCCGTGCGACCTGAAAGATTCACCGATGCAGACACCGGCTTACTTCTTCGGTGAGGCGCCGCATTGAAAAAGAACGGCGGCCTGCTTTCCAGATGTCCTCTTCTCCCGGTCCTTTTGCCTGAGAGTTTCCAGGGGCGGTTGCTCCTTCGGCGCTGGGGTCAGCCAGTCTCTCCCGGGGGAAGTCGATTTGGACGGCGTCATCCTAGTTGGGCCGCGCTTGCAGTCAAGCCGCCTAAGTCAAGCCAACGAATTCAAGGAGTTGTCGTTCTGTCCCTTGACGTATGGGTAACATCTTTCTAGACTCGGCTGGATTTTTGCGTTGGCCGTTCCTATCTTAACGGCACCTCATCCAAACCCAAGCCAAGGATTTGTCCTCATGAAGCAGGTTACTGACGCCGATTTCGAAGCCGAGGTGTTGAAGGCCCCTGGTCCCGTTCTGGTCGATTTTTGGGCCGAATGGTGCGGGCCTTGCCGCCAGATCGCGCCGGCGCTGGAAGAACTGTCGAAGGACTATGCCGCCAAGATCAGCGTCGCCAAGGTCAATATCGACGAGAACCCGGCCACGCCCTCGAAGTACGGCGTGCGCGGCATTCCCACGCTGATGATCTTCAAGAACGGCCAGGTGGCGGCGACCAAGATCGGCGCCCTGCCCAAGAGCAAACTGTATGAATGGGTCGATTCAGCCCTGTAAGACCAGATGCGTTGACGTGCAAAGGCCGCGCCGAAGGGTGCGGCCTTTTTGCTGCCGGAAAGGGACAAGATGATTTTCAACGCCGCCGAAAATGATCTCCAGGGCATGACCGATCTTTTGTTGTCGCTATTCGACCAAGAGGCCGATTTCTCGCCCGACCGGTCGAAGCAAGAGCGCGGCCTGTCGCTGATCTTGTCCAACCCGCAGGTTGGACAATTGTTCGTGGCTCGCGACGAGACGGGAGCGGTAACCGGCATGGTCAGCCTGCTGTTCACCGTCAGCACGGCCATGGGTCAGCCGGTCTGCTGGCTGGAGGATATGGTGGTCCGCGCCGACCAGCGCGGGCGGGGCCTGGGTTCCAAACTGCTGGCGCATGCCGTCGCCTATGCCCGCGCGCAAGGATTTGGCCGCATCACGCTGCTGACCGACCGATTGAACGAACCGGCACAGCGTTTCTACGCCCGCCATGGTTTTAACTTGTCTGAAATGACTCCTATGAGATTGATCACTTAAAGAAATTTTTGAAAGTAATTTCTTGAATAATTTAAGAGAGTTATTCGCAACTGCGAAATATAAGATTATCGTACTATTCGCGTAATTTTGCCTGTAGCCTTTCTTCAAAAGAAGGAGAGGCAACATGGCTCTTGATGGGAACGTAGGATCGAACGCAGTCATTGGACAAGCGATTGGCGGCATTTGGACACAACTGGCCGCCGTCGCCCTTGATATCGACAGCATCGCGAAACATTTCGCGGATCAGGCCAAGCAAGTCGACATGCTGAATTCCGTCGCGGGCGGATTGGCCGACACCAACGCCAAGCTGGGCGAGACGGCAGGCCTGGCCCAGCAGGTTTCGGAATCGGTTTCCGACATCACGCAGGAATCGCAAAACTCGCTGACTTTGGCCAGAAGCTCGATCCAGACCCTGGTCGATGGCGTGAAGCGCACGGAAAGCCACATGAACGCGCTTACCGAATCGCTTTCCAGGGTCGAGGGCGTGTCCGAGCGCATCGAAGCCATTGCTCGCCAGACTCGCATGCTGGCCCTGAACGCCACCATCGAAGCCGCCAGGGCGGGCGAGATGGGCAAGGGCTTCGCCGTGGTCGCCAGCGAGGTCAAGGCCTTGGCCGCCCAAACCAGCGACGCCACCCAGATGATTTCCTCTACCGTGCGCGAACTGAACGATCTAAGTGGCAAAGTGACCCAGGAGAACGCCACCAGCCTAGCCTGCGCCGACAAGGTGATGTCATCCACCGACGATCTGTCGGGCTTCGTCGATGACACGCAAACCTTGTTCGGCCTGCTGCACGAACATATCGAGGAAATCGTGCATGCGGGCCAGTCGGGGGAATCCGACCGCTTGCGCATGACAGACACCATCGCCGCCATCAATGTCGATATCCGCGAGGAAAGCGAACGTCTGCATGACGCCAACGGGCGCCTCGACAAGCTGATGGCGGAATCGGAAACGTTGATCGAAGTGTCGATGAGCGTCGGCATCGATCTGCCGGATTCGCCCTTCATCCGCATGGTGCAAGACGCCGCGGCTAAAATTGGCGCCCTGTTCGAAGAGGCGGTTGAGACGGGACGGATCGGTCTTGACGCCTTGTTCGACGAGAGCTATCGCCCCATCGGCGGCACCGATCCCCAGCAATTGATGGCGCGCTTCACCGAATTCGCCGATCAAATGCTGCCGGGAATTCAAGAACCCCTGCTGAACGGCAGCGACCGCATCATTTTTTGCGCCGCCGTGGATCGCAACGGATACCTGCCCACCCACAACAAGAAATACTCCCAGGCCCAGAAAGCGGGCGATCCCGCCTGGAACACCGCCAATTGCCGCAACCGGCGTCTTTTCAACGATCCCGCCGGGCTGGCCGCCGCCAAAAACCAGAAATCCTTTCTGCTGAAAACCTACAAGCGCGACATGGGCGGCGGCAATATGGTGATGATGAAAGATTGCTCGGCCCCCATCATGGTCAAGGGGCGTCACTGGGGCGGCTTTCGCATGGGTTATGTGTAGGATATAATCTGCCCTCAAGCGCCGGGCGCGCGCTGTGCGCGCTAGGCTCCCGCTCGCCGGGAGGCTCGCGCGCGTGCCTTGCACGCGAGAAGCGGTGTGCTTGAATTGATTTGCGTGCCCGCCATGACCGCCCCTTTCCTGCCCATGACCAAGGCCGAAATGAATCAGCTTGGCTGGGAGACGGTCGACATCGTCCTGGTGACCGGAGACGCCTATATTGATCACCCCAGTTTCGGAGCCGCCCTGATCGGGCGTTTGCTGGAGGCCGAGGGTTTCACGGTCGGCATCATTGCGCAGCCCGATTGGAACAGCGCCGAGGATTTCAAGAAACTGGGCAAGCCCAATCTGTTTTTCGGCGTGACGGCTGGCAACATGGATTCCATGGTCAACCGCTATACGTCGGAAAAGCGCATCCGCTCGGACGACGCCTATACGCCGGATGGCAAGGCGGGCATGCGCCCCGACCGCGCCGCGAACGTCTATGCGCAGCGTTGCCGCGAGGCGTTCAAGGACGTTCCCATCGTGCTGGGCGGCATCGAGGCGTCGCTAAGACGCTTGGCTCACTTCGATTACTGGTCCGAGAAAGTGCGCCGCTCGATTCTGCCCGACGCCAAGGCCGACCTGTTGGTTTACGGCAATGCGGAACGCGCCATCGTCGAAATCGCCAAGCGCGCCCAAGCGGGCGAACATCCAAGACAGATGCGCGATATCCGCGGCACCGTCTATCTTTCTCCGATTCAGGAAATTCCCAATTCCATCCGCCTGCCCTCGTTCGAAGAGGTCAGCAAAGACCCCAGAAACTATGCGCTTGCGTCGCGGCGCATGCATCAGGAAAGCAACCCCCACAACGCCAAAACGCTGGCGCAGCCGCATGGCGACAAGCTGGTGGTGGTCAATCCGCCGCCGCTGCCGCTATCCAGCCCCGAGCTGGACCGCATCTACGAACTGCCCTACGCCCGCGCCCCTCATCCCAGCTATGGCAATGCGCGCATTCCGGCCTGGGAGATGATCCGCTTTTCCATCAACATTCTGCGCGGCTGCTTTGGCGGATGCAGCTTCTGCTCGATCACCGAACATGAAGGGCGCATCGTGCAAAGCCGTTCCGAAGGCTCGGTGCTGCGCGAAATCGAGCAGATGCAAGCCCGCATGAAGGGCTTTACCGGCGTCATCTCGGACCTGGGCGGTCCCACCGCCAACATGTACCGCCTGGGCTGCAAGGAAGACCGCATCTTGGCGATATGCAAGCGCCTGTCCTGCGTTCATCCCACCATCTGCAAGAATCTGATCACCGATCACGGCCCGCTATTAAGTCTGTACCGCCAAGCCCGCAATCGTCCCGGCATCAAGAAAGTGCTGATCGCTTCCGGCCTGCGCTACGATCTGGCGCTGGAATGCCCCGACTATATCGACGAGTTGGCGGCGCATCACGTGGGCGGCTATCTGAAGGTGGCCCCAGAACATACCGAAGCGGGGCCGCTGGCCCATATGATGAAGCCGGGCGTCTCTGTCTACGAGAAGTTCCAGGCCCGCTTCCTAAGTGCGGCCCGCAAGGCGGGCAAGCCGCTTTACCTGATCCCCTATTTCATCGCCGCCCATCCCGGCACCACCGATCAGGATATGCTGAAACTGGCCCTGTGGTTGAAACGCCATGGGTTGAAGCTTGATCAGGTGCAGACCTTCCTGCCCTCGCCCATGTCGCTGGCCACCGCCATGTATCATACTGGCCTTAATCCGCTGACGCCCGATCTCAAGCCCGTTTATGTCCCCAAGGGCGGACGCCAGCGGCGCATTCATAAGGCCTTTCTGCGCTGGCACGACCCCGAAAACGCCCATTTGCTCAAGGAAGCCCTGATCGGCATGGGCCGCAAGGAATTGATCGGAAACGGCATTAACCAGTTGGGCGGGCTTGGGACCGCCGCCTTGCCAAAGAAACGTCTAACGGACTGTAAAAGAAAGTGAAACTTGTTCGCCGTGCCGCGATTCGGTCTTCTTGTCTTGCCTGTTTGGATTTATATTAAGCCACAAATAATGATGACGCCCCCGGAATGGAGAAGCCTTAATGTCGATCCGCAATATTCTGGTTCACTTGAATCGCGGCCCGCGCTCGGCCGACCGACTGGCCTTCGCCATCGAATTGGCCAAGAAGCATCAGGCGCGCTTGGTTGGCGCCTTTGCCCAGAAAGCCGCCGCCCATCACATCGGCATGGTCCTGGTTTGGCCGCCCGAGGAATATGTCGCCGCCGCCAAAGACAGCAAGACCGACTTCGAAGCCGCCGCCAAGGGCTTGGATAATGCGGAATGGATCGACATCAATCGCGGCAGTGACGCTGAAATCATCCGCCATTTCACGGAAGTGGGGCGGCATTTTGATATGATCCTTCTGGGCCAGCCCGAAGAAAAGGACAGCCTGACCCCGGACGACTTGGCCGAGCAGACCATCCTCAGTTCGGGCCGTCCAGTTTTGTTCATTCCCGCCTACGGCCATTTCGCGCCCAAGTTCGAAAAGCCCATGATCGCCTGGAACGATTCGGCCGCCGCCGCTCGGGCGCTCAACGATTCTTTGCCCCTGCTTCACGGCGCCAAGGAAAGCATCGTCGTCACGATCACCGATTCGCATGAAGCCGTTCAGCACTCCACCGCCATGCTGACGACGCATCTTGAAAGCCACGGCATCGCAGCGCAGCCGGAAATTCTGGTCGCCATCGACATCGGCACCATGGACATGCTGCTGAACCGGGCCACCGACAGGGGTGCGGACCTGATGGTGATCGGCGCTTTCGGCGGCTATGCCCGCTGGTTCGCCAGCAAGGGTGCTGGCACGAAATATCTTTTGAAGCACATGACGCTTCCCTTGCTGATGTCGCACTGATCGCCGTCGGGCGGGGATCGGGAAATGATCGAAAGCGCGCTGGCCCAAGTCGATATCGACCTTGAGGTCAGCCGCTTCCAAAGCGTCTACGCCCAGCGCCCCTTGCGCAGAAATCTGGGCGGCATGCGCTTTAACCATTCCTTCGCCCTCTGGTTCATTCTCGAGCGGTTGCAGCCCAGCCTGATCATCGAATCGGGCGTCTTCCAGGGCCATTCCACTTGGCTGATCGAACAGACCTGTCCGCAGGCGAAGCTCTATTGCCTGGATGTCGATTTCAGCCGCCTGCTCTACAAGTCGGAGCGCGCCACCTATATCCAAAAAGACTTCGCCCAGTGTTCGTGGCAGGACGCGCCCAGGCAAGATGCGCTGTGTTTTTTCGACGACCATCAGAACGCCTATCAGCGCCTGAAGGACATGCGCTGGGCGGGCTTTAAGCGCGCCGTCTTCGACGACAATCACCCCTGCGGCGAGGGCGATTGCTATTCGCTGAAGCACATGCTGGCGGGCTTCGGGCATCCGCGCATGCAGATGAGCGAGAAATTCCAGGGCAGCCAGGAAGAGCGCGAGCGGCGCGCCATGTTCGAAGACGTCGTCCGGGTGGCGGGTCCGCGCCAGCAGCTTCTTGTGCCGCCCAACCCCGAGGATCGAGACTTGTTCTTGCAAAACTGCCGCAGCTATTTCGAATTTCCGCCGGTGGCCTTGGCCGAACGTTCGGCGACCTGGGACAAGGAATATCGAGACGCCTACGAAACCAAGCCGCCCTTGATCGCCCCCAAGGCTCTGCCCCAGACGATCAGGGACATGCTGGATAACGACCCGTCCGAGTTCGATTACAGCTTCATGGCCTATGTCGAACTGACGTGAGGTCGGGCTTCTTACGCTAACCCATTGATTTAATGGTGCCGAAGGTCAGGATTGAACTGACGACCTACTGATTACGAATCAGTTGCTCTACCACTGAGCTACTTCGGCGATCTTGTCGAGCCGGTGCAAATAGCATGGACTTGTCATAGCTTCAAGGGCGAAACCTAGGAGGTAGACCACTTCCAGCATTCAAACTTATGCTCCCCAACCAATTTTTTGTACCAGTCTTCCTTTTCAACATCAGTGCGCAGTCCCGTTTTGACAAAGCAGGGCGCTTTCGCGAAATATTCCGCAGCCTTACATTTTCCTATGTCATCAAGAGCGCGAAGATGTAGGAGGGCATTATCGACTGAAAAATCCTGTTTCTTCTTCTTATTGAAATTTCCACCAAGCGCTGTCCAAATAACAGCATTAATTTCCTTCGATTTGGCCCAAGTTTTGATCTGCTCACATGTCGCTGAATCGCAGCACTGCCTGTTATTATTTCGAACATCGACAAAACCAATTTTCTTGAGCATCGCTCCTTCGCGACAGCTCAGATCGGCAACGGCTTGGTCAATGTCCGAACGCTTGCTGTATCTATAAGCTACCTGCGTTTTAGTGCCGTCCGTATCATCTATGACAAGAGTCAGCGCATTGTTGCGTGAACTCGATATGCGGGAGAATTCGATGGGTAATTCCGGTCCACTGTCGTGCCATTTGCCGCAACATTTTTCCTCAAAGTCTTTTCCCTTTTCGGAATCGACATCCCAAAGCAAAGACCCCCAGCCAAGGATCACTATCCTGGATGACGATTTTGTCATTTTGCCTAGTTCCCCGTCTTGCCATGTTCGCGGATTTGAACACACGGCAATGGAATTTTATACTGCTGAGGTTGCGCCAGCACAAGAATCAGAATGTGTTAAGTGTGTGCTACGAGAAAACGATGAAACTCATCTATAATTTCAATGGGTTATGGATGGCGCAATTTTTTACGAATCAGTTGCTCTACCACTGAGCTACTTCGGCTTTGGAAAATGGTGGGCGCGACAGGGATTGAACCTGTGACCCCTCCCGTGTGAAGGGAGTGCTCTCCCGCTGAGCTACGCGCCCGAAAGTCCATATTTTCCATGCCCCGTGGCGGGTGCCGCGGGGCGGGCGCTCATATAAGGGCGGGGCGAAAGTCCTGTCAAGGCCGATCCTGCCTTTTCCGCCTTCCGATCCAGGGGTTATAAACAGATTGGCCGCGACGCGCGGGGGGAGCGTGCGCATCGCGGCCTCTGTGCCTGGGACGAACGAGAAGTCCCAGGGAACGTGCGGGAGCAGAGGGGCCTAATCCTTCTCCCGCACGTTATTCCTTGTCCCTCAAGCGCCGGGCGGATTTAATTCACGACCTTCCAAGTGCCGTCGGACTGCTGGCAGGCGGTGCCGTTCACGGCTTCCTGTTTGCCATCAACATAGACGGTCGATTTGAATTCGCGGCAGGTGCCGCCGGTCACGGTATCGCGCCCTTCGCGTGTCGGCACGACGCTGCCGTAATGGCCGGAATCCGGATTGTTCCAAGCGATGTTCTGGCCGACCGGCGCGGTATAGGCCTTCTGCTCGGCGGTTTTCATATAGGCTTTGTCGGCGTTGTCGAGTGAGCGGCCAATCTCGCTGCCCAGCAGGCCGCCCAGCAGGGTGCCGCCAATGATGGCGACCGTGCGACCGGTGCCGCCGCCGATCTGCGAACCCAGCACGCCGCCGGCGATGCCGCCCAAAACGGTGCCGCCGGTCTGCTTGGGGTTGTTCTGCATCGATTCACAGCCCGCCGTCGCCAGCAGGCTGGTGGTCAGAAGAAGCGTAGCGGCAAAGCGAAAGCGGGTCATGGTTCTGTCATCCTTTCGGGTTTTCCCACCGACCCTAGGTCGGCAGGAGAAGAGGGGAAATCAAGCCGTCTCCTCGGCTATGATAAAACACGGACAAGGAGGCGAAAATATGGCATAGACGGGACCGGATCTTGTTTTTTCGTCAGGTCTGTCTGGACATGCAGCCCCTTAACGCCCCCTTCGACCGCTTCACGGCATGGTTGGCCGAAGCCGAAGCCGTTGAACCCAACGATCCCAACGCCGTCGCCTTGGCGACATGCACCCCGGATGGCAAGCCCAGCGTGCGCATGGTCCTTTTGAAGGGCGTCGATCAGCAAGGCTTTGTCTTCTACACCAATCTGGAAAGCCAAAAAGGGCGTCAACTGGCCGCCAACCCTTATGCAGCCCTTTGTTTCCATTGGAAAAGCCTGAAGCGCCAAGTGCGCGTTGAAGGATCTGTGCTGCCAGTTGAAGACCATGAGGCGGATGCCTACTTCTCGTCCAGGGCCAGAGCCAGCCAGATCGGCGCCTGGGCCAGCCAGCAGTCCAGGCCCCTGGAAAGCCGCTTCGCGCTGGAAAAGCGGGTGGCGCAGTTCGCCGCCCAGTACGGTTTCGGCCAAGTGCCCCGCCCGCCTTTCTGGTCGGGTTTCAGGATCGTTCCTGAAACCATCGAATTTTGGCAAGACAAGCCCTTTCGCCTGCACGAGCGCGAGCTGTATCGCCGCCAGGGCGATGGCTGGAACATCGAAACGCTTTACCCATGAACGCCGCCCCGCCCCCGGAAAGCAGACTGATGCGTTTGGCCACCTATGCGGCCATGGCCACCGCCTGCATTCTGATCGTCATCAAGATGGCAGCCTGGCTGGCCACCGGTTCGGTGGCGCTGCTCTCGACCCTGATCGACAGCATCCTGGATGCCGGTGCCTCTCTGGTCAATCTGCTGGCGGTGCGCCAAGCCCTGCAACCCGCCGACCGCGATCATCGCTTCGGCCATGGCAAGGCGGAGCCGCTGGCCGGGCTGGCCCAGGCGGCCTTCGTGGCCGGTTCCGGCCTGTTCCTGATCATCGAAGCGGCGGGACGTTTCGCCGATCCGCAGACCGTTGAGCGGCCCATGGTCGGCATTGTCGTCATGGTGGTCTCGATGGGTTTAACGTTGGGGCTGGTCAGTTTTCAGAAGTTCGTCGTGCGCAAAACCAAGTCGATGGCCGTCAATGCCGACAGCCTGCATTACACCGGCGACGTGCTGATCAATCTGTCGGTGATCTTTTCCCTGTTGCTGGCCAGCCAATTCAATCTTCCCCTAGCCGATCCGCTGTTCGCCATCGCCATTGCGGCCTATCTGCTTTGGAACGCCTTTGGCATCGCCAGAAGCTCGATGGATCATCTGATGGACCGCGAGTTCGACGAGGCCGAACGCGAAAGGATCAAACAGATCGCCAGAACGCATCCCGGCGTGCGCAACGTGCACGATCTGCGCACCCGCTCGTCGGGTCTGCAAAGTTTCATTCAATTGCATCTGGAAATGGATGGGCGCTTGCCCTTATTCGAGGCGCACGCCATCGCCGACGCCGTGGAAGCCAAGCTGCAGGCCGCCTTCCCCAGCGCCGAAGTGATCATCCATCAAGACCCAGCGGGCATGGCCGAAGCCCATCCGGTGTTTAAATAAGAATCCCGGCGCTTGAGGGCGATTAATCACGCCGCCAAGGGCGGCGCGCCGGGTTCCACCCCGGCGAGAGCCCCAAGCGCCGGAGGCGCTGCGCGGCGAATGAGCGCCTTATTGAAAAGCGCAGCCGGGCTTGAAGCCCATCTTCTTCAAGATGGTGGCCAGCGGGCAGAAACCCGTGAAGGCGGCCTGGAACATGTTGGCGCCTACGAAGGCGGTGAACCACAGCCACAGCGGGCTGTGCAGCTGCGACAGCGCTAGGCTGAGCAGAATCATGGTTCCGGCGAAAACGAAGACGACGCGGTCGATGGACATTGTTGGAAAGCTCCTGCTGGCAATTGCGTATTAGCTGTTGCTAATATAATGATCTTCCCTATATGATGTCAAGCATTCTGCGCCCGATGGAGTGAAATGATGCGCAACGCCCTTCTCGCCGCCCTGTTTTCGGCCCTGGCCCTGCCGGTTTACGCGGCTGAATACAAAGTGGAAACGGTCGCCATCGACGACATGAAGGCGGTTTTCGCCACCGTGGAAAGCACCGATGTCATCCCCGCCCGGGCCAGGATCGGCGGCACCATCGGCGGACTAGCCGTCGATGAGGGGGCCATGGTCAAGGCGGGCGAGCGCATCGCCCTGATCGGCGACGCCAAGCTGGGCATCGAAGCCCAGGCGCACGAGGCCAGGATCGCCAGCGCCGCCGCCGAACGCGACAAGGCCAAGCTGGATATGGACCGCGCTGCGAAATTGCTGGCGACCGGGGCCGTGTCGCAAGCTAGGCTCGACAACGACCGCACCCAGTATGAAATCGCCCAGCGCCAAGTGTCCGCCCTGCAATCGGAGCGCGCCGTGGTGGTGCAGCGCTCGAACGAAGGCGCGGTGCTGGCCCCGGCCAACGGGCGCGTGTTGAAAGTCAACGTCACCAACGGCAGCGTTGTGATGCCGGGCGAGCCGGTGGCCACCATCGCGCTGGAAAATTATCTGCTGCGTATCCAATTGCCCGAGCGCCACGCCCGTTTCCTGCGCGTGGGAGCAACTGTGCGGGTCGCCGAGCGCGGCGACAAGAAGGACAGCGACAGCCTGCGCGAAGGCGAAGTGGTTCACGTCTATCCGCAAATCGACAATGGCCGCGTGGTGGCCGACGTCAAGGTGGATGGCTTAAGCGGCTATTTCGTGGGCGAGCGGGCGCGTGTTTACATTTCCACCGGCGTGCGCGACGGCTTTCTAGCTCCCGCCGATTTCCTGTTCCGCCGCTTCGGCCTGACCTATGCCAAACTGAAGGACGGCCCGGAAATCGTGGTGCAGCCCGGCCAGACGATGCAAGACGGCACGGTCGAGATTTTGTCGGGCCTTAAATCCGGCGACATTCTGGTGACGCCATGACGGAAAAAGAGACCGGCCTGGGCCTGTCGGGCCATCTGGCCCGCGTCTTCATCGAATCGAAGCTGACACCTCTGCTGCTGATGGCCGCCCTGGCCGCCGGCTTGGTGGCGCTGACCTCGCTGGCCCGCGAGGAAGAGCCGCAAATCAGCGTGCCGATGGTCGATATTCTGGTGACGGTGGACGGCTACAAGGCTGTGGATGCCGCCGAACTGGTGACCAAGCCGCTGGAGGACATCGTCAAGGGCACCGACGATGTCGAACATGTCTATTCGCAAACCCAAGACGACCGCGTGCTGGTGACGGCCAGATTCAAGGTGGGCACAGACGAGGATGTCGCCACGCTGCGCATCCACGAACAAATTCGCGCCCATATGGCCGAAATTCCCATCGGCATCCCCGAACCTTTGATCATCGGGCGCGGCATCAACGACGTCGCCGTGCTGGTGCTGACGCTGGCCCCCAAAATCGGCGCCGAGGAGCGGTGGAACGACAACGAGCTGCTGAGCGTGGCCGAGGAATTGCGCCATGAAATGATCAAGGAAGAAGACGTCGGGCTGACCTATGTGGTGGGCGGCAGGAAGGATCAGATTCGCGTCGAACCAGACCCCGAGGCGCTGTCGCGCCTGGGCGTCACGCTCAATCAGTTGGTGGACAAGGTGGCGCACGCCAACCGCTCGTTCCTGGTGGGCCAGGTTCAAGCCGCCAACAAAAGCTATCCCGTCGCCACCGGCCAGACCTTGATGGGTGTGCCGGATGTCGGCCAGTTGCTGATCACCGCCCGCGATGGCCGCCCGGTTTACGTGAAGGACGTGGCCAAGGTCGTGGTGGGACCCGAACCATCCAAGCATCGCACTTGGCATTTGGGCAAGGGCGACGAAAAGCCCAGGCCCGCCGTCAGCCTAGCCTTGGCCAAGCGCAAAGGCGCTAACGCCGTGAAGGTGGCCGAGAATCTTCTGCTGCGCCTTGAAACGCTGAAAGGTTCTTTGCTGCCGCCCGACATCGAGGTGCACATCACCCGCAATTACGGCCACACCGCTTCGGAAAAGGCCGACGAGCTGCTGCTGCATCTGGGCATCGCCACGGTGTCCATCGTGGTGCTGATCGCCTTCACGCTGGGCATGCGCGCCGGTCTGGTGGTGATGATGGTGGTGCCCACCACCATTCTGCTGACCCTGTTCGCCGCCTGGATCATGGGCTACACCATCAACCGGGTCAGTCTGTTCGCGCTGATTTTCTCCATCGGCATTCTGGTCGACGACGCCATCGTGGTGGTGGAAAACATCGTGCGCCACCGCCATCTGGAACCGGGCAAGAATCCCGTCGCCAGCGCCATTCGCGCCGTGGCGGAAGTGGGCAACCCGACCATCGTGGCGACGCTGACCATCGTGGCCGCCCTATTGCCCATGATGTTCGTTTCCGGACTGATGGGGCCTTACATGAGCCCCATTCCCGCCAACGCTTCGGCGGCCATGCTGTTCTCGTTTTTCATTGCCGTCACCGTCACGCCTTGGCTGCTGGTGCGCCTAAGCCGCAAGGACAAGCCCGAAGTCGGCGCAGGTCAGCATGATCATGAAGGAAAGCTGGGCGCCTTCTACCGGCGCTGGGCGACCCCGCTGGTCAATGATCGCGGCAAGTCGAAGCGTTTTCTTCTATACACGGCGCTGGCGACTGTGGCGGTGTGCCTGCTGTTCGCCACCAAAACCGTCACCGTGAAGCTGCTGCCCTTCGACAATAAGAGCGAGGTGCAGGTGGTGCTCGATCTTCGCGAGGGATCGACGCTGGAAACCACCGAGCGCGTGCTGGGCCTGGCGGCGGCGAAGTTGAAGGATCTGCCCGAACTTGTGTCGATCCAGGCCTATGCCGGAACCGCGTCGCCATTCAATTTCAACGGGCTGGTGCGCCATTCCTATTTGCGCGCCTCGCCAGAACTGGGCGATTTGCAAATCAACTTGTTGCCAAAGTCGGAGCGCTCCCGGGCCAGCCACGAAATCGCGCTCGACATCAGAAAGCGCCTGAAGGATATCGAACTGCCCTCAGGCTCTGTGATGAAGGTGGTGGAAGTGCCGCCGGGCCCGCCGGTGCTCTCGACCCTGCTGGCCGAGATCTACGGCCCCGACGCCGAAACCAGAAGGCGGGTTGCCGAAAAAGTGTACAGCGCCTTCAAGGCCGTCGATTTCGTGGCCGACGTCGATACCAGCTATGGCAACCCGTCGGAACGCTGGCGCATCTCGATCGACCAGGAGAATTTGGAATATCACGGCGTCGAGGAAGAAGCGTTGTACGATACGCTGCGCGCCCTGCTGGGCGGCGTCAGCGTCGGCTATTCGCAGCGCGGCTTCGGGGCCAATCCGGTCGAGATATCCATCCGCTTGCCCCGAGAAAATCTGATGATCGGCGAGCGGCTGTTGGCCACCCCGCTTCCCGCCCGCAATGGCAAGGTTGTCGAATTGGGCGATGTGGTGACGGTGACCAAGGAGCCGGGATCGTATCCGCTGTTTCGTCGCGACGGCCATTTCGCCGAAATGGTGACGGCGGAACTAGCGGGCCGCTATGAAGCCCCGATTTACGGCATGTTCGCCGTTGAAGACGTGCTGGACAGCATCGATTGGGGAGCCGACGGCAAGCCCGCCATCGCCTATCACGGCCAGCCCAAGAACGAGGGCAAGCCCACCTTGCTGTGGGACGGCGAATGGGAAATCACCTATGTCACCTTCCGCGACATGGGAGCCGCCTTCGCCATCGCAATTCTGGGCATTTATCTTTTGGTGGTAGGCCAGTTCGCCTCGTTCCGCCTGCCCCTGGTGATCCTGATCCCGGTGCCGCTGACCTTGATCGGCATCGTGCTGGGCCACGCTCTGTTCGGCGCTCCCTTTACCGCCACTTCAATGATCGGCTTCATCGCGCTGGCGGGCATTATCGTGCGCAACTCGATCCTGCTGGTCGATTTCATCCGCCACCGCCTGGGCGAAGGGGCCGAGCTGGAAATCGCCCTTCTGGACGCCGGTGCTACCCGCGTTAAGCCCATCGTCCTGACCGCCGCCGCCGCCATCATCGGCAGCGCCTTCATCTTGGCCGATCCCATCTTTCAAGGCTTAGCGATTTCGATGGTCTTCGGCCTAGCCTCGTCAACCCTGCTGACCCTGCTGGCCATCCCGGCTTTATATATCTGGTGGCATAAGAGGGAAAAGCGAAGCGACTAGGCCCAAAGGGCCGCGAGGCGTTTGAGTGTAGCTAAGACTACGCCGCCTGACTGGCCGGATTTTCGATGAGCAGGGCGTAAAGCGCGTCCGACTTGTCGGTGCCGCGCAGTTTTTCGCAGGTCGGCTTGTCGCGCAGCAGGCGCGAAATGCGCGCCAAGGCCTTCAGATGCTCGGCCCCGGCCTGTTCGGGAGCCAGCAGCAGGAAGATCAGGTCCACCGGCTGTTCGTCGATCGATTCATAGGCGATCGGCTTTTCCAGCCTGGCAAACAACCCAACCAGCTTTTCCAACTGGGGCAGCTTGCCGTGCGGGATGGCGATGCCGTTGCCGACGCCGGTGGTGCCCAGGCGCTCGCGCTCGAGCAGCACGTTGAAGATGACCCGCTCATGCAAGCCGGTCAGTTCGGCAGCCAGATGGGCAAGTTCCTGCAAAGCCTGCTTTTTGCTTGTCGCACGCAGGTTTGCCACAACGCCTTTTGGCTCGAGAATGTCGCTGATCTCCATGAGATCCTAAGTTTGGATGCACCCCAAAATCGGGTCCGGCCTTAACCGTACCCAGCGAAGCGCCGGACCTTATGCCGCCCCGCCCGGTGTGTCAAGGGGTAGGGAATGCCCCCCTTTTTTTATCCACAAGCCGCCATGGATGGGGATCGGGCTTTGCCTGCACCGCAACATTTGGCTAGGATATGCGCCGTAAGTTCGTCACCGTCCGGGGGTTTCATGTCCGAAGGCTTGGGTTTAATGGCTGGGAAGCGCGGCCTGATCATGGGTGTCGCCAACGACCGCTCGATCGCTTGGGGAATCGCGCAAGCGGTTGCCCGCCAAGGCGCCGAGTTGGCGTTCACCTATCAGGGAGAGGCGCTTGAAAAGCGCGTGCGCCCCTTGGCCGAACAATTGGGCGTGCCCGTTCTGCTGCCTTGCGACGTCACTGACTTCGACAGTCTCGACAAAGTGTTCGATGATCTGAAGGAACGCTGGGGCGGGTTGGATTTCGTCGTCCACGCCATCGCCTATTCCGACAAGGAACAGCTTCGCGGCAAATATCTCGACACCACCTACGAGAATTTCGCCCTGACCATGAACGTCTCGTGCTTTTCCTTTACAGCCGTCGCCAAACGCGCCGCCGCCTTGATGAAGAACGGCGGCAGCATGCTCACTTTGTCTTATTACGGCGCCGAGCAAGTGATGCCGCATTACAACGTGATGGGCGTGGCCAAGGCGGCGCTGGAAGCCAGCGTGCGCTATCTGGCCGCCGACCTGGGCGGCGACGCCATCCGCGTCAACGCCATCTCGGCAGGCCCCATCAAAACGCTGGCCGCTTCCGGCATCGGCGATTTCCGTTTCCTGCTGCGCTGGAACGAATTGAACGCGCCCTTGAAGCGCAACGTCACCATCGAGGATGTCGGCAATTCGGCGTTGTATCTGCTGTCCGGTCTGGGATCGGGCGTCACCGGCGAAGTGGTGCATGTCGATTCCGGCTATCACACGGTGGGCATGGTGGCCGTCGAATCGGCCGCCGGAACGGCTGAACTTCTGCAGACCTTCAAGAAGGGCTGAGATGTCGGGCAACTCCACCGGCGATTTGTTCCGTCTGACCAGCTTCGGCGAAAGCCACGGCCCGGCCATCGGCGGAGTCGTCGATGGTTGCCCGCCCGGCATTTCGCTGACCGAAGCCGACATCCAACCTTTTCTCGACGCCAGAAAGCCCGGCGGCTCCAAACATGTGACCCAGCGCCAGGAAGCCGACCGCGTGCGCCTGCTGTCGGGCGTTTACGAAGGCAGGACCACCGGCACCCCCATCGCCTTCCTGATCGACAACACCGACCAGCGCTCGAAGGATTACGGCGCCATCGCCGAGCAGTTCCGCCCCGGCCACGCCGACTATACCTATTGGCGCAAATACGGCATCCGCGATCCCAGGGGGGGGGGGCGGGCCTCGGCCCGCGAAACGGCGGTGCGGGTGGCGGGCGGCGCCATCGCAAGGCTGGTTCTGAACGCCATCGTGCCCAAGGGCGTGGTCGTTCGCGGCGCCTTGGTGCAGATCGGCGCCCGCGCCATCGAACGCTCGCGCTTCGATTGGAAGGAAGTTTCCAACAACGCCTTCTTCTGCCCCGACGCCAAGACAGTTCCCCTGTGGGACGAAGATTTGGCGAAAATCCGCAAGGCGGGTTCCAGCATCGGCGCGGTGGTGGAGGTCGAGGCGTTGAACGTGCCGCCGGGTTTGGGCATGCCGGTCTATGACAAGCTGGATGCCGACATCGCCAAGGCGATGATGGGCATCAATGCCGTCAAGGGCGTCGAGATCGGCGAAGGCTTCGCCTCGGCCCTTTTGAGCGGCGAGGAAAATGCCGACGAAATGCGCATGAAGAAGGGAAAGCCCGCTTTTCTTTCCAACCATGCGGGTGGCATTCTGGGCGGCATTTCGACCGGCCAGCCGGTTGTCGTGCGCTTGGCCTTGAAGCCCACCAGTTCCATCCTAACTCCTAGGAAGAGCATCGACATTCACGGCAACGAGGTCGATATCGTCACCAAGGGCCGCCACGATCCTTGCGTGGGCATCCGGGCGGTTCCGGTGGCCGAAGCCATGCTGGCCCTGGTGCTGGCCGATCATCTGCTGCGTCAGCGCGGCCAGTGCGGAAAAATCTAAAAGAGCAAGTCATCACATGACCACCCTTCTCGTTACCCACCCCGTTTGTCTGGAACATGATCCCGGCCCGCATCACCCGGAATGCCCCGAACGGCTGAAGGTGGTTCTGGCGGCGCTGGAGACCGAGGAATTCAATTTCCTGATGCGCGAGGAAGCGCCGCACGCCACCCAGGAGCAATTGGCCCGCGTGCATCCCATGTCGCATATCGAGCATATCCTGTCATCGGTACCGCAAGAGGGGCATCGCACCATCGACGGCGACACTTTTCTGTCGCCCAACAGCGGCGAGGCGGCGCTGCGCGCCGCGGGCGCCATTTGCCTAGCCATCGACGACGTGATGGCCAAGCGCGCCCGCAACGCCTTTTGCGCCATCCGCCCGCCCGGCCATCATGCCAAACTGCATCAGGCGATGGGCTTTTGCATGTTCAACAATGTGGTGGTGGGCGCTTATCACGCCAGGGTGGCGCATGGATTGAAGCGCATCGCGGTGGTGGATTGGGATGTGCATCACGGCAACGGCAGCCAGCATTTGATGGAAGACGATCCCGATTTCTTTTACGCCAGCACGCACCAATCGCCCTTGTATCCCGGAACCGGCTGGGCCGACGAAACCGGCGTGGCGGGCAATGTGGTGAATGTGCCCCTGCCGCCCGGCACCGATGGGCAGGGCTTTCGCGCCGCTTTCGCCAACCGCATTCTTCCGGCATTGGAAGCATTTCAACCCGAACTGATTCTTATTTCGGCGGGCTTCGACGCCCACAAGGCCGATCCCATCGCCAACCTGAAACTGGAAGCCGAGGATTTCGGCTGGGCGACGCGCGAGATTCTGGCGGTGGCGGGCCGCGTATGCGACCACCGCGTGGTTTCGACGCTGGAAGGCGGCTACGATCTGGCGGCCCTGATGGCCTGCACCACCCACCATGTGCGAGCGCTTTTGGGAAGCTGATGAAAGGCCGGTCCCTCAAGCGCTGGGGCTGGCTTGCACTTCTTGCCATTGTTCTGCCGATCCCGTGCTGGCTTGGCCTTGCCTTGCTGCTGGGATCGATTCCGGCGAATCCCGCCCCCCCTGATTTAGGGCCTGACGCGATCGAGATCGCGCTGGTTTCCAACGGCTGGCATGTCGATCTGATTCTGCCCGCCCAGGCGGGCGGCATCGACTGGCGCGACGACTTCCCATCCACGGACACGCGCCATCCCTTTCCATCGACCCATGTCGCCATCGGCTGGGGAGATCGCGATTTCTATCTGGAAACGCCACGCTTGCGCGACTTGAAGGCAAAGACGGCGCTGAACGCCCTGCTGGGAAGGGGGGCGGCGGTCATGCATGTCGCGCACTTGCCTGGAATGCCACATGGTGCGCAGACGCGCCGCTGGAAGATGGCGCCCAAACCCTATCAACATCTGGCGGCAAGGCTGCGGGCCGAGTTGCAACGCGACGAGAACGGAAAATCCATTCCGATCGTCGGCGAGGGGTTCGGCAGTGCCGACGCCTTTTACGAGGCCAAAGGCCATTACAGCCCGATCACCACCTGCAACGAATGGCTGGCCGCCCATTTAAGGGCGGCGGGCCTTCCGGCTGGCCTGTGGTCTCCCCTTCCCTCGAGCCTTATCGAAGCGGGTTGGCGTTAAGCCGCCACGCCCGAATTGACGTCGATGGTGCCTGCCACCGCCACGGCGACATCGACATTCCCGCTCGTTGTGTGTTCGTAGATTGTGTAGCCAGTTGTGTAGGCGGAATAGGAATCATAATTCGCGTGTCCCAAGCCGATCTCATTCCAATCGTCGTCTCCCAGAAAGAGCGCATTGCCGCTGACATCGACGCTCTGGTCGCCGATGATGACCAGATCATGATTGTTGACCGCCAAGCTCGATTCCATGGCCTTCAGGAATTCCGCGTTAAGCACAAGCCCATGGGGGACGGTCGTTGAGGCTCCGAAATCGATCTGCTCGATGCCATCAATTTGGAACCCATCCATATCGTTCGGCAAATCCAAGCCATCAGCGGCATTAAAATTAAATACCAGCTTGTCACTGCCCGCGCCGCCGATGAACTGGCCGCTGGTTAAGGCTTCGGCGCTGCCAATAGTGAACGTATCGTCACCCGTTCCGCCGAAAGCCTGGACGCCCGTAAATTCTCCAACGTCAATCGTGTCGTTTCCGCCCTGATCGGCGACCACTTGGCCGTTCGCCGATATGTCGACGGTGGAATCGTCCACGCTGCCCACGATGTTGGCCTGAACTGCTGTGAGGCTTAATGAATAGGCCGAATGGTCTGCCGAAAGGACATACCCGTTACCGTCGATCTCGCGTCCTTCGATGGCCGAGAAGGCGCCGCTGACAACGCCGTTCGAGCCCCCCCCCACCTGATAGATCGTATAGACATCATCCTCACTCACACCGGTCAGGCCCGACAGATCAAGCGTGGATTCCGCGCCAATATAAAGGGTGGCATAGTCGCTGACGACAAGTCCAACCCCGCCATCACCCTCGAGGGCCACAGTGCCGTTGATATAGGCCTCCATCCTGCCCACATATTCGGTCTGCGAAAGATCAATTTCCGACGAACCCTCAACGTAAATGATGCCGCCTGTTCCAGCGCCTTGCCAAACGCCGTCCAGATAGGCCGTGGCCGTGAAATCGGCAGGGGTTTCCCAATCGTGATAAGCGCTAAAGTTAAGGATGGCGGAAGCGCCCAGACTGATCACATTGTCGCCGTTATCGAAGGCTGACACAGTGCCATTCGGGTTGTCGTTGAAGTAGATGTCGGCTTCGTCCCCTTCGGCGATGCTGATCGTTCCGCCATTGGTGAGATTGGAACCATCGTAGAGGTCGAACGCCGACCAGCCGCCCATTGTCAGGCTGGTTGCCGAAATGTCGATGCCTTCATCGAAATAGGTGCAGGTGTTGGCGGCAAGGGTCAAGGCCGCCAAGCTGGCCGTGCTGCTAGCGCCAGCCTTGACCGTGATGTCCGAAGAATCCTCGATTGCCCCTAAATTGCCAAGATGCGTAACGCCATTGGCCAACTGATCGATTGAGATCGTGACCGCCCCGGCGATTTGCTCGATGCCGGATAGCGTGATCTCTCTAAGATCGGCGTAACCGTCAACACCCGCCTGCAAAGTGTCGAAATCGCCATTGCCGGTGATGCTTTGCAGGGCAACACCCAGGTCGTAGGCGCTGAGGAAAATGCCGTCCCCCTCGCCAAGGACAACCGATTCAACATCTTCCAGCGAGTAGACATCGGCAATGGCGGCCGAGCGGCCGCTGTTGGTGAAGGTGACGCTGTCGCTGTCCACGCCGCCGATGACCGAGAATTGGTAGTTTCCATCGCTTTCTGAACTCACGTTGGCGGCGTCGATGGTCAGGCTGTTCGCGCCCGCACCAAGATAGATGTCCATCAACGAGCCGTCGTTGGCGGCCCCGCCGTGAACATTGACGAGGGTAATGTCGTCGTCATTGTCGTTGCCATGCAATTCCTCGACGCCCGACAGGGCAAGGACATTGGCTGCGCCGTTGGGATCAAGATACACCGCGTCAGCGTCGCCATCGCCCATATTCACGTTGTCGCCCGTTTCGGCCAAGCCGGTAAGGTAAAGCGTGTTGCTAAATCCGCCATCAAGCCCGTAATTGATGGTTTCCTGCTTGTTGGACGTCCAGGCGTGATCTTGCGTGCTGTCGTCGTCATCATTCAGTATGAACTCGGCGGGCGGCAAGGCCGACGTCAAGACGATTTGGCCATTGTCGATGCTGAAGTCGCTGGCCGTGTAATGGCCCGTGGCGCTGTGCTCGTAGGTGGACACGTTGTAGGTGCCGGTCAGAAGCACCTCGATATCCGCGCCGGGATTGGCATCCGTGCCAATATGCAAAGTGGTGCTGTCGCCCGAAGAACTGACATGCACCTCGCCCGCCACCAAACCCGTCCCATCGCCATCGGCGATGCTAGTAAGCGTAACATCGGTGACCTTGATCATGTCGTGGCCCGCAAAGCCGCTGATCGTGTCCACGCCGTCGCCTTCTGCGATGACCAATGTGTCTATATGGTCGTAAATATAGCCATCGGGGGCATACAGAAAGATCGTGTCGTTACCAGCGCCGCTAACGATGCTCATGGCGCCCGCTTCGTAATGCCCGCTGGTGAAGGCGATACTGTCGGCAAAGCTGCTGCCGTAAACGGTTCCGTTGATCGATCCGGTCTTGAAATCGTTGCCGCTGCCCGCCCCCAGATAGACATTCTCGATGCCCACGAGCGAGATTGTGTTCGCGCCAACCGCTAGGTAAACGGAATCGCCGTCGCCGCTCATCGACTGGCTGTCGTCGGTGATGCAGTCCCCCGATTGGGCTAGGCCGGTAAGCGTGATGACTTGATTTGAGATGTCCTGGTATCCGAATATCCTGTCATTGACGCCGCTGGTCATGACAACCGTCTGCGTCTGAGTCTCCAAGGAAATGGGATTGGCCGCCAGAACAAGATGACCATCGCTGATCGTGAAATCCGCCACGGTCAACCAGCTGTTTTCTATCGTGGCGATATAGATGGAGCCGACACTCGTATCGTTGAAGGTGACGGTCGTATCGCCTACCTGGCTGTCATAGTCCACTGCGACCACGCCGTTGCCCAGATCGTCCGCCGAAAGATCGAAACCACCCCAAATTCGCTCGCCAACCTCCAGATCGGTGATGATCTTAGCGTAGCCATCAGCTGCGCAATAATTTTCCAGAACGAACCTATCCTGGCCGTCGCCGCCGGTCAGCGTGTCATGGCCGTAGCTGGCGATCAGCGTATCGGCGCCATCGTTGCCGAACAGTGAATCATCGCCCTCGCCGCCATTCAGAGTATCGGCGCCAGCGCCCGCCGACAGCGTGTCGCTGCCAGCGCCGCCGATCAGATAATCGTTGCCGCCCATATTCGCGCCATCGACGATCAGGCTCATGGCCTGGCCATCGAACGCGCTGGCGTCCACGGTGACCGCGCCGGTCATGGCTTGCGCCGCCGAAACGCCGATCGTGTAGTCCGTCACGCCGTCGCCGTCGTAATCGACGCCCGTCATCATGAGCTTGCTAAGCGTCAGCGAGGTGGCGACATTCTGGTTAAGCACGATCCGTTCGATGCCGGACAGGTTGATGCCGCTGCCAGAAAAGTCGATATCAACAGGACCCGAGGCATCGTCAAGCACCAGCGAATCGCCAGCGGCGCCGTTGTTGCCGCCAAAGATGACGTCGGAACTATCCAGTTTCGTGGCGTCGGAAAGAACGAAGCTGTCATTGCCGTCGCCGCCGTTCAATGCCTCGCCGACCAGCATGTATTGCGTGTCGATGCCATCGGTGGTGTAGGTCCAATCGGTCGGAACGGCGCCGAAATTGAAGGTGTCGTCATAGGACGAGCCATGAAGGGACGGCCCAAGATTCACTGTATCGGTGCCGCCCAGCCCATCCTCGACGGTAAAGAGGTATTGGCCGATGGAGGAATTATAGACCATGCCTGAGATGTTGGCGACGATGCCCGACGTGCTGGCGTAATAAGCAATGGTGTCGGAGTAATCGCCCAACAGCGTGTCGTCGCCGCCGCTGCCTTCCAAAAGATTCGATCCGGCGCCGCCGGCGTAATTATCATAGTCGTTCAGGCCGTTCAGGTGGTCGTCGTTGGAGGTGCCTGTAACATTGTTGATTCCGTATAGCCGGTCGTTTCCGCCCCAAGGATCGGCGATCAGCGTATCTGTATTTCCATCTTCCGTGGCGTATCCCGAACCATTCAGATAGATCGTAACGCCTTGGGTGGAATAGTTGTCGCTAGATGAAATTGTGCTTGTGTAATACTCGACCTTATCGGAAGCCGCTTGGCCGACGACCAAGTCGCTGCCCTTTCCGGGTTCGAATCTGGTGCCGCTGACGTCGCTGCCGATCAGCACGTCGTCGTAATCGGAACCCCTGATCCCTTCGAAATTGGCCAACGTGTCGGTGTAACCCCAGCCATCCAGTGCCGAATAGCTGTCGTAATCGTTGCCGTCAAACGACATGGCGTCGCCAAGATTGACGACAACGCCCGCAATGTCGTCGTCATAGCTGACGACGTCGTTGCTGCCCGCTCCGCCATTCAGGCTATCGTTGCCAGCACCGCCTTCGATATGGTTGTCGGAATCGTCACCGACAATGACGTCGTCGTAGCCTGATCCCTCGACATTCTCGATATTGCGGATGACGTCTGTAAAGCCGCCATAGGTCGCATTAACCCAAGCATCGCCATTCAGCGTTACGTTGACCCCCTCCCCATTATGCAGATAGGCGTAGCTGATCGTGTCTGTGCCGCCAGCGCCGTCAAACGTATCGTCGCCGCCAGCGCCCGAATTCGAGAACCAGTTCTTGCCCGCATTGCCGACGATGTTGTCGCCGCTATAGACGCTGGCGATAATCTGTTCAATGCCTTCCAGGCGGATTTCGTAAGCGCCCGATGTCGCGTCGGCGTTGCCGTCATCATCCAATGTCAGCGAGACATTATTGCCGGTGAAATAAAAGGCCGCCTGATCGTCGTCGCCATCGCCGCCGATCAAAGTGTCGTTGCCATAGCCGCCCCAAACCAGCATGTCGTCGCCAGCGCCGCCATTCAGAGTTTCACCCAAAGCGGATGAAGAGCCGACGATCAGATCGTCGGTGTCGCCGCCAATCAAGCTCGAAGCCAGCGAAATGGAATTCCCGCCGCCATCGCTGGCATATTCCAGCCCGCCGCCCGCATACTGGTCCTTGATCTGGATGAACCCGCCGTCGCTGGTGGCGATGACCAGATCGTCGCCAGCGCGGTACATCTGGCTGATGATGCTGTCGATATTTTTGCCCATACCGCTTTCATCGAACAGCAGCGTATCCGCCGTCCCGGAGGCGTCTTGGATGTAAATCGTGTTTCCAGAGCCGGCCAAGGCGTCGATCAGATAGGTGTCATTGCCAGCCCCGCCCAACAGCGAATCGTCGCCGATGCTGCCCGCCAACGTTTCATCTGCCGAGCTGCCTTTGATGACGTCGGCGTCCTGGCTGCCCAGCACAATCTCGATGCCGCTGATCGTGCTGACCTCGCCGTCGTCGTTGGTCATCGTCCCAGCGGCAAGATCGACGGTGGCGCCATAGAATTCCGACATCGACAAAGTATCGATGCCCTCGCCGCCCGCAATGCTGTCATTGCCGAAACCGCCATAAAATGTGTCGTTGCCAGCGCCGCCCAGCAGAACGTCGTTTCCATCTTCGCCGGACAGTGTGTCGTTGCCGCCGCCGCCCATCAAGGTGGGGACCGTGTCGTCTTCAAAATTATAACTGATCAGCCAGTCGTCGTAGTCCGTGCCGACGACCGCCTCCATCGATTCCATATAAACAAATGTGGAGGCGGAATAATACATGCCCCCCAACGATATGGTGGCGCTTTCTTCCAGGCCCGTGAAGGCAACCGTGTCGAAGCCATCACCACCGTCAAGAAAGTCGTCGCCAAGGGTGGCGTAAAAAACATCGTTGCCCGCCCCGCCATAAAGAGAATTCACACCCGCGCAGCCGGTCAACGTGTCGTTTCCAGCGCCGCCGATCACATCCTCGAAGGCGGAAACGGTGGTGTCAAAACCGCTGCCGATGGCGTGGCTGGTGGTCAGATTGACCGTAACCCCCGCAGTCATATCCGAGTAGGAAAGAACATCCGTATCATCGCCGCCCGACAGCAGAACATCGCCGACCCCGCCATTGATGGTGTCGTTGCCCGCCATGCCGAACAGCGAGTCGGCACCGGCCATGCCGGTCAGAACGTTGTCGAAAGCATCACCGTAGATCACGTCGTTGCCGGAACCGCCGACCACGTTCTCGATGTTGGTCAGTGTGTCGTTGCCCGCCCCGCCGGTGGCTGTGTTTTGGAACAACAGAACGCTGACCGCCGCCGCGGATGCGGCATAGCTAGCGGTGTCGGCGCCAGCGCCGCCATCAAGGATGTCGTTGCCAAGCCCACCTTGCAATGTGTTGTCATCGTCATTGCCGGTTATCTCGTCATGTCCGTCGCCACCGATGACATGCGCGAAGCTGACGATCGTGTCAGACCCCGCCCCGCCCCAGGCGGATTCTTGAACCAAGTTGACGGTTACGCCGGTCGTCAACCCCGCATAGCTGACCCAAGAATTCGCCCCGCCGCTCAGCGTGTCGTTCCCGGCGCCGACGATCACGCCTTCGATGCTGGCTAGGGTGTCGTTGTTGCTGGCAAGATCGCTGGCCGTCTGGCTCGACAGATTGACCGAAATCGCCGTAGCCGAATAATTGACGAAATCAATGCCAGCGCCGCCATCCAACGTATCGTTGCCCGACCCGCCGGTCAGCGTATCGTTGCCCGCCAAGCCGCGCAGCCAGCCGCTTCCGGTCAATACATCGTTGCCCGACGTCCCTGCGACAACATTGCCGATCGCCGGAACATTGTCGGCCGCCAGGGTGATCTGCTCGGTCAGACTGCCAGCGTTGCTAAAACTGGTGAGATCGCTGGAGGCCCCAGACGCCACATTGGCCAGGGCGGTCGCCGCATCGCCCTGGGCCACGCGCGCAATCGAGCTTAGGGTGGTCAGAAGGCCGGCGCCGCCGGTAGGGTTGTTGGTCACCGCAGTCGCAACCGCTTGATTGATGTTGGCCAGCACGCTGGCGGCGCCGTTGGTGATCGCATCCGACAGGCTGCTGTTGATGCTGGTGGCGTCGGCCAAGCCGAGCTGGCCAACCGCCGAGCCGATCAGCGTTTCCAGGAACCCGCCGCTGGCGTCATCGGTCAACTGGGCCGCGCCGACAGCGGACCCCGCCTGCGCCGCCAGAGCCTTCAGCACCGCCGCCGTGGCAGCCGATGAATCGATGTCGCCGCCGCCTGCGCCATCAAGCAGGGCGCTCATCTGGCTGACCATGTTCTGAATCATCAAGGCGGCCTGCATGACGCCTGCGGCCTGCGTCGTGCCGTCGTTCAACGCCGAAGCGAAGGGATCGTAGGTATTGAGATCAAGACCGCTGGCGTCGAAGCCGAACATGGTGGCCAGCTTCGCCTGGGCGGCAGCCGCATCTGCGACGTCGCCATTGGCCACCATGGTCGCCATGATGGTGGTCAAGGGCGTCACGACCGAAGCGGACGAGTCAGCCTTCAGAATGCCAGTAAAGGCCTGATTGGTCGAAACGTCGGTGCCACCCATCACCACCAGAGTGCCCGACGAATCGGTGCTGCTGAACGAGAACCCGCCCGACGAATCGGTGGTCGTCCACTCCTCGCCAGCGTCCAGAACGGCGTCACCATCCAGGTCAAGGAACACCGTGGCGCCGGAAATATAGCCATCGACCGCCGTGCCTGCATAAGTGTTCGAAGCCGTTTGCTGCGCTGCTGCCGCTGCTGCCGCCGCTGCTGCCGCTGCAGCAGCCGCCGCTGCGGCTGCTGCGGAAGCCTCGGCTGCTTGCTGGGCCGCCGCCTGCTGGGCGGCCAATTGTTGGGCTGCCAGTTGCTGGGCGGCCAATTGCTGGGCGGCCAATTGCTGGGCAGCCAATTGCGCCGCCGCTTGTTGCGCCGCCAACTGGGCTGCGGCTTGCTGTGCCGCCTGTTGCGCCGCCGCCTGTTGCGCCGCCTGATGCGCCGCCTGTTGCGCGGCCTGATGCTGAGCGGCCTGTTGCTGAGCGGCCTGCTGCTGCGCCGCTGCCTGATCGGCGCTTTGCTGTGCTTGGTTTTGCTGCTGCGATTGCCCCTGCGTCTGCGATTGGCCAGCGCCTTGCTGCTGCTGATGCCCAGTTCCGGGCGAGTTGGTGAAGGTCGTTCCCGTCAGCACGCCGGTTTGATTCGCCACATTGGCCGCCGCCGACAAGGCCTGTTCGGTGGAAGCACCCTGCGCCTTGGCTTCGCCAAAGGCCTGCGAGGCCGCCATGGCGGCCATCAGCGCCGCCGCCACCGGCTTGCCTTCGGAAACCGCATTCAGAATGGCCGCCTGCGCCGCAGCCGCGAATTTAGCATCGACGCCTTGGGCCAATGTGCTGCCGCCCTGTCCCTGGCCTTGAAACAGACCTTCCACGGTCCCAGATGGCGCTGTCCCACCCTGCTGCTGGCCTTGCTGCTGCTGGCCTTCCTGGGCGCCCTGTTGTTGAGCGCCACCTTGTTGCTGGCCTTGCTGCTGTTGGCCTTCCTGAGCGCCAGGCTGCTGCGCGCCTTGTTGTTGAGCGCCCTGCTGCTGAGCGCCGCCTTGCTGCTGCGCCCCTTGTTGCTGGAAGACCTGCATCAAGATTTGATCCGCCGACGCCTTGGCGGCCGACGTGGCGTTGCTGCTGGCCACCGCGCTCAACACTTCCTTGAAGCTGTTGACGATCTGGCCCTGGCTGACCAGCACCACATTCGAGGGCACCGAAAAGAAGTTCGACACATGCACAGCGCCGAAACTTTGGTTGTTGGTGGTGGTGCCCGACGCCGTGGTGATGGAAAATTCGCCCGTGCTGCTTCCTTCCGGCAGCAGCGCCGTGGTCAAGCCGGTTTCCGGGGAAAAGCTGCCCGCCACCATGGTGCCGCGAATGCCGATGGTGGCCACCGGCGTCCTTAGCGTGGCGGCATCGGGCGAGGATTTGGCGATCTGGCCCGAGACGAAAGAGAAACTGCCCTGCACCAGCGAAAATGCCGACTTGCCGGTTTGCGTGCTGGGATCATAGACCATCTGATCCAAAACCAAGCGGCCGTTCGACCCCAGACCCAGCGTGGTGCCATCCATAAAGACCAGCCCCACCGTGGCGCCCTTCACCGTCTGCAGCACATCGCCCTGAAAGACCGGATCGCCCTTGTGCAAGACGCCCTTGCTGCCATCGGCATGAACCACGTTCACATCGCCGTTCAGCGTATCGGCCCGCCCGATCGCCTGTTGGGCGGCTTTGGCGGCGCCCGCCTGCGCATATTCGCCGGGCGCCAACGGCCCCGCCAGCTTCAGCGCCAAGTCGCCGGGAATGAAAGCGCCATCGACGCTAAGAAGATCGGGAGCGTCTTCGGAAGTAAAATAATCGCGGATAAGAATCGTCTTGCCGTCGGGACCGATCAGAAGCAGATCGGGACCCTTGCGGACGAAATCGGCTTCGGTCAGCACGAAACCCGCAGGCACCACCAACCCCTGGGCGGCGGCGGCCTCGAGCACAATGTCGGGCGCCAAAGCGCCGTCTGGGTTTGCCTGTGAAGCTGAACCGCTCGCTTGCGAGGCGGTCGATCCGCTTGCCGCCAGCTTTCCCGAGTCCAACATGTTCCGTCTCCCGAAAACGAAAATCGCCCCGGCTCGATGGAACCGGCGCCCCCTATTTTCCCCTCAAGCGCTTTTGGGTCTTTAGTTCCAGCGACAATGCGCCGCAGACCCTTGATAAAGCGTAAACTATCTTATCGCTCAATTAATATCCATCGCATTTGATATAGTTACGTCGAATTTTCATCTGTGATCGCCGTCACAGCAAGATCAAATTCAAGGAGGGCGCCAACCAAACATACCTGCAATTAATATAATTTATATAATAGCGTCTATATTGCCCTGAGCATAACTTTAGATGTGACGCCCTGTATCATGTGAGATGCAGCCCTAATTATAATTGCCATATTATTTTATATTATTCTCTGATCTGCATATTGATTTTATTTCTGAACTTATAATTATCGATCACTAAACGAAACGCCGCGCCATTTTACTTTCCCTTACAGAATTTATGGTTTTCTGGTCTGGAAAAGGGGGATGTGAATATCTGTGGATAAATGCATCTGACTGCGAAGCGCCCACCTCAGTCGCTCCCCCGTATTTGCGGGGGGACCGACAATGGGCCGTGGTGTCTTCTTGCTCGCGAACTCGCCAACGGGAAAGTTAATGGATACATCCGCCGTTTTTGGGGCATTCACCATCGCAGGCGTTTGCATAACCCTTGCGATACAGGCCTACCGACTTGTGCGCGACCTTGGCCGCGCCATTCGCGCCCGGTCCTGGCCGCGGACGAAGGGACGTCTGGACACGGCGCAGGTCGTTGAAAGCAGTGTCAATGGGGGGAAATTCTATTCGGTCGCTGTTTCCTATCGTTTCACGGCAAATGGACAAGACTGGACCGGAAAGAACATTCTTTTTGGGTCGCTGCTGCCGATGACTTTGGAGAAGGCGGAAGAAAAGATGCGAGCGTTGCTCGCCACGCCGGAACCGGAAGTGGTCTACCATCCGCAGAAGCCAAACATCTGCGCCTTGGAAGCCAAGGCCGGCGTGTTCGTTCCCGCAACCTGGGTGATCATGGTCAGCGTGACCGCCGCGGGCGTGGCCTATCTTCTTGCCCATGCGCCCGCCGAGTGATGATCCAGCCTCTCCATATTGTTTGTCGTATCGGCGCCTAGCTTGGCGTCGCCATCCGCTACTGCGCTTCGACAATTCTCCCCTCGACGGAAGCTGAAACGGCGCCCGCCTTCGCAAGGTAATCGATCACCAGGGTCGTCAGAATTGGCGCCGACATCCGATCGACCAGCATCCGCCCCTTCTTGAGGGCCGCATAGCCGTCTCCGCCATCGGCGAGATAACTGTTCGTCGCCAGTCGGTAGCGGGCGGTTGAAACAATCGGCTTGCCAGCGACTTTGACATTGCGCAGGCGCTTGCCCGGCTCGGCGGCAAGATTGTAGGAAAAGCCGATTCCTGAAACCTGGGGAAAGCGTCCGGCCTTTGCGGGCGCTTTGGCGACGCCCGCCTCAAGGGCCGCCAGCAGATCGCTGCCGGTCACTTCGATCAGGACGGCGGCATTGCGGAAGGGAAATTCCCTAAGAACATCCGCCCGCGAAAAGGCATAGCCTTGCTCATACAGACGGTTGCCGCGAAGGCTGCCGCCGTTGATCAGCCCGGCATCCGCTTTCAAGGAAGAGCGCAAGGCGTCGGCCATCAAATTGCCAATGGCGGTCTCGCGGCTTCGGACCATTTCCTCGCGGCTGTCCAGCGACGATTGCAGCGTTGCCAAAGGCTGCCCCAGCGCGCCATTCAACTCGGCGTCGTATTTCTGGGCCAGAGCGCCGACCTCGCCATCCGCGCCGACCCCTTTTGTGCTGCGAAAGCTCCAATTGGCGGGACGAATCTTCGCCGTCGTCTTGCCATCCTTCCCGTTTTGCAATTCGACCGACAGTTCGACCACGGCCAGATGGCTGGCATTCTCGCCCGCCTTCACAATGAGCACGCCGTCTTCTTCCAATGCAACGGTGTTGTGATCATGCCCCCCCAGAACAAGATCGATGCCCGCCACCTCGCGCAGCAGCCTGCGGTCTTCATCCAGGTCCAAATGGGTTAAGGCAACGACTAGGTTGGCTCCCATTTCGCGCAAGTCAGCAACCGCCTTTCTTGCCGTCTCGACCTCGGGCAGAAAGTTGGTTTGTCCCGCCCCGGCCGACATATGCGCCGTTTCGCTCGTCAGCAGGCCGAAAAAACCCACCTTGACGCCGCCGACGTCAATAAGCCGCAGCGGCTCGGCATTGGCGAAGGGTTTTCCGTCCTTCTCTAAAACATTGCTGACCACCCAGGGAAAACGGGAGTCTTTCATTCTTTGCCGAAGAACCTCGGCCCCGAAATCGAATTCGTGATTGCCGAGCGTGGCGGCAGAAATGTCCATCCGGTTGAAAAATTCGATCAGATGGCTTCCTTGCGTCACGCTGGACGCGACGGAGGGAGAGAGAAGATCGCCGCCGAAAGTCACCAAGGCCTGCGGATCGCGCGCCTTCTCCTCGCGGATAAGCGTCTTCAGCGCCGCCAGGCCGCCATATTTTTCTCCTGGCTGAAATTCGTAAACATCATTGATGTGCAGAAAAGTGATCTTCCCGCTTTCAGCCTGCGCCGCTGTTACGGCGAGAAGGAGAGCTAAAAAAATGGCGATGGACGGAAGCTTAAATCGGATGGTGTGCGCCTGTTTCATCGAATCCCCCTTGTCTCCAGCTATTTAAAGTATGAAGCACGCCCCCTGCGCCCCCCCCATTTGAGGGGCTGAGGGCTTGGGCCTTTGGTCTAATCTGCAACCATATTGGATGGTTGCCGCGATGTTGAGGGAGAAGAAAAGTGTACACTTGGAAAAAGCATGCTTTGCTGTCGCTGGCCGCCATTGCTCTCGCCGGGTGCTTTGGGGATAGGCTGCCTAAGATCTCGGAAGACGAAGTCATCAAATCGATCCAGGGCGAATTTGGGCCTTACTATCGCGCCACCAACAAACTGTATGGCGGCGGAGTCAAGGATGTGTTGGTGGACGTTTCCGGCGTCAAAATCGGGCCAATTACCGAAATGCAGTTATTCTACGGCAAAGTTGCCGAACCCTGCTGGCCAGTAAAAGCAGATGTCAGAATTACCGTTGTCTTCAACGCGCATGCCCCAAGCGAGTCATTGCGGGGAGGGTTGAACGACAGTTCGCCCGGCGAGGGTTTCTGCTTCTACAAGGATGAATTCAAGGACTGGAAGTTCAAGACCTCTCGCTTCTGATCGCCGAACCGCCGCGCGTCAAACCAAGGCGGCGTCCTTGAGAAAGTGCTCGTCGAGAGGGTGCATATCCTTATAATCAGTGCGGCTTTTCCACTTGCTAACTAGCCGATCTCTTCCCTGAAATCAAGTAGATACGAGCCATATAACCGCCATTTAATACCTTAATTTTACCGCAATTTATTGGCATAAAGGCACGCCTTCCAAACGCAACAACGGAAAGGCTTCAATTGGAGAGCATCATGGATGATGCCGATCACGGGAACGGTCAAGAATGTCTCACATGTCAGCACAACGTCACGCCACGTCAAGGCTCAACATCTGAGGATCATGGGCGCTGGAATTCTCTTTTAGATCTTCTAGGCGTTGGCGTCGTCGTCTTCGCCGATTCAAGAGCCGTTTACGTCAATCAACAGGCGGATGAGATTCTTGCTTGCTGCGACGGATTGCGGCTGGACGGTGGCGGGCGCCTGCGCGCCGCAAAGGCCGATGAGGACCGGGCCTTGCAGCATCTTCTACGCGGCCCCCATGCCCCATCCGTCGGCCAGCAGCAGTCCACGCTGACGATCTCCAGACCGTCCGAGAAGCTGCCCTACCCCATCACCATATCTCATTTGCCGATCCTGGCTGGCCAGAAGCAGCCCGGCTCTGGACAAGTGGCTGCCTTTATCCGCGATCCAAATCACATCGGCACCATCGCTTGGGAAGCTGTTGCGCGAACCTTCGACCTGACGCCGACCGAGTTGCGCCTAGTTCGCCATCTTGTCGATGGACGATCTCCGGAAGAGGCCGCCAAGTTGATGGCGATCAATGTCAGCACTGCCAGATGGCACCTAAAGCAAATTTTCGAGAAGACGGGCGCCAATCGTCAGACCGAGTTGGTCCGCCTGATTCTTGGAATGGCAATGCCGTTGCGATCAGGTGAGGCTGTCGCCATCCCTCCCAAATGAGAGGATCGGTGGTTTCGCCGATCTGCTATCAGCAATGCGACTCACGGCGAATGGCCGTGGACTGAAGCAACGAGGGCGGCCATGGATTCAGGACTGGTTGGCACGGCAATTATCTTGTTGGTGATCGGCTTTTTCGCCTATCGCGGATTCAAGAAGGGGCAGCAGGGCGGGGATGGCGACAACGGCGAAACCTACCGCGATCATTGGGACCGGGATTAAGGGCGCGCGAAGGATGATGCGCCCGGCGCGGAATAGCTGGCGCAACCCAAAAACCGATCAACCGTGATGGAAAGAACGCGCGGCGAAACGGACGGATCGCCGCCGCAGGTTTCGTCATGTTTCTCGCGCACATCGATCAGGAAATGTCGTCTTGACGCCTGGGGCACGGCAACAAAGATCAGACATTGCTCTGGAATGGCAACCGTCGGATTCTTTTTGTAGGCCGCCAGCGCAAGATCAAGCGCTTGCTCTTCGCCGCCGATGATGCGCCCCGTGCAGTATGGTTCAGAGGCTAGACACGCCTCGCCCGCGGCCAGGAAGGCAAGGGCGAAGAGTCCAAGACCCTTCGCCCAAGATTTCCAGCCATGCCGTTGCGGGGCGGTCAGTTTGCCCCACCCATGGCAATGACATTCGCGCCGCCGATGGCGATGACATTGGCTCCGCCCATGGCGACGACATTGGCGCCACCCATGGCGACGACATTGCCGCCGCTGCTTGCCAGCCTCTGATTTATGGCCGCAGCCTTCTGCTGGACGTCGGCTGGCAGGCTGCCCACGGACTGCATTTGCCCCTTCCTGAATTTCTGGTTTGTGCCACCATGGCATTTCCAGGCGATGATCTGCGAACCCGCGCGGTCCGCTTGGCCCTTCACATCCATGCACCAGCCTTCTTCATTATTGACTTGGCCGCCGCGCATCGCCCACTTCTGGCTTTTCTTGTTTGGATCGCAAGTCTGGACAACCAGCGACTGTCCTTCGCCCTGGCTTTCCACGCAGCGCCCATTCATCATCAAAGGCCCATAGCCGTTGAATGAAACCTGCTGGTTCGAGCCGCCATGACAGTTCCACAGAATTAGGTCATTTCCTCCGCCGCGAACATCGACGCACATGGCGGATGGCATGCCCGTGCCCATAAAGAATGTTTCCGCCTTGACAGGCGCGGCGCTTAGGCTTGTGGCTAGGGTCGCCAAAATGGCGACGAGGGTCTTTCTCATTGTCGCTTGCCTTTGAAAAGTTGTTGGTGCCTTCATGAAAGCAGGCGCTGGCTCTGCTTGCCCCTCCAAAATTGGAGGCGCGCTTTTTTTCGTGGGCATTAATATGATCGGCGAATTCGAAAGAGGGCGACGCGCCGTTGAGCGGCGGCTTCTTTCATGCGCCCCGCTTCGAGGAAGCCGATGACCAACCCGACCGTTATTCTCGCCTCGCTTATTCTCGCTTGCGGCCCATCCGAGTCTCTGGCCGGTCCGAAGGGGCTGACAACAGGATATGACGCAGTTTTCAACGGCGAGATGTTCAATCGAAGCACAAACCAATCACAGGAATTTCGTTTGGTTCTTCGCCAGAATGGAGAACGGCTTGAAGGCGAAACGGACGATTCCGCTTCCGGCCCACTGAAGGGCTGGCGAAGAAATGGGATGTGCAGCCTGAAAGGGCGGGTTGGCAAGGATGCCTATCTCGTCCTGCTGGGCGACTGCACCGACCTAAGTTATAGCGGAAACTTCACCCAGGTGGTCGAGGGCGCCAGCCAAGAAGGCGTCTTCAAGCTAGAGGCTGTTTCAGGGCGCCTTAAGCCGACTTCCGCCCGGAAGTGATTTTATGAATCAAATGGCGTGGCAACCGATTGAGAATGCGCCCAAGGACGATGCGTCGGGGTCCTACATTCTGGTGTGGGGCGAGAAGATGGCCCAACCCGACATGGCCTACTGGCGCGAGGGGCGCTGGTGGTCGGCCACCGAGCATGATGGCTTTGCGCATTCAGCCATCGATCCATCCCATTGGATGCCGCTTCCCCCTATTCCGTCCACAAGGCCTTAAACATCGCTGCCTCGCCTTGCCGGAAGACCGCCCTTCTCATTGTTCCTTATTCATCACCATCATCGTCTGAAATATTTCGATATCTGTGGCGCTGTATTCCACGATGCTGATTCGCGTCGCCAACGCTTTCGAAACCGGCTTTCCCGCGTCATCAAGATAGAAGGCGATTGAATATGCCCCACCATGGGGCGTTAAGCCGTCCATTCTCTCTTGCATCGCCCCTTGCCGATCATGAGGGCCTTGCGTTTCTTCTGACATGTCGCCCCTTTTGAATTTTCGGAGATCTTTCCAGAAAGAGCGCGCCTCCTCGGTCCTAACGCAGGCTCAGGAAGAAGCCAATATGGACAAGTCGGTGGCGAGAAGGCCTATCATGCCCTTGGCAAACCCTTTGCGCCCTACAAATACAAGGTCTGGAACGTCCATTCCTTGAAGTTGTCCTTGTAGAAGCAGAAGCCTTCATTTGGAACGACGGGGTTCCATCCGCCCCGCAATTTTTCTTGCGGCGTGTTTGCCTTGAAATTGATAACGACCTTAACCTTCGCTTTTACCGGCCAGCAGGGTTCGGCTAATTTTCCCCACTCCAGTTGCATTTCTCTGATATCGCCGATTTGGATTTCTTTAACTTCGATTTGAACGCCGCCTACCCCGCCACCCTCATCGTTGTAGCTGGAGATGTAATGCGGGATGAAGGATCTCTCGATTGCTTTTATGATCTCATTGTCGGATATCTTGGGCAAAGCATCGCCCCAACAGCCTGATAAAAGCAATGAAAGCGGGAGAAACAAGGCGATGAATCTTGACTGCTTTTCCATGCGAACGCCTCATGCTGTTTTTGTTGGGCGGAGTGTTGGATCCTAGCCGTTGATTCCAGCCTATCCCCCTCTAAAATATGGGGGGGGCGCCCCTGGATTTGGCGGCTTCCCGCGATACCCCGGTGATACCCTAGGCCAATACTAGCCCCCAATCCCACAAATGGAAAACCCCTGAAACCTATTCGGTTTCAGGGGTTTATAATGGTGCCCAGGGTCGGAATCGAACCAACGACACTGCGATTTTCAGTTTAGTGTAGATAGGTTCCGCTGATTTCCGCATGAGTTATTATAATTGACATATCAATACGCTAACTGTCACCATGCCTGCTGTAGGTGACGCTAATTTCCGCCTCCGTGGCTACCCGGTGGCTTCCGAATAGCAAATGAGTTTGAAATGCAGGCGAAAATCACAAAACGCGTGGTTGATACCTCAGCCTCTGAAGATGGTAGAGACCTTTGGGTCTGGGACACGGAGCTTAAGGGCTTTGGCCTGCGGGTGCGCCCTAATGGCCATAAAGTCTATATTCTCGAATATCGTCCCGGTGCTGGTGGGAGAAACGCCCCCAAGCGGCGCTACACAATAGGCCGCCATGGCTCCCCTTGGTCGCCCGATTCGGCAAGGAAAGAAGCCGAGAGCGTCCTTGGCCGTGTGAGAGATGGCAAAGACCCCGCTGCCGACAAGGGCGCGTATCGAGCCGCCCCCACCGTCAAGGAATTGGGCGAGCGTTTCATAACCGAGCATGCCGAAGCTAAGCGAAAGCCCGCCACGGCCAAACAATACGATTATCTACTCAACCAGTTCATTGTGCCCGAACTGGGGCAAAGGAAGGTCGCCGATGTCACCCGCCAGGATGTGATGAAGCTGCACACTTCGATGAGCGCCACCCCCTATCAAGCAAACCGGGTGCTGGCTTTGGTATCGGCGCTCTTCACCTTTGCCGAACGGGTTGGCGAACGGCAAGACAGCAGCAACCCGGCAAGGCATGTTGAGCGATACAAAGAACATGCCCGCGAGCGCATGCTATCCGGCGAGGAATTGGCCCGCCTGGGTGAAGCCCTCGCCGCCAGCAAGGAATCGCCCTATGCCGTGGCGCTTATCAAGCTGCTGGTGTTTACGGGCGCGCGGCTTGGCGAAGTGCAAACCATGAAATGGGAATGGATCGACATGGAGCGGGCCGAGGTTCGCTTGCCCGACTCGAAGACAGGCCGCAAGACGGTTCATCTTCCCCCGCCAGCCCTCCAAGTGCTTGCCGAGCTGCCGAGGCAGGAAGGGAACCTCTATGTTATCTGCGGTGAGGTGGAAAGGTCGCATTTGATAGGTATTCAACGGCCCTGGCAACGCATACGCAATGCGGCGGGATTAGATGGCTTGCGCCTTCATGATCTGCGCCACGCCTTCGCCAGTGTCGCGGCTTGTTCGGGTCTTGGCCTGCCGATTATCGGCAAATTGCTTGGCCATACGCAGGCCGTTACCACGATGCGTTATTCCCATCTGGCTTCCGATCCGCTGAAAGCTGCGGCGGCTACCATCGCGGGCAAGATAGCGGATGCTATGGGAATGAGCGGCCCCAGCGCGGACGTGGTGGAATTTCCCAAGAATCGCGCCTGAGATCATTTCCACCCGAGTCAATTAGACAATCCATTTGCCACTTATAGGCGAATCGGTATATCGCCATTTTATGCCCGAACTCAAAGACCCTTATCTGACCCCGATTACATCCTGGTGCGCGATGCTCTCAGCTATCTGCTATCCAGACATGCCTGAAAAGCACGCTTTCTTTCTTGATGGCGTAAAAGGTCTCTGTGTCACCTTTGCTTCCTTGCTGGGATTTGCAAAGCCATCTTCCAAGAATCCAATCGCGTTTACCCGATTTGCGATTCGGGCAACGGAATTTTCACATGAGACGGAAAAGCTGTTTGATCAAGACGATAACGGAAGGTTGTGGGCCTGTAGGATACTACTCACTTTCCTGTCGCTTCATCAGCATGACCCGAAGACAGCAAGCTTTAATCAAGTCGCCGATATACTGATGCGACGCCATGGAAAAAACGGATATGGCGAAAGAATGCTGGAAACGCTCTGGAGCAAATATAAGTGCGTCGCTCCTCTCCTCGTGGCCTTTGTCCTTCATGACAAGCAAATTTCTGCGGTTATGAGTGCGCTAGGAGTTAACTCAGAAAAGTGGGTCCTCAGCTCCTACACGAATAGCAGCAAGGCGCTTCATAGCCCGTCAGAAATTGAAGCGATTAAGTCTATTGGTTTAGGCACCGTGTCAGTGCTGAATGGGCATTCTAAACAAAGCGAGAAGGAAGAAAATATTAGAGGCACATTCGGAACAAGGGTGCTGAAGGCCTTCAGGGCCATTGTGACATTGCCTCAGTTACAGCGCGATATTATGGCTACGGCTAGAGAGATTACTTTACTTGCCTCACAGTGCTACGCGCCCGGTCAAAAGGCGCTTGGCCGACCCTTTTTAAGGCAAGAGGACGTCTGGACCTTCTCAGAAATGCTCCACCTACCAGCAGTACCGCTTGTCATTCCCAAATTATCCGCTCAAGAAAAGCTTTGGCTATCAGGGCATTAGATGCCGTTGGTGGCGCAAACTTTTTTGCGCTAGTGTTCTAGCCCCCCTAGCCCCCCTACCGTCATCTCCAGGCACGGATGGTCCGCGCCACTCACAAACGGAGGTGACATTCAATGTCCCAAGCAAACCATTCCCGAAAACTGCGAGCGCCAGAGGCGGCTGATTACCTCGGCCTCTCGCCCTCCACTCTTGCCAAGATGCGCCTGCGTGGCGATGGCCCTGCCTATTCCAAGGCGGGCCGCAAGGTCGTGCTGTACGACATGGCAACCCTTGATGACTGGTTCGCCAGTCGCCAGCGTCGCTCAACCTCGGAAAAAGGGGATGTGCGATGAGACCTCGCCGTTTTAACCCACGTGAGCGGATCGCAGCACTTAAGAAGGAAAACGAGGAGCTGCGCCAAGTCATCATGTGCCTGCAATGCCCACACCCTTGCGTGGTCATTTCAGATATTGAAGTCGATTTGCCAGAACGCCTGCTTGAACCTTTGGAGTCAATGGGGCTTGCGGGGAACCGTTTTGGCACAAAGCGGGCGAAGCCCCATTGACGCCGCCCCTTGCTCATAAGCTGGACAGCAGCGGGTGCAGATCGCTTATGGGTCTGCACCCCTGCCTAGCGGCGAGCGTTCTACAAACCACGCTTGACGCTATCGCATGGACCGCAAGCGGCCCGTGCTAGCGAGAGCGAGCGGGCCGCTTGCGGCCAGCGCAGCTTGGGGGTGTCTCTGTAGCACACCCCCCTAGGAGGACAGAAGATGGAAGCAAAACTGATCTATTCGAACTTTGACGGTCTGGACGTGTCCTTTCAAGGCGCATTGCCCAGAAACATCCTGCGGCATCTTGAGGAAACCAAAGAAGCCGCCAAGAAGAATCGCGGCGATTATCCCTTGCTGCTGGGCGATGCCGAATACGGCTATCTGTGCCTGATGGTCGGCGAATCGGGATCGCGTGGCGGCTATGCCTACCGCTTCGATACCGGGCCGGATGGCGCAACCTGGTTCATCGCCAACAATGAAGACCCCGAGAGATGGAATATCCGCGCCTCGGCCCACAGCCTTGCCTTGGCCCTGAAGGGCTATGAGGGAGTAAAGACGGATATGCTGAACTTCCTGGCGCAGCTTGAGGCGATTGGACCGCAATGGGACGAGAAGCGCCAATTAATGCTGCCCAAGGAACGGATCAGCCGTATCGATTTCTGCTGCGATTTCCAGGTCGAGGAATTGCGCCCCGAGTCAAAACATTTCGTCGCCCATTCACGGCATGTAAAGCGCGAGCATCAAGAACAGCTTGATGCGGAGGTTACGGCACAGGGAAACCGTGTGCAGTCGATCCGGGTTGGCGAGATGCCTAACCGCCAAGTGGCGCTTTACAACAAAACCAAAGAAATCGTCGTACATGGTAAAAGTTATTGGTGGGATATCTGGGGGATTGATCCCAAATCCTTCAGCGGTGAAATCTGGCGCGTCGAACCCAGGGCCGGAAAAACCGAGTTGGATTTCTGGAACCTAAAAAGTTTTGCCGACTTCGAGGCCAAGGCGGGTGATGTGATGCTGGGCATTCTAAACGCCATCCGCTTCACGGTTCCAACCAGCGACCAAAAGCATAGCCGTTGGCCCTTGCATCCAATCTGGCAAGCCAGCATCGAGAAGGCCGAAAGCGCCCTTGCGCCCTATATCTCGAAAGCTGAACGCAAAAGGGTACTGGAAGGTCTGAGGGATGAACGCATTCAGATGTTCTTCACGCAATTCCGTGGCTCGCTGACTTCCCTGACGGCCCTCATGGGCCTCGACCTCTCAGAGCTGCCGACAACCTTGGATGCCGTAGCCGACGATGCGCTTCGGGCACTCAAGGTTCATCCGGAAGCGGCGAAACAGAAATTCAATCAGGCAGAAATGCGGTATAAATTTTTCGGGACATAGTGTGGGGTTTATTCTTCTCTTGCGTCCACAAGTGGCAAGCGCATGCCATGCCTTGGTCAAAACTTGGGCCTCATGTTAATTTATTAAGATATGCCCAGCGACCTTCGAATGGTTTGCGTGAACCTCTTTGACGCCTACTTTAGCAACAATGGAACCTCAAGCTGGCTGGCTTCCTGGCCCCTCGCCCTTCACTCTCAATGCCTCGTACAACTGGGCTGGTCCAAGCAAGATATCCCGCAAACCCTGGCGGACCTTTTCAGAATCCAGAGCCTGCTTGCTCATCGTCGTATGGGCGGAATAGGCGTCCATGATGGCGTTCATCAGTTCCTTGGACAGATCGGGCGAATTTGCGAACTGCTCTTTGGTATTGTTGGCGGCCTGCTGAGCCAGAACTTCCGATTCCAGCAGCTTGCCCTTCAAAACATGGTTCACATAGACCAGCTTGTCTTCATCGGTTAGTTCGCCCTCGAACAGGTGGTTGACCTTCTGGATGATCTCTTCAAGCAGAACCTTCTCTTTGTCTTGAACCTCGCCGCCACCGCTTTCCGACAAGGGCTTCAGCTTGGGTGCCGCCCCCTCAGATAAGGGCAGATTGCGCTTTCCCTGATCCTTCAGTTTGTGATGGGTCAGCACCACCTTGGAAAGATCCACCCCTTCGCGCTCGCGGCCAAATTCCAGCAAAGGAAGTAGTCGTTTGAAGAAGATGGCCCGCTTCTCCAGCGCCGTGTTGCCATAGTCGAAGATTTGCGACAGGAATGTATAGACGCGAAGGAACGTGCCAATATCGCGCTTGAAAAGCTCAAGCGTTTGGATCTCGTTCTTGGCTTCTTTCTCGGTTCTGGCGTCGCCGGTTTCCTGCGCCGCTGTCAAGGAATTCTTGGCCAGCTTGTAGCGTTTGAGCACGCGGTCCGCCACCGGCTCAAGGGCCGCAGCCAATTGGCCTTGTGTTGCCTTGGGGTTCATCTCGATGGCGATAACCCGTTCAACCTCGACCTCGTCATAAATGCCGCTGGCGTCCAGCTTGGCCCTAAGATCAAACACCAAATTGGGATCGGTCACGTCCTCAAGTTCCGCCCTGTCATAATAAGCCTTGAACGAAGTCAAAACCTCGGCGGGGTCGTTGACGAAGTCGAGGATATAGGTGGTGTCCTTGCCAGGATGGGCGCGATTGAGACGCGACAGGGTTTGCACCGCCTGAATGCCCGCCAACCGCTTGTCCACATACATGCCGCACAGCAAGGGCTGATCGAAACCGGTCTGGAATTTATTGGCCACCAGAAGAATTTGATATTCCTCGGTAGCAAAGGCTTTGCGGATGTCACGCCCCTTGAGGTTGGGGTTCAAAGAGGCGCTGTTCTCGGTAAACGGATCAGGGCCTGAATCCTTGTCGATCACTTCGCCGGAAAAGGCAACCAGGGTTGCCATCTTGTAGCCAGATTTCTTGATGTATTTGTCGATGGACAATTGCCAGCGCACGGCCTCAAGACGGCTGGCCACAACCACCATCGCCTTAGCCTTGCCGCCTAGAAGCGGAGCCACCGTTTCGCGGTAATGCTCGACCACCACCTGAACTTTCTGGCTGATGTTATAGGGATGCAGGCGCACCCAGCGCATGATGCCCTTCATGGCCTCGCTGCGCTCGACCTCCTTTTCGTCCCACTCCTTGCCCTCGTGGGCCAGCTTGAAGGCCAGCTTGTAGGGGGTGTAGTTTTTCAGCACATCCAGGATGAAGCCTTCTTCGATGGCCTGGCGCATGGAATAGACATGGAAGGGGGCGGGCAGATTGTCGGGGCCAGCGGGAAGCACTGGGTTTGGGCGGCGTCCGAAAAGCTCCAGCGTCTTGGCTTTGGGCGTTGCCGTGAAGGCAACATAGGTAATGCCAGATTCGTTGGACCTAGCGGCCATCTGGGCGGCCAGAACATCTTCGGTGCTGATTTCGCCGCCGTCGGCCAGCTCTTCCAATTCCTGAGCAGAAAGCACTTGTTTCAGCTTGGCCGCCGCATCACCGGTTTGCGAGGAATGGGCCTCGTCGGCGATCACGACAAAACGCTTGCCCTCGGTAGCCGCCAATTCCTGCACCGCCTTCAAGGCGAAGGGAAAGGTTTGGATGGTGCAAACCACGATCTTCTTGCTGCCCGAAAACGCCTCGGCCAGTTCGCCGCTTTTGCTCTGTTTCTCGCCAGTTATGGTGGCTACCACCCCGGTCGTGCGCTCGAAGTCGAAAATGGCTTCCTGCAATTGGGAATCGAGAACCGTGCGGTCGCTGACCACCACCACCGTGTCGAACAGTTTGGCATTATCAGCATCATGCAAATCGGCCAGGAAATGAGCCGCCCAGGCAATCGAGTTGGTCTTGCCCGAGCCTGCTGAATGCTGGATCAGATATTTCTGCCCCGGCTTTTCGTCCAGCACCGCCGATACCAACTTGCGCGTCACGTCCAGTTGGTGGTAGCGCGGGAAAATCAGCTTCTCGATTTGCTTTTTGCTGTCCTTCTTGGCGACGACATAGCGGCCCAGAATTTCCAACCAGCTATCCCTGGCCCACACCTGTTCCCACAAATAGGCCGTCTTGTGGCCGTTGGGATTGGCAGGATTGCCAGCCCCGCCATCACAACCCAGGTTGAAAGGCAAGAAGGTGGTCCCTGCACCTTCCAGCTTGGTGGTCATCCGCACTTCGGAATTACTGACCGCGAAATGAACCAATGCGCCACGCGGGAAATCGAGCAACGGTTCAGCCGCACTCTGGCCTTTGGGCCTTGGGTGGCGGTCGAAGCGGTACTGATCCACCGCGTCTTCAACCGATTGGGTGAAGTCGCTTTTCAGTTCCACCGTCGCCACCGGCAGGCCATTGACGAACAGGACGAGGTCGATGGCGTTTTCATTGTGAACCGAGTAGCGGACCTGGCGGACCACCCGCAGCCGGTTGTCGGCATAGCGGGCCTGAAGGTCCGGGTTCATGGTCAGCGCAGGCTTGAACTGGGCCAAGGCCAAAGGCTTGCGCAAGCCCAGCAACTCGACCCCATGGCGCAAAACATCCAAAGTGCCCCGGTCGTCCAACTGCTTGCGGATGCGATCCAAAAGAACAGCCTCGGCTGCCGCACCTTGGCTTTTGCTCAAAGCCTCCCAGGAATCGGGCTGGCTGGCCTGCGCCCAGGCCAAAATGTCGGACGGAAACAAGGCCCGCTTGCGGTCAAAAAGCGGCGCATCCATGGGGTCGTAGTGCCAACCCTGCGCCGCCAGATGGGCGCAAATCTCGTTCTCCAGCTCAACTTCCTTGTGCAAATTCACCGTCTACCCTCCCTCTTCCCTAACCCTAGCTAGGGCCTTAGTTTAGGGAAATCAATTTACCTAACCTTAAGGCCTGGCTAAGTTAAGGAAAGCGCGTTTCCCTTAACTTACGAAAAGCGTAAGGTAACGATCAAAGACATATGTCCGCCACCGCCGCTGCCCGGTGACTTCCACCAGAATTCCTAACCTTATGAAATCACGTATTAAATCGTTGGCGGTCTTTGTCGTCACGCCAAGCGCCCGCTCGATGTCGGACGCCGATACCATCGGCTGGTTGTACAGATAGTTCAGGGCTTGGCGGGCATTGGGCGTGCGTTTGCCCAGACCCAGGATGGCCGTCTCAACCTCTGTGCGCAAACTCAAAACCTGCCGGAACACCTCGCGCCCCTTGGTGGCAGTTTCAGCCATACCTTTCAGAAAGAAACGGACCCAATGGATGATGTCGTTGGAAACGCGCACCCGCATCAGGGCGTCGTAATAGCTGGCGCGGTTGCGCTCGAAGAAATCCGACAGATACAGGGATGGCTTGGCCAACAAACCGTTGCTGACCAGATACAATGGCACCAGCAAACGCCCGATGCGCCCGTTGCCGTCCAGGAAAGGATGGATGGTCTCGAACTGGTAATGACAGATGGCCAAGCGCACCAGATGGGGAACCGTGATGGCGTCATTGTGCAAGAATTTCTCAAGATCGCCCATCAGTTCCTCGACACTATCCTGGTGCGGCGGAATAAAGGCGGCGTCGGCCAGACTGGAGCCGCCAATCCAATTCTGACTGATGCGGAACTCGCCCGGCTGTTTGTGTTCGCCGCGCACGCCTTGCATCAAAATGGCGTGGGTTTCCTTCAGCAAGCGGTTCGAAAGCGGCAGGGTAGACAGATCGATGATCGCCGAATTGATGGCCTTGATATAGTTGCGCACCTCGCGCCAATCGTCGCGCTTTTCCGGCTGGATATGCTCCTCGGGCATCAAGGCTTCGTCGATGCCGGTTTGCGTGCCTTCGATCCGGCTGGAAGACTGCGCCTCTTTCACCACATGCATCTGAATGAACAGGTCGATATCGGGCACGATCAGCGAAAATGCGTTCAGCTCGCCCAAGGCGCGGTTGGCGGCTTCCAGCAGCGTATTGATGGCCGGGTCTTCCCAGGTCCATTCCTGATTCACCAAAATAGGCTCGAAACTTTTGTACTGATAGCGCGGTTGCCAATGCCCGGCCTGGAAGGTCTCGAATTTCATGCCGCCTCCTGATCGGGAACCAGCCCGCGCACATCGATCTTGCCGGTAACGGCAGCGGATATCAGGGCCGAGCGGTGTTCTTTCAGAAGCTCAATGGCGCGGAGTGCTTCAGCACTAAGTTCGTCCATCTGACAATCAAATTGCGCCATGGTGGCGGAGAGTGCTGCCTGCTCGTCAATCGGCGGAATTAGGCAGGGAAGCTCTCCGACCTCCCCAACACGAAGATGGCCTACCGTGCTGCCTTTTGCCTTAGCTTGAATGAACTGTCGGACCTGAGGTCCGTAGACGGAAAGAAGAAGAAAATCCGATCTAATCTGACTGAGATCGGGCCTCAGATACATCATTCTTTGCCCAAGGCAGAAATCAAGCCCGACTGGCGAAAGGCAGGCTTCACCTGCTGGAGCCTCCCTCGTAAAAAGAACGTCACCGTCGCGTGGCCGTCCTTTTCGTGTCCATTCAAGGAAATTGTCAAGGTTCGTCATATAGCCGTGCTGTTGGTCAAACAGACCATCTTTCACGCATGATGTTCGGACCACGAAATACTCGCCATCATCAAATTGATCCGGCGTCCTGTTCTTGCAGTCCACAATTTCTACGCAAACATCCTTGAACCGTTTGAATTCCCAATGCGCGGGGACATCGCCGAGCCATTTGATGCCGCTGTCCTTCATAGGCGCGGAAGGATCAAGCCCCTTGGTGACGGCGTGGGAGATGACGGCTTGGCGCTTTTCCTTCAGCAACTCAATCAGCTTTTCCTGCTCGGCAATCAGCGCATCAATCCTCCCCGTCTCGCGGTCAAGGAAGACGGCGATGGCGGTTTGCTCAACAGGAAAAGGTACTGGGATGGAAAAAGACGCTAAGGCATCACCAGAAAGCTCAAGGAATGTTGTTCCCTTACCTCTTATATTTAGTTCATCGTTGCTGGCAGAAAATAGGTAGGCATAGAATTTTGCGTTTGTTTCTGGATTGGGTACTAGGGCCTTGCATCCCTGGTTTGTGCACATGACAGTAGCCGCAATTCCCAAAGAGCCAATGGGAGCACGGGTTGAGAGGATAAGGCTGCCTTCTGGCACCAGTGTTGTTCCGCAAGAGGCTAAACCTTCCTCACTAATTCTCCTCGTTGAATCGGCAATCAACAGCCCTTTAATTTGACTCAAGTCAGCCGGTGTGACCCAAACAATGCCCCCCTCCCAAAATGCTTCATTTTCAGATTTAGGCGTTGAGCCTCCAACAACCGAAAACAATCTTTTCACTGATGCAACATTCCAATGCTCGGGCACCTCGCCCAGCCACTCGACGCCGCTGTCCTTGTATTTGGGATAGCGCGGATAGGTCATGCCTCGGCTTCCTTGGGCATGCCATCGGCAAGGAAAAGACGAATCGAACGGCCTTTGGTCATGACGTCGCCTCCGTGGTAGACCACAAGCGCCGATCGCGGTAATCACTGGGAAAACCCATGCTTGTTGGGTCAATTCCATGGTGGACGATTAAATCAAGGACACGTTTCTTCCAACCCGTATGGGGGCTGATAATGTCCATCATGAATCCCAACATGACCAGGGTATTGTAAAGGCTACGCCCCTTGTCGAAATTTAAGTTTGCAGCCAGGAAGGTAGGTTTTTTACTTGGCAGCTTCCAACGGAAAGTAAAGTCTCGATTCCATAGCCGGGCATGATGAGCGCAGAGATTTCGTACGACGGCAAGATGGTGAAGAAAGGATGTTAGAGTGGTTTCATCCATTCCATAGGCACGAGCGACCTGATTTCGCAAAGCACTACTTTGCGTGTGCGTGAACCACTTGGAAAATTCGCCGAACGTCATCAACTCGCAAGTCGCCCACAGGGGGGGCAGCGCCTCGTCATACTTGTGGCGCAAATGAAGGATGAAGATTTCCCGGCTCTTTTGGCTTTCCACCGTCAGCGATGCAACAGCTTTGCTATGTGACCAAACAACTTTGCCGCTTCTGTCGGTCGTTGTGGTAAACAAGGTTGGTTCGAGATGGGCATGCGCGCCATGCTTCTTAACAAGCGCATCCATCCAATGAGTACGGGTTGATATCTCTACCCGCTCAATGGCATCCATTAGCAGCAACCTAAGTTCACGGTCGAAGATGTAGAGGTTTAGCGCATCTTCAAATCTTGTCCCCGCTCGAAACTGATGCTGCTCGTGACTTGTCTCGAAAGGCAGCCAATATGCGGTTAACCTATAGTAACTGATATGAGAAAGATAATGGGCTGCCGCCTCTGTGTCGGGAATAATCATCCCACGAGATTGAAGCTTTTTAAGCTGCTCTGAAACGGAGGTGGGGGGCTTAGGAAATTGCATCGCAATCCCCAGAAAAAGTAACCCCCCATGGTGCGCCGTTCTTATGAGAGGCGTGGGGGGTGTTGTTGAACGCATTCTGAATCAATGGATTTGCTGATGCAAGCGGAAAGAAACGAATCATTTCAATACCTCCGCCAGCATCGCTTGAATTTTTCCTATAACCCCCTTCAGATCAGTGTCGATTTCCTCCAGCGAGCGCGGGGGCTGGAAGACATAGAAATGACGGTTGAAGGGGATTTCGTATCCCACCTTCGTTTTCTCATGGTCGATCCAGGCGTCGGGCGCATGGGGCAGCACCTCGCGCTTGAAGTAGGCATCAACATCCTCGCCCAGCGGCACGTTCTCGGTGTCGCGCAGCTTTGAATCCGGCTGCGGCTTGCCCTTCTGCTTTCCCTTGGTCGCCAGGACGATCTTGCCCTTATCGTCTCGCTCGGGCCGCTCGACCGTGATGGCGCGATAGCCGAAGTCTGCGTTCTTGAAGATGCGGCTGATCGGCTTGCCGTCCTGCTCGGCTTCGGCAAAACGTCCAAACAGGCGGGTAATTTCCTCGATATGAGTGTCCGACAGTTCCTTGCGCTTGGCTCCCAGACTTTTGCGCATTTTCTGCCACATGCCGCCCGCGTCGATCAGTTGCACCTTGCCCTTGCGAGCGGCGGGTTTCTTGTTGCTGACAATCCAGATATAGGTGGAAATGCCGGTGTTGTAGAACATGTCGGTGGGCAGGCCAATGATGGCCTCCAACAAATCATTTTCCAGCACATAGCGGCGGATTTCGCTTTCACCGCTTCCAGCTCCGCCGGTAAACAGGGGCGAGCCGTTCAGCACGATGCCAAAGCGCGAGCCTCCTTCCGCCACGGGCCGCATCTTGGAAATCAGGTGCAAAAGAAACAGCATCGAGCCATCGGATACACGCGGCAAGCCGGGGCCGAAGCGCCCGTTATGGCCCTGCTGCTCGTACTCCTTGCGGACTTCCTTCTCGACCTTCTTCCACTCGACGCCAAAGGGCGGATTGGACAGCATATAGTCGAATTTCATATGCGGGTGGCCGTCTTCGGACAGCGTGTTGCCAAATGTGATGTTGGCCACGTCCTGCCCCTTGATCAGCATATCCGCCTTGCAGATGGCATAGGATTCGGGGTTCAGTTCCTGGCCGAACATGGTCAGGCGGGAATCTCGATTGTGCTCAGCCAGATATTCGCCCGCGATGGACAGCATGCCGCCGGTCCCCGCCGTGGGGTCGTAGATGGTGCGCACCACACCTTTCTTCGACAGCACCTCGTCATCTTCAATGAACAACAAATTCACCATCAGGCGGATGACTTCACGGGGTGTGAAATGCTCTCCCGCCGTTTCGTTGGACAGTTCGGCGAACTTGCGGATCAGTTCCTCAAACGCCAGTCCCATTTGGTGGTTATCGACGGCATCCGGATGCAGGTCGATAAAGGCGAACTTCTCGGCAACCTGATAAAGAAGCCCCGCTTTTGCCAAGCGCTCGATCTGGGTGAAAAATTCGAAACGTTCGAACACGTCGCGCACGGCTGACGAAAAGGCGTTGATGTAGCTGTACAGGTTCTCGCGGATATGATCCTGGTCGCCCATCAGCTTGGGCAGGTCGAGGGGAGAGGTGTTGAAGAAGCTCTGTTTGGACTTGCGCAGCAAGAAGGGCTCGGGATTTACCCCCTGCTTCTCCTTGGCGGCTAATTCGGTCAGAACAGCAGGCTTGGTTGCTTCCAGAACGCAATCTAAGCGGCGCAAGATCGTGAACGGCAGGATAACCCGACCATATTCCGACTGCTTATAATCGCCTCGCAACAGATCGGCGACCGACCAGATCAAGGCAGATAAAGCCTGCTGATTCATAGAGACAACCCCTAATTCCACTGGAACGGCCACCCCTTGATGACCGGCTGCAAACCCCAAAGAACGTATATTGCCTTAGCATTACGCCGCTTAACAACCCCTGGGCGCAGCGCCATCTATGCAAAGTTTAGCAGTCTTGAAGATGGCACATTTTGCGTCTGTCACGTTAGGGGGCAAACCCAAAGTGAAACACGAGGGGTCACTGGTCCAGCTTCGTGGCTACCCGGTGGCTTCCAAGGCCAAAACCACCTCACTGCCCTTATAATGGAAAACCCCCGAAAGCTATTTGCTTTCAGGGGTTTAGAATGGTGCCCAGGGTCGGAATCGAACCAACGACACTGCGATTTTCAGTCGCATGCTCTACCAACTGAGCTACCTGGGCATCTGGCGCGTTTGGCCGGTTAGAGGCCGCGCTTATAGAGGAATTCCCCCAGGGCGTCAATCAAGCTAATCCTGGGACAGATTTTTCTTGAAGCGGCGCAGACCCCACCAAACCAGCAGCAGGGCCAGGGGCACCGACAGCCCCTGAGCCAAGTCGGGATCGATGGGCAGCCCCACCGCCTTGGCCCCCTTGGCCCCATAGCCGACCAAACCGACCAGATAATAGCTGATGGCGGCGATCGACAGGCCTTCCACGGTCTCTTGCAGCCTCAGTTGCAGCTTGGCCCGCCGGTTCATGGAGTTCAGAAGATCGCGGTTCTTTTCCTCGAGCGCTATGTCCACCCTGGTGCGCAGCAAAGCCCCCGCCCTGGCGATGCGCCCCGACAGATCGTCCAGGCGAAGCCTTGTCGATTCGCAAGTCGCCATGGCAGGCGCCAGACGGCGCTCCATGAATTCGCCCAGGGTCTGAACGCCCTGGATGCGTTCCTCGCGCAACTCCTCGATCCGGCTTCTGACCAGGGCGTAATAGGCCGAGGCGGCGGAAAATCGGTAAGCGGTGGCGGACCCCAACCGCTCGCCCTCGGCGGCCAGTTGGGTCAAGCGCTCCAGCAAGCTGCGATCGTCGCTGGGTTCCGGCGAAGCCAGTTCGGAAATGATCGCCTTCAGATCGCGGTCAAGCCTTGCAGCGGCGGGGCCTGCATCGCGCGCGGCAGGCAGGGCCAACAGCGCCATCATGCGGTAGGTTTCGATCTCGAATAGGCGCTGCACCAACCGCCCCGCCTGGCCCTTCGACAATCCCCAGTCATGAACAAGAAAGCGGCCCATGCCATCGCCATGCAGGCGGAAATCCGTCCAGAGCGAGGCCGCGCCCCCCATCACCCGGCTGCCCACCCGGGGCTGGGGCATGAAATACTGATCCAACTCTTCGGGTTCGCGGTCGGCGTTTTCAAGGGCCAGGCGCAGCGACAGCAGCAACTTGCCCGGCACGCGCTTACGCCAGTCTTCCGGCAGCAGGGCCAGAATGTCCGTGGCGAAGGGGCGTTCGAAACCGCCAGTCTTGAACAAGGTCCAGGTCGAGAATTCGGTGTGGCGCTCCCAGCGCAGGCGAAATGCTGGCAGATCAAAGACATGAAAGTTGTCCACCGGCACCAAAGCGGGCACGCCCAGCAGTTCGCACAGGCGGGCCAAATGGTTGCGATCGGCCTCAGCGGGCGCGCCGCCCGACAGAAAAACAAGGTGAAGAGCCTCGAAAGGGGGTTCCAGCAGTTCATGCGGGCGGGCATGCACCTCGCCATGCAACAGATGGCGCAGGACATATTCGCCCTGGCTTCCGATTTCGCTATGCGCAATTTCGTCCGGCATTGCCTATATTACCCCAAAGCCCCTTTCATAAGCGGAACCTTATCATGCCCCACCTTGCCGCCACCAACGACCTTTTCTTTTGCAAAGAAGGTCTGGACCCTCAAATCGCCAAGCGGATCGTCAAGGAGACGCTGGAGGGCTGCGACGACGGCGAATTGTTTCTGGAAGCTAGGCAAAGCGAAAGCATCGCGCTGGATGATGGGCGCATCAAAAGTGCGAGCTTCGACAGCGGCATCGGCTTTGGCCTGCGCGCCGTGGCCGACGAGGCGGTGGGTTTCGCCCATGCCAGCGAGATCAGCGAAGAGGCGCTCAAGCGCGCCGCCAGCGCGGTAAAGGCCGTGCGCCAGGGCCATTCGGGCACGCTTGCCGCCCCGCCCCAGGGCACCAACCGCCTGCTTTACACCGACGCCAATCCGTTGGCCGGACATTCCTTCGACGCCAAGGTCAAGCTGCTGGGCGAGATCGACGCCTATGCCAGGGCCGCCGATTCGCGGGCCGTGCAGGTCATGACCTCGGTTCTGGGGTCCTGGCAGGCGGTGCGCATCATCCGGGCCGACGGATCGGAATCGGCCGACATCCGCCCGCTGGTCCGCTTGAATGTGTCGGTGGTGCTGAACGAGAACGGACGCATGGAAAGCGGCGGCCACGGTTTTGGCGGCCGCGTCGGTTTCGACGGGCTATTGGACCCCAACGCCTGGAAGGCCGCCGTCGATGAAGCCATCCGCCAAGCCAGGGTCAATCTGGAATCGGTGCCCGCTCCCGCCGGAGAGATGGAAGTGGTGCTGGGACCCGGCTGGCCCGGCGTGCTGCTGCACGAAGCCGTGGGGCATGGGCTGGAAGGCGACTTCAACCGCAAGAAAACTTCGGCCTTCTCGGGCCTGATGGGCAGCCGCATCGCCGCCCCCGGCGTCACGGTGGTTGACGACGGCACCCTGCCCGACCGCAGAGGCTCGATCACGGTCGATGACGAGGGCACGCCTTCGGGCCGCACCGTGCTGATCGAGGACGGCATCCTAACCGGCTATCTGTTCGACCGGCTGAACGCGCGCCTGATGGGGGCTAAGCCCACCGGCAACGGGCGGCGCCAAAGCCACGCCCACCCGCCCCTGCCCCGCATGACTAACACCTTCATGCTGGCGGGCGACAAGGACCCGAAAGAGATTTTGGCCTCGGTCAAGAAGGGGCTTTACGCCGTCAATTTCGGCGGCGGGCAGGTGGACATCACCTCGGGCAAGTTCGTCTTCTCGGCCTCGGAAGCCTATCTGGTCGAGAACGGCAAGGTCGGGGCGCCCGTCAAGGGCGCCACGCTGACCGGCAGCGGCGCCGACGCTTTGCTGAAAATCTCCATGATCGGCAACGACCTGGAGCTTGATTCGGGCGTCGGCACCTGCGGCAAGGACGGACAGGGCGTGGCGGTCGGCGTCGGCCAGCCGACCTTGAAACTGTCGGCCATGACGGTCGGGGGAACGCAGGTCTGACCGCTTGCTTAATCGTGCGATTAAGCATACGCTTGTTCACCCCCTTAACCGTCTGAAATCAATCCTGCCATGACCCACCTGCCCGCCAACGAGCTTAAAACGAAAGGCATCGCCGCCATCGAAGCGGCGCTGGAGCATAGCCCCGAAGCGATCGTTACCGTGCGCGGGAAGGATCGCTTCGTCGTGATGGAGATCGAGCATTATCACTACCTGCGCGAATGCGAACTGGAAGCGGCCCTGTCCGAGACCGAAGCCGATCTGGCAAACGGCAGAGTCTCAAGGGATTCGCCGGAAGAGCATATGAAGCGGATCAAAGCCCGCATATGAGCTATCGGCTCGTTTTCACCGAGCAGTACGAGCGAAGGGCCGCCCGCTTCCTCAAGCGCCACCCAGAACTTGAACGGCAATATCTCAAATGTCTCAAGCTGCTGGAAGCCAGTCCCTTTCACCCTTCGCTGCGTCTGCATGCGCTGTCTGGGCGGCTGTCCAGGCTGCACTCGGTTTCGATCAACTTGTCTTATCGCATCACGCTGGAACTGATCATTCGCGATGGCGAGATCATCCCGGTGAATGTCGGCGATCATGACGAAGTTTATAAATATGGGTTTAGGCCAACTTGACGTTGTACGTACAGCGTAGTATCCTTCGGCATGATTAAATCCATTGCCGACAAGCGAACGAAGCGCTTCTACGACGGCGAGCGCGTGAAGGAGTTCGAAGCCTTCGCTGGCCAAGCAAAGCGGCGGATAGCATATCTGGACGCTGCCAACAGCGTTGAAGCGCTGATGGCCCTGCCGTCCAACCGCTTCGAGGCCCTTGGCGGCAATCGCAAGGGCCAGTACAGCGTCCGGATCAACATGCAATGGCGGATATGTTTCCGCTTCGAGAATGGAGACGCCTACGATGTCGAAATCGTCGATTACCATTGACAACAAGCCAGGGTTCCCCCCTGTCCATCCTGGCGAGATTCTGGCTGACGAATTGGCCGAACTGGGCCTGTCCTCCAACAAGCTGGCGAACGCCCTTAACGTTCCCGCCAACCGGATATCCGAGATCGTCGCCGGGAAACGCGCCGTCACCGCCGACACCGCCCTGCGCCTGGGTCAATATTTCGGCACAGGCCCCCTCGTGTGGCTCAGTCTTCAGACCAATTACGACTTGGCCGTCGCCCGAGCCGAAAGCGGCAAGATGATTGAAAAGACAGTCAAACAGCGCAAAGCCGCCTAATTCCCCCACAATCCATTGATCCTTGGCCCCTGCTGGGCTACAAGGTCCCAGCCAACAGGGATTGCCCGCCATGCCCGTCATGCCCGACCATTGGATTCGCGAACAGGCCCTGAAAACGGGCATGATCGAGCCGTTCGCGGATCGGCTAATCCGCACAGACGGCCAGAACCAGGGCGTCATCAGCTATGGCGTCTCGTCTTACGGCTACGACGCCCGCGTCGCCCCCGAATTCAAGATCTTCACCGACGTCGATTCGGTGGTGGTCGATCCCAAGAACTTCCCCAAGCAAAGTTTCGTCGAGCGCGAGGGGCCGCAATGCATCATTCCGCCCAACAGTTTCGCGCTGGCCCGCACGGTGGAATATTTCCGCATCCCCCGCGACGTGCTGGTGATCTGCCTGGGCAAAAGCACCTATGCACGCTGCGGCATCATCGTCAACGTGACCCCGCTGGAGCCCGGCTGGGAGGGCCATGTGACGCTGGAATTCTCGAACACCACGCCGCTGCCCGCCCGCATCTACGCCAATGAAGGTGCTTGCCAGTTCATTTTCCTAAAAGCCGACAGTCCTTGCGAAGTGTCCTATGCCGACCGTTCCGGCAAATATATGGGCCAGCAGGGCGTCACTCTTCCCAAGTTGTAAGGACTAAATCTCGAATGGATCGTATCCGCATTCTGGGCGGCGTGCCGCTTGAAGGCAGCATTCCCATCGGCGGCGCCAAGAACGCCGCCTTGCCGCTGATGGCGGCCAGCCTGTTGACCAGCGAGACGCTGACGCTCTCCAACCTGCCGCATCTGGCCGACATCTCGACCATGGCCAATCTGTTGGCCCAGCATGGAGTGATGTTGGGGCTGAACGGCGTCGATGCCCAGCAGGGCGGCTTTGCCGGGCGTGTGATGGATTTCAGGGCCGAGAAAATCGCCAGCACCGAAGCGCCCTACGATCTGGTGCGCCGCATGCGGGCCTCGGTTCTGGTGTTGGGGCCGTTGGTGGCGCGCGAAGGTGTCGCCAAGGTGTCGCTGCCCGGCGGCTGCGCCATTGGCACCCGCCCGGTCGATCTGCATCTGATGGCGTTGGAACAGATGGGCGCCGAGATCGAATTGAAGGAAGGCTACATCTACGCCAAGGCCCCCAAGGGTTTGAAGGGCGCCAGGGTCGCCTTTCCCATGGTTTCCGTGGGCGCTACCGAAAACACGCTGATGGCGGCCAGCCTAGCCGATGGCGAAACGGTGATCGTCAACGCCGCGCGCGAACCCGAAGTGAGCGATCTGGCCCAGTGCTTGGTCGCCATGGGGGCCGAGATCGAGGGCATCGGCACCGGCACCTTGCGCATCAAGGGCAAGCCAAGCCTGCATGGCGCGCAACATGCCGTGGTGGCGGATCGCATCGAAACCGGCTCCTTCGCCGTGGCCGCCGCCATAACTCGCGGGCGGATTGAACTGATTGGCGCTAGGCGCGACACGCTGGAAGCGGTGGAGAAAGTGCTGATCAATGCAGGCGTCGTGTTGGAAGACGGCCCCAAGGGCCTGATCGTTTCGGCGCGCGAGAATGATCTGGTCGGCGTCGACATCATGACCGAACCCTATCCCGGCTTTCCCACCGACATGCAGGCCCAGTTCATGGCCCTGATGGCGACGGTCAAGGGGGCCAGCATGATCACTGAAACTATTTTCGAGAACCGCTTCATGCATGTGCCGGAACTGGCGCGCATGGGGGCCAAGGTGAATGTGCATGGATCTTCGGCCATCGTGCGCGGATCATCCAATCTGTCGGGCGCCCAGGTCATGGCCACCGATTTGCGCGCCTCGGTCTCGCTGGTGCTGGCCGGATTGGCCGCCAAGGGCGAAACCACCATCAGCCGCGTCTATCACCTGGATCGCGGTTACGAACGCTTGGAGGAAAAGCTGGCGGGCTGCGGCGCAAGAATCGAGCGCTTGAAGGAATAGCGGCTGGGGAGGCACAATGGCCGCCATCCGACGATGGAGGCCCTATGCCCATTCTGTTCAAACCCTTGTCCATCCGCTCCGCCACGCTGGCCAACCGCGCCGTGGTCGCCCCCATGTGCCAATATGCCGCCGTGAACGGCTTGGCCCAACCCTGGCATCTGATGCATTACGGATCGCTGATGGCGGGCGGCGTGGGCATGCTGGTGATCGAGGCGACGGGGGTCGAGCCGATCGGGCGCATCTCGCCCGCCTGCCTGGGGCTTTACGACGATGCCTGCGAGGCCGCTTTCGCCCAATTGGTGACGACGCTGAAAACCTTCGGCGACGGATTGATTTGCGTACAGTTGGCCCATGCCGGGCGCAAGGCTTCGACCAGCTTGAAGACCGGCACGGCTTATCTGCCGCCCGCCGAGGGCGGCTGGGATCTGATCGCCCCCTCGGCCATCGCCTTCTCGGACCAATGGGTTGCCCCCCAGGCGGCCAGCGAGGAAGACTTGTCGCGCGTTGAAAGTGCCTTCGCCGACGCCGCCATCCGCGCCCAGCGGGCGGGCTTCGACGCCATCGAGGTGCATTCGGCGCATGGCTATCTGCTGAACCAATTTCTTTCGCCCTTGGCCAACCAGCGCGCCGACCATTTCGGCGGCTCGCTGGAAAACCGCATGCGCTTCCCGCTTCAGGTTTTGCAGGCGGTGCGCGCCGTCTGGCCGCAAGACAAGCCGCTGGGCTTTCGCATCAGCGCCACCGATTGGAAGGATGGCGGCTTCACGCCTGACGAGGCGGTCGTCTACGTCAAGAAAGTCCGGGAACTGGGCTACGATTTCGTCTGCGTCTCATCGGGCGGCATGGTGCCTGACGCCAAGATACCGGGCGGCGAGCCGGGCTATCAGGTGGCGCTGGCCGAGCGCATCAAACGAGAAACCGGCATCTTGGTGCGCGCCGTCGGCATGATCGCCAACCCCACCCAGGCCGAGGAAATTCTGGAAAAGGGCCAGGCCGACATGATCGCGCTGGGCCGCGGTTTCCTGGACGATCCGCATTGGGTGTGGCATGCCGCCGAGGCTCTGGGCGTGGACATGCCCTACCCCTTCCGCTACGCCCGGGCGCATCCCAAACTCTGGCCGGGAGCGCGGCTTGCCAGGGGCGGCAATTCGTAATACATTGCATATGTAATTGTATTACGGAGTTTGCCTTGTCCTTGCCCGTCCAGTCAGTGCGCGCTGCGCCCGAACACCGAGACGTCCTGACCGCCGTCGCTGAACTGCTGCGCCAAGACAAAGCGGATCAGTTGCGCGAGCTGCTTTCCCGCATGGGCGACGCTCCGGTCGGCCCTTTCCGCTCCGAAAGCGACGCCATCGGCTTTCTGCGCGACCGTCTGGTGGCGACCTTAAGGCCAGAGGAGATTTGGCTGTTCGGCTCGCGCGCCCGTGGACAATCTTCGCCACACAGCGATTTTGACCTGCTGGTCGTGCTGGCCGATGGCCTGCCAGAAGAAAACTACGAGCCGCAGAAAGTGGCGGCGCCCGTCACCGCCTGTGGGCTGGCCGTCGATGTCGTTCCGTGCCGCAAAGGCGACTTCATGAAGGATAAGGACGATCCGTCCTGTCTGGTCGGCCAGGCCGTACGCGAGGGGCGAAAAATATATGTCCGCCGCCCGAAGCGCCAATGACCTCGCTGATCGAAAGCTATCTTGCCTTGGCGCAAGAAGATCTTGCCGTCGCAAGGAAGGTGCTTGACGCCTTTCCCCGCCATGCCGCCTATGCCATCCAGCAGGCGGCTGAGAAACTGGTCAAGGCAGTCTTGAGCGCCGAAGGAATTCCCGTCCCCGCCCAACATCATCTGGGTGCGTTGGCCCAATTGCTGCCGACGGATCATGCCTGGAGGGCGGAGTTCGCCAGTCTTGATGGTCTGTCTCGCTACGCCACCACCATTCGCTATCCACTTCCGGGCGGGCGCATGCCGAAGAATCCAGACTTGCATGAATTGAGAGAACAGCTTCGCACGGTTTCCGCCCTGATCGGCGACGTGCGTGATTGGTGCGCCGACAGGTACTGACGCCCCCTACTCCCGCTCGTCGATCCAGGCAAGTTGGATGGCTTCCAGGATTTTTTCGTTCGACTTCAGGGGATCGTCGGCGAAATCTTCCAGCGCGCAAATCCATTTGTGCAAGTCGGTGAAGCGCAGATTGACGTTGTCAACGTCGGGATGCGCGTCTTCCAGCGCGATGGCGATGTCGTGAACGTCTTGCCACTTCAGCGGCTTGCTCATTTCTTCTTGTCCACCATCATGTTGCGTGACGCTGAAGGAATGGTCGCCACCAGCCCGTCCAGCTCCTTGGTCATGATGATCTGGCAGGCCAAACGCGAGGTTTGCGTCAGGCCGAAAGCAAGGTCGAGCATGTCTTCCTCGTCGTCGCTGGCATCCTTCAATTTGCCGTACCATTTCGGATCGACCACGATATGGCAGGTCGAACAGGCCAGCGACCCTTCGCAAGCGCCTTCAAGATCGAGATGGTTGCGATGCGCGATCTCAAGAACCGACAGGCCCTCGGGCGCTTCCACTTCGCGTGCTTTGCCGTCGCGGTCGATAAAAGTCATCTTGGGCATTCGTCACTCCCCCACGCGCTTCTCAAGATTGTCCATGCTCACCCCAGCCAGCGCCTTTCTGATGCCCCGGTCCATGCGCTTTTCGGCAAACGGCTTGGTCGCCAATTCCAGGGCGTCGCTGGCCGCCAGCACGGCCTCGCGATCCGTACCTTGGCAAGCCGCGTCCACCTTGGCAAGGGCCTGATCGATCAGGCCCCATTCTTCCTTCGAAAGCAGGTCGCCGTCATGCGTCAGGGCGGCCTTCACGGCCAGCGCGTTTCGTTTGGCGTCCACTTTCGATTCGGCCAACAGGCGGGCGGCCATGTCTTCCTTGGCGTGTTCCATGCTGTCCTTCAGCATGTTTGCCATTTCGTCCTCGGAAAGTCCGTAGCTGGGCTTGACCTGCACTTGCGATTCCACACCCGTCGTCATCTCGCGCGCCGAAACGGTCAGCAGGCCGTCGGCATCGACGGTGAAGGAAACGCGAATGCGCGCCGCCCCCGCCGCCATCGCCGGTATGCCCGACAGCGTAAAACGGGCCAGCGAGCGGTTCTGGCTGACCAGTTCGCGCTCGCCCTGCACGACATGGATCATCATCGCCGTCTGACCGTCCTGGTAGGTGGTGAATTCCTGAGCCATGGCGGTGGGAATGGGCGTATTGCGAAAGATCACTTTTTCGACGATGCCGCCCATGGTTTCCAACCCCAGCGACAAAGGCGTGACATCCAAAAGCAGCGTGTCGGAACCAACGGTCAGGGCTTCGGCCTGTTGGGCGGCCCCCACCGCCACCACTTCGTCGGGATTGATGTTGGCCAGCGGCATGGCGCCGAACAGATCGGCCACCGCTTGGCGCACGGCAGGCACGCGGGTCGAGCCGCCCACCAGCACTACGCCCTTCACATCCGAGGGCGCCGCGCCGCCATCTTCCAGCACCTGTCGGCAAATCGCCATCGTGCGCCCAACCAACGGCGCGATCATGGCGTCCAGCTCGACGCGGGTAAGCGCGTGACGGCTGGTGCGCCCGTCGAATTCCAGCATCCATTCGCCTGCCTCGCGCGCGGTCAGACATTCTTTGGCCACCCTGGCCGTCATCAGCGCCTGTTTGACCTTGCCCGGATTCAAATCGGCCTCGGAGCGCTCGTGCAGGAATTTCTCGGCGATCATATGGTCGATGTCGTCGCCGCCAAGTGCGGCATCGCCGCCGGTGGCTTTGACCTGAAAGACGCCCTTTTCCATGCGCAGCAAGGACACGTCGAAAGTGCCGCCGCCCAGATCGTAAACCGCGTAAAGCCCTTCGGCGCCCTGATCAAGGCCGTAGGCCAGCGCCGCCGCCGTCGGCTCGTTGACCAAGCGCAGCACTTCGATACCAGCCAGCCTAGCGGCGTCCTTGGTGGCGGTTCTGGCCGCATCGTCGAAATAGGCGGGAACGGTGATCACCGCCTTGGGCGCCTTTTTGCCCAGGGCCTGTTCGGCCTGGGCGCGCACCGCCCTTAGGATGTCGGCTGAAATCTCGACCGGGGTCAATGTGCGTCCGGCCACCTTGATGCGCACCATGCCGCTGGCGTCGCCATCCACCTCGAAAGGCAGTTGGCCCGCCACCGCCTTGATGTCCTCAATGCCGCGTCCCATCAGCCGCTTGATCGAACTGACCACGTCATGCGGGCGATCCAGGATCAATTCCCGCGCCTCCTCGCCGACGATGACCGATCCATCCAAGCCATAGGCGACGACGGATGGAATGAGCGTGCGGGCCTTGGCGTCGCGCAGCACTTCCGGCTTGCCGCTCCTGGAAATCGCCACCACCGAATTGGTGGTGCCCAGATCGATGCCCACCGCCACTTCGTCGTCCGCGTGGGGCAGGGGCGTTTCGCCGGGTTCGAAAATGTCGAACAGAAGATCGTCGCTCACTATGCCCCCTTCATCAGGCGCGCCTTGCGCCCCCTGGCCTCGTCGGACAGGCGCAGCAGATATTTCATTTTCAACACCAGCTTGGCCGCACCGTCCAGGCAACCGGCCTGAAAGGCTTGCGACAGATCATCAACGGCATAGGCGATGTCCGATTCCGTGCGGGCCAGAATGGCCTGCACCTGCTCGGCCGAATCGGCTTCCATCAGGGCTTCCCTGGCTTCCATCTGTTCCATCAGCAGCATGGGATCGGAAATCGTGGCTCCATCGGCGTCGTCCACCTTCTTGCCCTTCAGCTTCAGCAGATAGGCGGCGCGCTTCAACGGGTCTTTCAGCGTCTCGTAGGATTCGTTCAGCGCCATCGCCTGCTGCTGACTGTTCAGCCGCTCCTTGCCCGACTTGGCGGCGAAGCGGTCGGGATGCAAGCGGCGCTGGAAACCGAAATAGTGCCGTTCAAGTTCGCCTTGATCGATATCGAAGCTAGGCATCAGGCCCAGGCGCTGGAAATGATCAAGCGGGCGTGGCGGCTGCACGGCCCCGCAGACCGAACAGAACAGGGCGCGCGGGCTGGCTGGCCCCTTGCAGGACCAACACTCGACGACACAGGCCTCAAGCCCGTCTGTATGATGCGCTTCGAAATTCATGACCCGCTCAGATGTGGCCCATCAGATGTGGAAAGACTCGCCGCAGCCGCAGCGCCCCTTCTCGTTGGGATTGCGGAAGACGAAACCACTTTTCATCTGCTCTTCGACATAATCCATCTCGGTGCCCAAAATGAACATGGTCGCCTTGGGATCGATGTAGACCGTGACGCCCTTGTCCTCGACCGTTTCGTCATAGGGGCTTTTCTCGTCGGCGAATTCGACCGTGTAGGACATGCCCGAGCAGCCCTTGGAACGCACGCCGATGCGAATGCCCGCCGTCGGCTTGCCGCGTTTGGCGATCAAGGCCTTCACGCGCTCGGCGGCGGCATCGGTGATGGTAAGTGGTGTTGGCCTGTCCATGTATGTTTACTCCGCCGCTTCGCCGTCTTTGCTGGGATTGTGTTTGGTCTTGTAGTCGCTGATCGCCGCCTTGATGGCGTCCTCGGCCAGCACCGAACAGTGAATCTTGACCGGCGGCAGCGCCAGATGTTCGGCGATATGGGTGTTCTTGATGGCAGCCGCTTCGTCCAGCGTCTTGCCCTTCACCCATTCGGTGACCAGCGAACTGGACGCGATGGCCGATCCGCAGCCGAAGGTCTTGAACTTGGCGTCCTCGATGATGCCTTCCGGGCTGACCTGAATTTGCAGGCGCATGACGTCGCCGCAGGCTGGCGCGCCGACCAGACCGGTGCCGACATGCGTATCGTCCTTGTTCAGGGAACCCACATTCCTGGGATTCTCGAAATGGTCGATGACCTTGTCGCTGTATGACATGTGAGATACTCCTTACTCTACTTAATGTTCGGCCCATTGGATCGACTTGATGTCGATGCCCTGTTGAGCCATTTCCCAAAGCGGGCTGAACGAGCGCAATTTCGTCACCCGCTCGATCAGAAGATCCGCTGCGAATTCCAGCTCGGCCTCGGTGGTGAAGCGCCCGATGCCGATGCGCAAGGATGTGTGCGCCATCTCGGCCTCAAGTCCCAGCGCCCGCAGCACATACGAAGGTTCCAGCGACGCCGACGTGCAGGCGGAACCCGACGACACCGCCAACTCCTTGACCGCCATCATCAGCCCCTCGCCCTCGACGAAGGCGAAGGACAGGTTGAGATTACCCGGCACGCGATGCTGCGCATGGCCGTTCAAAAACACTTCGGGCAGCCCGTCGGTCACTCTTTTGTGGAAGCGGTCGCGCATGACCGTCAGGCGCTTGGCCTCGTCGGCCATTTCCGCCTTGGCGATCTCGCAGGCCTCGCCCAGGCCGACGCACAGGGGCGTGGCCAGCGTGCCCGAACGCATGCCGCGCTCTTGGCCGCCGCCATTGATCTGCGCCAGCACGCGCACCCTGGGCTTTCTGCGCACGTAAAGCGCGCCCACGCCCTTGGGGCCGTATATCTTGTGGCCGGAAATGCTCATCAGATCGATGTTCATCGCATCGACGTCCAGCGGGATCTTGCCCACCGCCTGCGCGCAATCGGTATGGAAGAAGACGCCCTTCGACCGGCAAATGGCGCCGATCTCGGCCATCGGCTGAATGACGCCGATCTCGTTGTTGACCGCCATCACCGACACCAGAACCGTCGTGTCCTTGAGGGCGGCTTTCAACTGATCCAGATCGACCAGACCGTCCTGCTTGACCGGCAGATAGGTGATCTCGAACCCTTCAAGTTCAAGGTGGCGGCAGGTGTCCAGCACGCATTTATGCTCGGTCACCACGGTCACGATGTGATTCTTCTTGCCCTTGTAGAACTGGGCCACGCCCTTGATCGCCAGATTGTTGGACTCGGTAGCGCCCGACGTGAAGACGATCTCCTTATCCGATGCCCCGATAATGGCGCCGATCTGTCCCCTGGCCTTCTCGACCGCCTCTTCCGCCTCCCAGCCATACATATGGTTGCGCGAATGCGGATTGCCGAACTTCTCGGTGAAGTAAGGCAGCATCGCCTGCACGACCCTGGGATCGCAAGGCGTGGTGGCCTGATAATCGAGATAGATCGGCCGAGGCTGGTCGTTGGCGGGCGAATGGTTCATCGAATTTTGTCCTTCATTATTCCGCCGCCTGGGCGCCGGGGGAACCGGCGGCATGGAAAACGCCGCTGGTGCCCAGCACGCGGCGCTGGCACACATCGTCCAGTGTCACCGAGCTTAGGAACAGATAAATCTGGTTGCCCAATTCTTCCCACAGGTCGTGGGTCAGGCAGCGGCCCTTGTTGTTGTGGCAGCCCGCAGGCTGGCCGGGCATGCAGCGCGTGGTCTGCAAGGGTTCGTCCACCGCCAGCACGATATCGGAAATGCGGGTCTGATTGGGGGCGCGGGCCAGAAGATAGCCGCCGCCGGGGCCGCGAACGCTTTTCACGATGCCGCCCTTGCGCAGACGCCCGAACAATTGCTCGAGATAGGACAGCGAAATTTCCTGGCGGTCGGCGATATCGGCCAGAGCCACCGGCTGACCTTGTCCTTTGGTGGCCAGATCGACCATCGCCATGACGGCGTAGCGTCCTTTGGTGCTTAGTTTCACAGGCGTGTCTCCTTCTCCTGTTGTGCCGGGCCGGTTGCTTCTGTTTGTTTGGTCAACCGTGACCGGCGGCGCGAGTTTCGTGAACGGCTGGTGGGCTGGGGGAATCCTTGACCCCCTCGGCCTCGGCCAAACGATGTTCCAGCTCCTCAAGGCGCTGGGTAAGCTGCATAACTTGGCGGTGCAAGGTTTCGGCGGTGCGGGCCACCGGATCGGGCAGATGCTCGCTGGTCAGCCCGTAGGCGTGGAAGGCCTGCTCCTCGTCCTTCTTCAGGCGGCGCATGGCGACCCTGGCCGGAATGCCAACCATGGTCACGCCCTTGGGCACGTCGGACAGCACGACGGCATTGGCGCCGATCCTGGCCCCCTCGCCGACCACATGCGGCCCCAGAATTTGGGCGCCCGATCCCACGATCACCCCATCTTCCAATGTGGGGTGGCGCTTGCCCTTGTGCAGGCTGGTGCCGCCCAGGGTCACGCCATGGTAAAGGGTTACGTCGTCGCCGATCACGGCGGTCTCGCCGATCACCACGCCCATGCCATGGTCGATGAACAGGCGTTTGCCGATGGTGGCCCCGGGATGGATCTCCACCCCGGTCAGAATGCGGCCGATTTGCGAGACGAAACGGCCCAACAGCTTGAATTCATAGGCCCACAGCCAGTGCGAGAGGCGGTAGAACAGCAGGGCGTGCAAACCTGGATAGCAGAACAATATCTCGATATTTGAACGGGCTGCGGGATCGCGCTGGGCGATCGAGGCGATATCTTCGCGAAGACTCTTGAACACCATGCTACCCGCCGTGCTATAGATACGACCCGCCGGTTGGGGCTAGTCAAAGCCCGAATAACCCTAAACGGTATTGGGGAATATAGGTTGCCCGACTAGGCCGGTCAAGTATGGCGGGCGAAAAGGGATTTCCTTCACAAGCCTTTTCCCGCGCCTTGACGACGGCGTCATGGCGGGATGGGGTCAAGCCGCATCAGGAGTTCAATGCCCGACGTCATTTTCCAGGGCCCCGAGGGCCGGATCGAAGGCCGCTACACCCACGGCAAGGAAGCCAACGCGCCGATCGCCCTTGTTTTGCACCCGCATCCGCAGCGGGGCGGCACCATGAACAACAAGGTGGTCTATACGCTCTACCACTCGTTCGTGAATCGCGGCTTTTCCACCCTGCGCTTCAATTTCCGCGGCGTCGGCCGTTCGCAGGGCCGTTTCGACAACGGCCAGGGCGAATTGTCGGATGCCGCCTCGGCGCTCGACTGGCTGCAAACTTACAATCCCAACGCCCCCAGTTGCTGGATCGCTGGCTATTCCTTCGGGGCCTGGATCGGCATGCAGCTTTTGATGCGCCGCCCCGAGATCGAAGGATTCATCTCGGTATCGCCGCCCGCCAGCATCTACGACTTCACCTTCCTAGCGCCTTGCCCGGCATCGGGCCTGATCGTGCATGGCACGGCCGACGAAGTGATCCCGGAAACCTCGGCCGCCAAACTGGCCCATAAGCTGGGCAGCCAGAAGGGGATCGAGGTGACCTATAAGACCATTTCGGGCGCCACCCATTTTTATACCGAGCAACTTGAAGACCTGGGCGCCATCGCAGGCAATTACCTCGACAAAGCCCTGGAACCCCCTAAGGCGGCCTGAAAAGACCGATTTGTCCGAGTGGAATCAAACGCCCCATCCCCGTAGGGCGCTTGTGGATATTTGCGTTGTTGCCCTGAGGGAAACCGCCTAATCTCTACCTATGAGTGAATCTACTCAGACGAGATTCGGGAAGATTCTGGGGCGCCTTCAGATTCGCCTTAGGATTGGCATTGCCGCCGCCTTTGCACTTGTCATGATTCCGCTCACCGTATCGATGGTGGGCTACCTTTACCGCAACAACGCCACCCTGGCGCTCGAGACCGCCAACCATTCGATGGCGCAGGCGTCCCAGGCCATTGCCGCCGATGTCGATCATCTTCTCAACCCCGTCGCCCGCGTCGTCGAGGCCAGCAGCGTTCTGGCGCGCATCGACCGGGGCGCGCTCAGACGCGTCGAGGGCATGCGCTACTTCTATGAACAGATGGAAAAGCTGCCGCAGGTCTACAGTTTCTACATCGGTTTCGGCGCGGATGGCGGTTTCTATCAGGTCATCCGCCTGCCCAAATACATCAAGACCTTCGGCCCGTCCTCGCTGCCGCCGCCCGAGGGAACAAGCCACGCCTTGCGCCTGCTCGACGACAGTTCGGGCGTCAAGGCCGACAGCTTCATCTATTTCGCGGACTGGGGCGACGTCAAAGGCGTCGATCGCGGACCCGCCAAATTCGATCCGCGCGTCAGGCCTTGGTACAAGTCGGCTTGGCAAGAGGAGTCCACGCGGATTTCCGACGTTTACATCTTCGCCAGCACCGGCATGCCCGGACTGACCGTTTCAAAACGCGTCGCTACGGATTCGGGCGTCGAGATCGGCGCCATTGGAGCCGACATCACCCTTGAGGCGCTATCGGGATTTCTTGCGCAAAAAAGCATCGGCAAGGAGGGGCGCGTCTTCGTCATGGATGGCGAAGGGCGCCTGATCGGACACCAGAATCCCGAACTGGCCGGGCACATGAACGGCGACAAGGTCGAGCTTCTGAAGGCGTCGGAGGTTGACGATCCCGTGGTGGCGCAAGCGGCCAAGCTGCGCGAAAGCCAAGGGCTAAACAGCTTCACCGCCCCGCTTGGCCCAAATGGCGACAATTTCATGGTGGCCTTCACGCCCTTTCCCAAGGACTTCGGCAAAAGCTGGGTGATCGGCATCGCCGTCAAGGAAATGGAATTCATCGGACCGATCCGGGAAAGCAGCATTCGCATCCTCGTCACGGGGATCGTGGTGATACTTTTCGCCGCCCTGGCGATCAACTGGCTGTCCAGGCTGCTGACCAGACCCTTGCAGCAAATCGTTGCGGAAACCGAGCGCATCCGAAACTTCGACCTTGAAAGCGATCTGAACATCCACTCGCACATCATCGAGGTGGACGACCTGTCGAGGGCGACCGCCGACATGAAGCGAAGCCTGCGCAGCTTCAGCGTTTACGTGCCCAAGGAACTGGTGCGCACCATTCTGGCCTCGGGCGAGGATATCCAAATCGGCGGCGAGCGCAGAACGCTGGCCATGATGTTCTCGGACATCAAGGGTTTCACGGCCAGCGCCGAATCGACGCCGCCGGAACAGCTGATGGAATCCTTGTCCGACTATTTCGGGCGAATGTCGCAAGCCATTCACGGCCACAAGGGCATCATCGACAAATTCATCGGCGACGCCATCATGGCGATCTGGAACGCCCCCCTGCCCGACCCCGATCCGATGGCCAACGCCTGTCGGGCCATGCTGGCCTGCCGTGAGGCCGGGCGGGCCTTGGAGCGGGAATTCGCCCAGCGCGGCCTGACGCCTTATTACACACGTTTTGGCCTGCACGCCGGCGACGTGGTGGTGGGCAATGTCGGATCGCTTGACCGCATGCAGTACACGGCCCTGGGCGCCGATGTGAATATGGCGTCAAGGCTTGAGGCCCTGAACAAGCTGTACGGCACCCAATTGCTGGTTTCGGAGACCGTGGCCGCCGAATTGCACGACCGCTTCCTGTTTCGCAGCATAGACCTTGTGATTCCGGTGGGCACCACGCGTCCGATCTCTCTTTACGAGTTGATCGGCGAATACGGCCAAGACAGCGAATTTCCGATTTCCGACGCAGATCAGGATCGCTGCGCCCTGTGGGAGCGGGCCTTCAGCCGCTATGCCAGCCACGCCTGGGATAAGGCGCTGGCCGATTTCCAGGCCTTCGCCCTGGCCCATCCCGAGGATGCGGTGGCGTCCCTCTATATCTCGCGCTGCAAGGATTATTCCGTCATGCCGCCGCCCGACAGCTGGGACACCGCCCAGCGCCTGGACCACAAATAGAGGGGCGCCGATGAAAGCGATTCTTGCCGTTCTTTTCCTTCTTGTCTTGCCGATCGGCCTGCATCCGGCTAAGGCGGATTCGAAAATTATCTACCTTGCCCATTTGAATAAGAACGACGCCTCGGACAATCCGACCGCCGCCATGGCCGTGGCCTTCAAGGCGGAACTGGAATCCCTGTCCGGCCAAACGCTGCGCGTCGAGATTTTTCCCGAAGGCCAATTGGGCAACGACGCGCAGGTGACCGGGTTGGTGCAAAAGGGCGTCATCCAATCCTCCATCTCCTCTGTGGGGGGGGTTTCCAAGGTCTATCCGCTGATCGGCGTCCTCGATTTTCCTTTCGCCTTTCGCAAGATCGAGGAAACCTACGCCTTGTTCGACGGACCCTTCGGCCAGAAAATGGGCGCCGACATCAAAAGCAAAACCGGGCTGGAGGTGTTGGGTTTCGGCGATACCGGCGGCTTCTTCGTCATCACCAATTCCAAGCGCCCGATCCAAGCGCCCGCCGACATGAAGGGATTGAAGTTGCGGGCCATGGGCGTGGACAGCCACCGCGCCTTCGTCAGCACGCTGGGCGCCCAGCCGGTTGGCATCGCCTGGAACGAGCTGTATGCGGCCCTGAAATCGGGCATCGCCGATGGGCAGATGAATCCGGTCACCATCGTGCGCTTCGGAAAACTGGACGAAGTGCAGCGTTATCTGACGCTGACCAACCACATCTACACGCCTTATGTCTGGACCATCAACGCCCCCTTCATGGCCTCGCTTTCCGAACAGGAACGCCTGTGGGTGACCGATGCCGCCAGGAAAGCCATTGCCGCCGGGCGCGACTTGGCGCGCGGCCTTGCCAATTCGGAACGCGGCCTGCCCGCCCTGAAGGCGCGCATGGCCGTCTATCAGCCCAGCGAAGCGGAAATCGAGGCCTTTCGAAAAACCACCCAACCCGCCATGGCCCAATTGATCGCCGAGAAGTTGGGGGCCGAAGGAACAGACTGGCTGGCTTCGTTTCAAGACGCCGTCATATCGGCGCAGAAGAAGTAATCTTTCCAAGAAAACCTGAGGGCGTCCGGGCGAGATGCAGACGCTTCATGACAGCCTGCGAACCGCAATCCGGCGGGCATAATTCACGCGCTCCAGGATTTTGATTTCCACGCCAGCTTGTGCATCGACATAAAAATCGCGTCCGCCCACATCGAACGCCGCGCCGGTCAGGTAGGGATGCGAGGGATTGGCATCGACAAGACGCACGGGCGCGCGGCCATGACGACATTCGCCAATCTTGTCGTCGGCCCGCATGATTAGAACTCCGCTGCCGGGAAGGTGGGGGTCGAAGCCGCCAATAGGCTGGCGGTTCTCGATCAGCAGAAACGTCCCATCCAATGCCGGGATGCGAACGGCGAGAACCTCGGAAGCCCCATCCTCAAGCGGCCCCAGCAAGATTTCGGCCGACGTCTCGGATGGAGCGAATTCCCTGACCTTGCCTGGATCAAGCCAGCCCAGGCGCAATTTCGTCCAAGACGAAATTCCGGGCGGAGGCAAATCCCGCTTGTAGGCGTGGCAGGACATCGGGTCCCAGAACCCCATGTTTATCAGTGCGTTGGCCCAGCCCTTGTCTAGGGTCGGATAGCGAATCTGGAGGTCATGATCGTAAAGGCAGGGCACCATGCGCTTGCCGTCGCGCACACCGCCCCATACATGGGCGCAATCGTGGAACAGAGTTCCCAGATGAGCGGAAACGGTGAAGATCGCCACGCCGCCAGGCACCTGTTTGCCGCTTCGCGATTTAAAAGGGACGTCGCTTTGCCATCCAAGCATGCCGGGGTAGCCGCAAAGGCCGACCATCCCGTAATCGAGGAATCTTGCCCGCATGAAAACGGCCATATAGTCGAAGGCTGAAAAATCGTAGTCGCCGTCCACGACATCGATAGCGTCTTGAACTAATTTCGCCACTCTGCCTTTGTCGACTTGCAAGTTGACCGGCGATATGGCGTAGCGCGAAAGCGGATCGGGCATCATCCGCCAGCCGCTTAATTTGGTATCCAGACTTTTTGCGCCATAGGACATTTCTTGCAAATAGGCGTCCAACGACTGGAATCGCGAATCGACATAACCCTGGTCGATACGCAAGGACATGTCAGGAAATTGCGCCATGATGACCAGCCCGCGAAGGGGCGTGGCGGTCGCATGGGATGGGCGGGGCGAAACCAAAGAAGACGCTCCCAAAGCGGCGGAACCCGCCAGAAAACTCCTTCGGGTCAGGGAAAGTTTCATGAGTTCTCCGCCCTAGGCCTGAACAAGCGCCCGCCGGTCATCGGTTCGGGCGCGCCGGTGGTGCTGGGGAATGATATCGGCAGGCCAGCCACGCTGCGGGCCGCCAGATAAGCGAAGGCCTGGGCTTCCAGCGCGTCGCCTTGCCAGCCCACCGTTTCGACCGCATCGACCGGCACGTTCAGCAAGCGGCGCAACTCGCCCATCATCACCGGATTCTTGCGCCCGCCGCCCGCCACCAGCCAGCGCTTGGGGATGCGGGGCAGGAAATCGACGGCACGCACCACCGACCTGGCACTGAAAGCGCATAAGGTGGCAGCACCGTCGGCGGGCGCCAATCCGCCCATCAATCCCTTGGCCAACAAGGAAAACTCGTCCCTGTCGAGCGATTTTGGGGGTTCGGCCGAGAACCAGGAATGGCCCAGGAACTCCTCGACAGCATCCTTATCAACCACCCCGTCCTGGGCCAAGCGTCCGTCCAGGTCAATCGGATAGCCGGTCATGGCCAGCATCCAATCGTCGATCAGCGCATTGCCAGGACCGGTATCGAAGGCCAGCAAGCCGCCATTCGGGCCGATATAGGTGACATTGGCCACCCCGCCGATATTCAGAACGGCCAGGGGCTTTTCCAGCCCGTCCGCAAGGGCGGCATGGAAGATCGGCACCAAAGGCGCGCCCTGGCCGCCATGGGCGACGTCGTTCGAGCGAAAGTCCGCCACCACGTCGATGCCGGTTTCCTGGGCCAACAACTGGCCGTCGCCAATCTGCAAGGTCATGCGCTGCTGGGGCCGATGCAGCACGGTATGCCCATGAAAACCGATCAAATCCGCCTTGGCGTCCGGCAGGGCCAAGAGTTGCCTGACCGCCTGAGCATGGCGCATGGTCAGGTCGGCGACCAGATCGGCGGGCGGATCGGGCAGGCCCAGAATGTCGCGCAGCCGCTCGCGGAACGGCTCGTCATAGTCCAGGAACAGACTGGGGCCGAAAGCGGTCACCTTGACGCCGTCGGTCTCGATCAGGGCGGCGTCCACACCGTCCATGCTGGTGCCGCTCATCAGACCCAGAACCCACATCCGTTGTTCCCCTTGTCTCTTTGTGGTAGGAAACCCGACTTCTTCCGCCCCAAGGATATCATTCATGACCACGCTTCGCTCGGATTTCCTGAAGGCCGCCAAGGCCCGCGGCTATGTCCACCAATGCACCGACGAACAGGCGCTGGACAGCCGCCTGATGTCGGGCGTGGTTCCCGCCTATATCGGCTTCGACTGCACGGCCCCCAGCCTGCATGTGGGCAGTCTGGTCTCGATCATGCTGCTGCGTCTGCTGCAACGGTCGGGTCACAAGCCGATCGTTCTGATGGGCGGCGGCACCACCAAGGTGGGCGACCCTTCCGGCAAGGACGAAAGCCGCAAACTGCTGACCGACGCCGACATTGCGGCGAACATGGCGGGCATCAAGACGGTTTTCTCGCGCTTCTTGACCTTCGGCGACGGCCCCACCGACGCCGTGATGGTCAACAATGCCGACTGGCTGGATAAGCTGCACTATATCGCCTTCCTGCGCGATTACGGTCGCCACTTCACCATCAACCGCATGATGAGCTTCGATTCCGTGAAGCTGCGCCTGGAGCGCGAACAGCCGCTGACCTTCCTGGAATTCAACTATATGATCTTGCAGGCCTACGACTTCGTGGAATTGGCTAGGCATTACAAATGCGCCCTGCAGATGGGCGGCTCGGACCAATGGGGCAATATCGTCAACGGCGTCGAGCTGGGCAGGCGCGCCGAAAATCAGGAATTGTTCGGCTTGACCACGCCGTTGCTCACCACCTCGTCGGGGGCCAAGATGGGCAAGACGGCGGCGGGCGCCGTTTGGCTGAACCCCGACATGCTGTCGCCCTATGATTACTGGCAGTTCTGGCGCAACACCGAAGACGCCGACGTCGGGCGTTTCCTGCGCCTGTTCACCGAATTGTCCGAGTCCGAGATTCTGCGCCTGGAAAGCCAGGAAGGGGCGGGCATCAACGAAGCCAAGAAGATTTTGGCGGGCGAGGCCACCCGCATGGCGCATGGCGAGGAGGCCGCCAAGGCCGCCGCCGAGACCGCCCGCAAGACCTTCGAGGAAGGAAGTTTAAGCGCCGATCTGCCCACGCTGACGCTGGAAGCCGAGGAAACTGTCTATACCCTTCTGGTCAGGGCAGGCATGGCCGCTTCGAACGGCGAAGCCAGACGCCTGATCAAGGGCGGCGGCATCAAGCTGAACGACGCGCCGGTCACCGACGAGTTGGCAAAGCTGACGCCTGCCGATCTTAAGGATGGTCCGATTAAATTGTCCGCCGGAAAGAAGCGCCACGCCCTGCTCAAAAGCGCCTGACAGACTGGACATTTGATAATTAAATATATTAGAACCCTCTTAAGAAAATTTAAGGGGGAGCTGTTTGCCATGGCCGGACGTTCCATATCGCTGACCCTGCGCATCGCGCTGGGGTTGGTTTTGGTATCCGTCTTTACCGCCTTTATCGGCACCACTGTTCAGTATTTCTATCTGAACGGGGTGATCGATCACGCTGCCGAGCGCAAATTGAATTCGCATTTTGAACGGTTGATCAACCTGATGGACGAGCGCGCCCGCCAGGGCGAGGCCATGTCCGCCCTGGTCGCCAGCATTCCCGAGGTGGCCGAGGCGCAGGCCAAGGGCGAACGCAAGCGCTTGGCCGACCTGTTCGGTCCCGGCTACAAGGATTTCGCCAAGACCTATGGCGTCGAGCAGTTCCAGTTCCATTCGCCGCCCGCCACCTCTTTCCTGCGCATCCACAAACTGGACAAGTTCGGCGACGATCTGTCGTCCTTCCGCTTTACCGTTCTGGAAGCCAACAAAGAGAAGAAGCCTGTCCTGGGCTTGGAATCGGGCGTGGCCGATCTGGGCATTCGCGCCGTCGTGCCGGTTTCGCATCGCGGCCAACATGTCGGCACGGTCGAATTCGGCATGAGCTTCGGCCCCGCCTTCTTCCAAACCTATAAGGAGCGCACCGGGGTGGACGTGGCGCTGCGCAGGCGCTCGGAAAAAGGTTTGTCCACCTTCGCTTCGACCTTTGGCGACCTTCCTGCCGTCGGCGAGGAAGGTCTGACCCGCGCCTTGAACGGCGAAACCGTGCTTAAGCATCTGCAAGGCGAGAACCGCTTTGCCCTGGCCCGCGCCATCAAAGATTACAAGGGCAACCCCTTAGGCGTCGTCGAGGTGGTGATGGACAGCAGCGCCTATGCCGCCCAGGCGCAAAACGCCGTCTTTGCGGGCGGCGCCATTGCCTTGCTGGCCGTGCTGGCCGCCTCGGCCATCGGTTTCTTCATCGCCCACGGCATCGCCCTTCCCATCCGGCGCATGACCGAAGCCATGGACCGTTTCGCAAAGCGCGACTTCGCCATGGAAGTTCCGGCGCAAAACCGCGGCGATGAAATCGGGCGCATGGCCAGGGCCGTTCAATTCATCAAGGAACGCGGCCTGGAACTGGCCAAAATGGAAGACGAGCGCGAGACGCGCATGGCCGAGCTGGGCCGCAAGGAGGCCGAACTGACCGTCGAGGCCAGGGGGCATTTGTCAGGCATCGTAACAGCGGCCATTCAGTCGAACGAGGCGATCGTCACCTTCGTCAACATGATGCAGGAAATCCGCCAGGTCAGCGCGCAAAGCCAATCCGTGGCCGCCGCCGTCGAGGAAATGGTGGCCAATATCCAGACCATTTCGCAAACCGGCAATCAGGTGGCGTCCGATGCCCGCCACGCCGAGGAAGCGACCGGCACAGGCGCCCACAACGCCCACAACGCCGTGGGCAGCATGGAGGCCATTCAAAGCAGCGTCGCCGAAACCGAAGCCAGCGTCGATCGCCTGAGCGAGGCTTCGGCCCAGATCGGCGAGATTGTCGATCAGATCGAAGCCATCGCCAAGCAGACCAATCTGCTGGCCTTGAACGCCACCATCGAGGCGGCCAGGGCGGGCGAGGCGGGCAAGGGTTTCGTCGTGGTGGCAGGCGAGGTCAAGAACCTAGCCACCCAGACCGGCAAGGCCACCGACGACATCCGCTCGCGCATCGAACATCTACGCTCGGAGATGGGGCGCATCGTCAACGACATGCATGAAAGCGCCGATGCAGTCGATCAGGGGCGCGGCGTGATCGTCCTGTTGCGCGATCAACTGAGCGATATTTCAGGACGCGTCGCTTCCGTCACCTCCAGCATGCAGGACATTGCGGGCATTCTGACCCAGCAAGGCCAAGCCGCCAGCGAAGTGTCGGGCGGCACGCAGATGATCGCCAGCATCGCCGCCAAGAACCAAGATGAAATCAACATCGTTCTCGACGCCATGGACAAGGCCGGGGCCACCCTGGAGGAGCGCGTCAATTTCTTCGCCAAGTCGCAAGAAGCCCGCGTGCTGGTCGAAGTGGCCAAGAACGACCATGTCTCGTTCAAGCGGCGCATCGTCGAAACCGTCGCCGGACGACGCGACTTGAAACCCGACCAACTGTCGGATCACCATAGCTGCCGCCTGGGCAAATGGTACGACGCCCAAAAGGACCCGGCCTTGATCAATCTGCCTGCTTTCAAGAACCTGTTGGAGCCGCATCAGCGCGTGCACGCGCACGGCAAGGAGGCGCTCAGGCGGTTCGATGCGGGCGATATGGCCGGAGCGGTTGCGGAAATCGGCAATTTGAACCGCGCCTCGCATGACGTGCTGGACCTGTTGGACGCCATTGCGAAGGATCTCGACAACGCGAAGGCGGCTTAGCCGTTGCCCTAAGGCTTCGACGCCTCGGCGGGCGGCGCTTGGGTCGGCCCCTTGTCGAAGATGCCGAACAGATTGCGCAGGAAGCCGGGCGCCAGGGCGGCCAGCGGATTGACGCTGACATTCGGATCGCTGGCCGGTCCCTTCAGGGAATAGGTGAAGGCGAAGATGCCGCCGCCCTTCTCGCCGCCCGAGAAGATGTTGCCGACCAGCGGAATGTTGCCCAAAAGGCTGTTGACCGCATAGGCGGGCACCAGCGTGCCTTCCAGATCGAACACATCCTTGGACAGGTCGATATTGCCTTTGGCGGTGACGCCGATAGCGGCGCCCGAGGCCCTGGCTTCGCGCAAGTACAAAGAACCGCGCGACAGAACGAACGGGGCTTCCAGCCGCGCAAAGCCGATACCCTGGCCCCTTAGCGCATCGACGATGCCGGTAATGCCCGCCACCGTTAGAATGCGGGCCAGGACCGGGGCGCGCACGACATCGAAATCCTGCATCCTGGCCAAGCCCTCCAGGGGCGTTTCCGGCTTCGTATCGTCATAGACGCCGCTGATTTCCAGCTTGCCGTTTTTCACATTGTCCAGAATGCCCAGGCCAGATATGGCCGCCCCAGCGTCGGACGAGACGGCGAACAAGCGCCTGCGATTCGGGCCTTCCGGCGTAATGGACAGGCGAAACGGCTTGCCCGCCGTCAATCCCTCGGCGGTTAGGTTGCGCCACAAGCCGTCCGTGCGCGTCATTGAAACCTGAGCATTGTCCAGCCCGCCGTCCTCATTGATCCAAAGCCGCTTCAAATTGGCCTGCACCGACATCGGCGGCGCCTTGCGGTCGGGGGGCAATCCGTCATCGTCCAAAAGCAGGCTGGCATCCAGCGATTCGCCGCGGGCTTCGACCAGAATGCGCCCGTTGGCCTCCATCGACAGACTGCCCTCGGCCTCGGTGCGACCGGCATGCAAGCGGCTGAAGCCGACACGCTTCAATGCTCCGCCCTCGGAAGCAAACTGAACCGACCCCAGCATATTGATCTTGTCGCCGACCATCTGAATGCGCGGCACCGCCGTCAGTCCCTTGCGCCCAAAGGTCAGCAGCACATCGGCCGCGGCCTTCTCGCCCACCGCCTTGACATGGCCCGCTGGGATCAGATTCAGCCTAGCCCCCGTCAGGTCGGCCTTAATCTGCGCCTCGCCCTTGCCGCCGCTTTGCAGGGTCGCCAAGGCGTCGATCCCTACCGGCCCATCCATCCAGTCGGAGGTGAAGGGCTGCATCGTCAGCCCCAAGGCCTCGCGGCCCGCCTGATCGGCGTTTCCCTTCAGCCGGTAGCGGCTGCGAAAGGGTGCGCTCTTGCTGAAATTCTCGCGCCATTCAAGGTCGGCCGCCATGCCAGCCAGCCGCACCTTGCCGGTCAGGTCAAGGCCCTTGGTATCCACTTTCAGATCGGCCGAGCCGCCGGTGATGTCCAGGCCCATCAGAACCTTGGGCATCGTCAGATTCTCGATCCGGGCCTTGGCGTCGACTTGAACCATGTCGAAAGTCAGGGCCTTCAAGAGCGGAATGAAGATGTGCAGCTGCACGCCCGCCTCGCCGCTGGCCTGGGCTGGGTCGATCCCCAACGCGCTGGCGAAACCCAGGGGTTTGCCTTCGATCAGTTTCAGCGCGTCGGTCAGCGGCCCATCGATCTCCAGCTTGACGTCCAGGAATTGATCCTCGGCATCCAGCCCGGTGAAATCCAGTCGCCCGTTCTTCAGCTTCAGACCGTAAACATAGCCATCCTTAAGATCGAGATGGAATGAATTGGGCGAAAAACTCATGCGGGCGGCGACATTCTCGGCCTTGGTCATCGGCGCCAGATAATCAACCAGCACCCCTTCCACATCGCCGCCGCCGGAAAAGGATGTCAGCTTGAAACCGCTTTGATCGCTGCCCTGCAAGGTAAAGCGCGCCGTCGTGTCCTTGGCGATGCCCCGGCTTAAATTGGCCATGATCCAGTCGCGCGCGTTGTCGGCCAGACCGGCTGGCCAGAATTCCCGCAGCCGGTCGGTCGGCATGTCGCGGACATTGGCCTCTCCTTGGATGATCATGTCGCCGCCCAAGCCATCGACGACGCCGCCCAGGGTTGCGGTTGGCCCGCCCAGATTGAGCGCCAGTTCGTCCAGCTTGAAGCGACGCCCGCCATCCGTGACCGAGCCTTTCAAATTCAAGGACTGAACAGGAATCTCGCCCGACAGCGGCTTGGGCAAAACGAATTTTCCCTCGCCGCCCGTCATATCGAAGTCGATGCGCGACAAAAGGCCCTGGCTGGTGTCGATCCGACTTTTGACTTGTCCGGCCAGCGGCAGATCGATGGCGGTCAGCAATTGCAGCTCGGGCATCAGATGCGCCAATTGCGCGGGTGCCAAGGAAGCAAAACCGAATCCCAGTTCCAGTTGGCTCGCATCCTTCTCAAACCCCAGCCCCAGATCCAGCCTTGCGGCGCCAGACTCGAGCAAGATGGAGGCTTCGCCCTTGCCGGTCAGCCCCTTGTCATCGCGCATGACCAACAAATCGACTTCTGGCGCATGCCAGACGGCGCCGTTCTGCTTATCGACCAAGGTCAGGTCGGCTTGGCGAATGATGACGCTGGTCAGCATGCCAAAGGTTCTGTCCGGGCTGAGCGGGGCCATCAGCTCTTCCATCAGGGTGTCGATCAAAGCTCCTTGCGACGGAAGCGGTTCGGCCAAGTTCGGGTCGGCGGCCTGTTCTTGCCCGGCAAAGCTGAGATCCAGCTTGCCGTCCTGGCCGCGAGTCAGGCGCAACACGGGGCGCAGGATCGACACGCGACGCAGCCCCAGCACGCCTCGGACCATCGCCTTCGGGCTTAGCGTGATGCCGATCTCAGGGATGTTCGCCAGCGCCTGGCCGTTGGACCCGATCAGGCGAACGCCCTTGGCCCGAATATCGAGAAGCCGGTTTTCGTCCAGGGCCAGAACGGTATCGTCAAGCTGAACGGCGTAGCTGCCGTCCTTGGCCGAAAACGCGTCTTCGACATAGGGGGTTAGGAAGGCCACGCTGATCGGGCCTTTGCTCAGATTCCAGACGAACAGGGGCAACGCGATCAGGGCCAAAAGGGCCATGGCCCCGACACCCTGGAACATTCCTCGCACCGTGCGGTGAATCACGCCGGCCTTGCCTCCCTGTTGCTTGACCTTTCGGCTGGCTGGGCGCAGTGTGAGCGAAAATCAGCCGTTTGAAAATGCCGCATTTTTCTTTTTTACCCGATCTTGAGAAACTTCCCGCCCCCGGACCGCAAGATAGGCTAGATCTTGGGTTCGAGCGCTGGGCCGAAGCCGCGCTGGAAGCCAGTTCGCCCCGGTTGCAAAACTTCATGACGTCGCTGGCCCAGGATGCGAAGGGGCGCGCCCTGCTGGCGGCTTTGTTCGGCCATTCGCCCTTTCTAACCCAAGCCGCCTTAAGAGAAGCTGAATGTCTTCAGACGGTTGCCGAATCGGGTCCCGATCAGGCCTGGCGGAACTTCTGGGCGGAACTTGAACTAGAACTGACTGGACTGAACGAACAGAACGCCCTGATGGCCGCCCTTAGGCGCGCCAAGCGCCGGGCCGCCTTGCTGATCGCCCTGGCCGACATTTCCCAGGTTTGGACCTTGGCCCAAGTTACCAAGGCGCTGTCCGATTTTGCCGCCCTGGCCGTCGACGCGTCTCTGTCGTTCCTGCTGCGCCAAGCCCATGCGCAGGGCGATCTTCGCCTGCCCAGCCCGGAAACCCCGCTGGAAGGGTCGGGCGTCATCGTCATCGGCATGGGCAAGCTGGGGGCCTTTGAGCTGAATTATTCCAGCGACATCGACCTGATCGTGCTGTACGACGCCGCCTGCCACCCGCAAGCGGGCGACGGCCTAGGGGCAATCATGGTGCGCCTGACCCGCCAACTGGTCCGCATGCTCGAAGAGCGCACCGGCGACGGCTATGTGTTTCGCACCGATCTGCGGTTGCGCCCCGATCCCGGCTCGACGCCGCTGGCCCTGTCGCTGACCGCCGCCGAAACCTATTACGAGGCCTTCGGCCAGAACTGGGAACGCGCCGCCATGATCAAGGCCAGGGCGGTGGGCGGCGACAAGGAAGCGGGCCACCGTTTCCTCAATTTTCTGCGTCCTTTCGTCTGGCGCAAGAATCTGGATTTCGCGGCCATCCAGGACATTCATTCCATCAAGCGTCAGATCAACGCGCACCGGGGCCATGAATCGATCGCCATCGAAGGCCACAACATCAAGCTGGGCAGGGGCGGCATCCGGGAAATCGAATTCTTCGCCCAAACCCAACAGTTGATTTGGGGTGGGCGCAATCCGGCGCTTAGACTGTCGGGAACCTTGTCGTCGTTGGAAGCGCTGGTGCGGGCGGGCCAAGTCGAAGCGCAAGCGGCCAGAGACATGGAAACCGCCTATGTTTTTCTGCGCACGCTAGAACACCGGCTGCAAATGATCGACGACCGCCAGACGCAAACCCTGCCCACCGACCCGGCGGCGATCGATCATCTGGGCCGCTTCATGGGCTATGCCGACGCTTTGCGGTTCAGAAGCGATCTGGTGGGGCATCTGCGCAATGTGGAACAGCATTATGCCCGCCTGTTCGAAGAGGCGCCCGATCTTGGCGCCAGCGAAGGCAGCCTGATCTTCACCGGCTCAGAAAACGACCCCGAAACCCTGGCCACGCTGTCGCGCATGGGCTTTAAGAATGCCGAGGCGGTTTGCTCGACGATCAGGGGCTGGCATCACGGACGCATCCGCTGCACGCGCTCGGCCCGCGCCCGCGAATTGCTGACCGAACTCACGCCCGCCATTTTGTCGGCGCTGGCCCGCACCGCGCAGCCCGACAACGCCTTCGTCAAGCTCGACGATTTTCTGGCCCGGCTGCCCACCGGCGTTCAATTGTTCTCGATGATGACGGCCAACCCCCAATTGCTGGAACTGCTGGCCGTCATTTTGGGCGATGCGCCCCGGCTGGCCGGGCATCTCAGCCGCCACCCGACATTGTTGGACGCAGTGCTCAGCCAGGATTTCTTCGACCCCTTGGCGGCAACCGAAGATCTGAAGGCGGAGTTGAACCGTCTTCTGGCCAGCGCGCTGTCCTTCGAGGAGACGCTGGATCTGACCCGGCGCTGGGCCAGCGATCAGAAATTTCGCATCGGCGTGCAGATGCTGAAATCTTTGCTTTCCCCCGAAGCGGCAGGTGCCGCCTATGCCGCCGTCGCCGAAACGGCGATCGGCGTTCTGCTGCCCTATATCGAGGCCGATCAGGAAAAAGTTCATGGGCGCGTTCCCAACTCGCGCTTGGCCGTGCTGGCCATGGGCAAGCTGGGCGGGCGCGAAATGACCGCCACTTCCGATCTCGACCTGATCTTGATCTATGACGCGCCGCCGGACTGCGAAGGGTCGGACGGGCCGCGCCCCATGACGACGCCCAGCTATTACGCGCGCCTGACCCAGCGCCTAGTCAATGCCCTGACCGCGCAGGGTGCTGGCGGCAGCCTTTATGAAGTGGATATGCGCCTGCGTCCATCGGGGCGCGCCGGTCCGCTGGCGGCCAGCCTCGATTCCTTCAAGCGCTATCATGCCGAAGCGGCCTGGACCTGGGAATATCAAGCCCTGACGCGCGCGCGCCCCGTGGCGGGTCCTGAAGAACTGCGCCAGCGAATCGCCGCCGTCATCCACGACGCCCTGACCGCCAAGCGCGACCCGGCCAAGCTGAAATTCGATGTGGCCGACATGCGCCAACGCATCGCCAAGGAGCATAAGGGAGCGTCGCCCTGGGACGTCAAGTACCGCCCCGGCGGATTGATCGACATCGAATTCATCGCCCAATATCTTCAGTTGCGAGAAGCCAACGCCCATCCTGGCGTGCTGGCCCCGGCCAGCAAGGAAGCCCTGAACCGCCTAAAGGACTGCAACTGCCTGGAAGCCAGCGCGCATGCGACCTTGACGCAAGGTTTGCATCTATGGACTGCCGTGCAGGGCGTCTTGCGCCTGACCTTGGAATCCGGCTTTTCAGAAGGATCGGCGCCAGAAGGCGTCAAAACAATGATGATCCAGGCGGCGGGGGCGGTTGATTTCGAGGACCTCAAGCACCAGATGAGCCAAGCGGGCACAGAGGTGCGCGCCCTCTTCGACCAGATCATCGGAACCCCCAGCCATGGCGATTGAAACCGGCCTGCCCGCCCCAGATTTCCTGTTGCCCGACGATCAGGGCAGCATGCTGTCGCTGCAACGCTTCCGCGGCAAGCCGCTGGTTTTGTATTTCTATCCCAAGGACGACACGCCGGGCTGCACCAAGCAGGCCTGCGCCTTCCAAGATGCGATGCCCGAATTTGCAGGCATGGACGCCATGGTGGTCGGCGTGTCGCGCGATTCGGCCGATCGTCACGTGAAGTTCAAGGCGAAGTACGGCCTAGCCTTTCCCTTGATCGTCGATGGCGAGGCCAAACTGTGCCAAGCCTACGAGGTATGGAAGGAAAAGATCCTGTACGGCAGAAGCAAGATGGGCATCGAGCGCTCGACCTTCCTGATCGACGCCCAGGGCGTGGTGCGGCGCATCTGGCGCAAGGTGAAGGTGGAGGGCCACGCCCAGGAAGTTCTCGCCGCCCTGGCGAAATTATAAGTCAATTACTTGCCCCCTCCTTTCCGACCCCCTATGATGACCCCAGGGGAGCCAATCTCGTTGGGGACATCATGAGCGAAAGCGGACAGATCGAATTGATGGAACAGGGCCTTGAGGCCGAGTTCCTGGAAGAGGTGCGCGACGTCGTGGCGGCGCTGGACGTGCTGCTGGGCAATTTAAGGTCGCGCTCGGTCAAGGCTGGCGAGGCGTTGGATCGCATTGGTCGCGACATGCTGACCATCGCTGCACGAGGCCGCTCCATCGATCAAACGCTGATCACCGTGGTCGCGCACCGCATGGGCGAATATGCCGCCGATCTGAAGGAACCGTCCGACGCCGATATCGACGATATGGGCCATTTCCTGGAAGCCTTGCGCAAGGTCGCCGAGGCGCCAGCCAGTTTCGCCGGTGAGGCGGGTGCTAGGCTGGTGCGCGAACTTCCCGGTCGGCGCCAAGCGGGCGGCTTCGATCCCAAGGATGTCAAAATCACCAATGTCGAAATTTTGCTGGTGGTGCCCGAAAAAGCGATGAGCCGCATCATCGAGCGTGAGTTGGCCGCCTGCGGCTACCGCGTTTCGAACGCCAGAACGCCTTTCCAAGCCATCGAGACGGCGGTAGTCACGCGCCCCGACATGGTGATCGCCTCAGCGGTGCTGGACGGCCTTTCGGGAATCGATCTGGCCTGCGCGCTCAGCGCCATGCCCAGCACCAGCAAACTGCCCGTGGCGATCCTGACCAGCTTTTCCGCCGGTCATCCTTCGCTGGAAGGCCTGCCGGACGCCGTGCCCCTGATCCGCAAGGGGTCCACCTTCGGCGACGATCTGGCCGAGGCCTTCTCGAAACTCAACATTACGTGACCTGCCTCGCCCAAAGGGCGGTCGAGATTCTGTCCACGCCGATGGCGGCGGACAAATCCCGCCTAACCCGCAAGCTGGCCGATGATTGGCAGGAGGGGCGCATTAGCGAGGTCGGCCAAGCCGATCCGCCCGATCGCCCGGCTAGGTCAGAAACGCCGGTGCTGATGGCGCCTTCGGCCATGCCCAACCGCTCGAAGGCCGGCGTGAAGGGCCGCATCGCCCTGCTGCACGCCCTGGCCCATATCGAACTGAACGCCATCGATCTGGCGCTCGACATCATCGCCCGTTTCACCGCTTGCAATTTGCCCAGCGCCTTTTACGACGACTGGGTTCAGGTGGCCTTGGACGAAGCCGAGCATTTCGACCTGCTGGAAGATTTGTTGGGCAGACTGGGGGCCAGCTATGGCGATCTGCCGGCGCATGATGGACTTTGGCAGGCGGCGACGAAAACCAGCGGCGATCTGATGAAGCGCTTGGCGCTGGTGCCGATGACCCTGGAGGCAAGAGGGCTGGACACCACGCCCGCCAGCATGCAGAGCTTGCAGCGCCATGGCCACGGAGAGGCCGTGCCTGCCTTGCGTAAAATTCTCGAGGATGAAATCGCCCACGTGGCCGCAGGAACGCGCTGGTTCGCTTATCTGTGCAGCTTGCAGGGCCTGGACCCGGCCAGCGCCTACCGCGAAAGGCTAGCGCCTTACTTTCCGAAGGGACCCAAGCCCCCCTTCAATCACGAAGCGCGCCTGAGGGCCGGACAGACGCCCTACTTCTACGACTGGGCAACCAGCTTTATTTGACGTCGTTGCTGTGAAAAAAGGGCGTATATTTGCGGTCAGTTCCCTGGATGTGCTTGACCAGCCAGTTCTTCAGGAAGTTCATGACTTCCATGCTGAGCGAGGCTGTCAGGTCCTGGTGGAACTTGGTCTGCACCTCGATGACTTGGCGGGTCAGGTCGTCATGCTCGCGCTTATGGCTGGCAAATTCCTGATAGCCGAATTTCTCCATCGCCGCCTCTTCGCGCGCGAAGTGGGTTTTCGTATAGGCGACCAATTCGTCCAGGATGGGTCCCAGAACATCCTTGGCCTTGCCGGCCTGCATGCCGTCGAACAAGCTGTTCAGCATATCGACCAGCTTCTTGTGGTCATTGTCGAATTGCTCGACGCCGACACTCATTCGGTCGTTCCATTGCATTAAAGGCATACCAAAACCACTCCCTCAGGACCGAAAAATCGGCCCAGTCCTTCTGAATGGAGGGTACATTAACCTTGGTCAATGTTGATCGGAAGTGAAAAGTTGTTCACATGGACAATTCAGCCCAGACTGGTTTCTTGAACCAATCCAGGCTGTTGTTCAACGCCCCGTTTTACTTCACTTCGACGCAAGAAGGTTGCGTCCCCCCAAGGACACGGCGCCATTTTCGACGGCTCGAAGCGTTCACAGGCTAGTACCCCTATATTGCATAGGGATAAATGACTTGTGAACTTGGTGTGAATGGTGCTAAATAATAAAAAATACCAAAGCGGGAGTTTGCCTTGAGTTCCGGTCATCTTCTAGTCGTCGAAGACGACGAGTTCGTTCAGACCCTTCTGGCCGCCTATCTTGAGAAGGAAGGCTTCAAGGTCATGCGCGCCCTGAATGGGCGCGAGATGCTGTGTTTGCTGTCGCAAGAACGCATCGACCTGATCTTGTTGGACCTGACGCTGCCCGACGAGGACGGCTTGACTTTGGCGCGCCAAGTCCGCGCGCGTTCGACCATTCCCATCATCGTGTTGACCGCCAGAACCGAGCGCCATGACAGGCTGGCCGCCCTCGAGATCGGCGCCGACGACTACATGGTGAAGCCTTTCGATCCGCAGGAACTGTGTCTGCGCGTGCGCAACCTGCTGGCGCGCACGGGCAACGGCGATTATCCCGTCCAGCACGCCCAGCATCGCGGACGCGAATCGATCAGCTTCGATGGCTTCACGCTCGATATGGCGGGCCACGCCCTGCTCGATTCCGAAGGCGAACAGATTCAACTTTCGCCCGCCGAATTCAATTTGTTGTCGGCGCTGGCCCATGCGCCGGGGCGCGTGCTGTCCCGAGGACAGTTGCTGGATGCGGTCAGCCGCAATGACGAAGCGCCGTCCGAACGTCTGATCGACGTGTTGATCAGCCGCCTGCGCCGCAAGTTGGGCCAGCCGCAGTTGATCGTCACCGCGCCGGGTCTGGGCTATCGCTTCAACGGCAAGACAACCGGTTATTAGACAATCTTCTTGTCCTGAAGATTTCGAATGTCCGAATCGTTCAGCCCGAATTCCCGCAGCAGTTCTTGCGTATGCTGGCCCAGCGTGGGAGGCGCGTGCCGGTAGCTGGGCGCCGTGGCGCTCATTTTGATCGGATTGGCGACCAGCGCGATCGTTTCCGGCGCCAGCGAATGTTCCATCTCGCAGACCATCTGACGGTGCTGAACTTGCGCATCCTTAAACACCTGATCGATGCGGTTGACCGGCCCGGCAGGCACGCCCGCCTGTTCTAGGGCTTCCAGCCATTCGGCCTGCGTTCTTTCCGCCATGATTTTTTCGATCAGCGCAACCAGCACATCTCTGTTTTCCACGCGCGCCTTGTTGGCGGCGAAGCGCGCATCTTGCGACCATTCCGCCTTGCCTGCCACCTGACAGAATTTGGCGAACTGAGCGTCGTTGCCCACGGCCAGAATCAGATGGCCGTCGGACGCTTTGAAAACTTGATAGGGCACGATAGTGGGATGCCCGTTGCCCAATCTGGGCGGCGGGCTGCCCGAGGTTAGATAATTCTGCGCTTGGTAGGACAGCCAAGCCACCTGGCAATCCAGCAGCGATATGTCGAGTTGCTGGCCCTGCCCAGTGCGGTCGCGGTGGCGCAGAGCGGCCAAAATGGCCACCGCCGCATACATGCCCGCCATCAGATCGGAAATCGCCACCGCCGTCTTCATGGGCTGACCGTCGATTTCGCCGGTCAGGCTCATGATGCCGCCCATGCCCTGGGCCAGATAATCATAGCCGGGCCGTTGCGCATAAGGCCCGTCCTGCCCAAAGCCGGTGATCGAGCAATAGACCAAGCCGGGGAATTCGCCTTTCAGGCTGGTCCAGTCAAGGCCATAACGGGCCAGATCGCCCGCCTTGAAATTCTCGACCAGCACGTCGCATTCCTTCAGCAGGCGCTTGACCAGCGCCTGACCCTCCGGCTTGGCGACATCCACCGCCAACGAACGCTTGTTGCGGTTGGCCGACAGATAGTAGGCGCTTTCCGTGCTGTCTTGGCCCTTCGCGTCCTTGAGGTAAGGCGGCCCCCATTTGCGCGTGTCGTCGCCAGCGCCCGGTCGTTCGACCTTGATGACGTCGGCGCCCAGGTCGCCCAGCAACTGCGTGCAGGACGGACCCGCCAACACGCGCGACAGATCGAGGATGCGAATGCCCGAAAGCGAGCCGGGAGGAAGCGTCATGGCGTAAACCCAAACAAGACGAGAAGAATTGGCATTGATCCCATGGCCAACAAGGTTTGAACGCTGATGATGCTGGCCATCAGCCCGGCATCGCCGCCCATCTGGCGGGCAAGCACATATGAGGTGGCCGAACAGGGCAGCGTCGCATAGAGAAAACCGGCCGCCAAGGCCTCGCCTCCCACCTCGAAGACTTTCAGCAAACCCAAACTGATCAAAGGCAGGACCAGCATTTTCAGCAGGCTGCTGATGAAAACCGGCGGCCCCGCCTTGGGCAGTGCTTGCACATCGATCCCCGCCCCCACCGCCAGCAAGCCCAGCGGCAGCGAGGCGCTGGCCAGAATATCGAAGAAGCGAAGCGAAAAGGCGGGCAGTGGCAGTTGAAGGTGATTGAGCGCCAGACCCAGCAGGCAGGCATTGATCAGCGGATTGGCGATGACCGGCTTTAGCGCCGCCAGCAGGCTTTTTGGCCTAGCGCGGTCAGCGAAGACCAGCATGATCGACACCGACAAGAAATTGACCAGCGGCACCACGACGCCGACGCAAACCGAAGTCAGCGCCACGCCCTTGGGGCCATACAAAGCCGCGGCGGCGGCTAGGCCGACATAGGTGTTGGGCCGGATCGTTCCTTGGAATAGCGATGTGAAAGCCGGACGATCCTTGATCAGCGCCAGTGCCCCCATTGCCAACCCAGCCACGATCAGCACGCCCAGCCCCATCGACAGCGCCATCACCCCCGTGCCGGACTCGTTTAGGGGAACGCGCAGGCAATTGACGAACAGCAGGGCGGGGAAAAATACGAAATAGGTCAGCTTCTCCAGGGGCGGCCACAGGCTCTCGGGTAGAAACCGCCAGCGCCGGAAGCCATAGCCCAGCGCAATCAGCAAGAAAACCGGAACCAGAGCCGAGAGAATCGTCGCCATTGCTAGACTTAAGCGGTTTTACCGATTGGCGGCAAGCCCAACGCGGTTTGCAGACCCCCCGTTATCATCGATTGGTTCGATTAATAAATATATATCTCTTCGCTATATCGATTTGTCATTCCGCCCTAAACTGTCTCTCAGACCGAAAAGCCGGTTCAGCCGACAGGAGGCCAACATGGACATCGCCAAAACCGCCACTTTCGCCGTCGTGCATTTTTCCGTCGCCTTCGCGGTCGGCTACGCCCTGACCGGCAGCGTCGCCATCGGCGGGCTGATCGCCCTGGTCGAACCCATGGTCAACACGGTGGCTTTCTATCTGCACGAAAAGGCTTGGAAGCTGGCCTCTGCCCGCGCCGACGAGACAAAGGCAAAGTCGGCGCATGGCCTGTGCGGCCTGGGTTACTGCTGATAGGCCAACGAATCGAGCGCCCCTTGCAAAATCCAAACGGCGGCCAGCTTGTCCTTCAGCCCCGCCCGCTTCTTGCGGCTGATATCGGCCTCATTGATCATCATGCGCTCGACGGCGCTGGTGGACAAGCGCTCGTCCCAAAAGGCGATGGGCAGGTCGCGCAATTCCATCAGATTGGCGGCGAACTGGCGCACCGACTGGCACCTAGGCCCCTCGCCGCCATCCATTTCCACCGGCAGGCCGATGACCAATCCGCCAACGCCTTGCTTATCCACGGCTTCCAGCAATTTCTTGGCGTCGGGGGTGAATTTGACGCGCATGATCGTCTCGAAGGGCGAGGCCACCATCAGCAGCACGTCCGATAGCGCTAGGCCCAAAGTTTTCGTGCCATGATCCAGCCCCATCAGGCGTTGGCCCCTGGGCAGCAAGGACTTTAGTTCGGCAAGGTTGCAGATGGGCATGGCGAGTGTTAGGTTTCGGCTCTTTTTCGATACATCCCAAGGACGTTAGCCGATGTCGCTCGACAAAGCCACGGTCCAGAAAATCGCCTATCTGGCCCGCATCGAAGTTAGGGAAGACGAGTTGGAACCGCTGGCCAAGGAGCTGTCGGGCATTTTGCACTGGGTCGAGCAATTGGCCGAGGTCGATACCGACGGCGTGCCCCCCATGACCAGCGTCTCGGCTGAAATGGCGTTGCCGATGCGCGCCGATGTGGTGACCGATGGCGGCTATGCTGAACTGGTGCTGCAAAACGGCCCCGAGACCACCAACGGATTTTTCCTGGTTCCCAAGGTGGTGGAGTAAGCCATGAGCGATTTGACGCATCTGACCATCGCCGACGCCGAGAAGGGTCTCGACAGGGGCGACTTCACCTCGGTGGAATTGACCAAGGCCCATCTGGCCGCGATGGCGAAACACAAGGACCTCAACGCCTACATCACCGAAACGCCGGATCAGGCGCTTGCGATGGCCGAACAGTCCGACAAACGTCGGGCAGGCAAACAAGCCGGTCTGCTGGAAGGCATTCCGCTGGCCATCAAGGACCTGTTCTGCACCGAGGGCGTTCAGACCACCGCCGGATCGCACATTCTGGAGGGCTTCAAGCCGCCTTACGAATCCACCGTCACCGCCAATCTGTGGAAACAGGGGGCGGTGATGCTGGGCAAGGTGAATCTGGACGAATTCGCCATGGGTTCGTCGAACATGACCAGCTATTACGGCGCCGTGAAAAACCCGTGGAAACGCAGCGGAGACGCCAAGGACTTGGTGCCCGGCGGCTCGTCGGGAGGTTCCGCCGCCGCCGTCAGCGCGTGCATCGCCATGGGGGCCACCGGCACCGACACTGGCGGCTCGATCCGCCAGCCCGCCGCCTTCTGCGGCATTGTCGGCATCAAGCCCACCTATGGCCGCTGCTCGCGCTTTGGCATTGTCGCCTTCGCCAGTTCCTTGGATCAGGCGGGGCCGATGACCCGCACGGTAAAAGATGCCGCCATCATGCTCAAAGCGATGGCCGGACATGATCCTAAGGATTCGACCTCGACCCCCGGCCCGACTCCCGATTTCACCAAGGCGGTGGGACAGTCGATTAAGGGGCTGCGCGTCGGCGTGCCAAAGGAATACAAGCCCGACGGCCTGTCTTCGGAAATCATGGCCGCCTGGGACAAGGGCCTAGCTTGGTTAAAGGAGGCGGGCGCCGAAGTGGTGGAAGTCAGCCTGCCGCATACCAAATATGCGCTGGCCACCTATTACATCGTCGCCCCCGCCGAGGCTTCGTCGAACTTGGCCCGCTATGACGGCGTGCGTTTCGGCCTGCGCGTGCCGGGCAATTCCTTGGACGAGATGTATATGAAAACCCGCGCCGAAGGTTTTGGCCGTGAGGTGAGAAGGCGCATCCTGATCGGCACCTATGTGCTTTCAGCGGGCTATTACGACGCCTATTACGCCAAGGCGCAGAAGCTGCGCACGCTGATCGCCGGTGATTTCAAGCAGGCCTTCCAGAAAGCCGACGTGCTCTTGACGCCGACCGCGCCCACACCCGCCTTCGCCATCGGCGAGAATCTGGACGACCCCATTACCATGTATCTGAACGACGTCTTCACCATCCCCACCTCGCTGGCCGGACTGCCCGGCCTTTCCTTGCCCGCCGGACTGTCATCCGACGGCTTGCCGCTGGGCCTGCAACTGATCGGACGGCCCTTCGACGAGGAAGCGGTGTTCAAGGCGGCCGCCGTCATGGAACAGGCGGCGATGTTCAAGCGTTGGGAGGCATGCTGACATGGCCTATATGATCGAGGGTGAAACCGGTCCTTGGGAAATCGTGGTCGGCCTTGAAGTCCACGCCCAGGTGATTTCCAACGCCAAGCTGTTTTCGGGCGCCGCCACCGCTTTCGGCGCCGATCCCAACAGCCAGGTCAGCTTCGTCGATGCCGCCTTCCCCGGCATGCTGCCGGTGATCAACGAAATGTGCGTCGAGCAGGCGGTGCGCACCGGCCTGGGCCTGAAGGCCAAGATCAATCTGGAAAGCGTGTTCGCCCGCAAGAACTACTTCTATGCCGATCTGCCGCAGGGCTATCAGATCAGCCAGTATGAAAAGCCGTTGGTCGGCGAGGGCCAAGTGATCGTCGATCTGCCCGATGGCCGTTCCACCGTGGTCGGCATCGAGCGCCTGCATGTCGAGCAGGACGCGGGAAAAAGCATGCACGACCAACATCCCACCAAATCCTGCATCGATTTGAACCGCTCGGGCATTGCGCTGATGGAGATCGTCTCCAAGCCCGACATCCGCTCGCCCGACGAGGCCGGGGCCTATTTGCGCAAGCTGCGCTCGATCTTGCGCTATCTGGGCACTTGCGACGGCAATATGGAAGAAGGCTCGATGCGGGCCGACGTGAATGTGTCGGTGCGCAAAAGCGGTGAATCCTATCGCACTCGCTGCGAAATCAAGAACGTCAATTCCGTACGCTTCGTCATGCAGTCGATCGAGATCGAGGCCAAGCGCCAGATCGAGGTTTACGAATCGGGCGGCTCTGTCGATCAGGAAACGCGCCTGTTCGATCCCGGCAAGGGCGAGACGCGCTCGATGCGTTCCAAGGAACACGCGCACGACTACCGCTATTTCCCCGATCCCGACCTTTTGCCCTTGAAGCTGAAGCCTGATTACGTGGCCCGCATCAAGGACACGCTGCCCGAACTGCCCGACGAGAAAAAAGACCGTTTTGTGCGCGATTACGGCCTGTCGCCCTATGACGCGGGCGTGCTGGTGGTCGATCGCGCCTCGGCCGATTTCTTTGAATCCGTGGCCAAGGGCCGGGATTCCAAACTGGCCGCCAATTGGGTGATGGGCGATTTCTTCGGCGCCTTGAACAGCACCGGCAAGACCATCGAAACCAGCCCGGTTTCAGCTGCCCAACTGGGCGAGTTGATCGACCTGATTTCCGACGGCACGCTTTCGGGCCGCTTGGCCAAGGACGTTTTCGCCCTGATGGTGGAAACCAGCAAGGCCCCATCGGTGTTGGTGGAAGAAAAGGGCTTGAAGCAGGTCACTGATACCGGCGCCATTGAAGCGGTGATCGATCAGGTGATGGCCGCCAATGCCGACAAGGTGACGGAATATCGTTCCGGCAAGGACAAGCTGTTCGGCTTCTTCGTCGGCCAGGTGATGAAGGCCAGCCAGGGCAAGGCCAATCCCGGCATGGTCAACGATCTGTTGAAATCGAAGCTGGCGGGATAGGAGCAACATCCCCATGAACGACAACCAACCGCCCCAGCTGGTTTCCTATCCGCTGGCCAGGGATTCGGCCCAGCACATCGCCAACATCCTGGCGCATGCCGACGGCAAGCGCACGCTTGAGCGGTTGTTGAGCGAACTGGCCTTGCTGCCCGCCTACGAGGTCGTTCCGCAAGACAACGGCATGATGGCCTTGTCGCGCCTGGGCGGCGAGGGCACGCTGCTGCTGATTCCCAGCGCGTCCTTCATTCCTATGATGGCGGATACGATTTTGCGCTTCATGCTGCCCAAGGCGCTGCATGTGGCCTTGACCCCCGACATCGGCGAAAGCGACATCGCCGACCTGTTGGCGGGCGGCGGGGTTTAACCCACCTTCACCTGATTGCGGCCCGCGTCCTTGGCGGCGTAAAGGGCGTGATCGGCGCGGCTTAGCAAGGCGTCATGCGTGTCGCCTGGGCGATATTGGGCCAGACCGAAACTGGCCGACGTCTTGATCGCCTTGTCTTGATAGACGATGCTGGCATCGGCGATGGCCAGACGCATCTTTTCGGCCAGATGCAGCGCGTCAGCTTCGTTGCACTTGTTCAAGAGAACGATATATTCCTCGCCGCCCCAGCGGCAGACAATGTCCGAGGCGCGCAAGTTGGCCTTGGCGATCTCGCCCACTTGGGAAATCACATAGTCGCCCGCCAGATGCCCATAGCGGTCGTTGACGGTTTTGAAATTGTCGATGTCGAACAGCACCAGCGACATGGTTTCGCCGGAACGCTGAGCGTCCTTCATGGCCTGGGCCATCAGTAGATCATAGGCTTGGCGATTGGCCAGCCCGGTCAGCTTGTCGGTGGTCGCCATCAATTCCAGGCGCCTTTGATAGGAATTCACCGTATAGGTGGCGGCGGCCAGAATCAGCAGGCTGACCAGGAAGCTGATCGCCAGATTGGTGTACAGGGTCTGGCGGATTTTGGCCAAAGCCTCGTCCTCGGCCTTTTCGACCACCAGGAACCATTTCAGATCGGGGATGTAGCGCACATTGGCCAGATGGGTGTGGCCCTTGTAGTCGTACTGATAGTCGCCGGTCTTGCCCGCTAACATCTCGGCGGCAAAATCCTTCATGCCCTCGCGAACCTGAATGCTGGCTTCGGAAACACCGCTGTCGTTGCCCGAGAAAATGATCTTGCCCTCATGATCGACGAAATAAACGATACGGCCGTATTTTTTCTGGTAATCGTTGATCAACTGCTGCACGGCCGAGACGGTCAACCCCACGCCGGCAACGCCGATGTAATTGCTGTTGTAGTCCTGAACCCGATAATTGATGAAGATGGTCATGGCGTCGTTGTGGGCCATGTCGGGATCGACATTGATCTCGTAAGGCTCGACCATCTGGCGCACGCGGAAATACCAGACGTCCCTGGGTTCGTCTTCCTGGATCACCTTCAAGATGCCGTCGGCGTGGTAATAGACCCGCGTGTGTTCGGAAATGAAGAAGGCGGTAAAGGCGCCGTAGCGCGATTTGATCTCGTTGAGATAGCGGGTGACGGAATCGACGTCCCGCTCGCCGTTCAGCACCCAGTCGCGCAGGAAGGTGTCGTTGGCCATCATCGAAGAGACGAAAATAGGCCGGATCAGATCGTGCTGGATTTCCGAATAGATGTTGTCGCTGGTCAGCGGCAGTTCGGTCGCCACGATGGCGTCGTGCATCGAGGAGCGGGCGACGATGTAACCCAGCAGGCTGGTGGCTAGAAAACCGGAAATCAGCAGAGCGCCCAACAGGGCGATCAGGCGGCGTTTATCCACAACTTCGCCGACTCGAAGCGATTTCAGCACCCTTGACTTCCTCCCATCGTCTTGCTCAGTCCGGCGTCACCCCTCGCCATCCACCTGATAAGCTAGGATATTTAAGCGGTCGGGGCAAGAAGATTGCCCGATCTTGGAGCGCCGGTTGTCACCACCTGCTTTGCTTGCTATATCAATAGCCTTGAAGCCGGGTCGACTTCCTCGCCCCGGCATGTCCATCCTTGGGATAAAGACCATGGCCAGAAGACGGCAGATTTACGAAGGCAAGGCGAAGGTTCTGTTCGAAGGCCCCGAGCCAGGAACGATCGTGCAGTATTTCAAGGACGACGCCACCGCCTTCAACAACAAGAAGAAGGGCGTGATCACCGGCAAGGGAGTGCTGAACAACCGCATTTCCGAATTCCTGATGATCAAGCTGGCCGAGATCGGCATTCCCACCCATTTCGTGCGCCGCCTCAACATGCGCGAGCAGCTGGTGCGCGAGGTCGAGATCATTCCGCTGGAAGTGGTGATCCGCAACATCGCCGCCGGTTCGCTGTCGCAGCGCTACGGCGTGCCCGAGGGCACGGCCCTGCCGCGCTCGATCATCGAGTACTACTATAAAAACGACGAGTTGAACGACCCCCTGGTCAGCGAGGAGCACATCACCGCCTTCGGCTGGGCCAACACCCACGACCTCGACGAGATGATGGGGCTTAGCCTTCGCATCAACGATTTCCTGACCGGCCTGTTCCTTGGCGTCGGCATCCGCCTGATCGATTTCAAACTGGAATTCGGCAGGCTCTGGGAAGGCGAGGAAATGCGCATCGTGCTGGCCGACGAGATCAGCCCCGACAATTGCCGCCTGTGGGATCTGAAGACCAACGAGAAAATGGACAAGGACCGTTTCCGCCGCGATCTGGGTGGCGTGGAAGAGGCCTATCAGGAAGTGGCTAGGCGTTTGGGCATTCTGCCCGAGGGCGGCCCCAGGGACCTTAAGGGTCCCGAGACCATGCAGTAACAGAGAGGCGGGCATGAAAGCCAAGGTCCATGTAACGCTTAAGAACGGCGTGCTCGATCCCCAGGGCAAGGCGGTCGGCCATGCCCTGGAATCGTTGGGTTTCTCGGGCGTCAAGGATGTGCGCATCGGCCGCTTCATCGAAGTCGAGTTGGACGAAACCGATGCCGCCAAGGCCAAGGAAGCCGCCGAAAGCATGTGCCGCAAGCTGCTGGCCAACACCGTGATCGAGAATTTCTCGGTCGAAGTGGGCTGACCGTTACCGTTTCGGCACCGCCGTCACGTCCAGGCGCAGGGCTTTCACTAAATTCTTGCCCCGGTCGTCCGGATTTATCAGCACCGAAATGTGCGAGCCGCGCGCCTTCTCGGGCACGTCGATCTCGAAGGCGAATTCCTGACGCCCCAAATTCGGCTTGATGGTGAAACTGTCTTTCTTCATGTCGCGCCCGGCGGAAATGGTCACCGTCAGTTCCGCCTTTTCCTCGACCGAATAGGCCAAGCCCGAAATCCGCACTTTGTTCGCGATCAACAGACCTTCCAGCAGGCGGGTGACGGTTCTGGGCGTTTCGCGGTCGTCAAAGCCGGTGGGAACGATGCCCTCTATTTTATAGTCGATCTGCATGCCGTAATAAGGTTGGTCAGGAAAGACATCGGCCCTGGCCGCAAGGCTTCCCATCAGCAGTAGCGCGATTGCACCCATGATCCGCTTCATCGCCGTCTCCCATTCCCAACCACTCTGCCAACTATCACCTCGCCGCGTTAGAATTCGGTTAAGCCGCCTTTTCCACGGCTTCCAGACGAGCCAGAAGCGCTTGCCTGCGCTGATCCGCCTGTTTGGCGGCAGCCTCTTTCACCGGGCCGTAGCCGCGCACCGACATCGGCAGTGCCGCCAGTTCGACGCAAACATCCAGTTTCTGCGTCGATAGATGATCGGCCATGCTGTCAATCAGTTGCTCATACTCGGCCAGCAGGCGCAGGTTTGTGCGCCGTTCTTGGGAATAACGGAACGGATCAAGCCAGCCGTTGCGAATCGCCTTCATGCCCCCCAGCAGCTTGAAGACGGGCATCATCCAGCCCCCCCAAACCGATTTCCTGGGTCTGCCGCTGGCGTCGTCAATCGCCGCCAGCACCGGTGGGGCCAGATGGAATTTCAGGCGATAGGGGCCTTCGAACTGCGATTGAATTTCTTTCAGGAATTGGGGATCGGCCATCAGGCGCGCCACTTCATATTCGTCCTTGATCGCCATCAGCTTGAACAGGCTATCGGCCGCCGCCGTGGCCAGGGCTTCGCTGCCCGGCACGGTCACGGATTCCAAATGGCGGATTTTCGCCACGCGCCTCGCATAGCGTTCCGCATAGGCCTGATCTTGATAGTCGGCCAGCCTGGCCTTGCGTCTGGCGATCCGCTGATCAAGCGTTTGCGACATATGCCGGTCTTCGCCCAACGCTTCGGGCGGAGCGGCTAGTTGGGCCACGGCGTCAAGGTCGAAGGCCGCCCTTCGCCCCCACAAGAAGGCCTGCTTGTTGAACTCGACCATAGCGCCGTTCAGCAAAATGGCCCGTTCCAGCGACGCATGCGACAGCGGGATCAATCCCTTCTGCCAAGCATAGCCCACCATGAACAGATTAGTGGCCAGGGCATCTCCCAACAGGCTGGCGGCCAGACGGCTGGCATCGACGAAGCTGGCGCGCTCGCGGCCCACCGCGTCGATGATGGACATCTTGAGGCCCTCGGCGGGGAAGTCCAGATCGGGCTTGCGCGTGAAATCGGCGGTCATCGCCCTATGGTCGTTGACCACCGCGCTGGCATGGCCCAGGCGCAATTTGGAAACCGCATCCGGCCCCGCCGCCACCACCATGTCGCAGCCCAGCAGCAAATGCGCGTTGCAAGCGCCGATGCGCACCGCATGAATGTCGTCTTGCGAAGGGGCCAGACGGACATGGGTCAGCACCGCGCCATTCTTTTGCGCCATGCCCAGCATATCCAGCACCGAAACGCCAAGCCCTTCCAGATGCGCCGCCATGCCCAGCAACGCTCCCACCGTCACCACGCCGGTGCCGCCGATGCCGGTGATCACGATGCCGTAAGGCTCGGCCCCCAGCTTGGGCAATTCAGGGTCCGGCAAATCGGCAAATGCAACCACGCCGCCCAAGGACGCCCGCTTCCTGGGGCTGGACCCGATCACAGAAACGAAGCTGGGGCAGAATCCTTTGACGCAGGAATAGTCCTTGTTGCAAGAAGATTGGTCGATGGCCCGCTTGCGCCCATATTCGGTCTCGACCGGAACCACGGAAACGCAGTTCGAAATCTCGCCGCAATCGCCGCAGCCCTCGCAGATGCGCTCGTTGATCACCAAACGTTGTTCGGGATCGGCCATTTTGCCGCGCTTACGTCGCCTGCGCTTTTCGGCGGCGCAGGTCTGATCGTAGATCAGAACGCTGACCCCCGGCCAGTCGCGCAAATCCTTCTGCACGCCGTCCAGATAGTCGCGGTGATGAAAGCTGGTGCCCGGCGGAAAAGTTTCGCCGATCGGATATTTGTGCGGCTCGTCGCTGACGATGGCAATGCGCGCCACCCCTTCGGCCTCCACTTGGCGGGCCAGTTGCGGCACGCTCATCTGGCCGTCAAGCGGTTGGCCGCCGGTCATCGCCACCGCGTCGTTGTAAAGAATTTTGTAGGTGATGTTGACGCCCGCCGAAATCGCGGCGCGCAGGGCCAGAATGCCGGAATGGAAATAGGTGCCGTCGCCCAGATTCTGAAAAACATGCTTGGTTTCTGTAAAGGGCGCTTGGCCGATCCAGGTAGCACCCTCGCCGCCCATCTGGGTGAAGGTTTCTGTCTTGCGATCCATCCAGATCGCCATGTAATGGCAGCCGATGCCCGCCAGCGCGCGCGATCCTTCCGGCACCTTGGTCGATGTGTTGTGCGGGCAGCCCGAGCAGAAATAAGGCAGGCGGGCCATTTGGTGCGTGGGATGGCTAAGGCTGTCTTCCTTGGCCTTCAGCCAGTCCAGCCGCTCCTTGATGACGGGGCTGGTCATGAAACGGTCGATGCGCGCTGCGATCACCTTGGCGATTTCGGAGGGCGACAATTCGCCGTTCGAGGCCAGCAGCCATTGACCGTTCTCGTCGTATTTGCCGATCACGCGCGGGCGCACATCCTCGCGCCAATTGTAAAGCTGCTCCTTTACTTGGTTTTCGATCAGAGGGCGCTTTTCCTCGACGACCAGAATCTCTTCCAGCCCCTCGGCGAAATGGCGAATGCCCTCGCGCTCCAGCGGCCAGACCATCCCCACCTTGTAAAGCCGAAGGCCGATCCTGGCGGCCAGTTCGTCATCGATGCCCAGATCGTCGAGCGCTTGGCGCACATCCAGATAGGCCTTGCCGGTGGACACGATGCCCAGCCGGGGTTCCGGGCTGTCGATCACCGTGCGGTCGATGCGGTTGGCCCTGGCGAAGGCCAAGGCCGCATCCAGCTTGAAGCGCATCAGGCGCGCTTCCTGGTCCAGCACCTTGTCGGGCCAGCGGATATGCAGCCCGCCTTGCGGCATGTCGAAGTCGGGGATGGCGAAGGACAGGCGCAACGGATCGATCTGCACCGAGGCCGAACTGTCCACCGTTTCGGCAATGGTTTTCATCGCCACCCACAGACCGGCAAAGCGCGACAGCGCGATGCCGAACAGGCCGTAATCGAGAATTTCCTGCAAGCCCGCCGGATGCAGCACCGGAATCATGGCGTCCATGAAGGCGTAATCGGATTGATGGGCCGCCGTCGAGGATTTGGCGGCATGGTCGTCGCCCGCCAACGCCAGCACGCCGCCATGTCGGGATGTGCCCGCATTGTTGCCATGCTTAAAAACGTCGCCCGAACGGTCAACGCCCGGCCCCTTGCCGTACCAGATGGCGAACACGCCGTCATATTTGGCGCCCTCGAACAGATTGACCTGCTGCGTGCCCCAGCAAGCCGTGGCCGCCAAGTCTTCATTGACGCCGGGCTGGAAATGGATGTGCTGAGATTTCAGAAATTTCCTGGCCGACCACAATTCCTTGTCGAAGCCGCCCAAGGGCGAGCCGCGATAGCCCGAAATGAAGCCCGCCGTGTTCAGCCCCAGGGCCAGATCGCGCGCCCTTTGCATCATGGGCAAGCGCACCAGGGCTTGGGTGCCGGTCAGGAAAACCCGGCCCCGCTCCTGGGTGTATTTGTCCTCTAAGGTGACATTGGCGATATGCACGGCGCTGGCTCCCGGCGGCTTCCTTGTCTCTACTTTACCTTACGTTAGGTTATGGGGGCGAGGCGACGGCTTGTCTATGCCCGCCGGTCTGACGCTTGCAAAAAGACAGGACCGTTCCCGCAACCATGCAGGCGCGAACGCCCCTTGCGCCGCCGGAGCAGGTGCGCGAAACAATATTACCGTGGATTTTCTGTTGCGGTGCAATATGTTAGGGGCACATCATAGAGAGGGCAGCCTGCTTAATGCGCATTGTTTGACAAGGGCGTCGGGCAAGGAACTTCTCTTCCTTCGGTCAACGCCTTCAGCCAGACGCGGCCCCCCCTCCATCAGCATCGCCTTAACTTCCCCCCTTTCCCGCAAGGCGTTCGTCGGTTATAGAGGGCGGGCATTTTGGGGTAGGCCATGACCGTTCTCATCACCGGCGGCGCCGGATTCATCGGATCGACCTTGTCGCGCGCCCTGTTGGCGCGGGGCGACAGCGTCATCGGCGTCGATAATATGGACGCCTATTACGACGTCAGCTTGAAGCAGGCTCGCGTCGATACGCTGATTCCCAACAAGAACTACGCCTTCCACAAGCAGGATATCGCCGACCGCGAAGCCATGCAGGCGCTTTTCAAGTCGCGCCCCGACATCGACCGCGTGGTCAATCTGGCGGCGCAGGCGGGCGTGCGCTATTCGCTGGTCAACCCCTACGCCTACACCCATTCCAATGTGGAAGGGTTCCTGGTCGTGCTGGAATGCTGCCGTGCTCTGCCTAAGCTCAAGCATCTGGTCTATGCCAGTTCATCCTCGGTCTATGGCGGCAACAAGAAGATGCCCTTCTCGACCGACGACCGGGTCGACAACCCCATTTCGATGTACGCCGCCACCAAGAAGGCCAACGAGTTGATGGCGCATACCTACAGCCATCTCTACCGTCTGCCGACCACGGGCCTGCGCTATTTCACGGTTTACGGCCCCTGGGGGCGCCCCGACATGGCGGCCTGCATCTTCGCCAAGGCCATTCTGGAAGACAGGCCGATCCCGGTCTTCAACAACGGCGACATGCGCCGCGATTTCACCTATATCGACGATATCGTGGCGGGCACCATCGCCGTCCTCGACCGGCCGCCCGTGATCGGTTCCGAAGGCGAGCCGCCCTACAAGGTCTATAATATCGGCAATCACAGCACCGAACCCTTGATGCGCTACATTCAATTGATCGAGCAGGCGCTGGGCAAGACGGCGGCCATCGATTTCCTGCCCATGCAGCCGGGCGACGTGCGTGAAACCTATGCCGACATCGACGCCATTCAGAAGGACTGCGGCTATCAGCCCAGGACCAGCATCGACGAGGGCATTCCCAAATTCATTGACTGGTACCGCAGCTTCTACAAGCTGTGATGTCACCGCACTGTCACCGAAGCGTCACACGGCTTTAACCGTCGCCGGTTATATCTCCCCCGCGATGAATCGGGAGAGAAAGATGCAATTGGCACAGTGGCGCAAAGGCGCCTTCGGGACGGGACCCATACAGCCCCGCCCAGCGGGAAAATAATCGCAGACGCCCTACAGCTTCGCCAATTCATCCAGGCAACGCTGCACCTCGCCCGACGGCGCTTCGATCTTGGCGATCTCGTCGATGGCGCCCTCGAAATCGCCCGCATTGTATTTGCGCACCGCCTCGATGCCGTGCTTATGCACTTCGGCATGCGGCTCCAGCATAGACCGATAGGCCGGGTGATTCTTGACCTTGGCGTCGGCAACGCCTTCGTACCATTTGCCCAACCGGCAGGTCTGATGGCTGGACAGTTCGTTGGCGTTCAGCTTGACCCGTCCCGCCACCATTTCCGCCAGCTTGCGCCGCCAGATCATGTGGTCGTTCTTGGCCAGATGCACGACCTTGTTGCCGGTTTCCAGCTTGGCCATTTCGGCCAGCATGGCGTCCAGCTTCTCGTTGCCCTTGGCCGACACTTCCAGCAGCGCCGTGATGGCTTCCGAATCCTTGTTCGAGATGGTGGAGATTTCGTCGAGATTCTTGGCGATTTCGCCCGCCGCGATGCGCTGCTGGCCCAGATTGCTGGCAATATCCTGCATCATGCTGGTGACGTCTTTGATTTCCTTCTCGACCTCTTGCATCTTGCCGACGGTCGCCAACACCACCTGTTCGCCTTCCAGAACCCGCTGGCTGCTGGAACTCATGGCCACCGTGATGGCGTTCGATTCCTCGGTCAGGGTCTGGATGCGTTTCCTGATGTCCAAGGTAGCGGCCGCCGTCTGATTGGCCAGCGTCTTCACCTCGTGCGCCACCACGGCGAATCCTTTGCCCGCGTCTCCCGCTCTGGCGGCTTCGATGGTGGCGTTCAGCGCCAGGATGTTGGTTTGCTTGGCGATCATTTCGATCTGATCGATGATCGAGCCGATGCGGGCCGAGGCCTCGGCCAAGCGCTCGACGCTTTGCGACGCCTCGTTGACCGTCTCGACGATGGCATGCACCGCTTGAGCCGCGTGTTGCGCCTCGCTTGCCCCTTCCATCGTCAATCCCTTCACGCGTTCGGCATTGCCCGCCACCAGTTCCGAGGTGCGGCTGATCGCCAGCACGCCCGCCACCAATTCCTCGGTGGCGCTGGAAATGGTGGTGGTGCGCTTGGACAGGTCGCGCACGCTGCGCATGGTCTCGACGGCGCGGGTCACCACGTCGTTCATGCAGACCGCCACCTGCACCGTATCGACCAGGGCCTTGCCATCCTTGCTTTCAAGGTGGCGCACCAGCCCTGCCAGCTTGCCCAACCCTTCGCCGCCATTTTCCAGCAGCGTCAGAAAGGCGCCCTTGACGATCTGTTCAACCACATGATCGATGTCGGTCGCGTCGTTGGCGGGCGCCACAGTGTTCACAGCGCTCGCCGGTTGGGCCGCTGAATTGGAAAACAAAGCCATTGGGGGCGCCTTATTCGATGGTGAAGAGCTTGGAGAGCTTGGCAATCTGGACCATGTGATCGACTTGGCCCGCCGGGCGGCGCAACACGACTTCGCGACCGCGATGCTCGACGGCGTCCTTGACGATCAAGAGCATGCCGACGCCAAAGGAATCGATGAAGTCCAAAGCGGACAAATCGATGACCAGACGGCGGTACTCGTCCGCGTTGGTCTTCTTTAGAATTTCGCGAAAGATTTTGTGATCGGAAAAAGTCATCCGGCCTTTCAGCGCATAGACCAAATCGCTGCCCAATTTCTGCTCGGAATAGTCCATTCAGCCTCCTGGAGGAACCGGATCGAGCGAATGTCGCTCATTAGAATTTATGAATAAAGTGGAATATAGCGCAACAGGCAAGCAAATCATTTATTTTCAAGCCATTTTTCACATTTTCGCCACACGATCCTTGTGGATATGGGTGGTTACAATCCCACCCCGTCGGGTGTTGCCCGCTAGACAAACGGGTTGGCTTGTGTTTCATCGAAGCTCGACCCATGTGATCATGACAGCGCTCTTGGAGGCCAACCGATGCCCATCTGCGGTCAAGACACGATGAAAGCCCGCCGCTCCCTGTCCGTCGAGGGCAAGAGCTACGACTATTTCAGCCTGAACGAGGCTGGATTGGGCGATCTCTTGCGCCTGCCCTTCTCGATCAAAGTGTTGCTGGAGAACCTGCTGCGCTTCGAGGATGGGCGCACGGTCACGGTGGATGACGTGAAGGCGCTGGCCGACTGGCAGGCCAACCGCGGCAAAACCGAGCGCGAGATCGCCTTTCGCCCGGCCCGCGTCTTGATGCAGGATTTCACCGGCGTTCCGGCGGTGGTCGATCTGGCCGCCATGCGCGACGCCATGGTCAAGCTGGGCGGCGACCCCCAGAAGATCAACCCGCTGGTGCCGGTCGATCTGGTGATCGACCATTCCGTGATGGTCGATTTCTACGCGACCAAGAACGCGCTTTCGCAGAACACGGCGTTGGAATTCGAGCGCAATGCCGAACGCTATGCCTTTCTGCGCTGGGGTCAGCAGGCCTTCGACAATTTCCGCGTCGTGCCGCCGGGTACGGGCATTTGCCATCAGGTGAATTGCGAATATCTGGCCCAACTGGCTTGGCTGGGCAAGGACGATCAGGGCCGCAAGGTCGTTTATCCCGATACGCTGGTCGGCACCGATTCGCACACCACCATGGTCAACGGCATGGCGGTGCTGGGCTGGGGCGTTGGCGGCATCGAGGCGGAAGCGGCCATGTTGGGACAGCCGGTCTCGATGCTGATCCCCGAGGTGGTGGGTTTCAAACTGACCGGCACGCTCAAGGAAGGGCTGACCGCCACCGATCTGGTGCTGACCATCACGCAGATGCTGAGAAAGCGCGGCGTGGTCGGCAAATTCGTCGAATTTTTCGGCCCAGGCCTTGATGCGCTGGGGCTAGCCGACCGGCTGACCATCGCCAATATGGCCCCTGAATACGGGGCCACCTGCGGCTTCTTTCCCATCGATGCCGAGACCATCCGCTATCTGACCCTGACGGCGCGCGATCCGCATCGCGTGCGCCTTGTCGAAGCCTATGCCAAGGCGCAGGGGTTGTGGCGCGACCAGACGACGGCGGAACCCTTGTTTACGGATGTGCTGGAATTGGAGCTGGACGCCGTCGAGCCTTCGCTGGCCGGCCCCAAGCGCCCGCAAGACCGGGTGGCCTTGTCCAAGGCCAAGCAGGGTTTTGCCGAGGCGCTGCCCCTGATCGCCCCCCAGGCTAAGCCGGACGCGAACATCGCCTTGTCGGACGGGCGGGGAAAAATCGGACATGGCGATGTGGTGATCGCCGCCATTACGTCTTGCACCAACACCTCGAATCCGAATGTGCTGATGGCGGCGGGTTTGCTGGCCAAGAAGGCCGCGTTGAAGGGCCTGTCCAGAAAGCCCTGGGTCAAGACGTCGCTGGCGCCGGGATCGCAAGTGGTGGCCGACTATCTGGAAAGGGCTGGCCTGCAACGCCACCTTGACGCGCTGGGCTTCAACATCGCGGGCTTTGGCTGCACAACCTGCATCGGCAATTCAGGCCCTTTGGATGCGCCAGTTGCCGAGGCGGTGGACGCCAACAATCTGGTGGTGGCGGCCGTGCTGTCGGGCAATCGCAATTTCGAAGGCCGCATCAGCCCGCATGTGAAGGCCAACTACCTAGCCAGCCCGCCCCTGGTGGTGGCCTATGCCATCGCGGGCACGATGAACATCGATCTGACCTGCGAACCGCTGGGCTTGGACGCCTTGGGGCAACCCGTTTTCCTGAAGGATATCTGGCCCACGAACGCGGAAATCCGCCAAGCCATCGAAGGCGCCTTGTCAGCGGACGGCTATCGCAGCCGCTATGCCGACGTGTTCAAGGGCACCAAGGATTGGCAGGCCATCCATGCCGCAACCAGCCAGACTTACGATTGGGACGACGCCTCGACCTATATCCAGAATCCGCCCTATTTCGTGGGCATGGCCAAAGAGCCGCCCACGGCTTTCGCCGATATCGCGAACGCCCGCCCGCTGGCCATCTTGGGCGATTCCATCACCACCGACCATATCAGCCCGGCGGGCAACATCAAAAAGGCGACGCCCGCCGGCCAGTATCTGAACAGGCGCGGCGTCGAGCAGAAGGATTTCAATTCCTATGGCGCCAGAAGGGGCAGCCATGACGTGATGATGCGCGGAACTTTCGCCAATGTGCGCATCAAGAACGAGATGGCGCCCGGCACCGAAGGCGGCGTGACCCGCTTCATGCCCTCGGGCGAAGAGATGTTCATTTACGACGCCGCCATGAAATACAAGGCGGCGGGCGTGCCGCTGATCGTGGTGGCGGGCAAGGAATACGGCACCGGATCAAGCCGCGACTGGGCGGCCAAGGGAACCAATCTGCTGGGCGTAAAGGCTGTGCTGGCCGAAAGTTTCGAACGCATCCACCGCTCGAATCTGGTCGGCATGGGCGTGCTGCCCTTGCAGTTCAAGCCAGGCCAGGACCGCAAAAGCCTGAAGCTGGACGGCAGCGAACTTTTCGCCGTTTCCGGCATCAAGGACGGCATCGCGCCCAAGCAGGACGTGACCGTCGCCATCACCCGCGCCGATGGATCGACCGAACGCATCCAGGCGATCTTGCGCATCGATACCGGCGACGAGATTTCCTATTACCGACACGGAGGGATTCTTCCCTTCGTGCTGCGCACGTTGATATAGGGTGTGCTGCGCACTCTGGTGTAGAGCCTCAAAACCTGCCCAAGTGACGCGCCGGGGATCCCCGGAGGCCCGCCCGCCTCCGGGGATTTTCGTAGGCGAGCATGACAAGTCCGGCCAAAGCCGTTATATTCTTAGGTGGTTGCCTTAAGGAACATGGACATGTCGCCCGCCACTCTGGCCTTGATCGAAAAACTTGAAGCCCTGCCCGCCGAGAGGCTGGCCGAGGTGGAAGATTTCGTCGATTTCATCCGAGAGCGCGAGCAAGACAGGCGCCTAACCCGCGCAGCTCAGCAGGCCAGCGCCCCATCCTTCGCCGCCGTGTGGAGCAACCCGGAAGACGACGTCTACAATTCAGTTTAGTGTTTTTTCGTCATGGCCGGGCTTGACCCGGCCATCCACGCGCCGATTGCAACTAAGCCGCAAGTCACTCTACGATTAGCATATGCAGGGTGGTTGGGTCTACATCATGACCAACAGGCCGAACGGGACGCTTTACGTCGGGGCGTCACCAGCGATTTGTTGCGGCGTGTTTGGGAGCATCGTGAGGGCATGGCGGATGGCTTCACAAAACGTCATGGCCTGAAATGCCTTGTCTATGCCGAGCACCACGACACGATTCAAACAGCCATTCAGCGTGAAAAGAATATCAAGCACTGGCCTCGCGCCTGGAAGGTCCGGCTGATTCTAGATTCAAATCCGGACTGGAACGATTTATACGATCAATGGACTTAAGCACGTGGATGGCCGGGTCAAGCCCGGCCATGACGCAGAGGGACAAAATGAGCAACACCCTTTCCAATGCCTGCAAAGCGCATTCTTCCGCCCCTTCTTTCCGAAGCAAACTTTCGAGAAGCCATCCATGAAGGCTTGGCCGATATCAAGGCAGACCGGACAATCCCGCATGAAAAGATCCGCGAGCGGCTGCTCTCATGGGACCCGGACCACGAACTGCCACCGCCTAAAGCTGGATAATCAGCAATCATGATGGCCGTGTCGCATGTCGTGATCGGGAGCGCTTTGTGGTGGGGGGTGGCCCAGGCCACCGGCCAACCTGCCGAACCCGCCGCCCTGGGTCTGGCCGCCCTGGGGTCATTGCTGCCCGATATCGACCATCCCAAGTCCTGGGCGGGCAGGCGCATGGCCTTGGTCTCGATCCCGCTGGCCGCCCTGATCGGGCACCGGGGCGTCACCCATTCCCTGCTGGCCGTGGCGGCCCTGGCCCTTTTCCTGGGGTTGGCCGGAACCGGGAATCTGGCCGCCCCCTTGGCGGTGGGCTATCTGTCGCATCTGCTGGCCGACAGCATGACCCTGTCGGGCATTCCCCTGGCCTGGCCCAGCAAACAGGCCTATGGCCTGCGTCTGTTGCGCACCGGAAGCCTAGCCGAGATCGCCCTGATCGGCGCGTTGGGGGCCGGGTTGGCCGCCGCGGGGGCCGAAACGGGCGATCTAGCCAGGGCGGGAAAGGCCTTCAAAGAGGTCCTGAAGGTCGTGGAATCCCGTTGACAAGGGCGAAACCCAAGACTATGTTCCGCCCTCTCGTGGCGGACAGGGTCTGCCGCGCATACTTATTTTGACAGGTGGGTCATGTTCGCAGTGGTCAAGACGGGCGGCAAGCAGTACAGGGTCGCCGAAAACGACATCATCACCGTGGAAAAGCTGGTTGGCGAGCCGGGTACGGCCCTTACGCTGGATCAGGTTTTGATGGCGGGCGGCAAGGTCGGCAGGCCCCTGGTTGCCGGTGCCTCGGTGTCGGCGGAGATCGTCGAGCAGACGCGCGGCCCCAAGCTGATCGTTTTCAAGAAGCGCCGCCGCAAAAGCTCGCGCCGCAAGAATGGTCATCGTCAGGACCTGACGACGATCAAGATCACCGGCATCAAGGCCTAAAGCGCCTTTCGGAGGATTTAGAGATGGCACATAAAAAAGCAGGCGGCAGCTCACGCAACGGTCGCGATTCGAACGCTCAGCGCCTGGGCGTGAAGCGCTTCGGCGGACAGGCCGTGCTGGCTGGAAACATTCTGGTGCGCCAACGCGGCACCCAGTTCCATCCGGGCGCCAATGTCGGCATCGGCAAGGATCACACCTTGTTCGCGCTGATCAATGGCAAGGTGGCCTTCGCCACCGGCCTGAAGGGCCGCACCTTCGTGTCGGTCGAGAACGCCGAGTAACGGCAAGCGCCTTGAAATTCTGCAAAGGGGAAGGCGCCGCCTTCCCCTTTTTGCTTTCTGGAAATAAAGTGCCGCCATGAAATTCCTGGACGAGTGCAAGATCTATCTGCAAAGCGGCGACGGCGGCGCCGGCGCCTGCTCGTTCCGTCGCGAACGCTTCATCGAATTCGGCGGACCCGACGGCGGCAACGGCGGCAAGGGCGGCGACATCACCTTCGTCGGCCACCAGAACCTCAACACCCTGATCGATTTTCGCTATCGTCAGCATTTCAAGGCCGAGAAGGGCCATCACGGCATGGGCCAGAACCGCACCGGCGGCGACGGCGAAGGGTTGGAAATCGCCGTGCCGATCGGCACGCAAATCCTGACCGAGGACAAGGATGAAATTCTGGCCGACATCACCGAACCCGGCCAGCGCGTGAAATTGCTGAAGGGCGGCGACGGCGGTTTTGGCAACATGCATTTCAAAAGCTCGACCAACCAAGCGCCCAGGCGCGCCGACGACGGCTGGCCGGGACAGGAAATGTGGGTCTGGCTGCGCCTGAAGCTGATCGCCGACGTGGGGCTGGTGGGTCTGCCCAATGCGGGCAAATCAACCTTTTTGGCCGCCGTCACCCGCGCCAGGCCCAAGATCGCCGCTTATCCCTTCACCACCTTGCACCCCAATCTGGGCGTGGCTTATGTCGATGAGCGGGAATTCGTGATCGCCGACATTCCGGGATTGATCGAGGGCGCTCATGAAGGGGCTGGTCTGGGCGACCGTTTCCTGGGCCATATCGAACGCTGCCGGGTGCTGTTGCATCTGGTGGACGCCACCGAGGAAGACGTGGCCGCCAGTTGGCGCACCATCCGGCACGAGTTGAAGGCCTATGGCAATGGGCTGGACAAGAAGCCCGAGATCACGGCGCTCAACAAGATCGACGCCCTGACGCCTGAAGAGATCGCGGCCAAGCAGGCCCAATTGAAGAAGGCTTGCCGACGCGCCGTCCATCCCATCTCGGGCGTGTCGGGCGAGGGCGTGAAAGACGTGCTTCGTCTGCTGGATCAGACGATCCAGACGGCCAAGAACAAAGGCCGGGAAAAATGAAAGCCAATCCCCTGCGTCAGGCCAAGCGCGTGGTGGTGAAGATCGGCTCGTCGCTGCTGGTCGATGAAAGTAGCGGCCATGTGCGGCGCAAATGGCTGGAAACCCTGGCCGACGACATCGCGGTTCTGCGCCAAAGAGGCGCCGACGTCATCGTTGTAACGTCGGGCGCCATCGCGGTCGGACGCCGCCCGCTGGGCCTGAAGCCCGGCCCCTTGCGCCTGGATGAAAAGCAGGCCGCCGCCGCCGCCGGACAAATCCGACTGGCCCACGCCTATCAAGAAGCGCTGGCCCGGCACAATATCGTGGCGGCCCAAGTGCTGCTGACGCTGGAAGACAGCGAGAACCGCAACCGCTATCTCAACGCGCGCAACACGCTGATCACCCTGCTGGCCCAGGGCGCCGTGCCGGTGATCAACGAAAACGACACCGTGGCCACCCAGGAAATCCGCTTCGGCGACAACGACCGCTTGGCGGCGCGCGTGGCCGAGATGACGGGTGCTGACGTGCTGGTGCTGTTCTCGGATATCGACGGGCTTTACACCAATGATCCGCGCAAGAATCCGGACGCCGAATTCCTGGCGGAAATCCGTGAAATCACCCCCAAGATCGAAGCCATGGCGGGCAGCGTGGGATCAAGCGTCGGCTCGGGCGGCATGGTCACCAAGCTGATCGCCGCCCGCATCGCCATGGGGGCGGGCTGCAAGATGGCGATCGGGTTGGGCGATGCGCTCAATCCGCTGGCTAGGCTTGAAAATGGCGGACGCTGCACCTGGTTCATCCCACAATCGGAACCCAGGCAGGCCCGCAAAAGCTGGATCGCGGGCGCATTGTCGGTTTCGGGCACGCTGGTGCTGGACGACGGCGCGGTGACCGCCCTTTCCAAGGGCCGATCATTGCTGCCGGCCGGCGTGGTGAAGATCGATGGTCAGTTCCAGAAGGGCGATTGCGTGGCCTTCGCCGACAAAGCGGGCCGCGTGCTGGGACGCGGTCTGGTGGCTTACGGCGCCGACGAAGCCAAGCGGATTGCCGGGCGCAAAAGCGGCGAGATCGAGGCCATTCTGGGCTATCGGGGCAAGGAAGAGCTGGTCCACCGCGACGATCTGGTGGTGGAATAGGAAACAGCCTATCCCGGCAGCATCACGTCGTCGTCCGAGAAGGTGCAGCGCGCCTTGCCCGAACTTTTCGACTTGTACATGCGCAGATCGGCCAGTTCCACCAATTGCGGCCAGTCCTGCACGCCGTCGCGGATGCGTTCCGCCACGCCGATGCTGGCCGTGACCGGACCGCCGCCGCCGGGCCGGTCGCCCAGCCATTCCTGCATGACGCGCTGAAGCGCTATGCGAGCACCCTGCGGATCGGCTCCCATCATGACGACCAGAAATTCCTCGCCGCCCCAGCGAATGACGGAATCGCCCTGGCGCAACAGGCGCCCCAGTTTCTGCGAGGCCACGCGCAGCACCCGGTCGCCCTCGTCATGGCCATGCACGTCGTTGACGCTTTTGAAATTGTCGATGTCGAAGAAGGCCAAGGTCATCGGCAGGCCGCGATCAAGGCTGTCCTTGAACTGGCTGTCCAGAAGCTCCATGCCGCTGCGCCTTGTGAAGGCGCCGGTCAGCGTATCGTGGCTGGCGCGCTTCAGCAGAGCGATCATGTAATGCAACTGGATCATGCCCGCGAAAGCATAGATGCCCAGAATGACCGCCAACACCCATAGCGTAGTCAGTTCGCGCGTCCAGTCGAAACGCCCGGCCACCACCGGCCCCAGAGCCGCCAAACCCAGCACGACCAGGGCGAACAGCAGCCCTTCCGAAACCACCAGCGGATAGACGGAAAGGCCTGCCAGCACGATGAAAGGCAGGGCATCGTAAAGCCTGGCGTTGATCAGCGCCAATCCCGTCAGCTCGACGCCTTGGAACACGAATTGGGCCGCCAAGAAAAAGCTGAGCGGGATGGACAGAATCAGGGCCAGCATCGCCAGCGCGCCAGCCAAGTTCCATTCCCGGCGCGGCGGCATGGCCACAAAGGCGAACACCAACGATGCGATCAAGCGGATGGCCGCCAGATAGCCCCATTCCGGCCAGGGCAAGGTGATGGCGTCGAGCGCGATCCACAGCAAGGTCAGGACCGAGAATGCGCCCGCCACCATGCGGGTGCGCAACAAGATCGCTTCCACCCGATGACGGGTCAGATAGGTCGAATGTCCCGTAGAGAACAGCACGTCGGGCAGTTGCGTGCGCGCATATTGCAGCGCCGCCGCTTTAAGCGCGCGCAGACCGCCCGCCCCCTGCCTGCTGTTTCGATACTGCTCGTCCCGCATCCCGTTTTCCGGAGCATTGTTATGTGGCTGATCGCCCATCGCCCATAGACTAGACCATTTTTAACTTTAAAACCAGCACGATGGCCTTGACGGCGGTCAACATCCCGCTCCTTGCGGATGATTCTGTCCGGCCATTTCCACTGACCGGTTTGCGCCCCTTAGCAGCAAACCCGCATAGCGAGCCAATGGAGAGAACGCACGCCAACGTCATGAAAATTATAAAACGATAACTCTTTTCTTCTGCTCAGGCGTCATTATAGTGTCAGCGGGTGAATAAGATGGGGGTGTCGGGACCATGGAGTACCCCGAAAGATTCGAGCAAGCCATGTCCTATGCCGGACAGGCGGTGGAGTTGATGAAGTCGCACCAGGTGCCGCCACACCCGGGTAATTTTGCGATCTGGTACACCTATGTTTCGGGCAACTATCCCGATCTTCGTCGCGCCGTCGACATTCTGATCAGCAACAAGATGGATTTCGACGAGAAGGTTCTGATGGACCTTCGCCAGAAATTCTTCGGTCACGAGAATGAAAGCCAAGCCTTGCACAAGGCGACCCAGCGTATCGAAGTCATGCTGGGACAGATGATGGGCGTGTTGGGCAACGCGGTTCAGGGCGCCAACAATTACGGCGAGACGCTGAAGAATTTTTCGGACAGCCTGCAAGACAAGGAAAAACTGGGCGACATCCAGAATATGCTGAAAACGGTGATGACCGAGACGCGCTCGATCGCCGAAGCCAATCAGGAGCTTGAGGTCAAGCTGGAGACTTCGTCCAAGGAGATCAAGCAGCTTCGCGACAATCTGGACGAGGTGAAGCGCGAGGCGATGACCGACGCGCTTACCGGCATCGCCAACCGCAAGCTGTTCGACATCGCGCTGCGCGAATCCGCCATGCAGATCATGGAGACCGGCGAGCCGCTTTGCTTGGCCATGATCGACATCGACTTCTTCAAGAAGTTCAACGACACCTACGGCCATCAGATGGGCGATCAGGTGCTGAAGCTGGTGGCCCGCACGCTGGTTGACAGCGTCAAGGGCCAGGATACGGCGGCCCGCTATGGCGGCGAGGAATTCTCGGTCATCTTCCCCAAGACCGAATTGAAAAGCGCGTTGACCGCAGGCGAAAACATTCGCAACAACGTGGCCAACAAGCAGGTGACCAACAAGCGCACCGGCCAAAGCCTGGGCCAGATCACCTTGTCGATCGGCGTGGCGGAATATGTTCTGGGCGAACCGCTAAGCCAACTGATCCAGCGGGCCGACGAGGCGCTGTACCTAGCCAAACGTTCTGGCCGCAACCGGGTGATGAGCCAGACCGATCTTGAACATGCGTCGCTGGAATTGAAAACTTAGCGTTCCCCCGATTTAACTTCTTCTAGAGGTTCCTGCGCCTGTCCCGTATCCGTCTCTTGAACGCTTGCGGATAGAATAACTTGGTTGCGGCCTTTTTCTTTTGCGCTGTATAGAGCCGCATCCGCCCGCTCAAAAATTGCCGGGACCGTTTCCTCTTTCATCAAAGTCGCGCAGCCAAACGAGGCGGTGATCTGGCCGTCATGACCCGACCAAGGATCGAAATGGAGGCTTTCGATCAGGCGGCGAAGCGACTCGGCCTTATAGACAACGCCGCTCTCGTCGGTGTTCGGCAGCAGAATTGCGAATTCCTCGCCGCCCAAGCGCCCGACCGCATCGACGCTGCGCACATGGTCCCCAAGAAGCCTAGCCACCGTTTTCAGCACAAAGTCGCCTACCGGGTGTCCGCCGGTATCGTTGACACGCTTGAAATGGTCGATGTCCAGCACGATCAATGAGAGTGGCTGGCCCGATCTGCAAAAGCGGGCTTCTTCTTGTTGGCACAGAACGTCGAATTTCCGACGATTGAACAAACCGGTCAGTGGGTCGATGCTGGCGCTGCGTTCAAGCAAGCGTTCATGCAATCTTCTGGCGTGATCGACGCGCTCGTGAATGACGCTTGCGAACGAAACGAGGAAGATGATGAACCAACTAACGACGATGACGAAAACGCCAAACATGCTGGTGTCTCCGATATGTCCGACCGTCTTGATCAGCAGATAGCCGATGGCAAAGGGCACCAGCAGCCCCAAGAAAATCTGAATGCGGGAAATCCGGCCCGTGATATGCGGACTGAGGACAGCGCGAAGCATTCCGCGATTTGCGGTCATTCCCGCCACGGCAAGCCCCAGGGGTATGCCCATCGTCAGGGTGGACAGGGACATCTGACCGTAAAATTTCGGAAGGTCGTAGGCGTAGCCCGTGATCGCCACCGAGGGAAAGGCAAGTGAAAGGAAGGCAAGGGTTTGTGACCTTTTCGTTTGCCGGCTCCTCCCCGACAGCGCTGCCAACGAAATCAGCAGCAACATGAATGCCGTGTTCACGCCCATGGCGTTCTTCTGACCCAACGCCAACTCATTCCTGACGATAGCCCCGAACGGAGTAAGTGCCTCAAAATAATCCTGAGGAATTGCCGGGAACACTCTCAGCAGACATATGGCAAGTGCGGCGACGGCTGCCGCCATGCCGCCGCGCTTCGACCGGGTAGTAACCGCCATCGTCAGCAAAAGCACCACGAGCAGCGTCATTGGATGCGACGCCGGGCCACCTTCGATTGGCCGATACAAGTCCTCGATGGAAAAGGCGTAGCCCCCAAGGCCGACAAGGGCGAAGGCCCCGCTCGCCAAGGCCAGCGGCCTCGATGCGGCAATCACCACCCTGACATTGACAATCCCGTTGAGCATTTTTGCCTCCCCCGAAGCGTATCTTGCAGTTGCGTAATTGCCGCTCCTCTACGACGTAGGAAGCCAGACGAGATATTTCTAGACCGCCACCTCGTAGACCACCGCTGTCCGCATGTCCTTGTCTTCGATATCCTTGGTGGTCGGGACGTCATAGCGCGCCACTTCGCGCAGGCCCGACTTGGGCAGATAGTTGCGGCCCGGATCGCCCAGAATGACGCGCACCCCTTGCGCCGACAAATTCAGCAGCCAAGCGAAAACGCGCTCGGCCATGGGGCGCTCGTAGCAGACGTCTCCCGCCAGAACCACATCCCAGCGATTGGCGCATCCCACTAGGTCGTCCAACACAACCGAAACCCCGACGCCATTTGCCTTGGCGTTGAGATCGATGGCCGCACCCGCGAAGGCGTCGATTTCGGCGGCCTCGACGGACAGGGCGCCCGCCATGGCGGCGGCAACGCCCGACACGCCGGAACCGGCGGCGAAATCCAACACGCGCAGGCCGCGGCACGAATCCGGATGGTCCAGAAGATAGCGCGCCACCGCCTGCCCGCCCACCCAGGCGAAGGCCCAATAGGGCGGCGGCAAGCCTTCCTTTTCAAGCGTGGCTTCGGTGGCTTCCCAAAGCGGCGTCACTTGGCTGGCCAGATGCAGCTTCATCTCGGGCAGCAGCGGCGTTGGCGACAATTGCGTATTGGCCAGGACGAAGGCTTTGGGATCGTTCAAGCCAGAACCTTCCCGGCTACGATGCCCGCCAGCACCAGCCAGCCGAAATAGCGGTTCGATTTGAACTTGGACAAACAGTCGGCGGAATCGTCGCTTTCAAGATCGCTGACCTGCCACAGAGTTTGCAGCCAAGCAGCACCCAGGAACAGATAGAAGGGCCATGCCAATTGCGCCAGCCAGCCCGCAAAGCCGATCAGCGCCACGGCAAGGGCGAAGAAAAACAGCAGCCAGGGCTTGGTGTTGACGCCCAGGCGCAGCGCGGTGGATTTCACGCCGATCAGCGCATCGTCTTCCTTGTCTTGATGGGCGTAGATGGTGTCGTAACCCAGGGTCCAGAACAGGCCCGCCGCATACAAGATCAGTGCTGGCCAAGCCAACAAGCCGCTGGCGGCGGCAAAGCCCAGCAGCGCTCCCCAATTGAAGGTCAGGCCCAGCCAGGCCTGCGGCCAATAGGTGATGCGCTTCATGTAGGGATAGGGAAAAACCAGCAGCAGCGAGGCCGCCCCCACCAGAATGGCGAACAGGTTGAATTGCAGCAAGATCACCAGCCCGACGGCCAGTTCGAGAACCAGGAACATCAGGGCCTGATTGGGCGTGACGGCGCCCGACGGGATGGGGCGCGTGCGCGTGCGTTCGACCAAACCGTCGAAGTCGCGATCCGCCCAATCGTTGAAGGTGCAGCCAGCACCGCGCATGACCATGGCGCCCAAGCCGAACAGAATGATCAGCTTCAAGTCGGGCCAGCCGTCGGCGGCCAGGGCCACGCCCCACCAGCCGGGCAGCAGCAAAAGCCAGGTGCCGATGGGGCGATCCAGGCGCATCAGGCGCGCATAGGGGCGAAGACCCGACGGCAAGCGCCGGTCCACCCAGTTTCCCATCGGGATATCGCCCGCCAATGTTCGTTCCATGGCGCTCATTCTTCGCAATCTGTGCTGGGGCGCAAGCTCAATCTGCTATTTCCCGGGCACAATCGGCGTGGGGCCGCTGGGCGACAGTTGCGGCAAGGTCAGGGGGCCGCTGCCGTCGAACTCGATATCCTCGCTAGGCGGCAAGGAGGGAACCTGCAACCCGGTCTTGGGCTTGGCCTGCGTCGAATTCTTGAGAATGACGACGATCGAGGTAGCCCCGCTGTCGTTCTGCGGATTGCCGGTCAGGCACAGATTGCCCGCCTGCTCCTTGGTTACCGTCACGCTTGGCAGAATGGGGACGGCGTATTGCGAACGGCTGGCGACGGCGTCAATGGCCACCAACTCACCTTCCTTGACCCTGGCCATCGGGCCGAACAGCGCCGTGCGCCTGATCTGAAAAACCAAACGAACATCGCCGGGAATGGGGATGATGCGCTGCAATTGCCCACCGGCGCCCAGAATGTCGGCCACCGATCCTTGAAAGATGCCGACATCCTTCAAGGGGGTGCAGGGCGGCGGCGGCGGCGGCAGTTTCTTCTGCGTTTCGGCAAGCATGGCGCGTTCCTCAGCGGCGCGCGTCCGCTCGATCGACTTCTTTTCCATGACCGAAAGCATCTTGCTGCGCAGTTCGCGCTCAAGCCTATTCATCTCGCAAAGCCCGTAGGCCTGATCGCTGGGGGGGCATTCGGGCAGCGTTTCGCTGATCGCAGGACCCGGCTTCGCCCGCTCGATCCTTTTGTCGGCCGTCGATCCCGGCGCATTCAGCAACAAAGGCGGCATGTAGGGATCGCAAAAGAAGCGCACCTTAAGGCCGTCGAACTCGGTCAGCACGGAATCGTATTTCTGGGTGGCGCAGACTTCGAGAATCTTGTCCTTGGGAACGGTGATTTCCGCCTGCTTCGATTGCCCCCACGCCTGGAATGCCGCGAAAGTCAGCGCCAGGCAAAGCGGCAACGCTTTGGCGAGATTGCGCATTATTGCTTGAAACCCGCCTTGGCAAGCAGCAAATGAAACTGCCTGAGCTGGCGCTCGGCTTCCTTGGGTTCCGGCACGCCTTCGACGAACTTGGCGACGAAATCGGGCTGGCGCAACAGGGTTTGCGTGCGTTCGCGAGCGATGGACAGCGCCTTGCCTTCCAGCAGCAATCCCGAAGCGCAGAACTGCACCAGCCGCTCGGCCCGCGCCTTCAAGGGATCGCTCGCATGGTCGAGCTTTTCGACGATGCCTTCACGGCGAATGTAATCGGCCAGCAGTTCGTCGATCTTGGCGCACAGCTTGCTTTTGATCGGTTGCGGCAAGGCGCTTTCCAAGATCTCCTTCTGGATTTGCGTGCCGTCGCCCAAGCGATGCGCCTGATTGCCCCGCGGATAGGTGACCTCCTCAAGCCCCTTCAATCCCAAGACCGCGCCGCCCAGGCGGTTGACCACCACGTCGAGATTCTTCTGGCCGAATGAGGTCACGGCCAGATTGGTCAGGAAGCGAATGCGCGCCCGCATTTCGGCGATCAAACGCACCATGGCGTCAATGGTCTTCTTCGGCTCGGGCGGCATGTCGGGTTCGGCATAGACACGCCCCGCGCGGTCCATCAGCGCGTCCAGCATCTGCATTCCTTCGGGAAAACCGCCGGTGCCGTCATGCAGCGCCACCACAAGTGCTGCGAAGGCCTGGGCTTCATCCTCGCCTTCGGGCGACAGACGTCTGCCGGTGGCCAACTGGCGCTTCACGCGGTCGTAAAGAACCGCCCGGCAGGCAGGCATCACGGTTTTTGAAAACAGCGTATCCAAGCGGCCCAGCAAGCCCGGCGGCGGGCGGCCCTGTCCCGCCATCTTGCCCGAGGCCAGACGAACGATGGCGACCAGCGCCGCCCCCAGTCCGGGCTGCGCGCCCAACAGGTCTTGGATGACGCTGGCGCCGTCCAGAACTTCGGCCAGGATTTCATCCAGCGCGTCTTGCAGATGTTCCGGCAAGCCGGGCTTCAGAAGATCGAGGATTTTTTCCAGCTTGGCGTCCCAACTGCGCCCCTGGGCCAGATACAGGCACAGCGACGCCATCAGCATCGACTGGCGTTCGTCCGGTTGGGCCGAAAGCTCCTTGATCTTGCTTTCCAACTGTTCCAAGTCCTCGCCGTCGAAGGCGGGCACCCGGTAATCGTCGGACCATTGGCGGGCGCGGGACATGACCTGATTGACCAGACGGTACAGTTCCTCCCGGCGCAGCCTGGGGTCCAGATCGGGCGGCGCTCCCTTGGCCTTGACCTGAAGATTGGCCACCTTTTCGGTGGCGCTGGGCAGCAAAGTGTCGGCCTCTTCGATGCGCCGAAGGGCGCGGTAATTGTAAAGCAGCTCGCTTGGGGTCAGAAACACGGTGTCGAGATATTTGCGCAGCAAGCGGCCCAGCATGCGCCTGCTTTCGCGGCCGTAAACGTCGTCGAGCGAAGCGCACCAGGGCGCATCGTCGATATTGACGATGGTGGCGGTGATCGGCCCGCCTTCCTGTTCTTGGAAGAAGACCTGCTTTTCGCCTTCCAGCCCGTCCGAGCGCATCCACATGCGCATGACGCGCACGGCTTCATATTCGCGCTTGGCCTTGATGGCGGCCTGCGCTTCTCGCGTGGCCGACGTCTGCGTCTCGCAGACGGTTTGCAAGGTCCAGCGTTTGCCTTGCAGAACCTGCACCTCGAAACTTTCTCTGCCTGCCATCCGTTCCCCACATTCTTGGTTGTACGGAGTTTAACGCGTCAGGTCTTAATCGTCCATTATTGGACCCGTTTCCAACCCGCTTTCTCGTCTTGCTGCCAATATTCCATCTCGCACCCGGCTTCCTTGGCCGCTTTGTAGCGCAATCGCGCCGCCGCCACCGCCTCGTCGTCCTGGCCATCGAACAGATCCAGGCAGCGGGCATAAGTTGTCATACGATCAGATGTCATGCCATCGACCAGAACCAGCACATCCGCCCCATTGGGATTTTCGTCTTGGTCGGTCAGCCAGATCGGCTGGCGCTCGGCTTCGCCGCTTTTGGCCTGACCGTGCGGCAGCCAGGAATCGGGATCATAGGTCCACAAGCTGGCATCCAGGGCCGACACGCGCTCCAAGCTGGCGCACAGCACCACGCAACGGTGCCCCGCCCCCAGCGCGCGCTCGAGCAATTTGGGCAAGGCCTGATCCAAGCTGCTGCGCGTCAGGTGGTAAAAGCCCGCGCGCACCATCTTCAGCGCTCGTAATTGTCTTGCAAGAAACGGTCAAGCAGGCGCACGCCGAAGGCGGCGGCCCCTTTGGGCACGGTGGCCAAATCCTTCTTGGCCCAGGCGGTGCCCGCGATGTCCAGATGCGCCCAGGGAACATTGTTCACGAAGCGCTTCAGGAATTGGGCGGCGGTAATGCTGCCCGCCTTGCCGTCGCCGATATTCTTCATGTCGGCGATGTCCGACTTGATCATCTTGTCATAGGCCTCGCCCATCGGCAGGCGCCAAAGCGGTTCGCCTACCGATTCGCCCGCCGACGCCAGCCGCTCGCACAGCTTGTCGTCGTTGGAGAACAGGCCCGCATATTCGGAACCAAGGGCGACCAGAATGGCGCCGGTCAAGGTGGCCAGATCGATCATCGCCGTCGGCTTGAAGCGGTTCTGGCAGTACCACAGCGCGTCGGCCAGCACCAAGCGGCCTTCGGCGTCGGTATTGATGACCTCGATGGTTTGGCCCGACATGGATTTCACCACATCGCCCGGACGTTGCGCCGTGCCCGACGGCATGTTCTCGACCAAGCCCGCCACGCCCACCACATTGACCTTGGCCTTGCGCCCAGCCAAGGCCTTCATCAGGCCGTAAACGACGGCGGCGCCCGACATGTCCCATTTCATTTCCTCCATGCCGCCCGCGGGCTTGATGGAGATGCCGCCCGAATCGAAGGTGACGCCCTTGCCGACGATGGCGATGGGGGCGGCCTGCTTGTTCCTGGATCCGGTCCAGCGCATCACAACCAGCTTCGATTCCCGAGCACTGCCCTGTCCAACGCCCAAAAGCGCGTTCATGCCCAGCCGCTTCATCTGGGCTTCGCCCAAAATCTCGACCTTGACGCCCAGGCGAATTAGCTCGCGGGCGCGGGCGGCCATGCTTTCGGGATGGATGATGTTGGCCGGTTCGCTTTGCAACTCGCGGGTCAGGCGCACGCCCTCGGCGACGGCGTTCAAGGGCAGGAAGGCTTTTCTGGCCGCGGCGACATCCAGGCCCAGCAGAGTGAAGGTCTTCAGCTTGGGTTTGTCGTCGGCCTTCTCGGTGGTGAAATAGCGATCGAAGCGCCAGGATTTCAGGCTGGCGCCCAGGGCCATGCGGGCCGCCATGGCGGCCTCGCCGAGCTTGCATCCGGGAATCGCATCGACGGCCAGAGCAGCCTCGGCCTCGCCCGAGGCCAGGGCTTCCGTCGCCGCCTTGGCGCCAAAGGCTTCAAGGCGCTTCTCGTCGATGTCAGATGCCTTGCCCAGACCGATGGCGATCACGCGGGCCAGCTTCAGACCGGGCGGCACCATCAAGCTCGCCACCTGATCCGTGCGCCCCTCGAATCGCGCGACGTCGAACAGCTTCTTAAGCGCGCCCTTCGTCTTGGCGTCGATCAGTTGGGCGGTGGCCAGCTTCTTGCGTCCCTCGAGAACGCCCACGATCAGAACGCCCTGTTGCGGCATGGCGGGCTTGGCGAAAACGATCTTCATGGCGTTACCTCGTAGGATCAGAATCAGGAGACGGTTCTTCAATCGGCGCGGTGGCGGCGTCGCGCGCCGCTTGGCGATCGGGCGACAAGAACCAAACCAGCCCGCCCGGCAGCGACATCGCGGTGCCCAACAACCCCAGCAGGATCGACAGCACCAGCGAGGCGGCGGCGGGCACGCCGATGAAGGCGAAGGCGGTGACCATGGCGGTTTCGCGCACGCCCCAACCGGCGATCGAGATCGGCAGGGTCATGACCAGCATGACCGGCGGCACCAAAACCAGACAATCGATGACGCCGACATTGATATCAAGCCCCTGAGCCAGCGCGTAAACGACCAGCGAATAGTTGATGTGGCCGAAAATGGCCAGGAACATCACCGGGAAAGCGTGGACCGGCTTCAAGAAGAGCTTGCGGGTGTCCTGGGCCAGTTGGGCAAGGCCGCGCACCAGACGCCACTTGTCCAGATGGCCGGGCAGACGGTCCAGCACCATGATCAGCACGATGCCCGCCACGGCGGCCAGCGACATCAGGGGGAAAATCCAGCCCAGCCCCTGATCGGAAATGCGCGACAGCAAGAAAGGTTGGGTCGCCACCACCAGCAGCAGCAGGGCCAGCACGGTGACGATGCGCTCGAGCGCCACGCCGTTGATGGCGCCGCCCAGTTTCAAGCCCGACTTGTGGGCCATCCAGATGCGAACAGCATCGGCCCCAACGGCGCCCGGCAGCACCAGACCAAAAAAGGTGCTGATGTAGTAAAGCCTGAACATACAGGCGACCGACAGTTCTTGCGAAATGGCCCGGCTGACCGCCCGCCAGCGCAACGCCCCCAGGACGATCTGCATAATGAACAGAAAAGCCGCCCCCAGCAGCCACAAGGCATCGACGTTCTTGGCCCTTTCCCAGGAATGGGCCAGATCGACTTTGCCTAAAAGATAGGCGACCAGCGCAGCCGACAACGCGAATTTCAGCGCGTAGATCAGGCTTTTCTTAGACATTCCGGGAGCCTTGCAGCAAAAGGAGGGGCGTTCCTTTGTTTACCCGTCTTATGTCCTGGGCGCAACCCGCCCCATACCCAAGCAGGGCTGGTTTTTTTGTGCGGGTAAGGCTAATTTTCGCCACTTTTCTCTTTCCGGGGACCATCCATGACCGAGACCCAGCTTATCGACGGCAAGGCTTTTGCCGAAAAACTGCTTTCCCAGGTGGCGGCCGATGTGGCCCAGCTTAAGGAAAAGACGGGCAAAACCCCAGGCTTGGCGGTGGTAATCGTGGGCGAGGACCCGGCCAGCCAAGTCTATGTGCGCAACAAGGTCGAGAAGACCAAAGCGGTGGGCATGAACTCGGTTCATCACGTCCTGCCCGCCGAAACCAATCAGGCCGATCTTCTGGCGCTGGTCGAAACCCTTAATCGCGACGATGGCGTCAACGGCATTCTGGTGCAATTGCCCCTGCCCAAGCAGATCGACGAGCAGGCCGTGATCAACGCCATCTCGCCCGACAAGGATGTCGATGGCTTTCACGTCATCAATGCAGGACGCTTGGCCACCGGCCAGGAAGCGTTGGTCGCCTGCACGCCGACCGGCTGCATGATGCTGCTGAAGGATCGCCTGGGCAGCTTGGCGGGCAAGGAGGCGGTGGTGATCGGGCGCTCGAACATCGTGGGCAAGCCGATGGCGGCTTTGTTGCTGGCCGAAAGCTGCACGGTGACCATCGCGCATTCGAAAACCAAGGATCTGCCCCAAGTCTGTCGGCGCGCCGACATTCTGGTGGCGGCCGTCGGGCGGCCCGAAATGGTGAAGGGCGACTGGATCAAGCCGGGCGCCGTGGTGATCGATGTCGGCGTCAACCGCATCCCGGCCGAGGGTGGAAAAACCAAGCTGGTGGGCGATGTCGCCACCAAAGAGGTAATGGGCGTCGCCCAGGCGATCACGCCGGTGCCGGGCGGTGTTGGCCCCATGACCATCGCCTGCCTGCTGTTCAATACGCTGAAGGCCACGAAGATGCAGTGGAAACTGTAGGCCGGGGAAGTTGCAGGCGGGTTGGCGTCAGCCCGCCTTCAATTGGGCCGACATGGCGACCTGACCTTCGGGGGTCAGCGCCCATAATTCGGCCCCATCCGACGTCGCCTTGCCGCGCAAGGTGATGGCGGCGGCGTCGAACAAGGGCAACTGAGCGCGATAGGTGAAATCGATCACCCTGGCCGCCGGATTGTTGCGCACATATAGATCGGCCAGCAGCGTGGCGATCAAGGGGCCGTGCACGACCAGACCGGGATAGCCCTCGTGCTGGATGCAAAAATCCCGGTCGTAATGAATGCGGTGCGCATTGTAGGTCAGCGCCGAATAGCGAAACAGCATCACCGGGTCGGGCCTGACCGTTCGCTCCCAATCCGCCTCGCGCGAGGGCGGCGCGTGCAACGTCACTGTTTTGGCAGCACCTGCGCCGGGGGCGGCGCGGTACACAAGGTCCTGACGCTCCTGGATGGCTAGTCCCTTGCTGTCTTCATAACGATGTTCGACCGTCACGAACACCAGCGGGCCTGAACGACCCTGCTTAGCCTCGACGCTTGCGATCTTCGAAGAGCGGCGAAACACCGTTCCAAAACGCACGGGATGCAGGAAGGAAAGCTGCCCACCCGCCCACATGCGCCTGGGCAAGTCGATGGGCGGCAGAAAACCACCCCGCTTTTCATGACCATCCTGATCAAGCTGGGCTTGCGGCGTGCGGGCAAGGGCATAGAACCAGTGGGCCAGCGGCGGCAACGTGCCCGACGGCCAGGGCGTCGTTTCGTAATCGAGCAGGGCGGCCAGCGCCATCACCGGCCCCGAAGTGACCAGATCCACGGCTTCTTCTCTGCGTCCGACCCATTCCTGAGGGTCGGGAGCGGCGGCGCGGTCAGCCAGAGCAGCGTCCATGCCCCTGAATCCTATATCGTTTACGCCAATCGCAATAACCGTTTACGTCCCATTATGTCAAGACATGTCTAAAATTCAGCATTGTCTATTGATAATGCTATAATTATTAGAATTCCAGCATTTACGGTTTCAGCGGGGGGTGCCTGTCAGCAGGGGGCGCATTTTCATGTCTGATTTCAGGACATGGCTGACGATCCAATCATGCAGGAATTTGCTGGCCACCTCGATCGAAATGCGGGGCTGGCTGGCGTCGTTCAGGGTCCTGTTGAAATTTTCCAGGCGGCTGACCAGTTCGCGATGCTCCTGCCGATGGCCGGAGGCCCCCGGCATGCAAATCGCAGACTGAAGTTTTTCTTCGCGCTCGAAATGCTGGGCCGTGTATTCCATCAGCCCCTGAAAGGCGACCTTCAGTTCGAACAGATTGTGTTTGGCGATGGCGCCCTCGTACAGATTCACCAGAAGAAACAGTTTCTTGTGATCCTCGTCGATCATCTCGTTTCCGACCGACATGGCGTCCCGCCAGTGAATGGGCATGCGCAAGTCCTTTCTCTTTTATCCAATACTTACCTTCCCCCCCTGGCTTGGCAACCCCTGGGGTGGATTTATCTTGCGATCATATTTCACCCACGTGACTTGTATTAAATAAGTTTGACCAACATCAATGTGAATGCCTATTCTGGTCGAAATGTGACTTGCGAAAGGCGCTCATCGGCAGCGCCGAGGGGATGTTATGGAATGCACTTCTCAGGCCATTGGCGGCGATCTGATCTTCACGCTTTCCGGCCGCATGACCTTCAAGGACCATAAGCAATTCAGAAACGTCCTGCAGGATGTGAGCAAGAACGTCTACCAACGCGCCATCTTCGACCTGAACCGGCTGGAATTCATCGACAGCTTCGGCGTCGGCATGCTTCTGATCGTCAAGGACGCCGCCGAGACCAGAAGCAAGAGCGTGGTGCTGCGAAAGCCCCAAGGCCAAGTTGAACATATGGTGCAGATCGCCAAACTGGCCAAGCTGTTCACGGTGGAATGACAAATTAAGAAACGTTGCTTGAGGAGGTTTTCATGGCGCTGTTCGCTCAAAAGGGAGCGTTGCCCACCCAACAATCGTCACCGGCCCAACAGCAAGGCGAAAGCGCCCTGGAGGGCGCCATCGCCGCCATCGACAACCTGATCAAGGGCGCTTATCAGTCGGTGCCCCAAGACGAGGACCGGCTGCTGGCCAAGCTGGCCGAACTGGCCAAGGTTTTGGAAGGGCGCGGCCTCAAATCCTTGAAGCAAACGGTCGGCATGTCGGTGCTGATGAACGAAGTCGTGATGCGCGCCGTGGAAACCATGCGCAGCGTGCGCGAGATGACCAACCGCACCACCGCCATTTCCGCTTCCACCGAGGAACTGGTCACCGCCGTGCAGGCGATCAGCCGCACGTCGGAACTGGCCGCCTCCAATGCCGAAAGCGTGCAGACCATCACCGTCGAAGGCGCTAAGGAGGCCGAGCACGCCGTTTCATCCGTGCGCGCCATCGTCGAAACGGTGCAAAAGGCTTCGGTGGGCGTTTCGCGCTTGGCCGAGGCGTCGGGACGCATCAGCTCCATCGTCGATCAGATCGACCATATCGCTAGGCAGACCAACATCCTGGCCTTGAACGCCACCATCGAGGCGGCCAGGGCGGGGGAAGCGGGCAAGGGTTTCGCCGTGGTGGCCCATGAAGTGAAGACGCTGGCCAACCAGACGACCAGCGCCACGCACGACATAAGGAAGCGCATCGACAGCCTGAATCAGGAAACCGACAGCATTCTCGCCGCCATGAACGAAGGCACGGGTCGCGTCGAGGAAGGCGAACGGGTGGTGCTGGCCACCGTCGGCAAGATGCAAGAGGCCGAGCGCGAGATCAAGGACGTGACCGCGCTGATGCAGGATATTTCGAACCATCTGGTGCAGCAGCGTTCGGCGGCGGGCGAGATCGCGCAAAGCCTGGAAGCCATCGCCGAAACGTCGAGCAAGGATTCCGAAGCCATCAGCGCGCTTCTGGACGTTTCGGAAAAAGGCGGCGTTCAGTTGGCCGAAATGCTGACCGATCTGGCGGCGCTGGAAATCCGCAACAAGGTGGCGCATCTGGCCAAGTCCGACCACATGATCTGGCGCAGGCGGTTGGCCGAAATGCTGGTGGGCCGCGCCAAGCTCAACCCCAACGAACTGGCCGACCACCATTCCTGCCGCCTGGGCAAATGGTACGATGCCGTCACCGACGATCGCTTCAAAAGCCATCCCGCCTTCAAGGCCATCGTGGCCCCGCATGCCGAGGTCCACAAATACGGCATCGAGGCGGCAAGGCTGTACAACGACGGCAATTTCGAAGCCGCCGTTGATGCCATCGCGAAGATCGAGAAGCCGTCGTTGGAAGTGCAGCGCCTGCTCGACGAATTGACGCAGCTATAGCTTTTCTAGCACGCAAGCGGCGTCGATCAGGCGAAGCTCGCCCGAGCGTGCCGCTTCACATTTATGGGCAAGATGGAACAGCAGCGGCGTTTGTCGGCTGGCCTCTTCCATGGCTATGGCCGCCTGCGACGGAAAATCGACCGCCCACCACGCGCTGCTGATCGCCTGGGGCGATTCTTCGCCATCCCGGATCAACAGATGGGATGGGCGGTAAGCCGCAAGATAGGTTCGCAGCAAGGCCGGATCGCTAGTATGCCAAGCCGCTATCGTCTCCTGAACGCGCTGGCGCATCTGGCGGTCATAGCCTTGCGAATAAGGGATCAGATATTCGCGCCCGAACAGAATGGCGCGCCTGGCGTGGGTTGGAATATTGTCCGTCTCTTCATCCAGTCCGGCCACCAGCGCCTCTCTGGGCTGCGACGCCAGCGTTTGGTAAAGAACAGGATGCTTGCCCTCGACATATTCCGGTCGGGGAATGAAGGGGGCGAAGCCCACGATTCCCGCCATGAGAATTCCAAAGACAAAATAGGCGAGATTGCGCCTGGGAAAGGCCTGACAGATCAGCGCCGCCAGCGCGATCATGACCACCGAACGCAAGGTCGTTTGCGTATAACGCCCCGGCAGGTGCAAGGAGAACAGCATCGCCGACGAGGCGGCAAACAGCGCAATCCCGGACAAAGCCGTCATCAGGGGCAGGCGGGCGGCGGGCTGGCGCAGGCGAAAGGCGCAGAACGCCAGCAGCAAGGCCGCCAGCAGGACTTGCGCCAAGGCCAGCAGGGGCGCCCAGGCGAATCCCTCTTTGTAGGCGGAATAGCAGCCCCATTCCGGCGGCAGCAGGCCGGATCGCAGGCCGCACAGATAATGACCCAGAGGCTGGCCGGGAAAAGCGAAGAACTCGCTGCGCCCATTGGCCTGGAACGACGGCAGAAGTCTGGCTTCCTCGCCCGACAGAACGGGGCCATAGGGAGACAAGGTCAACGCCAGGGGAAGCAGTGCGGCCAGTCCGGCCAGAAGGCCCAACGCCATCCGCTTGAGATTGTCGGGGCTTCTGTCTGCCAGCCCATTCAATGCCAGCACGCCAAGGGCGGCCAAGGCCGCCTGCGGATAAATCAGCCCCAGCCCCCCCATAAGAACCGCCAGCCGGATCATCCGCCCTTCGGCCAGCGCCACCAGCACGGCGATGAACAAAGGAACGGCAAAAGAGCGCGGCGTTGCGCTGGGCAGGTCGTCGAGCAACCAGGCGAAGAAGACGCACAGAACGGCGGCCAGAAACCCGGCCCTGGGGTCGGGATGGATGCTTTCGGTCAGGCGAAAGCACATCCAGGCCAAGGCCAGGGCCAGCGGCAAGGGCAGCAGCAGATTGAAGAAGAAGGGATCGAAACCCAACAGATGCCCGGCCCTATAGATGCCCGCGAACAGGTCGGGCGTGACCCGCTGGAAATAGTCGGCGATCAGATCGTTGGGAAACAGCGCCCCATCGTCCCAGCGGCGCATCCAGAACAGAAACTGTCGCGCATCGTCTTGCGCCACCCAAGGCATGGACAAGGCCTGCGTCAGGGCGCGCCAGCCGGGAATGGCAGCCAGCAGCAAGGAAGCGGCCAGCCACAGTTTGCGTTGCCGATTCACGCTTGCTTTCTCCAAGACTCCAGCAGTTTGGCCTGCTGAAGATAGCGTCCCAAAAGGGCAGGCCGACGGCGGCGGGAATCAGATAGCGCAAGGTGCAGAGCAGTCCCAACGCCGCCCCCGCTCCGGCATCCATATAAGGGCTGTAAAGTACGATCAGAGCGGCGTCGCGCGTGCCGATGCCCGCCAGCGTGAAGGGCAGAAGACCGGCCAGAATGCCGACGGCCGACAGGGCGAAACTTTCCAGCAGCGGCACCAAGGGCGACAGGGCATAGGCCAGCAGCCAGATTTGCACCAGATGGATCAGCCACAGCCAAACGCTGACGCTGATCAGGATCGACGCCTTGGCGGGATTTGCCCAGAAATTGCCAAGCCCCTCGGCCCAGGCCTCTTTCAAACCGGCAAGCTGGCGCTTGATCTTGGCCGGAGCGATCAGATGCAGCAGGGCGAAAATCCGCCCGCTCATTTTCGTCGAACCCAACATCAGCAAAAAGAAGGTCAGCAACCCGCCCACCATCAGGGCCAGAAGCGGAATATGCGGGCCAGATCCCCACAGCAATTGCAGGCCCAGCGCGCACCAGACCAACAGCGCCACGAAATCCCAGCCTTTCTCCATCGCCACCAAAGTCAGCGCCGCCGCCCCCGTCATCTTGCCGCGCTCGACCAGCACATAGGCCTTGGCGATATCGCCCATCTTGCTGGGCAGAATCAGGTTGAGCACGTTGGACATCAAGATCAGCCACAAGCCTTCCCAGACCGAAACATTGGCGGCCCTGGGCGCCAGATAGGAAAAACGCCAACCCGATATCAGCGTGGTGGGCGCCACCAGCGAGAGGGCAAGAACCAACAAGCCCACGTCGCTTCTTGCAAAGGCTTGGGCCAGGGCGTTGGGATCGATCTTCCAATACAAGGCCGCCAACAATCCCAGGCTGACCAGCAAGGCGATCAGGCGGCGCTTCACGGCTGGCGCTCGAGGGTCAGGGCGTCGCCAGGCGCAAGCCCGTCGAGACGCGCCGTCAGATCAAGCCAACCGCCCTGCAACTGGCTGGGATGATAGGTGCGGCTTTGAATGACGAAGATCGAGGTTTGATGGCCGCCGATGCCGACGCGCTTCACGTCGCGCCAGTTCTCGGCCCAAAGCTGGTCGGTGATCTTCCAACCCGGCGAAGCGCGTTCGAAGACGCGCCTGAAGCGGGCGGGGGCTGGCTTCTTGCCGGTGATCAGCACGCCTTGCAAAAGGCGGCGCACCAAATCGGGAAAGAAGCGCCCCAGGCAGAACATGAATCCGCGCAGCAGCAGGTTGTCGAACGGCTTCATCAGTTTTTGCTTGGCATAGCCCAGCTTGCCCTGAATGACGATGCGGTCCAGCCCCAGCTCGGTCTGATAATCGTCGATCATATGCGCCACCGCGACGCGCCCGTCGCAAAACTCGACCGACAGATGGGTGTCCGACAAAGCCAGCAATCCGTTCTTGTACAGTTTGAATACGCCGCCCTTGTTGAGCGCCACGAAAAGTTCGCCCCCGTTCCTGCGATCCGTCAGCAGTCCGGCCCCCGGCCAATGGCCCCGGGCCAGCAGATGCGGCTCGGTCTTCGGCCGGTCTGGAACCGCATGGCGCCAGGCCAGCAGATAGTTCCACAGATGATGGCCGATCATGTGGTCGTCGGAATAAGACGGCGCTTGTCCCTTGGCGAAGGCGGCGGCGACGGCATCGTTGACGGCCAGCAGCGCAGGATCGCGCCTGCCCAGCAATTCGAACGCCAGGGGAAAATAATTCAGCGTGTTGCGGCTGGAATATTCGCCGCCGAAACTGCCGTCGGGGTGCAGAAATTGCGCCGTCATTTGCGAACAGCGCATCAGCGCTTCTTCAAGCCTGGGATCGGGCCGCAGTTCAAGCAGGCGTGCCAGCAACGACAAGGTCAGCGTCTGATAGCCCAGGTCGCAGCCTTCATATTCCCAGAACCAGCCTTCGGCATGTTGCCAGGACAGCACGCGCTCCAATCTGGCAAGGGCCGCCGTTTCAAATCCCGACTCGCCGGTTTCCAGAAACAAGAGATACAGACACAGAACCCCCAGCGCTTCGTGATTGGACAGACGCCCGCTTTCCTGGTGCAGGGCCAGCCAGCGGCCGCGCCGCTTGAAAAAGTCCCAAATCGATGGGTCCTTAAGGCCGGTCAGCTTCGCCGCCTCGATCCCCGCCAGCAGGGCAAAGGCGGTGGCGCCGAAGGCCCGCTCGAAGGGAAAGAAGTCGTCGGACGAGCCGTCGGCATGCGCCGATGCAGCGGCAAAGCGAATGCCCGCCCACACCCATTCCTTGATCTGCACGTTGCGGTAATAGGGATTGTCGGGCAAATCGGCGTCCCAGGCCAGAGCCAGCGGCCAAACGAATTCCTGCGCCATGCCGGAAGGAAAATCGGTCAGGCGATAAAGCCAGTAATTGCGGTCGAAGCAGCCATGGCTGGGACTCATCGGATTGCGGTCCAACAAAAGCAGCAGCTTTGGAATCTCGGCCAGGGCCTGGCGGGCAAAGGGCAGAAGCGGAGCGTTTGGGGAAGCGTTCATGGCCGCGAAGTGTAGTCACCGGCTTGCCCCGCAGCAAGCAGCTAAGCCATACTTGAACTTATGAAACCCGTCTTTCATCTGCTGGGCGATGCGGCGCTTCTGGTGGCTTGGCCCCATGTCGCCCAGGCGAACGCGCTGGCCCTGGCCTTGAAAGCCAGCTTGGCTCGCCAAGCCCCCGCGGGTTTCTTGGAATCCCTGCCCGGCCAGGAAAGTCTGCTGATCCGCTTCGACCCGCTGGCCACCGAACCGGACAATCTGCAAAGCGAGATATCGAAACGTTTGAAAACGCTGCTTCCCGCCGATGCAATCGGCGCCAGATTGCTGCGTATCCCGGTTTGCTACGACCCCGATCTGGCCCCCGACCTCGAGCCTTTGGCCCGCTCCAAGGGCATGACCGCGCAGGAACTGGCAAGCCTGCATGCCGGTTCGCTTTATACCGCCTTGTTCCTGGGCTTTCTGCCGGGCTTCGCCTATCTGTCGGGCCTGCCGGACAGGCTGCGCGCCGACCGCCACATGACGCCGCGCCCATCGGTGCCCGCCGGGTCGGTCGCGCTGGCGGACGCGTTCAGCGCCGTCTATCCTTTAGAAAGCCCAGGCGGCTGGCAACTGATCGGCCGCACGCCCTTGAAGATGTTCGACCCGGACAGGCCCGATCCCGTCTTGCTGGCGCCCGGCGATCAAATCCGCTTTTTTGCCATCCCGCGCCAAGAGTTCGAGCGTTTGAACGGTCAAGTCCCATGAGCCTGCTGGTGCGCCATCCGGGTCTGACGACCAGCGTTCAAGATCTGGGCCGCCCGGGTTTTCTGGATCTTGGCATTGCGCCTTCGGGGGCACTCGATCCCGAATTGATGGCCATCGCCAACCTGTTGGCGGGCAACCAAGCCAACGCGGCTTGTCTGGAAACATTGGCGTTGGGACCGGTTCTGACGGTCGAGGCCGAATCGGCGCGCATCGGGCTGGCGGGCCATTTCAAACCCAGCATCGACGGCGAACCTTGCTCCTCCTGGCGCTCGCATACTTTGTTCAAGGGGCAAACGCTCAAGCTGGGTTCGGTTGATCGGCTGCGCGCGGGCTATGTGGCCGTGGCGGGCGGCTTCGACCTGCCCCCGGTCATGGGCAGCCTTGCCGCTTACGCCAGGGCCGGCCTTGGCGTTCGCCTACGCGAAGGGACCGTCCTGCCCCTGCATCGGCCAAACTCGGCACCTGGACCCGAGTTATTTTTGCCCGAACCCTGGCCCTCGCCCCCGCATGTCTTGCGCGTCGTTTGGGGGCCGGAAGAGCGATCTTTCAGCGCCCAGGCCAAGCAACGTTTCCAAGAAAGCGTTTGGCGCGTGCAGGCGCAATCCGACCGCATGGGCTTGCGCTTCGACGGCCCCGCCCTTGAGCATAGGAGCCGCGCCGACATCGCACCTTCGGGCCTGGTTCAGGGCTGCATTCAGGTGCCCGGCGACGGCAAGCCCATCTTGCTGCTGGCCGACCATCAGACCACCGGCGGCTATGCGCGCATCGCCGCCGTCATTTCGGCCGATCTGGCGCAGGCCGGGCGATTGACGCCGGGCAGCGACGTCGCCTTCAAGCCCATCGACTGGGCGCAGGCCCGCCAAGCCCTGATCGAACGACGGACCTATCTTCAATCGCTTTTGAACAGCATCCGCCCGCTGCAAGCCATCGACCTGGAGGCCTTGTTCGCGGCCAATCTGGTTTCTGGTATGGTCGATGCGAAAGGACAGGACGACGCCTCATGAAACTCGACCTGAACGCCGATGTCGGCGAAGGGATGGCAAGCGACGCCGCGCTGCTTGGCATCGTCAGTTCCGCCAATATCGCCTGTGCGGCCCATGCGGGCGATGAAAGCGTCATGCGCCAGGCCGTCGCCGCCTGCTTGCAAAACGGCGTCGGCATCGGCGCCCATCCCGGCTATGCCGACCGCGAGAATTTCGGACGCCTTCCCCAAGCGCTGACGCAAAATGAGGTCATCGCCCTGGTGGCGGATCAGACGCGCCTTTTGGAGCGGATCGCCTTGCAAGGTGGGGGCAAGCTGCGCCATGTGAAGCCGCATGGCGCGCTGTCCAATCAGGCGATGCACGATTTTGAATTGGCCCAGGCCATCGCCGAAGCCATCGCATCGGTCTCGCCGCAACTGATCTTCCTGGCCCCTTCCGGCAGCGCCATGGCGCAGGCGGGACGCGAAGCCGGTCTTGTCGTGGTTCAGGAAATTTTCGCCGACCGCGCCTATGACGATCAGGGGTTTTTGGTCCCGCGCAACTTGCCGGGGGCGGTGCTGCACGATGCCAGTCACATCGCCGACCGTTTACTGAACTGGCTGAAAACGGGAAAGATCATGTCGGCATCTGGCCGCCCGCTGGCGCTTGAAGCGCAATCGGTCTGCGTGCATGGCGATACGCCGGAATCTGTCGCCATCGCCTTGCATCTGCAAAACCGCCTGCTGGAAGCAGGCGTCACGCTTGCGCCATTTTAGCTTTTTGCATCCGCCAAGCCTCGGCAAGCGCCCATTCCTGGGCCGCTTGCGCCTGCGTCTCGAAGACGGCTCCGCCTTGCGGACGGCTCATCTTCAGTCTCTGGCCTTCTTGGCCAAGCGCTCGAACAGGTCCGGGGTCAGCCGCCCATCCTCCTTGACGCCGCTGTCTTTTTGAAAGCGGCGAATGGCGTCGCGGGTCTTGGCGCCCAACCGCCCATCGGCATCGCTGGGCGCCATGTAGCCCGTTTTAGCCAGCATTTCCTGAACGGTCTGCACGAACTGGCGGTTTTCACTGGCGGGCGACGTCGCTTGCGCCTGTGCGCCAAGGGGCGGCAACATGAGCGCCGTCGCCAAAAGGAGGAGCTTCGCCGTCATAAACCTATCCTTTGAAGAATTGCTCGAGTCTGCGCAGCGCCTCGTCAATCGCCTCGTCTTTCTTGGCAAAGCAGAAACGGGCGAAGTGGTCGGGCGGATTGTCCTGATAAAAGGCGCTGACAGGTATCGCCGTCACCTTGGCCTGTTCGGTGATGTGGCGGCAAAAATCGTCGTCTCCGCCCTTGTAGCCCAGGGGCCTGAAATCGGCCGACAGGAAATAACTGCCCTTGGCTTCCAGCGTTTTAAAGCCGATGCGCTGCAATCCCACCTTCAGCTTGTCGCGCCTTGCCGCCAGGTCGGTTTTCAGTTTGGCGAAGAAGGAATCGGGAAGCGAGAGTCCGAAGGCAACGGCGTCTTGCAGCATGGGCGGCGTGGTGAAGGTGACGAACTGATGCGCCTTGACGATGGGTTGCAACAATTTGGGCGCCGCCACCACCCAGCCGATCTTCCAGCCGGTCAGCGAGAAGATCTTGCCCGCCGAGCCGATTCTGGCACAGCGCTCGCGCATGCCGGGCAGCGTGATCAGCGGCACATGATCAAGACCGTCGTAAATCAGATGCTCGTACACTTCGTCGCAGACCGCATAGGCGTCGTGCTTTAGCAGCAGGTCGGCGATGAATTGCAATTCGTCGCGGTCAAAGACGCGGGCAGCCGGGTTCATCGGCGTGTTCAGGATGATCAGCTTGGTCTTGTCCGAAAAGGCTTTCGCCAGTTCCTCGCGCGGCAGATCCCACAAGGGAGGGCTTAGCCGCACCAGTTTGGGAACGCCGCCCGCCCTTCTGATGATCGGCAGATAGCTGTCATACAAAGGTTCGATCAGCACCACCTCGTCGCCCGGCTCGATCAGCCCCAAAAGGCAATCGGCCAGGGCCTCGGTAGCGCCCGACGTCACCATCACCTCGCTTTGCCAATCGACGTCCAGATCGTAAAAGCGCTTGGCATGGGCCGCGATGGCTTGGCGCAGGTCCGGCGTGCCCATCATCGAAGGATATTGGTGCGGGCCTTTCAGAACGGCGGCGGCGCATGCCTCGATCACCTCCTGGCATTCCAGCCCCTCGGGGAAGCCTTGGCCCAGATTGACCGCCTGATGCTGGGCGGCGAGGCGCGACATGGTCTCGAAAATGGTCGTTCCATAACTGGAAAGAATGCTGTTGCCCGGCTTCACCCGACCCTCCCTCATTGCGGCGCAAACCTTAACACAGTCGGCGGATTTGCAAAATCTGCCCTATGTTTGGGCAGATTGCCCCATGCTTGGGCAGCGCCTTGCCCATTCCCCGCCTTTTATGGGGATTTTTCCGGTTTCCGGTCTGGCATAAACCGTGCTAGAGGTTGGCGTCCCTCAAGAGGGCGGTCACCCATTCGTTTCTCTCATGCCAGCGAAGACGTCCATGAAGAAAATCGAAGCCATCATCAAGCCCTTCAAGCTCGACGAAGTGAAGGAAGCCCTTCACGAGATCGGCCTGCAAGGTATTACCGTCACCGAAGCCAAGGGCTTCGGTCGCCAGAAGGGCCATACCGAACTGTACCGGGGCGCCGAATATGTGGTCGATTTCCTGCCCAAGGTGAAGATCGAACTGGTGATCGAAGACAATCTCATCGAGCGCGCCGTCGAGGCCATTCAACAGGCCGCGCATACGGGCCGCATCGGCGACGGCAAGATCTTTATCAGCCCGGTCGAGGAAGCCATCCGCATCCGCACCGGCGAACGGGGCAACGACGCCATCTGACGCCCAGCCTCGTTCGCGGGCAATAGCGCTTAACTCGCCAGTTCACTTATCCGCAACCCACATCCCAACAGGAAGACAGACATGTCCGCAAAGAAAGTTCTGGAGATGATCAAGGAAATGGACGTCAAGTACGTCGATTTCCGCTTCACCGACCCCCGCGGCAAGTGGCAGCACACCGCCCAGCACGTCAACACCGTCGACGAAGCCATGCTGACCGAAGGCATCATGTTCGATGGTTCTTCGATCGCCGGTTGGAAGTCGATCAACGAATCCGACATGATCCTGATGCCCGATTGCAGCACGGCCGTCATGGACCCGTTCGCCGCCCAGCCGCATCTGATCATTTTCTGCGACATCGTGGAACCTGCCACCGGCCAGCTCTATGACCGCGACCCGCGCTCGATCGCCAAGCGCGCCGAGGCTTACGTCAAGTCGTCGGGCGTTGGCGACACCGTCTATTTCGGCCCCGAGGCCGAATTCTTCGTCTTCGACGACGTGCGTTTCGGTTCGGGCATCAACCACGCCTTCTATCATCTCGAGTCAGACGAAGGCTCGTGGTCGTCGGGCAAGGAATTCGCCGAAGGCAACTGGGGCCACCGCCCCGGCGTCAAGGGCGGCTATTTCCCCGTCGCTCCCGTCGACAGCCATGTCGACCTGCGCGCCGAGATGCTGACCGTCATGGGCGAGATGGGCCTGGAAATCGAAAAGCACCATCACGAAGTGGCGAGCTGCCAGGACGAGCTGGGCTGCAAGTTCGGCCCCATGCTCCAGCAGGCCGATTTCATGCAGATCTACAAGTATGTCGTTCACAACGTCGCCCACAGCTATGGCAAGACGGCGACCTTCATGCCCAAGCCCCTGTTCGGCGACAACGGTTCGGGCATGCATTGCCATCAGTCGATCTGGAAGGACGGCAAGCCGCTGTTCGCCGGTTCGGGCTATGCCGACCTGTCGGAAAAGGCGCTGTACTACATCGGCGGCATCATCAAGCACGCCAAGGCCATCAACGCCTTCACCAACCCGCTGACCAACAGCTACAAGCGCCTGATCCCCGGCTTCGAAGCCCCGGTGCTGCTGGCCTATTCGGCCCGCAACCGTTCGGCCTCGTGCCGCATTCCCTACGCCACCAACCCCAAGGCCAAGCGCGTTGAAGTTCGCTTCCCCGATCCGGGTGCGAACCCCTATCTCGCTTTCTCGGCCATGCTGATGGCGGGCCTGGATGGCATCGAGAACAAGATCCACCCCGGCGATCCGATGGACAAGAACCTGTACGACCTGCCGCCCGAGGAACTGAAGAACGTTCCCACCGTGTGCGGATCGCTCCGCGAGGCCCTGGAGGCCCTGCGCGCCGACCACGCCTTCCTGACCAAGGGCGAAGTGTTCTCGGCCGACTTCATCGAAAGCTATATCGAGCTTAAGTATGAAGAAGTCTACAAGTTCGAGCACACCCCGCATCCGGTCGAATTCCAGATGTACTACTCGGTCTGATCCTTTTTCAGATCGCGTTTTTACCGAACATGCGAACCCCCGCCGATCGGCGGGGGTTTTGCTTTGGGGGGGGGCACCCCTCGGCCTTCCTTGCTGCTTATATTGGCAGATGTCGAATGGGCCGCCTCCCCTTTCCTGCATTTTCTAGATGTGCGATAGTTGGACGTGTTGTGCGGTATCAATGAAACAGCACAGCGGCTTACTTAAATGGTGAATGTCTAAGGCAAGGAAGGCCATCCGGAGCAGCTGTCGCTGTTCGGAGCAAAACGTCGGTGATGTAATGAGCGCTCAGAATCAGGATCAGGCCATATTTGGCAAAATATCCAGACTTGGGGCGGGAGCGCGTCCACGGGTGCTGGACCTGTTTTCTGGATGTGGGGGCATCTCACTGGGCTTTGACGTTGCGGGATATGAAATCAGTGCCGCGTTGGAGCTTGATCCGCTGGCTGCCCAATCCCATGCCCTGAACTTTCACCCGAATGATGTCCGCCACGCAAAAGCCTACGACATAACATCCACCGCCCCTAAGGCCCTTTGCAGGGAGCTTGGTCTCGGCCTTGTTGGTGAATCAATCGATGTGATTGTTGGCGGCCCCCCGTGTCAGGCATTTGCACGGGTTGGACGGGCAAAACTGAGGGAAGTGGATGAGCATCCTGAGGCGTTTCTTTATGATCCAAGGGCACAGCTTTACAAGTCCTACCTTGACTATGTGAAAGCGTTTAAGCCACTGGCCATACTTATGGAGAATGTTCCCGATATCCTGAACCATGGCGGCCAGAATATTGCCGAGGAAGTGTGCGACGTTCTTGAGCGTAAGGGATATGTCTGCAGTTACACCCTCTTGAATTCCGTTTTTTATGGTGTCCCTCAGATGCGCGAGCGAATGTTTCTAATCGCCTATCGCAAGGAGCTGGGAATTGACAATCCATCATTCCCCAATCCAACGCATTGCCATGAGCTGCCCTCGGGATATGAGGGGTCACGGGCTGTTGCACTAAAGCTACTGAACGGTTTGTTTTCTGGCGCCCATGATTACCTGGAACCTCCAGGGGCCAATGGAAGGACCAAGCCCGCTGTTACCGCATTTGAGGCTATTGGCGACCTTCCCTTTATCGACGCCAGAAAGGAATTGTCAGAGGGGCATCTTAAACGTGGGACTAGGCGTTTTGATGTTCCAACAATGCAGTATGATGGAAAGCGAGCGATTTCGGATTACGCAAGAATGATGAAGGAGTGGCCAGGGTTCCCTGCCCCCAAAAGCGGCCTACATGACCACCAAATTCGCTTCTTGCCCAGGGATTACGAGCTTTTTGCTGAGATGCGCGAGGGTGCGGAATATCCTGAGCTTCATGCGCTTGCAATCAGACGCTTTGAAAACAAAGCTCATACACTTGGACTCGCCCCCAATTCGACGGCGTGGAAGCAACTTAAGGCTGACATGGTGCCACCATACGACCCTGGCAAATTTCCCAACAAATGGTGGAAGTTGCGCCGTGACTGGCCGGTTAGAACTCTGATGGCGCATTTGGGCAAAGACAGCTACAGCCATATTCACTATGACAGCAAGCAGGCGCGAACTATTTCGGTTCGCGAAGCCGCCCGTCTCCAATCGTTTCCTGATGGGTTTCGCTTCTGTGGAACCATGAACCCCGCTTTCAGGCAGATAGGAAACGCGGTGCCCCCCCTTCTTGCCAGGGCTGTTGCAATAGAAATGCTTGTGACTTTACAGGCCGCAATCAGGAAAATTGGGGCCGTAGCTTTTGCCGCCTCAGAAGCAGCGGAATAGCATCATCATTCTGGCTCGTCTGGACGGTCGATCTTGACCTCTTCGCCCCAGGTAAGAGCACTTGGATGAACGGTGAAACCTTCGGGCAGGACACCTTTGGGAAGGCTTTCCATGCTTTTCAGAACCGAAGCGGCAAATCCGTTAATATCATTGGACACACGCGCCGAGGCCCCGTCCTCAGTTAGCTCGTAGATTCGGATTATCCGATAAGGAACATCAACCGACGAGGCGGCGACGGTCTCCGCAGCGGAAAGATGAAAGGGGGTTTCAAACTTTCGAGTGGTGGACTTGGCGTCAAAGCGAAGCGGAACTGGTGATGCGACCTCGAAATCCCAAGAAGCAGCGGCATCTTCGATTGCCGTCCAAGTGAGTCCAGATATCTTCGCTTCTGAAACCATATCTTCCAGAAGCTGATGCGCCAGAGCTTCCCCATCGTCGCCCACGCGCTCTGCACGATCCCTTGCCGTCTTCAGGTCCGCTTTCGTCACCCGTCTTCCCGCTCGCTCCTTCAGTCGCCGCATGGCAGGCTCCACCCCCATGTGCGCCTGCTCAAGGAGTTCCTCTAGTTCAGAATCTTCAAGCAATGCCCAAATCGGGTGATTCAATTCAATGCCAGATTCGGAAGCGAGCTGGGATAGCCGCGGTCGCGTGACGGCTGCCATAGACTTCTTGCCGCCAGGGGTTTCCCCTTTCAGGCGGCTATGTAGAACCGAATCATCTAAGGAGGAGACAATGACAATCCGCACTGCCTCGGGAACGGCATCCCCAAGAAACTCAATTACCGCCACATCGCCGACCATCAAGTGATCGAAACGCTTTTCCTCTCCTTCAGGATCAGGGACCGCCGCTCCGTTGAGTCGCCAGTTCTTGTACTTGATCTTCTTGGTAACGGACCGGGCAAAGTGATACGGCTTCCCAGCACGGGGGCCGTAGATGGTAACTGAAACGGCCTGTTCTACGTTCTTGCCATGAGATTGTTCTGCATAGTCAGGGTAAAACTGCTTTCCAAACACATCCGCGTTCAGGTTGATTGCCTTTTGGTTGCCGACGTTGCTTCGCTTGTAGAACGTATCGAAAAATGTCAGATCGGAGCTGGTCAGAACTTTTATGGCGATGCGTTCAGGCACAATTTCATCCTCCAAAAACAAGCAATCAAAATATAGCCAATATCGATGCTCGCTCCAATAGCGCCTTGTCATCCAGGACACCAACTTATGCGGTTAGATAAGCCCGATCTACATCTTTATCCACAGCTTCTGAAGTTCCGTCGTGAGACGGTCTTCAAAGGGATGTGTGGGCGGGCTGAAAGGCATTGTAGAGCTGGGCAAAGCATTTGGATGCGTTCGATCCAGGAAACTAACCGCCCCGCTGAAGGCGTCAGGTGCTTAAGTTCCGCCTCACCCATGTTTCAATAGGAAGGCCGCGCAAGAAGCCCCCCATCAATGCGCTTCTTTTTCGTGCGTCCATATCCAGGCTTCGCGACGCTGGTTGGCGGTAAAAAAGCGGATGTTGGATTCGCTAAGCGCGTTGATGGCGGCGGCCGAGGCGCGTTCCCAGGAACGGTCGCCGATCAGGGCGCAGCGCTCGAAATCGTTCCAATGGCGAATGCCCAGGATGAAATCCATCCAGGCGGCCCTGGCCGTCCATCCTTCGAACTCGGTCATGTCGATCAGGGCGCGCACGCGGCCATGCTCGGCCACCAGCCGGTCCAGCTGCGGACCGAATTTGCGGTAATCTCTGTCGGTCAGCTTGCCGATGGCGCAAACGCTTAAAAAATCGCCCCGGCTTTCGGGTTGAATTTCGAGCATACCGACCCTCCGGGTCGCAAGAGGCCCACCTCCACGAAGGTTAACAATATCATAATTTCGACATTTCCGGGAGTTGCAAAAACGGCATGCCAAGCACAGCCTTGAGCATTGGCCCCAGTTGGGGCATTCTGGCCCCCCGGTTCCGCCTATTTTGGCAAAAGAAGCAGGTTTTTCAGTCATGTCCGACAAGCGCGTCTATCTGTACGACAGCACCCTGCGCGACGGCGCGCAAACCCAGGGCGTCGATTTCTCGGTGGCCGACAAGCTGGCCATCGCCGCCGAGCTTGACCGTTTGGGCATCGATTACATCGAGGGCGGCTGGCCGGGGGCCAATCCGACCGACGATTCCTTTTTCGCCAGCCTGCCGCATCTAACGCGCGCCCGCTTCACCTCGTTCGGCATGACAAGGCGCCAAGGCCGCTCGGCCGAGAACGATCCCGGCTTTCAGGCCTTGTTCGCGCCCGGCATCCGCGCCGTCACCATGGTCGGCAAAAGCTGGGATTTCCAGGTCGAGGTGGCGCTGGGCATCGAACTGGCCGAGAACATCCGCATGATTTCGGAATCGATCGCCTACGCCAAGACCCGCGTGGACGAGGCGATCTTCGACGCCGAACATTTCTTCGACGGCTTCAAGGCCAATCCCGATTACGCGCTGTCTTGCATCGAAGCCGCCTACAAGGCAGGGGCGCGCTGGGTGGTGCTGTGCGACACCAACGGCGGCGCATTGCCCCACGAGATCGAAGAGATCGTCACCAAGGTCGCGGCCCGCGTGCCGGGCACGCATCTGGGCATTCACTGCCACAATGACAGCGACAACGCGGTGGCCAATTCGCTGGCCGCGGTTAGGGCCGGCGCGCGCCAAGTGCAGGGCACGCTGAACGGTCTGGGCGAACGCTGCGGCAACGCCAATCTGATCAGCATCGCCGCCAACTTGGTGCTGAAGATGGGCTTTGAAACCAACATCACGCCATCCGACATGACCAAGCTGAAACATGTCAGCCGCGTGCTGGACGAACGCTTGAACCGCGCCCCCGACAGACGAGCGCCCTATGTGGGGGCCAGCGCCTTTGCGCACAAGGGCGGGCTGCATGTCTCGGCGGTCGAGAAGGACCCGCGCTGCTACGAGCATATCTCGCCCGAGTTGGTGGGCAATCATCGCCATGTCGTGGTGTCGAATCAGGCGGGCCGCTCGAACATTCTGGCCACGCTGCGCGACCTGGGTGTCGATGTCGACAGCCGCGATCCCAAAGTGTCGCGCATGCTAGAAGAGGTCAAGCAGCGCGAGCATGACGGCTATGCCTATGACGGCGCCGAAGCCAGCCTGGAATTGCTGGTGCGCCGCTTCTTCGGCCAGGTGCCGACCTTCTTCGATTTGAAAAGCTTTCGCGTGATCACAAGGCGTGAATGGCAGAACGACGGCAGCTTCGCCCTGGTCAGCGAGGCCACGGTCAAGGGCCAGGTGCGCCACGAAGACGTGATGGAAGTGGCCGAGGGCAACGGCCCGGTCAATGCGCTGGACGCGGCGCTGCGCAAATTGCTGCGCCCCTATACGCTCTATCTCGAAGATTTGAAACTGGTCGATTACAAGGTGCGCATCTTCACGCCCGGCGCCGGCCCCGGCGACGGCACCGACGCGGTCACCCGCGTCATGATCGAAAGTGCCGACAAAAGCGGGCGGCGCTGGTCCACGGTGGGCGTTTCCACCAATGTGGTCGACGCCTCATTCGATGCGCTTTCCGACAGCATCACCTACAAGCTGCTGCGCGACGGCGCCCAACCGTGAGCAAGGCTTCGGGCACCGATTCAACCCTACAGGCCGCCCCCGATCCGCTGGCCCCCGCCGTCATTCTTGTGTCGCCGCAATTGGCGATGAATATCGGCACCACCGCCCGGGCGATGGCCAATTGCGGGCTGCACGATTTGCGCATCGTGAACCCCAAGCCGAAATGGCCCAACGAATTGTCGCGCCGCGCCTCGTCGGGGGCGGACGAGATTTTAGCGGCGGCGCGCATCTGCGCTTCCACCAGCGAGGCGATCGCCGATCTTAACCGCGTCTACGCCACCACGGGCAGAACGCGGCGCATGACCAAGCGCATCGTCACCCCGAGGGCAGCGGCGCTCGAAGCTCGCGAGGCCCATGGCAAGGGCGAGCGCGTTGGCTTTCTATTCGGGCCTGAGCGCACCGGCCTTGAGAATGACGATCTGGCGCTGGCCGATGCCTTAACCTCAGTGCCCCTGAACCCCGCCTTCGCTTCGCTCAATCTGGCGCAATCGGTGTTGCTGATCGGCTATGAATGGTTCCAGGCGGGCGACGAGACGCCTAGCAGCCGCCTTGCTTCGGGTGACGCGAAACCGGCCAGCAAGCAGGAGCTGGAAAATTTCTTCCTGCATCTGGAGCGCGAGTTGGACCATTGCGGATTCCTGCGCGTGGCCGACAAGCGCCCGACCATGGTGCGCAATATCCGCAACATCTTTCAGCGGGCCGCCATGACCGAACAGGAAGTGCGCACCCTGCACGGCGTGGTGGCCGAACTGGTGCGCGGCCCCAGGGACGGGGTCAGGTCTTGAATTATGAATTCTAGACTGATTTGGTTGAGATCGGCGGATTAAGCCGAAATTCATAATTCAAGACCTGACCCCGCTTGCGCTTGACGTCATGGCACAACCTCAATGGAGGCCGGGACCATGGTCAGGCGGTTGCGGCCGCTTTCTTTGGAGACGTAAAGCACGGAATCCGCTGCCTCGATTACCTGTTTGGGTGTCGTGGCCTCGTCGGGGACGAGGGAGACGCCGCCGATGCTCAGGGTGACGATGTTGGCGGCCTTGGAAAAGGCGTGGGGAATGGCGAGGCCGCGAACCGCGCCCAGGATCGCGTTGCCAACCGCCTCGACGCCTTCCGAATCGGTATCGGGCAAGATACAGACCAGTTCTTCGCCGCCATAGCGCGCAGCCAGATCGGGCGGGCGCCTGACGATGGACTGCACCGCCTGGGCCACCGCCCGCAAGCCATCGTCGCCCGCCGCGTGGCCGTAATTGTCGTTGAACAGCTTGAAGCAGTCGATATCCAGCAGCAGCAGCCCGATGCGGGTCTGAGACCTGACGGCGCGGGCCATCTCATGAGCCAGGGATTCGTCGAACCAGCGGCGATTGGCGATGCCGGTCAGACCATCGGTGCGCGACATGGCCAGCACGGTGGCGTGGGCCTCGGCAAGCTGGCGCTCGGCCTGCACGAACTGTTCCACCAACTCGGTCAGCAGGGCCTGGTTGATCCGCTGGTCGGCCAGTTGCGCCTGCTGCTCCAGCACCTTGGAGACCAGCGCCCCGACCGAATGGCCGATGGCGCTCTCGATCTTGAAGTCAATTCCGTCCAGCTTGGGCATCATAGCACCTTACGTCGGACAAGAGGCGGCATCGGCGATGCCGTCGATGCCGATGTCGTCCATCTTTTGCAGCCTATGGATGGCGGCCTGGATGTCCTCGGTCCGATAGAGGATGGAGCCGTGCTGGGGCGCGACCATGGTCGCCCCGATGGTCTTGATCACAGACATGGCATGATGGAGTTGTTTGTTGCCGGGCATGATTCGCCGGTGAAAGCTATGCATGCCGCTCCAAGGGCAAGGCGTGCCGGTATCCTGACAAGGCTCGTCCGGCCGTTCGGGCCACACCACCTCACAAGCCAAGCATTTCTTATCGAAATCTGCGAACAGCCGCCAGTTGCTGAAGGCGCCTGCGCTGCCGAACAGGTCGCTGGTGAACAGGATATCGCTGGTCTCGTCATAGGTGATGAAGCTGCCCGCCGAATGGGCGTAGGGCGTGCGGAAGAACCGCAGAACCCGCCCGGAGCGCAGGGTCAGTTTCCGCTCCATCCGGTCGATGCACAGCAAAGGGGAGTGGATCGAATAATGACGAATGAACGGGTTGTTCTCGCCTTGGGAAATAATCTTCAGATCCGCCGAATCGATGATGCTTTCCAGATTGGGGATCGAGCCGCATAGGTCGGGATCGTAATGTTGGTAGATCAGATGGCTGATCTGCTTGGGCGAAACTCCGGTCTGGAGGATCTTGCGCATGACCGTGCTGAAATCAGGGCGCGAGCCACCGTCGATCAGAATGGCCTCGTCGCCATCGACGATCAGATAGGGATTGCACTGCAACCGGCCTTGCAGATCGGCAAAGCCAACCCAGAAAATACCCTCGGCCAACTTCACCGGTCGATCATAATCGATGTTCTGATCCAAAATGCCCATGCCGCCACCGCCCCCCTTAACTGTTGCAACACCGCATGGCGTGCCTGTGCCCAAAAGTGCCTGTGCCCAAAAGCATGATATCCCCGTTGTCGGCGCTTGGCGATGCCCGGAAAGCCCGATTCGTCCACGCAAGCGAAGAACGGCAAGATCGGGGTCAGGTCTTGAATTATGAATTTAGGGCACAAATCTCGGCGAGTCTGGCGAATTCATAATTCAAGACCTGACCCCAAGCCCGAGCTAAACCGCAGCGCCGATGGATTTCAACAGCCCCGGACCCGGCGGGGCAAGCAGCATTTCCACGATGCGCTCGGGCGCCACCGGCGGGCTGAGCAGATAGCCCTGGATTTCGTCGCATTCCAGGTCGTTCAACACCGAAAGCTGTTCGGTGGTTTCGACGCCTTCGGCCACGATGCGCCTGCGCAGCGAATGGCCCATGGTGATGATGGTGCGCACGATTTCGGCGTCGTCGCTGTCGGCGATCAGGTCTTTCACGAAAGAGCGATCGATCTTGATGGTGTCGAGCGGGAAGCGCTTCAAATAGCTGAGCGACGAATAACCGGTGCCGAAATCGTCCGTGGCCAGCGGAATGCCCATGGCTGCCAAATCCTTCAGCAGTTGCGAAGCCAGATCGGCATCGCCCATGATCAGGCTTTCGGTGATCTCGATCTCGATGCAAGTTGGGCAAGCGCCCGTCTTGGTCAAGATTCCTTCCACCATTTCGGCCAAGCCTGGGCGAATTTGCCTAGCCGACAGATTGACCGCGATCTTGATGTCCCTATAGCCCGCATCGGCCCAGGCGCGCTGCTGGCGGCAGGCGGTTTCGATCACCCATTCGCCCACTTCAACGATCAGGCCGGTTTCTTCCAGCACGGGAATGAAACGCACCGGCGAGACGAAACCCAGCCAGGGATTGCGCCAGCGCAGCAAGGCCTCGACGCCATGGATCAGGCCGGTGGTCATGTCCAGCTTGGGTTGATAAAGCAGATGGAATTCGCCGCGATCCAGCGCCTTGACCAGATTGGTCTTGATGGCCAGGCGCTCGTTGAAGGCGGCGGTGATGTCAGGCGTGAAGAAGGCGTAATTGGTCTTGGCCTGTTCCTTGGCCTTGGTCTTGGCCGCCGTGGCGTTCTTCAGCAGCGCTTGCGGGCTGTCGGAAGCGTCAGGAAACAGGGTGATGCCGATGTTCGAGGTGACGAAGGCCTCGTAGCCTTCCAGATCGAAGGGAACGCGCATCGCCTCGATGATGGCTTCGGCCTGGCTGATCACCTCTTGCTCGGAGGCGATGTCGGGCATCAGCACGGCGAATTCGTCGCCGCCCAGGCGGGCCAGCGTGTCGGCGTCGCGCGAGACATGCACCAGCCGCCGACTGGCTTCCCGCAGCAGAAAATCGCCGATGTCATGGCCCAGCGTGTCGTTGACCAGTTTGAAGCCGTCGAGATCCAAGAACAGCAAGGCGCCTCTGCGGCTGCGGTCATGCGCGCTTTCAACCGCCTGGCTCAGGCGATCCAGGAACAGCATGCGATTGGGCAGTTCGGTCAGCATGTCGTGCGTGGCCTGATAGAGGATGCGTTCCTCGTCTAAGCGCCTGCGCGTGATGTCGCTGAACACCATCACATGTTGCAAGGTCATGCCCTGCTCGTCCTTGATCGACGAAATCGACAGGCGCTGGGCGTAGCGTTCGCCCGATTTCTTCTTGTCCCACAGCTCGCCTTCCCACACGCCGCTGCGCATCAGGGATTCCCACAAGAGCAGATAAAAGCGTTCGTCTTGGAAGGGTGAACTTAGGAAAGGCGGTTTCTGGCCCACGATCTCGTCGGTCGAAAAGCCGGTGATCGAACTGACGGCGCTGTTGATGACCGTTACCTTGAAATCGTCGTCGGTCACCATGATGCCTTCGGCGGCCGTTTCGAACACTGCGGCCGACAGGCGCAAGCGCTCCTCGGCCTTCACGCGATCCGAAATGTCGCGGATGACGCCGATGAACAGCTGTTCCTTGCTTTGGCGCAGTTCGGTGACGTGGATTTCAATGGGAAAGACCGTTCCGTCGCGTCGGCGCCCCGGCAGTTCGCGGCTGACATTCATGATCCAGGTCTTGCCGCCCTTGGCGTAGCGTTGCATATAGGCGGCATGTTCGGTGGCGTAGGGTTCCGGCATCAGGCGCGACACCGGCTGGCCGATGATTTCCTCGGGCATGTAGCCGAAGATGCGGCAAGCCGCGGCGTTGAAGGATTGAATGCGCCCGTCGGTGGAAATGGTGATGATGGCTTCGATCACCGCATCCAGAATGCCCGCCAGCTTGGCCTCGCGCTCTCGCAGCGCCTCGGCCGAGCGCTTGCTTTGCGTGATGTCCCTGGCCTCCATCATAAAGCCGCCGGTCACGTCGCCCAGCTTGCGCACGGTCAGATCGACATCCAACTCGCCGCCGCCTGGGCGCATCAGCTTGATGGTGACCGACCCCTGCTCGTCGGCCAGCAGACCCAGACCTTCCTCGGTCATCAGCTCGGCGTAATCGGAATGGGCAAGCTCTGCGACCTGCTTGCCGATCAGGGGGGCAGGGCCGTCGAAACCCAGCAAACGAGCGCCCGAGGCATTGGCATAAACCAGCCTGCCATCCTGCACGATGGCGATCAGATCGCTGACCAACTCGACCAAGCGAAGGCCCCAGGTGCCTGCGGCATTCGCGTCGTTGCGGGACTGGCTCATCGGTTGTTGCCCAAAACAGCACTGGTTCTGCTCCGCACAAGCCTGTGCAGAGCTGGAAAAGCTACAGGTTTGGACCTACCCTAACTGACTCTGTGGGATTTGTTGACCGTTTTCTGACGGCGCGGGCCTATAAATGGGCCAGGTATTATAACCTGGACCGAAGGGAAAATGGTGGGCGCTACAAGGATCGAACTTGTGACCCCTTCCATGTCAAGGAAGTGCTCTACCGCTGAGCTAAGCGCCCTGATTCGCAAAAGGAACCGGCTGGCGGCCCCGCGAAGGGGCCTTTTAACCGCATGATGGCCGCTTGGCAAGGGGTTTCTGACCGGCTGCAGCAGGAGGAGGGAAGCGCCCCTGCCCCGCCTGTGCTAGGCTGGCTCAGCGACCATCCAAGTCCCTGGGGTAAAGGACATGCGCTTAACCGCCCTGCCGTTGATCGCTTTGCTGTGCCTCGCCCTTGCCAAGTCGGCATCGGCCTGGGAAGAGATCAATCCCAAACAAATCCGCGTCATCACGCCCACTTCGGCCACCTCCGACTGCATCGACCGCCCCAAAAGCCCCGTCTGCGCGGTCGAAACCGTCCTGGCCTGCACAAGGCGGATCGACAAAGCGATGTGCGCAAGGGCGGGCATTACGAATTTTCATTATCAGGACAAGCCGGAGGAGAAGTTCCGCTACCGGATTCTGTCGGTGAAGGTGCTGGCCAGGAAGGACATTCCCAAATGGCAATGGGAAAAGCCAGATGGCCTCCGCCCGGACGATGTGGAAGTGGTCGTCCAGAATCCGGATGAGCATTACTCCTCTCATTGCCAAAAGAGCGGCTGCAATACTAGCTTCTGGGTTAAGCCGGACAGCATCGATTGGCGCGTCGTCAGTTGGGCCGCTTGGTATGCCGACTGACAACGCACCAATCCTTCTACCATTTTGATACTTTCCCGGTCGGATCGATAAAGACGCCATCTTTCTTGACATCGATATGCACATGGTTGGTCATCCCGTTGGGATAGACCTTTGACAGGTCCTGCGCATCGCCGATGGCCTGCCCGGCCCGCACCTTCTGACCCGGCTTCAGATCGACGGCATCTGGATCGACATACATAACCCGCACGCGATGTCCGTCCTCGGTGATGATGCCAACACCCTTTAGCTTGCCTCGCTTTTTAGCGTCGTCGGGATAGGGTTCGATCCATTCGCCGTTATTCACGCGCCCCGTCGGATCGGGCTTGCGCACTTCCACCTTGCCATCCACTGGGCTGAAGATGGGTTCCCCCGGCTTGGCGACGATATCAACGCCTTTGTGCGGCCGTTTCTTTTCACCCTCGTCACGGTTGGCGCCGAAATCGCCTGTACCCTTTCCATCCTTCTCTCGAATCTTCGGATAGGCCACAGGCGGCTGCATTTTGGGCAATTCCGCTTTCGATCCGGACGGCGCGTTCTGCCCTGTCCCGCCAGCGCCGCGCTGATGCTCGGCGACATCGACCACTGCGCCGTTCCTGACCTGTTGATAGGCCTGCACGTGAACAAGGCCTGGGCCGCCAGCCATTTCGCCGCCGCCATCATAAGTCTTGCGAAACTCATTGGTGACAAAGTCGTAATAAGACTTGTCCGTCCAATAGCGCTTGTCGGCCACAAGTGCCCGAAGCTCTTCTCTTGATTTGACCATTTTCATTTCTCCTATCCGATATCCTTGTAGAAAACATGCCGACCCAGGCGGGCCACCGGTTCGCGGGTCTTGGCCCAGGGCGGCGACAGGCCTTCAACGTGATAATGAGTGGCGCCAGAAACTTGATCTTCCAGCTCTCCGTCCACCGCTTGGCGGGCGATGCGCAGGCACTGATCGAAGATCTTGTTGCCGACCGCGACCGCCTCCAGCTTGGCGCGGTTGGGATCGTTGGCGTTCCAGCAACTGAACTGCCAGTGGCCCTCCCAGGCGGCGCGCCGCTCGCGCGCCTTCTCGAATCGCTTCAGCACGACGCGATGAGCCTCGGCGTTGTTCCGTTCGTTCATGGTCCTATTCTCCCAACAGGGTTTTGCGAGCGCCTTCGCCCGGGGCGGGCGCCAGCACGCCGCGACTGGAGGTGGCGATGGTGCCCGACAGGCCAGCCCGGTTGCGGGCCACGGCAGCCAAGCGCGCCTTGCGCTCGTCGTCGGCGGCATTGTCAACGACTGGGGCGGGCGCGGGCGTCGGTACAACGACCGGCGGCGGCGGCGGTGGTGGCGACGGCGGCGAGAAAATGCTCATGAAACCTCCCATGACGAACTCCTTTGCTGTCGGCGCGAAGCGCCGGTGACGTGAAAAACCCCGCCAGGAGAATTCCGGGCGGGGCTGTCTTGCGATGACCTGAAAACCGAACGGGGCCGTCCGCAAAAGCGAACGGCCCCGTTCGGGAAACCTCTCCCTCTTCTGGTCAGCAGCGCCTCCTCCGAGGCTTATGATCCGCTGCGGTCGCATTAAGGGCGGTAATGAGCCAGTATATACTCCGCATTTTTTGGAGAGTCAACGATAATTATCGCCGAATAGGAACTTTTTTTGATTCTGCCCGGGGCAGGTCAGAAATCGGTATAATTGCCAAGGCGTCAGCACCCAGCCCGCCTTCAAGCCAAGCGCGCGCTTGACCGCCTCGACGCAGCTATAGGGCCGCCAGGGAGCGGGAGCGAGCGGCGGAACCTTGATGTCGGCGGGAATCAAACGGCATCCCTTTTCGCTGAAAACATCGAGCAGCTCATAACCGGCATCAACCAGATCGATGCGCGTATGATGGGCGAGCGGATCGTAAACCACCCATTGCCCGCCTTTGCGCAGCAGCAAGAAGCAGTGGCGAAATCCCGGCTTCAGCAGCCTGAGCCAGGCCAATCCCGTATTGTTGCGAAAGCCCACCCAGGCTTCGTCGTAGACGCTGCCATATAAGGCGTTTTTGCCTGTCACAGCACAATTCCCTTGGCCTTCAGCACGGGATGCAGGCGCAGCATCGCCTCCTCCCAGCAGCGGGCGGCGGCGCGCTCGTCGGCATGACTTTCCAGGGGCGGCGCAAGACGCAAGCCGTAATCGCCCAGGACCACCAGATGGCGCCTCTCAAGCTCTCTCGCCTTGTAAAGCCGATCAACCACCGCGAAGACGTCGTCGGGATCGCAAGGCCTTGGAACGTTGGCGCTGTCGGTCGAACGGAACCTGGCCCCTTCGAGCCTGGCGATCTGAGAGCGACAGAACCAAAACCATGCCTCCTCGACCGTTTCGAAGGGCTGAGTTAACGGCTCGGCCAGCGGTTTTGGCACGTATCGATAGAACGACATATGAGTCTCCATCACGTACATTGTGGGAACATAGTCAAAACATGGCGACCGCTTGACGTCAAGGAGAAAATTGACTATGTTCCTACCTGTGATTGTAACCACAAGCCCTTGCGGGGGTTGGGAGGATTCCATGCTGCGTCACGCCGATATATGGCATGCCATCGACCGTCTGGCTTTCAAGCACGGGCTGACGGCGTCCGGTCTTGCCCGCAAGGCAGGGCTTGACCCCACCACCTTCAACAAGAGCAAACGCACCAGTCCCGAGGGCAAATTGCGCTGGCCTTCAACGGAAAGCGTGGCCAAGGTCTTGACCGCCACCGGCGCCTCGATCGCGGAATTCGTCACCATGATCGACAATCCCGACGAAACCGGCGCCGTGCAGCGCATTCCGCTGATTGGGCTGGCCCAGGCCGGTTCCGACGGCTATTTCGACGATGCGGGCTATCCCACTGGCGCGGGCTGGGATGAAATCCCTTTCCCGGAAATGGGCGACAGCAAGGCCTATGCGCTCGAGATCACCGGAGATTCGATGGAGCCGCTTTATCGCGAGGGCGATATCGTCATCGTCTCGCCCGCCGCCCAGATCCGCAGGGCCGACCGCGTGATCGTGAAGACCAACGACGGCGAGGTGATGGTCAAGCAACTCTTGCGCCGCACCGCCAAATTCGTCGATCTGCAATCGCTCAACGACCAGCATCCCAACCGGTCCTTGCCGATCGAAGAGGTGGCCTTGATCCATCGCGTGGTCTGGGCCAGTCAGTAGCCGGATGTAATGCCTATCTACTGCATTATTTCCTTGACGCCTGCGGCCAGGAAGGTCACCCTTCCGGCATGGAAACGCCGACTCCACACCCCCAGCGCCTAGCGCAACTGTCCTTGTCCTTCGACGGGTCGATCCCGCCCGAACGCCTGCGGATCGCCTGCGCGCAGTCCAAGGGGGCGGCCATGCGGGGGGTCGCCGCATCGCAGGCTCGGTTCTACGGCAGCTTAGCTGAATCGTCGCGCCTGGCGCTGGCCCGTCTGCGGGCGGCTTGCAAGGCGAACCCGTCCGACCTGCTTCGCCTGCAAGGCAATCTGAGAAACGAGCGAGACGCAGCCGTCGGCTGGCTTATTCGGGCAGAGGCTTGGCCAGAATAAGCGTTGTTTCGGCTTCAGCGGCGGGAACCAGCAGATCGACGCGCCAACCCGCTTCTTTAAGCAAGGCGCGCAATTGTTTCTCGTCGAAATCGTTGAACCAGCCCAGGGCGCGCCGCTCCTTGATCTTGTCCTTGCCGCGCAGGCGATAGGTCAGCGCCAAAGACGAACTGGCCTTGCGACAGGCCGCCAGAACCCCGCCCGGATCATGCAGAAATTCAAGAACCTCGAGAAGGGCTACGGCGTCGAAGGTTCCATCCGGGAACTGGCCCTGATTGAGATCACAAGGCAGCGTCGCTTCCGTCCAAGGCACGAGATCGCATGGCAAGTAATCGATTCCAGGCGCCAGATGTTTTTTCAGCAACATCAGCCCCGCCCCCAGATCGAGGATGCGGCCCTTCTGCGGCAACAGCGGCGCGGCGGCGGCGGCGCGCTCGGCGGCCAGCCAGGACAGATTGGCCGGATCGGCCCAGAAACCCGCATCGCTGGTCAGGGCCGACTTCAAATTCGTTGTCCGCTTGGCCTTGGCCTCGCCGACTTGGCGCGCCCGTTCGGGCTGGGTGGGCGCCACGACTTGCGAAACCGGCGCGCGCGCATAACTGGCCAGCGGCTCGAAACCCGCGGACAACGCGATGAAATTGCATAAATCTTCGGTATCGACGAAGGGAATCAAGGGGCCACCCAACTGTTCGTTGGCAAAGCGCATCAGCTTGAAACCCTGCCCGGTCAGCCCGGCCAACAAGCGCGTGAAATTTTTGCGAGGCGCGCCTGCATCGAAACCGCGACCGCGTTCCAGAATGATCGCCGCCACCTGTCCGCTTGCCAGCAGGCCCTTCATGCCCGCCACCACTTCGGGTTCCAAACCTTCGACGTCGATCTTGACGAAGCAGCGCATGCCCTGAAGGCTGGGCCGCTCGGCCAGCAAGGAATCAATGCTGACCAGACGCAACGCGCCCTTGGGGTCGGGTGCTACCGAGAATCCCATGCTGCTGTTGCCGCCCGCCTCCAACCGCCCCTGGCCGGGCTTGTCGGCGCAGCCCGCCACCACGGTTTCGATCATATGGGCCAAGCCGTTGGCCGCCGCCCATTCATTCAGCCTTGCCGCATTGGTCGCGTCGGCCTCGACGGCCAGCACCCGCACTTGGCCCGGCCAGCGGCTGGCGCAGGAAAGGGCGATCACGCCCCAATGGGCGCCGATGTCGAGAACGACGTCGCCGGGCGCCAGATGCGCATCGAGAAAAGCCCGCGTGGCATATTCATAGCCGCCGAATTGACTTTCACGCTTGACGATGAAGGCCGCCCCCGGATCCTTAAGCAGGCTTCTGGGCAGCGTCATGGTAAAGCGCGGCTGCTTGTCGTCGCGCTTGGCCGCTGAAGGCAGGGCCAGAATGTCGTTCTCCGCCAATTTTTCTTGCAGCGCCTTGAAGACATGGCGGACGACGCCGTCCCAGTCGTTGGGCCGGGCTTGGCGAAACAGGGTCAGCGACGGATACCAAGGCGAATCCTGGCGCGTCAGCAGCCATCGCCAGTCGGGCGAAAAGGGCAGCAGCACCCAGGCGGGCTTGCCCATGGCGCCCGCCAGATGCACCAACGCCGTATCGACCGAAATGACCAGATCCAATTGCGAGACCAGCGCCGCCGTATCGGCGAACGAGCCGATCCGCCCCGCCAAATCGATCAGCAGGCCGCTGTCGAGATAAGGCTTGGCGTCGGCGGGCAGTTCTTGTCCGACCTGCAAGGAGTAGAAGGCAGCACCTTGAAGGGCGAATAAAGGGGCCAGCTTGGAAAAGGCCATGCTGCGCAGCCGATCGCCCCGGTGACGCGGATTGCCCGCGAATGCCAGCCCCACCTTCAAGCGCGCCCCGCGCGGCGCCTTGATTTTCAAGGCCTCGTCGGGGGATGGGACCGGCAGATAGGGCACGCTGGCGGGAATGTTGGACAGGTCCGTCTTGAACAAGGCGGGCAGGTCCAGCAGGTGGGCGTAGCAGTCGGTTTTTGGCAGGCTTTTCCCATCGGTCACCACATCGGCCAAGCTAGGGATCAGCTTGAGCAAGGGCGCCAGCGCGGGCGAGGTGGCGAGAAAGACCTTGCCGCCGCCCGCCGCCAACATGGGCGCGTAGCGCAGGAATTGAATCGTGTCGCCCGCCCCCTGCTCGCCCAGCAGCAGAATCGAACGCCCGGCCAAGGGCTGGCCGTCCCAGACCGGCACCGGCAGATGGGGCGGCGTGAAGTCGATATGACGCTTGCGCCATTCGTAATCGTCCCAGCCGGGACCCAAGCGACCGGCAAGAAAATGAAGCCTGGCGCGCGCCAAATGGCTGTCGGTCTGGTTGGCGTCCAACGCCATCGCCCTGGCGATGGGGTCCATGGCCTCTTCCAGGCGTCCTTGGCTGATCAGCGCCTGGGCCAAGCCGGTATGGACCGATGCCAGGCCTTCGGCTCCCTGGTTCAGCAAGGCGCGATAGATCGCTTCCGCCGTCTGATACTGGCCCTGTTGCGATTTATGGAAGGCCATCTTGAGATGATGGGCCGCCGATGCTGGCTTTAAGCGAATGGCGCGCTCCAGCGCCAACTGAGACGCATCTTCCTGTCCGGCATCGAACAAAACGTCGCTGAAGGCGGCCCAGGCGGCTGCATTGCCGGGTTCTTTGACCAACAGCGTTTCCATGGCCGAAAGCGCCTCGTCCAACTGGCCCGCTTCCTTAAGCGCCAGCGCCAAGCCGCTGACCGCCGCCAACAGGATTCTTGAATCCTGCGCCGCCTTCTTGAATGCGCCGACCGCTTCGTCCAGGCGCTTGAGCCGCCTTAAGGTTTCTCCCAGATTCTGCCACATGCCGGGCTGACGGGGATCGATCTCGAGGGCCTTGTAGAGCAGGCGCAACGAGGCCTCCAGCTTTCCCAGGCTGCGCAAGACCACGGCCGCATTGACCAGCGAAGGAAAATGATCCGGCCGCTCGGCTATCGCCTGTTCATAGGCACTGGCGGCCTCGTCCAATTGGCCGGACCTTTGCAGCCCAAGCGCCCGCTCGAACGCGGCAAAAGGGGCTTGGGGCACAATATCCGTCGAGGCGCTAGGACCGTTCATCGCCGGTCAATCTAGCAAAAGCCGAAGGCTCAGGCCAGACGGCTGTCGCAGGGGGTAATCAGATTGGCCTGCTGTCGCAGGCGGTAATCAATGTGGCCTGACAGATCTTGTCTGGGTTGGCCTTGGCGCCCTTCTTCAACTCGGCGATCAACCAGCTAATTTCCTCGACCGTCGAGGGGCCGTGCGCGGACGGCAGATCAAGCTGGGCCGCCGACACGGTCAGAAGCGGGAAGCGGCGGATATTGCCTTCCCGGTCATGCGCCTCGATGAAGCCCGCCGCCCGGTCGGGCGCATCGTAGAAACTTTCCACCTCATAGCGAAATTGCAGACTAATGGCGCGCACCAAGGCCCCAACCGCATCGCCATCCATTCCCTTGAAGCAGGCGAAGAAGTCGTCGCCGCCCACATGCCCCACCGCGAAACCGTGACTTTGCGCCTCACGCGTCAGGATTTCCGCAAACAGCAGAATGGCCCGGTCGCCCTGGCGAAAACCGTATTTGTCGTTGAAGGGCTTGAAATTGTCGAAATCGAAATAGGCGAAGGAATAGGCGCTGTCGGCATCGGCCAGCGCCTCGGTGACCAACCCGTGAATGACGCTGTTTCCCGGCAGCTTGGTCAAGGGATTCTGATCGCGGGCGAAGGCCAGATTCTTTTCGTTGATCACCTTCAACAGGGCGTGCGCGCCCAGGAACCCCACATATTTCAGGTTCTCGACGATGATCACCCCTTCAGAACTGGCGTTGGCCGAGAAGATCTCGAGAATCTTTTCGGCGGGCGTGTGCACGTCGGCGATCGGGCAGCGGGCGATGAAGTGGGTAATCTTATAGCCGAAATTCTTGTTGCAGATGATTTCCTTGCCATAGGTCGAATAGGTGAATTCCTTCAGATCGCGCTCGCGGATCAAGCCCATCGGCTCGCCCGCATTGTCAACCACGGGCAGGAAATTGTGGTTCTTGGCGTCCCTGAAGCGCGCAAAGACAGTGCGCATGTCGCTGGTGGCGGCCAAGGGTTCCAGTCGTTCGATCTGCTCGAAAATGATCTTCTGGTCGGACCCCTTCTGGCGACGCTCGCGACGGCTCAGCTTTTCGATGTCGGGATAGTGCGTGCGCAGCTGCGCGGTCTCTTGCGTCGGATGCTGGATCATGTAGCCCTGCACCAGATCGCAGCCGATGTCCTTGCAGCTGAAAAATTCCTGCTCGGTCTCCACGCCCTCGGCAATCACCTCGATGCCCAGCACATGCGCCACATTGACCATGTTGGCGAGAAACAGCTTCTTCTTGGCGTCGGTGGCGATGCCCGCGATGAAGAAACGGTCGATCTTCAAATATTCCGGCTCGGCCAGATACAAAAGCTGAAGGCCGGAAAAGCCGATGCCGAAATCGTCGATGGCGATCTTGAAGGCGTCGCGCTTCAATTCGCGAATGATCTGGGTGGGATCCAACGTCAGCGGGAAGGGATGGCGCTCGGAAACCTCGAACGTGACCGCCGTTTCCGACAGACCTTCCTCGGCCAAGCATGTTTTCAGCGCTTGCAAGACGGGCAGCGCGCCCAGGGCGCGGTTGTCGGCGTTCAGGAACAAGCGCAGCTTGGCGGCGCCGGGCATGGTGGCGAACTTGCGCGCCGCCTTGGCCAGCAGAACGCCTTCAATGGCGGGCAGGACGCCCTGAGCGTGGCAACAATCGAAGAAATCGCCAATGCTGGCGAATCCGGCTTCGGTCGTGTTGCGCAACAGCGCCTCGTAGCCGCCGCAATAGCCGGTATGGATATTGACGATGGGCTGAAAGGCAAAATCCAGCTTGGACAGAATATCCAGCCAGGCGCGGCCCAAACGAGGCGGCACGGCCAGCGGCACCGGCCCCTTGGCATGCGTCGGGCGAAGAGGCGAAGGGGGAAATGGGCGGGCCATGGATCCCGCCTGGTCCAATTGAAGCATCGTCATCAGGCTCTCCGCGCTGGTTGCCGGACCGTTCAAAGCCTGCAAGGGATGCGCTTTGCCGCCCCAGAAAGTCAACATCTACAAGGACTTGCAACAAAACATTCATTTAACCCGCTGGCGGGCAAACACGAGCTTTCCAATCCTTTCAAGCCATTGCATCATGCGCCATGATCGATTCCCACCCGCACGGACTGGCCGAACACCTGGATCTCATCGCCGCGATGAGCTTGAGTTTCGCCACGTCGCAGAATTTGGACGCCAGTTTGAAACACGGGCTGGAGCGAATCGCAGACGCCTTGAACGCCGAAGCCGCGTCGCTGTTCCTGACCGAAAGGGGCGAGTTGGTGTGCCATGCCTGCGCCGGGCCAGTCGATATCACCGGCCTTCGCATTCCGGTTTCCAGCGGCATCGTGGGCCGCGCCGTCATTGGCCGCACCACCCAGACCGTCTTCGACGTTCGAAACGATCCCGACTTCCACGCCAATGTTGACAGCAAAACCGGATTCGTCACGCGCTCGATCCTGTGCGCCCCCATGGTGGTGCGCAACGAAGCCCTGGGCGCCATCGAGCTGATCAACAAATCAACAGGCGACGGTCTGTTCGACGCCCCCGACGCCCGCGTGCTGGAAGCCCTGGCATCGGCCGCCGCCCTGGCCCTTTTGAACGCCCGCATGGCCCAAGCCCTGGTCGAACAGGAGCGCATGAAGCGTGAGATGGAACTGGCGGCGCAAATCCAGCACAGCCTGCTGCCCGAAGACCGGCCCGCCCCCTTTCCCATCGCGGGACTGGGCCGCCCCTTCCGCGAGGTGGCAGGCGATTTCTACGACATCCTGCCCCTGGCCGATGGCCGCATCGGCTTTTGCCTGGGCGATGTTTCCGGCAAGGGCATGGACGCCGCCCTTTTGATGGCCAAGACGGCCAGCCTGTTTCGCGCCCTGGCCAAGGACGAATGCGATCCGGCGCTGCTGGTGGCGCGCATCAACGACGAACTGTGCGAAACGGCCAGCCAGGGAAAATTCGTGACCCTGGTGGCGGGCTTCCTGGATGCTTCGGGCCAGAAACTGTCTTTCTCCAATGCGGGCCACGAACCGCCTTTGCTGATCCGCAAGGGCCAGCCCGCCATTTCGCTTCCCGCCCCATCCCCGCCGGTCGGCATTCTGCCGGGAACGGTTTACGAATCCGAAGAGGTGGCGCTTGACGGAGGAACCTTGTACATCTTCACTGATGGCCTGACCGAAAGCACGGGGGAGGACGGGACAATGCTGGGAGCCGAAGGCGTCGCCGCCCTGATCGGCGAGCAAAAGGACGAAGCGCCGCTGGCGGACAAGCTGGCGGCCCTGGCCGATGCCGCCCTGGCCCCCGGACGTCAAGTGCATGACGACCTGACCCTGCTGGCTGTCGATGGCCACAAGCCGCCAATCGACGCCCAGCCGTTCCAGCCCATCTTGCGCCTAGCCAGGCTGGACGTTCCAGCGCAGCCCAACCGCCTGAAGATGGTGCGCCGTGTGGTGGCCGAATCGGCATCGCTGGCCGGATTATCGGATGAGAAAAACGCCGATCTGGTGCTGGCGGTCGATGAAGCCATGCAAAACATCATCCGCCACGCCTATGGCGGCCCTTCGGACAAGCCGGTGAATATCGACATTTCGAAGGAGGAGGGGCATCTGGTGGTGCGCATGACCGATTACGCGCCTGCAGTCGATCCTTCGCGCATCCGCCCCCGCGACCTGGACGATGTTCGTCCAGGCGGGCTTGGCACCCATTTCATCCAGTCGGTGCTGGACGACCACCGCTTCGAACAGCCCCCGCCGGGGGCAGGCAACCGCCTCAAGCTGTCTATTCGTATCGAACAAGGACCTTTGCCATGAATATTTCCGTACGCGAAGACCGCGGCTTTCTGGTCATGACGCTGGATGGAGAAGCCGATCTTCAGCACACGCCCACGCTGCGCAAGATGCTGCTGGAATCGGTTTCCGGCGGCAAGCCGGTGGTGGTCGATATGTCGAATGTCAGCTATATCGACAGTTCCGGCGTCGCCAGTCTGGTCGAGGCTTATCAGTCGGCCCGCAAAAAAGGCTTTTCCTTCGCGCTGGCGGGCCTAAGCCCCGCCGCTCTGCGCGTGTTGCAGCTAGCCAGGCTGGATCGGGTGTTCACCATCCACGCGACGCTGGACGCGGCGGTCGGAGGATAATCGACTTGCCCGCCCGCCACCTTCGCATCGTCGAGAAGACTGGGCGCGCCACCATCGCAGGCATCGCCGAAATCGGCTATGGCGCATTCCTGCTGGGCGAAAGCCTGTTCTGGCTGGTCATGGGCAAAAGCCGCCGCCAGCCAGTGCGCTTCGGCGCCGTGGTGGCCGAGGCGATGGAATTCGGCGTGCGCGCCATTCCCATCGTAGCCATCCTGTCTGGAACCGTGGGCGCCATGCTGGCCATCCAGGGCATCCATACATTGAAAACCTTCGGCGCCGAAAGCCGCGTCACCTTCGGCGTGGCGCTGTCGGTCGTGCGCGAATTCGCCCCCCTGATTACCGGCATCGTGGTGGCGGGGCGCTCAGGCTCGGCGCTGGCGGCGCGTCTTGGCACCATGCGCATCAACCAAGAAATCGACGCGCTGCACGTCATGGGCATCGATCCGGTGCGCTTTCTGGTGGCCCCCGCCCTGCTGGCCATGCTGGCCGTGCTGCCGCTTCTGACCCTGTTGGCCGACTTCGTGGCGCTGACCGGTGCCGGCATGTACATCTGCATGGACTTGGGCATGGATTTTCCCGCCTATTGGGAACGGGTGATCGAATCCCTGAAGGTTGACGATCTGGGCCATGGGCTTGGCAAAAGCGTGATCTTCGCCGTGCTGGTGACCTTGGTCGGCGTGGTCAACGGCTCGCTGGTCCAAGGCGGCGCCGAGGGCGTTGGCAAGGCCACCACGCGTTCGGTGGTGCATGCCATCAGCGCCATCGTGGTCACCGACATGCTGTTCGCCTTCGTTCTGACCAGATAGCCATGAGCGCCACTCCCAACCGCACCCCCAACAAGGTGATCGAGGTCAAAGACCTCGTGACCCATTACGGCACGCGGCAAATTCTGAAGGGCATCTCGCTTGACATCTATGAAGGCGAGATCATGGTCATCATGGGCGGCTCGGGTTCGGGGAAAAGCACGCTGCTCAACCATCTGCTGGGGCTTTTGAAGCCGTCGTCGGGGACGGTCAGCATTCTGGGCCAGGACATCAACAAGTTGTCGGCCGTCGAAATGACCAAGCTGCGCACGCGCATGGGCGTGGCCTTTCAGGGCGGCGCGCTGTTCAGCTCGATGACGGTAGGCGAGAACATTCTGTTGCCGCTGCGCGAACATACAGAACTTGACCACAGCACCATGGCCATCATGGCGCGCCTGAAAATGGAAGTGGTCAAGTTGGCCGATTTCGAAAATCTGATGCCCAGCGAATTGTCGGGCGGCATGATCAAGCGGGCCGCCCTGGCCAGGGCCATCGTGATGGACCCCAGGCTATTGTTCTGCGACGAGCCGTCGGCAGGGCTGGACCCCGTCGTCTCGGCGGCCATCGACGAATTGATCATCACCCTGCGCGACGCCATGGGCATGACCATCGTGGTGGTCACCCACGAATTGGAAAGCGCCTTTCGCATCGCGGATCGCATCTGCGTGCTGGACCGGGGCGACATCTTGATGGTCGATACGGTCGAAGCCGTGCGCTCGACCAGCAACGAACGCATTCAGAATTTGTTGAACCGCAGGCTCGAGGAGGCGACACTCGACCCAGACGACTATATGCGCCGCCTGACCATCGGCATCTAACGGGGGATTTGGGAAGACATGCGCACCCTTGATACAAATTACGTGGCCGTGGGGGCCTTCGTGCTGGCGGGCGTGGCCGGTTTGATCACCGCCCTGGCCCTGCTGACCGGACGCACCGGCTCGGCCGACATGTACTACACCGGCTACGACAATGTGTCGGGCATCAAATACGGCACCGTGGTTTCCTATGAAGGCTATCGCATCGGCCAGGTGGAATGGGTGAAGCCCTATGGCGAGAAGGGCAAGCCGCGCTTCAAGGTAGCGCTGGCGGTTCAGGAAGGCTGGGAAATTCCCGAGGACAGCGTGGCGTCCATCACCTCGTCGGGTCTGCTGGCCGCCGTTTCGATCGATCTGCGCGCCGGACGCAGCGAAACCCTGGCCAAGCCGGAAGCCGTGCTGCAAGGTGCTAGCAGTTCCAACATGATGGCCATGGTTTCGTCCCTGGCGGGCGACATGGGCGATCTGACCCAGAACGGGCTGAAGCCGTTGCTGTCCAGCCTGCTTCACTATGTGGACACGCTGGGTTCCACGCTGGAAAAGACCGCCCCCGACCTGCTGGCCAACATGCAGACCTTGTCCAAGGACCTGTCGAAGCGGGGACCCGCCATTCTTGAAAATGCCGAAAGTCTGTCCGGACGTTTAAGCCAAGCGGGCGAGCGCGTTCTGTCCGACAAAAACATCGACGAGATGGACAAGACCGTGAAGATGATGGGCGAGTTGAAGGCCACCAAAGCCCAGGTCGATCATCTGATCGCGCAATTGAACGCGACGGCGGACAGCGCCAAGCCAAGCGTCGCCCAGGGCCTGACCGATTTGAACCACACGCTGCGAGTCGTTTCCTCCAGCATCGATTCGATTACCGTCAACATGGAAAGCACCAGCCGCAACATGTCCGAATTCTCAAGGCGCATCCGCGACAATCCCGGCCTGATCCTGGGCGGCGGATCGCCCCCCGACGAGGCCGCAAAATGAAGATATTACGTCGCCCCTCAAGCGCCGGGCGGGGCTTTGCCCCTTGGCTCACGCTTGCCCTGCTTGCCCTCGCCCTGCCTCTGTCCGCCTGCGGCGGGGCACCGCCGCCTGCCGAACATTTCTACCGGCTGACCACGCCAGTCGTGACGGCATCCGCCAAGCCCCTGCCCGGCATCCTGGTCGTCGAGCGGCTGCGCGCCGACGGCGTCACTGGCGAGCGCCCGATGGCCCATTCGCGCGCCGATCAGCCCCAAAGCCTGGATACCTACCGCTATCATTTTTGGACCGAAGCGCCGGGGCGCATGTTGCAGCAGCATCTGGCCAAATCGCTGAACGATGCCAAATCGGCCAGTCAGGTCATGACCGATGAAGCGAAGGTCGAGGGGGCTTGGCTTTTGAAGGGCCGCCTGATGCATTTCGAACAGGTCTTGGGCAGCCAACCCAAGGTGGTGATCGAAGCCGACATGACGCTGATGAAAGCCAAGGACTACAGCTTGGTCCACCGCGCCCTGTATCGCGAGGAGGAGCCTGCCCAGGGCGAAAGCCCGGCGGCGGCGGTCGATGCCATGCAAAAAGCCTTCGCTCGCCTGTGCCTGCGCATCGCGGCTGATATGAAGGCGCCGTAACCCCTTGGCAAAACGTCCTCGCTATGCCGTGTCGCGGCCCGTCAACCGGCCGATGGAAGCGCGCAACGCCGAAATCGTCATCGAGCGCCTGGGGGCCAGGGGCGATGGCATCGGCCAGTTGGGCGGCATCCCCGTTTTCGTGCCGCTGGCCCTTCCCGGCGAACGGGTGCTGGCGCGCATCGAAGGCAAGCGCGGCGATGGCCTGACCGCCAGCGTCCTTGAATGGCTTGAGCAGGATGCCGCCCGCGCCAAACCGCCCTGCCGCCATTTTGGCATCTGCGGCGGCTGCGCCGCCCAGCACATGAACGACAAACTCTATGTCGCCTGGAAGCGCGGCATCGCCGTGGAAGCCTTGTCCAGGGTGGGCGTGCCCGAGGAAAAAATCGCCCCCTTGATGCGCGTGTCGGCGCACACGAGGCGGCGCGCCACCTTCGCCTTCAGAAGAACCCGCGACGGCGTGCTGCTGGGGTTCAACGCCAGAGCCAGCCATCAGTTGGTGGATGTCGGCGAATGCCCGCTGTTGCATCCCGATCTGGAAACGGCCCTGCCCGGCTTGCGTCTGGCCTTGAACAGCGTTCTGACCGGTGACGCCCAGGGCGACATCGCGCTTCAACTCACCGAAAGCGGGTTGGACGCGCTGATCACCTGCGACCTGACGCTTGATCTGTTCAAGCGCGAAAAACTGGCCGTCATGACCGAGCAGGCCAATCTGGCCCGTGTTTCTTGGCGACGGCACGAAGACGATGACCCCGAACCCGTCTCCGAGCGCCACGCCCCCATCGTGACGCTGGGCGGCGTGCCCGTTCATTTGCCGCCGGGCGTCTTTTTACAGCCCAGCCGCGAGGGCGAAGCCGCCATCACCGCCCAGGTCCTGACGGGCCTGTCCGATCTGGATGGTTCGGTGGCCGATCTGTATGCGGGGGTTGGCAGCTTCAGCCTGCCCCTGGCCGCCCATCACCCCATCCATGCCGTCGATGGCAATGCCCAGGCCGTGGCCGCCTTGAAACAGGCAGGTGATCGGATCACCCTTGGCCGACTGACCACCGAGCGCAGGGATCTGTCCAAGCGCCCTCTGCTGGTCCATGAGTTGAAGAAATTCAGGGGCGTGGTGATTGATCCGCCGCGCGCCGGAGCCAGAGAGCAGGTGACGGAATTGGCCGTGGCCACAATGGTTCAAAAAATCGTCATGGTGTCTTGCAATCCAGCGACGATGGCGCGCGATCTTTCCATCCTTATAAACAAGGGCTGGCGACTTGACTCGGTGGTGCCGATCGACCAATTCTTATGGACGCCGCACTTGGAAATGACGGCGATCCTTCATCAAACGATAAAGAATTCTTGAGGCCCGCCAATGAAAACCCGCGTCTCTTTTCTCGAGCTGTCCGGCCATGCCGTCGTTGTCCTGCCCGTCAAGCCCGACGTCGCCGAGGACATCGAACGCGCCAAGGCCGCCATCATCAAATACAAGCCGCATTTCCCCAAACATTTGGTCGTGCTGATGGGCAACGGCCTGCGCCCGGTTTTCGTCGGCAAGGGCGAGTTGGTGCATCAACTCGACGCCATGGAAGACGGCGCCCTGGTCTGGACCGACATCGAACTGACGCCTGCGGGCTACACGGTCCTTTAACCGAAGACGCCCGGCCACTCGGCCTTCAAAGCCAAGTCCAGATCCTCCATGCTGGCCGTGTGGCCCAAGGCCCATAGGCTGGTGACGCCGTGGTCTTGGATGCCGCATGGCACGATGCCCGCGAAGTGGGCGAGATCGGGGTCCAGATTGACCGCCACCCCGTGATAGGTCACCCCTTGGCGCACCCGCACCCCCAAGGCTGCGATCTTGGCTTCGCGCCCATGCCCGGTTTCGACCCAGATGCCCACCCGGCCCGCCCGGCGTCCCGCCCGGACGGCGAAATGAGCCAGCGAGCGGATAACCCATTCCTCGAGATCATGGACATAGGCCCTGATATCGCCGCCCCGCGCCTTCAAATCCAGCATCACATAGCCCACCCGCTGCCCCGGCCCGTGATAGGTGTACTGGCCGCCGCGCCCGGCCTGAAACACCGGAAAGCGCCTGGGATCGAGCAAATCAGCCGCTTTGGCGCTGGTGCCCGCCGTGTAAAGGGGTGGGTGTTCCAGCAGCCAAACCCATTCGCAGGCCAGCCCGGCCCGGATGGCGGCCACCCTGGCCTCCATCGCCGCCACGGCGTCGAGATAGCCGGTTTGGCCAGGGCTTACGGTCCATTCAATGTTTCTTTGGGTCATCTGGCGAACTTTGTTGCGGGACGGCTCATGATTTGCTAAGTCCTCCGGTCTCTGAAGGCAAGCCCTTCAGTTCACCAGATCGCGGTCGTGGCGGAATGGTAGACGCGCAGCGTTGAGGTCGCTGTGGGGGAAACCCCGTGGAAGTTCGAGTCTTCTCGACCGCACCATTAGCTGGAACCCGTCCCAAGGAATGAGGGCGGACCGGCGGCTCTAGCCAGGACAGGCCCGCACCATGTCCAGTGATTTGCGCGAAGCCGCGCTCGAATACCATCGTTTTCCGACTCCCGGCAAGATCAGCGTCACGCCCACCAAGCCGCTGGCCAATCAGCGCGATTTGGCGCTGGCCTATTCGCCGGGCGTAGCCGCCGCCTGCGACGTCATCGTCGAAAACCCGGCCGAGGCCGCCACGGTCACCGCCAGGGCCAATCTGGTCGGCGTGGTCACCAACGGCACCGCCGTCCTGGGTTTGGGCAATATCGGCCCCCTGGCCGCCAAGCCGGTGATGGAGGGCAAGGGCGTCTTGTTCAAGAAATTCGCGGGCATCGACGTCTTCGACATCGAAATCAGCGAATCCGACCCCGACAAGCTGGTCGAGATCATCGCCAGCCTGGAACCCACTTTCGGCGGCATCAACCTTGAAGACATCAAGGCGCCCGAATGTTTCGTGGTGGAAAGCAAGCTGCGCGAGCGGATGAAGATTCCCGTCTTCCACGACGATCAGCACGGCACCGCCATTATCGTCGGTGCCGCCGTCTTGAACGCGCTGCGCGTGGTCGGCAAGAAGATCGAGGATGTGAAGCTGGTCTGTTCGGGTGCCGGCGCCGCCGCTTTGTCTTGCCTGGACGTGCTGGTCAATCTGGGCATGAAGCGCGAGCATGTCATGGTGTGCGACATCGAAGGCGTGGTCTATGAAGGCCGCACCGCGCTGATGGACCCCTACAAAATCCGCTATGCCCGCAAGACGGAACTGCGCAGCCTGGGCGAGGCCATCGCGGGTGCTGACATCTTCCTGGGCCTGTCGGCGCCGCGGGTGCTGAAGCCCGAAATGGTGGCCAAGATGGCCGAGCGCCCGCTGGTTTTCGCGCTGGCCAATCCCACGCCGGAAATCATGCCCGAGGAAGTGCAGGCGGTTCGCCCCGACGCCATCATCGCCACCGGCAGAAGCGACTATCCCAATCAGGTCAACAATGTTCTGTGCTTCCCTTACCTGTTCAGGGGGGCCTTGGACGTCGGCGCCACCACCATCAACGAAGCGATGAAGCAAGCGGCGGTGAAGGCGCTGGCCGAGCTGGCGATGGCCGAACCCGACGACCGGGTGGTGTTGGCCTATGGCGGCGAGGAATTGCATTTCGGCCCCAATTACTTGATTCCGAAACCCTTCGATCCCCGGCTGATTCTGGTGGTGGCGCCCGCCGTGGCCAAGGCCGCCATGGACAGCGGCGTGGCCACGCGCCCGATTGCCGATTTCCAGGCCTATAAGGATCGCCTAAGCCAATTCGTCTTCCGCTCGGGCCTAGTCATGAAGCCGGTCTTCGAGCGCGCCAGACGCGACCCCAGGCGCGTCGCCTATGCCGAGGCCGAGGACAGGCGCGTGCTGTTGGCCGTGCAGACGGTGGTCGATGAAGGTTTGGCCAAGCCGGTGCTGATCGGGCGTAGAGACGTTTTGGAAAAGCGGATTCAGGAGTTGGACCTGCGCTTGAAGCTGGGCGAGAATGTGGAGCTGTGCGATCCGCAGAACGATCCTCGCTATCAGGAATATTGGAAGCTCTACCACAAGCTGATGGGGCGCAAGGGCATCTCGCCCGAATATGCCCGCACGGTGGTGCGCACCAGAACCAGCGTGATCGCCGCCCTGATGCTGGCCAGGGGCGAAGTGGAAGCCATGATCTGCGGCACGTCGGGCCGCTTTACCCGCCATTTCGGCCACATCATGGACGTGATCGGCTTAAAGGCGGGAGTGAAATCCGCCGCCGCCATGAACCTGATGATTCTGCCCAAGGGCACCTATTTCCTGTGCGACACCTATGTCACCCCGGAACCCAGCGCCCAACAGATTTGCGAAACCACCCTGCTGGCCGCCGACGAGGTGAAGCGATTCGGCATCGAACCCAAGATCGCCCTGGTCTCGCATTCGAATTTCGGCGCGCGCGACAGCGTTACGGCAGTGCGCATGCGAGAAGCATTGGCCATGATCTTGGAACGCGCGCCGCATCTGGAAGTGGACGGCGAAATGCATGGCGACGCCGCGATCTCCGAGGAAATCCGCAACAACATCTTCCCCGAATCACGGCTGAAGGGCGAAGCCAATCTGTTGGTCATGCCCAACATGGACGCCGCCAACATCTCGTTCAATCTCTTGAAGGTGCTGGGCCAGGGTCAATCGGTGGGGCCGATGCTGATGGGCGTGGCCAAGCCCGCCCATATCCTGACCCCGTCCGTCACCGTGCGCGGCATCGTCAATATGAGCGCCTTGGCCGTGGTGGACGCCCAAATGTACAAAACGCCATGAACCTGCCGATCCCCTTTTCCGACCTGATCGCTGCGGACGCCGATGGACGCCCCGTCCTGTCGCCCGAGGTTCATCACCTGCCGCATTTGCTGGAGATGGATGCCGAGGCGGTGCTGGCCTCCTTCAAGAAAAGCCAAGCCGACGACTTCACGCGCATCATCGAAGGCCTGAACGATCCCGCGAATCCCTTGAAGCGCATTCTGGACCAATTGGTTCCGCTGGGCCTCGCCCCGGTCGATCCCAGCGCCTTGCAAGCGCTTTTCATCGATCTGCACGATCATGTGATGAGCCATCCGGTTTGGCGCCATCCCTTCTTCCTGCGCGTTTTCGAAGGGCGTGTTGCGCAAGAACAGGTGGTTCAGTTCGCGCTGCATTACTTCAACCAGATCAAGAACACCCGCCAATGCGTGGCCCTGTCGCTGGGCCGTTTCAACGGGTTGCAGGAACGAAACCACGGCCAAGCGTCCGAGCGCATTTCGGAACTGACGCAGATCGTCCTGGCCCAGTTGATCGCCGACGAATACGGCGTTTCCACGCATGCGGTCGACGGCTATCCCGGCATGGCCCAGTTGTTCGGCGCCACCACCCATATCGTGATGTATCGCCAGCTGTTCGACGGTTTGGGCATTCCCTTCGCCCAGCAAGACGTGCCGTTGCTGAACGGTGTTGCCGACAATGTGCTCACCCAAAGGCTGGTGGCGGGCGATCTTGCCTTTTCCCCCTTGGAATCCCTGGCTTCGGTGGGGCTGGGCATGGAATGGGGCGTGCCGGAATTCTTCACCCTGCTGCTGGGCGGGCTGATCCGCTTTGCCTGGAAGAACAATCTGGCGCTCAATCAGCATCATCTGTTCGTGCTGACGGCGCATGTGAAATACGACGTGCTGCACGCCATCGCGGTGGTGCTGGCCACCTCGTTCCATTGCCAAACGCCCGACGACGTGAAGACGGTCAAGAACGCCACCAACATGCTGATGGCGGCCCGTTTCGGCATGATGACCGATCTTTACCGCCACGTGTTCAAGGAAGACTGCGCCCCCTTGGGCGAGATTGGACTGGCTGAGAAATACAAGATTGCAGACGGGCGGATCGTATCGGCCCTGCGCAAGGCCCGCCAGTCTTGCGACGCCAGCGCCCTGTTCGATCCGGCGGGTTACGCCCGCCACCCCCTGCCTTTCGTCTTAACAGCATGACAAGCCTGGGATAATCTGGTCGGCATGACAACGCATTTCACCATCAGCGATCTGGCCCGCGAATTCAACATCACCACCCGGGCCATTCGCTTTTACGAGGATGAAGGGCTGATCTCGCCCAAGCGCGACGGCCAGCGGCGCTTGTACGCGCAGCGCGACCGCGTGCGCCTGATGCTGATCCTGCGCGGGCGCAGACTGGGATTTTCGCTGAAGGAAATCGCCGAGATCATCGATTTGTACGACCGCGAACCGGGCGAGCAGGGGCAGCTTCGCTTGTTCCTGGCCAAGATCGCCGAGCGTCGCCAGATGCTCAAGCAGCAGCAGGAAGACATCAAGCAAACCCTGTCCGAGTTGGATCAGGTGGAAGCCAATGTCCAGCGCCGCCTGGGCGAGTTGCAGAAGCTCTGACCATATTTCGGCCATCCCGGCGCGAGTTCGCGAGCAGCCTCAGCGCATCGGAATCACATCTTCCGATCTACTGTTGACGTTTACGTAAACGTAATGTATGCTGGCGGCAAGCTGGGAAAATCCGGCAAGTGTTAGGCTTCGTTCATCTGGGAGGTGCGCGACATGGCGAAAACCGCAAAGGCCGCGACGGCAAAGCCAAAGGCAAGGGCCAAGCCCACTTTGACGCCCGTCACCTACAAGGGCTGCGTCTATCCCTGGCATTGCGATCATGTCGGGCATATGAACGTCATGCACTATGTCGGCAAGTTCGACGAGGCGACCTGGAATTTCTTTGCCGATCTGGGCATGACGCCCGCCTATTTCCGCGACCATCATTGCGGCATGGCCGCCGTCCAGCAAAACATCACCTACAAGCGCGAACTGATGGCGGGCGACGTGGTTGAAATCAGCACGCGCCTGATCGAGCTGCGCGAGCGCGTCATCCGTTTCGAACATGTGATGGTCGAGCGAGGCTCGGGCGAGGTGGCGGCGGTGTGCGACTTGACGGGCGTGCATCTGGACAGGCGCGGGCGCAAATCGGTCCCCTTCCCCCCTGAAATTCTTTCCAAGGCGAAAGCGCCATGAGCAAAACCGATTTCCAACCCGCCGACGATCAGTTCGCTTCGCGCGTGCAGGGCAGCTTCGCGCGCCAGGGCGTCATGTCCTTCATGGGCGCCAAGCTGGGGGTAATCGAACCCGGTTATTGCGAAATACACCTTCCCTTCAAGCCCGAGCTAAGCCAGCAGCATGGCTTCTTTCATGGCGGCGTCATCGGCATGATCGCCGATTCAGCGGCCGGTTACGCAGGCTATAGCCTGATGGCGTCCGACGCAGGCGTGCTGACCATCGAATACAAGATGAACATCGTAGCCCCTGGCGACGGCGAGTTGCTGATCACCGAGGGCACGGTGATCAAACCTGGGCGCACCATCACGGTGACCAGGGCCGATGTTTTCGCGATCAAGCAAGGCAAGCGCAAACTATGCGCCACCATGTTGCAAACGCTGGCCGTGCGCACGGGAATTCCAGAGTTTTTGGGGTAAGGTGGCGCATAAGCCGCCATTGCGGCGGCGGCCAAGCGACCGCAAGGGAGCGCCCGGCGAGGGGCAGAATCATGACTCGCCACCATGTTGCAAACGCTGGCGGTGCGCACGGGAATTCCAGAGTTTTTGGGATATGGTGGCGATCAGGCCTGGGTTCTAGCGTGGGTCCAGCCGTCGATCAGCTCTTGGAAATCCTTGCCGGGAATTGGGCGGCTGTACAGCCAGCCTTGCGCGATGTGACAACCGGAAAGCCTTAGGAACTCGCGCTGGCCGTGGGTTTCCACGCCCTCGCCCACCACCTTCAGGCTCATGCTGTTGGCCATGGCGATGATCGATTTCACCAGATCGGCGTCGCCTTCGTTGTCGCCCAGGTCCTTGATGAAGGAACGGTCGATCTTCAACGTGTCGAAGGGGAAACGGCGCAGATAGCTGATCGACGAGAAGCCGGTGCCGAAATCGTCGATGGCGAATCCCACGCCCAATGATTCCAGCTCCTGAATGATCGACAGCGTTTCCTGGGTATGTTCCAACAGCACGCTTTCGGTCAGCTCCAGTTCGAGGCAGGCGGGCGGCAGCCCGCTTTCATTCAGCGAGGAGCGCACGGTATCGACCAGCGTGCGCTTCTGGAACTGCTTGCCCGAAATGTTGACGGCCACGAAAATCTCATGGTCCGGGCGCTGCCAACTGGCGGCGTCGCGGCAAGCCGTGCGCAAGACCCAAGCGCCGATCGACAAGATCAACCCGGTTTCTTCGGCCAGGGGAATGAAATTCTCGGGTGACACGTCGCCCAGCACCGGATTGCTCCAGCGCAGCAGCGCTTCGGCGCCGACTAGGCGGCCCGTGCCGCTATCGACCAGCGGCTGATAGTGAACCTTCATCTCGCCCCGCTCGATGGCGTGGCGCAGCTGCGATTCCATGCGCATATGTTCCAGAGCGCGGGCGTTCATTTCTGGCGTGAAATAGCGGAAGACGCCTTTGCCCTCACGCTTGGAGCGATACATGGCGGCGTCGGCGTTGCGCATCAGCAAGATGGGGTCGCGCTCGTCGTCGGGAAAAATGGCGATGCCGATGCTGCCCGCGATATAAGCCTCGTGGCCGCCCACGTCGAAAGGCTGGTTGCAGGCGATTAGAATCTTTTCGGCCACCACCTCGGCGCTGCTGGTGTCAGTCAGGTCGGGCAACAGCAGCACGAACTCGTCGCCGCCCAATCTGGCCACCGTGTCGCCTTCGCGCAGGCAGTCAACCAGTCGCAGCGCTGCCTCTTTCAGCAGCAGGTCGCCCGCCGCATGGCCCAGCGTGTCGTTGACCTTCTTGAAATCGTCGAGATCGAGCAGCATCAGCGCCACTTTGCGGTTATAGCGCTGGGCTTGGGCAATCGCCTGTTTCAAGCGGTCCATGGCCAGGATGCGGTTGGGTAGGCCGGTCAGCGCGTCGTAATTGGCCTGGCGGACCAAACGCTCCTCGTATTCCTTGCGGATCGAAATGTCTTCCTTGACCGAAATGTAATGGGTGATGACGCCTGAATTGTCGCGGATCGGCGAGATGATGGCGTGCTGCCAAAACAAGCTGCCGTCCTTCTTGCGGTTCATCAATTCGCCGCGCCATTCCTTGCCCGCCGAAATGGTTTCCCAAAGCGACTCGTACAGGGCGGCAGGGGTGCGCCCCGACTTCAAGATGCTGGGCTTCTTGCCGATCACTTCCTTCGAGGCATAGCCCGTGACCTGCGAGAAACGGGGATTGACGTATTGAATGATTCCCTCGGCATTGGTGATCACGACGTCGGCTGGGCTTTGTTCGACCGCCTGCGACAGATGGCGCAGTTTTTCTTCCGACTGCTTGCGTTTGCTGATGTCGCGCGCCGCCACCGAGAAGAAGTTGCGCCCCGCTTCACGCCAACGGCCGACCGAGAATTCGACGGGGAATTCCTCGCCGTTCTTGCGCAAGCCATGCGCCTCGATGGGTTTGCCGGTGAAATTGTGCCGCCCCTTGTCCTTGGCCATTCTTTTGACCCAGGCGGCATTAATGGCGTGGTAGCGCTCGGGGATCAGGCGGCTTAGGGGTGAACACAGAATCTCGTCTTGGCGAAATCCGTACACGGCCTCGGCGCCTTCGTTCCAGGAAACGATCCGGCCTTCTTCGTCGAAAGCCATCAAGGCGTCGGGGGTCGAGCGCGCGAAGGCAAGGAAATGATCCCTGGCCGCCTGACTGGCAGCCTCGGCCTGCTTGCGGGCCGTAATATCGCGCCACACCGACTGCATGGCGCGGTGACCGCTGTAGGTGGTCATGCCCATGGTCGATTCCACATCGACATAACCGCCATCCTGGCGAACGAGACGCATCTCGACCAACGGCAACTGCTCGCCCCTGGCCAGCAGCTTCAAGCGCTTGGCGACCAGATCGTGACAGGCCGGATCGATAATGTCGATGATCGAGCGACCGATCAGATCGGTCGGCGTGGGGGCGCCCATCATGATCTGGGCTTGGCGGTTGGCATAGACGATGGTTCCGCCCTGATGGACCAGAATGGCGTCGGGCGCCAGTTCGACCAAGCGGCGGAAGCGCTCCTCGCTTTCCCGAAGCCTTACCTCGGCATTGCGACGCTCGGAAATATCGGTATAGGTGGTGATGAAGCCGCCGCCGGGCAGCGGGCTGCCCTGAATTTCCAAGACGCGTCCATCGGGAGTTGTGCGTTCGACCGTGTGCGCTTCGAACTTTCTGGCTCGGTCAACGCGGAAGCGAACCTCGATTTCGATGTCGCAGTCGCCATATTCGCCATGTTCGGCATTGTAGCGGATGAAGGTTTCGAATGGCGTGCCCGGCTGCGCCAAGCCGGGCGGAAACTTGTACAGCTTCAAGAATTGGGTGTTGAAATATACCATATTGAGATCAGCGTCGAAGACGCTGATACCCACATCAAGCTGATCAAGACTGTTCCTCAGCAAAGCCGTAGTGCCCGAATCCAATGCCAGAACGCTCAACGACAGGCCTTCCCACAGTGCGTTTTTTAATTGTTTTAGTTTGTTATTTCCTTGATCTGATCAGGCTATTCGGCAGACCGGAAATTTATGGACGAATAATGAAGAATGCATGACTCCTTGGCAAGGACATTGAACAGCTTTTGACGAGATTCGACCTATGGGCGACGTTGCACTGCGAAAATGATAGTGAACGAAGACGGAAAATTGATCTTTCAAATGACGCGATGTTGAACCCTCGACTTGATCCAGGATGCGTCGCTCGGCGAAAACACAGGACGCGCGCGCAACCCAGCGAAGGCACTTGATCAAGTCGAAGCCCCTCTCGTTTCTATTGACGTTTACGTAAACGTAATATATTTTCCAGGCGACGCTGGGCCGCCCCCTGGCTTAGCCTTGCGCCAAAGCCAGCATCTTGCAGATAAAAAGCCCGCGCCAGAACCTGAGGAAGCCGACATGATCCCCAACGCCTATCCCAGCTTGAATTTCCATCTTGGCGAAGATGTCGAGATGCTGCGCCAGTCGGTCGCCGATTTTGCCCAGGACCGCATCGCCCCCCTGGCCGCCGAGATCGACCGTTCGAACGAATTTCCCATGCATCTGTGGAAGGAACTGGGCGAGCTGGGCGTGCATGGCATCACGGTTGAGGAGGAATATGGCGGCGCCAATATGGGCTATGTCGCCCATGTGGTGGCGATGGAGGAAATCAGCCGCGCATCGGCCTCGGTCGGCCTGTCTTACGGCGCGCATTCCAATCTGTGCATCAATCAGATCCGGCGCAACGGCAATGAAGCGCAGAAGCGGAAATATCTGCCCAAGCTGATCTCGGGCGAATATGTGGGCGCCTTGGCGATGAGCGAGCCGGGGGCAGGTTCCGATGTCGTCTCGATGCGCCTGAAGGCCGAAAAGAAGGGCGACCGCTATATTCTGAACGGCAGCAAATTCTGGATCACCAATGGCCCCGACGCCGATGTGCTGGTGGTTTACGCCAAGACCGACGCGGCCGCCGGTTCCAGGGGCATCACCACCTTCCTAGTCGAAAAGGGCTATAAGGGATTTTCAGTGGCCCAAAAGCTGGACAAGCTGGGCATGCGCGGCTCCAACACCGGCGAGTTGGTGTTCCAAGATTGCGAAGTGCCCGAGGAAAACGTGCTGAACGCCGTCGGCAAGGGCGTCAACGTCCTGATGAGCGGCCTGGATTACGAGCGCGCCGTGCTGGCGGGCGGGCCTTTGGGCATCATGCAGGCCTGCATGGATGTGGTGGTGCCCTATGTGCATGAAAGAAAGCAGTTCGGCCAAGCCATCGGCGAGTTCCAGCTGATGCAGGGCAAGCTGGCCGACATGTACACCACGCTGAATGCCTGCAAGGCCTATGTCTATGCCGTGGCCAGGGCCTGCGATTTGGGCGAAACCAGCAGAAAGGACGCCGCCGGAGCCATTCTTTACGCCGCGGAGAAAGCGACCTGGATGGCGCTGGAAGCCATTCAGACCTTGGGCGGCAATGGATATATCAACGATTATCCCACCGGACGGCTGCTGCGCGACGCCAAGCTGTATGAAATCGGGGCGGGAACCAGCGAAATCAGACGCATGCTGATCGGACGCGAATTGTTCAACGAAACGGCTTGAGGAATTCGGGCAGCACAACTATATTAGCTAATACCTTAGCTAAGGAAGGCTGACATGACTGCCATCTTCAACATGCATCAGGCCAAGACCCAGCTTTCCAAGCTGGTCGAACGCGCGCGCATGGGCGAGGAGGTGGTGATCGCCAAGAGTGGTCACCCCCTGGTCAAACTGGTGCCGGTGTCTGAAAAATCAAGGAAGCGCCCGATGGGGCTTTATGCCGGACAGATTTGGATGTCGCCGGATTTCAACGATCCCTTGCCCGACGAATATCTGGAAGCCTTCGAGTGAGACTGCTTCTCGACACTTGCGCATTTTTATGGTGGATGAACGCGCCCGAAGCGTTGACTCCCCTGGTCCGCAACCACCTCATGTCCGAGGACAATAGCATTTACTTCAGCGTTGCCACAGGCTGGGAAATAGCCATCAAGCATTCCTTGGGACGGCTGCGCCTGCCTTTGTCTCCCCCAGAATTCGTGAACGAGGCCGTGGAACGGCATGGATTGACCGTGATGAATGCTGAATTGTCGCATGTGATGAGCGCTGGCGGCCTGCCGGGGCACCACAAGGATCCTTTCGACCGGCTGCTGATCGGCCAGGCCCAGGTGGAAGGGCTGAAGCTCGTCACCCCCGACATCGCCTTCAAGCCTTACGCCGTCGAGACAATCTGGTAAACATAGACGAACGAAGAAAAGGAGCAACGCCCCATGTCAGCCGATCCCATTGTCATCGTAGGTTCCGCCCGCACCCCCATGGGCGGCTTTCAGGGCGACCTGAAGGACGTGACCGCCCCGCATCTGGGGGCAGCCGCCATCCGGGCCGCCGTGCAGCGGGCCGGGATCAAACCTGAAGACGTTGAAGAAGTGATTATGGGCCTGTGCCTGTTCGCAGGCCTGGGCCAAGCGCCGTCGCGCCAGGCGTCGCGCTTTGCGGGTCTGCCCGATTCAGCAGGCTGCACCACCATTTCCAAAATGTGCGGCTCGGCCATGAAAGCCACCATGCTGGCCAACGATCTTTTGATCGCGGGCACCAACAAGGTGATGGTGGCGGGCGGCATGGAAAGCATGACCAATGCCCCTTACATCCTGGAAAAGGCGCGCTCGGGCTATCGCATGGGTCATGGCAAGATCTACGACCACATGTTCCTGGACGGGTTGGAAGACGCCTATGACAAGGGCCGCCTGATGGGCACTTTCGCCGAGGACACCGCCCAAGCCTATCAATTCACCCGCGATGCCCAAGACGATTTCGCCATCGCTTCCACCAAACGCGCCCAGAAGGCGATCACCGAAGGCTGGTTCGACGCCGAAGTGACGCCGCTGACCGTGAAGGCGGGCAAAAGCGAAACCGTCGTTTCCAAGGACGAGCAACCCTTGAAGGCCAAGCTGGACAAGATCTCCAGCTTAAAGCCCGCTTTTCGCGAAGGCGGCACGGTGACGGCGGCCAATTCATCGTCGATCTCCGATGGCGGAGCCGCCTTGGTTCTGATGCGCCGAAGCGAAGCGGAGAAACGCGGCTGCAAGCCGATCGCCGTTATCAAGGGCCATGCCACCTTCTCGCAGGCCCCGGCCTGGTTCACCACCGCCCCCGTCGGCGCCATGAAGGCCCTGCTGGAAAAGGTGAGCTGGCAGGCCAAGGATGTCGATCTGTTCGAAATCAACGAGGCCTTCGCGGTGGTGACCATGTGCGCCATGAAGGATCTCGACATTCCCCACGACAAGGTGAATGTGCATGGCGGCGCTTGCGCGCTTGGCCATCCGGTGGGCGCTTCGGGCGCCAGAATCATCGTAACCCTGCTTGCCGCGCTTCAGAAATACGGCCTTAAGAAGGGCGTGGCGTCCTTGTGTATCGGCGGAGGTGAGGCCACCGCCATGGCTGTGGAGCTTGCAAACTGATGACACGCACCCTTATTTCCTCCGGCTCGCCTTTCGAAGAGGTCATGGGCTATTCGCGCGCCGTCGTCGACGGCAACTGGATCTTCGTGGCCGGCACCTCTGGTTTCGCCAACGGCCAGATCGCCGACGACGTGGTGGAACAGGCAGAAACCGCCTTTGCGACCATTGCTGCGGCCCTGGCCAAGGCGGGCGCCACGCTCGACGACGCCGTGCGCGTGGTCGTCTATCTGACCGACGTCGCCTATTTCGAGAAAGTGGCGCCGGTGCTGGGCAAGCATCTCAAGGTCTCCAAGCCCGCCAACTCCACGGTCATCGTGGCCGCCCTGGTCGATCCCCGCATGAAAGTGGAGATCGAAATCACCGCGCTGAAGCGCGGATAGGCCCCCTTGCCGACGGTCTTCATCACCGGATCGAACCGGGGTTTGGGGCTTGAATTCGCCCGCCAGTACGCGCATGCGGGCTGGCGGGTGATCGCCACCTGCCGCGATCTTGGCTGTTCGGCCAAACTGTCTGACCTGCCCGGCGTCGAGATCCATGCGCTGGACGTCACCGATTACGGCGGGATCACGGTGCTGGCCGAAAAACTGAGGGACAAACCCATCGATCTGATGCTGTGCAACGCCGGTGTATTCGGAGCCGATCAGGAATTCGGCATGGTGGACGCCGACGACTTTGCCGAAACGCTGAAGGTGAATGTCATCGCCGCCATGATGCTGGCCCAGGCCTTCAGGCCGCATGTGGCGGCCAGCCAGGGACGCGTGATGGCCTTCTTGTCCAGCCGCATGGGATCAATCGCCGACAACGCGTCTGGAGGATTTTACATTTACCGGGCGTCAAAAGCCGCCCTGAACGCCGTCGTGAAATCGCTGTCCGTCGATCTTGAATCTTCAGGTATCGTGTCCCTGGCCTTGCATCCGGGCTGGGTGAAAACCGACATGGGGGGAGAGGCCGCACCTCTTTCTCCTGGCGAAAGCATCAACGGTCTGCGCAAAGTGCTAAGCCAAGTCACGAGCCAGCATTCCGGCAAATTCCTAAGCTATGACGGCGAGGAGATTCCATGGTGAGCCCAACGCAAATCGACCGACTGATCGCCGGCTTCAAAAGTTTCAAGGCCACCTATTACGAACAACGGCCCGAACGTTTCCAAAGTCTGGTCGAGCGGGGGCAGAATCCCAGAACCCTGGTCATCGCCTGTTCGGACTCGCGCGCCGACCCCGCCATTCTGACCAATTCGGAACCCGGCGAGCTGTTCGTCATCCGCAACGTGGCCAGCTTGGTGCCGCCCTATCAGCCGGAAGGACGCATGCTGGGCACCAGCTCGGCCATCGAATTCGCGGTGCGCGACTTGGCCGTGCGCCATATCGTGGTGCTGGGCCATTCCAATTGCGGCGGCATCGAAGCGCTTCAGCGCATCGCCAAAGGCGAGGAACCAGAGCGCGAGTTTCTGGCCAATTGGGTGTCCATCGCCTGTGAGGCATCGAACTGCAAGGACAAGGGCGTCGGCGACGCCAACGAGATCGGTCGCCAGGCAGTCGTGGTGTCCCTGACCAACTTGAAAACCTTTCCCTGGATCGCCGAGCCGCACGCCAAAAAGGAACTGTCCTTGCACGGCTGGTGGTTCGACATGGGCAAGGGCGCTTTGTGGGCCTATAACGAATTCAAGGGAGCGTTCGAGGTTCTGGCATGAGATTGTCCGAACAGCAAAACATGATTCGCGACATGGCGCGCAGTTTCGCGCGGGAGAAACTAGCGCCCTTTTCCGCCAGTTGGGACAAGGAAAGCCGTTATCCCGCCGAGGCCATCGCCGAGATGGGAGCGCTTGGCCTGATGGGCATGCTGCTGCCCGAGGAATGGGGCGGGGCCGGGGCCGATCATGTTTCCTACGCGCTGGCGCTGGAGGAAATCGCGGCCGCCGACGCTTCTTGCTCCACCATTATGAGCGTCCATAATTCCGTGGGCTGCATGCCGATCTACAAATTCGGCAACGAAGAACAAAAGAAGCGCTTTCTGCCCGAGATGGCGAGCGGCGCGAAGATCGGCATTTTCGCGCTGACCGAGCCGCAGGCCGGATCGGACGCCGCCAACTTGAAGACCCGGGCCGTCAAGGACGGCAATTCCGGCTACATCCTGAACGGAACCAAACAATTCATCACTTCGGGCCGCAACGGCCAAGTGATGATCGCCTTTGCCGTGACCGACGCGTCCGCGGGCAAGAAGGGAATCACGGCCTTCATCGTGCCCACCGACATGCCGGGCTACAAAGTGTGGCGGGTCGAGGAGAAAATGGGCCAGCACGCATCGGACACCTGCCAAGTTTTGTTCGAGGACATGCGCATCCCCGTCGAACTGCGCCTGGGCCAGGAGGGCGAAGGCTACAAAATCGCGCTGTCCAATCTGGAAGGCGGGCGCATCGGCATCGCCTCGCAGTCGGTCGGCATGGCCAAGGCGGCGCTGGAAACCGCCCTTGCCTACGCCAAGGAGCGCACCGCCTTCGGCAAGCCGATTTCCCAGCATCAGGCCGTGGCCTTCCGGCTGGCCGACATGGCAACACAGATCGAAGCGGCCAGACATTTGGTTCTGGAAGCCGCCCGTTTGCGCGACGAAGGGCTGCCCTGTTTGAAGGAAGCAAGCCAAGCCAAGCTGTTCGCCAGCGAAATGGCCGAGCGCGTGGTCTCGAGCGCCATCCAGACCCTGGGCGGCTATGGCTATCTTTCCGATTTCCCGCTGGAGCGCCTGTACCGCGACGTGCGAGTGACGCAAATTTACGAAGGCACCAGCGATGTCCAGCGCATGGTCATCGCCCGCGCGCTTTTGGAGGAATGAAGGGCATGCCGGGTTCCATCGATTTCTATTTCGACTTCTCCTCGCCCTATGGCTATTTCGCCCGCCATGGGGTTGAAGCACTTGCCGCCAGAACGGGCCGCGCCATCATATGGAAGCCGATCATGATCGGCGCCGCCTTCAAGGCTTCGGGCAACCAGCCCCTGATGAGCCAGCCCTTGAAGGGGCCATATTGCGTGCGCGATTGGGCCAGATTGGCGCGTCTGTACAACGTGGCTTGGGTGCTGCCCGATCCCTTTCCCATCGCCGCCCTGGCTCCCACGCGGGCCTTCTACTGGATCGCCGCCGCGAAGGGAGACGCCCTGGCGCGCAATTTCGCCATGGCGGTTTTCGACGCCTATTTCGGCAAGGGCATCGACATCTCGAAGCCCGAGACGGTGGCGGATCTCGGGCAGATGCACGGCCTTCCCCGTCAGGAGCTGCTGGGGGCCATCGAGGACGCCGCCTGGAAAAACAAGGTGCGCGAGGAAACCGACAAGGCGATCGCGCTGGGCGTTTTCGGATCGCCCTTCTTCATTGTGGACCAGGAACCCTTCTGGGGTTTCGACCGCATTCCGATGATGGAAGAATGGATCAAGCGCAAAGGCTGGTAAGATGACGGCACTGAAATCCGCCCTCAATTCCCGCGACCCGGAATTCAAGGCCAACCTGTCGGCCATGCAGGCCCTGTCCGCCGATCTGCGCGCCAAGGTCGCCGAAGTGAAATTGGGCGGCGGCGAAGGGCCGCGCAAGAAGCATCTGGAGCGCGGCAAGCTGTTGCCTCGCGAGCGTATCCGTCAATTGCTCGACATGGGTTCGCCCTTTCTGGAATTCTCGCAACTGGCCGCCTATGGCCTCTATGACGGCACGATCGCGGGCGGCGGCATCATCACGGGCATCGGGCGCATCCAGGGCAATGAATGCGTTATCGTCGCCAACGACGCCACCGTCAAGGGCGGCACCTATTATCCGCTGACCGTCAAGAAGCATTTGCGCGCTCAGGAAATCGCGCTGGAAAACAATCTGCCTTGCGTCTATCTGGTCGAATCCGGAGGCGCTAATCTGCCCAATCAGGACGGCGTCTTTCCCGACCGCGACCATTTCGGGCGCATCTTCTACAATCAGGCCAATATGAGCGCTGCCCGCATTCCGCAGATCGCCGTCGTGCTGGGCAGTTGCACGGCGGGCGGGGCCTATGTGCCCGCCATGAGCGACGAAGCGGTGATCGTCAAGAATCAGGGCACCATCTTTTTGGGCGGCCCGCCCTTGGTCAAGGCCGCCACCGGCGACGTGGTCAGCCCCGAGGAATTGGGGGGTGCTGACATTCATTGCCGCGTCTCCGGCGTTGCCGACCATTACGCCGAGGATGACGCGCACGCCATGGCCATCGCCCGCAGGATCGTGGGCACGTTGAACCGCGGCAAGTCCATTCCCCTGACCTTGCGCGAACCCAAGGCCCCCTTGTACGACCCGGCCGAAATTGGCGGCATCATCCCCACCGATCCCAAAAAGCCCTATGACGTGCGCGAGGTCATCGCACGCTTGGTCGATGGCTCTGAATTCGACGAATTCAAGCGGCTGTACGGCACAACGCTGGTTTGCGGCTTCGCGCATCTGATGGGCTATCCGGTCGGCATCGTCGCCAACAACGGTATCTTGTTTTCGGAAAGCGCCCAGAAGGGTGCCCATTTCGTCGAGCTTTGCTCGCAGCGCGGCATTCCCCTGCTGTTCTTGCAAAACATCACCGGCTTCATGGTGGGCAAGCGCTACGAGGCGGGCGGCATCGCCAAGGACGGCGCCAAAATGGTGACCGCCGTCGCTTGCTCGAAGGTGCCGCGCATCACCATGATCATGGGCGGCAGCTTCGGGGCAGGCAATTACGCGATGTGTGGCAGGGCCTACAGCCCGCGCTTCCTGTGGCTGTGGCCCAATGCCCGCGTTTCCGTGATGGGCGGCGAGCAGGCGGCCAGCGTGCTGGCCCAGGTCAGACGCGACGGCATGGAGGCCAAGGGAGAAAGCTGGAGCAAGGAGGACGAGGAAGCCTTCAAGGCGCCGATCCGCAGCCAGTACGAAACCCAGGGCCATCCCTATTACGCATCGGCCCGCCTGTGGGACGACGGCATCATCGACCCTGCCGATTCGCGCATGGTGCTGGCCCTGTCACTGTCGGCGGCGCTGAATGCGCCGATTCCGCAAACCCCCTTCGGCGTCTTTCGGATGTAGCCATGAGCGACAATCTTCTCCTCAACATCCAGAATGGCCGGGCCGACGTCACCTTGAATCGTCCCGAGATTCACAACGCCTTCGACGAGGCGCTGATCGCCGACCTGACCTCCTTGCTGACAAGGCTGGGCAAGGACGACGCCGTGCGCGCGGTGGTTCTTTCCGGTTCGGGAAAAAGTTTCTCGGCGGGCGGCGATCTGAACTGGATGAAGCGTTTCGCCAATTACTCGTTCGAACAGAATGTCGAAGACGCCAAGGCGCTGGCCTTAGTCATGCAGACGTTGGACGAACTGCCCAAGCCCACCATCGCCCGCGTGCAGGGTGCTGCCTATGGCGGCGGTGTCGGGTTGGTGGCCTGTTGCGATATCGCCGTGGCGCTGCCGAGCGCGTCCTTCTGCCTGTCCGAGGTCAAGCTGGGCATCATTCCCGCCGTGATCTCGCCCTATGTCGTCGCCGCCATGGGCCAGCGCGCCGCCAGACGCTATTTCCTGACCGCCGAGCGTTTCGACGGCGTCGAAGCCCATCGCCTGGGATTGGTGCATGAGCTGGCCGATAACGAAGCTCAGTTGGATAAGAAGGTCGATGAACTGGTCGCCGCCCTGGCCGCCAACGGACCCCGTGCCATCGAAAGCTCGAAGGATTTGATCCGCGCCGTGGCACAGCGGCCCATCACCCAGGATGTGCGCCTGGACACGGCGCGACGCATCGCCGAGCGGCGCGCCAGCGCCGAGGGCAAGGAAGGGGTGGCGGCATTTCTCGAGAAACGGAAACCGACATGGCTATGACCGCAGAAAACGCGGACAGCCCCCTAAGCTGGCGCGGCTACGCCTCCTCGTGGATTTTCATCGCCTGCGTCACCGCCCCCTTGTGGATTTGGCAAGACGGCAGATATGGCCTGCTGAAAAGCCTGTTCTTCGCCCTGTTCTTCGCCTGGACCTATGGGGTCAAGCGCAACACGCTGGATGTGGCCGTTTTCGCCCTGATCATGACCGGCTTGCAACTGTTTTCGCGCCAAGTGGTGGATTATCACCAATTGGTGATCGGCGCCCATTCGGCGCAGTTGACGGCACTGGCCGGGCATGCCGCTCTGACCCTTGCATCTGCCTGGCTGATGGGCTGGCTGTTCGACCTGCGCGGCACGCCGGGCCCCACTTACACCCGTCTGGCAGCCTATTACATGATCTTCTATTTCGGCGAATTCGTTCTGCACGCCGCAGCCGTCATGATCATCGAGGGTTTGCCCTTTGGCATGAACCACCCGCAGCAATTCATCCTGTTGCTGCTGCTGCCGATGGTTCTGTGGTGGCTTGGATCGAAGATTGTCATGCTGACAAGCAGCCGACTCACGCCCTTCAAGGCCGGGGCCGCCTGGAAGCGGCGCTTTCGCGATTTCGACAATACGCGCGCCGTGGTGTTTTCCTGTCTGGCCCTGTTCATCGCCAGCATCGTTTGGTTCGGCTTCGTTCACTTCACCATCGCCAAGCTGGGGGCGACGGCGCATTACGAAATTCTTCAAGGTTGCGCTTCCCCGCCCGACTTAACCAATTTCATGAAACATTCCCTGTCGGCCAGCCTCGCCCTGGGGGGAGGCTGCGTGACGTCATCTTCGCTGCTGTCGCGCGGCACGGACTATCTGCAAGTGATCATCTCGCTGTTCCTGTTTCTCGTGCTGGTCCAGGCGTTGGCCCTGGCCTATGGCGCGCCGGGACCGGAACAGCCTCCGAAAAGGCCGGAATAGACCATGCGCTTTGAATCGCTCCTGATCGCCAATCGCGGCGAAATCGCCACAAGGATCATCCGCACGGCCAAACGCATGGGCCTTCGCACCGTCGCCGTCTATTCCGACGCCGACAAGAATGCCCTGCATGCCGAAATGGCCGACATGGCCGTGCATATCGGCCCAGCCCCGGCGCGCGAAAGCTACCTGTCCATCGACGCCATCTTGCGGGCAGCGGCCACATCGGGCGCTCGGGCCATTCATCCCGGCTATGGCTTTTTAAGCGAGAACGCCGACTTTGCCGATGCGGTGGCGAAAGCGGGCCTGATTTTCGTGGGTCCTCCGCCCAACGCCATGCGCGCCATGGGGTCGAAGTCGGAATCGAAGCGGCTGATGGCCAAGGCGGGCGTGCCGCTGGTTCCCGGCTATCACGGCACCGACCAAAGCAACGCCGCCATCGAGCGCGAAGCCGGGCGCATCGGTTTTCCCGTGCTGATCAAAGCCTCGGCAGGCGGCGGCGGCAAGGGCATGCGCATTGTGACCCAGCAAAGCGAACTTGAACCCGCCATCGCCTCGGCAAGGCGCGAGGCGAAAGCCTCGTTCGGCGACGATACGCTGCTGGTGGAAAAGTATCTGTCCCGCCCGCGTCATGTCGAGATTCAGGTTTTCGCGGATATACAGGGCAACGCCGTTTACCTGTTCGAGCGCGATTGCTCGCTTCAGCGACGCCATCAAAAGGTGATCGAGGAAGCGCCTGCACCCGGCCTTTCACCGCAATTGCGCTCCCGCATGGGCGAGGCGGCGGTGGCGGCGGCCAAGGCGGTCGGTTACCTAGGGGCTGGAACGGTCGAGTTCCTGCTGGACGAGGACGGCGGCTTTTATTTCATCGAAATGAACACCCGCTTGCAGGTCGAGCATCCGGTGACCGAGATGATCACTGGCCTTGATCTGGTGGAATGGCAGTTGCGGGTCGCCATGGGCGAAGCGCTGCCCAGCAGCCAGGATCAGTTGTCGATCAACGGCCATGCCTTCGAGGCCCGCATCTATGCCGAAGATCCGTCGCGAGATTTCCTGCCCGCCACCGGCAGGCTGCTGCATTGGCACCCGCCCGCGCAATCGCCCCATGTGCGGGTGGATAGCGGCGTGCGAACGGGCTGCGAGATCGGCATTTATTACGATCCCATGCTGGCCAAGCTGATCGTCTGGGACGAAAACCGCGCCAAGGCCCTGGCCCGCCTGCAATCGGCCCTGGCCGATTTCGAGGTGGCGGGGCTGGTCACCAATCTCGATTTTCTGTCCAACGTCGCCACCCATCCGGCCTTTGCCGAAACCGCCGTCGATACAGGCTTTCTTGACCGCGAGCGCGACGCCCTGACGCCCATGGCGACGCAGGCCCCCGAAACCATCCTGGCCGTGGCGGCCATTGGCGTCATGCTGTCCAGGCAGGAAGAGACGAAAGCCCAGGCCAAGATGTCGGGCGATCCTTATTCGCCTTGGTTTCTTGCCAGCGGCTGGCGCATGAATGACGACAATCATCACGACCTGATCTTCAAGAATGGCGAGCATGACCAGAAGGTCACGGTGCATTACCGCAAACAGGGATGGCAGATCGATCTGCCATCCGGCGCATCGATTTCGGCCAATGCCCAGCGCCAAGACGATGGCTCGCTGATGGCCGATCTGGACGGATATCGCATGAGCGCAAGGCTGGTGCGCGAGCAACAGCGCCTGACCCTGTTCGCCCAAGGAAAATCCTATCATCTTGATCTGTTCGATCCCATGAGCCTAGCGGCGGGACGCGAAGCGCAAGGCGGCAGCCTGACCGCCCCCATGCCCGGCAAGGTCACCGCCGTGCATGTCAAACCCGGCGACGCCGTTCTTCTGGGCCAGCCCTTAATGATTCTAGAAGCGATGAAGATGGAACACACCATCAAAGCGCCCATCGACGGTGTTGTCGCCGCCGTGCATTTCGCGCCCGGCGATCAGGCCAGCGACGGCGACGTGCTGATCGCTTTCGCGCAGGAGGAATGATCCAATGCGCCTGCCCAGCCATGTTCACCTTGTCGAGGTCGGCCCGCGCGACGGGCTGCAAAACGAAGCCGAACTTGTCAGCGTCGAAGACCGCGTGGCGCTGATCGACGAGCTGACCGCCGCGGGCCTGCCCGCCATCGAAGTAGGCAGTTTCGTCTCGCCAAAATGGGTGCCGCAAATGGCAGGCACCGATCTGGTTCTGGCCAACATCATCCAAAGAACCGGCACAGCCTATCCGGTTCTGACGCCCAATCTGCAAGGGTTCGAGGCGGCCATGAAGGCAGGCGCCAAAGAGGTCGCCATCTTCGCTGCCGCCAGCGAGGCCTTTTCGCAAAAGAACATCAATTGTTCGATTGCCGAAAGCCTTGAGCGTTTCCGGCCCCTTTGCGCCAAGGCCCAGGAAAGGAACGTCAAGGTTCGCGGCTATGTGTCTTGCGTGCTGGGCTGCCCCTATGAAGGTGCGGTCTCGCCCGCCCGCGTGGCCGATGTGGCCGAGCAACTTTTCAAGATGGGCTGTTACGAGATTTCGCTGGGCGACACGATCGGCACGGGAACGCCGGGCAAGGCGCAGGCGATGGTGACCGAAACGGCCAGGCGCATCCCCCAGGCCTCGCTGGCCGCCCATTTCCACGACACTTATGGTCAGGCGCTGGCCAATCTGCTGGCGGTGATGGAGGTGGGCATCAGCACCATCGATTCCTCGATCGCAGGCCTGGGCGGCTGCCCCTACGCCAAGGGCGCTTCGGGCAATGTGGCGACCGAAGATGTTCTTTACATGCTGAACGGGCTGGGCATCGAAACCGGCGTGGAGATGGAGCTTCTGCTCGCCGCCTCGCGCTTCGTTTCGCAAAGGCTGGGGCGTCCGCTGGCCTCAAAGGTCGCCCGCGCCCTGTCTTGCGTGTGAAAATACCATTACGGGGGAGATGCGGGGGGCGTATTTCCCTNTTTCGATGCGCATGAAATGGGACAACAAATACAAAACCCGTGGTGGCGTTACGCTGGGCATGGTGCTGGATGAGCAAAAGCATTACGCCATCGGCGCTGGGTTCCTGACCAACCAGCGCGCCCAGGAAGGCTACGGTCAATTCCAATTCGTCGTGCCGGAACTCGATCCCTGGTCCAGCTTCACGCTGGGCGAACATGTGTCACAGGCCACAGAATATTACACCGCCGATGACCGACAGGTCCGCACCTACACCAGCTATTTGAACTGGTCGAAGATCAACCCCGGCAAGCAGCGCGTGAATGAAAACCTGCCGCCGTCCCTGTCGTCGCCCTTGCAGACCTTGATGGATAGCGTATCTGCAATGTCGGGAACCGCCACCTATAGCCATAGCCCGATGGAAAGGGCAGGCGATGAAGGCAACCCGCGCACAAATGCCGTTGATCTGTCAGCGCGATTTGTAACGCCGTCTGTTTTTGGGCAGTATCTTCCTGTGTCAGTTGGAACTGGCGTTAATGCGGCTCATTACGACCATGTTGATAACACAACAAAATGGAAGTTTGTTGGTAATGGAGGCCTCGGCATTGCCTTTTTGGGCGGAGATTATTTCGGAAATTCACTGAATTGGCTGGTTGGCATTGGCGGCGACGTAGATACCCGGGGAGTGTACGGTGGTACAGCGGCGACGGAGGTGGGCTCTTTTGCGATCAGTTATCGACAAACGAGCAATAGCGAAAAAACAATTCTGGCTTCCTATCGAATTTCCGATCTCTGGACCGCTCAGGACAAACAGCGCATCAGCACCCTTCATGCTACAGAAACCGGAATCCCGTTGTCATTTGCCAGCGATACGCCGATTTCAGGTGAAGAGCGATTTCGACAGGCAGAATCGGCTTTAAGCAAACTTGGCTTTTTGCCTCCGACAGGCGCTGAAATGGCGCGGCCTGCGACAGGGTCAAACTCTCGACGCTCAGTGGAGCTTTCTTCTTCTGGTGTTTCAGAGCAATCTCGTGGAGTGCTGACCGCGGTAAAACGCACCCAGGAACTGACTAAAGAAGCCAAGGACAAAAAGAATACCGAAATTAGAACGCAAAGAGCCTCGACCACATCAACAACAGCTTCCGAAACCGCAGATGTACTATCAGTAACAGACACAACAAACGGTGCCGTGAACATCACGCTTGGAGGCGCAGCGGAAACACTTGATTCTACCATCAACATTGCTGATGGCTCAATTAATGCGGCTACCACAGCGGACCTTCAGAGTACGGCGAACTGGTATCTCCGAGTGGGGGGCACGACCTACGCCGCAGGGACAAGAATTAATAGCGTAACGGTTACCTCCCTTGGCGGCGGAAACTATCGGATTCGGTTTAGCGTAGATACATCAGGAATCGCTGGCGCTCCGCTAATTACGAGAATGCGGAATGCGAATGCTCTATATGGAACAGGTGCAAACTCCCTATTTGTTCAAACGACAGCAAATTAGCGACGTTGTTGTTTGGGCCACGTCAAGGGCTGGTCTTGAATTTTGAATTTTAGTTTCTGTTTTGATTTCTCCGCATACGCAGAGGGAGCCGATCACGGAATCGCGCTTCGCCTCTAAACGGGGATAGGGGGATTGAACATGAGCGAAGAAACGGCACAATCGAATCAGCCTGAACAGCCTGGAACGCAATCCGCTAATCCACCACCACCTCCTCCGCCGCCGCCGCCGCCGCCGCCGCAGCAGCAGCAGCAGCAGGCACATGCCTCACCGTGTGGCAGAGATTCTTCCTTGCTCTTCAGCCTCACGAACGAAAAGGGGTATCCAACGGTTACCTTGTGCAAGGACAAAGAGAGCCTTTGGAAAAAATGTCTTCCGAACATTGTTGGTGCAGTGATCACCGCTGTTTTTGGATCGGGTGGGATTGGAGGGGCGCTATATTGGCATCAGCAAAGTGTTGCTGAAATTAACAATAGAACCTTAGATAATCGTATTCAGAGTATTGAAGACGAAGGTGGCCAAATTAAATTGTCAATTTCTTCTGGCACAGCACAAAAATTGGCCTCACTTCCGCCATTGTCCCAGAGAAAGCCAGCGGTGAAAACAAGTGAGTGGCTTTATAGAGATTTCAGGGAATCGATTTCGGAGGCGTGGATCTTTTTTGGAAAATTTGATAGGGACAGTGGCCTTCTGCGCGCTGGAACTTTCATCGAAACCAACTGCCCGAATCCAGGCGACCTCGTGACATCGAAGACGAGCATCTACCTCAGAAAATCAAAGCCGATCCTGGATGGACGTGTTTGGTTGAATGCCCCAGATATCGGCGTCATGCCACCCGGCGCGACTATTCGCGTTTCAGATCGGTTTGAAGCCAAATCGGAGCTTCACGAGAACATCAATTATTGCTGGGTCAAGGTCGCCATCGAATAGAGGGCTGCGTAGTCGGGGGGCGGCCTTGAATTCTGACAGGCGGATTTTCTCCGCTACGCGCCACAGCATTTCTTGAATTTCTTGCCGCTGCCGCAAGGGCACGGATCGTTGCGGCCTGCTTTCGGGGAGGTCTTGCGCCCAGGCGGCGCACCCTGGCGCCGTACTTTCCAATAGACGTCCATCGCGGCGACGACCTCAGGAATGAAAGTACTTGGATCGCCGCGCAGTATTTCCAGCTTTTCCTTTTCGCCCTCAAGCGCCTCGCCGTCTTCGTCGTCAACCAGCCAAGCTAGGATAGGCGCCATCAGAAGGCAGGCTTCCTCGTCGGCGTAAAGTTGGCTCCAGGCGCCTGCGCGCAGGCCGACGGCCTGCATGAACCCTTCCGCCCAATCCGCCGCGATCTCAACGCCCTTAGCATCTTGGAGAAAGATCGGCGCCAGTTTCAGGGGTGCCTCGGCCAAGCAATGGATGATCTCGTTGTAGCGGCCCATTATGTGGCCCAAAATCCGGCCAGCCTCCTCCTCGTTCTCGAACTCTGGGGATTCGCCACCCCAGACGACCGGCAGCCATTCGCTGGGCATGATCAATTCCGGGCCGATGGCGATCCCGGTCAGAAAGCCGTCAAGATCCGAAATCAGCATGCTTGCTTCGGGTGCCTCGTCCGACATGAGATAATCGTCGAGTTCGTCTACGTCAAATTCGAAGGGGGCAGTGGGCATGAAACCTCGATTCAGGCGAAAGGGGTTGGGCCCGATGTTAAGGCAGGCCAGTTGACGTGTCGATGCGGGGTTCCGTACCACCCTATCTCCGGACTGAGATTTTATGGCCCAGACTCTTTTCGCTCCCGCCTGCTGCTGCGAAAAGGTCAACAGCTTTGCGTCCCATAAGTATTTGAATTTACACGCAATCGAAAACCCGTACTTTCCCATCGAAGTCAACAGCCTTTGGAGAAAACGGGCCACAGAGAAGGGATTTTGGGGGAAATTCACCCCAAACGGGGCCGCCAAGGTCAACGGCTACAGCCCCAAAACCGCGCCATTGCTGGGCTTTTCAGGCCCTTGCCAGCAGGCCAGAGAATGTCTGGAAAAAGCTATTGGCGGAGCGCGGTGGACTTAGAATGAACCTTCTCCAGACAACAGATTGATTCTACAGTTCTTCTCCTGCTCGCCGCAAGACGGCTTCGATCAATTGTGGTGACAGGAAGTAGCCCCAGGAGCGCCATGAAGTAAGGATCGGGGCGATTTCAGCCACGAATCCCCGCTCCTTGGCTGCCAGAAGAATTCCAGCACTGCCGACCACGGGAATCTTGTGAAGTCTGGCAACATTGCGCCCGAGGCGTTCGTCCATCAGCAACAGGCAACCTTGATCGATGGCGAGTGCCAGTGCTGAGATTTCGCCCGCGTCGAGGGAAGGCAGGATTCCCAAACGATGGATCGCGTCGCCATCCTTCTTGATATCCAATATCCCTGATTGTTCCACTTGGACCAAAGCCATTGCGCCGGGTTTCGAACCATCCCTTGTGCATTCGAGGAAGACCGTCCTCGGAACCAAAATGCTTCCCGCAACCTGATTCAGCAAACCAAGCAGACCACTTCGCCCGAAGGCAATCAGCGGACCGCTATCGGCGACGATGCACGTCAATTGGAAAGTAGATCGACTTCGCCATCGACCTCGCTGGAGTCATAAACGACGGCAGGGATACCCATGGCGCCCAGCCGCTCGATGAAGGCTTCGTTGGAAAGCCCGGCCAGACGGGCTGCCTTGGCAAGGCTGACCACGCCTTCCGAAAACAGGTGGCAGGCCAGCGCCACGGCGACCCCGCCCTCAAGGAGATGCTCATCCAAGGGAACGGCCACGAACAGCGGATGGCCGTGCTTGGCCACCAACGAAAGATGACCAGCTTCGGCGTTACGCACCAGTTCGCCCGTGCGCTCGCGTAAGTCTCTGATCGAGAATGTTTCCATGGCCATCATCCTGTTTGTGCCATCAAATGATAGCACAAATATTCAAGACGTCATAAACCGTAAGCTAAATAGGGTTAGGGAGGCGCGCTGAAGTGTTCGGACGCATCCCGGCGCAATCAAAGGCAGCATAGCGAGAAGCTAGGTGAGTTTGGAGCAATATTGCGCAGTGGCGGAGGGAAGGAGTCACGAGATGTCGCTTGGCCTAGTTCCAGAAATTTTCGATTCCGTTGATGTGGTTCTGCCTGTCGGCAAAGAGCTTTGAGTGATTGATCCGGTGGTGGCGGAAGTCGGAGATGTCCAGTGCATTATAGGCCCTGAACGTGTCCGTGTAGACGATGCTGTCTGGCTCCACCTCCTCCTGGATGATTGGCAGCAAGGTCTCTGTTTTGGCGTTAGGGATGATCGCCGTGTAGACCTTCCCACGCCGCTTCAGAAGCCCAAAAACGGCTACTTTGCCAGCGGCACCTCGGCCCCGCTTGCCTTTACGAACGCCACCGAAGTAGCTCTCGTCGGCCTCGACCTCACCACAGAGCTGATAGCTCGGCAGCTTGCTGGCAATCAACTGGCGCAGACGCATGAAAAAGCGGATCGCCGTGTTGGCCTGGACCCCCACAATCTCGGCGGCGGCACGGGCAGTGCTGCCAGCAACAAAATGCTCAATCAGCCTGCTTTGCTGGCGGGGCGTCAGGCGGCTCTTGCGCGTGTAAATCGTAGCCATCATAGAACCTCGAGCGGTTCTTAGCTACTTCAGCCCCTAAAATAATCACGCTTGGTCGAAAACCATACCGTAATTATACGGAGGAAGGGCGAGGGAGCTTGTAATTTGCGAGCATTCCGCTGGCGATATCTTCAAATCGATCAGGCTTTTCAGAAAAGCGTCCAGCGTTCCAGGTGCGGCCAGGTGGCGTACAAGATATTCACTGCCCAGTCGCACCGGGTCAATCGTATCGTCGGCCGCCCTTACGGTAACGATTTGGGTGCAGCCATTCTGAATGAAATCCGAGAGGATGTAATAGCGTTTGAGGCGTGTATGGGAATCCTCGCGCAGGAACGCGTCGGGATCGCGTTCCAGAAGATCAATGCCCAGCCAGGCTTCTCGCCCCCAGGCCTTCCTGAAGAACCAGGAGAGCTCAAAGGGGCGGTAGGTTTCGCGACCGATCCGCCAGGAATCGTCCCAGAGCAATACGGTGCCTTCGACAGGGGCCGGAAGTTCGGCCAGAGTGACGACGGCCGCCTTGTCCTTGGCCCAGCGGCCCAGCCACATCAAATCGTCAGAAAGCCCGCGCCAGGTTAGGCCCGCCAGAAAAACAACCGCCACGATCAGGCGCAAGGCGGCCCGTTGGGGCAAGACCCGCCAGATGGCCAGGATGATCAGGCTGCCGCCCAGCCCCGACAGCATCCCGTAGCGGGCGCCAAAACTTTGCAAGGGGGCTGCCTTGGCAACGGCGGCATAAGGCAGAATGGCAAGGACCGCCATCAGCGCCCCGAGGAGAGCAATCCAGACCGTTTGGCGGGAGGTCGGCTCACGGCGCCAAGCATAGGCCAGGATGCCCGCAGAAACGGCCAGCACGACCGCCAGCAGCCAGGCCTGACTGGCGAACGCCGCTGAAAGATTGAGAACGACGTGATGGTAGAAACTTCCAGCGAAAGCCCGGAAATTTTTGGGCAGATCTAAAACCAATTGGTTGTGGGTGCCGAACGGGCTGCTTTTCGGCAACAGAACCTGCCGCAGAGCAAAAAACAGCACGGGCAAAACAGTGATCAGCCAGTGGCGCTTCAGAAAGGCCAGGCCGACACCCGCCCAAAACCGGATCAAGGACGAAGGACTCTCCTGCCGAGCCGCGAACAGCACGAGAAAGATCGCCAACAGGCCGTAATGAAAAGCCAGCAGCGAATTATGGTGGAAGGAGACCCAAAGCAGTCCGAAAGCGAGCGCCGACCGGAACAGTCCTTTCTGTCCGCACAGCGCCCGGTCGAGATACAGGGTCCATCCCAGGTAAAACAGGGCATCCGGGAAGATATAGACGACCGTGTTCGACATCATGGTCGAGCCATAGGCCGGAAAGGCCGTGACCAGCATCCCCAGGAAAAGCGATTGCTCCTGGGGCAGGTTGGCATGCAAGCGGGCCGAGCGTTCGACGCACAGGCCGATGACCGCCAGACTTAAGAGTTCGGCAAGTTGCAACCACCAGCCGGGATGCGTCGTGCCCAGCAGCGGCCATAGCATCCAGGCCCACAGCTGCATGGAGACGTTGTAGAAATTCCAGGTTATGACCTCCCACCGCCCCTGTTCCAGGTAGTATTCGAAATAAGTGCCGTCGAGAAAGCGGGCATCGGAAAGAACGATGGGCGCATGGATGATCAGCGGGAACGCGGCCACCAGAATGGCCACCATTGGAGGTTGGGGTCTAATTCCGGTCATCCTGGCACGCTTGGATTTCGTAAGGAGAGATAAGCCCGTGCGGGCGAGTGAGAAGATGCTATCACACATGAACACCGCCTTGAAGAAATTTACCGCATCGGTCGCCGTTGCACCGACGGCCTTCGCCGAAGGTGTTTGACAAGATAGGCCAGAGCCAGCCTCGGGCGCTTCTGCTTGACGGCGGTCATTGCAAACTTGGCGAGCATGATCGACCGCCCAGAATGATTCTTCAGGATCACGATTTGCTCTTGCCAATAATGGCGCAGGCGTTTGATCATTCAGAGGAATGTCTCTGCATTCACTCAGGGACCGTAATTGCCGCTTGCACACAAGCCTTGCGCTGCTAAACTTCTCTAATGGGGGAGGGTGGATCGCCTACTAGCCCTTCCTCCGTAGAATCGTGTAGCTGTCAAGGATTTGCCGGATTCTTGCAAAAGGCCTATTCTAGCTTAGACTACCCAGCTGTTGTTTACGAATTGAAGGTTGATGCTACCTTTGATTGCTGACAAAGAGGTGTGTTGCTGATGCGCCAGTCCATGGAGACCCCTGACCTCGTCGAGTACGTCTCACGTCAAATGGAGACTTTTTTTCCTGATGGCCCAGTTGACCGCAAGGCTTTGCTGCGTTTTGCAGAGGAGGCGCTGGCTCGTCTTGAACACTGCCACTCAAACATCGCTTGGCAATACTATCGATCCGAGGGAATGCCCATCTTTGATCACCAGCATACAGACCATTGGGCAGCCTACCTCTATCTGCTAGGCAACTGCATTAACCGTGGCGGCGGAGATATACGAACTGCCGACAAGAGCTATGCACTCAACAGGGCCTTACACGGGATCGATGTTTACCATAGCGTCGAGCTTCCTCCGGTGTTCCTGTTCTCGCATCCCGTCGGCACTGTAATAGGCAAGGCAAAATTCGACGACTTTTTCGCAATTTGTCAAAACTGTTACATCGGTGGCGACCAATTTGACCACATGCCTACCATCGGGCGTGGTGTCGTTCTATATGCGGGGGCCAGCGTGATTGGCCCTTGCAACATTGGCGGAAATTGCGTGGTTTCCCCGGGAGCAATAGTAGAGACCGATGTGCCAAAGGGGTCGATGGTCTATGGCCAGCACCCCTCGATCACTTGCACGCCGATCAGCTACCAAGTTGAGTCAAGGATTTTCGGATGGGAAAGCGGGACTGTGTTAGATACCAAGATAAGTGTCGGCAAACCGGTTCCGCGCTAGAGCTCAGATTCAATCGGCCCATTATATAACGATGGCTGCCAGGGCAACACTTGAAGCAGTTGGAAGGAGCTTTGCGTTTTGCCGAGCGCATCCACGGCCCGGCCAGCCGAGTACACCTGATATCGTCACCCGTTTGCTATCATCGCCGAACCAAACCCAAAGGACCCCACCATGAGCGCCGTCGATATCAAGGATCTGCAAGGCTTCGACTTTGACGAGATCAAGCTGGGTCAGGCCGCCATTTTTGGCAAGACCGTGACAGAGGCCGACATTCTCACCTTTGCCTCCGTCTCGGGCGATACCAACCCCATCCATTTGAACGAGGATTTTGCCAAGCCCACTATGTTCAAGACCCGCATCGCGCACGGCATGCTGTCGGCCAGTTTTATCTCCACCGTCATTGGCACCAAGCTGCCCGGCCCCGGCTGTATCTATATCAGCCAGAGTCTGCGCTTCAATGCCCCAGTGCGTATCGGCGATACCGTGACGGCAAGGGCCGAGGTGATCGAATTGATCCCCGAGAAACGCCGCTGCAAGCTGAGAACCACCTGCCATTGCGGTGAAACTGTTGTCATCGACGGCGAAGCTGAAGTCCTGATCCCCAAACGGAAAAAATCCCCCTCAAATCCGAAAGCGCCATAGTCCTTCTGCCCTGACTGTCAATTATAAAGATTATGAATGAAAAAAAACTCAGCAGCAGGCTGGCGGCAACGGCTTTACTAATAAGGCATTCAGCACTTAGAAGCGCCAATATCTCGGAAGATGGTCAGAGAGGACAACATGTCTATCGTCTATATTTCCCATAACATTGATACGGAAGGTCCACTGGCAGAGGAACATCCCGTCGGCACAGCGGGTTCATTGTCGTTTCCTCATATCGATGTCGATTTTTCCAAAGCAGATATTAATGATGTCGTCATCAGGCACCGCCGTCGGGTGCTGGGTTCCTGGCACGAGATTAAAGCCATGCTTGATGTGGCAACCAGCAAGGAATTCCGCTTTCTGATGCCGGATAGTTTCGGTGGTTGGTGGAAATACAACTGGTTCTGCATGGATCATATCGGATTCATTGACAATCCCCGCCATCGTGCCATGGGAATTCACCAGATTTTTGACTACTACTCCAGGCTGGTAGAGCGTCAGGGAATGGGCGATGCGCTCCATTGGCATTTTCATCCCATGAGCACCTATCGCGAGGCCAATCGCTGCGCGACCTCGTATGTAAACAGTCCAGAATTGTATTATATCCTGGGCCGACGCCTTCTTGACCATCGCTGGTTTCCGCGGGTAAACCGACCAGGATTCCAGGACGAACGCCACGATGCACATTGGTTTCTTGAGCAATGGATTCCTTTCGATTTTGCCAATTCTGGAGAAGACAATCCGGATCCAGATATGAACCCAGACATGGCTGATGGACGTCTCAGCGATTGGCGTTTCGCACCCAGCGATTGGCGGACATACCATCCGCACCATGATTGCGTGCAACGCGAGGGCCAATGCCGGAGAAAAATCGGCCGAAGTGCTTGCCTGCTCAACCGCTACGCACCGCTGACTGAAGAACTTCTTACTGCAGCTTTTAGTCGCGCTGCCGAAGGGTTTCCGACACTGGTCGGCCTGGAAAGCCATGACTGGCGCGACCTTTCCCTTGAGGTTGCATATGCTCGTTTTCTGCTGTCGCGTGTTGCGCCTCGTTATCCTAGCGTCAAATTCAAGTATGCCGAGGCAGTTGAAGCTTTCAACGCTGTCCACCCTGCCGAAGTGTCCTTACCGGTAAAACTCTCCTGCACACTTCTCCTTGACCAACAGGGATTGCCATCAAGGGTCAATGTCGAAGTTTCTGAAGGAAAAATCTTTGGTCCCCAGCCTTTTCTAGCTGTTCGAAGCCGTTCCAAGAGAATTATTCACGACAATATGAACTACTGGCGCTCTCTGAACGACTTTAACTACATCTTCGATTCCGATAGTATTCTCCCATCCGACGTTGATACAATCGGTATTGCGACCAATGACGCAGCTGGAAATCAGAGCATTCATGTCATCGAACTCGGCGCGCCTCGTGCCTGTGACGCGAGGCAGATTCGCTTCTGACGTTACTGGAATAAAAATCTATCAGCGATATGAATTTCATGGAAGCAAATCTGGACATCGCCAAGATCACAAGAGAACTTCTTCCGGCATTGCAGGATTTCTCTGATCGCTTTGACCGTGTGGGTTCTTCCACATTCGTCGAGGAATTCAGCGATCTGTTCAGGCGTCAGATAGAAGTCCAAGGCACCACAATGCTGATCGCTTATAGCAAGGACCCTCGTGTTGTGTCCGCCCATGGCACGGCCAAGGGCTTGAACGGAAGCGCAAGAATGCCCGGCGCCGAAAGACGGCGACTGGCACTCAGGTCGGTGGAACCGGGCAGCGGCGGCGCTTCGCCAGGGTCGGCTGAAGCGGGAATGATTCATGGGGATAAGCATTTTCACCGAGGGCGCGAATGCTTTTCAGTTCTCTAGAGTTTCTATTTGGCTTTTTGCCGATTGTCTATCTGCTATTCAGGCTTGCCTTGCGGGCTGACATTCGACTGGCAGAAGGGGCCGTGGTGGTGGCCTCTTTGTTCTTCTATGCATGGTGGGACTGGCAAAATCTTTGGGTTATAGCGATATCTATCTGCATCAACTTTATTCTTGGCAATCGAATTCTTGATGCCGCTGATCGGCGCAATAAAAAGACTTGGCTTATCGTCGGACTGACATTCAATCTGCTATTTCTCGGCTGGTTCAAATATGCCGACTGGCTCTCAGGGTTGCTGCAGGCGGAAAACTTCCGTGAGCTGACCTCCGTTGCCGGAGTTGCAAGCCTGCCGCTTGGTATTTCCTTCTTCACCTTTCAGAAGATTGCCTTTTTGGTCGACTGTCATAACGCCCCACCCCGGCGCCGCTACAACGTTATTGAATACGCCTTCTTCGTGACTTTTTTTCCTCAACTGATTGCTGGTCCGATCGTCCATCATAGCGATATCATTCCTCAGCTCTGGACTCTTCGCCGACATGTTGAAGGGCGACATTATGTCTCAAGATACGTACTGCCTGGGATACTGCTGCTAACGTTGGGGCTGTTCAAGAAGGTCGCTCTGGCAGACAGTTTCGGCGTTTTTGCAAATGATTCCTTCGTGCATGTCAACGAAAAGGTCTTCAGTTTTCTCGATGCCTGGAGTGGTGCGCTCAGCTATAGCTTCCAAATCTATTTCGACTTCTCGGGCTATTCCGACATGGCGTTGGGATTGGCCAGTCTGTTCGGCCTGCATTTGCCGCCTAATTTCATGTCTCCCTATAAATCTCTGTCGATCATCGAGTTCTGGCGGCGCTGGCACATGAGTTTGTCTCGCTTCCTGCGCGACTATCTCTATTTTCCGCTTGGTGGCAATCGCCAGGGGACTGTTCGGCGCTATCTTAATCTGATGACTACCATGCTTCTTGGCGGTCTTTGGCACGGGGCCAGCCTGACTTTTCTGTTTTGGGGAGGGCTACATGGCTGCTATCTGATCTTGAATCATCTTTGGCGGCGCTGGACGCCCATCCCCATGCCGCCGCTTCTGGCTTTTGGCCTGACCTTTCTGGCCATTGTTATTTCCTGGGTACCCTTTCGCGCAGCCAATTTGGCTGATTGTTTTCTGATGTACAAACTGATGCTTGGCTTTGACGGCATCGTGTTGCCTTGGAAATACCAATTCCTGACGCAAGGGACGTTCCAGCCGCTGGCCCAGTGGCTAGGCGTGCGTATCGACGATGTCAATCATTTTGCCGGGCTTCGCCAAATCGCGCTCTTCTTTGCCGGAGCGCTGATCGCCTTTCGGATGCCAAATTCTCTGGAGCTGTTGCATCGACCCTATAGACATCGCATATTTTGTTCCCGTCTTGCGCCTTGCCTGCTGGGTGTAGCTTTAGTGTTGTCGTTGGTCATCTTGTTTACCCAAGAGAACGTGACGTTCCTCTATTTTCAGTTCTGATCTTGCAGTTGGAAAGGCGACCCCTTGCACCCATTTCTGAAAAGATACCTGCAAGCAGCGACCCTGACTTTTCTTGGACTCGGGTTCCTTCTGTCTGCATTCCTGCTGTTCATGAACGAAACCGGACCTCTCGGTTTCAAGAAGGCGGTTGAGGGGGAGAACGTGCTGTGGGGCAGCGCCTTTGAACAGAAAAGTGGCTTCAAATTGGAGCGCATTCGAAGACTTCACCCCGATTTGCTTGTCGTAGGCTCGTCCAGGGCCACACAATTTCGCGCAGAAATGTTTCCTGGCATATCTTTTTACAATGCTGCTATGGCTGCTACGTCCTTCCCCGAGGCCAGGACCTTCATTAATTGGATGCTTCCTCTTTATCGACCGAAGGTGGTGTTGCTGACTGTGGATCCCTGGTGGTTCAACCCGGCCAGGGGATTGGGAGCGGACGAAAAACTCAATGACGGCGTGGATAGCTTCCTCTGGCGCCCTTTTATTGCCAATGCATTACGCGGGTTAAGCAATTTTACTTTGATGAAGGAAGCTTGGCTTTTGTCGGCGCAACGCGATCAGGATCCTTTGGGTAAACGAAACCCCCAAGGGTTCGGGGCGACCTTTAAAGCCAGCGGATTTCGCCCAGACGGCAGTTTCCAATATGGCGACATCCTGCTGAATATTGAGAAGCGTTACCACATTGCCGGCTACGGCTGGCAGGATGATTTTAAATATTATCGCAATGAAGTCCGTGCAAACCGGGGGCGCTTTGCCTATACGGGCACATTTGACGCGGGACCCAGCGAGACCTTCCGAGCCGTATTAAGCCGCCTTAAGGAGGCTGGCGTTATCGTGATCGTGGTCATGCCGCCCTTCCCAGCCGGTCTGATTAATGAGATTAATCAGACACCCAATCAACGCGAGTTTTTTGCGCAACTCGAGCGCAAGACAGAAGAAATCTGTCGCGAGATGGGGGCAGAATTCTTTAATTATCACGATCTGGACAAACTGGGGATTTCAGACCGCCAAACGATCGACGCTTTGCATGTGGACGAAATATCCACAGCGACCCTGATGTTGGATATGGTGCCGCAAAGCCCCTCTCTTCGCACTCATTTGTCTTCCTCTGGAATGGAAGATTTGCGCCGAAGACTGGCTGATCGGGCGTCCTGGACACACCAGAACATCTTGTTTCCTTAGCTCTAAAAGTGGCCTGCCCCATCACGCTTGATCTGCAAGCGGGATATACCTTAAAATTGTTGGCTGCCTGACAAAATCCCTGGAAAACTCAGTGTTCGAGAGGCCTATGATGATGACTGACTATAAATCGAATTTGAATCCTCCCGCGCCAAATGACAAGCGCAATCGTGCGTGTCCTGCCTGCCAAGCGGATACTTCAATTCAAAATATTTTCTGTGTTAGCGAAACAAAGGATTTTTCATACCCAGGCTATGAGTATGCGCAATGCCCTTCATGCCGCAGCATATTTCTAACAAATCGGTTTGCTGAAGAAGATCTTATTGATTTTCATAGGCAATTTTGGGGTGTAGGGAAGATATTTCAATTCAGATTCGCGCCGGAAAAGACTTTAATTGATAGGAAAAAGTTTTGGGCAGAGGCCTATCGAGACAAATTTTCAGCGTTGAATGTTGGAAAACCATTAACCGGAAAGTTGACCTTGCTTGATTGCGGTTCTGGTTTGGGTGAGTTCTGTTCCGCCGCGTCCGACGCAGGGTTTAGGGCTGTAGGCCTTGAACCGAACGAGGATTCCGTCAAACAGGCGCAGCTCGCCTTCCCAGATGCCATATTTGTTAACGGTAACTTTGAGGATTTGCGGCTTTATATGCAGAAGTCCGATCTTCCCGAGCAATTCGACGTCATAGCCCTGCATGACGTGCTGGAGCATGTAGAAAACCCCTTGAACTTCTTGCGCGTTGTTGAGTCCTTAATGAAGCCCTCGGGGAGGCTTTATGTAACAATCCCAATTGCAGATCACCTTCAACATGAATATCTTGTGAAGTATTCTCATAACTTTATAGCGCCATTTCATCGCACTTTATTTTCAAAAGATGGATTCAAAAAAGCATTGGAGACAGCGGGCCTTAAAATTTTGAATAGTCATGATCACAGCTTCATCTGGGGATGGACACGAGGGCTGGCTTGGCAACTGGGCTTGGCCGATGAGTACGAGACGCTTAGAAAAGACCCAATATTTTGCAAACTCGATTTCGCCGTGGATAACTTGCTGGAGAAAATTTCCCATGATTTGGGTCGGGGCGGAGAAATGTTTTTCGAGATCACAAAATCAGCGTACTACAACACCCTGTGACGAACCCCCATCTCAGGGAAGGCCGCCGATTGGCGTTTCCGAGTTAGCCAAAACTCTGGTTTCATCAGGAGCTAAAAATGAGCGTCCATGTTTGTTTTATCAATATACCGTCCGGCAACATTAATACAATAGCTGCTGGCGGTTTCAGCAATAACAATCTTTCCGTCCCACTTGGTATTCTTTACTTGTCATCCTACATCAAGAAGTTTGCGCCGGTAAGTAGGGTGTCCTTGATCGATTACGCGAGTATGCTGCCCGAGTTTGGCCCCAAAGAGAATTTATATATTACGATTAAAAGATTGGCACAAAATTCAGTTGAGGGCGAGCCTGACATAATTGGGGTCTCCATGCTGTTTACTGCCGCGCTTCCTTTCTTTAAGGAGACGGTGAGGGCTATGCGCGAGATCTATCCGCGCAGCCTAATCGTTGTGGGCGGCAACCATGCAACAGCACGGACGGATAGATTGCTGGACATTCCAGAAGTTGACCTTGTTGTTCGCGGCGAGGGAGAAATTGCGTTAGCCAAAATCATCGAAGCACATGCGGCATGCGAGCCGAAAAACATAACTGGTGTCTATTCGCGCGAAACGCTTCCTAAGGAAAGACAGAATTGGCAGATTTCCCAGTGGGTGGACAATTTGGACGAGCTTCCCATGCCGGACTGGGGCCTCATTGACATGGAATCTTATCTCAATGATTTCACGGGCCGCAGGCGGAATCTTGGCGCAGCTAAGGCCAAGCGCTTTTCAACCATCATGACCAGCCGCGGCTGCCCTTTCAGTTGCACGTTCTGTGGCACTCATACCGTTCATGGACGCAGGATGCGCTACAATTCGATTGATCGCGTTTGTGAAGAAGTAATGCAGCTGCATCGCCGTTATGGCGCTAACCTGATCGTTCCCGAAGATGATTTCTTCACAGGCAACAAGAAGCGGACAACCACTCTGCTCAATTCGCTGATGAAGCTTGGTATTCCTGATCTCGAGATCCAATTTACCAATGGCCTGTCGGTTAACACTCTGGATGAAGACATCATTGATGCAATGATAGGCGCCGGCATGCATGTCTGCGAACTGGCAATCGAATCCGGCAGTGAATATGTTCAAAGGGAGATTATCAAGAAACGCGTTAACCTTACCAAAGCGCGTGAAATTGTGAGGTTACTGCGTGCGAAGAACATCTACTCCCGCTGCTTCTTTATTCTAGGTTTCGCCGGAGAAACACGCGAGCAAATGGAAGAAACCATCGAATACGCCAAGAGCCTTGAGGCCGACTGGTGCGCGATAGCGCGAGCATGCCCTTTGCCAGGAACGGAGATGTTCGACCAATTCGTCAAAATGGGTGTTTTCCAGGACGATGATGAACGGCAGTTCGAGCCCGACACGACCCGTCTCTTTGATACGCCGGAAATAAGCGCACATGACCTCAATGAATTAGCTGATCGCTTCAATATCGAGGTCAACTTCTTTAACAACGTAAATCTGCGACTTGGCAACTGGGACAAGGTAATCGACCTGTTCATGGAAGTTGTTTTACGCTTTCCCTTTCATATCGTTGCCCTTCATGGAATTGCCGTTTGTCATGTCCGCAAGGGAAATCATGCCGAGGCCGAGCGCATCTTCACTCGCGTCATAGACTTGATCTCCACTGATACCGATGCGCGCGCCATGTGGGAGCGCTACCACGCCTTCATGCCGGAACTGGAAGCACGCATCCGGAACGGTCAGTTGCCGCACGGCGCGACGTAATTTCATGGTTTCTGCTGTCTTGCCCGTACATTCCCGCGAAGTTCCCCTGTCAATTTTGGAGCCAGGAAACTTGCAGCCGAGCTATGCGCGCCTGGTGTTGGTGTCCTCTAGCCAACATCTCGATGCCATCGATCTCGCCGCCCCCGATCAATTGGTCGTCAGCTCGGATTGGCTTGTATGGCGCAGGTGTCTTCAGGCAGGAGCGCCCTGCATTCATATCGAAGCCATGACCTACCCCTGGCCCAGAGAGTTGGGCGATCCTTCAAATGTCCATCTCCATAGCTGTGAATGGGTATATGGCGAGGGAACCGAAGACCTGACCCGGTTCCATGGCTTCTCCCTGGGAAAACAGTTTATACGCCAGGTCTCTCTGTTTTGTCTCCATTTCGGACGCACTCTTTACGCCCTGCGGCGAATCTGCCAACATTTCAACCCGCGTGAGATTGTTCTGCTCGATCTGCGCGGACCGCTGGATCTATTCAATCCTGCGGCCAAGCGTATGTTAGTCGGTGACGTTGCTCGCTCATATGGCTTGCATTTGGTTGACCGACTAGACGAGCCCGAACTCAGCTCGCTCCAATTTGCAGAGCAGTCACAAGGATTTTTTGCCAAGGAAACCGAGCCGCTTCTGCGTTGTCTGATGCGCGATATTTACGCCTATATAATTGACGGACTGTTTCTTCTGCGCCGACCGTTCGGACATCGCCCTGCCAATGTCCTGCTTATTCACAATTGGAACATCGTCAGCGCCTTGCTTGATGGTCATGCTAGGCATGACGTTGCGCCCATGCTGCTGGCTAGACATGTTTCAAAGCGGCCGCGTTTCCTTTGGGATTGCTGGTGTCGAGGCGTAACCCTGGCAGGAACTCGCCGGATGCGGCTGACCAAGTCCGATCATAGAGAGCTAAGGGGCATTGTCGAGCGTTTGGAGGCGGCTTGGATATCTCCTGGCGATGTAATGGAAGAGGCGCGCCGCGAATTCATTCGTAGCAACATTATTTCTTCCGGTTGGCTGGAGACGCAGGCGCTGGAGACTAAACGCTTCATGGATCTGTTTCACAGGCATCGGATAGCCAGAGTTATCATTGGCGACACCACTTCGTCCATCGGGCATCTGGTTGCTGAGGCAGCGCGCAATGCTGGCTCCGGGTGCGACGAATTGCTTAATGGAATGTTTGTCACTACCCAGCGTTTTCCAAGCCGAGTCGGTGATAAGGGCTCAGCGCCCCTTGTCAGTCGCTTATTGGCGCGAGGGTCAGGTGACCTGCGCTGGCTTGCTCACACTGGGGCCAGTATTCCAGCAGCGTTGTCGGGCTATCCGACAGCGCAAACTTCCCGTTCATCGGAAATTCACTTCGATAATAAAGGTAAAGCGCTTATTCTACCAATCTATGCCGATTCCGACGATAGTTTGGCGTTGTTGCCCAATATCATTAGCTGGCTGATGGAGACAATTGCGCTTCTCAACCGCCGTGGATGCAGCGCCATTCGCGTGAAGCTGCACGTCGGCCCGCCCAACCTACACTACCACCTGGCGGCCATAGAAAACGCCGAATTGGCCGCAGAAGTTGTCAAGGACAACAACTTTTCCCATCATGTTGAGTGGGCCGATTTCGTCATTGGGCCTGTTAATTCCGGAGCATGGCTGGAAACTATTGCAGCGGGCAAACCCTATTTCGCCATTCTGGCGCGGCCTTCGCTGATCTCTCGCGAGGTGTTGGGCAATGCTCAAGTGGTGGAAAGTATCGACGAATTGGACGCTATGCTGGACTCTGCCACCGCCCCTGATGGACGTATAGTGTACGAGGATTTCTGTAGCGCTTCGGCAATTCCAAATCCAACTGGCCGTGTCTGGGATCTGGTTGCCCTGGCGATCAGGGACAATGAACCAGCCGGGTAAATTCCTGTAGCAGATTTAATCCGTCCCAGATCCGATCGAAGGCTAGCGCCTTCCCAAACGGGACAATACGGTCCGGTGATCTTTCCCCAGCGGCAATGATCAACTCTTCGATCTCACTGGCGGTAAAGCCGTGCACGGCCAACGTCTGAACGCGTGAACCGCATGCCGACGCAAGTTCTGCCAGACAATCCAGTCGAACTTGGAGAAACAATCCTCCTCCAACCCAGTCAGCAGGTTCCACAGCGACATCTACCCAGTCGAGAGCAAGAACGGATGGAGCGACATGCTTCCACTGGGTGGCAAGTCCATCCATAAGAGCTCCTGCCGCCAGCGTTTGCTTGGCAAGTTGCTGCCCTAGTGGCACATCGTAGCGACGTCTTGTGGCAGCGGCAGCCACCCGGGCAAGAAAATCATCTTCGGTACTCTCTACATTGCTATCTCCAATCCACGCCAACAGCCGAGGAGACGAACAGGCCATTTGATCGAAGGTAAGACTGTCGACAAAAAAAGCGTCCGCCAACTGGTCACGCCCAGCACTATCAAGAGACAAATAGGCCTTCAACGATAAGGCTGCCATGGAGCGGCGATCAGGGAAAAGAACGTCGCGGCAGCGCGGCGTAGCAGGAACGGCTCGCAGCTTGGAGACTGAGGCGTCACCTCCCCAGACCACACGCACATCCGCTAGTGCGGAGACGGCGGCTGTGAGGCGGTCATCGTGATCCCAATGCAGGAACAAAGTAGAACGAGCGATGCTCTCTTCGGACTTGGCTAATACATTCAGCATTTGAATAACCAACTGTCGGCCAGTCTCGCCCAACCTGTCTGATACACGGATGGCGGCACGGTTTCCAGAAAGAACTGTCAGCGCCCAAGTATAGGCAAGCACCGTATCGACGTTTGTCGGGGGGAAATGTAGGATAACTCCTCGGGGAACTACTTTGCATTTGGCCGGAAGTTCTGCGTGGAAGGATTGCTCCATTGTTTCTATTGCCGCTTGGCGAAGCCAATAGGCTAAAGCGACAAGGTCAGGCCTTGCCTTCACGTCCGGCATTGAAAACAAGGTGTGTGACAACGCCACGCAGGCAGCTATCGCGGGCTTGGAAAACGGAGTGGCGGTTACAGGACGGTGAGATCTCCAGGCTTCTAACCAGGCGAATTCCACGGGCTGTTCACCGTCAATCTTAATTAATCGAATATCCGCCGTCATTTTGGTCATCACCGTTCAGCCGCATGCACGTCGCTGCAACCGCGCAACTCAGCGCGGGGAGCCCTACCCAGGACTACTAAGCGCTTTCCAGTCCACGGCGCGTCAGCAACCTCAGGAAGCCAGTATCCGATATCCTCCGTCAGAAGGGAGTGACCGGGATAACTGCGCGGCAAGACGCTCAATACCTGGATGACACCGGTCGTTCCTGCAGCACAGATCTGCCAAGTTTTTGGGTCGCGTACGATCACCTCAGAAAAATTCGGCGCATGCAAGTAGCCATCATTGCCTTCAAGGAAAACAGATCCAATCTGCTCCACCATGCCATAAAAATTATAAATGCGCTCGATACCAAGAGACTGACGAAGGCTAGACTTGAATGTTGCATTATCCACGGCTTTGTCCTGTAGCTTTTTCCAGCCTCCACTGTGAATAAGGATGCCAGAGCTCATATCGATGCCAAATTTTTTGATCTGCTCAAAAAAATATGCCCAAACCATAAAAGTGAAGCCAAATATTAGAAACGGAGTTGAACCAAAACGTTCGAAGAAACTTGTAACCTCGGCGTTGTTGAGACTCATGTCATCGTTCAATGCAAAACTATGGAAACGGCCAAATGTCATCATGCCCAGCACGCCGGCCGTCCTGGCGCTGAAGCTTGCCGTCTGCTTAACGACTCCTGGCGCGTCGATAATCAGCATCGGCAACCGCTGCGATCCAAGCACGCGGTTCATGGAAGCGGATAGCGCTCGGATTTGCAGTGCGGCCGCGCCTTTATCGAGAGCGATGCGACTGACTTGCTGCCCCGTTGTGCCGCTGGACGTAAGCACCCGGAATACATCTTTCTTTGAAATGCTGCGCAGTTCGTGTGTTTTAAACAGGCCAACCGGGAAATAAGGAATGTCTTCAAGAGCAAAGGCCTTGCCTCGCCAGTTGATGGCACGAAGGAAACGTGCATAAGGCGGACAATATTCGCGGTGATGTTCAACAAGATCGATCAGGCGCGGCAATAGAACAGTTTCCTTCTGCGCCTGTGGAATGGAAAATTGTGTTGTCCAGATATCGACGCCGGTCATTTTTGTAATTCCGAATACAGAATTTTACCTTCGGCGCTTCTCGGCAGCGAATTCATACGATACACTCGGATGGTTGAGGCTGGCAATTGCATCTTCTTTACTATTTCTCGCGCCGCGCCAGCGATTCTTTTCTCGTCACCCTTCTCGATGTGAACAATAATGCGACTGTCATCACCGGTAACGGCAAGGCTTCCCATCACTGCCAGCGAAGCTTCAATATCGTCAAGATTTATCCGCAGGCCATAAGGCTTGATAATGCGCTTGAGCCGTCCAGTGATCCATAAGCGCCCAGCCTCGTCGACATATCCGATGTCTCCGGTTGGCAAAACGCCACTCAACTCGTCCTCCCGTGACAGATCGGCGCGGTTTTCCGCATAGCCCATCATAACATTGGGGCCCTCATATTCGACCTGACCAACCGCATCTATCCGTATCTCCCCGCCGGGAACGGCACGACCGACAGAGCCGATGCTCACTGCCAATTCCGATGGCGCAAGCACCGTTATGCGCGCCGCAGCCTCAGTCTGCCCATACATGATGAATAGATCTGCACCTTTCTTTGCAAAAGTCTCGTAGGTGTGACGAATCACAGCCGGGTCCATGCGTCCTCCTGCCTGAATTAATTTGCGCAAGCTGTCTGGCGCTAGTTGCTCTCCTCCAACACGCTTTAAGACATCAAACGTGAACGGAACCCCAGGAATTGTGGTGATCTCATGTGTATTCAGCTCATTCCAGAACCCCCGTTCCATGACGGCCCGCTCGGAAAGCAACAACGAACCACCACACGCTAAATGACTATTGATTACGGACAGACCAAACGAGTAGCTTGGCGATAGGGAGGTAACAGCCCGATCCTCTTCCCCCATACCAAGTGCACCGACGATCTGGTGAGCATTGGCGTTCAGTGCCCGCCGGGACAGCCGCACGACCTTTGGGCTTCCTGTCGAACCAGACGTGGGCAACAGCAACGCCAACTCAGGGTGAATTGACTGAGGAGCGTCTGTTCTTTGAAAAAGAATGATCCCGTCTCCGGCCTCTCTGGCTCGGTATTCTGAAGGCAAAGCCCCAAGCTTTTGTCCTGCGGGAAGGACTATCAATTCAGGAGTGTACGCGTTGATGAGAGTTGAAAGCGCCTGCGATTCAAGCTTAGTTGAAACCAGTAACACGGCATGTCCAAGACGCAGCAGTGCAAGATAAGCTACGATCGTCCCAACGTCGTTTCCTGAAACAATGAATGCAAGGCGTTTCCCCCTATCCTTCGCCAAAAGATCTATCAGCTGAGAAATCTTGTCATCCAGGTCTGCGTAGCTAAGCCGAACGTCTCTCAGAGAATCTATCAGGGCTATGTTTGAGCTGCGCTCAAATTCCCAGAAAGCTTCTTGCGAGCGGGTGGCCATGGCGTCAGATAACCATACCGCCATCGACACCTAACACTTGGCCCGTAATGTAGGAGGCTTCGTCGGAGGCTAGAAAAACAATGGCTCGAGCCACTTCCTCGGCGCTGCCGGGCCTACCAACGCAGATCGAGGCTATCCTCTGCGCGTGAAGAACTGGATCGAGGCCACAGATAAGATCTGTATCGATGTAGCCGGGAGCAACGGCATTGACGCGGATGCCGTGTGGAGCCAGTTCCTTCGCAGCAGAAAGAGTGGCTCCGATCAGTCCAGCCTTGCTGGCACAATAGGTCACTTGTCCGGGATTACCGCGAATGCCCATGATCGATGAGACGTTGATAATGGCTCCGCGGCCATTGCGGCGCATCAGACGCGCGGCAAGTTGCATATTGTTTATCGCGCCAGACAGATTAACCGCGAATACTCGGTCAAGCATCGATTGGGTTATCATGCCGATCATGGCATCGCCCAGAATGCCAGCATTATTGACCAGAATGTCTAGGCGCTTGAATTTAGAATGGACCGCGCGGTAGACCGTAGCGACTTGAGATTCGTCGGCGTTGTCGGCAACTATTGCCAAAGCGCTTATGCCATGCGCAGCCTCAAGGGCCACTGCACTATTCACCAAAGCGTCCTCGTTGTGCTGGCATGTCAAAACGACATTGGCTCCGCGTGCGGCCAGACAGGATGCCGTTGCTGCACCAATGCCCCGCGAAGCGCCAGTGACGACGGCGACGAGTCCCAACAGCGGACGCCGATCAGGCGTTGACATCGATTCCGAGGGCATTGAGAATCTCAAGAGCTTTGGAAAAACTACTCATCTCGATAACCTGATTAGTTTCGAGCATAACGTCGAACTCTGTCTCTATGGCCGCCACCAGTGTCAAGTGCCCAACAGAATCCCAACGTTCCGTATCCTGGTAGTTCAGGTTCGAGATGTCGATGGTCTCGGGTAACTCTAGGCTTTCGCGGAATACGTTAATCAGCCGGTTTCTTGTGGACATCTTATCGCTCGCTTAGTGTCTGACCAAAAATTAGTTGAGTGATTTCAGCATGTTATGTTTATGGTTGCTGTGCGCCCCCCTTCGGAGGCCCAACCTGTGGACTGAAATAACTCGGGTAAAGTATGGACGGGTTGGGCGTCGTTATGCAAGCGACCTAACGGACAAGGAAAGGGATGTGATTGAACCATTGCTGCCGAAAACGAGGCCCCTGGGCCGCCCCAAACGCACCTTGATGCGTAAAGCTTCTGAGCATGTCGCGTACCGACTGCCAATGGCGCGCCTGATCTGCTCGCCATGGCACGACACCCCTTTCCCTGGCGGCGGCACGTCTTTGCCGATGGCGGATATGCCGAAATGAAGCTGTGGGCTGTACCGAAATAGATTGGCAAGCGGGCCATCGAAATCTGCCCTAGATTGCAACTGATGATCGCCTGCTTCCGCATTCTGACGCTGATGCGGGCGCCTGTCTGATCCGTCAACAACCATTTAGAGTTAGACTCTTGAATGCTCTCGTGCATTGCTTGGATATCAGGGACTGGGGCGGTCTTGGTTGGCGTCACCCTTTGTCATATAAGTCCGTCCAGGCTCCAATCGGGGGGTAAAGCCAAGTTTGCTATCGAAGCTAACCCAGAAGTACAGCGTTTTACGCACGTCATCAGCCAGGGGCGAAAAAAGGCGCGGCAGATCCAAATCCGGCAGCGGCAACGCATGCACAAAACCGGCTAAATGCAAGGCTGAGCACACAGCGTCATTGCTGCAGAAAAAATCGGCATACGCTACCCCGGGAATCTCGCGCAGGGCCGAAACCAGGGCGGGAACCGATTCAAAAATGGCATCGCTTGTACCGATAGCTTCACACAGTCGTGCAACAGCCCCCATGCCGGGAATTTGTTCAACACGCCAGACGAAGTAGGCGACCCCTTTGTCGCTTCTGCAGCGCAATGCCTGATAGCGCAGGCGCGGGTGACGCATATAACGCCAGTTCATATATTCGACCGTGCGCTCCACAGCCAACTGCAATGACGGACGCATGGTCTGCCAAGCTGCGTCGTACTCTTCCTCGAAACACGCCACGCTATCGCCTGCCTGGCACCCGGTTCTAGCCTTTCTGATGGTCGCGGCGTTAAGATAAGCCGCTGTGTGTTCGCCAGACAGCGACGAAAGCGCCGCCGTGGCGGTCGGGTCAATAACAGCAACCAGCCGCTGAAGGGGAAAAAGCATTAAGGGTCGAACCCGCCTTATGCTCATGGTCAGCGCAAGCGAAGCACCGGCTCCGGTCATCACGGGCAAATAGGGTAGCGCCTTACCCAGTAACTCTAATCCGATGAAGCCCTCGTTTGGCGCTGCATACCATTCGTGCATGAATGCACCACTGACTGTGCGACCTTCGATGGCAAAATCCACGTCGCTTAGCATAAGCGTGCAGATAACGCTGTCATCCCGCCACGCCGCCAACGCCGCACTGTTTTCACGTCGGCTTCCGCCGCTTTCCATATATTGCCAAGTGTAGAAATCTTCTTCAAAAGTTGAATTGCGCGGCCTATCAACGGCCTGATCAAACAAATACGCCTTTTTCAGGTCCGCGACTGCAATTGGGCGGAATGTTTTCTCTGTGGTCATCTCTTCGTCCTGGCATTCTAAATATAATCTACCAAAAAACCCAATGCACTGTAGACTACCCAGCGCGAACATTTATATCATCGCTGTTGCTATATGCATACTTCTTCAACTCCACCCTGTCAACACGGTCGATATTTATTGTCGGCATTTATTAACCGGACACCATCAAAAGCCCCGTCGCGGGACTGATGTTGTGCTGACCGCGTCAAAGACGATCTGCATTAACACAAATGCGGCTGACCTGGGGAGATATCCCCAGGTCAGCTGCGTCCTTGTGATCTGCGTGGCAGACGTCAACCAATCCCAGCGTACATCCCCGCCTCCGCCTCTCGCCGTCGGATCAGGCCCGGCAACTTGCGCCCGCCGCCCCAAACCCATTTGCGGAACTCGTCCGGCACCTCTTTGTGCTCCTCGCGGTTGACCCTGCGCCGTAGGGTCGAGCGCTGGAGTGCCCCGCCGCCCAGGTTGAAGGCGAAGGATGCCAGTGCATCGAACTGTCCGTCTCTGAGCAGCACCGAGATCAACCGCAGCACCGCCCGCTCGGCGACGCCGACATCACGTCTGAGCAAGGTCTCGGCTTCCTCCTCGGTGACCGGCGGAGTGGCGGCGGTAACGGGTTGGCCGTCGAGGCCGCGAATAGCGCCCCAGCCGATGGTCCACCATCCGGCGGGGCAGAGATAGGGCTTGGCGCTGAATCCCTCGAAACGCTTGATCAGCGCCAGTCCTTGCTCGGTCATGTGGCGCATGGCTCAGCCCCTCCGCATCTTCTGAAGGGTCCGATTTCCAAACCAAAAACTGAGGGTGGCGGCGAACAGGGCCTGGGTCTCCGGATCCCAGATCTGCGGCAGGGCCTGGGCCAACAGCACGCCCTCGACGGCGATCAGCAGGTAGAGGGCCGAACCCTTCACGGCGGCGAACAAGGCGAAGAAGGCATAGGTGATCACGGGACGCACCGATCCCGCCAGGGCATCCACCCAGCGCACACCGGTCGGCACCAGGGTCTTGTAGAGGGCCTGGGATTCGGCGATGTCGGCCTGGACGTTGATCTCCTCCAGCCGCTGCAGGTGGCCAGCCCGCTGCATTTCCATCTGACGATCCATGATCGCCAGTTCGTGCTTGCGGTCCTGATTCTCGCGGAACAGCTTGAGCAGATCGGGAAACAGGCTGGTGAAAAATCCCAAGGCAGAGCCCAGCAGAGTCAGCATGGCGATGTTCTCCATGAACGAAAAAGCCGCCTTGATGGGCGGCCTGGATGGATGGAAAGGATTGAAGGAATCAGTCGGCGGGATCGTCGATCCCGGCCCTGCGTTCGGCCCAGGTCTGAACGGCGGCGATGGTGCGGGGGCCGAGATAGGAGACGGCGGCAATGAATCCCGCCGCCGCCATGCCGGTGAGGCTGAGATATTCGGCGGCACCCCCGGCCACCACGCCCATGCCGATGGCGATCATCAACTCCCAGGCCAGTTGCAGTGACCAGAAGCGCCGCTGGCCCTTGCGGACCAGATCGGCGTGATAGAGGCTGCGGCCAATCAAGGCCCACCAGATTGCCCAGGCGAGCCCGACCAGCGTGTGCTGCATCTCGGGGGGAAGGTTTCGCCACATGATATGCTCCTTTAGTTTACATGAACGGCGTCGTGCTCGCCGACGCAGGCGATCTCGACCCGCTCGCCCCTGGGCCGAATGGCGAGAACGCGAGCAAACTGGCTCCATGCCTCGCCGGGACCGAAGGCGTAGTGAGTGCGCTCGGCATCGCCGCCGACATAAGGTGTGAAGCCGACCGGGGTTTGTGGAACGGCTTCAAAGTTGTCTTCGCCGGGAAGCACCGGATAGGGTCCGGCGATGGAGCCGTCGGAACGGCGGAGCGCCATGTAATGCGTCTCGCCTTCCGTCCATTCCAACGGTTCCGATACGGTAAGAACCTCGCCGTCCCAGCCGGTGATCTCGCCACCCTGGCCCCATTGCGGCATGTCATGGACAACGGAAACCAGATCGCCATAGGTGGGAATCAGCCCCTCCAACTCGGTCTGGAAGGTGATCAGCTTGCGCCGGTAGCGATTGGCGGCGGCCATATAAAGGCCTTCCCGCGCCGCATGATCCTTGCCGGTGCAGCCCATAAGCTGAAGGCGGGCAGGCTTCTCCTCGGTGGAATCGGCGAGCTTGGCGGTCACTTCGTCGGGCCGCCAGGTACGGGCCGAGAAATATTCCACCGTCACCGCGTCCGCCGTCTCCTCACCCGGCATGACGTAGCGGATCCGAAAACTGCCCTTGGCAATGTTGCGCGGCCCGAACAGGGCGACCGGCAGGCTTTGCGGGCTGTCCCTGACGATGCGAACGATTCCGCCCTGCTGGATGGGCACGGCCCGGCCACAACGGGCGATGCGGGTCAGGGCTTCCCAGACGGTCATGGAGGTGTCGAAGACGCCGTCGAAATGGTCGCCTCGGCTTTCCCAAACGGCATCCAGAGCCGACAGGGCGGTCAGATCGATCCTGCTGTCGGCCAGTTCCCCGCCATAGTCCGCCCGGCAGGCGTCGGCGAAAGCCCAGGCGATGGAACGGGTCGGCACCGGCGCCGACCAGCCGCTTGCCGACCAGACCGCCAGCTTGCGGGTCACAATGCAGTTGACCATGCGGGACGTCCGCTGCGACAAATTGTCGGTCGCCCGCATGCGGATGGCGAGCAAGGTCGCTTGGCCATAGTCGGGCTCATCCCGGAGCCACGCCTTCAGGCCCGCCCAGCGGATTTCGTGTCCGGCGCGCGACGACATGTCCTTGTTGTCGGTGCGCTTGCACCGGACCTCGTAGCGGCCCGGCGTCACGGCGTATTTGTAGCTGAGGCGAATGGGCGTGTTGGTGGCCGCCGTTTGGCTTTCGGATGCCAGTTGAATCCAGTCGCCCAAAGCCAAGCCGTCGTCGTCGATGGCCCTGGCTTCCACCACCCAACTGGCTGAGCGGCTGTCCAGCCCGCCGGAATCGTTGGCGTAGTAAAGGCCGCGGGCGAAGACGATGTCGATGCCGAGCTGTGTGGCAGTGGTTTCGGCGCTGGCCGAAACAAAGGGGCCGATCCAGCCGCTCTCTCCCGTGCCCAACTCGTTGATAGCTGTCAATTCCTGCCCGGCCACCTCGGGCGCGGTAGTGACGTTCGCATCGAACAGGGTGACGTAAGCGCCCGGCTCGATGATCTGATACTGCACTTCGGCGAAATTGCCGATATCGGTGTCTTCGATGCGCAAACATTCGAAATCGTGGAAACCCTGGCCGATGACATGAAGCTGGTGAACATACTGCTCGTTGTTCTGATATTCGTACCAGGGCTCGGCGGCCAGATCGGGATAGATCAGGTGGCGGCCATAGATCACCGGGATCGGCTGGCCGAGGCGGGCCTGATTGCCCTGCGATTGCAGCGAATAGGTGGGGCTCGGGCTGGGCGGGCTGCCGATGCTGCCCAATCCCCAATCCGCCGAGGGGCGCGACGGGCTGGGGGCGGGCACCAGCGCATTGACCAGCGCACCGCCCACCATGTTGACGGCACCCGAAATGACGCCGCCGAACACCTGGCCCCAGGTGACCGAGCCGAAGGCCGCCGCCCCGCCCTCAAAGCCGAAGGCACCCGCCAAAGCGCCGCCAAAGGCGGCCCCAGCGGCCATGCCCGCAACCATGACGGCAACCATGAGAACGGTGCGCAGCGGATTCTTGCCGCCACCCCCACCCCCTCCGCCGCCGCCATGCGGCAGGGCCACGAAGCAGACCACATCGCCGGAACGGATGACCAGCAGGGACCAATCGGGCCGCAGCACCGCCTGACCGTTGACCAAACAAATCGTGGGCTGGGGGAATTCCGTGATGCCCTGATCGTCCAGCCAGCCCCGGATGGTGACGGGCTTCAACACCGCCATCAGCCTCCGGTCACGCTCGGGCCGCAGGGCATTGCGGACCATGACGACAACGCCAGGACAGGTCACGGACGATCTCCGATGAAGCGATAGAAACCCTCGATCCGCCAGCCATGGGCGGCGAGGCTGGGAAGCGATTGGGCGACCACGCCCATGCCCTGAATGGCATGCAGAACCTTGCCGCCATCGACGTCCAGCCAAACGCCGACATGCACCGGATAGCGGGCTTGGCGCATCAGCACGCAGTCGCCTTCCTGAGGTGCCTCGACCAGTTGCCAGCGTTGCCGTTCCGGGTGGTCGCGAAAGTGCCGCGCGATCATCAGCAGGACTTCGGGGTTGGGAATGGCGGGCAGGTCGCGGCCGAACCGTTCCTTTTGCACATGGCGCACCAGTGCCCAGCAATGAAAACAATCCGGCCCGTCGCCGTCGGCTTGCCAGGGAAGGCCGATGTAGCTATTGGCCCAGTGTACGGGTTTGTGTTGGAACATTTCGGCCTTTGGCTTAGTCTGAATTTAGACAGCGTCGAAACCGAGCCACGAGAAATCATGATGATTTACATGACTAAGGTCTGGGGGTTTGGTGAGCCAGTAGGCCCTCTTCAATTCAGTATGGAAGGATGGCGAGAGCGGGCGCGACAGATGCTGAAACCTGGGGATCTGGTTGTTCTCGTCGGCACTAAAAACTTCCCAACGGATGAACAGGAACAGGGAAAGCTCCTGGGCATTATGGAGCCGACAACTGAGCCTGTTCTTTCTATGGACTTTGATCTGAAGCGGAGCCAAAAAGATTTAGATGAGAATGGGAACTACAAATGGCCGTATGGGCTACTGAATCGATGCGCGTGGCTATTGCTCGAACGGCCTCTTCTTGAAGAAATTTCAGGCCGCCAGTTCAGCATGGATGCTGCCCTGGGTTTGGTTCCTCTGACCGAGCAAGAAGCCGCTAAAGTCATGGGGCTCCGGAAGAAGGAAATACGCCTCTTATCTCCGACAGTTAGAACACAAGCGCGATTGGATGGTTTGGATGCTGCAAGAAGACGTGCGTCACCTGCTCCGGCTACGTCGCGTCAAGGCATTATGCACATGCGCCGTGCTCCTGCCTTCACTTATGCCATGGAAATTCAAGGAGCATCTGTCGCAGCATATAAGATCGGTTGGGCCTTCGATTTCAAGTCAAGGGCAAGGCAATTCAATCAGGCGGCAATGCCTGAGCTTGGAGGGCTTGGCTATGTGCCTATCTTCAGCCATCTTTGGGATACGGCGTTTGAAGCATACGAAATGGAACAAAATATTTTGCAGCGCTTTAATGCGCAAAGACACCCCCATAACCACGAAATCGTCCAGGGGATAACCTATGACAGACTCCAGTCCACGTGGCTGGAAGTCATGACAAGATTACGTCGGCGCTAGAGGGTATTGTCAAACGCAACACAGATTCTACAGTGTCTTACCGCCTCAGCCCCGGATATTTCTTGATCGTGTAGATGTCGCGGGGGAAAGATTTGTTGCCGATGTCGAGCACGCGGGCGCGGCCGGTGACGCGAAACACGTCCACCTCGACCTCGGACAATGTCATGGTCAGCGGCGGGTCCATCTGCGGCCCATTGATGTCGGTCGAGAGATAGGGCCGGTAGGTGACCTCGATGCTGTGTTGGCTGACGGCGGCGGCATCAAGATGCTTGGTGATTTCGCGCCCCACATTATCCAGCGTCACCACGATCTCGGGCACTGGGATGGTGTCCACCGGCGGCAGTTCCATCTCGAAGCCGAGTGCTGTGAAGGTAACCAGCAGACCAGAATCTCGCGCCGCCCCGGCTTCGATCCGGGCCACCAGCCCCACCTTGCGCCGTGCCTCGGCGCTCAACCCATCCAGCACCGCCTGAACCTCAGCCCCGCCTAGATTCAGCCAGGTGGCCGTGTCCTCGTAATTGCGCACGACGCGGATCGGCTTGGGCGCTCCGTTCTCGACAAAACTCGGATGCCAGATTTCCAGGGTGTGCAGAACGATGACGTCGGCCGGTGCCGAGGCATAGGCCTCGCGGATGGCTGCGCTCAATGTTGGATCGGGCATGGATCAGATTTTCGCAATAGCCGATTTGATCGCAGCCACTTCGGCGTCGTACAAATTCAATGCTTCGGGCTTGCCGTTGCGCGCATCCTGTTCGGCGGCCCTGACAGCCCCATCCGGCCAGCGGGCCAGGATGATCATGCGCCGCCGTTTCGCCCAATTTCCGTCATCCGGATATTGAGCCAGCAGATCGGTCAGCCATTGTTCCATGCTGGTCATTCCGCATAGAGGGCAGGTGCGGCAATACGCTGCACCTTGCCGTTGAGGGTGTTGATGCGCACTTTCATTTCCGCCCCGCTGGGCTGGGCGCTGACATTGGCCCGGGCCTTGACGATCAAATAAGACCCGTCAAAACCGGCAATATTTGTAAGATCGGTTGCCACACCCCACTCGGCGCCGTTGTTACGGGACAGCTCGACGGTCAGATCGGTGCCCAGCACCGCGTTGCCGCTGTCGTCCTTCCACAGGAAATAGGCGACCATGTAGGAAGGGGGGCTTGGTATGGCAACTGGACTTGGCGGCAGAAGCGTCATGTTGACGCCGCCCGAATTGTAATAATACCCCGGAGTGGGAAATTGAATTTCGTAAAACTCCATCTCGGATAGAGACAATTCCGCATTGCCCAGGTTCGACCACAAAATGTAATGGGTCCCATAAACCGTGCCGTTGTCGAGACCGGTGATATCGTAAGACGAAAGAGCAGGCAGGGAAGCAACACCCGTGTCTCCAAGCTGAACCGGCGTGCCGCCGCCGACGGGAATGCCGTAAACGGTGGCCTGGAAGCTGGAGCCGTTATTGCCGCAGATTGACAAGGCGGATTTCGTTTTGAGCCGTATCGTGGATATCCGTTTTCCAGTTGCCCAGACCTTGCCCAGGGTTTTCCCGTTGCTCCCGCTCCATGGAGAATTCGTGGTCGAGATATCGCCATCAAAGCAATAGGCGCCACCGCCGACTGTGCCATAGACGGTTCCCACCGTTCCTGAGACAAGCGCCGGGTCAGTTGTTGCAAGCGTCTCATTTGCGCTTGACGCCCCCCATTCGTCGCTGGCGAATTCCCATTGATAGCCCTGGATCAAAGCGCCGGAAGAGACATTGGTCGCTAGAAGCAAGCGCAGATTGGAAGCCGCGATCTGATCGCGGGCGGTTTGATCGGCTATAATAATCCCCGTCAACCCCGATCCATTGCCGTCGGCGCGCAAAAGACCGCCAGTGCCACCGGAAGCTGCGTCAAGGGCCGCCGCTGTTCCCAGCACGCCGGATGCGATGTCGGCTGCTTGAATCTTGCCGCCGCTTTTCAGAAGTTTGCCGGAAGCACCATCAAAGCGCACCAGATCATTGTCGGTGGCACTGGCCGGACCGGCCACATCGCCGCCGCCGAGTGCGAACTCATAGGCGGTTCCGGCGCCATTCACCCGGACGCTCATATGGGCGTTGGCAAACGCCGGATCGGGGATCTTCGCAGCATGGGCGGCGGCATCGCTGGCGCTTGTTCCGGCTGCGTCGGCAAAACCGGCGGCGGTACTTGCGCTTTCGGCGGCATCGGCCAGCTTCTGGTCGAGTTCGGCCCGGCTGGCGGCAATGTTGGCCTCGCTGTCGGCGATCGCCTTGGCCAGTGTTTTGACCAGCCCGCCCTCGGTGGTGACCGTGCTCAACGCATCGCCGTGAACGATCTGGTGCAGCTTGGTTCCGTCCGCCGTCACCTGGGCGACGGCGGCGTGAAGATCGGATTGCAAAGACATGGGGCGCTACCAGGAAAGGGGGCCGGGAAGATTTGTATGAATCAGGGCGTGGAAGTGGCCTGTATCGCGGAACAACAGGGCGAGGTCGCTTTCCAAGGCAAGGTTAAGTTCATCTTGGGACAGCGTCGGGCGCTCGCGGATTTCGAGTTCCGAGGCGATCTCCCAAAGCACGCCGCCCACCAGTTTGGCGTCGAACTGGCGGGTGAAACGCGCCTCGTGGGTGACAAGCCCAAGGCCACCCAGCAGCGGAATCTCAAACCATTCGCCGCCCTCCTTGGCCTGCCAGCGATACCATGCCTCGAACAGGGCGAATTGTTCCCGCTTCATCAGCCAGCGCACGGCAATGCGCGTCGGTACCTGGGTGAAGCGTTTCCTCTGCCTGGCTGGGCCAGCCTCCATCTCGGTGCGCAGGATCGCCTCGCCGGGACGGATTCCGTAGCTCTGCACGGTGGGCAGTGGTAGTGTGGTGGGCCAGGACAAGGGCATTATTTTCCTTTTATAGAATCGTGGATATCATGGTTGCGCAGTCTGAAACTACTGTCTGCCCATGTGGCCAAGGGGAACCATGATGAATTCCGATATTACAATCGATCTCTTTATGGACTTCGCGGATCGATGCGCCAGTGAATTGCAAGCAGCGGGTTACACAAGACCGCCTGATCCTGCTGAGAATATTATTCGGGCATATGCCAATGTTCGACACCGGCGCGTTGAACAACGGCCACGGAAGGTTCACAAGGCCAGTTATTCGATACCTATTGAACTTATTGAGGGCGAACAAACTTTCCTAAAGAAGGTCGAGGACGGGGGCGACTTGCGTCCCCACCAAAGCACCAAGCTGGAGAAGGCAGACTATGATGACGGCATGTTAAACGACTTTGGCATCCAGCATTTTCACCTTGGAACAGCACCACATCCGACTAATCCAAATTTCATAGGGCGTACTGACCTGTTGTTGTTTGCCTTAGTTAAGGATAATGATTTCTATAGCCTTGGGTGCTACGCGCATGAAACTTGGTCAAAGACCTCCTTGCTCGATTTGATCCATGCAACTTGGCCAAAAGAGATTGTTTCGTCTTCTCTAAGCAGCGTATCCGGTATGGAAATCCAAGCTCTCTCCCATAATTATACAGACGAAGATGTGGCGGGTTTGCGGAAGGTTGGCGTGAACGCGATTACACAACGACCAGATGGTACAATTCACGTCGGACTAGGTGGTGGGGTCACAATGAATGGCGAGAGTACAAAAGCCGCTCGTAAGGTTGCATGCATTAAAAGGAAGTGCAACGATATTGAGCGTGAACTCAAGAGTCATCTTACCTCCATGATTAGCTCAGCTAAGTTGTCACCTCCTGTTGCCGTCTATTTGGAGCAGCGTGGCACAAAAGCATTTGCCGTCATCAAGGACTGCCAAGTCGAATTTGACCTAGGTCGACAGCTTTTTGTGCTGCCACTATAGGCATGAGTCTCACGACTCATTCCTACCTGTACGCCCCCGCCGCCGGGTTGAGCCCATAGCGGCGTTCGAGCGTCGGCGCCAGTCCTTCGCCACGCCCGATCTTGCGGCCCATCATCATTTCCATCTGCTCGACAAAGACGTCGATCATCACCTCGCCCGCCGGGCCACGGCGGGTCTCGGTGCGGGCCTGGGTGTTAGGCGCGGAATTCGTGATGGTGGGCTGAACAACTACGGTGACGCCATTGCCGCCCTGCGAACCGCCGCTGAGATTGAACCGGTGCCTGGGATCGTCCCTGTTCAGCACCTCCTCACCGCGCAGGGCCACGATGGGCACCTCGCCGGAGCGCAAACCGACCATGCCGCCGCCATGGAAGCGTTCCGCCTCGCGGAACAAGGTCGGATCGACGGAACGCGGCCTCAGCGAATCGTGCCCCACCACGCCGCCGGAATGGGCTTCGAGGATCAGGCCGGGATCGGCGGGCGCCGAGGTGCCGCCATTGCCACCACCAAACCAATCCGAGATGCCGGAACCGATGGAGGAGAACAGACCTTCCAGGATACCGCCGAACTGCTTGGCCGCCGACATGCGATAAGCCGCCCGAAGCGCCTCTTCCGTGATGGTGTTGAATAAATCGCCCGCAGCCAGCTTGCCGGTTCTGGCCCATTTGACAAAAGCGTCTTCGCTGGCTTGCAGCGAGCGGGTGGTGGCCTGTTCGGCCGTCTTGGCGGCATCAGTGGCTTCGCCCACATAATCGCGGACGGCCCGCACCGCGCCATCCCGCCATTCATGAGAGGCATCCAGCTTGCGCCGCTCAGCCTCCTCGACCGCCCGGGCGTAGGTGTCCTGATCGACGGCGGCATTGGCCAGCAGATTGTCCAGTTCGGCCAGGACGTCGCGGTATTCCTCCTCTGCACTGCGATGGCGCCTGGTGATCTCAGCGCCCTTCTCGCGCAGCTTGGATTCGGCTTCGAGTTCCTTGTTCAGTTCCTCAATCGCCTGCTTCTGGGCATATAGGGCTCCGGCCAGCCGTTCCACTTCCGCTCGCTGGGCCTCCGTGGCTCCCTCGGGCAGACGCGAAAGCGCTTGATCGACAGCAGCACCTCGCGGATCGTTGACCGCATGAAGCTGGCGGTCCAGGTCATCGATGACCTTGCGGGCCTGATAGCTGGTCCGCGTCGCGGCTTCGCGGATCGGCTTCTCGACGGCTTCAATTTTGCGGGTGGCGATCTCGCGCAGCAGGGCGATCTCGCGCTCGATATCGGTGTCAGCAATGCCGGGCTTGCCGCGCTTCTTTTCAGAAGTGGCGATATCGCGGGCAAGCTGGTCGTTGACGGCAGAGATTTTCGAGGCGGCATCCACCGCCGCCTTCACCTTCTCGGCTTCAAGCGCTTTGATGCGCGCCGTGATGGTCTCAGCGTTGCGTTCCTGCTCTGCCTCGCGTTGGCCTTCCCGGGCCTTGTCCTTGCCCGCGTCGAAGACTTGAACCTGCTCGCGCCCCCTGGCGATCAGCGCGTCGATCTCGCGGTTCAGGAACTGGGCGGACTGGCGCAACTCGTCGATGCGCTTCTGCGGTGCCCCACTGACCTGGTATTCGGCGATCTTTCGTTCGACATCGGCCAATTGGCGGGACTTCTCGGCCACCTGTTGGCCGATATCCGGCCCCTTGAACCAGTCCTTGATGTCGTTAAGGGTGGAGGTGATTCCGCGCAGGGTGGTTTCGACCACGCCGCCCACGGCAGGAGTTCTCGCCAGTTCCTCCAGCAGGTTGCCCCAGGCGGATTTGAGGTGATGGACGGCGCCGGTGAGGCCGGATGCTTCCGCCGCTCCCGCCCCGCCGACTTGTTTTTCCAGCGTTGCCAGGATCAGGGCCTGGGCGCCCGCCACATCGCCCGCCTCGACCATGCCAGCGATCATGTCTTTCTGGCTGGCGGTGAAACTGACGCCGACCCGCTTCAGGGCCGTGATGCCCTCGACCGGGTCTTCCAGCGCCTTGCCCAATTGCACCGCCGAGGACCGCAAATCCTGGCCGAACACCGCCGACAGATCCTGCGCCGCCTTGATGGCGCGCACGAAGGTATCGCCCGACACCGAGCGAAAGGTGGCCAGCACCGAGGAGGCGTCCATCACCCCTTCTGCGGTGGCCATGGTGGAGGATTCCATGGCATCGGCGAGATTATTCAGTTCCTGGCCGGTGAGGCCCGAGGCGTTGCCGGTGGCCTTCAGCACCGCTTCCAGGCGCAGGAAGGATTGCTGGGCGGTTTCCATTTCACGAAGACCGGTGCCCAGAGCCATGAACAAGCCGCCCAGAGCCGCACCGGCAGCCAAGCCAACCGGACCCAGGCGCAACATGGCCGAACCGACGCCGCCCAGATTGTCGGCAAAGCCCTCAAGATGCGTCCGTGCAGCATAGGTGACTTCATTCAGCGCCAGCAGGCCCTTGGAAGCAGGCCTGGACGCCTGCTCGATGCGAGCCAGGGCCCTGCTGCCATCGTCGCCCAGTTGGACCAGGGCGCGGCGAACCACCTCGCCGTCGCGCACGGCAAGACGGATGGTCAATGCTCTCTCAGCCATCAGGTGCTTTCTTCACTTTTCAGACGGGCGAGACCTTCGAGCAGTCCGGCTTCGGCCTCGGGCAGCAGATCAGCGACGGCGGCACTGTCATAGCCCAGCGCCTCGGCAACCTTCAGGGTGATGCCCATGTCGATGCCGAGAACCGCGCCGCCGGGCGCAAAGCGAAGCTGACCGGCACAGCGCAGCAGAATGTCCCAGACCTGCCAGCCGGTCTCTGTCAGGGGTTCGTGTTGGCGGTAGGGGCAGGCTGTTCCACAGTTTCCGTCGCAGGCTTTGCAATATCCCGGCCCGCCGCCGAAATGCCATGCGGCGCGGGCCCGAATGCGTTTCCCTCGGCGGTCCGCTCTTCCAGGGGTGCCAGATAGCGGTGATAGAACAAAGCCGCCAGCAGGGGATTCTCGTCGATGAAGCCGGCGACGGTGTTATCCGTGACCGGGCCCTCAATGCCCTCCCACTCGGTGATGGCGTAAAGAGCCAAGCCCTTGATCATCAGGGCGCGCATCAGCCCTCGGCGAACCGATGGATCGGCAGGATCGAGCCCTTCATTTTCGGCACGATGTTCCGCCCAATCGTCGAATACACGCTCGGCCTGGGCTTGGATCATGGCATAGGCGGGCGTGGTGATGGGGCGCAGCTTGAGCCGCACCCCTTCGGCCAGATCGAGCCAGACCGGCTCGCGGTTACCCAAGCGGATCATCAATAAACCTCCACATCATTGGTCAGCGTCACGGTCATCATCCGACCGGCGACGGTGTTGTTGGCGGCGCGCCAGTCGAAGCCGGCCTGTACACCACCAGGACCGGAAATCGCCCGTTTGGGCTTGGGCAGATAGACCTCGTGGGCCTCGATGACCAATTTCTCCGCCGCCGAAATCACATAGGCGAATTCCAAAGCCACCGGATCGCCCGAGGTCGCCTTGTCCAACAGCGCCGTGTCGGCAAAGCGGACCTCGATGGAACCGGTGAGGCCAGCGATGGTGGGATCGGCGCCGTCGATCTTGCCGTCCGAGCGGATGGTCTCGATGCGCTCCAGATTGTTCGTATAGGTGAAATTGGCCCCGGTCAGGTTGGCGAGCGGCGTGCCATCCAGCTTCACCTGCCCCTGGAACTGGCCGAACCGCTTGAAGGCCATGGTGACCGGGGTGCCGCCTTGAGAGGTGTTGTTCTTGATCTCGCCTTGGCCGATGGCGTTGAAGGTGGCGTTGGCATGGCCTGAGCGCTGGAAATTCATCTGCAGGGAATTAAGGCGCACGCCGCCAATCAGGAAGAAGGCCGGCACTTCCGGCATGCCGATCTCGACAGTAAGACTGGGCAGCGACATGGCGCCCGAGCCATAGACATGGTTGTAAGGACCGGTTCCCGCCGTAGCGGGCGCTCCCAACAATGCCTTCAGCCAGTTCCCGAAATAGCGCAGATCGACCGGCGCCACCACGTCGCCCTCGACCTTGATGACGTCGCGCGATGGGGCGGCAGGGTCGCGCCCCTGGCCCAGGATATCGCTGTCGATCAGGCCCTGTTCGGAGCCCAAGGACGACGAGACGAAGGGGAACTTGACGAAGCCCGAGACGGGGGCAACGCCATAGGTGGTTTCGAACGCAGCCAAAAAGAGGGCGTTCGCGCCATAGGCACGAGCCATGATTTGATGCTCCTTGCTGAAAGCTGATTGCTGGCCGCTTAACGAAGCGGATCGGAGCTGGCGTAATGAAGCGTGACAGTCACCACGGCGCCCTTGAGACCGGCGGTGCCGTCGATGGCCAGGTCACGAGTCTGAGGGGCCGACCATTCGACCCAGTCGACCAGACCGCCCAATGTGCGGTCGGCGGACAGGGCGGCTCCCAGTTCGCCCATGAGGGCGTCGAGCGCAACGGCGGCTTCAGGTGCGGGCCGCTGGACCACCACCTCAATCTCGGCTTGGTGCTGCCAGAGATAGGTGACCGGCGAGAGCAGCACCTCGGGCCCGCCTGGATCGCCGTCCCTTAAGATCACCAGCCCTCCGGCAGGCACCTTCTCCGGCACCGGCTCCTCGCGCTTGACCATGGCGGCTGGAATCGACTGAATTTGCTGGAATAATGCCGCCAGCACTTGTTCACGGCGGGTGGGCATTGAGATTGTGTCCCATTTGTGATACAAAGAAAAGGTCAAGGAGATCAGGCATGTCTAAATCCGAAATGATCCGCGCCCGCGTCGAGCCTGACCTCAAGCATGAGGCCGAGGAGGTTTTCTCAGCGCTCGGCTTGTCGCCAACCGAAGCCATCACCCTGTTCTACAGGCAGGTGACCATGCATCATGGCCTGCCCTTCGAGGTGAGGATTCCCAATGCCGAAACCCGCGAGGCGATCCGCCAGGCGAAGGCGCGCCAAGGGCTGACCAAATACGCCAGCGTCAAGGACCTGATGGCTGAATTCAAAGATGCGTGAACTGCTTGTTTCAACGCTGTTCAAGAAAGATATGAAACGGGCCGCGAAGCGCGGCAAGGATCCGGCCAAGCTCGAACGCATCATCGATAAGATTGTTGCCAAAGAGCCTCTCGAATTCCGGCACAGGCCACATCGACTGTCTGGTGATTGGACTCCCTGTTGGGAATGCCATATTGAGCCCGATTGGTTGCTCATCTGGGACGAGGACGAGGAAAGCGTGACCCTTGTCCGCACCGGAACACATTCAGATCTGTTCGATTAACCGGTTGGTTCCCGCCAATTCCTCGCCACCAGCCCCGGCAGGGCGGCGAGCCATTTGTTGGCGGCCCCATCCACGTCGAGGCGTTTTCGAACCGACACCTGCGGCACCAGGATAAACATCGGCACCGAAGCCAAGCCACGCCCGGATTTGAGGGCCGAGGTGCTGGCCTTGGCGAAGCCGCCCCGCTTGCCGGTGCGGGCACGCTGATTCTCGGCCACCAGCAGCGATGGCCCCCGGCGGCGATAAACGAACTTCAACCGCGCGCCATGCATGCGCTCCCACAGGCCGGGCGTCATCTTCTGTCGCCCGTCGCCGTATTTACCAGCGGCAAGGGTCGGAATGGCCAGCCAGGTGCCGTTTTTCGAGCGGATGACAGCGCCTTCATCGTAAGCCCGCACGATGCCAGGCGCCTTGCTGTAGATGAACCCGGCGGCCTGCAGGCTTTTCTGGCCCTTGGGATAGACCTCGGCTCGCCAGGTATTGGCGAGGCGCTGGCCGAGACCGGCACCGACGATCTGCTGGCGCAGGTCCAGCTTAAGCCCTTCGGTCGCTTCCCGGATACCCGCCGTTACCGCCGCCTCGCCAGCCTTCAATTCATCGGCCAGAAAACGCTTGAGGTCACCTTCGAGGGCGGCTTCCAACCTCATGCCGGCCTCGTGTCCAGCAACCAGATAAGCCGATCGGCATCACGCTCCGGTTCGCCTTGAACGATGAAGGTTTCGCCGTCCAGCGTGATGCTGTCGCCCTCGGCTGGATTCGCAACCTCCGCCACCCGCACCTCGAACAAGGCTGTGCTGGTCTGCACAGCGATGTCGCCGAACGCGACCTCGCGGTCCGGACGGCGGGCAATCACCCGCACCGCAACCCCATCGCCAACCCCGCTGGAGCGGTAAAGAACCGTTCTGGCGATGTCGGGATTGGCGAAAAGATCGTCGATGGCGGCTACGAAGGCGTTCATGCTTAATTGGAGCTATGAATGCGTACCGCCAGGCGCGGGCGCTTGTTGACCGGCAGGATCGAGGCCTCGGTCTTGACGTCGATGGCGCTGCCGTCATTGCGGGCGATCTGGCGGGCATACATGGGCAGGCCCACGGTATTGACCGTCTCGATCAGATTGGCGGGAGCGCCAAAGGTCACGAAGGTGTCCATGGTGCCCATGGGGAAGGCGATGCCTTCACCCGCCGGGATCAGGGTTTCGGTGGCACCGGTCGAGAGGGTGACGGTGGCGTTATATTCCTCGAACAGGATGCCCGCGAAGGGGAAGCGGCGGCGTGTATCCTCACGAAGCGGCTGGGCGCCGGTCGAGGAGAAGTATTTGTAGGCGTCCTCGGCCTTGGCGTGTCCGATCAATTTATCGAAGAACTCGGGCGAGACCATGGCCAGAACGCCGGTCATGGTTTCGCCCTTAAGCTCGGTCTCCACCTTGCGCAGCACATCGCGGATTTTGGCCTGGATATTGGTGGTGGCGGTGCCCAGCACGAAGTCCACCGCCTGCTGCTGAAGCCCGAATTCCGTGAAGTAGTTGTAAAGCGTGGAGCCAGCCCCGTCCTTGACGATACCCTTGAGCGCATTGATCTCCATATATTCGCGGGTCTGCGCGTGCTTGGCCCGCATGCGGGTGAGCTTGCGTTCCATCACCGTGGCCAAAGGATCGGCAGCATCGGCGACGCCAAAGCCCCGCACGCCTTGAATATCCTGGGGCGTCACCACATCGTCATGTGGAATCCAGGGAATGGTGAAGGAGCGCATCGACTTGGTGTCGCGGTTGGCGACGGTGGCGGGGCCACCCAACGGCACCGTGGGCAGCAGATTCAAAACACCTTCCGCCTGTTCGATGATGGATGAGCGTTGGGTGATGCCCTCAAAGCGGAACAGGCCCATCTGCCCGAGCCGGGTATAGATGTTGGGCAGGATATTGATGGCCTGGGTCATCTCGGCGAGCGAATAGCCGCCCGCATCGAAGGGATTGGCGATAACGGTCATGTTGGAATCTCCGTGGAGGGAAAATTAGACTGTGGCGCGGGCGACGAGGCCGATTGCTGCCAGCTGCGCCGTCTTGGCGTTCTGCTCTGCTGGCTGATCGACGGAAGCGTCGAAGACGAGTGCTCCCTCGGACAGGATAACCGGGCCACGCGCCGCGATCAGGCCGGTGGCATCGCTTGCCGTGGCATTGACCGCTTCCAACAGAACGGCGACTGCGACCTCGGCTCCTTCGTCGCCAACAACTTCAGCAGCGGGCGAGAGGCGGTATTTGCCGGAAGCGGTGATCCGTCCCAGGACAGCGCCCAGCGGATAGATGGATCCAGCCTTGAGGGTCACGGCCTCGCGGTTGAAACTGGCGTTGAGTTCAAATTTGAGCAGATCACCCAGGGTGGACGGGGCAATAAGAACGGGCATCGGTTATCTCCCTGATTTATGACTTGGACGCGGCTTCGCGGGCGCGCTTGACGATGGGGCTTTCGCCAGCGGGCTTGATGGGGGCCGTGGCGACCAAAGCAGTGGCATCCGAACGCTCGGCCAGTTCCTTCAAAACCGAGTTTCTCAGGGCGTCTGGCTTGATCCCCTTGCTCAGGGCTTCGGCCACATCGATTTTGATGCCAAGACGGCCAGCCTGGGCGGCAACACCAGCCAGCTCGGCATATTCGGCCCGCAATTTCTGTTCGGCCAGGGCCAGCGGATCAGGCGACGGGGCGGCGGGCGGGATTGTCGGCTGGGCGTCTTCCTTCTCGGGCAGCGGTTCGGTTTCAGTGTCGCTTTGCATGGCGGGTTCCTTTCGGATGAGGGAGGGTTGCGCGGCCTTGCCGCGGGTCATGGGTTTGCGGTTCAACTGCTCGGCCAAGTCATGGACCGCCTGGCGCAGCGTGCCGACGCGATCTGCCAGACCGGCCTGCACGGCAAGAACGCCGCGATAGACGGCGGCCTCGGTGGCGCGCACGGCGTCGGGAGTCAGTTTCCGCCTGAAGGCAACCAGGGAAACAAACCGCTCATAAAGCTGATCGACATCGGCCTGGATGTCGGCGCGCGCCTGGGCCGACAGCGGCTCATGCGGATTGCCGTCGGTCTTCTTTTCTCCGGCATGGATGAAGCTCCAGGCCATGCCAGCCTGCCGGTCGGCATTGCTTTCATCGACATGGACGGCAACCACGCCGATAGACCCTATCTCGCCGGTCTGGGTGACGATCAGCACATCTCCAGCGCAGGCGATGGCATAGGCCGCCGAGAGGGCCGCCTCGTTGGCCACCGCCCAGATTGGCTTGCCGGTTTGCTCGCGGATGGCGATGATGCGGTCCGCCAGATCGAACAGCCCGCCGACTTCCCCGCCCGGAGAATCAATGTCGAGCAGCAGGCCCCGCACCCTCGGGTCGGTGGCGGCGCTCTCAATAGCGTCGCCGATGTCGGAATAGGACATCAGCCCGCTGGCCGCCGCCAGATAACTGGACCTTGCCACCAGGGTGCCGGTGACGGGAATAATGGCAATGCCGCTCTCGGTGATCTCAATGTCCCTTGAGGGAAGGGGCGGCAGTTCCTCCAGGGGCGCGCCATTCAGCCGGGGGCCGAGGACATTCAGGATCACGTCCAGCTTGGGGCGCGCCATCAGCAGTGGCGTGGCAAACAGCCGCGCCGCAATATGGGGAAGATCGGTCATGAGCATCCTTAAGCTATGGCAGCCGGGTCTTCAGGAACGGCGATGGCCGGATCGGGAAGGATCGTGGGTTGTTTGCCGAAGACGAGGCCCAGGGATTTCTCGCGGGCCTTGTCAGTGGCGATCTCGGCATCCACCTGTTCGGCGTCATAGCCCCGCTCGGCGATGGCCTGGCTGCGGCTTTTGAGCCCTGCATCGATCTGTTCGATCTCGGACCGGGCGTCCTTCAGGGGATCGACCCAATCGAAGCGCGGCGGCAGCCAGGAACAGGCGAGACAATCCGCCCGCATGGTCTCAAAACCGGGAATGGACAAGGCACCTGACAGAACGGCTGCATCCATCCAGCGCAGCCAGACCGCACGGCACATCTGATAGACCAGCACCGAATGCTGCCAGGCCTCGACCCGGCGGCGAAATTCCAGCAGCGCCAGCCGCGAGTTCGAATAATTGGCCTTCAGCATGTCGTTGGACAGGTACGCGTAGGGCACGCCCAATGCCGCCGACACCTGCAAAAGTGTGCGGTACTGGAAGGGCTCGTAACTGCCGCCGACATCGGCGGGGGCCGAGGTCTGGATTTCCTCGCCGGGTTCCAGCATCACCACCTGGCCGGGCTGAACATCCATGTTGCGTTCGCCGTCGGCACCGGTTTCTTCCGCCATGTCGAAGGGCTCGCCGGGTGCTGGCGTGGTGACGAACAGCGCATACATGGCCGCCACCTTCTTGCGATCCAGTTCCGCATCGTCGTACTGATCCAGAAGAAACAGCTTGACGATGGCGGGAGCAAAGCGCGAGACGCCGCGCAACTGACCGGCATCCACCGGATCGATGATATGGATGATCTCGCTGGCTGGCACCCGCACCGTCTCGCCGGCAACCCCAGGATCGGTGATGTCGCCTGGATGGCGCTTCAGAAAGTGATAGGCCACACGTCGTCCGATGCGGTCGAACTCGATGCCCTGACGGATTATATTTCCGGACGGCAGCGTCTCGTTGCGAGACAGTGGCAGCATCTCGGAGGGGATCATCTGCAATTGCAGCGGCACGGAAAGCCCATCCTCGGGCCAGCGTGGCCGAAAGCGGAAGAACACTTCGCCTGCGATGAAGACCTCGCGGGCAGCGCGGCGCTGCAGGCCGTAGAAATCGGCAAAGCCCTCGGCATCGGATTCGTCGGTCCAGGCCAGCCAGAGTTTCTGGATCGCCGCTTTGAGTTTCGCATCTGCGACCAGCGACGAGGGCTTGATGCCAGCCCCCACCACATTGCCCGCCCAGCTTTCGATGGCGTTGGCGGCGTAACCGTTGTTGCGGATCAGATAGCGGGCACGCGCCGTGATATCCGATCCCGAGGCGGCGATCAGGGTGTTGAGATGGGCCCGCGACGGCAGGAAGGCTTTCAGCCGCCGGTTGGCCTGGCCCGCCTCGAAGCCCCCAGAGAAGCCGCCAATAAATGCGCCGACGCGCCGACGGATGGACGTCAGCATCACAAGCCTTTGCTGGCCGAAACCAGAATGCGACGGCGCGGGCCACTTCGTTCCTGGGAAGCGATGCGCCGATCCAGATCGGCCAGCACCTTGTCGGCCTGGGCCAGATCATACTGGACGCTGCGCTCGCCGACACTGACCCGGCTGACCAGAGAATTGCGCCGGGCAAACACGCGCTCGCGCTCGGCTTTGAGGTCATCGAGGGTCATGAATGATTTCCGCTAGATTCTGGCCAGTTGAATTTTGATGGTCTTCACAGTTACGGTAACGGACGGCACATAAGCCGGGAGTAAATCCGTGTCCTGCTTCGTTTACGTTCTCGGCTGTAAAGACAAGCATGGCTTCCGAACCTATGTCGGTTGGACCATTGATCTGGAGCGGCGCTTTGCCCAGCACAATGCCGGAACCGGTGCCAAGTCAACACGAGGGCGCCAGTGGAGCCTGCTTTACGCCGAACGCTTCGAGACACGCCAAGAAGCGATGAGCCGTGAATGGCATCTGAAGCGCGACCGCGTTCTGCGCAAACGGCTGGCCCAAGACACCGGACTTGCCGAATAAACTCAGCCCATATAGCTGGATTGAAAGACGCGCCGTCCTCGCCGGACGGGACGGCGGACTTGACCGGCGGAAGGCAGCGCTTGCTGACGGCTTTCTTCAGAATGCTGATCGCTGATGGCTGACAGCTTCTCAACCACCCCCACCTGCGCCTCCAGGTCCTTCCATTTGCTCTCCGCCCAGCGATCGGCCCCCAGAATCCAGGCCGCCGCCCTTGCATAGACCCGGCAATCCAGCGCTTCGTTGCGCTCGCGCATCTTCTGCCATTCAAGCCGTGTGAAGCCGCGCCTGGTCTTCACCGTGACTAGCTGCTCGGCGACCAATTGCTTGCACCATTCTGAATTGGCCCAGGCGGGCAGATGCACCGACCCGGCTGGCCAACAAGCCCCGGCTGACAGTTCCTCGTCGGTCGGACGCTCCAGGCGCAAGAAGCGATAGGTCTCGGATTTGAAGATCGAGCCCGCCACGATCCACAGCCTGGCTCCCCGGCGCATTTTTTTGCCGCCCTCGGTGGCGTCGACAAAGCTCGGCCCCGACACCGGGCTCGAGCGATTGAACCCTTCGGCGCCCTTGACCGGGGAGACCTGACCGAAGCCCGCCTTGCGCGCCCAGGCATAAACCGCCGGGGCCTCATAGCCGCTGTCGATGGACAGGCGGGCGATCCGCAACACAGCACCACCGGCATGGGGCCAACTGCGCCCCAGAAGTTTGTCCATCCCGGCCCAGGCATCGGGCTTTTCAGGACCACCCTCGATCACGATATGATCGACCAACCAACTTTCCAATCCACGGCCCCAGGCCCAGACATCGATCTCGATGCGGTCTTTCTGAACATCGGCTCCGGCGGTCAGGAACAATCCACCCGCTGGCACCGTGCCGTTGGTCCAGGACTCGCGCCGATCATAGATCCTCTGCCAGTCCGGCGCTTCGCCGCTTTCGGTCCAGGTTTCGCCCAGCATGGTGTTCTTGAACGCCTTGATAGCCTCGTCGGAGCCTTGTGCCGCCTCCCAGGAGCGGGCGATGCGTTCCCAACTGAGCCAGCCCACCGGCGAATACAGGGCCGACAGATGAAAGCCGATGGTCAGCGGATCGGCGGAGGTGGCGGTGGCCCGCCAGTCGCCCGATTCCAGCATGGCGGTCTTGTGATGTTCGGCAATGCCCTCATCACAAGCTTCGCAGACATAGCGCGCCGTTTCCGGCTGGCCCTTTTCCCAGCGCAGGCGCTCGAACTTCAGCCATTGATATTCGCCGCAATGTGGGCAGGGCAGAAAGAAGCGCCGCTGGTCGCTGGCTTCGAATTCGCGCTCGATGCGCGATATCCCCTTGATGGTCGGCGTCGAGACCAGAAAGATTTTGCGCCGATGGGCGAAGGTGAGAGAGCGGGCCTCGGCCAGCGTCACCGGATCGCCTTCCTCGTCGGCGGACAAGGGATAGGCGTCCACCTCGTCGAGGAACAGATAACGCGCCGGGATCGAGCGCAGGCCGACCGCGCTGTTGGCCCCGGTCAAAATCAGGATGCCGCCCGCGAAATCCTTGGACAGAACGGTGTTGCCGGAATCCCTGGCCCTGGAGGGGCGAACCTTGTCGCGCAAGGACGGGCATTCGTCGATCAGCGGATCGATGCGCTGGCGGGATGCCCGTTTGGCCAGTTCCACCGTCGGCTGGACGGCCAGCATCGGGCCGGGGGCTTGGTGGATGACGAAGCCGACCATGTTGATTCCAGCTTCGGTGGCGCCGATCTGCACCCCCTTCATGAAAACCACGCGTTGGGCCGGATGTCCCGGCGAGAGCGCATCCATGATCTTGCGCATATAAGGCGTGCGCGCCGTGCGGTAGCGTCCAGGCTCGGCGGCCGCACGGCTGCTCAGCATCCGGTGTTTGTCGGCCCATTGCGAGACGGTGAGCAGCGGATCGGGTTTCAGCCCATCCTGCCAGGCACTAAGGATATGCTCCGCCCCCTCGAAGGCGAGGGTTGGCAGAGCCGCCTTATCGGAAATCTGGGCGGATGTCGCTGAGTTCTTCGAGATGGGCACGAACCTGTGTCTCCAGAATCTTCTGCACAATCGAAACCTCAACGCCCATTTGCGCCGCCATCAGGGCGGCAATGCGGGCGGGCCAGTTGATCCAGGCGTCTCGTTCCTGGCGGGCCAGCTTGAAAACGAGGTTCATGGCGCTGACCCGTTCCACCATCTCGCTTTTGAGGCGCTGGACCTGGATGCGGGCGCGCTGCGCCTTTGCAATCTCGTGGGCGGTGCGCGCCTGGGCGAAGGACATGCCGGGCGGCGCAGGCGGATCGGACGGTGCCGTCGCTGACGGGCCTGTTGGCTTGGCCAGCTTCAGGGGTTGGTCTGCTGGCGTCGCGGCAGGGCGCTTCGCGGGATCGCTGTGCGCTTCCCAGGCGGCGTCGGCCTTTGCCGGATCGATGGTTCCGTTGACCTCCTGCGGGATGCGCCCGGTCTGGATGGCCTTCAGCACGGCGACGTGGCTCACCCCTCGCTGGCGCGCATAGGCGCGGACGGACATCATGGATCGATGAACCTTATCAATGGCGCCGCAAAGAAAAACCGCCGGGGGCGATCCCCGGCGGTTTCATGGCGATGGCGTTTGGTCTCAGCGGCGGACGACGCGACTGAAGGCAGAGAGGTACTTGCAGTCATCGGGACGCCAGCGGACCGGCTTGGCGCCGAACTTCAGGTCGCGGTCCCAGAATTTCAGAACCTGGGCATTGGTGTAGCCCCGTCCGCGCAGATACGCGAAGTCGGTTTCCGACCACATGGGATGCTCCAGAAGGGCGGCGGAGGGCCGGACCCGGAGACGGAGTTGGGAGCTCATCGTTTTGCTTCCTTGCCCGTCTGCAGGCCCGCCTCGTAAGCGGCCTCCAGGGCTTGCCTTACAGACCAGACCGCGACCTCGTGAAAGTCGAGGCTGTCCTGATGGCGCGTCTCCAGCGTCTCAAGGCCGAAAACCTTGCTGGCAATCTCTTTGATAATTCTGTCGCGGTCAGTCATGGCGTGGCCCCTCAATGTCGATTGCCGCCAGAGGCCAGGAACTGCCCCGTGGTGCCATCCGGAATTTCGTTCAGGAGTTCCAGAATCTGGACCCAGGGGATGTTGATCAAGGGTTTGGAGAAAGCATCCGGCTGATCAGGCCGCCATCCTTCTCGGGCCGAACCGAAGAAGCCATTCTGGTTGACGCCGATCAGGGTACCGATCCTGACGCCTTCCCGTTTCTGGAACTCGGCGATGGCGCGGGCAAGGTCGCGCGTGCTGAGCTTCTGTACGGCAAGAGCCGCTTGCCCCGCTGGGCTTTCGATGAGATGGACGACGTATTCGGGTTTCTTGCTCATGGCTTAAGCCTCGGCGCGAATGCTGTAGATGCGGCCTCGGCCTTCGATCTTCTTCGACTCAACCGTCAACCCCAGCTTTTTCTTGAGCCCGCCCGCGATAGCACCGCGTATTGAATGTGGTTGCCAGCCGAGGGCGGCAGTGATCTCCTCGATTGAAGCGCCTTCGGGTCGCTTCAACATTTCGATCAGTTGCTGTTGCTTGGTATTTTCGCGCGGCGTGTGGGAAGAAGCATTTTTCTGGTCCTTCTTTGCTTTCGTTTCGGCGGCGAGTTTCTTGGGCGGCTCGACGCCGACGGCGCGCAGCCCATCATTCGTGGCTACAAGATAATCGCCCTTGCGCTTGGCCAGCCCCGCATTGAGAAGGCCGTCCACCACCTTGACGGCGGCGCCACCCCTCAAATTGGCGGGCAGGATGACGATGCGGTCATCGCGTTCGGCGGCGGCCGTCAGAAGCGATTGCTGGGTGGCGGTCAGTTTGATCTTCAACGTCATGGCGGTTTCCTTCGGGTTTTGGCGGTGCGGACCATTCCGCGCCCCTACCACCCCGACCCCCGGATCAAGTCCGGGGGCCGCCGGGCGAACCCGGTCGGGGCCAGTGGAGAGATGTGTTTACCGGGCCTTGATTTCCTTCAAGGTGATCCGCACCCAGTCGCACCAAGCAGGCTGGGCGAAGCGGGCGGCAAGATGTGCCTTGATCGCTTCCTCGCTTGATGGTCCGCCCGGAATGAAACTGAAGTCGTCGGCCAGATGGCGTCCGAAGCGATGGTCAAGCAGATCACGCACCTGTTCGGGCTTCAGCTTGAAGGTGGCGGCCAGGAAGCGGCTGGCGGCTTTCCAGCACATCAGGGCGTCGTAGCCGTTGCGCTGAGAGGTTCCCCACATGCCCCATTCAATATTTGCGCTCGGCAGGATCGTGTCGTTCGTCATGGCGTCATCCCTCACCTTGAGGACGTCCATGTGGTTGCGTCTTTGAATCGGCGCCAATGAAACGCCTTGCTTCGTAAAGGGCAGTCCACATGGCGCGGTCGTCGGCGGGGCCGTCGGTGGCCTCGATCTCGGCGGCGGCAATATCAATGGCGCGCAGAACTTTCAGCATTTCAGCGTTGGCGGCGCGAAGACGCTCGATCTCAGTGTTGGCCATCGGTGACTTCTCATCATTCGGCATGTTCGCCCTCCTTGAAGGCGGCATCCGTGGCCCGCTTCAGCATCTCGGCGTAGCAACCAAGCGTTCCGACATGGCCCCAGCCGATTTCATCCGGACCCCACTCGAAATGCTCGTCGCTTAAAGTTTGCAAGCGGGCAAGCATCTGATCGATCTCGGCCTTCTTAATGACGAAGGCTTGAAGGGCTTTGCTGTTGTCGCGGCGTTTGGTCATTGGCGTTCTCCGTTGCGGTGACGCCAGTTACGCTCTTGTTGGCCACCACATCAACTTAAGAAGCAGATCATTCGATTGCTTTGATTTGGTCCTTTGGATCATTTCATGATCGGTGGCGTAGGGCCTCGAACAAGCGGCGTAGCGCGAAACTGCGCAGAATCGATATGACGGTAAATGCGGCCCCGATTCGAAGGTTGTCGGCAAGACCGACATGAATTCCGAACAGCGGAAAGACCATCACCTGCGTCGTCACTGCAATACCGTAGCCGATCATCACATTGGCGATGGACTCGATAAGCTACATGCGCCGTGACTGCCTCATGGCTCAGACGCCGAGACGAGCCGTGAGAGTTCGCCACGCATAAGCCGCAACCAGGGGAACCACGCCGTTGCCGCAAAGTCGAAGCCGGTCCACCCGGAAGGCCAGCCCATCAGAGCCTCGACGAATCGCGGGTTGAGCGTCGGGGCGCTGTTCGAGATATCGTGCCCAGGCGGTTTCGTCGCCGGGTCCGGGCGGGAAGACGAATTCACCACCTGTTCGTTCAGGGGACGGCTGTTGCGAGACATCGTGGCGGCACTCGTCTGCCCGCTCCTCCAATCCCTGGCCGCAGGCGTCGCCCACAAGGCCGCCTCGTCGTTCAGATTCCGGCCACCCGCCATCGTTCCGAAGCGGCCCACCCGTTCCGGATTCCCGGCAGATTGCGCATCGTGCGCCTGGGGCGTCGCCCACAAAGCTGCCTGTCCCTTGAGCAGAAGCTCGTTCGAGCGCGATCCGCCCCGGCGCATCCGCCCGCCCGTGGCATCCGCCACTGAAGGTGTGGCCCAGGCACGGGCGTTCTCTGTCAGGTCCGACGCCTTGCGTGATCCGGCGCTCGGCTTGTTGCCGTCGCAGGCTTTGGCCGTCGGCCACAGACGCAGCATTTCCGTCCGGTTGGCTCCGCTGGAGCGTTTTCCCGAGCAGGCCCGCAGTGTCGGCCAGTTGGAGGCGACCGTCGAAAGATTCATCCCGTGCCGCCCGGCTGATTGCGACGGCGTCGGTTTGCTCTGCCGGTTCTCGTTGGCGCTGGCCCTCGGCGTCGGCCACGCCGACGGCGAAGAGACGCTCGCGCTTATGGCTTGCGCCGACTTCCTGCGCCGTAAAGAGTCCTTCCGCAACCCGGTAACCCAGGCCTTCCAGCTCGCCTCTGACTTCCCGATAACCGAGGTTGAGATGATTGGCAACGTTTTCGAGGAAAACAAATCGGGGTTGGCATTCGCCGATGACGCGGGCGACATGCGGCCAGAGATGGCGGGGGTCGTCGGCACCCCGGCGCTTGCCAGCGATGCTAAATGGTTGGCACGGATACCCTGCGCAGAGCAAATCCACCGCGCCGCGCCAAGGCTTGCCGTCGAAGCTGGTAAGGTCGTCCCAGACAACAGCCTGATCCAGGGCCGCATCTTCCATCCGGGCCACGAGGATGGCCGCGGCATAGGCGTCCCGTTCGACATAGCCCACAGTGCGATATCCGGGTTCGGCGATGTGCAAGCCGAGGTCGAGACCTCCGGCGCCCGAGCACAGCGACAGGCCGAACAGGGGCCGTCCTGTCCGTCCGTCAGAACCGCAGGCGGGATGTAAAGCCAGGTCATTCAAGGCGCATCCGTTCAGGCTGCTGCTTTGGAGCCAGCGGAAATGTCATCAAAGGACCGTCCGTCGCCTTCCCGCATGGCGGCCTTGCCGGTCTGTTCCTGCCAACGCTTGACGATCACGTCGGCATAACGCGGATCGAGTTCGAGCAAGCGGGCATGGCGGCCCGTTCGTTCGCAGGCGATCAGCGTGGTGCCTGAGCCGCCGAAGGGATCGAGCACGATGTCTCGGCTTTTCGAGGAATTGCGCAGCGCGCGCTCGACCAGTTCCACCGGCTTCATGGTCGGATGCAGATCGTTCCTGACCGGCTTGTCGACGAACCAGACATCGCCCTGGTCGCGGTCGCCGCACCAGTAATGATCCGTGCCTTCCTTCCAACCGTAGAGGATCGGCTCGTACTGGCGCTGATAATCCGAACGGCCCAGCGTGAAGCGGTTCTTGGCCCAGATGACGAAGGTCGACCAATGGCCGCCCGCCTCGGTGAAGGCGGCTTGCAACGTGTGCAGTTCCGAAGAGGACATGCAGACATAGACCGCCCCCTTGGTGACGGTCAGAATATTGACCGAAGCGTCGTAGAGGAATCGCTTGAAGTCGTTGCCCAGGGCGTCGTTGAGGATCTGTCGGCCTTTCTTGCCGGTTCCGCTGCCGGATCGGCCCGGCGCTCCGTAATCGACATTGTAGGGCGGATCGCAAAAGCACATGTTGGCCAGGCTGCCATTCAGCACCTTCTCGACATCGCTCAAAACCGTGGCGTCGCCGCACAGCAGGCGATGGTCGCCCAACAGCCACAGATCGCCTTGCCGGGTCACCGGATCGACAGGCGGCTCGGGGGCCGTGTCAGCATCGCCGGATTCGTCGCCGTCTCCGCTGTTCAGCCCATCGAGCAGGCGGTCGATCTCGTCTTCGTCGAAGCCGAGCAGCGACAGGTCAACATCCTCGTCGGCAAGGGACTGGAGTTCGGCGGCCAGCAGTTCATCGTCCCAGCCCGCGTTGAGCGCCAGCTTGTTGTCGGCGATGATGTAGGCTCGGCGCTGCGCTTCGGTCAGATGGTCGAGTACGACCACCGGAACGGTGTCGAGCCCCAACTGCCTTGCGGCGGCGAGGCGACCGTGACCGGCAATGACATTGCCCTGGCCGTCGGCGAGAATGGG
>CACUVI010000027.1 GCA_902725215.1 Rhodospirillaceae bacterium LM-1 | reverse complement strand
GTCGATTCTCAACTCGTCGAACATCACCCTCATGCGCGCGCATCCCCCCTATTGCCTGCCGGGTTCGGCATTCACGCACATCTTCAAGATCACACCCCACCATCCTTTGCCGCCGCCTTGCGCTCAAGGCGTCTGGCGACGAAAAGGACGACCACGCCGATCAGCAGGTAAAAGCCGCCTTCGACCAGCACCAGCGGGGCAAAGGCTCTGGCAGAGGCGTCGGAAGAGATATCGTAATAGGCGTAGCCGTATCGCAAAACGGCATAGGCCACGACCGCCCAGCCGACGAATTTGACAATTTTCGCGTCGCTGATTTTCCGCTTTTCCATGCCCCATCCTTTGCGTCATTTCTTCCGGGAAAGATAAACAGACCAACGGCTTGGACTGCAAGAAAAAATGCGAATTGCCTAGAACGGCAATCCGTCTTGCAAGCGACTATGCCTTCTTCCCCTCGCCCATCCAGACCATGATCTGCGGGAAGGGAATTTCGATGCCCAGTTCGTCGAATTTCGCCTTCATGCGCCGGTTGAATTCGCGCATCACCACCCATTGCTTGCCGGGTTCGGTTTTCATGCGCGCCTTCAAGATCACCGCCGAGTCCGTGAACTTGTCCAACCCCAGAACTTCCAACGGCTCTTGGATCAACTGGCCGAACTGCTCGTCCTCGGCCATCTGGCCGCCCAGATCGGCCAGCACCTTCATCACCTCGTCCACATTGACGCGGTAAGAAACGCCCACCTCGAACATGGCATAAGAGAAATCCACCGTCATATTGACGAAGGATTCGATCTTGCTGAAGGGAATGACGTGCAAATAGCCCGCCTGATCGCGCAACTGAATATCCACCAAGGTCATCTTTTCGATAACCCCCGCATGCTCGCCGATGCGCACCACGTCGCCCACCGCCAGCGTGTCTTCCAGCAACATCGAGATGCTGCCCAGCAGGTCCTGCACCAGCTTTTGGGCACCCAGGCCAAAGGCCAGGCCGACCATGCCAGCACCCGCCAACAGCGGGGCGATGTTGACGCCCAGTTCCGACAGCACGATCAAGACAGACATGGCTATTAGGACGATGGCGACCAAGGTTCGCAGCAAGGGGGCCAAGGTTTTCAGCCGCCCATGGCGACGCCCCCCCTGCCCGTCCAGGCGGCGCAAGGCCCCTTCCAGCGCCGCCGCCGCCAGTTCCCACAAGATCAAGGCCACCATCGCCACCAGCAGAACGGTTACCGCCCGCCAAGCCAGCCAACGGCCCTTTGTGCCTTCAAACCAAGCCAGCGCATCCAGATCGAAGGCTTGCAGCACCCCAACCACCGCCGCCAAAACGGCCAGCAGACGAATGACGCCCTTCAGAAAGGGGCGGTAGCGCCCGGCCCGCATGGCGAGGCCCGGCATTCTCTCCTCATGGCGCTTCAACTTCGCCACACCGCGCTCCAGCCCTGACAGCAACAAGCTGGCCGCCGCCCAGGCCAGCAGCATGGCGGCCAGAGACAGGCCGATGCTTTGGGCTATGTCCTCGGGCGACATCTTCTTCAGCTTGATGCCCAACCTTTTGAAAAATCCCGGCAATTTCTCGGTCAACGGGCTGACGGGCTGGGCCGTGGAAGCGCTTGGCGTCTCCTTGATCCTGGCGATCAGCTTGGCGCGGGCGGCATCATCCTCCAGCACCTTGAGCAACGTCTTGACCTCGTCGGACGCTGGGGCATCCTGAGCCGACGCCTGCATCGGCAGGGCAAAAGCCAGCCATAGCGCAATGATTGATGAAATAAGCCGCATGAGTAAATCTCCGGATGAAAATCCGCTCCCCAACAGGCCCCTCTTGTGGCACAATTTCACATCAAGGGGAATTGCCAAGCAGGTCAATCCGGGGGCCTTGTCTGACACAACGGCCGAGGACGCACATGAAAGTCACCATCTATCACAATCCCCGCTGTTCGAAATCGCGCCAAGCCCTTGACATAATTATATCAAGGGGCATCGAACCGGAGATCGTCGAATATCTGAAGACGCCCCTTTCGGCCACCGAGATCCGGCGTTTGCTGAAACAGTTGCATGTCGGGCCGCGTGAAATCCTGCGCGCCAAGGAAGCCGGGGAGTTCGGCCTTGCCGATCCCGCCTTGTCCGACGAGGCCCTGATCGCTGGCCTGTCGCGTCATCCCCAGGTCCTGGAACGCCCCATCGTGGTGGCGGGAAACAAGGCCGTTCTGGGCCGTCCGCCCGAAGCCGTGCTGTCCATTCTCTAGCCGGTATTTTTGCAAGAATCACAAGGAAATCCGTTGACAAACGGGCACCTTCGGACGACTTTGGACGCAAGCGCGCGCATGGCGCGTCGCGCTGTAATCGTTCGTGTTTTTTTGCCACGAGAAACTGAAGGCCCGGATGGACCCGCGCGGTAACGGAAACAGGCAGACGAAGGCGGCGCCTTGCAAGGCGCTGGCCGGATTTGCCGCGCCGTCCCGCCCGCAGGTCCTTCTGCTTCGACTTAGGTACCCCTGAGCGCTCCGTTTTGCCGGACCGCTTGGGGCGAGAGCGCGCCCAAGGGCGCTTGCAGTACCGACAAGTCGAATTCAAGTTTTTCGTGAAAGGGTCCATCCCATGAATAGTTTCAAGTCACCGGCGTCCGGCAGCAACCGCGTCATCATCTTCGACACCACCCTGCGCGATGGCGAGCAGTCGCCGGGTGCGTCGATGAATCTGGACGAGAAGCTGAAGATCGCCACCACGCTGGAAGAAATGGGCGTCGATGTCATCGAGGCCGGTTTTCCCATTTCCTCGCCCGGCGATTTCGAGGCGGTGAAGCGCATCGCCGAAACGGTGAAGAAATCCACGGTCTGCGGCTTGGCCCGGGCCACCAAGGGCGATATCGAACGCTGCGCCGAGGCCATCAAGCCAGCCGCTTCTGGGCGCATCCACACCTTCATCTCCACCTCGCCCCTGCACATGAAGTTCAAGCTGCAGATGGAACCCGAGAAGGTCTATCAGGCCGTGATCGATTCCGTTTCGCACGCCCGCAAATTCACCGACGACGTGGAATGGTCGGCCGAGGACGGCTCGCGCACCGAACATGACTTCCTGTGCCGCTGCGTGGAAGCCGCCATCGCTTCGGGTGCCAAAACCATCAACATCCCCGACACCGTGGGCTATTCGGTGCCCGACGAATACGCCGCCCTGATCGCCATGCTGTTCAATCGCGTGCCCAATATCGACAAAGCCGTCATCTCGGTCCATTGCCACAACGATCTGGGCTTGGCGGTGGCCAATTCGCTGGCCGCAGTGAATGCGGGCGCTCGGCAGATCGAATGCACCATCAACGGCCTGGGCGAACGGGCGGGCAATGCGGCGATGGAGGAGATCGTGATGGCGCTGCGCACGCGTCACGACCGTCTGCCCTACGCCACCGGCGTCAAGACCGAAAACATCATGAAGGCCTCGCATCTGGTTTCCAACATCACCGGTTTCGTGGTCCAGCCCAACAAGGCCATCGTCGGCGCCAACGCTTTTGCGCATGAATCGGGCATCCATCAGGACGGCGTTTTGAAAAACGCCCAGACCTACGAAATCATGACCCCGGAATCGGTGGGGCTGAACCGCTCGAAACTGGTTCTCGGCAAGCTGTCGGGGAGTGCTGCCTTCAAGGCCAAGCTGAAGGAGCTGGGCTATGAGATGGGCGACAACGCGCTGAAGGAAGCCTTCAAGCGCTTCAAGGATCTGGCCGACCGCAAGCGCGAAATCTTCGACGAAGACATCGCCACGCTGGTCGATGACGAAATGCTGCGCGCCTCCGACGCCGTGCGCTTCGTCAGCCTGGATTTGCATTGCGGATCGAAAGCGCCGCCCAAGGCGGTGCTGGAGTTGGAACTGGAAGGCCAGTTGCTGTCGGCCACGGCGTCCGGAGACGGGCCGGTGGACGCCGCCTTCAACGCCATCAAGTCGCTGTTCCCCCACGAAGCCAAGCTGCTGCTCTATCAGGTCAGCGCCGTGACCGAGGGCACCGACGCGCAAGCCGAAGTGTCTGTCAGGCTGGAGGAGCACGGCAAGTCGGTCAACGGCCAAGGGGCGGACACCGACACCATCGTCGCCTCGGTCAAGGCCTATGTGAACGCCATCAATAAGCTGGTCGTGAAACGAACGCGATCGGCGCCCGAAGCCTTGTCGGCCTAGGAAAGTTGCGAGAGGTTTGGAAATCCGGGGCGCTAAGGACAGCGTTCCGGGTTTTCCGAAAAGTTAAACAGTTCAAACGGAGCGGTCGGTACAAATGTTTTCGCGTCTGATGGGTATGATGTCGGCCGATATGGCCATTGATCTTGGCACAGCCAACACGCTGGTTTACGTGAAGGGGCGCGGCATCGTGCTCAACGAGCCATCGGTGGTGGCGATTGCCGACGTCAAAGGCAAGAAACAGGTGCTGGCGGTCGGCAACGAGGCCAAGCAGATGCTGGGCCGAACGCCGGGTTCGATCCAAGCCATTCGTCCGCTTCGCGACGGCGTGATCGCCGACTTCGAAGTGGCGGAAGAAATGATCAAGCATTTCATCCGCAAGGTTCACAATCGCAAGACCTTCGCCAGCCCCTTGATCGTGGTTTGCGTGCCGTCGGGTTCCACCGCCGTCGAGCGCCGCGCCATTCAAGATTCGGCGGAAAGCGCAGGTGCTCGCCGCGTCTATCTGATCGAGGAACCGATGGCGGCCGCTATCGGCGCCGGCCTGCCGGTCACCGAACCCACCGGATCGATGGTGGTCGATATCGGCGGCGGCACCACCGAAGTGGCGGTGCTCAGCTTGGGCGGCATCGTCTATTCGCGTTCGGTGCGCGTGGGCGGCGACAAGATGGACGAGGCCATCATCGGCTTCATCCGTCGCAATCACAATCTGCTGATCGGCGAAAGCTCGGCCGAACGCATTAAGAAGGAAATCGGTTCCGCCTGCCCGCCCGAAGACGGCGATGGCCGAACCATGGAGATCAAGGGCCGCGATTTGATGAACGGCGTGCCCAAGGAACTGCTGGTCACCGAGCATCAGATCGCCGAAAGCCTTGCCGAGCCGGTGGGCGCCATCATCGAGGCGGTGAAGGTGGCCCTGGAGCACACCGCCCCCGAACTGGCCGCCGACATTGTGGACAAGGGAATCGTGCTGACCGGCGGCGGCGCGCTTTTGTCAAACCTCGACTATGTGCTGCGCCACGCCACGGGGCTGCCGGTGTCGATCGCCGACGATCCGCTGTCTTGCGTGGCACTGGGCACGGGCCGCGCCTTGGACGAAATGAAGAAGTTCCGCCAAGTTCTGGCAACGATGTATTAATCACACCGGCCTATGATGGGTCGGTTTGCATGGCTTTGGGAGGGTGAGTGAAGCCTTCAGGTTCGACCGCAAGATTGGCTATCGTCAGGCAACTGGCCCAGCGCTTCGCCTTCGCCACCATGGCGGTGGCGGCCTTTGCGCTGATGCTGGTCGGCAAGGCGGATACGGTGCTGGTCGAGCGCCTGCGCGCGACGGCGGTTGACACGGTCACCCCCATTCTCGAGATGCTCTCAAGGCCTGCCGCCACCATGGCCGAGGTGGTGGACAATGTGCGTCAGTTGGGCCACATCCGCACGGAAAACACCCTGCTGCGCGATGAAAACCAAAAGCTCCTGCGCTGGCAGGAAGCCGCTAGGCGCCTGGAGAGCGAAAACGCCCAATTGAAGGAATTGCTGAATTTCGTGCCCGGTCCCGACGCGGGTTTCGTAGCCGCCCGCGTGGTGGCCGATTCCGGCGGCGCTTTCGCGCACAGCGTCTTGATCAATGCAGGCTTGCGCGATGGCGTTCGCAAGGGCCAAGCGGTGGTCAGCGGCGAGGGGCTGATCGGGCGCGTGCATCAGGTCGGACAACATTCGTCGCGCGTCTTGCTGCTGACCGATCTCAACTCGCATCTGCCGGTCATGCTTGAAACCAGCCGCACGCGGGCCATCATGACCGGAGACAACGGCGAACGCCCGAAACTGAACTATCTGTCCGACACGCTGCGCCTGCTTCCCGGCGACCGCGTCGTCACCTCGGGCCATGGCGGCGTATTGCCGCCCGGCCTGCCGGTTGGTTTGATGTTGCAAGGCCCCGACGGCGTCGTGCGCGTCGAGCCCTTCGTCAATCGCCACAAGCTGGAATATGTCCGCATTGTCGATTACGGCCTGGGCGGCGCCATCACACCTCCGGAGGAGGGGGTAAGCGCCGGAGCCAAGCGTTGAGACCGGCGGGCCTGACCCAGCGCCTGGACATAGCGGCAAGGCACCTGTTGCCGGTGCTGTTCACCTTGTTTCTTCTACTTGTTTCTCTGCTGCCGCTGAAACTGCCGGGACTGGCAGGAATCATGCCGCCGCTGGCCTTGATGGGCGTATTCTATTGGGGCGTCTATCGTCCCGATCTTTTGAACGGCCTGTCCGCCTTCGTCATCGGCATCGCGCAAGATCTTCTGTTCGGCCTGCCGATCGGGGTCAGCGCGCTGGTCATGCTGCTGGTTCACGGCTTTGCGCAAACCAGACGCCGCTCGTTTCTGTCGCACGGTTTCCTGGTCGTCTGGGTTGGCTTTGCGCTGGCCGCAGCAGGCGCTTCCCTTCTGACTTGGATTCTGGTCTCGGTTCTGGCCGGAACGGCCACCAACCCCAATCCCGCCTTTACCCAGTTCGTGTTAACGGTGCTGACCTATCCGCTGTTCGCCCGTCTTATGGGCTTGGCGCATCAAACTCTTCTGAAGGAAGAATGAGATGAGCCGCCAAGCTGATCGCAATAAGGTTTTCTCGCGCCGCGCCACCTTGCTGGCGGGCGGCAAGCTGCTGCTTTTCACGGCGCTGGCGGGGCGCATGTATTACCTTCAGGTGATCGAGCGCGAGAAATTCGCGACCTTGGCCGAAGAAAATCGGATCAGCCTGCGCCTGTTGGCCCCGCCGCGCGGGCGCATCCTTGATCGTTTCGGCGTGCCGCTGGCCATCAATCAGGAAAATTACCGCATGCTGCTGGTGCCAGAACAGGCGTCGGACATCGAAGCCACGTTGGAGGCGGCCAGCGAAATCATCCCCTTGTCAGACCACGAGAAGACCAAGATTTTGCGCGAAGCCAAACGGCGCAGAAGTTTCATGCCCGTCACGGTGCGCGAGAATTTGACCTGGAACGATGTGGCCCGCGTTGAACTGAACGCCGCCGATCTGCCGGGCTGCATGATCGATGTCGGACAAAGCCGCTTTTACCCCAAAGCGGATCGTTTCTCGCATGTGCTGGGCTATGTTTCGGTCGTCTCAGAGCAAGACCTGACCGGCGATCCGTTGTTGGAATTGCCGGGCTTTCGCATCGGCAAGGCAGGTGTCGAGCGTGTGCATGATCTGGCCTTGCGCGGCAAGGGCGGCAACACGCAGCTTGAAGTGAATGCGCTGGGACGCGTCATTCGCGAACTGGCCAGGAACGAGGGCCAGCCCGGCGCGGAAGTGCGCCTGACCATCGACGCAACCTTGCAGGACTTCGCCTATCAGCGCTTGGGCGAACAAAGCGCTTCTTGCGTGGTCATGGACGTCCATTCCGGCCAAGTCCTGGTCATGGCGTCGGCCCCCGGCTACGACCCCAACGCCTTTGCCCAGGGCCTGAACGCCGAACAGTGGAAAGATCTGATCCAGCACCCCAGAACGCCGCTGCTCAACAAATGCATTGCCGGACAGTACGCGCCCGGCTCGACCTTCAAGATGATGGTGGCGTTGGCGGCGCTTGAACACAATGTCGTCAGCCCCGATTTCAACGTCCATTGTTCGGGCCATGTCGAACTTGGCAACTCGGTCTTCCACTGCTGGAAGAAGGAAGGCCATGGCTATGTCGATATGCTGCGCGGCATCATGCACAGCTGCGACGTCTATTTCTATGAAATCTCCAAACGCGTTGGCATCGACCGCATCGCCGACATGGCTAAAAGATTCGGCCTGGGCAACACGTTGGATATCGATCTGGCCGGTGAAAAGCCGGGACTGGTGCCCAATCGCGAATGGAAGCAGCGCAATCTGCGTTCCGCATGGTCGCAAGGTGAAACGCTGGTGGCGGGCATCGGCCAGGGCTATATGCTGACAACGCCGCTGCAACTGGCCGCCATGACGGCCAGGATCGCCAATGGCGGCATCGCCGTCCGGCCCCGCCTGACCTATGAAGTGGCGACCGGCCATGAATCGGCCCCCTTGCCCACGCCCACTTATCCCAGCATCCAGATCAACAAGGCCAATCTGGCCATCGTGCGCAAGGGCATGCGCATGGTCGTCAACGAACCCGGCGGCACGGCGCTTGGCTCTCGCCTGCCCAATCCCGATTGGATCATGTGCGGAAAGACGGGAACGGCCCAGGTGCGCCGCATCACCATGCGCGAGCGCGACACCGGCGTTAAGAAGAATGACGAGTTGCCCTGGAAGGAACGCGACCACGCGCTTTTCGTGGCTTATGCCCCCGATGACGATCCAAAATACGCGATCGCCGTCATCGTCGAACATGGCGGCGGCGGGTCGGCCGTGGCCGCCCCCATCGCGCGCGACGTCATGATGGAAACCTTAAGGCGCGATCCGGTTTCCGATGGCGCCAGAGACCGCTTTGCCTATTCAGCCGAAAAGGACCGCGCCGGATGATCCTGGAACCCAGGGGCAATATGCGCCGCGACGGCAATATGGGGATCGGCGAGAAGCTGTGGCATGTCAGTTGGTCGTTGGTGGCCCTGATCGCCCTGGTCGCTTCGGTCGGCTTCTTCATGCTCTACTCCGCCGCCGATGGCAGCATGTCGCCCTGGGCCAATAAGCAGATCGTGCGTTTCGCCTTCGGCGTAGGGCTGATGATTGCCGTCGCCCTAGTCGATGTGCGTTTTTGGATGCGCCAGGCCTATCTGATCTATGGCGTCGCCCTGTTCCTTCTGGTTCTGGTCGATCTGTTCGGCACCATCGGCATGGGCGCGCAGCGCTGGATCAATCTAGGATTCGTGCAGATCCAGCCGTCCGAGATCATGAAGATCGCACTGGTGCTGGCGCTGGCCCGCTATTTCCACGGCGCCAGCCACGAAGACGTCGGGCGTCCCCTTTTCCTGCTGCCGGCTCTGGGCCTCGTGATGCTGCCTGCCGCCCTGGTGGTGGTGCAACCCGACCTGGGCACCGCCATCCTGCTGATCCTGGGTTCTGGCGCCACCTTCTTTCTGGCGGGCGTTCGCTTGTGGAAATTCGGCATTCTGATCGCTCTTGGCGTCGGCGCCATTCCCATCGGCTGGCAGTTCCTGCGCGAATACCAGAAGAACCGCGTTCTGACCTTCCTGAATCCAGAGCGCGATCCGCTGGGCGCTGGCTATCACATCACCCAGTCGAAGATAGCGCTTGGCTCAGGCGGATTGTTCGGCAAGGGGTATATGGAAGGCACGCAAAGCCAATTGAATTATTTGCCGGAGAAGCACACCGACTTCATCTTCACCATGTTCTCGGAAGAATTCGGCATGGTCGGCGGGCTGCTGCTGCTGGTGCTGTATGCCTGCCTGATCGCCTATGGCTACGCCATCGCGCTTAGATCGCGCAGCCAGTTCGGGCGATTGGTCGCCATGGGCATCACCAGCATTTTCTTTCTATACGTCTTCATCAATATCGCCATGGTGATGGGCCTGTTGCCGGTGGTCGGCGTGCCCTTGCCGCTGATTTCCTATGGCGGAACGGCGATGCTGACGCTTCTGTTCGGCTTTGGCTTGATGATCGGCGTCTATGTGCATCGCGACGTCAATATGGGACGGCGCGGCGCTTCGGACGATGTGTAACTATCTGCTTACCCGGTAAATTTGAAAAGTTCCTTTGGCCGTTGCGACAGATTCCATCGCCGCCAGCCAATTCGGCGCGATGCCCCGCGCAAGCCGGGCATGAAACCCATCCTGCCCATTCCTGGCGTTAAAGCCCAAGCCTTCCGATTCCCGATCGCAAACCGCCACCCAGCCGATATTTCGCCGCAGCACCACCTCGTGGGCGGGCGCGTCGTCCATGGCGCCCAGGGCATTGACGATATCCAGGATGCCTTCGGTACTGCGGTGATAAGGGCCTGCCACCACCGGATGACCGCTGAGATAGGCTAGCTCGGGTCCGGGAAAGATGTAGGTCAAAATTGGCTGGCGATCATCGGGCCATTCTGTCTTGAAATGATGGGCCAGCCTGTCCCATGAACAAATGTCCGGAGCGCCAGGATCTGACTGCCCCAACCCCATTTTCGCCACGAATGCCGCCGCAGCGAGAGGCCCCACCAAGACCAGCGGCACCGCCAGCACGCGCAAACGCCCCATGCGCAGCGCGGCCAGGGCCAGCAGGGTCCAGGGCAGCACATCGGCGGCGGCGGCAAAGACCGCGATGCGCACCTGATAAAACATGGCGGGCACATAGACCAGCAGCGCGCACAGGCTGATCAAGATGAAACTGCTTGGTTCCCGCCAGCAGCGCCAAGCGGCATAGATCAAGCCCATCAGGGGCGGAGCCAGCAAAAGCACCGCCTTGGGGCCGAAGGCAAGGGGCTGGGCTTCCTTGACCAGCGAGAACCAGACGGGCACCAGACGGGGATCGAGATTGCCATAGGGGCCGCGAAAGAATTGCGGAAAAACCAAAGCCATCAGCCCGCCTGCCATGGCGGCCATGCCAAGGCCCAGCAACAGCCGCCGTCTTGTTGTGTCGGCCCAGTCATTGCCAAGAAAGGTCCAACCGACGCTGAGCGTCAGAAAGCAGCACAGCCCCAATTGCACCAGCGAGAGGCGATCATATTCCTGGGCCAGCCACATGGCGGGCGGTCGTTCCAAGGCAAGGGCAGAGGCGACGACGAAACACAAGCTGAGCAGATAGGCCAGCAGCCGCTTGCGCTGGCCCTCGCCTTCCAGAATCCACATCAGCCCCAGGCACAGACCGGCGGCGAGAATCAGCAGCAAGGCCTCGGCGCTGACCCACAAGGCCAATCCTGACGCCAATCCAGCCCAGGCCGCAGACCTTGCGCCGGGGCGCATCAATCCGGCGAGCGCCCAAATCTCAAGGGCGATCTGCAAACCGTGATGATCGGGTCTGGCTGGCAGAAAGACGCCCACGATGCCGGGCTGGAAAACGAACAGCGCCACCGCCAACAAAATGGCCGGAGATGAAAGATGCGCCCGCAAGCCCCAAACCAACGCGCCCACGGCTGCCAATTCCAGAAGCGGACTGATCCACAGACCCGCCAGCCAGACCGAGGGTTCAACGCCCAGCCATGGCAGGAACGGCAATGCCGCCAGGGCGATCAGAAGGTCGAACAGCCGCGTCCAATGCAGGACCTCGCCATAGGGGGCGTTCAACAAGGCAGTGGTTGCGTCGTACCATCCCTGCCCGCCCAGCAAAGCCTCGACGCGGGCAAGGCGGATATAGCAATCGCCATCGACCAGTCGGCCGGAAAGAAGCGGCGTGACGCCGGAAAGAACTGCCCCTGCCTGGGATACCGCAACCAGCAGAAACGAGGCAGACAGCAGCCAGCGCAAAGACACCCGTCAGCCTTTGAATTGCTGCATGGCCTGAATGACCGCCGGGCCGATGATGACGATGAACAGCACGGGCAGAAAAAACAAGATCATGGGAACGGTCAATTGGGCGGGCAAGGCGCCCGCCTTCTTCTCGGCCGTCGCCATGCGCGCATCCCTGTTTTCCTGCGACAATACGCGCAAGGCCAGGGCCACGGGTGTTCCGTATTTCTCGGCCTGGATCAGAGACGTGGCCAGAGATTTCGTCGAGCCAAGTCCCGTGCGGTCGGAAAGATTCTCGAAGGCCTGCCGTCGGTCGCCAAGGAAGGCCAGCTCGGCCGTGGTCAGGCCCAATTCCTCGGCCAGCGGCGGACAGGATTCCGCGATTTCATCGGCCACCCGGCCAAATGCCGCCTCGACGGACAAACCCGCCTCGACGCAGATCACCAGAAGATCGAGAGCGTCTGGAAAGAAGCGCGTCAGCAATTGCTGGCGTTTCTGAATGGCGTTCGAAACGATCAGGCTTGGCAAATAAAAGCCGATCGCGGCGGTCATGATCAGCACCAGCACCAACGTTGGAAAGGAAAATTCCAATTTCTTGACGCCGGAGGTCAGCAGCAGAACGGCAATGAACAAAATAACCGGCGTCGCCACGCGCATGAAGGCGAAGGTTACCGGAGCGCTTGGGCTTCGCCATCCGGCCTGGGCCATGCGGTTGCGCGTTTCCTTCGAACCGATCAGATTTTCAAGTTTAATTTTCTCGAGAAACGAGCGCATGGCGCCCACATGCGCCTTGGGCTGCAAACGCATGCTTTGCTGAAACTTGGCTTTTTGCTGGCGCGACAGTTCCTCGCGCCTAGCGGCCACCGCCTTCATGCGGCTGGCCAACTGGTCACGGCTGACCAGGGAAATGCCAATGCCCAGAATGGTGACGAAGCTGCCCAGCGCCGCCAGCACCACCACAATATTTTCAAGCGTCACGATCTCGTTCATTTCGGGCCTCAGTAATCGAAGGCGATCATGCGCGACATGACGAAAATGCCGATGCCCATCCAGGTCAGCCCGCCAGCGATCAGAATATGGCCGGTGGGATCGATGAACAGAATTCTCAGATATTCGGGATTAACCAGATAAAGAAGGCCGCAAACGAAGAAAGGCAGCGAACCGATAATGCCCGCCGACGATTTGGCTTCGCTGGACAGCGACTGAATCTTGTCCTTCAGCTTCTTGCGCCCGCGCAGCACGTCGGACAGCTTGGAAAGCGTATCGGCCAGATTGCCGCCCGTCTGCTGCTGGATGGCCAGAACGATGGCGAAGAATTTCAATTCCGGCGTCGGCATGCGCGCCAGCGAGCGCGTCATCACTTCGTCCATGGTCAGTCCCAGCTTCTGCCCCTCGACGATCAGGCGAAATTCAAGGCCAATGGGTTCCGGCAATTCGCGGCCAATGATGTTCAGGCATTCGCCCACCGGCAGACCGGAACGAATGCCGCGCACGATCACATCGACGGCGTCGGCGAACTTCAGGGTAAAGGCCTTCTGGCGCTTGGTGGCCATGCGCTTGACCACCCAACGCGGCAAGCCCCAGCCCAAAGTCAGCGCCACCATTGGCGACACCAAGGGCGGAAAGCCCTTTAGCAGATACAACGCCGTCCCCACCACGGCGACAATGGCCGACACGGTATAAAATCTGGCAGGCGTCCAATCAAGATTGGCCTGCATCATCATCTCGCGCAGCGTGTTGCCCGCCGATTTCTTGGCCTTGGCCTTGTCTTCGATTTCTTTGAGCTTGGCCGCCACCATGCGCTTGCGCTGACCGCCGCCCCGCGACCCGCCAAAGGATTTCGAGGTCGGAAGCGTGCCCGCCACCTGGGCGATGCGCTTGCGCATCTTGGCGCGCTCGGCCTGGGTAATGGACAAGGTGGTCAGCGTGCCGACGACAACGCCCACCATCAACGCCACGATCATGACATTGATGAAATTGGGCACTCCCGGAATCAGCTCGATCATGACAAGGACTCGTCCAACGAATCCGCCAGTTCGCGCTCCATGCCGAAATATCTGGCCCTGTCCCAGAATTTGGGTCGCAGGCCGGTCATCTTATGGCGCCCCACGATCTTGCCGTTGGCGTCCTCGCCCAGAATTTCGTAGACCATCAAGTCTTGCAGCGTCACCACTTCGCCTTCCATGCCCACGATTTCCGTGACATGGGTGATGCGCCTGGAGCCGTCGCGCAAGCGCGCGGCCTGCACGATCACCTGAACGGCGCCCGCAATCTGCTCGCGCACGGTTTTTGCGGGCAGGGTAAATCCGCCCATGGCGATCATGTTCTCGATACGCGAAATCGCCTCACGCGGATTGTTGGCGTGAATGGTGCCCATCGAGCCATCATGGCCGGTGTTCATGGCCTGCAGCAGATCGAAGGCTTCGGGTCCGCGCACCTCGCCCACGATGATGCGTTCGGGACGCATGCGAAGGCAGTTCTTGACCAGATCGCGCATGGTGATCTCGCCGGCACCTTCCAGGTTGGGCGGCCTGGTTTCCAGGCGCACGACATGCGGCTGCTGCAATTGAAGCTCAGCGGAATCCTCGCAAGTAATAACGCGCTCGCCGGTATCGATGAAATTGGTCAAGCAGTTGAGCAGCGTCGTCTTGCCCGATCCGGTGCCGCCCGAGACCACCACATTGATCCGGCAATGCCCGATCACCTTCAGCAGGTTGGCGCCCTTGGGCGTGATGGTGCCGAACGAGACCAGCTTGTCCAGCGTCAGCTTGTCCTTTTTGAATTTTCGAATGGTCAGCGAGGGGCCGTCGATCGACAAAGGCGGAGCGATCACGTTGACGCGCGAACCGTCTAGCAAGCGCGCGTCGCAGATCGGGCTGGCTTCATCCACCCGGCGTCCAACCGCCGAGACGATGCGCTGACAGATATTCATCAACTGCGCATTGTCGCGGAATTTGATGTCGGTCAGGATGATCTTGCCGCCGGTTTCGATGTAAACCTTGTCATAGCCGTTAACCATGATGTCGGCGATGTCATCGCGGGCGATCAAGGGTTCCAGCGGCCCCAGGCCCAACACGTCGTTGCAGATGTCCGCGATCACGGTCTGGGTTTCGGCTTGCGAAAGCACCAGATTGCGCATGCTGATGATCTCGGCCACGATGTCGGTAATCTCTTCTCGCACCTGGGCGGGCGACAGCTTCGAGATTTCCGTCAAATCGACCGAATTGATCAGATCGTTGAAGATGCCGATCTTCACATCTTGCAAGCGCGCCGATTCGCTGGCTCCGGTGTCGCCAAGCCCCTTGCCCGGCTTGGCGGGCGGATGCGACGGCTGCCGCTGCGGGGCGGCGGCTGCCGCCATGGCTGAAGGCGGTTCCGAAGCCGGGGCGCGGGGCACCGATACCTCGGCCGGTTTCGGCTGTGGCGGAGCTTCCAGGGGGCCGCTGCGCTTGCCGAACATCGGCTACCCTTTCTTGATCAGGGCTTGCCAGAAACGGTTGACGCTTTCGGGCAAGACCAAGCCGCCGACCGCAACCGGGGCATTGCGCGCCTTGCCTTGCGCCGCATGGGCGCCCAAAGCGGTCGCCAGCGCCTTCAAGGACTCGACGGCCTTGTGCGTCGCATTCACATCGCCAGCCATTTGGCCGTTATTGGCCGCCGTTTCGAACAAGACGCGGTCGTTAGCGATCAGTTGCAACGGCTCAAGGCCGGTGGCATCCTGGAAATCCTTGGCCGTCAACTGCGTCTTGCGCGACGGATCAACCCGGTTCAGCACCAGTTTGGGCTTCGATCCCTCGCCGCGCTGCTCGCTCAAATATTCGCTTAGATTCTTGGCCTCTCGCAGATTGGCCAGATCGGGATAGGCAACCAGGACCGCCTCGTCCGCCTGCACCAGCACATCCTTCACCCAAGGAAGCCACATGTGCGGCAAATCAAGAATGACGAAATTGGCCTGGCCGCGCACCAGCTCGATGATCTTCTCCATGGCCTCGGGTTCGATGGGCGTGAAGCCGCGCACGGCGGCGGGTGCGGCCAGCACGCCCAAACGATCATCGACGCGGCTGATAAATCGCTCGATCAAGGAAGCGTCCAAGCGCTCCGGATTGGAAAGCGCGTCGCCCAATGTTTGCTTGGGGTCTTGATTGAAGGACAAGGCCGCCGTGCCGAAAGCCATATCGGCATCGACCACCACGACATCGTCATTGCCCAGACGCGAAATCGCCCAGGCGGCGTTATAGGCCACCGTGCTGGATCCCACGCCGCCGCGCACGCCGAAAAAGGCCAGAACCTTGCCGCGCTGCTTGGCGGATGGATCGCTGTAGATCGAATCGATCGTTTCCAGAATCTGTCGCGACGTGACCGGGGTGATCAGATATTCGCTGACGCCTGCCGAGATCAAGGTGCGGTACAGGCGAATGTCGTTGACCTGACCGATCACCACCACCTTGGTCGTGGGATCGCACACTTCGGCCAAGCTTTCCAACTGATCCATCATCGCGCTGTCGGCGCTGCCTTCCTCGACCAGAATCAGGTTAGGCGTATGATTGCTTTTGTAATAGGACAAGGCGGCGGGAAGACCGCCATCCAGAATATTCACCGTGGAACGAGACAGGCGACGATCGCGGCAAGCCTCTTCCACGGCGGCCTTGGTCGCCGCAGAAAGAATGAAGGCCTCGAACGTGATTTTGTAGCTCATGCTCGCCCTATTGCGTTCCCACAGTGCTGATCGTACTGGTGACGGTGCCTTTCGAAACCGTTTCCTCGCCGGAGCGGTATTTGCCGATGATGGTGGCGCCGCGCGTGGCGTCCCGCCCGTCCAACGCATGCGGACGGATCAGATCGCGCGGATTATCGACCATCAGCCCGATATTGCGCGAAACCGCGCAGCCGAAACTGGGCAAGGGGTCGTTGCGAAACGGGGTAAAAGATGAATTCTCGCTCCAGTCGCCGCATTGCGGAACCCGCACCGCGTAAATGTCATAGCCAAGACGGGCCATGCCCTCGGGCGACACGTCGCTGGCGTCAACCGTGCGCACGCGAAGACCGGCCTGATCGACCCCCATCGCCGTCAAAAGATCGGCCATCAAGGAAGCGCGGCGCTTGGCCACCTGTTCAGCCTCCTCGCCTTCGCCCTTGGACACCGTGACGGCGAAGGGCGCTTCGCCCCGCTGCAAGAAGACATCAACGAAGGATTGCAGGCGCGACATGTCCTCGGGCTTGATCACGCTGTCGTCTTGCACCGGCAGGGCCAAGGCGACCGGCCGCTTCTCGACCACCAGACGCTGATGCGCGCGCCAGTCGCCTTCCTCGGCGCAGGAAGCCAGAATGGGCGCCAAGAGCAGCAGGGCAAATCCGAACAAACGGCGGCGGATCGATGTCATATCCGTCCTCCTATTCCATGATGTAGCCGAAGGGGCCTTCGATGGCCATGGCCGGTGGCGGACCCTTGCCGCCCTTATAGACATGGTGCAAGCGACCAAACAAATATTGATCGAGATCGCTGGAATGTTCCAGGCCGTCGGTCGGCAAGGCGAATTGGCTGTCGCCACCCGGCCGCACGACATAGGCCGTGACATTGACCACCAATTCCGATTCCGAACGCTGGAACGAGGTCGAGCGGAACAAAGCGCCCAGAATCGGCAAATCCTTAGCACCCGGCAGGCCGCGAATATCGTTGGTAATGTCGTTTTGCAGCAATCCCGCAATCATCAGGCTGCCGCCCGAAGGCAGTTCAACGGTCGATTCCGCGCGGCGCACCTTTAGGCCCGGCACCGATGTGGTCGAAGACACGGCCACCGTCAGGTTCGAATCGATCGAGCTGACTTCGCTGGACAGCTTCAAGCTGATCCGCCCGTTCGACAACACCACAGGCGTAAAGGCCAGTCCCACGCCGAACGGCTTGAACTGAACGGAAATCTGTCCGTTCTGATCGGACACCGGAATGGGATATTCGCCGCCAGCCAACAATTTGGCGGTTTCGCCCGACACCGCCGTCAGATTGGGTTCGGCCAAACTTTTGATCAGGCCGCGCTTTTCCAGGGCCTTGATGACGAACTGAAGCGGATTGACGCCTCCCCCGGCATGATCGATCTTGGTAAGCGTGTTGCTGTACAATGAGGAACTGCCGGTCAAAGCGCCGGTGGCAGGCGACGTCAGCGTTCCGCCCAACCCGGCAAAAACGAACGAGCCGATCGAAGTCTGGATGCCCAGTTCTTTCAGTGCCGATTTCTGCACCTCGGCCACGCGCACCTTCAGCAGAACCTGTTGCTCGGCCTGCACCTTCAGAAGATTGATCAGCTTGGCGTCGTCGGTGACGAAGGGGCGCGCCACCGCCCTGGCGCTGGCGGCGGCGGAATCGGAACGCACCGAACCGGACAGGAACAGGTTATCGCCCACCGCATAGGCCGAAATATTTTCGCCGGGAAGAATTTGCACCAAAGTGGCGCGCAAGGAATCGATATCGACCTGAACATGCAATTCCAGCTTCAGCACCACATTGCCGAAGCGATCCAGGAACATAATGTTGGTGTCGCCCACCGATCTGGCGATCAGGAAAGCCTGCCTGGGCGTTTTGATCTGCACATCGACGATGTCGGAACTTGAAACCAGAACATCGCGCACGTCTTCTGGCAATTCGATGATGCGCGACTTGTTGAGCGCCAGACGCATGACATCCGACACCGCCGCCTTGGCTGCCAGGGGAGGCGGCAATTGCGGCGCGGGCTTAGCCGCCGCCTTGGCAACGGCGGAAGGCTTGGCGTTCAGACCGCCCTTCGTCACCGGCCCTTGTGGGGCTGGCGTCGGCAAAGGCGGTTCGGGCGCTTGCGCAAATGACGGCAGGACGACGCCCAGGCAGAAGGCGAGCAGAACGGCCATCTTGGAAAGAGAGCGGATGCGCATCATCGCACCTGCTCCATGGTGGGCGCTGCGCCTCGGTAAACCTTGACCTGCCCGCCCGTGAAATCGCCATCCGTCTGGCGTGGCGCCGTGCGCCTGGGTGGCGGGGCTTCCACGGCTTCTTGCACGGCGGCGGCAAGCGGCCCTCCCTCGTCGCCGGGTCCCGGCGTCAGACTGCGCAGAACCAGCGTGATTTCGCCCGATTTCTCGGATTGCAACAATGTCTCGGCGTCTTTGGGGGAAACTTCCAAGGTCACGGTCTTGGCGACCTGCGCCATCGCCTGAACGTCGTCCACTTTCTGATCGACCGCCAGCACGCGCAGATCGCGCACCACCGTCTCGGACTTGGCCTTCTTGGTCACGTCTTCGGATGAACCGGTGCTTTGGCGCAAATCGGCCGTCATGATTACATCGACACGATCGCCCGGCAGGATGAATCCGCCCGCCGACGACTGCGGAGACACTTGCAGGCCGATGGCGCGCATGCCGGGCGACAGGATTCCCGACATCATCCCCGCCCCTTCCTGGCGAAACACGCGATTGGCCATCATCGGCTCGCCGGATAGAAACGAGTGGCGAACGGTGGCGCCGACAAAGGCGTTCTTGGCTTCCTCGCCCGACCCCAGCTTGACGATGTAACGACGATCAACGGCTTCATTGGGCCAGGACTGCCATTTCACATCGGCGTCCTTCAGCACGGTTCCCGTCGCCAGATCGCGCCCCGCGACCAACACCTGCGACATGGGTGCGGGCTTGGCGGCAAGTTCGGCCACGGCTTGGGGCGTCGGCGGACGATTAAGCGCCCGCTTGGCTAAAAACGCCGTTACCCCGGCGATACCCAAGGCCGCTACCAGAAGAATGATGGTGATCGGTCGCATCCGCCCGTACTGATCCGTTCCTAAAACTTCCCCGCCGCCGCTTGGCCAATGGGCAAGCGGGCTTTTGGTTAACCGAACGTTAACCTACCAGAATTCCAGAAAAACAGAAGCATTAAGAAGGGTCTGCGACGGCCATCACAGCGACTCGGGAAATCGGAGTCTATGGCCTTCCTTGAAGCAGGTCGCGGACATCGGTGAATGTATTCACCAGCTCGGTTCCTAAAGCAAAGGTTGCAGCGATGATGGCCACCCCAACACCCATGGCGATCAAGGCATATTCGATCGCCGTAGCGCCACATTCGCAGGAAAAAAGACTTTGGACTGTCTTGGCGCTCATCTGGCCCGCCTGTCTGATGCGACTTCTTGCCCGGCAAGCCTATCCCCCGGCAAGCTGAACGGCAAGCAGGCCAGGGCGCATATTTTTATAGCTTGACCGGAGAACATGCCTAGTTTTTAGTCGCTATAATGTTCAAGCCCGCATAATTCAAAGGGTTATGGCTGGCATGCGGCGTGCTATGAGTGACTGAGCAAGCCGCTTTGGCAAATGGCAAGGGATGCATGGACGCTTTCGATGAAATGCGGGGACCCAAGGGCATGGTCGCCGCCGCCTATCAGGCGATTGCCGAATGGCTGTACGCGACTCCCCCCGACTTGCTCGACGACAAGCGACGCGAAGCCGAAATTCTGTTTCGGCGAATCGGCATCACCTTCAACGTCTATGGCGAAGACGCGGGCGCCGAGCGCCTGATCCCCTTCGACATCATTCCCAGGGCCTTGGGGCCTAGCGAATGGGCCAAGTTGTCCAAGGGCCTGGAACAACGCGTGCGGGCGCTGGACGCCTTTCTGTCCGACATCTATCACGAACAGGAAATTCTGAAGGCTGGCAAAATTCCCGTCGGCAAGGTGCTGAACAACGATCTGTACCGACCGGAAATGCAGGGCATCGAAGTGCCGGGCGGCGTCTATGTGCAGGTGGCGGGCATCGACGTCGTGCGCACCGACCCCGATCATTTCTTCGTTCTGGAAGACAATCTTAGAACGCCGTCCGGCGTCTCCTACATGCTGGAAGACCGGGCCGTGATGATGCGCCTGTTCCCCGATTTGTTCGCCAAGGCCAAAGTGGCGCCGATCGATCATTATCCGCACGAATTGTTGCGCACGCTGCGCTCGGTCGCTCCCGCCCATGCGGGCGGCGACCCCGTGGTGGCGCTCTTGACGCCCGGCCCCTACAACAGCGCCTATTTCGAACACGCCTTCCTGGCCGAGGAAATGGGGATCGAACTGGTCGAGGGCCAGGACCTGTTCGTGCAAGACGACGCCGTCTTCATGCGCACCACGATGGGACCAAAGCGCGTTGACGTGATCTATCGCCGCTTGGACGACGAATTCATCGATCCCCTGGCCTTCCATCCCGATTCAATGCTGGGCGTGCCGGGTTTGCTGTCGGTTTATCGCAAGGGGGGCGTCACGCTGGCCAATGCGCTGGGAACCGGCGTCGCCGACGACAAATCGGTTTATCCCTATGTGCCCGAGATGGTGCGCTTCTATCTGGGCGAAGAACCGATCTTGCAAAACGTGCCGACTTGGCTTTTGGAGCGACCCGACGATCTGGCCTACGCCCTTGACCATCTGTCGGAACTGGTGGTCAAGGAAACGCAAGGGTCCGGCGGCTATGGCATGCTGGTGGGGCCGAAGGCCAGCAAGCAGGAGATCGAGGATTTCAGGGCCAAGATCAAGGCCAATCCCCAGGGCTATATCGCCCAGCCCACGCTGGCCCTGTCCACCTGCCCCACCTTCACCGACGAGGGGATCGCCCCCCGCCATGTCGATCTGCGCCCCTTCATCTTGCACGGCAAACACAGCATTTCGATCGTGCCCGGCGGCTTGACCCGCGTTGCCCTGCGCAAGGGATCATTGGTGGTCAATTCGTCGCAGGGCGGCGGCACCAAAGACACCTGGATCTTGGAGGAATAGGCATGCTGAGCCGCACCGCCGAAAACCTCTACTGGACCGGGCGCTACATGGAGCGGGCCGAGAATCTGTCGCGCCTGCTGGACGTCAGCTTCAGGGCCGCCCTGCTGCCCGCGGCAGACGCCAATCCCGCCGCCGACTGGCAATCCGCCCTCGATATTCTGGGCATCACCGACGCCTATAAGGCCAAGCATGGCGGCATCAATCAAGACAGCGTGATCGTGTTTCTGACGCTGGACACCAGCCATCCCTATTCGATCAAGTCGTGCATCGACCAGTCCAGGGAAAATGCCAGAACGCTGCGCGCCACGCTGTCGGTCGAATTGTGGGAAAGCCTGAACACCACCTGGCTTGAAATGAAGAACATCTCGCGCCAAAGCCTGTTGGAACGCGGCCCCCGCTCCGTCTTCGACTGGGTGAAAGAGCGCTCGCACCTGTTCAGAGGTGTTGCCTATTCAACGCTTCTGCACAACGACGCCTTCCATTTCCTAAGGCTTGGCACCCACCTGGAACGAGCCGACAACACGTCGCGCCTGTTGCAGGCCAAGGATCGCAGCCTTGGCGCGCTTCCGCCCGAGGGCGGCACCGCCTATTACCAGTGGGGAGCGGTTCTGCGATCGGTCAGCGCCTTTCGCGCCTATACCCAGATCTATCGCGACGTCATCGAACCCGTAAGGGTGGCCGAACTTCTGATCCTGAAGGCCGAAATGCCGCGCTCGCTGCGCTTTTGCTTCGATCAGATCACGAACGCGCTGGACGCGCTAAGCCAGGGACGCGATCTTGAATGTCGGCGTCTGGCCGGAGAAATGCAGGCGAAATTGCGCTATTCGCGCATCGAGCATTTGGAAAGCCAGGGCGTTGGCGATTTCCTGAGCGTCATCCTCAACCGCCTGAACGGACTTGGCGTCCAGATCGGGCGCGATTTTCTGATGACCGTGTAAGGAGCGGCAGCGACATGCGCCTCAACATCCATCATGAAACGGTTTATCACTACGCGGCTCCCGCCAGCTACAGCATCCAATATCTGCGCCTGACGCCGCCCACCGTTCCCGGCCAACGCGTCCTGTCCTGGAAATTGTCGGCCCCGGCCCCCTTGCGGCCCTGGACCGACGCTTTCGGCAATCAGGCCCATGTCTTGGTGATCGACCAGCCGCACGAGGAAATCCGGCTTATGGCCACCGGCGAGGTGGAAAGCGACGACGTACTGCATCTGCTGCCCGGCGCGGGCGAGTTGCACCCGCCATCGCTTTACCTGCGCAACTCGCGCCTGACCGAAGCCGACGACGCCCTGACCGGTTTTGCGCGGTCCTTGAATATCCCGCTTCAGAGCGGGCGGCGCAAAGGACTGGACGATTTGATGCACGCCATCAGGGATCTTGTGGATTATCAACCGGGCATCACGGATGCCGCCACCAAGGCGTCCGAAGCCTTCGGCCACAAGGCGGGCGTCTGCCAGGATCATGCGCACATCTTCATCGCCTGTTGCCGCTCGCTGGGCATTCCGGCCCGCTATGTCAGCGGCTATCTGTGCACAGCCAAGCTGGGCGAAGAAGGCATGGCCAGCCACGCCTGGGCCGAAGCCTGGATCGACGATGAAAGCGCAGCGGGCTGGGCCACTTTCGACGTCGCCAACCGCACCCAGGCGGGCGAAGCGCATGTGCGCCTTGCCCATGGGCTTGACTATCTCGACGCCTGCCCGGTGCGCGGCATGCGCAAGGGCGGGCGCGGCGAGGCGCTTGACGTTCTGGTGCATGTCGGCGAGGCTTCGCACGAACCCAAACGCCAGACCGCCAGGGAAACGGCGCGCCGCAGACAGTCCGAGCAGAGCCAGCAGTAATTCGTTCAATTAAACCAAAGGCATGACATGACATATTGCGTCGGCGTTCTTCTTGATCAGGGGCTGGTGTTGGCCAGCGACACGCGCACCAATGCCGGCGTCGATAATGTCGCCAGCTTTCGCAAAATGACCATCTTCAACGTGCCGGGAAAGCGCAATATCGTGCTTTTGTCGGCGGGCAATCTGGCCATCACCCAAACGGCCGTCGCCGTCATCGATGAGTGGCGCCACGGCAAGAACGCCAAGCTGAACATCGACAAGGCGCCCAGTATGTTCAGGGTGGCGGGAATCATCGGCAAGGCGCTGCGCGAAGTATACCACCAGGACGCTGACTTTCTGAAAAAGCACAATGCCGAATTCAACGCCACCTTCCTTCTGGGCGGCCAGATCAAGGGCGAACGCCCGCGCCTGTTTCAGATTTATGGGGCGGGCAATTTCATCGAGGCGCAGGCGGAAACGCCATTCTTGCAGATTGGCGAAATCAAATACGGAAAACCCGTCTTCGACCGTCTTCTGACCATGGCCATGCCGATGGACGAAGCCAGCAAACTGATTCTGATCTCGTTCGATTCCACCATGCGTTCGAACATTTCGGTGGGACTGCCGATCGATCTTCTCATCATGCGCAAGGACAATTTCAAAAAGCCGGAAATCCGGCGCATCGGCGAGAAAGATCCCTATTTCGCCGATCTGCGCGCCCGCTGGGGCAGCGCGCTTCGCAAGACATTTGAAAGCCTTCCACCCCTTCCATTAGAAGGTTGAAATTTACGGCCTTGCTCCGGCTTTCCATTTGCGCAATGCTGATCCTAAATAAAAATCCATGGGAGAAGCGGCATGGCCATCGAATGGAACGAACGCGTATTCCGGCTGGGCGTCGATGATATCGACGCCGACCATCACAGGAAGATCGAGGCCCTCAACAAAGTGGAATTCCTGATCGAGAGCGAGGCTGAGGCTTCAGTCATCGCCAAGGCGCTTGACGAACTGATCAAGAGAGCAGCCGAACATTTCGCCCGCGAGGAGGAACTGATGCGCCGCACCAGATATCCCGCCTTGGACAAACATATCGAATTGCATAAGGAATTCCTGGAACGTCTAAGCAGCCTGCATGCCAGCAGTTTTTCCGCCGAGAAGCAGACCGACGCGCGGGCGGAACTGGATTTCTTTTCTGACTGGATGAGCGTGCATATCCAAAACGCCGACCGAAATTACGTTCATTGGCTTCACCCGGAGAGATGATGATCGAGATCAATTTCCCGCCCTTGGACAGCGACCACCGCTTTCTGATGGCGATGCTGGATGAATTGGCCCGAGCCGCCAGGGAGGGCGCCGACGCAAATTTGCTGGAAGACCAATCGTTGGAAGTGACGGCCAGCCTGGAATCTCATTTCGCCAAGGAAGAACGCATGCTTGAAGAATGCTTGGATGCGAAGCGCGGCCAACATATGGCAAGGCATGCCGAATTGCTGGACAGCATGTCCGCCATGAACGGCGCCGTTCTGTCCGCCCTGGGTCCCGTTGGCGCTTATGAACGAGTTATGTCCTTCGCGAATGAACTGGCCTTGGAAGTGGCGGCCTTCGATTTGGAAGCGGCACCTGGAATTCTCGCCCTTCAGAAAAGCTAAGCGCATGTCCCTGCCCGCCTGGAACACAGAATCATTCGCCAAACGCCGCCCCTTTCTTGAAGCTAGGGGCAGAATTCTAAAAACCGTGCGCAATTGGTTCGATGAACAGGGTTTTGCCGAGGTGGAGACGCCCTGTCTTCAAATGTCTCCCGGCTTGGAAGTGCATTTGAAGGCCTTTGCGACCGACCTGAACGAGCCGTTTGAAACCTCGCCTGGGCGCATGTATCTGCACACCTCGCCTGAATTCGCCATGAAGAAGCTGCTGGCGGCGGGCGTGCCGCGCCTCTATCAACTGGCTCGCTGTTTTCGCAATGAAGAGCGCAGCCCAACGCATCACCCCGAATTCACCATGCTGGAATGGTACAGGGCCAACGAGCCGATCGACGCCTTGATGACCGACTGCGAAGCGCTGTTGAAACTGTCCTTGCAGGCAGCGGGGCGCGACCGTTTTTCCTGGCAAGGTAAAGATTGCGACGCCGGTCTGCCTTGGCAACGGATCAGCGTCGGCGAAGCCTTTCTCGAATTCGCGGCCATCGATCTTCTGTCCACGATTACCGACCCCGACGATCCCGATCCGCGCCCCTTGGCTGAAGCTGCCAAGACCATCGGCATCGATGCGCCACCGGCGGACCGCTGGGAAGATATATATTTCCGTATTTTTCTTGAACATGTTGAACCGCATCTGGGCGTCGGCGCTCCCACCTTCCTGACCGGCTATCCATTATGCATGGCGGCGCTTGCCAAGCCTGATTTGAAGGATTCTCGACTGGCGCAGCGTTTCGAGCTGTACGTATCTGGCCTTGAACTGGCGAACGCCTTCGGAGAGTTGACAGATTCCAAAGAACAACGCAGGCGGTTCGAACGCGATCAGCACCTAAAACGCCAGTTATACGGCGATATTTATCCCATCGATGAAGATTTTCTTTCTGCTTTGTCTTTCATGCCGGAAAGTGCTGGAATAGCGCTCGGCTTTGATCGCCTTGCGATGCTGTCCGTCCATGCCCGGACAATTGACGACGTGATTTGGCTGCCAGTTATAAGACCTTAGCGCCGACGCTTGCAATTGACGCCGCTTTTTTCTAAAGAAAGGGCGGTCGCGGGGGCGGCAGAAAAAGAAACGAATGATTATGCGGGTTATCTTATGAACGCCTCACAGGCAACGGCTACCGTTCTGCCGCCGGTCGATATCACTCCAGAAACGCGCAACGCCATCGTCGATGGGTTGAAGCAGTGCCTTGGCGCTTTTCAGGCCGCCAAGAAAGTGAAGACCGAGATCGGCTATCAAAACCTCATCGAAAACCCGACGGCTCTGTACCAATTCATCCAGATCTACCGCGCCAATCGCGAACTGGTGGACAACATCGTCAAGACCAAATCGGGCCAGCCGGTGCGCGACGATGAAACGGAACTGGCCTGTGGCGTTTCCCTGTCTCAAGTGCAGCGCCTGCTGATTCTGACCGCCGCCAAGCGCCATTTCGGCGTTTCAGGCGCCATCCAGAAACCGGTCGAGGAGAAAAAGGGCGGCATCGGATCGCTGTTTCGCAAGTCGGAAGCCAAGTCGGAAGCCCCCTCGCGCACGAACGAGGAGCGCAAACTGTCGGAACTGGCGAAGTATCTGGCCTATGACTGGCAGATTCCGCTGTTGCAGGTCTATCGCGATTCGCTGACCTACCAGCACGTCATGGAGTTGGGGCCGGAACTGACCCTTTTGAAGGACGCCAAGGCGATCGCCCAGGCCGGAAGGCTTGATCCGGCGCAGGTGCGCAAGGCCCGCCAGGTGGTGGGCGGCGACTTCGTAAAGCTGATCTCGGACAATCCCAAGGCCATCGAAGGCGTGATCTACTGGAACGCCGACATGTACAAATTCTTCCGCTCATTGCTGGGCGACAAAGCCTGGATATTTTTTGGCCGCGAACAGCAATATTTCAACGCCCTTGCTTCATTCGAAAAAGCCAAGCTCAGGCTGTTCGGCGATGCGCTGGCCTACATCGCCCCCGAATGTTTGGTCGAGTTCGAGCGTCTCAACATCGACAAGATCAACGCCATGATGGAGGCCTTCAGGGGCAATTTCGGCGACGATCTGGAAATGATTCTGTCGCAAAAAAGTTTCGCCTTCGACGTCATGCACCGTTTGGTCGAAAGTTTCGTGCATTTGAAGAAAGAACCCGACCAGTTGAAGGTCTATGCTGACATGACTTGCAAGGCGATCCTGCCCAGCATGCAAGAATGGCTGGCGAAAACCAAAGCTAGCGCGACGCCGACCTGATCGCCTCGTTCATCGCCCGCACCCCTGCCCCCGCTCCGCCCGGATGCGCCCACACGCCTGACGAGACGGCCAGAAAATCGGCGCCCGCCTGTACTAATGGGGCGGCATTTTCCGGCGTGATGCCGCCGATGGCGACCGATGGCACCACCGTTATCTCGCGCCACCATTGCAAAATTTCAGGCAAGGCCCTGCTTTTTGCCTCTTTGGTCGAGGTGGGATAGAAAGCGCCGAAAGCCACGTAATCAGCCCCGGCATCACCCGCTTCCATCGCCAAATGGCGGGAATCGTGGCAGGTGACGCCGACAATGGCCTTGGGTCCCATGATGCGTCTAGCTTCGGCGTAAGAAGCGTCTTCTTGGCCGACATGCACGCCATCTGCTTGGCAAGCCTTGGCCAGATCGGGCCGATCATTCAGCAGAAACGCCGCCCCATGCGATTGCGCAAGCGGACCCAGAATTTGAGCCGCCGCCAGAATGTCGGCATCCAGGCAATTTTTCAGGCGCAATTGCACCACGGCCACGTCGCCCGCCTCCAGCGCCTCGGTCAGGGTTGCGGCAAAGCGATCCAGGTCGGGGATGACGGGTGGGGTGATCAGATACAAGCGGCAGGCCGGTTGTTTGGTCATCGCTTTGGCTTCCTTTTTATTTCGATCCTGGCCCCTTGGGCTTTTGCAATATCCATCAATTTTCCAGCGCTTTTCATGCCTGCATCGATGCGCACGACATCCGCCCCGCGTTCCAAGGCGTCCATCGCCAGAGCGCAGGCAGGTCCTGCATCGACCAGGGTCTGAACGGCAACGCCGGAAACAACTGCCTTGGCCTCGTCCACCAGGGCCAGAAACCAGGCTGTTCCCTGAATTTCCGCCACCCGCGGCGGGCTTTCAAGAATCAACAAACAACCCTGTTCGCGCGCCGTCTTCAGCGCCGAAACGGCCCCTGCCATATCGTGAATGCAAACCGTCATTGATCTTTGTTTAGCCATTAGCTGCTTGTATTTCCTAACATTGAGGCTCAGTCTTAGCCAGTCTAACCCGATGGAGAGTTCCGTTGAAGCCCCGCTTGCGCCAGATCGCGTCCGCCCTTGCCCTTCTGCTGGCAATCTTTGCAGCTTGGACCTTCTTGAAAGCGCCAACGGTCGAGGTGGCGCCGGTTTCGCGCGGCCTAGCCGTCGAGGCGATTTACGCCACCGGTACCGTCGAACCCCTGCGTTGGGCCAGAATATCCCCCACGGTAACGGCTAGGCTGATCGAAGTCATGGTCAAGGAAGGCGATCAGGTGCAGGAGGGCGACCTGCTGGCCCGCCTCGACGATGGAGAGGCCAAGGCGCGCGTGGGCGAACTGGCCGCCCGTGAAACATTCCTGAAACAAGACCTGGATCGTGTCGCCCGCCTGGAGAAAAGCGAATTCGCCAGCCGCCAATCCAGCGAGCGGGCCAGAAGCGAGTTGGGCCAAGCCGCCAACGCCAGGGTCGCCGCCCAGAAGCGATTGAACGAATACGAACTGGCCTCGCCGGTATCTGGAACCGTGCTGCGCCGCGACGGCGAACCCGGCGAAGTGATGCAGCCGGGTTCCGTGCTGTTCTGGGTCGGCGAACCCAAGCCCTTGCGGGTGACCGCCGAGATCGACGAGGAAGACATCGTGCGGATTAATCTAGGGCAGAAGGCGCTGTTGAAGGCCGACGCCTTTCCGGGCCAAGCGCTGGAATCCAGCGTGGCGGAAATCACGCCCAAGGGTGATCCGGTCAACAAGACCTATCGCGTGCGCCTTCATCTGCCCGATGAATCCAGGCTTCTTATCGGCATGACGGTCGAGGTGAATGTGATCGTGCGGGAATCGCCAGACGCCCTGCTGGTTCCCGCCACCGCCATCGAGACCGGCCATTTATGGGTGGTGCGAGATGGGCGCGCCGAACGGCGCAGCGTGAAGGTTGGCGCCCTTGGCGTCGCCAAAAGCGAAATCCTGGAAGGCGTCAACGAGGGCGATCTGGTGATCGTGTCGCCCGACAAGGCCCTGAAGGAGGGCCAGCGGGTGTCTGGCAAAAGTGTGGAACTGCCTTGAAGCTGCTCTTGCACATAGCCCTTGGGCATCTGTTGGCCCGCAAACGGCAAACGCTGGTCTCGATGATGGGCGTCGCCATGGGGGTGGGTTTCACCATCGCCATGTCGTCGCTGATGGAAGGCTCGCAGCGCGATTTCATCTCGCGCATCGTCGACAACATGCCGCACGTCACCTTGAAGGACGAATTCCGCGCCAATCCCGCCCAGCCGGTCGATCTTGTCTATCCCAAGGGGGCGGTGGCCTTGAAGGGCGTCAAGCCCAAGGACGAGATCAGAGGCATCAAAGCGCCCTGGAACAAGATCGCCGCCCTTGAAACCATGCCCGGCGTTCGCGTCGCCCCCTCCTTGCACGCCCAGATTTTTCTCAGTTTCAGCGGCAAGGATGTGGCGGTCAACCTGCTGGGCATCGACATCGAGCGCGAGCGCAGGGCGTCGCGCATCGAAGAAGACATCAGCACCGCAGGCGGCCTGACCGCGCTTGAAAGCGCCGCCAACGGCATCATCATCGGCAAGGGCTTGGCGTCGAAACTGGGCGTGCAGATGAACGACACGCTGACGGCCGCCTCGGCGTCGGGCGTCGTGATGAAGATGAAGGTGGTGGGATTGTTCCATACCGGCATCATCTCGACCGACAATGGCCAAGCCTTCGCGCTGATCAAAAAGGCGCAGATTCTCGCCGACAGGCCCAATGTGATCAACCAAATGCGCATTAAGCTGACCGATCCCATGCAAGCCATCGAGATCGCCGCCAAGCTGGAGCAACGCTGGGGCTACAGGTCGGAATCCTGGCAGGAATCGAACGAAGGCCTTTTAGGCGCCTTCGTCATCCGAAACACGGTGATGTACATTACCGTCTCGGCCATTCTGATCGTCGCCAGCTTCGGCATCTTCAACGTCGTCTCGACCGTCGTCTTCGAGAAAACACGCGACATCGCCATCTTGCGCTCGATGGGGTTCGAACCCGCCGACATTCGGGGCATCTTCCTGCTTGAAGGTTTCCTGGTCGGTCTATTGGGCGCTTTGCTGGGCTGGGCGCTGGGCTTTGGCCTGTCCCAGATTCTGGGCATGGTGCGCTTCAACATCAAGATGATGACCGAGGTGCAGGGCTTCATCCTGCATTCGACCTGGATTCATTACACCATGTCGGGCGGCGTTGCCGCCCTGTCAGCCACCCTGGCCGCTTGGCTACCCGCCAACAAGGCTTCTCGCTTGAAGCCGGTTGAAATCATCAGGGGCGCCGCATGACGACAGGGGCGGCGATAGAAGCCAGGAAGCTGGCGCGCATTCTGCCGGGCCTGATTCCCGTCACCCTGGTCGATGGCATCGATTTCATGGCGAAGCCCGGCGAACTGGTGGCGATTACCGGCGCATCGGGTTCCGGCAAGTCTTCGCTGCTGTATCTGCTGGGGTTGCTGGATGAACCCACATCGGGTTCAGTGATCATCGACGGCATCGACAGCGCCAGCCTGACCGACGCCCAGCGCACGCATCTGCGCCTGGAGCGTCTGGGCTTCGTTTTCCAGTTCCATTTCCTGCTGCCCGAATTTTCGGTGCTGGACAATGTTTGCATGCCCATGAAAAAGCTGAACGCCTTGCCCGAACAGGCCCAGGCCGAACGCGGACGCATGCTGCTGAAGGACCTGGGGCTTGAAGGGTCCGAGAAAAAATTGCCGGAACAGCTTTCGGGCGGCGAGCGACAACGGGTGGCCGTCGCCAGGGCGCTGGCCAACGCCCCCAGCATTCTGCTGGCCGACGAGCCGACCGGCAATCTGGACAGCAAGAACAGCCACGCCGTCTTCGATATCTTCCGCCGCCTGACCCGTCAGGACGGCAAGACGATCATCGCCGTCACCCATGACCAGGAACTAGCCAGCGCTTGCGACCGCCAGGTGCATCTGGCCGATGGACAGGTGGTATAGACGCATTCCTGTGCAAAGGCCGCATTGACGCCCAGCCCGCCCCGGCCTATCCTCGCCCGCGAATTGAAGAAAGTCAGGCTCTTGAGCAGCAACAACGCCAGCAAAGCGCCCCCGAAGTGCAACCAAGCGATCGCGCGCCTGGAGCGCGCCATTGCGCGTCTGGAGCGGGCCGCTCAGCACGGCAGTTCCAAGGCTGATCCCAACTCGGCCCGCCTGGAAGCCGAACTGGCCGAGATGCGTCAATTGACCGAATTGGTGGCCGGGCGACTGGATGGCGCTATCGGGCGCATCCGCATCGCGCTGGAGAATTAGGCATGGGTCAGATTACCGTTACGGTTAATCAACGCCCCTATGTCATCGCCTGCGACGATGGCCAAGAAGCGCATCTGACCAGACTGGCCCGCTATGTCGATGACAGAATCAAGCAGTTGGTGGCCGCTGTCGGACAGGCTGGAGAGGCCAGATTGTTGTTGATGGTCAGCCTGCTGCTGGCAGACGAGCTTTCCGAAGCCTATGAGCAAAGCAAGCGCCTGGGGGCCGGGCTGGAACCCAGCTCCGACGAAACCTTGGCCCGATCGCTCGACAAATTGGCCAGCAGAATCGAAACCATTGCCGAACGCCTGGAACAGGCATAGAGTCGTCAATGGACGGTTGCTGCACGACCCGTCAGGTCGGAACGTCCCTGGGGCCAATACAATACCTCTTGGGAGCTGTCCCTACCAGGACCGTGGTCCTGGCATATGGCGCCCACCTGCACTTGCAGGCCACAGAGGTGACGCTGGGCCAACGATCGAGGCGGCACCGTCCACTTTCTTTCCCTTCCATGTTTTCCCCATGACGGATGGCAAGCAGGATATGCGCCGCGCCTTAAGGGCGGCGCGCCGGGATGTGCAGCCCCTTCTGGGCGGGCAGGCATCCCTTCGTTTGACAGACCACGCCCTCCCCCATCTGCCTTGTCCGCCAGGATCCATCGTTACCGGCTATTGGCCGGTCGGTTCCGAAATGGACCCTCGCCCCTTGATGCTGGCCCTCCAAGACAAGGGCTGTCGTCTGGCCCTGCCGGTGGTGGTGGGGCGGGGCGAGCCGCTGGCATTTTGCGCCTTCAATTTCGACGATGCGCTGGCGCCCGGCCTTATGGGCACGCCGGAACCCACAGCCGACAAGGAACGGCTTGATCCCGACATTCTTCTGGTGCCCTTGCTGGGCTTTGACAAACGCGGGCTGCGCCTGGGTCAAGGGGGCGGCTTCTACGACCGCACGCTGGAATCGCTTCGTCGTCAGCGCCACGTCTTCGCGCTGGGCATCGCCTATGCTGCGCAGGAAGTAGCCAGCCTGCCTTTTCTGGCCCATGATCAGAAGTTGGACGCCATCGCCACCGAACAAGGCTTCATCAAAATATGAAACTGCTTTTTCTTGGAGACATCGTAGGCCGCAGCGGACGCGACGCCGTCGTGGCGCTGCTGCCCGGCCTGAAGCGCGACCTGGCCCTTGACGCCATCGTGGTCAATGGCGAGAACGCGGCGCACGGCTTCGGCATTACGCCAAAGCTGTGCCAGGAATTTTACGCCGCCGGGGTCGACGCCATCACGCTTGGCAATCATTCATGGGATCAGAAGGAATTGATGGCCTATGCCGATTCCGATCCCCGGCTAGTCCGTCCCTTGAATGCCGTGCGGGGAACGCCGGGACGCGGTTTTGCCATTCTTGAACTGCCCAGGGGCAAGAAACTTCTGGCCGTCCAGGTAATCGGGCGCTTGTTCATGGATGCCGCCGACGATCCCTTTGGCGCCATCGACGATCTGCTGGCCCGCTATCCCCTGAAGGGCGCCGTGTCCGCCATTCTGGTCGATGTTCATGCCGAAGCGACCAGCGAAAAAATGGGCATGGGGCATTATCTGGACGGGCGGGTCTCGGCGGTCATCGGCACGCATTCGCACATTCCCACCGCCGACGCCCAGTTGCTGCCCAAAGGCACCGCTTACCAAACCGATGCAGGCATGTGCGGCGACTATGACTCCGTCATCGGCATGGGCAAGGAGACCGCCGTCTACAAATTATCGCGCAAGCTGCCCACCGACCGTCTAGCCCCCGCCGACGGACAAGCCACCGTTTGCGGCGTTCTGGTCGAAATCGACAATGCCAGCGGACTGGCCAGTTCCATCGTCCCCCTGCGCCTGGGCGGTCGATTGATGCAGGCGATGCCCTGATGGTGATCCTGCCCGTTTACGACGACAATCCGGCCACTAGGCCCGCCCTGGTTACCTGGGGCTTGATGGGCGTCTGCGTCCTGACTTTTCTTTGGCAAATGGGATTAGGCGAGGATGCGGGCAATGAAGCCGTGCTCAGCCTGGGCATGATCCCCGCCGTTCTATCGGGCGAAGCGGAACTGGCCCCCAGTCTGTATCTGATACCCGGCTGGGCTACATTGTTCAGTTCGATGTTCCTGCATGGCGGAATCATGCACCTAGCGGGCAATATGTTGTTCCTATGGATTTTCGGCAACAATGTCGAGGATGCCATGGGACATTGGCGCTACCTTGTTTTCTATCTACTGTGCGGCGTAGCTGCGGCGCTTGCCCAGATGGCCCCGGACCCCGCTTCGGAAATACCAATGATCGGCGCGTCGGGAGCCATCAGTGGCGTGCTGGGCGCATATCTTCTGCTTCATCCCAAAGCCAATGTGCGCGTCTTCATGTGGATCGTGGTGATCGTGCGCATCTTGAACGTGCCCGCCGTGATCGTGCTGGGCCTGTGGTTCGCCATGCAGATTTTCAGCGGCCTTGGCGCCCCCGCTGGCGAAGCCGGTATTGCCTTCTGGGCGCATGCGGGCGGTTTCGTAGCCGGGATGGCCTTGATCCCGCTTTTCAAATACGCGAACGTGCCCTTGCTTCAAGGCGCGCAAAGCTAGGCTTTTTCCATGACGCGCCAATTGCCGCCCAGGAAGGGGCCTTGGGGCTGATCACTTCTCCTTCGAAATCGGCGACCAATCGGGTTCCGCCTTTTTCTTGCGATCAGTCGCCATCTGTCCAATGGGCAGCATCTCGACCGGCCTGCTTTGGCGTTCGTGGGCGACCATGGTCCATTGGTCCTTGGCGGCTGGCTTCTGTCCCTCGACTAGACGGCCCTTCGGCCCGCCCATCCCTTCGATCTTCTTGACCGAAACGGCCGCCTCGGCCGCCGCCAACACCGCCCCCACATCGACCCGCCCATCGGCATTCACCATGTCGGCCAAGGCGATATTGGCCAAGCGCACGTCAGGCGCCACGCCGTCCACCTTGCCGGTGCTGAATTTCTCGCCCACCAACTTCTGACCCAACTGCACCGCCGCGTCATAGCCGCGCCTGGCGCTTTCCTTTTCGTCCGCCCCCGGCATCAGCATCAGAAACACGTCCTCGCCCTGGCTAAGACAAGACTCGCCCTGGCTTAAATGGCGGCGAAGGGTGCTTTCGGACAGCATACGAATGGTATTGGCCCTGGTTGCCCAAGCCTCGCCGATGGCAATCCGGTAATCCTTGAGTGAAATCACCTGAAGCCTAGCCCTGGGATGCTTCTTCAGCAGATCGTCCAGCGCCAGCGCCACCCAGGTCTCTTCCTCCCTGCTTTTCGAGGAGGCCGCCATTTCGGACAAAGCCTCCTCCTGCTTCTCTTTGAACAAAGCCTTGCGGATTTTGCCAAAAAGAGACCTTCCCTCGGCCATTTCAACCCCCAGCAGGAACCAATAAACAGATCGATAAATTAGCGTCCGAATTTAGTGGCGCCCAGCAGCCAGGGCAAGCCCGGCAAAGAGGTTGTCCCCTGAAAGCGATTAAGCTAAGGTATCGCGCCTGAAATTATCATGATTCCAGGCCGATGATTTTCTGCTCTGGGAGACTTTGCATTCATGGCCAGAATTCGCCCGCTTTTCGATGCCAAGCCCCAAGCGCTGGGAGCGGCCCTGACCGCCCTGATGCTGTCGGCAGCCCCCGTCATGGCCCAGCAGGTCATCACCGACAACAGCTCGATTTATTCCAATAATCCAAACGTTTATATTGATCTTGGCGTGTTGGATCAACTGGGGCAGCCCGCCAGCCTGCAATCGCTGCTCTCGGGCCGTCAGGCGACCGAAGCCGGGTATCCCCAACTGACCCTGCCCTCGCAGCAAAAGCTGAAGCTGAAGGCCCCGGCCAAGCCGGTGGTTGCCTCCAAGCCAAAGCCAAAGCCGGTCGTCGAGACCGTTCTGGCCGAACCCACGCTCAAGGCCCCTTCTTACGAACCCATATCGGCCACTCCGGCCCCCAAGACGCCGGTCGAGACGGCGCCCGCCGCCCCCATGCCCCCGGCACCGCCCAAGATCGCCGAGGCGCCCAGCGCCCCGACCCCGATCGCCAAGGCCCCCGAAGCGCCCAAGCCGCCGTCCGTGCCGGCTCCTCCCTCGATTGAGGCTAAGCAGGTGACGCCGACGCCCCCCAGCGTCCCCGAGATCAACCGTCCCACGGAAACCGCCTCTCTGCCTGACGCAGCGGCTCCGTCCGTGATGGAAAGCGGCGAAACCCTGATGCAGGTCGTTTTCGCCGATGGCGCCACCCGCATTCCCGACAACAAATTGACCGACCTGAAGGCCCTGGCCGGACGCATGAGCAAGGACGAGGATATCCGCCTTCAGCTGCTGGCCTATGCCGAAGGCACCGACGCCAACGCCAGCAAGGCCCGCCGTTTGTCGCTTTCCAGGGCCTTGGCCGTTCGCTCCTACCTGATCGATCAGGGCGTGCGCTCGACCCGCATCGATGTGCGGGCGCTGGGCAACAAGGCGGGCAGCGGCCCGGCCGAGCGCGTCGATGTCGTGATGATGAAGAAGTAACCCTTTAAAGCAGGATACTCTAAAAGGCCACGGCTTCGCCCGTGGCCTTTTTGATGTCGGCGGCCAGCGTTTCCAGAAGATCGCCGCCGCCACGGGTCGAGCGCCAAGTCTCGCCGCCGTCTTGCGACGCATAATGCGAGGCGCCGCTGATCGGGGAAGCCAGCCAAATTTGCTTCATCGGCGCATTGCTGTTCAGAACGAATTGACGTCCGTCATCCGATTCGATGGTCAGGACATTGCCATGCAACTCGGCATCCAACCCAGCCGCCTCAACCGCTTGCGCGATGCGATCCAACAACTGAACGGCAAGAGTCGCAAAACGAGAATCGTCAAGAACCATGGGCATATTCCTTAGGGTCGTCTTAAGGGAAGATAGGGCCTTCCCCTGCCTCTTTCCAGCGCCTTTGAGTAAATGGACAGCGTGGCTTCCATCTGCCTGTCCATCCGCAGATCGGCCATTGCAAGGGCTTTGGCGTTCTCGGTCAGACGTTTCGCCAGATCGGGATCGGTCGCCAGCTTCTCGATCGCTCTGGCAAGCGACAACGGATCGCCTGGCGGCACCAGCAATCCCGTCTTGCCTTCCTGGACAAGTTCGGGCAATCCCCCCACCCTTGTCGCCACCACTGGCTTTCCAGCCGCAAAAGCCTGAGGAACGACGCGCGATTGGGCTTCATTGGCGATCGACGGCACAGCGACCATATCAGCGGCCATCAGCGTACGCGCCACATTCTCGGAATAGCCCGCAAAAACAACATATCGGGCAACGCCCAGGCGATCCGCCTTTTGCTTCAGCAAGTCTGAATATCCCATTCCCTCTTCCGTGACACCCCCAACCACCAGCAGCTTTACCGGCAAATTCGCATCAAGAAGCGGCGCCAAACTTGCGACCGTATGCTCCAACCCTTTATCGGGACGCAGCATGCTGACAGTCGCCACAACGATTTCATTTTCCTGACAATCCCAATTTTTGCGCTGTTGAGAACGCGCATCCTCGTCCACATCTGCGAAAAAGGACTCGTCGGCCCATTCGCCCACCACCCAAGTTCGCTCGGGGGCCGCCAATCCATCGGCAATCATCGACTTGGCGATGCATTCGGCCACCGCAATGACGCCATCCGCCCCCCAACGCCATTGAAGCGAACGCAAAATGCCCGGCTTTAGACGCTGCGTAATATGGCGCGAGCGGATCACGGCGACCAGATCGCGGCAAAGCATCAGGACCTTGGCGTCGCGGGTGACATGCGCATCGGCCACCTCAATTTTCAGCTCCCTGATCAGGGAGCGCATCCTCCGGATGGTGTCCAGCCGCCACGGGCGATCGAAATCGACGTCGATGAGGGGAAGTCCCTGCGCCGAAGCGCGCTTAAAGCTCTCACCGCCCTTGGGCGTCGCCAGCCAAGCCTGATGTCCATGCGCATTCAGCCAAGCGATCTGTTCCAGGACGCGAAATTCCATCCCCCCCAATTCAATCCTGGAATCGTATGCAGAATGCGCATCAAACAGCTGCGATCCTCTGAACCTCGCCAAGTGAAAAAGACCGTTCGGGCGTTTTCCAAACCATCGTATCGAAGGCATGGCAGGAAGGACACGACGAGGACCAGGACTCGGCCACATGTCCGCAGGCGGAACAGCTCCAGACGGGATCGGGAGCAGCATCGTTCAACCGGCGCAGCCAAGCGACGGAATCGGCCAACCGCCCCTCTGCTTCGTCGATGGCCGCCATCAGGCTGATCACACGAGCCTGAGGATGCGCCGCTTCGGCCAGCGGCAGAAGCGCCGTCCTGGCCTTGCCCCACAGGCGGGCCTTCAAGGCGGCGGTGGCGACCGCGATTTGGCTCTCAGTATCGCCTTGCTTTCCACTCACCATTTTCTCGACGGCAATCACCTGTTTCAAAGGATCTTCGTTGGCGACCAGATCGAGAAACGTCTGGGCAATGCTTGGGTGCGGGCATGACGACCACGCCTTCTCAAGCAAGCGGACTGCCTTGGATTCCTTGCCGCTTTCCTTCAGGCGCTGGGCGGCCATCATGGCGGCGGCTGGCAGATCGGGCGCCAATTCGAAAGCGTTCTGGGCCAGCTTGGCGCCATGCGCCGGGTCCGCGGCCTCGGTGGCCGCTTCCAGCAACAACAGCGCCCGCCTGCGTTTGGCGACGGGGGCGCCGATCATATGGCGCTTGGCGGCCTTTTCCGTCAGACCCAGCGCTTCGTCCCAGGCATGTTCCTCGATCAGCAAGGTGGATAGCGCCGAATAGACCCATTCTGCTTCGGGTTTCAAAGCATGCGCGCGTCTGGCATGCCGCAAAGCGGCAACATGATCGCCTTTTTTTAAGGCCTGGGTGATCAGGCCGCGCAGGGCCAGAAATTCCGTTTCCGGGCGCTGGCGCATGGCTTCGAAATGCAGGGCGGCCCCGTCGTCGTCTCCCGCCAATTGCGCTGCCTGGGCGGCCAGCAGCAATGTGAGCGGCGGCGCTTTCAGAAATGAATCGGCTTGTCTGGCTTGGCGCAACGCCTCTTTCGGATCGCCCGCCGCCACCGCCACCAACCCCTTGGTCAGGGCTTCATAACCTTTGCGTTGCTTGCGCTCGTCCAGCATGCGGCCAAAGATGCTGGGCATGCCGACCAGAAAGCCGAAGACGCGCGCCAGCCAGAACAGAGTAAAGGCCGTCAGCAGCAAAAGAACAAGCAACAAGGGCACGCTGGTCTCGATGCGCCAACCCAGCCAATCAAGCGCCACCGATCCCGGACGATCGGCCAGCCACACCGAAAGCGCCACCAGAACGCCAACCCCCAGGAGATAGCGAAGCAGGCGCAGCATCAGGGTTTCACCGTCAAGGCCAGTGCGCGATCCAGCAAGGCCTGGATATGCATATCCGCTTCGATATGGGTATAGGCCTCGCCCAGCCAGGGCTTGACCAGATCTCCCACGGGTCCCGCCAGCGTGGTGAGATTGGCGGCAGCACCCGCCAGATCGCGCTTGGCGAGCGACGCCTCTGCCCTTGCCACCGCTCCATCGATGCCGCCCTCATCTTGTCCCTGGCTATCGACACGCCTGATCGAAATCAAAACCGACAGGCGGCGCAAAACGCTGGCCCACAAATCCTCGTTGGCGTCCATGGTCGAACGCAGCAGTTCAGGCTTGAGCGTTTGGAAGCCGCGCTCGATTTCGGCAATGGGGGCGACGCCCTTCTCCTGGATCGGCTTCAAGGCGGAAAGATGCGGCGCCATTTCCACATCGTCCCCGGCCAGCCGGGCCAGCGTTTCCAATTCCTTGCCGAAGGAACGGCCCGCGTTGTTGGCGTCGCGCAGCAATAGAGCGGCCACCAGCATCGACGGTCCCGCCTCGCGCCGTGACGACAGGGTCTGCAAATCGGTTTCTAATTTCGCGAAGCGCTCGTTCAGGCGGGTCAGTTCTTCCGGCGCAAGCCCAGGGCTTTCATGCGCAGGCTGCGCCGCCTTGCCTTCAAGGTCAGAGATGCGCCGAGCCAATGATTCGTCGCGCGCCGAAAGCGCTTTGATGGCGTCGCTGCCAGCGGTCAGCGCCGGTTCGGCATCCACCTCTTCTTGCATAATCTCTGTTTTCAAGGAGTCGACCAACATGGGCCACAGCATGGCCCCGGCCCCTGCCACCAGGGCAATCCCAAGAACGCCGCCGGCCAGAAAAACGGGCAAGGCGCTTTTGGCCTTGAGAACCGGAGGCGGCATGACTTCATCAATCCTTGCGGCGCTCAGGTCTTGCGGTTCCTTGTGTTCGACTTCGCTGTTCATGGCCCCCTCGTCGATACAGGTGAGAAGCGCGTTCTGATCCGGGCTTTCGGCAATGCGCACTGCCTTGAAGGGCAGCTTTTGCAACCGGGATGCAACGGCCTGGCTCAGGGCAAAGGCTGTAACGTCGCCAAGCCTGTCTGCGATGTTAGCTTGCCCGGCCAAGGAAGCAAAGCTCTCAGCCGTGCGGGGCGAGAAAAAGAGCGCGCCGTCGATGGCGCCTTCCTGCAAAAGCCTAATCGTTTCTGAGGACAGCGCCTTTGCCGCCTTGGATTCGTAGATTACCCTACGTCGAACCTCGAATCCGGCATCCCCCAGCAAACCCGCCAGATCGCCCGCCACGTGGCTGGCCGCCGGATGCAGCAGCGCCCCCTTGGCGGGGTCGCATTGAAGCCGAACCAACCGGGCCAGATCGTCCACGTCGCCATCAGCGCTTTCGACCCTTTCGAAACCGGCATTGCTGGCCGCACTGGCCGTAGAAGCGCCCACGGCAAAGACCGCAAGGCCGCGATCGGCGTGAAGCGACGCGAAAGCGCGCACGCCATTGGCCGATGTGAAGAGCAAGGCCTGAACGCCAGCCAGATCGATGCTGGCGTCTTGAAGCGGCACGATTTCCAGCAACGGCTCCAAAACCGCCTGATGTCCCCTCTCCTCCAGCAACTTCGCCAAAGGAGCGGCGTCTTGCGCCGGGCGGGTGACCAGCAGCCTCATACCGTCATCTTGAATTCAGGCCCCATCTGGGCCAGCAATTCGCGCCCGGCGGCATCGCCCATAGCTGCTGCATCCTTGGAATCGCCATTGCGCTTGGCGCGCAGGATCCTTTTGCCATCCGGGGTGGCGATCAGGCCTTCGAAACGCATATGGCCGTTTTCGATGATCGCCAAGGCGGCGATGGGCGTGCGGCAAGAACCGTCCAGAACGGTCAGGAAGGCGCGCTCGGCCGCCACCCGCATTTCAGTCTCCGCATCGTTAAGGGCGGCCAGATAAGAGCGCATGCGTGCATCATCCGTGCGGCAAGCGATGCCGATGGCGCCTTGCGCCACGGCAGGCAACAGGTCGGCGACATCAATGGCCGAGGCCACGTGATGTTCCAGCTTCAAGCGCCGCAAGCCTGCCATGGCCAGAAGGGTGGCGTCGGCCACCCCTTCCTCGATCTTCTTCAAGCGCGTCTGCACATTGCCTCGCAGCGACTGCACCTTCAGATCGGGTCTTTTGGCCAGAATCTGCGCCTGCCTGCGCAGCGAGGCGGTTCCCACCACCGCCCCCGTCGGCAAATCGGCCAAACTTTTCGCCTTGATGGAAATGAAGGCGTCGCGCACATCCTCGCGCGGCAAAAGGGCCGCCATCACCGTGTCGTCGGGTATCAGGGTTGGCACGTCCTTCATGGAATGGACGGCTAGGTCGATCCGCCCATCCAGCAGGGCCTCGTCGATTTCCTTGGTGAACAAGCCCTTGCCGCCGATCTCGGCCAACGGGCGGTCCAGCACGGCATCGCCGGTGGTCTTGATGATTTCGATATCGACAGCCCCCGCAAGCTCGGGAAATGCCGCAGCCAGGCGGGCCTGGGTTTCATGGGCCTGGGCCAGCGCCAAGGGGCTGCCACGGGTTCCTAGACGAAGTTTTGTGTGCGTGTTCATAAGGGCTTGTTGTAATGTCCCCGGCCTGGATTGCAAAGGCCTAAGAATGCTTGCCCTTGGCATTGAAACAAGCTGCGACGAAACGGCGGCCGCCCTGGTGGACGGCGAAGGCCTGATCCTGGCCGAACGCATCCTCTCGCAATTGGACGAACATCGCCCTTTCGGCGGCGTGGTGCCCGAAGTGGCTGCCAGGGCGCATCTGGAACATCTGGACCGTCTGATCGGCCAAACCATGCAGGCCGCCGGGAAGGAATTCGCCGATCTCGATCTGGTGGCCGCCACCTGCGGCCCCGGCCTAATCGGCGGCGTCTTCGTAGGCGCCATGACCGGCAAAGCCATAGCCCTGGCGGCAAGCAAACCCTTCATTGCCGTCAACCATCTGGAAGGGCACGCCTTATCGGCCAGACTGGGGACCGACCTACCCTTTCCCTATCTGCTGCTGCTGGCTTCCGGCGGCCATTGCCAATTGCTGGCCGTCGATGGGGTGGGGCAATATCGCAAGCTAGGCGGCACCATCGACGACGCGGCTGGCGAAGCCTTTGATAAAACAGCGAAACTATTGGACCTTGGCTATCCGGGCGGTCCCGCCGTCGAACGCGCAGCTCTGTCGGGCGACCCGTCCAGCTTCGCCTTTCCAAGGCCGATGAAAGGGCGTCCCGGTTGCGATTTTTCCTTCTCGGGCCTGAAAACGGCGGTGCGCTTGGCGGCGGAGCAGGCGCCGGAACTGACCATGCGCGTCAGGGCCGACATTGCGGTCAGTTTCCAGCAAGCGGTGGCCGAGGTGATGGCCGACCGCGCCGAGCACGCCATCCGCCTGATGCCGCAGGCCAGACATCTGGTGGTGGCGGGCGGGGTGGCCGCCAATCAGGCCATCAAGGCAAGATTGCTGGCCCTGGCCGAGAAACACGGGCTGACATTCATGGCGCCGCCCTTGAAGCTGTGCACGGACAACGCCGCCATGATCGCCTGGGCGGGCATCGAACGATTCCGGTTGGGCCAGCGCGATTCGCTGGATTTCGCTCCCCGCCCTCGCTGGCCGCTGGAAAGCATGTCTTCCCAAGTCCCCCCATTCGGCTCAGTGAATTAATGATCGGCAATAAAACAAGTATATAAAATTATAATAATTTTTACCTTCAATCATATTGCGCATGTGCTATAAAATATTTCTCAGCTAAATAATAATACGACTTATGGCGACGGCCATGTACATATCAATTATTCACAAATTTGTGACGAAATACGTCACGTCACTAACGTGAAGAGAAATGGTCCATGACTCAACTTGAAGTGGTTCTTTCTGTTTGCATAATTGTTTTATTGATAACTTCTGTTTCACTTGCTTCGTATGTCATTCGCGTCCGAAATCGCGCTAAACAGCGCTCAACCTTCGGGCCATGGCCGATCCCCAAACTCCGACCGTCGGAAATTGATCCAGCCTTTACGCCGGGTCCCTACGGCCCCAATCTAGATTGTGAAGTCCATCACATAGCCAATATAGAAGTGAGGAGCGGCGTATCGGACCTTGAACAATGGATTCTAGCCGTCCTGAGCAAGAAATCGTTGTCCATGTTCGAATTTGGCACCTGTACGGGACGCACCACTTATCTTTGGGCGAGAAACAGCGCTCCAGAAGCGCGGATCACCACGCTTACTTTAGCCCCAGATCAACTTGCCGCTTATGTCAAGGAAGCGGGAGACGAGGAAGACGTTACCCATGACGCGCTGACTGAAACAATCTATTCGAGTTTTCTTTATTCAGGCACCTCGGTCGAAGCCAAAATCACTCAGCTATTTGGCGATAGCAAATCTTTCGACGAAACGCCCTACATCAAAAGCTGCGACTTGATCTTCGTCGATGGCTCGCACGCCTATTCCTATGTCAAGAGCGACACGGCCAAGGCGCTTTCCATGATCAAACCTGGCGGACTTGTCGTCTGGCATGATTACCGCGGCCCCAGAAAGCAAAAAGGCGTCTGGCGCGCCTTGAACGAACTGGCGCGCACGCATCCCTTGCGCCATGTCGGCGGGACATCCCTGGTGATCTACCGTGCCCCGGAATGACGCTGAAGAATGAAGGGGGCGCGCAAAAAAATGCGACAGAAACGACATACGGCACCGACATTGAGAAACTTGATCGAATGCGGAAACACTAGATGGCAAGCCTTTCCTTAGGCGCATGGCGACCACTGATTCGAACCGTTGCTGGACAGGGCCAGGTCGCGCTGACCGTCGATGACGCGCCTACTCCGGAAGCGTTGCCCGCCATGCTTGATCTTTTGGATCAACATCGGGCAAAGGCCACCTTCTTCATGAGCGGGTTTCGCGCCCTGCGCGCGCTTGATCTGGTGGCTGAAACGGTTCGCCGCGGCCATGCCGTTTACGCTCACGGCTGGGAGCATGTGCGTCTTGACCGGTGCCCGATCACACGCCTTGCCCAAGATCTTGAACGTAGCGAAGAATTGCTAAGGCGCTTTCGCCCAACGCCCCGCCCATACCTGATACGTCTTCCCTATAATGGCGGCTATCGCAATGCCCGCATACATCGCGCCTTGGAGGCGTGGAGTCCTGGTTGTCAGATAGCGCATTGGCAGCTCTCGACCGAGGATCATGTAATCGCTTCCAAGCACAGCACTGAAGCCGATGCCAGGGCCGAGATTGCAACTCAGGTGGCCCGGCTGGCCAATTCACCAAACTTGGCGAACGCCTTGCTCTTGATGCATGACCAGCCCGTGAACGAAGTCCCCGATGGCGGACTTAAGGCTTGGGTCACTGTGGAATTGATGCGGCAACTTTTGGAAATGCTGTCGGCCAGGGGCTTGGCTTCGGTTGCCGTGACGCCACGCCCTTCCGTTCCAGTCTGGGAACGGTTTATTCTGCGTTAAGAGGGTATATGCGAATTCTTCACACTGTGCCCGGCAGAAACTGGGGCGGCATGGAGCAACGAACCTTGGAGCAGGTCGAGTGGCTGGTGGCCCACGGCTATTCGGCATGGTTGGCAACGCCTGGAGATGGCGCAACCGCCGCCCGCGCCCGGGCAAAGAATTTGCCGTTGTTGCCCTTCAATTTTGATCGTCCATGGCGCCTGTCAACACTGTTGGCTTTTCGTCGTTTGATCAAGGAAATGCGGATCGATCTAATCGATGCTCATTACACCCGCGACGCAAAAACATCGATGGGCTGCCTTGACCTTTGCGCTGTCGTGCGTTCGCGCCATCTTAATCAGCCTCTGAAAGGCTCGCTCCTACGCAGACTTCAATGGAGACTGGGCGCCGATCATGTCATCGCTGTGGCCCATTGCGTTCTAGACGGCCTGATTGCAACAGGCCTTGCGGATTCCAATCGATCAAGCGTGGTCGGTGAATGGGCAGATGAGCGCTTCTTTGCACCCGCGAATGCCGACCGTCGGGTCGCTGCGCGTACAAGGCTTGGTTTTGGGCCGGAACAATATTTGATAGTTTGTGTTGGCATGCTTAGGCCAGACAAGGGCCAAGACCATCTGATCCAGGCATTTGCCTTGCTAGCCCCTGCACACCCGCAGGCGCGCCTCGCCATTGTCGGTGGACCGACCCAAGAAAGCGGTGCCTATGCAAAGGCTCTGACGATGCTTGCCAAGGAATGCGGCGTTTCCGACAAGGTTGTTTTCACCGGCTACAGCGACGAGATTCCCGATTTGATCGAAGCCGCCGACTTGGTGGCGATCCCCTCGCTTACCGAAGCGCAGCCCCGCGCGGCGGCGCAAGCTCTGGCGCGCGGCCGGCCTATCGTTGCCTCGGCTGTTGGCGGTACGGTGGAAATCGTGCGAGATGGTGAAACTGGCTTGACCGTGCCCGCCGCCAACCCAAAGGCGTTGGCTGAGGCGATTAGCACCCTCATTGATGATCCGGAACTGGCGAAAACGCTGGCCCTTGCTGGGCGAAAATTGGCCGAACGTCACCTGCGCTTTGATGCCAGAATGGCCGAGACCTTGTCGGTTTACGAACAAGCGCTGATTTATGCCCGCAAGCGCTCTTACCTTCCCGTTTGTGCGCCTAGCTCATGACCAGTCACACCACCAGAACCGGGGCGAAGCCGCCGCCCTGGGTTCTGAAATTCGTGGTTTGGCCCTGATAAAGCCTAGCCGCCATCAGCAGGCCGTCGCCGTCATAGCTGTAGAGACGAATATCCGATTTCATGCGCGCGGCAATGCCTTCAACCATCACGCCGCGCTCGGCGGGAGGGGCCACTTCCTGGGCCACATAGGAATCGGCCTTTAGAATATCTTGCCAAACGCCACGCGTCATTTTGTCGCCGCGATAAGCCGCCTTGCCGGCATGCCCCGAGGCGGGCTTAAAGAACCAGCGCTTGCGTTTGGCCCACAACTCGTCGGCATTCTCGGGCGTTACCAAAACCGAGCGCGGCACATGCGCCGAAATCATGTTTGCATCGTCAGCGCTTGCCCCCAGCGCCGTCAGGGCGTCGGCATCCGACAACAATGTCAGATGGCGCTTATTGGCCAGCACGGCATGGGCGCGCGGGCTGGGCGTGACAACCGCCGCCCCGTCCAGGCAGGCCATGCGCAATTGCGCGTGGCGTTCCTCGTCCAGGCCGAAATCGACCAACCGGTTGTAAACCAGATCGACGATTCTGCCTTGATGCGAAAGCAAGCCGCCCTGGTAGTCCAGCGCCCCGGGATCGACGATCACGCTGTCGATGCCCGCCCTTTGAAAGGACGCCTGCACCAGTTCGAATTCCGGCAGCAAATACTGGCTTTCCGGATCATCATCGACGATGGCCGCGAAGGCAAGCGCCTGCCCGGGCTTTTGGGCTTGCATCTCGGCGCGAAAAATTTCGACGAAGGCCTCGTCCAGCTTTTTCACATCCGGATGGTGATCCGCCATCGCCCGCCCGGCATCCTCGCAACAAGCGTCCAGCACATCCAGAATCGCCAGATTGAGATAAGCCCCGCCCGCATTGGTGTTCACCTCGATCAGCAACGGACCTTGCGGGCCGATATGAAAATCGTAGCCCATGAACACGCTTTTCGTCTTGAAATCGCGCTTCGCCGCTTGGGGCGCATCTTCAAGCGCCGCCTGGACCCAGGCGGGCAGCCTGGAAACGCGTTCGATGGCCTTGACCATGTCGGCCATCATGACGGCATCGTCCTTGGTGACGAAAACGGGCGTGCGCGAAAAAAGATGGGGGCGGTTTTCCAGAACGCCCGCACCAAATCCCGTCTTGCCCGACCGCCTGTCAAGCGATTGCGCCAGCTTGTCGTCCGACACCGCCTTGCACAGGCATTCCAGATTCAAACGTTCGGCATTCAGGCGCAAAGTCAAACTCTCCATTTCCAGGCGCCGATCTCCAGAGCCAGCCCCCTATATGGGGCAAGTTCCCCCGGCGGCGCCAGATACCATTTCCATAATTTTTCCGGTAAATCGAAATCATGGCCCAGGGCAAGCGCTGGCTCGCGGGCAATCTCCCTGCCTTCGACATCCAATTCGACGCGGGCGAACTCAGAGATCATCATGCTGCCCCCCGGCCAAGATTTCAGCATCAGGGCGTGGTTTCTGGCCGCCTGTTCGCCCCCCGCCGCCAAGGCGAGCTGAGCCGCCAGATTAAGACTGACCACGAAATCCGCTTCCTGGGCCAAATGCCCCCAGAATCCCGGCTTGGTCACGTCGGCATGGCGCAACACAAGATTGGCGTGGCGTTTCCCGGCTTGCCGGGCCGACCTGGGATGATGCAGGTCGATCAGCAACACGCGTTCGAATCGCTGGCACAGCTCCTCCAACGGCACGTCGAGCAATAGGCCGGACCCCAGAACGGCGGCACAGCCCCCCCGCTTGCAGCCTAGCGCCGCTTCCCGGACCAGTTCGCGGCAAATCGCCAAATGCGTTCCCCATTCTTCGGGATGACGGCGAAATCTGGCATGGATGGCCGCCTGTTCGGCCGCAACCCGCCAGCCATGGCGCATATGCGGCGCTTCTTGCAGGCAGAACAAAATTTCTTTCAGCATTTTCCTATCGGCGGCTCCAGGGTCTGTTGAGTATCAGCACACGGCCGCGACGCAAGTCATTTTTGCGTCCGGGCAGGAACGAAAGGCGCGGTGGACTGGGCGTCCACAAACCTTGAGTGACGAACCCGGGCGCAAAAATGGCAGCGTCCCGAAGGGCTTGGGAGAAAAAGGCCGCCTGATGCGTCGAAAATCTCGACCGTATAGCCGATACGCTCATCGATTTTCTCCTTTCATGCGACCCTTTTCTCCTCAAGCGCGGTTCGTGCGGTGATACTCAACAGACCCTAGTCTCTGGCCGTTCATAATGACATAATCCCGCCGCATTTTCCTTTCATCTAATTGCCCCATGAAACGCTTAGCTCTCCTGCTCCTCCTTTTGTTGCCCCCGCTTCTTCCGGCCCCGCTTCTGGCCGAGGGGCCAGCGCTTGGCTTATCTGCCGCCAAGGTGGAGGCCGGCGCCGAAGCCGCCCAGGCCATCCCCTTAAAACGGATCGACTGGCGCCACATCCTGTCGGGGCAAATCAACGCCTTCGGACAAGCCACGGGCTTTCATTACGCCGGGGTCGATTTCGTGCCGCGCTCGGCGCGCGTGGTCAAAGCGGGAAAGCCCGATTCGCGCGGCGTGGTCAGGGCCAAGGTCGAGATCTTCAACCCCAAAAGCGGGGAATGGATTGCCAAGAAAAGCGATTCGACCCTTTTCCCTTCCAGTTGGACGCGCGGACAGTTGGAAAAGGAAGTCGAGGCCGCCTATCAAACGGCAAAGCTCACCCGCATGCTGGACGGCGGAAGCTGGGGCTGGCGCAGCGCAGCGCCTTCGGGAATCCATATTCAGGGGGTCGTTGATATGGATGGAACGGTGCGCACGGCCTACCCAATCCGCGAGGCCGCGAAATGACATGCCCCCTGTCCATGGACTTTGCTTTCCTCTAAAATGACGACCTTATAACTTATCGGGCGTCCGGCGGGGGCTGGACGAGCGCGTGTGTCAGGGGAGTTGGCATGTCGATCAAGGCCCGTCTGTATGCCGCCTTCGCGGTACTGGCGATGGTCATCTTTGTCCAGGCTTTCAACAGCACCTGGATTTTGCGGGCGACGCAGGACATTTTCGTTGAATTGAACGAAGACGTCCTGGGACCGCTGGTCGATTTGCGCGCTCTTTCGGAACAATACGGCGTTGAAGTTCCCGCCATCGCCATCAAGGTGCGCAACGGCGCCTTGAACTGGGGAAACGCCAAACAGCAACTGGCAGAAACCCGCAGCCAGATGGCTGAATCCTGGACGCGCCTGAAGCCACATCTGCTAGACGAGGACGAGCGATCCTTGGCGGCCATGACCGAAAGCCGCATGGCCCAAGCCGAAGCATCGCTGAATGAATTGGCCGACATCCTGGAGGCCGAGGCGGTGCAAGATCTCACCACCTATCTATCCCGGCAGATGTTTCCCGCAATAGAGCCGGTCACCAGCGCCCTGGCCCAATTGACGGTCGTCGAGCGCCGCCATGCCAAGCACATCCTGGACAAGGCCCAACAAAGATACGACCTGTTCTCGTCTCTGTTGGTGGCCCTGGGCGGCATGGCCCTGATCCTGATCGCCTGGAGCGCCTATTCCATGCGCGAAAGGGTGATCGGCACGTTGGAGGCGATCACGCATTCGATGACAAGGGCGGCCCAAGGCCAACTTGACGACCCCATCCCGTCGGCGGAAGGCAATGACGAGTTCTCGCGCTTGGCTCAGGCGTTGGTCATCTTCAGAAACAACACCTTCCAACTGAAACGCCAATTGGAATTCGAGCGCACCTTGTTGGATACGATCCCCAACCCGGTGGCGATCAAGGATACCGAAGGCCGCTTCGTCAGCTGCAATCAGGCCTATGAAATCGCCTTTGGCGTCAGGCGCGAGATGATCATGGGGCGCACGGCGCCCGAACTGTTCGGCGACGACCGGGCAAGGCGCAACCATGCCGAAGACATGATCCTGCTGGCCAAGGGCGGCGAATCGCAGGGCGAAAGCAGTGCGCATCTGGCCGACGGGCGCATCCATCAGATGCTGTATTGGAAGCGCACTTTCGGGCATGAGGAAAACGGGGGCGCGACAAACGGCAAAGGCGGTTTGGTCTCGGTTCTGATCGACATCGCCGATTTCAAGGCAACCGAGAACGAACTGGCCTCGCGCACGGCGCAGATGCGCCTGATCCTGGACGCCATGCCGGGCGCGGTGTTCATGGTCGATCAACGCCACCGTCTTGTTTTCCACAATGCGCGTTTTGCCGAACTGTTCGAATTTCCACCCGATCTGCTGCGCTCGGGCGAGCCGATCATCCATCATCTGCGCTATCTGGCCGCGCGCGGCGACTACGGCCAGGGCGATCCGGTCGAACTGGCGCAGGCAAGTTTCAAGGGCTTCTATTCGCCGCAAGGAAATCTTCCAGCCACCTCCACCTTGCTGGTGGGCGGCAAACGCTTCTTGAAAATCACCCGCTCGCAGACCAACGAACAAGGAACGGTTTACGTAGCCCTCGACGTGACGCCCCAGGTCGAGGCCGAGGCGCGCCTAGCCGACAAGACCGTGCAGACCCAACTGGTGATGGAGGCCGTGCCGGGCGCCATCTATCAGGTTGATTCCGATCTGAACCTGACCTTCTACAACGAAAGTTTCCTCGAACTGTTCGATCTGCCCCCCCAGATGATCAGCGAGGGCATGCCCCTGGCGACGATCCTGAATTTTCTGGCCGAACGAGGAGATTACGGGCCTGGCGATCCCAAGCAACTGGCCGAGGCGCGCCTGAATTCCTTCTTCCATGACGGCCCCAACGAAACGCGCTCGTGGTACGTAACGCCGGGCGGCAAACGAACTTTGCGCATCAACCGTTCAGCCATTACCCCGCAAGGGCTTGTTCTGGTCGCCATCGACGTGTCCGACCAGATTGCGGCTAGAAAGGCGCTTGAAGAGAACGAGGGCAAACTGCGACTGGCCCGCGAGCAGGCCGAGGAAGCCAACCGCCTGAAAAGCGACTTCCTGGCCAATATGAGCCACGAAATTCGCACGCCGATGAACGCGGTGATGGGCATGACCCATCTTCTTTTGAAAACAAGCCTAAGCTCGCGCCAGCATGACTACACGATCAAGATCGAAAATTCGGCCAGAACCTTGTTGGGCATTCTGAACGACATCCTGGATTTCTCGAAGATCGAGGCGGGCAAAATGGATGTCGAAGCGGTGCCTTTCGATCTCGATCACGTTTTGGATACCGTATGCACCATGGTCGGACACCGCGCCCACGAAAAAGGGCTAACCCTGACCCTGGACGTCGATCCCGGCGTGCCGCGCCAGTTGATCGGCGATTCCCTGCGCCTTAGCCAGGTCCTGATCAATCTGGTCAACAATGCCGTCAAGTTCACCGAGAAGGGCGATATCGAACTGGCGCTCGCCGCCGGAAAATTCTCGTCGAACGACATAGACCTTCACATTCATGTGCGCGACACCGGCATCGGAATGACGCAAGAACAGCAAGCCAAGCTGTTTCAGGCCTTCGTGCAGGCCGATGGCTCGACGACACGCAAATATGGCGGCACCGGCCTGGGGCTGGCCATCAGCCGCCGTCTGGTCGAGCTGATGGACGGAGAAATCATAGTGTCCAGCCAGCCCGACAAGGGATCCGATTTTCATGTCAGGGTCCGCATGGGCGTTCTGACCAACGAGCCGCCCCTGGGCCTGCCCAAGATGGGACCCGTTTTGATCGTCGCCGAACATCCCATCGAGCGGCGCGTCTTGACGCAACTTGCGGCTGGACTTGAGATCGCGGTCGAGGTCGCCGACAGCCCCGGCATGGCGCAAGACATGCTGGAGGCGGCAAACAAGAACGGCTTTGGTTTCGACGTCATTCTGATCGATGCCGACATGGCCAACCAGTTCGGAAACTATTTCTCAAAGCCGCGCAAAGAACGTCCGGGGATCGGCCTATTGTCCTCGTTCGGAGCCGATCTTCCGGCGAATTCCATTGCCGACGCCTTCGCCACGAAACCGCTGACCGCCACCCGGCTGATCCATCTTCTGGCCGAGATCAAGGGCCAGAGCGGCCAATTGCGCCAACCTCGCGAGCAAGAATCCCTTCAGGATGTCATGGGCGCCCACCTGCTCATTGTCGAAGACAATCCAATCAACCAGCAGGTGGCGCAAGGCTTGCTGGATAGTTTCGGAATCACGTCGGAAGTGGCGGCAACCGGCGCCCAGGCCCTTGGCCGCTTGTCGCAAAAGGATATGCGCCGCTTCGACGGAGTGCTGATGGATTTGCAGATGCCCGGCATGGATGGCATCGAAACCACTAGACACCTGCGCGCAGATTCGCGATTGGACGGCATGCCCATCATCGCCATGACGGCCCACGCCACCATGGAAGAAAGACGCAAAGTGTTGGAGGCTGGAATGAACGATCACGTCGCCAAGCCGGTCGAGCCGGAACGCCTGTTGGCGGCGATCAGAACCTGGATCGCCCCCAGGCTGAACCCAGCCCGGCCAATGGTTGCGCCTGAACCTTCGGCCAGCGAGACGCCAGCAGTTCCGCCCCAAGATGGCGCCCTGCCCGGCATCGACATGGCGGGCGCGCTTCGCCGCCTGAACGGCAACAACGATTTGCTTCGCCGCCTGCTGGCCGATTTCGTGACCGACTACCGCAGCACGGGACCGCTTCTACGCCGCTTGATTGACGAGGGCGATCACAAGGAAGCGGAACGTCAAGCCCATACGCTAAAGGGCGTCGCCGCCAATCTAGGGGCGATGCGCGTTCAAGAATTGTCGATGAGCCTGGAAAAATCGCTTCAAGAACGGAATATGGACTTTGCCAAGGGCGAGTTCGCTCTCCTCGACGAAGCGATGCAGGCAATCGCGAATTCATTGGGGGTTGATCCTGGAGAGAGCGAAGACACCCTTCTGCCTTCTGAACCTGGCCCAAAGGATGCTGGGCGATTGAAAACGCTCCGTCCGAAGATCGATATTCTTTCGCGCCATCTGGCCGCCTACGATGGCGAGGCGCTCGAACTTTTCAAGGAGATCGAGGCTGATCTTTCCCTGGAAGGCGGCAAGGCCCCTTCGGCCCGCCTGGGCCGTTTGATCGAACGTTTCGCCTTCGACGAGGCGGCGGAACAACTGGCCGTTCTTTCGACGGCGCTCGACCCATCATCCGGATGCTCGGCATGAACGAAATGTCAAATCTTCCCTTGATCCTGATCGTGGACGATTCACCCGCCAACATCTCGATCATCAACGAAGTGGCGAAACCCTATTGGCGCACGCGCATCGCCACCACCGGCAAGAAAGCGCTAGAGCTGGCCTTGCTGGAGCCAAAACCCAATCTGGTGCTGCTGGACATCATCCTGCCCGACATGGACGGCTATGACATCTGCCAATCGTTGAAGGCGAATCCCGACACGCGCGACATCCCCATTGTGTTCCTGACCGCCAAAACGGAAGAGCAGGACGAAGCGCTGGGCTTCGCGCTGGGAGCGGTGGACTATATCACCAAGCCCTTCAGCCCGCCCATCGTGGAATCCAGAATCCGCAATCACCTGATGCTTCAAGAAGCCAAGGCGCTATTGAGAAATCAGAACGCCCTGTTGGAACGCAAGGTGGCGGAGCGCACGCATGAACTGGCGCAAGTGCGTGACGCCACCATCCTGGCCATGGCCAGCCTTGCCGAAACCAGGGACAACGAAACCGGCAACCACATCCGGCGCACTCAGAATTTCATCAGGGTCCTGGCCCAGAAGCTAAGTTCGAACCCCAGCTATGCAACGCATCTGGATGCCGACGCCATCGACCTTCTTTACAAATCCGCGCCGTTGCACGATATCGGCAAGGTCGGCATTCCAGATTCCATCTTGTTGAAGCCGGGACCTCTCGACAAGGATGAGTTCGAGCTGATGAAGCGTCACACCCTGATCGGACGCGACGCCATTCTGGCGGCGGAAAGCAAATTGGACAAAGCCAATTCCTTTCTGGCCTTGGCGCGCGACATCGCTTTGTCGCACCACGAGAAATGGGACGGCACCGGCTATCCGATGGGGTTGGCGGGCGAAGACATTCCGCTCGCGGCCCGCCTGATGGCGTTGGCCGACGTCTATGACGCCCTGATCTCCAAACGCGCCTACAAACCCGCCTTCAGCCACGACAAGTCGATCGCCATCATTCAAGAAGGCAAGGGGCGCCATTTCGACCCCGATGCTGCCGACGCCTTCTTGGCTATCGCAGACGATGTAAAGGCCATCGCGCAAACCTTCAGCGACGAGGATCATTGATGACCCGCTACCGATTGCGTTTCGCCATTCTGGCCGCCGCCGTTCTGCTGGCATTGCCGACCCTTTCTTGGGCCACGGTCATGGATGAGGTGATTGGCCGGGGCCATGTGCGTTGCGGCGTCCATACCGGCATTCAGGGCTTTGCCGCCAAGGACGCCAATGGAAAATGGAATGGGCTGAACGCCGACTTCTGTCGCGCTGTGGCCGCTGCCGTCCTTTCGGATGCCACCAAGGTCGAATTCTTTCCGGTTTCGGTCAAGGATGGACTAGAGATGCTGCGCGAAGGCAAGGTCGATCTTCTGGCCCGCAACCTGACCCAAACGCTAACGCGGGACACCGACGCCGGATTTTCCTTCGTCGGCATCAATTACTATGACGGCCAGGGCATTCTGGCGCGCCGCCAGTTGGGAGCTTCCAACATCCGCAGTCTGAACAATGTGTCTGTCTGCGTTCAGCCCGCCAGCACGTCGGAACGCAATCTTGAAGACTTCATGCAAAGCCTGCGCGTTCCCTATCACAAAGTGACGGTCGCCAACGCCCAAGAGATGCTGAAGGCCTATCAGGAAAAACGGTGCGACGCCATGACCACCGACTACACGCAATTGGCCATTTTGCGCCAGACGCAATTGCCCGACCCCGACGAGCATGTGCTGTTTCGCGAACGGCTTTCCAAGGAGCCCTTGGGACCGCTGGTGCGCAAAGGCGATGAAGGCTGGTACAAGATCGTCAAATGGACATTGCTGGCGCAGATCGCCGCCGAGGAACTTGGAATCGCCAAGGCCAATGTTTTGGAAATGAAAAAGTCGCCGCAAAGCGCCGTGCGGCGATTTTTGGGCATCGATCCTGGCCTTGGAAAGGCGCTGGGATTGAACGAAAGCTGGGCCTTCGAAATCATCCGCCAGACCGGCAATTACGGCGAAAGTTTCGAGCGTCACCTGGGAAGCGCCAGTTCCATCGGCCTGGAGCGCGGCATGAACGATTTATGGACCAGAGGCGGGCTGATGTATGCCCCGCCCTTCCAGTGAGAAGATAGAGCGGAAGAAGGTTAGAAGCCGGATATCGCCGAGGAGGCAAGAAAACTGGGCAAGTCGGCGCGCGGCAGGGAATCGACGATCCGCTTCGCTTCATCCAGACGATGGAATATGAAGTCGGCATAGCCTTTGTCTTCCCTGATGGAATGTTCTTCCCACCAGTCGTAAAGATAGGCCAGGGCATCGTCGTCGTAATGCGCGTTGCGCCTCTCGCCGATTTCCGGCAGCGACGCCTCCATCCAGGCGCGCATGATGTCGTGGCTTTGCTTGTGAGCCGCCAATCCATCGAAACAGATTTCTTCCATCAGCCGCTCTTCACGGCCGAAATGCTCGTCTGTGAAATGAATCAGAAAGCCGATAGTCCTGCCCAGCGTTTCGCCCCTCGCGGCATAGGAAATCTCGTTCTCGAGGATGCCAAGCGCCACGTGCAAGATTCGGTGGTCGAGGTCGAGTGCCGACAGCCCGACGCTTGCCCCGGCAAAACGGGGGGCAAGGCGGGTGATCCCGCCACTTCTGGCGGGGGCAAGCAATCCTTGATGCGGCAAGGCCATCTTCCCCTCCTTTGGCCTGGAACAACTCTAGGAAGAAAAGAGAGGGCGCCGCAACGATCCAGATCAATTCAAGCCGCCAAAAGTCGATTTTCCGGCATTTCATTCAGGCGGCAGATGAATATTCCATCAATTTCAGGATATTGCCGGTTTCATGCGGCCGTTCCAGGGCAAACTGGCCGTAATGCTTGTCATGGCGCTCGTTGTGCAAGCTCCACCAATCGGCCAGATAGGCCACCACGGCATCGTCGTAACTGGGCCTGCGCATCTCGCCCAGGCTGGGCAGAACGGCTTCCATCCAGGCCGTCAGCAGGCCGTGCTGCTCGCGATGCTCCCTGGCCTTGGGATAGCTCAGGCGCTCCATCAGATGTTCTTCCCTGGCGAAGTGCCGCTCGGTCAGATGACTAAGGAATTTGACCGTCTTGTGCAGCGTGGGGCCACGGCGCAGGAACTTCAATTCGTTTTCCAACGTGCCCAGCGCGATGAAGATCAGATTATGGTCGTGATCCAACGGATCGAGGCCAACGCTGTGCTCCGACGGACTCCAGTCGGCAACGCGTCGCCCGGCTGAACTGTAGCTGCTGCTGTAGCTGTGTCTGGAAAGATGCGTCATGGCAACCTCCTTCAGGTCTGAACCCGAAGCGAGGTTGCCAAACACAAGCGTTAATTTAAAGTTACCTTATCGCTTCATCCGCTCCACTGTTGCGGGCGGATGACGGGGGCGTGACACCCCCATGACCGCTATTTGCTAAGTAGCTTGTCCGACTTGATAATATTTTGATCGAGTCCCGCATCTTTCACGGGATCGAGGCCGAAAGCCACCGCCATCAACTGGCTATAGAAGACCACGGGAATGTTAAAGTTGGTGCCGAATCGCTTGTTGATTTCGGGCTGGTACATTTCGACATTGGTCTGGCACAGCGGGCATGGCGTGGAGATCACGTCGGCGCCCAGCTTCTGCACTTCGTCGAGCAGTTCCTTGATCAGATGCAGGCCCTTGTCGGGACTCATCACCGACACCGAACCGCCGCAGCAATGGGTGCGCATCTTGAAGTCCAACGCCTCGGCCCCGCAGGCCTTGGTGAAGTCATCCAGGAAGGTGGGATCGTCATAGCTGTCGAACTTGTTGGCGCGTTCGGTGTTGGCGAAGGGACGCACCGTCTGGCAGCCGACATAGCCCGCCACTTTCAAGCCGGTCAGCGGCTTCTTGACCTGAGCCTTAACGGCGTCCATGCCGATGTCGGTGACCAACATTTCGCAAATATGGCGAACATGCAGACTGCCGTCATAGCTTTTGCCGACCACGCCCAAGGCTTCGTTCAACTCGCCCTTGAGCTGCTCGGAGCCGCGGATCGATTCATTGACGTAATGGGTGTTGAGATAACAGGCCGCACAGGGCGTCACCACGTCCTCGGGTCCAGCCGACTTGGCATTGGCCAGATTGCGGGCCGACAGCGCCGAATTGGCCAGATGGCCGCCCTCGATATGGCCGACCGAAGCGCCGCAGCAGTTCCAGTCGTCGATGTCGCGCAGGGCGACGCCCAGCGGCCCCATGATGGCGCGAAGCGATTTGTCCAGATGAACGGCCGAGGCCTGCGAGCTGCAACCGGGATAATAAGTCAGCGTGCGGGTCATCTCTTAGGCCCCTTTCCCATGGCGTGCCTGAATTTCCGTGGCCTTGGCCAGGATCTTCTGAAGTTCGTCCTTCGCCTTGATGGCGTGCGGCATGCCCAGATGCATGCGCTTGGTCTTGATCATGTTCATGGCGATCTTCTGATTGGCCATGCCGCGCTTCATGCCCTCGCCGATGCCAAACGAGAAATAATAGATGCCGGTGACTAGGCGCTCGTCGGTGCGGCCATACTTGGCCGCCGACCACCAGAAAGCCTTGGCGAAGCGGGCGTTGTCGGCCTTCTTGGCCGGTTCATATCCTTCTTGAACGGCCAGATAGGCCAGATCGTGCAGGATGTAGGTGATGGGCACCTTGCGGGGGCAGCGGACCACGCAGTTGTAGCAGGACACGCAGTTCCAGATGGTGTTCGAGGTGAGCACCGCTTCCTTCATGCCCGCCCGGATCATCATGAACAATTTGCGCGGCCCATGATCCATCTGCTGGCCGATCGGGCAGGAACCCGAACAGGCGCCGCACTGCATGCACATGCGCAAACGCTCGCCGCCGTCGATGTTTTCGTAAACATAGCGGGCGAAGTTGAGATCGTAGGCGCGCTTTGGCGTAGGAGAGATAGCGTTCATCTTAGAACCCCTTGAACGGGTTGGGACCGACCGCGTCGATCTTGGCCACAAGCTCGTCGATCACCTTAGGCAGGCGGGCGCCGTCGGCGATGCTGGCATCCACCATGGTCACGCGCTCGACTTCCAACTGCATGCTTTTCAGCGTATCGGCGATCTTGCTCAAGCGCTCCTTCGCCATGGCGCTGCCCTTGACGAAGTGACACTGGTAATCGTCGCCCGGCTTGCAGCCCATCAGCACCACGCCGTCATAACCCGACGACAAGGCGTCCGAGATCAGCAGCAGGCTCATCGAACCCAGACAGCGCACCGGAAGCACGCGAATGAAAGGCGAGTACTGATGCTTGGCGATGCCGGCCATATCCAAAGCCGGATAAGCGTCGTTCTCGCAAGCGATGACCAGGATGCGCGGCTTCTCTTCGTCCTCGTCGGGGATGTTCACCGCCTTGACCATCGAAGACAGCATCTCGACGCTGTAATTGTCGAACGAGATGGTGCGCACCGGGCAAGCGCCCATGCAGGTGCCGCAGCGGCGGCAGCGCGTGGGATTGACCACCGGATAGTCTTTTTCGTTCTCGTCGATGGCGCCGAAGGGGCATTCCACCGTGCAACGGCGACATTTGGTGCAGGCGTTGAGGTTGATCTTCGGATACGAAAGATCGCCCACGCGCGGATGCACCGCATGGCCCTGCGCCGCGTTGCGGATGACCTGGATGGATTTCAGCACCGCTCCCATGGCGTCTTCATGAACTTCGCCCATGTCCATCGGACGGCGAACCGGGCCGCAGGCGTAAATGCCGGTGCGGCGCGTCTCGTAGGGGAAGCAGATGTAATGCGAATCCGAGAAACCGTCGGCCAGCATCGGCAGATGCGGACCCTGGCGGTATTGCAGATTGAGCAACGGGCCGCCCGGCGGCACGGCAGGCGTCGGATTGTAGCTGTCGCCCGCCGGATAGGGATTGATGTCGGCGTTCAGCAGTTCGGCGCCGTATTCCTGGGCGGGCTGGTCGGGATCGGTCGAATTCGGCACCATGCCGGTCGCCAGCACCACCATGTCCAAGGGCCCCAGCGGCACGTCTTGCTGCAGCAGTTCGTCGGCCACTGTGACGGTGATGCCCGAGCCATTCTCGACCTTGGTGGCCTTGCCCTTCATGAAGATGACGCCCGCTTCCTGAGCGGCGCGGTAGAATTCTTCCGTCGTGCCCGGCGTGCGCATCTCTTCATAGATGACATAGACCATGGTCTCGGGATCGGCCTTGGTCAACTGAATGGCCTGCTTCAAGGACACCGAGCAGCAGACCGACGAGCAGTAAGGCAGATGGTTGGGGTCACGCGATCCGGCGCATTGGATGAAGGCGACGGCCTTGGGGGACGATCCCGCCTTGGTCACGACCTTGCCCGCCTTCAGCTTGGCTTCCATCTCGACATTGGTGACGATGTCGGCAGAAGCGCCATAGCCCAAATGCGCAAGCTTGGTGGCGTCATAAGGGCGGAAACCGGTGGCCAGAACGATGGCGCCAACGGTATGGCTGGAGCCGTCCGACAGCTCCACCTGGAACTTGCCCGGCATGCCCGAGGTTTTGGCGACCGTAGCGCCGGTGATGACGCGAATGGCCGAGGTGGCTTTCACTTCATCGATCAGGCCGGGCAACGGATTTGCCTGAGGATCGTGATAAGGCGGCTTCGAGGGAACGATGTTGGCCCAATTGGCGGCATTGCCGCCCAGCTCGGCCTTCTTCTCGACCAGGATCACGCCATGACCGGCCTTCACGGCCTGCTTGGCCGCCGTCAAACCGGCGTAACCGCCGCCCAACACCAGAATGGTGGTCGAGAAGTCGCCCTCGGTGAAGGGCACGGGATCGTTGACCTTGGTGGCCTGCGTCATGAACATGCGCATGACGTCTTCGGCCAGCATCTGGGTGTCTTCGTCGCCCGCCGGATGGCTCCAGATCACCTGTTCGCGCAGATTGGCGCGAATGGGCGTCATGCCGGGCAGCATGAAGCGGTCGGTCATGACGCGGGGACTGCAAGCGCCGATGACCGGCAGCGTCACTTCGCCCGCTTCCATGTCGGCCTTGATGACGGCCAGACCGGCATCGCCGCACAGACATTCGTGCGACTTGACGGGTTTCTTGAATTCCTTGCTCACCACGCCTTCAAGGGCCTTGAAGTCCAAGGCATCACCGATGCCGCAGCCCGAGCAGAGATAAGCGCCGATTTTCTTTTCCATGTGGCGATCTCCTTAGGAACGCACGGCTTGCACGGCGCGCAGGGCGGCCGCGGTCGCAGACTGAACCGACATCGAGACGTCCAAAGGCCCGGTGGCGACACCGGCGCCAAAGACGCCCTCTTCCGAAACGACGAAACCATATTCGTCCAACTCGGCGCCAGCCGGGGGCTGGGCCGAAGCCTGCATGCCGGTGGCGAGAACCACCAGATCATAGGCATTGGCGTAGACTTCACGCGACAGCGTGTTTTCGCCGCAGACCACGGGTTCGCCAGCGGCGCCCTTTTCGATGCGCGACGGCTTGGACTTGATCCAGCGGATGCCAGGATCGGCCTTGGCCTTGCGGTAGAAGGCTTCCAGCTTGTCGTGAGCGCGGATGTCGATGTAATAGATATCGACTTCGGCTTCGGGATACTGTTCGCGCACATAGGCGGCATGCTTCATCGAAGCCAAGCAGCAGATGCGCGAACAATAGGCCAGATGGTTGAGGTCGCGCGAACCCGCGCACTGGATCAAAGCCACCTTCTTGGGCGCTTCATTGTTCGAAGGACGCAGAACCTTGCCCTTGGTCGGGCCGTCATGCGAAGCCAGACGCTCCATCTCGACGTTGGTAATCACGTCGGCGAGATCGGCATAACGGTACATGGTCAGCTTGTTGGGGTCGTAGGGACGCCAGCCGGTGGCCCAGATCACGGCGCCGACAGAGAGCGTGAAGCTGTCAGGCTTTTCATCCAGATTGACCGCATTCAGTTTGCAGGCGGCCTTGATGGCTTGGCCTTCCGGCGTGCCGACGACCGAGGCATCGACGATATATCGCATCGGGAAGGCCATGGTATGCGGCAAATAGGCCGCCTTGACCTTCGAGAGATTGTAGTTGAACGGATCGGCCACCTCGCTGGTGGCGGCACTTGCGCAATCGCCGCAAGCCGTGCAGGCCGGAGTGACAAAGCGAGGCGTGGTGGTCACGGTGACGGTATAGTCGCCAGCCGCGCCAGAAATCCCCGACACCTCGGCCATGGTGAAGACCTTGATGCGGGGATTCTTCTTGATGCGCTGATAGTTGATTTCCAGCCCGCAGGTCGGATGGCACATCTTGGGGAAGTAGCGGTTCAACGCCGCCACTCGCCCGCCCAGCGTGGGCGCCTTTTCGATCAGCACCACTTCCGAGCCGCATTCCGCGGCTTCGAGAGCGGCGCTGATGCCGCCAATGCCGCCGCCCACCACAAGGACGGTCTGGCTTTTGGGTTTGTCACTCATAGGCACCTCACGCGTTTGGGCTGATGTTCCAGACTGAACTTACTTGCTCAGGCCGGCATAATATTTACGCAGGATTTCGACCACCTCGGGGCGCGAGAATTCGGGCGGAATCGGCTCGCCCTTGGACAGCATTTCGCGCTGCTTGGTGCCGGAAATATTGATCTGATGCTCCTTGCCGTGCGGGCAGGTCTTGGCCGTGGCCATACCGTAGCACTTGGTGCAAAAGAAGGTGATGTCGATCTTCAATGCCTGGGTGACCAGAGCGCCCGGCCACAGTTCGTCGAAGATGTGCTGGGCGTCGAAGGGACCGTAGTAATCGCCGACACCGGCATGGTCGCGGCCCACGATCAGGTGCGAGCAGCCGAAATTCTGGCGGATCAGCGCATGGATCAAGGCCTCGCGGGGACCGGCATAGCGCATCTCGATGGGATAGCCAGCCTGAATCACCGTGCCCGGCACGAAGTAATTGTCGATCATGGCGCCGATGGCTTCGGTGCGCACTTCGGCGGGAATGTCGCCTTCCTTCAGCTTGCCCAGCACCTGATGGATGAAGACGCCGTCCGTCACTTCGACGGCGATCTTGGCCAGATGCTCGTGCGAGCGGTGCATCGGGTTGCGGGTCTGGAAGGCGGCCACTTTCGACCAGCCCTTTTCGGCAAACACGGCGCGCGATTCGGCCGGACGCAGATAAAGGTCCTTATACTTCTCAGGATACACGCCTTCCGAAAGGGCGCGCACGCGGCCAGCGATGTTGACGGCGGCCTGCTCGTTCACCTTGGCGACGCCCGGATGCTTGGGATCGGTGGTGCGATAGACGTGGCTGTTCTCGAAATCGCGGTCGATCGTGTATTTCTCGGACACTTCGATGATGCCCATGATCTCGCCGGTTTCGCCATCGACCAGGGCGGCTTCCTCGCCGACGCCGATCGAATCGGCCAGCTTTTGATCCGCCGACAGCGTAATGGGAATCGGCCAGAAGAGACCGCTGGCCAACTTCATGTCGGCGCACACGCCCTTCCAATCGGCCTTGTTCATGAATCCGTCCAGCGGCGTATAGGCGCCCATGGCCAGCATGATGACGTCCGACGTCTCGCGCGAGGTCATCGGGATCTTCTTCAAGGAAGCCGCGCGCTTCAGCTCTTCACGCCGCTCGACTTCGGGCAGCAGCAAAGGCTTCAAGGAATCGCCGCCATGCGGAGGCACAAGTTTGGACATAGTCTCTCCTTCCCCATTTGGTTTTTATGGCCGCAGGCGTCTGGACGCAACCACCTGCTATTAGGGCCGCCGCATATTGGCAGCCACGAATATGCGCCCTTTATGATATAAAATTACGTTTTCTGCAAAGGGGAAAAAATTTTGGAACCCGAGATTTTGCCAACCCTTTGAATTGCCAAGACACAGATTTATCCAGGATTTCCCCTTTGCCCGAGGTTCGGAAAAATTGCTCCATAATGGATGGCTAACTAATTCTAATTCACAATGCCTTGGCGACCGGCAATTCATCCCACCTTGTCGTCCAGGACCTGGAGCGGTGGGCGGACTTGCCCTGCCAGGACTTGTTCAGACCGGCGGCCAGGGGCTTTAACGTGTCGCGCCCCATGCGGGCATTGATGGCGTCCATGGCGGCCATCAGACGGCTGGCCTTGTCGCGTTCAAGGCCGGTGCGCCCAAACAAAGATGGCGTGGCGCGGCCCTCCTCGACCAGCCCGGCCAGCATCACCCCCGCCTTGGCGAAACGGATGCCTGGCCGCCAGATTTGCTCGGCCAGCCGCTTGGCCTCGCCGACCAGCAGACAGCCGTCCGACGACGGTTCGACCAAATGCGTGCCCAGACAGCCCGAATAACGCAAGTCCGGATCGGCGAAGCGGTTGGCATGGGCATAGGCCTGGATATAGGCCGCGGCCAGACCCTCGGCCCTGATCTTCTCGGCGGCGCGGTGCGCAAAGGCGGCCACGGCTTCTTGCAGTTCTTGGCAGCCGCTGACCGGCCTGCCGAAAGAACGGCTGACCACAGCGCTTTGGCGGGCGGGCGGCACATCGTCCAGGCCTAGGCAGGGCAAGCCGTTCAACTCGCGGACCAAGCGTTCGCCCACCACGGTGAAGGCGCGCCTGGCCTTCTTTGGATCGAGTGCGGCCAGATCGCCAACCGTGCGCATCCCCAGGGCGATCAGGCGCGGCGCCAAAGCGCGGCCAACGCCCCACACTTCGCCGATGGGAATTTGAGGCAGCACGGCGGCGCGCACGCCTGGGTCCATCAGGCTGGCCACCCCTTCGAAAGCCGTCACCTTCTTGGCTAGGTAATTGGCCAACTTGGCCAACGTCTTGGTGGGACCGAATCCCACGCCCACCGAAATGCCGGTCCAGCGCACAACGCGATCCCTGATCTCGCCCCCCAATTCCAGCAATTCCTTCTCGCCGCCGGAAAAACCCGGCCAAGCCAGAAAACTTTCATCGACGGAATAGACTTCAAGATCGGGCGTGAAGCCGCGCAGCACCTCGGTCACCCGGCGGCTCATATCGCCGTACAATTCGAAATTGCCGGAAAAGACGCGCACATGATGCGCCGCCACGATCTGCCTGATCTTGAACAAGGGCACGCCCATGGGAATGCCCAACGCCTTGGCCTCGGGGCTTCTGGCCACAGCGCAACCGTCATTGTTGGACAGCACGATGACGGGCACGCCCTTAAGCGACGGGTCGAACGCCTTTTCACAGGAGGCAAAGAAATTATTGCCGTCAACCAGGGCGATGGGGGGGGTGGAAAAAGCCATGGCGCAGCGCCTTTTAGCAGCCGATCTTCGACGGCCAGCCCTCGGCGATCAGCCGAAATAGATAAGCCACCAGAATGAGAAAACGCCGATGGGAAACAGCGAATCGCGAAGCCATGCCCGTTCGTCGTCCGCCTTTGCGCCGTCGCCGTCCCGCGCCAGACTTGCCAGAACCCCTTTGAAACTCAACCCACTGAAATTCAATTCGCATGAATGGCGCATCTTCGTCTCCCGCCCATATCCGCTCATGTTTGTCATCTCCCTCACCCGCATCCCCGCTCCTCGCCCACATGGCGGCGGATGGTGGCCACAACCACCCCCCAGATTTCAAAGCCGCTTTCCGTCGGCACGATGCAGGAATGGAATTTGGGATTCTCGGCGTCCAAAAACAGACGCCCGCCCCGAAGCCGCAAGCGCTTCAACACAAATTCGCCCTCCAGCACCGCCACCACGACATGGCCGGGCTTGGCCTCGAGCGAGCGATCGACGATGGCCAGATCGCCATCCAGAATGCCCGCCCCCGTCATACTGTCGCCCGAAATGCGCAGCATGAAGGTGGCCGCCGGATGGCGGATCAGAAGCGAGGTCAGATCAAGCCCCACCGCCCGATGATCGGCCGCCGGCGAGGGAAAGCCTGCCTGCAAGGCCTGATCGAAAAAGGGAACGGTGGCACGCCCCCCCTCAGAGCCACCCACGACAATGCCGCCACTGCCCGCTCCCGCTCCCGCTCCCGCCAAGGGGCAAGACGTTCCGGGAAGGAATTCCGGCGGCTCGGAGAAAGACGTGCTTGTTTCCATATGAAGCACCATACGGAACAAACAGGAACATGTAAAGAACTTTATGCGAACCGCCCAGGGCAAGCAGAATGGCTTCGCCGGTCCCGGGCGGGGATTTTACGGCCTAATTCGCCGTTTGATCGAACTTGACCACGTCCATCAGCCGCTTCACTTGGCCCTTAACGCCTTGCAGGGTCAGGGTGGCCCCTTTACTTTTCGCTTTGTCGCGCACCAGCATGATCATGCCAAGCGCCGATGAATCGATGAACTCCACCTGAGAAAGATCAAAAACAACGCGCTGCACGCCCGCCTCGTCGAACATGGACAGCAGTCCCTTAAAGGCGTCGTAATCGCGCGACGTAATGCGCCCGCTAATGGCGACAAGCCTGTCCCCTGCGCTGGCTTGAATATTATGTTGCATAAATCCCTCCACGCCATGACGTCACGCAACAAGGCGTGACGAATAACCTTAAAAGGAGTGCGGGTTATCGTCAATACCACACAAAATAATAAATTGGTTATCATCAGTATCGTAAGATAAAACATCAAGTAATTGCAGATGAGTTCCAAGACATCATGAACGGGACAACGACACATATCCCCTTGCCTTATAATGACAATCTATTTTATGCATCATAACTTACCGAATTTGTTCAAATTTCAGGCAAGAAAAAAAGAGGGCAAATGCCCCCTTTTTATCCTGCGCGCAAAGAACAGGCAGCTCTACGCCGCCATCTGAAAACTTGCCAGATTCATGATGCGTTTGACCTGGCCCTTGGCGCTCTTGAAGGTCAGGCCAATATTCTTGCTGACGGCCGCGTCGCGGATCAGCATGAACATGCCAAGCGCCGAAGAATCGATGAATTCGACGGCTGACAGATCAAGTTCGATGCGGTGCCCGCCGCATTCCTGCACAAGGGCGATGACTGATTTGATCGAGTCAAAATCGGCGAAGGTGATGCGTCCGGAAAGGACGATCTGCTTGCCGGTGGCGGTTTCTTGGGCGGAAAACTTCATAGACGACCTCTCATTTTCTATACGACCGACTTTCGTTTGAACGTTTGCCGGTTTTCGTAGACGACCTGTTACGCGTATTAGAAGGCGTCAAACCAGCGCCGTCAAAGAAATATTGGCCTTACAAAGACAGGGGGCAAGAGTTATATAACAAATGGAAAGCAAACAAACTGTGTGCAAAGTAATTATTGAAAAAATTGATTGGCATTTATTTGCAATTTTATGCATTTCCGTTTTCTAGTTTTCAGGGCAACCGACTGGAATCGCTGACATTGCGTAAAAAAGAGGGCGGGAAATTCCCGCCCTCTGGCCGGTTTGACCGCAGATGCGATCAGGAAACCGGCGGCTTGCTTCAGCCCGTGCGGGCCTCGCCAGCGCTTGGCGTGCGGCTGGGTCGCTTGGCGTCGCTGAAAAATTCCATCTCGCCGGTATCGACCGAATAGGGTTCCACCCCCTGATGATGCCACGAATCGATGCAGGCGATGTGATCATCGCTGGTCAGGTGGATATGGTTGAAGACGTCTTCCTCGGACTTGCCGTCCATATGGCGACATTCAAAGCTGTGAGTGAAGCCATCGCCGCTTTTTGCTAAGCGGCTGTGGCGGATCTGGACATCGTATGTCATGGCGCGATCTCTTGTGATGTTGCGACTGACTCTCATATGGATGGGAAGAGAGCCGGGACAAGGGGCTTGAATGGCGATGATTGCAGGCATATTATTGCTGTCATTGACAGCATTGCGAGGCGACCATGCCACAAGTTCTCACCGTTCGGCGGATCGATCCCAAATTGCACGACGCCCTGCGCCAGCGGGCGGCCAGCAAGAAACGCAGCGTCGAAGCCGAGGTACGCTCGATCCTGGCTGAAACCTGTCTGCCTGAAGCCAAGGCGTCTTGGGTGATGGGGCTGCGCGAACGTGCCCGTTTGCGCACGGGAACAAGCAAGCAAAGCGACAGCGCCGATCTGATCCGCCAGGGCCGCGATGAGCGCTGACCGTCTTGTCGTCGATGCCAGCGTCGGCCTGAAATGGGTGATCGACGAGGTGGGATCGGACGAAGCCGTCCGGCTGCTTGATGCGGGGTGCCGCCTGCTGGCCCCTGCCTTGTTCTGGGTGGAAGCCGCCAACGCGCTGGCGACCAAGGTGCGCAAGAAGGAATTATCGCAAGCCAACGCCAACGACGCTTGGCGCGATCTTGCAGAAGCGCCCATCGAAACCTTGGCAATGACGCCGGAAAGTTTGTCGCCCGCCCTGGCGCTGGCGCACGACCTTCAGCATCCGGTCTATGACTGCTGTTATCTTTCAGCCGCCATCGTTCATGATTGTCAGGTGGCGACGGCGGACCGGCGTTTCATCGCGGCGGTTTCCGCACATCCGAACTTGGCGAAGCGAGTGAGGATGGTGGGGGAAACAAGAAAATGAAAAAGCTGCTGCCAATCGGCCCAGAGCTGCACGGCAGGCAGTGGATCCGGAGCAGGGAACGCAGGAAATGAGAAAGCCCGCCGATGGCGGGCTGGCTTTCCTGCGACTGAGAGAGCGACTGGGACGTTTTAGACACCACGATTCGCGTACCGCTTCGCAATCCAACCAGCAGCCTTGTCGATCTCTGGAAAGAGTGAGCTAGCATGAATACCGAGACGTTCTAACTGATCGCGTATCTCAGGCTTCTTATCAGCGGGAACTATCGCTCGGGATAGACGAAGGTCCGTATCGACCTCCCTGCTGGTCAACCGGCGGGCTCCGTATATCAGAAAAGCGCCCGACTGTGCAATGATACGCCGATTGCTCATTTTCGGCTTCACGAACACCGGATGTTGGAGGTGCCTCGGGTCAATTTTCGCCTCAAAGTGAGGCTTCTCAACACGTACGAACCAAAGCAGGCGCTTCACAATGTCTTGCTTATTGAACTCGGCCATGTCGAGCTTACAGACCGCCGTGATCTCGCGTTTCTCGTCGGCGGTGAAGTTAGCAAGGTTTGCCATGCAACTCACTCTGTCACTGTCAAAATAGCGCACGCGGTCTTCGGGCAAGAATAATGCCTGCACCTTTCCGTCTTGCGGTTTATCGTCCTCTTTGTATTCGGCGCTGGCAAAGTAGAGCGCAACCAAGGGATTAATGGTGACGTCTAAAAGGCGCGTAGGTAGATCAAAGTGCTGCATGCGCACGAGACGATCAAACATCGTCTCATCGTCACGAAATTCTTGAGGATGGATCGATATTAGATCCCGGACGGCGCTCTTTTCATGATTGAAGAGACCGACGTCAGGACGAAAAACCTTAGGCTGAGTTCGCCAACCAGTGAACCCTTCTCCGCGGAAAGCCACGGGGCGTTTGCCTTCCCGCGCCCAGCTCATAACGTATTCGACGAAATCAGAAACCGAAGTGATCTTGTGCGGCGGTTTTCGTATTTTGATCTTTGCCAATGGAGTCCCCCTCGAAGTCTGCAGAAAGCACCTCACCTGTAAGGTGAGCAAATGTCAACTGCTGCACTTATATGATTTGGAAGAAATATAAATGTGCGTAGCGGGGTCTGCGTAGCGGGGTCAGGTCTTGGATTATGAATTGGTCTTTTGGGGAAATTGGCGGGAAATTGGGGGCAGAGTCGATTGATTTTGCGCATCTCGGCCAGCACAGCCGATGCAACAAATCGACTCTGACCTCAATTTTTCTTCTCATATGGACGAGCGAGCGCGGGGTACAAGGGAGCGAATTAGCCGCTACCTGATCTTTTCGTAGGTCCAGCCGTCGCGGTATTTCGAATCAATATATTTGACCTGAAGAGTGCGGGCGTCCAACAGGCTAACCTGCATCGCGCCTTCGTCGCTCCAGCGGGCATTACCCTGTCTGTTGCCGCCCCAGATGTGGCGGCCCTTGTAGCCGTCGCCGATTTCGTTGATCCTGAATTCGCCGATCACGTCGCCCTGAAAATTGTATTTGTCGTCAAGTAGCGCTTCGCGCATGTTGAATCCCCCTTCGCTCGAGGGTTCGATGCTCATCACGAAACCGTTTCTTCGATCAAGCCAAAGACCGGCCAACGGACTTGAGGCGGAAACGGCGGATTGCACGTCAACCTTCTTCGTTTCCAGCGGCGCTTCGGCCACCGGCTCGACGGGAGCCGCCGCCGCCGTAGCGTCATCGATCTTCGCGCCAGCGGCGGATACAGCCGATGGCTTGAAGGAAAGCGCTCGTTTTTGCGCGTCGGCCACCTGCCCCGCGCTCATCCGCATGGACAAGGCGTCGCGTTCTTTCGCCGCCGCCTTGTCACCCTGCGCAGCAGCCAGATTCAGCCACATATGCGCGGCCACGTAATCCTGAATCACGCCCTGCCCGCTTTCCAGCATCAGGCCTAAGGCCCTTTGCGAGCGCGGCTCGCCCAGGCTAGCCGAGATATTCCACTGCCGAAAGGCTTCGGCGGAATTGCCGCCTTTGGCCGCTATTTCGCCCGCCTCATACTCGGCAAAGGCGGGGGGCGCAAAGGACAAAACAGCCAAAGACATCAGGGCGGATTTGACAAGATTGCGGATCATGAAGGCCCCCATTCAGATAACTACAGAATGAAGGCTAAGCGCCGTTCCGGGCGGCTTTATGGCAGGGATTGGGGCAGGCGTGACACAATCGGAAAAGCGGTTACCCCACCAGCTTGCGCATGTCGTTATGCAGCTGGCCGTTGCTGGCGATCACGTCGCCGCGTTGCATCATGGCGTGGTCGCCCTTCATGTCGGTGACGGTGCCACCCGCCTCGCGCACCAGAATGATGCCGGCGGCCATGTCCCAGGGCTTGATGTTCTCTTCCCAATAGCCGTCGAAACGCCCAGCCGCCACATAGGCCAGATCGAGCGAGGCCGCCCCCATGCGCCGCACCCCCGCCGAAACGGCCAGCACGCGGCCAACCTGGGCCAGGGTAACATCGTGGTCGGGCTTGCCCTTGAAAGGCAGGCCGGTGGCGAACAGCGATTCTTCCAGCTTCTTGCGCACGGATACGCGCAGGCGCCGCTCGTTCAGCCAAGCGCCCTGCCCCTTCTCGGCCCAGAACATTTCGTCGCTGATCGGATTGTAGACGATGCCCGCGATGATTTCGTCGTCCTTGACCGCCGCCACCGAGATGGCGAATTGCGGCAGGCCATGCAGGAAATTGGTGGTTCCGTCCAAGGGATCGATGACAAACACATGCTGTCCGTCGCCCTTCTTCTCGCCGCCTTCTTCCAGCAGAAAGCCCCAACGGGGACGCGCCTTCGACAATTCCTCGACCAGCGTTCTTTCGGCGTTCAGATCGGCGGTCGAGACGAAATCGGCCGCCCCCTTGACCGACACCTGCAAATGCTCGACCTCGCCAAAATCGCGGACCAAGCGCCTAGCCGCCTTGCGAACGGCGGCTTCCATCACATGCATCAAAGGTGAACGTGCGGCCAACGGATCAGCCCTTATAACGTTCGACGTAGGCCATTTCCGTGGTGTTGACGACAACCTTCTCGCCCGACTCCACGAAGGGCGGCACCATGATGCGAATGCCGTTGCTCATCTTGGCGGGCTTGTAGGAAGCCGCCGCCGTCTGGCCCTTGACCACCGGATCGGCTTCCACCACTTCCAAGATCACGGTGCTGGGCAGCGTGACCGACACCGGCGAGCCTTCGACGAAATCCACCGTCACCAGCATGCCGTCTTGCAAGAAGGGCAGTTGGTCGCCCAGCATGTCGTGCGGCATGTTGAACTGTTCATAGGTTTCGCCGTCCATGAAGGTCAGCGTGTCGGAATCACCAAACAGATAGGTGCATTCCTTTTCCTCGACCGAGCATTTCTCGACCGTGTCGGCGGTGCGCCAACGCTCGTTGGTCTTGGTGCCGGTGCGGATGTCGCGCATTTCGACCTGGATGAAGGCGCCGCCCTTGCCGGGCTGGATCAGCTGAATTTTCAACACGCCCCATTGGCGGTTGTTGTGCTCGATGATGTTGCCGGGGCGAATGGTATTGGCGGCGATTTTCATGGGTAGGTCCGATGATTTGGGGGGTGAAATAGGGGCGGAACCTAACAGGTTCGGAGATTTTGGGCAAGTTTTGAGGAACTGGCTGGATTTTCAGGCGATTTCAGCGGGAATTTTGCCCAATCCTCCGGGCCGGTCCAGAATGTAAACCGGCATGGCTAGGCCAGACAATCTTGGGCGAAGCTCCGCCATCAGGGCGCGCCCCTCTTCCAATGTGGGGCGCAGATGGCCGGTGCCGGGCACAAGGTCGGGATGGTGCAGGTAATAGGGCTTCACCCCCGCCGCCAGAAGAGTTCGGAACAAGTCTTCCAGCACATCGGCCCTATCGTTGACGCCATTCAGCAGCACCGATTGCGACAGAAGCGGCACACCCGCTTGGCGCAGCCGATCAAACCCAAGCCTCGCCTCGAAGGTCAGTTCGCGGGCGTGATTGACATGCGCCACCAGATAGACTGACTTATCCAAGCGCCCCAGGAGGCGGGCCAAACCTTGCGTGATGCGCTGGGGTGCCGCTACCGGCACGCGCGAATGGATGCGCAGGCTTCGCACATGGGGAATGGCCGCCAGTTCCACCAGCAAGGTCTGTAGGCGCTTTTGCTGCAGCATCAGCGGATCGCCGCCAGTCAGAATCACTTCGCGGATTTCTTCATGTGCGCGGATGTAATCCAGCGCCTGGGCCAGCAACACGGTCGATGGTCCCTTGCCGCCCACCCGGTCGCGCCTGAAACAGAAACGGCAATGAACCGGACAGGCCCAAGTGGGAACCAGCAACACGCGATCAGGGTGGCGATGAACCAGACATTCCGACAGCGAATGCGCCAAATCGCCGATGGGATCGATGAGATCGTCGGGCGCAGCTTCGGTCTCGTGCGGTGTAGGCGTGAATTGGCGGGCGATGGGGTCCATGGGATCGCCCGGATCGATCAGCGCCTGGAAGGCAGGAGAAATCTTGGCCTTGAATGTCAAAACGGCTTCCTTGCGCGAGGGGCGGAAAAACCTTTATATCAGGCCCCGGACAATAGATGGCAAGCACAAGATGAACGACGCATGGCTGGCCCTGCTTTTGGGCATCATCGAAGGACTGACCGAATTCCTGCCCGTTTCCTCGACCGGCCACTTAATTCTGGTGGGCGATATTCTGGGCTTTCACTTTCCGGGCAAGACCTTCGAAATCGTCATTCAACTGGGCGCCGTTCTGGCCGTCTGCGTGGCCTATTGGAATCGGCTGTGGGGCGCGGTGGCGGGATGCGTTGCTGGCGATGCGGCCTCGCGCCATTTCGTCACCTATATCCTGGTCGCCTTCCTGCCCGCCATGGTTATCGGCGCGATGGCCTATAAATATATCCGCCAACTGCTGGACAGCCCGGTCACGGTGGCCGTGGCCTTGATCCTGGGCGGCATCGCCATTTTGCTGATCGAAAGGCGCGTCAAACATGCCAAGGTCCATGCCATCGAGGATTTCGGCCTGCCGATGGCCTTGAAGATCGGCCTGTTCCAATGCGTGTCGATGATTCCAGGCGTTTCGCGCTCGGGTGCGACCATCATGGGGGCGTTGCTGATGGGGGTGGAACGCAAGACAGCCGCCGAATTCTCGTTCTTCCTGGCCGTGCCGACCATGACGGCGGCCACCGCCTATAAAATTTACAAGGACTGGGCGCTGCTGTCGTTCGAGAACGCCGGGCTGATCGCCATCGGCTTCATCGCCGCCTTCGTGGTGGCGCTGATGGTGGTAAAAGCCGCCGTCGGCTTCGTGGGCAAACACGGCTTCGCGCCCTTCGCCTGGTATCGCATCGGCTTCGGGCTGTTGATGCTGGTGTTGTTGAGCCGCTAAATGCGAATGCCGGTCAGTGTCGGCAGACCCAGCTTCTTGCCCGCTTTGACGAAGACTTTGTCCAGACTGTAGATGGCCTGCACCTTGTGCCGGGCGGCAACGGCCAGATGCAAAGCATCGCCGCCCCTTAAGCCCGTATCGAAACGCGACACGTAATCCTTGGCGCGGTCAAAGTCGGTGGCATCTGGGGCGAATATCTCGAAGGATGCTTCAAGGATCGCTTCAAAATCCTGCAATGATTTCTGTGCGGATTTAGGGCTTGTCGCTTTCATGCGCACTTCGCGCGCCAGCGCCGAAGCCAGTTCCACAAGCGTCCAATGGCTGGTGCAAAGCCTATTGCCTGACAGTTCAGTTATGAGCTTCATGACCTTACCGCTGGTAGATTCCGTCTTGACCAACGGCGTCAGGATGCTGGTGTCGAAGTAAAGCATCAGTATTTTTCGTCGCGGAGTTGACGAATGATGTTGACGCTTGGCTCGGACCAGGGCGGCTGGGAAGCCCTCAATTCTGCCAGCTTCTTCAGATCAAGCGGTTTCTTTTTCTTAGGCGCCGCCGCCGACAGCTTGACGCTGGGCTTGCCGTGACGCGTGATCGTCACTTCCTCGCCGGATTCGACGCGGTCCATAAGCTCGCTCAAATGCGCCTTCGCTTCAACCAGGGTGACGGTCGCCATGACGGCCTCGCAAAAATGACCAGAAAACTGGTCATATTATAGCATTCACCTACTTAAGCGGCAAGTTGCGCCCCTACGCCGTTGGCTGTTGCTGGAATCCGTCGAAGTCCTTGGGTGCGGAAGGTTCGACGGTGACACCACCCACACGGGCCGAGGGCGGGCCTTGGCGGCACAGTTTCAGCATGGTTTCGACGCTGGCGTCCTGGCCCTGGAACACGGCTTCAACCGTGCCGTCGGCGCGGTTGCGCACCCAGCCTTTCAAGCCCAGGCGATTGGCCTGCTCGACTGTCCAGCCGCGAAACCAAACGCCCTGCACGCGACCTGAAATCCGCACATGGACGGATTTCAGGTCCGTCATCAGGCAAACTCGACGATGATCTGATCGACGGCCAGACTGGCGCCCGCCTGAGCGTGGATTTTTTTGACCACGCCATCGCGCTCGGCCTTCAGCACATTCATCATCTTCATGGCTTCGACGACCGCCAGTTCCTCGCCCGCCTTCACTTCCTGGCCGCCAGCCACCGCCAGCGACACCAGCAGGCCCGGCATGGGCGAAAGCAGATATTTCGACATGTCGGGCGGCGCCTTCTTGGGCATCAGGGCCGCCAACTCGGCCTGCCAAGCCGTGTAAACCATCACATCGACCTGCGCTCCCGCATGGAACATGCGCCAGCCAATGCTTTTGCGGTCGATCTGCACCGACACGGGCTTGCCGTTCACCGATCCTTCGAACAGGGGATTGCCGATCCGCCAGGAATCGGAACGAACGATCTGCTTCTTGCCCTTCAGGATCACGGTCCAACCCGCATCGGCGGACGAAACCTCAACCGGATAAGTCAGATCGTCCAGCTTGACCACCCAATCATTGCCCACCTTCATCTCGTGGCCGGGCATCTGGCCGGAAATACGGGCGTTGCGTTCGGCATTGGCGAAATGCACCGCCGCCGCCACGCAAGCCAGAATCGCCGGATCTTCGGGCGGCAGGTCGGCTGCGTTGAAGCCGTTCTTGTACTCCTCGGCGATGAAGTTGGTGGTCAAGCGGCCTTCCACGAAACGCTGCTGGCTCATCAGCGAGGCCAGAAAGGGAATGTTGTGCGAAACGCCGCGGATAAAGAAGCGATCCAGGGCTTCTCGCATGAAGGCGATGGCCTCGGTCCTGTTTTTGCCATAGGTGATCAGCTTGGCGATCATCGGATCGTAGAACATGCTGATCTCGCCGCCCTCGTACACGCCGGTATCGACGCGCACCGATTCCGATTCCTCGGGCGGGTTGTAGCGGATCAAGCGCCCCGTCGAGGGCAGAAAGTTTCGAAACGGATCTTCGGCATAGACGCGCGATTCAATAGCCCAGCCGTTGATCTTGATGTCTGCCTGCTTCATGGGCAGCTTCTCGCCCGCCGCTACGCGGATCATCCACTCCACCAGATCGATGCCGGTGATCTTCTCGGTCACCGGATGTTCGACCTGCAGGCGGGTGTTCATTTCCAGGAAATAGAAATTGCGCTTGGCGTCGACGATAAACTCCACCGTACCGGCCGAGACGTAATCGACCGCCTTGGCCAAGGCGACGGCCTGCTCGCCCATGGATTTGCGGGTCTTGGCGTCCAGGAAGGGCGACGGCGCCTCTTCGATCACCTTCTGATGGCGGCGCTGGATCGAGCATTCGCGCTCGGCCAGATACAGCGTGTTGCCATGGCTGTCGGCCAGAATCTGGATTTCAATATGGCGCGGCTCCTCGATGAATTTCTCGATGAAAACGCGGTCGTCGGCAAAGCTGGATTTCGCCTCGGCGGTGGCCGAGCGAAAGCCTTCGCGGCATTCGGCATCGTTCCAGGCCACGCGCATGCCCTTGCCGCCGCCGCCCGCCGAAGCCTTCACCATCACCGGATAGCCAATGCCCTTGGCGATCTTCACGGCCTCCTCGGCGTCCTTGATCACGCCCAGATAGCCGGGCACGGTGTTGACGCCAGCAGCCTTCGCCAGCTTCTTCGATTCGATCTTGTCGCCCATGGCGTAGATGGCTTTCGCCCCCGGGCCGATGAAGGCGATGCCCGCCTTGGCGAGCGCTGCCTGGAACTCCTGCTTCTCCGACAAGAATCCATAGCCCGGATGCACGGCCTGAGCGCCCGTTTTCTTGCACGCGTCAACGATCCTGTCGATGAGCAGATAACTTTGCGCCGACGGCGGCGGGCCGATATGCACGGCCTCGTCGGCCATCGCCACATGCAGGGCATCCTTGTCGGCGTCGGAATAGACGGCGACCGTCTTGATGCCCAGCTTCTGGCAGGATTTGATGACGCGGCAAGCGATCTCGCCGCGATTGGCGATCAGGATTTTGTCGAACAAAGGCCCTGCTTTGGCCTTGGCGGCTGGCTTCGTCTTCGCCTTGGCTTTGGGGGCGGGCTTCGCGGTTTTCTTGGCGGTCATGTTCTCTCCCTCTCCCCTTACAGCGGGATATTGCCGTGTTTTTTCCACGGATTGCTCAGCTTCTTCTCACGCAGCATGGCCAGCGAACGGCAAATGCGCTTGCGCGTCGCATGCGGCATGATGACGTCGTCGATGAATCCCCTGTGCCCCGCGATGAACGGGTTGGCGAATTTCTGGCGATATTCCTCCGTCCGCTCGGCGATCTTCTTGGCGTCGCCGATGTCCGAACGGAAGATGATCTCCACCGCGCCCTTGGGTCCCATGACGGCGATCTCGGCGGTCGGCCAAGCGAAATTGACATCGCCGCGCAGATGCTTGGAACTCATGACGTCATAAGCGCCGCCATAAGCCTTTCTGGTGATCAGCGTGATCTTGGGCACCGTGGCTTCGGCATAGGCGTACAGCAGCTTGGCGCCGTGCTTGATGATGCCGCCATATTCCTGCGCCGTGCCCGGCATGAATCCCGGCACATCGACCAGTGTCAGGATGGGAATGTTGAAGGCGTCGCAGAAACGCACGAAACGCGCCGATTTTCTGCTGCTGTCGATATCCAAACACCCGGCCAGCACCATCGGCTGATTGGCGATGATGCCGACCGTAGCGCCTTCCATGCGCCCGAAGCCGACCACGATATTCCTGGCGTAGTCGGGCTGCACCTCGAAGAAGTCGCCTTCATCGACGATCTTCAAGATCAGTTCCTTCATGTCGTATGGCTTGTTGGGATTGTCGGGGATCAGCGTATCCAGGCTCATTTCCAGACGGTCGGAACTGTCGGCGGTGGGGCGCACCGGAGGCTTTTCGCGATTGGACGGCGGCAGGAAATCGACCAGCCTGCGCACCTGAAGCAACGCCTCCACATCGTTCTCGAAGGCCAGATCGGCAACGCCCGACTTGGACGAGTGCGTCGCAGCGCCCCCCAATTCCTCGGCGGTCACGGTCTCGTGCGTCACCGTTTTGACCACGTCGGGACCAGTCACGAACATGTAGGACGAATCCTTCACCATCATGATGAAGTCGGTCATGGCGGGCGAATAGACGGCGCCGCCAGCGCAAGGCCCCATGATCACGGAAATCTGCGGCACCACGCCGGAGGCCAGCACGTTGCGCTGGAACACCTCGGCGTAACCGGCCAGCGACGCCACGCCTTCTTGAATGCGAGCGCCGCCCGAATCGTTCATGCCGATCACGGGCGCGCCGACCTTCATGGCGTGATCCATGATCTTGCAGATCTTTTCGGCGTGGGCCTCGGATAGCGAGCCGCCGAAAACCGTGAAGTCCTGACTGAACACGAAGACAAGGCGGCCATTGACCGTGCCATAGCCGGTCACCACGCCGTCGCCTGGGATGGTTTCCTTGTCCATGCCGAAATCATGGCAGCGATGTTCGACGAACATGTCCCATTCCTCGAACGAACCGGGATCGAGAAGCAACTCGATGCGCTCTCGCGCCGTCAGCTTGCCCTTGTTGTGCTGGGCAGCGATGCGCCGCTCGCCGCCGCCCTTGCGGGCGCGTTCGCGTTTTTCTTCCAATTGCTGGATGATCTCGTGCATACCTTGGACGTCCCCGCTTTTGCTTGGCAGATATACGTAGCTATCGGATACCTTGCATCAAAGCATCATGCAAGAAAATTGGGCGGGTAAATAACCCCCCATCAAGGTAGGCCATACCTATTCCATATTTATATGATGCTAACCTGGGGGGAGGACGGCAACAGGCTTCACCTTTTCCTCGTCGATTTCATCGCCGGGACGCGGCTCGACCACCGTCTTTAGCAAGCGGCGCAGATACAAAACGGCTCCATCGCGGTATTCCGGGCGAATGAACGACCAAGTGCACCACAGCCCCCCCCTGGGTTCGTAGCTGAAAATCTCTTCGTCATCGAGGGCGCGCATCAAGGCTTGGCCCAGGTCGTCGTCAGAGGCCACATAAACCCATTCAGGCCTGACGCCCTTATGCCAGACGACATAGACGCCGCCCTGGCCCGGCAGGCCAACCTGATCCGGCTCCAGGCTGATCAACCGGTGGAAATGCCCTTTGGGGGATTTAGCCCAAGCGGGATCAACCGCGACCGCGTTAGATACGCTGCTCGAATCGTCGGACGAGAAAAGCCCCATGCGCATTCATCCTTGCAAATCTTCCATGTCCCTTCCCCCCATATATAGTGATGATCCCCCATTCGCGTTAAGTCTTCCTTAGCGCCCTTTGTTTGGAAAAAGGCCGCGATAGGACATGACAGACGCGAGAAGTCGGGCTATCCTTCTGGCGATTTCAGGACCTTATAGAGGAAGAATTCCATGTCGCAGATCCTGCTCAACCATATCCAGGGCTTGCTGAACAATCTTGGCCGTGACATCCAGACGATGTCGGACAGCCAGAGCGATTCGCAGCAGCGCCTTTTCGAAGCCCTTGACGACATTTCAGCCCATTTGCTGGCCAGCCAAGCCATTCTGGTCGCTTTGATGGCCAAAACCCCGGTCGATCATGCCGAGGTTAAGGATTGGATTGTCGAAAGGACCAAACAATATAACGAGGGCGGCAGCGAAAAGGCCCTGGCCCTGGCCGACTTCCTGCTGACCGGCAAGCTGCCCGAGTGATCGATGCCCAGGAGGTTGTCCGCCTTCTGGGGCTGAAGCCGCACCCGGCGGAAGGGGGATGGTTCGTCGAGACTTGGCGGGAGGCCTATCAGCTTCCCGCTTCCGCCCTTCCCGCCCATTATGGCAGCGCCCGTTCCATCGGCACCGCCATTTATTACTTGCTGACCGCCGATACTGTCTCGGCCCTCCATCGCCTGAAGAGCTGTGAGATTTTCCATTTCTATCTTGGCGATCCAGTTGAAATGCTTCAACTATTCCCAGGCGGCGACTCGAGCGTTCTTCATCTGGGCCAAGACATTGCAGCCGGCCAGCGGCCCCAAGCCCACGTTCCCGCCGGAGCTTGGCAAGGGTCGCGCCTGCTTCCTGGCGGCTCGTTCGCCCTTTTGGGCTGCACGGTCTCCCCTGGCTTTGATTTCGACGATTACGAACACGCCTTGGACAAACGGGCCTTGCTTGACGAATGGCCAAACCAAGCGCGTCTGATCGAAGACCTGTTTCGCCCCCCTGCTTTCGAATCCCGAACATGACCCGCAACTTGAAGATCCGCATCAAACTCTGTTCCTTTGCCGCCTTGGGGCCGGGCAAGACGGACCTGCTGGCCGCCATCGGGCGCACTGGCTCGATCACCGCCGCAGCCAAGGACCAGGGCATGTCATATCGCCGCGCTTGGCTGCTGGTTGACGAAATGAACCGGGCTTTCAGGGAACCGGTCGTAGCGGCCAGCTTCGGCGGCGCCAAAGGGGGCGGAGCCAGCCTGACCCCAACCGGACTGGCCGTCATCGACCTTTACCGCCAAGTGGAAATAAAGGCCGAGTCAGCCATCGAGAGGGAACTGGAAGTTCTGGAGCGAATGATCGCAGAACATCCCAAGCTGGGAAAGCCCGAGGACAAAGGTTGCTCCGGGAAAAGGCGTTCAAGCGCCAAGTCCTCGGATAGCGCTGCATCTGGTTGAATTTTCTCTCCAGAACGCACAGATTCTCCGCCATTGCTCTCAGTCTGGAAGGTACTCGCAGTTCTCCTGCCTGATTGCCCACGGAATTTGACGACTGAGCAAGACGCGGCCACATTGACCCAAATCAAAATGCGACATTGCTGCGATGCAAACGCCATCGGGACTGGCGCCAACAATCTGTATTTAATAAAAATCTAATAAAATTGTTTATGATTTAAGCCATCCTCTTATAAAGCGAGCTGATGATTTTTTGATTACCTGAAATCCTAAAATGACATCTCGTAATGGATTTCTTGATCGGTTAGATTCCCATGGTGAGAATCAACCGGGGTCAACCGGTTACCACCCGGAGGGATGTATGACTGTTAAGCTGAAGGTGCTGCTGATCATGGCGGCAATCCTCTTGGCGTCGATCGCGTCGTCTAGTTTTGTCGTTTCTCGTCTTATCGCGCAGAAGCCCGTTCTGCTGGCTATGGAGCAAGACGTCGCGAAAGTGTCGAATTTCGGCGTGCCTTTGCTTGATTCCATCCGGGAAGCCAAGTCGGATGTTCAGTCGATGCGCAACGGATTCCTGAACGCCGCGCTGACTGGCGAGTCGGAGAGCTACGAGCGGGCGCAAGAATTTGGCGCCAAGTTCGAGCAGACCGCCGAAGCGGCCCTCAACTTTTCCAACGAACTTGGATTGACGGAAATTTCCAAAGGCCTCGAGGAATTGATGGGCGAATTGCCGCATATGATTCCGCTGGGCCAGGAAATGGCCGAAACCTTCCGCGGCAACAAGGTCCGTGGCGGCGAACTGCTTGAACAATTCAGCCAGGGCAGCGAAGGCATCATCCTCAAGCTGGATGAATTGGCGTCTCAAATTCAAGTCGAAACATTCGACCGCATGTCTGACTTGGCCAACAGTTCTGACGACGTGAAGAAGATGGGCGATCAGCTTATCTTGACCATGCTGGTGGCTGGCGGCATCGCCCTTTTGATCGCCGGTTCCGGCGGCGCCTATCTTTACTTGATGATCGGTCGCCTATTGCATTACGTCGAACAGGACATCGACGGGGTGATGGCCAAGGCGCCCGCCGATTCCCTGCACCTGAAGCCTGAACGCAAGGATGAATTCGGAAAGATCGCGCATGCCTTGCGCATCTTCCTGGACAAGTTGAGCGAGATGGACCGCCTGCAGATCGAGCAGCGCGAAGTGGAACGCCGGACGGAAGAAAAGCGCTTGAAGGACATGTTGACCATGGCCGACAAGCTGGAACGCGACGTCGGCAAAGTCATCGGCAGCGTCGCTTCGGCGGCCAGCGAAATGCAAAGCACGGCGGAGAACATGTCATCGGTGGCCAAGGACACCACGCATCGCGCCAACGACGTCGCCCAATCGTCGGAGCGCGCCTCGGCCAATGTGCAGGCGGTGGCCAGCGCAGCCGAGGAATTGTCCGCGTCGATCAACGCCATCGGCCATCAGGTCGAGCAATCGTCGCAAATTAGCCAAAACGCCGTGCAAGAGGCAGAACGCGCCGACACATTGATTCAAGGCTTGGCGGAAGCCGCCAACCGCATCGGCGAAGTGGTCAGCCTGATCAACGACATCGCCTCGCAAACAAATCTTCTGGCCCTGAACGCCACGATCGAAGCGGCGCGCGCGGGCGAAGCGGGCAAGGGATTCGCCGTCGTCGCCAACGAGGTGAAGAATCTGGCCAACCAAACCGCCAAGGCGACCGAGGACATCACACAGCAGATTTCGTCGGTGCAATCGGCCACCAACGACACGGTGGACGCCATCCGCAGCATCGCCAAAACCATCACCCAGATCAACGACATCGCGGCCAGCATCACCAATTCCGTGGAGCAGCAGGGTGCCGCGACCGGCGAAATAGCCCACAATGCCCAACTGGCGGCCATGGGGGCCAGGGACGTTTCGGAACATATCGTCGAAGTCAGCCAGGGCGCCGAAAGCACCGGCACGTCGTCGGAAAGCGTTTTGTCGGCTTCGTCCGAATTGGCCAAGAACGCCGAGCGCCTGCGCAGTCAAGTCGATGACTTCCTGCTGCACATCCGCAAGGGATCGGCGGCGTAGAGGCCGCGGTCAGCGGCAGAAAAAGAAAAAGGGCTGGAGAAATATCTCCAGCCCTTTTCTTATGCTGAAAGCCGACAGCTTAGTTCTTGCTCTTATCGACCAGCTTGTTCTTGCCGATCCAGGGCATCATGCCGCGCAGCTTCTCACCCACCACTTCGATCGGATGCTCGGCGTTCCTGCGGCGCGTCGCCTTGAAGCTGGGCTGACCGGCCTTGCATTCCAACACCCAATCGCGCACGAAACGGCCCGACTGAATGTCTTCCAGCACGCGCTTCATCTCGGCCTTGGTCTCGGGCGTGATCAGGCGCGGACCCGTGCGATAGTCGCCATACTCGGCGGTGTTCGAGATCGAGTAGCGCATGTTGGCCATGCCGCCCTCATAGATCAGATCGACGATCAGCTTCACTTCGTGCAGGCATTCGAAATAAGCCATCTCGGGAGCATAACCCGCCTCGGTCAGCGTTTCGTAACCGGCCTTGATCAGTTCGGTCAGGCCGCCGCACAGCACCGCCTGCTCGCCGAACAAATCGGTCTCGCACTCTTCCTTGAAGCTGGTCTCAATGATGCCCGAACGCCCACCGCCGACGGCCGAAGCGTAGGACAGCGCGATTTCCAGCGCGTTGCCCGAGGGGTTCTGATCGACCGCCACCAAGCAAGGAACGCCGCCGCCCTTCAGGTATTCGCCGCGCACGGTATGGCCGGGGCCCTTGGGGGCGATCATGAAGACGTCGATGTCGGCCCTGGCTTCGATCAGCTTGAAATGGATGTTGAGGCCATGGGCGAAAACCAGCGCAGCGCCCGGCTTCATGTTGGGAGCCAGATGGTCGCGGTAAAGATCGGCCTGCAATTCGTCAGGCGTCAGGATCATCACCACGTCGGCCCACTTGGCGGCTTCGTCTGGCGTCATGACCTTCAGCTTCTCGCCTTCGGCCTTCTTGGCGGAAGCGGAACCGGGGCGCAGGCCGACGGCCAGCTCCTTGACGCCGGAATCGCGCAGGTTCAACGCATGGGCGTGGCCCTGGCTGCCATAGCCTATGATGGCGACTTTCTTGCCCTTGATCAGGCCAAGATCGGCGTCGCGGTCGTAATAAACGCGCATGAAGGGTACTCCCTTTTCAGTTCTTGAAAGTTAAAGCGGTTGCGTTCCACGGGCGATGGCGACGACGCCGGTACGCGACACGTCGACCAAGCCCAAAGGCTCCATGAGATTGATGAAGGCGTCGATCTTGTCGGATCGGCCCACGATTTCGAAGACGAAGGATTCGTTGGTGGCGTCCACCGTGCGGGCGCGGAAAATATCGGCGATGCGCAAGGATTCGACCCGCTTCTCGCCAATGCCCACCACTTTCACCAAGGCCAGTTCGCGTTCGACCGCCGGGCCATCCTTGGTCAGATCGACCACTTTGTGAACCGGCACCAGACGCGACAATTGCGCCTTGATCTGCTCGACGATCTGCGCCGTGCCGGACGTGACGATGGTGATGCGCGACAGATTCTCGCGCGCCGCCACTTCGGCCACCGTCAAACTTTCAATATTGTAGCCGCGCCCCGAAAACAGGCCGATCACGCGGGCCAGAACGCCCGGCTCATTGTCGACCAGAACGGCGATGGTATGGCGATGCTTGTGCGGATGATGCTTGCCTGTCATGTCCATCCCCTTACACCAGAACCATGCCGTCTTCGCTTGACGGATTTTCCGCCTCGTCCTCAGGCCCCATCAGCATTTCGTTGTGCGCAGCCCCCGCCGGAATCATCGGGAATACGTTCTCCGAGGCGTCGGTGCGCACATCCAGAATGAAAGCGCCCGGCGTTTCGATCATTTCCATGATCGCGGCGTCGAGTTCGGCGGGCTTGTCGACGCGCCTGCCCTTGGCGCCGTAGGCCTCGGCCAGCTTCACGAAATCGGGATGCACGTCCATGTGGCTTTCGGCATAGCGGCCGCCATGCAGCAATTCCTGCCATTGGCGCACCATGCCCAGATACTGGTTGTTCAAGATGAATATCTTCACCGCCAGACGTTCCTGGGCCAGCGTCGCCATCTCCTGGATGTTCATCTGGATCGAGGATTCGCCCGCGATGTTCACCACCAGCTTGTCGGGGAAGGCCACCTGCGCGCCCATGGCGGCGGGCAGGCCGAAGCCCATGGTGCCCAAGCCGCCCGATGTCAGCCAATGCCTAGCCACGTCGAATTTGGCGAACTGGGCGGCCCACATCTGATGCTGGCCGACTTCGGTGGCGATGATGGGATCGCGATCCTTGGTCAATTCGTACAAACGTTCGATGGCGTATTGCGGCTTGATCAGCTTCTTGCTGTTGGCGTAGCGCAGGCAATCCTTCGAGCGCCAGCCGTCGATGGTGCGCCACCAGCTCTTCAGCGCCTTTTCATCGACATGCAGCTGCTTGGCCTTCCACACGCGGATCATGTCTTCAAGCACATGGCCGACATCGCCCACGATGGGCACATCGACCATGATGTTCTTGTTGATCGACGACGGATCGATGTCGATGTGAATCTTCTTGGAATGGGGCGAGAAGGCCGAAGTCTTGCCGGTGACGCGATCATCGAAGCGGGCGCCGATGCACACCATGACGTCGCAGCCATGCATGGCCAGATTGGCCTCGTAGGTGCCGTGCATGCCGACCATGCCCAGGAATTGCGGGTTCGAGGCGGGCACCGAGCCCAGCCCCATCAGGGTCTGCGTGAAGGGGAATCCTGTCAGCTTGACCAACTTCGAGGCCAGATCGATGGCTGCATTGCCCGAATTGATGACGCCGCCGCCGAAATACAAGATCGGCTTCTTGGCGCTGGCCATCAGCGAGGCGGCTTCCTCGATGCGCTCCAGATCGCCTTTAACCTTGGGAATATACGATTTATGGCGCACCTTGCCGATGCCGACATATTTGCCCTTGGCGGTCATCACATCCTTGGGCAGATCGATCACCACCGGACCGGGACGCCCGGTCTTCGCGACATAGAAGGCTTCGTGAACCACGCGGGCCAGATCGTTCACGTCCTTGACCAGATAATTGTGCTTGGTGCAAGGCCGCGTGATGCCGGTGGTGTCGGCTTCCTGGAAGGCGTCGTTGCCGATCAGGCTGGTCGGCACTTGGCCGGTGAGGCAGACCATCGGCGTGGAATCCAGCATGGCGTCCAAAAGGCCGGTGACGGCATTGGTCGAACCGGGGCCAGAGGTAACCAGCACGCAGCCGACCTTGCCGGTCGAACGGGCATAGCCTTCCGCCGCATGGACGGCGGCCTGTTCGTGGCGCACCAAGATATGGCGCAGCCGGTTCTGCTTGAAAATTTCGTCATAGATCGGCAAAACGGCGCCGCCAGGATAGCCGAAGACGACCTCGACGCCCTGTTCTGTCAGGGCTTTCAATAGGATTTCCGCGCCGTTGAGATCGTGGTCGTGACTCATCTCTTTATAGAATCCATCATGCCGAAGAAGGGCGAGAGACTAGACTTAAGCGTCTAGTCGGTCAACAGAAAGTCGCGAATAATTGGAAAGATTTTTGGCCACAGACTTTCCGAAAATTGCGCAGGCAGGACATGGCTGGGTTGCATTTGGTGCCTGAACCAGGTCACTTGGCGCTTGGCGTAGTGGCGAGTGGCGGCCTGGGCCAAGGCAACGGCTTGGTTCTGCGGCATCTCGCCTTTCAGATGGCGAATCAGTTCTTTAAGACCCAGGGCGCGCAGCAAGGGCAGATCAATCGGCGCGTCTTGATAGAAGGCGGCCTCGTTCAGGGCGCCCATTTCCAGCATTTTCAAGAATCTAGCGTCGCAGGAACGGTACAGTTCCTCGCGTTCCGGCATCACGAACAGGCTGACGAAACGGGCGGGAAAGGGCTTGCCCTTCATCAGTTGCCAGTCGGCCAGCGAGCGGCCAGTCGCCTCCAACACTTCCCAAGCCCTGGTCAAGCGCTGGGTATCGGTGGGGCGCAAGCGGGCCGCCATCACAGGGTCGCGCTCTTTCAGGCGGGCATGCAAAGCCAGCGCCCCGATTTCCGACGCCAGCACGCGGGCCGAGTTCCGGTAGGGATCGGGCACGTCCGGCATGGGGGCCAGACCTTCGACCAACGCCCTTAGATACAAGCCCGTGCCGCCGGTCAGGATCGGCAGGCGGCCCGCCTCATGCGCCTTGCCGATTTCGCCTGCCGCCATCTTGGCCCATCTGGCCGCCGAACATGTTTCTTCCGCTTCCAGCAGGCCATACAGCCGATGCGGCACGGCTTCCTCGTCGGCCAAGGATGGCCTTGCGGTCAGGATGCGCAAGCCGCGATACATTTGCAGCGCGTCGGCGTTGATGATCACGCCGCCGAAGGCCAGGGCGGCCTGCATCGCCAGCCCCGACTTGCCCGAAGCCGTCGGGCCAGCGATGACCAGAACCGGCTTTAACGACGGATCAGTCAAGCGGGTTGGAGACCATGCCGTCGGCCAGCTTGGGTTCGAACCAAGTGGATTTGGGCGGCATCACCCGATTGGCGTCGGCCACCGAAACCAAATCGTCCATGCTGGTGGGATAAAGCGCGAAAGCCGCCGCCATTTCGCCGGAATCGACGCGCTTTTCCAACTCGCCCAGGCCGCGCTTGCCGCCCACGAAGTCGATGCGCTTGTCCTTGCGTAGATCCTCGATGCCGAACAAAGGCGCCAGCACCAGATCGGTGAGCAGGCTGACATCCAGCGACTGCACGGGATCAAGCCCCTGGGGTTCGGCCTTCAGCGTCATCAGGAACCAGCGCCCCTTTAGATAAAGGCCGATCTGGCGCTTGGCCTTCGGCTTGGCCTGATTTTTGGTTTCTTCCAGCGTGAAGGTCTTGGCGAGCTTCTCCAGCAGTTCGGCCTCGCTCATGCCGTTCAAATCCTTGACCACGCGGTTGTAGTCAAGGATGCGCATTTCATCGATGGGATAGGACACCACCAGGAACGAGTTGTGGGCGGCATCTTCGCCGCCTTTGCCCGAGCGCGCCTTGGCGATGCGCGAAGCGGCAGCCGACCGATGATGGCCGTCGGCGATATAGACGGCTTTTTCCGCCTCGAAAGCGTCCGTAACCGTCTTGATGTCGGCGTCCTGATCGATCACCCACAGCGCATGGCCGATGCCGTCATGGGCCGCAAAATCATAGGCGGCGGGCAAGGCCGTAACGCGGGCGATGACCTCGCTGACCGCCTTGATCGGGCGATGGGCCAGCAGCACCGGGCCGGTCTGGGCGTTCACGCTGTCGATCTGGCGCACGCGGTCGTCTTCCTTGTCGGGGCGGGTGAATTCGTGCTTGCGGATGCGATTGACGTCATAGGCCGCCACCGAAGCCGCCGCCACGATGCCGGTCTGCACATGGTCGCCCATCCGAAGGCGATAGACGTAATAGCAAGGCTTGGGGTCGCGCTTGATTACGCCCGCCTCGATCATCTTCTTCAGATTCTCGGCCCCCTTGGCGTAAACCTCGGGCGCATAGGGGTCCGTCCCCACGGGCAAATCGATCTCGGGCTTCGAGATGTGCAAGAAACTGTGCGGCTTGCCCTTGGCCAGGTCCCTCGCCTCCTCGCTGTTCAGCACGTCATAGGGGGGGGCCGCCACCTGGGAAGCCAGTTCTGGGGCGGGGCGCAGGCCGGGAAAGGGACGGAAAAGGGGTAAGGACACGGGCAAACCTCCTGTCTGGAAGGCTCGTGTCTAGCCCGTCCGGCCCCCTCATGCAAGGGTTTGAAAGCCCATCCGTATCGGCTAGACTAAGACCATGCGCTTCTTCGTTTTTCTCGCCCTGCTGCTCGCCCTGGCCCCCGCGGTCCAGGCCCAGGCGCCTGCCCAAGGGCAAGTCCGCGCCCAAGGCAAGGAATTGAAGGACGCCCAGCCCGAGCCTGAGGCGATGACTCCGGTCAATCCCGACAAGCCCTATGATTTCAGGGCCGAGTTGCGCGCCATTCTGATGGAACTGTCGCTTTACGCCCACAAGCGCGACAAGAATTTCCAGGTTCTGCTGCGCGACGGCGCGGCCATTCTCGAAAAGGATTACTGGGAATACATCCTGGAAGAGATCGTGAATCCCATGATCGACGACGACAAGCGGGTTCCCATGCATGGGCTGATGCGCCCCTTGGCACGGGCCATCGACGGGGTGGTGGAAGACAATCTGTCTTGCGCCGACGCGCCGCCCAAGGAGCAGACGATCCGCCTTAAAACGCTGTCCGAGTTCAGGAAACTGGGCAAGCGTCTGCTGACCATCGATTTCTGCATGGGTCAGGCGGCGGACCTCGCCTTGACCAACGCCCGGAAATTGGGGGCCATCCCCTATGTCGCCGTGGACATGACCGAACTGAACATGATTCCCTCGGGCAGGCCGCCCGGCGAGAATCCCAGGCCGATCCTAAGCCTGGACGACGCCAGGAATTTCCTGGCCGTTCTCGACACCAAGCGCTTTGGACCCAAGTCCAAGGCGGTTCTCGCCCTGGTCGAAACCAACCAGGACCTGCTGATTCTCGACGTCGCCCAGGGCGTTGCGCAAGAACCCCTGACCAAGCAGGAAGTCTATCAGCTGAAGTTCAAGAAGATCGGCAGCCCACGCAAGGTGATCGCCCGCCTGCCGCTGACTTACGCCAATGCCGGGGCACCCTACTGGCAGCCCACATGGAAAGAAGGCAGTCCTGCTTGGCTGATCGCCGTCGATCCCGGCAATCCCGACCGTTTCACCGTCGATTACCGGCACAAGGACTGGAAAGACATCCTGGGCCGCTATCTCAAATGGATCATGGATCTGGGCTTCGACGGCGTGATGTTCGACGACACGGGCGGCTGGCGCTATTTCGAAACCGTCTATCCCCTGAATTGATGCTCGACCGGCGAACCCATCTCGATTTGTCGGCGATGGCGCTTCTGGCTCTTTTGTGCCTGCTGTGGGGATTGCAGCAGGTATCGATCAAACTGGCCAACGAAGGCGTGTCGCCGGTCATGCAGGCGGGCATTCGCTCGATCGGCGCCACCGCCTTGCTGTGGATATGGATGACGCTCAGAGGCCAGAAGCTGCTGGAGCGCGATAAAAGCCTGATCCCCGGCCTGATCGCGGGAACGCTGTTCGCCGTGGAGTTCCTGTGCATTTATTGGGGCCTGTCCTACACCACGGCGTCGCGCAGCATCATCTTCATCTATACCGCCCCCTTCGTGGTGGCGCTGGGGGCGCAACTTTTCCTGCCCCACGAAAAACTGCGGCTATTGCAAGCCATGGGCCTTGGCTGCGCCTTTCTGGGCATCGTGATCGCCTTCGCTGATGGGTGGACGCTGGCGTCGCCAACCATGCTGTATGGCGATCTGTTGGCCCTGGCGGGAGCCGTCTTGTGGGGAGCGACCACGGTGCTGGTCAAGGCCACGGTGCTGGCCCGCATTTCGCCCGCCAAGACCTTGTTTTATCAATTGGCCGTCTCGGCCTTGGCGCTGGTTCCCGCCTCGATCCTGATGGGCGAGCCGGGCATAACTATGCTTTCGCCGCTTGTCGTCGGCTGCCTGCTTTTTCAGACCGTGATCGTCGCCTTCGCCAGCTATCTCGCCTGGTTCTGGCTGGTGGCGCATTATCCGGCGGCTAGGCTGGCTTCCTTCACCTTCCTCACCCCCCTCTTCGGCTTGGCCGCCGGAGGGATTATCCTAAGCGAGCCGATCACGCCGCTGCTATTGGCCGCTCTTGCCCTGGTGGCGGCGGGAATCTGGCTGGTCAACCGTCCGGGCGAAACGAAATGCTGAAGCTCAGCCATTCCTACGAAGAGACATGCCGGACATTCCGCTGGCACATTCCCGAACATTACAATATCGGGGTGGACGCCATCGACAAACATGCAGGCTTGGGGGCCGACGGCAACCGCACGGCGCTGATCACCGAACTGGAAAATGGCGAGGTGGGGCGCTACAGCTTCGCCGACATCAAGCGCCTGTCCAACTGCCTCGCCAACGCGCTTCGGGGATTGGGCGTGCAAAAAGGCGACCGGGTAGCCATTCTTCTGTCGCAGTCGCTGGAGACGGCGCTGGCCCATATCGCCACCTATAAGCTGGGCGCCATCGCGGTTCCCCTGTTCACCTTGTTTGGCGAAGACGCGCTTCTCTACCGCCTGTCCGATTCGTCGGCCAGGCTTTTGATCACCGACATGGAGAATCTCGACAAGGTGATGGCGCTGAAAAGCGAACTGCCGCGTCTGGACAATCTGCTGGTGGTGGGAGCGCAGGGCAAAGCGGGAGTCAGCGATTTCTGGGCCGCCATGATGAGTGCTACGGACCAATTCACGCCCGAAGACACGCGGGCCGACGACCCGGCGTTGATCATCTACACTTCGGGCACCACTGGCAGCCCCAAGGGCGCATTGCACGCCCATCGCACGCTTCTGGGCCATCTGCCGGGCGTTGAATTTCCGCAAGACTTCTTCCCGAAATACGGCGACCTGTTCTGGACGCCCGCCGACTGGGCCTGGATCGGCGGTCTGCTCGACGTTCTGTTGCCCGCTTGGCATCACGGCGTTCCCGTGCTGGCGCACCGGGCGCGCAAATTCGATCCAGATTTCGCCATGCACCTGATGGCGCGCCATGGCGTGCGCAACGTCTTCTTGCCGCCCACGGCGCTGAAAATAATGCGCCAAGCGGGTTCCTTTACGGCCAAGCCGCGTTTGCGCAGCATCGGATCGGGCGGCGAAACGCTGGGCGAGGAACTGCAAGACTGGGGGAAATCCACTTTCGGCGTCACGATCAACGAATTCTACGGCCAGACGGAATGCAATCTGGTGGTGGGCAATTGCGCTTCCGTGATGGAGGTGCGCAAGGGATCGATGGGACGAGCCATTCCCGGACACGAAGTCGAGATCGTCGATGACGACGGCATCCCCCAACAGCCTGGAACGCCCGGCCATATCGCCATCCGCCAGGGCGATCCGGTGATGTTTCTCGAATATTGGCACAACCCCGACGCCACCAGAGACAAGTTCGCCAATGGATGGCTGCTGACCGGCGACATGGGCATGCGCGACATCGACGGCTATTTCTGGTTCCAGGGCCGCGCCGACGACGTGATCACCTCGGGCGCTTACCGCATCGGCCCCGGCGAAATCGAGGATTGCTTGATCCGCCACCCGGCCGTCGCCATGGCCGCCGCGATCGGCGTGCCCGATCCGGTGCGCACCGAAAGCATCAAGGCCTTCATCGTCCTCAAGCCGGGACAAAGGCCGAAGGACCATGCGGCCGACCGGGCGCTGGCCGATTCGATTCGCAACCATGTAAAGACGCGCATGGCGCAATACGCCTATCCGCGAGAGATCGAATTCGTGACCGAACTGCCGATGACCGCCACCGGCAAGATCAAGCGCAAGGACCTGCGCGAGATGGAAAAGGCCAAACGCCTGCAGGAAGGATAACTGCATTCCCTGCGCCCAGTTGCAAGAACACCTATATTCGCCCTAAGGAGACCACCCCATGTCCAAGCACATCGATTACTATTATGCGTTGGTGTCGCCCTGGAGCTTCATCGGCCATGCCCGCCTGATCGATATCGCCAAACGCCACGGCGCCTTGATCAATTATAAGCCGGTCAATCTGGGCAAGCTGTTTCCCGCCACCGGCGGCACCATGTTCAAGGACCGCCACCCGGCCCGCTTGGCCTATCGTTTGGTCGAGATCGAGCGCTGGAACAAACATCTCAATTTCGGCCTGAACACGCAGCCGAAATATTTTCCCGTTCCCGACCAGATGGCGGCCTGCCTGACCATCGAGGCGGGCAGGCAGGGCCATGACATGGGCGCTCTGTCGCTGGCCTATATGCGGGCCGTGTGGAAGGAAGAGCGCAATCTGGCCGACGCGGCAACGGTGGCCATCATTGCCGATGAACAGGGCTTGGACGGCAAGGCACTGCTGGCCCAATCGGGTGAAGGTTCGCAAGCCCACCGGGAATGGGAAGCCAACACCGCCGAAGCCATCGCCAAAGGCGTTCATGGCGTGCCTTGGTACGTCTATAACGACGAGCCATTCTGGGGACAAGACCGGCTGGATTTTCTGGATAAGGCGCTGGAGCGGTAGAGCGGCCCGTTCTATGCCTTGGGAAAGGCCAGGATAAACCGGCTGCCTTCGCCCGGCGTTGATTCAGCGTCGATCGAGCCGCCGTGATGTTCGGCGATCTTGCGGCACAAAGCCAAGCCGATCCCCGTGCCCTCGCACTGATTGGTCGGAACAAGACGCTGAAAAATGGCGAACATGCGATCTTTGTCCTTGGGATCAAAACCGGTCCCGTTGTCGGCCACGACGATCCGCCAGGCATCGCCCCCATCATCCCATTCGATATCGATTGCGGGCGAGCGATCCTGGGAATGGTATTTCAGGGCGTTGCCGATCAAATTCTGAAACAGACGCGTCAGTTCCATCCGGTCGCCCATGATGGAAGGCAATCCGGGCTTTAGCGTGAGCGATGCGCCGGTTTCATCGATGGCGACCTTGAGATTCTGAATCGCATCGGCAACCGCAGTCGATAAGCTGACCGGCTGAAACGGCTCGAGATTGCGACCGGTTCTGGAATATTCCAGCAAACCTGTGATCAGCGCATCCATGCGCTTGGCGCCATCGGTGGCAAAGCCGATGAAATCCGCCATGTCGGGATCAATCCGCTCACCCAGCCTTTTCTTGATTAGATTGAGATAGCTGGTCACCATGCGAAGCGGCTGGCGCATATCGTGCGAAGCGACATAGGCGAACTGCTCTAATTCCTGATTGGCCCGTTTCAAATCCTGCGCTTGGCGATTGAGAAGCTCGTAGGCTCGTTTTCTTCTTGCCTCGCTTTCCAGAACCCGCCCCTGCTCCACCTTCAGGCGCCGATAACCCACCGCCAGAAAGGCCATCAGCACGGCAATCACCAAAAAAGCGCCCAGCCCGACAAGAATGGCCGGGAAATAGCGTTCCCAAACATCCTGGGCGGTGAATTCCGGCGCTTCCTCGAAGGGCGGCAGGCGCAGGACGCGGGCCAAATTCTCAACCGGCAGATAATCGGCGGGCACCGTGAAGCCATGAATTCCTGCCGCCTTCGCAGCCTCGCTGTCCGGCTCGACATCGAAGAGCGCACGGGCGACCTGGCGGACCAGTCGCTCATTGACGTGCGGCAGGGCGGCAAAGGCCCATTCCGGATAAAGGCGTGTTGAGACCAGAAATGGAAATGACGGATGGGGTTGGGGATTGATCAGTTTTAGGCGGCCCTCGGGCAGGTTTCCTTCGCGGATCATGGCCTCGACAATGCCTGTTCGAACGAAACCGGCATCCGCCTCACCCGCCAGCAGCGTTTTCACAACGCTGTCATGCGCGCCCACATTCACAAGTTTGGCATCATCAGGCAAATGGATGCCTGCGAGCAACAGCTCATAAGCCTGCGTCTGATAGCCACCCAGATATTTGGTTCCTGGATAGGCAATCTTGCGCCCTTTCATATCCTTCAGCGTCTGAATGTCCGAACGGTCGGCGGGCGCCAGAATGGCCCCGCCTAAGCTGCTGACGGCGATACCCTTGTCCAGCGTTACCAGCGTGGCCAGGGCGCCGGTCAGGCGGTTGTGGTGGCGAAGCAGCATGAAATGGCTGGGATTGGTAAAGACCAAGTCCAGCTTGCCCGCCTCAAGCGCCGCTTCGATCTCGGAAATATCCAGCGCCAGCATTCTGATCTTGATGCCGGGTATCGAGCGGTTGAGATGATCCACCAGCGGCTGATACAGCTCGGCCATCACCGGTTTGGGCCTAAAGGCGAAGACGCCCAGGTTCAGTTCTTCCTGGGCGCGGGCGGCGCTTGCCGGAAACAGCAACGCAACCGCCAGCCCTACACCCGTCAACATGCCGGATAGACGCAACGTGACCCCACACCTTTTATCAAACGAACGGATTTGCCCCGCCCTCTTATGACTGTCACATTATCTCAACCTGACGGCTTCGAGAAGTGCAGGAACGCAACCGCGCTGCAAATTTGACAAGCCATAACCCCCCGCATGGCAATGAGTTTTCACATCTTTCAATAACGGCCAGCGCGGCGAAATCGTCTTGCGCTTTACCGCATGTTTTTACTCTCTGGAAAGTCTGCCGGGCGCTGAATCAAAATAAATACTCTTGTGACGTCCATCACAGCCCCCTGGCGGCCAATAGAGCAGTATGGCACCTGGATACAGGTTGTCGGGCCGGAGGATTTTCCGGCGGCTGCCCGCCCCCGCGGGCGACGAAACCGCCGTTCGGATGTTCACCGTGTCGCTGGCCGGTATCCTTTTCCCTCAAGAGCAAACTTGGGCCGGGCTTGTCCCGGCCCACTTTTTTGTGCGTCGCACTCGCGTTTAGCAAAGTCGGCGGGCAAGAATTGACGACTGGCAACAATGCCGCGAAATTTTTGTGGTTATATATATTCGGGTAAGCGGTTGGATTTTTCACAAATTGCGACTATCAAAGAGGCGGGGAATCTTCCTCCAGCGAGTAGAGACCATTATGCCCAAGACGATCCTCATCGTTGAGGACAACGAACTGAACATGAAACTGTTTTGCGACCTTCTGGCCGCACATGGTTACGCCACCCTTCAGACGAGCGAGGGGGCGAACGTGCTGGGCATGATGCGTCAACAAAGACCCGACTTGGTACTGATGGACATCCAACTGCCTGAAATATCGGGCATTGATGTTACGCGCATGATCAAGGCCGATGCCGACCTCAAAGATATTCCGGTGATTGCCGTTACCGCTTTCGCCATGAAGGGCGACGAGGAGAAGATCTTGCAAGGCGGCTGCGACGCCTATATCACCAAGCCGATCTCGGTCGCCACCTTCATTGCAACCATCCAGAAATATCTTTAGATATCATCCGCCTGTGGCGCTCATGGCCCGCACGGCGCCCGGACCTTGCGACAATGTGCCCCCAGCCACGAAATCGTGCCCTCTGGGCTTGACGGTCAGGGCGTTCAGAATGGCGTCTTCAATCGCTTGGTCGCCTTCGTTCGCCCGCAGCAGACGGCGAAGATCGACCCCATCCTCGCGTCCCAGGCACAAATGCAGCTTTCCTGCCGCCGTCAAGCGCACCCGGTTGCACGACTCGCAGAAATGATGGCTTAAGGGGGCGATCAACCCCAGTCTGCCGCCGGTTTCCAACACCCTAAGATAGCGCGCCGGGCCGTTGGTGCGTTCATCGGTCTCTTCCAACCGGTAGGTCTGCGACAGACGTTCCAAAACCGTGTCCAGGGGCAGAAAAAGATCAGAGCGCGCCTCGCCCATCGGCATGGTCTCGATCAGCACCAGATCGCAACCGCGCTCGTGGCTCCAGGCCAGCAGACTTGCTATCTCGTGCTCATTGACGCCCTTCATCAGCACGCAATTGAGTTTGATGCGCAATCCCGCGGCCCTGGCGGCTTCGATGCCGGCCAGCACCTTGGCCAGATTGCCCTGGCGGGTGATCGCCTTGAAGGTGGCGGCATCCAGCGTATCGAGCGAGACATTGACCCTATTAACCCCCGCCAGGGCCAAACCGCCCGCATATTCCTCAAGCCTTGTGGCGTTGGTGGTCAGGCTAAGTTCGGACAAGCCCCGCCCCAGCCACTGCCCCAGATTCTCGAACAGAGACAGGACATTGCGCCGTATCAAGGGTTCACCGCCTGTGATGCGCAATTTCTGGACGCCCATGCGCATGAACAAGGCGCACAGGCGCTCGATCTCTTCCAAGGTCAAGATTTCCGGGCGCGAGACGAAACGCGTTTCGTCATTCATGCAATAGGAACAACGCAGATCGCAGCGATCCGTCGCCGAAACCCGCAAATAATCGATCCTACGTCCGAACGCGTCTTGCATGGGCTTTTGTCCCGTCCCGTTCCCCACAATATGGGCAATCGGTCTAGGCTTACCAGCTTTTCCCGGACGGAAACTTGACGAAAGCCAAGCCGAACATCATTAACCAGCCACCACCTTGATCGTTTGGCCGGGCTTTAACGGCTGTCCGGGATCGATGTCGTTCAGCAGCTTGAACCAGTCGGCATTGTATTCGTTGAAAGGCATCGTGGCCCCCAGCCGCTCGGGCGTGTCGCCCGCATGGGCCTTGACGACGATCAGGCGCAAGGGCTTGACCCGGGCGGCCTCTTCGGCGCTCAGCTTGCGGAAGCTGTAGGTGGTGCGTTTGAAGTCCTCTTCGAAGCCGCTCGATTGGCTTCTGGGGGTAACGAACATGAAGCGGTAGAGCTGGTTGCTGTCATAGCGGATGGCCAACAGACGCACGTAAACCGGCTGCCCATTGGCTTGTCCTTGGGTAACCCCGGTGGCCGCCTCCATGCCGTTCACCGTAATGGCCTCCAACTGCGAAACGTTGGAGCGCGGCATCCATTCGCGCCCTATATAGCTGGACATGTTGCCATTGCCGCGCGGCTTGGCGCCGTCGAAAATGATGATCGCCCCTTTCGAATGACTGGCCACCACCTTGGAGGGGCTGTTGGACAGGCGGAACCCCTTGGGAATGTCGAAGCCGAAGCGCAGGGCGGGGTGCAGGAAACTCTGCCCCTTCATCATGCCCTGCTCGGGATCATCGCCGAACAACATGCCGTTGATCATGTCCAGGTAGCGGTTGCGCTCAAGCCGAGGATTGGGCACAGACAAGTTGCGCAAGCGGTTCGTGGCGGCATCCACGCGCTCCTTGGTCTGCGGATGGGTGGCCATCATGTCGAACTGATCAACCGCATCCTCGCTTTTGCCCGCCATGCGCGCCTGCAACTGGGAATGTTTGCGCAGACTTGCCAGGAAATTGACCATGGCGTCGGGTTCGTAGCCGGAACGGGTCATGTAGCGGTGTCCCAGCAGATCGGCTTCCAATTCATGCTCGCGCGAATAGGATTGCAAGAAGGCCTGGGCGCCGTACTGAGCGACATTCATCAACCCCTGCCCGGCTTGACCCGCCCCCATGACCGAAAGCCCGATCGCGGCAGCCATCAGACCGATATTGGTCGCCATGCCCGAACTGTATCGTTGTGCCGAATGCCTTGCCACCACATGGCCGATCTCGTGCCCGACCACGCCAGCTAGTTCCGCCTCGTCCTGGCACAGCGCCATCAGGCCGCGGCTGATGCAGACATAGCCGCCCGGCAAGGCGAAGGCATTGACGACATCCGAATTGAGGACGGCAAAAGTAAATTTGGCGTCAGGCGTTTCCGACTGGCGCACCAATTCATTCCCCAAAGACGTCAGATAGCTGCCGAGACGCGCATCCTTGTATTCGCCGCCAAACTCACTTACTAATGAGGGAAATTGCTCCGATCCAACCTTCTTTTCATCGTCCATCGACATAAGGCCGGTAAAACTGGACTGCCCGGTTGCCGGGTTGACGCTGCAACCGCTTAAACACCAAGGGGCCAGCCCCACCAAAGCGGAACTGGACAAAAATCCCTTCAGCAGGCGGCGGCGCCCAATCTTGTTGCAATCGCACATCAGAGTCTCACCCTTTCCTCTTTTGCATGCATCACATGTTAATACGCTAGGACAGGGATGCAAACTTTCCCTCGACTTCACAGGTCAACATCCCTATTTTCCAAACAAGATTATGGCCTTTTTCCGGCGGAGTATTGGTTCAAGTGCGCCCGATCGAGATATTGCTTGTCGAAGACAACATGGCGGATGCCCGTTTGGTGGTTGAAGCCTTCAAGGACTCGCATGTCCTGAACAGCATCAATCATGTCCTCGACGGCGCTGACGCCATGGACTACCTACGCCGCCAGGGTTCGCACCCCCAAGCTGGACAGCCTGATCTGGTTCTGCTGGACCTCAACCTGCCCAAAAAGGACGGGCGCGAGGTGCTGGAAGAGATCCGTAAAGACCCCAAGTTGCATCGCCTGCCGGTGATCGCGCTGACCACCTCGGAATCAGAAGCCGACATCCTGCGCTGCTACGAGTTGGGGGCCAACGCCTACATCGTCAAGCCCGTCGATTTCGACAAGTTCATCGCCGTCGTGCAGTCGATCGGCGTGTTCTGGCTTCAAATAGTCACCCTGCCCAGCCACATCTGACCGGTCAGAGTCCATGCAGTTTCTCGACTTCGAAAAGCCGATTGCTGAACTTGAAGGCAAAATTGAAGAGCTTCGGCATCTGACCGACGCTGGCGACATCAATATCGCCGAGGAAGTTTCCAAGCTGAACGCCAAGGTCGAGAAGCTCTTGCGTTCGACCTACGCAAAGCTGACTCCCTGGCAGAAAACGCAGGTGGCCCGCCATCCAGAACGCCCGCACGCCTGCGATTACATCCAGGCTTTGATCGAAGATTACGTGCCGCTTTCCGGCGACCGCGCCTTTGCCGAGGACAAGGCCATCGTGGGCGGATTGGGCCGCTTCAGGGGCCGTTCTGTGGTGGTGATCGGCTTGGAGAAGGGGCGCGACACCGACAGCCGCATCAAGCACAATTTCGGCATGGCCAAGCCCGAGGGCTACCGCAAGGCCAAGCGGCTGATGATGATGGCCAATCAATTCAGGCTGCCGCTTTTGTCCTTCGTTGACACGTCGGGCGCCTATCCCGGCGTCGATGCCGAAGCCAGGGGGCAAGCCGAGGCGATCGCGCGTTGCATCGAAACCGGCCTTGATTTGCGCATCCCCTACATCTCGACGGTGATCGGCGAGGGCGGATCAGGCGGCGCCATCGCCATCGCCACCGGCAACGTGGTCTTGATGCTGGAACACGCCATCTATTCGGTGATCTCGCCGGAAGGCTGCGCTTCGATCCTGTGGCGCTCGGGCGATCAGGCCAAGGACGCCGCCGAGGCTTTGAAACTGACCGCCCAAGATCTGCTGAAACTGGGCGTTATCGATCAGGTGGTGCCCGAGCCTTTGGGCGGCGCGCACCGCGCTCCGGATGTCGCCATGAGGACATTGGGCGACGCTATCGAAAGCGCGCTTAGGGATCTTTCCGGCCTGGAAGGCGGTGTGCTTCGTTCGCGCAGGCGCGAGAAGTTCATCGACATGGGCCGCGCGGCGCCCGGTCATTGACCGCTCCCCACCGCAAACCATCCTCCCTATCGGCGCTTGCCGCCATCGCATTGGCCGTCCTTGCGCAATCGAGCGACGCGAACGCCGTCGGCGCCAATTTTCACCCCGCCGCGACGGAAGCTGAAATGGCGCTCGATGCGATCATTCGCAATTCCGAGCGCGACGACTCCTATGTTGACTTTGCCATCAAGGCGCCCTGGCGCAACAAGGGCAAGGATCACCAATATGGCCAGAATGTCAGCAAGGGGCTGCAATCGGCCTGGGCCAAGGCGGAAACGCTGAGCGTGCAAAAGAACTGCAAAGGCAAATACCTGGATGGCGAGCTTTGCGGGCTTGGCTTCAATCCGGTATCCTGCGCCCAGGATGCAAGCGGCGAAGCCTATCTTTATCAAACCGAAGCAAAAGGCGCTCAGATCGCCATCATTTCATATCGATGGCCGCGCAGCGGCGATATCGTCGCCACCTACAAAATGATCCGCCAAGGCGACGGCTGGATTCTGGATGGCGTCTCTTGCCATCCGACCCCCAGCTTCAACATGAAGAAATAATCACCGATCGTCCGTGTGACCTTCGTCACTTTCTTGCCGCAATTCCTTCCGTAATCTCGCCATCATTGGGCCGTTAGAATGACGGCCAACGGGACATCGGACGGATGGGGGAATTAATGACGAATTTCGAGAGATGCTTGATTGCGCTTTGGCGGTTGATCAGCGGCAGTCCGCCGCCGCCGCGTCACTATCAAGCGTGAAGGCCGCCGCGATCAACGATTTGGTGTAGGGGGCTTGCGGGTTGTCGAAAATGGCGCCCGCCTCGCCCTCTTCCACCTTCCTGCCGTCCTTCATCACCAAGATGCGGTGCGACAGCGCCTTGACGACGCGCAGGTCGTGGCTGATGAACAGATAGCCCAGGCGATAGCGCGCTTGCAGCTTTAAAAGCAAATCGACGATCTGCGCCTGCACGGTCAGGTCAAGGGCGCTGGTCGGTTCATCCAACACCAGGAATTTCGGTTTCAGCGCCAAGGCCCTGGCAATCGCGATTCGTTGGCGCTGACCGCCTGAGAATTCATGCGGATAGCGCTCCATCATCGACGGATCAAGCCCCACTTCGGAAAGCGCCTCGGCGATCAAGCCGCGACGTTCGGGAACGGTGTTGCCGATCTTGTGCAGTTCAAGCCCCTCGCCCACGATGTCGGCGATATTCATGCGTGGGCTTAAAGCGCCGTAGGGATCTTGAAAAACGATCTGCATCTCGCGGCGCAAGGGGCGCAGGGCCGAACCTGAAAGCCGATCAAGCTCCTTGCCTTGCAAACTGATGGCGCCGCTTGAACGTTCCAGTCTCAGCAAGGCCAGACCCAGGGTGGTTTTGCCGGAGCCGGACTCGCCCACCACGCCCAGGGTTTCGCCTTCGCGAACGGCGACATCCACGCCGTCCACCGCCTTGATGTGGCCGACCGTGCGCTTGAAGACGCCCTTTTTGATCGGAAACCAAACCTTGATCCCCTGACCTTCCATCACCTTGGGAGCGTCAGTCGCCACCGTCCCCGGCGTTCCCTTGGGTTCCGAGGCGATCAGACGCTGCGTGTAGGGATGCTGGGGATTGGAAAAAACCTCGGCCATCGGCCCGGTTTCCACAATCTCGCCCTTGGTCATCACGGCCACCCGGTCGGCCATGCGCCTGACCAGCGTCAGATCGTGGGTGATCATCAGCAGCGCCATGCCGAAACGGGCCTGAAGCTCTTTCAGCAGTTTTAGGATTTGCGCCTGAATGGTGACGTCGAGCGCCGTTGTCGGCTCGTCGGCGATCAGCAGGTCGGGTTCGCCCGCCAGAGCCATGGCGATCATCACGCGCTGGCGCTGTCCGCCCGACAATTCATGCGGCAGCGCGTTCAGGCGCGTGGCGGCCTCGCTCAAGCCCACCAGTTGCAACAGCTCGATCACGCGCCTCTCGGCCTCGGCGCCTTTAAGGCCCTTATGCAATTCAAGCACCTCGCCCACCTGACGTCCTATGGCGTGCAACGGGTTCAGCGAGGTCATCGGTTCTTGAAAGATCATCGCCACCTTGGCGCCGCGGAAATGGCGAAGTTGGTCTTCGGAAGCGTTCAGAATATCCTGACCCTCGAACCGGATGGCGCCGGTAGGATGCCAAGCCTTCGGATAAGGCAGCAGACCGGGAATCGACAGAGCGGAAACGGATTTGCCGGAACCTGATTCGCCCACCAGGGCCAGCGTCTCGCCCTTGGACAAGGCAAAAGAGATGCCGCGCACGGCCTTGACCTCGGACTCGCCCCGTCCAAAGGAGACCGACAGGTTCTCGATCTCGATCAAATTCGTCATGTCTTCGATTTCCTGGGATCGAAGGCGTCACGCGCCGCCTCGCCCACGAAAACCAGCAAGGTCAAAAGCAGGGCCAGCAAAAGGAACCCGGTAATGCCCAGCCAGGGAGCTTGCAGATTCTCTTTGCCCTGGCGCAACAGATCGCCCAACGAAGCCGAGCCGGGCGGCAGGCCCAGCCCCAGAAAATCCAGCGCCGTCAGCGCCACGATTGAACTGGACAGGATGAATGGGGTGAAGGTGAAGGTGGCAACCATGGCGTTGGGCAGGACATGGCGGAACATGATGGCGAAATCGCCTACCCCTAGCGCTCTCGCCGCCCGCACATAATCGAAATTGCGCCCGCGCAGAAATTCGGCCCGCACCACGCCGACCAACGCCGTCCAGGAAAAAAGCATCAATACCGCCAACAGGGTCCAAAAACCCGGCACCAGCACCGAAGTGACGATGATCAGGATGAACAACTGCGGCAAACTTCCCCAGATTTCCAGGAAGCGCTGAAAGACTAGATCGACCAAGCCGCCGAAATAGCCTTGCACGGCGCCTGCCGCCACGCCGACCGCCGAGGAAAGCGCCGTCAACAGCAGGCCGAAAAGAATGGAGACGCGCAGACCGTAGATCAGCCGCGCCAACACGTCGCGGCCTTGGTCATCGGTGCCCAGCCAGTTCACGGCCGAAGGCGGCGCGGGTGCTGGCACCGGCAGATCGCGATTGATGGTGGCGTTGCCGAAACGGATCGGCGGCCACAGCGCCCAGCCGTTCGACGAAATGCGCTCGATGATGAAGGGATCTCGGTAATCGGCGCTGGTGGGAAAATCGCCCCCGAAGGCCGTTTCCGGATAGTCGAACAGAACGGGAGCATAAAAAGCCCCTTCATAACGCACGACCAGCGGGCGGTCGTTGGCGATCAGTTCGGCAAACAAGGTGGCCGTGAACATGGCCAGAAACAGCCATAGCGACCAGAAGCCGCGCCGGTTGGCGGCAAACTGGCCCAGACGCCGTTTCGTGATGGGACTTAGCCTGATGCGCATGAGACAGATTTACCCGAAGCCGACGCTTTGTGAAAGAGCGCAACGGCGGGAGTCCGCGCAAAATGAAATGAATGAAGCTGAAACCTTGGCCGCCACGGCCCCTTTGGGGGGCCGCAACGTGCCTTAGGCCTTACTCGCCCCGCTGCTTGCGGGTGTAGTCCTTCAACTGGCGCTCGGCGATCGAGAAGGCGTCGCGCAGGGCCACGCCGATGTCTTCATGGACATGCGGGTCCTTGGGGGCGCGCTTGACGACGATCTTGTCGCCCGGCACCGTGATGTCGATGTTGATGTGGTATGGTTCACCCTTGTGATGCAGGTTGGAGGTGTTGCGATGATGCATCTCGACGGTAACCCGGCAGCCGGTGATCCGATCGCAGAACTGCTCGAGCTTGGCGACCTTCTCGCGAATGCGGGTTTCAACCGCGTCGGAATGATCAATGCCGTGAAATGAGATTTGCACGGAATTAGGCATCAACGTCTCCTTGGAATCTGAACCTGCCTTCCCGTTGGTCGGAAAGGGCGGAACTGAATACCCCATGCGCCAGAGGAAGGCAACGCCTCTCGAACGGAGGCTGCCTTTAATTATGTGCCTCTTGCAGCGCCAAGTCATGGGCAAATCGGGCTTGACGCCGAAAAGCACCGTCAACAATCTGTTTTTGTTATGATTTCATCCGGGCAATGGTCGCCGTCGTACTGTGTCCCTGGGCCAGATCGGCCAGCAGGACGCGCCCTCCCCAGGTCTTCACCAGATCAGCTCCCACCACCTTATCGACCGTATAGTCCGAGCCCTTGACCAGAAGCTCGGGTTTCAGGGACTCGATCAGCGCCAGCGGCGTGTCTTCCCCGAAAATCACCACCAGATCGACCGAGGCCAGCGAGGCCAGAACGGCGGCGCGGGCGGCTTCCGATTGCACGGGTCGCGTGGGTCCCTTCAGGCGCGACACCGACGCATCGCTGTTCAAACCCACCACCAATTTGTCGCAGGCCGCGCGGGCCTGGGCCAGCAATGACACATGGCCAGGATGCAGCAGATCGAAGCAGCCGTTTGTAAAGCCGATCTTGCAGCCTTTCAGACGCCAAGCGCTCAGGCGCTCCTTGGCCTGTTCCAGCGAGGCCAGCTTGCTTTCCGCCTGCCACAAATCCTGATGATGAAAGGCGGCAACCAGTTCCTCGGGATGCACGATGGCCGTGCCCACCTTGCCGACCACGATCCCGGCAGCGGCATTGGCCAATCTGGCCGCCGACACCAAAGGCAGGCCAGCCCCCAAGGCCGCCGAAAGCGTGGCGATCACGGTGTCGCCAGCCCCCGAGACGTCGAACACTTCCCTGGCCTCGGCCTTCAGGTGATGCACGGCGCCGGAGGATTCAACCAGCGTCATGCCGTCCTGGCTGCGCGTGACCAGCACATTCAGGACCCCGCAGACCGCCATCAGATGCTTGGCCGCCGCCACCACGTCCTCGTCGGTCTTGACGGGCATTTGGGTCGCTTCGGCCAGTTCGCGCCGGTTGGGCGTAAGCAGCGTCGCCCCCCGGTAGCGTGAGAAATCGATGCCCTTGGGATCGGCCACCACGGGCCGTCCGGCACAGCGCGCCAGTTCGATCAGTTGCGGCAACAAGGCAGGCGACAACACGCCCTTGCCGTAATCCGACAACAACAAGATGCGCGAGTCCTTAAGGCCCCTGGCGACGGCTTCCAGCACGTCTTCCTGGCCGCCCTTCGACAACGGCCCCACGGTTTCGCGGTCGGCGCGCAGCAATTGCTGATTTCCGGCGCAAAAGCGGGTCTTGATCGAGGTCTTGCGCGCGGTTTCGACAGCCAGCCTGGGCGTAACCCCATTCTCCTGTTCCAGCAAATGTCGCACCTCGCGCCCCGACGCATCGTCGCCGATGGCGGTGACGAATTCCGCCCTGGCGCCGATGGCGGCCAGATTGCGCACCACATTGCCCGCCCCGCCCAGCATCGCGTTTTCGTGATCGATGGACAGAACGGGAATGGGCGCTTCGGGCGAAATGCGCACGGCATCGCCATAGACGTAACGGTCCAGCATGACGTCGCCCACCACAAGCACAGGCACGTCTTTGAGATCGGCCACCTCAGCCGCCAGTTGCGATTGGTCGGTCATCAGGCCAGGGCCTCGCGCTCAAGCGCTTCGCACAGCATATGGCCGATCAGGATATGCATTTCCTGAATGCGCGCCGTTTCATGGACCGGCACGATCAACAGCGGATCGGCCAACCCCACCAGCTTGCCGCCATCGCGCCCGGACAGACCGGCGGCAACGCAGCCCATCGCCTTGGCCGCTTCCAGCGCCAGGGTGACATTGGCGCTATTGCCCGATGTGGTGATGCCGATCGCCACATCCCCAGGCCGAGCCAAGGCTTCGATCTGGCGGGCGAAGACCAGTTCGAACCCCAGATCGTTGGCGCAGGCGGTCAGGCAAGATGTGTCGGTGGTCAGCGCCAAGGCCGCCAGGGCCTTGCGGTTGCGGGTATAGCGGATGGTCAGCTCGGTGGCCAAATGCTGCGCGTCGGCCGCACTGCCGCCATTGCCGAAAAACATCAGCTTGCCGCCATTGTCCAACGACTTTCTGCAAACGGCCACCAATGCCGCGAACGGTTCGGACATGGAATCGCGAACCGCCGCCAGCGCGTGGGCGTGCCGTTCGATCTCGTCGTAAAACAGGGAATCGCCGCTCATGTCGCAAAGTCAGTTGCGGCAGCGCAAAACGGCATGGAGAACTTCCGCCCGAATGCGGCAACCATTCAGGTTGGCCCGCCAAAAATCGGCCCCAGTCAACTGCGCCCCCAGAAGATCGGCCATGCGCAAGTCGGCGTTCGACAGATCGGCGCCTTCAAGCAGCGCGCCCCTCAGCGAAGCGTTGCGCAATAGCACGCCGGTCAGATTGCAGCCCGACAGGATGGCCCGGTCGAGCTTGCAATTGGACAGGTCGGCCTCGCGGAAATCGGCATGACGCAAATCGGTGCCCGTCATATCGAGTCCGCGCAGGTCCTGACCGGCAAAATCGGCGCGCTTCCCAAAGCTTTGCCCCGTATCGCCGCCTCTGAGCCATTGCGTATGCTCTTCAAGAATGTCCTTCAGTTCGGCGGCGTTCATCAGCGGGTCCTTTCAGATGTTTTCACCCTCGGTCACAGCCTTGACCGCATCGGCCAACATAGCGGTGACGTGGTCGATATCGCCCAGACGATCGACATTCACCACCAGATCGAAGGCGGCGGGATCGTTCAGGCGCGAATGGAACATTTCCCACACATATTTTCCGCGTTGGGCATTGTGTTCCTGAATGAGCTTCTTGGCGTCTTCGACGCCTATGCCGTCTTCATGGGCGACGCGCTCGGCGCATTTGTCCAGGGCGCCGATCAGGCGCACGCGAAGCGCCTTGGTGTGGCCCAGAATGACATGACCGCCGCGCCCCATGATGACGCCACCGACGCGGCTGAGCGACAGCATGATGTTGACCATGTGGCGCTTATAGGTGTCGGCGCTGGCGTCCTGGCCGGTGAAGAGCGAGTACAGCCACAAATCGCGCGCCTTATGGACCTTTTCCTCCAGCGTCTTCACGACATGGGGATCCATATGCGTGCGTTCGATGATCTTCTCGAGAACTTCCTTCGAGAAGTAGCGCACGCCCAGGCTTTCGGCCAGCTTCTTGCCGATCAACTCGCCGCGGCAACCGTAATCTCTGGAAATGCAGACGACATAACGTTGCCCTTCCTTGGCCTCCTGCCCGCCGCCGGGAATGGCGACCGAGGAGACGATGGCCTGAAGGGCGCTTTGGAAATTAGGCATGGTGCAGGAATTCCTTTTTTTGTGACCGTTAGGGGCCTAGTGGACGGCCCATCCTAACATGGCAGAATGCCTCCGGCTAGGCTGCCTTCGCACCTGCAACAGCCGCCGCACGGCCAGCTTCGAACGCCTGGGCATTCAACACACCAAGCTCGGGTTTTTTTGCCGAGAAGCGCTTGACCAGACATTCCTTTACCGAATCGGGCGCGAAAGGCAGCGCCCCAGCCACGGCCCCCAGCATGACCGAATTGACCAAGCGCGCATTGCCCAATTCCTTGGCGATGCCGCCCGCGTCGATAGGCACCATGCGCGTGCCCGAGGCCCGAATGTCGGACAAGGGATCGACCGGATAGCTGAACAGACCGGTGGACACCACGGGGGGGATGACGCGCATCGTATTCACAAGGGCGATTCCCGTCGGTTTCAAGTGTGAAATCCAGCGCAGCCCTTCGGCCAGTTCGAAGGCCAGCAGCACATCGGCCTGACCGGGCGGAATGGCAGGCGAAAATATCTTGGGGCCGAAGCGAAGATGCGACGTGACGACGCCGCCCCGCTGGGCCATGCCGGCCACTTCGGTCTTCTTCACATCGTGACCGGCGGCGATCGCCGCCTCGGCCAGGATTTCGGATGCGGTCAGAACGCCCTGGCCGCCGATGCCGCAAAGCAAGACGTTGGTAATTGCGCTCTCAACCATGGGCTTGGGCCTCCTTGGGCGTCTTGGCGGGCGGTACCATCCGCTTGATGGCGTCGGGTCCGCAGGTTTCCATGCACAAGCCGCAGCCGGTGCAGCCCGAGATGTCGATATCGACGAAGGCCAGTTCCTGTTCCTTGCCGTTTTTCGCCACCTTCTCGCGCTTGCGCACCAGAATGGCCGGACAACCCGTTTTCAAGCAATTGCCGCAGCCCGTGCAGGCCTCTTCGATCACCGTATAGGGAGCGAAGCGCTCATGATCCTCGATCAGCACGCAAGGCTGGTCGGTGATGATCACCGACACTTCGGGGATGGCCATCTCTTCCTTCAAGGTCTTGAAGAGGACCGGCATCATATAGGGATTGATCTTGTGGATGCGTTCGGGCTTCACGCCCAGCGCTTCGATCAGTTTGATGAAATCCACCTTGGGGGCCGGCATGCCATAGGCGTCCTTGCCGGTGCCGGGATGATCCTGCCCGCCGGTCATGCCGACGGTTTGGTTGTCAAGGATCAGAACCGTGGCGTTGCCCTTGTTGTAGACCAAGTTGAGCAAGCCCTGAATGCCCATATGCAGGAAGGTTGAATCGCCGATCACCGCGACCACCGACTTGTCGGCATCCTTGGGCAAGCGGCCTTTGTCCAGGCCTAAGGCCATGGTCAGGGAAGCGCCCATGCAGGTGGTGGTGTCCAAGGCTTTCCAGGGATGAAGTGCTCCCAGCGTATAGCAGCCGATGTCGCCGGAAATGGTGACCTGACGGCGCAGCTTGGAGAGCGTGTAATAAACGCCCAGATGCGGGCACCCCACGCACATGGTGGGCGGACGCGGAAAGACCAACGATGAATCGTGGGCCAACTTGCGGACCGGCACAGATTCGCCCAGGAATTTGGCAATCGCCGGGATGAGAATTTCTGGCGCCAATTCGCCGTTCGACGGCAAGATGTCCTTGCCCGTGCAGCCAATGCCTTCGGCCTTAAGCTCGGTCTCCAGCAGCTTCTCGGTTTCCTCGACCACCACCAAACGCTCGACCGTGCCTGCAAAGGCGCGGATGGCTTCGAAAGGGGCTGGATGCGACAAGCCCAGCTTCATCACCGGCGCGTCAGGGAAGGATTCCTTCACATGCAGATAGCCGGGGCCGGAGGTCACGAAGCCGACGCGCTTGTCAGGCCCCTGCTCGACGACGTTCAAGGGACTGTTCTCGCTTTCGGCCTTCAAGGCTTTCTCGCGTTCGGCCTGCAAGGGAAGACGGCGCTTGGCGGTGGAAGGCACCAGCACCCAGCGATTGGGGTCATAGGTGAATCCGCCCTCGCTATTGGGCGCGCGGCGCTCGCCCACCGTGACCAGCGACTTCACATGGCAAACCCTGGTGGTCAGGCGCAGGATGACGATGGTTTCGAACTTTTCGGATAGATCGAAGGCGGCCTTCGTCATCTCGAAGGCTTCCTGGGCGTCGGCGGGCTCCATCACGGGAATATGCGCGAAGCGGCCCCAGAAGCGCGTATCCTGCTCGTTCTGCGACGATGAAAGACCCACATCGTCGGCAACCACGAGAACCAGCCCGCCCACCACGCCCGCCAGCGACTGGCTCATCAAGGGATCGGCGGCCACATTGACGCCCACCTGCTTCATGGCGGCCAGCGAGCGCGACCCCGCCACGGCGCTTCCGATGGCGACTTCCAGCGCCACTTTCTCATTGACCGCCCATTGGGCGTTCAAATCGGGATATTGGGTCAGTTCTTCCAGAATTTCCGTCGAAGGGGTGCCAGGATAAGCGGAAGCCAGGGCTAGTCCGGACTCCCAGGCGGCACGCGCAACGGCTTCGTTGCCGGACATCATCAGACGTGTTCCGGCGGGGGGCAGCGCTTTCTTCTTCACAAAATCACTCCTTGTATCCCGGGTGCGTCACGCCTGTTTGCAGGCGCTGTTGTTATCCAAATAGTTTGTCGATGTCGTCCTGGCTGATGCCCCTACCTTCAAGAGCCGGACCGGAAACCAGATGATCGTCGGCATGAATTTGATCTGGCGAAGCCGAAGGCGCCATTTCCGAGAAGCTGTCGTCGCCCCAGATCTCGATCATGGCGTTCACACGCGTTTCGATGAATTTCAGGGTGTTCACCACCTTGGTGATGCGCTGGCCCGTGATGTCTTGGAAATTGCACGCCTCGTAAATGCCCACCACATGGTCGGAAATTTGATCGGCCAAATTCCGCCCATGATTGTCTTGCACATGCGCCAACAGGTTGTGCACGACGCCGTCGATCTGCTCAGCTTTCTCCAGAATGCCCTGCGTGGCGTTCTCGGTCGCCTCGACCACGGCGTCCAACTCGTTGGTCACCGCGACGATATGGTCGTCGCCGGTCGTCGCCGGGCGAAGGGCCGCGATTTCCGCCTTGGTCTGCTGAATGCTGCGGCCGAGTGCGCGCACCTCGGTGCGCAGCAAATCCATTTCGGCCTTTTCGTTCTGAAGCGCTTCCTTCTCGCCCGCCAATTTGGCGCGCGCCTCGGGATCGGCATGCGCCCCCGACAGCAAAAGCTCCTTCATGTCGTTGCGCAGTTGCGCGATGGCTTCTAGTATCTGAACCGTGTCGCCGCCCGACAGGCCAGCGGAAGCGGCGGCGGGCGCAGACTGCCCCTCGCGCTTTAGGCGCTGGATTTCAGCGGTAAACAGTCTGCGCCCCGCGCCATTCGGACTCATTGCCATCTTTCCATCCCCCACGCATATTTCAAACCCGTCCCCGGACGGGCTACAGCCTTTTGGTTCCCAACTGGGAACCTGTATCGATACATCACCAATCGCAAATACGGCAAGAGTCTTCGCTGCGTTGCGGGCGTGAAGGCCATTCTCAGGCATCCCACTATTCCGCCAAAGCATCTATAGAGGCAATGCCTAATCGGCAAGAAGATCATCCCCTTTCGCCTAGGGCCGGAGCGGCAGGCGCCTCTCATACGGCCTCCGATAAATGTTCTTTTAATGTACATGTATTGTTTTTTTCTAGTTCATTCATCATTGATCGCCTTATTCGTTAGGCCTCAGGGCAACTTGCCGAAGAACTGGCGAAGGCTTCGATAGCTCCGTATCCTGGGGCGGAAACAATGGTTGCACCGCGATGCCGACTTCATTCCGCCTAGCCACCTTCAATCTCGAGAACCTGGACACGCGCCCAGGGCATGCGGGCGGCGCAAGCCTGGATGAGCGGCTTTGCCTTTTGCGTCCGCAATTGGAACGGCTGAACGCTGACATCTTGTGCCTTCAGGAAGTGAATGCCGAGGAAATCGTCAAGAACGGCGAGCGCCGGGCGCTAGCGCTCACCCGCCTGATCGACGGCACGCGATACCAAGCCTACCACATGGCGTTTAGCCGCAACCGGGTGGGAATCCGCATGGCCGACCGGCACAATTTGGCCATTCTGTCTCGCTTTCCCATCTTGGAAGAGCGCCAGATTTGGCACCATCTGGTCGCCCCCTTGCGGCATTTCGCGCCACATGCTCCCGACGCCCCGCTGCCGGTCGAGTGGGACCGCCCGCTTTTGCATGTCAGGCTGGATCTGGGAAGCGGCCCCAACTTGCACATCCTAAATCTGCATTTGAAAGCGCCCAGGGCATCCTTTGTCGAAGGAGCCAAGGAGGACCCAGATCGCTGGAAGAATGTGCAGGGCTGGGCGGAAGGATTTCATCTGGCGTCGGTCAAACGTTCGGGCCAGGCCCTGGAGGCGCGTCTTGTCGTCGATGCCCTGCAAGACGCCGACCCGCAAACCCTGATCGCGGTGGCGGGCGATTTCAACGCCCAGGACAACGAAACCCCCTTGCGGCTTTTGCGCGCCGAGGCCGACGACACCGGCAACGCGCATCTGGCCGCCAGATCGCTGATTTCCCTGGAGCGCGGCTTGGCGGAAAGCCAGCGCTTTTCGGTCATCCATCACGGCAGGCCCGCCATGCTGGACCATATCCTGGTTTCCAGACCCTTGCTGGGCTGGGTCAGGGACATTGCCGTCCATAACGAGGCTTTGGGCGACGAGGCCATCTCGCCAGTCCTGATTCCGGCGACCGGCGAAAGCTATCACGCGCCGCTGGTCGCCACTTTTCAAGCGCCCGAAAAAGCCAAGGCATGATAGGCTGGCCGCATGTGGACCGACATCGTCGACCTTCGCGATTTCTACGCTTCGGGCCTGGGCCAAATGACGGCCCGGCTGTTGCGACGGCGCATTCGCGAAGTCTGGCCCAACCTGAGCGGCGAGGCCGTGCTGGGCATCGGCTTTGCGCCGCCTTTGCTGCGCGCCGGACTTGACGAGGCCTATAGGGTCGCCGCCGTCATGCCGCCGCCCATGGGCGTGTTGCGCTGGCCCGCCGAAGGGCCATGCAACTCGGTGCTGGCCGACGAATTGTCCCTGCCCTTCCCTGATCTGATGTTCGACCGCGTGCTGATCGTTCACGCGTTGGAATCGACCTATCATCCGCGCAGCCTGCTGCGCGAGGCCTGGCGGGTGCTGAAAGATTCCGGCCGCTTGCTGGTGGTCGTGCCCAATCGCCTGGGCGTGTGGTCCAGGCTTGAACGCTCGCCCTTCGCGGTCGGACGCCCCTATTCGCCGCTGCAATTGCAAAGCCTGCTGCGCGACGCTTTGTTCACCCCCACCCAATCGACCGGCGCTCTTTATCTGCCGCCCTTCAAATCGCGCATGCTGCTGGCCTCGGCCTCGGCGGCGGAGGAAGCGGGACGGCGCTGGTTCAGTGGATTCTCGGGCGTGCTGATGGTGGAAGCCGCCAAACAAGTCTATGCCGCCGGGCTGGCGCGCGAAACCACGCCCAGAAAACGCACGACCGTCCTGGCTCTGCCTCAGGCTCCATTGAGCGGGTCGTCTTTGATCGAGGCCGGAAACCGGCCCGTATCAAAGACGTGAATCCGCTCAACGGATATATCTAAGGGTCAAAACTCATTAACGCCACGGACGCGACGCTGGGGATTTTGCTGTCCGAACAGGCGCTTGGCCCCGCCGACTTTGTCGGCTGAACTCATTGTTGGCCCGCTTCCAGCAGGACTGTGGACTGGCTGTCCACAAGGGGCAAGCAACGCATTCGGGCGGCAAAATCACCGCGTCCCTCCGGGCTTCGAAGGAAATGGCCGACTGATGCGTCAAAACGCTTGACCGTATTCCCGATACGCTCGTCGCGTTTTTCCTTTCATTCGGCCATTTCCTTCAGAAGCGCGTCTCGCGGGGTTAATGAGTCTTGACCCTAAGGGAACGATTCACGTTTTACCCTGTCCGCGTAGGCGATCCGGGTAAAACGGTCGTGCCCTTCGGTCGGAAGGCGATGCAGACGGATGGGTCGGTTTCCAGCCTGGGGCCACCCACCAAATCGATGCAGTAGGGAATGGCGGGAAAGACCGCCTTCAAACAATCGGCGATGGCCGATGGCTTGCCTGGCAAGTTCAAGATCAGGCTTTTGCCTCGAATGCCCGCCGTCTGGCGCGACAAGATGGCGGTAGGCACCACCTTGAGACTCTCAAGACGCATCAGCTCGCCAAAGCCCGGCATCATCTTTTCGCACACCGCTTCGGTGGCTTCGGGTGTCACGTCGCGAAGCGCAGGGCCGGTGCCGCCGGTGGTGACGATCAACGAGCATCCCGCCACATCGGCCAGTTCGATCAGCGTGGCTTCGATGGTGGCCTGAACATCGGGGATCAAGCGCGTTTCGGCCCGCCAGGGGGTGGACAAATACCGCCCCAACTCGGCCAGAATGGCCGGGCCGCCTTTATCTTCGTAAACGCCTGTACTGGCGCGGTCGGAAACCGTCACCACGCCGATGGGGATTTCTTGGGACACGCCAACGCTCCTTAGCCGGTTTCCCACAGGCTAAGGACTGAACGGCCAATGGTCAATCTTAGTGCAGATCGTTGGAAATCGAAGCTGTTTAACGGCTTCGATTGAAAGCGTGAATCTGCTCTACATATTTGTTTTAGCGAACGATTCACGCTTAACTCCGGGTCACTAAAGTGACTCGGTGTTAAACGATCGTGCGCTAGTGCCAAGGCGTATCGACATCCTCGCAATTGGCGCCCTTGTCATGCAAATGGCCTAGCCGCTCATTTTCCACGAAGTCGAACCAGGCCAGCAAAGCCGCCCGAACATCGTCCCGACCGGCATGCGGCGGAAGAAGTCCCTCGCGATTCATCACTTCCTTGATCCGGCTCAGAAGCGCCTGATGGCAACTGAGTTCCAAATGCGTCTCAAGCGGTTTCATCGTCACCTCCCGCAACATGGGGACGGATCCCCCACCCCATCCGCCAAGCAATCATCATGAAGAAAATGCTAACACCATTGACGCGCAGGGGGCATGCTGGTTTGGCATGGCTGGGACATGCCTGGGGCGGGGGCGACAAGATGCGGCATCGCTAAGACGCAACCCTACATTGACACGGCGACACCCTTTGCTATTGATTTATCACTACTAAATTATATTTGAGCGACACGCCAACAGACAGGATATGCAACATCGTGGATGCCGCAACGCCCGACCAGAACGGCCCAGACTTTTCCACCGCGCCCCAGATCATCGAGCTTGAACTGTGTGGCGATTTGGAAGGTGCTGTCGGGCGGCTTGAAGGGCGGGTCATGTCGAGAGAGGAAGCGGCTAGACTTGCCTGGAACCTCTATCTCAACGGCGCCTTCAAAAGCGCAAAACTGCTTCTTGACGCGTTGGGTCCGACATCGCTGCCCCCTCTTGATTTCGCCTTGGCGCATCTTCTCGTTCTTGAAGGCCATAGCTTTGACCTTGGCGGTTTTTCCAAGAAAGTCGCCCTTTGGAAGGACATCGGCACGCACGCAAACGCGCTGCTGTTCGCACTTGAACGTTGTTTCTCTCGCAGTTTTCTAATGCTCGTGGAAAATGGGGCATTCGACAAAGCCAGCCTGCTTGAAGCGCTGTACTGGACGGTCGAACCGCATCTGAAGCTCGAAAATTCGGGCCAAAGAATCAGGCGTATTTCCGATATCCTTCTTGCCGTCAACATCAGTGGGAAATCCAACCTCTTTGTCGCGACGGACCCGAACGCCAGCAGCGAAAGCGAAGCCATTCTTGGCGGAGAAACCTACAGGCTCAAGGACATCGAGCCGTTTCTTCGCCAAAACGGCAAGACCATCGTCGATATCGGCGCCAATGTCGGCTCGTTCTCGTGCCTGGCCGCCCGATTATGGCCGGAAAGCCGAATTCTGGCTTTCGAACCGGGGCTGGCGGCTTTCAATTGCCTTCGCCACAACACGCGGGACCTTCGTAACGTCGAGGCCTATCGCGTCGGCCTGGGCGACAAGGATCGCAAGCAGCTTCTTTACGCCAGCGCAATTGGGGCAATGGGGGCTTGCATCGGCTCGTCTGGCATCGGCGCCGAACATTTCGAGGACGTCGATATCCGAGATGCCGGAGCCATGCTGGCTGAATTGGACATCGGCGAAATCGACATCCTCAAGCTGGACACGGAAGGGTGCGAGCGCGCCATTCTGCGCAGCCTGGGCGTCCTGGCCCAGCGGGCGAGGGTGATCTATCTGGAATATCATAGCGAGGACGACCGCCGAAACCTGGACGGCTGGCTTTCACCAACGCATCACGCCTTCAGCGGGCGCATTTTACATCCGCATCGCGGCGAGCTTTGCTTCCTGCGCCAAGACTTGGCCGCCGAATGGGAGGCCTTTCGCATCGATATCTCGTAATCGATGCCCCTCCTCCCCCTTGCAATCCTTGAAAACTCTGGTATAACCCGCGCTCTTATCCGGTCGCCGGGCGGATGGAGCGTTTTTGCGACTCCACGGGCATTGCCTGGGCGGCTTTACGCAACCTTTTGAAAAGGATGGAAAAATGCCCAAGATGAAGACCAAAAGCGCGGTCAAGAAGCGCTTTAAAGTGACGGCGACCGGCAAGTTGAAGGCCGGTGTGGCCAACAAGCGCCACGGCATGTCCAAGCGCCCCCAGAAGATGAAGCGCCAAGCCCGCGGCACCTTTGTGCTGTTCGAGGGCGACGAGCGCATCGTCAAGACCTTCATGCCCTACGCCCGCTAAGGAGTATCCGTCATGGCACATGTCAAGCGCGGCGTTACCACGCATGCCCGTCACAAGAAGATTCTGAAGCTGGCCAAGGGCTATCGCGGCCGTTCCAGCACCTGCTACCGCATCGCCATCGAGAAGGTCGAGAAGGGGCTGCAATATGCCTATCGCGACCGAAGGGCCAAGAAGCGCAATTTTCGCGCCCTGTGGATCCAGCGCATCAATGCCGGCGTGCGCGAATGCGGCATGACCTACAGCCGATTTATGAACGGTCTGAAGAAGGCCGGGATCGAGTTGGACCGCAAGGTGCTGTCCGACATGGCGATCAAAGAACCCGCAGCCTTCAAGGATCTGGTCACCCAGGCCCAGGCCGCCTTGGCCGCGTAAGATAAGCGAGAGATCGCTTCAAATTTGCGAAGGGGGCCTGATCCAAACAGGCCCCCTTTTCATTTAGGAAAGAGAAGATGGATCAGCTGAAATCGCTCACCTTGGACGAAATCGCCAAAGCGGAAACGATCGAGGCCCTGGAAGCCGTGCGCGTCAAGGCGCTGGGCAAGAAGGGCGCCTTGACGGAAGAAATGAAGAAGCTGGGAGGCATGGCGCCCGACGAGCGCAAGGCCTTTGGCGCCCGCATCAACGAGGTGAAGGCCGTACTGGAAGCGGCGCTGTCCGAGCGCAAGGGTTTGCTGGAAAACGCCGCCATCGACGCCCGACTGGTGGCCGAGAAAATCGACATCACCCTGCCCTGCCGCCCCGAAGCGGAGGGCCGCATCCATCCCATCAGCCAAACCATCGACGAAGTGACGGCCATCTTCGCCGAGATGGGATTCTCGGTGGCCGAAGGCCCCGACATCGAGGACGACTTCCACAATTTCACGGCGCTGAACTTTCCGCCCGACCATCCGGCGCGCCAGATGCACGACACCTTCTTTTTTGACGAGCATGCGCCCGGCGAACGCTTGCTGTTGCGCACGCACACCTCGCCGGTGCAGGTGCGCACCATGCTTAACCAGAAGCCGCCCATCCGCGTCATCATTCCCGGGCGCACCTTCCGCTGCGATTCCGACATGACCCACACGCCGATGTTCCATCAGGTGGAAGGGCTATTGATCGACGAAACCACGCATTTCGGCCACCTTAAGGGCTGCCTGATCGATTTCGTGCGCGCCTTCTTCGAAGTCGATGACGTGCCGGTGCGCTTCCGTCCTTCCTTCTTCCCCTTCACGGAGCCTTCGGCCGAGGTCGATATCGGCTGCTCGCGCGAAGGCGGCGAACTGCGCATCGGCAGAGGGGCTGGCTGGCTTGAGATTCTCGGTTGCGGCATGGTGCATCCCAATGTGCTGAAGAATTGCGGCATCGATCCCGACAAATATCAGGGCTTCGCCTTCGGCATGGGCGTTGAACGACTTGCCATGCTGAAATATGGCATTCCCGATCTGCGCACCTTCTTCGACGGCGATTTGCGCTGGCTGAAACATTACGGATTTGCGCCCCAGGATGTGCCCAGTTTGGCCGGAGGGCTGGCCCGATGAAATTCACCCTCTCTTGGCTCAAGGACCATCTCGACACCAAAGCCACGCTTGCCGAAATTCTCGAGCGCCTGACCATGCTGGGGCTTGAGGTCGAGGGCGTGGAAGACCCTGCCGCCGCCCTGTCCGGCATCATCGTCGGCCATGTGCTGGAGGCCAATCAGCATCCCAATGCCGATCGTCTGCGCGTCTGCAAGGTCGATACCGGCAAGGACACGATTCAGGTCGTCTGCGGCGCCCCCAATGCGCGAGCGGGACTGAAGGTGGCCCTGGCTCTGCCCGGCACCGTGATTCCCGCTTCCGGCGAGGCGCTGAAGAAGGGCGCCATTCGCGGCCAGGAAAGCCAGGGCATGATGTGCTCGAACCGCGAATTGAAGCTGGGCGAGGATCATGACGGCATCATCGAACTGGACGCCAACGCCCCCGTGGGCAAGGCGCTGGCTGAGGTTCTGTCGCTTGACCCGGTGATCGACATCGCCATCACCCCCAACCGCGCCGATTGCCTGGGCGTGCGCGGCGTGGCCCGCGATCTGGCCGCCGCCGGATTGGGAACGCTAAAGCCCCTGGATACCGTGCATGTGCCTGGCAAGTTCAAAAGCCCGATCCAAGTGCGCATCGAGGCCAGCCATGCCTGCCCGCTTTTTGTTGGCCGCTATATCCGCGGCGTGAAGAATGGCGAAAGCCCGGCTTGGCTGAAAAATCGTTTGACGGCCATCGGTCTTCGCCCCATCTCGGCGCTGGTCGATATCACCAATTACATCACCTTCGATCTGGCTCGCCCGCTGCACGTCTTCGATGCCGCCAAGGTGAAGGGCGTCATCCACCCTCGTTTGGCCAAGGCGGGCGAAACGCTGGCGGCGCTGAACGGCAAGACCTATGAACTCGACGATCAGATGACGGTGATCGCCGATGACGAGGGGCCGGAAGCCCTGGGCGGCGTGATCGGCGGCGAACGTTCGGGCTGCACCGAAAGCACCACCGACGTTTTCGTGGAATCGGCCCTGTTCGATTCCATCCGCACCGCCAACACCGGGCGCAAGCTGCAAGTGGATTCGGACGCCCGTTATCGCTTCGAGCGCCATGTCGATCCTGAATTCGCGCAGGTCGGCATGGAAATCGCCACCCGCATGATCCTGGACCTGTGCGGCGGCGAAGCCTCGGAACTGGTGATCGCGGGCGCCGTGCCTGATTGGAAGAAAAGTTTCGTGCTGCGCCCCCAGCGCGTCGCCCAACATGGCGGCATCCATATTTCCAAGACCGAGATCGAACGCATCCTGATGGGGCTGGGCTGCACCGTGTCCGAGCATGGCGACGGCATTCTGGCCTCGCCGCCCTCATGGCGGGCCGATATCGGAGCCGAGCACGATCTGGTGGAAGAAGTGATCCGCGTCTATGGCTACGATCACGTGCCAGCCGCCTCGGTGCCCAAATTGTCGGCCATCACCAGCCCGGTGCTGACCCAGTTGCAAAAGCGCCGTTCGCTCATTCGCCGCACCCTGGCGGCGCGGGGTTTGAACGAAACCGTCTCTTGGTCCTTCATGCCCAAGGAAATGTCGAAACTTTTCGGCGGCGGGGCCGATGCGCTGACATTGGCTAATCCCATCAGTTCCGATCTGGACCAGATGCGCCCCAGCCTTCTTGGCAATCTGATCCAGGCGGTGGGCCGCAATGCCGATCGGGGTTTCGCCGATCACGGCCTGTTCGAACTGGGTCCGCAATATGCCGGAACCAAGCCGGAAGATCAGTCGTCGATGGCATCGGGCGTGCGAGTGGGCCAAATGGTGGAACGCAACTGGGCGGGAACCGCCCGCCCCGTCGATGCCTATGACGCCAAGGCCGACGCGCTGGCGGCGTTGTCGATCGCGCAAGTTCCCACCGACAATCTGCAAATCGAAGCCGATGCGCCAGCTTGGTATCATCCGGGCCGCTCAGGCTCGCTGAAGCTGGGCGCCAAGGCGCTGGCTTGGTTCGGCGAGATTCATCCCCGCGTGCTGAAGGCGCTGGACGTCAAAGGACCCGTCGTGGGCTTTGAAATCTTCCTGGACGCCCTGCCGCCCGCCAAGGCGCGCCCCACCAAGGCGCGCCCGGCCCTGAAGGCCTCACCCTTCCAAGCGGTGGTGCGCGACTTCGCCTTCCTAGTCGATAAATCAGTCACCGCCCAAGCCGTGCTGCGCGCCGCCAAATCGGCCGACAAGGCGCTGATCGTGGCCGCTCAGGTCTTCGATCTGTATGAAGGCAAGGGGGTCGAGGACGGCAAGAAATCGCTGGCCATCGCGGTCACGCTGCAACCCACCGACCGCACGCTGACCGACGCCGAAATCGAAGCCGTGGCCGCCAAGGTGGTGGAAGCGGTGTCAAAGGCGACGGGAGCCAGCTTGCGGGGCTAAGTGCTGGGATCGATGACCGTGACAGGCACGTCTTGGAAATGGCGAACATTGCGCGTTGCCAAGACTGCCTGACGCGCCAGGGCGATGCCCGCGATTTGCGTATCCCTGAATTCGACGGTTTGGCCGGCGTTCCTACGGCGCGCCGCCAGCATGGCCGCCTCTTCCGCCGCCCGGAAATCGAAGGGCAGAATGCGGCGCTGAAAATCTTCTTCAAGCGCTTGCGCAAAGGCGGTTTCCAATGCCTGTCGCTTGCGGCTGTCGGGCAAAAGCTCCAGGCGGAAGCGTATCTCGAAGACGGTGATTGTCGTGATCCAAAGCGATTCCGAGGGCTGGCGGTCCAGCCAAGCCACAACGAGCGGATCGGCATCGCGGCGCATCACGGCAGACAAGACATTCGTGTCAAGAATGATCATTCGTCGAACGATGCCGGGATGGCTGACGTTCCACGCATTTCCGGGATGTCGTCATCCAGGCCAATCGCAGCGAATCTCTGGCTTAAGCGGCTGCCCAAGCGTGACAAGGGCTTGCCCTCATCCTTCACGGCATTCCTTAAGATGTCGCGGACTTCCTCCTCCATGCTGCGCGCATGCGAAGCGGCGCGGTGCTGAAGCAGGCGCTTGACCTCATCCTCGATATTGCGAACGACCAACTGCGCCATGACATCCCCCAATTTGATATCATGATATCACTCAAGGGGCGCATTGTCAAAACCGACGGGGGTTTCCTTGCGCGGCAAGGAAAGCCACAATCGCCGCTGTGGCCGCCACGTTCAGCGATTGCACATGGCCCGAACCCGGAATCACCGCCAGGGCGTCGCATTCGGCTTGGCTATGCTTGGGCAGGCCGGTTTCCTCATTGCCCAGCACGAAGGCGATCGGGCGTTTGCGCGCCCAGCCCAGCACCTCGGCCAGGGGTTTCGAACCGGCTTCCAACGCCGTGCCGATCACAAAGAAACCGGCTTCCTTTAGACGTTTCAAGGGCAACGGAAAGCGTTCGGCCTTGATGATCTCCAGCCATTCCAGCCCGCCCTCGGCAATGCGATAGGCGGCGTCCGAAGGCTGGGCCTGTCCTGGATGATCCGACAACAACAGGCGCTCAATGCCGAAAAAGGCCAGGGTGCGGGCGATGGCGCCCAGATTGTGCGGATTGCCCACCCCATCCAGCACCATGATCGACTTGCCTTCCTTCGCCCAATCCTTGGCGGCATGGGCATCGAAACTCGCCACCGTTCTGGGCTTGGCCAGGGCCAGAATGCCGCCATGCATCGGCGTGCCAGCCAGTTTCGTCAATTCCTCGCCGTCAAGGGTGCGGTAAGGCTTGTGCCCCTCGGCCAGCTTGGCGCACAAAGCCGTCGCCTTTTTGGCCGTTCTCTCATCCATGAAAAGTCGCGAGACGCGGGCCGGGTCGCGCTCGACCAGCGCGGTTACCGCCGACAGGCCCGAGATGCGCAACAAATCGCGCTCGGCTTCGGGAACGGTGGGACGGTGTTTCTGCTGGGGTGTTTTGGGTCTCTGTGCCATAGTTCCTTTTACCATGACGCTCATCTTGTTGAACAAGCCCTTTAACGTTTTATGCCAATTCACCGACCCCGAGGGGCGGCCAACCCTGGCCGACCATGTGAAGGTGAAGGGCGTTTACGCGGCAGGGCGGCTTGATTACGACAGCGAGGGCCTGCTGGCGCTGACCGACGACGGCAAGCTGAACAAGCGGCTCGCCGATCCCAAGAACAAGACGCCCAAAACCTATTGGGCGCAGGTGGAAGGCATCCCCGACCAGGACGCGCTGCAAAAACTTTGCCGGGGCGTCGAGTTGAAGGACGGCAAGACCTTGCCCGCCAAGGCCTGGATCATTCCCGAGCCGCCTAATCTGTGGCCGCGCGAGCCTCCCATCCGTTACCGCGCCGCCATTCCCACCAGTTGGATCGAACTGACCATCACCGAAGGCAAGAACCGCCAGGTGCGGCGCATGACGGCGGCGGTGGGCCTGCCCACCCTGCGCTTGATTCGCGCCGCCATCGGCGACTGGAAACTGGATGGCTTGCAACCCGGCGAGTGGCGGGAGGTGGAAGCGCCTACATCCGCTTCTTCGTCTTCGCCGTCGCGGGCGCGGCCACCGGGTCGTCCGGCCAGGGGTGGCGCGGGTAGCGCCCCCGCATCTCGGACTTCACCGAAGGGTAAGCGTTCGCCCAAAAACTTCTAAGATCCTGCGTCACAGCCAGCGGCCTAGCTGCCGGCGACAACAGATGCAGCGTCAGCGCCACTTGGCCTTCCAACACCGCAGGCCCATCGACAGCCCCGAACATTTCTTGCAGCTTGACCGCCAGCACCGGCGATTCTTCGCCGTAATCGATGGCATGCGTGTTGCCCGACGGTACTTCGATGCGTTCGGGCGCCAGTGTTTCCAATTTGCGCTGCCGCTCCCAGGGGATTTGCGCCTTCAGAATTTCCAATAGATCGAGTTTGGCCAGATCGGCGCGGCGCGTGACACAAGCCAAATAAGGCCCCAACCATCCCTCCAAATCCCCCAATAGGGCTTCATCGGAAAAGTCCGGCCAGCCGTCATTGGGCCGATGACGGGCAAGAAAGCGCACGCGGCTTCGAAAGCGCTCGGCTTCTTTTGTCCAAGGCAGGGCTTGCAACCCCAGTCTGCGAAGGCCATCCGTCATCGCCGCCAGAACCAAGGCAGGGTCGGGATTGGGCAAGGGCTTATCGGAAAGGATCAAAGCCCCCAACCGGCGCTGACGCCTAGCCTTGACCGCCTCTTCCCGACCATCCCATTCCACAAAGGCGCGTTCCGACAATTCGCTTTCGAAATCCTGCTCAAGTTCAGCCAGCGTGATCGGCGCCGCCAGGAAGATGCGCCCATCGGCCCCCGCCCCGTCCAGATGCGCCACGGCCAGGAATTCTTCGCCTGCCAGCGGATCGTCTTCGTTCAATTTTCCGCCGCGACCGCCAGACAGACGGTAAAGACCGCGCCCGCCTCGGCGTTGCGCGATGCGGTCGGGATAGGCGAAAGCGATCAGACTACCGCAGGACTGGCTATTCACAGATCCATCGGCAATCCCCGCCGCGCGTTTCAACTGGGCGGCACTTGCCCGCACGCGCTCGACAGCACCCCGGTACAGATGAAATCCGTGCGGCATCTGCGCTTTGCGATCGGACGCCAAATCCAGGCGCAAACGCAAATCAACATCGCGCCCGCCTGACAGAATATCGCGCTCGCCGATCAAAGCCGCCAGCAGGCAAGCGGTAGCCCCCTCGCCCATCTCGTTGCCTTTGACAATCATATGGGCTAGGCGGGGATGAGCGGGCAGACGGGCCATGCTTTTTCCCAGCGGCGTGATGCGCCCCTCGGCATCCAAGGCTTCCAGGCTTTTCAGCAACAACACCGCCTGCGAAAAAGCGGCGGCGGGCGGCGGATCGAGCCAAGCCAGTGAGGTGGGGTCATCGACGCCCCATTCAGCCAGGGCCAGAGCCAGCGGCGCCAGATCAGCTTGCAGAATCTCGGGCGCGTCAAAGGCGGCCAGGGCGCGATCTTCCGGCTCGGGCCACAGGCGATAGCAAACGCCCGGCCCCAAACGTCCGGCGCGGCCCTTGCGCTGCTCCGCCGAGGCTTTCGATACCCGCACGGTTTGCAGCCCCGCCATGCCGGAAGCCGGGTCGAAGCGCAGCGCCCGTTTCAGGCCGCCATCGATGACGATGCGCACCCCTTCGATGGTCAGACTCGTTTCGGCGATGGTGGTCGCCAGCACCAGCTTGCGCCTGCCCGGCGGGCTGGGCGACAGCGCGCGATCTTGCGCTTCGGGAGACAAGGCGCCATACAGCGGCAGCACATCGGCTCTCATCTCGCCCAAACGTTCGGCCACGCGCTTGATCTCGGCCTCGCCGGGCAGGAAGGCCAGCCCGTCACCCTCGCCTTCCTCGCTCATCGCCCGTCGGATCAAACGCGCCATTTCATCTTCGAAGCGATCCTTGATCGGACGATCCAGATAGCGAGTCTCGACCGGATACATCCGCCCTTCGGAACGCACCACCGGCGCGTTTCCCAATAGCTTGGCGATGCGCTCACCTTCCAGCGTGGCAGACATGACCAGAATTTTCAGATCGGGCCTAAGGGCCGATTGCGCTTCCAGGCACAAAGCCAAGCCCAGATCGGCATCCAAGGATCGTTCGTGGAACTCGTCGAAGATGACCAGCCCGACGCCGGAAAGTTCGGGGTCCGACTGCATGCGCCTGGTCAGGATGCCTTCCGTCACCACTTCGATGCGCGTCGCCTTCGATATCTTGCTTTCCAGCCGCACGCGATAGCCGACCGTGCCGCCGACCGCCTCGCCCAAACTGGCGCTCATGCGAGACGCCACGGCACGCGCCGCCAGCCGCCTGGGTTCCAGCATCAAGATGGTTTTGCCGCCAAGCCAGGAAGCATCCAGCAGAGCCAACGGCACGCGGGTGCTTTTACCCGCCCCCGGCGGCGCTTCCAGAACGGCGGCGGATGCGCCTTCCAAAGCCTGGGCCAAATCGGAAAGAACGGCATCGATGGGCAGGGCGGGAAGCCAAGCCTTCATCAGGGCAGAACCTGCTCGCGCCGATAGCCGTCAATGATGGGCAGTTCGGCCAGGGGCCGTTTCTCGCCCACGATCACCTTGACGCCGCCCTCGCTGGTGCGAAATGATCGCACACGCAAGGGAACATCCAGGCGATAGATGGCCGTCGCCTTCATCACCGGCACGATCTTGCCATTTATCTTGGGCGGGCCGAAGGTGACGGTGATGGGCGTGATCTGGGATTCGTCGGTCAGCTTGTCGTAGATTTCGACGAAGGAATACATGCGGTCGCGCAAGGCCGCCTTGGGATTGGGGAATGCCAGATCGCCCGCCTTGCCGCAACTATTCTCGAATTTCAGGCAAACCTGGAAGGAAACCCAACGATCGCCATCCGGCGCAGTGGGATTGGGTTCCGATTGCAGCTTGGCGGTATACTGCCCGGCAGACCAGGGCATGCCGTGACGCACGCTGATGAAATCGCCCTCATAGCCAGCGCTTTCATAAACGCCGCCGGGAGCCACTTTCAGCTTGTCGGCCCTGCGCTCGCCAAAGCGCGAAAAGATAATGCCCGGCCCCCGGTTGCCTTCAGAATCATGCTTGAGCCAAGTTTGCAGCCCGGCATAGGCCTTGGCCTCGCCCAACCAGAACAGGCCCAGAGGGGCGATGTACAAGGGAGGGCTTGCCTTTGGATCGCCCTCGATGGTGACGTCCATGGACAGATCCTGGAAGGTCTGGCTTTGGATATTGGGATCAAGCCGCCAATAGATGTCCACCAAATGCCAGGGCATGGCGCGATACGGCCCCTCGGCCCGGGCCAGGGTGGGCAGAAGGACGATCAGCAGGGCCAGAATGGCCGACATGCGCATGAAACGCTTCATCATGGTCGTATTTTTGCCCTATAAAGGCCCCCATGAGCAAGACGTCTTCCAAAAAATCCGCCCGCATCGGCATCGTCAGTCTGGGCTGCGCCAAGGCTTTGGTCGATTCCGAGCGGATTCTGACCTTGTTGAAAGCCGAGGGCTACGAGATCGCGCCAGATTACCAGGGAGCGCAAGCGGTGATCGTCAACACCTGCGGCTTTCTGGACAGCGCCAGGGCCGAAAGCTATCAGGCCATCGCCGAGGCCTTGGAGGAAAACGGCAAGGTCATCGTCACCGGCTGCATGGGCGCCGACCCGGAGGTTCTGAAACGTTTTCCGAATTTGCTGTCGGCCAGCGGCCCCATGCAGTTCGAACGCGTTATCGAGGCGGTTCATGCCGCAGTTCCGCCGCCGCACGCGCCCTATCTTGATCTGGCGCCGCCGCAGGGATTGCGCCTGACCCCCAAACATTACGCCTATCTCAAGATTTCGGAAGGCTGCGACCATGCTTGCAGCTTTTGCATCATCCCGCATTTGCGCGGCCCGCAAGTCAGCCGCCCGGCCAGCGACATTCTGGGCGAAGCCGAAGCGCTGGTCAAAGCGGGCGTGCGCGAATTGCTGGTCATCGCCCAGGACCTGACCGCCTATGGCATCGACCTCAAACATGCCGCCAGCGATTGGAAAGGAAGGCAAGTCAAGGCCCGCCTGCCCGAACTGGTCCGCGAGCTTGGCAGGCTGGGGGCTTGGATACGCCTGCATTACGTCTATCCGCAGCCCATCGCCGACGAGCTGATTCCCCTGATGCAAGAAGGATTGGTCCTGCCCTATCTGGACATTCCTTTCCAACATGCCAGCCCCAAGGTGCTGAAAGCCATGCGCAGGCCCAGTTTCCAGGACCGCACGCTGGAACGCATCCGGCATTGGCGCGACCGCGTGCCCGAACTGGTGTTGCGCTCGACCTTCATCGTGGGTTTTCCCGGCGAAACCGAAGAAGATTTCCGCTTCCTTTTGGAATGGCTGGAAGCGGCAAGGCTGGACCGCGTCGGCTGCTTCACCTATGAAGCGGTTGAAGGCGCGCCCGCCAACGACCTTGCGAATCAGGTGCCCGAGAAAATTAAGCAAGAGCGTTGGGAACGCCTGATGGCGGCGCAACGGCGCATCAGCGCCTTGAAGCTGAAAAACAAGGTCGGCATGCGCATCGAAGTACTGGTCGATGAGGTCGATGCCTGGGGCGGCATCGGACGCTCGATCGGCGATTCGCCGGAAGTGGACGGCGTGGTGCATCTTGCGGGCGATCTTGTCATGCATCCCGGCGACCTGATCGACGCCCAAGTGACCAAGGCCGAGGATTACGATCTGATCGCCAAGCCGATTCAGTGCTTGAGAAGCTGGAGCAACAGTTGGCCACCCCCGGCGAACCACAAGCCGATGAGTGCGGCGATGATGAACCCCAAGGAAAGATAAAGTTTCCAGGGCGGCTGCTTCTCGGCATAGGGATCGGAAAGACCGCGCTCGGCGCCATCGGGCAGCTTGGCCAGATGGGTAAGCGATGTGCCGAAGGGAATGTTGATCTTGGCCCTGGAATTCACCGCCCAGCCATTGGCGTCCAAAATCGGACCCAGATTGCGCTGACGCAGTTTCATGAAGGCGATCAGAATCGAAGGTCCGCTGAACAGCATGACCACGCCGAACAGCGCCAGCGGCATCTGCCACCAAGACAAGTTCAGGAAACTGGAGACCACCGTGGCGACGGCGGTGCCGATGGCGCCGATGGCCAAACCGATGGCGGCGAAGATGCCCGCGAAGCGGCCGGCGTCGAAAGCGCCGGGAGCCGCCGCCACGGGCGCGGGCGCAGCCCCTCCGACAGGAGCAACGGCCCCGGACGCTGACTTGGCCCCCGCCAGCGGGTTCGACGACACCACCACAACGCGTTGATGTTGGGCGGCGGCCCTGGCGGCAGCCGCCTTTTCGATCTGCGATCCGATGGCCTGGCCCACCTTGCGGTAGGGCAGCCAGAAGGCCTGGCGCAGGCTGATCGGGTGATCGATGATCTTGACCACCGTGGCTTCCCAATCGCGGCCTGCATGATCGTAGAAAACGCCGTTGCGCCCCACCACGATCTGATCGGCGTCGCCCGAGGTGAAGGCAGCGGCGATGGTCAGGCGCTCGTCGGTTTCCGGACGGTGGCAGTCGCAATAGACCAGACAGATGCGGCTTAACGACGCCAGTTTGGCGTGCTTCTCCGGATCGTCGCCTCTAACCACCAGATCGCAGCTGCGGCCATCCAAATACAAAGTGCCGATCTGGAAAATGGCCCGTTTGTGCCCGGTGTAGAAGTCGCGGAAGGTCACGAAATTGTTCAGCAGCGTCAGCAGATCGCGCCGGTAATGCGTCAACCGATTGACTTCGGCGATGGCGTCGGCTTCGCCCTGCACGGCTTCGTCCTCGGCGACCAAGGCGCCGATCTTTGCTGCGATGCCACGCTCGATGAAGGCCCTGACGCGATCAATTCCCAAAGGCTCGACCAGCGCGCCGCATTTCGCGGCCTGCCAGGATTCGAAAGCGACGAACCTGTTCTTGATCTCCTGCCAGCCCGCCTCGTCCAACTGGCTGGTCTTGCCCAGCAGGGGCAAGACGACCTTGGCGGCAAAGGCGTCCATGCGCGCCGCCCAAGCCGGATTGATGCATTCTTTCAAGGGCAGGTGCCGCCCCGCCCCGGCATGCGCCAACGGGAATTCGGCCACTTGGCAAGTATCCGACGCCAGCAATTGCGGAGCCAGAGCCTTGAAGTCATCCTCCGAGCGGTTCAAGGCGCCTTCTGCCCTGGGATCATAGGCCGCCAATTTGCAGCGGGTGAAATAATCCTCGATCTTTTCCCTGACGGCGGCAAAGGCCTCGTGGGCGGCAATCGTTTCGTCGCCCAAGGGAAGAATGGCCGCATCGCCCCTGGCCAAATTCCACCAAGCGACATAGGCCTCGGTCTCGGCTTTCATCTTTTCCAGCGCTTCGCGGTTCATGCCCAGGCCGCCCGAACGATCAGGCTGGCTTCCGCACAAGTCCATGATGACGCGGATGAAGTCGGCGACCTCCTCGTCTTGGGCGGCCTCGGGCGGCAACACACCGTCGCCGTTAAAATGGGTGTGGGTGAAGATGCGCACGGTATCCAGCGTATCTTCGGGCGAAATGCAGTCGGCGTCCGGCTTGTCCAGATTGGACAAAATGCGCTTGGCCGAGGCCAAAAGGCGCGCCCCTTCCGGCTTGGAGGCGTCGATGGCGGCCAAGGGCAGGCAATCGCCCTCCTTGAACAGAATTTCGGGATCGGCCAACCGGTCCAGCGTCCAGGAAACGGCGGACAGGATCTCGCCCGCCCGGATGCGTCCGTCATGGTCAAGATCGATCATGTCCAGCGTGCGCGGGTCAAATTCAACGCCGCGCGTGGGGCAGCTTAAGGCCACCCACAATTTCTGATCCAGGCTGGACAAAGCCCGCAAGTCGGCGCCGCTTTCCAGGCGCACCTGATCGAACCCTCCTGCCCTGAAGAAACGCCAGACATGTGCATTGGATTCAGCGGCGGCCATGACATCCCCCTTGACGATAGGCCCCTATCATCCAAGAGAACCCGTTCGGGAGCAAGGGCGACAAAATTGGCGGAATTCACCAGCATCAAGGCGGATGGCTTGATGAAATGCTAATTTCGCCATCGAACGGAACAGGAAAAGCCCATGCTCGCCCCCCCATCTCGCGACATCCTGCTGCAAGCTCTGAAAGCCCAGGTCATGGACCCGGAACTGGGCGTCAACATCGTCGATCTGGGCTTGGTCGAACGGCTTGAAGCGATGCCGGACGGGCTTGAAATCGACCTGATCATGACCACCCCCACTTGTCCGCAAGGCCATGGCCTGACCGATGAGGCCAAGCGGGTTCTGGAACAAGCCGCCCCTGGATTTCCCGTCGCCGCCAGATTGCTATCAGAGCCTTTCTGGTCGCCCGACCGCATGTCCGAGGCGGCGCGCCGCCATCTGGGCTGGGCGGCCAAGCCATGAATCTCAACAAATTGCCCCGCATCTTGTTTCTGGCGCCGGGCGCCGTGGCCCTGATCGCCGGTCTGCTGGCCGGGCTGGACCGCATGGACATCGCCCTGCCCATCCCAACCATCGACCTGGCCATGAAACACGGCCCCCTGATGGTGGCGGGGTTCCTGGCCACCGTGATCGGACTTGAGCGCGCCGTGGCCCTGCAATCCGGCTGGGCCTTTCTAGCGCCCGCCTTCAGCGGCATCGGCGCGCTGCTTTTCCTGGCCGGATTTTCCCAAGCCCCCATCTTGATGACTTTGGGCGGGTTGGTTTTGGCCTTGTCGGGCCTGGAAGGCGTTCGCCGCCAGCCAGCCATTTACTCCGTCATCATGGCGCTGGGCGGCATGGCGGGAGCCGCCGCCACTTTTTTCTGGGCCTTCGGCGCACCAGTTCCCGATGCGGTGGGGTCTTGGATGGCCTTTCTGACCCTGACCATCGCAGGCGAGCGCCTGGAATTGACCCGCTTTCTGCCCCCTGCCAAGGGCCGCACGCCCAGCCTGATCTTGCTGATCGCCTTGATCTTGCTGGGCAGCGCCGGATCGCTGATTGATTCCAACCTAGCGCCGCGCATCATGGGGGCTGGTTTCCTGGGGCTGGCCGTCTGGCTGGTGGTTTTCGACATCGCTAGGCGCAACTTGCGTCAACCGGGCCTGCCCCGCTTCATCGGGTTGGCCTTGCTGCTGGGCTATGTCTGGCTGGGCATTGGCGGCGGCGCTCTGATCGATCACGGCATGCCCCAGGGCGGTTTCGAATACGACGCCGTGCTGCATCTGATTTTCGTGGGCTTCGTCTTCTCGATGATCTTCGGCCACGCGCCGGTGATTTTGCCCGCCGTCTTGAAAGTGCAAACGCCTTATCATCCGATCCTGATGGTCTGGCTGGCCCTCTTGCACGGCGGGTTGCTGCTGCGCCTGATCGGCGATCACAACGCAATCGTGGCGCTGCGCCAATGGGGAGGCGTCCTCAACGAGGCGGCGATCATTCTGCTGATCGTCACCCTGGCATTCAGAACTCTACGGGCGAAACGCCGTCCTCAGTCCACCTGAACCGGGGCCGAAAAGACATAGCCCACCGAATGCACGGTCTGGATGGGCAGCAACTGCTCGGTTTCCTCTTCCACCTTGCGCCGCAAACGGCGCACCAAGGCGTCCAGATTGCGGTTTCCGGGATCGGCGTCTTCATAGCCCACGGCGGCCAGCAATTCGACGCGACCCACCGGCTCGCCCGCTTCCGATGTCAGGCGCTTCATCAGTTGCAATTCCTTGGGCGTCAGCTTCACCGCCTTGCCCGACGGCGTCAGCAAGCGCCATTCGAACCCGTCCAAACGCCAAGATTGCTGCGGCGGCGGGCGATGGGTGGTGGTGGGGGTTTCCAAGCGGCGCGACAGATTGGCCACCGCGGCGGCCAGTTCGCGGCAACTGACGGGTTTGACCAGATAGACGTCGGCCCCCATCTCGAAGCCCTGGATGCGGTCCTCGGCCTGACCGCGGGCGGTCAGCATGATGATGCCCATCGACGTTTCGCGGCGCAGATGAGCGGCGATGGAAAAGCCGTCCTCGTCAGGCAGGCCAATATCCAGGACCACGATATCTTGCGGCGCCACGGCCAGCTTGCGCCACATTTCGCTGCCGCTGCCCACCCCCAGCGCTTCATGGCCGGACAGATGCAGGCAGTTGAGAACCGTCTCTCGCAAGTCGGCATCGTCTTCGACGACGATCACCTTCGACATGATTCAATCCCCTCGATCAGCTTGGAGCCGCAAATCCGGCACCCTTGTCTAAAAGCATCGCAAGTGAGATATCATGGCCGACCCTGTCAATCCAGTCACGGGAATTGACTAGTTTCGACCCGTTTCGATAGTCAAACCGAGTCACGGCCCACCCCAGCATTAAGATTGGACATGGAATTCATCGTTCCATGCCGTATTCTGACATGACCATGCAGCAAGCGGCACAAAGCACCCCAGACATGCAAACGTCATTTTCCGGGAAAGAGGGGCGGGAACTTGCCTTGAATGAGCGCATTGACCAGATTTTCCACGCAACCCGCCAATTGGCGGGCGGACATTTCCTGCTTTGCTTGCTTCTCCTGTCCACGCTTTCCAGCCAAATCCCCCTATTCACCAAGCTGTTGTTTATCGCCGCCAGCGCTGTCGTCGGCGCGGCCCATTTTGGGCTGCATCTGGCTTTCAAGAAGGGCTGGAAGGGCCTGCCCCCGCTCTTTTTCGGATGGGGGGCCGCCCTTCTCAATTTTCTGGCGGGCCTGATTTGGATTTTGCCGCTTGGCGACTCCTCCCTGTCCATGCAGGGCTGGGACCGGGCGGCGATCCTTCTGGGACTGGGGTTGGCGCTATTCCCATCCCCTTTGCTGCTGGGGGCTTGGCGGCCCGCCGCCCTGGCCTTTCCCGCGTCGGCGTGCCTAGGAGCCAGCCTTGTCTTTGCCTTCCATTGGACCCCGCAGGCGCTTGGCCTGATGGTGCTGGTCTGGGCGGGTTTTGGCGCCGCCATGCTTTTGGCGCGCCATTTGACGATCCCGGCCAAGGGCGAAACAACCTCCAAGCTCGTCCAATCCAGCCTTTTTCAATTCGCCGAGGCCAATCCGGTTCCTTCGGCGGTGCTGCGCCGCCAAGACGGCGCCATCCAGTTCGCCAATTCGCGCCTGACCGGTCTGCTGGGACTTTCGCAAGAAGACCTGTCTTGCCGCAGCCTATGGGACATCGTGGCTAGGCGCGAAGAGCGCCAAGTCTTGTTGGGCCAACTGCATGAGGAAAGCCGAATCGAGGACAGGGAAACCGTGCTGGCCCCCAGGCCCGGACGGCATCTGGTAACGCATCTGTCGCTGATACCGCTGGCCATCGGCGGCGAAGATCTGCTGATGCTGACCTTGAAAGACGTCACCCAGGACAGCGAATTGCGCAAGGCGCAGGTGGCGGCGCGCATGGCCGCCGAATCGGCGTTGGCCACGGAACGGCGCGCCGTCGAGGAACAGCGCCATTTCCTGGCCATGGTGGCGCACGAATTCAGAACGCCGCTTTCGATCATTTCGACCACCATGGACATTCTGGAGATGACGCCGGGAACGATGCGCCCGGAAACGACGACAGCCTTCGACCGCATCCGCAGAGCCACCGAGCGTCTGGTCCGCCTGATCGAAACCTGCCTGAACGAAGACCGGCTGGTCGATATCGGAACGTTGACCCGCGAGCCTTGCGACCTGACCCAGATCATGAAATCTGTTGTGCGCGACAGCCGGGCGGGCACCAACGCCGCCCGCATCGAAGCCAGCCTGCCCGACACGCCGTTGACGGTGATCGGCGACAAGGCCTTGCTGAAAATCGCTATGGCCAATCTGATCGACAATGCCGAGAAATACACCAAGGCCGACGGGCGGATCGCTGCGCGCCTGACCCCTTACGGCGATCAGGCGGTGGTGCAGGTCTCGGACACCGGGATCGGCATTCCCGCAGCAGAACTGCCCCGCATCTTCGACAAATATTACCGCGCACCCGGCGCCAAGGGCATCGCCGGGGCGGGTCTTGGTCTGCATCTGGTGAAAAGAATCGTCGAGTTGCATGGCGGACATATCGAGGCGGCCAGCATGCAAGGCCAAGGCTCCACCTTTACCGTGCGCCTGCCCATCGTTCCCACCCCTTCCGATGAACCGACGCCGCCGGAAAGTTAGGCGGCTTCGCTGAACGCTTTGGCGCGCCGACGCAGTGCGACGACCACGGCCAGCGCCGAAACGTTCATCGCCAGCGCATAGATGATGCTGGGCGCCATCATGGCGTCGTTGCGCAGCAGGGTCAGGGCCACGAAAATTCCCAGCGCGCTGTTCTGAAGGCCGTTTTCCATGACCACGGCAATCGTGTCGCCGCGCGATAGCCCCATGCCGACGCCAATAGCGCCCGCCCCCGCCATGGCGGTCAGATTGAGCAGCAGGGCGGGCGGCAGCAACTGCGCCCCATGAGTCAACATGGTTTGCGCCTGACTGGCAAAGGCGCCAACCACGATCAGAGCAAACAGGAACGTCGCGGCGGGACGCGCGAAAAGGCCCAGCCTGGCGGCAAAATCGGGTTTCCATTTCTGAAGCCCCAAACCCAGCGCCAGCGGCAAAGTATCGACCAAAAAGATGCCGAAGACCATCCGTCCAACCGGCAAATCGACGGCCTGCCCATAACCCGCGTAAAGCTGCAATCCCAGATTGGCGATCAAAGGCAAAGTCACCACAGCCGCCAGACTGGTGATTGCGGTCACCACAGCCGCCAAGGCGATGCGCCCGCCCGCGTGATGGGTCAGCAGGCTCGATGTAACGCCCGCCGGGCAAGCGGCCAGGATCAACATGCCGACCGCGAAATCGGGTTCCATCATGAACAACGAAACCACCAGCACGCCCAGCATCGGCACCAGAACCAGCTTGGCGGCCAGACCGGTCAACATCGCCTTCGGTCGGGTGAAGACCTGTTTGACGTCGCCCATCGTCATGGTCAGCCCCATGGCGAACATGATGAAAGCCAGCGCCAGAGGCAAAAGAATCTGCGAGATCACAGCAAGACCCCCAAGGCCAGCAGACAGGCGAAACCCATCTGATAGGCGGCCGTAGCGGCCAGGATGCGGTTGAAGGCGGGACCGCGCGCCAGCATCAGGAAATCGCGCAGCAGCTTATAGGCCATGGGCGACAGCAGCAGGACCAGCCAACCGCCCGGCGGCCCCATGGGAGGAATGACCAGTACGAAAGGCAGGACGATGAACAAGGCGTAAAGGATCTTCGACAGTTCCGGCCCAGCCAGAATGGCCAGGGTGCGCCGCCCCGCCAAACGGTCAGGCTCCAGATCGCGATAGTTGTTGGCCATCAGCACGCCCGCCGCGATGAATCCCAACGCCAGACCTGCCATCAGAACCGGGCGGGTCAGGGATTGAGCCAACAGATAATAGCTGCCGCCCACCGCACCCAGACCGAAGAATCCGATGACGAACAACTCGCCCAGCGGCGTGTAGGCGATCGGCCTGGGACCGCTGGAATAGGCCCAGCCCGCCAGCAGCGACGCAAAGCCCAGCGCAAGAATCGGCCAGCCGCCCGCAAAAATCAGAAACATGCCGGTCAATGCCGCCAGCAAGAAGCACAGAAAAGCCGCCCGCTTGACCTGGCTGGGCGACGCCCATCCCATGGCGGTGACGCGGGCCGGACCCTGACGCAAGGGCTGGTCGCCGCCCTTCAGATAATCGCCCGCATCGTTATAAAGATTGGTGCCCGCCTGGATGGAGAGCGCGCCCAGCAAGACCGCCAGCGCGATCAGGGGATCGATGGCTCCCCGATCCGCATAGGCCAAGGCCGCCCCAGCCAAAACGGGAGCGACGGCGATGGTCAGGGTGCGCGGCCTGATGGCCTGCCACCACAGCCTTAGACCGCGCGGCTGAACGCCAAAGGGGCTGACGGGCATGGCCTCCCCCACAGGGGGAGGCGAAGTTTGAAATCCGATTTCGGTTTTCACCGGTTAGAAGGGAATCTCGTCGTCAAGATCGCCGCCGCCGGGGGGCGGACGGTCCCAGCCCGCCGACCCCGATCCGCCACGCGCTCCGCCTGAAGACGAAGGCTGCGAGGGTTGGCCGTACGAGCCTTCATCGAAATCGTCGCCAGCGGCCGAAGCGCCGCCGCCACCGCCGCCACGCGCGTCCAACAGGCCCAACTCGCCCTTGAAGCGGCCGATCACGACCTCGGTCGTGTATTTCTCGTTGCCGTCCTTGTCGGTCCATTTGCGGGTTTGCAGCGCCCCCTCGACATAGACCTTCGACCCCTTCTTGCAATAGCGCTCGGCGATGTCAGCCAGATTGGGATTGAAGATGACGACGCGGTGCCACTCGGTCTTTTCCTTGCGTTCGCCCGACTGGCGATCCTTCCAGGATTCCGAAGTGGCGATGTTCAGGGTGACGATCTTGTCGCCGCTTTGGGCGTTGCGCACTTCAGGGTCGCGCCCCAAATTGCCGATCAACATCACCTTGTTCACGCTGCCTGCCATCTCTCTCTCCCCTTCTCGGTCGGTTATTCGCAGGGCGCACTATAGCGGGTATCGAATGCCTGGGCGAGAGTCTCTCTCCCCTCTTGCGACAACTACTCGTATATGAATATTATTTTGCTAACGCTACCTTTGGGGGATGCGCGGCTGAACAGGCCCGCAGGGTCAGGAGCAAGTACAATGACAGATAACAAAGTAATTGATGAAAGCGAGAGCAACCCATCTCTCTTAACAAGAAAGTCGCCGAAATTATTATTTATCACACTATCTGTATTCGGCTGGCTAGTTGGAGTTCTGTACACATTTAAAGTGGTTACTAGTTTCAGCAGCTATGATTCCCTTGTCATTTTAACCCTTATTGTTGCCATCCAGGCCATAATTACCGGCATTATTTACTGGCATCACCGCAGAAAACATCCGAAGGATCCGATCAACACCCCCTTCAATCCCTATTTGGCGGCCGATGAAAGCTACTATCTGGGTTTCATGTTCACGATGACCTCCCTGGCCGTGACGGCCTTTTGGGGGATCGAGAATGGCAACCAAGGCACGACTTCGCTGGCGCAAACGCTGATCCAGTCAACCGTCGCGCTGGTCACGACGATCATCGGCTTGATATCCCGGCACATCTTCCTTGCGCTGCTGCCCGAGCCATCTTCCGCCATGGAGGAGTGCTGCGAAAAAATCGTCAAGGCTCTGGGCGTTGGACCCGACGAGGTCGTCAAGGCCACGCATGAGGCGGCAAAGACGATTTCAGCCACAACCGGTCAGATGACCATCAATTTCACGGCGGTTACAGGTTCCGCCCTAAACCTGCACAAGCAGTTCGAGGCGCTCAACGCCAAGGTGGGCGAGTTGGAAAAAAGCGTTTCCGCCAGCGCCAAAAACACCGTGGACAAGCTGTCCGAAGCCACCCAGGCATTGGACAGCACCATGGAAGGCGCAGGGCAAAGGATCAAGAAATTCGAAGGGGAAATCGGCGAAACCCTTGCCGACAAACTGACCGATGCCTTGACTGAGCAATTATCCGGTTTGTCCCTGCTCGTCACACGATTCACACAGAACCTGGATAACCTGCCCAATCTTGTCGGCGCCCATGTTTCGGCAATCGACGGCAAGGTGGCGGAACACGTGGATATGCTGAAGGGGCAGGTGGCCAACTTCATCAACAAGGAGAAGGCGACAATCATGTCGCCGATAACTATCCTTGCCGCCGAATTGAAAAGCGTGATGGATAAGTTCAGCAAGGACAACAATAAATCCCAAGAGGAATTCAGGGACCAAATCGACGCCCTTATCGGCATCTGCAAAAATCGTGCAGATGGCGTATTTGCCGACAACGAAAACAAGATCAACGCCTCGACCGACAGTCTGAAGGGCATCCTGACTGCGCTCGACACGGATATGCGCACCCGCATTGGCGAGGCCATCGATGCGTTGAGAAGCGTTGCCAACACCTATGCCGAAGCGATGCGGCAGAACGCGAACGCCAAGGGTGACGAACTGGAAAGGCTGAAAACGGCTTCGCAGAATGTCGATGAGGCGGTCGAGGGTCTGTACGAGGTTTACAACGTTCTGTACGACGCCAGCATGCCGGAACGACGGACAAGACGAAGCCCCAAGGATAAGACATGAGCGACGCGATTGTCCGATCGAAGTCGTTGCTCGACAACACGCTGATGGAGGTTTTGGTTTTTCTGCTGTTCATCAGTTACGTGGCCTATTCCGACGACGACAAATCCGTCCGCGCCATTCCGGTTACCGGCCCCTTGCCCCCGTCATGCCTCGTTCGCAACGCCACTACCTACGATGCGGCGCCGCTCGTGGAAATCGAAGCGCGTGAAACAGGCCTCGTCGTCAAAAAGATCAACAACCCTTCAGCAGGTGGGAATTATCAAGCGCATCCGATATTCAAGAACATACCGACAACGATTAATCTGAAAAATGGCGAAACAATGTCGCCGAAAATGGCACAGGATTTGGCGGAACTTTCAAAAGCAACAGAGTTGAATGTGTCTCCCCCAACCTTGCCAACCAAATGCGTCTTCTATTCGGAAATTTCCGGCGAAGAACGATTCTTGCTTCAGCATATCGAGGATCTGCGCAAAATTGATGCCGCTCTTCCCATCTTGAAACAGGAATTGAAAGACAATCGCGTCATCTTGGCCATGATCGCGGCAATCAAGGCCTCGACCAACGGCCCCCAATCCTGCCTGGAGCGCAAGGACAAAGCAGGGAGGATCATGTGGGTCGGCACCGCCACATTGGACGAAAAGATCGAATCAAAGTGGAAGTTCAAGGAGGACAAAATCGATCTGAAGAATTGGCGTGTGAACCCTGCCCTGATGGCGGGAAGCAAGACGCTGAGCGATGAGACGATAAAACTGGCCGATCTTCCCAATCGCTTGGCCCAGGAACAACTGCCAGAATGCGTGCTTTATGTCGGCTTTGAACCGAAAGCGGAAGTAATCAAGAAGAATCCCGGCATGGCGGCAGACGCCCTGACGGCGCTGGAAAATATCCGCAAGACGGCGGCGGGAGGAAACGGCGCTCCCAAATTTGAACCGTCATGGGACAGCCAACTCGTGGTCATAACCCAAGCCGTCAAGGCGCAGAACCCCAGTTCCAAGCAGACAACCAAAAAGAAGGATGCAAAAGACAAAAAATCGGGGAATGGCTGACGGGGCCGCATCGGGGTTCGGAATATGGAACATATCATGAACACACTGACTTTTCAACAAGTCATTTCACTTTATGCCGCTTCCAAAAAGGTCTATCCAATCGACCATGGATCATTTCATCAAAGTGCGCGGCGCCCGCGAGCACAATCTGAAAAACATCGATCTCGACATTCCGCGCGACCGGCTGGTGGTGATGACCGGCCTGTCGGGTTCGGGCAAGTCGTCGCTGGCTTTCGACACCATCTATGCCGAGGGACAGCGCCGCTACGTGGAATCGCTGTCGGCCTATGCCCGCCAGTTTCTGGAACTGATGCAAAAGCCCGATGTGGAAAGCATCGAAGGCTTGTCGCCCGCCATTTCCATCGAACAGAAAACCACCAGCCGCAATCCGCGTTCAACCGTGGGCACGGTCACCGAAATCCACGACTACATGCGCTTGTTGTTCGCCCGCATCGGCGTGCCGCATTCGCCCGCCACCGGCCTGCCCATCGAAAGCCAAACCGTCAGCCAGATGGCCGACCGCTTGATGGCCATGCCCACGGGAACCAAGCTCTTGCTGCTGGCCCCGGTGGTGCGCGGGCGCAAGGGGGAATATAAAAAGGAAATCGACGACCTGCGCAAAAAGGGATTCCAGCGCCTGAAGGTCGATGGACAGGTCTACGAAATCGACGCCGTGCCGACGCTCAACAAAAAGCTCAAGCACGAGATCGAGGTGGTGGTCGATCGCGTGGTGATCAAGGAAGGGCTGACGCAGCGTCTGGCCGATTCCTTGGAAACCGCGCTGGAACTGGCCGATGGCTTGGTCTTCGCCGAAAACGCCGACAGCAAGGAGCGCACCACTTTCTCGGCCAAATTCGCCTGCCCGGTTTCCGGCTTCACCATCGACGAGATCGAGCCGCGCCTTTTTTCTTTCAACAATCCCTACGGCGCTTGCCCGTCTTGCGACGGGCTGGGCGTGAAACTGTATTTCGACCCTGAACTGATCGTTCCCGACGACCGGCTTTCGCTGGCCGAAGGGGCGCTGGCCCCTTGGGCCAACTCGACATCGGGCTATGTGGAACAAACGCTGGAAGGCATCGCTTCCCTTTACAAGGTGCGCCTGACCACGCCCTTTAAGGAACTGCCCAAAAAGGTGCGCGACATCCTGCTGATGGGATCGGGCGACGAGCCGATGCGCATCCGCTATTCCGACGGCAAAAGCTCGTGGTGGGCCAACAAGCCGTTCGAAGGCATCATCCCAAACATGGATCGGCGTTGGAAAGAAACGGAAAGCAGCTGGGTGCGTGAGGACCTTGAGCGTTTTCAAAGCAGCGCCCCTTGCGAAACCTGCACTGGCTTTCGCCTGAAGCCCGAAGCATTGGCCGTAAAGATCAGGGGCCTGCATATCGGCGAAATCAACGATTTTTCTATTGCCGATCTGGTGCCCTGGTTCAAGGCGCTCGAGACTTATCTGAAACCGAAGGATGTCGAAATCGCCAGACGAATCCTGCGCGAGATCAACGAGCGATTGGGCTTTCTGGACAGTGTGGGGCTGGAATATCTGACGCTTTCCCGCACCTCGGGCACTTTGTCGGGCGGCGAAAGCCAGCGCATCCGCTTGGCCTCGCAGATCGGCTCGGGCCTGACCGGCGTTCTGTACGTGCTGGACGAGCCTTCCATCGGCCTGCATCAGCGCGACAACGACCGCCTGCTGGCCACGCTGCGCAGGCTGCGCGACATCGGCAACACCGTGATCGTGGTCGAGCATGACGAAGACGCCATCAGGGCCGCCGATTATCTGGTCGATATGGGACCGGGCGCTGGCGCGCATGGCGGGCAAATCATCGCCCAAGGCACGCCGGATCAAGTCATGAAAAACCCGGCCAGCGTCACCGGCCAATATCTGTCGGGCAAACGCTTCATTCAAGTGCCCAAGCGCCGACGCCCGGGCAGCGGCAAAAAACTGTCTGTGGTCAAGGCATCGGCCAACAATCTGAAGAACATCACGGCGAAAATTCCGCTGGGCACCTTTACTTGCGTCACCGGCGTCTCGGGCGGCGGCAAATCAAGCCTGATCATCGAAACGCTGTACAAGGCCCTGGCGCGCCGCCTGCATGGGGCGCGCGAGCATGCGGGCGCCCACGAGCGCATCGACGGCGTCGAGCATATCGACAAGATCGTCGATATCGACCAATCGCCGATCGGACGCACCCCCAGATCGAATCCCGCCACCTATACCGGGGCTTTCACTCCCATCCGCGACTGGTTCACCGAACTGACGGAAGCCAAAACCAGGGGCTACAAGGCCGGACGCTTTTCCTTCAACGTCAAGGGCGGGCGTTGCGAAGCCTGCCAGGGCGACGGGCTGATCAAGATCGAGATGCATTTCCTGCCCGACGTCTATGTCACCTGCGACGAATGCAAGGGCAAGCGCTACAACCGCGAAACGCTGGACATCAAGTTCAAGGGCAAGTCGATCGCCGACGTCCTGGACATGACGGTGGAGGAAAGCGCCGACTTCTTCCAGGCCGTGCCGGTCATCCGCGACAAGCTGGAAACCTTGAAGCGCGTGGGGCTGGGCTATATCCATCTGGGCCAGCAGGCCACCACATTGAGCGGCGGCGAGGCCCAACGCGTGAAGCTGGCCAAGGAATTGTCGCGCCGGGCTACCGGACGCACGCTGTACATCCTGGACGAGCCGACCACCGGCTTGCATTTCGAGGATGTGAAGAAGCTGCTGGAAGTTCTGCATGCGCTGGTCGATCAGGGCAATACGGTGCTGGTGATCGAGCACAATCTCGAGGTCATCAAAACCGCCGACTGGATCATCGATCTTGGCCCCGAGGGCGGCACCAAAGGCGGCGAGATCGTTGCCGCCGGAACGCCGGAAGACGTCGCCGCCACGCCAGCCAGCTATACAGGGAAATATCTGAAGCCGTGCTTGAAGAAGCGTTAGCCGTTCCCAAACGCCTCATCCAACATCCGCTTCAAATCAGGCAAGCGTTTTTCAATCAGCCGCCAGACAACTGAAATATCGACGCCGTGATATTCATGAGCCAGCACGTTGCGAAGTCCGCGCATCTGCTGCCAGGAAATTTCCGGATGTTTTGCCGCGACCTCGTCCGGCACATGGCGGGCCGCTTCGCCCATGATTTCAAGGTTACGCAGAATGGCGTCATAACGCATGCGGTCGGCCTGAAGGCTTTCCTGGCTTTGCCCTTCGGCAAATTCCAGAATCAATCGCAAGGATTCTTGAATATCGTCGATACGGATGCGCTAATCACGCGGCGGCATTGAAAGAGGCGCCGTAAACCGCCACCGCCTCGGACAAGATGCGGTCTCTAAGTTGCGGACGCAGAGCAGGCCGGGTAACCAGATCGACCTCGACCCCCAACAGAGCGCTAAGACGGTCCCTGGCAGCCACGAAATCGAAGAGATCGACGGGGGCGTCAAAATCGACCAGGAGGTCAATGTCGCTGTCAACACCGGCCTCATCCCTGGCAATTGAACCAAACACCTCCAGCTTCGCCACATGCATGCGGCGAAGCTCGTCGGCATGGGCTGCCAGAAGACGTTCCACATCGGCCTTTATCATGAGGACATGATACGCCGGAAAGACGAAAAGGGAAAGCCCTCAGCCCCCGGCCAGCCTGCGCAGATCCATCTCGCCCGCATGCTCGACCGTATAGCGGGTCAGCGCGCTATCGACCGTGCGCCCGGTGATCGAGCGCCAACGCTCGACGGCGGTCTTGTTGTCGAAGGGGCCGTAGATTTCCAAAGGCTTGCCGTCGGCCATGCGCGAGAAGGCTGCATCGGCGAACTCGCCGCCCACCACGTACCAGACATTCATCTCGGCGTCGGTTCTCATTTCGATGGTATAGCGCACCAGCGCGTTGTCCACCGTGCGCCCGGTAATCGAGCGCCAGAATTCGAAGGCTTCCTTCTCGCCGAAGGGACCGTGCGTCTCCAGGCTTTTGCCCGGCGCGATCTTGGAAAAGCTGGTGTCGGCATATTCGCCGCCCACCACGTAATGGGGCTTGTCGTTGCTGGTGGTCATGATCGTTTCTGTTTTTTCAGTTGCGAACGATGGGATGCTTGTCCTTGTTCCAACCCACCATGCCGCCCGACAGCACGGACAGATTGGCGAAACCGGCCTTTTTCAGGATTCCGGCAGCGCGGCTGGAGCGGTTTTCAGTTCGGCAGGTCACCACCACGGGCGTTGCCTTATAGGCCTCAAGTTCCTGGCCCAACTGGCCGATGCGCCCTGAAAGATCGGGCAAGGGCAGATTGACCGCCCCCTTGATATGGCCCAGTTCGCCAACGAATTCCTCGGGCGAGCGCACATCCAGCACCAGCACGTCCTCGCCGCCCTCAAGCCGCGATTTCAAGGCGCTTCCCGCTACCAGGGGAGCCTGCGGGTTCAGGCGGCGCAGCAGGCGCGGCAGCATGAGGGCCAGCATGAAAACGCCAGCCAGCAACAGGTTTTCCGTGGTGAAGATTTTTTGCATGTCCATAGGCAAGGGGATACCCGTCCGAAGGGGTGGCGTCAACCCTGGACATGAAGCGCCAAAGGGCCTATCACCTGCCCATGGAACGGGTTCTACACATCGTGGGCGGTGGATTGGCGGGCTGCGAGGCGGCCTGGCAAGCAGCAAAACGTGACATTCCAGTGGTTTTGCATGAAATGCGACCCGTCCGCGCAACCCCCGCCCATCACACAAGCGGGCTGGCCGAACTGGTCTGTTCGAACTCGCTGCGCAATGACGATCTTGGCAGCGGCATCGGCCTGCTGCACGAGGAAATGCGCCGCTGCGATTCCTTGATCCTCAGCGTGGCCGACGCCGTCAAGGTGCCGGCGGGCGGGGCCTTGGCGGTAGACCGCGAGGCTTTCTCAGCTGCGGTGGAAAAGCGTCTGCTGGCCCTGCCCAACCTCACCTTGCTGCGTGAAGAAGTGACGGCCTTGCCAGACGGTCCCGCCATCGTTTCGTCCGGCCCGCTGACCTCGGACACGCTGGCCGCTGAATTGGCGCATGCAACCGGCTCGGATCATCTGCATTTCTTCGACGCCATTGCGCCCATCGTCACGCTAGACAGCGTCGATTTTTCGAAGGCCTGGTTCCAATCGCGCTGGGACAAGGGAACCGGCAAGGATTACATCAACTGCCCGATGAGCAAGGACGAGTATTTCGCCTTCGTCGAAGCCCTGATCGCCGCCGACACGGTGGAATTCCACGACTGGGAAAAAAACACGCCCTATTTCGAAGGCTGCCTGCCCATCGAGGTGATGGCTAGGCGCGGCGCCCAAACCCTGGCCTTCGGCCCCATGAAGCCGGTGGGACTGACCAATCCGCACGGCCCCAATCCAAAATCCTACGCCGTCATTCAACTGCGCCAGGACAATGCGCTGGGCACGCTGTTCAACATGGTGGGCTTCCAAACCAAGCTGAAGCATGGCGAGCAGATGCGCCTGTTCCGCACCATTCCAGGGCTTGAAAATGCCGAATTCGCCCGTCTGGGCGGGCTGCATCGCAACACTTTCCTGTGCTCGCCGGTGGTGCTGGATGCCAGCCTGCGCCTGAAGGCCAAGCCCAATATCCGCATGGCGGGCCAGATTACCGGCTGCGAAGGCTATTGCGAAAGTGCGGCCATCGGGCTGTTGGCCGGGCGCTTCTGGGCCGAGGAAATGGCGGGCCAAGCGCCCAATCCGCCGCCCCTGGAAACCGCGCTGGGCGCGCTTTTGAACCACATCACCACCGGGGCTGGCGCTGAAACCTTCCAGCCCATGAACATCAATTTCGGACTGTTTCCCCCGCTGCCGCCGCCCGAGGGCAAACGCCGGAAACTGGGGGCCAAGGAGCGCCGGGCCGCCTATGCCGAGAGGGCGCTGGGGAAGCTGGGGGAGTGGATTAATCTGGATTGCCGTAACTTGGAAGACCAGGAACGCTGGGAACGCTACCAGCTGAGCGGCGAATTCACCTCACATCAGTCGGTCATGAATTTGCTTGAGGGTGTTGTCGGCAAAGACAATGAGAAAGGTTAGCTGTCTTCCTTCCCCTCATGCACCCTTACCCGCCCAGGTTCGACGATCCACAAAGCACCGACGGGCGACTGCGTTTCCGCCAGGGCAAGAAAATCGCGCAGCCTATTCAAGAGCGATTGCGGCGTTACAGGCTCGCCCGGTTCCAAAATGACAAGACCGGCACTTTGTTTGGGCGGAAATCTCAACACCTGACCAAAGTCGTGATCCAGCGTCACAAGAACACGTTCCTCTTCGGCACAAACATTGAACAGCTTCACATCCGAAGCGCCGCCAAGCATCTGTTCGACGACCGTCATCACATCATGGCCCGCCTCCTTAAGAAGAGACAGCCCGCGACGCCCGATATTCTCATCCAGCTTGATCTTCATTCACGCCACATGCCCCAACGGCAGAGGCATGATGCGTTCACGCGACATTTCGGCGCCGAAGGCCAGCGCGGCCAGAACATCCGGATGGGTCAATTGCGGGTATTCTTCCAGCAACTGGGCCTCGGTCATCCCGTCGGCAAGGAAATCCAGAATCAAGGCTACCCAAATGCGGGTCCCCTTAATACAAGGCTTGCCCCCGCAAACTTGCGGATCAATCGAAATTCTGTCCAGCAACGCGTTCATCCTGGCCACCCTGGCTGATTTCTATGGGAATATACCACTCCGGGGCGAAACGGTCATTTCCTTATCATCCCCCACCACAACGCCAACGGGCGGGTGGCGGGGATTTTCAAGCGCGGATCAAAGGGATTGTAGCCTGCGCGCTTTAAACGCTTCAGATGGGTCTTTGCCTGCAAAGCGCATAAAACGGCGGCGCGCACTGTTTTCGGCACTTGCGCCAAGCGCACGCGGCCCAGACCACCCGCCGCCAGCGCCGCCACCTGTTCGACGGCAGCGCTTAAACCCGCCGATGGCCCTTCGATAGCGCCAGCCATGAGATCTTGCGGCAGATGGCGGCGTCCCATCCTGGCATGGAAGGGAAGGGCGCGCATCAAGCCCACCAACGCATAGGCGGTTCCGGCCAGCCTTGCCGTGTCGCAAGCCGCGTCATTGCCGCCCAGCCACTTGGCGGCCAGTTCCTGCAAGCCGCCGCCGGTCGCCTTGGCATAGTCTTCCAGTTCGGCCAGACTTTGGGGGGGATCGGACGACAAATCAGCCTCGCGGGCGTCGATCAGCGCCGACAGGGCCGCCACATCGAATTTTGCCGCCAGCAACGCTTCGGCCAGCGCCACGCCGCCCGCGCCAGAAGCCAAGGCGTCGCGCCACCATTGCAGGCGGATATGGCCCGCCATCGGCTCGCGCATCGCCCGCTCGCGCACACTGCCCAGTTCCAGGTTGAACGCATATAGCGCCGCCAGCCCGGCTTGCTTTTCCTTAGGTGCGAACAAAAGGCTGATAAAGCGCTCGGGGTCCAGGCGCTTTAAGTCTGCAAACAGAGGATCGGTTGTTGAGAACGGCATTTCATGCAATATAGGCCCAGCCTCATCGAACCTCCAGAGCCATGACCGACAACCCCGCCCCTGACTCGTTGCTTGGAAAAACCGCTGCCCAAGAAAATTTTCCGGTCGGCTCCTTCCTGATCGCCAAGCCGCTGCGCCCGCATGTGGCGGCCTATTACCGCTTTGCCAGAACCGCCGACGACATTTCCGATCATCCCACGCTGCCCTCCGAGGAAAAGGTGGCGGGGCTGAAGGCCATGGGCCGCGCCTTGGTCAGCGGCAAAGCCGAAACGCCCGAAGCCCAAGCATCGCTGGCCTTGAAACGCTCGCTGGAAGAAACCGGCGTCGATCCCAAACATGCGCTGGATCTTCTCATCGCCTTCGAGCGCGATTCGGTGCGCGCGCGCTGCCGCGACTGGGACGATCTGATCGAATACTGCCGCTTTTCGGCCATGCCGGTGGGCCGTTTCCTGCTGGAGCTGCATGGCGAAACCGATGCGCTTGCCTGGCAAGGCTCGGACGCGCTATGCACGGCGCTGCAAATCCTCAACCATCTTCAAGACATGAAGAACGATTATCTGTTCTTGGACCGCGCCTATACGCCCGAAGACTGGATGGCCGAGACAGGGGGCGAATTCGCCGATCTGGAAGGCAGGGCGCTGACGCCGGGACTGGAAGCGGTGATGGGGCGCATGCTGGACGGCGCCAAAGCGTTGATCGACACGGCGCGCCTGTTGCCGCCCGCCGTCAACAGCCGCGGCCTTCGCATGGAAAGTGCGGTCATCGTGCGCTTGGCGCAAAGGCTGTATGATCGATTGCGGGTTGGCGATCCCTTGGCCACAAGGGTCAAACTGACGGGCTGGGATTTCCTGGCCGCCACCTTGTCGGGCGCGACATCGGGATATTTCCGGCCATGACCGTTACCCATGTCGTGGGGGCCGGAATAGCAGGCCTAGCTGCCGCCGTTCATCTGACCAAGGCTGGGCGCAAGGTGGCGCTGCACGAAGCAGCCAATCAGGCGGGCGGGCGTTGCCGCTCGTTCCTGGACGCCAAACTGGACCGCCAGATCGACAACGGCACCCATCTGATCTTGGGCGCCAATCCGTCGCTGTTCGCCCTTCTGAATGCGGTTGGCGGCAGGCTGGTGGCCCAGGCCCCGGCGGCTTTTCCCTTCTTCGACCGCCAAGCCTGCAAGGGCTGGACGATCAAGCCCAGCAAAGGGGCCATTCCCTGGTGGGTCCTGAATCCGGGGGCGCGCCTGCCCGACACCAGCGCACTCGATTACATCGGCGGCTGGCGGCTGATGAAAGCCCAGGCGGATGAAAGCGTGGCCCAGGCGGTGGGCAATGGCGAGATGCTGGAACGGCTGTGGGGGCCTTTGTGCGAGGCCATTCTCAATACTTCGCCAGAGCAAGGACAGGCGCGCCTGCTGGGCGAGGTGCTGAAGCGCAGCCTGTTGAAAGGCGAAGCGGCCTGTCGGCCTTATACAGCCCCCGAAGGGCTGTCGGCAGCCATGATTGATCCCGCCCTTGACTGGCTGCAAAGGCAGGGCGCCGAGATTCGTTTCAATCACCGTCTGTCCGGCATCGACAAGGGCGAGCTGATTTTCGACGACGGCGAGCGGATCGGCATATCGCAAATGTCGCCCGCCATTCTGGCCGTATCGCCCTGGATCGCCGCCGACCTGTTGCCCGCTCTGCCCCGCTTCGAAACGCGCCCCATCGTCTGCGCTCACTTTCTGTTGCCCAAGCCCGAAGAAAAACTGCCCGGCGGGCGAAATTATCTGGGCATCGTGCGCGGCCTGGGTCAGTGGTGGAGCTTAAGGGGTGACGTGCTGTCGGTGACCGTCAGCGCCGCCACCGGACTGGCCATGGAAACCGCCCCGGAAATCGCCGCCAAATTATGGGCCGAATGCGCGCTCATGCTGGGCCTGCCCAAGGAACCGCCCGCCTATCGCGTCATGAAGGAACAGCGCGCCACCATCGCCCACACGCCCGATGCCGAACGCTTGCGGCCCGATGTTGCAGACGGCCCACCCGGCCTGTTTTTGGCCGGAGATTGGACCAACACGGGCCTGCCCTGCACGCTGGAAGGCGCGGCATTCTCGGGCCAACGGGCCGCCCAGCACATCTTGCTTTCATAAATCCCTCGAATATCCCCCCTTCACAAGGGGGCTTTGGCTACCTATCTTCTGAACATCCGTTAATCCCTTTATGTCAATCAGAGAGGATCTCATGGCTTTCGAGCTTCCCCCCCTGCCCTATGCCGCCAATGCGCTCGAGCCGCACATGTCGGCCAACACATTTTCCTTCCACCATGCCAAGCATCACAACGCCTACGTCACCAACTTGAACAACCTGATCAAGGACACCGACCTAGCGTCGAAAAGTCTGGAAGAGATCATCAAGGCGGTGGCGGGCGACAGCGCCAAGGCGGGCGTGTTCAACAATGCCGCCCAAGTGTGGAACCACACTTTCTTCTGGTCGTCGATGAAGCCGGGCGGCGGAGGCAAGCCCTCGGGCGATCTTCTGGCCCGCATCGAGAAGGATCTTGGCGGCTTCGACAAGTTCAAGGAAGATTTCAAGAACGCCGCCGTCACCCAATTTGGCAGCGGCTGGGCTTGGTTGGTCGAGGAAAAGGGCACGCTTAAGATCACGAAGACCGGCAATGCCGACACGCCCATGGCGCACGGCCAAAAGGCCCTGCTGACCGTCGATGTCTGGGAGCATGCCTATTACCTGGATTACCAGAACCGCAGGCCCGATTTCGTTCAGGCCTTCCTGGATCATCTGGCCAACTGGGATTTCGCAGCCGCCAACCTTAAGGGCTGATCCGCAAAAGGCCTTCTCGGCGCGTCAGGGTTTCCAGCGCTTCAAAAGCAGAGCGTTGGAAACCACGCTGACCGACGAGAAGGCCATCGCGGCACCGGCCACCACCGGCGACAATTCACCCCAAGCGGCCAAAGGCAGCGCAACCACGTTGTAGGCGAAGGCCCAGAACAGATTCTGGCGGATCTTGCCGTAAGTGGCGCGCGAGATCGACAAGGCGGCGGGAATCAAGCTCGGATCGCCGCGCATCAAGGTCAGGCCTGCCGTATGCATGGCGACGTCGGTGCCTGTGCCCATGGCGATGCCGACATCCGCCGCCGCCAGGGCGGGCGCGTCATTCACGCCGTCGCCCACCATCGCCACCACATGGCCTTCGGCCTTCAGCTTGATGATCTCATCGGCCTTGCCCTCGGGCAATACTTCGGCCACCACACGCTCGATTCCAACCTGCTGGGCGACGAAATGGGCGGCCCTGGCATTGTCGCCAGTCAGCATGACGGGCGTAATGCCCAGGCGCTTTAGCCGGTCGATCACCAGTCCAGCGTTCGGCTTTGGCTTGTCGCCCGCCGCCACTAGCCCAGCCAGCGATCCATCGATGGCGGCCCACATCAAGCTGTTGCCACGCTCTTCCAGAATACGCGCCCGGCTGGCGAACAAGGACAGATCGATGCCCCGCTCTTCCATCAGCCGGGTGCTGCCGACCAGCATCGCACGGCCCTCGACCACCGCCTCTAGGCCGCGCCCGGAAAGCGACTTGAAATCCCTGACCGGATAAAGGCTCATCCCCTGAGCCGCCGTCACCACCGCCTTGGCCAATGGATGCTCGCTGCCTTGCTGGGCCGAAGCGACATATTTCAGGAATTCAAGACGCTCGGTTTTGATGGGGGTCAGAACCTCGGTCACTTCGGGACGCCCCTCGGTCAGGGTGCCGGTTTTGTCGAAGACGACAGCGGTCAGACGATGGGCGCGTTCCAAAGCCTCGGCGTCTTTGATCAGAATGCCATGTTTGGCGGCAACGCCTGTGCCCACCATGATGGCGGCTGGCGTGGCCAAGCCCAAGGCGCAGGGGCAGGCGATGACCAGCACGGAAACGGCGGCCGCGAAGCCCAGGCTGGGGTCCTGACCGATCAGCCACCAGCCCAGGAACGACAGCAGGGCGATGGCGACCACGGTCGGAACGAAGATGGCCGAGATTTTATCGACCAGTTTTTGCACCGGCGCCCGGCTGGCCTGCGCGGTTTCGACCAGACGGATGATTCTGGAAAGCGTTGACTCGGCGCCGACGGCGACGGCGCGCACCTTCAGAGCGCCATCGCCATTGATGGCCCCGCTGACCACGCCATCGCCCATGACCTTGGCGACCGGCAGGCTTTCGCCGGTGATCAGGGATTCGTCGGCTTGGCTTTCCCCCTCTTCGACGATGCCATCGACGGGAAAACGCTCGCCCGGGCGCACCAAAACAATATCGCCCTTCAGCACGGCATCGACGGAAATTTCGACCGGCTGCCCCACGCGCATCACCCGCGCCGTCTCGGGCTTCAGTTTCATCAAGGCCTTGATGGCGCCAGCCGCCCCTCGCTTGGCCTTGGCTTCCAACGTCTTGCCCAGCAGCACCAGCGTGATCACCACCGCCGAGGCTTCGAAATACAGCCCATGTTCTTCGCCCAGCATCAGATAGCGGTAGGCCGACAGGCCCCAAGCGGCGCTGGTGCCCATCGCCACCAACACATCCATATTGCCCGCCCCGCCGCGAAGCGATTTCCAAGCGCCGCGATAAAAGCGCCAGCCGATCCAGAATTGAACCGGCGTCGCCAAAGCCATTTGCGCCCATCCGGGCAGCATCAGCATGACGCCGAACAGATCGATCAGCATCGGCGCCGCCAGCGGCAAGGAAAGTCCCGCCGCCACCATCAGATGCAAACGATCCCTGGCCGCCTCCATCCTTGCATCGGCGTCGATGGCGGCCTGGCGTTCGGCTGAACTGCTGGCGGGACTGGCCTTGAATCCAGCCCTGTCCACTGCGGCCAGCAGCGTTTCTTGCGCCACAACGCCCGCCGGGGCCTCGATCCTGGCCCGTTCGGTCGCCAGATTGACGCTGGCCAGGGAAACGCCCGGCACCTTGGACAGCACCTTTTCCAACCGCGCGGAGCAGGCGGCGCAGGTCATGCCCGCAATGTTCAGGTCGAACACTTCGCTGGGAACGGAAAAACCTGCCTTGCCAATGGCTTCCACCGCACGGGCGGCAGACAACTGGGCGGCGTCGAAGCGCAGTTCCGCCGTTTCTCCGGCCAAATTTACGGCAGCCGCCTCCATGCCCGGAAGGCGGTTCAGGACGCGCTCCAGGCGCGTCGAACAGGCGGCGCAGGTCATGCCCCGCACCGGCAGATTAAGTTGACAAACGTTCACATCAGCCATGGCGCAGGAAATGTGGCGTTCTGCCCCTCCCAAGGCAAGCCCCAATGAGGTAGGATGAAAAAAAATGATGCAAATAAGGGATTGAGTGAGTGCCCGGTTTCAAGCACAGCCTGCAAAGGCTGGTTGTCAGTTTCGGACCTATCCGCACCGCCACCACGATGGGGGTCTTGGTGCTGTCGTCGATTCTGTTCAGCATCAGCAACGTCGAACGGCACGAGCGGCAGTCCTTCGAGGAAGCCAAGCGCCAGGCGGCCAGCTATGCCGCCGCCTTTGCCGAATATGGCGAACTGGCGATTTTCGGAGCGGACCAGGTGCTGCAAACGGGCATCGCCCGTTTTGGCGAAACGCAGACGCCCAGCCGGGAAGCGTTGCTGGACGTGGAAGACTGGATGCGCAGCAAACTGTCCGAAAGCAGCATCGTCGCCGGGTTGAGCGTCGTCGACGCCAGGGGATATCTGCTAAAGGAAATGCCCTCGGCGAAGGGATCGCAAGACCGCAGGCTTTCTCCCGGCTTCCGCTTCCACAAGGACAGCACTGACGGCAGGCTGCAATTTTGGGGGCGCGTCTACAATCCCGCGATGAGCCGCGAAACCATCGAAATCAGCCGCAGGATCGCCTCGCCTTCAGGCGACTTCCTGGGCGTCGTCAGCGCCAGCATCGACACCAGCAGCTTTTCATCCTTCTTCAAGAACGCCTACCTGCCCGAGGGATCGGCGATTGGGCTGTTCGCCGCCGATGGTCGGCTGCTGCTGCGCTTTCCGCACGCCAATGACGACATCCGCCCGCCCACGCATAAATCGCAAGTCAGCCCGCAGGAAGGCGGCGGCAAGCGCATCGAGGCCGCGCAGGACTTTTTTCGCTATCCCCTGCAGGTCAGGGTCGAATTGCCCTCGACCCCCATCATGCGGCAAAGCCAAGCCCTTGGTCTTAGCTATACGGGCTTTATCCTGGTTCTGACCCTGATGGCGGTTCTGATCGTGACGCTGGTCAGAACCTTGTCCAAACGCCTGATGGCCGAAGAGCAAATCCGCGTCCTGTCTCGCGCCGTCGAGAACAGCCCCATGTCGGTCATCATCACCGACGCCAAGGGCAGGATCGAATACGTCAATCCCTTCTTCACCAACCTGACCGGTTTTTCCCAGGAAGAGGCGATTGGGCAGAATCCCAACCTCCTCAAGTCCGGCAACATGGCAAGCGAAGATTACGAGCGGATGTGGACCACCATTTCCAGCGGCCAGATATGGCACGGGGAATTCCATAACTTGCGCAAGGATGGAACATCCTATTGGGAACTGGCCGCCATCGCCCCCATCAAGGACGAAAGCGGGCAGATCGGCCATTTCGTGGCCGTAAAGGAAGACATCAGCCTTCGGAAAAAAGCCGAGCAGGAATTGCTGGCCGCCAAGGAAATGGCGGAAGAGGCCAACCGGGCGAAATCGGCCTTCTTGGCCAATATGAGCCATGAATTGAGGACCCCATTGAACGCGGTGCTCGGCTTTGCCGACATGCTGAAGGAGGGCATTTACGGCCCCTTGAACGACCGGCAACAAGAGGCGCTGCAAGACATCCATCGCGGCGGCACCCATTTGCTGGACATCATCAACGACGTTCTCGACATGTCGCGCATCGAAGCCGGCCGCTACGAAATTTCCGAGAACGACGTCGATCTCAAATCGATCATCCAAGACTGCGTGAAAATGGTCCAGCCGCGCGCCCAGCGAAACGCCGTCGCCATCACCAGACAGGTGCCCGAACATCTTGCCAATGTCTGGGGCGATGAGCGGGCGGTGCGCCAGATCGTTCTCAATCTCTTGTCCAACGCCGTCAAATTCTCGCAAAGGCGGGGGCATGTGAGCATTTCGGCAGGCGGCGACACGCAAGGCGGGGTGTGGATCAGCGTCGCCGACGACGGACCCGGCATTTCCTCGAGCGATCTTGATCGTTTGTTCCAACCCTTTCAGCAGGGCGAGCAATGGCTGACCCGTCAGCACGAAGGAACGGGGCTTGGCCTTGCCATCAGCAAGCGGCTGATGGAATTGCATGGCGGCACGATCCATCTGGAAAGCACGCTGGGCCAAGGCACCACGGTCTGGCTGCATTTCCCCGCCTCGCGCACGCATGCCAATGCCGCCTGAAGCCGATCTTGAAACGCAGATGTTGCAGAATCTGCTGGCGACCGGCCATCCGATGGCCGTTCCCAAGGGGCTGATGCTGGCCGCCGCCGCCCTGCATGGCGGCGATGGCATGGCTTGTTCGTCCCTGCTTGGCCTTTTGAGCGACCATCCGATGCCAGCCGAACAGGCCCAGGCCTTTGGCGAACTGGCTTCGGACCTGGGGGCTTGGCATCTCGCCCAGGACAGGACCTTGCAAGCGCTGGACTGGTTCGAGCGCGCCCAAAAGGCAGCGCCCATGCAGGGGCGGATTCACGCCAATGCGGCGGCGGCCTTGATGCGCCTTGGCCGTTTCGATCAGGCCGAAGAAGCGCTGGCCAAGGCTCAATCATGTCAGGCGACGCAGCCCTTCGCCCTTGGCCTGCTTGGCAATCTCAAACACGCCCAAGGCGATCTTTCCATGGCGCGCCAAGCGCTGGAAGAGGCCTTGGCGCTTCAGCCAAACGAGCGAAGCATCCGCATAGATCTTGCCGAAGTCTTGAAGGATATGGGCCTGTTCGAGCCTGCGCTTGCGCTGCTGGACGGCGCAAGCGGCGTCGATGAATTATGCGCGCGGGGCAATATCCTGAAATCGATGGGCGATGCAAAGGCGGCGGCAAGCGCCTATGATGGCGCGCTTGTCATGAAGCCCAGCCCCGCCATCAGGGCAAAGCGCGCTTTTCTATTGCCGGTGATCGCGGACAGCCTGGAACATATTGCGCAGTGTCGCGCAAATCTTCAGCGCCAGCTTGAAGAGATGATTCAAGATGCTGTGCGGATTGCCGATCCCGAACGCGAGGTGGGAACAACCCCATTCCATCTTGCCTATCACGGACTGAACGACCGCCCACTGATGGAGCTGGCCGCGCGGTTCTGGAGGCAGGCCTGCCCGTCCTTGAACTTTCAGGCGGCGCATGTCCAATGCTGGCGGCCGGGAAAACGCCTGAAGATCGGCTTCGTCTCGCGCCATTTGCACGCCCATACGATGGCCAAACTCAATCGCGGCATCATCGCCGATCTCGCCCGCTCCCGCTTCGAGGTTTTCGTTTTTCAGATCGGCAAGCAAGACGACACGGCGCGCGAAATCGCCGCCACGGCGGATCATTGCGTCAAACTGGCGGGACCTTTGGACAGCATCCGCCAAACCCTTGCCGACGCCAAGCTGGACATCATCTATTATCCCGACATCGGCATGGAACCCACCACCTATTTCCTGGCCTTCGCCAAGTTGGCGCCGGTTCAAATCGTGGCCTGCGGCCATCCCGACACGACAGGCTTGTCCACGCTTGACGCCTTCATCTCCGGCGATCCGCTGGACGACATCGACGCGCAAGCCCATTACACCGAACCCCTGATCCGCTTGCCGGGGTTTCCCTTCTACATGCGAAAACCCGCCATCGACAGCCTGATGCCAGACCGCGACAAGCTGGGCCTGCCCGAGAACAAGCGGCTTTATGTCTGTCCGCAATCGCTGTTCAAATTCCACCCCGACTTCGACGCCATGCTGGCCGACATCCTGACTCGCGACCCCAGGGGACAACTGGTGCTGATCGAACAGCTGCATCCCATGATCACCGCCCAATTGAAGGAACGGCTGAAGAAGACAATTCCCGATCTTGACGCGCGGCTGATCGTGCTGGGCCGTCTCTCGCCCCAAGACTTCATGACGTTGCTGGTTTCCGCCGACGCCGTGCTGGACCCGTGGCGCTTCGGCGGCGGCTCGAGCAGCCTGGAGGCCTTCGCCCAGGGCGTGCCGGTAGTGACCAGACCCGGTGAATTCCTGCGTGAGCGCGTGACCATGGCGGCCTATCGCAAAATGGGCATCGAGGACTTGATCGCCGACAGCGCCGACAGCTATGCCGACATCGCCGTGCGCCTAGCCAAGGATTTCTCTTGGAGCGCGTCGCTGGCCGCCCGCTTGCAACAAGCAGCGCCCGCCTTGTACTTGGACCGAACGGAATTGAAGCGAATGGAAGAGGCGATGATTGCCTTGGTGGAGCGGAAACTCAATTTTTGAAACTGAGCAGCGGATTGGCGTCCTCGGCCCCGAAACAAACTGCAAAATCGGCGCAGGCGTCGCAAACCGGCGATTTGCAGATAACCACACCCTCGGCCTGACAAAGCTGGCGGTAGAAAAATTTCTTCCACTTCATGTCGCGCAAATTCTGCTTGGCCAGCCCTGGGAAGTGCCGATTCAAAAGCTGCGACAGCTCGCCCCGGTTCCTAAGCCCCAAATCCTGCCACAGATGATTGGGCCGCTGGCAGGCCCGGGCCACGATGGCAGCCATCCATTCCTCGGCCATATGGATTTTGGCCCTTCCCGACAGCAACAGGGCGCGCAAATCACCCTCCTCGATGGCGTCTTCGCCAGCGCTTAGGACAGGATCAGCATGAATGCCCGAGCCAGGGAAAACGGCATCCAGCAGAAGGTGAAGCGCCTGCGACGGCAATCCCAATCCCCTGCCCGGCGCATCCATACCCAGAAAATGCGCCAGCGCGATGTTGGACGCAAAGACATGGGCGTCGAAAGCGTCGCCCGCCGCCAACGCCATCAGATGATCATAGATGACGGCGGGGTCAGGTCTTGAAAATTTCCCATTTTCAAGACCTGAGGAATCCAGCCGGATAGTGGGATAGGAAATATTCAAGACCTGACCCCGCTTTGCGTTGACCCCGCTTAAGCCGACATCACCTGCGCCTTGACATGCGTTTGCGCGCCCTTGGTGCAGACCTTGGCGCATGCCCGGCAACCAATGCAGTTCTCGGGATATTTGACCGTCATCACCTTGCGGTCGATCTCGCCATCGTCATCGTCGTCGTCCTCGGCCACCGCGACCAGTTCGCCGTCTTCGGTGACGCCCATGATCGACAGCACATCCATGCCGCACACTTTGTAGCAACGCCCGCAGCCGATGCATTTTTCATGGTTGACGGCTTCCACATACAACGGTTCCCAGGGTTGACCGCCACGGGTCAGGGCAACATAAACGCTCATCTTCGGCTCCTTCATTTAGAATAGAATTACAGCTTCGCCACTTCGGGAAAGCGTTCGATCATTTCGACGGCCTTGCCGGTCAGCTTCGACCCTTCCTCTTCCAGCTTCTCAAGGGTCTCGAAGCCGAAGCGATGCACGTCGCGCAGATGCTTGGACAGCACGACCAGATTGCCGGCGATCAGCACCACGCGCCCGAATCCCTCGTGATTGATTTTCAAGATGGGGCTGGCGATCAAGCCGGTGCGCTTCTCAACCGCCAATCCGATGGCGCGATAAAACATCTCCACCCGGTCGATGATGTCGGGATCTGGATCGCTGATGATCGGGATCGACTTTCGCTTTTCCTTATCAACGATATAGGGTTCCAGAAGGTCGGCTTCGCTTTTCCTGGCCCAGGCGCCGAAGGCGTCCTGCGCTCGGATTTGGCGGATCAGTTCGGCTACGAAGCCGGTGGGAGAAATGGCGTTCATCTCTCAATCCTCCATGAAACTGGAATCTGAATGATCTGCCATGATGCGGCGCATCCAGGGCGGCGGCGTTCCCGCCAGCGTGGTTTGCAGCCTAGCGATCACCTCGGCGATCGGCTCTGGCCTAGGCAGTTTCACGGGATGAATCTTCTTCGCCACCACGCGAGCGGCGGCAGGACCGCCAATGGCCAGCGTGAACAGCATGGCGCAGCCTTCCATGGCGTCGATCTTGATGCCCAGCTTGTCCACCGAATCGTCGTGATTGCCCTCTTCGTCGCTGACCAGATCGAATTGCAAGGCCTCGACGAATTTTGAACTGTCTTTCGAAACGTCGTAGATGGCGATATTTTTCGCCCCGCCAAAATGTGCATCGACAACCGTCATGCTTTGCGTCGCGAAGGCTATTTTCATATGTCCTCCTTCAGAGGATGGTTCCTCGATCAACTTAAGCCGCCGCATGGATCAATTTCCTGGATTCGGCCACCGGCACATGATCGTGCCCATGTTCCATCAGCAGATTGCCGACGGAGAAAATCAGGTCGCGGGTGCCGCGATAGCCGACCATGGTCTGGTGCTGCGCCCCCAGCCGGTCGAATTGCGGGAAGCCCGCGCGAAAGAAGGGAATATCCAGCCTTTCGGCCATGCCGCGTCCGTGCGAATGGGTGATCAATAGATCGCAGCCCGCCGCCATGCGCTCCAGATCGTCAAGGTCGCCGACATGCACCTCGCTGGCGGGCAAGGCTTCCAGCCTGTGCTCGGGCGTGGTGGTGACGCAGACGGACAGTTCGGCCCCCATCTCGCTTAGCCACGTGCCAAGGGCCAGCATCAAATCGGGTTCGGCGCCCAGGGCCACGCGCTTGGCCCCAAAGAAGAAGTGGCCATCCAGCATGGCGTCGACCAGTTGGCTGCGGCTGCGCTTCAATTTCTCGGGCACGGGTCGGCCGGAATATTCCGAAAGCGTCTGCACCAGATGATCCACCGGCCCCAGGCCGGTCAGACGGTCAAACACCACATAGGGCACATTGGCGATGGCGTTCAATTTCTCGGCGGCTTCGCGCATATGGCCGCCGACGGCAATGGTCAGACCAGCGCTGCCCATGGCGGCGATGTCGTCCACCGTCGTGCCGCCGAAGGTGGTGGCGATGTATTGGTCCGGCACATGCCCATCCAACGACCCCGAAATGTCGGGCAACACGGTGGCGCTCAAGCCGAAGGCTTCGACGATATCCTTCAATTCCTCGAGATCGCCCGGCGTCAGATGGCAGCCCGCCAACAGATTGATGCGGCCGCGCTGCGTTTTGGCCCTGGCCTTTCTGGGCTCGACCAGCGCTTCGATCATCGCCGTCACGGCCTTTGCCCAGCCTTCCTCCATGCCGCCCACATAGTCAGGCGTGGCCGCAAAGATTAATGCCGTGTCGGCCAATTCCGGATGGCGCGAGCGGATCAGCTTCATGTCGTTGGGAATGTCCTCGCCCCTGGTTTCCACCAATCCGGTCGAACAAATGCCGATCACCTTGGGCTTGGCGCGCGAGGCGATGTTCAAGATGGCCTGTTCCAGATTGTCCAGCCCGCCCATGATGGTGGTCACTTCATTCATGGCCGTGGTCTGGAAAGGAATGCCCTCGCGATAATGGCGAACCAGCAGCACCAAGCCGAAAGCCGTGCAGCCTTGCGATCCGTGCAGCAGGGGCAGACAGCCGTCCAACCCCATGAAGGCCATGGCGCCGCCCAAGGGCGCGCTCATCTTCAGGGGATTGGCGGCGCAGGCCTTGCGGGTATGGACAAGTCTTGCCATCTCAGTTCTCCCTTGCCGTTTCCCAGGGCGCAGGCTTGCGCACCTGTTCGAAAACGGGATTGGTCAGCGCCAGCGCCAAACGTTCGACCAAGCGCAGCGTGCCGTCATAACCGGCATAGGCGTGGTGGCGTTCCTGATTGATGTCCAGCCAAGGGCGCTTGGCCTTCAGGGCCACGAATTGGGTGCGGCCGCCCGACAGCATGATGTCGGCCTCGCCATCCTTTAGCATGCGGTACATTTCGCGGGGCGGGATGGCGTCCACCATCGGCGCATCGTCGCCCATCAGGTCCTTGATGCGCTCCTTGTCGCCATCGGTCGCCTTGCGCACCGACGTCTTGATGATGATCATCCCCAATTCCTGCAGCGCCGAAACCACCGACCAGGATTTGTGGCCGCCGGTGTAAAGCAGCACCTTCTTGCCAGACAGAACGGGGCGGAATTTCTCGAGCGCCGCCCACAGCCTTGCTTCTTCTTCCGCAATCAGCGCCTCGGCGCGCGCCAGCAAGTCTTCGGGCGCGCCCTGGCGCACCAACAGGCCCGCCATGCCGCGCAACACGTTCGACGTGTCGGTGATGCCGTAGAACGAGCCTTCCATAAAGGGAATGGCGTAGCGTTCCTCCATCTTGCGGGCCAGATTGATCAGGGCTTGCGAGCAGACCAGCAGATTGGCCTTGGCCCGATGCGCCGAAGCCACTTCGGCATAGCGCGCATCGCCGGTGATCGAGGCGCGCAGGCGAATGCCCAAACGCTCGAACAAAGGCAGCACCTGCCACAGCTCGCCCACCAGATTGAAATCGCCGATGATGTTGATGTCGAAGGGCGAGGCGTCGCCCGGTTCGCGCGTGCCGATCACGTAATCGAGCAGAGTTTCGCCAGCCAGCTTGTTGCCCAGATTCTTCGATCCCGCAAAGCCCGGCGCATCGACCGGAATCACCGGCAGGCCCAGCTTCTCGCCCGCCGCCAGGCACACTTTCACCACATCGTCGCCGATCATGGCGGGCACGCAGGTCTGATAGACGAAGATGGCGGGCGGATTGTGCGCCGCCGCCACTTCGTGAATGGCCTTCCACAGCTTCTTTTCGCCGCCATGGATGACGTCCAACTCGGTCAGGTCGGTGGTAAAGCCGGTCCGGTAAAGGGCTGGCCCCGAACTGGCGGAATGGCGGTTGTCCCAGGCATTGCCCTCGCAGCCGATGGGGCCATGCACGATATGGGCGGCGTCGGTAATGGGCTGCAAGGCGATCTTGGCGCCGTCGAAGGCGCAGCCGCCAGCCGCAGCGCCTGGGGTCAGGGGCTTCGAGCAGCCCTTCTTGCGGGCCTGCTCGGTCTTGGCCTGATTGGTCGAGCAACCCGGCTCGTTGAACAGATCGGCGATTTTGGCCTTTAAAGACATGGGCACCTCCAGCCAGCCTGTGCCTTGCAAGGCGCGTGCCTGACATGATTCGTTTAAAATCATACGGTTACGTAGTTTCAGCCCTGTCCGATTTCCGACAGTCTTGTCACAGGCAAGACACCGTCCCCCTTAGCTCAGGTGCCAAGGCGGGCGGGACGTGATATGTTATCGGTCGAAAAACCGTGGCTTCGCACCGGCAAAGGAGCTGAAGTTGGCCAAGACATCCGCCCAAGACGAGCGAATTCGCCCAGGCCGCGAGCAAGGGGCGGCGCTGTTGATCATTGTGGCCATCCTGGTCATCATCGCCGCCCTGGCGGTGGGCATGAGCTATTACGGCAGCCCCACCCAACATTTGGATCAGACCCGCCAAAGTGCGACCGACCTGGAACGCATCAAGACGGCGATCTCGACCTTCGTGATCAAAAATTCGCGCCTGCCCTGCCCCGCCAACGCCGCCAACACAAGCTGGACCGAGGATTGCGCCACCCCCAGCGCCAATGCCGTGGTGCCCTGGAAATCGCTGGGGCTTCAGGAAAGCCACAGCATCGACCAGTGGGGGCGCCGCATCGCCTATTATCCCAGCAGCGCTTTGACCAGCGGCACGCCTTTCGCCGCAGCGGTTCCGTCCGACGGCCTTTCCGTTTACAGCGACTATGACGCCAGCGGCAATCCGACTGGGGCGGCGCAATCCGCCGCCTATGTTCTAGTCAGCGCGGGCGACAATGGAGCGGGCGGCTGGATGATGTCGGGGCTGCGCAAAACGCCCCCCGTTTCTCCGACACCCGAGGCGGACAATGCCGACGGCGACGTCAGTTTCATCAAGGCCGGTCATGATACCGGCCCCACCTATTACGACGATCTGCTGATCTTCGACACGGCTTCCAACATCTGCGCCGAAAATTCGATTTGCGCGGCGGCCCCGCAGGCAGAATCCTTCTTCAATTCCACCGACAACCCCACCATCTTCGTTTCGACGAACAGCAGCTACGGAAGGCTGGTCAAGGCCAGCAACGGCAAAACCGCCGCTGCGGGCCAGGACAATGTCATCCATTTCAGCGAAGACCCCGAGGTGAAGGACGGCAAGGAGATGGACAGCGTGCCCGCCCATAGGTCGGTTTGCGTCTGGCTGAATCAGAAGCTGACCTTCCAGACCCAATCGATTCGTGCCTATTTCACCTTCAACTGGTGGCCGGGCGAGGAAAGCAACACCCAGCACGGTTTCGCCGACGGCTTCACCATGACCGTGGTGCCCTGGGGCACGGCGACCTCAAGCTGCGGCTATACCGGCAGCAGCCTGGGATATAAGGACATGTCGCTTCAGAACGTGAACCGCATGGCGGTCGAGTTCGACACCTACCAATATTCCGGTACGGACGGCTCGCACGACCAGACCACCAACGATCCCGACCGCAACCATGTCTCGGTGCTGTTCAACAATTCGATCAATCACAACGGCACGCCGGGAAGCGCTGGCGGCTGGGCGGGTTCCTGCGCCGCCAATTCCACCAACGGCTCGGCGGGGGGCTGCACCTACCAGACCAGTGGAACCATCTGGCGCGCTTGGCTGGAGGAAAAATCGAGGGTCGTTTTCCCACATGTCCAACCCTACAATGTGCGCATCGAATTGCAGCGCGGCTGCGACGCCACCTGCACCACCTGCGGAACGGGCGGCAGCTATGTCCAAACCCGGGCTTGGATTGATTGCACGGACGGATCTTGTTCGACCCTGACCGGAACCTCGCCGCGAACCACGCTGGATGCCGCCACGACGCGCACGATCAATTACTGCACCTTGCAGCCTTCGAACTGGGGAACCGAGATGAACGAAGTGATGCTGGGATTTACCTATGCCACCGGCGGCGCCACCTCGGCCCTGTCGATCCGTGAAATCAATATGGGGAACGCCGCCATTCAGTAAGGCATGAGGTCTATAACCTTGCAACGACTTGAAATTGCATCATTTCCTGGAAAAACACTGTCGGCTTGGCCAGGGTCGTTGTGAAGGAGTAGGCGCCATGCTATTGTAATAGCTCTAGAAATTTCAAATCATCCACCGGAAGGTCCATGAAAGACAGACAGGTCGGTTCGCATGGCGAAGCAGGCGCCGCTTTATTGATCATCGCCGCCATTTTGGCGGTGATCGCGGGCCTGTCCATTGGCACGCGCTATTACGGCAGTTCGACCCGGCAATTGTCCCAAACCAAGGACGCCAAGATCGATTACGTCCGCATCGAGGACGCCATGGCCGCCTATTGGGAAACCAATTCGCGCCTGCCCTGCCCTGCCGACATCACGGAAACCGTTGTCGCCAATATCGGCACCGAGGAACGCGACGCTGGCGACGGCAGCTGCGACGCGGCATTCGCCGCCCAGGTCATTCCCTGGAAGACATTAGGCATGCCCGAAGTCATGGCCCGCGACGCCTGGGGCAATTACTTCGCCTACCATGTCCAAAATCCCGATTTGACGAAAGATCTGGCCAAGGATACTGCCGGGCTTGTCACCACGGCCATCACGGTCAAGAACACCTACAACGGCGCGGCCAACATCGTAACCGATGCTTGGTTCGTGGTGGTCAGCTATGGGCCGAATGGCGCAGGCGCCTATAACGCCAGCAAGCAGCAATTGGCCACATCCACCGATCCGGACGAAGCCGAGAATCTGGACAGCGAAACCCCCATGGTTTTTGTCAAGGGCGGAACGCCGGGCAGCAAATTCGACGACATCTTGACTTACTGGCAGCCATAACGCGGCCAAGCCGCAATAAGGGAAGGGTACTCCATGAACAGGCCGTTTCTGATCTTCTTCAAGCTGGCAGCCTTCATGGCGGCCTTTTGCTTCTTCCTAGGCTCCAACGTCCCCGAAGCCAGCGCCCAGCGCCATCTGTGCAAGAAGGCCTCGACCGGTTGCGGCGCCGCGACCGGCGCTGCGGAAGAAGAGGTGGATGAAGAGGAAGAAGTCGAGGATGAGGTTCCCACCACGCCGACGGCGGGCAATGTCGCTTGGTCCTTTGCTGGCAATCTGACCAGTTCCTCGGCTCTCACCACCACCAGCAGCAGTTCCTCAAGCAAAACCGACAAGCCCGACGTCAACCTGACGACAACAAAAACGAAAAAGAAGTCGGGGACGTCCTATACCAAGACCGGCTCGCTGGAATTTGACGACATCGAAGACAGTCGGCGCAGTTGCGCCTGGATTCCCACCGAGATTCCCCTGTACCGCAAGATTATCCGCGCCTATTACACCCTGAAATTCGATAGCGATTCCGATGACGAAAACGGCGAAGGCACGGTACTGGCCTTCCTGCCCGGCAGCACCACGGTCAGCAGCACGCTGTGCGGCGGCTATGGCGAATATCTGGGCTTTGCGGATCGGACCAGCTACACCGCCATGCCCGAACCCCGCTTCGGCATTGAATTCGATACCGACAAAACAACGTCCATGAGCGATCCCAACAACAACCATGTCGCCATTGTCGCTGACAAGATTAAGCATGACGGCACTGATTCCCCGGCCTGTCCGGCCACCTCGGCCGCCAACGACAGCAGTTCGCCCTACGGCACCTGCTGGACAGGCTCCAACACCACGAAGACCAAACATAGTAAGACCTATTCCTATCCCTGGCTGGAAAGCAGCCAGACCCATAAATTCAGGGTCGAGATGTTGGCCTGTGCGGGCAGCGGCACGACCAACAACTGCGCCAGCCAAGGCTGCGCCACCACCGACGTTTACGTCAAAACCTGGGTCTGCCCCTACAAGGACTCGTCTTGCTACAACAGCTCGTCGTTCCAAAGCGTGGAAAGCGCCTATGCGGGCAGCGCGCCAACGGTGATTGAACGTTGCGTGCCCTTCAACCAGACCACCTATGACAGCCTGATTGTGGGTTTCACCTACGGCACCAGCGACCATAGTTCCGACACCACCTATGGCAGCTTCGCCATCAAGACCTTCGACGCCCCCTGAAACGACTTCCCTCTGTTGAAGAGGGCGGTTTCCTGATAAAATACCCCCGTCCCGTTATGGGATGGGGGTATTATGTTGAAGCGCTTGCACAATCTCATCGCTCGGCGCCTGTCGCATGGACAGGATGGCGCCGAGTGTGGCTTTACGCTGATCGAGCTGGCCATCGTTCTGGCCGTCGTTTCCCTGTTGATCGGCATGGGGCTTGAGGGTTACGCCCGCTCGCTTGACAACGCCAAGCGCAAGACATCGGCCGAGCGGATGGACAAGATCGAAGACGCCATCACCCTGTTCGCCATTCAGAACAATTACCTTCCCTGCCCCGCCGATGGACAACTGAACAGCGCCGACGCCAATTTCGGACGCTCGCTGGGAGGGGGGCTTGACACCACGACAAGCTGCACCGCCATCACCAACGGAGCGCATGTCGTGCCCTGGATCACCCTGGGCTTGGATGAGATTTACTCGCGCGATGGCTGGGGCAACCGGATCACCTATTACGCCATCGGCGGACGCGCCCAGGCCAGCGTAACGAACGGCTCGATCAACTATCACGCCTCGGCTTCGACCACGGACGGCATCCAGCGCAGCACCACCAGCTACCCATATGGAAGAGTGCTTGTGTTCAATCTTGCCGCCGTTCCGGCGTATACCACCGGGCAATTGACCAACAGCAGCGACAACGCCCAGACAGGCTGCAACGCAACGGTGAGCATCTGCGCCGCCTATGTGCTGGTCAGCCACGGCTCGCACGCCAGCGGCGCCTATACGGGCAGCAACAACCCGACGCGGATCAGCGTAACCGACGCCAGCGCCGGAGAGGCCGCCAACAACGACGGAGACGCGTTTTTCGTCCAGAACGACCCCACCGAACGCGCTTCCGCCAGCGGCATTTTCGACGACATCGTGCGCTGGCGCTCGGCCCAAAGCATCGTCTCGTCCTGCGGCACCGGGGCCTGCGGCAACCCATGATGCGTAGAATCGCCGTCCTGCCGGGCCTATTGCTGCTGCTTGCCTTCGCCCCCGCCCTTGCCCAAACTACCGCCGCCGGGGCCTGCAACAAACCGATCGAAGAGGCCGAGAAGAACTACAATCTGCCCCGAGGCCTGCTGTTCGCCATCGCCACGGCGGAAAGTTTCTATCGCGATCCGACGACAGGCGTTCGCGCGCCTTGGCCCTGGACTATCAACGCCGCCGGAAGCGGGCGCTATTACGCCAATCTCGAGGAGGCGAAACGGGCCGTGGTGGTGCAACTGGCCAGCAATGTCGATTCGGTCGATGTGGGCTGCATGCAGGTGAATCTGCGCTCGCATCCCAAGGCATTTTCCAGCCTGGATCTGGCCTTCGATCCGGCGACCAACGTCAATGCCGGGGCGCAGATTTTGCAAAACAACTATTTCATCACCAAATCCTGGAGCGAGGCGATTCGGCGCTATCACGCGCCGCCCGGCAGCCCGAACGGCGTTTTGTACCTCTCCAAAGTGATGGCCTATTGGCGCAGTTCGCTGGGCCTGCCCGCCAGCCCGCTGCGCGAGGCGCTGGACCAAACCCCCAGCGACCTCGACGTTGCCGCCAAAACCTTCGAGAAGGGCGACTATGCCAACGCCCAGGCCCGCTATCGCGGCATCTTGAAAAAGGAACCCGATTCGCGGATTGCCCATTTGGGGCTGGCCATGTCGGCCGAGAAGCTGGGCGACATCCGCACGGCTTCGGAACATTACGTCCGCGTTCTGGTTTACGATCCCTATAACCGCACGGCGCTGGACCAGTTGGTCGCCCTGTCTGCGGCCCTGCCCGCCACCCAGCGCCTGCAGGCCCTGGGCGAGTTGCGCCGCCTAGCGCCGCACGACGCCAATCTGCCCGCTCAGATGGGCGACGTTTTCGTTCAACTGGGCAATCTGCGCGAGGCGTCACGCGCCCTGACCGACGCTTTGGAGATCGAACCCGAACGGACGGTCTGGCGTCTGAACCTAGCTTCGATCTATGATCGGCTGGGCGAAAGGGATGCCGCCATCGGCCAATACCATCGCTTTCTAAAGGACTACCAGCCCAGCACGACGCCCGTGCCGGTGTCGCTGGACGAGGTGAAACGCAGGCTTGCCTGGCTGATCGACAACTGACCGAGGACGGAACACCGGCTCATGGAAATCACCGAACTTCTTGCCTTCGCCCAACAGAACAAGGCGTCGGACATCCATCTGACCAGCGACAACCCGCCCATCTTGCGCGTCAACGGCGAGATCAAGCCGATCAAGATCGCTCCGCTGCCGCCCGATGAAACCAAGACCATGATCTATTCGATCATGAGCGAAGAGCAGCGGGCCGAATACGAGCAGGAACACGAGTTGGATTTCGCCATCTCATTCGGCCAAACAGCGCGCTTTCGCGTCAACGCCTTCACCACCAATCGCGGCCCGGCGGCGGTGTTTCGCACCATTCCCACCATCGTACCCTCGCTGGACGATTTGCACGCGCCGCCCATCTTCAAGCGCTTTGCCGATTTCGAGAAAGGTTTGGTTCTGGTGACCGGCCCCACGGGTTCGGGCAAATCGACCACGCTGGCGGCGATGATCGATTACATCAACCGCAATCACGCCAAACACATCCTGACCATCGAAGACCCGGTTGAATTCGTGCATTCCAACAACAAATGCCTGATCAACCACCGCGAGTTGGGCCGGCACACCAAATCCTTCGCGCGCGCTTTGAAAAGCGCCCTTCGCGAAGACCCCGACGTGATCCTGGTCGGCGAAATGCGCGATCACGAAACCATCGGCTTGGCGCTCACCGCCGCCGAGACCGGGCACTTGGTGATGGGCACCTTGCACACCAGTTCAGCCGCCAAAACCATCGACCGCATCATCGACGTTTTCCCGGCGGGCGATAAGGAAATGGTGCGCGCCATGGTGGCGGGATCGCTGCAAGCCGTGATCAGCCAAGTGCTGATGAAGCGCATCGACGGCAAGGGCGGACGCATCGCAGCTCACGACATTCTGGTGGGCACGCCCGCCGTGCGCAACCTGATCCGCGAAAACAAGGTGCCGCAAATCGTTTCCATGATGCAGATGGGCCAGCGCTTCGGCATGGCCACCTTGGAAGACAGCGTGAAGAACATGGTGGCCCAGGGAATCGTGGCGCAGGAAGAAATGGAACGTTTCGCCATGCCTTCGGCGGCGCCAGCAGCCGAAACCGTGGGGGGCGAAGCCAAAGCAGCGCCCCAGCAACCCGCCCAGCGTCCGGTTCAGCAAGCGGCCCCGCCGCCCCAGCAGGCGGCACAGCAGCCGATACCGAGACCCCAGCCGCAACCCCAGCCACAAGACGCCCCCAAGAAGGGCATCACCAGCCTGTTCCGTTAAGGGAAAAAGATCATGGCCGACGCATCGAAAATCCGCACTTGGCTGGCGACCATGATCGCCCATAAAGGGGCCGACCTGTATGTCACCTTCGGAGCGCCTCCCACCATGCGCGGCGAAGGCGGCTTCAACATTCTGCAACGCGAGCCTTTAAGCGACGAAGACATCGCGCAGATCATGTCCGATGTCGCCTCGCTCGATCAGTTGCAGGAATTCGAGAAGTCCTGCGAGTTGAACATGGCGCTTGATCTGGGCAAGACCCAGGGACGTTTCCGCATCAACGCCATGAAGCAACGCCAACATACGGCCATGGTGATCCGGCGCATCACCGCCCAGGTGCCGACCATGGAAAGTTTGGGCCTGCCCCAAGTGCTGGGCGACCTTGTGATGGAAAAGCGCGGGCTGGTGATTCTGGTCGGCGGCACGGGGTCGGGAAAATCGACCACCCTGGCCGCCATGATCGACCATCGCAACGCCTCGTCGCCCGGCCACATCATCACCATCGAAGACCCAATCGAATATATCCATGACCACAAGCGCTGCATCGTCACCCAGCGCGAAGTGGGCGTCGATACGCAAAGTTTCGACGCCGCCCTCAAGAACACGCTGCGCCAGAAACCCGACGTGATTCTAATCGGCGAAATCCGCGACGCCAATTCGATGCAGCAATCGATCAACATCGCCGAGACGGGCCATCTGGCCCTGGCAACCTTGCACGCCAACAACGCCAATCAGGCGATCGAGCGCATTTTGAATTTCTTCGAGAAGGAAATGCATCACCAGATTTTGCTGAACCTGTCTTTGAATCTAAAGGGCATCGTTTCGCAGCGTCTGGTCGCCAAGCAGGGCGGCGGCCGCGCCCTGGCCTTGGAAATTCTGCTCAATCAGGGCCTAATCAGGGATCTGGTGCGCAAGGGCGAGGTGAAGGAAATCAAGCCCGTGATGGCCGCCAACACCGATCTGGGCATGCAGACCTTCGATCAATGCCTGTTTAGGCTGTTTGTCGAAGGGGCGATTGATCAGGAAACCGCCCTGGCCGAAGCCGACAGCCCCAGCGATCTCAAATTGCAGATGAAGCAGCAATTGACCGGCGGCGGCGAGGGCTTGTCCTCGGTGGATACGTCCAGCTTGTCTTTGTAAGTTGTCCCTCAAGCGCCGGGCGGGATGCTCCGCATCCCTTGGCTCACGCTCGCCGGAAGGCTCGCGGGGCGCGCTTGCGCCCAGTCGCTGCGCTCTGTTCACGCCCCTCAAGCGCCGGGTTTGTTTTCCGCCTCGGTGATCGCCGCCAGGAAGGCGCGTTCCAGCGTGGGGGCTTCGTGGCGCGCGATGAAATCGCTGGGCGTTCCCACATAGATCAGCTTGCCCGCATGCAAAATGCCGATGCGCCCGCAAATTTCCTCGATGTCGGACAGAATGTGCGAGGAAAAGAAAACCGTGCCGCCATTGGCGCGGTATTCAATCAGCCGATCCTTCAGCAGAATGCGCGAACGCGGATCAAGCCCGCTCATCGGCTCGTCCAGAATCAAAAGCGGCAGGCCGGTCAACAGGCTGGCCATCAGACCCAGTTTTTGGCCCATGCCTTTGGAAAGCTGGCGGCCTCGCTTGGAGAGTGCCGCGGGATCGAGCGCCAAGCCTTGCGCCAGTTGGCAGGCCTTGTCGCGATCCAGCTTCAGCGCGTAAAAATCCAGCGTCAGCTTCAAGAACTCCCATCCGGTCAGCAGATGCGAGGGCATGAACTTCTCGGGAAGGTAAGCCAAGTTGCGCCGACTTTCCGGCTTTGCGGCATCTTCACCAAAAAAGCGGAAGACGCCCTCGGCCTCGCCAAGGCCCAGCAAGGCCTTGATCAGCGTGGTCTTGCCAACGCCGTTCAAGCCGATCAGGCCGAAGATTTCGCCAGGCTCGACGGCCAGGGTCAGATGTTCGAAGACCAGCGGCCCGCCATAACCCGCCTTGGCGTTCTGAATGTCGATTGGCCGTTCGGTCATGGAAAAATTCCGTCCACCACCTTATCGTCCTCGGTCAGATAAGTCTGGTTGGGACTAAGCCGCACGCGAATGCTGGGACCCGCTTTAGAATCGACATCCAGTTCGATCCAGCGCGAGGTGGCGCGCACGGGGCGAATGCCTTCCTCGACCGTATCCGGCCTGAAACGCATGCCGTTGATCCAAGCCGACCAGTCCTTCTCGCCTTGATAGACCAGCGCCGACAGATAGATGTTGGGCTTGGCGTCATCTTGCGGCGCATCTTGCAGCACCTTGGGCTTGCCATCGGCATCGGTGAAGGCCTTGGGCAGTTCCGTCAAGAAGCTCTCGATCTTGTCGCTTTCCTCGGACGTATAAAGCAGCGTTTTCGGAAATTGTGGCATCGGCTTGCCCGACAGCGTCGTGCTGGTCGCCTTCTGGGCTTGGGATTGCCCAACCTGGGCCAAAACAGGAGAATGACAAGCAAAACAGAAGGCCGCCAAAGCCAGAAGAAACAACCGCTGCATCAGCGTCGCCCTTTCTTGTCGTCGGCGCCCTGTTTCGCGGGAGGATCGGCCGTCACCCAAATGAATTCCAACTCGGCATTGATCGGCAAGGTCAACTTCGCATCGTTCTTGCGGCTCTCCATGTCTTTGACGAAGGCCTGGCGGCTTTTTCGCTCCAAACGCATTTTCTTGAGCAGGGTAACGCCACTTAGCGAATTCATGACGTCATAGGCGAACTGATAAAAATGACGGTCATGCACCATTTCAATGCTGATATGGACGGGACTGGCAAACCAGTTGTAGGATTTTCCGCCAGTCGTCACAGTGTAATTGCTGCCTGGCTCGATATTCAGTCGGTACTCGCTGAAAGGTTCAAGCCAACTCAACGCCACATGACGCGCCTTGATATCGGCCAGCATGTCGTTGGCCTTCAGACGGTTCTCAGGTTCAAAAGTCCCTTTGGCCAACTCGTTCTTGTAACTGTCGGTCATCTCGCGCATGCCGGACAGTTCCTTGCGCAAAGCGGCTATCTTGCCGTCCAGCGCTGACACTTCGCCGCCCAAACGCCCAAGTTCGGCCTGCAGCCGTTCCGTCTCGGCTTCTATTTCCGGTAGACCCAATCCCCAGAAGCCAAGATTGAGCGCCAGAACGATCCCTGAAAGAATCAAACCAATCGGCATCGCCTTCAAACCGCCGCTTTCCACCATCTCTTTGAGATCGATGCGCATGTCTAGCCCTTCCTGCGAATAACGAAGGTGGCCTGAACGATTTTTGGCGCGCCGGTCTGCAAATGCTTGCCCGTGCTGGTGAAGGTTCCCTGCGGCTTGACATTGGTTGGCATATCCAATACCTCGACCTCGGTCCGAGGGAAAGCCTGTTTAAGGCGCTTCTCCTGATCGGCGATCGTGGCGACGATGTCGGCAAGATTATTGGTGGCCCCTGGGAACATGACCACAAGTTCCAGGTTGAAAGGAACACCGCCCTGGCCATCAGCCTGTGCAGCCGCTGGAGCGGGCGGCTTTTTCGCCTTCGCGGGATCGCCCGATTTCGCCTCGACCTCAAGCCCGAGGCTCCAAACGAAGCCCTGACCATCCAACGCCGTCTCGACGCTTCTTAGAATTTGCGGCCAATCGGCAATCTGGGTTTCCAGGGCCTGTTTGGCGCCTAGCTTGGCGGTCAGGGTTTCGAACGGAACTTCAGCGGCAGCCATCTCGCTTTCCAGCTTTTGCAACTGGCCTTGACGATCCTGAAGCCCAGACTGACGCGATTCGATCAGATCGGCTGTTTCAAAATTGGCAAAAACCATGTCTCCCGCGTAATAGAGCTGGAACGCCGTGACCGCCGCCGCCGCCAGGGGAACCACCTTCTCGACTTGGCGCATTTGGCGCTTCTTGGCCATGGCGATTGTCGAGAGCAAGATGGGCGCCTTGGTGCGTCTAGCCAGCCATACGGCGTGCAGCATGTCGCAATAGGGGCTGTCCGGATCGGCGACCTTCTCGTAGCCCAGCTTGTTTCCGGCTTCCAGCGGGGTCAGAATCGACAGCGTGGTCACGGGAAGATCGCGCTGATACAAAGCCTCGCGGATCGGAGCGCCAACCACGCTGACCAGATCCAGGTGATCGCTTTCCTGATAGCCCAGACGCTTGATGTAACCCAGCGACGATTTGAATTCGCGCTCGATGAGCTGCGAAATTTCCTCGGCCGTGTCCTCTTCGGCGGGTTTGGGCGTCATGCGGGTCAGGATGAACTGACCGTTCAACTGGATGATCTGGCGGAACCCGCCGGTCACTTCCTGGCTGACGAAGATGCGCCAATGTTTCTCGGTCTGCGCCTCGGCGGGCGGGGCCAACGCCTCGGACAGACCCAAGGATTCCATGGGCAGCAGCGAATAGGCTTCGACCGGATTGGAAACGGTGGCCAGGAAAGCCGTCCATTTCTTCAGCCAATCGCTCATGGGCAGCGCCATGAACAAATAGGGTTTCTGTCCGGGCTGGCCCTTGCGGTTCAGCGGCCTGGCCGCCTTCATTTCCTCGCTGGCATAAGCCATCTCGAGGCGACGCTTCAGCACCTTGGGATGGTCAAGGAAATTGCTTTTTGGCAGCTGCTCTTCGCGGTAAAGCTGCTCGACCACGTCCACTTCGACCAGAAGCGGGATGCGTTTGTCGGTTAGCAGAAATTCGCGGATCGATTCAGGCCCTTCTTCGGAATCAATGGGCACGAACCAAGCGTTCTTCACATTGCCGCGCACCACATGCACCAGCACAGCGCCTTCGTCGCCGATGACCAGCACGAATTTCCGGACCAGCAGGTGAAGAGGAAGACCGGGTTTCTTTGCCGCCACGCTAGATCCCCATCTTGCTGAAGCTGTCATACATGGGGCCGAAGATCGCCATGATGATCCAGGCCATCAGTGCGCCAACGATCATGGTCAGCATGGGTTCCATCATGGCGATCAATCCGTCCACGGCGTCATTGACGTCGTTGTCGTAGAAGCTGGTCACGTTTTCCAGCGTCTCGGACAGATTGCCGCTGTCCTCGCCGATCTTGACCATGCGAATGACTAGGCTTGGAAATTCGCCGGTATTCTTCAAGGCCGCCGAAAAAGCGTTGCCCTGTTGCACGGTGCGCTGCACGTTGTCGAGCGACTTGCTCAAACACAGATTGTTGACCACCTTGGTCGCCGTCTCGATGCATTGCAAGATCGGCACGCCGCTTTGGAACATGACGGCGAAGAAGTGCGAGAACCGGGCCAGCGAAATCTTGCGGATCATGTCGCCCATCTTGGGCATGCGCAACACAAGATAGTGCATGCGATAGCGGAATTCCTCGGAAACCGACATCAACAGGCGGATGCCAATCACCAGCACCACGGGCGTGATGAGAAGGACATACCAGAAATCGATCACGAAATCTGAGGTGGCGACCAGGGCCAGGGTAACGCCCGGCAAAGGCTGGCCTGTTCCCTTCAAGAAACCAATCACTTCAGGCACCACCATGGTCATCATGAAAAAGAACAGGCCCAGAATGACGACCAGCATGAAAGCCGGATAGCGCGTCGCCTTTTTGATCTTGGTCGAAACCTCTTCGGTCCATTTCAGATGCTTGACCAACTGCAAAAAGGCTTCGCTAAGGTTGCCGCTTTCCTCGCCCGCCGAAATCAGCGATGTGAAGACCGGGCCGAAAACGCGGGGATGCGCGCCGAAGGCCTGGGACAACGACTTGCCTTCGGCCACGGAACTGTGGATTTCTGAAACCAGATCGCGCAACTTGGGCTGTTCGGTCGAATCGCGCACATCGGCAAGCCCTTCGATCAGCGACACGCCCGCCGCGTTCAACTGCTGCAAATGCACGCACATCTGGATCAGGTCGCGATGCTTGATCTTGGCCGCGAACAGCGCGGTCAGCTTGTTCTGACGCACCTCGGACGAGGTGATCAGCTCCAGACCTGATTCCTTCAGGCGCTGAAAAAGATCGAGGTCGTTGGAGGCATTCAACTGGCCCCGGACGGAACGTCCGCCGGTATCAATGGCGCGGTAGTTGAAAAGCGGCATCTCCCTAGCCCCTTACAACCGGTCGGTCACGTCAACGGTGCCGATCAGCTCTTCCACGCTGATCAGGCCCTTCAACACCTTGCCGATGCCGTCGTCGGCCATGGGGATGAAGCCGTATTTGCGCGACGCTTGGCGGATCATGTTCATCGAAGCCCCTTCGATGACCATTTCGTCAAGCTCCTTGTTCATGGGCAGAATTTCATGCAGCGCCAAGCGGCCCTTGTATCCGGTGTGGCGGCAAGCCTCGCAGCCCTTGGGATGGCCGATCTTGGGCGGATGCGCCGGATCGGCGCCCAGGATGCGGCACTCCTCGGCATTGGCCGTCTTCATCTCGCGGCAACTGGGGCACAGGCGGCGCGACAGGCGCTGGGCCAGAATGCCGATGATGTTGCCCGCCATCAAGGTGGCGTCCAGACCAAGATCGCCCAAACGCGGCAGCGCTCCGGCCGCGTCGTTGGTGTGCAAGGTGGTGAATACTTGGTGACCGGTCATCGAGGCGCGCAGCGCCATGGTGGCGGTGTCTTTGTCGCGCACCTCGCCGATGAAGATGATGTCGGGATCTTGGCGCAACAGGGCGCGCACGCCGTCGGCGAAATTCATGCCCGTTCCTTCGCGCACCTGCGCTTGGCGGATCAAGGGCAGTTCATATTCCACCGGGTCTTCCAGCGTCATAATATTCACGTCAAGCGAATTGATATGGGCCAGAATGCCGTACAGCGTGGTGGTTTTACCCGAACCCGTGGGGCCGGTCACGATGATGATGCCTTCCGGGCGCTTCAGCATTTTCAGCAACAGGGCTTCGTTGTTTTCCGACAGGCCCAACTGCGGAATGCCCATCAGCGATTTGCTTTTGTCCAGAATGCGCAGCACGATGTTTTCGCCGTGCGAGGTGGGCATGGCGGCGACGCGGAAATCGACCTTGCGATTGCCCACCGTGATGCTGAAGCGTCCATCCTGCGGGTTCAGCTTGTCGGCGATATTCATGCCGGACACGATCTTCAGGCGGTGCGAGACAGCTGGCCAGTGATCCTTGTGGATGGTGCGCACCTGGGTCATCACGCCATCGATGCGATAGCGCAGGCGCAGGAACATGCCTTCCGGCTCGAAATGGATGTCGGAAGCGCCCACTTTCACGGCGTCCAGAACCAGCGCGTTGACCAAGCGCACCAGAGGATGCACATAGCCGGAATCGGCGGACATGGCGGCTGCCGACACGTCGTGCTTGCCGGTTTCCAATTCGCGCAAGATGCCGTCGATCGACAGTTCGTAGCCGAAATACTGGTCGATAGCCTCGTTGATTTCGGTTTCGCTGCACACCAACGGGGTGATTTCGACGCCCAGCGGAAAATAGCGCCGCGCCTGATCCAGCGCCAGAACGTCGTAAATGTCCGACATGGCCAAGCGCGCCTGCTGGCCGTCGATGGCGACCGGGAAAACGCGATAGCGCGCCGCCACTTCCTTGGGAAATTTCTTGATCAGATCGGGATCGACGACCGTGCTTTTCGGATCGAACCGCTCGAAGCCCGAACTTTGCGCCAGCACGGCGGAAAGCGCTTGTTCGGTGATGAAGCCCAGATCGATCAGCGTCTGGCCGATCATCTTGTTGGTGCGCTTCTTCTCGAACAAGGCGACGTGCAGCTGATCTTTCGAGATCAGCCCCATATCGACCAGCTTGTCGCCGATGCGCGCCATGCCGCCGCCGCCACCGCCGCCGGGCGGACCACCACCTCCGCCTCCGGGCGGACCGCCACCTCCTCCTCCACCGCCAGGAGCGGGAGCGGGTGGTGCAGGCGGAGCCGATTGCGCGGCAGGCGGCGCTTGTGGTGCTGGCGCTGGCGGCGCTTGTGGTGCGGGCGCTGGCTGAGCAGCGGGTTGACGCGCCTGGGGTGCGGGCGGCGTTGGCGCGCTGGCAACTGGCGTTGCGTCGCCGATCAATCCGCCCAGATGCAAGCCAGCGGGCATGGGGGGCTGCGCGGGCGGCGTTTCTGGCAGCGGACCGCCGACCAATTCGCCCAACTGAAAAGCTGGCGACGGCTTTGTTGCGGCGGGCGGCGCAGCGGCGGGTGTTGCAAGCTCGCCGATCAGATCGCCCAATTGCAGGCTGGAGGTCTTGGCGGGCGGCGCTGCTGTGGGCTGTGCCGTGGGCGGGGTCGCACCCACCATGTCGCCCAGTTGGAAACTGGGGGCGGGTTTGGGCGCTGCGGGTGGAGCTGCGGGCCTAGCTGGCGTTGCGACGGTGCCAATCTCGCCGCCCATTTCCAAAGGCTTGGATGCTGGGCGTTGAGCCGAAGCGGTTGGCTGTCCGCCGCCCACCATCTGGCGCACGGCGGAACGCGCGGCAGCGGCAGCCGCTGCCTGCTGCTGGGCCGCCTGCGGATTTGCCGGTCTCGCCTGTCCCGCTGGCGGCTGCCCTGGCGCTTGTGGCCTGCCGCCGCCTTGCGGGCTATTCCCGTTCATCGCCATGCCAATTCCATCAAAAGGGCCTGGGGGCAATCATAACCCATTATCCAGCCGCTCAGTCTAAGGAAAGCAACCTAACAGGGGGTTAACCCCGCCATTGCCCCAGGGCCGCTTTTTCCAGGAAATCGGCGAAATGGGCGACGGCATCCTTGTTTTCGTACAGAACGCCCTTGGCGGCCAAAATCCGTTCGCGCATCTGGGCGCGCCAATCTTGATCCTTTGCCAGTTTTAGGGCCAGTTCCACATAATGGTCGGCATCGGTGGCGATCAAATCCTCGATGCCCATCATTTTATAGAATTGCGCGGTCACGCGCCCGCGCATGAAGACCGAGGGCAAGGTGACGATGGGACAGCCATAGGCGAAGGCTTCCAGGCTGGAATTGCCGCCCGAGAAATGGAAGGTATCGAGCAGCGCGTCGGCGGCGGCGCACAGGCCCAGAAATTCCTGGTATTTCAGCGGATCGACGAAATGAACCCGCTTGTAATGAACGCCCAGTTCGCGTTCCAGATTCTTGCGCAGCCTTTCCGTCAGATACGGATTGCCATTGATGAAGACAATCACGCCATCCGAGTCTTGTTCAAGAATGCGCTTCAAGGCCATGCGGAATTCCGGATGCACCTTGAACAGGCTTTGCGCGCAGACATACAGCCGCTTGTCCTCGGGCAGCTTCAGCGCCTTGCGGTCGGGCAGGTCTGCGGGTGCCGGGATGGGATGCTGGTAATGACAGGGCGGCAGCGGCAGGCGAGCCAGCTTTTCCGAATAATGCGCCTCGTTGCCGGGGGGATCGAGATAATCGGTCGAAATGAAATAATCCATATTGGGAATGCCCGTGGTGTCGGGATGTCCCCAGGCCACCAGTTGCACCGGAGCCAAACGCGCAAACGCCATGAAATAGGTGTGATAGGACATGCCGATGTCGGGATAGAACAAAATGTCCAAACGCTCGGCACCAATGCGCTGCAACTGTTCGCCCGGGCGCAGCGGCAGACGCACCACGCGATCCGCTTTCCCATCGAACTCGCGGGTCATGTTGGGGCTTTGATGATAGAAGCGAAACACCACCAACTCGAAGCGATCGCGCGGCAGATTGGTCAGCACGCCAGCAAACAGTTTGCCGATCGTGTGGATGGGTTCCAGAAAGGCCGACAGCACGCCCAGCCGGATGCGCTTGCGAGGCTGAGGCCGTTTTCCATCGGCCAGATGCGGCGCCGTCCAGGCCAGATCCTTGCAAGCCTTGACGAAATAGCGGCCCAGGGCCTCTTGCAAGGGCCTGTCGTCCAGGCCCGGATAGGCCTGATAGAAGTTGGTCAGATTCACCCCGCTATAGGGGTCCTTGATTTCAGTTCCCGCAGCTTCCAGCGCCAAGATGGCGTCGATCTGGGTCTGACGCCATTCGCGGGCCTGTTCCATGGAATCGTAGATCACCGGGCACAATAGCGCCATCTCGACGCGATAACCGGGATCGTCCTGGATCGCCAAGCCCCGCTGATAGCATTCCTTGGCTTCCTCGACGCGCCCGACATTCTGCAACAGATTTCCCAGCGCTGCGTGCAGCACCGGCAGCTTGGGCAGAATCTCGATTCCGTGGCGGAAGGCCGCCTCGGATTCCGTGAATTTGGCCTTGTTTTGCAGCAAGATTCCCAGATTGAGATAGGCTTCGCCCAAGTCGGGCTTGATCTCGATGACTTCGAAATAGCAGTCGGCAGCACTTTTGAAATCGCCGCGCGCCAGGAAGGCGGTGCCCAGATTAAGCAAAACTTCCGGGGAATCCGGCTTCAGCTTGCGGGCGCGCTGATAGCTGACCACCGCCTCGTCCACACGGCCCAACATCGACAAGGCGTTGCCCAGATTGTTGTGGGGTTCCACCAGATCAGGCCCCAGCACCGTGGCCTTGCGCAACAGCCGCTCGGCATCAAGGGCGCGCGATTGGCGCAACAGGGCATTGCCCAGATTGTTCAGCGCGCGCGCCGATTTTGGATGCGCCTTGCAATGGCGCAAGAACACTTCTTCGGCTTCGACATAACGGGCTTGGCGCAACAGAATGGCGCCCAGATTCGAATAGGCTTCTTCCAGCCCGGCATCCAGCGCCAGGGCTTTCGAAAAGGCCGCCATGGCGTCTTCGTCGTCGCCGCGCGCATGCAAGGCCTCGCCCAATCCCATCCAGGCGGCGGCGGAATCGGCAGCACTCTCGGTTAGCGCCCGCCACTGGGCCAAGGTGCGCCCCACCGGTTTTTCGACCAGCGGCTTGCGTCTGGCCAGTTCGGGATCAAGCCCGGTGGCCCTGGCGATTAGATGCTTGCCCAGTTGCTCCTTGCCGACTCGCTGGGCCATGACCCCCAGGAACCACAAGGCTTCCGGCTGGTGAATGCGCGCCAGCAGCCAAGGGCGCAGCAACAGGCGAACCAGCAAGCGAAAGAACAGGCTGAATTTTTTGCGGGTCACCCCGGCTTCCATAATGCCCGAGGACCACCCCGCCCCCGGCCCCATGCCGTCGCCCAGCCCCAGCGTCAGGGTGGCGGTGGGGGCGGAACGTTCGATCCTGGCGTGAAAGCCTGATTCACCCAGATCGATCTCGGCGACCGATTTCTTGCGGCTGGCCGCCGCCCGGCGCTGCTGACGATTCATGACCCATCCCCATAATGTCCTGCCAATCCCTTAGCACTCCCCGCGCGCAAGGTGAAGCGCTGCAACGAAAAAGGGCCGCGTCTTTCGACGCGGCCCCCTTCTTCATCCAAAAACTGCCAGACTTATTGCAAAGCCATCAGCAAGGAACAGGCCCTGGCCGTGCTAAGCGCATTATAGCCATTGTTCGCCGCCACGAAGCAGGTGCCCGCCGTGGTGGTGGTGCCTGCCACCGCGCCATGGATCGAGCCGGTGGTAGGAGCACCATCGTCATATTTGCGCTCGATCTCGGCGGACTGACGCGGGGTCAAAGGATCGGCGGTCATGGCGGCTGCGGTGCCCCCCAACTGGAAACGCGCCCAGACATTGGTATCGGCGACGTCCGTACCCTGGATGACGGTATAGAAGGTATTGGCGATGCGGCCCGGCATGATGCCGCCGCCGTTCGCCGCCTGGGCGGTGTTGACCGCCGAATTGAGCGTAATGCCCGAGACGAGATTGGCTGCCGCCAGATGCGCCCAAACATTCAAATTTTCGCCAGCGATGGTATTGGCCGTAAAGGCGGCGCCAGCCACAGCGGCCGTTCCCACGGTGCCGTCGCCATCGCCATCCTGAACGCCGGTGCCGCGAATGGTGGTGTTGGCGGCGTTGTAATCGCCCGGCATGGCGTTGTAGCGGTCCTGAAAACCGTTGGTGGCCGCCTTGATGGCGTCCCATTGGGTAACGACCGCCTTCAGTCGGGTGCTGTCAATCAGCTCCTGGCCCTTAAGCACGCCGCCGATGATCAGGCCGATGATGACCAGCACGATCGACATTTCGATCAGGGTGAAGCCCTCTTCCCCTTCGGCGCCTTCAAGGCGGGCGCGAACCGCGCGTTCTTTCTGAACTAGCCAATTCCTTAACATGCCAAACATGCCCCGATCCTTCCTTGTGACTTGGCCCCGCACGGGCCTGATCTTAACCATTGCCAGGGTCATTCAACACCTGGACCAATTAACAATATCTTATAAGGGCAGTGAAATAGCTGCTTATTTTACGATTTGAGGGTTGATTTGGGGGCAATAGCCCTATTTTTCTCCAGCCATTCCGAGGGCGAGCAACCCGCATGTTTCTTAAATACCCGATGGAAAGACGGCAGGGCGTTGAAGCCCGAGGCAAAGGCGATTTGGGTAATTTGTTGATCTGACGATAATAAAAGCCTTTGCGCCTGCTCGACCCGCAATTCGTTCAGCACGTCGATCAAGGACTTGCCAAAGCCCTGATTGATCACCTTCGATAAACGATGTTCGGGCACGCCCAGCGCCCTTGCCATGGTTTGGCGGTGAAAATTCTCTTTCAGGTGGGGGCGCTCGTCGGCCAGATAGCAGCGAACCCGCTCCAGCAGCGCCAGTTCGTCGTCGCCCAGCGCCAATGGTTCCGAAAGGGGCAGGATGGGCGATTCGCTGGCGGGCGGCATCTCCGCCATGGGGGGGGCAGCCGTCTCGCTGACATGCAGGGCGAACTGGCTCGATTCGGGGAAAATGCGAAACATCATGCTGGTCGCCAAATAGATGAATCCCAGCCCCAGGGTGATGCGCACGAATTCGGCCTCGTCTTGACTGATCAGGTTTGCATGACCGGCCAGCACCGCCACCAGCACAGCCAGATTGACGATTACCAGCCCCAGCACCAGACCCCGGCGCTCCCTGCCCTGGGGCTTGGCCTCGGCCTGGCGTAATTTCAATTCTGCCATCGCCATCATAGCCAGCAGGATGATCCCGCCCGCCAACACCTGCCAAAGCTGGGCCGCCGCTTGGGCTTCCACGCACAGGCTGTCCAGACAGGCATCGTCCATGGGGTCCACGCCCCCCCAATAAAGCAGCGGAGCGCCCGCCAGCGGCGCCAAAAGAATGGCGAATTGGCGCTTGTCGGGAAGCCTAGCTTCCAGCATCTGCCCGGCCAGCAGATAACTAAGAGCTGGCATGGCCCCCGCCAGGGCCGCCATCAGGCCTAGCGGCCAGGAAGGCGCATCGTCGGGCCACAGGGGCAGGCCGAAACCGGCGGCAACGGCCAGAAAAAAAGTGCCGGCCAGGACGCGCCTGCGCCTATCCCCGCCACAACCTGCCAGATAGGCCAGCAACAACACGCACTGGATCAGCCCCATCAATTGAAAGGCCTGGGTCAGCGACAAAAGCGGATCGGTCATCATGGTTGGCCGCCCTCGCCTAAGCGCTGCCATTTGCGGATGCTTTTTTCCATCCCCACCACTTCCTCGGGCGTCAGATGCTTGGCGTCGGTGGCCATGATGGCGACCAGCAAGGCGATGGCGGCTTCCCGCTCGCCCAAATCGGCCATCGCATAAGCGGGCATGGCCCGCGTCCAGGGCGGCAGATCGGGAATGGGCAGGCCAGCCAATTCGCGCGCCACTTCCAGCGCCAGCACATTGTCCTTCATGCGGTGACGGGCCAGATAAACCGCATGGGCCAGCCAGCGCCAGTTGCTGGCATAGTCCTTGGCGGCATGCGCGCGCAGATAGGCCACCACATGGCGCACATCCTCGTTCTTGGGCGTCAGGCCGTAATATTGGGCGGCAATCACCGCCACGTAATCCGACAAGGGATCAAGCCCATCCAGGGCCAGGAACCAGCCATACAGTCGCTGATAATCGTAATCGGCCAGCGGCGTCACCTGCCCGCCGGTGTCGCCGAAATTCTGCAAATGCAGGCCCAGCGAGCGGAACAGGAACTGATCGTCGCCCATGGCCGCCAGCTTCAGCGACAAGGCGGGCGGCGGCGGCGGGGTGATTTCCTCATTGGCGTACATGCCCCGGCCCCACGCCCAAACAAGAAGCTGCGCCGCCAGCATCGCCAGCAAGGCCCAGGTGGCCGGGTGCGGCAAGCGAGCCGGCATGTCAGAACCTTTTGCGGCGCAAATCGAAAACCGCCGCCAGCAGCAGCATCGGCACGTAAACCGCCGTCTGGGCCAACAGGAACAAGATGGTTTCCAGGGGCGGTGGGCCATGAACCAGCCAGACCGATTGCGAGTACAGATCAAGCCTGGGCAGCAGCAGCGACAAAACTTTCAGAAGAAAGCGCACCAGCAGGCCCAAGGTCTCGTTTTGCGTCTCGTTTTCCAAAACGCGGGATTCGGCCAGCGAGATGAACACGCTCATCAGACGCGCCAGAACGTAAATGCCCCCCGACAGCAAGGCAGCCGCCACCGCCGTTTCAAGCGCTAGGGCGGCGAACAGGCCAAGCGCCGCCACGATGGCCGCTTCCATGGCCAGCGACAAGGTCCAGGCGGCCAAGCCAGCCCAGCCAGGATGAAAGAAGGCCAGTCCCAGCCCCATCGGAATCGCCAGCAACACGGCAACCGACGCCAAGCCCAACCCATAGGCGGCCACGAAACCGGCTCTGGAAATCGGGCGGGCCAGCAGGGTTTCCAATTCACGGTTTTCGGCCATGCGCCGCACATGGAAGGCCACGAAAATCAAGATGCCCGCCACCAGAATGCTGCGCCCGCTGCCCGCCGCCACCGGCAAGGACAATTCGCGCCCTTCGGCCAGGGCGGCCTTGCCCAGCGCCCCCGCCACGACATAGACCAGCCCGGTCAGCCCCAGAAGGGTGACGAACAGGCGGTCGCGAAGTGCGGTCAGAAGAACATAGCGCAGGGTTGCGGACATTGGCTCTCACCCATCTCCTTGAAAAGGTGACCCTGCGGCGTCAGAAGGTCAAGGGGCGCGGGTCGCGGGTATATTTCTGGTAAAGATCGCGATCAGCCGGGCTGACCGACTTTTCGGGGGCCTTGATCACGCTGGCCCGGATCAAGACCACCAGTTCGGTCACCGCCACGGAATCGGCCTGCGCCTTGAACAGATTGCCCAGCAGCGGAATATCCTGAGCGCCGGGAATGCCCTGCGTGTCCTTCTGGATGCGCTCTTGCATCAGGCCGCCCATGATGATGGTGCGCCCGGTCGGAATGGTGACCACCGAATCCATCTCGCGCACTTCGACCACCGGCACCGCCGAGGTGATGGTCGATCCCGCCGCCGCCGCTTGCAAATCGACCGCCGGATCGTTGACCCGCCTAGCGATGCGCGAAATGGTGGGGCGCATGCCCAACGCGATCTCGTCGGTGTCCAAATTGACCGAGGGCTGCACCGTCATCACCAAACCGATCGGCACGGTGTTCATGGTGCTGGTGTAGTTGGTCGAACTGACGCCGTTATTGACCGTGGTCTGAATTTCCGTGCGGAAATAAACCTCGTTCTCGGCCACCTTCAGCACCGCCGTTTGGTTGTTCATGACGGTCAGGCGCGGGCTGGACAGGGTGCGCACGGTGCCGAATTCCTTGATCAGCGACACCAAGGCCCCGATATCCTGGTTCAGATAACCCAGCGTCATGACGCCCGTGGTCGCAGTGTTGAAAGCGGTGAAGGGCGGGCCTGTGGTCGGCAAGGTGGTCACCGTCGACCCAGTGGCGGTTGTGCTGGAAATGCCCAGCGGCGCCGCGAAATTGATGTTGCGGTCAGTCAGCGAACGCCAGTTGATGCCGGTCTTGAAGGCATCGGCCAGCGTGACTTCGACCACCTTGGCCTCGATCAGCACCTGCGTGCTGATGGCGGCCTTGACCTGATCCAGATAAGCCTTGACCAGCTTTTGCTGGCGCGAATTTCCGAAGATGGTGACAAGGCCCGCCTGCTTGTTCACGCTGTGATAGCTCAGCGTGGGCGATGTATAAGCGGCAGAGGCGGATGCCGCCTGGGCGCTGGCGCCGGAAGAAGGTTCCGCGCCTGCGGCGGCAGCTGGCTGCGCGCCGTCATTGGTGGCCTGATTGACCGCCGCCGCCGTGGTGTTCGCCACGTTCTGCGCGGCCGCCACCGGATTGGCGACATTCTGCGCCTTGATCGACATTTGCGAACCCGAGGACTGGCTAGCCCCCTGCTGGCTGGCGCCATTGGGATTGGCGGCGGGCTGCGCCGAAGCCGCGTTCGGGTTGACCTTGCCCAACTGGGATTGCGACAAGCTGGGCTGATTGCGCGGATCGGAATTCTGCAATATCTGCTTGACGTTGTCGCCCACCTCTTTCCAAAGGTCGGCTTCCGACGAGCCATCGACCGAACTGGACGAGGAATTGCCGCCCGCAGCGCTGCCGCCCGAGACGGCGGCGAAAACGTCGGTATTGGTTTCAACCTTGCTCGCACTTTTGCGAATCAGGTTGATCGCATCGAGGCGGTAATTCACCTGATACATGGTGTCCAGCTCGACCCTGAGAACATTGTTCTTCAGGCTGTAGCGCAATCCGGCCAGTTCGGAGATGCGGTCGATCACCTGGGGGAATGGGCGCTCATGCGCCGAGAAGATGATGCCGCCCGAGACGTTGGGATCAAGCTCGAGATCGACCGACGCCTTGCGGGTCAGTTCCATCAGAACGTCCTTCAAGGGAACGCTGTCATTCACTTCGATCGAAACCAGACGGGTCTCGAGAGAATTGGGCGGCGCCGGGGCCGCCAGCACGGGCTGAAGATCGGGAATCGGCGGCGCTTCCTTGGGCTTGGCCTCGGGCGGGCGGCGATCCTTCAAGGCCTCGTAATCGTCCTTGGACAGGCCGTTGCCGCGGTCGTATTTCAGGTCTTTGTCGTTGCAGCTGGACAGGGAAAGCACGACCGCCAGGGCGGCAAGAACGACCAGTCCCCGCCCAGCGTTGCGTCGCAAGTCCTTCAACTGTCCGTCCCGATTACCCACCGTCTCCAAATCCTGGATACCCGTTGCACCCCAGGGCAGGCATCTTTGCCCCTGCTTATAGCTCTTCCAATCCAACTTACAATATATAGGGCTTTTTTGGGTTTGCATCAACGAGATATTGTTGGCCGCGACTCGGCGGATTTCCTAGGTTTAGCGTATTACGGGCAGAACGGCCAAGGTCAGGAACAGAGCGGCGGCCAGGGCGGGACCAAAAGGGAACACCTTGTTCCCGGTCGCCAGCCGCCAGACTAGGCCGAAAGCCACCCCCAGAAGGCCAGCCAACAGCAAGAAGGACGGCAGGGCGGCAAGCCCCAGCCAAAGACCGGCCACGCCCAGGAACTTCACGTCGCCCATCCCCAGGCCATGGCGCTTCTTGAGAGCCAAATAGGACAGGCGCAGCAACAATCCCACGCCCAGGCCCAGCCCCCCGCCCAGAATCATGTCTTGCCATTCCGCCTGGGTCGATGCCTGCCAGCCCAAGGCCAGCAAGGCCAAACCAGCCTGAATGGGATCGGGCAGAATGCGCGCCTCAAGATCGGCTACGATCAGCACGACCAGCCCCGCCCCCAGGAAGGCTAGGCACACGGCGGCCCATAAATTGGGGGCCAGCGCCAAGGCGGCCAGGAACAAGGCGGTGACCGCCAATTCGATCCAAAGATAGCGAGACGAGACCGGCGCCTTGCAGTGACGGCAGCGGCCTTTGGCCAGCAGCCAGGAAAGAACGGGGATCAGATCGCGCGCGCCTAACGTGGCGCCGCAAGATGTGCAGCGCGAGCGATCGAAAATCACCGGCTGGCGCCTGGGCAGACGATAAGACAGCGCCCCGGCCAGACTGCCCGTCGCCAAACCGTAAAGCGCGAAGACGATGTAAAGCAGAGGCGCCGGAACGCTCTCCAACATCAACGGTCCTGAGGCTGGCGCGCCTCTGGTCCTGGCAAGGCCGCGGTCTGGGTGCTTTCGATGGCGGGAACGCCGCTTTCGAGCAGGCGGGCCAGAAAGCTCGATCCCTTGAAATCGCCGATCGGCAGCAAGAACAGCGCGATAACGGCGGCCAGCGCCGCTTCCGCCGCCAAGGCGGCCCACAAGACGCGCCTTGTCGTGGTTTTGTCCAGAATGGAAACCGGCGAAAACAAGAGATCCTTGGAATCGGCAATCGCATCCTCGACATGCGAGCGCTCGACGCGCGGCGCCGTCTCGGAATAAGCCACCAACAGCGCCTTTTCGCTTAAGATGTTCAGCAAGCGAGGAATGCCGCGGCTGGACTTGGCCATCAGGGCCAAAGCCCCTTTCGAAAACAGTTCGCGCCGATTGCCCTTGCGCCTGGTGCAAGACAGGCGGTGGCGCACATATTGCTCGGCCTCGGCGCTGGTCAGCTTGCGCGTATAGAAACTGTGTACGACACGCTGATTAAGCTGGCGCAGCTCATAGCGCTTCAGCAGGGCATCCAGTTCCGGCTGGCCGAACAGCACGATCTGCAACAGCTTGTCATGCTCGGTTTCCAAATTCGACAGCAGGCGCAGGGATTCCAGCCCCTCGACGCCCAAGGCCTGCGCCTCGTCAACGATCAAGATGGGCATGTGGCCCTGAGCATGTTTTTCCAGCAGGAAATGGCGCAGCGCCTCATAGGCGCTTTCGCGCGAGCCGGGCTGAACGCCGAATTCCGTGCAGACCGTATCGACCAGACGTTCCTCGTCGCGCTCGGGCGCGTTGATATAGGCCAGCGGCTGCACGTCGTTCAGTGCATGCAACAAGATGCGGCACAACATCGTCTTGCCGGTGCCGATGTCGCCCACCACCTTGATCACGCCCGCCTGCTGCTTGAGCGCATAGACCACCGCCTGCGCGATGCCGGTGTGATCGGCCGTGTGCATGTACAGTTCAGGGTTCGGGGTTAGCGTGAACGGCTTTTCGACCAATCCGAAATGGGCCAGATAGGGCATGCGTCACCTCGTCCTTAGATAGCTGAGCCGTTCCTTGACCTGTCCCACCGGCATGGGCAGCGCCGCAACGCTTCCCCTGGCGGCCAGATTGAGAACGGTTTCGTAGGAATTTGCCGCTTCCGAAGACATGCCTGCCCGGTCTTGCATGACGGCCAGATTGAAGCGGTACAAAAGATTTTCGGGCGCCAGTTGAACAGCCAGCCCCAGATACCGGATGGCGGCGGAAAGATCGCCCGACTGGGCGTAAAGATTGGCCATCTGGGCGGGAATGGGGCTGAAGCCGGGATTGTCCTGCTGCAGCATTTCAAGCTGGCGCAGCGCGTCCCTGGGATCTTCCGATCCGTACAGAGACATCAGATTGGCCAGCACCTCGCGATTGCCGGGGCTGATCGCCAGGGCCTGTTGGTACAGGCCGCGCGCCTCGCCCATCTGGCCCAGCTTGTGAAGGGCCGCAGCGCGTCCCATCAGCGCCGACAGGTTCCTAGGCTCGCGCTTCAGGACTTCGCCGTAAAGAATAGCCGCACCTTCGAACTGGCCGGACATCAGGCGCGCATAGGCCATCTCGGACTCTTCGCGCACTTGGCTGGAGCTGGTGCGCACGCGCACCATGTCGAGCTTGGTTTCGCCGCCGGGAACGACCACGCTGGGCGTGCCTGAAGCCTTGCGCACGTCGATCTGGGGCGTGACGGCGCCCTGCGCCTTGCGGGCGCGTACATCGGCCAGCAAGCCGGGCAGATCGACCGCCGCTTTGTCGGCGATGTCTTTTTCCTGGGACGTCCGACGCCCGGCTTCCGCGACCACCCGGTCAACGGCAGCGTCGGCATCGCTGACGGCAGGCGACGACGGAATGTATTTGGGCGCTCCAACCGGGGCTGCGGGCGGCTGAACGGCGGTCTCGGGAGCTGCAGGCGCCGCGGGCGCCTGAGCCACCTCGTCTTGTTTCGGTTCCTGTTTGGGCGCTTCCGCCTGAGCCGGCTCCACCGGCGTTTCGGCGGGCTTGGGCGCCTGGACGATGGGCTTGGGCTTGCGCGGCGTCGGCGGCTGACGGGCAGGCTCATCGCCCATCAGTTCTTCGTAGATCGCCAGCGTGTCGTCGCCAAAATAGTAAAGGGTACCCAGCGTGCCGCCCAGGGCCGTCACCAGCACCATCAGCGCGATGCGGAAAGGACGCGGGCTGGGCCGCCCCATGGTTTCGCTAAGGCGGACACGCCCACCCAGGCCGCCCAGACGCTTGAAGCCGCCCAAATCGAAACGACGCTTGGCGGGAACCTCACCCAATTCAGGCTCGGGCGCAAAATCCCGATTAAGGTCCGTAACCCCCTGTCCGGCGTTGGAAGCGGCGGCCGACAGCGCCTGCCACATGGCCGAATGAGCGGCGGGTCTGCGCGAAGGGGCCGGATTTCTGGGATATTGCGGCTGGGGCTGGGATTGCGGACGCGACGGGGAAGAAGGCTGGGACGTCGGCAAAACGCCAGCCGAACGATGCCGGGCCTTATTGGCCTCGGCAGCTTTCGCTAGCGCTTTGAAAAGAACACTCATCGGTCCTTGAACCCACTTCGCATAATATATCAACGATCCTGCCTAACAGGCATGCGACTAAGATTCGGTTAATTCTAGAAAAGCCCGGAACTTAACGGTTTTTCGTCTAGACGCGGACAGAACGGTTAACGCCAGGAGAGTGATCATTTCCAATGGGTTGGATGCCTCTCCCCACAACAGGAGGGGGAGGTTGCCGGATCGGTCGCGACATTTTGTGGTTTGGGAAAATGTAGGCGACTCGGCAAATCTCATCCCCGAGTCGCGCCCATCCCAGGTATTCGTAAAAGCTAAATCTGGAATATTACTTGATGTAAAAAGTATTCGCGGAGACTCGTCTCACGGCGCAAGCCGCGCCGCATGCGCCCTTGACACCCCCGCCCAGGCAGGTAGGTTTCTGGTAAGCGAACTGGCCGGGAGCGCAAGTGGCTTATTTTCTTCAGCAATTGATCAATGGCGTGACGCTGGGGGCCATTTACGGCCTGATCGCCATCGGCTACACGATGGTCTATGGCATCATCGGCATGATCAATTTCGCCCATGGCGAAATATACATGATCGGCGCCTTCATCTCTCTGATCGCTTTCCTGGTTCTGGGCGCCATGGGCGTCACCTATGTGCCGCTGGCTTTGTTGTTGGTCCTGATCCTCGCCATGGGCTTCACGGCCCTGTGGGGCTGGGCGGTTGAGCGGCTGGCCTATCGACCGCTTCGCGGATCGTTCCGCCTAGCCCCCCTGATCACCGCCATCGGCATGTCGATCCTGCTGGGCAATCTGGTGCAAATTCTGCAAGGTGCTAGGGTGAAGACCCTGCCGCCCACCGTGCCGGGCGGCTTGATTCTGATGGAGGCGGAAGGCTTCGCCGTGCGCCTGTCGTTCCTGCAAATCTTCATCGTGGCGCTGACCATCGCTTTGATGATCGGCTTTACCTGGCTGATCAAGAACACCAGCCTGGGCCGCGCCCAACGGGCCTGCGAACAAGACATGACCATGGCCGCCCTGATCGGCGTGAATGTGGACCGCACCATCTCGGCCACCTTCGTGATCGGCGCAGCACTTGCCGCCGTGGCCGGGCTGATGGTGACGCTTTATTACGGTGTGATCGATTTCTATATCGGCTTTCTGGCGGGCATCAAGGCCTTCACGGCGGCGGTGTTGGGCGGCATCGGATCGCTTCCCGGCGCCATGCTGGGCGGACTTCTGATCGGCTTGATCGAGGCTTTCTGGTCGGGGTATTTCACCACCGAATACAAGGATGTCGCCGCCTTCTCGATCCTGGTATTGGTGCTGATCTTTCGCCCCACCGGCCTGTTGGGCCGCCCGGAAGTGGAAAAGGTCTAGCGCATGAACAGGCTGCCCTTCTTGCTGAAAGACGCTGGGCTGGCCGCCCTGATCGCCTTCGGCCTAGCCTTGCCGCTTGCCGGATTTCGCCTGCCTGACGGCGCTTCCGGCACCGATCTGGGCTTTCGCCTCGATTGGGTCGCCGCCGCCACCGCCATCGTCTTCGCTGGTCGTCTCGTCATGGGCCTTTCAAGGCCCTTTTTCATGGCGGCAAGCGAAGGCATGGCGCCAAAATTCGCCGCCGTCACCCGCCGCCTGGGCTGGAGCGGCTATCTGCTGGCGGGCGTCGCCCTCGTCTTGCCCATGTTGCCTTTCGCTGACCGCAACCTGATCGACAAGGCCACCCTGATCCTGATTTACGTGATGCTGGGTTGGGGCCTGAACATCGTGGTCGGGCTGGCTGGGCTGCTCGATCTGGGCTATGTCGCCTTCTATGCGGTGGGGGCCTATTCCTATGCGCTGCTCTCGCTGAATTTCGGTCTGTCCTTTTGGATCTGCCTGCCGCTGGCGGGCCTGTTCGCCGCCTTGTTCGGCATTCTGCTGGGATTTCCGGTGCTCAGGCTGCGCGGCGATTATTTGGCCATCGTCACGCTGGGTTTCGGCGAGATCATCCGCGTCATTCTGCTCAACTGGCAGAATTTCACCGGCGGCCCCAACGGCATTTCATCGATCCAGCGCCCGTCCTTCTTCGGTCTCCCCTTTACCGCCGAACCCGCGGAGGGAATCACCGCCTTCCACGATTTTTTCTCGCTCGACTATTCCAGCTTCCACCGCGTGGTGTTTCTTTACTACCTGATCTTGCTGTTGGCGCTGGCCACCAATCTGTTCACCATTCGCATCCGCAAATTGCCGCTGGGCCGGGCCTGGGAGGCCTTGCGCGAAGACGAGATCGCCTGCAAGGCCCTGGGCATCAACCCGACCATGGTGAAATTGTCGGCCTTCGCGCTGGGCGCCATGTTCGCGGGCTTCGCCGGTTCTTTCTTCGCCACCCGCCAGGGCTTTATCAGCCCCGACAGCTTCACCTTCATCGAATCGGCCCTGATCCTGGCCATCGCGGTCTTGGGCGGCAAGGGCAGCCAGATGGGCGTCGCCTTCGCGGCCATCCTTTTGATCGGCATTCCGGAATGGTTCCGCGAATTGGCGCAATACCGCATGCTGGCCTTCGGCTGCGCCATGGTGATGATCATGGTCTGGCGGCCCGAGGGGCTGATGAGCAAGCGCGACCCCACGGTTCGCCTGAAGGGGAATAAGCCGTGAGCGCCCCGCTTCTGGCCGTCGATCATCTGACCATGCGCTTTGGCGGATTGATCGCCATCGGCGATCTGTCCTTCGAGGCGCAACCTCGCGAGATCACGGCCATCATCGGCCCCAATGGCGCTGGCAAGACCACCGTCTTCAATTGCCTGACCGGCTTCTACCGCCCCAGCTCGGGCATGCTGTCGCTGACCCACAAGAATGGCCAGCGCTTCTTGCTGGAACGTCTGGACGGCCACCTGATCACCAGAACCGCTCGCGTGGCGCGCACCTTCCAGAACATTCGCCTGTTTTCCAACATGACGGTGCTGGAAAATTTGATGGTGGCCCAACATGCGGCTTTGATGAAGGCCTCGCTCTTCACGCTGGGCGGCTTGTTCGGACTTCCCGGCTATCGCAAGGCGGAAAGAAACGCGCTGGAGCTGGCGCGCCACTGGCTGGACAAGGTTGGCCTGACCGCCAAGGCCGACGAAGCCGCGAACGCCCTGCCCTATGGCGATCAGCGCCGATTGGAAATCGTCAGAGCCATGTGCACAGGTCCTGAACTTCTGTGCCTCGACGAACCGGCGGCGGGGTTGAATCCAAAGGAATCGGCGGATCTCAATCAGCTATTGCTGTCGATCAAGCGCGAAGAAGAAATCGGCATCCTGTTGATAGAACACGATATGAGCGTGGTGATGGGCATTTCCGACCATGTGGTGGTGCTGGATTATGGCCGCAAGATCGCCGAAGGACCTCCCAGCCATGTGCGCGCCGACAAGGCCGTCATCCGCGCCTATCTGGGCGAAGCCGAGGATGCGGAGGAAGACGCATGCTAAGCGTTTCCCAGGTCCATACGCATTACGGGCGCATCGAGGCCTTGAAGGGCGTCGATCTTGAAGTTGGTTCCGGCGAGATCGTTACTCTGATCGGCGCCAATGGGGCGGGAAAAACCACCTTTCTCTTGACCTTGTGCGCCAATCCGCGCGCCAGTTCGGGAACCATCCGCTTCGAAGGCCAGGACATCACGCAACTGCCCACTTTCGAAATTGTGCGCAAGGGGATCGCCATCGCCCCCGAGGGACGCCGCATCTTTGCGCGCATGTCGGTGCTTGAGAATCTGAAGATGGGGGCCGTGACGGCAAAGCCCGAACATTTCGACGAAGATCTCGCCAAGGTGCTGGGCCTGTTTCCCCGCCTTCAGGAGCGTCTGGACCAACGCGGCGGCACGCTGTCGGGCGGCGAGCAGCAGATGCTGGCCATCGCCAGGGCCTTGATGGCGCGCCCGAAATTATTGCTGCTGGACGAGCCTTCGCTGGGCTTGGCCCCCCTGGTCGTGCGCCAGATTTTCGAGATCGTGGCCGAGATCAGACGCCAGGGCGTCACCGTCTTTCTGGTCGAACAGAACGCCTATCACGCCCTGAAACTGGCCGATCGCGGCTATGTGATGGTGAATGGCAAGATAACCCTGTCTGGCGGCGGGCAGGAGCTGTTGGCCAATCCCGAAATCAAGAAAGCCTATCTGGAAGGGGGCCATGCATGATCAGCTTCCAGGACGTCATGGGCACCAGCGTCGGCGTGTTTATAGGCATCACCATCATTTTCGCGGGCGGCTGCGCCATCATGACCGGACATGCGCTGGGCCGCACATGGCGACCGATCTGGCAATGTCTGGTCTATGCGCCCTTGTTGGGAATGGGAGCGCGCTTCCTGATCTACGCCTTGTTCCAGGGCGAACTTCTGTCGCTTTCGGGCTATCTGATCGACACGATCCTGCTGACCATCTTTACGCTTGTCGCCTATCGCACCGCCCTGGCGGCGTTGATGGTGCGCCAATATCCCTGGCTATACGAACGCCGGGGGGTCTTCACCTGGAGGGAAACAACCCAGAGCGAACCGCGTATTTAGAAGGATTCGCGGGACAACTTAAAATGGTTTATTCTATCGCACCATCTCGATCCACATTGGGAGACGACCGCATGACCAGCATCAAGACGACACTGTTGGCCGCCAGCGCGATCATGGCGCTAACGGCCCAAGCCGCCATGGCCGACATCACCATTTCCACCGTCGGCCCGATGACCGGCCAATATGCCGCTTTCGGCGAACAGATGAAGCGCGGCGCCGAAATGGCCGTCGAAGACATCAACGCCAAGGGCGGCGTGATGGGGCAGAAGCTGAAGCTGGAAGTGGGCGACGACGCTTGCGATCCCAAGCAGGCGGTCGCTGTCGCCAATCAGATGGCCTCCAAGAAGGTGGCGCTGGTGGCGGGCCACTTCTGTTCGGGTTCCTCGATCCCGGCGTCCGAAGTCTATAAGGAAGAGGGCATCTTGCAAATTTCGCCCGCTTCGACCAATCCCACCTTCACCGAGCGCGGCTTCGCCAACGTGTTTCGCACCTGTGGGCGCGACGATCAGCAAGGCGGAACGGCGGCGGCCTATCTGGCCAAGCATTTCAAGGGCAAGAACATCGCCGTCATCCACGACAAGACCGCCTATGGCAAGGGTCTGGCCGATGAAACCAAAGCGGCGCTGAACAAGGCGGGCGTGAAGGAAGTTCTGTATGAAGCCATCTCGGCGGGCGAGAAGGACTATTCGGCCCTGGTCAGCAAGCTGAAGGAAGTGAAGGCCGACGTGATCTATCTGGGCGGCTACCATACCGAAGGCGGCCTGATCATCCGCCAAGCCAAGGAACAGGGCCTGAAGGCCGTGCTGGTTTCCGGCGATGCCTTGGTCACGGAAGAATTCTGGAAGATCACCGGCGATGCTGGCGAAGGCACGCTGATGACCTTCAGCCCCGATCCGGCCAAGGACCCGGCCAACAAGGATCTGGTCGCCAAATTCACCGCCAAGGGCTACAAGCCCGAGGGCTACACGCTTTACACCTACGGCACCATCCAGGCTTGGGCGCAGGCGGTCGAGGCCACCAAGGCCACCGACACCAAGAAGGTGGCGGCCGAACTGAAGAAGAGCAAGTTCAAGACCGTGCTGGGCAATATCGGTTTCGACGCCAAGGGCGACGTGACCGCGCCGGGCTATGTCATGTATGTCTGGTCGAAAGGCACCTACGACTACAAGAAGTAAGCCGTTTCGACATCTCGCAAACGAAACCCGGCGGAGTGATCCGCCGGGTTTTTCGTTGGGTACGCTCAGCCATTCGCCTTTTGCATCGGGCCATGGCGAAAGCGCCGAGTGGCAAGACCAAGGGAAATGCCGTAAACAGAAGTCATGATCTGGCTCGTCCTTATCGCCACCACCGCAGCGCAAGCCCTGGCCACGCTGGCCATGTTGGCCATCCCCGTCATTGCGCCCACCATTGCCGCCGCCTTCGGCATCGACGCCTCGCTGATTGGCCTTCAAGTCAGCATCGTCTATGGCGGCGCCATGGCGACTTCAATCATTGGCGGCACGCTGGACCGCAAATGGGGGGCCGTGCGTTCAAGCCAGGCAGCCTTGGGCTTCGGCGCGGCGGGTTTGCTGCTGGCCCTGCTGCCCTGGCTGGCCAGCTTGGCCCTGGGGTCGCTGTTCATCGGCTTCGCCTATGGGCTGACCAATCCGGCGGCAGCGCATTTGCTGACCCGGTACACGCCTCCCAATCGGCGCAATCTGATTTTCTCGATCAAGCAATCGGCTGTGCCGCTGGGAGGCATGTTGGCCGGGCTGCTCATTCCACCGCTGACCGAGGCTTATGGCTGGCGCTGGGCCTTCGCCGTTTCCGCCGCCAGCCTAGCCCTTCTGGCCGTTCTGCTGCAAAGCGGGCGCAAGGCCTGGGACAACGACCGCGAACCGCATCTTAAATTGCACGTCAATCCATTCGCAGGCCTCAGCGTCACTTGGCAAAACCAACGCGTGCGCTGGCTGTCGGGCTGCGGATTCTTCTATTCCGCCGTGCAAATGTGCGTGGCCAGTTTCCTGGTCACCTTCCTGGTTCACGAAATCGATTTCTCGCTGATCGAAGCCGGGCTGGTGATGGCGATGATGCAGGCTGGCGGCGTGGTCGGCCGCATGAGTTGGGGCTGGATGGCCGATCTGATCAAGAACGGCCAGAAGGTGCTGATGATCATCGGCTGCATCGCCATTCTGGGATCTATCGCCTGCTTCTTCCTGACCCCCGCCACGCCGCAGATTCTGGTCAAGACGGTCTTTGTTACGCTGGGATTCACCGCCATCGGCTGGAACGGCGTTTACTTGGCCGAGGTGGCGCGCTCGGTACCCAAGGAACAGGTCAGCATCGCCACCGGCGGCACGTTGTTCTTCACCTTCATGGGTGTCTTTTTCGGCCCTACTTTGTTCAGCTTCGCCTATGGCTTCACGCAAAACTATACCGCCACCTATGCCGGATTGGGACTAGTGACCCTGGCTGGCATGGCGATGGTATGGAAATCGCGAAAAAGTTAAGCGGGGACGAGCGCGCCATCCTTCAACCTGACGCGCCTGTCCATGCGGGCGGCCAGATCGGGATTGTGCGTGGCGATCAGCGCCGCTAGGCCCTGCTCGCGCACAAGGCTAAGCAGTTCCGCAAACACGATGTCGGCGGTGGCGGGATCGAGATTGCCGGTCGGTTCGTCGGCCAACAGCAATTTCGGTCGATTGGCCAAGGCGCGGCAAATCGCCACCCGCTGCTGCTCGCCGCCGGAAAGCTGGCCCGGCCGGTGCGTCTCGCGGCCCGACAGCCCCATGCGGCCCAGCAATTCGCGCGCGCGCAGCGAAGCCTTGGCTTTCGAAACTCCGGCGATCATCTGCGGCAACACCACATTTTCCAGCGCCGAGAATTCCGGCAGCAGATGGTGATACTGATAAACGAAGCCCATGCTGGCGCGCCGGATGGCCGTGCGCTTGTCGTCGTTCAAAAGCGTTGCGTCCTGCCCCGCCAGCATGACCTGGCCCGCGTCCGGCTTTTCCAAAAGCCCGGCGATATGGAGCAGCGTGGACTTGCCAGCACCAGACGGCCCCACCATGGCGACGATCTCGCCGCTTTTCACTTCTATTTCGGCGCCCTTCAGGACCTGAAGATCGGCGCGCCCCTGATGAAACGAGCGCACGATGCCCGACAGTTTCAGCACCACCTCACTCATAGCGCAACGCCTCGACCGGATCGAGCTTGGCGGCGCGCCAGGATGGATAGATGGTGGCGGCGAAGGAAAGGCCCAGCGCCATCAGCACCACTTGGACCACTTCGCCGAAATCGACCTTGGCCGGCAATTTCGACAGGAAATAGATTTCCGCCGAGAACAGATCGGTGCCAGTCAGGCTTTGCAGCAACTGGCGGATGCTTTCGATGTTGAGCGCGAACGAAAGCCCCAGTACCACTCCCAGAATGGTGCCGGTCACGCCGACGCTGGCCCCCGACAGCAGAAAAATGCGCTGGATCATGCCCTGGGTCGCCCCCATGGTGCGCAGGATCGCGATGTCCCTGCCCTTGTCTTTGACCAGCATGATCAGGCTGGAAATGATGTTGAAGGCGGCAACCAGGATGATCAGCGTCAGAATCAGGAACATGACGTTGCGTTCCACCTGCACCGCGTTGAAGAAGCTGGAATTGGCCTGCTGCCAATCGTAAACGCTGCCCGCATCGCCAATGCGCTCGGCCATTTGCGCGCGCACCTTGGGCACAAGATCGGGATTGCTGAGCACCACCTCCAGATGGGTGACGGCGTCCTTCTCCTTGGTCTGGAAAAAGACCTGCGATTCCTCAAGCGGCATGAAGATGTAGGACGAGTCATATTCGTACATGCCGACATTGAAAGTGCCGACGATGGGATAGCCGCGCATGCGGGGCACGGTGCCGAATGCCGTCACCTGCCCCTTGGGCGCGATCATGGTCAGCACGTCGCCGATGCCCAGCCCCAGCTTGGTGGCTAGGCGCGAACCGACGACGACGCCCTCGTTGTTGTTGAAAGCGTTGATGTCGCCGTTGAAGTTCTTGGCGATCACGTCGCGGCTTAACAGATCGGCGCCGCGCACGCCGCGCACCAAAGCTCCCTGCGCATGATTGCGCCCGGTCACCATCACTTGGCCTTCCAACGTCGGCGAGACATGGACGATGCCATCGATATTGCGAATCGAATCGGCCAGACGATCGTAATCGGTCAACTGATTGGCATAGCCGTAAACGCCCAAATGGCCGTTCAGCCCCAGGATGCGGCCCAGCAATTCGGCGCGAAAGCCGTTCATGACGGCCATCACTATGATCAGCGTGGCAACGCCTAGGCCAATGCCCAGCAGCGAGAAACCCGCGATGACCGAGATGAATCCTTCCTGACGGCGTGCGCGTAGATAGCGCATGGCCACCATGCGTTCGAAGGCGCCGAAGATCATGGTTTTCCTACTCCGCCAGACGCGCCAGGGCGGATTCGACAGACAGCTCGTGCTTCTCGCCAGTAGCGCGGCGTTTCAGTTCGACCACTCCCGCCTTCAACCCCTTGGGTCCGGCCACCAATTGCCAGGGCAGGCCGATCAGGTCCATGTCGGCGAACTTGACGCCTGCCCGCTCGTCGCGGTCGTCATACAGCACCTCGATGCCCTTGCCGTTCATGGTGCCGTAAAGCTCACCGCACACGCGGTCGCACTCGGCGTCGCCCATTTTCAGATTGACCAGTCCCACGCGGAACGGCGCCACGCTATCGGGCCAAATGATGCCCGCGTCATCGTGATGCGCCTCGATGATGGCGCCCACCAAGCGCGACACGCCGATTCCGTATGACCCCATTTCGATGGTGATGTTCTCGCCGCCGGGACCCTGCACCATCGCCCCCAGAGCAGCCGAATATTTGGTGCCGAAATAGAAGATGTGGCCCACCTCGATGCCACGCGCGCTCACCAGCTTGTCGCCCAGCAGATCGGCCTGTTTCACATCGTGCTTTTCATCGGTGGCGGCGTAAAGCGAGGTGAAGCGCTCGACCATGGTCGTCACGTCGCCCGCATAATCGACCGGCTCGGAGAGCACGTCGATGTCCAGCAGGTCCTTGTGGCAATAGACTTGGCTTTCGCCGGTTTCGGCCAGAATGATGAATTCGTGGCTAAGGTCGCCGCCGATCGGGCCGGTATCGGCGGCCATCGGAATCGCCTTCAGCCCCAATTTTGCGAAGGTGCGCAGATAGGCCACAAACATGGTTTCATAGGAACGCTTGGCGCCCGCGTAATCGAGATCGAAGGAATAGCTGTCCTTCATCAGGAATTCGCGGCCACGCATCACGCCGAAGCGGGGGCGCACTTCATCCCTGAACTTCCACTGAATGTGATAAAGAATTTTGGGAAGGGCGCGATAGCTGCGGATATCCTTGCGCACGATATCGGTGATCAGTTCCTCGTTGGTGGGGCCAAACAGCATCTCGCGCTCGTGGCGGTCGGTGATGCGCAGCATCTCCTTGCCGTAATCGTCGTAGCGTCCGCTTTCCTTCCACAGTTCGGCGGGCTGGATGGTGGGCATCAAAAGTTCCTGCGCCCCGGCCGCATCCTGCTCTTCGCGCACGATGGCCTCGATTTTCTTCAATACCTTATGGCCCATGGGCAGCCAGGAATAGATGCCCGCCGCCGATTGGCGGACCATGCCGGCGCGCAGCATCAAACGGTGAGAGGCGATCTGGGCCTCGGACGGGGTATCCTTCATGGTGGGCATGAAAAAGCGGCTAAGGCGCATGGCAATCCCTGAACGTGTTGGAAAACTGGCGACAATCTAACCAGAAAGCTACACTGACGCCATGATGAAACGCATCTTGTTCCTGGCCGAGACGGCCGAGCGACTGGGCAGTTCGGTTTTTCTGCTCGATTTTCTGTCCTGGCTGAAGGCAAAGGGGCTGGCCGAAGCCCATGTGCTGTTTGCCGCCCCAGGATCAATGTTAAACGATTTCAATGAGATATCTGAAACGACGATCCTCCTGCCGGATGGCCGGATGACGCCCCAGTCCCTGGCCGAGGCCACCCCCGCTTTGCAAAAACTGCGCGCCCAGCCCTTCGACCTGATCTTTGCCAACACGGCCAGCACGGCCCCGCTTCTGGACCTGACGGCCAAGCCCGGCCTGCCGGTCCTGGCGCATGTGATGGAAGGGGCCTATTCGATCCGCCATGTGCTGGGGCAAGAGGCGCTGGAGCGCCTGAAGCGCCAGGCCAGCCTGTTCGTGGCCGCCTCCTCCTCGATCGAGCGGGAACTGGCGCAGGATTTTTGCATAGCGCCGCAACTTCTGACCTGCGTGCCCTGCGCCGCGCGTCTGCCCCGCCCTGGCCCCAAATCCACGCATGACGAATTCACCGTGCTGGCCGCAGGAACCCTGAACTGGCGCAAGGGGCCAGACCTGTTCTTGCAGTTGGCCGCCGAGGTCAAGCGCCAAGCCCCACGGCTTCAGGCCCGTTTCATCTGGGCAGGCAGGGAAAGCGAATCGGGCATCGGCGCCCGCCTAGCTTACGAAGCGAAGCTGGCTGGCGTTGAAGATTGCCTCGTCTTCCTGGGCGAGGTTCAGGACATGCCTGCCCTTTACGCATCCGCAGACGTTTTCGTGCTGGCTTCCAGGGAGGAGCCGCTGGGGCTGGTCTGCGTGGAAGCCGCCGCCATGGGCCTGCCGGTGCTGTGCTTCCAAGGTGCTGGCGCCGCCCCCGATTTCGTGGGCGAGGACGCAGGCATTTGCGTCCCCTTCCCCGCCATCGGAGAGATGGCTAGCACCCTTGTCAGGCTGGCAGACGATCCCGGCTTGCGCGAAGAAATGGGCAAGACGGGGCGAACGCGCGCCCTGGCCCAGCACGACATGGAAGTGGCCGGGCCGAAGATGTGGGAAGCGATTGAACGCCTCTTCTAACAAGCTGGCGCAAATTTCCAATCGCATCTTCCAAAACGCCGCCACCGTCAGGAAGACGATGGCGAACAGGCTGAGCAGGATTTTGCGCTTCAAGGTCATCTATATTTTAGCTACACCGAATCAGAGATGATCGATCATGTTCACGTAGAACACCAAGGCGGGCGTCACAATGAGCGAGGCAAAAGACAGAAGCAATCTGCTCCGTTGGCGATACGAAAACCAAACAGCGCCTAGGATCAAGGCGCCGGAAGCAAATGCTGCGAACGAGTATATCTGCTCGCTTTCGTACATCCATCCACATGGTTCGCATGGAAATGGAACTTGTCGATCTTCAGAATAGGGAAATGGGATGGCAGACAGATAAAGCAGAGCCATTGATATGTCTGCCACCACCATTCCCCACCAGAGGAAGCGAGCCACGAAGGCAATGCCCTTTTTCAAGTTGGCCTGTCCTAACAATAGTTACTCTCTAGAGTAGCGCACCTTGATTTTGACATCTTTGCCCAGACTGCGGAAGTAGCCAGCGAACACCCCCATCTGCCCGGTCAGGTCGATGCAACCCGCCGAGCCAGGTTCTTTTCCTCCGTGAACAGAAAAGCCCGAACGGCCTTTGGCATCCGTTCCTTGCATAGGCTCAACCCAAACACGTTCTTTACCCCAGGAATCTTCTCCTCCACTCCAGTTTTTCACTCTTTCATACCATTTGGCTACACCTCCTTGAGGAATTTGCTGATATCCACCCTGCCTTAGTACCCATTCTCCTTCTGGAAGAGGTCCCCTGTTCTTTTCTCCCTGGTGATCAGGGGTTTGGAAACCTGGCCGCCCAGAGACTGCAGGCCAACTTTGAACCACTTGGCCGTTTTCGACAGCTTTCAGCTCCTTTCCGTCAAATTCAATGGTTACCGACGGATGGAAGTCAGGGGCAGGCTTTTTGGTCTCACTCTTTGGTTGCCTTGCCAACTTGTCGGCGAAATTGCCCCGGTCGGGATTGGCTGGGTTTTCCGGTTTGGCCGAAATGACGCCGCGTTTTCCCAAAACATCCTGCCTCGGCTTTTCCGTCGCGGGCGGATCAGGTTGCCTGATGTAATTCACGTAATCTTCAGGCCGCTTTGGCTTGAGTTCGGCCGCTTTCAAAATTTCCCGTTGCCGTCTTTCAAAGTCGGCCTTGTAGGCTTCGGCGTTGCGCCAATAGCTTTTCTCGAATTCCGGATCGCTGAAGCGATTGGATTTCGCATCACCCAGCAGGCCAGTCTTGCCCACCGGCTCGCCCGCCATTCCGGCCTTTCTGGCCGGAATGGTCTCGCCGCCCAGCGCCGTTGAAAGCTCGCGCTGGAAACGGCGGGCGTGATCGGGGTTACTCTGCGAAACTCGTCCGATCATGTCGGCCACGTCGGCCCGCCCGGCATCGCCGTTGGTTTCGATATGCCGCTTGAAGGTGGGGATGATGCCGCCGAAATCCTGCGTGCTGTTGATGAGGCGCGCCCAGTTTTCGTGCATGGCGCGTTTCTCGCTGTCGATGCGCAGCTTGCCTTCGTCGCCCCAATCGATCTTGGGCCGCTTGGGCAAATCGTCCTTGGCGAAGGGATTGGGCGGTTTGATTGGCGCCTGCGCGGGTTCAGGGGCACCCAGCAGACTTCCGCTCAGACGCACCGGATTTTCAGGATGTTCACGCGCCAGTTTCGAGACGATGGGATTGACCTTGAGATCATTCTGTCAACTATTCCCGCTTCCAAGACAGGGACTACATTCAGACATTATTTCAGCTTGAGCGTCCAAAGCCGCAAGGCAATAAGCCAGGCCGGTATTGCTGCAAGGAGGGTCATGGCAAATGCCATCCCGAACCATAGGCAAACAACAACTAGGTCTAGACGGCACGTGCCTGAAGTCCCCCAGGGTATTGACAAAAGAATGCCGCCCGAATTAAGGGGACTCGCGCAGAATTCGGCATCGACAGCGGCGTCAACGACGATTTCGTATATCTGCTGACCGATGAATAAGAGCGCCGCAGCCAATGAAATTATTACCGGAACGGTCAGAATGCGTCTAAAACGAATCATACCTTCCCATCCATTAATTCGCATTGGAAGTCGGCTCTAGAGAACGGTTCACGTTTAACTCCGGCTCACCGGAGTGACCCGGAGTTAAACGATTGTGCGCTAGCGCTTTTCCCAACTTCTACCCCGGTATATTGCCCCAACGCGTGCTCCAATGTCGTTAATTTTCTCTTTGGAAATATTATTCCATAGAGTGCCGACTTTCTCTGGTGTTGGATTATCGACGCGTTCTTGAATTCGCCTTATCAAAACTACCGACGCTCGGATGTTCTCTTCCGGCATTTCGGCTTGCTGTCTTGTTAAACCAAGTTCACCCCATATATCGGGCCTTATATTCATTGGCATGACTGATTTTGAAACGCCAATTTTGTCGGCGAGATCATTAAGTCCGTATTTATGTCCGTCAGCATTCTCCATGTACATGATCGATTTGACCAGATCAGGATCTACGCCTTGCCTCTTAGCTTCCTCTTCGATAATCGCTCCATAAGCTGACACAGCATGCGAGCCCCTTTTGTGGTCTCGGTAAAATGGCGCTGTCCCATCAGCATCCGGATTTTCTTCAATTTCAAAGACGGCTGGTTTGTCAGACTTGATGTTGGCAATTCTATCCACCTTAATATTAACGATAGGCTTGCCTGACTTATGGCCTGACTGGTTGTGATCATTTGGTGGTTCGGTCCTTGGCGGATAGGCCTCTTCTGCCCGGCTCATCCGTGACTCATCCGCCGTTTTCATAACCTCCCGCTGCCGCCTTTCGAAGTCGGCCTTGTAGGCTTCGGCGTTGCGCCAATAGCTTTTCTCGAATTCCGGATCGCTGAAGCGATTGGATTTCGCATCACCCAGCAGGCCAGAATTGTATACCGGCTCGCCCGCCATTCCGGCCTTTCTGGCCGGAATGGTCTCGCCGCCCAGCGCCGTTGAAAGCTCGCGCTGGAAAAGGCGGGCGTGATCGGGATTGCTTTCTGAAACTCGTCCGATCATGTCGGCCACGTCGGCCCGCCCGGCATCGCCGTTGGTTTCGATATGCCGCTTGAAGGTGGGGATGATGCCGCCGAAATCCTGCGTGCTGTTGATCAGACGCGCCCAGTTTTCGTGCATGGCGCGTTTCTCGCTGTCGATGCGCAGCTTGCCTTCGTCGCCCCAATCGATCTTGGGCAGCTTGGGCAGATCGTCCTTGGCAAACGGATTGGGCGGCTTGATTTGCGGCTGCGCGGGTTCGGGCGCTCCCAGCAGACTTCCGCCCAGACGCACAGGATTTTCANCCGCTCCAAACGCGAAAAACCACCCGAGCTGATGCCAGGGTGGTTTTGGGCGCAATAAAGGCGGTAATGGCTGGAGCCTATCCTCTCCGCCGCCGCCTGTCAACATAATTCCTATGAAGGGTTTACGCTCTTCATAATAACTAAAACACACATACTATATGACACAGTTCCCAACGCATAGTTCCGCCCCTTACGCCCCTACGTCACCCAAAAATTACCGCCGGATCGCATGCTGGCACCCCCGGCAGGCCAAAGGTTCGGCGAGGGCGTAGCCTTCCAGCCAGCGGGCGGGCTGGGGCAAACCCAGCGCCTCGAGCAAAGGCGTTTCGGCGATGCTGACTTGGCCGTAATGATGGGCGTCGGTCAGGGTGCAGCAGGGCGTCAGATAGCCCTCGGCATCGACAAAGGGATGACGGAAGGGCGCTGAGCAACGATCCGCCTTGCCGCGCAAGGCAGGCTGGGTCTGCACGAGGTCCAAATTCGGCAATTGCGGCCCCAATTTCGTGACCAGGGCGGCCAGGAAAGCGCGCTCTTTGTCGTCCAGCCTGCGGGCCATGGGGTCCAGGAAATCGAGCTGCGCCACATCCGACCAGTCGGTCAAAAACACCGTGAAGCGCCCCAGATCATTCAGCTTGGCCAGCGTTTCGCCGATATCCAACAGATTTTCGCGGCAAACCACGCTGGTGATGGTGATGGGAATGGGCAAAGCCCTGGCAAGCTCGCCAATGCGCCCCGCCAGCTTGTCCACCTTGGTGCCTGCACGCACCTTGTCGGCCACCGCTTGGGTCAGGGAATCGACGGAAATGGACAGAAAACCAAGCCCCGCTCTGGCGACGTCGAGATAGGCATCGACCCCACGGGCCAGCCCATTGCTGTTGAAGGTGATGCCCTGGAATTTGCCGCTGTCCCTGGCTTGGCGCACGATGTCGGCGATTTCGGGATTCAACATCGGCTCGCCGGTGCCGTTCAGAATAAGCACCCGGCAAGCGGGCAAATGATTCAAGATGCGGGAAAACAGGGCGGCGCTCATCCGATCGTCTGACCAGCGCCCCATTCCCTTTCGCAAGGTGCGCAAGCAACCGGGGCAAGCCAGATTGCAGTCTCTGGTCGTTTCCACCTGCACGGTATCGATGGAAATATCGCCCCAGCGCAGACTCACTTCACACCCGCCTTGGCGCAGGCTTCGGCCAGGGCTTCCATGTCGGGCGAATTTAGGGGCTGCCCGTTGATCAGAAATTTGTTCTTGGCGATGTCGTACTTGATGGCCGCAGCCGTCATCGAGGTTCCATCCAGCCCTTTGGCCGACAGCGCCGATTGCTTCGCCTCGACCGTGGTCTGGGTTTGGGTCAACGATGTCTCGGTGGCCGGAGCGGCGGCAACGATGGCCTGTTGGGCGGCCAAACTGGTGGCCACGCTGGCCTGCGATGCCGTGTTGGCGGCAATCTCGGCCTGTTTGGCGGTTACCGCCGCCAAGGCTGCCTGATAATCCTGATTGGTTGGACGGAGCGTATTCGCATCAACCTGCGCCTGCAAGGGCGTGAGGACGGCTTGCAGCGGCGCCAAATCGGCCGCCAGGGTCACGCCGCTGGCCGCCAAGGTCGCCTGCTGGGCGGTCAACGCGGTCACCTGCGTTTCAGCCGCCGCCTTGGCCTGCTGATTGGCGACGATGGCCTTTTGCGCATCGGCCTTCTGCTTAGCCAGGGCGTTGCGCGCTTGGTAATCGACGGGATTGATGCTGACATTGAATTCAAGCACGTCGGGCAGCAGCTTGATGTTGTTGGCGCCGCCGCCCAAATCGGCGGGCGCCACGGCCCTGCCCTTGACGTCAACGCCGGGTTTATACGCCACATCCGCCGACGGGGCGTGATGAATCAGCCGCGAGCAGTCCTGGCGGGAAATCTTGACCGTCTCATCAGACCATGCCTGGCCCGACGCCAGCAACCCCAGGGTGATGATCAGAGCGCTGTATTTCATGGATTTATTATGCCGAATCAGCGTTTAAGGAAACGCTAATTTCCCATTGATCCAGATCAGTTAATTCTAATACTTCGTCAACTAGGTAATATGCGCAACCTTCTTAAAAAAAACAGGTGACGAATGGAAAAATCTTTCGTAGATTGAGGCCCACAAAAAAGGGGCCCTGCCGCCAAAGCGGTGATATGGCTTAAGTTTAGGGAGGAGTTGGCCGCGCTTACCATGGCTTCGAAACAGAAGCCAGGGGTCCGATAACGGGCCGGAAGCGGACAGGTCGTGAGAGCAAAAACAACGGCGAGGCGCCTGACGGCGGCCTCGCCGTTTATTTTTTGTCTATGCCCCGTTTATTTATGGCTCTTCGACTTGTGAAGTGGAATTCCCCCTAATTCCCTCGCCCGCTTGCGGGAGAGGGAGGAAGTAGGACCCCGTTCGACCCGCAAAGGCTTTTCTTCAAACCCAAACGAAACGTCGAAGAACCTTATTTATCTATATCGCCGGTTTCGTTGCCGCCCGCATCCAGGCTGGTTTCAGCTTAGCGATTTTCTTGGCGACTTTACAGTCGGGGCGATGAGCGCCCGGCAAATAACCCAGGCTCACCAGAAACTCGTTCACCACCTCGCCACCCGTGAAAACGAAGTTCTTCTTGAACAGCTTGACCCAATCTTCCTTGGATAAAGGGTGATGCGCGTCGATCCAGGCATGAAAGCCGCCATGGCTTTTGCGAAGCGCCTTGATTCGGTTCGCATTCTCGATGATGGCAGCGACCTTGCGCCGGTTCCTGATGATCCCCGCATCGGCCAACAGGCGCTCGGTTTGCTCCTCGCCATAGCGGGCCACGCGATCGACCTTGAACCCGTCGAAGGCCTTGAAGAGGCTGGCGCGCTTCTTCAGCACGATTTCCCAAGACAGGCCCGCTTGCATGATCTCCAACGCCAAGCGTTCAAACAGAACGGCTTCGTCGCTAGCCGGAAATCCGTATTCCGCGTCGTGATAGGGGCCATGCACCGGATGGCCCGGCGCAATGTCGCAATACCAACTCACGCCTCTTCCAATTCAACCAGAGCGCCCTGGAAATCCTTGGGATGCAAAAACAGCACCGGCTTGCCATGCGCGCCGATCTTGGGTTCGCCGTCGCCCAGCACCCTGGCCCCAGAGGCTTTCAGCTTGTCTCTTGCCTCGCGGATATCCGCCACCTCGTAGCAGATGTGATGGATGCCGCCCGCCGGATTCTTTTCCAGATAGCCCTTCAGGGGTGAGGCGTCGCCCAAGGGATGCACCAGTTCGATCTTGGTGTTGGACAATTCGACGAAGACGACGGTAACGCCATGCTCGGGGATGTCGCAAGGGGTCGAGACGATGGCGCCCAAGGTTTGGCGATAGGTTTTGGCGGCGGCGTCCAAATCGGGCACCGCGATGGCGACATGGTTCAAACGTCCGATCATGCTTCAGTCCTTTCGCCTTGCAAGGCCGTTGGTATTAAACCCTGATCAGATGCACCTCGGTCAATGGTTTCTTTTCCAGCCGATCATAGAGCGCCCGCCTAGCCGCGATGCGGATGGCTTCGCTTAAGACGGCGTCGTCCTTGCGCTGGCTGCCCGACATGTCTTCGATGCTTTCCGCCACCGCTTGTTCGGCCTCCTCCAGCAGATGGGCGTCGGTCTCGGGATCGAGCAGCCCTTGCGCGCTGATCTTGGGGTCGGCCAGCAGGCGGCCCTTCTTATCGACCACCACCGTCACCACGGCATGGCCGTTCCAGATCATGCGCGTGCGATTGCGCATGACGGGCGAATCAAGACGGATCAGGCGTCCGCCATCCATGGCCAGCTTGCCGGTCGGCACATGATCGACGATCTCGGCCGCGCCGGGAGCCAAGCGCACTTCGGAGCCATTGCGCGCGATCAACACCTCGGGCACGTCGAGGCTGCGCGCCAATTCCGCATGTTCCAGCAGATGCCGATCCTCGCCATGCATGGGAATGGCGATGCGTGGCTTCAAAAGCGCGTAAAGCCGCTTCAACTCGTCCCGGCCCGGATGGCCCGAGACATGGACGAAATGATCCTCGTCGGTCACGATTTCCACGCCGCGGCGCGCCAATCCGTTCTGCACGCGGTGAATTTCCTTCTCGTTGCCGGGAATGATCTTCGAGGAAAAGATCACCACGTCGCCCGACCCCAATTCCACATTGGGATGATCGCCATGGGCGATGCGCGACAACGCTGCCCTGGCCTCGCCCTGACTGCCGGTGCAGATGAACAAGGCCTTGTCGTCGGGCAGCGACATGCCGTCTCGGTCGGTCAGGAACTCGGCCACGCCCTTCAGATAGCCGTTCTTGCGCGCCGCCTTTTCGATCCGCCACAACGAGCGGCCAGCCAGCGCCACATGGCGTCCATTGGCTTTGGCGGCGTGCGAGATGCTGTCCAGGCGCGCTACATTGGTGGCAAAGCAGGCCACGGCAATGCGTCTGGGATAATGGCCGATCAGATGGACAAGGCTTTCGCGCACCTCGGCTTCGGAACCCGAATGGCCGTCCAGAAAGACATTGGTCGAATCGCACACCAGTGCCAGCACGCCCTCCTCGCCCAACTCGGCTAGGCGGGCTTCGTCGGCCAGCGGCCCCAGGATGGGCGCCGGGTCCAGTTTCCAATCACCGGTATGCACGATCATGCCCGCCTTGGTGCGAATGGCCAGCAGATGCGCTTCCGGGATGGAATGGGTCATGGCGACATATTCGATCTCGAAGGGGCCGACCTTGAAGCGCCTTCCGGCCTTGACCACCTTGATCTCGACCTCGTCTTCCAGGCCGGCGTCTTCCAGCTTGCCGCGCACGAGATCTGCGGTGAAGCCGGTAGCGTAGACCGGGCACTGGAAACGCTCCCACAAATATGGAATGGCGCCCATATGGTCTTCGTGACCGTGGGTCAGAACGATGCCCACAAGATCCGAAACGCGCTCGACGATAAAGGCGGGATCGGCCATCACCAGATCGACGCCGGGCGTCGCCGCGTCGCCAAAGGCCACGCCGCAATCGACGATCAGCCATTTGCCCTTGTAGCCGTACAAATAGAGATTCATGCCGATCTCGCCCGCCCCGCCCAAAGGCAGGAAGAACAAGGCACCGTCTTGCTGATGTTTGCTCATGATTTTCCTTTGGCGTTCAAACGCCAGATGGCCAACAGGCCGCGCAAGGTGAGATCGGAATCGAGATGCGCGATCTTGGGCACGGATTCGGCGAACAAGGGCGCCAAGCCGCCGGTGGCGACCACGGTCATGGTCTGTCCGAACTCGGCCTCGATCCTGGACACCAGACCTTCGATCAGCCCGACATAGCCCCAGAAAATGCCCGACTGCATGGCGGGAACGGTGGCTTTGCCGATCACCTGCTTGGGTTTGCCGATGGCGACGCGGGGCAGTTTGGCCGCAGCCATATGCAACGCCTCTAATGACAGATTGATGCCGGGCGCGATGGCGCCGCCGCAGTAGTTGCCCTTGGCGTCGATCACATCGAAAGTGGTGGCGGTGCCGAAATCGATGACGATCAACGGCCCCTGATAACTGGCGTGCGCCGCCACGGCGTTGACCAAGCGATCAGCGCCCACCTCCTCGGGTCGGTCCAAAAACACCTGAAGGCCAAGTTCGACGCCCTCTTCGCCCACCACCAGGGGGTCGGCGTTGAAATAGCGCCGACACAATTGCTTTAAATTGAACAGTACGGCAGGCACGACGGTAGCGATGACGGCGCTGTCGATATCCTTGCGATCGATGCCCGACAAAGACAATAGCTGGGTCAGCCAGACGCCCAATTCGTCGGCGGTGCGCATGGCCCCCGTCGAAGCGCGCCACTCGCCCTTAACCGTTTCTCCGTCGAAAACGGCGAAGACGATGTTGGTATTGCCGGAATCAATGGCAAGCAACATGGCTGGAACCTCTTGTTTGACAAAGGGATAACCCCTTGGCAGGCCAGCGTCAACGCCGACGGGAAGATAATTATGGCATATGGATACCGGTTTTCATATTTTAACGGCCTAACGGACAGGGATTTTCAACGTGCCGCTGATTAAGACCATTCGCGCCAAACTGCATGGCATCCGGGTAACCGGGGCCGATCTGAACTATCACGGATCGATCACGCTGGACCCTGAACAATGCGAGCAGGCGGGCATCTATCCCATGGAATTCGTGGAAATATGGAACAAGAATTCCGGGGCCAGAATCAGCACCTATGTCATTCACGGCCAGCCGGGTTCCCGCTGCTGCGTGCTGAACGGGGCGGCGGCGCGCACCTGTCAGAAGGGCGACGAATTGATCGTGGCCTCGGCCGACTGGATCGAACCCGCCCAGCTTTACGCCACCAAGCCGCGCATCCTCACTTTCCTGCCCGACAACCAAGTGGATCAGGTGCTGCTGTACGACGTGTTCGCGTCCGAGAAGCGGCCTTACGATTTTCGCATCGTCGAGGCCGACGGCCACACCCTGGCCGACTGCCACACCTGGCCCAATGTCGATGTGGCCGCCATCCGCAGCGACTTGAAGGCGCGCGGCTGGACCGAAGCCGACATCGACGCCTTCGTGGCCAGCCATTTCTCGCTTTAGAGCAGACTTACGCCCTGTCGCTTCGCTCCGTTTTTCTTATCTATTCGGGAAGAACACATCCCCGGCCAGGATGCGGGTGTCGCCATCCAGGATCAGCGCTCCTTGCTCATCGAGGCCGGTGAAGAGTCCCGTCAGCTTGCGATCCTCCAGCCTGACCTCGATGGGTTCGCCCAGCCCCTTGGCGCTGGCCAGCCACATCTCTCGGATCGGCAAAAAGCCCTGCTCCCGCCAAAGCCCGTACAGATCCCACAGCCCCGCCATCAGGCTTTCCAGCGCCGCCTCGACGGATAGATCCTTGTTCCAAGCCGACAACGCCGCCGCCGGATAGGGTGTGGCCGAAGGCGCAGTGGCGATATTGATCCCCATGCCCAGCACCACGCCCGATGGCTCCAAAGCCTCCAACAGAATGCCGGAAATCTTGGCCCCATCGGCCAGCACGTCATTGGGCCATTTAAGGCGCACGTTGGCTTGAGGTGCCGCCCGTTGGGCAAAATCATGAATGGCCAGCGCCGCCACGAACCCCAGTTCGGCGGCCCGCATCAGGGGCACATCGGGTTTAAGGATCAGCGAGCAATACAGATTTCCCGGCGGGCTTTCCCAACTTCGTCCGCGACGCCCTCGCCCACCGGTTTGTTGATCCGCCCAAACCAGCGCGCCCCCACCAGCGCCGCTCGCAGCCAAATCTTTTGCCTCGTCATTCGTGCTGCCGACATCCGCTCTTCGGTGAAGAACAAAAGTCGGCGGCAGACGAACCGGCATCAGTGGGGAAACAACGTCTTCGCCGCCGCTTCCGACAGCCGAAGCACAGGCATCGGAACCAGGAAGAAGAAGGCGACCACGATGGTGGAAACGGTCAGCACCACGCTCATGGTCCGCCCGATGGCCTTGTCCAAGGCTTCGACAGGCTCGTCGAAATACATCACTTTGACGATGCGCAGGTAATAGAAGGCGGCGACCGCGCTGGTCAGCACGCCCAGAATGGCCAGCGTGTACAGGCCCGCATGGACGGCCGCCAGGAACACATACAGCTTGCCGAAGAACCCGGCCAAGGGCGGAATGCCCGCCATCGAAAACATGAACAGCGCCATGGCCAGCGCCATCAGGGGATTGGTGCGCGCCAGTCCCGCCAGATCGTCGATGCCCTCGACGGCGCGCCCCTTGACCCGCATGGCCAGGATGACGGCGAAAGCGCCCATATTCATGGCCAGATAAATCGCCAGATAGACCAAAACGCCGGTGACGCCTTCCTGATTGCCAACCGCCAAACCCACCAGCGCGTAACCCGCATGGCCGATCGAGCTGTAAGCCATCAGCCGTTTGATGTTGGTCTGACCCAGCGCGCCGAAAGCGCCGATGGTCATCGACAGAATGGAGATCAGCACCAAAATCGGCTGCCATTGAGGCAGCATGTCGCCGAAGGGGCCCGTCAGAACGCGGATGATCAACGCGAAGGCGGCAATCTTGGGGGCGATGGCGAAAAAGGCGGTGACCGGCGTGGGAGCACCCTCGTAAACATCGGGCGTCCACATATGGAAGGGAGCGGCGGCCACCTTGAAGGCCAGACCGGCCAGAATGAAGGCCATGCCGATCTGCACGCCGACCGGCGCGTGACCATGGCCCAACACCTTGGCGATCTGCTCGAACCCGGTGGCGCCCGCATAGCCATAGACCAGAGACATGCCGAACAGCAGCAGGCCGGAAGCCAATGCGCCCAGCATGAAATATTTCAAGCCCGCCTCGGTCGAACGCGCATTGTCGCGATGATAGGCGGCGATCACGTACAGGGACAGGCTTTGTAGTTCAAGCCCCATATACAAAGCCATCAGATCGTTGGCCGAGATCATCACGCACATGCCCAGCGCAGCGAACATCACCAGCACGGGATATTCGAAACGCGCCAGCTTTTCGCGCTCGAACCAAGCGCGCGCCATCGCCAGCGTAAAGGCCGAAGCTCCCAGCACCATCAACTTCATGAAACGCGCAAAGCCGTCTTGCACGAACAGGCCGTCAAAGGCGTGAGCAGCAACCCCGCCCTTGAGCGTGACCAGATAGGCCAAGCCGCCAGCCAGCACCAGAAGAATGGCGCCCATATAGAAGAACAGGCGCGGATGTTCCTCGCCCTTGCCGAAAACGCCCAGCATCAGAACGGCCATGGCGGCCACGGCCAGAAAGATTTCGGGCAACGCCGGAGCCATGACGGGAAGTGCGCCGCTCATGCCATCTACTCCTGCTTCGCTTGTGGGACGCTGTCGCCACCGGGAGGGGCGGCAACGGGCGTCGTAGCCTCGGGGGCCGGTGTGGGTGGTTGCTGCGCGCCTTCCGCCGCAGGCTGCGCAGGCGTCAAGGCCTGTGGTTCAGCTGCAGAGGCAGGCGCAGCAGGCGCGCCAGAGGCTTCAGGCGCCGCAGGGGCAGCGGGAGGTGCCGCCTCGGGTGCAGCCTGGGCAGGCGCCTGGACCGGAATTTTTCCCAGCGACGTTTGATGGTTCAGAATCAGATTATCGACCGAGACATGCATGACGTTCAGATAGCTGGACGGATAGATGCCCATCCACAGAACGACGGCGATCAGCGGCGCGAACACCACGATCTCGCGCATGTTCAGATCAAGGATGTTTTTCAGATCCTCGCGCACCAATTTGCCGAACACCACGCGCCGGTAAAGCAGCAACATATAGGCCGCACCCAACACCACGCCGGTCGAAGCCAGCAGCGCCACCCAGGTATTGGCGCGGAAAGCGCCCAGCAACACCAGGAACTCGCCCACGAAGCCGGACGTGCCGGGCAGGCCGACGGCCGCCAGCATGAAGACCATGAAGACCAGGGCGTAGCGCGGCATGCGATGCACCAAGCCGCCGTAGCGAGAAATCTCGCGCGTATGCATGCGGTCATAGACCACGCCGACGCACAGGAACAAAGCGCCCGACACCACGCCATGCGACAACATCTGGAAGATGGCGCCCTCGACCGCCTGCGGGGTCATGGCGAAAATGCCGATGGTGACAAAACCCATATGCGCCACGGAAGAATAGGCGATCAACTTCTTCATGTCTTCCTGGGCCAGGGCCACCAGCGAGGTGTAAATGATGGCGACGATCGACAGCGTATAGATCAGCGGCGTGAAATATTCCGTCGCCTCGGGCAACATCGGCACCGAGAACCGGATGAAGCCATAAGCGCCCATCTTCAAAAGCACGCCCGCCAGGATGACCGAGCCGCCGGTCGGCGCCTCGACATGGGCATCGGGCAACCAAGTATGGAACGGCCACATCGGCACCTTGACCGCGAAGCTGGCGAAGAAGGCCAGCCACAGCCAGTATTGCATCGAGACCGGGAAGGGAATGCCCATCAGGGTCGGAATGTCGAAGGTTCCCGCGTGCCAAGACATGGCCAGCATGGCGACCAACATCAGGACGGAACCCGCCAGGGTGTAGAGGAAGAACTTGAAGGCGGCGTAAACGCGCCTGGGGCCGCCCCAGATGCCGATGATCAGGAACATCGGAATAAGCACGCCTTCGAAGAAGAAATAGAACAGCACGAAATCAAGCGCGCAGAACATGCCCACCATCATGGTTTCCAGCACCAGGAAGGCGACCATGTATTCCTTCACCCGCTTCTCGATCGATCCGAAACTTTGCAGGATGCAGATCGGCGTCAGGAAGGTGGAGAGGATGACGAACAGCATGGAAATGCCGTCCACCCCCATGTGATAGGTGATGTTCAACTGCGGCAGCCAATTGGCTTTCTCGACCAACTGGAAATCGGGCGTGGTGGGATCGAACTTGATCCAGATGCCCAGCGACAGCAGGAAGGTGCCCAGCGAGGTCAGAAGCGCCACATGCCTTGCGTTGGCTGCCACGACCTTGTCGTCGCCGCGCACGAACATGATGAAGGCCGCACCCGCCAGTGGCAGGAAGGTTACGAGCGATAGAAGGGGCCAGTTGTTCATCAGGGCCTCATCCCGCTTGGTTGTAGACGTACCAAGTCACCAGCACGAACATGCCGGCGATCATGGCGAAGGCATAATGGTAAACCAGCCCGCTTTGGAAGCGTTGCAGGCGCTTGAAAACTCCCTGGCAGAAGGCCGCCACCCCATCGGGGCCGCAACCGTCGATCAGGGCGCCGTCGCCGTCCTTCCATAAGCCGCGGCCCAGCCAGAAGGCGGGACGCACGAACAGAAAGTCGTACAACTCGTCGAAATACCACTTGTTCAACAAGAACAGGTAGACCGGGCGGAAACGCTCGGCCAGGAATTTGGGAATGGCGGGCAGGAAGGCATAGAAGACATAGGCCAGCAGAATGCCCGACACCGCCAGCACCACCGGCAGCAGCTTGACCCAGGTGGGCACGGAATGCGCAGCTTCCACCGAATCATGGGCTGCCAATACAGCGATGGCGTCGCCCCAGAAATGCGCCCGGTCATGGCCCACGAACATTTCATAACCAATGCCGCCCGCGAACAGGGCGCCGATGGCCAACACCATCAGGGGCACGATCATCACCGGCGGCGATTCATGGACATGCGCCATGACATGGTCGTCGGCCCTGGGCTTGCCGTGGAACGTCAAGATAAGAAGGCGCCAGGAATAGAAGGCTGTCAGGAAGGCGACCAGCGACCCAATCCAGAAGGCGAATTGGCCAACCCCGGTGCCAGCGCCCCAGGCCGCTTCCAGGATCGTGTCCTTGGAATAATAGCCCGCAAAGAAGGGAATGCCCGCCAGCGCCAGATTGCCGATCCACATCAACAGCCAAGTGACCTTGATATGTTTCCAGATGCCGCCCATCTTGCGGATGTCTTGCTCGTCGGACATGGCGTGGATGACTGAACCGGCCCCCAAGAACAGCAGCGCCTTGAAGAAGGCGTGCGTCATCAGATGGAAGATGCCCGCCGAATAGGCCGAAACGCCGCAGGCGAAGAACATGTAGCCCAATTGCGAACAGGTGGAATAGGCGATCACCCGCTTGATGTCGTTCTGCACGCAGCCCACGGTGGCGGCGAAGAAAGCGGTTGAGGCGCCCACGATGGTCACCACCATCAGCGCGGTTTCCGATTGCTCGAACAAGGGCGACAGGCGGGCCACCATGAAAACGCCAGCCGTGACCATCGTCGCGGCATGGATCAAGGCGGAAACCGGCGTCGGGCCTTCCATGGCGTCGGGCAGCCACGTATGCAGGAACAATTGCGCCGATTTACCCATGGCGCCCACGAACAGCAGCAGGCACAGCGTGGTCATGGCGGGCAGTTGCAGCCCCAGGAACTCGATGCGGGCATTGGCCATCGAAGCCGAAGCCGCGAAGATGGTGTCCAGATGCACGGTGTCGAACAGCACGAAGACGCCGAAGATGCCAAGCGCGAAACCAAAGTCGCCCACCCGGTTGACCAGAAAGGCCTTGATGGCGGCGGCGTTGGCGCTGGGCCGGTCGTACCAAAAGCCGATCAGCAAATATGAGGCGACGCCCACCCCTTCCCAGCCGAAGAACATCTGCACCAGATTGTCGCTGGTCACCAGCATCAGCATGAAGAAAGTGAACAACGACAGGTAGGATTGGAAGCGCGGGATGGAATGGTCGTGATGCATGTAACCGATGGAATAGACATGCACCATGAACGAGACCCAGGTCACGGTCATCACCATGACGGCGGTCAGCGTGTCGAATTTCAGCGCCCAGCGCACCTGAAGATCGCCGGAACTGACCCAATCGAGCAACACCACGGTTTGCGGATTATGGCCAAGCGCCACATCCAGGAACACGGGGATGGCCAGAATGGCGGCCAAGCCGACGCCCGAACAGGTGACGATCTGTGCGCCCAGATCGCCCAGGCGGCGGTTCATCAGGCCCGCGATGGCGGCGCCCAGCAGCGGCAGGAAGACGGCAAGGGTCATCGACATGTCCGTCAGCCTTTCATCTGGTTGATGTCTTCGACCGCGATGGTCCCGCGATTGCGGTAGAAAACCACCACGATGGCCAGGCCGATGGCGGCCTCGGCGGCGGCAACGGTCAAGATGAACATCGAGAAGACCTGACCGGCCAGATCGCCCAAATGCGACGAAAAGGCGACGAGATTGAGATTGACCGCCAACAGCATCAGTTCAACCGACATCAAAATGACGATGACGTTCTTGCGGTTCAGAAAGATGCCCAGCACGCCCAGCGTGAACAGGGCGGCGGCGACGATCAGGTAATGGGCCAGGCCGACGGTCATCATCCGATTCCTCCGCCCACCGGCACTTTGCGGATTTCCAGGGTGTCCTCTGGCCTACGCGCCAACTGATCGGCTATGTTCTGGCGCTTCGTGCTGGGCCGCTTGCGCAACGTCAGCATGATGGCGCCCACCATGGCGACCAGCAGAACCATGCCCGAAAGCTGGAACAAGAACAGGTATTTCGTATAGATGATCTGCCCCAGCGCCTTGGTGTTGGTCACCTGCGTCATGTCGGGCGTGGCCGCCGCGATCATCTGCTTGGCCTCGGGCGCTTCATGCCAGCCTACGAAAACGGTGGCCAGCTCGATCAAAAGCACGAGACCGATGGCGGCGCCCACCGGCAGGTAATGCAAGAAACCTTGCCGCAGTTCGACAAAATTGATGTCGAGCATCATGACCACGAACAAGAACAGCACCGCCACCGCGCCGACATAGACCACCACCAGCACCATGGCCAGGAATTCAGCGCCCAGCAGCAAGAACAGGCCCGCCGCGTTGAAGAAAACGAAGATCAGGAACAGCACCGAATGAACGGGGTTCCTGGCCGAGATCACCATCACGCCGCCGAAGACGGCGAGAATGGCGAACATGTAAAAGACGGCGGCCTGGATCATGGTGTCATCCCTTGCATGGCCTTACCGGTAGGGCGCATCGGCTTCGATGCGCGCCGCCAGTTCGGTTTCCCAGCGCTCGCCGTTAGCGAGCAGTTTGGCCTTGTTGTACATCAGCTCGGCCCTTGTTTCGGTGGCGTTCTCGAAATTCGGGCCTTCGACGATGGCGTCCACCGGGCAGGCTTCTTGGCACATGCCGCAATAGATGCACTTCGTCATGTCGATATCGTAGCGTCTGGCGCGCCTGCTTCCGTCTTCGCGCACCTCGCCTTCGATGGTGATGGCCAGCGCCGGGCAAATCGCCTCGCACAGCTTGCACGAGATGCAGCGCTCTTCTCCGTTTGGATAGCGCCTAAGCGCATGTTCGCCCCTGAAACGCGGGCTAAGCGGCCCTTTCTCGAAGGGATAGTTGATGGTGACGGACGGCCTGAAGAAGAAATACTTCAGCGTGCAGGCCATGCCCTGCAACAGTTCGATCAAGAAGAAGGAGCGCAGCGTGCTGTTCATGAAACTCATCCTAGCCCCCTCCTCACTTCGGCACCAGACCGGTGAACTGAAGCACACCGGCGGTGATGACGAGCCAAGCCAGGGATAATGGCAAGAACACCTTCCAGCCCAAACGCATCAGCTGATCATAGCGATAGCGGGGGAAGGTGGCGCGCACCCACAGGAAGAAGAACAGCACGAAGGCGATCTTGGCGGCAAACCAGATGGGGCCGGGAATCCAGGTAAACAGCGCGATATCCATCGGCGGCAGCCAGCCACCCAGGAACAAAATAACGGTCATGGCGCTCATCAGGATCATGTTGGCGTATTCGCCCAGGAAGAACAGGGCGAAGGGCATCGACGAATATTCGACGTTGTAACCCGCCACCAGTTCGGCCTCGGCTTCCGGCAGATCGAAGGGCGAGCGGTTGGTTTCAGCCAGCCCTGAGATGAAGAAGACCACGAACATCGGCAGATGGGGGATGAAGAACCACACCGTCTTTTGCGCCGTCACCACGTCCGACAGGTTCAGCGAGCCAACGGTCAGCAGCACCGAAATCAGCACGAAGCCGATCGACACTTCGTAGGACACCATCTGCGCCGCCGAGCGCAAGCCGCCCAGCAAGGCATATCGCGAGTTTGACGCCCAGCCCGACATGATGATGCCGTAAACGCCCAGGCTTGAAATCGCGAACAGATACAAGATGCCGACATTGATGTCGGCCAGCACCAGCCCAGGCCCGAAGGGAATCACCGCCCAGGCGGCCAGCGCCAGGAAGAAGGTGAGCATGGGGGCCAGGAAGAAGACCGTGGCGTTGGCCCTTGTAGGCAGCACGGTTTCCTTCAAGAACAGTTTCAAGCCGTCGGCGAAGGGCTGCAACAGGCCGAAGGGGCCGACCACGTTGGGACCCTTTCGCATTTGCATGGCGGCGATGATCTTGCGTTCGGCATAGGTAAGGTACGCCACGGCGACCAGAAGCGGCACCACGATAAGCACGATCTTGATGACCAACCACAGAAGCGGCCACAAATATTCAAACCAGAGATTGACGAGAAGATCAGCCATGAGTTCCCGTCCTGGGCTTGGCGCCGCTGACAAATGTTTCGACGCAAACCGCCATGGTGGGCGAAGCCCTGCCGATGGCGTCGGTCATGTAATAGTTGGCAACCGCCGTCTTCAACGGCTCATCGGCCACCGGCCCTGGCGTTCCGAACGCTCCCCAGGCGGCAGGCGTCACCACGTCCTGCTTGGCGAACAGCGGATTGATGTCACACAGCCGGGCGCGCATCTGGCTTAGATTGTCGTAGGGCATATGGATGCCGATGACGTCGGCCAAAGCGCGGATGATCCGCCAATCTTCCCTGGCTTGACCGGGCGGGAAAACGGCCAGCTTGGCCTGCTGCACGCGCCCTTCGGTGTTCACGTAGGTGGCGTTCTTTTCGGTATAGGCCGCACCCGGCAGAATGATGTCGGCGCGCGCAGCACCCACATCGCCGTGATGGCCCTGATAGATGACGAAAGCCGAACCCAGGCGCGACACGTCGATCTCGTCGGCGCCCAACAGATAAACCAGTTTGACGTCGCCCTTCGAAGCGCCGTCCAGGATACCCTTGACGTCGCGCCCGCCCCTTTCCGGCACGAAGCCGAGATCAAGGGCGCCCACGCGCGCGGCCGCCGTATGCAGCACCGAGAACCCGTTCCAGCCGTCGGCGATCATGCCGCAGCTTTCGGCCAGTTTGCGGGCGGCGGCCAGGATGGCGCTTCCGTCATGGCGCGACAACGCCCCCATGCCCAGAATCAGCATCGGCTTCTTGGCCGCCTTCAGCACGCCCGCGAAAGGATGCTTGCCCGAAGCGATATCCTCGATCAGGGCGGCGCTGTCGCCCAGATGCTCGTACTTGAAAATCTGGTCCATCTTGGGACCGATCACGCCCACCGGGAAATTGGACTTCAGCGAGCGCTTGCGGATGCGCGCATTCAGAACCGGCGCTTCCTTCCTAGGATTGGCGCCGATCAACAAAAGCGCATCGGCCTGTTCGATGCCCGCGATGGTGGCATTGAACAAATAGCCCGCCCGGCAGGAAGGATCGATCTGCGCGAAATCCTGGCGGCAATCGAGACTGGCCACCTTCAGGTCGGTCATCAGGTCTTTCAGGGCGGCGATGGATTCGCAATCGGCCAGATCGCCCGCAATGGCGGCCATGGCGGCGGCGGGCGTGCTTTTCAGCTTCGACGCCGCCAAATTAAGCGCTTCAGTCCAACTGGCTTCGCGCAAATGTCCGTTTTCGCGGATATAGGGCCGGTCAAGGCGGCCACGCATCAAGCCATCCACCGCGAAGCGGCTTTTGTCGCCCAGCCATTCTTCATTGATGTCGTCATTGTTGCGCGGCATGACGCGCAAAACTTCGTTGCCGCGACTGTCGGCCCGGATGTTCGAACCCAAAGCGTCCAAACAATCGATAGTCTCGGTTTTCTTCAGCTCCCAAGGGCGCGCCTTGAAGGCATAAGGCGCGCTGGTCAGCGCCCCCACCGGGCACAGATCGATCAGGCAGCCCGACAATTCGGTGCCGATCGCCTTGCCGACATAAGTGTCGATTTCCAGATGCTCGCCCCTGCCGATGCCGCCCAGATCGGGCACGCCCGCCACTTCGGTGGTGAAGCGCACACAACGCGTGCAGGTGATGCAGCGCGTCATCTCGGCCTTCACCAAGGGGCCGAAATCCTTCTTCTTAAGCGCGTTCTTGATCTCGGCGAAACGGCCCCGGTCACGGCCATAGGCCACCGCCTGATCTTGCAAATCGCATTCGCCGCCCTGATCGCAGATCGGACAATCGAGCGGATGGTTGATCAAAATCAGTTCCATCACGCCCTTACGGGCCTTCAGCACATTGGCGGTGCTGGTGCGCACCACCATCCCCTCGCCCACCGGCATGGCGCAAGACGCCACCGGCTTGGGGGCCTTTTCCACCTCGACCAAGCACATGCGGCAATTGCCCGCAATGGAAAGGCGTTCGTGATAGCAAAAGCGCGGGATCTCGATGCCCAAGGTCTCGGCCGCCTGCAAAATGGTGGTGCCCGGAGCGACGTCGATTTCAATGCCGTCGATGGTGAGTTTTGGCATCTTGTCCTCGCCCCTACAGCCTAGCCGAACGGCGCGCCAGAATGCGGCGCTCCATTTCGGGCCTGAAACTACGGATCAATCCTTGGATCGGCCAAGCGGCGGCGTCGCCCAGCGCGCAAATCGTGTGGCCTTCGACCTGACGGGTTACCTCTTCCAACATGTCGATCTCTTCGATCTCGGCATCGCCGCTGACCATGCGCTCCATCATGCGCCACATCCAGCCCGTGCCCTCGCGGCAAGGCGTGCATTGGCCGCAGCTTTCATGTTTGTAGAAATACGAAAGGCGGGCGATGGCCTTGACGATGTCGGTGGACTTGTCCATCACAATCACAGCCGCCGTGCCCAGACCGGAACGGACTTCGCGCAGCGCGTCGAAATCCATCAGCACATTGTCGCAGATGTCCTTGGTCAGCACCGGCACCGACGAGCCGCCGGGAATGACGCCCAGCAGATTATCCCAGCCGCCCCGCACGCCGCCCGCATGTTTCTCGATCAGCTCGCGCAACGGAATGCTCATCGATTCTTCGACGTTGCAGGGCTTGTTCACATGACCGGAAATGCAGAACAGCTTGGTGCCCGCATTGTTGGGCCGCCCGAAGCCCGAGAACCAGCTTGCACCACGGCGCAGAATGGTCGCCACCACGGCGATCGATTCGACATTGTTGACCGTGGTTGGGCAACCGTAGAGCCCCACACCCGCCGGGAAGGGCGGCTTTAAGCGTGGCTGGCCCTTCTTGCCTTCAATGCTCTCGATCAGCGCCGATTCCTCGCCGCAGACATAAGCGCCCATGCCGCGATGAATATAGACTTCGAAATCCCATCCCGAACCGCAGGCGTTTTTGCCGATCAACCCGGCTTCACGCGCCTGATCGATGGCGGCTTGCAGGTTCATCGCCTCGTTGTAAAACTCGCCGCGCACATAGATGTATGCCGCATGGGCCTGCACGGCGTAGCCGGCAATCAGACAGCCCTCGACCAGCTTGTGCGGATCATGGCGCAGAATTTCGCGGTCCTTGCAGGTGCCGGGTTCGCCCTCGTCGGCATTGACGACCAGGAAGTGCGGGCGCGCCCCCACTTCCTTGGGCATGAACGACCATTTGACGCCGGTCGAAAATCCGGCGCCGCCGCGTCCGCGCAGGCCTGAGGATTTCACCTCGTTGATGATCCATTCGCGGCCCTTGGCCAGGATGTCCTTGGTGCCGTCCCAATCGCCGCGCGCCTTGGCGCCCTGCAAACCGAAATCGTGCTGGCCGTAAAGATTGGTGAAGATGCGGTCCTTGTCGCTCAGCATGGCTCAGCCCTCCCCCTTCAAGGTGGTCGGGCCGCCGATGGGGGCCGAATTCATGCGTCCGTTCTGGGGGCCATGCTTGGGCTTCTCACCCTTCTTGATGGCTTCCAGCACGCGGGTGATGCTGGCTTCGTCAAGGTCTTCGAAATAGTCGTCGTTGATGGCGGCCACCGGCGCATTCACGCAAGCGCCCGCACACTCGACTTCCGACAGTGTGAACATGCCGTCCGGCGTCGTTTCGCCGACGCCGATGCCCAGCGTTTTCTTGCAGGCCGACACCACCTGATCCGAGCCGCGCAGCCAGCAAGGCAGGTTGGTGCAGACCTGCACATGATGCCTGCCGACCGGCTTCTTGTTGTACATGGTGTAGAAGTTCGCGACCTCGTAGACCTTGATGGGCTCAAGGCTGAGATAATTGGCCACGTAATCCATGGCGACGCGGGGCAGCCAGCCGCCCAGTTGGCGCTGCGCCAGATCGAGCAACGGCATCACGGCGCTGCGGCTTTTGCCTTCGGGATATTTGGCGACGATCGCCTTGGCCTTGGCGATATTGTCGGCATCGAAGGCGAAATCCTTCGGTTCTTCGCGGTGAAAACTCATCGGTCGATCTCGCCAAATACGATGTCGATAGAGCCGATGATGGCCACGATATCGGCCAGCATATGCCCCTTGCCCATCATTTCGAGGGCCTGCAAATGGGCGTAGCCCGGTGCGCGGATCTTGCAGCGATAGGGCCGATTGCTGCCGTCGCTGACCAGATAGACGGCGAATTCGCCCTTGGGCGCCTCGACCGCCGTATAGGTTTCCCCAGCGGGAACGCGCAAGCCCTCGGTGAACAGCTTGAAATGATGGATCAGCGCTTCCATCGAGCGCTTCATCTCGGCCCTGGGCGGCGGGCTGACCTTGCGGTCGTCCACCTTGGCGGGGCCGCCCGGCATCTTGGCCAAGCACTGTTTGATGATTTTCACGGATTCGCGCATCTCGACCATGCGCACCAGATAGCGGTCATAGCCATCGCCATGCTTGCCGATGGGAATGTCGAAATCCATCTCGGCATAGCTGTCATAGGGCTGCGCCTTGCGCAAATCCCAGGGAATGCCGCTGGCGCGCAGGTTGGGGCCCGTAAAGCCCCAATCCAGCGCCTGCTCCTGCGACACCACGCCGATATCCACCGTGCGCTGCTTGAAGATGCGGTTGTTGGTGACCAGCGTTTCGATATCGTCGAGAATCTTGGGGAAGGTCTCGGTCCAGGCCCCGATATCGTCAAGCAACGCCTGGGGCGTATCGAAGGCCACGCCGCCTGGGCGGAAATAATTGGCGTGCAGGCGAGCGCCGCAGGCGCGCTCGTAGAATTCCATCAGCTTTTCGCGTTCCTCGAACCCCAGCAGGATAGGCGTCATGCCGCCGACATCCATCACATAGGCGGTGATGTTCAGCAGATGATTGAGGATGCGCCCGATCTCGCAATACAGGGTGCGGATCATCTTGCCCCTGGCCGGAACCTCGACGCCCATCAGCTTTTCCACGGCCAGAACGAAAGCGTGCTCTTGGTTCATGGTGCCAACGTAATCCAGGCGGTCGAAATAGGGAGTGGCCTGCAAATATGTTTTGTTTTCGATCAGCTTCTCGGTGCCGCGATGCAACAGGCCGATATGCGGATCGGCGCGTTCGACCACCTCGCCGGTCATGCCAAGCACCAAGCGCAGCACGCCGTGCGCCGCCGGATGCTGGGGGCCGAAATTGACGAAGTAGGTTTGCTCTTCCAGCATGCTCATCGTCTAGCCCTTCGCCTCGCTGCCCTTGTCCGGCTGGACCATGCCTTCCCAGGGGCTTAACGCATCGAAATTGCGGAATTCCTGCACCAGCTTCACCGGCTCGTAGACGATGCGCTTGGTCTGATCGTCGTAGCGCACTTCATAATAGCCGGTCAGCGGGAAATCCTTGCGCAGCGGATAGCCCTCGAAATTATAGTCGGTCAGGATGCGCCGCAGATCGGGATGACCATCGAAGGGTATGCCGTACATGTCGTAGACTTCGCGCTCGAACCAACCCGCGGTGGAAAAGACGCCGGTTACGGTGGGAACGGCATCGCCCTCGTCCACCGCCAGCTTCACGCGGATGCGCTGGTTGTGCTTCATCGACAGCAGATTATAGACCACCTCGAACCTGCGCTCGCGGTCGGGGAAATCGACGCCGCAGATGTCCATCAGTTGCTTGAACATGCAGTTTGAATCGTCGCGCAAATAGGTCAGCACATCGACGATGCCCTGCATGCGCGCCGTCACCACCAATTCGCCACCGGCCAGATGCACGCCCATGACATCTTCTGGAAGTGCCGCCTGAATGGTTTGACCCAACTCGTCGATCGGAAGCGTCATCTTGTTTTCCGCCTAGCGCAGGAAGGTTCCGGTGCGCCGGATCCGCTTCTGCAATTGCAGAATGCCATAGATCAGCGCCTCGGCGGTGGGAGGGCAACCGGGAACATACACGTCCACCGGAACGATGCGGTCGCAGCCCCGGACGACGGAATAGGAATAATGGTAGTAACCGCCGCCATTGGCGCAGGACCCCATGCTGAGAACGTAGCGGGGTTCGGCCATCTGGTCATAGACCTTGCGAAGGGCGGGGGCCATCTTATTGGTCAGCGTGCCCGCCACGATCATCAGGTCGCTTTGGCGGGGGCTGGGGCGGAAGACCACGCCGAAACGGTCGAGGTCGTAGCGCGAGCAACCGGCATGAATCATTTCCACGGCGCAGCAGGCCAGACCGAAGGTCATCGGCCACATGCTGCCGGTTCTGGCCCAGTTGACGGCGGCGTCCAACGTGGTGAGCAGGAAGCCCTTGTCGGCCACTTCGCCCGCGACGGCGGCGGCCAGTGCGTCGGGCGGCGTCTCTTTGGTCAATGTCACTCCCATTCCAAAGCGCCCTTCTTCCATTCATAGATGAAGCCGACCGTCAGCACGGCCAGGAAGATCATCATCGACCAGAAGCCGAACAGGCCGACACTGCCCAGCGAAACCGCCCAGGGAAACAGGAAGGCCACTTCAAGATCGAAGATGATGAACAAAATGGAAACCAGATAGAAGCGCACGTCGAATCTGTTGCGCGCGTCGGAAAAGGGTTCGAAGCCGCATTCGTAGGGCGAGGCCTTTTCGGTGTCGGGCTTTTGGCGGGCGACGACCCAGGATGCGCCAACGGCAATGATGGAGATGGCAATGGCTATGGCCAGAAAGACAAGGATCGGGAGATATCCCTGGAGCAGATTGTCCATTGCACCCACCTCGAAGCCTTTCCATTTTGGCGCGCGCCCTTGCGGCGCGCCCATCGCCCTGACCCGTTGTTCCAGGCCTAGGGCTTGTCTCCCTGCCCCGGAGGTCTAGCAGAGCGAACCCCTGGCGTCAAACCGTTTTCAAGCGAGGAAAGCCGTGCCGCGACCGGGAAACATCGCGCTTCCGCCGTTAAATATCAACAAGTTGTGATGGAAGGTAAATGGCGGGAGTGACGGGGCTCGAACCCGCGACCTCCGGCGTGACAGGCCGGCGCTCTAACCAACTGAGCTACACCCCCGTAAAACGGAGGATGGCTGTGTATAGCCTTGCGTCTTCCATGTCAAGGAAGAGAAAGGGGGCACGCCATATTTAGGCGGGGTGGGCGCCGCCCTCATCCTCATAGGCGTCCAGCACTTCGTAGGGCAAAACCTTTTGCGGAAAATTGATCTGGGCCTTCAACCAGTCCACGGCGACCAGCACGGCGCCTTCCTGGTCGCGCGCCTGCACATGCGAGGCCCAGGTCAGATGACCGCCAGCCACGGAAAAGGCGAGTTTGACATACCAAGTCTTCAGCGAACCAGACATGAAGTTTCCCCAGCTATGATCTCTGCCTGGGCAAGGATAACCCGGCGCGGGCCAAGAATCCACCCGTTCGGATAGGGCTGATCTTATCGCTTTGCGGCATCGGCCAGCGCTTGGGCCATCCGCAGGACGGGAGCTTGCCAATCGCCGGGCCGTTCTTGCCTGAAAAGCCGCATCTGGGGGTACCAATCAGACGTCTCGCCACCCAGCCCCCAACGCCAGTCGGGAACGAAGGTGACGAAGGTCCAAACCGGCTTGCCCATGGCCCCGGCCAAATGCGCGGGCGCCGTATCGGCGGAAATCAATAGATCCAGGCCAGCAAGGACCGCCGCCGTATCTTCGAAGTCGGCAATTCCAGGAGCCAGATCGGTTGCTCCCGGGGGCGGCGTTTGGCCCAACTGCAACGAAAAGAAATCGACCCCCGGCGTCTTCAGCAAGGGAGCCAGTTCCTGAATGTCCAACGAACGCTGCTTGTCTTGCGAATGCGCCGCCCTGCCCGCCCAAACCAATCCAACTTTCATCCCTCTTCCCGGCAGGTCCATGGCCTTCGATGCGGCTAGATAAGGCGGGCTAGGGCGTTGGCCGCCAAAGCTGCGCAAACGATGGGGAAGGCTTAGCATCATCACGAAGCGGTCAAAGGGCGGCAGCGGTTCGCCCGCCGTCACCAGTTGGGCAACGCCGGAAATCGGCGCCATCAGCCGCTTGAGTTCCGGCGGCGCCGCCAACACCAGACGTTGGCAACGCTTGGCGGCCAGGGGCAGAAAACGGGCGAACTGAATCATGTCGCCGAAACCCTGTTCGGCCAGCACCAGAAGCGTTCCATCCAACGGCTCACCATCCCAGGCCAGTTGCGGGGATGGGTGCCAAGCAGGCCTGGAAAAACTAGCCCAACGCCGTTCGTAGAGCGCGAAGCCCTTTTCCTCCTCTCCCAGCAGCAAGAGCAGATGCGCCAGATTGTAAGCGGCGATCCCCTGATCCGGGTCGAGCGACAGCGCCCGCTCCAACGCTTGGCGGGCCTGCGCATAATCGCCATTCTCGAAACGACAGACGCCCAAGGCCGAAAACAAGTCCGCGTTGCCGGGATGTTTGGCGGACAATTCATCAAGAAGGACGGCGGCCTGTTCGTGCCCCCCTTCTTTCCAAAGGGCATGGGCCGCATCAAAACGATCCTGATCGGATGTACCAGCCGCCATATGTCCCTGGCTTCTATGCATTGGTGGGTGATGAGGGGTTCGAACCCCCGGCCCTCTCGGTGTAAACGAGATGCTCTACCGCTGAGCTAATCACCCGATATGTCCCATGGCCCTTGGGCGGCGATTGTCCGCATCCCTGGGCTTGCGCGCCACTCTACCCAACTTTTCAAAAATGACAATGCCGACCGCCCAAAGGCAGTCGGCATCGTTAAATCCAACAAAAAATCACTTGCTGTTGACGGCGTCCTTCAGGCCCTTGCCGGCCTTGAACTTCGGCTGCTTGGAAGCCGGGATGGTGATCGTCTCGCCGGTGCGCGGATTGCGGCCTTCCGACTTCTCGCGCTTGGACACATTGAAGGTGCCGAAACCCACCAGACGCACTTCCTGGCCCTTCTTGAGCGAAGCGGTAATGGAATCGAACACGGCATCCACGGCCTTGGCGGCATCGGTCTTGGACAGGCTGGTCAGGGTGGCGACAGACGCCACGAGGTCATTCTTATTCACTTAAGGCCCCCTTTGTTGATGTCACGAACCAGTCCCGGGAGCGAGACGGGCGATTTGAGGGGCGGAGTCTAGACACCAGTTTTTTTCGCCGTCAATGAATCGAATCGTTTTTTCCCCATTTTTCTGCGCTTTTCATGGCAATTATGGAAAATTTGTCCGATTTTCCGCCTAAAAACGCCCTTGACCGAGAAGGAACAATCCGAAAAACAAAACACGGACGGGCTTGTCGGCGCCGTCCGTGTCTTGAACGTTCAGGATCGGATAAGCGGTCAGTGCGTAATAACCGCCTGAGATTCCGCTTCTCCGCCCTTTTTCTTTTCAGCGGCCTTGGCTTCTTCCAACGCCTCGTCCCATTCGATCGGTGCCAGTTCGCGCACCAAGGCGTGCTTCAGAACCTCGTCCACCGTGGTCATAGCCAGGATGGTCATCCCCTTCTTCACATTGTCGGGAATTTCTGCCAAGTCCTTTTCATTGTCCTTGGGGATCAGCACCGTCTTGATGCCCGCCCGCAAGGCCGCCAGCAGCTTTTCCTTCAAGCCGCCGATGGGCAGCACGCGCCCGCGCAGCGTGATCTCGCCGGTCATCGCCACATCCTTGCGCACCGGCACACCGGTCAGGGCCGAAACGATGGCCGTGCACATGGCGACACCCGCCGAAGGACCGTCCTTGGGCGTCGCCCCTTCGGGCACGTGGACATGGATGTCGCGCTTATCGAAGTAAGGCGGCTTGATGCCCAGCGAGACCAGCCGCGAACGCACGTATGAGCGCGCCGCCTGCACCGATTCCTGCATCACGTCGCCCAGTTTGCCGGTATGCGACACGGCGCCCTTGCCCGGCATGACGACGGCTTCGATGTTCAAAATCTCGCCGCCCACTTCGGTCCAGGCCAAACCGGTCACCACGCCGACCAGATCGTGATCTTCCAACTCGCCATAGCGGAATTTGCGCACGCCGGCATACTTCTCGAGATTCTTGGGCGAAACGCGAACCTGCTTCAAATTCTTGACCAGAATGTCGCGGGTCGCCTTTCGGGTGAGATTCGCCAATTCGCGTTCAAGATTGCGCACGCCGGCTTCCCGCGTGTAATAGCGTATCAGGTCGTGAAGCCCATCCTCGGTAATGCTCCATTCGCCCTTCTTTAGCCCCGCCGCCTTGATCTGCTTGGGGATCAGGTGGCGATGCGCGATCTCGACCTTCTCGTCCTCGGTATAGCCGTGGATGCGGATGATCTCCATGCGGTCAAGCAAGGGCTGCGGCATATGCAGCGTGTTGGCCGTGGTGACGAACATCACTTCCGACAGATCGTAATCGACCTCGAGATAGTGATCGTTGAAGGTGTTGTTCTGCTCGGGGTCCAGCACCTCAAGCAGCGCCGACGAGGGATCGCCCCGCCAGTCCTGGCCCAGCTTGTCGACCTCGTCCAGCAAGAACAGAGGGTTCGAGGTCTTGGCCTTCTTCATCCCCTGAATCACCTTGCCAGGCATCGAGCCGATATAGGTGCGCCGATGGCCGCGAATTTCCGATTCATCACGCACGCCGCCCAAGCTCATGCGCACGAAATTGCGCCCCGTCGCCTTGGCGAGCGATTTGCCCAGCGAGGTCTTGCCGACGCCTGGCGGGCCGACCAGACACAAGATGGGTCCCTTGACCGAATTGGTCCTGGCCTGCACGGCCAGATATTCCAAGATGCGCTCCTTGACCTTGTCCAGGCCGTAATGTTCGGCATCGAGAATCTTGGAAGCGGCCTTGATGTCGTGCTTGATCTTGGTGCGCTTCTTCCAGGGGATCGACAGCATCCAATCCAAATAGTTGCGCACCACCGTGGCTTCGGCCGACATGGGACTCATGCTTTTCAGCTTCTTGAGTTCGCCAAGCGCCTTTTCCTGGGCTTCCTTGGACAGCTTGGTCTTCTTGATGCGCTCCTCGATTTCGCCGGCTTCGTCCTTGGCTTCCTCGCCCTCGCCCAGTTCCTTCTGGATCGCCTTTAACTGCTCGTTCAGATAATATTCGCGCTGGGTCTTCTCCATCTGGCGCTTGACCCGGTTGCGGATCTTGCGCTCGACCTGCAACATGCCGATCTCGGCTTCCATATAGCCAAAGACACGCTCCAGCCTTTCCGGCACCGACACGGTTTCCAAAAGCTCCTGCTTTTCGGAAATCTTGAGCGCCAGATGGGAAGCCACGGTATCGGCCATCTTGCTGGTGTCTTCGATCTGGTTCAGAGAAACCAGAACTTCGGGCGGAATCTTCTTGTTCAGCTTGATGTACTGTTCGAACTGTCCGACCACCGAACGGCCCAAAGCCTCCAGTTCCTGCGGCTCGCCGGGCTTTTCGTCCAGCACCTGGGCATAGGCTTCGAAGAAGCTGTCATTGTCCGAAAAGCCCTGAATCTTGGCGCGCTTGCCGCCCTCGACCAGAACCTTCACGGTTCCGTCGGGCAGGCGCAGAAGCTGAAGAACGGTGGAAACCGTACCCACCTGATAGATGTCGTCGGATGACGGATCGTCCTGCGCCGCGTTTTTCTGGGCCACCAACAGAATCTGCTTGTCGTCCTTCATCACGTCTTCAAGGGCGCGCACCGATTTTTCGCGGCCCACGAAGAGCGGAACGATCATATGCGGGAAGACCACGATGTCCCGGAGCGGCAGAACCGGAAATAGATCACCGCGCGGCAATTCAGACATAAAACCTCTTCTCATCGATTGGGCGGCTAGGAACGCCCCCGCCGCCGACACCTTATAAGGTGGATCAGGAATTTCAGATGTTCAATAGGGGTTTGGGGGGAAAGGGGAAAAAAGTATTAACGAAAAAAGAGCGCCAAGATTATATCATGCAATCTCAGCGCTCTTTTGACGGTTTTAGAAACGAGAATCTTGGCCTAGGCCGATTCGCCGCCGCGCTTCTCTGCATAGGAAAGCAGAGGGCTGGTGCGTCCTTCGGCCACTTCGCCCGAGATGACCACTTCGTCAACCTCGGTCATCGAGGGCAGATCGAACATGGTGTCCAGCAGAATGCTTTCCATGATCGATCGCAGGCCTCTGGCGCCGGTCTTGCGCTGGATCGCCTTGGCCGAGATGGTTTTATAGGCGTCTTCCGTAAAGGTCAGACGCACGTTTTCCATCTCGAACAGACGCTGATACTGCTTGACCAGCGCGTTCTTGGGCTTGGTCAGAATGTCGATCAGCGCCGATTCGTCCAGATCGTCGAGCGTGGCGACCACCGGCAACCGGCCCACGAATTCAGGGATCAGGCCGAATTTCAGCAGATCTTCCGGCTCGAGCAAGCGCAGAACTTCGCCGGTGCGCCGCTCGTCGGCGGCCCGCACGTCGGCGCCGAAGCCGATCGAGGTGCCCTTGGTGCGCATGCTGATGATCTTGTCCAACCCGGCGAAAGCGCCGCCGCAGATGAACAGGATGTTGGTGGTATCGACCTGCAGGAATTCCTGCTGCGGATGCTTGCGACCGCCCTGAGGCGGCACCGAAGCCACCGTGCCTTCCATAATCTTCAACAGCGCCTGCTGCACGCCCTCGCCCGAGACGTCGCGCGTGATCGAGGGGTTGTCGGACTTGCGGCTGATCTTGTCCACCTCGTCGATGTAAACAATGCCGCGCTGCGCCCGCTCGACATTGTAGTCGGCGGCCTGCAACAGTTTCAGGATGATGTTCTCGACGTCTTCGCCCACGTAACCGGCTTCGGTCAGGGTGGTGGCGTCGGCCATGGTGAAGGGCACGTCCAGGATGCGGGCCAGCGTCTGAGCCAGCAGCGTCTTGCCACAGCCGGTGGGGCCGATCAGCATGATGTTCGACTTGGCCAGTTCGACGTCGTTGGTCTTGCCCTGATGGGCCAAGCGCTTGTAGTGGTTATGGACGGCCACCGACAGCACCTTCTTGGCGTGGCCCTGGCCGATGACGTAGTCATCCAGCACGGTCAGGATGTCCCTGGGGCTGGGAATGCCGTCGCGCGTGCGCACCAGATGCGTCTTGTGCTCCTCGCGGATAATGTCCATGCACAGTTCGACGCATTCGTCGCAGATGAACACCGTGGGACCGGCGATCAGCTTGCGCACCTCGTGCTGGCTTTTGCCGCAGAAGGAGCAATAGAGCGTATTCTTCGAGTCGCCACCGACAGGCTTATTCATGGATACATCCTTTTGTTCCGCTTGGGGCCAAGCCGTTCAAGGCAAGCACCCGCGAATCAACATATTAACGCCAAGCCCACGCCCCCCACAACCTGCAAAATGGGACCGGGCAGAGGCAGGAACGAAGGAAGAATAAGGGAATCTGGCGCTTATCGGCCCATCAGGGAAGCAAATTCCTTGAAAATGGTCGGAGTGAGAGGATTCGAACCTCCGGCCCCTAGCTCCCGAAGCTAGTGCTCTACCAGGCTGAGCTACACTCCGCCGACGCGAAGGCGCGTATATATCCTTAAGGCAGCCCCATGGCAAGGGGGTGAAAGCGAGAGCCAAGGGAGCGCAGCGACTTAGGCCCAACGGGCCGCGCGCCTAATGGCGCGGGAGCCAAGCGCCCAAGGGGGCGCGCCCGGCGATTGAGGGACCAGCTAATAAGCCCGTTCGATGCAGAAATCGACGATGTCCAGCAGGGCTTGCTTTTCCGGACCCTGCTTGAAGATGCCCAACGCATCCCTGGCCATGGCGCCGTAATGGCGCGCCCGGTCCACAGTGTCGGACAGGCAGGCATGACGGGTCATCAGCCCGATGGCGCGCTCTAGGTCGCCCTCGGACTGATCCAAATCTTCCAGCGTTCTGCGCCAGAAGGCGCGCTCTTCCTCGTCGCCCCGCAAATAGGCCAGAATGACCGGCAGCGTGATCTTGCCTTCGCGGAAATCGTCGCCCACCGCCTTGCCCAGCACGGCCTGCTTGGCCGAATAATCCAGCACATCGTCGATCAGTTGGAAGGCGATGCCCAGATTGAGGCCATAGCTTTCCAGCGCCAATTCCTCGGTCATTGGACGCTCGGCCACCACGCCGCCCACCCGGCAGGCGGCGGCGAACAGGGCGGCCGTCTTGGCGCGAATCACTTCCAGATACGAAGCCTCGCTGGTGCCGGTGTCGTTGGCGGTGATCAGTTGCAGCACCTCGCCCTCGGCGATCACCGAACTGGCCTTGGACAGAATGGTCAGCACGGAAAGCGAGCCGTCCTCGGTCATCAGTTCGAACGAGCGCGAGAACAAGAAGTCGCCCACCAGCACGCTGGCCTTGTTGCCCCACACGGCATTGGCGCTTTCCTGGCCGCGACGCAGATCGCTTTCATCGACCACGTCGTCATGCAGCAGGGTGGCGGTATGGATGAATTCGACGCAGGCCGCCAGCCTGACGCTGCGCTCGCCCGCGCGATAGCCGCACATCTTGGCGGAAGCCAAGGTCAGCATGGGGCGCAAGCGCTTGCCGCCCGCGGCGATGATGTGGCTGGCCAATTGGGGGATCAGGGCAACCGGGCTGTGCATGCGTTCGACGATGGTGCGGTTGACCCGCTCCAGATCATCCTTCACCAGTCCCAAAAGCACATTGAAGCTGTCAGAACGCTTCTCGCGCTCACCTTCCAGACTGACGACGACAGCCACGCGCACCCATCCTCTCAAAAAGACATCGGCCCGGTTGACGCGGACCCTGGATGGCTTGAGCATAGGGGGGTCACAAAGCCCAGGTCAAGCATGAGCACTCTTTCATGTAGCGAGAAATTCACCGAAGACGCGCTTCTCGGCGGGCGCGTAAAGTTGCTGCAACCGCGAAATGGCTATCGGGCGGCCATCGATCCGGTGCTGTTGGCCGCCGCCATCCCCGCAAAAACGGGGCAATCCGCAATCGAACTGGGCCTTGGATCGGGGGCCGCGGCTCTGTGCCTGCTGATCCGGGTTGCGGGGATGAAACAGATCACCGGCCTTGAATTTGACTTTGGTCAAGCCGAATTGGCGCGCCGCAACGCAAGCCTGAACGGCATGCAGGACCTGTTGCGCGTTGTCGAGGGCGATGCCGCCCATCCGCCAAGCGAGATCCCGCGCAACCATTTCGACCATGCCTTCATGAATCCTCCCTTTCTGGAAGGCGGGCGACATGATGCGCCGCCCGACCCGGGCAAGGCGCTGGCCCATATCGACACCAAGGATTTGCTTGCCGCTTGGATCAGCATGGCCGGGAAATTGCTGAAACCCAAAGGCACGCTGACCCTGATCCATCGCGCCGACCGGCTGGATCAAATTCTTGGCGCCCTTGCACCCGCCTTCGGCAGCCTGACCATCCTGCCCATCTGGCCGCGCGCCAACGAGAACGCCAAGCGCGTCATTGTGCAGGCGACCAAGACAGGCCGGGCGGCTTGTAAGTTGCTTCCCGGACTGGTACTGCATGACGCGAACGACTACACGGTGGAGGCACAAAGCGTCCTACGTGACGCCGCCCCCCTCGACCTTAGCCGATAAACATGGACAACAAGAGCCATCTCTTTGAAATCGTTCTTCTTCTAAGCGCAGCCGTCGCTGCCGTTCCCTTGTTTCGCCGTTTGAAGCTGGGGGCCATCCTGGGCTATCTGGCCGCCGGAACCTTGATCGGCCCCTGGGGCGTCGGCCTGATCAAAGAAACCGAGGACATGCGCCAGCTCTCGGAGTTCGGCGTCGTTTTCCTGCTGTTCCTGATTGGACTTGATCTCAAGCCCTCGCGCCTCAAAGTCATGCACCGCCAGATTTTCGGTCTGGGAACCGCGCAATTGCTGGTGACAGGTCTGGTCCTGACGGTGGCGGCCAATATGCTGGGGCTGGCTGGCGGCGCTTCGTTGGTGGTGGGTTTCGCCCTAGCCCTGTCTTCGACCGCTTTCGGCCTGCAAATGCTGACCGAGCGCAACGAACTGTCATCGCGCCACGGTCGGGCCAGTTTCGCCGTGCTGCTGTTGCAAGACATCGCCGTCGTCCCTCTGCTGCTTTTGGTGACATTGCTGGCGGGCGACGCCAGTTTCTCATGGGCCGCCATTGGCAAGGCTGCGGCCACCGCCGCGGTCGCCCTGGGCGGCATGATCCTTCTTGGTCGCACCATGCTAAGGCCCTTGATGCGTCTGGTGGCGGGCGCCAAAAACCCGGAAATCTTCACTGCCCTGGCCGTGCTGCTGATTTTGGGTTCGGCGGCCTTGTTCGAACATCTGGGCATGTCGATGGCGTTGGGCGCCTTTTTGGCGGGGCTGATGCTGGCCGATTCCGAATTCCGCCATCAGGTCGAAGCCGACATCCAACCCTTCCGCGGTTTCCTGCTGGGCCTGTTTTTCATGTCGGTCGGCATGACGACCGATTTCGGCCTGCTGGCCAAGGATGGGCTTAAGATCGCCGCGCTGGTCCTGGGCCTACTGACCATCAAGGGCGCCATCCTCTATGGGCTTTCCCTGATTTTCGGCCATTCCAAATCAGACGCCTTACGCGTTTCCGTTCTGTTGTGCCAAAGCGGCGAATTCGCCTTCGTCCTTTTCGGATTAGCCCAAAGGGAAGGTATCTTAGCAGGCGACACCGGCCGCATGCTGGTTCTGGCCGTCTCGCTGTCGATGGCGGCAACTCCCCTGGTCGATCTGCTAGGGTCGAAACTTCTAAAGCGTTTCAAGCGCAGCGAACCGGTCATCGACCTGCCCGAGATCGCCAAAGACATCTCGGCAACGCCCCCCGTGCTGATCGCCGGGTTTGGGCGCGTCGGCAAAACAGTTGCCCGCATGCTGGCCAGCAAAGGCATTCCCTATATCGGCCTAGACAAAGACCCCGACCGCGTTCTGGAATGCCGCAATCAGGGATTCGAAGTTTTCTACGGCGACGCCAGCCATCCCACCGTGCTGAAGGCGGCGGGAGCCACCGAGACATGCCTAGCCGTGGTGACGCTGGATCAGACGGCGGCGGCCGAGCGCACCGTGCACGCTCTGCGCCATCATTTTCCCAAGGCCAACATCTTCGCCCGCGCCCGCGACTACCGTCAGGGCAACGCCCTGATGGCCGCCGGAGCATCGGTTTGCGTGCCGGAAACATTGGAAGCCAGCTTGCAATTGGGCGGTGCTGCGCTACGTGAATTAGGCGCTGGCGAGAACGATGTAGAAGGGCTGATCACTGAACTTCGTAAGGAAAATTACCTACGGGTTCATCAGGGGAGGTAATCGACCGCGTTTTTGGCAACCATGGCGCGGAAACGAAAAACAGGGGTTTCATCCGATGCACCATGTGCCTGCCACTTTGTTTGGCATTGACCCGTTATGGCTGTCTAGCCTGATCCTGATTGTCACCTACGCCGTCATCATTTCCGAGAAGATCAACCGCGCCATCGCAGCACTGGCGGGCGCCGGCGTCATGATTCTCGCCGGAGCGCTCAATCAGGAAATGGCGGTCAGAGGCATCGACTTCAACACCATCGCCTTGCTGACCGGCATGATGATCATCGTGGCCATCACCAGAAAATGCGGCGTCTTTCAGTATGTCGCCGTCGTCTCGGCCAAGGTCGTCAAGGCCAATCCGGCGGGCGTTCTTTTGATGCTGCAAGTCATCACGGCGGTCTTTTCCGCCCTGCTGGACAATGTGACGACGGTGCTGTTGATCGTGCCGGTCACGCTGGTGATTTGCGAGGAACTAAAGATCAAGCCCTATCCGGTGCTGGTGGCGGAAATATTCGCCTCTAACGTCGGCGGCACGGCCACCCTGATCGGCGATCCGCCCAACATCCTGATCGGCTCGGCGACCGGCATGTCCTTCAACGAGTTCGTCTTCAATCTGGCCCCCATCGCCATCGTCATACAGCTTCTTTACCTTGGCATTTTCCACCTGATGTGGGGCCGCAAGATGCGCGCCTCGGACGAGAATCGCGCCCGCGTCATGGCGATGGACGAAAGACTGGCGATTACCGACGTGCGGCTTTTGAAGCAATCGATGGGCGTTCTGGTCCTTGTCATCCTGGGATTCGTGATGGCGCATCCCTTGCACCTGGAACCCGGCACCATCGCCATGACCGGAGCCGCCATCCTGATGCTGCTCAATAATTTCGGCAAGAAGGCGGAAGATCAGTCGGAACATGTCCATCACACGTTCGGCGAAGTGGAATGGGTGACCATCTTCTTTTTCGTCGGCCTGTTCATCGTGGTGGCGGGCGTCGAACATGCCGGGCTGTTGAACCTGCTGGCCGAAAAAATGCTGGCCCTGACTGGCGGCGACATGAAGGCGACCGCCCTGGCCATCCTGTGGTCATCGGCCATTCTATCGGCCATCGTCGACAACATTCCCTTCGTCGCCACCATGATTCCGCTGATTGAAAGCATGGCGCCCGCCTTTGGCGGCCCCGAAGCGCTGAAACCCCTTTGGTGGTCGCTGTCGCTGGGGGCCTGCCTGGGCGGCAACGGCACCTTGATCGGCGCCTCGGCCAATCTGACCGTGGCGGGGCTGGCCGAGCGCGGCGGCGTCACCTTCCGCTTCCTGCCCTTCATGAAACTGGCCTTCCCGCTTATGCTGATTAGTATTGCCATTTCAAACTTCTATGTGATGTGGCGCTACCTGTAACTGTCTGGAACTGAACGCTTGCCAAGCGAACCACCTGCCGTCATCATGATAAATACCTAGGGGAATACCATGAGCTGCAAAGACATCATGAACAGTGCGCCGCCGGTCCTGCAAAAGGGGACCACCGTGGCTGATGCCTTGGCGCTGCTGCGCCAGGAAAAGCGCATGAATCTACCCGTGACCGACGCCAAGGGAAAATATCTTGGCCTGTTTGGGGCGCATCAGATTTTGATGCTGGCCTTGCCCAAGGGGGCTAGGGCCGACGACGAACAAAACTTGGCCTTCATTGCCGACTCGGTTGGCGACGTCATCAGCCGACTGAAGGTGGTGGCGGCCCACCCGGTCGAACGTTACATGGACAGCGAATCGGAAACGCTGACGCCCGACACCCCTTTGGTTGAAACCTTGCATATTTTGTATCTGCGCCGCGAGGACTTGCCCGTGGTCGATCCCGTCAGCCAGCTATTGAAGGGGATCGTCACCATCCGCAGTTCGCTTGGCAAATTGATGGTGACTGAATAATGCACTCGGAAGGCGGCACTGCGGCGAGCATCCTGTTCGGCCTTGACCCCATGTGGGTGTCCAGCGCCATCCTGATCGCCACCTACGCCGCCATCATGAGCGAGCGGATCAACCGCGCCATCGTCTCATTGCTGGGCGCTGGCGTCATGATCCTGGTGGGCGTGCTCAATCAGGAAATGGCCGTGCGCGGGGTGGACTTCAACACCATCGCGCTTCTGACCGGCATGATGATCATCGTATCCGTCACCCGCAAATCGGGCGTTTTTCAGTATGTCGCCATTTGGTCTGCCAAACAGGTCAAGGCCAATCCGGCGGGCATCATGCTGATGCTGCAAATCGTCACCGCCGTCTTTTCGGCTCTGCTCGACAACGTGACCACCGTGCTTTTGATCGTGCCGGTCACCATGGTCATTTGCGATGAATTGAAGATCAAGCCCTACCCCATCCTGGTCGCCGAAATCTTCGCCTCCAATATCGGCGGCACCTCGACCCTGATCGGCGACCCGCCCAACATCATCATCGGCTCGGCCACCGGGCTTACCTTCAACGATTTCCTGTTCAACCTAGCCCCAGTAGTCATCGTGGTGCAGATCGTCACAGCCGCCATTTTCCATGTCATGTGGGGCAGAAAGCTGCACGCCACGGCGGAAAATCGCGAACGGGTGATGAAGTTCAACGAGCTTGAGGCCATCACCGACTGGCGGCTTTTGAAACAGTCGTTGTCCGTGGTTTTCCTGGTCATTCTGGGCTTCGTGCTGGCTCGCCAGCTGCATCTTGAACCCGGCACCATCGCCATGACCGGCGCCGCCGTGCTGATGCTGCTGGCCAATTTCGGGCGTGACGCCGAAACCCAAAGCCATGAAGTGCATCACACCTTCACCGAAGTCGAGTGGATCACCATTTTCTTCTTCGTCGGCCTTTTCATGGTGGTCAGCGGCGTCGAACATGCGGGCGTTTTGAAGATGCTGGCCGAATATCTGATCGCCGCCACCGGCGGAGATCTGAAAGTGACGGCCATCGCCATTCTTTGGTCGTCAGCCATTCTGTCGGCGATCATCGACAACATTCCCTTCGTCGCCACCATGATCCCGCTGATCAAGAACATGGCGCCCACCTTCGGCGGGCCTGAAGGATTGCTTCCCCTTTGGTGGTGCTTAAGCCTGGGCGCCTGCCTGGGCGGCAATGGCACCTTGATCGGCGCTTCGGCCAATCTGACGGTGGCGGGGCTGGCCGAGCGCGGCGGCACGACCTTCAAATTCATCCCCTATATGAAAATCGCCTTCCCCTTGATGCTGATCAGCATCGTGATCAGCACCTTTTATGTCTGGTGGCGCTATCTTTAGGCCATTCGACTGATTTCATGCGCAGATTTCTCAGCTTCAGCTTCCAAGTGGTACATACCAATCCGCCAGTGGTTTGCCAAAGACTGGGCATTTAACCCAAATATCACAATCGCGGCGCAGGACCCTCCGTATAAGAAGCCATCGCTTTTTTCGGAGGTTCAACATGCTTCGTTCATTTCTGGCCACCCTGGCCGTTACGCTTGGCCTTGTGGCAACCTCGGCCGAGGCCAAAACAGTCAGAATGGCCGTCACCGATCTGGTCGGCCTTGAGGAACTGCAGCGCGAATTCGGCGAATTCAAGAAGGTTCTGACCGAAACCACCGGCTATGAGATCGAATTCTTGCCGGTCTCCAACCGCACGGCAGCCGTCGAGGCGCTGCGCTTCAAGAAGGTCGATCTGGTGATGACGGGACCTGCCGAATATGTCGTCATCAAGAAGCGCGCTCCCAAGACGCGGATTGTGGCCGGTCTGTCCAGGCCCGACTATTTCGCGGTGGTGGTAACGCTTGCCAACGCGCCCTACAATCTTGCCAAGGATCTAAAGGGCAAGAAGGTTGGGATTGGCCCAGTGGGATCAACCTCGCGCCATCTGGGGCCGATTCAGGTCTTTGCCGATGGCGGCCTCGAACCTTTGAAGCAGCTTGAAATCACGCACACCAAGGCGCCAATGCTGTGGGAAGCCTTGAAGCGCGGCGACGTCCAGGCAATTGGTTTCAACAACACCGATTTTCTGAAGCTGCGCGCCAAGGAAGCTGAAGGCGGCCTGCAGCCGGGCGCCTTTCGCGTCATCGGTCGCGGCCCCGATCTGCCCAACGATATGCTGATGGCTGGCGAGCATGTGGAGGCTGAAGTCGTCGAGACCATTCGCAAGGCCTTCGCTGAACACGGTCCGCGCTTTATCGATGCCATCTTGGTTGGCGAGGAAAACAAGAAGTACAAGGGCATGCAGTTTCTGACCAAGCTGGATGACAAGGATTACAACTATGTGCGGAGCATGTACCGCACGGCGGGCTTCCCCGAATATTCCGATTTCATCGGGGATTGATGTCCGTTGCATTGACCATGCCCAAGGCTTCGGCCCAGGCGACGGCAATAAGAGAGGCGCAGTCGGTCTGTGCCTCTCAGCCGTCTCTGTTGGTTGCCGGACTTGAAAAGTCGTACGCTGGCGGCGCAACGCCGGTCTTTAACGACGTTTCCTTTGCGATTTCAAAGGGCCAGTCGGTTGCCATCATCGGCGCCAACGGCACCGGGAAAAGCACCTTGCTGCGCTGCTGCCTGCGCTTGATCGAACCCGACAAGGGCTGCGTCCATATCGATGGCGCCGATCTGACTGCGGCCTGCAAGACGCGGCTGCGCAGAATGCGCTCGGGCGTTGGTTTCATTTTCCAAAAGCACAATCTGGTGCCGCGCTTGGCGGTGCTTAGCAACGTCATGCACGGCGCGATCGCCAGACGCAAAGGCGCGCGCTGCTGGTTTCACGGGCTGGCCCCGGCAGCAGAGCGCGAATACGCCATGCACTGCCTGGAGATGGTGGGGCTGGCCGATCTGGCGGCAAGGCGCGCCGATCAACTGTCGGGCGGCCAATCGCAACGGGTGGCCATCGCGCGGTCCTTGATGCAAAAGCCCAGCATGATCTTCGCCGACGAACCGGCGGCCAGCCTGGATCCGCACGCGGGCGAAGAGGTTATGGAGACTTTCCGTTCCCTCTCCGAACGCACCGGCATGACCTTGGTCTTCGTTTCGCATCAGGTCGCTCATGCCCAACGCTATGCCGACCGAGTGCTGGGACTTCGCCAAGGACGCCTAGCCATCGATGTCGAAGCGAAAGCGCTGGATACATCCATCCTAGGAGCCTTCTATGGCTGACGCCCAGCTTCGTCCGATTTTGCCGCAGCGCATGGGACGCGTCGAATTCCTGCCCGCCCTGATGTTCACCGCTTTCATCGCCTTCTTCGCTTGGTCCTTGCATCAGGCCGAAGTCGATATCGGCGAACTGATCGCCGGCATCCCCAACATGGCCCGCATCGGCGCAGACATGATCCCGCCCGCCACCGACCGCGCCGTGCCCATGATGCTGTCGCTGCTGGTCACCTTTCAGATGGCCCTGGTTGGAACGGTGGTGGGCATTCTGCTCAGCGTTCCCCTGGCGGTGCTGGCCTCGTCAAATCACACGCCGCACCCTTGGCTATATACGGCGTCGCGCGGATTGATCAGCCTGTTTCGAACCGTTCCCGATCTGGCCTGGGCGCTGTTCTTCGTGGCCTCGGTGGGCCTTGGCCCCTTTGCCGGAACCCTGACCATCATCGTCGATACCATCGGCTTTTGCGGCCGCTTCTTTGCGGAAAACATGGAAGAAGCCGACCCCGGTCCCGCCGAGGCGCTGACCGCCATCGGCGGCACCAAGCTGGATATCGTCACTTGCGCCGCCATTCCCTGCGCCCTGCCCGCCATGATCAATACCAGCCTATTCTCGCTGGAAAAGGCAGTGCGGGCATCGGTGGTGCTGGGACTTGTCGGCGCTGGCGGCATCGGCGTGGAACTGTCCGTCTCGATGGAAATGTTCCGCTACGATCAGGCCGCCACCATCGTTTTAATGATCTTCTTCCTGGTCATGGCGGTCGAACGCTTCAGTTCGCTGGCGCGCAAGCGCCTATTCGCCAGACAGTGATCTTCCTAAAGGAATGTTGTTATGCTGATTAGAAATGCCCGCGCTCTTGTTGCCAATGAATGGGTCGAGGGGGCGGACGTCATCATCGAGAATGGCGAAATCGCCGCCATTGGGAGCGGGCTGAACGCAAATGGAGAAACCTGGAACGCCGAGGGGCTGACCCTTCTGCCCGGCATCGTCGATCTGCATGGCGACGCCTTCGAGCGCCAAATGATGCCAAGGCCGGGCGTGCATTTCCCCATCGATCTCGCCCTGATGGAGACCGACCGCCAGTTGGTGGCCAACGGCATCACCACCGCTTTTCACGGCCTGACCTGTTCCTGGGAACCTGGCTTGCGCAGCACCGAGAACGCCAGCCGCTGGCTGGCGGCCTATGGCGGCGTTAAGGACCGGTTATTGTGCGACACGCGCATCCATCTGCGCCACGAGATTTTCAACGTCGAAGCCGAAGCGCTGATTTCCGGCTGGATTGCCCAAGAATGGATCGGCCTGCTGGGCTTCAACGACCATCTGCCGATGTATCTGGACGAGGCGGACAGGCACGGCAAGAAAGCGGGCGCCGCCGCCAGGGCAGGCATGAGCCGCGAGGCCTTTTCCGACTTCGTGCGCAAGGTGCATGCCAGACGGGAAGACGTGCCGGGATCGGTCGAGCGTCTGGCCAAAGCCGCCAGAAAAGCCGGACTGGTCAGCGCTTCGCACGATGACGAAAACCCAATAATGCGCCAGCGTTACGTCGATCTTGGCAGCAGCCTGTGCGAATTTCCGCTCAATCTGGAAACCGCCAGGGCGACGCTGGACAGCGGCGGCCATGTCGTGATGGGGGCGCCCAATATCGTGCGCGGCGGCTCGCACGCCGACCGGTTGGGGGCCGCCCAACTGGTGCAAGAAGGGCTGTGCTCGATCCTGACATCGGATTATTTCTATCCGGCACTGATGCAATCCGTCTTTATGCTCGACCGCCAACGCATTGCCCCCCTGGCCCAGGGTTGGGCGCTGATCTCGACCAATCCCGCCCGAGCGGTCGGCTTGACCGACCGGGGAGAGATCGCCAAAGGGCGACGCGCCGACTTGATTCTGACGGACGCCAGCCAGGAGACGCCTTGCGTCGTTGCGTCGCTGGTCGCTGGCCGTACGGTCTATCTGGCCGATCCGGCCCGCAGACTGGCGGCATAATCCGACCATGCCCATCGGTTCCGCCATCCCTCTGTGGCGCAAAGCGGCGCAGACCATCCGCCAATGGATCGTGGACGGAAACTATGGACCCAGCGAGAAACTGCCCACCGAGGCGAAGATGGCCCAGCTATTGGGCGTCCATCGCCATACCGTGCGCCGGGCGATTGCCCAACTGAACGGCGAAGGTCTTCTCAGCGTCGAACAGGGACGCGGGATATTTGTCCAGGAATGGGTCATCAACTACCGGGTCAGCAAACGGACCCGATTCTCCAAGAATGTGGCGGCCGAACAACGCCATCCCGGTGGAACCCTGGTCGCCGCGCGCGAGATCAAGGCGGAAGGTGCCGTCATGAAGGCCTTGGCCCTTCGCAAGGGGACGCCAGTTCTGGTGCTCGACATTCTGAACGAGGCCGACGGAAGACCGATCAGCATCTCCTCGCACCACTTTCCCAAGGCGCGGGTACCGGGCTTGTTCGAAGCCTATCGGAAGACCGGCTCGATCACCAAGGCGCTAGCACTTTCCGGCATTGCCGACTACACGCGCAAAAGCACCAGCGTCAGTGCTAGGCCCGCCCGTTCAGCCGACGCCAAGCAGCTGCAGCAATCGCCCAACAGACCAATTTTGCTGGCCGAAAGCGTCAATGCCGACATGGAAGGCCGACCCGTACTGTATTCGGTGTCGCGCTGGGCCAGCGACCGGGTGCAGTTGGTTTTCGAACCGGGAAATTCCTAACCGGGTTATTTTCCCTCGTCTTGCACTTGCTTCCTGGCGATGTGCAGGAACTCGCCCAGCTTTTCGCGGATGGTCTGGTGGTCGGCCTTGCCGTCAAGATCCTTGGCCAGCTTGCGCACCACGTCCTCGTCGCCCTTTTCCTCGAAGTCGGCATGCACGACGTCTTTGGCGTAATCCATCGCCGCTTGGCCGATCAGCCCCAGCAACTCGGCGGCCCACAGGCCTGCCAGCTTGTTCCTGCGGGCTACCGCCTTGAATTCCAAGGCTTCATCTTGCTGATGCTTATGTTCATGTGTCTTGCTCGTCTTGCGCATGTCAACCATGGTGGCGTCCTTATTTGTGATTTGAAGCGCATTGTGATCCAGCCGGGCCAGGGCCGCAAGCGCCCTGCTTGCCCTGCCAGCGGGTTTCACGTATGATCCCAACACTTTGTCGTTACGGGGATGTCCATGTTCAAGCCCTTGCGTTTGTCCGCCATTGCTCTGGCCGCGTCTCTGGCCGCAACCGCCCTTCCCGCCCATGCCGTGGCGCCGGGAATTGCGCCCGCAGTGTTCATCGGCGTCTTCACGGCGGCCGGTCCCGTTCTGACCTTGGGCCAGGAAGCCCTGGCCAGCGTCGGCTTTTCCAATTCGGAACAGCGCGCCAAGGCCGAGGAAGCGCTGAAGACCGCCGATTGGGAGAAGGCCAAGCGCGTGTCGCTGAAGCTGGAAGACGATCTCATCAGCCCGGCTTGGCTGCGCCTGAAGGCTGGTCAGCCCTACATTCTGGTCCTGGAGAACACCGACGGCGATTCGGGCACGCTGCGCGCCGCCGACTTCTTCGCCAATGCCGCCTCGAACTCCGATTCCACCCTGGGCCGGGTGGGCGTGGGCGCCGATGAAAAGCGCGAAATTCGCCTGCTGGTCCTGGAGAAGGGCGTCTATGACATGGATATGGGCCTGTTCTCCACCGCCTGGGGCATTCTGGGCAAGATCGAAGTTTACTGATTGACGCTTGATTCCCGAACCGGGGTCGCTATGCTGCCCCCGGGAGACCGGCGACGGACGAGTTCCTCGCCAACCCGGTCAGGTCCGGAAGGAAGCAGCCGTAACGAGTTCAGATTCGGGTCGGCGTCCGGTCTCCCACCCTTTAGGCTTCCTTTGAACTCGCCATGACAGAACCCGCCGCCTACCGCGTTCTGGCGCGCAAATACCGCCCGACCACCTTCGCCGACTTGATCGGCCAGGAAGCGATGGTTCGCACGTTGAGAAACGCCATCGCCAGCGGCAGGCTTGCCCATGCCTTCGTGCTGACCGGCGTTCGCGGCGTCGGCAAAACCACCACGGCCCGCATCATCGCCCGCGCGCTCAACTGCGCCGAAGGCCCCACCGACAAGCCTTGCGGCATCTGCGCCCACTGCACCTCGATCGCCGAAGACCGGCATGTCGATGTGCTGGAAATGGACGCCGCCAGCCGCACCGGTGTCAACGACATCCGCGAGATCATCGAAGGGGTGCGCTACCGCCCCACCCAGGCCCGCTTCAAGATCTACATCATCGACGAAGTGCATATGCTGTCCACCGCCGCCTTCAACGCGTTGCTGAAAACGTTGGAAGAGCCGCCCGAGCATGTGAAATTCATCTTCGCCACCACCGAAATCCGCAAGGTGCCGATCACCGTTTTGTCGCGCTGCCAGCGCTTCGACCTGAAGCGCGTCGATTCCGACATGCTGGCCGCCCATTTCGCCAATATCGCCGAAAAGGAAGGCGCAGTCGCCGAGCCGGGCGCCTTGGCTCTGATCGCCAGAGCCGCCGACGGTTCCGTGCGCGACGGATTGTCGCTGCTGGATCAGGCGATTTCGCATGGCGAGGGCAAGGTCGACGAGGCCCTGGTGCGCGACATGCTGGGATTGGCCGACCGGGTGCGCACCTTCGATCTTTTCGAATCCGTGATGAAGGGCGAGATGGCTCAGGCCCTTGATCTGCTAGGTCAATCCTATGCCAGCGGCGCCGATCCCGCCGTGGTGCTGGAAGATATGTTGGAACTGGTGCATTGGCTGACCCGGGTGAAACTGGCCCCGCAGTTGGCGCAAGCGCCGGGCGTTGCGGAAGCGGAACGAGTGCGCGGAGGAGGGATGGCCTCGACCCTATCCATGGCCTCGCTGACCCGCGCCTGGCAGATGCTGTTGAAAGGGCTTTCGGAGGCTAGGTCCGCCCCCTCGCCCTTGCAGGCCGCCGAAATGGTGCTGATCCGTTTGGCCTTCGCCACCGACCTGCCCAGCCCCGCCGACGCGGTGGAAGCGGTACGGCGCAATCCGCCCGCCAATCCTGGCGGCCCAATGATGTCGCCATCCCCATCCGGCGGCGGAGCCAGGGCCGTGGCGGGCGGCGCAAGCGTCAGTTACGACAGCGCGCCCGTTCAAGCGCCCCGCGCCGCCATCGCGATGCCGCAGACCTTTGCCGAGGCGGTGGCCTTGTTCGCCGAGCGTATGGAGCCGGTGATCACCGCCCATTTGCAAGCCAGCGTCAGTCTGGTCCATTTCGAGCCTGGACGCATCGAAATCAATCCCATGGCGCATGCGCCCAAGGATCTGGCCAACCGGGCTGGGGCGCTTCTTTCCGAATGGACCGGCAAGCGCTGGGTGGTCAGCGTTTCGAACAAGCCGGGTCAAGAAACCCTGCGCGGCCAGGAACTGGCCGAGGTCGCCAAGAAAAAGGCCGATGCGGCAAGGCACCCGCTGGTGCAGGCCGTGCTGGCCGCCTTTCCCGACGCCAGCATCGAAGCCGTGCGCGCAGCTACCCAACCCGAAGCCGAAGCCATGGTTTTCGACACCCTTCCCGACATGCCAACCCAAGACGAGGACTTATGAAGAATATCGGACAATTGATGAAGCAGGCCCAGCAGATGCAAAGCAAGATGGCCGAAATGCAGGCCAAGCTGGCCGAAGCCGAAATGAGCGGCGCATCCGGCGGCGGCATGGTCAGCATCACCGTTAACGGCAAGGGCGACATCAAGAAAATCTCCACCGATCCAAAAATTCTGAACGCCGACGATAAGGAAATGGTGGAAGACCTGATCGTCGCCGCCTACAACGACGCCAAGACCAAGGTTGAAGCCTTCATGCAAGAAGAGATGGCGAAAATGACCGGCGGCTTGCAGCTTCCTCCTGGGATGAAACTTCCTTTTTAAATTGCGTCATGCCCGGACTTGATCCGGGCATCCATGGATCGCCGGGTCAAGCCCGGCGATGACGATGTGGGGGCACAGCTTGAACAGTCCCGAGATCGAGCATCTGATTCATTTGATGGCTAGGCTTCCCGGCCTGGGGCCGCGCTCGGCCAGACGGGCGGCGCTGACGCTTTTGAAAAAGCGCGATACGCTGCTGGAGCCATTGGCCAAGGCGATGAGCGATGCGGCAGCAGCCATTCGCACCTGTCCTGACTGCGGCAATCTGGATACGCAAACGCCCTGCGCCATCTGCGCGGACCAGCGGCGCGACGCCAGCATTATCTGCGTGGTGGCCGATGTCGCCGATCTGTGGGCGCTGGATCGCTCGGGCGCCTATCGCGGGCTTTATCATGTGCTGGGCGGAACGCTGTCGGCGCTGGATGGCATCGGCCCCGACGATCTGAATCTCACCCGCCTGATCGAGCGTGTGACGGACAAAACCGTCAATGAAGTCATCCTGGCCCTGGGCGCCACCGTCGCCGGACAGGCGACGGCGCATTATCTGGCCGAACGGCTGGAACGCCCTGATTTGCAGATTTCAGGCTTGGCCCATGGCGTGCCGGTGGGCGGCGAACTCGACTATCTGGACGACGGCACCCTAAGTGCGGCCATGACGGCCAGAAGACCGGTGTGATCTACTTTCCGTTGGTCGCCGACAGGACCACCGTGTCGCCGGTGATGACGAAGGTGACTTCGCCGTCCTTGGCCTTGTAGGTCCAGCGTTCGACCGGCCCCAACTTGTCCACGCCTTGCGGGCGGCCCAGAACCTTTTCAAGCTTGGCCTTGGAATCCACGCCTTCGGCCTTTTTTACGATGTCGGCTTTGCTGGGATCGCCGCAGGCGATCAGCAGCAATGGCAAGGCCAAAATCAATCGGCGCATGAGGTGATTTCCTTTCAAACAGCCACAACCGTCAGCACGGAGCCATCAGCCCCCGTGACGCGCACCTGAACGCCCGCAGGCAGATCGGGTCCCTTCACTTTCCAACTGGTGTCGCCCAGCTTCAAACGACCCACCCCGTTGGCGATGGGGTCTTCCAACGTGCCCGTTCTTCCGATCAGCGTTTTGGCGCGCTCGTTCAGTTCGGGATGATCGGTGCGCTGTCGCATCTTGTCCCACCAATTGCGGCCCACGACGGCGCTGGCCATCGAAACCCCGGCCAGAACCATGCTTTCATGACGCCAGCCGAAACCCGGAAAGGCCAGCGAGAAAAACCCCGCCGCCACCGCGCCGACGCCCAGCCACAAGAACAGCACGCCGGGAACGACAAGTTCGAGAACGAAACAGATGGCGGCGGCGATCCACCAATGCCAGAACAGAATGTCTTGTACCGGAGACGCGTCGATAACCATGAATTACTCCCTGCCCGGAAAGGCTTTGCGCGCCAGATCGGCGACGCCTCCCAAGGCGCCGATGACGCTGGCCGCTTCCAGAGGCATCAATACCAGCTTCTCGTTGGGGGCCGAAGCGATCTCTTTGAGCGCATCGACATATTTCTGCGCCACGAAATAATTGACCGCCTGCACATTGCCCTTGGCGATGGCGTCGGACACCGAGGACACCGCCTTGGCTTCGGCCTCGGCCTCGCGCTCGCGGGCTTCGGCGTCGCGGAAGGCGGCTTCGCGTCTGCCCTCGGCCGACAGGATTTGCGCCTGTTTCTCGCCCTCGGCCTTCAGAATGGCGGCTTGGCGCAGGCCTTCGGCCTCCAAGATTGCGGCGCGCTTGTCGCGCTCGGCCTTCATCTGGCGGGCCATGGCGTCGACCAGATCGCGGGGCGGCGCGATATCCTTGATCTCGATGCGCGTGACCTTGACCCCCCAAGATTCGGTCGCCTCGTCAACCACCCTGAGAAGCTGGGTGTTGATCTTGTCGCGCTGGGACAATAATTCGTCGAGATCCATGCCGCCCATCACGGTGCGGATGTTGGTCATGGTTAGATTGAGGATGGCGTTATTGAGATTGGTGACTTCATAGGCGGCCTTGGCGGCGTCCAGCACCTGAAAGAAGACGACGCCGTCCACGGTGACCATGGCGTTGTCGCGGGTGATCACTTCTTGCGACGGCACATCCACCACCTGCTCCATCATGTTCAACTTGGCGCCGACGCTATCGACGAAGGGAATGATCAGGCTTAGGCCCGGCTTCAAGGTCGTGGTGTAACGACCGAAGCGCTCGACGGTGAATTCGGCGCCTTGCGGCACGATCTTGACGCCCATAGACAGAATGGCGACCGCCAAAACGACGATGGCCAAGGCAAAAACGGATAGCTCCATGACGGTCCCCACTTCCCGGTCGAGTGACGGCGCATCATAGACGGAATGGGAGAAAGAAGGGAGTCGCTTAAGCGATCAGCACGGCCTTGGGGCCAGGAAAATGCAACCCCTCAGCCCTGGAACCCGGCGCCGTGGGATTGAGATACGAACGCCAAGCCGACCAGCGCCCGATATGATTGGCCAGCGCCGCATGGCCTTCCGAGGTCGGATGGACGCCATTGCCGCTATCCAGGCTGCGCAGCCAGCGCCTGTCACGCCCCAATGTCGCCATCAGATCGAGATAAGGAACGTTCAATCGCTCGGCCAGCATGCGGTAGGCGTCGTTCAAGCCGGCCATGCGTCCTTGATTGAGCGACCAGACATGGCCTTCGGCATCGCGCCAAGCAGCTTTCATCCTAACCGGCGGCGGCCCCACCCACAGCGTGTGATAGCGGCGAAGACTGGTGCGCAGGGCGGTTTCAGCCCAATACAGGCTTTCCGGCAGCGACAAGCGAACGCCGTCCTTTTCGCTGGCGGCCATGTCGGCCACGCCAAAGCAGAAAAGGACAAGGGCCTGAGCGCCCACGGGCAAACGCGCCGCCAATTCATCTTCAACGCGGGAAGCCATATCCCGCGAGGTTTCGCAAGGAACGCCCAGCGACATCAACTCGAACCGCCCGCCGAACGATGTTTCCGAACGCGACAACTGACCCGTCCAGCCGACGCCGCCGGAGTCACCCAACGCCGTGGCCAAATCGTCACCCAAAATGCAAATACGTAAACGGCTCATGGAAACCTCCTGATTCGAATCATCGCACTTGCGGTTCTGCCGCGCTGTGATCCGAATCACATGATTTTCAAGATGTTGGGCCGCGATGGTAAATTTTTTGTTAAAGACTACGACATCTTCGACTCGAGAGCCGCCCGCAGGCGGTCGAGGCAGGCCGCATGGTCGGCCCTGAAACCGCCCTCCTCCCACCACTCTTGCACATGGCCCAAAAGCTCGCCGATGCGGGGGCCATGGGGAACGCCCAGCGCCAGGGCATCGCGCCCTTTCAAGGGGAATTCTGGAACAGTCCAGTCAAGGGCATGGCCCAGCAACTCGGTCCAGGGACCGCTCGCCGCCGATGGGGCGCGCGGATCGATGTCGCGTTCGGACGACCAAGCGATCAGCGCCCGGTCCAGATAGGTCTGCTTGCCCATCCGATACAGCAGGTGACGGCGTTCGCCGTCGCTCATGGCAAGGCTGGGCGCCTGTTGAGAATGACGACAGATCGCAGCCAAGCGATTCCTGTCGCGGTTCGACAGCTTGAATCTGTCGGCGATTTCCAACGCCCCCTTGGCGTCGCATTCGACCAGACAGGCCAAACGTCTGGTGGGATCGCGCTCGATCCCCTCCAGGCGCAGACCGCGATCCTCAAGCCAAGCCAATTGCCTGAGACGTCCGAAATGTTTGGCTTCCGGCAAGATGTGCGGCAACACCTTTTCCGCCTGCATCAAGGTAAGAACGCCAGCCGGATCGGGCGCCATGAGAAGGCGCATCATCTCGCCCCGGATACGCTCGCCGGATAGATTGGGCAGCAGATGGGCGCTGGCCCGACAAGCCGCCAACGAAGGCACTTGCGCGGGCGGGTGACCGTAATAGGCATAGAAGCGGAAATAGCGCAGAAGGCGCAGCACATCTTCCTGGATGCGCTGCTTGGGATCGCCCACGAAGCGCACGCGCCCACGCCCCAGATCGGCCAAGCCGTTCACCGGATCATAGATGCGCCCGTCCGTGGTCATCGACAGGGCGTTGATGGTGAAATCGCGCCTGAGCGCGTCGGCCCGCCAGTCGTCGGTGAAGGCGACGCGCGCATGGCGGCCGAAATTCTCGACATCATGACGCAGCGTGGTGATCTCGAAATGATCTTTGCCGATCACCGCCGTAATGGTGCCATGCGCGATGCCGGTGGGAATGGCGTGGATGCCGTTGGCCTCCAGAAGACGGATGACGTCGTTCGGCTCCAGGGGGGTGGCGATATCGATATCCTTGACCGGGCGCTTGAGCAAGGCATCTCGCACGCAGCCCCCCACGAAACGCGCCTCGACCCCCGTGCTGGTAATCGCCGCCATCACCGTCTTGGTGGTTGGCGCCTCCATCCAGGGCTGGGGGGCAAGCTGACCCATCGGCCCCTCGATTTGGGTCGCGTCGCCATCTTGCGTGAAAAGAGTGTGCTGCCCGGACATGGCGGCCAGTATGGCACGCTAGGCATTAACCGTCAGCTAAGGGCTTGCGTCACCGCGGCCACAATCCCCGCCGCGTCCAGCCCCGCATCTGCCAATTGCTGGGTCTGGCTGTCATGTTCGATAAAATGATCGGGCAGGCACAAGGCGCGCAGCTTCAACCCCTTGTCCAGCAGGCCTTGATTGACCAGGAAGTGCATCACTTGCGCCGCGAAGCCGCCAACGGCGTTCTCTTCCACCGTAATCAGCAATTCGTGATTCCTGGCCAGATCGGCGATCAGTTCCTCGTCGATCGGCTTGGCGAAACGCGCATCCGCCACGGTCGCCGAAATCCCCTGCGCCGCCAACTGATCCGCCGCCTTCAAGGCGTCGCCCAGCCTTGTGCCCAGGCTAAGAATCGCAACCCGTTCGCCCTGGCGCAGCACGCGGCCCTTGCCGATGGGCAGCGCAACGCCGCGGGCGGGCATTTCCACGCCGCTTCCATCGCCCCTGGGATAACGCAGGAAACTGGGCCGGTCATCGATGGCAACCTGGGTGGCCACCATATGCGCCAGTTCCGCCTCGTCGGCCGGGGCCATGATCACCACGCCGGGCAGGCAACCAAGATAGGACAGGTCGTAAGAACCGTGATGCGTGGCCCCATCGGCCCCCACCAGCCCGGCGCGATCCAGCACGAAGCGCACCGGCAGATGCTGAAGCACGACATCGTGCATCACCTGATCGTAGCCGCGCTGCAAGAAGGTAGAATAGATGGCGCAGAAGGGCTTCAGCCCCTCGCAGGCCAGACCGGCGGCAAAGGTAACCGCATGCTGCTCGGCGATGCCGACGTCAAACAGACGATCAGGATGGGCGCGGCCGAAAATATCCAACCCGGTACCCGAAGGCATGGCCGCCGTGATGGCGCAAATCGTTTCGTCACGCTTGGCTTCGTCGGCCAAGGCTTGGCCGAACACGCCGGTCAGGCTGGGCGCATTACTCTTGGGCTTGCTTTGCACCCCGGTCTCGACATTGAACTTCGATACGCCGTGATATTTGTCATGCGCTTCCTCGGCAGGCGCATATCCCCGCCCCTTCTGCGTCACCACATGCACAAGCACCGGCGCTGGTTCCTCGAAATCGCGAACATTGCGAAGCACGGGCAGCAGATGGTCGAAATTGTGACCGTCGATGGGACCGACGTAATAAAGACCCAACTCCTCGAACAAGGTGCCGCCCGCCACCAAGCCCTTGGCATATTCCTCGACCTTTTTGGCCGCCAGTTCGATGGGACGCGGGAAGATTTCCGCCACGTCCTTGGCGAAGTGCCTGAAGTGCTGATAGGACTTCGACGACCACAGCTTTGATAGATAGGCGCTTAACCCGCCCACCGGCTTGGCGATCGACATGTCGTTGTCGTTCAGAATCACTATCAGGCGCGTCTTCTGGGGGCCTGCATTGTTGAGCGCTTCGAAAGCCTGGCCGGCGCTCATCGAACCGTCGCCGATGACGGCGATGGCGTAGCGTTCGCAGCCTTGCAGTTGGCTGCCCACCGCCATGCCCAGAGCCGCCGAAATCGAGGTTGAACTGTGCCCGGCGCCAAAAGGATCGTAGATGCTTTCGTCGCGCTTGGTGAAACCGGAAATGCCCCCGCCCTGCCTGAGCGTATGCATTTGCTCGCGCCTGCCGGTCAGAATTTTGTGGGGATAGCTTTGATGTCCAACATCCCAGATCAAGCGATCGTCGGGCGTATTGAAAACGTGATGCAGAGCGACGGTCAATTCAACAACGCCCAAGCCAGCCCCCAGATGGCCGCCGGTGGCGGCCACGGCACCGATCATTTCCTGGCGCACTTCCCCAGCCAATTGCCTGAGCTGGTCGGGCGTGAAATCCCTAAAGTCGGAAGGGAACTTGATCTGATCGAGAAGACGCCCAGACGTCATGTTCTAGTTCCGCCTCGTCAGCACGTAGCGCACGGTATCGCTTAGCAGATGCGCCGCATCGCAATCGCCAAAGACGTCCAGATGCTTGATCGCCTGATCGCCCAGCGCCTGGGCCTGGGCCTTGGCGCGCTCGACGCCCAAAAGAGACACGAAAGTGGCCTTGCCCTGGTCGGCGTCCTTGCCGGTCTTCTTGCCCATTTCCTCGGTCGAGGCTTCGACGTCCAGAAGATCGTCGGTGATCTGGAACACCAGCCCCAGATCGTGCGCATAGGCTTCCAGCGCTTGACGCTGGTTGGAATGCGCCTTGCCCAGAATGGGACCGGCCACGCAGGAAAAAGCGATCAGACGACCGGTTTTCATGCGCTGCAAGCGGGTGATGGCCGGAATGTCCATCGGCTGTTTCGAAGTGGATGCCAGCATATCGATCATCTGGCCGCCCACCATGCCCTGATGGCCCGCCGCTTCGGCCAGCGCCACCACCAGATCGGCGCGCACGCTGGGATCGGGATGTGTGCTGGCGCCGCCCAACACTTCGAAGGCTTTGGTCAAAAGCGCGTCGCCCGCCAGAATGGCGGTGGCTTCGTCGAAGGCCTTGTGGCAGGTGGGAATGCCGCGGCGCAAATCGTCATTGTCCATGGCGGGAAGATCGTCGTGAACCAGCGAATAGCAGTGCACGAATTCGATGGCGGCCGCGACGCGCGCCGCCGATTGACGCGCCACATTGAACAGGGCCGCCGTGGTCAGAACCAAAAAGGGACGCAGCCGCTTGCCGCCGTTCAAGGTGGCGTAGCGCATGGCCTGAACGACGCGGGCTTCGGGAGCAACGCTTTCCGGCAGCAGGCGTTCGACTTCCAGGACCAGGGTGGCCTGCGCCTCTTCCAGGGCTTTTTCCAAACGGTTCATGGTCGGTGATTTTCCTTCAAGCGGGATCGAGGGGAGCGGTGGCAAGCGTGCCATCCGGCGACAGCACGATGCGCTCGACCTTGGCCTTGGCCTCGGCCAACTTGGACTCGCAATGACGCTTGAGCGCGGCCCCGCGTTCGTAGGCGCCCACCGCCTCGTCCAGCTTGACCTTGCCCGCTTCCAGCCCGCGCACGATCTGCTCGAGTTCGGCCAAGGCCTCTTCGAAGCTAAGCGTGGCGATGTCTGTTTTGGCGGCTGTCACGTCAGAAACCCGCTTCCCTGTTGATCGCAATCTTAGTCAGCGAATGGGTCCTGGACAAGGACCGTATCCTCGCGCTCGGGGCTGGTCGAGAACAGCGCCACCGGCACGCCCACCAGTTCCTCGAGATGACGGATGTATTTGACCGCCTCGGCGGGCAGTTCGGCCCAGGAACGAGCGCCTCGGGTCGATCCCTTCCAACCGGGCAGGGTCTCGTAAACCGGCTTGGCCTTGGCCTGCAGCGATGCCAGGGCGGGCAGGTAATCATAGCGCCGCCCGTCGATTTCATACGATGTGCAAACCTTCAACTCGTCGAAACCGTCCAGCACGTCCAGCTTCGTCAAGGCCAAGCCATGAATGCCGCTGACCTTGCAGGCTTGGCGGACCAGCACGGCGTCGAACCAGCCGCAGCGCCTTGGCCTGCCGGTGACGGTGCCGAATTCATGGCCGCGCTCGCCGATAGTTTTGCCGACATCGTCGAACAGTTCGCTGGGGAAAGGCCCGCTGCCGACGCGTGTGGTGTAGGCCTTGCAGATGCCCAGCACATAGCCCACCGCCGACGGCCCCTGGCCCGAACCGGTGGCGGCGTTGCCCGCCACGGTGTTGGACGAGGTGACGTAGGGATAAGTGCCATGATCGATGTCCAGCAGCATGCCCTGCGCACCTTCATACAGAATGCGCCGTCCGCGCTTGCGCAAGTCATCCAGGCGCAGCCACACCACGTCGGCATAGGGCAGAATGCGCGGCGCCAGTTCCTTCAACTTGACGAACAAGGCGTCGCCGTCGATCAGTTCGGCGCCCAGGCCCTTCAACAGCGCGTTGTGATGCGACAGCATGTTGGCGATCTTGGCCTTCAACGAGGCGTCGTCATCGGCCAGATCGCACAGGCGAATGGCGCGCCTTGCCACCTTGTCTTCGTAAGCGGGGCCAATGCCGCGCCCGGTGGTGCCGATCTTGCCGCCGCCTGCGGCTTCCTCGCGGGCGCGGTCCAGATGGCCGTGCAGGGGCAGGATCAGGGGCACGTTCTCGGCCACTTTCAACAGATCGGGCGATACCGTCACCCCCTGGCCGCGCAGCTTCTCGATTTCTTCCAGCAGCGCCCAGGGGTCCAGCACCAAGCCGTTGCCGATGATCGACAGCTTGCCGCGCACGATGCCCGAAGGCAGCAGCGACAGCTTATAGGTGACGCCGCCGATGACCAGCGTATGTCCGGCATTGTGGCCGCCCTGGAAACGCACCACGACGTCGGCGCGTTCCGAAAGCCAATCCACCACCTTGCCTTTGCCTTCGTCGCCCCACTGGGCGCCGATCACAGCCACATTCGCCATCGGACTAGCTCTCCTTGATGTCCTTGATTTCGTTATTGTTCAGCCAGAAACCGCATCCCAGGCGCTTGGCTTCGGCTTTCGCATCCGTCACACTTTCCAAACCCGCCACGGTGGCATAACCCTTGGCTCGCCAGGACTGCCCACTTTCCCACGACGTCCCCACCGGCAGATATAGCCGGGGACGCGCGGCTTTCAAAGGGGTGCATTTCAGCACCGTATCCATGAACAAGGTCACCCCGGTCGCCGGCTCACCATCGACGGCATAACGCCCGCCCCGCCCCAACTCGAAGCTCTGTCCCTTGGCGAACAGGGTAAAGGCCACTCCGCAATGATATTCGAATCCCCTGGATTCCACGGCATCGACAGTCAGCGTCATGCCGGGCGCGTCGCGCTGGATGGCCGCCGCCACCGCCTTCAAGCGTCCGATTTCGCTTAAGGCGGCGTCCGAGAGCTTCAGTTTCTCCAGGGCCGCCAAGGCCTTGCCGACCGGCCCGCTGGCGCGCAGCAATCCTTCGAACAAGGCCTGACCCGGCAAACCGGCCAGTCTTGCGGGATCTTTATGGTCCAGCGCATCGCGCAGGCGGACCAAATCGTCGGCAGACAGATCAAGCCCCTGACAGAGGGCGGGAACCAGGGTCGGCAGGGTCAGATCGACCGACACCCCCTCGATCCCCAGGCTTTCCAGTCCTTCATGGGCCAAACGGACCACTTCGGCATCGGCCTCGCAACTGGCCGAGCCGATCAACTCGATTCCCGCCTGAACGAACTGGCGTTCGGGGCGCAACTGGCTGGCCTTGACCCTTAGAACTTCGCCCGCATAGGACAGGCGCAGCGGCCTGGGCGCATCGCTCATCCTTGTGGCTGCAATCCTGGATATCTGGGGGGTCATGTCGGGCCGCACGGCCAGCATGCGGCCAGAGGCCGGGTCCATCAGTCGGAAACTTGAACGGGCCAGGGCAGCGCCAGGACCTGCAAACAGGCTGTCTTCGAATTCGATCAGAGGCGGCTTGACCGGATCGAAGCCCTGTCCCGCGAAGCCCTCCATCAATAGGGCAACCACCGAAGCCTCGTGCTGGGCTTCGGGTGGCAGAATGTCGGGCAGGCCCGCGGGCAGCAAGGCCCGGTTGGCCGAATCGTTCATAATCAAAGACCCCCTGGAAAAGGTTCCAGAGGGTCTGGTTACCCCGTTCAGGGCAAAACCGCAACATTAGAAAAGCGATTATTTCCTGTTGGCCAAGTCATCGAGCAGGCGCATGACGTCAACCGAGGCCAGCGAGGCCTTTTCGATCTCGGCCAAGGCTCCATCGAAATCGCCCTGGTTGTATTTGCGCACCGCTGAAATGCCGCAAGCATGCACCTTTTCGTGCGGCGCCAGAATGGCGGCATAGGCCGGATGGCCCTTGATCGAGGCGTCGGAGATGCCGTTGTACCACTTGCCCAAACGGCAGGTGTTGTGATTAGTCAATTGCTCCGGATCGAGTTTAATGCGCCCGGCGGCCATGGCCGCCAGCTTCTTCAGCCACAGTTTGTGATCCGATTTGGCAACATGGATGGTGATGTCCTTGACCTCGGCCTTCACGGCTTCGGCAATGCTTTCGGTCACCACCGCTTCGCTTTTGTCCATGACGTCCAGAATGCCGATGACGGCCTGCACGCCATGCTCGGTCCTGGCGGCGATCGACGTAATGCGATTGGCCACTTCCTCGGACGTCTGGCTTTGCTGGTCGAGAATGCCCGCGATGTCGCGCACCAGCGTCGAGATGTGGTCGATCTGTTCGGACACCGCATGCATGCCCTGGCCGGTGGCGGCGATCACTTCCTGCCCCTGCTGGACGGCGGTGGCGCCCTGCTCCATCGAACTGACGATGGCCGACATTTCGCTGCGCAGATTTTCGATGCGCTTGCGGATGTCGTCGGTCGCCTTGGCGGTTTGGTTGGCCAGATTTTTGACCTCGCTGGCCACCACGGCAAATCCCTTGCCCGCCTCGCCCGCGCGCGCCGCTTCGATGGTGGCGTTCAAGGCCAACAGATTGGTCTGCTTGGCGATGGCTTCGATCTGATCGACGATGCCGCCGATCTGGGTCGAGGCTTCGGCCAAGGTCTCGACACGTCCCGCCGCCTCGCTGACGGCGCGCGAAATGCCATCCATCGACGCCACGGCGCGTTCAGCCGACTGACGGCTTTCCGACGCTTGCCCCTGTGCGGCCGCCACGTCCTGCGACGCCTGACCGGCGCTGGCCGCGATCTGATGCACGGAAGACACCAATTCCTCGGCCGCCGCCGCAATCGATTGCGTCTGGTGATCGACATCGCGCAGATCGCGCAGCAATTGGGCGGTTTGCACCACCGCCTCGTTGCTTTCGACCGACAGCACGACCATGCGCTTCACGCTGTCCAGCGCCCGCTGTTCATAGGCAGCGGCGACTTGGCGCAGCTTGTGGCAGATGGCGCTGTCCTTGTCGGGCATCGAATGAAAGGCCTGGCGCTCGATAAGATCGAGAGCCGCCAAAAGCGCACCTTCATCGACGCCGCTGGGCGGCGCTGTTTCAACAGAAAGAATTGGCGAAGAACGCGGCAAATCCGCTGGCTTGGACCCGAAGAAACCCATTTGACCCCCTGTTTGATCTTGATTCGGATTTTGTCATTTCCCGCCACGGCAGGGCAAAACCCTCTATTTTCTCGAGGGTAACATGACATTTTTATAATTTACAATCGATCTGTCTAATTTTTCGTAAATATAGCGGTAGATAAAATAACGTGTCACAAAATGTAGAAATATGATGCAGCAAAAAAAGGGTGCCCTTATTTAGGGCACCCTTCTCGGAATAGACTATACAGACTGTAAAAAGGTTAGAAAGCCAGGGCCTTCGCCTGCACCACCAAAGGAATGGCGCGCACCTTTTCAACAACTTCTGGCGTTACGGGCTGATCGACCTGAATCAGCGCAATGGCATCGCCGCCCGCCTGGTTGCGGCCTAAATGGAAGGTGGCGATGTTCACGCCCGCTTCGCCCAGCACGGCGCCCAGACGGCCAATGAAGCCCGGCTTGTCCTGGTTGGTGACGTAAAGCATGTTGGGGCCGACCTCGGCTTCGATGGCGATGCCCTTGATTTCGACGATTCGGGGCTTGGTTCCGCCGAACAAGGTGCCCGACAGGCTGCGCACTCGGTCATCGCTGGTCACTTCCAAACGGATCAGCGTGTGGTAATCGCCGCTGGCGTCCTTCTTCATTTCGGTCACTTCGATGCCGCGCTCCTTGGCCAGCACCGGCGCGTTGACCATGTTGACACTTTCCAACTGCGGCTTGAACAAGCCCATCAGCACCAACTGCGTCAGCGGACGGGTATTCAATTTGGCGACGTCGCCTTCATAGGCGATGGTCACCTTCTTGATGCCCTGCTCGGTCAACTGACCGGCAAAGCTGCCGATCTGCTCGGCCAAGGCGGTATAGGGCTTCAGCTTGGGCGCTTCTTCCGCGGTGACAGAGGGCATGTTGATGGCGTTGGTGACGGCGCCTGTCAACAAATAGTCGCTCATCTGCTCGGCCACTTGCAGGGCCACATTTTCCTGGGCCTCGGTGGTGGAAGCCCCCAAATGCGGGGTGGCGATGATCTTGTCCATGCCGAACAAGGCGTTGTCCTTGGCCGGTTCCACGGCAAAGACGTCAAGCGCCGCCCCCGCCACATGACCAGATTCGATGGCCGCCTTCAGGGCCGCCTCGTCCACCAATCCGCCGCGGGCGCAATTGATGATGCGAACGCCCTTTTTCATCTTGGCCATCGCCTTGGCGTCGATGATGTTGCGCGTCGATTCGGTCAGCGGCGTGTGCAGGGTGATGATGTCGGCTCGCTTGAACAAATCCTCAAGCTCGACCTTCTCGACCCCCAGATCGCGAGCGCGGTCATGCGACAGATATGGATCGAAGGCCACCACACGCATCTTAAGGCCCAAGGCGCGGTCGGCGACGATGGAGCCGATATTGCCGCACCCGACGACGCCCAAGGTTTTGCCAGTGATTTCCACACCCATGAAGCGGCTTTTTTCCCACTTGCCCGCATGGGTCGAGGCGTTGGCCTCGGGAATATCGCGGGCCAGCGCGAACATCAAGGAAAGCGCGTGTTCGGCGGTGGTGATGGAATTGCCGAAAGGCGTATTCATCACCACGATGCCCTTGGCGGTGGCGGAGGGCACATCGACGTTGTCGACGCCGATGCCTGCGCGCCCCACCACTTTCAGATTGTTGGCCGCCTTCAGCACTTCGGCGGTCACCTTGGTCGCCGAACGAATGGCCAGCCCGTCATACTGGCCGATGACGGCCTTCAATTCGTCCGGCGTCATGCCGGTTTTTACATCCACCTCAAGCCCACGGTCCTTGAAAATCTGGACAGCGGCAGGCGACAGCTTGTCTGAAATCAGAACCTTGGGCATGAGAGCGTTTCCCTCTATTGAGCTTTGGATGCGAATTCGGCCTCGACCTGGGCGAAGGCCCAGTCAAGCCAGGGCAACAAGGCTTGGATATCGCTGGTTTCCACCGTCGCCCCGCCCCAGATGCGAAGACCCGCAGGCGCGTCGCGATAGGCGCCGATATCGAAGGCAGCGCCCTCTTTCTCCAACAGCGAAGCGATCTTCTTGGCCGCAGCCGCCTGATCGTCGTGCGAAAGGTTGCAAAACCAAGCCGCCTTGTTGGCAACCAGACAGATCGAGGTGCAAGAACGCGTCGCCTTGTCCGCAGCCAGGAACCCGGCCCAGTTGGATTTCTCGACCCAGGCCTCGATGGCGGCCAGATTGGCTTCTGAACGCTGGACCAGCGCCTTGAAGCCGCCCAGATTCTGCGCCCATTTCAGGGCGTCGATCTGATCTTCCACGCACAGCATTGACGGCGTGTTGATGGTCTCGCCCTTGAAGATGCCCTCAATCAGCTTGCCACCCTTGGTCATCTTGAAAATCTTGGGCATCGGCCAAGGCGGAGAATAGCTTTCCAGACGCGCCACGGCGCGCGGTGAAAGCACCAGCATGCCGTGCTGCGCCTCGCCGCCCAGCACCTTCTGCCAAGACCAAGTGGTCACGTCCAACTTGTCCCAGGGCAGATCCATCGCAAAAGCCGCCGAGGTGGCGTCGCAGATGGTCAGGCCTTCACGATTGGCGGGAATCCAATCGCCGTTGGGCACCCGAACGCCCGAAGTCGTGCCATTCCAGGCGAAAACCACGTCATGCGAGAAATCGGCCTGTTTCAGATCGGGCAGTTTGCCGTAGTCGGCCTTGAAGACCCGCGCGTCCTTCAGCTTCAATTCCTTGGTGATGTCGGTTCCCCAACCGGCGCCGAAACTTTCCCAAGCCAACACATCGACGGGGCGCGCGCCTAGCAGCGACCAAAGGGCCATTTCGACCGCGCCGGTGTCCGAGGCGGGCACGATGCCGATCCGGTAGTCGTCGGGAATGCCCAGAACCGAGCGAGACAGATTGATGGCTTCCTCCAGCTTGGCCTTGCCCGCCTTGGCGCGGTGCGAACGGCCCAGGCAAGCCCCCTTCAGCGCATCGGCCGACCAGCCGGGACGCTTGGCGCAGGGACCAGAGGAAAAGCATGGATTTTTCGGCCCTTGGGCCGGCTTGGCGACAGTCGTCATGAGACCCCCTTCGAGAAACGAAAGGGCTTCGGCCCGTTGGGAGGCCGCGGCCCGCACGAACCCTAGACCTGCCATTTGGAAAGCGCAACACCCGTCGAGAAGGGATTCGAAGATTGCCAAACGCCATCCCCAGAAGGCCCGACAAGGCGTCGGATCTCGCCATTTTCCCTCCCCCCCGACCTTGACTTATGTTAGGGTTTTCTTGTGTGAGCCGGTCCGCAAGGGTCTTGGCAGACATCCTCTAATTGTCAAACAGGGAGTTGCTATGTTGTTTCGTTCTTCCCTTGCCCTTGTCCTTGGCGCGTTCTGCCTGACCATGGCTTTTGGCGCCCAAGCCGCGCCGCCCAAAAAGAAGCCCAAGGTCAGCTTCGCCGAGGACGTGCTGCCCCTGCTGCAATTCCGTTGCGGAGCCTGTCATACCGGCGAAGGCGACGGTTTGAAGATCAGCGGCCTTGACCTTAGCTCGTATGAAGGACTGATGAAGGGCACCAAGCATGGCGCCATCGTGGTGCCGGGCGACGTGTTGACCAGCAATCTGATGGTTCTTCTGGACGGCAAGGCCGACAAGTCGATCCAGATGCCGCATGGCCAGAAGAAACTGTCCACCTGCGACCGCGACCTGATCCGCACCTGGATTCACGAAGGCGCTCAGAACAACTGAGCCGACAGATATCAGTCTCAGCTATCGGCAAAAACGGCCCCGGAGCAATCCGGGGCCGTTTTTATGCCAACCAGCAGATGCTTGACCAGGACATCGGCGGCTGGCTGGGATGGCAGTGAGAAGCTACTTATCGTAGATATATGAATTAATGCTTGACTGATTGAGGGAATCCGGTTACAAGTCCCAGCATTACCGCCCTTATTGCGCCCAGGAAGGATCGCCGTCATGAAGCGAGGCCGCCGATTGCTTGCGCTTTGCGTAACCGCCGCCGCCTGTCTGCTGCAGGATTTGGGATCAGCATGGGCGGAAGGCGACAAGCCTCCGAAGCTGAGCAAGGAAGAGAAAGCCTACATCAAGCGCATGATCGAACACGGGAGAGAGGAGAAACAGTATCCGGACAAAAATTGGATGTACCAGAATTGTAGGAAAAATGTGAATGGGACATGGTATCCCGTTAACAGAGATGTTGATTGGATGATTGGCAGAATGGTCATCACCGGCGACAGCATTATTTTCGAGAAGATAGGTGAGTTCAGATATGAAATCCTGCAAAGCAAAATCAGCTTTCCCTTGCCTGATGGCGGAGCTTGGGAGCGCTACATCTTCAAACTAGAACGTTCTATTTATCTTAAAAGGTACTGGTTAAAAGAAAACAACCGATACATGGTGTTCCGTCTTCCGGCGGGATATACGGATGATCATTCAGGATGGAAATATCGCTGCATGCCGACATTCGCTCTTTGCCCAACCCTTGAGGCGGCAAAAACAAAATTTAGCGTTACAAGCTCTTCATCAGCCTCGGGCTGCCAAATCGAAATGAGGTTTATTCCATATTCAGACGACTAACGTTTCGTTGTCCTGAATAGTCGGGGCAACGGTTACCCAAGGCGGCGCATGGTGCGCCGCCTTTTTTGTTGACTAAAGGAGAACGACGATGAGTGAACAGCTGAGATACAAAGTGTTTGAGAAACTGAAGCAACACGAACACCACAAAGATAACTTTTATGCAGACAAACACAACAACGCCACCATCGGCGCCGGATATACGCCGGTGGTGAAAGGCCAGGGTGGCGTGTGGAAGGTACGTCCTGAAGCCGAAGCCGATTTCAAGGCTGCGGGCATCACGCTGTCCAAGCAGCACAAGCATGCCTTTGAAGAACTGGTCTATGCCAAGAACAATCCTTCGGCCAAGGATGCTGCGGCGCGACAAGATGCCGCCATGAAGAATCTTGGCGACATCTCGCTCAATGAAGACAAGGCCAAAGCCTTGTCAGGCCGCCTGATCGACGAGGGCATCAAGCATACTGAGAAGACGCTGGGCAAGGACCGCTTCGATGGGTTGGACGAGAAGCGCAAGCTGGCGATTTCCGGGGCCGCTTATCAATCGCTCGCCAATGTCACTCGGATCGGCCCCAAGACAACCGACGCCTTCAACAGCCTCGCCCACAACGCTGGCCCTATGGCCCTAAGCGAAGGCATCGGCAGTTTCCTGGGATGGCTGTGAGAAGCAGTCCGCCGCTAGCAATCAGCCGTCAGCAAACAAAACGGCCCCGGATTTCTCCGGGGCCGTTTGCATTGGCTGCGAGGATAGCGCCTGCCTTACGGCAGAACGATCTCGACGCGGCGGTTCTGCGGCTCGCGCACGCCATCGGGCGTCGGAACCAAAGGCTGCTCTTCGCCCTTGGCGGTCAGGCCGATCGCGCTGGCATTCATGCCCAGCTTGACCATGGTGTCCTGCACTGCCTTGGCGCGGCGCATCGAAAGCGCCATGTTGTACTTGTTCGAACCCGAGCGATCAGCGTGACCGGTCAACTCAACGCGGGACATGTTGCCCGCCTTGGCATAGGCCACGGCCTGCTCGATGATCTTCAAGGCTTCAGGCGTGATGTCCGCCTTGTCGAAGTCGAAGAAGACCAGGAAGTTCTTGGGTTCGGCAGGCTTCTTGACCGGCGCCGGAGCGGGCGCAGGCGTCGGAGCAGGCTGAACCACCGGCTGGGCCACGGGAACCGGGGCCGGAGCGGCGAACTTGTAGGCAAAGCCCAACATCACGGCGTGAGTCTTGTATTCGGTGTCCACGCCCGTTCCGTTGCCATGGCTCACGCTGGGATCCAGGGTAGCAAAATAGCGATAGTCAAGAGCGGCACGCCAGTTGTTGGTGACGTCCCAGCCAAGACCGACGATGCCCTGGTAAGCGAACTGGTAGTCGCTGTCCTTGAGGAAGGTTCCCGCCGAGGTCTTGACATTGTCGAAGTCAACCCTGGCAGCACCGATGCCGGCGCCCAAGTAAGGACGAACCGGGAAATTGACCGGCATGTCCCACAAGCCGTTCAGCATCAGGCTGATGGCGCTGGCGTCGCCGGAAGCGCTGCCCGTGCCGACACCCGTCGCCGTTCCGGAAATGCTGTCAGCGCCGTTGCGGCGATAACCGAGTTCGATTTCCGAGCGCAGATTGCCGAAACTGTATTTGCCGTAGTCGTAGCCGAGGTTGCCCAGAACGGCGAAACCACCATCATAGTCGGCGGAGCCGTTGATCGCGCCACCCGAGGTGTCGCCATCCTGCAGCAGGTTGTAGCCGCCCATCAGGCCGGTGTAAACGCCGCTGCCTGATTGCGCCTGAGCGCCACCAGCCAAGCCAAGCACCAAAGCCGCACCCAGCATTGCTGAGGAAATACGCATCGTCCTGATCCTTCCAAGGTATTTAGAATTGGAGGCTCTTCTACCAAATCTGGGGGGGGCGGCGCAACCGTTCATCAAGCGATTATCCAGCATTTGCAGTTTTATACGTTCGACTGTTGCGCACCGAGCACAGGTAAATCTACCCAATGCGCCCCGCAATCGAAACAAATTCAAAGGTAGCTGTTGCCTCCCCGAAAGAGCGGCATTAACTTAGCATTAATCTTTTGGCGACGTGGCGCCGGGAGTCATGAAACAGCAGCCCAGCCACGCTCATGAGTTAAAAGGAGGACAGCACATGCGCATCCAATTGAAATGTCTAACACTTCTGGCAGGCGCCGCCGCTCTGGCGGCCAGCCTTCCAGGTTTTGCCCAGGCTGCCGAACCCATCGTCATCAAATTTTCGCATGTGGTTGCCCCCAACACGCCTAAGGGCAAGGGCGCCGAATTCTTCAAAAAGCTGGCAGAAGAGCGCACCAAGGGCGCTGTGAAAGTTGAAGTCTACCCCAACAGCCAGCTGTACAAAGACAAGGAAGAGATGGAAATGCTGCAACTGGGCGCCGTCCAGATGCTGGCGCCGTCGCTGGCCAAGTTCGGCCCGCTGGGTGTCAAGGAATTCGAAGCCTTCGACCTGCCCTTCATCCTGCCTTCAAAAGAGGCTCTGCGCTCGGTGACCGAAGGTCCGGTGGGCCAGGGTCTGCTGAAGAAGCTGGAAGGCAAGGGCATCATTGGTCTGGGCTATTGGGACAACGGCTTCAAGATCATGAGCGCCAACAAGCCATTGAAGAAGGTCGAAGACTTCAAGGGCCAGAAGATGCGCATCCAATCTTCGAAGGTTCTGGAAGCCCAGATGAAGGCTCTCGGCGCGCTGCCCCAGGTGATGGCTTTCTCGGAAGTCTATCAGGCTTTGCAGACGGGCGTGGTGGATGGCACCGAAAACCCGCCTTCCAACATGTTCACCCAGAAAATGCATGAAGTGCAAAAGCACGCCACGATGTCCAACCACGGCTATCTGGGCTATGCGGTCATCGTGAACAAGAAGTTCTGGGAAGGCTTGCCGCCCGACATCCGCGCCACGTTGGAAGGGGCGATGAACGAGGCGACTCGCTTTGCCAACGCCATCGCGGAAACCGAGAATGCGGATGCGCTGGCCGGCATGAAGGCTTCGGGCAAGACCGAGTTCTATGAACTCACCGCCGAAGAAAAAGCCGCTTGGAGAAAAGCTCTGATGCCCGTGCATCAGGAAATGGAAAGCCGCGTCGGCAAGGATCTGCTGCAGGCCTTCTATGCCGAAGGCGAAAAGGCGGACAAAGCCGCAGCCAAAAAGAAGTAAGTTTAAGTTAGGCAATTCAAAAAGCCGGGGCGTCTACCGATCAGACGTCCCGGTTTTCTCCTGCCGAAGGTTACGGGGAGCAAGCGGTGCTTAAAGTTCTTGATCATCTCGAGGAGTGGTTGATCGCCTTCCTCATGGGCGCGGCGACACTGATCATTTTCGCAGCGGTCGTTCACCGCTACGCCTCGGGCGTTCCCTTCTTTTACGAATTCATGCGCCTGTTCAATTTCGCCTGGGCGCAAGAATTGTGCATCTACATGTTCGTCTGGATGGCCAAGTTCGGCGCCGCTTACGGCGTGCGCACCGGCATCCATGTCGGCGTCGATGTGCTGATCAACCGCATGGGTCCCAGCCTGCGCGGCAAATTCATCATCTTTGGCCTGTTGAGCGGCGCCGTCTTTACCGGCATCATCGCCACCCTGGGCGGCTTTTTTGTTTGGGAGAACGGCGCGCATTACAGCATCTTCACGATGCTGGGCATCGCAACCGGCGACCTGTACGAAGGCCCGATCACCCCCGACCTGGAATGGCCCACCTGGATCATCTACATGGCCATCCCCTTAGGTTCGTCCCTGATGTGCTTTCGCTTCCTACAAGTCTGCGCTTCCTTCCTGCGCACCGGCGAACTGCCGCACCACGACCACGGCCATGTGGACGGCATCGAAAAGGACGACAAAGGCCAGGTGAAGGACGTCAACTGGTTCGAGATGCAAGACAACCTGCATCCCAAGGACCCCTCGCACGACGCAGACAAGCCGGAGGGCCGCTGACATGAACGCCGCCATCATCTTCGGTCTGTTGCTGGCCCTTATGCTGACCGGCATGCCCATTTCGATTTCGCTGGGCCTGACCGTTCTGACCTTCCTGTTCACCATGACCCATGTTCCCATCGAAGCCGTGGCGCTTAAGCTGTTCACCGGCATCGAGAAATTCGAGATCATGGCCATCCCGTTCTTCATCCTGGCAGGCAACTTCCTGACGCATGGCGGAGTCGCCAAGCGCATGATCAATTTCGCCACCGCCATGATCGGCCATTGGCATGGCGGTTTGGGCTTGGCCGGCGTCATGGCCTGCGCGCTGTTTGCCGCGGTGTCGGGTTCCAGCCCGGCCACCGTGGTCGCCATCGGCTCGATCCTGCTGCCCGCCATGGTCAAGCAGGGCTTTCCGCAACGCTTCGGCGCTGGCGTCATCACCACCTCGGGCGCCTTGGGCATTCTGATACCGCCCTCGATCGTCATGGTCATGTATGCCGTGGCGACCAACAGCTCGGTCGGCCAATTATTTATGGCGGGCGTGATTCCAGGCCTGATCCTGGCCACCATGCTGGGCCTGACCACATTCTGGCGTGCTTGGAAAAACAATTATCCGCGCTGCCCCGAAGCCAGCTTCAAGGAAAAACTGACCAGCTTCAAAGACGCCATCTGGGGTCTGGCGCTGATCATTATCGTCATCGGCGGTATTTATACCGGTATTTTCACGCCCACCGAGGCGGCGGCCATGAGCGCCGTTTACGCCTTCGTCATCGCCATTTTCGTCTATAAGGACATGCCGCTTTCGCAGGTGCCTAAAATTCTGCTCAACTCGGCCAACATGTCGGCGATGCTGCTTTACATCATCACCAATGCGGTTCTCTTCTCCTTCGTGCTGGCCAACGAGAATATCCCGCACGCCATCGCCGACTGGATCGTCGAGAAGGACCTGGGCGTCATCGCCTTCCTGCTGGTGGTCAATCTGCTGCTGCTGATGGCGGGCAACTTCATGGAACCCAGCTCGATCGTGCTGATCATGGCCCCCATTCTGTTCCCGGTCGCCATGAAGCTGGGCATCGACCCCATTCATTTCGGCATCATGATGGTGGTCAATATGGAGGTCGGCATGTGCCACCCGCCGGTTGGCCTGAACTTGTACGTGGCCTCGGGCATCACAAAAATGGGCATTACCGAGCTGACCGTGGCCGTCATGCCCTGGCTGCTGACCATGCTGGTCTTCCTGGTCATGATCACCTACATCCCTGAAATATCGCTTTGGTTGCCCAAAATGCTGGGAATGATGTAACGCAAAAATAATTCTGAGTGATTCTAAAGAGAGGCTGACACGACGAACGGCGCCTGATACACTTCAAGTTGAAATCGATAGAGGCATTATTTTTTTGGGGATAGGATGCCTTTCGAAATGCCTGAGAACGCTTCCTTACCGGAAGAGAAAAAGACGGGTCGCGCCAAAGGAAACGTTGCGCCGCAAGCATCCAAGCCTTTCATCGTAGGGGTTGGCGCTTCGGCCGGTGGGCTGGAGGCGTTGGAGCGCTTCTTCAGTTCCCTCCCACCCAGCACCGGCATGTCTTTCGTGGTCATCCAGCATCTGTCGCCGGACCATAAAAGCATGATGGTCGATCTGCTGGCCAAGCGAACCAATATGGTGGTGACGCAGGCCGAGCATGGGCTTCGGGTGGCGACCGACACCATTTACGTCATCCCCCCCGGCAAATTGATCACCATCGATCACGGCGTGCTGTACCTATCGGCCAAGACAACAGCGGGCGTCACCCTGCCCATCGACATCTTTCTGACCTCGCTGGCCAAGGACCAAGGATCGCAGGCCATCGGCATCATCTTGTCGGGCACAGGCAGCGACGGCACCAGGGGCATTCGCGCCATCCATGAACAGGGCGGCATGGTGGTGGTGCAAGACCCGCTGACCGCTAGATTCGACGGCATGCCGCGCTCGGCCATCGAAACCGGCATCGTCGATGACGTGATGATGCCCGAGCGCATCTTCGACCGTCTGCAATCCTACGTCCGCCTCGCCAACACCACGACTGACAGTTCAAGCCTGGAAGCCGAAGGCGACGCGGCGACGGCTGGACTGACGCGCATCCTCAATTTGTTGAACGCGCAAACCGGCACAGACTTCACCCACTATAAAAAGACCACGCTGATCCGACGCATCGAACGGCGCATGCATCTCAACCAGGTGTCCAGCCACGAGGATTACGCCACTCTTCTGTCGGCCAACAAGCTGGAAGCCGAGAATCTGAAGCGCGAGCTTCTAATCAGCGTCACCAATTTCTTCCGCGACACCGACGCCTTTGCCGACCTGAACAAGCATGTCATCGCCGAATTGGTCGGCAAGACTGAAAACAACGGAACCATTCGTGCCTGGGTTTGCGGCTGCGCTACTGGCGAAGAGGCCTATTCGGTGGCCATTCTTTTCTGCGAAGAAATGGAGCGCCAGGAAAAGACGGTGGAAATCAAGATTTTCGCCACCGATATCGACCGCAACGCGCTGGAAGTGGCGGGCGGCGGCACCTATCCGGAAAGCATTGTCTCTGAAATCGACGAGCAGCGGCGCGGCAGGTTCTTCACCAAGAACGTTTCGTCCTACAAGATCAAGCCCGATGTCCGGCGCATGGTCGTCTTCGCTCCCCATAATGTGATCAAGGACCCGCCCTTCACCAAGCTGGACTTGGTGTGCTGCCGAAATCTTCTGATTTATTTCGAGTCCAATCTTCAGCAGGCCGTGCTGTCACGCTTTCAGTTCGCCCTCAGGCAAGGCGCCTTCTTGTTCCTGGGGTCCAGCGAAACGCTGGGGCCGCATTCGGTGGATTTCGAGGCGATCAGCGCCAAGCACCGCGTCTATCGCCTGCTGCATGGACGCTCGCTGCCGCTGGCCGAGGTCAGAAACGAAAATGTGCGTAGCCCTGAATCGGTTCGCACCTATGCGCAGCCCGCCGCCGATTCGAACCGCCGCGAGGGAATGAAGGCGGTCGAGGAAGGAACGCGCCAGCTTCTAACCAGTTACTGCCCGCCATCGTTGCTGCTCGATGACAAACAGGAAATCGTCCATAACTACGGCGGCGTCGAACGCTATTTGCGCATACCGGCGGGCGAAGCGACATTGGACGTTTGCCGCCATTTGCCGACGTCGATTGGAACGCTGGTCGCCGCCACCTTGCACCGCGTCTTCCGCGAGTGGAAGGAAATCTGCATTCAGCAGGTCGATCTGGAACGCGATTCCCCCGCCGAGGATGGCCGCAAGGAATTCGTGCAACTGCGCTTCCGCCCGCTATCCTTGCCCAAGGGCGGCCAGCGTTTCGTGATGATTCATTTCATCGCCTCCCAGGAATCCGACGAACCCGCTTCGACGACCTCGATCGACATCAGCGTCGAAACTGTCGAGCGCATCAAACTCCTGGAAGCCGAGTTGCAGTCTTCGCGCGAGAACCAGCAGGCGGTGATCGAAGAGCTTGAAACCACCAACGAGGAATTGCAGGCCACCAATGAGGAGCTGCTGGCTTCGAACGAGGAGCTGCAAAGCACCAACGAAGAACTGCAATCGGTCAATGAAGAGCTTTACACCGTCAATTCCGAGTTGAAGGAAAAGGTCGACGAACTGACCAACCTCAACAACGACCTCGACAACTTCATGCGCACGACCAAGATCGGCACCATCTTCATCGACGCCAAGGGCACGCTGCGCCGCTTCACCCCCGCCTCGGCCGAGTTCGTCAATCTGATGGACCGCGATATCGGGCGGCCCTTCTCGGACATTTCGACAAATATCGACTATCCCGACTTCGACGCCGACATTGCAAGCGTCATTCGCACTGGCGAGGAAATCGACAAGCATATCGTTGGCCACAACGGCAAGGCCACGCATGTGCGCGTTCTTCCCTATTCCAACGAAAGCGGCGCCATCGCCGGAGCGGTCGTCACCTTCGTTGACACCACGGACCTGACGCAGTCGCGCCAGCGCGTTCAATCTTACATCGATTCGCTGCCGCATCACATCGCGGCCCTCGACAAGGATGGCACGATTATCGCCATCAACGCCGCCTGGAAGCGCTTTGGCGAAGAGTGCGGGATGGCCGAGAATTACGATTGGGTCGGCAAGAGCTATCTGGAATCCTGCGTCCCGGCAGGCGGGCCGATGGTGACCGATCACACCGACGGCGCCAGGGCCGTGGGCGGCCTCCGATCAGTTCTTGAGCGCAAGGCTAGATATTTCTCGTTGGAGTACGTCAACCGCGCTTCGGGATCGAAGCGCTGGTTCCAGATGAATGTCTCGCCCCTGCTGCCCGACGAAGGCGGCGTCATCGTCACGCACCACGAAATCACCAACCGAGTGACGAACGAGGCGCGCCTCAAGCTCTCGGGAAAGATCATCGAAAATTCCAGCGAAGCCATCGTCATCACCGACGCCGACGAAAAGATCCTTTACGTCAACAACGCCTTCACCAACATCACCGGCTACACCGAGGAAGACATTATCGGCAAATCGCCGCGCATTCTGTCTTCCGGCAGGCACGACAAGGCCTTTTACGCCAAGATGTGGAATGCGCTTTTGTCGCAGGGCCGTTGGTCGGGCGAGTGCTGGAACAAGAAAAAGAACGGCGAGGTCTATCCCGAGCTGGTGTCGATCAACGCGATCCGCGACGACAAGGGTTCCGTCATCAATTACGTTTCCTTCTTCTCGGACATTACGGGCCTGAAGCAGACCGAGCGCCTGCTGCGCCAGAAGAACGCCGATTTGCAGCAGTTCGCCCATGTCGCTTCGCACGATCTGCAAGAGCCATTGCGCATGGTGACCAGTTTCTTGCAGCTTCTAAAGAAGCGTCATGACGGCGACCTGTCGAAGGAAGCGCAGGAATACATCTCGTTTGCCGTTGACGGCGCGTTGCGCATGAACACTTTGGTGCGCGATCTGTTGGAATTCTCGCGAGTCGATTCCAGGCAGGAAACGCCCGCCTTGCTCGATATCTCGAAAGTCGTAAGCGGCAGTCTCAAGAATTTGGAGATGGCCATTCAAGAATCGGGAGCCAAAATTGCGCTGCCCGAGGAATTTCCAAGACTGCAAGGCGACGAGCATTTGCTGGTCAGCCTGTTCCAGAACTTGTTCTCGAACGCGCTGAAATACCGCCATCCTGATCGGCCCTGCGAAATCCGCCTTGAGGTTCGCAGCGAACAGGGCATGGCCAGATTCTCGGTCATCGACAATGGAATCGGCATCGAGCCGGACTATTTCGAGAAGATCTTCCTGATCTTCCAGCGCCTGCATACCAGAGAGGAATATCCCGGCACCGGCATCGGCCTGGCGCTTTGCAGGCGCATCGTCGAGCGCCATGGCGGCCTGATCTGGGTGGAAAGCAAGCACGGCCAGGGCAGCACGTTCCATTTTACGCTGCCACTGTTCATCATGGCCGCCGCGTAACTGTTACAGGCGGCAAAGGGCAGACTCTTTGCCGCTTGGACGCGGGCAAGGCCCGCGCGCCGCGCTCCGTCCCGGCGGGAGCCAAGGGATGCGGAGCATCCCGCCCGGCGCTTGAGGCTTGCGCTTATCGGCCACGATGAGCGTAACCAGCTATTAAGGACAGGCGGTCAGTTCCACCGTCGGCGCATCGGGCGCCAGATCGCTCATCGCGTGGCATTCACCTAACCAACACAAGCGATAATCCGTGGCGTAGTAGGATTGGGTCAAGATCAGCCTGTCCAGGGGTGGAATCTTGGGCCGCCAGCGCCAGAAGCCGTTTTTGAGCACGGCGTCCTCGCCCGGTTCCATGCCCGCACCCGATCCCTGGATTCTGGCCTCGACAAGAACCAAACGTCCTTTTGAAACCCGCCAATCTTCTTCCCAGGTCACTTTCTCGACCGAATGCGTCCAAGACAGCGTGTAAAGAACCCCGGCCAGCAAGCAGACATTCATGCCGCTACCTGCATCCGCCTGGATTTCCAGGCATGGTACCCCACGAACAAGGCAGACGCCGCGAAACCCAATTCATCGGTAATGGGGATCGCCGCCACTAGCAGGAAGGCCGCCCCGGTGGCCCAGACCCTTTCCACCAGATTGAGCGGCAGGAACAAAAATCCGATTGAGGCGGCACCCCACAAGAAGATGGCGATCAGGGCCTTCGCCACCACGTAACTGGCGCCAATCCAGGTCCAGTCGCCCTGCAACATCAAGGAATTGTCGTAAACGGCCATATAGGGAATGACGAAACCGGCAATTGCGATGCGCACCGCCCACAGGCCGGTTTTCATGAAGCTGGACTTGGCGATGGTGGCGGCGGCGAAGGCGGCCAGGGCCACGGGCGGCGTCAGATCGGCCATGATGCCGAAATAGAAGACGAACATGTGCGAGACGATCAATGGCACACCCATCTTGAGAAGCGTGGGCGCCACCAGCGAACTGGTGATGATGTAGTTGGGAATGGTGGGAATGCCCATGCCCAGGATCAGACAGGCCACCATGGTCAGAACCAGGGTCATGAACAGGCTGCCGCCCGACAGCGCCACCACGCCCTGGGTAAAGGCGCCGGCGGCCCCGGTCAACGTCATGGTGCCGATGATCACGCCGACCAGCGCGCAAGCCACGCCGACCGGCACGGCGGATCTGGCACCCTCGGCCAAGGCGTTCAGGCACAGGGAAAGCGTTTCCCGCCCGCCCTTCAGAAGGAAATTCCCGCCGATCAAAGCGGCCAGCAAGCCCGCCATGACATTGATGCCATATTCGAAGAAGGCGGAAGCGCCCAGCCCCAGGGCAATCCAGAAGGCGAACTGAAAGACCCGCGAGCCGAAATGGCGGGCCAGCGGCACGCCCAGGATCAAAAGCGCCGTCATCGCCAGACCCACGGTGCCCGAATACATCGGCGTATAGCCGCTTAGCAGCAGAAAGACCAAAACGGCCAGCGGCAGGATCAGGAACCAGTCGCGCTTCAGCGCGGCCAGCGCGCTGGGGCAATCTTCCTTGGCAAGGCCCAGCAGCTTGGCTCTTCCGGCTTCCAGATGCACCATCCAGAAGGCGGTGACGTAATATAAAACGGCGGGAATGACGGCGGCCTTGACAACCTCGATATAGGGAATGTCCAGCGTCTCGGCCATGATGAAGGCCACCGCCCCCATCACCGGCGGCATGATCTGGCCGCCCATGCTGGAGGTGGCTTCGACCGCGCCAGCGAATTCAGCGCGATAGCCGAATTTTTTCATCAAGGGGATGGTGAACTGGCCGGTGGTGACGACATTGGCGACCCCCGAGCCGTTGATGGTGCCCATCATGCACGAAGTGATCACCGACACTTTGGCAGGCCCGCCCTTGGTATGGCCCACGGTTCCCAGGGCCATGTCGGTGAACAGGCGGATCATGCCCGCCTGTTCCAGGAAACTGCCGAACAGAATGAACAGGAAAATGTAGGTCGAGGAAACATAGGCGGGCGTTCCGAAGACACCTTCGGTGCCCAGCATGTACTGATTGACGACTTGGTCGAGGCCATAGCCCCGGTGATTGAAGGGAGCCGGGAAATACTGGCCCAACAGGGCGTAGGTGGCGAAGGCCAGACAGATCAGCGGCAGGGCCAGCCCCATCATGCGCCTAGCCCCTTCGAACACCAACAGCAGCATGCAGATGCCGAAAGCCAGATCGGCCAAGCTGGGATCGCCGGAGCGCTGAATCAGATCGCCTTCGAATATCCAGTGATAGAAGGACAGCGAAAAAGCCAGGACGCCAAGCAGCCAGTCGGACAGATTGCGCAGCAGACTGTGCCGGTGCATGGCGGCGCTGATGGCGAACACCATCAGCAACAGAAACCCCACATGCACCGACCTTAAAACCTGGGTAGACAGCGGCGAATAGGCCGCGGTGAACAACTGAAAGGCCGAGAAGGCAACGCCGATCCAGAAAATATGCTTGCTGTTTATGCCATGCCCAAAAGCGTCGCCCTTGGCTTCGATCTCGCCTTGCGTGCTCATCCCCACGTCACCCCTATGACAAAGAAGAAACGGCCCGAAGTTTGACTTCGGGCCGCCGATAAGAATGGTGTTGGCTTATTTGATCAGGCCTTTTTCGCGGTAATATTTCTCGGCGCCGGGATGCAAGGGCACCGGCATGGCCTTGGCCGCGTTCTCAAGGGTAATGTCCTTGCCCGCCGAATGAGCGGCTTTCAGATCAGGCAGATTCTCGAAGATGGCCTTGGTCATCTTATAGACCGTGTCGTCCGAAACGCCCTGATGCGTAACCAGGAAGTTGTTGATCGCCACTGTGGGAATCGGCTTGTCCTGGCCCAGATAGGTGCCAGCCGGAATGGACGCCGGAACATAGGCCGCGTCGCCGGTCTTGGCCACCGTGGCGGGGGGAATCTCCACGATATGGATGGCGATGGTGCTGGCCAAATCGCGGATCGAGGCGACGCCCAGCCCCGCCGATTGCAGCGTGGCGTCAAGCTGGCGGTTCTTCATCAATTCGACCGACTCGCCGAAGGGAAGATACTGCACCTTCATGTCGTCGTAGCTAAGGCCCGCCGCCTTGAACACCGCCCTGGCGTTCAACTCTGTCCCCGACTTCGGAGCGCCCACCGACACCCGCTTGCCCTTAAGATCGGCCAGCGTCTTGATGCCCGATTCTTGCGAAGAAACGATCTGAATGTAATTGGGATAGATGCCGGCCACGCCGCGCAGCTTCTTCAGCGGAGTCTTGAAGCCCGCATCCTCGACGCCAACCCAGGCGTTGGACAAAGAATCGCCCAACGTGAAGGCCAATTCGCCGCGCCCGGCCTCCAGAAGATTGAGATTCTCGACCGAGGCCTTGGTCGCCTGCACGGTCACTTTGGCGTTGGGCATCGCTTTCCCGAACAAGTTCGACATGGCGTTGCCCATCGGATAATAAACGCCGCTGGTGCCGCCGGTAAGGACGTTGACGAACTGCTGGGCCTGAGCGGTCCCGCTCATCGCCACCAAGGCGGCGACGAGAAAAGCAATCTTGCGCATGACGTTTCTCCTGGCTGGTGTTATTTGATCCAAGGATAGCTTATAGCTTGGATCACTTCCAAGCGAAGACAAGGGCAAACCCAATGCGGATGCGTCATATTATTCTTTTGGCATCTTTCTTCTTGATGGGGGGCTGCGCCCTTTCCCCGCCAGAGCAACAAACCATCTGGATGCCCGCCGAGAAACGCTATATTTCCGAATCCGAGGCATTGGAACGCATGGCCGGAGCACCACTGCTACTGCTGGGCGAAAGCCACGACAACCAGGAACATCATCGCCTTCAGGCCCATGTCGTGAAAAAACTGGCGGCTAGAGGCCAGACGCGCTCGCTGGCCTTCGAGATGATCGAACGCGACCGGCAACAGATTATCGACGGGCATCTGGCCAAGCCGTCCGTTACGGCGGAAACGTTGGGGCAAGCGTTGGACTGGGACAAAAGCGGCTGGCCCTATTTCGCCCTCTATGCCCCTGTCTTTCAGGCCGGTCTGGATGGCGGCTGGCCGATCCGCGCCGCCAATCTGCCAAAATCGCTGTACAAGGCCGTCGGAAAAGCCGGAGGGTTGGACGCGCCGCAAGAAGCGCGGCTGGGACTGGATCGCCCCTTGCCCCCGGAAATCGCCGCTGGCCTAAGGCAGAATTTGATCGACAGCCATTGCGGCCTGCTTCCCGAAACCGCCCTGCCCGCCATGATGCGCCTGCAAACCGCCTGGGATGGGGCAATGGCCCTGACCATGACGGAAAGCCCGCAAAAGGATGGCGTCGTGCTGATCGCCGGGTCCGAACATGCGCGCCTGGACCGCGCCGTCCCCTTACATCTGGCCCGCCTGCTGCCTGAGGTGAAACGGCTGGCCGTGGCCTTCAAGGAACAGACCGATCCGCCCACGCCGCCCGAAGGCGAAGACTTGCCCTTTGATCTGATTTGGTTCACGCCGCCCACGCCGACAGTGGACCATTGCGCCCAATTGAAAGAGCGGATGAAAAAGAAGAAAGGAGGCTGATTACCGGTCGGAAAACAGCTTGCCGCCGGTCGCCCAGTCTTCGCGCTCATATTCTTCGAACAGCACAGTCACGGTTTCAGGCGCCAGATCGATCGTCTCGGCGACGGCTTCGGTCACCTTGGCCGCCAGAAGGCGCTTGGACTCGACGCTGCGCCCCTTGAACAACTGGATGGTGACGATTGGCATATGGCCTCAGTTGCAGCGCGTGGGCGCCGACGTGTGGCCGTTGATGGTGGTGGCGGCGAAGCTGGGAAGCTCGCTGCCCCTTAGCCCCTGAACCGACGCGAAGGTGGCGGCCACGCTTTCACAGAAATCCGGGGTGTTGATGCTGACCGTCGAGGCGTCGTTGGCCAATTGCGTGATGAAACGGTCGAAACTTTTCTGCGGCGACGGCGAGGTGCGCTTGAAATGCGCCATCAGCACCTTGGCGCTGTCGGAAATCTGCGGGCCGAAGGAACGCACGAAGCTGTTGTAACTGGCCGCATGTTCGGGCATGTGCGAACATTTCAGGGCGGCGACCATCAACTGGGTCTGCAACTGGCGGACCTGGGTCGCGCTGACCACCTCCGGCGCCGAACAATTGGCCTTGGCCGCTTCCGTCACCGCCAAGCCGCCAACCAGTACCGCCGCCGCCAGAATGAGCTTCATTGGGGTTGTTTCCTTAGCCAGATGGTGAATCGAATCGCCGCATTCTACCCGCTTGTCGCCTTGAAAATCAACGTCCGGTTAAACGCTTATTTTTTAACGGGATTCGCTGGACGGGCAGGCGGCATCCACTTATGGACGCTGACCGGCTTGCCCGTATGCGAGCGCATGACCTTGGGCCTAAGCACCTGTCCGATGGGCGGCGCGCCGCCGGGTGCGGCCTGTTCATGCTTCTTGGCGCCGTAGAATTCCTGCATGGCGTCCAGCATGATAGGCGTGCCCACGCCGTTGGCCAGGGCGTCGGTAAATGGCTGATGCCCCCTGATTTGCCGAGACAGGTAATCCGAGGAATGCTGGCCGAAGCGCCGCCAGATGCTGTCTAGGAAATCGCTAGCCGCCCCGGTCATGGGCTTGGTTTCGAAGTAAGGGCGCCCCGGCTCGAAGGCCCGGTAGACGTCGGGGGCCACCGGCCCGGTTTCGAAGGCCACGAACAAGGTGGGCATGAAATAGCGGCCATGGTTGGCCACGGCGAAATAGGCCTGGGAAAGATACAAAAGCCTATGCATCTTCTGGGGTTGCAGATATTCGCCATCGTTGAGCGCCCGGTCAATGAACCAGGCGGCAACGTCGAGCGATGAATCAACGGCGCAGGTTTGCATTCTAATTCTTACCTTAACTTTGCCTTATTCCGAAGCCATCATGGGGTTCGTCCGGTAAAGGTTTGGTGAATCGTTCCAATGGATACAAGGCGCAAGCGAATCTTGTCGATCACGGCCCTGGCGCTGCTCAGTGGGTTGCTGGCCGCCGTTTTAGCCCTGCCCGCGATCCTAACCGCCTTTTTGCCCGAAGTCCTGCGTCAAGCCGGTTTCAAGGATGTGTCGCTGACGGTTCTCCATTTAAGTTGGGATCGGCTGGAGCTTGAGGCGGTTTCTTTGGATCAGGCGGTTTCGGCCAAGCGGCTGTCCATCACCTTCACCCCCTTCGGATTGACCGGTTTGGAGGCGAAGAACCTGAACCTGAAGGCCAAAACCGACGGCAAGAGCCTGCGCCTGGGGCATCTTGTTCTGCCTTTTGCAGGCAATGCCCAAGGCGACGACTTCAATCTGCCGCACATCAAACTGGATCAGGCGCGCTTCGACCTGGATACGCAAATGGGTCCGGTGCGGGGCATTCTGAATTCGGAACATGAGGGCGCCGCCATGCGCCTGCGCCTTGAATTGTCCAGCGGATCGAAACCTGCTTTGTTCCGGCCATTGATTCTAACCGGCCTGTTGACCGCCGAAGGGCCGGAACTCAGCTTCGCAGGAAGGCTTAACGATCCGATGCACCGGCTGGTGATCGGCATCAAGGGCCATCAGAATCAGCAAACGGCGACGGGCGAAGCCAAAATCGAGCTGAAGCGGATCGAATTCGACCAAAGCGGCCTGCAGCCGCACGACCTGTTCCCGATCCTGGAACCTTTCCTGAAAGACGTGTCGGGCCCCTTCGAGGGGCAAGCGCAACTGGCTTGGCGGGATGGAAAATTGACCAGCTTGGCCAATCTGCACAGCCATGGCCTTTCCTTCGAAAGCCAGGGTGCCGCAGTGCGCAACCTGATGGGCACACTTAGCCTGAACCGCCTTTGGCCGTTGCGCACGCCAGCGCCGCAAAGTTTCAGCTTCGGCATGTTGTCGGCAGGAGCGCCCCTGGGTTCCGGCGCCGTCGCCTTTTCGCTGGAAGACGATGGATCGATCTTCTTCAAACGGGCGGTGCTCAATCTGGCGGACGGCAAGTTAAGGCTGGACCCTGTGCGGATCGATCCCGACCTGAACGGCACGCTTAATTTCCAGGCCAGCAACGTTCATCTATCCAGCTTGGCTCCCTTGTTTCAGATCGAGGGCATCGCGCTGGACGGCATCGTCGACGGCGTCATTCCCGTCCACCTGACGAGTGACGGCATGAAGATCAGCGGGGCTAGGCTGACCGCGCGGGACAAGGGTTTCGTGCGGTATCGTCCCGCAAGCGCGCCCGCCGCATTGCAAGACAGTCAGGAAGGGGTTAGCCTGATGATGGCGGCGCTCAAGGATTTCCGCTACGACAGCCTCGCCCTGGGTCTTGACGGCCAAGCCGGGGGTGAAACGACCGTCACCTTTCAGATCAAGGGGCGCAATCCGGGACTGCACAACGGCGTTCCTTTCGAACTCAATTTCCGCCTTTCCGGTCCCCTGGACCGTTTGGCCAAACAGGCTTACGGCATAATCTCGCTACCCGAACAAATCGAGGCCGCCCTTGCTGAAACCAATCGTTAAACCGCTGTTGGCAGGCCTTCTCCTGCTGGCCGCCTGCACCCCCACGGTGAAGATCGAAGCGCCCGACAAGCCGATCGTCATCAACCTCAATGTCAAAATCGAGCAGGAAGTGCGCGTGCGCGTCGAACGCGACGTCGATAAGCTGCTTGTGGACAAGAAGGATCTGTTCGAATGATTGTTCGCCATCTGCTGTTTCTAACCTTGCTGTTGTTCGCCGCCCCCGTTCTGGCGGGACCCCTGGAAGACGCAAAGCGCCAAGGCCAAGTCGGCGAGCGCGCCGATGGCTATCTGGGCGCGCCGCCGGGAACCAGCGGTCACGGGGCGCTGATCAACGACATCAACACCAAGCGCCGTCAGGCTTATGGCGACATTGCCAGCCGCAACGGCACCAGTTCCGACGCCGTGGGCGTCCTGACCGGGCAGAAATTGATCGATCAATCCCCCCCAGGTTCTTGGATCATGGACGCCAATGGCACTTGGCGCAGGAAGTAACCCCGACCTCGACGCGCTGGAAGCTGCCGCCCGCTGGCAGGCGGACGGGATGGACGTGGCGCTTTCCATCGTCATGAAAACCTGGGGATCGTCGCCCAGGCCGGTGGGCAGCTTGCTGGCCACCAACGACCTTGGGCAATTCGCCGGGTCGGTTTCGGGCGGCTGCGTCGAAGGCGCGGTGCTGTTGGACGCCAAGAAGGCCATCATGCTGGGCAAGCCCGTGCGCCAGTCCTTTGGCGTCAGCGACGAGGAAGCCTGGGCGGCCAGCCTTGCCTGCGGCGGCGAGATGGAGGTGCTGACCATCCGCCCCCCTATGCTGGCCCCTCTTATCGACGCCAAACGTCAGCGCATTCCCGCAGCCATGGTCATCCGCATGGCGGACGGCGTTTCATCCATCGTCACGAATTGCGATGCAAGCGACGATGGAAGACTGGCGCTGTCCATGCTGGCCCGCAACGAAACGGGGATGAGCGAAGACGACAGGCTGTTCGTTCTAAGCCTGCCGCCCCAGCCGCGCATTCTGATCGTAGGCGCCACGCATATTGGACAAATCCTTGCCGAGATGGCGCTGCTGGCGGGATTCGACGTCGCCGTCATCGATCCCCGCCACGCTTTCAATGATCCATCTCGTTTTCCCGGCCTTCGCCATTCCAAGGAAGAGCCGGCCAAGGCCCTGGCCCAATTGGGTCTCGATGGCTCGAGCGCCCTGGTAACCCTGACCCACCAGTCCAGGATCGACGACGAAGCGCTGACCTTTGCCTTGAACAGCCCTTGCTTTTATATTGGCGCCCTGGGCAGCAGGAAAACACATGCGGCCCGTCTAAATCGCCTTGGGCGAGACGAAGACCGCATTCACGGCCCCATCGGCCTGGATATCGGCGCCGAAACGGCCAGCGAAATCGCTGTCGCCATTCTGGCCCAGATCATCCAGTCCTGGCGCAGGCAAGGCAAGGACGCATGATTTTTTCAGAATTCGATCTCGATCAGGCGGAAGGCATTCTGTTGGCGCATTCCGTGCGCATCGAAGGGCGCAAGCTGGCCAAGGGCAAAAGGCTCTCGCAGGACGATCTGACGCTGATGGCCAGAGGCGGGCTTCGCAAAGTCACCGGAGCGCGCCTGGAAGAAGGCGATGTCGGCGAGCATGAAGCCGCCTTCGAACTGGCCGACCGGCTGATGGGGGTCAATCTGGAATGCGGCCCGGCGCTGACGGGACGCTGCAATCTGATCGCCCAACAGGCCGGGTTGGCGGTCATCGACGCCGAGAAGCTGGCGCGCCTGAACCGGGTCGATGAAGCGGTGACGGTCGCCACCCTTTCGCCCTTTGAAGTGGTCGAGACGGGGCAGATCGTCGCCACGGTCAAGATCATTCCCTTCGCCGTCCCAAGGACCGTGCTTGATACATGCCTAGCCGTCGGCAGCCCTTCGATCGTGCGCGTCCTTCCCTTCTTGCCCTTGCGGGTCGGCGTCATCGCCAGCCTGTTACCGGGCCTGCCTGACAGCGTTGTGCGCTCGACCTTCGAGGTCACGCGCCTGCGCATCGAATCTCTGGGCGGCAAGATCGTCGACGAAGTTCAGGTTCAGCATGAAATCGGAGCGCTTTCGCGCGCCATCAAGAAAATGGCCGAACAGAATCTCGACCTCATGCTGATCTCGGGCGCTTCAGCCACGTTGGACCGACGCGACGTCGTGCCCGAGGCCTTGACGCATGCGGGCGGCGCGATCGATCATTTCGGCATGCCGGTCGACCCCGGCAATCTGATGTTGCTGGGGCGCTTGGGAAAGTTGCCGGTCATCGACATGCCGGGCTGCGGCCGATCGGCGCGCCTCAATGGCCTTGATCTGGTGCTCCGGCGCTTGTTCGCGGGTCTGCCGGTCAGCGGCGACGACATGATGCGGCTTGGCGCCGGAGGCTTGCTGAAGGATATCGGATGCCGCCCCATGCCCAGACGCGCCGAAGATGCCTTCGCACAAGCCCCCCGAAAAGCGCGCGTGGCGGCCATCGTGCTGGGTGCTGGGCGCTCGGTGCGCATGAAGGGATCGAACAAGCTGCTGGCCAAGCTGAACGGTCAGCCGATGATCCGACGCGTTGCGCAAGCCGCACTGGATTCCATGGCGCAACATGTCATCGTAGTCACCGGCCATCAGGAAGACGAGGTGCGCGAAGCCCTGAGCGGTCTTGGCGTATCGCTGGTCTCGAACCCGCGCTTTGCGGAAGGGCTGTCGGGGTCACTGAAGGCGGGGCTGCACGCTTTGCCTCAAGATATCGATGCAGCGCTGATCTTGCTAGGCGACATGCCGATGATAGCCCCCCAGCAAATCGATCGACTGATCGGCGCTTTCGATCCCGATGAAGGACGCTCGATCATCGTTCCCACCTTGAAAGGCAAGCGCGGCAATCCCGTTCTGTGGGCCAAGCGCTTTTTCGGACCCATGCTGGCCATCGAGGGCGATGTGGGGGCGCGCCATCTGATTGGCGAGAACATGAATCAAGTTTTCGAGGTCGAGATGGACGACGAGTCCGTCCTGACCGATATCGACAAGCCGGAAGATTTGCGCGCCGTATCAGAAGAGCCGCCCCATCACGAATAGCGGTAGTTCGCCTCAGGCCCGCCTTCGATATTGCGCTTGGCGGATTCGTAAGTGCCAGCTCCCTTGCCCGCCGCATTGGGGCCAAGACCACGCGCCAAGGAATTGTTCGACTGGGCGGACGCGTCGGAACGTTCCTGGGCGAAGAAGGCCATCGGAACCAAACCCTGACTGCTGAAACTGGGTATCTGCGCCTGCTTGGCCTGTTGTTGGGCGACCAGCCGATGCTGAACGCCCAATCCTTCGAAACCATCCGGGGTCGATGCCTCGGCCCTGGTTCCAGCCAGTTGCGCGCCGCTAAGTTCGCTGATCTGAGAGGATTGCGAAAAGGCTGCATCGCGCACGACGCCCGAAGCGCGGGCTGTCGTCGCAGGCCCGTAACCGATGCTCACCGTTCCTCTGACGGTATTGACCGCCATTTTCTGCACCCTACAATTTATAATCGCACAGTCATTATAGCCAGATTATATAAATTTTACAAGGAAATGTCAAAAAACGTTCAAATTCGACATTCCCCATTCTAATTTTCACCAAATATCCGTTTAATAAAAGTTAAAGCGACTTCTTTGCCTCCTTGGTCGAAGACTCCCATATGCCCACCCTGGGCAAAGAACCGTCCTTCCGCCTTGGGTCCGGCGGCGGCCAGCAGGGTTTGGCCATGCGAAACCGGCACCGTCCGGTCGTCGGAACAGTGCAGAATCAGCAGCGGGGCCGTGATCTTGCCGATGCGCTCCAGACTGTCGAAACGATCCTTCACCAACCAGCGGGCGGGCAGATAGGGATAATGGTGCTGGGCGGTCTCGGCGACCGAGATGAAGGGAGCCTCCAGAACCAGCCCGGCAAACTGGTTTTCCACCGCCAATTGGGTAGCGACGCCAGACCCCAAGGATTCACCGTGCAGGACAACGCGCGACATGGAAACGCCCTTCTCGGCCAGAAAAGCCAGAGCGGCCCTTCCATCGGCATAAAGCCCTTCCTCGCTGGGCGATCCTGCGCTTTTGCCATAACCCCGCCAATCGAGCGCCAGAACGCCCAGTCCGGCGCCGAGATAAGCGGTCAGCTTGTCTTCAAGCGATCCCAGATTGCCCGCATTGCCGTGCAGAAAGACAACGGTGCCCGCATCGCCCCTGGCGGGCGCGTACCAGCCGTTCAAACGCACGCCATCGATCGTTTGCAGCCAAACTTCCGCCATTCCCCGCAGGGGCGCAGGGGCGGACCTGTCCGGATGGTAAAGCAGGCGGCGCTGGAAAACATACATCCCCGCAAGAAGGGTTAAGTATCCCAGCGCCGCCGCGATCAAGAATGTCAGCAGAAACGAACGCAAGATCACGCCACCTGCGGCAATTCGCTTAAGGCACGGTCAAGTTCCTGCGCGTCATAGGGTTGATCGACCAGCTTGCCCGCGAAATAATCGGTATAGGCCTGCATGTCGAAATGACCATGGCCGGACAGGCCGAACAGAATGACCGGAGAGGTGCCCGCTTCCTTGGCCTTAAGCGCGTGATGGATGGCGCTTTTGACGGCATGGTTGCTTTCGGGGGCCGGCACGATTCCTTCCGCCCTGGCAAAGGCGACGCCGGCCGCGAAACAATCGGTCTGATGCCAAGCCTCGGCCTCGATCAAGCCCAACTGCTTCAGATGGCTTACCATGGGCGCCATGCCGTGATAGCGCAAACCTCCGGCATGGAAGCCGGGCGGAATGAAGGTCGAACCCAGCGTATGCATCTTGACCAAGGGGGTCAGATGGGCCGTGTCGCCGAAATCATAGGCGTAATGGCCTCGCGTCAGCGTGGGACAGGCCGCCGGTTCCACGGCGATCACGCGCGGCTTCTTGCCGCCGTGCAACCCCCGGCCAATGAACGGGAAGGCCAGACCGGCGAAATTCGATCCGCCGCCCGCGCAGCCGATCACGAAATCGGGATAGTCGTCGGCCATGTCCAATTGAGCAAGCGCCTCAAGGCCGATTATCGTCTGATGGGTCAGCACATGGTTAAGCACGCTACCCAGCGCATATTTGGTGTCGTCGCGCTTGGCCGCCACCTCGACGGCTTCCGAAATAGCGATGCCCAGACTGCCCGTGCTGTCGGGATGCGCCTTCAAGATGGCGCGCCCGGCCTCGGTCTCTTCGCTGGGACTGGCGACGCAGCGCGCTCCATAGGTTTCCATCAAGGCCCGACGATAGGGCTTTTGCTGATAGCTGACCTTGACCATGAAAACTTCGACCGTCAGGCCGAACAGCGAACCCGCGAAGGCCAGGGAACTGCCCCACTGCCCTGCCCCGGTTTCCGTGGACAGGCGCTTGATCCCCGCCTGGCTGTTGTAGAAGGCCTGCGGCACGGCGGTATTGGGCTTGTGGCTGCCAGACGGGCTGACGCCCTCGTATTTGTAATAGATGCGGGCCGTGGTGCCCAAGACCTGCTCTAGCCTGCGCGCCCGATACAAGGGGGCCGGGCGCCACTGGCGGTAGACATCGCGCACCGGCTTGGGAATCTCGATTTCCCGCTCTTCGCTGACTTCCTGAAGGATGATGTCCATCGGAAACAACGGCTCGAGATCGCCAGGACCGATCGGCTGGCCGGTGCCAGGATGCAGGGGCGGCGGCAAGGGAACCGGCAGATCGGCGGCGATATTGTACCAGTGGGTGGGGATTTTGCTTTCGTCGAGCTGATATTTGACAGTCCCGGTCATGGTGCACTCCAGATAGGGTTTTGTTGACGCAAGGTTAGCAGAGCGCCATGAGAAGGCAAAGCAGCAGCTTGGCACGCCGCCCGCTTTCAACTACCCTGGCGGCAACCAAAAACCGCGCACCACAAGGACCAGTCCATGCCCTATAAAAGGCTTACGCTTAGTCACAATCTGATCGAGGAACAGCGCCGCCTGGGTGGCTCAGGCGCTTTTACCGCACTCATGACCGACATCATCACCGCCTGCAAGATGGTCTCGCGCGAGGTCAACCGGGGCGCGCTGCTCGGCAATCTGGGGGTGGCGGGCAGCGAGAACGTACAGGGCGAAGAACAGAAAACGCTGGACGTGCTGGCCAACGACATTTTCCTGCATATGAATTCGCTGGGCGGAAACTACGCCGCCATGGCGTCCGAGGAGTTGGAGGACGTCTTTTCAGTGACCGGACAGGCCGATGGCCGCTATCTGCTGCTGTTCGATCCCCTGGACGGCTCATCCAACATCGACATCAACGTCTCGGTGGGGTCAATCTTCTCGATTCTGCGCTTGCCCGAGGGCGCCAACCCCGAGGCGACCGAAACATTTCTTCAGCCGGGCGTCAAACAAGTGGCCGCCGGTTACGCCCTCTACGGCCCCTCGACCATGCTGGTGCTGACCACCGGCAGCGGCGTGCACGGCTATACGCTGGACCGCGGCGTCGGCATGTTCTTTCTGACCCATCCCAACATGACGGTGCCCGAAGACACCAAGGAATTCGCCATCAATGCCTCGCGCCAGCGCTTCTGGGAACCGCCAATCAAACGCTATGTCGATGAATGTCTGGCAGGCAAAGACGGCCCCAGGGGCAAGAATTTCAACATGCGTTGGGTGGCTTCGATGGTGGCCGAGGTGCATCGCATTCTGGTGCGCGGCGGCGTGTTCATGTATCCGATGGATGCCGAAAACGCCAAAACCGGAGGCAAGCTGCGCCTGATGTACGAGGCCAATCCCATGTCCTTCATCATCGAACAGGCGGGCGGCATGGCCAGCACAGGGCAAAGCCGCATCATGGAACTGCAGCCCACCGGACTGCATCAGCGCGTGCCGGTGATCTTGGGTTCGAAGAACGAAGTCCAACGCATCGTCGATTATCACAAGGGATAAGCGAAACCGGTTAGCGCCGACGGCACTGAAGACGCCAAGCGATCCAAACGGCGGCGGCGGCGGCGGCGGCAAGCAAGGTGCCCAGGGCGTTGATCTTGGGGCTGACCCCCAGGCGCATCGACGAGAAAATCTCCATCGGCAGGGTGGTGGCGCCGGGGCCGGTCACGAACTGCGCCACCACCACATCGTCTAGAGACAAGGTGAAGGCCAGCAGCCATCCGGCCAGCAGGGCGGGCGTCAAAAGCGGCAGGGTGACGGATGTGAAAACCGCGAAGGGACGAGCGCCAAGATCGAGGGCGGCTTCTTCCAGGGAACGATCAAGATCGGACAATCTGGCGCGCACCACCACCACCACGTAAGAGGTGGCGATCGTGGCATGCGCGATCACGATGGTGGACATGCCGCGTTCCGCAGGCCAGCCGATGGCCTTGCCTGCCTCGACGAAAGCCAACAGCAGCGCCAGGCCGATCACCACGTCGGGCAGAACCAGTGGCACGTTCAGCAAAAACCCGAACATCGACCGGCCCCAAAAGCGCCGGTTGCGGTCAAAGGACAGGGCCGCCAAAGTCCCCAGCAACAAAGCCAGCGTAGCGCTGATCGCCGCCACCTGGAAAGACAGCCAAGCCGCCTCCAAAAAGCGCTCGTCCTTGAACAATTCCCCATACCAGCGCAAGGACAAACCCGACCAGACCGCAACCAACCTTGATTCGTTGAAGGAATAAAGAACCAATAGCGCAATCGGCGCATAGAGGAAGGCGTATCCGAACATCAGCAGCGACAGGGGAAAACGCGACTGTTTCATGAATCGCGACCCGCCAGACGATGACGCGCGCGCTGAAGAAAGACCAAAGGAACGGCGACGGCGGCCAGAAGCGCCATGGCCAGGGCCGCCGCCGCAGGCCAGTCGCGGGTCAGGGCGAAAACGTCCCACAGCATCTTGCCCATCATCGCCGAGCCGCCGCCGCCCATCATTTCCGGAATCACGTATTCGCCCAACGCCGGAACGAAGACCAGGGCCGAACCGGCCAATATTCCCGGCATCGATAGTGGCAGCAGCACGGAAAGAAAGGTTCTGGCCGGGCCAGCGCCCAGATCGGCCGAGGCTTCGAGAAGGCTTTGATCGATCCGCTCCAGAACGGCGAAAAGCGGCAGCACCATGAAAGGCAAATAGGCATAGACCATGCCGATCAGAATGGCCTTGTCGGTGTTCATGATCGCCCAGGGCTGATCGATCAGGCCCAGCCAAATCAGAAAATTGTTCAGAATCCCGTCATCGCCAAGAATGGTCATCCAGGCATAGATGCGCACCAGGAACGAGGTCCAGAAGGGCAGCATGATCAATAGAAGCAAGGGGCCGCGGCGCTCGCGCCTCGCCCTGGCGATGGCCCAGGCCATCGGCCAACCGACGACAAGGCAGATCAGCGTGGTCAATCCCGCCAGCGTCAGCGATTCTTGAAGGGACTGCGCCAACATCCCATCTTCGGCCAGTTGGACATAACTGTTCAGGCTGGCAGCCAATGCGGCTTGGCCAGCTTCCGACCAGTTCAGAAGCGGCTTGTAGGGCGGGATGCCGACTTGAGATTCCGAGAGCGACACCATGGCCAGGATCAGCACCGGCAACAGAACGAACAGAAGCAGCCAAATCAGCGGCAAGCCAAGAACGATCCGGCTGGCGATCCGCTGTTTCATGGCAAGGCCACGCCGTCGGTGGGATGCCAAGACAAACTCACTGTATCGCCCAGGGCGACGGGAGCCGAGACGGCGTGACGCAGGTTGGCCGCCATGACGATGACCACTTTGTTCGAAGCAAGCCGCACCCTGTATTCCGACGCCCCGCCTAGATAGGCGATTTCCTGAACCTGCCCCGCCAGCAGATTGTCGCCGGGTTGCGCTCCCTGACCGATGGAAATTTTCTCTGGGCGCACCATCGCGGCCAATCTGGTTCCGGGTTGAAAATCTCCCGGCACGGTCAGATCGACCCCTTCCGCCTCGGAACGCAGCAGCACGCCCGACGGCGACCTGCCGATAACGACGCCTTCAAACAGATTGGCTGTGCCGACGAATTCGGCCACGGCTCGGCTGTTGGGAAATTCATAGATTTCGCGCGGGCGGCCCACTTGAAGAATATGCCCCGCCTCCATCACGGCGATGCGCGTCGACACCGACATCGCCTCTTCCTGATCATGGGTCACCATCACGAATGTCGTGCCCACGCGCTTTTGAATTTCCATCAGTTCGAAGCGCGTTTGTTCGCGCAATCGCTTGTCCAGCGCCGCCATCGGTTCGTCGAGCAGCACCACCACCGGCCTGCGGGCCAAGCATCGAGCCAAGGCGGCGCGTTGGCGCTCGCCGCCCGAAAGCTGATGCGGCTTCCTGGAAGCCAACCGCTCCATGCCCACCAAAGCCAGCATTTCTCCCGTCCGCCTGCGCACTTCGCGCGGATCGACGCCCTGCTGTCTGGGACCGAACGCCACGTTCTCTGCCACCGTCATATGCGGAAACAGGGCGTAGGACTGGAACATCATATTGACCGGACGGTCGTAAGGCGCCACGCCCAGCATGTTCCGCCCGGCGATGTCGATCTGCCCGCCATCGGCCTCGACGAATCCCGCCAACAGGCGAAGCAACGTCGTCTTGCCGCAGCCCGACGGGCCAAGCAACGAGAAAAATTCGCCCGCCTCGATATCGAGATCGATGGCAGACAGAGCCGTCAGGCCGCCATAGGCCTTAGATACGCCCTGGATGCGGATGACCGGGGCGGTCACTTCTTGGCGGTTCGAAACTTGGTCCAGGCCCTGGCCCGGCTGCGTTCGTAATCCTTGCTCGCCACCGGCATGGTAAACAGCTTGGCTTGCGATTCCGCGGGCGGATAGATCACCGGGTCCGACTTGATTTCAGGCGCGATGAACTTGGAGGAAGCAAGAACCGCATTGGCGTAGCCGGTTTCATTGGTGATGTCGGCGATCACGTCGGGGCGCAGCAAAAAGTCGATGAAGCGGTGCGCATTCTCGGGATGCTTGGCGTCCTTGGGAATGGCCATCACGTCGATATTCACCTCGGCGCCCTCTTTTGGGATGAAGATGGCGATCTCCTGTTTCTTCTTGCCTTCCTTGCCACGCGCCCTGGCCTGCACCAGATCGCCCGCATAACCCAAGGCGACGCAGATTTCGCCGTTGGCCAGATCGTTGATGTATTTCGAGCTGTGGATGTATTTGTAGTATTTTCGCAGCGAGATCAGTTCAGCCACCGCCGCGTCCAGGTCCTCGGGGTTCTCGGAAACCGGATTGCGTTTTTGATAGGCCAGCATCGCCGGAATGACTTCGGTCGGCGTATCGAGAAGCGAAACGCCGCAGGATTTCAGCTTTTCGAGAACGGCGGGCTGGAACAACATCTTCCACGAGCCGATGGGCGAATCGGGCAGCAGGCTTTTCACCTTCTCGACATTGTAGCCAATGCCGGTGGCCGCCATCATGTAGGGTAGGCCGTATTCGTTGCCGGGGTCCGAGCGGGTCAAATTGGCCATCACCATCTTGTCCAGACCGACGGCGTTGGGCAGCTTCTTCTTGTCCAGCTTCAGATAGGCCCCCGCCTTGACCTGCTGAGCAAAGAAAGGCGTCGCCGATGGAAAGACGAGGTCGTAACCCGACTTGCCGGTCATCAACTTGGTGTCGAGGACCTCGTTGGAATCATAGACGTCGTACTTGACCTTGATGCCGGTCTCCTTGGTGAAACGCTCAAGCGTATCCTTGGCGACATAGTCCGACCAGTTGTAGACATTGAGCACCGGCTCTTCCGCTTTTGCATTGGCAAAGGACGCCAGCAGCGAAGCCAGGATCGCGAACGACCGCAAATGTGAAACAGACATTGATCCCCCCAGGGTGAAACCTACTCTCCAGGGGCGATTTTGCGGGCGAGCGGACGGGCAAGTCAACCCCGCATCAAGCATGACAGTCTTTTGAAATTGTGGGCCAAAAGCGTCAGGGGCGGTCTGGATCCGGGATATCCAGGCACGACTTTCCCTCATGGGCCAGGACTTCGATGGTCACATGATCAAGCCCGGGAACAGAAATCAGCAAGGCTTTGTAATGTTCGGGAGGGCGCGGAAAATGTGTCACCACCGACAAGATCACGGCCAGCCGGCCCGGCTCGAACGACCAAAGATGCAGGTCGGCAATGCGGTTGTCGGCATCCGTCTCGATCCGCTGGCGGATATCCTCGATCAAGGCGGGATCGGCGATTTCGTCCAACAAAACGCCGCTTGTGCTCTTTATCAGGCCGCGCGCCCAAATGAAAATCATCAAGGCGCTCGCCATGCCCACCACGGGATCAAGCCAATCCCATGACAGAAACATGCCTGCTGCCAAGGCCAGAATGGCCCCGATCGACGTCAGCAAGTCGGCCAGCACATGCAGATAGGTGGCGCGCATGCTGTGATGCTCGCCATGCCCGTGATCATGGGAACCCGGAGGATCCAGGATCAAAACGCTGACCAGATTGACCGCTAAGCCGATGGCGGCGACCGCCAGCGCCTCGACATAGGCGATGGGCATGGGATTGAGCAAGCGGCTTATGGCTTCCCACACCATGAACATGGCGACCATCCCAAGAAAGATGGCGCTGGCGAATCCCCCCAGGGCATCCACCTTTCCCATACCGAAGGTGAATCTCGGATCGTCCTTGTGCCGTCTGGCAAAGGCGTAGGCGAACAAGGCAATGAACATGGCCAATCCATGGCTAGCCATATGCCAGCCGTCGGCCAGCAGGGCCAACGAGCCAAAGACCCATCCGGCCGCGATCTCGGCGACCATGGTCGTTATGGTCAGCCCCATCACCCAGCGGATGCGCCGCTCGATAAGCTTCGTATCGGAACGCAAGCCATGGGAATGCCGGTAGCTGTCCATGCAGTAAATATGCATATGCCCCTCCCGGGTCGAAACATCCGAATGCCGATTGCCATTATAAGCGCCGCCGGAAGCCCCCCGGCAATTTCCTAAAATTTATGTTGACTTGTGAGAGGTTGCAAACGCCCCTCACTCACAGATTACACATAGTGATTATGCGATAAGATAGATATCTAGAGCGGATTGGCGACTGAAGTGACTGCGTTTTCTTGCAGACTGCGCTAGGCTGGTTGCCCAATTGAGCGCGCGAGGCAATATTGTGCAAAGCGAAGACACATTTACCAAAGTGACCCACACAAGCTGGCTTGGACGTTTCGGCAACTCAATAGCCGGTGCGTTTGTCGGCTTATTCCTGTTCCTTGCCAGCTTTGTCTTGCTTTACTGGAACGAAGGCCGCGCTGTTGACGCGATCATAGCTCTCGACGCCGCATCCAAGCAGATCATCTCAGTCTCCGCCGAGACGGTCGATCCCGCCAATGAGGGGCGGCTTATTCATCTTTCCGGGTTGGTCGATGTTGCGTCTAACTTGGTCGATCCGGTTTTCCACGTCACGGCCACCGACGCCCTTCGCCTTGAACGTCGCGTCGAAATGTTCCAATGGCGCGAGAATAGAGAAACTAGAACCGAGAAGAAGCTGGGGGGCGGCGAAACAGAGACCACGACCTATAGCTACGTTAAGGAATGGTCCGACGAACCAATCGATTCCAGTTCCTTCGAACGACGGCAAGAGCATGCGAACCCCGCCATGCCCTATCAAGGCAAGGTTTTTGATGTGAAGAACGCTAGGCTTGGCGGCTTTGCCCTGGATCAAAGTCAGATCGAGCAGCTTTCTGATTTCGAACTTTTGGCCGTAGAGGCGGAAGATGGCAAGCTGCCGCGCGGTTTTCGCTGGGAGGGAGAATATCTTTTTCGCGGCAAGACACCCGATCAACCTCAAATCGGCGATTTGCGCGTTGCGTTTCATAGCGTGCCTGTTCAGACCATCAGCGTCATCGCCCAGCAACGCGGCTCAACCCTGGCGGGTTTCAAGGGCGAGAGGGAGCGGATCATCAATATGGTTTCCCCCGGAACCCTTGGGGCGGAAGCGATGATCGAACGCGCCAAAACGGATGAGGCAGTTCTCACCTGGATTCTGCGCGCCGCCGGATTTTTCATGATGCTGTTCGGCTTGGCACTCATGTCGAGTCCGCTGGCCTGGCTGGCAAGTCTCCTGCCCTTCCTGGAAAGCCTGGTCAATGCCGCCAGCCTTGGCGTGGCCTTCATGATCGCCACCCCGCTGACCCTGACCGTTATCGCAGCAGCTTGGCTGATCCATCGTCCCCTGCTCGGCGCCGCCCTGGCAGCCGCCGGACTTGCAACCGGCTTCATCATCAAACGCCTCATCCAGCCCGCACAGGTAAAGGGCTAGCGCGTGCCGCTAGGGGCTTGGACATGCAGCTGGGGCTACCCAGACGACAAAAAAACCCGCCAAGTCATTGACTTGACGGGTGTTTCTTGGTGAGCGCGGCGGGGATCGAACCCGCGACCCTCTGATTAAAAGTCAGATGCTCTACCGCTGAGCTACGCGCCCTAAACTGTCGTGTGGCCTTATGCCTTTATTTTACGTCGGCTGCAACGCGGATTTTCAGAATCTTGTCCGGACTGCTGACGGCGCCATTGGCGTTGCGGCTACCCTTCTTGATCATGTCCACGAATTCCATGCCTTCGACCACGCGCCCGAAGATGGTGTATTTATTGTCCAAGAAGGGCGAAGTGGCAAAACAGATGAAAAATTGCGCGTCCGCGGAATCGATATCGTCAGCTCTGGCCATCGAAACCGTGCCGCGCACATGTTTTTCGGCCGAGAACTCCGCCTTCAGCTTTCTGCCCGTTCCACCCGAGCCGTCGCCATTGGGGTCGCCGCCCTGGGCCATGAAACCCGCGATGACGCGGTGGAAGGTAAGTCCATCATAGAATTTGCTGCGCACCAGTTCCTTGAAGCGGGCCACCGTGCCGGGAGCCAGATCGGGGCGCAGTTCGATCACCACCCGCCCGTCCTTCAGATCAAGCAGCAAGGTGTTCTCAGGATCAAGCGCCAGGGCGGGACGCGCCATCAGCAACCCAAGGAAGGCGAAGACGGCAATCAGTTTACGCATGGACATGAGTGACATCTCCCCGAATCAAGCGGCGTCGGCGGCAAGCGACATGGCGACGATGCTGTCCGGATCGTTCACCGCACCGTTGTCGTCGTCGTCGCCCTTCTTGATCTTATCAACGAATTCCATGCCCGACACCACTTGGCCCCAAACGGTGTATTTGCCATCCAGGAAACGGGCGTCGTCGAAACAGATGAAAAACTGCGAGTCGGCGCTGTCTGGGCTTTGCGCCCTGGCCATCGAACACGTGCCGCGCACATGCTTCTCGCGCGAGAATTCCGCCTTTAGATTCTGGCCGGAACCGCCCATGCCCGTGCCGGTGGGATCGCCGGTCTGAGCCATGAAACCATCGATCACGCGATGGAAAACGATGCCGTCATAGAACTTGGCGCGGACCAGTTCCTTGATGCGGGCCACATGCTTGGGCGCCAAATCTGGACGCAGCTCGATGACAACGCGGCCATCCTTCAAGTCGAGATGCAGCGTATTCTCGGGGTCCTTGGGGGCAGTCATCAGCCTCTCTCCTGTGTTTTCTTGAATCGTTCGATCAACTTCTCTTTGACGTTGGGCGACACGAAGGGCGCAATATCGCCGCCTAGGCGGCCGATTTCCTTCACGAAGCGCGACGAAATGAACTGGCAACGGTCGCTGGCCATCAAGAACACGGTTTCCATTTCAGAATCCAGCCGGGCATTCATCCCCGCCATCTGGAATTCGTACTCGAAATCGGAAACGGCGCGCAGCCCGCGCACGATCATGGTGGCGCCCACCTGCTTGGCGAAATGCATCAGAAGATTGTCGAAGGGCCTTACCTCGATCTTCACGCCATTGGTATTTTTCAAGGAAGCCACTTCCTGGGCAATCAGTTGCGAACGCTCTTCGACGTTGAACAATGGCCCTTTGCCCGCATTCACCGCCACGGCGACAATCAAGCGATCCAGAATCTTGGTGGCGCGCAAAATGATGTCCATGTGTCCATTGGTGACCGGATCGAAGGTGCCGGGATAAACCCCAATACGCTCAATCATCGCCGCTCTCCGTCTGGGCAGGTTCGCTTGCGGAAGTCAGGTCGTCACCCAGATCCTCGTCCGAGCCTTCGGTTTCGTCGGCGGGCAGGCGCGATACCGACACCACTTTCTCACCTTCTGAAACCTTGATCAGGGTAACGCCCTGGGTCACGCGTCCGGCAATGCGAATGCCTTCCACCGGCAGGCGAATGATGGTGCCGCCATCGGTCACCAGCAACAGATGGTCCTTGGCATCGACAGGGAACGAGGCCACCACTTGGCCGTTGCGTTCCGAGCAGTCGATATTGGCGATGCCCAATCCGCCGCGCCCGGCGACGCGATATTCGTAGGCCGAGCTGCGCTTGCCGAAACCGTTCTCGGTGACGGTCAGGATGAACTCTTCGTCCTGGGCCATGCGGGTCATGACCTCGGGAGCCAACAAAGCATTGTCGCCGCTCTCACTCTCCGCCCCTTCGTCAGCGCCCTCGCCGCGCAAGCGCTTGCTGATTTTCAGATAGGCGTCGCGGGCGGGCGTGTCGAAATCGACATGTTTCAGGATCGACATCGAAATCACATGGTCGCCATCGGCCAACGAAATGCCGCGCACGCCAGTGGAATCGCGGCCTTTGAAGACGCGCACGTCATCCACCGGGAAACGGATGCATTTGCCGGAATGCGCCGCCAACAACACATTGGCGTCTGGCGTGCAGGGAGAGACGCCGATCAGGCGGTCGCCTTCGTCCAGTTTCATGGCGATCTTGCCGTTGGCGCGCACATCCAGGAAATCGGCCAGCTCGTTGCGCCGAACGCCGCCCGAGGCGGTGGCGAACATGACATGCAGATGCGCCATCGATTCTTCGTCCTCCGACAGCGGCAATACGGTCGAAATGACCTCGCCGCCCTTCAAAGGCAGAAGATTGACCATGGCCTTGCCCTTGGCCTGCGGCGTGCCCAAAGGCAAGCGATAGACCTTGAGCTTATAGACGATGCCGGTTGAGCTGAAGAACAGGATCGGCGCATGCGTCGAGGCGACGAAAACCTGGGAAAGCACGTCTTCTTCACGCATGCTCATGGCCGAACGGCCCTTGCCGCCCCGCCTTTGCGCCCGATAGGCGGCCAGCGGCACGCGCTTGATATAGCCCGAAGCGGTAACCGTCACCACCATGTCTTCGCGCTGGATCAGGTCTTCGATGTCGGCTTCGAACTCCAGGTCTTCGATGGCGGTGCGCCTGGGGGTCGCGAACTCGTCCTTCATCGCCACCAGTTCGGCGCGGATAATGCCGTACAGCATGTCGCGCGATCCCAGCACCGCCAGATGATGGGCGATCTCGCCGCCGATCTCGGTCAGTTCAGCGGCGATCTTGTCGCGTTCCAACCCGGTCAGGCGATGCAGGCGCAGATCGAGGATGGCCTTGGCCTGGGCTTCGCTCAAACGGTAGCAGCCGTTCACCACCTTGCGATCCGGCTCGTCGATCAGCTTGACCAGCGGTTCAACGTCGAAGGCTTCCCAATCGCGGCTCATCAGGCGCTCGCGCGCGGTGGCGGGATCGGGCGCCTCGCGGATCAGTTTGATGATGGCGTCAAGATTGGCCACCGCGATCGCCAAGCCCACCAACGTGTGGGCGCGGTCGCGGGCCTTGCCCAATTCGTAAATGGTGCGCCTTGTCACCACTTCTTCGCGGAAGGCCACGAAGGCGGCGATAATCTCAAGCAGCCCCATCAGCACGGGCTTGCCGCCGTTCAGGGCCAGCATATTGACGCCGAAGCTGGATTGCAGCGGCGTGAATTTATAGAGCTGGTTCAGCACCACGTCGGGCACGGCGTCGCGCTTGAGCTCCACCACCACGCGCATGCCGTCGCGGTCGGATTCGTCACGCAAGTCTGAAATGCCTTCGATACGCTTGTCGCGCACCAGTTCGGCCATCAATTCCAGCATGCGCGCCTTATTGACCTGATAGGGCACCTCGCTGATGATGATGGCCTGACGGTCTTTCCTGATCTCCTCGATCTCGGCGCGGCCGCGCACCACCACCGAACCTCTTCCGGTGGTAAAGGCCGAACGGATGCCCGAGCGGCCCAGAATGATGCCGCCGGTCGGGAAATCGGGAGCCAGCACGATCTCCATCACCTTCTCGATGGTGATCTGGGGATCGTCAATATAGGCGCAGCAAGCGTCGATCACCTCGCCCAGATTGTGGGGCGGAATATTGGTGGCCATACCCACCGCGATGCCGCCGGCGCCGTTGACCAACAGATTGGGAAAGCGTGCTGGAAGAACCATGGGTTCTTCCACCGTGTCGTCGTAGTTCGACTGAAAATCGACGGTTTCCTTGCCGATATCGTCGATCAGGCTGTGCGCCGCCTTGGTCAGGCGCGCTTCGGTGTATCGCATGGCGGCGGGCGGATCGCCATCCATCGAGCCGAAGTTGCCCTGCCCGTCGATCAGGGGCAGACGCATCGAGAAATTCTGCGCCATGCGCACCATGGCGTCGTAAATGGCGCTGTCGCCATGCGGGTGATATTTGCCCATGACGTCGCCGACGATGCGGGCCGACTTGCGGAACGGCTTGTTCCACTCGTAGCCGCTTTCGTTCATCGCATACAGAATGCGCCGATGCACCGGCTTCAGGCCGTCACGCACATCGGGCAGCGCTCGGGACACGATCACGCTCATGGCGTAGTCGAGATAGGAGCGCTTCATCTCCTCTTCGATGGTGACGGGCGCGATATCGTGGCCTGGCGATACGGGTGGTGTTGCGGTCACAAGGTTACCTTAATCACTCCAAAACGAAACAGAGGCATAGCCCCTTTCCAGGGCAAAATCCAGTATCCTTTCATGCCAAGCAACCCATTGTATTTATATGTATTTTCACAGTGATTTTTGCCCTCGGCGGCCAAAAGCCGCCGGGGGGGCGGAATCGGGGCTGTTTCGAAGCCTAAAGAGGCGATACAGTCGCCTTGAAATGGATTTGCGGATAAAGCCATGACGGTCGAAAGGGCCCTTGTCACCATCGCCCTGGGCGAGGATTACATCCGCCTTTTTCACCAGAAGGCTGAGCCGGGCTGGAAGGCCTATTGCGACCGTCACGGCTTCGACCTAGTGGTCTTCGAGACCCCCTTGGATGAAAGCCCCCGCGCCGCGGCCCGCTCGCCCGCTTGGCAGAAATGCCTGATCCTGGAGCGGCCCGAACTGTCGCGCTACCGCCAGATATGTTGGGTGGACACGGACATCCTGATCCGCCCCGACGCCCCTTCGGTGTTTGCAGGCGTGCCGGAAGAGCTTGTAGGCGGGGTCGATGCCTATGCCGCCCCCAACCCCACGGTCTATCACGACGTACTGGAACGCATGTACCAATCCTGGCATGCCATGGGCGCCAGATTCCTCGATTGCCCAACGCCGGAAAGTTTCTATCGGGCAAGGGGCCTGCCCGCCACCGCGGATCAGGTCATGCATACGGGCGTGATGGTGGCCTCGCCCGCCTTTCACGCCGGTCTGTTTCGCCATGTCTACGACGCCTACGAAGATGTGGAGGGCAAGGCGACCAATTACGAATGGGGACCCTTGTCGCTGGCAGTGGTACGCCGTGGCTTGGCCCAGTGGCTGGATTATCGCTTCAACCTGATTCTATCGGACCAGATCGAGCATCATTACCGATTCTTGCACCAGAACCTGTTTGCCCATCTGCTAGCACCCGGCCAGGAAGCCACCGCCCAGGCGCTGCAAAAATTGGTGTTCGATGCCTGCCTGAAAGAACTTTACGCCAATGCCTTCTTCCTGCATTTCTGCGGCCTGCCCGAGGTAATGGCGGGATTCGACGCCTGATCAGAGAATTTTGCAGGCCTCGGCGAACTCAAGCCTTGGATTGCGCGGATGGAGCTTGGCGCAATCGCCATAGCCGATATTCATCAGAAGGAAGGATTTCACGCGGCCATCGGGAAAGAAGGCGGCATCCACCTTGCCCGCATCGAAGCCGCCCATGGGGCCAAGATCAAGCCCCTGCGTCCTGCAAGCGATCAGGAAATAGGCGGCCTGCAAGGTGGCGCTTTGACGCGCGGAAGCCTCGGTCGCCTCAGGCTTGCCCGCAAACCAGCTTTTGGCGTCGGTTTGGGGAAACAGGCGGGGCAGCAGTTCTGGAAAATCGAGGTCGAAGGCGCAGATGGCGGTCGCGGGCGCCTTCATGGTTTTCTCGACATTGCCCGGCGCCAGCGCGGGCTTCAGCCGCTCCTTGGCCTCGGCGCTTTTCACGAACAGCAAGCGCAAGGGCTGGCAGTTGGCCGCCGTGGGGGCCATCCTCGCCAGGTCCCAGGCTTCTTGCAGCGTTGCGTCACTGACGGGCCTGTCTTGCCAATGCGCATGCGTGCGGGCATTCAGGAACAGCATGTCGAGCGTGGCGGCATCAAGCGTCATGGTAGTTTTCCTTTCGCTGACGAAAGGCTATAGATTGTCGCCATGAAACGCAAACTCCTCCTGGCCCTGACGGCCCTGCTGCTTGCCTGCCCGCTGTCGGCCAAGGCCGCCGACCATGCCGTGATCGTCATGTATCACCGCTTTGGCGAGAACGCGATTCCCAGCACCAATATCCGCCTTGAACAGTTCGAGGCGCATCTTCGCCATCTGAAGGAAGGCGGCTATCGGGTGCTGTCCCTGGCCGAGATCGCCGACGCTTTGGCCAGCGGCAAGGATCTGCCCGAAAAGTCGGTCGCCATCACCATCGACGACGCTTATCTCTCGGTCTATCGCGAAGCCTGGCCGCGCTTGAAGGCTTATGGCTTCCCCTTCACGCTGTTCGTCACCACCAAGGATGTCGATGGCGGTTCGAAGCTGTACATGTCCTGGGAGCAGATGCGCGAGATGGTCAAGGCGGGCGTGGCCATCGGCAATCATTCGGCCACCCATCCGCACATGGCCGAGATGAAGCCAGAACAGGTCTTGGAGGAATTCAATAAATCGCAGCAACGCTTCAAGGAAGAGTTGGGCTTTGCGCCCGGCCTGATGGCCTATCCTTACGGCGAGGCCAGCCAAGGCGTGATCGACCAAGCGGGCAAGGCCGGATTCAAGGTGGGCTTCGGCCAGCATTCCGGGGTGGCGCATGCAGGCGGCAATCCCTTTTACATCCCGCGTTTCGCGCTGAACGAACATTACGGCGATCTGGAGCGCTTCAAGCGCACGGTCGATACCTTGCCCCTGGCCGTGACCGCCATCGAACCAGCCGACCCGTCGCCCAGCCCCTCGCCCGCCAGCTTCGTGCTGACTTTGAAGGACGATCCGCCGCGCGGTTTGAACTGCTTTACCGGCGATGGCGCGCCCATCAAGATGGAAATTGAGGGCAGACGGGTTGTCCTGAAGCTGGCCAAGCCCTTTGGCCCTGGGCGCGGGCGGATCAGCTGCACCGCCCCTGCTCCCAACAATCGCTGGCGTTGGTTCGGCCATCAGGTCATCATCGCGAAATGAAAACGCCCCCTACCTTGGACGAAATCGAAGAACTGGCCCGCCAGGAACTGGCGCATTTGCCCGCCGAATGGCATCGCTTCTTGCAGGGCGTCGCCATTCTGGTCGCCGACTTCCCCGAAGCCGAGATCGAGGAAGAGATGGAGTTGGAAAGCCCGTTCGACATTCTGGGCCTGTATCAGGGCATCGACATCGGACACGAACATTCCGGCGGCGTGGTGACGGATGTGAACCGCATCTTGCTCTATCGCCGTCCGATTCTGGATTACTGGTGCGAAACCGGTGAGGATCTGGCCCTGGTCTTGCGCCATGTCCTGATCCATGAAATCGGCCATCATATCGGCCTGTCTGACGAGGACATGGAGCATATCGAGAACATGACCCCATGAAACGCCTGACCGTCTTTCTCGCCTTGCCGATTCTAAGCGCCTGCGCCGCCAAACCCGCCTCGCAGGCCTGGATTCATCCCGAATGGGGCAGCAGCTACACCAGCCGCGACCTGTCGGTCTGCCGCAAACAAGCCGATGAGGATCTGGGCCGCCAGATCGGGCGCAACGATATGCTGGATCGCGATCCGGCGGGGGGCAATACCAGCCCCACCCGCCAGACCGACGCCATCCGCAACCGCTATGACGTTGATCGCTATGTGGCCAATTGCATGATGGGCCTGGGCTATCGGCGCGCCAAGGCGGCTAATTGAACTAGGGGCCTAGATCGAGATCGGGCGCTTCGCCCCTGTCGTTCATGCGCCGCCCCAGCACCAGCGTCCAATAGGCTTGACCGTCGGAGGCCCGGCTCACGCCAATGCCCGCCTCGCGCAATTCGGGACGCAGCATGTTTTCGCGATGCCCCGGACTTTCCAGCCACAGATCCACGGTCTGCCTGGGGCCGATCATGCCGGAAGCCAGATTTTCCGCCGCCAGCCGATAGGCATAACCCTGCCGTACAAGCCGCTGGTCCAGGTTCGAGCCATTCGGCCCCTTATGCGACAATTGGCCCCAATCGGCCAGCTCTCTGGCAAAATCCTGCGCCGCCCGGCCCAATTGAGAATCGAGACGCAGGGAAGGCAATCCATGATCGCGCCTGACCTCATTGACCGCCGACAACGCATCTTGCACGGACTGGGGTTCGGCCCTTGATGGAAAGGCCGCCAGCAGGATCAAAAAAGCCAGGACAAAAGAACGCATGAACGGCAAGATAAGCGAGATTCGGGGCAAGTGACAATCATGAGCGAAGGACAGGACGAACTTAGCCGTTTCAGCCACGCCAACCTGCTGGCCGACCAGGGGCGGATCGACGATGCCGTGGCGGCCCTGCAGGCCCTTGACGGCTTCGGCCCGGCGCATGCCAATCTGGCCTTGCTGCTGGAACAAAAGCGCGATCTTCACGCCGCGCTGGCCCAGCACCGTCTGGCCTGCGCCCTGATGCCCGGCCACGCCCAGGTTTGGTTCAATGCGGGCACGGCGCTTGAACATGCCCGCCATTACACAGAGGGCGAAGCGGCCTACCGGCGCGCTCTGGCGCTGCACCCCCACTTTGCCGAAGCCTGGCACAATCTGGGCAATTGTCTTCAGGAACAGGGCCGGGTCAAGGAAGCCGCGCAATCCTACAACCAAGCCTTGTCGCTCAGCCCAGATTTTGCCCCGGCGAAATCCAGCCGCCTGATGAATCTGCACTATTTGCCCGATGCGGGGCCTGAAGCGATTTTCGATGCCACGATGTCCTGCGCGCCTCCCTGCCGGGCAAGAACCGCGCCGAAGCACCGCCAGGAGGGCCCCCTCAGAATAGGTCTGCTGTGCGCCTATGTGCGCCGTCATCCTTTGGGGGCCTTGGCGCTGGCGGGGTTGGAGCGGCTCGACCGCCAGCGTTTTTCCCTGCATGTCTATGTCAACGGACCCAGCGGCGACGAGTCGGCAAAACGCCTTCAGGCCGCGTCGAAAGGCTGGACCGAGATCGATGCCTTAAGCGACCAAGAAGTGGCCAAGAAAATTGCAAACGACGGCATCGACATCCTGATCGATCTGGCGGGGCATACGCGCGGCCATCGGCTGGGCGTGATGGCCCAAAGGCCCGCGCCGGTGCAAATTCACTGGGGATGCGCTTATTGGAACGGGTTGGGTATGCCCGCCATCAATTACATCCTGACCGACCGGATCGAAGCGCCGCCGGACAACCTGCCGCCCCTGACCGAAACCCCGCTTTACCTTCCGGACAGCTTCGCCTGTTTCAGCCCGCCCGAAGACTTGCCGCCAGTATCGCCGCTTCCCATGCTGGAGCGTAGCACCCCCAGCTTCGCCAGCTTCAACCGGTTGGCCAAGCTGAATGACAAGGTCCTGGCCCTGTGGGGCCGCTTGATGGAAGCGGCGCCCAAAGGGTCGCGTCTGATCGTGCAGGCCCACGCCTTTGACGATGTCGGCGTGCGGGAACGTTTTCTGGAACGGCTGGGTGCCGTTGACGTCAAGGCCGATCAGGTCGAACTGATCGGCGCCATGACGGCGCAAGACGTTCTGAGCGCCTACGCCAAGGCGGATGTGGCGCTGGACAGTTTTCCCTGGTCGGGATCGATCATTACGCTGGAAGCCCTGTTGATGGGCCTTCCCGTCGTTACCTGGCCGCATCCATCAATTGCCGGACGCCATTCGGCCAGTTTTCTGACAAGCCTGGGCAAGACGGAATGGATCGCCGCCAGCGCCGACGATTACATCGTCAAGGCGCTCGATCTGGTCTCAAACCCCAAACGTCTGAACACGATCCGGGCGGGCTTACGCCAGCAGTTGTTGGATTCGCCTGTTTGCGACGCGGCGTTGTTCGCGAAAAATCTGGAAGAGGCGCTTTTAAAGGCATGGAACGGCTAGCTGGAGCATTGACCTATTTCGGCCAGCCGCTGGGCGGCCACCTGACGAATGACGTCCTTCAGCCCGTTATGCGAATCAAGAAGACGCTCGAAATCATTGACCTCGAGAACGAGCAACTGGCAGGTCGAGACGGCGCGCACCGTCGCCGTGCGAGTGGTTTTCTCGAGCAGCGCGATTTCTCCGAAAAAATCGCCGCTTTTGAGGCGCCGGGACTGATCGCCCACCTCAACCTCGACCTCGCCCGAGACGATCAGGAACATGGCGTCCGCCGGATCGCCCTTGCGCACCAGCCGTTCGCCCGGCACCGCCACCTTGGGCGCGAACAGTCCCGCAATATCCGCGATAATCGAAGCGTTGAGGCCGCTGAACAGCGGCACCTTGGCGACCATCGTCCAGGTAATCACGAAATCGCGCTTCTTCATTTCCTGCGAGAAGGCCGAGGCCAGAATGCCTGCGGGCAGGGCGAACATGCACAATCCCATCACGGCGGAAACGCCACCCATCAATTTTCCCAGGGACGTGTGCGGCACCACGTCGCCATAACCGACCGTAGCCAGCGTCACCACGCCCCACCACATGGCGTCGGGAATGCTGCCAAAGGCCTGCGGCTGCGCCTCGCGCTCTATGTAGTACATGATCGACGACTGGGTCACCAGCAGCACCAGCATGACGATTCCCGCCGAGATCAGGACCCGACGCTCGGACTTGACGACGTCGCCCAGCGTATCCAACGCAGCCGAATAGCGCAGCAGTTTCAACAAGCGAGCCAAACGCAGGAATCGGACGGCGTCGGGATTCAGAAACGGCCCCAAGAACAAGGGCAAAATGGCCAAAAGATCAATAATGGCCTTGGGCGTGAGCATGTAACGCAGCCGCCCCATCACAGGATGATGATGAAAGCGTTCTCTCGGATCTTCGACGCAAACCCAAAGCCGCAGCAGATATTCAAGGGTGAAGATCAGAACGGCCACCCTATCGAAAAGATGCAGTTCGCGCTGCCAAGCCGCCGTCAGATTGGGCAAAGTGGTCACCACTTCCGCTCCAACGTTGGACAGAATTAAGCAGACCAACAAGGACGACGACACGCGCCCCCACAGGGAAGACCCCTGTTCGAGTATTTTCCAGATTTGCCAGCGAATACGTTCATTCATCTACGTTAGTTTACTTATAAGGATTGTTGCTGACTAGAGGCCATAAGCCTGAAAAGATAAAGGAGGAAAGGGCCTCTTTGGTGGCCGCCGCCACCGCTCCCGCGCGATGCGCGCCAACGCAGTCCAAGTTTGGTAGAGACATGCCCTCCCACATCCGCTATGGCGATTTTCTGCGCGAAGCGACGCTCCAGGAACATGAGGTCAGCTACAATCTTCTGACCCCGGTTCCCCAGCGCGACGCCAGCGGCAATGATCTTCCCTGTCAGGCCCCGCCCGTTGCCCTGCGCGGCAAGGATATTTCGCGGCTTTTAGGCCCTTATGTCGGCACAAGGCTGGTCTATCAATTGCGCGCAGTTTTGCCGCTGGGCCTGTATCTTGCCATCTTCCAGATTTTGGTCCTGCGCCAGCCGGTCATGGATGCGGCCATCGTGATCCTGGGCATGATGGCGGTGATTCTAGGACTGATGCTGTTCATGGAAGGGCTTCGGCTTGGCCTGATGCCTTTTGCCGAAGCCATCGGCGACCAGTTGCCCAGGCGGTTGGGACTGGCAGCCGTTCTTTTCGTGGCTTTCACGCTGGGTGTCGGCGTCACCTTCGCCGAGCCGGCCATCGGCGCCCTGCAAACCGTTGGCGCCCTGGTGGCGCCCGAACGAGCGCCCTATCTTTTCGCCCTTCTCAATCTGTGGACGACGCCTCTGGTGTTGGTGGTCGGCGGCGGCGTCGGCTTGGCCGCCGTGGCGGGCACCATGCGCTTGCTCTATAGCTGGAGCTTGAAACCCTTTTTGTATCTTTCGCTGCTGCCCACGCTGGCCCTAACCCTTTATTGCGCTAACGATCCACATCTATCGACGGTGATCGGCCTAGCCTGGGATTGCGGCGGGGTCACCACAGGGCCGGTCACCGTGCCCTTGGTGCTGGCGCTGGGCATCGGAATCGCGGCATCGGCGGGCAAGGGCGATACGTCCTTGTCGGGATTCGGGATCGTGACCCTGGCTTCGATCTTTCCGGTCACCGGCGTCCTGCTGCTGGGGCTGATTTTGAAACTATCCTACTCGCAAGCCGAGGTCATGGCCCTGATCGCGGCCAACGCGCAGGTGTCAGCCGCCAGTCCTGCTTCCTGGTTTGAGACAACCCCCTGGCTGGAAATCAGAGGTGGGCTGCAAGCCATTCTGCCCTTGGTTCTTTTCCTTTTCATGCTGTTGAAGGGCGTGCTTCGCCACGGGTTGAAGGACAGGGGCATCGTCCTCTATGGCCTGCTCTTGTGCCAGCTGGGCATGATCGTCTTCAATCTGGGACTGTCCTACGGCTTGGCAAAGTTGGGCGGACAATCGGGAGAACTGCTTCCCAGCGCCTTCACGGCCCTTGACGGCTTGGCGGGCACGCCGCTCTATCCATATGTCACCGGTTTGGCCATCGCTTTGGCTTTCGCCTTCCTGTTGGGTTTTGGCGCCACCTTGGCCGAACCGGCCTTGAACGCCCTGGGCCTGACCGTCGAGGATCTGACCAACGGCGCCTTTCGCAAATCCTTTCTGATGTACGCCGTCTCGACGGGCGTCGCCCTGGGCGTGGGTATCGGCGTCTTCAAGGTCGTGGCTGGCGTGCCGCTGTTCTGGCTACTGATTCCGGCCTATGGCGCAGCCCTGCTTCTCACCCTGGTTTCGGATGAGGAATTCGTCAACATCGCCTGGGATTCGGCGGGCGTCACCACCGGCCCGGTCACCGTGCCCTTGGTGCTGGCCATGGGGGTCGGCCTTGGCGGCGCCGTGAAAGCCAACGAAGGTTTCGGCATCCTGGCCCTGGCCTCGATCGGCCCCATCCTGACCGTTCTTCTATCCGGCCTTTGGGTGCGCTATATGAGCCGCAAGGCCGAACTGCAGGAACAAGTTTCTCAAGCCGAGGCGTCTTCATGAGCCAGACCCGCGAACTGACCGTTCTGACCGACGTGGCGCTGATTACCTGCATCGTCCAGCGCGGCAATGCCGACGTCATCGTCAAAGCAGCCCAGGAAGCGGGCGCGCAAGGGGCCACCATTCATTTCGGGCGCGGCATGGGCGTTCGCGAACGCCTGGGCGTGCTGGGGGTCGCCGTGAATGTGGAAAAGGAAATCATCAGCATCGTGGTGTCCCTGGAGCAAGCCGACCGCGTGTTCAAGCGCATGTATCTGGCGGGCAATCTGGATACGCCCGGCATGGGCATCATGTTCATGAAGCGCCTTGAAAAGGTCGCCACCTACATTCCGCACGACATCTTGAAAAAGTTGGAAAAGCGCGGCTGACATGGAAACGAAGCTGATCACCTGCGTCGTGCCGCGAGGTTTGGCCTCGCACCTGATCGAGAGCCTGGCGCAGAAGCTGGGCGTCACCTCGGCCAGCGCCTATTCCGGGCGCGGCGCTTCGGCCAGACGCGACGTGATCCAGGAAGTGGATGTGCTGAGCGTGCCGGTTGCCGATGAAAAAGCCGACGAGGTTTTCAGCTACCTGTATTACGAGATGGAAATCGACAAACATCCGGGGCGCTTGATCTATCAAGAAACCTTGGACCAAACATCGAGCCTCGATCTTCTCGACCACGCTTTGCTTGATTAGCCAGGTTTTCTCAGGCTGGCCAAGGTAATTCCTGCGAAGATCAGCGACAATCCCAGGGCGTGATACAGCCTGAACTCTTCATTCAGGAAGACCACCGCCAGCAGGGCGGCAAACAGGGGCGTCAAATAAGTGAACTGCCCGGCCAAACCGGCCCCCAGGCGCGTCACGCCTTCGTTCCAGCAGATATAGGCCAACACTGAAGCGAAGGCCGCCACATAAACGACCGCCGCCGCATTGGCCCAGGTCAATTGGGGCGCTTGGCCCTGGGCCAATTCAACCAGATGCAAGGGCAGCAGAAAGGGCGTTCCGATCACCACCAGCCAAGTCAGCAGAACCAGCGGCTTGATGCCGGTGGGGTGCTTTCGCAAAGCCACCGAATAGACGCCCCAAGACAAAGTCGCCAGCAGCACCCACAGATCGCCCGATTGAAAGGCGAAATTCAACAAGGTTCCAACATCTCCCCTGGCGATCACCGCCAACAATCCTGCAAAGGAAACGCCCAGCCCCAGCAAAGCCAGCAGGCTGGGACGCTCCTTCAACCAGACCCAGGAGAGCAGGATCGTCACCACCGGCAGGCTGGACGCCACGATCATGGCGTTGATGGCGGGCGTAGTGGCCAACGCCAGATACAGCAGGCTGTTGTAGGCCGACACCGACGATAGGGCCAGAAAGACCAGAAAAGGAAAATGCCGTTTTACCTTCGGCCATTCGGCCGGCAGCGCACGGTGCGTCATCAAGACCAGAATAGCCGCCGCCAGCGCCCAGCGCCAAAAGGACAGCGCCATCGGCGGCATGGAGCCATCGGCCAGCACGGCGCGGCTGATCACGGCATTGCCCGCCCACATCAGGGGCGGCACGATCAACAGCAGGTAATTCATAGGCTCACCAGCTTGGGGGCGTGACCGGTTGCCTTTAGGAAGGCCAGCAATCCATCGGGCGGCAGAACGGTGGTGGCGGTATTTTCCAGCGGGTGAAAGGCCAGCAAGGGATCGCCCATCATCGCCTTGTCCAGCACGCAGATGACCTTCTTATCGCTGTCGTTGGCCAGGGCGAAGGGCGTGACCGATCCCGGCTCGATGAACAAGGTGGCGCGCAAGCGATCAGCGGAACCGAAGCTGATGCGCGCCGAGCCAATGCGATCAGGCAACGTCTTCAAATCGACCTTGCGGGCGATGGGACATGAAACCAGCCACATCTGCCCCTTGGCGTCCTTCAAGAACAGGTTCTTGCAATGCGTGCCGGGAATGCCCCGCCAATGTTCCTCGCCGTCCGCCACCGTGAAGATGGGCGGATGATCGAAGGTCTCGGCCTTGATCCCAAGTTCTTGCAGATAGGCCAGAATGCTTTGGCGCGTGTGGGGCTGGGTCATGCTCTCTTATAACGACACGAATCGACGAGGATCAACAAGGATATACACAAAAGCAGGTAGCCGCCGCGCCTGCGTAATTGATAGAAGTTTAGATAACCTAGCGCGCGCTGAAAAACAATCAAAGTCGGCCCCAGTTCAAGAACCGCAAAATTTCCCCAAAGAAAGTTAAGGCATGCACTCCCTTCACCGTTCCTTGGGCATTTACGCCTTCGTGTTTTTATTCTTGGCTGTGATCGGCGGCTGGCTGGTCTACGATTTTCGGCAGGAACGCGATCGGTTGCTTGAAGACATCGCCCGTCTGGCGATCCATAAAAGCCAGGTTATCAGCAGATCGTTCGGCGACACTTTCTTGGCGGCCGATTATGTCTTGCGCGACGTTCTGGGCAGAATCGACGTGGAACGGGATTTCTCCGAGGCCAGTCGCAACCCCGCGATCCGTGGGCAAATGGATGCTTTGGTGAAGGAGAAGGTGGAGACAGTCGCAGGTCTAAGCGACCTTGTCTTGCTGAATCAAGATTGCACGTTCGTTGCCGTCGCCAGACACCCGCTTCAAGGCGCCAAAAGCAATCAGGCCTTTTGTTCGGAACCCGATATTGCGCCAGGACAAAGTCTTCGCATCCAGTACATGCCGCCAGACAAATCAGCCAATGGTCGCTCGGTGGTTCTTATGTCCCGCACCGTTGCGTCTTCGGAAGGCCGCTTGCTGGGGGCGGCGATGGTCGTCATCGACCTTGAATTCGCCCAGAACTGGATTTCCAGCTTCTCGACCGACAGAAATGACGTTCTGGCGATCGTTGACACATCATCGACCCTGCTGGCGCGCAATCCGCCCTTGCCGGAAGCCTTGGGCAAGCGGGCACCCCCGCCATCGGGAACGCTATCCTTCGCGGACGTCGGCGCGGGATCAACCTTCATGGCGGCGTCGCCGATCGATGGGCAAGAGCGGATTTTCGGCCTAAGCAGGCTGGAGCGTTTTCCCTTCGTTGCCATCGTCGGATATGACAAGGCGCGCGTCTTGCAGGGGTGGCAGCATCGCTCTTGGCAGTTCTCTATCGGCTTTGTCGTCCTGCTGGCTCTTTCGCTTTTGGCGCTACGCGCCCACCTGACCGTGGTGCGCCAGCGGGAAGACATGCGCAAGTTGGCGACGACCGATGTCCTGACGGGCATCGCCAATCGCCGCCATTTCATGGATGTTGGCCAACACGAATTTGCCCGCGCCAAGCGTCACGATAGGCCGCTTGCCGTCTTGATGTTGGATATCGACCGGTTCAAGTCGATCAATGACCGCTGGGGTCATCCTACGGGTGACCGCGTCATCCAAAAGCTGGCGGAGCTGTTGGGCGTGGTCGCCAGGGCCCTGGATACAAGCGGCAGGCTGGGGGGCGAGGAATTCGCCGTCCTGCTTCCGGAAACCGATGCCTCGGGCGCTTGCGTTATTGCCGAAAGGTTAAGGGGCATTGTCGAGGAGTCGCAGGTTGCGGTCATCGACGGGGATTTTACGCTTAATTTCACCGTCAGCATCGGCATCGCCGTTCTGCATGATGATGCTACTTTTGAAATTCTGTTGCAGCGAGGCGACAAGGCGCTTTATCAAGCCAAGGAAGGCGGTCGGAATAGGGTTGTGGCGCTGTAAAAGAAGGCACAGTATTTAGCCTTCTTTCGTCAGGAACGAGATAAGCTAAGCTTATGACCCTCCCCGATCTTCTTCTCGCCACCCTGGTCATGGCCATTTGGGGTTTCAACTTCGTCGTCGCCAAGGTTGGGGTCGGCGAATTGGACGGATTACTGCTGACCGGGTTGCGCTTCGCCCTGGTGGCCGCTCTCTTGATACCTTTCTACCGCCCGCATTGGCGACAGATGAAAACCTTGGCAATGCTGTCGGTCACGTTGGGCGTCGTGCATTTCGGCCTTCTGTTCGTGGGGCTGCAAGGCATAGACGCGGCCACCAGCGCCATTGTGATCCAACTTCAGGTGCCGTTCAGCGCCCTGCTGGCATTCTTGCTGTTCAAGGAGCGCCTGGGGATCGGTCGTTTCGCAGGCATGGCCCTGGCTTTTCTGGGCGTCGTGCTGCTGGCGGGCGAGCCGCAACGCATCGAGCTTTTCGGCCTTGTGCTGGTCGTCATTTCGGCGCTGGGCTTCGCCTTGTCCACCATGGTCATGAAAAGTACGGGCGGCATGCATCCGCTGGCGATCACGGGCGGCGTCTGCCTGCTGGGCGCGCCGCAACTGCTGCTGCTGTCGGCCATATTTGAAACCGGCCAGTTTGACAAAATGGCCAATGCCAGTTGGATCGGTTGGGGGGCGGTGGCCTATACAGCCATCTTCGCCTCGGTCGTGGCGCATTCTCTATGGTATCGGTTGGTGCGCCGCTATCCGGTAAACGTCATCGTTCCCTTCTCGCTTCTGGCCCCGGTGTTGGGTATCCTGTCCAGCATCGCGATCCTGGGCGAACCGTTCGGGCTGCATAAGGCGATGGGAGCCGTTTGCACCTTGTCGGGCGTTGCGCTCATTCAATATCTCTCGACAAGAAAACCGGCATGAAGCTGATCGAAACGCCCTCGCCCAATTTCGACGAAAGGCCGCAGGGTCTGCCCATCGACATGCTGGTGCTGCACTACACCGGCATGACGTCGATGGAAGCGGCGCTGCAACGATTGTGCGATCCCGCCGCCAAAGTCAGCGCCCATTATCTGATCGGCGAGGACGGCGAAATCTACCGTCTGGTTTTGGAGGAAAAGCGAGCCTGGCATGCGGGTCTTTCCGCATGGCGAGGCCAAGGCGACGTCAATGCCCGCTCGGTCGGCATCGAACTGGTCAATCCCGGCCACGAATTCGGATATCGCAGCTTCCCTGGGGCGCAGATGGATGCGCTGATCGGACTGTCGAAACAGATTCTATCGTCCCATCCAATTGCGCCGCGCAATGTGGTGGGGCACGCCGACGTCGCGCCCACGCGCAAGCAAGACCCCGGCGAATTGTTCGACTGGCGGCTTTTGGCCAAGGAAGGCGTCGGCCTGTGGCCCTGGACTTTTTCTCCCGGCCAAGCCGTTCACGCAATCCCCCGCCTTTCCCATTACGGCTATGACATCTCGGACCCTGATGCCGCCGTCCAGGCCTTCCAGCGCCACTTCAGGCCGGAAAAATGCGATGGCATCGCCGATGCCCAATGCGCAGGCCTGCTTGACGCGCTGCTGAAGCTGGTTCAGGAATAGAGCGCCAGATGGTCAGGTGACCGCTGCCAGCGCAAGCTGGGAGAGGAAAGTCCGGGCTCCACGGAAACACGGTGCCGGGTAACGCCCGGCGGGGGCAACCCCAGGGAAAGTGCCACAGAGAGCTGAACCGCCGGTTTTAGAACCGGTAAGGGTGAAAAGGTGCGGTAAGAGCGCACCGCGCGACTGGCAACAGGAGCGGCAGGGCAAACCCCACCGGGAGCAAGGCCAAATAGGGGCGGCACGCAGGCTTGCCTGCAATCGCCGTTTTCGCGACCGCCGCCCGGGTCGGCTGCTTGAGGTGCCGGGCAATCGGCACCCTAGAGGAATGGTCACCCAGCGCCCGCAAGGGCGTGGACAGAACCCGGCTTACAGGCCATCTGGCTATTTTTTCCAACGTTTGGAAAAGTCAATTCGGGGCAGCAGCCCCGGCGCCGCCCGTGGTCGCGGTGGCTGCTCCCGGCGTTTCGACGATCGTACAGCGCCCGTTGGCGCATGCCAGGGTCTCTTCCGGCACGCAATTGCCCCCGCCCTGAGCGCGGCAATGACGCAGAATGCTGATATGCCGATCATCCTCGGGCACCACCGCCAGGGTAGCGACCAGGATTTCATTGCTGTTGGAATCCAGAATGGTCAGCGACGTCTCGCCCGCCATGCGCCCGATCATGAACAGGAATTTCTTGGTCTCCAGCACCACGTCGGCAATCTCGGGCTTGGCTAGGATGATGACGGCGGCAGGCTTGTCGAGTCGCAGAACCTTTGCCTTACCAAGCGTAAGCGTGATCAACTCGGTCGCCTGAACGACAGGCGCCAAGCCAAGCAAACCCAAAAATATGACAAGCGGCGCAAGCCGAAGGCGCATGTGGCTTCTCCTTATTTCATCGGAGCTTAGCTTAAGCGATGATTTGGAGCAAGATCGGCCCCCAGTAAATACAATGATATTATGTGTATTAAATAATTCACCACAAAATTATATTGAAATGTCCTGGATTAGTGGTAGCGTATATTCAACAATCAAAGGAAGAGGTCACTATGAACCTTGATCAAATGCAGGAAAACGCGCGCCGGGCCAGCACCCTTTTGAAAGCCATGAGCAACGAACATCGTTTGCTTGTGCTTTGTCAGCTTGCCAATGGCGAGAAATCGGTGGGCCAATTGGAAAAACTGATCGGCCTATCACAATCGGCCCTGTCACAGCATCTGGCGCGTTTACGCCGCGACAGTCTGGTGCAGACGCGCCGCGCTGCGCAGACAATTTTTTATTCGCTGAACGGGCATGAGGCGAGCGAGGTGATCGGCACCTTGTACGGCCTGTACTGCATGGCTCCCGATGCTCCCAAGGAAGAGCCTGTCCCCACCAACTGCGCCGCCTAGTTTTTCATATATCTGTCGATGCCGTCGGGACCGCTTTCCCGGCGGATCTCGCCCGTCACCATCAGCCGATGAAGATGGGCGATGGTTTCGGTACAGGCGAACACCACGTCATTGGGTTCAGACACTCTGGGAAAGAGCAGGCTTAGAACTTGGCGCGCCGTGGCGGGTTCTTGCGTCGCTCGCCTTGTATCATCCAACCGCTGTTCGTGATGGCTGCGCAACTGAGCCAGACGTATCTTCAGCCCCTTGAAGGGCAGGCCATGCGACGGCAAAACCAGCACGTCGTCGGGAAGCGGATCGAAACGGTCCAGCGACGCCATGTACAAATCCAACGGATCGGCCATTGGCTCTTGCGGCCAGACGCCCACGATCGGGCTGATCTTGGGAAGAATCTGATCGCCGGAAATCAGGATGTTCCTGGCCTGATTGAACAGGCACATATGTTCCGGCGAATGACCGTTGCCTTCGATCAATTCCCAGGACTCGCCATTGATGGATAAGTTTGCGCCATCGAGCAGGCGGCGAAAAGATGGCGGCGGCGCCATGGCGCGCTTGGCATAGGAATTTCCGCGCTCGCGGATCATCTCGAGATCGGGACCCGTCAGACCGGCGCGCTGGAAGAAATCGATATGCACGGCGTTGAAATCGTCGCCGCCGTCGCGCGCCAGCAGACGCCCGAAACTCCAATCCGCCAGCGACGCCCAAACCTCGGCGCCAAACATTGGCGAAAGATACCCGGCCAGCCCCATATGATCAGGATGCATATGCGTGCACAGAATGCGCGTGACGGGCTTGCCCTCAAGATGCGCCAGCAAAGGCCCATCCCATAGATCGCGCGTGGCCTGATCGTTCATGCCGGTATCGACCAGCATCCAGCCGATGCCGTCTTCAAGCAGCCACAGATTGATGTGATCGAGTTTAAAGGGCAAAGGCAGGCGCAGCCATTTGATGCCTGGGGCGACCTGAAACGCGCCCCCCAGATCGGGAGGCGCTGGCACGACATACTGAAGAGAACCGCTGAACATGACGACCTTGGGTAAAGGTGAAGATGAAGAGGGAAACGAGGACGGATCAGCAATCCGGGCGGGGCAAAGGCTCCAGCTTGGTCAATTCCGAACGCACGGTGAAATTGCCGTAATCCTCGGTCACCTCATCGGCGATGCCGTTGTCGAAATAGCGCAAGCTAATTTCATAGGCCGGAAGCCCATCCTTGGCTCCGATCTTGAAGAAAGCCAGATGCGACGGCCAGGATGGACGGGCCAGCAGCGGATTTGCCGCCATGCCGCCGACCGCCCCCTTTGATGCCGGTTTCAATTTTCCGATCTGGACGCTGACTTCCTGCAACGAGTCGAGAGAAGAGCCGTCGAACACCGTCCGTTGCAGGCTGGTCCTTCCCGAAGCGGCCTCGCTTAGCATCAGCTTGGTATGGGCGGCCGGAAACATGGTTCCCTTGGGCAAGCGGATGGTCTGGCTTTCGGGGCGCGTCAGAACGGCTTGCCCGGAACCGCCATTGGCCTCCAGCAGCGCCCTGCCCTCGATCTCTTCAACCTTCTCGCCATCGCGCAGGCTGAGAACGCGGAAGCGGTAGTTGCGACCATCCTTCGCTTCCCAGGTCACGAAGCTCCATCTGGTTTGAATCTCGTCGCCTTCCGCCTGCATCATGCTCATGACGGTTTTATTCTCGATCGCCCAGCCGTCGCAGGTGTCGGTGAAGCTGAATTTCATCGTTCCCTTGAGGCCAACGACGCCGCTGCCTTGTTTGGCCGTTTTAAGACTGAGCGCATATTCCGCCACATGCGGAACCAAATCGGCGGCCAAAAGAGAAGCCGGACAGAAGACGATGGCGGCAAGAAGCGCTGAGATCGTAAAGGCGCTGCGATTGGACATGAAAACGAAACCGCCTAATTCGGTAGCTGATGGCCGATTTCTATTATAACGCTGATTGTCCTCCTTCATAGGGGGTGGGGCAAATATTCCGCCCCGCCCCTCCACCCCGGCAGAAATTGCCCAGCATTCAAGGCGCATCTTATTGTAAAAACACGAATTTATGTTGGCACGACGTTTGCGACAGACTTGATCCGGGGCCAGAAAGGCTCCTCCCGGCTTCAAGGAGAAAAACCATGCGCAACATGCCCGAGGGATTGCTTATGGATGGCGAGCAGGAACTGGTGACGAATATCGACCGCATCGCCCGCTATCTGAAGCGTTTTGGCGCACCAACGCTCAGCGCCGAGGAGGCCGAGGGAAAGGGTTTCGCCGATCTGGCGCTGTCTGTGGCCCTTGAAGCCAAGCAGCGCTTGGTTCAGCAGCAGGAGCGCATTCACGCTTTGGAACGTCTGGCCCATACCGACGAGCTGACCGGCCTTTACAATCGCCGCGGTTTTGAGAACCGCTTGAAGCTGGCGCTAGCCGAAGCGCGCAGGCGCGAAGAACGCGGCGTGCTGGTCTATATCGATTTGGACGGGTTCAAGCCGGTCAACGACAATTTTGGCCATGCGGCGGGAGATGAAGTGCTGCGCCATGTGGCGGCCATGCTGGCGGCTTCGATCCGCGACACCGACGCCGTGGCGCGTTTGGGCGGCGACGAATTCGCGATGCTGCTGGTCAACACCGCTTGGCGCAACGGCGAGGTGCGCGCCCGCACGCTGGAAAAGGCTGTCAATTCAAGCTGG
>CACUVI010000026.1 GCA_902725215.1 Rhodospirillaceae bacterium LM-1 | reverse complement strand
TGGCGCCCAGTAACGATGGTCTGCCACAAGGAACTGGCCAGGCTTCGTGACCGACCTTTCCGACTTGCATCCCATGTAGAGGGGGGATGTGAAGAGCGTCTGCAATTGGCTCTGGGAAAACGGGTCACGCTGATCCGATGCCCGCGTTTTGTTTCCGCTCTTCACGGAGACCTTTAATGCCGGATTGTCGTATGCAAGATTGTTGTCGACCGCCCAGTCGAAGAAGGTTCTCAGATTCGACATGTATTTTGCGTTGATCGTGTCCGAGGACAGCGTCGGCCTCTGAGCCTTTTCATTTTGCGCGATGGCCAGCGATGCATTGTCGGTCTTGAAGACGACTTTGTAGTTCCTCGGCAGCCTCAAAAGCATATCCTTAAAGGCGACGATATCGTTTTTGTCGATGCCTCCGACTGGCTTGGATTTAAGGAACTGGTCCAAAAGTCCCAGAGTCGCCACATAGTCGTTCTTTGTTTTTGGCTCAAGCCCCTGTTTTTCCCTAAGGAAGCGCTCAATCAGATGGGAAGCCGGTTTTTGTGAGTCGGAAGACAATCCGTTACGGCCTGATTGTGGTTTTTCAGCCGCGGCTCTTACGTTCCCAGCGTGAGCCATTGCCCCAACCCGGATCAGGGGATCGTTTGGGATATCGTGGAAATTACCGTCGTCGCGGGCCTGCATGCGCTCGTTGGCGTCGATTAAGGCGCGCATGAGGGCTTGGCCAAGCTTGTCGTAGTCCTTGCTGCCCTTGGCAATGTCCAGTTTCTCCTCGGCAATGGCCGAGTCCAGATATATCTGGGCGGCACTGTAATCGCCGTCGGCGATGGCGGTTTTGAAATCACTCAGGGCTTCAGCGCGGTTGCGTTTCAGACTGTCATGGAGGCGTTCTGCTAGGTGGCCGCTTTTCGACTTGGCGCGAACGTCGTCGTCAAAGTCCAGGCACCGTTCATAGAAGGCGCGGGCGATCCGTGTAATCTGTTCAGGTTTCAGCATGGGGTTCTTTCGAAGCGTCCTGAACCCGGTATAGGCGATTTGGCGAAGCTGTAAAGCGCGGAATCGGGCTTCCCTTTGGCTTGCCGTTCCCAGCGACCGCTTGAGTTCGCGCCGCCCGAAGAAGCCGATCAGATCGTCGGGCACCCGAATGCGGAAATAGTAGCGGCTACCACGTCTGGCGATGTGCGTTTCCAGGCCCATGTGTCCCACCTCTGTGTACCAGTGGCGAGGCGGCCCAGATTTGGTGCCGAAAACGCATTGTAATTCAATATATTGTGGGTCATTTGGCGGAGAGAGAGGGATTCGAACCCTCGGTACGGTTTCCCGTACACACACTTTCCAGGCGTGCGCCTTCAACCACTCGGCCACCTCTCCGCAAGGGCGGCAAACCTATCATATTCCGCGAGGGCTGCAAGCCCAGAACGCCTTAGCTAGGGGGGGCGGCGGACCACTGGCGCGCCATAGGGGATTTTGCTAAGTTTTCCCTGCGGCTTGCCATTGTTTTGCCTTGATCCGGGCGCAAAACACCTGCCGATGCGGGGCTTTGGCCCTGTTTTCTCTTTTTTGGGGCCTCTTAATCTCATGCGATTTTCCGGCGTTATCGTCCTTACCCTGATCGTCATAGTCAATCTGGCCGCCTGGGCCTGGCTCAACCGCCCGCATTCCGGCGTCGATTGGCAAGGCCAGATCCGAAGCGTCTCTTTCAGCCCCTTCCAGAAGGACGACGACCCGCAAAAGGGCCGCTACCCGTCGCTAACCGACGTCGAGAGGGACCTTAAGCTGCTGGCGGGCAAGGTGGCGATGGTGCGAACCTATACCGCGCTGGACGGGTTGGAACAGGTGCCCGAATTGGCGCAGCGTTTCGGGCTTAAGGTTCTGGCCGGCGCTTGGATCGACACCAGACTTGGCCGCAACGAGGCGGAAATCAGAAGCCTGATCGGCCAGATCCGCAATTACAAGAATGTCGAGCGGGTGATCGTGGGCAACGAAGCCCTGCATCGCGGCGACGTGACCGTTCCCCAGTTGGTGCGCTACATCCGCCGGGTCAAGGAGCGGGTGAAGGTGCCGGTCAGCACCGCCGAACCCTGGTATGTCTGGATAAAATATCCTGAGTTGGCCAAAGAGGTGGATTACATCTCGATCCATATCCTGCCCTACTGGGAAGGCGTCCCGGTCGAGGAATCGAACGACTATCTCTTGAAGCGCTATGAGGAAGTCAAGGCCGCCTTCCCCGGCAAACATGTCATGATCACCGAGGTGGGCTGGCCCAGCTCCGGCAAGATGCGCGGCGGTGCCGAGCCGTCGCTGGTCAATCAGGCGCTGTTCTTGCGCAAGTTCTTGAAGCGCGCCTCAGAAACCTTCATCGACTACAACGTGATCGAGGCCTTCGACCAACCCTGGAAGAACGAGATCGAATGGTCGGTGGGCGCCCACTGGGGCATGTTCGATGCCGACCGGCATCAGAAATTCCCCATGGAAGGCCCGGTGGTCGAGATCAAGGAATGGCCGATGCTGGCCGCCGGAGCCACCGCCATCGGCTTCCTGCCCTTGGTCTGGTTCCTGTGGCGCAGAAGCCAGATCAAGCTGGGCGGGCGAATTTTCTTCGCCGCCATGACCATGACAGCGGCCTCGGTGGTGATGTGGGCCGCGACCATCCCGGTGCTGAAGGATTTCGCGCCAGGACCCGAGGTCATGTGGACCATGCTGGTGCCGGGACAGATCGCCCTTCTGTTCGTGATTCTGATCTCCACCTTCGAATTCACCGAACTGACTTGGTCCGAAAAGTTCAGGCGACACTTCAAGCCGCACGACCCCGACCAAGCCAGGGCGGGCGTTTTGCCCAAGGTCTCATTGCACCTGCCTTGCTACAACGAGCCGCCGCAGATGGTGATGATGACCATCGATTCCTTGATGAAGCTGGATTACCCCGACTTCGAAATCCTGATCATCGACAACAACACCAAAGACCCGGCGGTCTGGCAGCCGGTCGAGGAATATTGCGCCACCCTGGGTCCCAAGGTGCGCTTCTTCCACCTGCCGCAATGGCCGGGCTACAAGGCGGGCGCGCTCAACTTCGCGCTCAGCCAAACCGATCCCGAGGCCCAGATCATCGGCGTCATCGACAGCGATTATCTGGTCGAACCCAATTGGCTGAAATCGCTGACCCCCTATTTTGACGACGAAAAAGTGGCCTGGGTGCAAGCCCCCCAGGATCATCGCGAATGGGAACACGACACGTTCAAGGAGATGATCAACTGGGAATATGCCGGCTTCTTCCACATCGGCATGGTGGCCAGGAACGAGTACGACGCCATCATCCAGCACGGCACCATGACCTTGATCCGCAAGGAAGCGCTGGAGAAGTGCGGCAAATGGGGCGAGGGCTATATCTGCGAAGACGCCGAGCTGGGCCTCAAATTCCTGGAAACGGGCTATCACTCGATCTATGTCAACCACTGCTTCGGCAAGGGCCTGACGCCCGACACGTTCATGGGCTACAAGAAGCAACGCTATCGCTGGGCTTACGGCGCCATGCAGATTCTGAAGGGCCATTGGCGCACCTTGCTGCCCTGGGCCAAGGGCAATCTCAGCTTCGGCCAGAAATTCCAGTTCGTGGCCGGTTGGCTGCCCTGGATCGCCGATGGATTGTTCCTGGTCTTTACGGCGGCCAGCATCTTATGGTCGCTGGGTCTGGTGACGGCGCCCAGATATTTCGATTTCCCCCTGGCCGAATTCGCCATCCCCACCTTGTTCGTCTTTTTCTACAAGCTGGCGACGCATCTGATCTTGTACCAGACTCGCGTGAAATGTTCGGTCGGCCAGCAGATCGGCTCGGCGGTGGCGGGCATGGGGCTGACCTTCATCATCGCCAAGGCGGTCATGCACGGCATCTTCACCAAGTCGATCCCCTTCATGCGCACGCCCAAAATGGAAAACAAGGCGGCTTTCTGGAAGGGCATTCTGGGGGCCTGGGAAGAGTTGGCCTTGGCCTGCCTGCAATGGAGCGCCGCCGGAGCCGTTCTTTACAATTACGGTTTCTATGACCGCGACGCCAAGCTGTGGGCCTTGGTGCTGATCGTGCAGTCGATGCCCTATCTGGCCGCCGTCATCACCTCGCTTCTGGCCGCCGTTCCCTCGCAGCAACCGGCCCTGCCGGAACCGGCGAAGGCTTAGGGGGAAAGGATGCGCATCGCGGTTTCCTCGAATGACGGCAAACAGCTTTGCGGCCATGCGGGCCAGGCACGGCACTGGCTGATTTTCGAAGGCGAGATGGGAGGAAGAGCCAGCCAGATCGACCGGCTGGAACTTGCGCCCCAGAACGTCTTTCATCACCACAAGGACGCCAACGGCCCGCATCCGCTGGAATCGGTCCAGGCCTTGATCAGCAAAAGCGCTGGCGAGGGCTTCTTGCGGCGCATGGCCAAGAAAGGGATCGACGCCAAATTGACGACCGAGCGCAACGCCCAGAAGGCCGCCGACGATTATCTGGCGGGACGGCTAAAGCCGCCCCCCGTCCCCGGCCTGATGAGCCTGTTTTGCAAATTGCGCGACATGTTCTCGGAACATTGACGAATGATCCCGCGCGTCAACCTGATCACTTTGGCGGTTGCCGATCTGGCGGTCTCGCGGGCCTTTTACGAGCGCCTTGGCTGGAAGGCAAAGGCCGCCAGCAATCCTTACGTCGCCTTTTTCGATTTGAACGGCCTCATTCTGTCTCTTTACGGCAAGGACGCGTTGGCAGGCGACACCGGCATTGCCGATGCGAAGGCGGGCTGCGTTACGATGGCGATCAACCTTGAGAGCCAAGATGCGGTCGATGCCGCGATGGCCGAAGCGATGGGGGCCGGCGCGACTTTGCTGACCGCTCCACACGATACGCCTTGGGGCGGCTATGTCGGCTATTTCGCCGACCCGGATGGCCATCCCTGGGAGTTGGCCTGCGTTCCCATGTTTCCCTTCGACGCAAACGGTCGCCTGATCCTTGATTAGGCAACCTCTACCAAAGCCGCAAAGCCCCTTTGAATATCTCGCGCAGCTCCGCCTCGGTCACCGGGCGCGGAGAATTGTTGAGCAGGCGCGGCTGAGTGGCTGCTCCCTTGGCCAAAGCGTCAAGGTCCTTCTCGCCATAGCCCAGGGCCGCCAACCCGTTGGGCAGGTCCGCTTGGCGCATCAGTTTGGTCAAGGCGTCGGCCAGCGCTTCGCCCGCCTCCTCCAGCTTGACGCCAGAGATGTCCGCCCCCAGGGCCGCCGCGCAATCCAGATGCCGTTGCGGACAGGCGGACGCGGTAAAGCGAAAGGCCGAAGGCGCGTTCAGCACCACGGAAATGCCATGCGGCACCATGGGCCGGTTCTGCTCATAGCCTGAAGCGGTGTAGCTGTGGCACAGGCCGGCCACGGCATAGGACATGGCGTGCGGCAGATGCACCCCCGAATTGCCAAAGGCGATGCCCGCCAGGGTGGCGGCGAACATCAGCCCTTCGCGGGCTTCATGATCTTGCCGGTCCTTGACGGCCCGCACCAAATAGCGCCCGCCCAGACGGATGGCTTCCAGGCTCCCCAAATCGCTCCAGGGATTGGCACCCTGGCTCATTGGTCGCGCGGCGCTGGTCTTGGGCCTTTCTCGCTCGAAATAGGGCTTGGCGGTATAGGATTCGATGGCGTGCGTGAACACGTCGAACCCCGACGAGGCCAGCACGCCGGGCGTCATGGTGGCGGCCACCCTGGGATCGATCAGCGCCAGACTGGGCTTCAGCCATTTATGGGCGATCACCGTCTTGATGGCGTTGGCTTCGAAATCGAACACCGCGATGCCAGTACATTCCGCGCCGGTGCCCGAGGTGGTCGGACAAGCGATATGGGGCGGCAATGGCCCCGGAACCGGCAGCACGCGTCCATAGGGGGCCGCCACATAATCATGGAAGGGGGCCGGATAAGCGGCATATAGCAGAGCCGCCTTGGCGGTATCCATCACCGAGCCGCCGCCCACCGAGACGATGCCGTCGAAACGGCCCGATTTGTAGAAATCGGTCGCCGCCATGAAAGAGGCGTCGGTCGGCTCGACCCGCACATCGGCGTAAACCGCCACCTCGCAGCCAGCTTTCGCCAAGCCCGCTCGCACCTCGTCCGGCCAGGGCGTGGCGTTCGCCAAATGGGAATCCGTGAACAGGGCCACCCGCCTCATCCCCAGATCCCTAGCGGCGTCGCCCGCCTCGGCCAAGGCCCCAGGACCAAACCGCACGGAATTGGAATGGACCGCAAAGACCGTCTCTAGTTCCGTCACAATCCGCCTCCCTGGCAGGGCGTTGATCTTTTTACGCTATTTAAACATTTGTCTGCCTTATATGGCAACGCTATGAATATCATGCTAAATTAGCCCCAACAAACTAGACAGGGATTTTGCGGGTGAGCGTTGATAAGGTTCTGAAACCTCTTGAAGACGGCGACATGGACTCGTTGTTCATCCTGCCGCTCAGGATCATTCCCCTGGAAACCCCGGCCCTGAAAACGGCGCGCCTGATCAAGAACGTGCGCCTGCGCAGCGTGGTCGAGCTGTTTTCGAACGTCGACGGAACCGGTTCGGGCCAGGTCGAGATCGAATCCCTGCCCAAGATGTTCGGCTGGCCGGAAGACAAGATCCATCCCGACTTCCTGATCGTGCGCAAGCTGGGCCTTTTGCCCAGCTACGACATTTATTCGCTGCGCATTTCGCTCAGGCAGCAAGGAATTTCGGTGAACAGTTCTGAAGCATTGCGCCTAAGCCCCGAGAAGAACGCCGAACTGACCAATTACATGACGCTGTTCACTAGGCCGTTGATTCACGAAATTTACGGCAACGAGAACGTGAACATCCAAAGTTTCGACGACGTGATCGCTCTGTTTCGCGATCCCGACATCCAAAAGGCCAAGCAGAATCTGACGCGCATGGCCGACAAGCTGCACTTAAACCTGTCGGACGTGCCGCGCTTCATCGAAGACTATGGCGACATCTTCCTCTCGCTGTCCTATTACCGGCAAAGCCTGGACAAGCTGGAGCCGATCATCTCGGACTTCCTGGGATCGATGTACGACATCCGCAACAACTGGCAGCTCAAGCAAGACACAAACCTGCTGAGAACCTGCGACATGATCGAATCGACCATGAACGGACTGATGGCCAACATCACGGGCCGCTTCGAGAATTTCGACCGCTCGACCAAGGACATGTGGAACAACATCTCGGCCGAGCGTTTCGGCAAGGTCAAGGAGCTGATCGAAAGCTACCACACCTCGATCGGCGGCATCTTGTGCGCGCTGACCGTGAAGATGAATGCCTGGGCCAGGGCTTTTCCGAAAAAGCAATCGGGTGGGCCGGTCAAGCGCGGCGAGCTGATCATGAGCGAAATGAAGCAGGGCATCGACACCATCAGGAAGACGGAAGACGACGCCCCCATGCTGGCCAGTTTGAACTAGGGCCAGCCGAAAAACCCTTACGCCGCCTTAAGCGCCTTGGCCACCGCATCCGGCATTTTGGCGATGACGCGCAGATAGCTTTGCGTGGCGCCATCCGGGGCGCGCCGTCCCTGCTCCCAATCGCGCAAGGTCGCGGCTGGAATGCCGAAGCGCTTTGAAAAGACGCTTTGTGAAAGCCCCGTTGCGGCGCGGGCGTGTCTTGCCAACATAGCGCCCAACCCGCGCTCGAACTCGTCGTCGCTCAAAGGCGCGTCAATACCAGGTTCAGCGCGGCGTTTTGTTATAGCGTTCCGTCTCGCGGTCATTGGCTCTTCTCACACTGATAATGCGGCGCGTCCGACCGCGTTCGGTAAAAACGCAGACATAAATGCGTCCCAGAACGTTGCCATAGACGATAAATCGCTCTTCGGCATAGTTGAAACGCACGTCGAGAATCTCGAGCCGACTGGTATCTGCCAGCACCTTGGCGCCAAGCGCTAAGGATGCGCCGTGCTTTTCACGGTTTTGCACATCCTTCTCTGGATCAAATTCGATTCTCAATTAGACGCAACCATACGGCATTACCGTATAGACAGCAAGCCCCGTACAGTAAGCTTGAACTAGGGCCAGCCGGGCAGGAACAAGATCTGTCCTGGAACCAGGGAACTGGGCGTGCGCAACTGGTTCTTGTTGACCTCATAGATCGCCTTGGCCGCCGCCTTGTCGCCATAGACTTCCTCGGCAATCTTCTCCAGCGTCTGGCCCGGCTTGACCTGCCAGACATTGGGCCTAGCGAAATCTTCCATCAGCTCTTCGCGCATATAGGGCAGTTCGATGCGGGCCTGAACGCGCCCTTCGAAGCCCAATTCGTCGGCCCTGAAGACATGCATCTTGCTGTCGGCCACCGCCAGCGGATTCTTAAGCGCCCAGTGGCCGTTGGCGTCGGCCTCAACCCGGCCCAACAGCCGGTTGTCGAGGAAGATTTGCAAAGTGCCCTTGGGCGTCGCCTGCCCGGAAAGCGCCAGTTGACCGGTCTTTTCGTCTTCGATCAGGTCCATCGACAGATTGCCGCGCCCAAGCTCTCCCCCGCCCTGCGTTCCCGCGCCTTCGTCACGCGTCGGCACCACCATCTCGGCCTGGGCGGCGGATTCAAGAACGACCCCCTTGGACGTGGTGGCGGAGAGCTTTAGGTGACGCTTGCCTGGAGAAAGCGGTTCGCGGGGAATGAAGACCCATTCGCCGCGATTGTCGGCCATAACCTTGCCCACCACCTTCAAGCCGTCAAGGATGGTGACTTCCGCCCCCGGCGAAGCACGTCCGGCGATCAGCGTGTCGCCCTTGGGATTGATGCGCACCACATCGAACACCGGCGGCTGGTCCGGGCCGCTGGCCTGCGGCTCGCCCTGCTGACCTGCCGGTCTGGCCTGGCTGGGTTCCAAGGGGGTCGGCGGCTTCAGGAATTGGGGCGAGTCCGCCATGCCAGGAATTTGCGGCGCGGGTTCGTCGTTCGGCCCCCAGAACAGGGCCAGCACGACGGCGGCCACGGTTCCGGCCAGTCCAAACAGGGCGATGAGGAGTGGGCGCTTCACTTTATTGGGGGCACTACTTAGAAAGACGGGGGGCCGAAGATAGCCCCCCCGATCCATAAGAGCAAGTGATGCGTGGCGAATTATACCTTCTGGTACAGTTCGCCGCCCTGTTGGTTGAATTTCTCGGCCATCTCGTTCAGGCCTTGCCCGGCCAACTCCTTCAGTTCATGGCTCATCTGCATCGAGCAGAATTTGGGGCCGCACATCGAGCAGAAATGCGCCTTTTCGGCCCCTTCGCCGGGCAGAGTCTCGTCATGGAAGGATTGGGCGGTTTCGGAATCGAGCGCTAGGCGGAACTGGTCTTTCCAGCGGAAGGAGAAGCGCGCCCGGCTCATGGCGTCGTCGCGCAACCTAGCCCCCGGATGGCCCTTGGCGATGTCGGCGGCGTGGGCGGCGATCTTGTAGGCCATGACGCCCGCCTTCACATCGGCGCGGTCGGGCAAGCCCAGATGTTCCTTGGGCGTCACATAGCACAGCATGGCCGTGCCCATCCAGCCGATCATGGCCGCCCCGATGGCGCTGGCGAAATGGTCGTGTCCGGCGCCGATATCGGTGACCAGCGGCCCCAGCGTGTAAAAGGGCGCCTCGTGACACAGCTTCAGTTGCAGGTCCATGTTTTCCTTGATCTTGTGCATCGGCACATGGCCCGGCCCCTCGATCATCACCTGCACGTCCTTGGCCCAGGCTTTCTTGGCCAGTTCGCCCAAGGTTTCCAACTCGGCGAATTGGGCTTCGTCATTGGCGTCGGCCAAGGAACCCGGACGCAAGCCGTCGCCCAGGGACACGCCGATGTCATAGGCCCTTAGGATGTCGCAGATTTCGTCGAAGCGCTCATACAGGAAGTTTTCCTTGTGATGCGACAGGCACCATTTGGCCATCGTCGCCCCGCCGCGCGAGACGATGCCGGTCACCCGCTTGGCGGTCAGCGGCACATGCTTCAAGCGCAGCCCGGCATGGATGGTGACGTAATCGACGCCTTGCTCGGCCTGCTCGATCAGCGTGTCCTTGAAAATCTCGAAGGTCAGATCCTGGGCTTTGCCGTTCACCTTCTCCAGCGCTTGGTAGATCGGCACCGTGCCAATGGGGACGGGCGAATTGCGCAAGATCCATTCGCGGATCTGGTGGATGCCTTTGCCGGTCGAGAGGTCCATCACCGTGTCGCCGCCCCAGCGGATGGCCCAGACCAGCTTTTCCACCTCGTCGGCGACCGAACTGGTGATGATCGAATTGCCGATATTGGCGTTGATCTTGACCAGGAAATTGCGCCCGATGATCATCGGCTCGGCTTCCGGATGGTTGACGTTGGCCGGGATGATGGCGCGGCCCTTGGCGATTTCCTCGCGGACGAATTCGGGCGTCACAAGATCGGGAAGCACGGCCCCTTGCGGATCGCCGTCGAAGCGCTGGGCCAACGCCTTGCGCCCCTCATTCTCGCGGGCCGCCACATAGATCATTTCCGGCGTCACGATCCCCGCCCTGGCATAGGCCAACTGCGTGGGCGCTTTCCCCGTCTTGGCCTTCAGCACCGGGCGGCTTTGGCGGTCGAAGACCGGCATCGTGCCTTCGGGCGCTGGCACCGGATGCGGCGTCACCGCTTCCACGTCGCCGCGCGCCATGATCCAGTCTTGCCGGATGGGCGCCAAGCCCTTGGTGATGTCGATGCGGGCGTCGGGATCGGAATAGGGACCCGACGTGTCGTAAGTCAGCAATGATTCGCCATTCTCGAGATCAATGCGCCGGTGAGGAACCCTGATGCCGCCCTCAAGCGTCTCATAGTCCTTGACCGAACCGGCCAGCGGGCCGGTGGTGACGGAAAAAGGCTTGTCGATGGCGTTCATGGCGGCACTCCCGAAGTTGACGGTCCGGGCGGCTTGCGGGCATTGAGGGGCGGAGGACATCCGATCCCTTCGCCGGCATGACCCGGATCAGGTTCGAAGGGTTCTTGCCAGTTTTGGCAAATCTCAGTCCAACCAGGACTCCCCTTGGATGGCCAGAATGTGGCACCGGGGCGGGCCAACGTCAACCATTGGCGCAGTGGGGATATTCCCTCATGACATTTGACGCGCCAACCCATTGTTGTTTATCTCTTGCGCATGACGCAAAACGCCGAACGCAAAGTGAAGGTCAGGGTCTGGGATTTGCCGACCCGTCTGTTCCATTGGTTATTGGCTGTTTTGGTGGTGGTCAGCTTTGTCAGCGGCCAGATGGGGCCGATGCATCTGCACCAAACCTCGGGCTTGGCCGTTTTGTCGCTGCTATTGTTCCGCTTGGTCTGGGGTTTTGTGGGCGGCACCCATGCCAGATTCGCCGATTTCGTGAAGGGGCCAGGGACGGCCATCGATTATTTGAAGGGGCGTTTCCTGGCCATCGGCCATAATCCCTTGGGCGGGCTGATGGTGCTGGCCCTGTTGGCAGCACTGCTGGCCCAGGTGGGGCTGGGCCTGTTCGCCAATGACGACATTTCCTACGACGCGCCGCTGTCGAAATTCATCAGCAAGGACGCCAGCGACGCCGCCACCGGCTGGCACGCCCTGCTGGTCAAGGGAATCCTGGGTCTGGTGGCGCTGCATGTCGGCGCGGCTTTTTTCTATCTGGTCGCCAAGAAGGACAATCTGATCCAGCCCATGATCACGGGATGGAAGGCCTTGCCAGCCAGCCTGTCCGCTCACAGCGCCAAAATGGGCCACCCGTTGCTGGCCGCCGTCCTCCTGGCCCTGACGGGCGCGCTGTCGTTTGGCCTATTGCTTCTTTGACAGCGTCACGTCAGGGGCGCGCAGGTATAGCGGCGTTGGCGGCAGAACGGTGCGCCCGGCTTGCAACCGATCCCAGGCGGCCAACCCCACCCATTGCGCATCGACACATGTTTCGGCGGAAAATTGCGTCTCAGAACGGTTTGCCAAAACCGGCTTCAGCCTGTCAGCCCCGTCGCCCACGATCAGCAAGGGGCCTGCTGGCAGCCATGACACGGCGGCTTCGGGGGTGGCGGCAAACGGCTCGCCAACGGGATCAAGCGCCGGGTCCAAAAGTTGCAAAAACAATTCCGCCCGCTTGGCATCCACCGCCGCCAGGATGCTGCGGCCAGTTCTGTCCTCGGGCGGCACAGCGCGGGCAAGCGCTTCGAAACTAGTCACGCCCGCAAAACGCTTACCCGTGGCCAGAACCAGCCCGCGGGCGGCGGCCAGGCCGATGCGCAAGCCGGTGAAGGAACCCGGCCCCACCGTGCAGGCGATGACGTCGGCGCCAGAACAGACCAGCCCCGCCTCGGCCAGCGCTTCGGCGGCTAGGGGGATCAGGGCCTCGGCCTGGCCGCGCTCCAGCATTCTTAAGCGATGCGAAATCAAGCGCCCATCTTCGACGACGGCGGCTGAGCAAGCATGGCTGGACGCATCTAGGGCAAGAATTTTCATGGGACTTTGGTATAAAGGACCTGCGTTTGGTTATCCATAAGGTGTTTGATGCCCCTGACCGATCTGTCTTGCTACGACGTTGCCTTCGACATCGCCTATGCCACGCCCAACAACTTCACGGGCCAAGCCGTCTATGCCCGGCCGGCCGCCTATCTGCTGACCGAAGCCCTGCCTTTGTTCGAGAAGGCCATCGATCTGGCCCGCCCGCTGGGCTTCAAGCTCAAGATTTTCGACGCCTTTCGCCCATCTGAGGCCCAGTGGGTGCTGTGGAACCACACGCCCGACCCCGATTTCCTGGCCGATCCGCGTCGTGGCTCGGCCCATTCAAGGGGGGCGGCGCTGGATTTAACCCTGATCGACGCCGCATCGGGGCATGAATTGGACATGGGAACGCCCTTCGACGCCTTCACACCCTTGTCGCACCACGCCAATTTGGAAATCTCCGCCGAGGCCCAGCGCAACCGACTGATTCTGCTGGGATTAATGAGCGCGGCGGGCTGGGATTTCTATAGCAAGGAATGGTGGCACTATCAGATGTTCGATCCCAAACGCTTCCCGGTGCTGGAGGACAAGGCGCTGGGGCTGGGGATGATGCGGTGAACTGGACATATACGGCAGGGACGTATAAGATAACCCATGCAGACAGTCGTTGAAACGCCTGATTTTCTGACCGATGCCAAGGCCGCAGGCCTAAGGGAGGATGAGCGGATGTTGATCGTCCGCCACTTTGCGGAACATCCATCTTCCGGTGACGAAATCAAGGGAACGGGTGGGGCTCGCAAAACGCGGTTGGCCCTTCGTCATAAGGGAAAAAGCGGCGGCCTGCGGGTTATCAGCTTTTTCAGCGGCGATGACGTTCCCGTCTTCCTGCTGAACCTTTTCACAAAGGGCGACAAGATTGACCTGACGCAGGCGGAACGGAATGAATTGAGGACGATTCTGGCAGGCGTTGTCGATGCATACCGTAAAGGAGCAAAAAAAACATGTCAAAGGCAGGTAGCCGCATCCTTTCCAGCGCCCGTCAGGCGTTGGCTATTGCCAAGGGAACAGCAAAAGCCGGAACCTATCGCACTCATGTGCCGGAAGAACTTGACGTCGCCGGTATCCGCAGCAAAGTTGGTTTGAGCCAGAAGGACTTTGCCGCCTGCTTCGGCGTCAGTACGCGCACAGTTCAGGAATGGGAGCAACGGCACCGCCGCCCCTCGGGTCCTGCTCGCGCCTTTTTAACCGTCATCGACCGCGAACCCAAGGCCGTCAGAAGGGCTTTGTCCGCAAATTAATCGCCATCGATCGAAGGCCAAGGGCAGAATTCACGCGCAGACGCTCTCGCCCTTAAAGATAGTCTTTGATATTCATGAAGCGGCCTTTTAGCGGCTGATTTCTTTGCAGTCCAGCTAGATAGGCTTGGCCAAGGCCGCCGCCTTGCCTGCTATCCAATTCTTCCAGCAGCCGAAGCACCAGATCATGCGAGGCGTAAAGGTCGTTTAGAATCAAGGCGGATTTCAGCAACTCGTCGTCCTGGCGCAGTTCAGGTGTCAATAAGTTTGACACGAAAATCGCATCCGCCCACAAAAGCTGACTGTACGGCGCGAAGGGGTTTGGCAGCTCGATCGGCCTAAAACATCTTCCCGAAACGTCTATGAACTTATGCAGATGAAAGCCCAGGCCCCTTAGATGGATGTCGATGTCCGAAAAAAGGGGCTGGCCCACGTAGAGAGGCACGAATTCAACCTCAATCTGTAACACGGACACCCGGCTCAGAACGCGCCCAGCGTGTTGCAGGACATCCAACTCTCCTCCTTGAATGTCCAACTTCATAAAATCGATGGGCGGCAATTCTTCGATATCGTCAAGCCGCCGCGTTTCGACATCTGTTGTGAAATTGACGTAGAAATTGCCGCCGGGGTCCCCCGCGCCAATCGACGTGAACTGATCAATGACGCTGGGATCGGGCTCGAGCAAGGAAGAGCAGCCGGGAAATCTTGTCGAATGGAAACGGGCAGGACCGCCATCGCCTAAGAAGTAGGGAAGGTAGGTGTTGTGCGGGGCGATTTCCCTCAGCTTGGCCCGGCTTGCCGGATCAGGTTCCACCCCGATGAGGCGAGCCAATCCCTGCTCGACCAGCGGATCGTAGCAATTTTCGCCATCATGCATGGCTCCAACATCCAGTACCGTTATTTCTGGAAGTTCGGCATCGATCAGATCGCGAAGATATGGCCTCATTGGTCAACCTTAGCAATGAGAAGGGTGCGGTGCCATTAATTTGTATGAATAAAATGAGAATTCTGATGAACTGGCGACACTTTCAGCCGCCGCCACACCGCCCTCTCGAAGCACCTTGCCCTCCTCCCCCATCCCTGCTATAACCCTGCCATATTCCATAGCTCATCTGATGGATGAGAGTTGTTGGGGTGGGCCACTGGCCCGCCTTTTTTTATGCTTCGAGATCCAGGACTGGCATTGACGACCGAGGCGAGCATCGCTGCACTGATCGAAGAACCCATGAAGGGCATGGGTTACGAACTGGTGCGCGTGCAGATTTCGGGGGCCGCCAACCGGGCCACGTTGCAGGTGATGGCCGAGCGCCTGGACGGCGTCGCCATGACCATCGACGACTGCACGGAAATCAGCCGGGCGCTGTCGCCGATCCTGGACGTGGCCGATCCGATTGCCGGGGCCTATGCGCTGGAAGTCAGCTCGCCCGGCATCGACCGGCCGCTGGTGCGGCCCAAGGATTTCGAGCGCTGGTCCGGTTTCGAGGCCAAGCTGGAAACAAGAGCGCCCGTCGATGGGCGCAAACGCTTCAAGGGCCTGCTGATGGGCCTGGATGGGGACGAGGTGTTGATCCGAGACGAATCGGGCGCGGATTTGCGCGTTCCCATCTCGGCTCTCGCCAAAGCCAAATTGGTGCTTAACGACGCTTTGATCAAACACGCCATGCAACAACAAGGACAGTTGTAACCTCATGGAACGCATTGCCGCCCTGCCCCGCCCTGAACTGCTTCAAGTGGCCGACGCCGTCGCCCGCGACAAGAACATCGACCGCGAGGAAGTCTTGATGGCCATGGAACAGGCCATTCAGAAAGCCGGACGTTCGAAATATGGTCACGAGCACGACATCCGCGCCCATATCGACCGCAAGACCGGCGAAATTCAGCTGGCCCGCGCCATCGAGGTGGTGGAAACCATCGAGAACGAGGCCACGCAAACCACGCTGGCCCTGGCTAGGCGCAAGAAGCCCGACGCCGAGGTCGGCGAATTCCTGATCGATCCCTTGCCGCCCATCGATTTCGGGCGCATCGCGGCGCAGACCGCCAAGCAGGTGATCGTGCAGCGCGTGCGCGACGCCGAGCGCGAGCGCCAGTTCAACGAATACAAGGACCGCATCGGCGACATTTCGAACGGTCTGGTCAAGCGCGTCGAGTTCGGCAATGTGGTGGTCGATCTGGGCCGCGCCGAAGGTCTGTTGCGCCGCGACGAGCTGATCCCGCGCGAAAACTTCCGCGTCGGCGACCGCGTTCGCGCCTATATCGTCGATGTGCGCAAGGAAGTGCGCGGCCCGCAGATTTTCCTGTCGCGCACCGCTCCGCAGTTCATGAGCAAGCTGTTCGGCCAGGAAGTGCCGGAAATCTACGACGGCATCATCGAGATCAAGTCGGTGGCCCGCGATCCGGGATCGCGCGCCAAGATCGCCGTCATCTCGAACGACCATGGCATCGACCCCGTCGGCGCCTGCGTGGGCATGAAGGGATCGCGCGTGCAGGCGGTGGTGGCCGAGCTGCAGGGCGAGAAGATCGACATCATTCCCTGGTCGCAAGACCCCGCCACCTTCGTGGTGAACGCCCTGGCTCCTGCCGAGGTCGCCAAGGTGGTGCTGGACGAGGAGCAGAACCGCATCGAAGTGGTGGTGCCCGACGATCAGCTTTCGCTGGCCATCGGCAGGCGCGGCCAGAATGTGCGTCTGGCCAGCCAGTTGACGGGCTGGGACATCGACATTCTGACCGAGGCCGAGGAATCCGAGCGCCGTCAGGAAGAGTTCCGCACCCGCTCGCAACTGTTCATCGACGCGCTAGACGTCGATGACGTGCTGGCGCATCTGCTGGTCACCGAAGGCTTCTCGACCGTCGAGGAAATCGCTTTCGTGCCGCTGGACGACTTGGCCTCGATCGAAGGCTTCGACGAAAGCGTAGCCGAGGAATTGCAGAACCGCGCCAAAGGCTTCCTGGAAGCCCGCGACGCCAAGTTCGACGAAGAGCGCAAGGGCATGGGCGTGGCCGACGACGTGGCCGCCATCGAGGGCATCACGCCCGGCATGCTGGTGGCCTTGGGCAACAAGGGCGTCAAGTCGCTCGACGATCTGGCCGATCTGGCCGGTGACGAACTGATCGAGATCGTCGGCGCCGAGGCCTTGAGCGAAGACGATGCGAACGCCATTATCATGAGAGCCAGGGCGCACTGGTTCGAGGACGAGGCAAAGTAACCGGGAGAGGCCGGGTGGACGAAGAGCGGGAACCGGCAGAGCCGGAAGAACCGACCAAGGGACCGTTGCGCCGCTGTCTGGGAACCGGGCGCATCCGGCCCAAGGAAGAGATGATCCGCTTCGTCGTCGGGCCTGAAGACGCATTGGTGCCCGATCTGGCGGCCAAGCTGCCGGGCCGGGGTTTGTGGTTGAGCGCCGAGAAGGATGTGGTAAATACGGCCCTGAAGAAGAGCCTGTTCGCCAAGGCCGCCCGGCGCAAGCTGACGGTGCCGACCGATTTGGCCCAGCGGCTGGAGCTTTTGTTGCGCCGCCGCTGCCTGGACATGCTGGGCATGGCGCGTCGGGCAAGTCTGGTAGTAGCGGGTTTCGACCAAGTGAAGGAAGCGCTGGCCAAAGGTCAGGTGCGGCTTCGCCTGGAAGCCAGCGACGGAGCGCCCGACGGGCGACGCAAGCTGGCGGGCAAGGCCCCCGAGCCGGTCGATGAGTGGATGCTTTTTTCCGCGGCCGAGCTGGGTCAGGCTTTGGGCCGCGAGCAGATGGTGCATGTGGCGGTACTGCCGGGCGGACTGGCGGAACGGCTGAGAATGGAATTGAATCGCCTGAGCGCCCTGGTGGGCGGGCAGGCCGAGCGGTCAGGTGGACAGGAAGCGAAATGACGGATACGAACGATCAGGACGGCGGCAAACTGCGCTTGAGGCCCAAGCTGGAGCTGAAGAAGACCGTCGAGGCGGGCCAAATTCGCCAGAGCTTCTCGCATGGCCGCTCGAAGTCCGTGGCGGTCGAGGTGCGCAAGAAGCGCGTCATCGGACAAGGCGGCGCGCCGGTTCCCGAAATTTTGGAAGCCGCCCCCCAGGCGCAGGCTGCCCCCGTGGCGCCCGCCCCCGTGCCCCCCGCCCCTATTCCGGCGCCCGAACCTGCCCCGCATCATCAACTGACCGATGACGAAAAGCAGCATCGTTTGCACGCTCTTCAGGCAGCCCGCAAGGCCGAGGAAGAGAACAAGCGCTTGGCGCAGATCAAGGCTGAGGATGAGGCCAAGCGCGCCGAAGAGGAACGCATTCGCCTGTCCTTGCTGCCGCCCGAGCCTGAGCCCGCCCCGGCACAAGATGAACCCGCGCCGACGGCTAGCGAAGCCCCGCCCGCTGCAAAGACCGAAGCCGCCGCCGCAAAGCCCGCCTCCACCGAGCCAGCCCGGGTTCCCAAGCCCGCCGGTCATGGCCAGGAAGTTGACGAGGATGACGAAAGCAGCGAGAAGCGCCGTCCCGGTCGCGGCGGCGCGCCCGCCCACAAGGCGCCCGCCCCTACCAAGTCGCGTATGGAACCCAAGCGCCGCCCGGGCAAGCTGACCGTTTCGGCCGCCTTGGATGAAGAAGACCGCGGCGAGCGCGGACGCAGCATGGCCGCCGTCAAGCGCGCCCGCGAGCGCGAGCGCCTGAAGCAGTTGGAGGCCCAGAAGGCCGCCGAGAAGCAAAGCCGCGAGGTGGTGATCCCCGAGACCATCAGCGTCCAGGAACTGGCCAACCGCATGGCGACGCGCGGCGCCGAGGTCATCAAGACCTTGATGCGCATGGGCGTCATGGCCAACATCAACCAAGTGATCGATGCCGACACCGCCGAACTGGTGGTTTCGGAATTCGGCCACACCGCCAAGCGCGTTTCCGACGCCGACGTCGAAATAGGCCTGACCGGCTTTGAAGACACCGAAGCGCATCTGGTCCGCCGTCCGCCGGTGGTGACCGTCATGGGCCATGTCGATCACGGCAAGACCTCGCTTTTGGACGCGCTGCGCGAAACCGACGTGGTGTCGGGCGAAGCGGGCGGTATCACCCAGCATATCGGCGCCTATCAGGTGACGATGAAGGGCGGCCAGAAGATCACCTTCATCGATACGCCGGGCCACGAGGCCTTTACCGCCATGCGCGCCCGCGGCGCCGCCGTCACCGACGTGGTGGTGCTGGTGGTGGCCGCCGACGACGGCATCATGCCCCAGACGGTGGAAGCCATCCGCCACGCCAAGGCGGCCAAGGTGCCCATCGTGGTCGCGGTCAACAAGATCGACAAGCCCGACGCCAATCCCGACCGCGTGCGCCAGGAACTGCTGCAGCACGAGATCGTGGTCGAGGAAATGGGCGGCGAAGTGCTGGCCATCGACGTCTCGGCCAAGAAGCGCATGAATCTCGAGAAGCTCGAGGAAGCCATCCTGCTGCAGGCTGAAATTCTCGACCTCAAGGCCAATCCCGATCGCGCCGCCCAGGGCGTGGTGGTCGAAGCCAAAATGGAAAAGGGCCGTGGCGCCGTTGCCACCGTGCTGGTCCAGAAGGGCAGCCTGAAGGTAGGCGACATTTTCGTTTCCGGCACCGAATGGGGCCGCGTGCGCGCCATGGCCGACGATCACGGCAAGAAGATCGACGTGGCCGGTCCCGCCTCGCCGGTCGAGGTGCTGGGCTTGAACGGCGTTCCGCAAGCGGGCGATGACTTCATCGTCGTCGAAAACGAAAACCGCGCCCGCGAAGTGGCCGGTTATCGCGAAAGAAAGCAACGCGACGCCCGCCAAGTGGCTACGGCCCGCGGCACGCTGGAACAGATGTTCGAGCGCATCCAGGCAGGCGAGGTCAAGGAATTGCCGGTCGTCATCAAGGGCGACGTGCAAGGATCGGTGGAAGCCATCAACGGCACGCTGGCCAAGATCGGCACCGACATGGTCAAGATCCGCGTGCTGCATTCAGCCGTCGGCGGCATCAACGAGTCCGACGTCACGCTGGCCCGCGCTTCCAGCGCACTGATTGTCGGCTTCAATGTGCGCGCCAATCCGCAGGCCCGCGACATCGCAAGGCGCGACGGCGTGGACATCCGCTATTACTCGATCATCTACGACGTCGCCGAGGACATGAAGAAGGCGCTGACCGGCATGCTGGCCCCCACGGTCAAGGAAAAGTTCCTGGGCTACGCCGAAATCCGCGACGTCTTCAACATCACCAAGGTTGGCAAGGTGGCGGGTTGCCGCATCACCGAGGGCGTGGTCAAGCGCGGCTCGAAGGTGCGTCTGCTGCGCGACAACGTGGTCATCCACGAGGGTGCCCTGTCGCAACTCAAGCGCTTCAAGGACGACGTCAAGGAAGTCCAGGAAGGCTACGAATGCGGCATGTCGTTGGAAAATTACAACGACATCCAGAAGGGCGACGTCATCGAATGTTTCGAAATGGAGGAGATCGCCGCCACGCTTGATTAAGCAAAGCGGCGCTCCCTTTCTTTCCGGTAAAACTCATGGCCCGATCTCATTCTGCACCCAGATCAAGCGGCCCTTCGCAGCGCCAGTTGCGCGTGGGCGAAGCGCTTAGGCACGCGCTGGCCTGGGTGCTGGAGCGCGCCGATTTTCGCGATCCCGACCTTCAGGGCGTTGCCCTGACCGTGACCGAAATCCGCATGACCCCCGACCTTAAGCACGCCACCGCCTATGTCATGCCTCTGGGCGGCGCCAAAGCGCCAGAGGCCATCGAAGGATTGAACCGCGCCGCAGGATATTTGCGCCACGAAGTGGCCAAGCAGGTGCCCTTGAAATTCCTGCCCGACTACCGGTTCGAACTGGACACATCGTTTGACGAAGGCGCCAGGATCGACGCGCTTTTGAACAGCCCCGAAGTGAAGCGCGACATCGTGCCGGAAAGCGGCGAGGACCCCGAAAATGGGGCGTAGGAAAGGCCAGCCCATCCATGGCTGGCTGATCATCGACAAGCCGATCGGCATCACCTCGACCCAGGTTGTCGCCAAGGTGCGCCGGGTTCTGGGCGCCGCCAAAGCGGGGCATGGCGGCACGCTGGACCCGCTGGCATCGGGCATTCTGCCGATCGCCCTGGGCGAAGCCACCAAGACGGTGGCCTATGCCATGGATGGCGACAAAACCTATCATTTCCGAGTGCGCTGGGGTGTTGCACGTTCGACCGACGACGGCGAGGGAGAAATCACCGCCACCTCGGACCATCGTCCCTCGGTCCAAGAGATTGAAGACATCCTGCCCCGCTTCTTGGGCGAGGTCTTGCAGACCCCACCCATTTATTCCGCCATCAAGATCGAAGGCAAGCGGGCCTACGACCTCGCCCGCGACCAGCAACCCGTTGATATGAAACCAAGAACGGTTCGCATCGATGCGTTGCGTCTTTTGGGCCAGTCCGACTCCGATCATGCGGATTTCGAGGCCTCCTGCGGCAAAGGCACCTATATGCGGGCTTTGGCGCGCGATCTCGCCCTAGCGCTGGGCACGGTGGGCCATATCGTTCGCTTAAGGCGCATGCGGGTGGGGGCCTTTGGCGAGAAAGATGCGATTTCCCTGGAAAAACTGGACGAACTCGGACATAGTGCCGCCGCCTCGGAGCATCTGTTGCCCGTAGAGACCGTGCTGGACGACATCCCGGCCCTGGCCTTGACGGAAGCGGAATCCAAGCGCCTGAAAAGCGGACAGACCGTCTCTCTTCTGAGATTGGCCGCCCGCATGCCTCTGGAAACCATTCCTTTGGACTCGTTGGTCCGGGTGATGGCGGATGGAAAGCTGGTGGCGTTGGCACGGACGGAGAACGGAGAAATCGTTCCCTTCCGCGTTTTCAACCTCTAGATTCTAGGAGAACACGATGTCGATTACGCAAGAGCGCAAAACCGCGCTGATTGGCGAATTCGCGACCGGCGCCGCAGATACCGGATCGCCCGAAGTGCAGGTGGCTGTTTTGACGGAACGCATCCGCAATCTCACCGAGCACCTGAAGGACCACAAGAAGGATTTCCATTCACGCCGCGGTCTTCTGATCATGGTTGGTCAGCGCCGCCGTCTGCTTGATTATCTCAAGCGCAAGGACGTGGGCCGTTACGACACGCTGATCCAGCGTCTCGGCATCCGCAAATAAGCCGGTTGTCTTGAAAACGGATTTTTGGGCTAGAAGGCAAGACCCATTCGGCACCAGCAAGCCGGGCAAGGACCCGGCTTGCTTTGTCGCGTCCATATCCTGGGGATATTGGGCGTTGCTGGCATGAGTTCCGCAATCCGGCGGCGCTCTCATACAAGGAATTGAAAGAATGTTTGACGTTTATCGCAAGGAACTGACCTGGGGCGGACGCAAGCTGGTCATGGAGACCGGCAGAATCGCCCGTCAGGCCAATGGCGCCGTTCTGGTGACCTATGGCGAAACCACCGTGCTGGCGACAGTTGTCGCCATGAAGAGCGCCCGTCCGGGCATCGACTTCTTCCCGCTGACCGTGAATTACCAGGAAAAGGCATTCGCCGCCGGCAAGATTCCGGGCGGCTTCTTCAAGCGCGAGGGTCGTCCCTCCGAGAAAGAGACCCTGGTGTCGCGCCTGATCGACCGCCCCATCCGTCCGCTGTTCGCCGACGGCTTCCGCAATGAAACCCAGGTCGTCTGCACCGTGCTGTCGCACGATCTGGAAAACGATCCCGACATCGTCTCCCTGGTCGCCGCCTCGGCGGCGCTGACCATTTCCGGCCTGCCCTTCATGGGCCCGGTCGGCGGCGCCCGCGTCGGCTACATCGATGGCGAATATGTCCTCAATCCGCAGCAGGGCGATCTGCCCCGCTCGACCCTGGATCTGGTTGTCGCTGGCACCAAGGAAGGCGTGCTGATGGTCGAATCGGAAGCCAAGGAATTGAGCGAAGAGATCATGCTGGGCGCCGTTTCCTTCGGCCATAAGAACTTCCAGCCGGTGATCGAAGCCATCATCGGCTTGGCCGAGAAATGCGCCAAGGAACCCTGGGCCATCCCGACCGAAGCCCCGGAAACCGCAAGCGCTCGCGCTCGCGTCAAGGCGGTGGCCGAAGCCGAGCTGCGCGCCGCCTACACCGAAACGGTCAAGCAGGCCCGCTATGCCAAGGTTGGCGCGGTCAAGGACAAGACCGTTGCCGCCCTGACCGAGGAAGGCATCGATAGCGGCTTGATTTCCGGCCTGTTCAAGGACCTGGAAGCCGACATCGTTCGCAACGCCATCCTGGACACCGGCAAGCGCATCGACGGACGCGACACCAAGACGGTGCGTCCCATCGACTGCCAAGTGGGATTCTTGCCGCGCGCCCATGGTTCCGCCCTGTTCACTCGCGGCGAGACCCAGGCCATGGTGGTGGCGACGCTGGGCACCGGCCAGGACGAGCAGATCATCGACGCCCTGGAAGGCGAATACCGCGAAAACTTCATGCTGCATTACAACTTCCCTCCCTACTCGGTGGGTGAAGTCGGCCGCATGGGCACGCCGGGCCGTCGTGAAGTCGGACATGGCAAGCTGGCTTGGCGCGCCATTCATCCGCTGCTGCCCGCCAAGGACGGCTTTCCCTACACCATGCGCGTCGTCTCCGAGATCACCGAGTCCAACGGCTCGTCCTCGATGGCGACCGTCTGCGGCTCGTCGCTGGCTCTTATGGATGCCGGCGTTCCCATGCCGCGCCCGGTGGCGGGCATCGCCATGGGCCTGATCAAGGAAGAGGGCCGTTTCGCGGTTCTTACCGACATCCTGGGCGATGAAGACCATCTGGGCGACATGGACTTCAAGGTGGCTGGCACCGAAACGGGCGTCACCGCGTTGCAGATGGACATCAAGATCACCTCGATCACCGAAGAGATCATGAAGATCGCCTTGGGTCAGGCCAAGGATGGGCGCTTGCACATCCTGGGCGAAATGAGCAAGGCGCTGACCAGCGGACGTCAAGAAGTCAGCCGCAACGCGCCGCGCATCACCACCTTCCAGATCCCCAAGGAAAAGATCCGCGAAGTGATCGGTTCGGGCGGCAAGGTGATCCGTGAGATCTGCGAGGTTTCCGGCGCCAAGGTCGATATCGACGACACCGGCACCATCAAGGTGGCCGCCGTCGATAGCGAAGCCGCCGAGATCGCCATCAACATGATCCGCGGCATCGTGGCCGAACCCGAGATGGGCGTCATCTATCCCGGCAAGGTCGTGAAAACGATGGACTTCGGCGCCTTCGTGAACTTCCTGGGTTCCAAGGACGGCCTGGTTCACATTTCCGAGCTGGCCGCCTCGCGCGTCGCCAAGACCACCGACGTGGTCAAGGTGGGCGATGCGGTGAAGGTCAAGGTCATCGGCTTCGACGAGCGCGGCAAGGTCAAGCTGTCGATGAAGCAGGTTGACCAAGCCACCGGAGAGGACATCTCCGGCAAGAAGACCGAAGAGTAAGACATTGTCGAACAGCCCTCTATGGCCGCGCCTGATCGGTCATAGAGGGGCTGCGCGATGGGCGCCAGAGAATACTCTGGCGTCTTTTTTTTGCGCCGCCGACCAGAAGGCGGCATGGGTCGAGCTGGATGTCAGACTGTCTAAGGACGGGGTGCCGGTGGTTTTTCACGACGCCACCCTGGAGCGCACCACCAACGGCCTTGGGCGCGTGGTCGAACATCGTCTCGACGAATTGAAAAGTTTGGATGCGGGCAGTTGGTTCTCGCGCCGCTTCAAGGACGAACCCATCCCCACGCTTGAAGAGGCGCTGACCACCATCGCCAGCCTTGGCATGGGCGTAAATATCGAGATTAAGCCGGACCCCGAAAACGCCAAGCAGACGGCGCAGCTTGCCTTGCAGGCCGCCCGTAGGGTTTGGCCCAATTCAGCGCCCAGCCCGCTAATTTCCAGCTTCGACGACGAGGCCTTGACGGCGGCGGCGGCCCTTTGTCATGACTGGCCGATCGGCCTTCTGGCCGAGGCGTTCGAGCCTAGGCTGCTAACAAGGGCGGCCCAGCTTCGAGCGGCCAGCCTCAATCTGGACGAGAAGGCCGTTTCATCGGCGCAGATCGACGAGATTCACCGCGCCGGATTTGCGGTTTTGGCCTATACGGTCAACGATCCTGCCCGAGCAGACCAGTTGTGGGGGCTGGGGGTGGATGCCCTTTTTACGGACGACCCAAAAGCCCTTCGCCGAAGCGAGAGGATCGACTGAATCCGAGCCGCAAACCGGGTCGGATTCAGTCGATCTGCTCTAGTCAGAAGCGCCGTCTGAGGCTATATGTACGAGACCAATCGGGGAGAGACTGGCCGTGAAGGCACTTAATTCCATACGCATGTCGGGTCGAGACGTATTGCCCTTGATCGAGGGCGGCAAGGGTGTCGCCGTCAGCACGGGTATCACGACCGGCGCTTGGGCGAAGTGCGGCGGCATTGGCACTTTTTCCGGCGTCAACGCCGACACGTTCGACTCGCAGGGCCATTTGATCCCGCAGGTCTATCACGGCAAGACTAGGCGCGAGCGGTTTGAAGAACTGGTCGCCTATGGCATCAGCGGCGGCATCTATCAAGCCAAGGTGGCCCACGAGTTGTCGGGCGGCAAGGGTGCTATCCACGTCAATGTGCTTTGGGAAATGGGCGGCGCCGAGCGCGTGCTGATCGGCATTCTGGAAGGGGCCAAGGGGCTGATTCAGGGTGTGACCTGCGGGGCTGGCATGCCTTACCGGGTGGCCGAGATCGCGGCCCGATATAACGTTTATTATTACCCCATCGTTTCTTCGGCCCGCGCCTTCAAGGCACTGTGGAAGCGCGCCTATCATAAAACCCCCGATCTGTTGGGCGGCGTCGTCTACGAAGACCCCTGGCTGGCGGGCGGGCACAACGGTTTGTCCAACAGCGAAGACCCCTTGGTGCCGCAAGCGCCCTATGCGCGCGTGGCTGAATTGCGCGCCACCATGAACGAGGCCGGGCTGAACGACGTGCCGGTCATCATGGCGGGCGGCGTCTGGTGGCTGTCCGAATGGGAAGACTGGCTGGACAACCCGGAAATTGGCCCGGTCGCCTTCCAATTCGGCACGCGCCCCATGCTGACCCAGGAATCCCCCATTCCCCAGGCCTGGAAAAAGCGCCTGACCGAGCTTAGTCCCGGCGACGTTCTGCTGCACCGTTTCAGCCCCACCGGCTTCTATTCTTCGGCCATCAAGAACCCGTTCCTGGCCGAACTGGTCGAGCGCTCGGATCGCCAAGTGCTTTTCACCGCCGAGCCGATCGGCGATCACACCCAGGCTTTTGCCGTCGGCGCCAGCGGGCGTCAGGTCTATCTGACCCCGCATGACAAGGGGCGCGCCCAGGAATGGATCGCCCAGGGTTTCAGCGAGGCGTTGCGCACCCCTGATTCGACCATAATTTTCGTAGCCCCCGCCAAGTCCGAGGAAATTCGCGCCGACCAGATCGCCTGCATGGGCTGTCTTTCGGGCTGTTCCTTCTCGAACTGGTCGCAGAATGAAGAAGGAAATACGGGGCGGCGGGCCGACCCGCGTTCGTTCTGCATTCAAAAAACGCTGCAAAATGTGGCGCATGGCAAGGATATCGAGCGAGAGTTGATGTTTGCCGGGCACAATGCCTACCGCTTTGCCCAGGACCCCTTCTATGCGAACGGATTCGTGCCCACGATCAAGCAGCTCATGGAGCGGATTTTGACAGGATTCTAATGTAGAAGATGCATCTAACCGGTTGACTCTGCTTAGAAATTAGCATGTTATAGGGATTAATATTCTATTCTTTATAATTTACGTGACATGTTTCGACGCTCATGCCATCATCCCGTCATACATTGCCCTTCCGTCAACTGATTCGGAAGGCGCGGCGCACCCACCACGATCAGCATGAGACCACGCCATGAACGCTCGCCCTTACAGCCTTGCCATGGACCGCCTGCGCGGCGCCGGACTTCGCCCCACCCGCCAGCGTCTGGCCTTGGCGAAATTGCTGTTTGAGAACGGCCACCGGCATGTGACGGCCGAGCAGCTTCACAGCGAAGCCATGCAGGCCAACATTCGCGTGTCGCTGGCCACCGTCTACAACACGCTGCACCAGTTCACCGATGTCGCTCTGCTGCGCGAGATCGTCGCCGATTCAGGCCGCTCTTATTTCGACACCAACACATCGGACCATCATCACTTCTATTACGAACGCCAAGGCCGCCTGGAAGACGTGATGGGCGAAGGCATCAAGCTGGAACATCTGCCTGTGCCGCCCGACGGCACGCGCATCCGCCGCGTCGATGTGGTGATCCGCCTAGCGGACTAGAGTATCTCTTTTGTGATTGAGAAAGCGCCCCGGACGAACACCGGGGCGTTTTTATTTAAAAACCACCGTCTTCACACCGTTCATCAGCACGCGATGTTCGATGTGATAGCCGACGGCGCGCGCCAGGACGCGGCTTTCGATGTCGCGCCCAATGCCGACCAGCGTTTCCGGCGTCATGGCGTGATCGACCCGCTCCACTTCCTGTTCGATGATAGGGCCTTCATCCAGATCGGTGGTCACATAATGCGCCGTGGCGCCGATGATTTTGACGCCCCTGGCATGCGCCTGATGGTAGGGCTTGGCGCCCTTAAAGCTGGGCAGGAACGAGTGATGGATGTTGATGCAGCGTCCCGATAGGCTTCTGCACAAATTCTCGGACAAAACCTGCATATAGCGCGCCAGCACGACCAGATCGATCTTCAACCGATCGACCATTTCAAGAATCTGAGCTTCCTGGGCGCTCTTGCTGGCCGCATCGACCGGCAGATGGTGATAGGGAATGCCGTGCCATTCGACGAGACGTTCCAGATCGCGATGGTTGGAGACCACGGCCGGAATGTCCATCTTCAACTGGCCGGTGCGATAGCGATACAGCAGATCGTTCAGACAGTGATCGAATTTCGACACCAGCAGCAGAACGCGCGGCTTATAGCCCGCTTCGTAGATGCGCCACTCCATGCCGAACTTCGCCGCCACCTGCTGGGCGAATTTTTCTTCGATCTGCGAGATCGGCGGCAGATCGGGATGGTCTTGAAACACCGTGCGCATGAAAAAGCGCTGGGTGACGGGATCGCCGAAATGCGACGATTCCTCGATAAAGGCGCCGAAGCCCGATAGAAATCCGGCAACCGTCGCCACGATGCCCACGGCGTCGGGGCAGGAAATGGTCAGGATGTAGCGCTGCGGAGCAGCGCCTTGGCTTTTGCTCATGAGCTGTTTCCGGTTCTAGCAGTCAAGCGTGTGTTGACGTTCCCAATCCGTCGCATGCTGCATGAAGCCGTTCCATTCGACCATCTTCAGCTTGACGTAGCTGTCGATGAAGTCCGAACCGAAGGCTTCGCGCAACACCTTCGACTTGTCGAGATTACGCAGCGCGTCCAGAAGGTTCAAGGGCAGCTTCTTGACGTTCTTGAGGCTTTCGCCCTGCGTATACATGTCGATATCGAGCCGCTTGCCAGGATCGCGCTGTTTGGCCATGCCGTCCAGACCGGCGGCCAGGATCGCCGCAGGACCCAGATAGGGGTTCATGGCTCCGTCGGGCAGGCGGACTTCGAAGCGCCCGGCATCGGGGATGCGCACCATATGGGTGCGGTTGTTGCCGGTATGGGTGACGGAGCTGGGCGACCAGGTCGAACCCGACAGCGTGACCGGCGCGTTGATGCGCTTGAAGCTGTTGATGGTGGGATTGGTGAAGGCGCAAAAGGCGTCCGCCGAGTGCAGAACGCCGCCCAGAAATTCATAAGCCAGGGCCGACATGCCCAACTCGCCCTTGGAATCGGAGAAGGCGTTTTTCTTGCCCGCCCACAGCGACAGATGAATGTGGCAGCCATTGCCAGTCAGATGGTTGAAGGGCTTGGGCATGAAGCTGGCGCGCCAACCGTGCTTCTCGGCCAGGGCCTTGGCCATGTATTTAAAGAAGACGTGGCGGTCGGCGGTCAGCAGGGCGTCGTCATAGTCCCAGTTCATTTCGAACTGGCCGTTGGCGTCCTCATGGTCGTTTTGATAGGGACCCCAGCCCAGCGTCTGCATGGCGTCGCAAATTTCCGTGATCACGTCGTAGCGGCGCATCAAGGCTTGCTGATCGTAGCACGGCTTGGCGGCCTGATCCTCGGGATCGGAAATCGCCGTGCCGTCCTTGGCCAATAAAAAGAATTCCGCCTCGACGCCGGTTTTCAAGACGAAGCCGCCCATCTTGGCCGCCTTGGCCTGCATCGTTTTCAGCAAATAGCGCGGCGATTGTTCCAGCGGTTTGCCGTCCATGTACAAGTCGCTGGCCAGCCAGCCGACTTCCGGCTTCCAAGGCAACTGGATCAAGCTGCTGGGATCGGGCAGCGCGAACACGTCGGGATGCGCCGGATTGAGATCGAGATAGGAGGCAAAGCCCGCGAAGCCGGCCCCGTTTTTTTGCATGCCGCCGATGGCGGATGCCGGAACCAGCTTGGCGCGCAACGCCCCAAACAGATCGACATAGCTGATCAGGAAATATTTGATTCCCTTGTCCCTGGCCGTCTTGGCCAGATCGATGGCAGCACCCTTCATGTTTTCCCCTTTGCAGCTATCCGCCAGCACTCCGGAAGGCAGCATAAGCGAGGAATTTCGGGCGATCAACCCATATTCAACTAATTTTCTTGTGGGGAAACATTATTCGGTTTTTCCTCGGGGATAGACGATCACCGACAAAAGCCTGATAGGCAGCTTTTGCAAGATCTCGGGGCCATGCGGCGCATCGGCGTCGAAGAACAGCGAGTCGCCTGCTTTCATGGGATACAGCTTGGCGCCGTGGCGATAGGCCACCTCGCCGTCCAGGATATAGATGAATTCCTGGCCGGAATGCTGAAAGACGGGAAAGACGTCGGACTTTTCGGTCAGCGTGACCAGATAGGGTTCCAGCACAATATCCTTGTTGCCGATGCTGTGGCCCAAAAGCTGATACTGATGCCCGGCCCGTGTGCCGCGCCGCTCGATGGCAAGCCCTTGCCCGGCGGCCACATAGGTGGCGTCGCGGCTTTCCTCGAACTTGCGAAAGAAGGAGGTGACGGGAACGTTCAGCGCCCGCGACAGGCCTTGCAAGGTGGCCAGCGACGGCGAGGTCATGCCGTTTTCGATCTTCGACAGCATGCCCGCCGACAGATCGGCCTGACGGGACAGATCGACCACCGTCATGCCCAGCTTGATTCGATATTCGCGCACCTGGCGGCCGATCGATGCTTCCAGGGAATTTTCCCTGGCCCCTTCGACGGCATGCGGGTTCTGATCGAGGATGGGCTGTAGGGCTTTATCCTTGCGCGTCGGTCTGGCCATGGCTCTCCTTTGCGAGCGCCTCCAATACAACCGGCGCTCCATCGAATTCCAGCATGGCATCGCAAAGACAATCCCACAAGTATTGCGAGGTTGAAATGTCGCTTAGCAGGTGAAATCCCAAACGCCCCCTGATCCGATCGGCGATCACGATGGCGTTCAGCCTGGCGACCGAAGTTTGGGCGATCCGCCCTTGGGCGAATTTATGCGCTCTCAGATCGACGCCGCAGATTTTTGCCATCATTTTAGGCGCTGCGTCGCCGCTGATGACGATCCAGGCATGGCTGTGCAGACGCGGCAGGGGAAAGCACAGGGGTGCCGTCTCGAAACTCCAAGCGGATTGAAGCGCCGCAAAATCGCCCAGCAGCAGAAATTCGCCCCAAGACAGGCGGGCGATCAGGCGGCCTTGATCGTCCTTGACCGATTGGTTGGGTTCGGGCGGCAAGGACAGACCCTGCGCGGCCAGCCAATCCGCCGTTCCCGCTCCTTTGAAGCCCAGGCGCGGGCGCAAGCTGAAATCCGCCATCGCCAGGGCAGGCAAACTTCCGCTGCAAGGATCGGTTGGGACGGCAATGAAACTTTGGCGCCTGGGCTGCATCCTACATCTCCTGGCGCTGGTTCTTAGGATCGTAGAAGGGGACCGGCGTCACGCGAGCGCCCACCATCGATCCGCCATCGACCCGAATTTGGAAGCGGCTTCCCGCTTGCGCCTTGCCGGGCGGCACGAAGGCCAAGCCGATCACGCGGCCAAGTGCCGGGGAACGCGCCACCGACGTCACGCGGCCCGCAATCTCGCCATCCTCGATCGCCAAATGGCATTCCTTGGGAAGCGGCCCCTGGTCGTTCTCAAGCTCGAAGCCAACCAGCTTGCGCGTGGGCGCTTTTTCAAGATGCGCCCGCAGCGCCGCCTGTCCCATAAAGAAGGGCTTGTCCATCTTGACCGCCCAATCCATGCCGATTTCGAAAGGATGGGTCAGCGCGTCGGAATCCTGGCCGATGATGATGTGACCCTTTTCAAGGCGCAGAATGCGCTGCGCCTCGACCCCGAAGGGTTTGATGCCAAAATCTTGCCCCGCCGTCATCAGCGCATCCCAGAGCGCTTCGCCATATTGAGCGGGCACGTGGATTTCATATCCCAACTCGCCCACGAAGCCGATGCGCAGGATGCGGGCCTGAATGCCCGCCACCATGCCTTCGCGCACGCCCAGATAGGGCAGGGCTTCCTTGGAAATATCGACGCTCGTTCCCGCCTTGGCCAACACTTCGCGCGCCTTGGGACCGGCCAGATTCACCGCCGCATAGGCGCTGGTCACCTGGGCGATGTCCACATTCATGCGCCACTGCGCGTTGTGCCACTGCATCAGACGAAAGACGCGGTCCACGCCCGACGTGGTGGCCGTCACATAGAAATGCTGATCATGCAATCTGGCGGCGACGCCGTCGTCGATCACCACGCCCGTCTGATCGCACATCAGCACGTAGCGAGCACGCCCCACCGCCAGCTTGGCGTAGGTCCAAGTGTAAAGACGCTCGAGAAAAGCCGCAGCATCGGGGCCTCGCACATCCAGCCCGCCCAAGGTGGATACGTCGATCAGCCCAACGCCTTCGCGCACGGCGCGCACTTCCTTTTCGATGGCGTTTTTGTCTTGGCCGTAATAGGCGGGGCGCATCCAAGCGCCTGCGGGCATCATCACGCCGCCCAATTCAAGATGTCGCCGATGCATCGCCGTCAGACGCACCGGCTCGAAACCGCGCCCAGCCAGATGGCCCAGCGTTTCTCCGCCCATCGGCGGGCGAATGGTGGAAGCGCCGATCTCGGCAGGCGTCACGCCCTTTTCCTTGGCCATCAGGCGCTTCACATGCGGCCAGAATAATTTTCCCTGCGAAGGCCCCATGCCGGACGTGGAATAGCGTTTCAACAACTGGATATGGTCGTAGCCATCCTGCATCGACGCCACGATGTCCTTGATTTGCACGTCCTCGTCCAGATCGACGAATTCCATGCCCGCGGGATGCGCAAAGATCGGCCAGGGATGGGTGACGCCCTCGCAATCGCGCAAGGGAGCCGGGGGTGTTTCAGCCTCGAAACCGGCGCTCTTGGCCGCCAGCGCGCCTGCCCGCTTGCCGTCTTTCTGCGCCGCGTCCAACGACAGGCAGCCATTGACCGAACCGGCGGCGAACACATGCGCGGGCAACTCTGTCGGCAAATCCATGTGCGCCTGATGGGCGAATTTCGCCCCCGCATGCGAAAGCAGGCCGGTCGCCGGAATGCGCCCCACGCAAACGGCCAACAGATCGCAATCGATCCGCTCGAAGACGGGGCCGCAGCGCCCCTCGCCCATGATCTGCGCCAGACTGACCCCAGCCAGCCGATTGTTGTTCTCATGCGCCTCATAGGGCGTGACGCCTTGCAAGATGCGCAGGCCCCGTTGGCCCGCCTCGATGGCGAAGGGGCCTGCGTCGCGATGCGCGCGCAAATCGGCGATGGCCTCCACTTGCACGCCCGCATCCATCAAATCGAGCGCTGCGGCGTATCCATCCTCGTTGGCGGCGGCAACGACCGCGCGACGGCCAGGCACAACGCCCCACAGGCGCATCAGGCGCTGAACCGCCGACCCCAACATCACGCCCGGCAAATCGTTGTGGCGAAAAACCAGCGGCATCTGATAGCAACCCGTCGCCACCACGACCGACTTGGCGCGCAGCTTGTAAAGGCGGTTGCCCTTGACGATTTCCAGCCAGTTGTCGTCGAACAGCGCCTGAACGCTGGCCTGCTCCAATAGCGAGATGCGCGGCCAGCCAGCCAATTTTGCCATCGGCTCTCCGTCGCCGCCCCTGGCCCAATTGAGCGAACCGCCGATCTGCTGATCTTCGTCGATCAGCATCACTTCGGCGCCGGCCTTGGCGGCTTCCAAGGCGGCGGCAAGGCCCGCCGGCCCGGCGCCGATCACCGCCACATCGGCAAACAGATATTCCTTGTCGTAATAGGCGTGCGCCGCCTGCAAGTCCACGCGCCCCAACCCCGCCATATGGCGGATGACCGGCTCCCAGAATTTCCAGGCGATGCGCGGCGTGAAGAAGGTTTTGTAGTAAAAGCCCGCTGGCAACAGGCGCGACGCCTTTTCGACCAGCCGTCCCCAATCGCGATTGAGACAGCCGAAATAATTGAGCGCCTTCACCTGAAGATGGTCCTGAACCGCCAAACGGTCGGCGCTGAGATTGGGCTTCGATCCCGCCTGCACCAGCGCGTTGGCATCCCAGCCAGCGGCTGAATAGGAGCCACGCGGGCGGTGATATTTGAACGATCTGCCGATCAGCGATTGTCCATTGGCCAGCAAGGCGCTGGCGACCGTGTCGCCTTGATGCGCGGGGTAAGACTTGCCCTCGAACCAGAAGGAAAGCGATTTCGTCCGGTCAATCCATTTGCCCCAGGGGGCAGGCAGGCGGGTCATCATCGCAACACCTCTTCGGGCTTGAAGGTGGCGATGATGCGATCCGTCGTCACGTCGCGTTCGGCGATGAACCAGTAAGAAGTGGGCACATGCAGCCACCATTCGCGCAAGATGCCCGGTTGGTTGGCGTGGTAGTAGACGTAGTCGGCCCATTCCTGCGTTGGCGCCTGGGCGTCGGGTGTCGGCTTGACCTCGCCGCCATAGGCGAATTCGGAAATGTTTCTGGGTCCGTTCAAAGGGCAATTCATGATCTTCATCTACGACCCCACCGAGGCCGCACCCGCCTCGCCCACTTGCTCGAAATTCTTGAAGCGGTCAAAGCGAAAGGCCGACAGAATGTCGGGAACCTTTTCCGTGGCAACGCATTCGGCCATGCGCTTGCCGCAAACCGGCGTCGCCTTGAATCCCCAGGTGCCCCATCCGGCGTCGATATAGTGATTCTCAAGGCTGGTCTTGCCCATGACCGGGCTGAAATCGGGCGTCATGTCGGCTAGCCCCGCCCATTGGCGCATCAAGGGGACATCGGCCAAGCCTGGAATCAGTTCCAGCATATGGGCCATCAGCCCTTCCTTGAAATCGAGCGTCGAGCGCGGCGCTTGCAGGGGATAGGGATCAACGGCGCCGCCCATCACGCATTCGCCGCGCTGCGATTGCCAGATATAGCAATGCAGGCTGCCTGAAACGATGATGGTGTCGAGGAAGGGCTTCAAAGGCTGCGAGACGCAGGCCTGCAAGGGAATGGTGCGGATAGGCAGCGTCACGCCCGCCATGCCCGCCACCTTGGAACTCATGCCCGCCACCGCTTGCAGCACCTTGCCGCAGCCGACCTTGCCGCGCGTGGTTTGCACCGAGACGATCTTTCCGCCCGACAGTTCAAAGCCGGTGACTTCCGTGCCCTGGTGAATCTCGACGCCCATTTCGGCGGCGCGCTGCGCATAGCCCCAGGCCACGGCGTCGTGCCTGGCCGTCGCGCCCACCGGATGATGCAAAGCGCCCAGGATCGGCCAGCGCACGGCGCGCGACATGTTGAGCGCGGGTTCGATGCGGGCCACATCCTTGTCATCGACCACTTCCGACTGAACGCCCAGATGCTTGTTCACTTCGGCGCGCCAGCGCATGGTGCGCATGGCGGCGTCGGTGTGCGCCAGCGTCAGATGGCCGCGCTTCGTGTACATGACGTTGAAATCGAGATCCTGCGACAGCGTCTCGAACAGACCCATCGATTCCTTGTAAAAGCGCACGCCCTCGGGGGTGATGTAGTTCGAGCGCACGATGGCGGTGTTGCGAGCCGTGTTGCCGCCGCCCAGCCAGCTTTTCTCCAGCACGGCGACATTGGTGACACCCCAGTCCTTGGCCAGATAATAGGCGGCCGCCAAGCCATGGCCGCCGCCGCCGACGATCACCACGTCGTAGCTGGACTTCAGCTCTTTTTGGGCGGGAAGCTGCCGCTTGGGACGCGAAAGACCAAGAGCGTGCTTGATGAGCACCAGGGGCATGACAGGACCTTGAAAACCGCTATGGCCGGACCCTAGCACCTGTTTTCATGGCATGCAAATATTTTTCACTGCGGTTGAGGGGCGGCCAGCGGCATGCTGAGGGCGTCGGGCGCCGCCACCGGCGCGGGACCGGCCTCCCAGCGCACTTCGAAAACCGCAACCGGCTCTTTGAACCCCTTCAACATCACCTCGCCCAGCGAGGTCAGCAGTTCGGCCTTGCTGGAGGCCAGATCGCGCACCGACTGCGAACAGAGGATCTGGCGGGCCTTGGCCTGGGCGCAGACGCGCGCCGCCAGTTGCACCGTGGCGCCGAACAGGTCGTTTTCCTCGACGATCGGCTCGCCCGAATTCAAGCCTATGCGCACCTCGAGCGGAATGGGCGGATTGGTGGCGTTGAACGAGGCGATTGCGCGCTGTATGGCGATGCAGGCCGACAGCGCCGAAGGCGCCGTGGGACAACTGGCCATAATGCCGTCACCGGTGTGCTTGATCTCCTGACCTCCATATTCGGCCAGCGCCGAGCGGACGATGGCGTTATGCCTGCGCACGATCTCCTGCGCCGCGAAATCGCCCTTCTCTTGGGTCATGTCAGTCGATCCCACCATGTCGGTGAAGAAGATGGTCATGATCGACTGCTGGGCGCCCGGCTTCATCTGCGGCTTGTCCCAAGATTCGAGCGCTGCGGGCAGGGCCATGAAGGGCTGCTCCTCGCCCGCCAGAAAACGGTTCATGGATTCGCGGCCAATCTCGGCCATCTGCTTGTAGCGCGATTCGACAAAATAGCTTTCATATTTGTCGGCAAAGGCCTGGGCCAGATCGGGCTTGGTGCCGATCATTTCAACCGCTTCCTTCAAGATGACGCGCTTGTCACGGTCGCTAAGCCCCGCCCTGGCGGCTACCACTTCGCAAGCCCCGGCCAGCGTCAGGTCGACGGCGAATTTGGCGTAGGCGTCAAGTTGCGGGCGAACCGTCTTGATGGCGGCGATGGCGCCGCCCAGAAAGCGCATGACGGACAGGCGGTGCGCCTCGAAGTCATGGGCGTCCACATCGTCGACTTCGGGAACGGGTTCTTCTTCCTCTTCCTCGTCGGGAGCGATGGAAAAGGCGGCTTCCTCGCCTGCGACCGGCGGCTCGGCAGGGGCGGAAGGCTGATAGGCGGGATGGGAAAGCTCGGCCTCGTCATCCTCGTCGTCTTTGTCCTTTCTGGAGAACCAAGACAGTTTCCACCAAGGCGTTTTTTCCACGCCGTCGTCGTATGGATCCTCTTGCACAAATGCGTAGCTGGGCGTGTGGTCTTCCTTCATCTTATAGTCGAACTCGAAACCGTGATCGTCGGGTTCCGGTTCCGATACCGGCTTGGGCTTGGGACGCGGCTTGGGTTTGGGCTGAGCGGCGGCCTTGGGCGGCGCCGAAGCTCTGGAAAGGGCGACGAACAGGGAAATCAGCATCGGAAGCGCTATCACCACCACGCCCAGCAGGAAGGCGATGACGACGACGCCCTTGGCTTGGCTGCCCGTGTTGATTCCAATATGTCCCAGATAGGCCATGAGCATCGAGCTGCCCAGCGCCACCAGAATGCCGAAGCCCAAACTGAAAATGGTGATGACGATGATGCGCCAAGCGATGTACAGGCCGGAAGGCGCTGGCCCAGAAGCCTGGCGGCTGCCCCTGCCTTCGTCGAACAGATCGCCGCCGCTTGATTGCTGCGCACCGTGTTTGCCGACGAAAATAACCGCTTCTTCCGTTTTGTTGTAGTCGGGATAGAAGATTTCCCGCACCACCTTGACGCCGTGCCCTTCGCCCCTGCGATCCATATCGCGGGCTTCGGCGATGGCGCTGTCTTTTTCATTGCTGCGGAAACGGGCATGCAACTGCCAATGCCTGCCTTCCAGCAGGTAGACCTCGTATGTCGTCTCGGTCCTCGCAGCGCGCGTCGCCATCGGCTTTCCCAGGCGCCCCAATTCAGGGCGACCCCCGCAATCCTTTCTTGTGCCGATCACGGATGTTCAGCCAGCCGCAGCTACCGCCAGCCAAACCCCGCTACCGGGTTCTTGTTGTGCCCACCCGCGCACCGTTCCAGGGAAGGAGCGGTTTTTCCCAAACCTTCCCACCGGCCGCGGACGGGTAGAACCTAATGTAATTCACCCAGACTGCAAATATAGATAGGTTAATTAAAAAAGTCCCATCTCTCTGGCCGAAAGATGGGACTTTGAATACTTTCAAGAAGCAGGCGGTCGGGTCGCCTTGCTTAGGCCTTGATGCCGAAGCTCTTGAACTTCTTATTGAACTTGGCCAGCTGGCCGCCGGAATCGACCAAGCGATGCACGCCGGTCCAAGCCGGATGCGACTTGGGATCGATGTCAAGGCGCATGGTGTCGCCAGCCTTGCCCCAGGTCGAGCGGGTGGTGAATTCGGACCCATCGGTCATCACCACTTTGATCTCGTGGTAGTCGGGGTGGATATCGGCTTTCATGATCGTGCCCTTCTGAAATCAAGGCGGGCCTTATAGCGGATCGCGCCCCCCTGCGCAAGGGCTTGGCTTGCATTCGGGCAAGAAAGGCACGATTCTTGAGCCAGAAAGGATTTTCCATGACATATGATTTTCTCGCAGGCATCCGGGTTCTTGATTTGTCGCAATATATTCCAGGCCCGTTCGCCACCCGCCAATTGGCCGATATGGGTGCCGACGTCATCAAGATCGAGCCGCCCGCAGGCGATCCGATGCAAGGCTTCGGAGCGCCCGACCAGGATGGAATTTCCATCTATTACAAGCTGTTGAATGCTGGGAAAACGGTCACGCGGCTTGATCTTAAGACTTCCGAAGGCAAGCAGGCCTTCGAACGGATGGCCGCCAAGGCCGATGTGCTGATGGAAAGTTTCCGCCCCGGCACGCTGGACAAGCTGGGTTTCCCGGCCAGCCGCCTGCAAGAGATCAACCCCAGGCTGATCCACTGCGCCCTTTCGGGCTTCGGTCAGACCGGACCCTACCGCCTGCGGGCGGGCCATGATCTGACCTATGTCGCCCTGGCGGGTGCCCTGGCGGCCCAGGGGACAAAGGAAACTCCCGTGGTGGCCGACCCGCCGCTGGCCGATCACGCAGGCGCCCAGCAGGCGGTTAGCGCCATTCTGGCCGCTCTTTTGGGCCGCGCGCGCACCGGCAAAGGGGCTTATCTGGATATCAGCCTGTGCGAAGCAGCGCTATCGCTGAATTATCTGGAACTGGCCGCCTCGCAGCGCCCCGAGGGGGCAACGGCACGGGAAGGCGGACTGATCAATGGGGGGGCTGCCTATTACCGGATATATCGCACCCAGGATGGCCGCTTTGCCGCACTGGGCGCCCTGGAATTCAAATTCTGGCAGGCCTTTTGCGAGGCGGCGGGCAGGCCGGAATTGGCGGCGCGCCACAGTGATCCCTTCCCGCAAACCGCCCTGATCTTGGAAACGGCGACCCTCTTCGCCAGCCGCAGCTTGGCGGATTGGCTAGTCCTGCTGGCCCAGGTGGATTGCTGCTTCGAGGCGGTGCTGACCCCCGCGGAATCTTTGGCCCATCCCCACATCCAGGCCCGCGGCCTAACGCAGTCTGGTTTAGGCTGGGCGGATATCGGCCTGCCGGTCATCGCCGATGGCAAACCTTCGTCGCCAAGGAAAAGCCTTGAGGTCAAGCCAGCCGGTCAAGTATTGATGGAACTTTCTTAAGAATTTTCGTCAAAAGACTGCCGCGCCTATACATCGATAAATTGGCATATCAAGTTTTTTGCTGTATTCTTTTATTGATCATTCATATGTTTGAAGCCGTCAATAATTGGGCCCTGCCGTGTTCCTGACCGGTTTTCGCAATCTGATCGTTCTGCTGGTCTTGGCCGCCGTCCTTCCATTGGGCGCGGCTTGGCTTCACATGGCGGCCAGCGAAAAAACGCGCACCGAAGCCAGCTCGATGGACTGGATCAGTAATGCCGTGCTGCTGCGGCGCGACGATTTCAAGCACGCCATTGAAGGCGCCAGTCAATTCGCGATGACAATGGCGATGGTTGGCGATCATGAACGCTACTTTCGCGACCCGTCATGCAGCAAGAAGCTGGCGGACCTTAAAGCCGCCTTTCCCGCCTATGCCAATTTTACGTTCATCGAAGCTAATGGCGACATTACATGCAGCGCCACGCCGCTGCCGGGCAAGGCGAATATCGCCGACATCATCAGTTTCCGTCTTGCCCTGGTGTCGGCTGCGCCGCAGATCGGCCCACCCGAGCAGGGACCCGTTGCCAAGTCGAAAATGATTATTCCGGTCGCCATCGGCCTTAAGAATGCCGAGGGCAAGTCAACCGGCGTTTTTGCCGCCAGCGTGGATCTGTCGGCCTATCTGGCCGAATCGACGGCAACGGCCCAGCCCATGAACATCGTTTACACTTTCTGGTCGGACGAGGGGGTCATCCTGGCGCGTTCGCCCGACATCGAGGGTTTGGCAGGCAAATCCCAAGCCGACGCCCCCATCTTCCAAATGATGAACCAGGGCGCGCTCCGTTCGGGAACCGCTAGGCTTGCCGGGCCGGATGGCGTCGAGAAAATCTATGCTTTCACGCGATTCGAAGATCAGGCGGCCCGTTTCTGGATTACAGCGGGCGTGCCAGCTGCCGAGCTTCTGGGGCCAAGCCAGCGATCTTATCAAATCGCCTTGACGCTTTTTTCGCTGGCCCTTCTGGCCGGCGTCGGAACCGCCTGGATTTTCTCGGAGACCGCCATTCTGAAGCCTTTGCGCAGGCTGCACGACTTGGCTTCCAGTTTTGCCCAGGGCGAGCGCTTGGCGCGCGTGGGCAAAAACCGGCGGCGCCATGGAAATTCGCGCCATCGCCACCGCCTTTGATCGCATGGCCGATGCCTTGTCGCAGGAAGATGCCGAACGCATTCGCGCCGAGAACGCCCTTCTGGCGGCCAAGCAAACCCTGGAGCAACGGGTTCAGGACAGAACCAGCGAACTTCAAGAGGCCGTGGCCGTGGCTTTTGAGCGCAACGCTCTATTGGAAACGCGGCGCCACGACCTGATCGCCTTGAACGAGATGTCGGACCTGCTGCAATCTTGCCAGACGCTGGATGAAGCCTGCATCGTTCTTGACCGCGCGATGCCCGCTCTGTTCGGCATGGGCACGGGAGGGGCTTATCTTTTCCGCGAGAGCAGCAATCTTCTTGAGCGCGTCGCCCAGTGGGGAGGCGATCTGCCCATCTCATTCATGCCCGACGATTGCTGGTCGCTGCGCCTTGGCCGCACCTACTCTTCCAGCCCCAGCGACACCCGGCCACATTGTTCGCATTTTCCGTCGGAAACAATGAACGCCACGCATTGCGTTCCCTTGCTGGCCCAGGGCAAAACCTTGGGAGCACTGGTTTTCCTGTGGGACGAAAGCGTTCCGTCGCCCGATTTGGATTCCCGCCTTAAGCTGGTGCAAGCAGCGGCGGACCGGATTTCCCTGGCCCTGGCCAATATCAAGCTGCGCCAATCACTGCGCGACCTGTCGATCCGCGACGCCCTGACCGGCCTATACAACCGGCGTTTCGTCGAAGAAACTTTCGAGCGCGAGATGGCAAGGATCGCTAGGTCGCAAGAACCCTTCAGCCTCATGATGATGGATGTCGATCACTTCAAGCGGTTCAACGACACGTTCGGCCATGATGCAGGCGACATGGTGCTGCGCAGCGTCGGCGAATTGCTGCGCGATTATTTCAGGTCGACCGACATGCCCTGCCGGTTCGGCGGCGAGGAATTTCTGGTCATGCTGCCAGGGACCAGCCTCGTCAACGCCCAGGAACGGGCTGAAGACTTGCGCAAGGCCGTCAAGTCGCTGACGGTTCTGCATCAGGGCCGCCCGGTCGGCCAAATCACCATCTCGATCGGTCTTGCCGCCTATCCTTCGCACATCGCCAACCGCTTTACCCTGATCGAAGCCGCCGACAAGGCGCTGTACCAAGCCAAGGCACTGGGCCGGGACCGCGTCGTGCTGGCAAGCGAAGAGACTGAGGCGCCGGAAGAGCCACGGACAGCTTGACCCGCGCCCCCTAAACCTGCTATTTTGTCAGGTAGAGATTAAGTGCCGCCGTGCCCTTGTGGGCGGGGGCCTGATCCCGGCGCGGCCCATGTTGGGCGCGCTGAACGGAAATCCGCTTCGTCGCGGAAGTCATATTGCTCGAGGAGGATGTGACGATGACAACCGACGCCCTTAGACTGCCCATTTCCCTTGCCGCCCCGGCCCCTGATGGGCTGAAGCGCTATCTTCAAGATATCCGCCGCTTTCCGGTCCTCTCGGCCGAGGAAGAATATATGCTGGCCAAGCGCCTGACCGAGCATGGCGACATCGACGCCGCGCACCGGCTGGTGACCAGCCATCTGCGCCTCGTCGCCAAGATCGCTTTCGGTTTCAAGAATTACGGGTTGCCGGTGGCCGACCTGATCGCCGAGGGCAATATCGGCCTGATGCGCGCCGTCAAGAAGTTCGAGCCGGAACGGGGCTTTCGCCTAGCGACCTATGCCATGTGGTGGATCAGGGCTTCGATCACCGAATATGTCTTGCAATCCTGGTCGCTGGTCAAGATCGGCACGGCGGCGGCGCACAAGAAGCTGTTCTTCAACTTAAAGCGCATCAAGGCGTCGCTGGGCCTGGCCGATCAGGCCGATATCGAACCGGCGCAGGCCTTGGAAATCGCCAGCAAGCTGGATGTGTCGGCCAGCGAAGTGCAAACGATGAATCGACGGCTGTTTGGCCGCGACACGTCGCTGAACGCGCCCGTCAGAATGGACTCGGTCGTCGAACGCCAGGACCTGCTGGAAGACGAAACCGAGGATGCCGAGAGCAGGTTGTCTCAGCGCCAAGAGACCAGCCGTGGCTTGGCTTGGCTGAAATCGGGGCTTGATCTGCTCGATGAGCGCGAGCGCCACATCATTTCCGAGAGGCGCCTAAGGGACGAGCCGCAAACGCTGGAGGCTCTGGCCGCCGAATACGGCATCTCGCGCGAAAGGGTGCGCCAGATCGAGGCGAAGGCGTTCGAAAAGCTCAAAAAGGCCGTCCTTGGCAGCGCCCGCGCTTTGCCATCTTCCGCCCTTGCCCTATAATTCCCATTCGCCCCAGCGGGCGAATGGGGTGACATGATCAAGCTGTTCAACGACGACGCCGAACAGATTGCCGACGGCGCGAAAGATTCGGTGCCGCGCCGCGCAGTCCCCGCCCTGGCGACCGCTTTTCTGGTCTTCATGGCGGGTATGGCGCTGATGGCATATCTTGATCACGCCAATCTGACAAAGCATCAGGAAACGCAGGCGGGCGAGGTTCGCCAACAATTGTCGCTGTTGAAAAACCGGCTGGAAAGCGCGCTCGACCAGCGCTTGTTTTTGGGCCAAGGGCTGGAAGCGCTGGTCAGAAGCCAGCAGGACATCTCGTCTGACGAGTTCGACGCCATCTCGCGCATTTTGCTGGCGGGGCGCACCGGCGTGCGCAGCATCGCCCTGGCCCGCAACAATGTCGTCACCCATGTCTTTCCCCTGAACGACAACCGCCGAATGCTGGGAAGCAATCTTCTGGCGCGTTCCGAATTGGCGAACGTCGTCATGGAGGCGGTCGCCAAGCGGACCATGATGATGGCGGGCCCCTATTCGCTGGACCAGGGCGGGCTGGGCTTGGCGTCGATAACGCCCGTCTTTTTGCAAAGCGCGCAGCGGGGTCAGCCTGAATTCTGGGGCTTGGTCAGCGTGATCATCGAGGCGGATACGATCTTTGACGAAGCCGGATTCCGCACCGCCGCCGACCGCATGGGTATTCGCGCAGCCGTTCGGGGCCGCGACGGCTTTGGCGCCGGGGGGGGCATGGTCTGGGGGGAACCCGCCCTATTCGTCGAACGCCCGATCACCATCGACATCGACGTGCCCGGTGGCCAATGGCGTCTGGCCGCCATTCCGCTGCAAGGCTGGAGCCTGGACTATCCCAGCAGATTGTCGTTCTGGAGCGGCGGCGCCAGCCTGACCGCCCTGATATCCATCCTGTCCGCCATTCTGGTTCTGGCCGCTTTCCGCTTGCGCATTCAGGTCGAGGGCCGAGACGCCGTCAAACGCGAGTTGACCGAAAGCGAAGAGCGGTTTCGCCGTCTGGCCGAAGCGGCATGGGAAGGGCTGGTCATTCACGACTGGGCGCATGTTTACGACTTCAACACGCGCCTAGTAGAAATGACCGGCTATGCGCCCGAGGATATCAAGCGCATGTCCGTACTTGATCTGGTGCTTCCCGAGGATCGCTTGAAGTTTCAAAGCGCGTCCATCGATTCCGCCGCCGGTCAGTCCGAAGTCCGCCTGCGCTGCAAGGACGGTCATGAAATGGTCGCCGAAGCCAGGGGGGCCGATCTGTTCTTTCGTGGGCGCGTGTTGCACGTCACCTCGCTGCGCGACATCACCCAGACCAAGGAAGCGGAAAAAGCCCTGGTCACGGCAAGGGACGCGGCCCAGATGGCCAACCGCGTCAAATCGGAGTTCCTGGCCAATATGAGCCATGAATTGCGCACCCCCTTGAACGCCGTGCTGGGTTTTTCCGACATCATGGAACAGGAGCTATTAGGCCCTTTGGGCACGCCGCGCTACAAGACCTTTGTTCACGACATCCAAGTATCGGCCCGGCACCTGCTGGACATCATCAACGACATTCTGGATATTTCGCGGGTCGAAGCCGGCACGATGGACCTGTACGAATCCATCTTCGACCCGGCCTTGGCCGCGCGCTCCTGCCTGCGCCTGCTGGAAGCCAGGGCGCTCAAGACCAATTGCACGCTCGTTCTGGATCTGCCCGACACCCCCTTGCCCGCCGTCGATGGCGATCAGCGGCGCATCAAGCAGATCTTGCTGAATCTTCTGTCCAACGCCGTCAAATTCACCCCCGAGGGCGGCAAGGTAACGCTGTCGCTTCGGCAAAATCCCGATGAAAGCCTGTTCTTCAAGGTTGCCGATACCGGAATAGGCATGTCGCCCCAAGACATTCAAAAGGCCCTGACTCCCTTCATGCAGGTCGATAGCGGCATGAACCGGCGCCAGGAAGGGACGGGGCTCGGCCTGCCCCTTGCCCAGAGCATGATCGAGATGCATGGGGGAACCATGACCATCGAAAGCGAGCCGGGCAAAGGCACCTCTGTCGGCTTTTTCCTGCCCGCCGAGCGGGTGCGCCGCGCCAAGTCGGCCCTTCAACCGGGGTCTTTCAACGAAAAGAGTCGATTTTCTCAAGGGGATGCTTGACGCGCAGCCCCCCATTTGGCAGCCTGGGGTTCTCATGCGACGAGGGACACCCACCATGACCAAATCCGAACTGATCGCCCGCCTGGCGGAATTGAACCCCCATCTCTACCAGCGCGATGTCGAGCGAATCGTCACGACCATCTTCGACGAGGTCGGCGAGGCGCTGGCCCGAGGCGACCGGGTGGAATTGCGCGGCTTCGGGGCCTTTTCCGTAAAGCGGCGCGACGCCAGACAGGGACGCAATCCCCGCACCGGACAATCGGTGTCGGTGTCGTCGAAATTCGTTCCCTTCTTTCGGACCGGCAAGCAATTGCGGGAACGTCTGAACACGGTGGGCTGATGCGGCCTGCCCCACAGCGGGGGGCGTTATGCTGCGACTGCTAAAAGTTCTGATCCTTCTGCCGATCACCGCCATTCTGGTCGTGTTCGCCGTCTCCAACCGCCAGTCAGCGGTGGTCTCGCTTTGGCCCCTGCCCTATGAAATCGCCACTCCCGTCTTTTTCCTGGTTCTGGCGCCGCTGATCCTGGGCGTCCTGCTGGGCGGCGCAGCGGCTTGGTTGGCGGGCGGAAAATCGCGCCGACTGGCCCGCGAGCGCGCCCGCCAGATCAGGACGCTCGAGAAGGCCGCGACAACGCTTCCGGCCGTCTTGTCATGATCGCAGCCAAGATTTGCGGGTTGAACGACGCCGCGGGCGTCGATGCCGCATCCAGGCACGGCGCTTCCTTCGTGGGCTTCGTCTTTTTCCCCCCCAGCCCACGCAACGTGGCTGCGGAACTAGCGGCCGGACTGATGCATCGCGTGCCCGCCGGCATCGTCAAGGTTGGCTTGTTCGTCGATCCCAGCGACGAATTCCTGCAAACCGTTTTGCATCATGCGCCGCTTGACCTCATACAGCTGCACGGCAAGGAATCCCCCGCCCGCACGGCCGCCATCCGCAAACAGTTCAAGCTCCCCGTCATGAAAGCCTTGGCGCTAGCACAGCCCCAAGACCTTCAAGCCGTCAAGGATTATGCCGACATTGCCGACCGATTGCTGTTCGACGCGCCGCCGCCCCAGGGCGCAACGCGCCCCGGCGGCAACGCCAACAGTTTCGACTGGACGCTGCTGGATGGCCTGCGCATCCGGCTGCCCTGGATGCTGGCGGGCGGGTTGACGCCAAGCAATCTGGCCGAAGCCGTACAGGCCAGCGGCGCCAAGGAAGTGGATGTGTCTTCGGGCGTCGAGGATGCTCCCGGCAAGAAGAACCCCGACAAAATCAGGGCGTTTCTGGAACTGGCCCAGACGCTGTAGAGCGCTTGCCCTTGCCATCTGCGACCAATGGAAGCGTGAACAGAACCACCGCGCCGCCTTCGGGATGGTTGCCCGCCTCGATGGCGCCGCCGTGATCCTTCACGATGTTCCAAGAAATCCACAAGCCAAGGCCGGTGCCGCGCCCAGGCGGCTTGGTGGTGAAGAAGGGGTCGAAGACTTTCAGCAGGCTGCCGTCGGCGATGCCCGGCCCATTGTCGCGCACGCCGACCACGGCGCTGGCCCCCTCGGCTCTGGCGCTCAGCCACAGCATGGCTGGGTTGACGTCTTCCATGGCGTCCAAGGCATTTTCGACCAGATTGACCAACACCTGATGAATGGCGCCCGCATTGCCGCGCACGTTCAAGCTGGCAGGCAAGTCGAAAGACAGCACCGCCTGTTTTTTGCGCCCGCGCGCCGCCCACTCTGCGGCCGTGCGCACCACGTCGGCCAGATTGAAAATTTCAGCACCACCTGGATTGGTAAAGGACAAACGCTTCAGATTGCGCACGATTTCGGCCACCCGCCCAGCGCCCTCGCGCGTGCCGTCGATCAGCGGCCCAAGATCGGCCAGCACGGCGTCGATGGACAGTTCGGCGCGCAGCTTTTCGCGCGCCCTGGCCGACGACCCTTCGTGCACCGCATCGACATAGCTGGTCAGGCGATCAAGATAGCGCGCCAGGGAATGCACATTGCCCAGCACGAAACTGACCGGATTGTTAAGCTCGTGCGCCACGCCCGCGACCAAGCGTCCCAAGGAGGCCAGCTTTTCAGATTGCACCAATTGCTGCTGGGCCGCCTTCAGATCGGCATGCGCCAGTTCCAGCGCCTCATAGGCGCGGCGCAACTCACCCACTGGACGACCGATCAGCACATAGCCAGCGGGCTGGCCCAACGCGTCGCGGCGCAACGACGCATTAAGGGCCACGGGTTCCGTCGCCTCGCCCGACTTGGACAAAAAGCGCACCTCGCGGTCCTGGACCGGCTGGGCGCCGGACAAGCCCAGCAGGGATTCCACCAGGCTTTGTCCGGCAAAGGGCAGCAAGGTGGTCAGAGGTTCGCCCAACAAATCGGCCTCAGCTTGGCCGGTCAGATCGAGCAAGGCCTGATTGACCTGCTGAATCTGGCATTTGCCGTCGCAGACCAGCAGCACGTCGGACATCGAGGACAGAACGCTGCCGATGAAGCGATGCGCCTGTTCAAGCGCGTCGTTCTTGCTTTCCAGATCGACTTCGTAGCGGATGAGGTCGGAATAAACCTCCTCCATTTTGCGGATGACTTCGATCCAAGCGGTTTCCTGCAGGCCGGTCAGATTGAGACCGCCCACCTGTTCCAGCATGTCGGGCAGCGCCCGATCAGTTGAGACGCTCGAGGCCATAACGTTGCAACTTGGCGCGCAAGCCCACCCGGGACAATCCCAGTTCCTCGGCGGCGCGGCTGATATTGTGGCGGTGACGGCGCAGCGATTCGGCGATCAAACGCTCCTCAAGCCGCTCGACGTGATCCTTCAAAGCGCCCTGCGCTTCGGGCAATTGGATGGATGCGAAGCCGAACTGCGTCGCCAAACGCTTTTCGCGAACGGGTTCGCTTAGCAGGTCTGGGCCAAGCTCCGGCCCGTCGGCCAGCGCCACCATGCGGCTGATTTCGTTTTGCATCTCGCGCACATTGCCCGGCCAGTCATAGTCTTGAAGCCGGGCCAATGTTTCCGGCGCGATGGCGCCGATTTTCTTGCCGAAAGATTTCGCCGCCTGTTCGACCAAGCGCTGCGCGATCAGGGGCAAATCCATGGGACGATCGCGCAGCGGCGGCACATGCAGGCGCAATCCGGCTAGGCGGTAATAAAGATCGCGCCGAAAGCGGCCTTCCGCCACGTCTTTTTCGAGATCGTGGTTGGTGGCGGCAATGACGCGCACATCGATCTTGCGCGGCCCCCTGGCCCCCAGCGGGCGGATTTCGCCTTCTTGCAGCACGCGCAGCAGCTTGACCTGGAAGGCGGGCGAAGTGTCGCCGATCTCGTCAAGAAAGATCGTGCCGCCGCTGGCCTGTTCGAACAGGCCGATGCGATCTTCCATGGCCCCGGTGAAAGCGCCCCTTTTGGTGCCGAACAATTCGCTTTCCAGCAGCGTATCTGGAAGTGCGCCACAATTCTCGACCACGAAAGGCTTTTCGCCGCGATGCGAATTGTAATGCAGGGCGCGGGCCAGCAATTCCTTGCCCGTGCCGGACTCGCCGGTGATTAACACCGGAATGTCGTATCTGGCGATCCGGCGCGCCAAGTCGATCGCCCCTTTCAGGGGGCTGGCGTCGCAGCAAAGCAGGCGATCGAAGCCAAAGCGGCTTTTGAGCGATTTGCGCTTGTCGGCCACCACGCGGCCCAGGCTTTTGGAATCGAGCTTGATTTCCAGGCTGGCCGCATGATTCTCGCTTTGCAGCCTGAACAGGCGCGAGGCTTCGCGCACGATCTCCAGCAGCGTCTCCGGCTCCCATGGCTTGGTGACGTACTGGAAGATTCCCGCTTCGTTGACGCCTGCGATGATGTCTTCGGAATCGGTGTAGCCCGAGATGATGATGCGCACCGTTTCCGGCCAGCGTTCGCGCGCGCGCTTCAAGAAGGCGACGCCGGTTTCGCCCGGCATGCGCTGATCGCAAAGGATCGCCTCGACCCGTTCTTGTTCCAGCAACGTCTCGGCCGCCTCGGCCCCGCTGGCGGTGAAGACCAGGAACTCGTCGCACAGCACGCGCCGCAGCGCCTCTTGCGAGCGGATCTCGTCATCGATGACCAGGATGGTCGGCTTGCTCATGCGCCAAGTTTAGCACGCCGATGGGGTGCCAGGTAAAGAGGGGTGCGCGACTTGGCGGATTTGAAAATGAAGTGATAACGCGCCACATGATAGCTGGGATCGAAGCCGTAGAAATTAAGGCGCATCCGTTCAAGCTCTTCCTCGCGATAGGCCGACAGCGGCTTGGCTGCTTCGTCGGCGGCGCGAGATTGGCGCTTGGCCGCCAACTTTTCCAAGAACCCATTTCCCGCCGCCATTGCTGCGGCGCAACCAAGCGCTTCTTGCCAAAAGCTGGCCATGTCTTTGTTTAGAACGGCATCAGCCAGACCCAACTTAAGGGCCTCGCCAGCACCCATGGGAAGCCTCGCCTCGAGAATGCGTTGCGCCTGCTCCTTGCTGGCGCGCTTGGGCAAAAGATAGGTCCAATATTCCGACCCGTAGAGATTTCCCATTCCCTTGTAATGCGGGTTCAGAACAATGCCGCCGCGCATCACCACCCGGTCGGCGGCCAGGGCCAGAAACACGCCGCCCGCTCCGGCATTGCCCGCCATGGCGGCCAGCGTCAAATGCGAGCCGCAGGTGATGATCGCTTCGGCCAGATCGTCGATGGCGTTGATGTTGTCCCAAGATTCGTCGGAAACGCTTTTCGCGGCCTCGATGGTTCCCAGATGTATGCCGTTCGACCAGTAATCCTCGCCGCCCGCCAGCATGATGACGCGGGTCGGTCGCTTGGCCGCTTCTAGGAAGGCATCGCGCAGGCGAAGACATTGCGATGTGCTCATGGCGCCGTTGTAGAAGGGAAAACGCAGCACGCCCACCGCGCCCTGCTCCTCATAGACGATGTCGCCGGGGGCCTGATAGGCCAAGCCCTCTGTCTTTAAATAATGCGTGGCGGGCAATTTCAGTTGTTCGGGTCCGGTCGGCCTGAGATGGCCGATCCAGACAGCGCCATCGGCGCAGGCCCTGGCCAGTCTGGCGCCGTCGCTGGCCAGCAAAGCTCCAGGCGGCCCTTGCAGATCGGCACTCTCGGCGTCGAACAGATAAAACTCGCGACCATCGATGACGTCGCGAACGCCCGGCGCTCCGTCGGCGGAACGGATCTTGCAAAGCACGTCCGCCGCCTTGTCGCTTCGCCAATCGATGGCGCGAAGCGCTTGCGGAACGAAAGAGCGGAAAGCGCCGTTTGGCGCGGGCATCGGATGTTCGCCCGCTTCAATCTTGGCAATCGCTTCTTGCAACGCGTCGATGGCGGCATCGCTGACCTCGCGCCGGTACAGACTGCCCTTGCTGGCGGCGCGCATTTGGAACGCGCGGTGCGCCCAGACGGGACCGGCATCGAAATCGGCTGCAGCCTCTAGCACCGTAACGCCCCATTCCAAGCGCCCTTCCAGGATCGCCCAATCAAGAGCGGCGGGGCCACGGTCGCCCATGGGGCCGGGATGAATGACGAGACAGCGCACGGCTTGCCAGACGCTAGGCGGAATGGCGCGCTTCAAGAAGGGGGCGACGATCAGGTCAGGGCGAAACAGCGCCACGGCCTCTTCGGTCACGCTGTCCTTGATGTCAAGCTCCAGGGCCAGTTCGTGGCCGAGGGCTTGCAGTTCCACCCAGACGCGTTGGGTCAGGCTGTTGAAGGAATGGGCGAGCAGCAATATGCGCATCAGCAGATTCTCGGCAATTGTTCGCCGGTCAGCCAATCGACCATGCGGGTTCCGCCAAAGGCGGTCTTCAAGGTCACGAAACAATCGGCATCCTGGATCACGCGCCCGATGATGGCGCTGTCCGCCCCTTTGGGATGCGCGCGCATGACGGCCAGCAGGTGCGGGGCCTGATCGCCTGCGCAGATGGCGACCAGCTTGCCCTCGTTGGCGACGTTCAAGGGATCAAGCCCCAGGAATTCGCAGGCGGCGCGCACGGCCCCTTTGATGGGAATGGCGCGCTCGTCCAATTCCATGCCGACCTTGGCTTGCCTGGCGATTTCATTCAGCGTGGCAGCCAAACCGCCCCGGGTGGGATCGCGCAGCACATGGATGTCCGGCACTTCGGCCACCATGGCGGCCACCAGACCGTTCAAGGCCTGCGCGTCCGACAATATATCGACCTCGAAGGCCAGATTCTCGCGCTTGCTCATCACCGCCACGCCATGATCGCCCAGCGTTCCCGAAACCAAAATCGCATCGCCGGGCCTAGCCCGCTCGCCAGAGGGCGCCACGCCATCGGGAATCACGCCAATTCCGGCGGTGTTGATGAAGACGCCGTCGCCCTTGCCCTTCTCGACGACTTTGGTGTCGCCGGTCACGATAAAAACGCCAGCCTCGCGCGCCGCCGCCGCCATCGAGCGCGCGATTTGGGCAAGGTCCCTAAGCGCCAGGCCTTCTTCCAGAATGAAACCCGCCGACAGATACAAGGGTTTGGCGCCCGCCATCGCCAGATCGTTCACCGTGCCATGCACGGCTAGGCTGCCGATATCGCCGCCCGGAAAGAACAAAGGCTGGATGACATAGGAATCGGTGGTCATCGCCACGCGTCCGGCCTGCATTGTGAAACAAGCCTGATCGTTGCGTTGCGCCAGCAGAGGATTATCAAAATTGCCAAGAAAGATGGTTTCGATCAGCTTGGCCATGGCTCGCCCGCCGCCGCCATGCGCCATTTCGACGACGCCATGTTCCAGATCGAGCTTCATGATTTTCTCCGCTGGCGGCCATAGGTGTAATAGGCGGCGCACGCCCCTTCCGCCGACACCATGCATGAGCCGATGGGATGTTCGGGCGTGCAGGCGGTGCCAAACAAGCTGCAATCGGCGGGCGTTTTCAGGCCGCGCAGAATGGCGCCGCAAGCGCAGGCCTTGTGGTCCTCGGTCTTGAACTCGGGCACGGAAAAGCGCGCCTCGGCGTCGAATTGGTCCCATTGGCGCTTGATGGCCAGCGCGCTATAGGGCACCAAGCCAAGGCCGCGCCATTCGAACGAGCGTTTCATCTCGAAGGTTTCGGCGACCAGCGCCTTGGCCTTCATGTTGCCTTCCTTCGTCACCGCTCGGGTGAATTCGTTCTCGACCTCGAAACGGCCCTCGTTCACTTGGCGGATCAACATCAAGATGGCTTGCAGAACGTCCAGCGGCTCGAAACCGGCGATCACCACCGGGCGGCGATATTCTTCGGCGAAATAGTCGTAGGGCTGACTGCCGATCACGGTGGAGACATGCGCCGGGCCGATGAAACCATCCAGCGGCACGGTGCCCAGATCGCGCACGGATGGCGCTTCCAGAATGCTGGAGATTGCCGCAGGGGTCAGCACATGGTTGCAATAGACGCTGAAATTGGAAAGCCCTTCCTTATGGGCCTGGCGGATGGCCAGCGCCGTGGGCGGCGTGGTGGTTTCAAAGCCGATGGCGAAGAAAACCACCTCGCGGTCGGGATGCGCCCTGGCCAGCGCCACCGCATCAGACGGCGAATAGATCATGCGCACGTCGGCCCCCATGGCCTTGGCCTTCAAAAGGCTTTCGCGCCCGCCGCCGGGCACGCGCAGCATATCGCCATAGCTGGCCAGGATGACACCCGGCTGCTTGGCTAAATGGATGGCGCCGTCGATGCGGCCCATCGGCAAAACGCAGACCGGGCAGCCGGGGCCGTGGATCATGCGCACATTGGCGGGCAGCAAATCTTGAATGCCATAGCGAAAGATGGCGTGCGTATGGCCGCCGCAAAATTCCATGAAATGATAGCGGCAATCGGGCTTGGCCTCGCGCCCGATGGCAAAGGCCAAACCCTTGGCCAAGTCGCCGTCACGATACTCGTCGATATATTTCAAGCCGCAGCTCCGGCCGCCTGCATTTCGGCGAACAAAGCCAGCGTCTTCGCGGCCTCGTCGGGATCGAGACGCGACAGAGCGTAGCCCACATGCACGATGACGTAATCGCCCACCTGTGGCGCTTCGATCAGAGCCACCGAGATTTCCTTGCGCACGCCGTCAAGCTCGACGACGGCTTGATCGTCGTCCTTCATCTCGACAACGCGGGCGGGCATGGCTAGGCACATAACTTCCTCACTCGTTCGATAGGGCCGCCACCCAGGCTTGGCCCAATGCAAGGCCGCCATCGCCGGGCGACAGACGCTGGGCCTGCAACACCTGCAAGCCCTGGGCGGCGAGATGGCGTTCGACTTCGGCGCTCAGCACGGCATTCAGAAAACAACCGCCCGACAGCGCCACCCGCCCGATCCCGCGCCTTTGCGCCTGAAAGGCGGCGAATTCGGCCAATCCGGCGGCCAGTGTACCATGGAACAGATTTGCGCCAAGCACAGCCTCCATGCCGTCCAGCCTAGCCAGCAGGGGCATGAAGGACAAGACCTCGCCCTCGATCTTCCAGCCGCCCGCCATGATTTCGGGGGCTTTGGCCAGGCTTTCCAGCATCATCGGAGCCTGACCTTCGAATGCGGCCGCCGGCAACAGATTCAGCAGCCCGCAGGCGGCGTCGAACAGGCGTCCGCAACTGGTGGTGCGCGGACAATTGACCGAACGGGCCAGCATCTGCCCGATCACCTCGGCCCCTTGCTGATCGGAAAAGCGCTGGGCGATGGTTCCGGTTTGCCCCAGCTCGTGCAGAACCGAAGCCGCCATGCGCCAGGGCTGGCGCGCCGCCACGTCGCCCCCTGGCTGGGCCAAGGGCTGAAGATGGCCCAGGCGCTCGTACCCAGGCCCATCGACCAGCAACAACTCGCCGCCCCAGGACTGGTTGCCCGGCCCCAACCCGAAGCCATCCAGGGCCAAGCCGATCACGGGTTCCAGCAGGCCATGCTCGGCGGCCACGGCGGCGACATGGGCGTGATGATGCTGCACGGCCAGGGTGGGAATGCCCAGGCTTTGGGCGTGGCGACTGTTGGGAAAATCGGGATGCAGATCATGGGCGATGCGCCGGGCGGGTTCGCCCAGCCAATCGATCATGCTTTGCAGGTCTTCCTTGAAACGCCTGATGTCGTCGGGCGTTTCCAGATTGCCCCTGGCTTCAGAAACGACGGCCTTTCGCCCCTTGGCGGCGGCTACGTTGTTTTTAAGGTAAGCGCCGACCGCCAGCACCGGCGGCGCTTCAAAGGGAAGGGCAAATTCAATCATCCCGCCACGCGCAGCAGGGCTTGCTGGGCTTGGATCCAGGCCAGCCAGGCCTCCATCCCCTCGCCGGTGCGGGCCGACAGCTTAATCACACCGATATTGGGGTGAACGCGCTTGGCATAGCCGATGCACGCATCGACATCGAAATCGAGATGCGGCAACAGATCGATCTTGTTCAGAATCATCAAGCTGGCGGCCCTGAACATGTCGGGATATTTGAGCGGCTTGTCCTCGCCCTCGGTCACCGACAGCACGGCCACCTTGGCCGCCTCGCCCAAATCGAAACCGGCCGGACAAACCAGATTGCCCACATTCTCGATGAACAGAACGCCGCCTTCGCCCAACGGCAAGGTTTCCAGCGCATGGCGCACCATATGGGCGTCGAGATGGCAGCCCTTGCCGGTATTGACCTGATGGGCGGGAATGCCGGTTGCCTCGATCCGCTGGGCGTCCAGCGCCGTCTGCTGATCGCCCTCGACGACGGCCAGAGGCATCTTTCCCTTCAGCATGCCGATGGTCTTGACCAACAGCGTGGTTTTGCCCGAACCAGGGCTGGACACCAGATTGAGCGCCAGCGTCGCTTGCTCCTGGAAGGTTTTGCGGTTGAGGGCGGCCCAGCGATTGTTCTCGGACAGAATGTCCTGCTCGATGCGCAGCAGCCTGCCCTGATCCGGCGCGTGCGGATGGGGATGCGCGTGATCATGGTGGTGGTCATGATCATGATCATGGTCGTGATGCTTATGCTCGCCGCAACCACATATGCTGCACATCACTCGACCTCCAAATCCAAAATTCGCATGCCGTCGCCGCCGTCGGCCTTCAGATCGAAACTGCCGCATTTGGGGCAGGCGTCGCCCCAGGCATTGATCGCCACCTGTTCGGCGCAGCCCAAGCACCAGACCAATCCGTCGGCGCGCTCGATCACCAGCTTGGCGCTCTCGGCGGGCGTGCCTTTCATGACGGCGCCAAAGCAAAAGGCCAGGGCGTCGGGATCGACATGGGCCAGTCGGCCAATTTCAATACGCACCGTCAGCACCTTGGAAAAGCCGTGTTCTTCGGCCTGGGCCATAATGATGCGCGAAATCCCGTCGGCCAGCGACATTTCATGCATAGTCCACCTCGATTTCGAGCAAGACGCAAGGGTCCAGCGCCAGCCCATGCAACTTTGCGGCCCGTATGGCCACCTCGTCATCCTTGGCCGCAACGGCTTTCAATCCCTGCGCGAACGCGCCGTCGGGATGAAAATTCCATTCGGTGGGCGCCAGCAGCCGGTAGTCATCGACCAGCCCGTCTCGCAGGCGCAACCAGTGAAACAGCCGCCCTCTGGCCGCCTCGGCGACGCCCAAACCTTCGCCATCGCCGCCAGCCGGGTTGTCGGCGCTGACCCGTTCAGCCTCCAGCAAAGGCAGGGAAAGCGCAATCCCCGTTACGGCATGGCTAAGTTCGATCAGCCGGGCGGCGTATCTTGCCGCCAAGCCGTACCCGTATTGCCGATGCAAATCCTTGATCAGCGGATTCTCGTATTGGCGAGACAGCGGCCCGGTCTCCAGGCAAAAGCCGCCCGCGTTTTGTGGCGCGCGCGCAAAATCCAGCCCGCCGTCGCAAGCCAGCGCCGACCTGACGAATTCAGAATCCAGTCGCCCCATCAGGAAGGTGGCGTTTGCCCCCAGACTGGCCTGCTGATCCTGGAATATCCGCGCCATGCAACGGGCGGCGGCCCCACCGCCTTTCTTGGCCCAGCGTTCCAGTTCGCTCGCCTTCGCAAAACCGGCCACGTCCGATCCCGCCATCAGATGGGTCAGCACCAAACGGCGCAGCGTTTCCAACCATTCGGCCAGCTCTTTGCGGTCAGGGTCCAACTGGCCGCCGCCCGGCTTGACCCATGCGTCGTTCGCACTGACCAAGGGGGCCAGTCCAGCGACATGGCGGCGGATGGTTTTGGCGGCTTGGGCATCGGGCGCTTCGCCCAGCGCCAAGGGTGCATCCAGCAGCAGACGCGTGGCATGTTCCTGCACCGTTTCGGCCAGGGTGAAGGAAAGTCTGGCCGCTGCCTGGGCTGCGGAAACGGGCAAAGCCAGCGCCATTTCGGCGGCCCCCAGGGCGGCCACGGTCTGCGCCATGCCGCACAGGCTGAACAAGCGGGGCAGAAGCCGAACCGCATCGGCCAGCTTGCGGCCCTTGAGCAATGGTTTGATGGGCGGGGTGGGGCGCGGTGCAACCTGCGCCGATTTGATCATGCCCCCCTCCACGCAAAGGCGGGCACGCAACACGCCCTCCAACGCCGTCGCAGGCGCCGTCATGCGGATGGCTGGGAAAGCGCTTCGGCCATCATGGCCTGCGTTTCCAGCGCCGTCTCCCTGTCAACTTTCTCGGCCACGAAACCGCCCGCCTGGATCAGCACAAAGTCGCCGATTCCCACCTCGTCACCCATCATCAGCAGGCTGGCCTGACGTTTTATGCCGAAACATTCCACCGTGGCCATGCCGTTCTCGATGGCGATCACCTCGGACGGAATGGCCATGCACATGATCAGGCCATTCCGCTTAGCGGTGTGACGCCGATGGCCGACAATTCCTTGAGCGCGGCGTCGATCAAGGGTTCGACCTGGGCTTCCACAGCATCCGACAGGCCCATATGGGTCTCCAGGCTTTTGGGTTCGCAACCCAGCAGAACCAGATGCTTGGGAAAGCCGCCCGCCAGCTTCAAGGTGGCCAGCACGTCGGACAGGCCCAACTGATGGGGCGATAGGCGCGTTTGGAACAGGGCGGGCACTTCATCGTCTTCCAGGCGAATCAGCGTTCCCGCCGGATCGCCCGAGCGCACGGCATCGACCACGATCAGATGATCCAGGTCCATCATGGGTTCGAGCAATTCCATGCCCGACGTCCCACCATCCACCATCTCGACCGAGTCCGGAAAGCGAAAGCGGCTTTCCAGCTCCTGGACGACGCGCACGCCAATCCCCTCGTCGGTCATCAGGATATTGCCGATGCCCAGCACCATGATGCGCATGAGACGCTTCTTTCCTACAAAGTGGCACATCGTTTCCCGCCTCGTCATGCCCGGACTTGATCCGGGCATCCATGGATCGCCGGGTCAAGCCCGGCGATGACGGGAAAAGGAGAGCTTACCGACTAAAATAAAACCCTCCCATCGCTTTGGCAATGGGAGGGTCGAGGAAGGCCCGAAGGATCAGAGGGCCTTGACTTGCACGATCTTGCGTTTCTCGCGATCGACCAGATGCACGGCGCAGGCCAAGCAGGGGTCGAAGGAGTGGACGGTGCGCAAGACTTCGAGCGGACGCTCGGGATCGGCCACCGGATTGTCGAGCAACGAGGCCTCGTAGGGGCCGATGGCGTCGTCCTCGTTGCGGGGTGCCGCGTTCCAGGTGGTGGGCACCACCGCCTGATAATTAGCGATCTTGCCGTCCTTGATGACCACCCAATGCGACAGGGCGCCGCGCGGCGCTTCGTGATAGCCAAAGCCCATCTGCTCGCCCTTGGGAAAGACGGGCGCATTGAAGGTTTTGGTGTCGCCCTTGGCGATATTGTCGATCAGGGCCTGCCAGTTGGCGGTCAGATATTCGCCCATAACGGCGCAACGGATGGCCCTGGCGGCGATGCGTCCGATGGTGGAATGAAGCGCGGCCAGCGGAATCTTTTGGCCCAGCAACGCGCTGGCGGTATCCAGCACCTTGGTGGCGTAGGCCTGGGTCGGCTTGTGCCCGGCGGCATACATGCACAGCACGTTGGCCAGCGGCCCCACCTGGGCGGGCTTGCCGTAGAAGCTGGGCGCCTTGACCCACGAATATTTGCCGTCGTCTTGGAAGTCGGTGTATTCGGGATTGGTTTCGCCCTTCCAGGGATGCAAAGCACCCTTGCCGCCCTGATACCAGGAATGTTTGACGCTTTCGGCGACGCCGTCACGGAAATAGGCGTCTTGATAGCTGGTGATCGGCTTATAGGTGGAGATGTCGCCGCCAGAAATATAGCCGCCCGGCATCAGGAACTTTTCGCCCTTGGTGTCCATGGGCAAATCGGGCACCGACAGATAGTTGGTGACGCCCGCGCCATATTTGGTCCAGTCGGCATAGACGGCGCCCACGGCGGCCACATCGACCAGCAGCACCTTCTGGATGAAGTCGTTCAGCTTGTCGATCTGTTCCTTGACCAGCAACAAGCGCTCGATCGACAGCACCGACTGGCTGTCAAGCGCGATGGGGTTGGCCACACCGCCGACCGCCATGTTCTGCACGTGCGGGCTTTTCGATCCCAGCGTGCTGACCACCTTGTTGGCGTGACGCTGCGCTTCCAGCGCCTGCAGATAGTGGGCCACGGCGACCAGATTGACTTCGGGCGACAGCTTCATCGCCGGATGGCCCCAATAGCCGTTGGTGAAGGGACCCAACTGGCCCGATCCCACGAAGGTGGCCAGCTTGTTCTTGACGTCGGTCATGACGTGGCGATTGTTCAAGGGCCAGTCGGTATATTGCTCGATCCAGGCCGCCGCCTTCACGGGATCAGCCTTTAAGGCGCTGGTCACATCCACCCAGTCAAGGGCGGCCAGATGGTAGAAGTGCACGATATGATCGTGGATGGCGTGCGCCGAGGCGATCATGTTGCGGATGTACTGGGCGTTCAGCGGCACTTCAAGCTGAAGCGCGTTTTCGACCGCGCGCACCGAGGTGATGGCGTGCACCGTCGTGCAGACGCCGCAAAAGCGCTGCGTGATGATCCAGGCGTCTCTGGGATCGCGGCCCAGCAAAATCTGCTCGACGCCGCGCCACATCTGGCCCGATGCCCAGGATTTCTTGACTTTGCCGCCGTCTACTTCGACGTCGATGCGCAAATGGCCTTCGATGCGAGTGATGGGATCGATGGTGATGCGTTGGGACACGGCAGGCTCTCCTGTTCAGTGCGCCTTGTCCGGGCCATGCCCGGGCAAGACGGGGAAGAAGCGGACGAAAACGATGTAGCCCAGGATCTCGAAGGCGACGATGCCGATCGTGATCATGATTTCGGGCACGGCGGGGAAGTAGTTCCATCCTGGACCGGTTTCATAGCCGACCAGATAGGCGTCGATGCGGTAAAGAACGGCGGCCAGCAGCATCGAGCAAGCGGCCAGGAAGTAGATTTTGGCGTCGCGCTTGACCGAGGGCGACAGCAGCATGGCCACCGGCAGGGCGTAAAGCGTCATCTCGACCCAGAACATGAAGCTCTTGACGCCCGAGGTGAACATGGCGGCGAAAGCGCCGCGCGCCACGATGTCGCCCAGGCGGATGACGATGAAGGCCACCAGCAACCAAGCCATGATCTTGGACAGGCTGGCGATCAAGGGCAGTTCATGATCGATCTTGCGCTTGAACCCGGCGGTCGAGACGCAGGCCTCGAACACCACCACGGCATAGCCCATGGCGACTGCCGACAGCAAGAACAGCAAGGGCAGCAGCATGGTCTGCCACAGGGGATGAATCTGCTGGCCGTAGACGATCAGCAGCGACCCCAGCGACGATTGATGCATGGTGGGTAGCAACACGCCAAGGGCTATGAACAGGAACATCCACTTGCCGGTGAATTTCTTCACACCGGGCCAGCCGAACTTCTCGGCCAGAACCGGGCTGAATTCGATCCACAGCACGATGATGTAAGCCGTCACGCATAAGGCCACTTCCACCATCACCGAGCCGTATTGTTGGTAGGTGGGAAACAAGATGTGCCAGAAGTTCCAATAGCGACCCAGATCGAAAATGACCGAAATGCCGCCCAGCGTATAGCCAAAGACGCTGGCCAGCAACGCCGGGCGCATCAGGGGGTGATACTGGTTCTGGTTGGCGATATAGACCAGAAGGGCCAGGGCGAAACCGCCGCAGGCTAGGCCGGTGCCGATCACCACGTCCCAGGCGATCCAGATGCCCCAGGGAAAGCCGTCATTGATGTTGGCAACCGAATTGAAGCCGAACAGGAATCGCTGAGCGCCGAAAAAGGCCGCCAGCAGGATGAGAACCGTGAGAACGAGCGTGACGGGCGATACCAGCCTGCCGCCGATGGGTTGGGCTTTCATGTTATTCACCCTCCTCGTTCTTATGAGCGCCCGCCGTGCGCTTGATGGCGAAGGCCAAGCCAGCCAGGGCGACCAGGGGCAGGATCATGCCGCCATACAAGCTGTGTTGCAGGCTTTCCGATTTGGCGGCATAGCTTTGCTCGGGCAGATCGGGATAACCCAACTTGCCAAAGGAAACGCCCGCCAGCAACAGCATCTGCGTGCCGCCGATTTCCTTGTCGCCATAGATGCGCTTCTTGTAGTCGGGTGCCGGTTTCTCGTGCGCCGGGAAAGGCGTTTCGATCTGGCCGCGCGGATAGACGGCGGCACTTCCCGCCTCAAGCTCAAGGCGGCGCTGGGCTTCGGCCTTCAACAACTCGACCGGGCCGAACAAGGTGGCTCCCGTCGGGCAAACCTGGGCACAGGCGGCGAATTTGTACTTGCGCTCTGCATCCGTGCTGGCCAAGTGCTGTTTGCACAACTGGCATTTCTGGATTCTGGGCGTCGCGGTGTCGTACTGGAACCTGGGCACGCCGAAGGGGCAGGCGGCGACGCAGTAACGGCAACCGATGCATTTGTCGGCGTCGTAAGAGACGATGCCGGACTCGGGGTCCTTGGTCATCGCCGTGACCGGACAGGCCGAGACGCATGACGGATCGACGCAATGCAGGCAGGATTTCTTCACGAAGGCGTAGCCGTTGCCTTCGCGGTCCTTCACGTCCGAAGTGCCCTCGGCATAGGACTTGATGACGTTGAGCGTCTTGCCCGACAGGTCCAGCGGCGTATCCCACAATTTGTCGGGCGTCGAAAATTCCGCAGGCATGCCGTTGGCGTCCTTGCAGGAATTCACGCAGGCCTTGCAGCCGATGCACAGCGTCGAATCGAACAACAGGCCCACCGCCTTGGGCGGCATCGATTTGTTGTCGCGCGCTTGCGCTTTGTTGGGGGGCAGGGCGACGGCGACCGTTGCCGCGGCCGTGCCGCCCAACGCCGCCTTCATGAAGTTGCGCCGATCGAGCGTCATGATCAGGCTCCTTATTCCGCGCTGTCTTTGTCGGGACCGCTGCTATCCTTGCCGAGATTGCCGGCCACCTTGTAGCCCGCACCGGCGGCCAGACCGGCCACGGCGGCGACCAGCGCCGCCGACCCCAGCGTGGCGCCCACGCCCTGCTCTTCCACGACGCGCGGATACGAGGCGGGCGGCACCACGTTCTTGACGTCGGCCAGTTGATGGATGGGCTTGTAGAAACCGACGCCCTTTTCGGTGCAGCCGAAACAGGGATGACCGGTGCCGACCGGCCAGGAACCTGACCCCACGTCGCCGAACAGAATCGAGGGGCAGTTGGCGTAGGTTTCGGGGCCTTTGCAGCCCAGCTTGTACAGGCAGAAGCCCTTACGGTGGCCCTCGTCGCCGAATTCCATGGCGAAGCGCCCGGCGTCGAAATGGGCGCGCCGCTCGCAATTTTCGTGGATCAGGCGCGAATAGGCGAACAGCGGGCGGCCTTCGGCGTCGATCTTGGGCAGGCTGCCGAAAGTCAGGTAATGCACGACGGTGGAGAGGAAATTGTAGGGGTTGGGCGGACAGCCCGGAATGGTGACGACAGGCTTGTCCTTGATGATGGCGTTGACCGGCGAGGCGCCGGTGGGATTGGGGGGTGTCGAGGGCATGCCGCCCCAGGAAGCGCATGAGCCGATGGCGATGATGGCGGCGGCGTCGGCTGCGCATTCCTTCAGAATGTCGAGCGCGGTCTTGCCGCCGATCTTGCAGTAGATACCGCCGTCCTTGACCGGAATGGCGCCTTCGACCACCAGCACATATTTGCCCTTGTTGGCTTCCATGGCGGCATAGCGCGCGGCTTCGGCTTGATGACCCGCGGCGGCGAACAGGCTTTCATGATAGTCGAGCGAGATGATCTCCAAGATCAGCTTTTCGAGGGTCGGATGCTCGGCCCTGAGCAGCGATTCCGTACAGCCGGTGCATTCCTGAAAATGCAGCCAGATCACCGAAGGCCGCTTGGCCGGGGTTGCGATGGCGTTCGCGATCTGGGCCTCGGCCCCCTTGGGCAGGCCCATGGTCGCCGCCATGGCGGCGCAGAACTTGAGGAAGGTCCGGCGCTCGAGTCCCAGCTTGGCTTCCAGCGCGTCGATCGAATCTCGGAACATGTCGCTACCCCTCTTAAGTCGTCCGCTCATACCCATTGGCAAGAACGCAACCACGCCGCCCGCCCTCGGGGCCGCAGGCCCAGGGCCGAAGGTCTGGATTCGATAGGGGTCACTCCTCCCTGACGAAACCTGTCGCGTGGTTCGCGATCTTTAGGAGGCTCCGCTCGCGCAGGCCGCCCTACCCGTTGGTATGGCAAGGATCGTGCCAACCAATCGCTGGCGCTAACCCAGCATAAATGCGGCAACTTCTTTATATGACGGAATGCTGTGGAAAAGCGGATGTGGAAAGACGCTTTCCATTTAATGGATACATATTTTCCATCCGCGTCAGTGCACCGTGCAGGCCATGCAGGGGTCGAACGAGCGCACGACATGCTGAACGGCCAGCGGGGAAGCCTCGCCCGCCTCGACCTTGGTTCCCACCAAGGCCGCTTCGACCGGGCCGGGAAGGCTCTGGCCGTCCCTGGGAGAGAAATTCCAGGTTGTCGGGGCAATCACCTGATAGCGCGATATTTTCCCGCGTTCAATCGACAGCCAGTGACCAAGCGACCCTCTGGCCGCCTCGGCAAGCCCAACACCTTGGCCGCCATCGATGGCGGCAAACGGCACGCAGAAGGGTTGCCTTGGATCTAGTGCGCCAACCCAAATTTCCATCTGCACGGTCAGCCTTGCCAGCTCGATCAGGCGGGCCGCCACCCTGGTCGCTACCGTCGAGCCGAACTCGGCGAACATGGCCCTGACCAGGGGCTGCCCGGCCAGAACCTGGCGGGCCAGCGCCCCCACCTCGACCGGCCGCCCATCAAGCCGGGGGGCCTTCGACCAGCTGTAGCCGTCGGGTTTGTCGGCCTCGGGCTGGGAGGTTCCCCGAGATGGGTGCAGCGGCTGACCGCCCTGCAGCCAAGCCCGGCTGACATCCTCCGAGATGCGGGCAAGGTCAAGCGCCTCTCTGGCGCCGTTGCGCCACAGGCCGGAGGCGAAGAGATGCGCCTCACCCTCCAATCCCGGAAAGGCACCGCAACTCATCAAGGGCGCTGGGGAGCGTCCCAAGCGCCACAGGTCCAGATCATCGGCGATGGACAGAAACAACCCAAAATCGCCCCGCTTCAACTCGGCCAACTCGCTTTGCGTCGCCAAGGCGGCGACGCGCTCCAGATTGGCTGCGAAAATCTCGCTTTCCAGAAAGCGGCGGAACTCGCCGACGATTTCCATAAGCCGGATGCGTTCGGACTGATCGATCGGCTTGGTCGTGCCGCCGGGTTGAAGGGCCAGCGTGTGCGGCCATTTCCCCGCCAGAAGGCCGATGGCGGCGAACAAGCGCGTGCGCGCCGCCGCCGCCCGCCTGGCCATCTCGCCCTGCTGGGCCTTGAAACGCGCAACCGCCTTTTCGTGCCAAGGTCGGCCTTCGTAGAAACGGCGGGCGAAGTCGGGCATGAAGAACAGCGAAAAATGCACCAAATGGTCGGCGGCATTTTCCAGCGCTTGAAGCAGATTGAAGGCGGCACGTCCATTGGGCGGCATGACGAGCCTGGCGCTGTCGGCCAATGCCAAAGCCGAGGCCGCCGATTGCGCGACCGAGCAGATGCCGCAGATGCGCGGCGCAATAACCAGCGCATCCAGCGGAAAGCGTCCTTCCATCAAATGTTCGAAATCGCGAAACAGGGGGGCCGTCACGAAGGCTTCCTGCACCCGCCCATCCTTGATTTCGAGCCTGATTTCAAGATCGCCCTCGACGCGATTGAACGGCCCCACGATCAAGCGCGTCATTTGGGCTTCCTTGACCTTGAATCGGGCGGTACAGCGATCCGGCTTTCCGTGGCGTTGCGTCGCACGCGAGACGGTGTCGCCGATTTCGACAGCGCCGCCAGGGCGACGAACCAGGCCTTGGGCATGTCAACCGGCAGGCCGACTGGAATGCCCGCCAGTTTGGGCGTTTCCAAGAATGGATCGGCGCTGGACGCAAAACCGGGAACCGTGCAGGCGATGCAGGCATAGCCCGCATTTGTGCAAGAACCCGCGCCGTTCCAACGTCGGCGATTGCAATCGCCCGGCGCCTGGGTGGCGCGGCAACCCAGATTCTCCATCAAACAGCCCTGTTGCGACGGGTCGTGGGCGCTGGCCTTGTATTCGTAATATTCATTGCGGTTGCAGCCGTGATGCGCCAGATGATCGGCAAAGAAGCTGGGGCGCTGGAAGGAATCGAGGTCATTGGGGGCCAAGGCGCCATCGGCCAGCAACAGCAAGGTTTCCACGATCCAGCCTGGGTGCGGCGCGCAGCCCGCGACATTGACGACCGGAAGGCCGCTTTTGGATCGCCAGCCCGCCCCCAGCAAGCCGCCCGCCTCGCCGCCGTCATATTGCAGGCCCACCGCCTGGGTCCGGCTGCCCAGCCCCGCCACCACGCCGCCAAAGGCGGCGCAACTGCCCACCGCCACGACATGGCGGGCCTTCTCGGCCAAGTCGGCAATCAGGCGATTCATCGGCCGCCCCATTCCGGGCGCCATCTGAAATTGGCCCGTTCCATTGGGGCCGTTCAAAACGGCTCCTTCGACCAGCAGACCGTCCAGAACCAGTCCGCCATCCAGCACGGCATTGAGAATTTGCGTGAATTCGGCCCCGCATTCCTCTGAAACAGCCTGATGGGCCAAAGGGTTGAGCCTTGGCGTGCCCCCGTCGAGAAAGGAGGGATCGCTGCCCAGCGCCGCCGCCGAACAGCCGCCGCAGGACGCCGCCTGAAGCCAAAGAAAGGAATAGGGAGCTTTATGAGGCATGGATGAGCATCCTCATTGCGTCCCCTTCGGTCAATAGTTAGTAAGAACAGCAGGTGACAAGATGAAACCTCCCCTGTAAAGTGCCGCCCCTACGAGGGGTTGTGGGGACTGTCTCGTCACACCTTCATATCGTTGTCATGACCAGGAGTGGGGCCAGCCCCATGGACGCGTCGGTGCCAAAGAGCCGCCAGGAGTTGCAAGCCGAACTGGCTTGCCTGAAGGCGAGGCTGCGCGAATATGAAGCCAAGGAGCGCGTTGAGCGCGAGACCGGCGACGCCTTTCTGCGCACCCTTTCAGGCATCGATCATTGCCAGGACAGGCTGAAGGCCAAGGACAGCGAATTGTGCGAGGCGCAACGCTGTTTGGAATTGGCGCTTTGGCGCTATGCCAGCCTGTTCAACAATTCTCCGATCGGCTATCTCCTGATCGACGAAAAGGGCTTTCTGCGCGAGGTGAACGCCAAGGGTGCTGCCTTGCTGTCCAGCCCGCCGGAACCGCTGCACGGCATGCCGCTGGAGGCCTTTATCGAGCCTGAGTTCCGACCCGGCTTCGGGCGCCACCTGTCCCAGATTTTCCAAGGTTTTGGCGGACAGATCGAATTGACCCTGAAGGCGCCGGACACATTGCCGATGCCGGTGATTTTGCAGTCGTCGCTGATGGAGGACGCGCGGTCGGGCCTGGGGCCGATGTGCCTGTCAGCCGTGCTCGACATCAGCAGCCGCAAGGAGGCCGAGCGAATCCTGGCCCTTCGCACCGAAGAACTGGCCCGCTCGAACGAAGACCTTGAACGTTTCGCCTACGTCATTTCGCACGATCTGCAAGAGCCGCTGCGCAACATCGGCAACTATGTGCAGATGCTGGCGCGCAGGTACAAAGGCCGGTTGGACGACGACGCCGACACATTTATTGGCTTCGTTACCGATGGCGTCGCCCGCCTGTCGAGCATGATCCGCGATCTGCTTTCCTTCTCGCGCATCACCACCCAGTGCCAAGCGCCCGAACCGGTCGATAGCGGCGCCGCCTTGCTGGACGCCCTGGCCAATCTTGAGTCCGCAATCCAGGAAAGTTCGGCTGAAATCTGCATCGAAACCATGCCCGGCGTGATCGCTGACCGCATGCAACTGGTCAGCCTGTTCCAGAACTTGCTGGGCAACGCCCTGAAATACAGGACCCCTGCAAAAAAGCCGATGATCCGCATCGCGACGCGCAGGGTGGGCAAGCGCTGGCTGTTTTCCATCACCGACAACGGCGTCGGCATCGAGCACCACCAGTTTGAACGTCTGTTCACCTTATTCCAGCGCATCGATCCGCACGGACACGTGCCCGGCTCGGGCATTGGATTGGCCGTCTGCAAACGCATCGTCGAGCGTCATGGCGGCGAAATTTGGGTTGAATCCACGCCCGGACAAGGCAGCGCTTTCTACTTCACGCTTGAGGCGGCCCAGATTTAAGCAGCGGACGCAAGGCCAGGGCGATCCCCACCGTGACGATACCCGCCGACATCACGTCGCTGTAAAAGTGCGCGCCCTGAATCACGCGCACCAGTCCGATCAGAAAACCAAAGCCAATGGCGGCCCATCCCGCCCGCCAGCGCCAGGCGGGTGGCAAAAGCATGGCGAGCGCAAAAGTCCAGAAAGCGATCGCGGCATGACCCGAAGCGAACGAGCAATTGCCGTCGCACTGGTCGGCGATCACCAATGGCGGGGTGAAGTTTTGCTTTCCGCCGAACTCGACAATGGTGCTGGGGCGCGCCCGTCCCCAATGTTCCTTGAACAGCAAATTGACGATCAGGCCTGGCCCCAGAAGAATGGTTAGCAACAGATAGGCCATGGCGCGGCGCGTCATGTTGAAGATGTTGTCCTTCAGCCACAGATTGGCCAAGCCGATCAGCAGCAAGAAAACGCCCACGCCGATAATCAAAGTGGGCAGGGCTTTGCGCACGAATTCAAGCGGCAGGGCGTAGCGCCAGAAGAACCATTCCTTCTCGTTGTAGAAAAGCCCGGTGAAAAACAGATCGAAGCCGGGCGCGAAGGCCAGCAGAATCATCGCGGCAAGGATGGCGTAGGGAATATATCGCGTCACGTCAGCGGCCCTTATAGCCTTGTAGGAGAAAGGCGTGCATGTCGATGGAATAGCCGGGATGAATGGTCTGGCGAATGGGACCCAGCGCCTCGGCCCTGTCAAAAGACCGAGCAACCTCAGGTATTGTTTCACGCTCGGTCACAAAGACAAGCAGGCTTTCGCCGTTGCCCTGAAAGTTGGCGCCCTTGAAGCTGGCGTTCAGATCGAACGTATCGCGCACGCGCCCATCCGGATTCCATTTGACGGCGCTCAGAGATTGCGGTCGCGCATAATAGCTGAGCGAGGCCATCAGCTTGCGATCATCGCTCATGAGAACGGCGCCAGGATGGCCTTCCAGCAATTCTTGAACATTGGCCCCCGCTTGAGGCCAGCCTTTCAGGCGCTTGGCGATGTCCGTCTTGGCGTCCAACGGCAGGCCCAGCAGGGACAGCGCTTGTTCGTAATTATAAACCAGGGTGGCCAGCGCCATATGCAGCACGACGGACAGGCGAACCAGACCCAGGCGGTTCTTCTGGGCCAGCCATGCGGTGACCAGGATCGAACCGGCCACATAGGACGGCGCCGCCCAGTTCGCATTAGCCCTGGACAGCAGGCTTTCCACGATCATCAGCAGCAAGATGGGCAGGCTGAGAAAGGCCAGCAAGCGTAGGCGGCCATCCTTGGCGCTTGTCTTAATGAGAAACAGAAAAGCCAGCAGGGCGGCGAACAGCACGGGACCGAAGACGGCAAATTGCGAGCCGACGAATTCCGCCATCTTTTCCGGATGAAACAGGGGACCCGACAGGTTGGCGTTGTCTTTGGTATGCAGATAGCTGGCAAAACCGTTGGCGGCGTTCCAAAGGAAGTTGGGCAGGTACAAAAGCAGGGCGAGCAGGCCCGCCAAGGCCGGACCGCGCCAACCCGCCTTCTGACGCGCCTCCTTGGTAAAAGCCAGATACAGCGCCAGCGAAAGCGCGAACAGGATCATGGCGTATTTCGACAAAAGCCCGAATCCCATGGCGACGCCCAACAGCGCCCACCACCCCATCGCTTTTTCGCCATCTTGCGCGCGCACGACGGCGTAGAGAGCCACGGCCCAAAACATCAAGAGCGGCGGGTCGGTGGTGACCAACATCGAGGAATAGGCGACGCCGGGCAGCGTCAAAAAAGCCAAGCCCGACCAGAAGGCGACCTGATCGCCCCATTGGCGGCGGGCGGCCAGGAAGACGAAGACGGAACCGACGCCATAGGCGACCGAAGACGGCATGCGAATACAAGCCTCGCCCTCGCCGCAAACGCTTTGGGCCAGCGCAATCGACCAGGCCACGAAGGGCGGTTTCGAGTAATAGCCCCAGTCGGGCGTCAGCGACCACAGCCAATATTGCGCTTCGTCGAAGGACAGGTTCAGGGGGCTGGCGGCTAGAACCAGCAAGCGCCAGCTTGTGACGGTGGCGGCGGTGAGCAGAAAGATCGGCAAGGTCATGCGCCCCGCCGTTGCACCAGACGCGCTCATCATCCGTCCTCGAGATGGAACAGCGTGGACAGGCCCGCCAGCAGCGTCACCATGGCGGGACTCCAGGCGGCCAGCGTGGGCGGCAAGGTGGCCGAAAGCCCCAGCGCGAAGGCGACCTTCGAGAAAAAGAAGAACAGGAATCCAGCGGCCACGCCCCCGCCCAAGCGGATCATCACGCCGCCCATGCGCAGGTTGGGCCTAAGCGAGAAGACGGCGGCCACCAACACCATGGCGCATAGCAGCACCGGCGAGGCCAGCAGCGACTGGAAATACATGCGATGTTTCTGGGCCGAAAAGCCAGATTCCTCGGTAAAGCGAATGAAGCCGGGCAATTCCCAGAAGGACATGGTCTCCGGCGACGAGAAATTATCCTGGATCTTAGAGATGGTCAGCGTGGTCGGCAGCGTGATGTGCGGCCTAGCCTCGGAAGGACGCCCCGGCACGATCTCCCACACTTTTTCAAGATCGATCCGTTGATCGGCGATGCGTCCGCGCTCGGCGTCATGGCGGAAGGTGAAACGATTGTCCTCGAGATGGAAAATGCTGATATTGCCAAGTATCAGGCTGCGCCCGTCCTGGCGCACTTGATTGGCGTGAATGATCATTTGGCGATTGCCGCTGGTTTCGCGCAGCCACAGACCGAAGCCCGATGAAAAACTCAAGGGGTTGGAGGAGCGGATCTGGATCTCGTCTTGCATGCGCTCGTAGCGCGCGAACAGACTTGATGCCAGCGGATTGAAAGCCACCACCATCAAGATGCCGATGGAAAAGACCAAGATCATCACCGGGGCCAGGAACTGCCAGACGCTGACCCCCGCGGCTCTGGTCACCACCAGTTCGCGCGTGCGCGTTAGCCGCCAGAACACCACCATCGCCCCGATCATCACGGCGAAGGGAAGCAGGGTCTGCACCATCTGCGGCAGCTTGTAGAGCGCCATTTCCAGCAGAGTGAAGAAACCGACCGACCCCTTGCCCGAAGAGCGGCGCACCAGTTCGATGACGTCGAACATGAGAACGATGCCCGACACCACGGCCAGCGTGGCGAGAAAGGCCGTCAGAAACTGGCGGCCGATATACAGGCTTAAAATGGGCGACAGGCGGATCATGGGCGGAGATTGGACCGAAATTGGCTCGCCTGGCAAGCCGGGAAGCGCTATATCGTTATCTTACCTACTCTTTTGCAAGGCGTGATGATGGTCCGCTTGACGCGCATATACACCAGGGGCGGCGACAAGGGCATGACGTCGCTGGGTTCCGGCCAGCGGGTCGCCAAGCACGCGCTTCGGGTCGAAGCCTATGGCACAGTGGACGAAGCCAATGCCGTTTTGGGTCTGGCGCGCATTCATTGCAACGATGCGCCCCAGATCGACGCCATTCTGGCCCGCATTCAGAACGATCTGTTCGATCTGGGGGCCGACCTGTGCACGCCGGAAGTTGCTGAGGACAAGGCAGGTCCTCGCTTGCGGATTGACTCTGTCCAGGTGCAGCGGCTGGAAGCCGAGATCGACGCCCACAACTCGAATCTTAACCCTTTGGAATCTTTTGTTCTTCCTGGCGGCAGCGCTGCGGCGGCGCATCTGCATCTGGCCCGCACGGTGGTGCGCCGAGCCGAGCGTCTGATTGCTGCGCTGGCCGAGGAGGAACCAATCAATCCCCAAGCCTTGGCCTATGCCAACCGACTTTCCGATCTGCTTTTCGTCTTGGCCCGGGCCGCGAACCGCTTGGGCGAGGGCGATATCTTGTGGGTGCCCGGCAAACACCGGTAACCGCTTGATTCAGTCTTCTTTAACCGGCCTCTGATAATCTTGAGACCGGAAAAGAGGTGACGAAAATGGGATCGCGCATCAATAGATTGGCCGTTCTGCTCCTGCCCTTGTTGGCGGCGGCCTGCGGCTATGACATGACGACCGGCCAATATCCCATCACCAGCGGCCTGATGCAGGTCGAAGTGGTCTCCTTGGTGGCGACCGGCAAAACGGCCACCGACCACGTGGCCTCGCTCGCCACCGGCAAGGATTGCTCGACCATCCGCGCCAAGGACGAAGGGCAGTTCTGCGTCAGCCGCAATCCGCCCATTCAGCGCCCCGACGTCTATTGCTATCGGACGCTGGGACAGGTGAGCTGCTATCGCGAACCCGACCCCTATGGCGACGGCGCCCAGGCGGTGGGAGTCGAAGCCTACAACCGTCAGCCCGCGCCAACCCGCTGATTCGCCGATAGATTCGAATCGTTGACCGAGGCCGCGCGCCCGGTCAAAATTTGTCCATGCCAATTTCGGGACGGACGATGAGCAAGCTGGTCCGCTTAAGCGAGGAAAGAAGACGCCGCCTGGACGCGGTGTGCTTCACGCGCCCTGAACTCAACCTGCTGCTGGCCCTTTACAGCCGTCGGGTCAAGCGGGGCGAATGGCGCGATTACGCCATCCGCCAAGCCCCCGGCATGGCGTCCTTCACCGTCTATAAAAGCGCATTGGATCGTCCGGCCTACACCATCTCCAAGTTCCGGTCGGGAACGTTGGGCAAGGGTGGCGAGTTTCTGGTTTCGCAAGGCGCCAAGCGACTGTTGCAAGCCGAACGGATCGAGGATGTCGTGGCAAGGCTCGATCACCAGTTGAAGCTGGTGAAGTAGCGCCGCTACTGCTTAGCGCCCAGCGGTACGGACTTGTTCTTCACTGCCAGACCAAGATGGGCGACCAGCGGTTGAGCCAGCGATTTGGTAAGGGCCAGCGTGTCCGATGTTTGCACCGGCGTTTGCGCCCAACCCTGCCACAGGCGCTTGCCGCCAGAACGGTCGATCACGCCCAGTTCAAGGCGCACGCTGCCCGCCGTGCCCTGGGGGCCTTCATCGGGACGGTGCTTGAGAACGCTGTCTTCGCCGGTCGAGAACAGCTTGATCCTGGCTTCCACCGAATCGTCATAGCTGCCCTTGTGGCCATCGACCGAAAAGACGGTGGGGCGCTTGGGATCGTTGGCGGTCAGCGAATTGGTGGCTTCGAAGGACAGGACATAGCGGGCATTCGGAGCCAAGCGATAGCCCGCCTGTGTCAAGGCCTGTTCCAGCGCCGCCTTGACGGCCTTATTGTCCTCGGAATCGTCTTGCAGGCGAACTTCGACCGCTTGGCCGCGATCGAGGGCGCCGAAGGACAGGGCCGACAGGCGCGCCTGCGACACATCCAAAGATTGCGCCCAGAGCGGGGTGCCAACCGCCATAACGGCCAGCGCGGTCAAAAATCCTGCCAGTCGGCTCATGCTTTGTTCCTTCCAAGCTCTCTCGGGCCGAGAATGCGGTTCCGGGGCCGGAAAGTCAAGGAATCCACTCCTGTCTGCGTCAATCGCTCACCATGCCGATATAGCCGCAGGGGCATTCGTGGGCGCACAGGCCGCAGCCCTTGCAATATTCGTAGTCGAAAACATAATGCGACCCGTCGGCCGCCCGCTCCACCGTCTTGATCACGGCATTGTCCGGACACAGGGTCCAACAATTGTCGCAGGCCAGACAGTTGCCGCAAGAGAAGCAGCGTCCGATCTCGTGCGTGACCTGGGCGAAGTTGAGGCCGCCTTCGATCTCGTCGCTGTCGTTGCGCTGCTCAAGCGCCAGCATGGGTTCGACGGCCCTGGCGGCGGGTTCAAAATAATTGACGTTCAGCTTGTCGTAATCGATGAAGGGGCGGCGCTTGGGATCAGGCAATTCCCCGCCGGTCAGCTTGGCGTGAATGGCCAGGGCCGCCAGCCGCCCATCGCCGATGGCCGCCGTCACGGTGCCGCGATCACCCCTGGCGTCGCCGCCCACCAGTACGCGATCCGAACCCGCGATCTGGCCGATGGGATCTGCCTTGAAGTAATCGGCGTGGCCCAGCAAATTCTCGAAGCCTTGCGGCTCGACCACCTCGCCGATGGCGGGCACCACCATCTCGACATGCAAAACGGTTTCCGTGCCTTCGAAGGCGACGCGCGAGGAACGCCCGCCCGCTCCGGGCAGTTTCTTCAAATGCACCATTTCAAGGCCGACCAGCTTCGATCCGCGCATCAGCAAACGCTGAATCGTGCGGTGCGCATGGAAGACGATGCCTTCTTCGACCGCTTGCTCGAATTCCCTGGGCACTACATTCAGCACATCCTTGGGATCGGCGTCGGGACCGGGAAGGCCCGAGGCGGTAATCACATGCACATCGGCCACGCCGGCGCGCTTCATCACGCGGGCCAGATCGACCGCTGTGTTGCCCCCGCCGTGAATGGCCACCGACTTGGGCTTGGGGATGTCGCCCACCACCAGCCATTCCTTCAAAAGGCCCAGCCCTTCGCGCAGATCGCTGGGCACCGCGCCGTCAACGCTCCAGTGGCGGCTTTTCGCAGCACCCGGGGCCAAGAACAGATAGGCATGCTCGCCCATGAGCTGCTCGAGGCTGACGTCGCGGCCAAGCGAGGTGCGCGGCTTGAAATCGATCCCCAGTTTCAGCAAGCGGCCCACCTCGGCGTCCAGCACGTTGCGCGGCAGGCGCGTCACCGGAATGGCGGTGCGCAACAAGCCGCCCGCTTCGGGCAGGCTGTCGATCAGCGTCACCGGATGGCCCAAGCGGCGCAGATGATAAGCCGCCGACAGACCGGCGGGACCCGCGCCAACCACGCAGACCGGCTCGCCGTCTTCCTTACTCACATCGACCGGATAGGCCCAGTTGTTCTTGATCGCCTCGTCGCCCAGATAGCGCTCGATCAGATGAATGGCGATCGGCTGATCCATGTGCTTTCTGTTGCAGGCCTGTTCGCAAAAATGCGGGCAGACGCGCGCCGTGGTGGCGGGCAGCGGGTTGGCCTGCACCAGGATTTCCCAGGCTTGCTTGGGATGGCCTTCCATCATCTTGGCGATGTAGGCCTGCGCGTCCTCGCCCGCCGGACAGGCGACGTGGCAGGGCGCGCCCCAATGGGTATGCACCGGCATTTCGTTGCGCCAAGTGCCGGTTTTGAAGTCAAGCGATGTGCCGGGAAGGGCAAACGCGCCGCGTGAAAGCTGTTTCATCTGTCCGCCCTCCCTCAATCGACCACGCCGCCGCGGCGCACCGTATCGGCGCCGTCGGTGTCCAGCGCGTCCACGCCCTCGCCCCGCAACTGATAGATCTCGATATTGTGATCGGCCAGCGCCTGCACATGCTCGCGCTCTTTTCTGGCTCTGGGATCGTCGGTGAACAGGTGCTTGAAGCGATTTTGCAGCTTCAGATAATCGGTTACCGGCCTGGGATTCCTGATCGGCATGACGCCTGTCAACTCGCCGCGCTCCAGCTCGATGATCGGGAACAGGCCGGTTTGCACGGCCAAGCGAGCCACCTCGATCGATATGTCGCTTTCAATGCCCCATCCCAGCGGGCAAGGGCTGTGAATCAGCAAGAAGGTGGGGCCTTCGATGGAAACGGCGCGGCGCACTTTCCTGCGGATGTCGGCCGGATAGGCCACCGAAGCCGATGCCGCATAGGGGATGTGATGGGCGGCGATGATGGACAGCAAGTCCTTCTTCATGTGCCGCTTGCCCATCCGTTCCTTGCCGGGCGGGCTGGTGGTGGTCATGGCGGCGTGCGGCGTGGAACCCGAACGCTGGATGCCGGTATTCATGTAGGCTTCGTTGTCGTAGCACACATAAAGAATGTTGTGCTGGCGCTCGAGCATGCCCGACAAAGCCTGGAAACCGATGTCGAATGTGCCGCCGTCGCCGCCCTGCGCGATCACCTTGGTCGAGCGCCCCTGCGCCTTCAACGCGGCCTCGACGCCAGACGCCACCGCCGCCGAATTCTCGAACAGGGAATGAATCCAGGGCAGACGCCAAGCCGATTGCGGCCAGGGCGTGGTGAACACTTCCAAACAGCCGGTGGCGTTGGTCAAGATCACGTCGGGACCAGCCGCCTCGGTGACCAGACGGGCGGCCAGCGCCTCGCCGCAGCCCTGACAGGCGCGATGTCCGGCCTCAAGCCCCCGGTAGCGCGGCTGCAATTTGCGCAGCTCTTCCATATTGTGCTGACCAGCAACCCCTTCCTTGGGCGCCGATTGCATCTGGGCCCTGCGTTCCTGAATTTCCTGCTTGAGCTTGGTGCTGTCCATGACTAGGGCCTCCTCAGCGGTCTTCAGGCGGGAGCCGTTCCGGCTCCACGTCAAGGATGGAAAAGCCCTCATTGCCCTGCGCCTTGGCGGCGTCGAGCAATTTCGAAAGCGTGCCCAGCGGAATGTCGCGCCCGCCCAGACCCACCGCGAAATTGCGCACGGCGGGGGGCTTTGCCATGCCGGCAAGTGCTGCCCGCACTTCAGTGCCCAAAATGCCGCCGCAACCGGGCGAGAAGGCGCGCTCCAACACGATCAGCTCCTTCAAGCCGGCGCAGGCTTGGCGCAGCGCCTCGGCGGGGAAGGGGCGGAAGGCCCTCAGCTTCATCAGCCTGACCCGCTTCTTGCCGGGCAGGATTTCATTGGCTTCGGTCAGCGTGGAAACCACCGAACCCATGGCCAGCACCCCGACGGACGCGCTTTCCGGGCCATCGACCGTCAGCAGGCCGCCCGAAGCGCGCCCGCAAATCTTGGCCCAGTCGGCATCCGCCGATTCAATCTCGGGCAACGCCTTTTCAAGTGCTCTGTGCAGGGAATAGCGGGCCTCGGTGTAATATTCGGGCCCCACCAGCGTGCCCAGGCTTAAGGGATGCTTGGGATCCAGCTTGTTCTTGAAGGTGAAGGGCGGCAGGTAGGAATCGACCTGCTCGGCGTTGGGCATGTCCACCACTTCCAGCGTATGCGTTAAGACGAAACCGTCGACGCAAACCATGACCGGCAATTCAGTGCGTTCCGAGATGCGGAAAGCCTGGATGGTGGTGTCGATGGCTTCCTGATTGTCGGCGCAGTAAAGCTGGATCCAGCCGGAATCGCGCACCGTCATGGCGTCCTGATGGTCGTTCCAGATGTTGATCGGGGCCGAGATGGCGCGGTTGGCGCAGGTCAGCACCATGGGCAGACGCATGCCCGCGATGTCGAACAGCACCTCGGCCATCAGCAAGATGCCCTGCGAGGACGAGGCGGTGTAGGAGCGAGCGCCCGTGGCGGCCGAACCCAGAACCACCGAGGCGGCCGAGAATTCGCTTTCCACGCTGACGAATTCGCATTTCAGCTTGCCGTCGGCGACCAGCTTGGAGATGTTCTCGACGATATGAGTTTGGGGCGTGATCGGATAGGCGGCCACCACGGCGGGGCGGCACAGCGCCACCGCCTGGGCGATGGCTTGCGAACCTTCAAGCGCATGCAACATGCTTGGCCTCCTTCTTCCACAAGCCGGCGGCCACCTGCGCCCCCACCTCGTCGATCAATTTCAGATTCTTTTCCAGCACCTCGCCTCTGAAGCGCTTGGAGAGCGCCTTTTTCAGCGCCTCCAACGGCAAAAGGCCCGTCAGGGTCAGAAACGCCGAGAGCAAGGCGACATTGGCCAGCGGCTTGCCCACGATTTCGGCGGCCATCTGGCTGCCCGCCAGCGCCACCATCGGGCGGCCATATTCCTTGGTCAGCTCCTCGCTGCTTTTCAGCGAATTGACCAGAATGCCGCCCTTCTCCTTCAACCCTTCCATCACCGAAGGGATGTGCAAAAGGCTTTCGTCTTGGATTAAAAGGAAGCCCGGCGCCTCAACCTGACAGCGGCGCAAGATGGGTTTCTCTGAAATGCGCACGAAGGCCACCACAGGGGCGCCCCGGCGCTCGGCGCCGAAATTGGGGAAGGCCTGGCAGCGTTTACCCTCTTCGAAGGCGGCCCCGGCCAGGACGTAGGCGGCCACCACGTTGCCCTGGCCGCCTCGACCGTGAATGCGGATTTCTATCATGCCCGGCTCTCCCTTGCAGGTCTTGACCCGACTTTCTTGAAGAAAGACTACGCCTTAGCGTTAATAAATAGCAAGTCGGCAAAAGACTTGACCCCAAACCGTCATGGCCGTCCCGACAGCGTCCCCAGCAGCGACCGTCTTGACAGGCGGCGGTCCACGGGCTATTAGGCCCCTCCCACATTCTAGTGGTTTTGGCGGGGTAGCTCAGTGGTAGAGCAGGGGAATCATAATCCCTTGGTCGGGGGTTCAAATCCCTCCCCCGCTACCATTCGCCCGTTTGTCCGACCCGGCTTGGCCGGGTTTTTTCATGCCCTCTGTATCCTAAGCTACATATCTCATTGCCCGTAGGGGCATAGGCTTCGGCATCGATCCAACTTGATGCCGGAGCAGCCCCATGAACGCCAATCTAAGCGAATTGCTGACTTACATGGCGCTTTTGATCCTGGTGGCGGGAATTGGGCTGTTTCTGATCGTCGGGCGCGATCTGGCTCCAAAAAGCCAAGTCCTACGCGGCGGCGGACGCTGGTTCCTGGGGGCCGCCCTAGGGGCAGGCGCCATCGTGCTGGCGCTGAAGCTGGTCATCATCCTGGCACTGTCGCAGGCCCCGCAAGTCACCGTCGCCCCCCTGATCGCGCATCTGGCCCATGAGGGCATGCCCGAAGGCGAGGACAAGGCGTCCGAAGACATGCGGCTGCGCCTGGGCTGGCAGGCCTTGCCCGAGAAAGCACCTGCCCCCTTGGACAATCCGCTGACGCCCGAAAAGGCAGCGCTGGGGGAGCGCTTGTTTTTCGACCCCAACCTGTCCATTGACCGAACAGTCGCTTGCGCCTCGTGCCATGACGTGTCCGGCAAGGCGGGCGCCGATGGCCGCGCGACGGCGCTGGGCATCAAGAACCAGATCGGCCCCAGGAACGCGCCTACCGTGTGGAACGCCGCCTTCCAAGCCGTGCAGTTCTGGGATGGCCGCGCATCTTCTTTGGAAGAACAGGCCAAGGGGCCGCCGGTCAATCCCGGCGAAATGGGAATGCCCAGCCTGGAAGCGGTGGCCGAGCGGGTGCGCGAGGATGAAAGCTACCGCGACCTATTCATCAAGGCCTTTGGAGAAAACACCGCCATCGATATCGATACCATCGCCAAGGCCATCGCCAGTTACGAGCGCACGCTGATCACGCCCAACACCCCCTTCGACCGCTTTCTGCATGGCGAAGACGGCGCGCTGTCGCCCGATCAGAAGCGCGGCATGTCCTTGTTTCGCACGGCGGGCTGCATCACCTGCCATTCGGGTCCCAATTTCAGTCAGGCCAGCCTGTTCCAACCCTTCGCCTCCGACCGCTATCTGATGGCCTCGCGCAGCCCCTTGGCCGCCAAATACCGCCTGAGCGAGGACAAGGGCAAGGCGCCCCAAGGCAGCCTGAACGGCATCTGGCGCATACCGTCTTTGCGCAACGTCGCCCTGACTGCGCCCTATTTCCACAATGGCGCGGTGGGCGATCTTAAGGAAGCCGTGCGCGTGATGGCCGAAGCCCAGTTGAACGCCGTCATCGAGGGCGGCGGGCGCACGCCCAAGCCCGGCCAGAAATATCTGACCCACCGGGATATCGACGACTTGGCCGCCTTCCTGACCGCCCTTAGCTCCCCGCGGCTGACGCCAAGGCTGGCGCATCGATAGTGATCGGCCTATCATCCCATCTCTTTCCGTCGGGATGGGGGTGTTGCATGGCGGGGTTGGACAAGGTGGCGGCGTTTCGCGCCCTTTCCGAGCGCGGAAAGGCCCTGCTGAACCAGGGTGTGACCACGCACCGCTTCAAGGGCGGCAACGTCATCATCGACAAGGGCCAAGATGTTTCTGGCGCCTATTTCGTTCTGGAAGGCCGGTTGCGCGTCTTCACCTATACCCCAGCGGGACGTGAGGCCACCTTGTATCTGATCGAACCCGGCGAGACCTGCATCCTGGCTCTCAACAGCCTGTTCAATCGCCTGCTCTACCCCGCCTGGGTGCAGACCGAGAAGGCGACCACCGTCGCCGTCGTGCCCGGCCCGGTTTATCGCGGCCTGTTCGAAAGCGAGCCGTCGGTCCAGGGCCTGACCGTCGAGGCCTTATCGACGCTGGTCTTTCGCCTGATGGCCGAACTTGAACAAGTGCATTCCCACAGGCTGGACCAGCGCCTAGCCAGCTTTCTTCTGGTTCACGCGCAGGAAGGCGGGACCTTGCAAAGGACGCAGCAGGAAATTGCCGGTCACATTGGCACCACGCGCGAAATGGTGGCCCGCCTGTTGGGAAGGATGGCCAAGCAAGGCTGGATCGAAACCAGTCGGGGCGCCGTGCGAATCGTGAAAAGAACCGCTTTGGCCGCGATCATCAAAAGCTAATTACCATACGTGCGCCTTTGGTCGGTTGCGGCAGCGCGCCGAAAGCAGCAGACTGGACACATTCTTCACAAGCTGCGGTGCAACCATGACGGCCCATCTTGCCCAACAAGCCGCTTATTTGGTGAAGCAGGCGCTTGCCGATGCCAAGCGCCTTGAGGCCGCTGGCTGCTGGGTGCCATTTGACGCAAGGCCAACGCCCGAGCAGCTTGTCGAAACCGATATTCTGTTCTTCACGGTCTGGCTGTTTTCGGCCGACGGCGCCATTCATCCCGGCGAAGTTTCTTTCCTCAATGCGGTGCTGGGACGCCAAGATTCGGTCGTCTCCCTGACCAACCAAATGCAGGTTCACGCGAAAACGCTGAACAGTTTTTCGCAGCAAGTGCCGATGCTGATCGAATGCGCCATCCAGATGGACCAGAAAAGCCGCGATGGCGCGGCCAAGCGCATGATCGAGGCCTTCGAGACCATCGGCTTGCTGGCCCTGGCCGCCGACGACCAAGTGTCGGAAGTCGAAACCAAGGCCCTGACCGCTTACATCGCTCGGATTCGCAGCGTCGCCGCCGCCATTCTGGGGCCGGATCGGTCCTTGCCCCCGGCCCCTTTGCCCATCATTCAGGATGATCGTCCGGCTCCTTCGCCGCCCCTGGATTCCTTTGGCAAGCCCAGGTCGGTCTTTGGCAAGCGCAAGGTTGCGGAAAACCCCGCCGCAGCGCCCGTCCCAGGGGCTCCCGTCAAGCCCCCTGACAATCTCGACGCCTGCCGGGCGGAGTTGGACGCCCTGATCGGCCTTGGCAACATCAAGGAGGAAGTGGGCACCATGATCAACCTGCTGCGCATCCGGCAATTGCGCCTGGAGCAGGGGCTTCCGGCGCCCGCCATTTCTCTGCATCTGGTTTTCACCGGCAATCCCGGCACCGGCAAAACGACGGTGGCCCGCCTTTTGGGCCGCATCTACGCCCATATGGGCATTCTGTCCACCGGCACGCTGATTGAGACCGACCGTTCCGGCTTGGTCGGCCAGTATATCGGCCAGACCGAGGTGAAAACGCGAGAAGCCATCGACAAGGCCAAGGGCGGCATCTTGTTCATCGACGAGGCCTATGCCCTGGCCAAGGAGGGAACCTCAAACGATTTCGGCGCCGAAGCGATTGCCGTGCTTCTGAAAGCGATGGAAGATCAAAGGGCCGATTTGGCCGTGATCGCCGCCGGATATCCCCAGCCGATGCAAACCTTCATCGAGGCCAATCCGGGGCTGCGCTCGCGTTTCTCGCGCTACTTCAATTTTCCAGATTACAGCCCGCCCGAGCTGCAAGAGATTTTCGAGAAGATGGCTGACGACGGCGGCTACAAGTTGGGGCCGGAGGCGCAAAAGCGATGCCTGGACATGTTCGCCAAACTGCATAAGGGCCGCGACCGGCATTTCGGCAACGGAAGAACGGCGCGCAACGCCTTCGAGGCGTCGCTGACCCGCCAAGCCAATCGTCTGGCCGCGATCACCAGTCCGTCGCGCGAACAGCTAAGCCTGCTGACTGCCGAAGATATCGCCACGCCCATGTCCTGACCAAGAATGCGCCAACTGCCCGTCAAGCCATAGTTTTGCCCGATTATAACCTCCTTTTCTTTTTGTCTCCGCCCCAGGAAGGCGTAAACTGTAAGCATCTGATCATCGACTGATGAGGAAGTTTCGCCATGCTGCGTGCCCGTCCCAAGACGAGGCAGTTTTCGTGTTGTTGCCGAGCCGTGACCTTGTTCCTGGGCATGGCGGCGGTGGCTTCGGCCTTGGGATTTGCGAATGCGGCTTTGGCGCAAGGCCGCCTGACCCTGTCCACTGGCATGGCCGAGCCATGGACGACACAAGACCACAAGGGCTTTACAGACATCCTGATTCCCAGGCTGTTCAAGCGCCTGAACATTGACGCCGAACTGGTCGTCAACAAGGCGTCGGGGCGCGCCATCACCCTGGCCGACGAAGGCGTGGACGACGGCATCGCCGCCCGGGTCGAGGGGCTTGAGGCGAAGTTCACCAATCTGGTCAGGGTGCAAGAACCCATCTTCGTCAACGATTTTGTGGCTTGCGGCCTTAAGGGCGAACCCAAGACCGCCAGTTGGGACAGCATTGTCCCCTATCGCGTCAGCTACATCATCGGCTGGCAAATTTTCGACAAGAACCTGAAACCCGCCCGCGAATTGCTGCTGGCCAAGGACGCCGAGCAACTTTTCGCCCTGCTGAAAGCGGAAAAGGTGGATCTGGCCCTGCACGAGCGTTGGCAGGCCCTGTGGCTGGCCCGGCAGAGCGGGTTGAAACTCATCGTTTCCGAGCCGCCGCTGGCTCGCGTGCCGATGTTTATCTATCTCAACCGAAAACATGCCGCCCTGGCCCCCGATCTCGCCCGCGAACTGACCGCCATGAAGGCGGATGGCAGTTATCAGGCCATCGCCAGGGAAGCCTTCAAGGGCCTCGCCCAGTCGCCGCGCCTGGAGCCTTAGAATGCCCATGCAGTTCTCGCCTGTTCAAATGTCGGTCGCCCGCCAGTTGATGCTTCGTTTGGCCCTGGTCAGCGGCCTGTTCGCGCTCATGGCCACTTTCGCCGCCGTCTTCATCGAATATCGCGACGAATCCAGCAAGATCGAGGAAGTCTTCTCTCAAATCGAGGAAGGGTATCTGGGCAGTCTGACCGAAACGGCTTGGCTGGAAGACAGGGACCGGCTTTCCCTTCTCGTCATGGGAATCGCGCGTCTGCCCAACGTCGTTCATGTCGAAGTGCGCGATCCCAACGGCGCCAAGCTGAGCCAGGCCGGCGCCCCCAGCGATGACGCCGCCTTCAGGCGCAGCTTTCACATGACCAAACGCTATAAAGACCGGGAACTGGTCATCGGCACCCTGTCGGTCTATGCCACCGATGTGCACATCAAGGACAAGGCCTTCGAGAACGCCCTTGTTTTCGGACTGGCCAATCTGTTTCTTGTGCTGGCGGCTTCGACCTATCTATACGCCATCGTGCGCGGACTGATCAGCGCCCCCCTGGGCAAGCTGACCCTGTTCGCGCACCGCTTGGGCAAGGGCCAGGAAGAAACGGCCATTCTTGTCGATCTGGAAATGCGACACGCGCAAAACGAATTCGGCCTTCTGGTGCGCACATTGGGGGAAATGCAGGCCTCGCTGAACAAGAACATCGCCGAATTGAGAGCTAGCGAGGAACGTTACCGAGAACTGTTCGCCTATTCGCCGATCGCCCTCTGGGAAGAAGATTTTTCGCCCCTGAAAGAGCGGCTTGAGGCCTTGCGCGCCCAAACCGACAATCTCGAAGCCTATATCGACGCCCATCCGAATTTCGTTCACGAATGCGCTTCCTTGATCCGCGTCATCGACGTGAACAACGCCACCCTTCGCATGCATGGCGCCAACAGCAAATCGGAGCTGCTGGGCGAACTGTCCCGAATATTCACGCCCGCCTCGCTGCGCGGTTTCCAATTGGAACTGATGGCCATCTGGAACGGCAAGAACGAACTGGCCTTCGAAAGCGAGGTCAGGACCCTGACCGGCGAAACCCGGGATGTGCTGATCCATTGGCTGGTTCTGCCCGCCAGCCGTGCTAAGCTGGACCGCGTGATCGTCTCGCAAGAAGACATTACCGAGCGCACGGTGGCCAGACATTCCTTGGCCGTCACGGTCGAGCGGCTGATGGAAACGAACAGCGAGCTGGAGCGTTTCACCCACGCCGCCGCCCACGACTTGGCCGAACCGGTGCGCGGCATCGTCAGCTTCTCTCAGTTGCTTGAGCGCCATCTCAGCAATTCTTATGACAAGGAAATCAAGGATTACCTTGGTTATCTGGTGGCCGCAGCCAAGCGGATGCAGACTCAGATCGAAGGATTGCAAGAATATGCGCGCATTGGCGAGGGGGTCGAGAATCGCGAAATGGCCGATCTTGACCAACTGGCCAAGCAAGCCTTTGGCATGCTGCGCGAACAGATCAGGTTGACCCAGGCCGAGATCGAGGTGAACTTTCTGCCCAAGGCTTTCGTGAATGCCGACCAGATAACAGACGTCTTTCGCAACCTGATCGACAACGCCATCAAGTTCCGCCGCCAGGGCGCAAGGCCCGTAATCAGGATCGGCGCCGAACGGCGCGACGGCGAATGGACGATCTCGGTCAAGGACAATGGGATCGGCATCGATCCGCGCTACGCCAGCGACGTTTTCCAGGTGTTCAGACGTCTAAGTCCGCCCAGCCAAGCGACCGGCGAAGGCATTGGCCTGTCCCTATGCCGTCGCGTCATCGAACGCCATGGCGGGCGCATGTGGCTGGAATCAGCCCTGGGTCAGGGATCGACCTTTTACTTCACCCTGCCCGCCAGCGAGGGCGGGGTCGAAGATAAGGACTAAATCGCTGGCTTTTCGCTGACGCTGACCGTGCCGGTAAAGGCCGCCGCCAGCACGCCGTCGGCGCGCTCGATGTCGATGCGATAGGTGCCAAGTCGCCTTGATCGATTGATCTCGCTGGCTCTGGCGTACAGGACGTCGCCTTCCTTGACGCCGACGAAATAGGCGATATGGGCGTCGATGCCCACCGCCATGTGACCACGCGAATTCGAGGCGATGGCGAAAGCCACGTCGGCCAGCGAGAAAATGGCGCCGCCATGCCCGCCGCCATAACCGTTCAAGTGCGTCCCTGCGAAGGTCATTTTCACGACGCAGCGTCCCAAATCCACCTCGACCAGTTCTACGCCGAGTAAGCGGGCCATTTGGTCGCGCTCGAGCAGCTTAGCCGCGATGATTGCTGGATATTGGGCTTGCGTCATGCGTTCTGGCTTTCTTGACCGGGGGAAAGGGCGGCTAGTACAATTGCGACGATATCTTCACGCAGACGACCTGTCGAGGTTCCTTCCCCATGCCCTTACCACCGCCCGCCAGCCGCCAGCGTCATCACACAAGGCGCATCGTCGCCGAGGGCTATCGGCGCGACGACGGCTTGTGGGACATCGAGGCCGAACTGAACGACGTGAAGGACGTGCCCTATGAAAATCTTGAAATCGGCGTTTTGGCGCCGGGCAAGTGCCTGCACGGCATGTCGGTCAGGGTGACGGTGGACGAGACTTTCCTGATCCACGAAGCGGCGGCCAGCACAGATCATGCGCCCTTTTCCGTTTGCGCAGGCGCCGCCCCGGCTTTCGCCCGCCTGACCGGCATGCGGCTGGGATCAGATTTTCTGGAAGTGGTCGAAGACATGTTTGGCGGCCCTAAGGGCTGCACGCATCTGAACGAACTGATGGGCGTGGTGTTGACCACCGCCTATCAAACCTTGTGGAGTGTGCGCGAGGCCAAGGAAGCCCAAAAGCCTGAGCGCAAGAAGCCCAGCATCATCGATCGTTGTCATGCCTTGAAAAGCGACGGCAACGTGGTGGCCCTGCATTGGCCGCAATATGCCAAACCCCGCAGCGATCAACCATGAGGCGGCCCTATCGCCGCCTGGGCCTGATTCTGGCCGCCCTGGCCATTTCGGCGGGCCTGTACGGCCTTTGGTGGAATCAGGCGGCGGAGGCGGCCAAGGCTGAGCTAGAGCGCTGGATCGAAGCCAGACGCGGCGCTGATTTCAACATTACCCACGAAGGCGTCAGCGCATCCGGCTTTCCCATGCGCATCGATCTTCTTGTCGCCAAACCCTATGTTTCGCAGGAAGGCAAGCGGCCTTTCGCTTGGCGGGGCCCCGACCTAGTGACGGCGCGCATCAGCTCTTTGACGCCCGGCTTGCTGAACATTGAAGCACATGGGGCGCATCGCCTAGACTATCGGGGCAAACAGGCGAACCTTGTCTTCGAGAAGGCAGAGGCCAGCTTGACCTTTTCCGCCAGCGGTTTCGAAGCGCTGCATCTTGCGCTTGAACGGGCAACAGCCAGCGGTTTTTTCTCGCAGCCGCTTAGCCTGGGCCGCCTTGTCCTGGACGGCGCGTACCAACGCGATGTGCCGCCCGACGATCTGACCGCGCCAACCGCCAGCCTAGCCTTGGCCCTCGAAGCCCTGTCCCTGCCGCCCGAGGCCAAGGGGCTTTCAAGCGAAATGGTAAAAGCGGCCCACATAAACTTGTCCCTGCGAGGCCCAGTTCCAAACAGCCTGAAGGCGGAGCCGCTGGCTGCCTGGAACGATGCCGGGGGGATTTTGAATATAGATGCCCTGCATGCCGAATGGGGGCCGCTGGTCCTGGACGGCGACGGCACCTTTGCTCTGGACCGCCAATTGATGCCCATCGCCCCCTTCGGCCTGAAGGCCAAGGGCGTTTTCGAAACGGTCGATGCCTTGGCGGAACGGGGATGGATTGAGGAAGCCGACGCTTTGCCGGTCAAGCTGGCGCTGGCGGTGTTGGCTAAGGAACCGCCCGATCCCGACAGCGGCATGATGCGCCTGCCCTTAACCCTTCAAGGCCGCGATCTGTTCATCGGCCCGGCCCGCTTGGCAAGACTGCCCAACCCGCCTTGGGTGGATGAGTAAAGCTTCGCCAAGCGCTCCTGCAGGCGGTTATAAATTCAACTATCCTGCTTGGCTTCGATGATGCCCCGGCGGATGGCGCGGGTTCTGGTGAACAGGTCTTCCAGCGCTTGGCCTTCGCCCCAGCGGATGGCGCGCTGCAAAGCAGTCAGGTCTTCCGAGAATCGTTGCAGCATTTCCAGCACGGCGTCGCGATTGTTCAAAAACACATCGCGCCACATGATGGGGTCCGAGGCGGCGATGCGGGTGAAGTCGCGAAAGCCGCTGGCCGAATAGCGGATCACTTCGCCCTTCAAGCTCTCTTCCAAATTGCTGGCCGTGCCCACGATAGTATAGGCGATCAAATGCGGCAGATGCGAGGTGATGGCCAGCACCATGTCGTGATGCGAAGGGTCCATGATTTCGATCATTGAACCCATGCCCCGCCACAGCGCCGCCACCTTGGCGGTGGCCTCCTCGTCGGTGCCGCTGGGCGGAGTCAGGATGCACCAGCGGCCCTGGAACAGTTCGGCAAAGCCCGCTTCCGGGCCGGAGAATTCCGTGCCCGCGATCGGATGGCCGGGCACCAGATGCACCCCTTCGGGCAGCAGCGGCCCCACGTCGCGCACCACGGCCTGCTTGACCGAGCCGACATCCGACACGATGGCGCCGGGCTTCAAATGGGCCGCGATTTTTTCGGCCACTTCGGCATTGGCCCCAATGGGCACGCAAAGCACGACCAGATCGGCGTCTTTCACGGCCAGGGCCAGATTCGTGCCAGCCTGATCGCAGCAACCCAATTCGAGGGCCTTGTCGCAGTGATCTTGCCGGATGTCGCCCACAGAAACGCTGGCGGCCAATCCGTTTTTCCTAACGGCATGCGCGATCGACGAGCCGATCAGGCCGATGCCGATCAGGGCGATCTTGTTGAACAGCTTGGTTGAACTCACGGCGCCAGAAACTCCTTCATGGCCGCCACCACCGCCTTCATCTCGTCGTCCTGGCCGATGGTGATGCGCAGCGCGTCGGGCAGGCCGTAGCCGCCCATCTTGCGGGCGATGATGCCCTTCGCGGTCAGGAACTTGTCGGCCTCGTCGGCTGTTTTGCCGGTCGCCTTGGGAAAGCGCAGCAACACGAAATTGCCCACACTGTCGGTCAGTTCCAGGCCCAGCGCCTTCAGCTCCTGCGAAAGCCAGGGCAGCCACATGTCGTTGTGGGCCTTGCACAGCGCGAAGAATTTCTCGTCCTTCAGCGCCGCCAGCCCCGCCGCCTGGGCGGGTGCGGATACATTGAAGGGATTACGCACCCGGTTCAGCACGTCGGCGACATTGGGTGGGCAATAAGCCCAGCCCAGACGCACCGAACCCAGGGCGTAAATCTTCGAGAAGGTGCGGGTGACCACGGTGTTGGAACCCTGGTCCACCAGTTCGTTGCCAGCCGCATAGTCGTTCTTGCTGACGAACTCGGCATAGGCGGCGTCGATGACCAGCAGCACATGATCGGGCAGACCCTTGCGCAACCGCTCGATCTCCTTGATCGACACATAGGTGCCGGTCGGATTGTTGGGATTGGCGACAAAGACGATCTTGGTCTTGGGCGTCACCTTGGCCAGCAGCGCATCGACGCTCATAGTCAAATCGGTCTCGGGCGCGGTGACCGGCGTTGCCCCCGCCGTTTTGGCGGCGATGGGATACATCAGGAAGCCGTGCTGCGAATACAGCACCTCGTCGCCCGGCCCAGCATAGGCGCGGCACAGAAGGCCCAGCAGCTCATCGCTTCCAGCCCCGCAGACGATACGCGCCGGATCAAGCCCCCAGCGAACGCCCAGGGCCTTGCGCAATTCCGAACAACCGCCGTCGGGATAGCGGTGCAGATCGCCCGCCACCGTCTTGTAGGCCTCGATGGCGGCCGGGCTGGGACCCAGGGCGCCCTCGTTCGAGGCCAGCTTGATCACGCGCGCAACACCGGGAATTTTCGACTCGCCGCCGATATAGGGCGCGATGTCCATGATGCCGGGACGGGGCTGGGGAAGGGTCATGAAGCAAACTCCGGTCTATTCGAGAATGGGTCTGGCATAAGCGCCCAGCACCAGAATGCGGGGCATGGACAAGGTGGTCAGGCGGGCGTCTTGCGCCTCGACGAAACCGTCAACTTCGGCCAAGGCCAGCGATTTGGCGCCGTAACGTCCGGCGGCCAGCAGACGGGGCTGGGAAAAGCCCGCCTTCTCCAACTCGGTTTTCAAGCCGGTGCGGCTGGCCGGTTCATCGGTTTCAATGCCCAGCAAGGACACGTCGTCGCCCGAAGCCTCGGGCGGGAACAGGGCGGCCACCAGAGCCTCGCGCCCCGGCCCCTGGGTTCCGGCAAAAGGCAGGCGGGCCACGATGCGCGGCGCATGGGCGCCGTCCATCAGCATTGGCCACCAAGGCGTTTCGTCATCCGGTCTGGGCATGGACAGGACGGCTTGAACCGCCTTGCCCTCGGACAAGGCCACCAGGGCGGGACCCGGCTGGGCGAAGGACAGCAAGGCGACCCCGCCGCCATAGTGATCGCGGGCCAGATCGCGCACCGGAGCATCGGGCGAGGGTTGGCAGACCGAGACCGCATAGGCCGCCTCAAGCTGCGTGAAGCTGGCGATGATCTCTCGCCACAGCCTAGCGATCACCGGATAGGGCAGCAAGCCTTGGTGACGCGCCTTCAGACGGCGCAGAATTTCGGCCTCGCGCCCCAGGCGAAAGGGCGCTCCCAGCTTCTGAGCCTTCTTAAGCTCGCCGACCGATTCGACGACCTGGGCGCGCTGCATCAACAGGTCGTGCAGCTTCGTATCGATGCCGTCGATCTTTTTGCGCAGGCTGGCGAGGGTAGGGTCTTTGCTCATGGTCCGGCTGTAAAAGTTAAGGGAAACCGTTTTATCCCCCCAGGCTCGTGAAATCAAAGGGATTGACAGGGGGGTGGCCCCGCCCTAGGTCTCTTCCATCATGAATCTGCCGCCTGCCCTTGCCCCCGGCGTGACCGACCCCAGAACACAGACCTGCTCGACCGCCGAGTTAGGCCCCCTAAGGCTTGATTGCGGGGTGGTGATGGACCGGGTCACCGTGGCTTGGCGCACCTACGGTTCCCTGAACGCGGACAAGTCGAACGCCGTCTTGGTCTGCCATGCCCTGACCGGCGACCAATATTTGGCAGATCCCCACCCCGTCACTGGCAAGCCGGGCTGGTGGCATACGCTGGTCGGCCCCGGCAACCTATTCGACACTGAACGTTATTTCTTTATTTGCGCCAATGTGTTGGGTGGCTGCATGGGCACCACCGGCCCCATGGAGATCAACCCTGAAACCGGCAAGCCCTGGGGGCTTTCTTTTCCGGTGATCACCATCGGCGACATGGTGAACGCCCAGGCCCTGTTGCTGGACCATCTGGGAATCGAGCAGTTGTTCTGCGTGGTCGGCGGCTCGATGGGCGGCATGCAGGTCCTGGAATGGGCGGCCAGCCACCCCAGGCGGGTCTTCGCGGCCCTGCCCATCGCCACCAGCTATCGCCATTCGGCCCAGAACATCGCCTTTCACGAGGTGGGACGCCAAGCCATCATGGCCGACCCCGACTGGATGGGCGGCGATTATCTGCTGCATGGGACCAGCCCGCATCGGGGCCTTTCGGTGGCCCGCATGGCCGCGCACATCACCTATCTGTCCGAAGTGGCCCTGCACCGCAAGTTCGGGCGCAAGCTGCAAAACCGCACCAACGTGACCTATGGCTTCGACGCTGATTTCCAGATCGAAAGCTATCTGCGCCATCAGGGCAGCACCTTCGTCGAACGTTTCGACGCCAACTCGTATTTGTACATCACCAGGGCGATGGATTATTTCGATCTGGCGGCCGAGAATGGCGGTAAGCTGGCCAACGCCTTCAAAGGAACGCAGACGCGTTTTTGCCTGATTTCCTTCACCAGCGACTGGCTGTTTCCCACCCAGGAATCGAGGGCCATCGTGCATGCGCTGAACGCCGTGGCGGCCAATGTCAGCTTCGTCGAAGTCGAATCCGACAAGGGCCACGACGCCTTTTTGCTGGACGAACCCGAATTTCACCGCACCCTTCAGGGCTTCCTGGACGGCGCGGCCGAGCAGCGGGGGCTTGGATGAATCCTTCGCAGCTTCGCTTCGATCTGCGCATGATCGCCGACATGGTGGCTCCCAAGACGCGCGTGCTGGACGTCGGCTGTGGCGAGGGCGAGTTGTTGAAATTCCTGCGCGAGACCAAAAAGGTTGACGGGCGCGGCATCGAACTGTCGATGAGCGGCGTTTCCGGCGCGGTGCGCCAGGGCCTGTCGGTCATCCAGGGCGACGCAGACACCGACCTTAAGGATTACCCGGCGCAGGCCTTCGATTACGTGATTCTGTCGCAAACCCTGCAAGCGACGCGCAATCCCCGCGAAGTGCTGGAACAGATGCTGCGCATCGGTCGCCACGCCATCGTCAGCCTGCCCAATTTCGGCCATTGGCGGGTGCGCTTAAGCCTGCTGGCGCACGGGCGCATGCCCGTCACCTCAAGCCTGGGCTTCGCCTGGTACGACACGCCCAATATTCATCTGTGCACCATCGACGATTTCGCCGACCTGACCGAGGCCATAGGCGCCAAGATCGAAAAGGGCATCGCCATCGATTCCTCGGGCCGCACGCGCGCCTTCACGCCGCCCGACTGGAAAGCCAACCTGTTCGGCGAGAACGGGCTGTTCTTGTTGGGAAATAAGTAACTTAAGAACGCGATGAGGCGGATGTCTTTGGCAAAGGTAGCAAGGCCACTTCGTAACTGTTGCCCAGAATTGAGTTCACAGGAAGTGCAACTGAAGAGACTGATCCACCTGTCGCCGTCAGCGGGGATATCATAGATGCAGGGACAGTATGCTTTCTTTGGTCATCAGGTATGACACCTTGTTGAATTCCAACCGCCTCAAACAGACCTGTGCATATCAGCACATAGCCTACCGATTTCACGTTCATCTAATGCTCCATCGTGATTTTGTGTAGCTCCCAAGGTAGTGCAATTTTTAGGTTACGCAACCCCCCGCCATTGACAGGTCCCAACGGCTTGCCTACTTTGGCCTGATGATGCGCACGCGCCGCAAAGCCATGGCCTGGACGGGCTTGTATCTACTGGCATTCAATCTGATTGCCGGGGCCTTGATGCCTGCCCAGGCGGCTGCTCCGCTCAGCCAGTTGGTCAGCCAGACCTATATCTGCACGGCGCTGGGCATGACCGCCGTCGGCCCCGATGCCGGGCAGACTCCCGCAAGCCAAGCTGGACATACGACGGCTTTCTGCGTTTTCTGTCTGCCCCTGATGCAAGGAGGGCTGGACGGTCCCGCCGCCCAAGCGGCTCTAGTCAAGATCGATTTTCCCTCTTCCCTGGCGGAATATGCGCCAGTCGCTTCCCATATTTCCGGACAGTTGGCGCGCCACGGCAAGGCCGCCCCCAGAGCGCCTCCCGTCTCCTGACGCTTGAAACAAGCCCCGGCCCCGAACAGGGCCGGATTCAGGACATCGAAGACTGGAGACTTCCCATGAACCGCAAATTGTGGACGGTTTTTTCCGATCACCGCCTTGTCGCCGTGGTGGCGGCCGACAAAATTGAGAGCGCCCGCCATATCGTGGCCGCCCTCGAGCAACGTAACGACTTGCCCGCCCGCCCAGAAGGGGCGCGCGTCACGCCCTGCGGCAAACGACAGGCCAACAAAGTGCTGCGCCAAGCCGAACTGATGGGCATCGGCAACCAATTTCTGGCATTTCTGATGCCCGGCATCTTCATGACCGGCATCGGAAGCCTGAGCGCCGCCTGACCCTAGAGCGGATCGGAAGAACCCCGGGGCATTTAATGGCTCGGGGTTCGCGCGTGAATCCGCTCTACCAATTTGTTTTGAGCTTGGATTCACGTTTAATCCCGTGTCACCGGAGTGACCAGGGATTAAACGATCCTGCGCTAGGCGGCGCGTTTTGGGAAGGTGAAGGCCTTGCGGGTTCTTCTGACCCGGGGCGCGATCATCAAGATCAGCTCCAGATAGGGCCGGATGCGCAGCAGGAAGTGGGTAATGGCGCCGATCATCATGGCCCCGGTCATGGGCGACATCAATTCGTCGTCATAGACCGCCACGATCCGCTGGTCGGGCGTCGTGCGCACGGCGCCCGCCAGCGCCTCGTTGGCCGATTCGACCAGAGCCAGCACATTCTGGCGCCAGTCCTTCGATTCCGCCGAATAGGGAATGCGCCCCAACTCAGCCCGCAATCTTAGGCGGGAATGGGTCTCGCTATCCTCAATCTCGCCGTGAACCGTTTGACCTAAATATGTAAATTCGAATCTGACCGGCCCGGCGCGTTCGCGCAGCACAACCCGGCCATCGGCATCCCGTCCCAGGCGGTGAAGCGGGATGGGACGGCTGGAGGCTTCGGGCGGCAAATCGACGCTTGTCATGGCGGCGTCACACTATCACAAGGGAATCGCGCATGAAAATGCCTGATTATATCCTTTTAACCGGGTCCGAGATGCAAATCCGGACTACTCAGCCGCCGCAGCTTGTTCTATAACCCCATCATGCTGAAACGATATCTCCTTGTCCCCATCCATCCCGAAGGCTGGCCCTTCATCACCCTGTTTGCCGTCGGCACGCTGGTCCTGCACTGGTTGTGGTGGCCGCTGGGCTGGTTGGGCGCTGTCCTTACCTTGTGGTGCGTCTATTTCTTTCGCAACCCGGACCGCGTGACACCCACCCGAGAGGGCTTGGTGATCAGCCCCGCCGACGGATTCGTGCAACTGATCGACGAAGCCAAGCCGCCCGCCGAACTGGGCATGGGCGAAGCGCCGCGTCCCCGGGTTTGCGTGTTCATGTCGGTTTTCGACGTGCATGTGAACCGCATCCCGCATGCGGGCAAGGTGGGCGTGAAATTCTACCGCCCCGGCTTGTTCTTGAACGCCAGCCTGGACAAGGCCAGCGACGACAATGAACGCATGTCGGTGCGTCTTGACCTTGACGATGGGCGCGATCTGGCTTTCGTGCAGATCGCGGGCTTGGTCGCCAGACGCATCGTTTGTCCGATTTCCGAGGGGCAGGCCTTTCGCACCGGCGAGCGTTTCGGCCTGATCCGCTTCGGCAGCCGCGTTGACGTCTATCTGCCGGTGGGCACCGCTCCGCTGGTGGCGGTGGGGCAGCGCGCCATTGCGGGCGAAACCGTGCTGGCCGATTTGGCCGGCACCGAATCCGCCAGATCGGGCGAGATCCGCTGATGCAAGATCCGCTGATGCAAGATGGTAGCGGCAATCACGGGCACAAGCGCAAGAAGCGCCGGGGAATTCCAAGGCTGAAAGGCCCCCCGCTCAATCACATGATTCCCAACATCCTGACCCTGCTGGCCTTGTGCGCGGGCCTGACCGCCATCCGCTTCGCCCTTCAGGCCAAGTGGGAACATGCCGTCTTCGCCGTGCTGCTGGCCGCCATTCTCGACGGCCTAGATGGGCGGATCGCCAGACTTCTAAAAGTGACGTCGCGCTTCGGGGCCGAGCTTGACTCGCTGTCCGATTTCGTCTGTTTCGGCGTCGCCCCCGCCATGGTCATGTATCTCTGGACCCTGAAGGACGCGGGCAGCCCCGGCTGGGCGCTGGCCCTTTTGTTCGTGGTCTGCTCGGCCCTGCGCTTAGCCCGCTTCAACACCATGATCGGCCAAGCGAACTTGCCGCCCTACGCCTACAACTTCTTCACCGGCGTGCCCGCCCCAGCCGCCGCCGGATTGGCCCTGCTGCCCTTGATGCTGTCCTTCGAACTGGGCGATGCCTTTTTTTCCAGCCCCCTGGTGGTCGGGCTGGTGATGATCGCCGTCGCCTTCATGATGGTCAGCCGCATTCCCACATTCTCGCTCAAGGGCTTGCGCATCCCGCACCCCTATATCTTGCCGGGTTTCCTGGTTCTGGCCCTGCTGGCCGCCTTCATGGTCACGGCGCCCTGGGTGACCCTGCCCCTGGTCGAGATCATCTATGCCATCTCGATCCCTTTCGCCTTCAAGGCCTATCGCGATCTTGAACGCAAGGCCATGGAACTTCAGGACAAACCGGCTGAGGACGGGGAAGCCCACCTTGAGCCGAGCGAAAACGGGCATTAGCTGCGTTGACAGGCCAGAAGGCCGCGGTTATTGTGCGGTGCATATACTGGTATTCGAATGCCGCTTTCGGGTAGGCACCAACCTGGACGGCCCCATTTCATGAAAGGCTGCGGGAAAAGATGAAGGTCCTGGTCGCCGTTAAGCGCGTGATTGATTACAACGTCAAGATCCGCGTCAAATCCGATCAAACGGGCGTCGAGACGGCTAACGTCAAGATGTCGATGAATCCATTCGACGAAATAGCCGTCGAGGAAGCGGTTCGCCTGAAAGAGGCCGGAAAGGCCGCCGAGATCGTGGCCGTCTCCATGGGTCCCGCCACCTGCCAGGAAACCATCCGCACCGCGCTGGCCATGGGCGCCGACCGCGGCATTCTGGTGCAAACCGACGACGAACTTCAGCCCCTGGCGGTCGCCAAAGCGCTTAAGGTTTTGTGCGAGAAGGAACAACCCGGCCTTGTCATCCTGGGCAAGCAGGCCATCGACGACGACGCCAACCAGACCGGCCAAATGCTGGCCGCCCTCATGGGTTGGGCACAGGCCACTTTCGCCTCCAAGATCGTTCTGGAAGACGGCCAGGCCCTGGTGACCCGCGAAATCGACGGCGGGCTTGAAACCATCAAGGTCAAGCTGCCCGCCATCGTCACCACCGACCTGCGCTTAAACGAGCCGCGCTATGCGTCGTTGCCCAATATCATGAAGGCCAAGAAGAAGCCGATCGAGACCGTGACGCCCGCCGATTTGGGCGTCGATGCCGCGCCCCGTTTGGTCACGCTGAAGGTTAGCGAGCCTGCCAAGCGCCAAGCGGGCGTGAAGGTGGCCGACGTGGCCCAACTGGTCGATAAGCTCAAGAACGAAGCGAAGGTGATCTGACATGGCCCTTCTTGTGATTGCCGAACACGACAACGCCGTCCTCAAGCCCGCCACCCTCAACACCATAACCGCCGCCCAGAAGATCGGCGGCGATATCCATGTTCTGGTGGCTGGCTCCAACTGCAAGCCGGTGGCCGAGGCCGCCGCCCAAGTCGCGGGCGTCGCCAAGGTGTTGCTGGCCGACGACGCGGCCCTGGCCCATCCTCTGGCCGAGGCGCTGGCGCCCTTGCTGGTCGGACTGGCCAGGAATTACAGCCATGTGCTGGCTTCGGCCACCACCACGGGCAAGAATGTGCTGCCCCGCCTTGCCGCCCTGCTCGACGTCGCCCAGATTTCGGACATTTGCGCCGTCGAGAGCGCCGACACTTTCGTGCGCCCCATTTATGCGGGCAACGCGCTGGCCACCGTGCAGTCGAAGGACGCCATCAAGGTGATCACCGTGCGCGGCACCGGCTTTGACGCAGCACTGGCTTCGGGCGGTTCCGCCGCCATCGAAGCGGTTTCCGCCGCCGCCGCCACCGATCTGTCCAGCTTCGTCTCGGCCGAGATCACCAAAAGCGAGCGGCCCGAATTGACGGCGGCCCGCATCATCGTTTCCGGCGGACGCGGCATGGCCAGCCAGGAAAATTTCAAGATGCTGGAGGAACTGGCCGACAAGCTGGGCGCCGCCGTGGGCGCTTCCCGAGCCGCCGTCGATGCGGGCTTTGCCCCCAACGATTTGCAGGTGGGGCAAACCGGCAAGATAGTTGCCCCCGAACTTTACGTCGCCGTCGGCATCTCGGGCGCCATCCAGCATCTGGCGGGCATGAAGGATTCCAAGGTCATCGTCGCCATCAACAAGGACGAAGAGGCCCCGATCTTCCAGGTGGCCGACTACGGACTGGTGGCGGATCTATTTCAAGCAGTCCCTGAACTCTCAAAGGCTCTCTGACCCCCCATGAACCACATCTCGCCCAACTCTTCGCAAGGATCGACCATCATGATCAAGAAAGTCGGCATCATCGGCTCGGGCCAAATGGGGTCGGGCATCGCCCATGTGGCCGCCCTGTCGGGCTTTTCCGTGAAATTGGTCGATATTTCCGACGACCGATTGCAGGCGAGCCTGAAGGTCATCGACAAGAACATGGCCCGCCAGGTTTCCAAGGAAAAGATCACCGAGGCCGACAAGACGAAGGCGCAGAGCCTGATCGAAACCGGCACCGACTACAAACTGTTCTCCGATTGCGATCTGGTGATCGAGGCCGCCACCGAAAAGGAAGCGGTCAAGAAAGAAATCTTCGCCAAGCTGTGCCCGTATCTGAAGCCGGAAGCCTTGATCGCCTCGAACACCTCGTCGATCTCGATCACCCGCCTGGGATCGTCAACCGATCGTCCCGGCAAGTTCATGGGCATGCATTTCATGAATCCGGTGCCCCTGATGCAGCTGGTCGAGCTGATTCGCGGCATCGCCACCGACGAAGGCACCTTCGCCAGCGTGCGCGAACTGACGCTGCAAATGAACAAAGTGCCGGTTTCCGCCGAGGATTTCCCGGCTTTTATCGTCAACCGCATCTTGCTGCCCATGCTGAACGAGGCGGTTTACACGCTCTATGAGGGCGTGGGATCGGTCGATGCCATCGACACCGCCATGAAGCTGGGCGCCAACCACCCCATGGGTCCCCTGGAGCTGGCCGACTTTATCGGTCTGGACACCTGCCTTGCCGTCATGCAAGCTCTGTTCGACGGTCTGGCCGACACCAAATACCGCCCCTGCCCGCTGCTGGTGAAATATGTCGAGGCGGGCTGGCTGGGCCGCAAGACCGGACGCGGCTTCTACGACTATTCGGGTGAGAAGCCGGTGCCGACCCGCTGAGGATACTGTTTCCGATCAAGGAAGCGGCCCCCATGCGGGGCCGTTTCTTTTTTATGGGATGCCGCATTTGTTCCAGGGTTTTAAGCCGTATCTGATCCTAAGCCTGCTTTGCCTGGGCGTGCTGGTGCCCGGTCTGGCGCAGATCCCGCCTTTGGACCGCGACGAGTCGCGCTTCGCCCAGGCCACGCGCCAGATGCTGGAATCCGGCGACTACATCCGCATCATGTATCAAGACGAGGCGCGCAACAAAAAGCCGGTGGGCATCTATTGGGCGCAGGCGGCCAGCGTGGCTGTTTTCTCTTCGCCCGAAAGCTCCGCCATCTGGCCTTATCGCCTGCCGTCCTTGCTGTCCGTCTGGTTGGGCGTGCTGCTGCTCTATCATTTTGGAAAGCGCCTGACGGGTCCGCCTGCGGCCTTGCTGGGGGCGGGTGTGCTGGCTTCATCGCTGATGGTCATTCTGGAAGGCCATCAAGCCAAGACCGACGCCGCCCTGATGGCGGCTTCGATCGCCGCCATGGGGTCCATGGGCTGGTTCTATCTGCACGGACGGGGCAAGGCGATCGCCCAGCCCGGCAACGGCGTGGCGCTGGCTTTCTGGTTGGCATTGGGCCTTGGCATGCTGATCAAGGGACCCGTCCTGCCCATGATCGTCGCCATCGCTTTGGTCACGCTGGCGATCGCCGACCGCCATCTGGCTTGGTTCGTGAAAATGCGCCCCTTGATGGGACTTTTGGTGGCGTCGGCCATCGTGGGTCCCTGGCTGGTCTCGATCAGCAGCGCCACCGGAGGCGCCTTCATGGGCGAGGCGGTGGGCAAGGACCTGCTGCCCAAATTGCTGGGCGCCCAGGAATCGCATGGCGGCATCCCCGGCATGTATCTGCTGCTGGCTGCGATTTTCTTGTGGCCGGGTTCGCTGCTGCTTTGGCCTGCCCTGGGCCGCGCCCTGCGCGAGAGAAGCGCGCCGCACTACCGGTTTCTGCTGGCTTGGCTGGTGCCGTCCTGGCTGGTCTTCGAACTGATTCCCACCAAGCTGCCCCATTACGTGCTGCCGCTTTATCCGGCCCTGGCCCTGCTGATCGCCGCCTGGGCCTTTGAGAATCACGGACAAGTCGGCCGGAGCCTGAAAGCCTGGGCCGTCGTCTGGGGGCTGATCGGCCTGATCCTGGCTGCGGCAAGCGTCGGCGCGCCCATCCTCTACGGTTCCGGCTTCACATTTTGGTCGATTCCCGCCGCCCTGGCCGCTTCGCTGGCCAGCGCCCTGGCCATTCGCCATCTTTGGGCCGGTCATCACGCCAAGGCCTTGATCCAGGGCGGACTGGCCGGAGCGCTGGCAATTACCCTGATCCTGTCCGCCATTCTGCCCAGGCTGGACCAATTGGCGATCAGCAGGCGCGCCGCCGAAGCCGTGGCCCTGCAGGGCGCCACCTTGCCGGTGGCCGCCGCCGGTTACCACGAACCAAGCCTCGTCTTCTGGCTGGGAACGCGCACCCTTTTGGCGGATGGCGGGAAATCGGCCGCCGACCATATCCTGACCCATCAAGGCGCTCTGGCCTTGGTGGAAGAGCGCGAGGAGATCGCCTTTCGCGCCACATTGGGTCTGCGCGACGTCGAGGAGTTGGCCAAAATCGAGGGCATCAACTATTCGCGCGGCAAACCGGTTACCTTGCGCCTGTATCGGGCCGGGAAGGCAGAATGATCCAGTTGAAGATCGCAACGCAGGAACTGGCCCGATTTACCCGCGCATGGCCGCTGACGGCCTCGTTCCTTTATGTGCTGGCCTTTTGCGTTTTTTCCTATTTCGTCATCGACAAGCCGCTGGCTTTGGCGCTCAAGGCCAACACATCCCAGGAAACGCTGTCTTTCTTTAAAACCATCACCGTGCTGGGCGACGCCACCGGCTATCTGGTGGTGGCCGCCGTGGCGCTTCTGATCCTGCGCACGATGGCGCATTCCTCGATCAGCAACATCGACTTTCAACGCTACCGCGCCTGGGGCCGCTCGGCGCTGTACGCGCTGCTGGTGATGGCCAGCTCGGGCATCTTGGTCAATGCGCTGAAATATCTGATTGGGCGCATCCGGCCCCGCCACCTGTTCGAGCAAGGCCTGTACGGATTCGACCCTCTCAACACCCAATGGGGGATGAATTCCTTTCCGTCCGGCCATTCGCAGGCCATTTTCGCCGCCATGATGGCGCTGTTCGTCATCTATCCGCGCTACGACGTCGCCTATCTGGCGCTGGCCTTCATGATCGCGCTCAGCCGCGTCATGATCACCGTTCACTACCTGTCCGACACCGTGATGGGAGCCTGGATCGCCATTGCGGCGGCCGTGCTGCTGCGCCGCTACTTCGAGCGCAAGGGCCACGAGATTCAGATCAAGCTGGAGCGCGACAAGAAGCTGGTATGATTTAGAATAGTTAAACGGGCATCAGATGCGCCAGCTTGCGCACGATCTCGTCGGCCAATTGGGCTTGCTCATTTTCGGAAATATCCAGCCTGAGGCGGCCCTCGGCGTCGCCCACGGCCACGATGTCGGCGGCAAATTCGCCTAGCCCGCCGATCTCCACCTTGACCTTGCTGCCCGCCAACAGGGACGATTCGAGTTTCAGGGCCAAACCGCAACCCGAGATATTGACCGTCTCGGCCTGAATTCCCCGCTCTCCATCCTTGATTCGGACGGGGATGGACACGTCATGGCGGGTGAACCTGCGGCGATCCAAGGCGCTTTCTCCTGTCATAGCCTCAGCTTAACATTTCCACGAACAAGTGAAAAGCTGCTATACTTGGCCAAAATAGCGCTCTGCCGAGGTGTCCTGGATGCAGCCAAACGCCGCCGTCGCCGATCGGTCGGACATGACAGACGCCGAGAGGGAAGCCGCCCGGCTGAGGGTCGAGCTTGACCGTCTGCGCATGGAGCAGACAGTTGCCGTGCAGCGGGCGGTCAACGATCTCCAGGGCGAGAACGCGCATCTGAAGGCCACCATCAATGCGTTGCGCGACGAAATGGACAGACAAAAGATCGGCGAGGCCGAGCGCGCCCAGAAACTTCAGAACGACGCAGGCGGCGAGATTTCCCAACTTCGGGAGACCGTGAACGCGCTGCGCGACGAGCTTGAGAGACAGCGCATCGGAGAATCCGAGCGCACGCAAAAAGTGGTCGGCAACGCACAGGCCGAAATCGCGCAATTGCGCGCCATGGCCGACGCCCTGCGCGATGAGTTGGACAAACAGCGCATCGGCGAAACCGAACGGGTTCAGAAGGCATCCCTGGAGATGCAAGAGGAAATCCGCCAGTTGAAGGGCACGGCGGACGCTCTTAGGTCCAAGCTGGACTTGCAAACTTTTGAAAGCCAGGAAAAAATGCGCAAGGCCGAAGCTAGGTTCGCCGCCGAAGCGGGCGAACTGCAACGAGCCATTTCCGCGCTCAGAGAGCGGCTTGAGGCAGGCAAATGAACGAGATGGCGAGACAGCAGGTTCAGGCAAGAAAGGCTGGGGCCAAAACCACCGCCCGTCAGGCCAGTTTTTTGCTCGACGTCTCGAACCGCTTGGCCGCCTCGCACGATTTGCTTGAGGCCCTGGCCACGCTGGTCGACATCACAACAAAATCCATCGGCACCGAGCGCGGCGCCATCTTCATGAACGAAGAGGCGTCGGGCGAATTGTATTCGCTGGTGGCCGAGGGCAAGTTCACCCGCGAAATCCGCATCATGAATTCAAGCGGCATCGCAGGCCACGTCTTCACTACCGGCAAGGGCGTCATGATCCACGACGCCTATCAGGATTCGCATTTCAACAAGTCGGTCGATCAGATGACCGGCTTTATCACCAAATCCATCCTGTGCGTGCCGCTGCGCAACCTGAAGGGCGAGTGCATCGGCGTCGCCCAACTCCTTAACAAGTTTTCGGGCGACTTCACCCAGGCCGACATGGACCTTTTGGAGGCCACGGTCGAGCAGGCCGCGATCGCGCTGGAAAGCCTGCACACCGTCGAGGGGCTTGAGCGAAAGCGCAAGCAGGAACTCGAATTCCTGAGCGTCGTCTCCGACATCTCGTCGGAGTTGAAGCTGGGGCCGTTGCTTTCCAAGATCATCGCCACCATCACCCGCATGCTGGATGCCGAGCGCTCGACCCTTTTCATCAACGACGAAAAGACGAACGAGCTGTTCACCATGGTGGGCGAGGGACTGGGAGCGACGCAGATTCGCCTGCCCAACCATCTGGGCATCGCGGGCGCCGTTTTCACGACGCGCGAAACCATCAACATTCCCTATGCCTATGCCGATCTGCGCTTCAACCCCGCCTTCGACCGCAAGACGGGATTTTTCACACGATCCATCCTGTGCGTGCCGGTCTTGAACAAAGACGCCAAATGCATCGGCGTCACACAAGTTTTGAACAAACGCGGCGGCGCCTTCTCGCCCGAGGACGAGGCGAGGCTGAAGGCCTTCGTCTCTCAAATTTCCATCGGCCTTGAAAACGCCAAGCTGTTCGATGACGTTCAGAACATCAAGAACTACAACGAGTCGATCCTGGAATCGATGACCAGCGGCGTGCTGACCTTGAACGAGGACGGCAAGATCGTGACCTGCAACGCTTCTGGCCTGCGAATCTTGAAGGTCGAAGCGGCGCAAATTCTGGGCTGCCCGGCAGGCGATTTCTTCCAAGCGCCCAACGACTGGATTTTCGACAAGATCAAGCAGTGCGAGGAAGAGCGCGCGGGCGACGCCATGATCGACGCCGAGCTGGAGATTGACGGCGCTCGCATTTCGGCCAACCTGACATTCGAACCCCTGTCGGATGCGGGCGGCAAAAAACTTGGCAGCATGCTGATGATCGAAGACATCAGTTCCGAGAAGCGCATGAAATCGACCATGGCCCGCTATATGGACCCCACATTAGCCGACAAGTTGCTGGCGGGCGGCGAAGCGGTGATGGGCGGCCAATCCAGCATCGCCACCGTTTTGTTCTCGGACATCCGCGGCTTTACGACGCTGACCGAGGAGCTGGGGCCGCAAGGCACGGTGGCGCTTTTGAACGAATATTTCACCATCATGGTCGATTGCATTACCAACGAAGGCGGCATGCTCGACAAATTCATCGGCGACGCCATCATGGCCATCTTCGGCACCCCTTTGCCGCACGATGACGACGAGGACAGAGGCGTGCGTGCAGCCCTCGACATGCTGCACGGCTTGGCAAAATACAACGAGCGGCGCGCCAGCGAAGGCAAGCGCCCGGTCGATATCGGCATCGGCCTCAACACCGACAACATCGTGTCGGGCAATATCGGCAGCCCCAAGCGCATGGATTACACCGTCATTGGCGACGGCGTGAATCTGGCCTCGCGCTTGGAATCGGCCACCAAGCAATATGGCGCCAAGCTGCTGATCAGCGAATTCACCAAGGCCCGCCTGAAGGGCACCTACCGCATGCGCGAGGTGGACAAGGTGATCGTCAAGGGCAAGACGCAGCCCGTGGCGGTGTTCGAGGTGGTCGATTATCACACCGACGCCACCTTCCCCAACATGATGGACGTACTTAGCACCTTCGGCTTTGGCGTGCAGTCTTATCGCCACGGCCAGTTCGACGAAGCCGAAAAGGCCTTCCGCGAATCGCTTCGCCTGCACCCCAACGATTTCTGCGCCAAGATGTATATCGAGCGCTGCGAATATCTGAAGGCCAATCCGCCGCAAGATTGGGACGGCGTCTGGCGCTTGAAATCGAAATAGCGGGTGGGGTCAGAACCCGCCCGCAATCGCCTCGGCCAGAGCCAGGACGCGCAGCGCTTCTTGCACATGCAGGTGTTCGACCAGACGGCCATCAACCACGACAACGCCTTTGCCTTGCGCCCTCGCCGCCTCGAAAGCGGCCGTGATCTTGCGAGCCGTTGCGATTTCCCCTTCGCCGGGCGAGAAAATGCGGTTGGCGATCTCGATGCTCTTGGGATGAATCAGCGTCTTGCCATCAAAGCCCAAATCGCGGCCCTGAAGACAGGCGCGCTCAAACCCAGCCTCGTCGGACAGATCCAGATGCACGCCGTCCAGGCAGGCCAAGCCGTGGGCGCGGGCGGCCAGCAGCGCTTGGCTTAGGCTGAACAGCAAGGCCAAACGGTCGGGCGTGTGCCGACAGCGCAAATCCTTGGCTAGGTCCGACGTGCCCAGCACGAAGCAGCCTTGGCGCTTGGACGCCTGAGCAATTTCCGCCGCCGCCAGAACGCCCTTGGGCGTTTCGATCATGCACCAGATCGACAGGTCGGTTCCCGCCAGCAGGGATTCCGCCTCGCGAACCTCATGCGCCGATTCAACCTTGGGCAACAAAACGGCGTCGGCCTTGGCGTGCGCCGCCGCCTTCAGATCTTCCACCCCCCAGGGGGTGGCCAGCGCATTGACGCGCAGCACCGTTTCGCGTCTGCCAAAACCGCCTTTTGCCAGCTCAGCCACGGCTTGGCCGCGCGCCGTCTCCTTGGATTGCGGATCGACCGAATCTTCCAGATCGAGGATCAGCACGTCGGCAAGCAGCGAGCGCGCCTTTTCCAACGCCCTGGCATTCGAGGCGGGCATGTAAAGCGCGCTGCGGCGCGGTCGATGATCGGGGCTTTCCGTCATGATCGGCAATTCTGATCGTCGGCGGAGCCGATGACAAGCCCGACCGGATCGAAATCTTCGCGCTCCAGATTGGGGCGAAACGCGGCCAACCGGCAATCGCCCGCCTTGGTCACGCCCACGATCAACCAAGTCAATTCCGGCTCGTACATCTGCTCACGGTCGGTTTTCGACGGCGCCGCCACTCCGTTCGGGTGCGAATGATAATGGCCCAGGATTTCACGCTCCATGCTTCTGGCTTGGCGCATGGCGTCGAAACGCTCCTGGGGATCGATTTCAAAACGGTCGTTTTCCTGGTCGGCCAGCAGATTCTTGCAAGGGCGGACTTCATCGACCAGCAATCCGGCCTCCGCTCGTCGTCCGATCAGTAGGCCGCAGCATTCCTTGGGCCATGCGGCGATGGCCAGTTTTTCGATCAAACGCGCCTGAGCCGCCGTAAGCCTTATCACTTGGGGCTTGCGGATGATTCGGCAGGCGGCGGCGTTGTTCCCGCCGCCTCGCCTGCGGCCTTCGTAGGCAGGATAGTGCCCAACACGGTTGCGGTCTTCGCATCCAGAACCAAAATGCGCTCGGGCTTGCCGCCGCCGCCCAAGCGCAGGAACAAGCGCCCGTCGCCGGTGGCGAGTTCCAGAATCTCGGTGCCCGCAGGTTCCTTCAACTCCAACAGGCCGAAGGGCTTGGGGGCCTCCAAGGCCGGGGCGCTTTCCGCCTTTTCCAGCTTCAGCTTGCCCGCCTGCTGCATCGCCCCATAGCCCAGGGCGGCCAAACCGCCGACGATCAGAAAGCCCATGCCGATGGTGATGGATTTAAGAACCGCGAGATTCATGCTTTGTCAAAGATCCCAAAGTTAGTATGCCAAAGTTAGTATGACGGACACTTAGATGACCCAATCAACCCGCCACACCCTTTTGCCGGCGCCGGACGACTGTTCCGGCATGCGGCTCGACAAATGGCTGGCCCAGGCCCTGCCCAGCCTGTCGCGCACGCGCCTGAAGGCCTTGATGGGCGAAGGTCGGGTGCAATGCGGAACTGAGACCATAACCGACCCCTCGGCCTCGGTCAAACCGGGAGCGGTTTACAGCGTGTTGGAACCGGCGGCTGAACCGGCCATCCCGCTGGGCGAGGACATCCCTCTCAACATCCACTATGAAGACGAGCATTTGATCGTGATCGCCAAACCGGCTGGTTTGGTGGTTCACCCGGCCCCCGGCAATCTTGGCCATACGCTGGTCAATGCCCTGATCGCTCATTGCGGCGACAGTCTGTCCGGGATCGGCGGGGTCAAGCGCCCGGGAATCGTGCATCGCATCGACAAAGACACCAGCGGCCTGCTGGTGGCGGCCAAGACCGATGCCGCCCATCGCGGCCTGAGCAAGATGTTCGCCGCCCACGATATAGAGCGGGCCTATCAGGCCCTGGTCTGGGGCGTGCCGCTGCCGCCGATTGGACAGTTCAGCGGCGCCATCGGACGCGACCCCAAGCATCGCACGAAAATGGCCGTCGTTCCTGAAGGGCGCGGCAAGCATGCGCTGACCCGCTACAAAGTTCTGAAGTCTTGGAAACAGGCGGTAAGCCTAGTCGAATGCCGCCTCGAGACCGGACGCACCCATCAAATTCGCGTGCATTTCGCGCATGGCGGTCATGCTTTGATCGGCGACCCGACCTATGGCCGCGGACCCCGTCGCGTGCCGCTTAAGAACCTGTCTGGCGACAATGCCCATATGCTTCAATCTTTTCCGCGCCAAGCATTGCATGCCTGCGAACTCGGTTTTTACCATCCGATAGCTGGCAATTATCTTAAATTCAAGGAATCCCTTCCACCAGATTTCAATGTACTAATTATCTCTCTAGACAAATCCTAAAAAGAAGACAATCCTGACCGCACAGCTTGGTTAATGGGGGCGCCTATTAAGGCTCCCAGCTAGCGGGAAGGAGTAAAAAGTTATGAACGCAGCAGCAATGCGCTTGCCCATAGCCCCCGAGGGAAACCTCAGCCGCTATTTGATGGAAATCCGACGCTTTCCGATGTTGGCCCCGGAAGAAGAATATATGCTGGCCAAAAATTACCGCGAGAGCGATGACCAGAATGCCGCCCATCGTCTGGTGACCAGCCATCTGCGCTTGGTCGCCAAAATAGCCATGGGTTATCGCGGCTATGGGCTGCCCTTGGGCGAATTGATCGCCGAAGGCAATGTGGGCATGATGCAGGCGGTCAAGCGCTTTGACCCCGAGAAGGGATTCCGTCTGGCCACCTATGCCATGTGGTGGGTGCGCGCCGCCATACAGGAATACATCCTTCATTCCTGGTCGCTGGTCAAAATGGGGACCACGGCGGCCCAGAAGAAGCTGTTCTTCAACCTGCGCCGCATGAAAAGCCGCATGCAGGCGCTGGAGGAAGGCGATCTTCACCCCGAGCAGGTCAAGATCATCGCCCACAAGCTGGCGGTAACCGAGGATGAGGTCGTCCAGATGAATCGCCGCCTGTCCGGCCCCGATCATTCCTTGAATGCACCCATGCGCGCCGACAGCGACGGCGAATGGATGGAATTTCTGGAAGACGATTCTTCCAGCCAGGAAGACTGTTTGGCCGAAACGGAGGAAAGCGGTCAAAGGCGCGAGCTGTTGGGCGGCGCCATGACCCAGCTGGGCGAACGCGAACGCATCATCCTGGCAGAAAGACGGCTGAAGGACGATCCGGCGACGCTGGAGGAATTGTCGCAACGCTTCGCCATTTCGCGCGAGCGCGTGCGCCAGATTGAAATGCGCGCCTTCGAGAAAGTGCAAAAATCGGTCCTGCGCGCCCAAGCAGGCGCCTAGCGCAGCATCGCTCAACTCCGAGCCACTCCGGTGACTCGGAGTTAAACAATCCTGCGCTAGGCGAGAAGCCTAGCCAGGGTTTCGGCCAGCAGGGCCGGGTCGAGCGGCTTGGCAAGCTGGGCGTCGGCCAATCCCGTCTCGAGGGGCGGAAAAGGATAGCCCGACATCAACACGGCCTTAAGATTTGGCCAAGCGATCTTCAGTTCCTGGATCACTTCAGGCCCGCTCATGTCGCCCATCACCACATCGCACAGGATCAGCTCCACCGGCTGTTCCGCTGCGATGCGCAAGGCGTCCTTGCCGCAAGTCGCCGCCACGGTGCGATAGCCCAGATCGAACAATAGATGCTTCAGATAATCCAGCACTGCCGGATCGTCTTCGGCGATCAGGATCGTTTCTTCGCGGGGTTGCGATTGAAGATCGTTTCGTTCGCTGACGCGCGCGCGCAGCGGCTTGGCGGTGATGGGCAACAATATCTTGAAGGTGGACCCCATCCCCAGTTCGCTCTCAAGCAGCACGGTGCCGCCAGCGCTGGTCGCCATGCCGTAAACCATGGCCAAGCCCAAACCGGTTCCTTCGCCCGCCTTTTTGGTGGTGAAGAAGGGTTCGAAAATGCGCTTCTTCACCTCGTCGTCGATGCCGGTGCCGGTATCTGTCACGCGGGTCACGACATAGTCGCCCGGCGCTATGGACAGCATCTCGGCCTCGGCGGCGCTTAGGCTGGTTCGTTCGGTGGCGATGGAAATCGAACCGCCCTTGGGCATGGCGTCCCTGGCGTTGATGACCAGATTCACCACGGCCTGCGCCATCTGGCTGGGATTGACGAGTGAAAACAAACCGTCGTCGTGCGGCGCGATGTTCAGGCTGACCTTCTCGCCCAACAGGGGGCGCAGGAAAGACTCCAGATCCCAGACCGCCTGACCGACATCGACGACCTTGGATTCCGTCGGCTGGTTGCGGCTGAAGGACAAAAGCTGTCCGGTCAGGTCGGTCGCCCGCTCGGAGGCCTTGGCGATTTCGGTGAAGCACAATTCCGCCCTGGCGGCGTTTGACGGGTCGCGCAGGCCCATTTCCGAAAAACCGCCCACCGCCGTCAGCACATTGTTGAATTCATGCGCCAAGCCGCTGGCCAACTGGCCCAGGGCTTCCATTTTGTGCGATTGGCGCAGGCGTTCCTCTTGCTGCTTGATTTCCGAAATGTCGGTCAGCAACTTGACCACGCCGCCCGACGGGGTGGCGCGCTCGCTGATGACGTACCAGCGCTCGCCCGAAAGCCTGCAAACCACGGGATCGGTATGGCCCAGATGCCGGGCGATGCGCTCGCGCACCCATTCGTCCATTTGTTCGCTGTCGTCGACGAACTGGCCGCGCGTTGCCGCCTTTCTAAGAATGTCGATGAAATTGGCGCCCGGCGTCAGAAGGTCGGCGATCAAAGGATAGGCCCCGCGATAGGTTTCGTTGCACATCACCAGCCGCATGTCGGCATCGAACAGCACGAAGCCTTCGGAAATGCTGTCGATGGCTTCGCGGCTTAAGCGTTCCAACCTCTCCATGGCGTCGCGGGCGTCGATCTCGGCCTGATGGCTTTCCTTAAGCTGGCGTTCCTGATCGGCCAGGCGGGCCGATGCGTGGTTGATCGCGGTTTGCAGGCGCAGGATCTCGACGGGCGCGTCCGGTTCGTAATTAAGAAACTGGCCTCGTCTTTCCGCCAGTTCCTCGGCAAAGCGCGTGGCAGCGGAAAGGGCCTGCAGGGGGCGGCGCAAGACCAGCGCCACCACGCCCATCATGGTCAGAATGCCGATCAGAATCAGCCCAAGCTCGATGGCCCAATGCTGGGGGCCGCTGTCTTGATGACCGAAGACCTCATGGGCAAAAATGAGCGACGCCAGGATGGTGAAACCGCCCCCGATCGCAAAAACCAACCGGTAGCCGAGACGTTTCGGCAGAAAAGCGGGCAAGGACGGCATGAAGGGATCTTTCCAAGTTGGGGCGGAACGGAAGCGCGGGCCATGATTGCCTGTTGCCCGGTTGGGATCAAGGGTGGAGACAGGAACTCAATTGCGCTATAACCGCCTCTATGGGAACGCATAGCTTGCCAGATTCCTTGCTCGATCTATTGTCGGACGCCGTCATTGTGGCCGATGCGGATTTGCGCATCCAAAAGGTGAACCGCGCTTTCGAAAAAGCAACCGGGTTGACCCTTGGGTTGGTGGCCGGGCGTGACTTGAACGGTCTGTGGACCGAACCCCTGGCCATCATCGACAGCGTGATGAGCAGCGGACATCCGCAAAGCGGCGAAGCCAGGCTGGAAAAGCCGGGCGGCGAGATCAAGCATTTTTCGGTCAATCTGACGCCGCAGGACAATGAGGGGACGGGCAGGCCCGGCTTGCTGGCGGTTCTGCATGATCTGGAACAGTCTGGGGCGACCCAATCCAAGGTTGGCGTCGATGCGCTGACTGGCTTGCCCAACCGCTATCTGTTCCACGACCGGGCCGAGCAAAGCCTTCTGAACGCCAAGCGCGCCGCCAAGTCGATCGCCATGCTGATGATCGGGCTGGACCGCTTTTCCGTGTTGAACGACGCCTTCGGCCATGGCGGCGGCGATGAATTGCTGAAGGAAGTGGCAGAACGGCTGAAGAAGTGCGTGCGCGGTTCGGATACGGCGGCGCGCCTCAGCTCGGACATGTTCGGTCTTGTCTTGCCGATTGCCGCCGTTGATGACAGCGTGATCGTTGCCGAAAAAGTTCTGAAATCGATGCGCGAGCCGTTTAAGGTCGATGGGCGCGACGTGGTGCTGTCGGCCAGCATCGGCATCAGCATCTATCCGACCGATGCTGACACGGCCGATCATCTGCAAAAGAACGCCGACAGCGCCATGCATCACGCCAAGTCGATGGGGCGCGACCAGTATCAATTCTATGCGGGCGAGATGAACGAGAAAGCCAGGAAGCGGCTTGACTTGGAACATCGGCTGCGACGGGCCTTGGCGGCGGACGAATTCGTTCTGTTCTATCAGCCGAAAATCCGCGTCGAGGCCGATACGCTGACCGGCATGGAGGCCTTGATCCGCTGGATCGAGCCGGATCGGGGCATGGTGTCGCCTGCCGAATTCATTCCCGTCGCCGAGGAATCGGGGCTGATCGGCCCCATCGGCCATTGGGTGCTGCGCGAAGCCTGCCGCCAGAACAAACTCTGGCAGGATATGGGACTGAAGCCCCTGCGGGTGTCGGTCAACGTCTCGGCGCACCAGTTTCGCGACCGCAATCTGATCGACAAGGTGCAAGAGGTGCTGGTCGAAACCGGCCTCGATCCCAAATGGCTGGAGCTTGAGCTGACGGAAAGCATGCTGGTGGGCGACATCGAGCAGGTGATCGGCAAGATGAAGACGCTGAGGGATTTGGGCATCCATCTCTCGATCGACGATTTCGGCACCGGCTATTCAAGCCTTAGCTATCTGGCCCGCTTTCCCATCACCACCTTGAAGATCGACCGGGCTTTCGTGAAGGATGTGGAAACCAATCCCTTCACCGCCGAAATCGCCAGGGCCATCATCGGCCTGTCGCGCGGCCTCAATCTCGAAGTGGTGGCCGAGGGCGCCGAACTGGCCGAACAGGTCGATTTCCTGCGCGAGAATGGTTGCGACATGGTGCAGGGCTTCTATTTCAGCAAGCCCTTGCCGGTGCCTGAATTCGAAGCCCGCCTGATAGCGGCCACCGAGGCGGAAAAACAAAAGGCGCTTATGGCCTGACGGCCAGCAAGGCCTCGGCCATTCGTTCAAGGATCAAGATCACGTTCTGCGCCTTTTCTTGTGCGAAGTCGCGGGGTTGGGCCTCGTCCATATAAGCATCCTGGACGATTTCGATTTGCAGCGCATGTACGCCTTGCTCCGGTCGTCCGTAATGGCGGGTGATATGGCCTCCGGTGAAACGCCCATCGCGCACGCAAGAAAACAGGCTTTGCCCATCCAGAACATTCCAGGCGGCATCGCTGAATTTAGGGGCAGCGCTTTTTCCTTCATCCGTTCCCAGGTTGAGGTCGGGCAATCTGCCCTTAAAGAAGCGCGGCACGCTGTGCGGAATAGAATGGCCGTCCAGCAAGATGCAGTGGCCGAAGCGCTTGACGATGGCGTCGATATCGGCGCGAAGCCTCTCGTGATAGGGCTTCCAGAAAGTCTCGATGCGCTGCGCCACCTCCGCATTGTCGGGCGCTTGCCCGTCTTGATAGATGGGCTGCCAGTCGAAGCGGGTCAGGGGAACCAGTTCCGTATTGTCGCTGCCGGGATAAAGCAGCCGACCCTCGGGGTCGCGGTTCAGATCAATCACGTAACGCGAATGGGTGGCGGCCAGAAACCCCGCCCCGATCCGCTCGGCAAATGAGAAAAGCCGGTCGACATGCCAATCAGTATCGGGAAGGGCCAGGGCCTCGGGCGTCAGCCGGGCGGCCATGTCGGGCGGCAGATAGGTTCCGGCATGCGGAACGTCGATCAAGAGGGGGCTTCCAGCTTCGATCCGTCGCCAGAGTTCCATCGATCGTCCTCAATTGCCTTCCAGGCACCACATCAGGATGCCCTTCTGGGCATGCAGGCGGTTTTCCGCCTCGTCCCAGACCACCGACCAAGGGCCGTCGATCACGCCGTCCGTGACCTCCTCGCCCCGGTGGGCGGGCAGGCAGTGCAAGAACAAGGCATCGGGTTTGGCGTGCGCCATCAGGCTTTCGGTCACGGCGTAGGGTTCAAGAAACTGCTGGCGGTTCTCGGATTCGAAGCCCATGGAAACCCAGGCGTCGGTGATGACGGCGTCGGCGCCCTTGACCGCGGCGGCGGGATCCTCGGTCAACACGATCTTGGCCCCTCTGGCCAGCGCCCAGGCCATGATGTCGGCGTCTGGCGGCAGATTGGCCGGGCAGGCCAGACGCATTTCGAATCCGAACAGGGCGGCGGCTTGAATCCAGGTATTGGCGACATTGTTGCCGTCGCCGCTCCAGGCCACCACCTTGCCGCCGATGGGACCGCGATGTTCTTCCACCGTCATGATGTCGGCCATGATCTGGCAGGGATGCGTGGTGTCGGTCAGCCCGTTGATGACGGGCACGCTGGCATAGGCCGCCAACTCGTCCAGCTTGGCCGGGTCGTTGGTGCGGATCATGATGGCGTCAACATAGCGAGACAGGACGCGGGCCGTGTCGGCCACCGTCTCGCCGCGTCCCAACTGGGTGTCGTGCTGGCCCAGCACCACGACGTCGCCGCCCAACTGTTTCATGCCGGCTTCGAAGGAAACGCGCGTGCGGGTCGACGGCTTCTCGAAGATCATGGCCAGGATGCGTCCGCGCAACGGCAGCGGATCGGCGGCGCGCTTGCCCTTGAAGTCCAGTCCGCGCTTTAGCATATGGCGCAGCGTGATCTCGTCGAAACGGTCGAGATTGAGAAAATGACGCGTCATCAAGCCCCCCGGCTTTCCAAGGCGGCTATAGCCGCTTCAAGTTTGGCGCTGCCTTCCAAGATTTCCTCGTCCGTGACGATCAAGGGGGGAAGGATGCGCAAGACATTGTCGCCCGCCAGAACGGTCAGCAGCCCCTGGGCGTAGCAGGCTTCGGCGATGTCGCCGTTGGGACGTTTGCAGACCAGGCCCTGCATCAATCCCAGTCCCCTTGCCGACAGCAGCGAGGAGGGGTGGCGTTCGACCAGCAGGCAAAGACGATCATGCAGCAGGGCGCCCTTGCGGGCGACTTCTTGCAAGAAGCCGGGTTCTAGCATGACGTCCAGCACAGTCTCGGCCACCGCCATGGCCAGGGGATTGCCGCCGAAGGTGCTGCCATGCGTGCCTGCCGTCATGCCCTGCGCGGCGCGCTCGCTGGCCAGACAGGCGCCGATGGGAAAGCCGCCGCCCAGTCCCTTGGCCAGCGCCATGATGTCGGGGGCCACGCCCGCCTGCTGATAGGCGAACAGGCTGCCGGTGCGGCCCATGCCGCACTGAACCTCGTCGAAGACCAGCAGCAGGCCGAACTCGTCGGCGGCTAGGCGCAGTTTTTTCAGATAGTCGGTCTCGGCCGGGCGGATGCCGCCTTCGCCTTGCACGGGTTCAACGATAATGGCCGCCGTTTGCCCGGTGATGGCGGCGCGCAACGCATTCATGTTGCCGAAGGGCACCTGATCGAATCCGTCAACGACGGGATCGAACCCCTTCAAATGCTTTTCCTGGCCGCCCGCCGCGATGGTGGCCAGGGTGCGGCCATGAAAGGCGCCCTCGACCGTGATGCAGCGATAGCGTTCCGGCGTGCCGCTGGCGTCGTGATATTTGCGCACCATCTTGATGGCGCACTCCATCGCCTCGGCGCCCGAATTGCAAAAGAAAGCGGTATCGGCAAAGCTGGCTTCGACCAAGCGCGCCGCCACCCTTTCCTGGCCCGGCACGCGATACAGATTCGAGCAATGCCAGAGTTTCTGCGCCTGGGCGGTCAGGGCCGCCACCAGCCTTGGATGCGTATGGCCAAGCGCGTTGACCGCAACGCCCGACCCGAAATCCAAATAGCGCCGACCATCCACGCTTTCCAGCCAGCAGCCTTCGCCCCGCTCGAAGGCAAGGTCGGCTCTGGCATAGGTCGGCATTACGGCGCTGATCATGGCTCTCCTCTAGGGGAAAACCCCCAGTGTTCCAAGGAAAGCGGCAGACTATGGGCGTTCGTCCGATTTCTGTCAACGAGCAGGCAAGGCGGGCCGGGGGCTTGTGGAAAACTCTTGTTTGACTCCGACCCGATTGCCCCACTATGTTGTGGTCAGATTGGGGTGGAAACCACAAGATACAGGGGCAAGGAGGGGTTATGGCCTGGACCGATGAAACGATCAACGAGCTGACGCGTTTGTGGCAGCAGGGCTTGTCGACCAGCGAAATTGGGCGGCGGATCGGCATGTCGAAGAACGCCGTGGTCGGCAAGGCGCACCGCCTGGGCCTGATCGCCAGACCCTCGCCGATCAAGCGGGCCGCTCCCGTGCAGCCCCAGCCGCCCAAGGTGGTGCCCTTCAACAATCGCGGCGGCTGTTCCTGGCCGATTGGCGATCCCAGAAAAGACGATTTCCATTTCTGCGGCGAGCAGGCCATGAACGGCAAGCCCTATTGCAGCCAGCATGCGGCGATCGCCTATATCGCCCCCAAAAGCAATCACAAGTCGGAAGACGCGGCGTAAACCGCCTCCAGGACTTGCCAAGTGAAAACCCCGGAGAAGAAGTCTCCGGGGTTTTTCTTTTGCCCGCCTTCAAATCACAGGGAAGCGTTAAATGTGATGCGCGCTGCGGCGCGCGCCGGGCTGGTGGCGGGTCAGATAGGCGGGGATGATCGCCTCGGGCGCGGTCGGGCGGATGCCCAATTCCTTCAGGCCGGGATGTTTGCCGGACGGCACATTGTCCCTGGCCAGCAGCTTCATCTGGTCGGGCGTCAGGGGGGGCTTGGGCAAGAATTGCAGGAAAAAGGCCTGAATCTTGCCGACGAAGGGGGGCAGGGGCAGGATGGCCGGGCTGCGCTTGATGGCGGTGGCCACCATTTCCATCACTTCCTTCATGCGGATGGGGCGCGGGCCGGCGATCTCGAAGGTGCCGCCCTTGGCGTCGGGCTTGTTCAGCACGGCCAGGATGGCGTCGGCCAGATCGCCCACATAAACCGGCTGGAAGGCGGCCCCGCCCGATCCGAACAGATCGAAGTCGAAGCTAAGGTCTTGCAGCGAGAATTTGGGCCTGAAGCCGTCGGATACGAAAACCGGCAACATGCGGGTCAGGCGGGCCAGATTGGCGAAGCGGTTGAAAAAATCGTCATCGGGTCCGAAAACGACGCTGGGGCGCATGATGACGGCATCGGGGAACTGGGCCAGCACTTCGGCCTCGCCCTTGGCCTTGCTGCGGGCATAGGCCGAGGGCGAATTGGCGTCGGCGCCCAGGGCAGATACATGGACCAGGCTTTGAACGCCCGCCGCCTTGGCGGCCTGGGCGATCCGTTTGGCGCCTTCGACATGGATGGTTTCGAACTTGGCGCCGCCGCTTTCATAAAGGATGCCGACCAGATTGATCACGGCGCTTGCCCCTTCCACGGCCCTGGCGATGGCGGCCTTGTCGCGCAGATCGGCCTTGATGGGAATGACCTGCCCAACCTCGCCCATGGGCTTCAGGAAAGCGGCTCCGATGGGGTCGCGTACGGCGGCGCGCACCGTGGCCCCGCTGGCCGCCAGCCGTTGCACCACTTGGCGCCCAATGAACCCAGAAGCACCAAAAACCGTCACCACACAGCCGGACATGCCATCCTCCACGAAACAAAACTGGGGGAAGGTTACACAGCCAACCAAGTTTCGTCCATCCCGCGCTTGACATCGGCGCTTTGTCAGGGTATCGCTCGCCCTCCCAAGAAGTGCCCCTGCCCAGGTGGCGGAATTGGTAGACGCGCTAGATTCAGGTTCTAGTGGCTGAAAGGTCGTGGAAGTTCGAGTCTTCTCCTGGGCACCACTTTCTTGGCGGTCGTATTTTGGCCGGGGCATCGGGGGATGCCGGACTGGGGAGTTTGGGAAAGGAAGCCCGAATGGCCAATCATCTGCACCATGGCGATCTGCCGGAAGGGCTTGATCTCGGCCCCGTCATCGCCATCGACACCGAAACCATGGGGCTGAACCCCATGCGTGATCGGTTGTGCGTTGTGCAATTGTCGTCGGGCGACGGCAACGCCCATCTGGTCCATTTCCAAAACCGCTATGAAGCGCCGCGCCTGAAAACGATGCTGGCCGATCCCAAGCGCCTCAAAATGTTTCATTACGCCAGGTTCGACATCGCCATGCTGGCCCGCTGGCTGGGCGTGACCTGCACGCCGGTCTATTGCACCAAGATCGCTTCGCGCCTAACCCGGACCAACACCGACAAGCATGGGCTGAAGGATTTGTGCCGCGATCTGCTGGGCGTCGAAATGTCCAAGCAGCAGCAGACCAGCGACTGGGGATCGGCCAACCTGACCGCCGAGCAGTTGGCCTATGCCGCCTCCGACGTTCTGCACCTGCACGCCCTGAAAGCCAAGCTGGACGATCTGCTGCTGCGCGAGGGCCGCAAGGCCCTGGCCGATTCCTGCTTCTCCTTCCTGCCCACCCGCGCCGCCCTCGATCTGCTGGGCTGGGACGAAGAAGACATCTTCGCACATTAATAATTTGAGCTAATAATTTGTGCTTCCAAGCCGCCATTCATTGACCTAGGCGGCTGGGCCGGGCATAATCCATGCAAAGATGGCGCCAAGTTGCAAATGGCATTGGCTGCCATCGTTCCGCCATCATGAATGGCAAGACTGGCTCTTGATCTGAACGCCCGGCAATGACGCCCATGACGAATAAGACCGTTTCGACCGCACAGGCCGACCTTGACTCGGCGCGCCGGGTCTTGGCTTTGGAATCCCAGGCCCTGCAAAGCATGGCCGATGGGTTGGATGGCGCGTTTCTGAAAGCGCTGGATATTCTGGCCGCCGTCGCGGGCCGGGTGGTGGTTAGCGGCATGGGCAAAAGCGGCCATGTCGGCCATAAGATCGCGGCCACCCTGGCCTCCACCGGCACGCCTGCCGTATTCGTGCATCCGGCCGAGGCCAGCCATGGCGATTTGGGCATGATCACCGCCAAGGATGCCGTGCTGGCCTTGTCCAATTCCGGCGAAACCGCCGAACTGTCCGACCTGATCGCCTATACTAGGCGCTTTGCCATTCCGCTGGTCGGCATTACGTCCCGCCAGGCCAGCAGCCTGGGCGAGGCCGCCGATGTGGCCCTGGTCCTGCCCACCATGAGCGAAGCCTGCCCCATGGGTCTGGCCCCCACCACTTCGACCACCATGATGCTGGCCTTGGGCGATGCGCTGGCGGTTACGCTTCTCGAGCGGCGGGGCTTTACGGCCGCCGATTTCCAGATGCTGCATCCCGGCGGCGCCTTGGGCCGCAAATTGCTGAAAGTTTCCGATCTGATGCATCGGGACGGCGAGGTTCCCCTGGTCAAGCCGGAACAATCCGTGGCCGAAGCGCTTTTGGTCATGACCAACAAGCGGTTTGGCTGCGCCGGAGTTGTCGGCGCCGATGGATTGCTGGCCGGCATCGTCACGGACGGCGATCTGCGCCGCCACATGTCGGACGGCATGCTGAAGAAAACCGCCGCCGAGATCATGACCCGCGATCCAAAGACCGTGCGCCCGCAGATTCTGGCCGCCGAGGCGCTGCGGATCATGAATGCCAGTTCGATCACCACGCTGTTTGTCGTCGAAGCCGACAAGCCGGTCGGCATCCTGCACGTTCACGACTGCCTTAGGGCAGGTGTGGCATAGGAGGCGTCATGGTCCATATCGACAGCCGCTTGGCGCTGCGTTCCGCTGATCGGACGCGCGATTTGCTGGCTGCGGGCGACATCAAAACCCGCGACCCCAGCTATACACGTTTCGTCGGCATGATGAAGATCATCCTGCCCGCCGTCGCCGCGCTGGTGCTGGGCCTCGTGCTGATCTGGCCGCAGATCGTGGGCAAGGACGAGCGATTCAGGGTCAGCTTCTCGAACATCAACACCAAGGACGTCGATACGCTGTCGATGGTCAACGCCCGCTATTTCGGCACCGACAAGGACAACCAGCCATTTACGGTAACCGCCGATGCCGCCACCGAGGCCTCCAAGGGCGCCAAGGCGGTCGAACTGGAGGCGCCCAAGGCCGATATGATGACCCGCGATGGCCAATGGCTGGCCCTTTCCGCCGACAATGGCTTGTACAGCCAACCTTCCAGCACGCTCGATCTGTTGGGCAACGTCAATCTGTTCCACGATAAGGGCTATGAAATTCACACCCAGAGCGCGCAGGCCGATCTGAAGATGGGCACGGCGTCGGGCGACGACCGGGTGCGCGGCCAAGGGCCCTTCGGGGCGCTGACCGCCGATGGATTCAGGCTGTACGATAAAGGGGCGCGCATCGTGTTCACCGGCAAAGCCCATCTTGTTCTCGATCCCAAGGCGGGTATGCCCAAAAAATGACAAATGGTTGGCGCGTTTTTCTGATGACGGTTCTGGTGGCGGCGGGCTTCATCGCGAAGCCGATGGCGGCCGGTCTTGATTTCACGGGCGGCGGGCCGGAGGGTGCTGTCGATATTACGTCGGATCAGGGCATCGAATGGATGCAGCGCGAGCAGAAATTCATCGCCAAGGGAAATGCCAGGGCCATCCGCAACAACGTGACCGTTCACGCCGACGAGCTGGTGGCGCATTACCGCGACCGCAAGGAAGGCGGCGGCACCGAAATCTGGAAGTTGGAGGCGCTTGGCCATGTGCGCATCATTTCCGCCGAGACCAAGGTGACGGGCGACAGCGCGGTCTACGACATCGACAATGTGCTTCTGGTGATCAAGGGCGTGCCGGTGGCAAAACTGCAAACGCCGACCGACACCGTGACGGCCACCGACAGTCTGGAATATTGGGAGGCCAAGCGCGTGGCGGTGGCCAGGGGCGACGCCTTTGTGCAGCACGACGACAAGCGCCTGCGCGCCGACACCATCACGGCCGATCTCAAGGAAGACAAGAACGGCAAGCTGGAAATCAAGCAGGCCAACGCGTTTGGCAATGTGCTGGTGCGCACGGCCAACGACGTCGCCACCGGCGACAAGGGCATCTACTATACCGAAAGCCAACTGGCCACGCTGACCGGCAATGTGAAAATCACCAGGGACAAGAATCAGTTGAACGGCGGCTATGCGGAAGTGAACATGGCCACCGGCGTCAGCAAGCTTTTCCCGGCGGCGCCCGGAACGGCGGGAACGCGCGTGCAGGGCATTCTTGCCCCCGATGGCGGGCGCAAGAAAAAATGAACAGTTCCGATTTCGAGCAACCGCTTTCGCCCTTGAACGTGCCAGCCCGCGCCGCCGGTCGCGGCTTGGTGGCGCGCCATATCGGCAAGCGGTACAAGCGCCGTCCGGTTCTGCGCGACGTGACAGTGACCGTGCAGCGCGGCGAGGCGGTGGGTCTGCTGGGACCCAACGGGGCTGGCAAGACGACCTGCTTTTATTGCATCACCGGCTTGATTACGCCGGATTCCGGTTCGATCGAGTTGGACGGGCAGAACATCACCGATCTGCCCATGTACCGGCGCGCCCGGCTTGGCATCGGCTATCTTCCGCAAGAAGCCTCGATTTTTCGCGGGCTGTCCGTTTCCGAAAACATCATGGCCGTGTTGGAAGTGACCGAACTCGATTCCGAGAAGCGCGAGCATATGCTGGAGGCGCTGCTGACGGAATTCTCGATCAGCCATCTGGCCGACGCCCCCGCCGTGGCGCTGTCGGGCGGCGAGCGCCGACGCGTCGAAATCGCCAGGGCGCTGGCCTCGCGCCCTCACTTCATCTTGCTGGACGAACCTTTGGCGGGCATCGACCCAATCGCTGTCTCGGACATCCGCGATTTGGTGGCGCATCTGAAAGATCGCGGCATCGGGGTTTTGATCACCGACCATAATGTGCGAGAAACGCTGGACATCATCGACCGCGCCTACATCTTGCACGAAGGCCATGTGCTGATGGAGGGCAGGCCCGACGAGATCGTGGCGCATGCCGATGTGCGCCGGGTCTATCTGGGCGAGAAATTTAGTCTTTAGGAGAGCAAGACATGGTGCTTGCCCCAAGACTCGATCTTCGCCAAGCCCAAACATTGGTGATGACGCCGCAGCTTCAGCAGGCGATCAAGCTCCTACAACTCAGCAATCTTGAACTGACGGCTTATGTCGAGCAGGAGCTTGAGCGCAATCCGCTGCTCGAGCGCGAGGATGGCGAGGCGGACGCCAGAATTTCGGATGCCGAAAGCCAGAATGCCTCGCCCGAGCGCGAGCGGGCGGAAGAGCCGCTGGTCGATACGGCGCCGGGGACCGAAGAATCGAAGCTGGATATCGATGTTGATAACCAGTTCAACAATGACAGCGCTTCCGACGGCGAGGGGGAGGGCTGGCAAGGCTCGTGGGAAGGGCGCGGCGGACGCTCCGACTTTCTGGATGACGAGTCCGATCTGGCGCAAACCGTGGCCAGTCAGAAAAGTCTGCGCGACCATCTGATCGACCAGTTGAATCTGGATGTGCAAAATGCGGGCGAACGCATGATCGGCCTGCATCTGATCGACATGCTGAACGAAGCTGGTTGGCTGATCGGCAATCTGGAAGAGGTGGCCGCTCGCCTGGGCTGCCCGCTTTCGCGCGTGGAAAAAGTGCTGGCCTGCCTGCAAGCCTTCGATCCGCCCGGCATATTCGCCCGCAGCCTCAAGGAATGCCTGGCCTTGCAGTTGAAAGACAAGAACCGGCTGGATCCCGCCATGCAGGCCCTGCTGGACAATCTGGAATTGTTGGCGAGACGCGACATGGCGGGCCTGCTGAAGATTTGCGCCGTCGATGCCGAAGACCTAGCCGACATGATCAACGAGATTCGGGCGCTCGATCCCAAGCCCGCCCTAGTCTTCGATCATGAAATCACCCAAGCCATTGTTCCCGATGTTCTGATGCGTCCCTTAAAGGGCGGCGGCTGGGTGGTGGAGCTGAACAACGACACCCTGCCCCGCGTGCTGATCAACACCCGCTATCACGCCGAAATCAGCAAGCGCGCCAAGAACAGGGACGAGAAGCAATTCATCGCCGAACGTTTCCAGTCGGCCAACTGGCTGGTGAAAAGCCTGCATCAGCGGGCCACCACCATCTTGAAGGTGGCGACCGAGATCGTGCGCCAGCAGGAAGGCTTCTTCGAACATGGGGTGGCGCATCTGAAACCCTTGGTGCTGCGCGACATCGCCAATGTCATCGGCATGCATGAAAGCACGGTCAGCCGCGTCACCTCGAACAAGTATATTTCAAGCCCGCGCGGCATCTACGAACTCAAATATTTCTTCACCCAATCCATCGCGGCATCCGGCGGCGGCGACGCCCATTCAGCCGAATCGGTGCGCCATCGCATCAAGGAGCTGATCGACGCCGAGCCGCCCAAGGACATTCTGTCCGACGACAAGCTGGTGGACATCTTGAAGAAGGAAGGCGTCGACATCGCCAGGCGCACGGTGGCTAAATACCGCGAGTCCCTGAAAATACCTTCCTCGGTGCAGCGAAGGCGCGAAAAATCGATTGGCCTGTAGGAATTGGATTCTAGGAGAAGCGCATCATGGCCCAGCTTGAAGTCATCCCCTATGCCGACGATTACCTGCGCGCCATTCTGGCGGGTGTTCGCACCATCGCCGTGGTGGGGGCGTCGGCCAATTGGAACCGGCCCAGCTTTTTCGTGATGAAATATCTGCAAGAAAAGGGCTATCGCACCATTCCGGTCAATCCTGGACTGGCGGGTCAGGAACTGCTGGGCGAAACCGTGTATGGACAGCTTTCCGACATTCCGGAACCCGTCGACATGGTCGACATCTTCCGCAATTCCGAAGCGGCTGGCCCCATCGCCGACGAAGCGATCAGGATCAAGGCCAAGGTGGTGTGGATGCAGTTGGGCGTGCGCAATGACGAGGCGGGGGCCAGGGCCGAGGCGGCGGGCCTCAATGTCGTCATGAACCGCTGCCCCAAGATCGAATATGGCCGTTTGGGCGGCGAATTGTCCTGGTCCGGCGTCAACAGCGGATTGGTGCAAAGCAAGGCGTTGCGCGCTCCCAACATGGCGCCCAGGCGCGGACAAAGCGCTGATAAAATAGATAAGGAGGCCGAGGGGGAAAAAGTCCCTTTCGGCATTGAAACACTGGCCGTGCATGCGGGCGCAAGGCCCGATCCGGTGACTGGGGCGCGCAACGTGCCCATCTATCAGACCACCAGCTATGTTTTCGACAATGTCGATCACGCGGCTAATTTGTTCAATCTGCATACTTTCGGCTACATCTATTCGCGACTGACCAATCCCACGGTGTCGGCCCTGGAAGAGCGCATCGCGACCTTGGAGGGCGGCAGAGCCGCGGTGTGCGCGGCTTCCGGCCATGCCGCGCAGTTCCTGACCTTCTTTACGCTGCTGGAGCCGGGCGACGAGTTTTTGGCGGCGCGCAATCTGTATGGCGGCTCGCTGACGCAATTCATGCTGTCCTTCAAGAAGCTGGGCTGGACCTGCCATCTGGTCGATCCCAAGGAGCCGGAGAATTTCCGCAAGGCGCTGACCTCCAAGACCAAGGCCATTTTCATCGAAGGGCTGGCCAATCCGGGCGGCATCGTGGTCGATATCGAGGCGGTTTCAGCCATCGCCAAATCGGCTGGCATTCCCTTGATCGTGGACAACACCTTGGCCACGCCGTTTTTGTGCCGCCCCATCGAATGGGGGGCCGATTTGGTCGTGCATTCAACCACCAAATTCATTTCCGGCCACGGCACCTCGGTGGGCGGCGCGGTGGTGGAATCGGGCAAGTTCGATTGGGCGGCCTCCGACAAGTTTCCCTCTTTGTCGAAACCCGAACCCGCCTATCACGGCCTGACCTTCTTTGAAACTTTCGGCGATTTCGCCTTCACCACCAAGGCGCGGGCGGTGGCCCTGCGCGATTTCGGCCCCGCCATGGCGCCGATGAACGCCTTTCTCACCCTGACCGGCGCTGAAACGCTGCATTTGCGCATGGAGCGTCATGTGCAGAATGCGCAGGCGGTGGCCGAGTTCTTGGACAAGCATCCAGGCGTGGCCTGGGTTTCCTATGCGGGCTTGCCCGCCAATCCCTATCACCAGTTGGCCAAGAAATATTTTCCCAAGGGACCGGGTTCGGTTTTCACGTTCGGGGTCAAGGGCGGTTTCGAAGCGGGGATCAAGGTGGTGGAATCGGTTCGGCTGTTTTCGCATCTGGCCAATATCGGCGATACTCGCAGCCTGATCATTCATCCGGCATCGACAACGCATCGCCAGCTTTCCGACGAGCAAAAGATCGCTTCAGGCGCCGGTCCCGACGTGTTGCGCCTGTCGATTGGCATTGAAAGCGCCGACGATTTGATTCGCGATTTGGATCAGGCCCTCAGGCGCGTGTAAAACCCGCTAAGCATCGACCTTTTGCCTAGCGCGCAGCCACTCTTCGAACTGGTCCACCGGCATGGGCTTGGCGAAGTAATAGCCTTGCGCCAGCTGGCATCCAAGCGCCGCCAGATAGCTGGCCTGTTCGGCTGTTTCGATGCCTTCGGCAACGGTCAGCAGGCCCAGCGAGCGCGACAGGTCGAGAATGGCTTTGGCAATGGCGGCGTCGTCGGCGTCGCCGGGCAGGTCCTTGACGAAGGAGCGGTCGATCTTCAAGGAAGAAATCGGCAAGCGCTTCAAATAGCTCAGGCTGGAATAGCCGGTGCCGAAATCATCGACGGCGATGGAAAATCCTCGCTCGCGCAATTCGCTCAAGATGGCGACCGCCTCTCCAGGATTGGACATGACGACCGATTCGGTCAGTTCGATTTCAATCCGCCTAGGGTCGGCGCCGCTGGCCTTCAGCGCCTTGTCGATGGTTTCCATCAAATGCAGATGCTGAAGTTGGCGCGCCGACAGATTGACCGCCACATGCCCATTCAACAAACCGTTCGACGTCCAGATGGCGGTCAGGCGGCAGGCCTCGCGCAAGGCCCATTCGCCGATGGGAACGATCAGGCCGGTCTCCTCGGCCAGCGGGATGAAATCGTTGGGCGGCACCAGCCCCCGTTCGGGATGGCGCCAGCGGATCAAGGCCTCGGCGCCTGCGGGTTCGCCGGTCGCCAGCAACACCTTGGGCTGGAAATAGAGCTCGAACTCCAAGCGCTCGACGGCGCTTCTCAGATGCGTCTCAAGGTCAAGCCGCTCCAGCGCCCTTGAATTCATGCTGGTGTCGAAGAAGCGAAAGGCGTTGCGGCCCGCCGCCTTGGCTTGATACATGGCGGTATCGGCATTCTTCATCAGCGCCTTCGCGTCCAGCCCATCTTCGGGAAAAAGCGCTATGCCGACGCTGGTCGTGACGTGGATCTGATGGCCTTCAAGCGTCAATGGCTGCACCAGCTCGTGGATGATCTTCTCGGCGACATGGGCCACTTCGGCGGTGTTCGAAAAATAGGAAAGGACCAGCACGAATTCGTCGCCGCCCAAACGGGCCAGGGTGTCGCTTTTGCGGATGCAGGAGCGCAGACGGTCCGCCACCGCCTGCAACAAAAGATCGCCGACATCGTGACCCAGGCTGTCATTGATGGTCTTGAAGCGGTCAAGGTCGAGAAACAGCAAGGCCAGATGCGTGCGGTCCCGTCTGGCCACGTCGATGGCATGGTCCAGGCGATCTTGCAAAAGCATGCGATTAGGCAAGCCGGTCAGCGCGTCGTGATAGGCCTGATGCTTGATGCGCTCGTTTTTCATGCGCAGTTCGGTCACGTCGTTGAAGACGGCGACATAGCGAACTGGCGCGCCCTGATCGTCGGTGATGGCGGTAATGCTCTGCCATTCCAAGAAGGCCTCGCCGTTCTTGCGGCGGTTCCAAAGCTCGCCTTGCCAGCTGCCCGTCTCGGCCAACGTCTTCCACATCTGGACGTAGAATTGCTCGTCGTGATGTTCGGATTTCAAGATGCGCGGCGTTTGGCCGATCGCCTCTTCTGCCGTATAGCCGGTAATTTCCGTAAAGGCAGGATTGACCGATAGAATGACGCCGCTCTTGTCGGTGACCACGATGCCCTCGATGGTGTTGGTGTAGACGCTGGCGGCTAGGCGCAATTCCGCCTCGGCCTTGCGTTTGGCGCCGATATCCTCGGCCAGCATCAAAAGGTGAAAGCCGTCGCCGCTGGTAAAGCGGGCAAAGCGGCAAGACAACCACACTTCCACGCCGAACGTGGACATGGCGTGGGCCTCCATTTCCTCGGCGATGCCGCTGTCCAGAACGCGCAGCGCCGCGTCGCGCATGCCGGATTCCCGCCAGGAGGCAAGGGTCAGAAAGTTCTGCTGCTGCAACTGGTCGATGGTGGTGCCCGCAAAACGTGCCAAGGCCAGATTGGCCAGAACGCATTGGCCGTCGGCGCGATAGACGGCAATGCCCAGGGGCGAGGCGGAAATGATGCGTTGGTTCAGCTCTAACAGTTCGGCCAAGCGCTGTTCGGTGCGAAAGCGGTCGGTGATGTCCTGAAGCACGCCTTGCAGTCGCACCACTTGCCCCTGGGCGTCGCGCACGATCTCGCCTTGCGAAGCGATTTGCAGCCAGTCGCCATTCTCATGACAGGCACGGTATTCGATTTGGTAGTTGCCACCGCATTCGATGGCGTCCTTCAACCGGCGCTCCAACCTTGGCAGGTCATCTTGGTGAATGCGCCTGAAAAAAGCGCGCTTCCACATAGGTTCGCCGGGGGTCAAGCCGAAGATGCGGTAGGTTTGGTCGTTCCAGATCAGGCGATCCGAAGCGATTTCCCATGTCCAGCCGCCGATCTTGGCGCGGATCTGTGTGTCTTCCAACTGGCGCTGCACCAGCCGCTGGGCCTTCAGGCGGTTGGTCAGCACCCGCACGGTAAAGAAGATCGCCGCCATCATAAGCAGCCAGAGGATCGCGCCGATCATGGCCTTCAAGCGCCACGGCGCCATGACATTGCTGTAATTCTGCGTCACCGAGACGATCACCGGAAAATTGTCCAGCTTCACTTGGCCGACCAGCCTTTCGATGCCGTCGATGGGCGAGACGTCGATCAGATTTTCCTCGCGGCGGTCGGACTGGGCGAACAGAACCATCGGCTTTGGCGCCTGGCCGATTGATTCGGCGCGATAAGGAACCCGCACCATCAGCTTGCCGCCGTCGGTGTGAAAAAGCCCCATCGAACCGCCCTGGCTCATTTGTTGGCGGCTGAAGGTGGTGCTGAAATCCAGGCAGTCAACCATCACGCTGACCACGCCCGCGAACTGGCCTTCTTTGTCCACCAGTTTGCGGCTTAGAAGAAACATGAACTTGGTCTTGTCGTTCAAATAAGGAATGGCCTGGGTTACGAACAGCCCGTCGATCAAGCCATCGCGATGCGCCTTGAAATGTTCGCGCTCGGCGATGCTGCTCGTGGTCGATCCTTCAAAGGTGCGGTGTTGAATAATCCCAGTCTTGTCGGCAATGGCGATGTTGATGGCGATAGGAGAGATCTCCTTGCGCTGCTTCATGATGGCGTCGATGTTCCGCTTGGCATCGGCCAAGTCGGGGTTCTGCTCAAGCTCGATCATGAAGGTCAGAATTTGGTCTAGTGTGCCCAACGTCTGCTCGGTATAGGCCTTGTAAAGCCTAGCCTGATCGCGGGTTTCCACATAGGCGGCATCACGGATCAGCGTGCGTTCGTAATAGATCAGCAGGCACGTCAAAAGGGTGACGAGCAGGGCCAAGCCCAGGCCAAGAATCTTAATCCATTTTTCCAGCCGTTGGGGATTCTTGCCGCCCATGATCCTAGATTTCTTCCAAACTGCGGAAACCTTAAGGCCAGAAAATTTGCAGGGCAAGCCCGGAATACCCCTAAAGATCGCAGGTTTAAAACAAGTCGGCCCGGTTTACGGCGCTGGGCGTCGTCGAAGCCATGGCCAGGGGAATGACCTCTTCGACGCTTTGGGCCACCGTAAACAGGTCGCGGTGGCGCGGCGCTACAAAGCCGCCATCGATCATCGAAGCGATCAGGACCAGCAGCGGATCCCAAAAGCCGAAGCCATCGACCAGCACCACCGGCTTGCCATGCAGGCCCAACTGCTTCCAAGTCAGGATCTCGAAGGTTTCGTCCAAGGTGCCCAAGCCGCCCGGCAGGACGGCGAAGGCATCGGCCAGTTCGAACATGCGGGCCTTGCGGCTGTGCATGCTGTCCACCACCACCAGCTCCGAAAGGCCGGTATGGCCTACTTCCATTTTTAACAGATGTTCGGGGATGACGCCGGTGACATGCCCGCCATTGTCCATCACGCCCTGGGCAACCTTGCCCATCAGCCCGACATTGCCGCCGCCATAGATCAGCTTGATGCCGTGGGCGGCCAGATTGGCCCCCAGCTTGTACGCCATGTCGGCCATGGCGGGCTGCTTGCCCGCCGACGAACCGCAGAAGACGCAAAGTGATTTGATCGCTGACAAGGCCCGTCCCTCCGAATACATACGTCATCGGTGATATAGCCGATCCGGTCTGTCATGGCGAGAGGCGCTTGACATGTGCCTTGGCGCAGCCGAGATATGGGGCAGGGGTTCCTGTTCAATGCATTTTGACCAGCTAGGAGGATATCGCATGCGTCGTTCCTTGAAGGCGGCCTTGGCCGCCAGCCTGCTTGCCGCCATCGCCAGCGCGCCCGCCCAGGCCCAGCAGAAACCCGATGAAGTTTTGGCCCTGCGCAAGGGCGTGTTTCAAGTGATCAAGTCCAGCTTCGGCCCGATGGCCGGTTTCGCCGACGGCAAGGTGCAGCTGGACGCCGCCCGCATCGCCGTTCTGGGCGCACGCCTAAGCGCGGTGGCGCCGATGGCGGGCGAAGTGTTCCCGGCGGGTTCCGAGAAGGTGGAGGGATCGAAGGCCAAGCCGGAAATCTGGTCCAAGCCCGATGATTTCAAGGCCAAAATGACGGCCTTCCAGACGGCGGCCGCCAAGCTGGCCGACGCCGCCAAGGCGGGCAATCTGGATGGCGTGAAGGCGGCCGTTCCCGACGTCGGCAAGGCTTGCAAGGCCTGCCACGACGATTTCAAGGAAAAGTAAGAGCCATTCCGGTCCCGCCAGCGAGATGACGCCATAGAAATGATAAGCGAAATCGATATCGATCTGGCGGGTCCGGCCTATGCCTTTACCTTGGCCGCCATCCACAAGGAAAGTGCCGCCGATCCCTGGAACGGGGCCGCCTTCGCCACCCTTCTGGCCCAACCCGGCGTGATGGCCTTGTTGGCTCGCGCGGGCGGCGATCCTTTGGGTTTCATCTTGATCCGCTTGGCAGCCGACGAGGGCGAAATCCTGCATTTTGCGGTTCGCCCGGCGCATCGCCGCCAGCATCTGGGGCAAGCCCTGCTCGATCAGGCCCTGCGGATCATGATTTCCCGAGGGGCCGGGCGATTGTTCCTCGAGGTCGAGGAAACCAACCAAGCCGCCCAAGGACTTTACGAACAGGCAGGCTTCAAGAAGGCCGGTTTTCGGCCAGATTATTACGGTCCGGGCCGTCCGGCGCTGCTGCTGGCGAAGAATCTTGAATAAGTCAGCTTGGCAAGCCCGATTACCTGTGCTAGAAACCCCGCCTTTCCAGGACGCATGGGGCGGCCTGGGGGCGGTTTTGCTTTTGGAAGGAGCGGTTGCCCGTGCAGGTTCTCGTCCGTGACAACAATGTTGATCAGGCCCTTAAGGCGCTCAAGAAAAAGATGCAGCGCGAGGGGATCTTCCGCGAGATGAAGCTGCGTCGCAATTTCGAGAAGCCCTCTGAACGCAAGGCCCGCGAAAAGGCCGAAGCCGTTCGCCGCGCCCGCAAGCTGGAGCGCAAGCGCCTGGAGCGCGAAGGCTTCTAACCCATCTTCCTTCCCGCAAGGAAAAGCATGACAGCCCCGATCCGCAAGGACCGGGGCTTTCGGTTTTTTTGCGCAAGGGCTATGCTGGGCGGCATTTCACGAGGAACGACATGACCTATCGCAGCGACTTCGATTTCGGCGATCTTAGACTTTCGCGCATCGTGACCAATCCGCCTTGGTTCGAGAATGCCTATGTGGTCCGTCACAAGCCCAGCAACAGCGCGGTTGTGATCGATCCGGGCGGCCTAGCCCCCGATATCGCCAAGGCCGCGGGTGAAGGCGGATGTAAGCTGGCGGCCATCTGGCTGACCCACGGTCATTTCGACCATCTGGCCGGGGTTGCCGATTTGCAGGACCTGCAAGACGTGCCCTGCATCGCCCATGCCGACGAAATGCGGCTGATCGAGGCCCAGCCCGCTTTCTCGGCTTCGATGCTCGATCAACCGGTGCGCCTGCCTAGGAACCTGTCTTGGCTTTCGGGGATCGATCCCGTTCTTGATTTGGGCGGGCATCGGGTGCGGGCGATCACCACGCCCGGTCATACGCCGGGCGGCGTCTGCTACGATTTCGGCCCTTTCGTGATTACCGGCGACACGTTGTTTGATCAGGGCGTTGGGCGCACCGATCTGCCCGGCGGCGATGGCGTGGTCTTGAAATCGTCGATCGACCGGCTGCTTGCCCTGCTCGATCCCGAGGTTCGCCTGTTTGCGGGCCACGGCGAGGATTGGACGGTGGGCGACGCCAAGCCCTGGTGGGTCCAGATGGGCGGCTATTTCTTCTCGTAAGTTCCGGGGATACGGCAAGCATGTATATCGACGGCGCCTGGATCGAAACGCGCAAGACCTTCGCCAGCCACAATCCGGCCAATGGCGAGATATTGGGCCAAGCACCCGATGGCAACGAGATCGAGACCCGCCAAGCCATCAACGCCGCCGCCAAGGCCTTTCCCGCCTGGGCGTCGTCTTCGGCCTATCTGCGCTCACAGCTTTTGTACCGCGCTTGGCAATTGATGATCCAGCGCAAGGAGGAACTTGCCCGGCTGATGAGCGAGGAACAGGGCAAGCCCTTGAAGGCGGCGCGCAACGAGGTGGTTTACGGCGCCGATTTTCTGCAATGGTACGCCGAGGAAGCCAAGCGGGTTTACGGCCAAGTGATTCCAGCGCCCAGGGCCGACCAGCGCTTCATATCCTTGCGCCAACCGGTGGGCGTGGTGGCGGCGATCACGCCTTGGAACTATCCGATGTCGATGTTGACCCGCAAGATGGCCCCGGCGCTGGCCGCCGGTTGCACCATCGTGCTGAAGCCAGCCGAGGCGACGCCGCTGTGCGCCATGGCCGTTTTCAAGATTTTTCACGACGCTGGGTTTCCGCCCGGCGTGGTCAATCTGGTCACGGCCCGCGATCCGGAGCCGGTGGGCGAGGAAATGGTTTCCAATCCCCAAGTGCGCAAGATCACCTTTACGGGTTCGACCTATGTCGGCAAGCAGATCGCCTCGAAGGCGGCCTTGCATGTCAAGCGCGTCTCGATGGAGTTGGGCGGACACGCGCCTTTCATTCTATGCCCCGACGCCGATCCGGTGCATGCCGCCAAGGGCGCTGTGCTGATCAAGGGGCTGAATACCGGCCAGGCCTGCATCAGCCCCAACCGCTTTCTGGTTCACCGCCCCCTGGTTCCCGCCTTCGTGGCGGAACTGGCCGCCAGGACCGCCAAACTGAAAGCGGGATCGGGGCTGGACGAAAGCGTTTCGGTGGGACCGCTGATCAGCCAGTTGGCGCTGGACAAGGTGCATCGCCAGGTCGAAGACGCCGTTTCGAAAGGCGCCAAGGTCGAATGCGGCGGGCACCGGCTTTCAGACGGCGGATTGGACAAGGGGCATTTCTATGCGCCGACCGTGTTGTCGGGGGTGGCGCGCGACATGCTGATCTGGCGCGAGGAAACCTTCGGCCCCGTCGCCCCCGTCATTGCCTATGACGATGAAGCTGAGATTCTGCCCATGGCCAACGACACCGAATATGGATTGGCTGCTTATGTCTATACGCCCAGCCTGAACCGGGCCATGAAGCTGTTCGAAGGGCTGCGTTTTGGCATCATAGGCATCAACGACATCAATCCCACCGCCGTTGCCGCCCCCTTCGGCGGCATGAAGGAAAGCGGGCTGGGCCGCGAGGGCGGCCAAGAGGGAATCTCGGAATATCTGGAAACCAAGCTGGGCGGTTTCTCGCTGGGTTGACCTGATCGGGGCATGTACCTACTCGTTTTCCCTAGCGCGCATGCCCGCCCGCTTTTCGTGGACAGATGCGCCCCCGGACGCGACAATCGGACATGAATCGGTATTTGGACAAATTGGGAAGGACAGCCAGCGGCGTTGTATTGCTGACCGTCGCCTATGTGGCGCTGCACGTATTTCTGGACGGCATCAGTTGGGTGCATGGGCTGCAAAATCTGCTCATAACGCCCTGGAACCCGGTTGCGGGCTTGGCGCTTGCCTTCTTGCTGTTGGCCGGGAAGCGCTATTTTCCGGCCGTTATGGCAGGCTGCCTGATGGCCGATCTGTTGGTCAGGGGGGCATCCTTTCATCTGCTGCCCTCTTTGCTCTTCGCTTTGGCTTTCGCGCTTTCCTACGCCGCTTGCGCCCTGTTGCTTCGCCGCCATAGGATCGGGTTGGATGCGCAAAGCCTGCGCGACGTTTTGCTGCTCGCGATCATCGGTTCGGGAACGGCGCTGCTCATCGGAACATTCCACGTCGCCACCCTGATCGCGTTCGACATGCTAAGCCTGTCCCGCCTTGGCGAGGCTTTGCCGCGCTACTGGGTGGGCGATGTCATCGGCATCGTCACCACGGCGCCGCTCATTTTAGTCTTGTGGCCGCACCGCAAGGATTTGTGGGGCTTGCTCAAAGAATTGGTCTGGCCTCTGGCGGCCGTGGCGGCGATTTCCTGGATTACCTTCGGCGTCAAGACGACGAACGAGTTCAAGCTCTTCTATCTATTGTTCCTGCCCCTGATCTGGATGGCGGTGCGACATGGGATGAAGGGCGCCGTCATCGGCATTGCCGCCACGCAGCTATGCATGATGGCGATTACGACTTTGCTTGGTTATGAAGCCGCGACGGTGACATCCTTTCAGATCCTGATGCTGGTTCTGACCCTGACGGCCTTGCTGCTGGCCGCGGTCGTCGATGAGCGAGTGCTGGCGGAAAGCAATCTGCACGACCACCAGATGAGCTTGGCGCAAATGACCAGACTTTCGCTGGCTGGTGAAATGGCTTCGGGACTGGCGCATGAATTGAACCAGCCCCTAACCGCCATCGTCAATTATATCAAGGCGGCGCAGGGTTTGCTGCAAGGGCCGTCGTCGCGCTTGGACGACGTCCAGGATGCTTTGGGAAAAGCCTCGAAACAGGCCATGCGGGCCAGCCAGATCATTGGCCGCCTGCGCGAATTCCTGCAAAAAGGCGAAATGGAATTGTCGCCGGTTCCACTGTCCGATCTGGTGGCCGAGGCCTTGTCCCTGATCGCCTCGACCGCCAAGCGCAGCCAGGTGCGCATCGCCGTACAGCTTGCCGCGCCATCGCCAAAAGTGATGGTGGACCGCATCCATATCGAACAAGTCCTGCTGAATTTGCTGATCAACGCCATCGAGGCAACGTCCGCCAGAAGCGCGGATGAGCGCGAGATCGCCATCGAGGCCAAGTCAGCGGATGACGGCATGTTGGAAATCGCTGTGCGGGACAATGGTCCTGGCATCGATCCCGAAATCGAAGGTCGCCTATTCGAACCCTTCGCCTCGTCGAAAAGCGAGGGCATGGGGCTTGGCCTGATGATTTGCCGCACCATCGTCGAGGCGCATGGCGGCAGTCTTTGGCATGATGACAAGATTGGCGACGCCACCATATTCCGCTTTACGCTTCCAGTAGACGCATCCGCCTAAGAAAGGAAAAAGCCATGTCCCTGCAAACCCAACCCGCAACCGATGAGCCGGTCTTTCTGGTCGATGACGACGCCGCCGTGCGCGATTCGCTGGTGCTCTTGCTTGGCGTGGCCGGATTCAAGGTGCAGGCCTATGGATCGGCCCATGATTTTCTGGACGCCTATGTGCCGGGCCAGGGCGGGTGCCTCGTGACCGACATTCGCATGCCGGGCATGGATGGGCTTGAGCTGCAAGCCGAGCTGATGCGCCGCAATATCGATCTGCCTGTCATTTTCATTACCGGTCACGGCGATGTTGCCAAGGCGGTGCAAGCCTTGAAGGCGGGCGCTTGCGACTTCATCGAGAAGCCGTTCGAGGAAGAAGTGCTGACCGGCTCGATCCGCCAAGCCTTCGACAAGGAAGCAAACAGATTGGCGCCCCGGCTGCGCCGCGAGGCGGCGGGCATATCGACAAGACGAGCGCTGCTGACGCCGCGCGAGGCGCAGGTGATGGATTTGGTGGTGGATGGTCATTCCAATAAGTCGATCGCCCAGAAGCTGGGCATCAGCGCCCGCACGGTTGAGATTCACCGCGCCCGCGTCATGGACAAGATGAAAGCGCGCAACTTGTCTGATCTGGTGCGCATGGCGCTTCGGGCGTCTGGTGACACTTCCGACGGCGCTTCGCAGCGCTAAAGCAGATCGTTGGAAACCGAAGCCATTAAACGGCTTCGGTTGAAGGCGTGAATTCGCGCTAGGAATTTTTTTTGAGCTTGGATTCACGTTTAACTACGATGCACTGAAGTAGTGCTATGCGGAAAACTGCACAGCTCAATGCCGCCTGAGCGCTGGCAAGGCACGCGCGCGCAAAGAGATGCGAATTCAAGAGATGCAAGACATCCCACCAACATCTGGGGTTTGCATCAATCGGTCATGACTAATTCAAATGGAATTGCGACCTCAGTTGGAGCCGCAAAACAGCTTCGGCATCAACCAGCCGGCTTTACTGATAGTCTTTCGGCGGGGGAGGGAAAGCGGGGACTCGCGATTCCTTCAAGCGGTTGGCAATCTGTTCGTTCGCAGCCTCGATATCGCGCTTGCTCATATCGCCAGCCAGAGCTTCCTTGGCCGCCTTGGCCTCGCGGTCGCCCTGGCGCGCCGCCATCTCATACCAAAAGAAAGCCTGCGCCCAATCGCGATGGACGCCGTCGCCCAATTGATACAAGCGCCCTAGGCGGCGCTGGGCGGCAGGTAGTCCGGCTTCGGCGGCGGCGCGGTACCATTCCGCCGCTTCGGGGGCGTTTCTGGGCTCACCTAATCCCTGATCAGTCATCAGGCCCAAATTATATTGCGCCTCGATCAGGCCTTCGGTGGCGCAAAGGCGAAACCAACGCCGTGCGGCCGCATAGTCGCGCGACACGCCGCGCCCCTTGGCCCGCATCACGCCGATCTTGAATTGCGCCTCGATCAGGCCCTGCTGCGCCGCCCGACGATACCATTCGGCGGCCTCGGCGCTGTCGGCCTTGACTCCTAGCCCATGTTCCAGCCGATAGGCATGCAGATATTGCCCCAGCGCATCTCCCGCCTTGGCGGCGCGGCCATACCAGCTTTGCACCGATTTTGGGCCGGATGGCGGCGCTACCGCCGCCGCAGTTGCGGAAAAGGCGCTTAGAAGGATGACAGCCAAGCAAGGGAAAAGAGAAAAGCGCATGGGAAACCGTTAAGTGGATTGGCGGACAATAGCTTTCGCCAAGCCTTTGGTCAACGTTTCGGCCCGGAATGTTTGACGATCTCGAAACGCAGGCCGCCGGTCACAGGAACCGCCTCCATCAGACGCACGGTGACCGGATCGCCCAGGCGATAGGCTTTTCGAGTCCGCCTGCCAATCAGGGAATGGCTGCGCTCGTCATGCACATAATAGTCGCCGGGCAGGCTGGAGGCCATGACCAACCCATCCGCCCCGGTATCGGCCAGAGTGACAAACAAACCGAAACGCGTGACGCCGCCGATACGCCCTTCGAACAAGGCGCCGACACGGTCGGACAGGAACAGCGCGGTATAGCGGTCGATGGCGTCGCGCTCGGCCGCCGCCGCGCGGCGCTCGGTTCCCGAAATATGTTCGGCGGTGGCCGCGAAGTTTTCCATCTCGTCGGGCTGCAAGGCGCCTCCGCCCGCCTTCAGCCCCTTGATGAGGGCGCGGTGCACCAGCAGATCGGCATAACGGCGAATGGGCGAGGTGAAATGCGCGTAGCGCCTGAGGTTAAGTCCGAAATGTCCGACATTCTCGGGCGCATAGATGGCTTGCGCCTGGCTGCGCAGCACCACCTGATTGACCAATTCCTCGTTGGGCGTGCCCTTCACCTTGGCCAAAATCTGGTTGAAGTGGGCGGGCGTCAGATGCTGACCCTTGGCCAGATTCAAGCTCATGGAGGACAGAAATTCGCGCAAGGACTCCAACTTGTCCTGGGCCGGTTCGGCATGCACCCGGTACATGCAGGGCAGATGCATTTTTTCCAGCGTTTCAGCAACCGCGACATTGGCCGCGATCATGAATTCCTCGATCAGGCGATGACTGTCCAATTGCTGGCGGGGAACGATGCCCGTGACTCGCCCCTCATTATCCAGCAACACTTTGCGCTCGGTGACGTTGAGATCTAGGACGCCGCGCCGCTCCCTGGCCTTCATCAAACAGGCGAAGGCTCCGAACAAGGGTTCGATCGAGCGCGCCATCAAGGGCTTGATGGCATCGCCGGGATTTCCCTTATGCGCCGCCTCGACCTGCTCATAGGTCAGACGCGCCGCCGAGCGCATCAGGCCGCGCGTGAAGGCGTGGCGCAAGATATTGCCGTCGGCGTCGATGGTGATGCGCACCGCCATCGTGCCGCGATCCTCATCGGGCTTTAGCGAACACCAGCCGTTGGACAGGGCCTCGGGCAACATCGGCACCACGCGGTCGGGAAAATAGACAGAATTGCCGCGCTTGCGCGCCTCGCTGTCCAGCGCATCGCCCGTGCGCACATACCAAGCCACGTCGGCGATGGCGACCAGCAAGCGCCAACCGCCGGGATTCTTCGGATCAGTGTCGGGTTCGGCGAATACCGCATCGTCGAAATCGCGGGCGTCCTCGCCGTCGATGGTGACCAGCGGAATCTGGCGCAGATCCTCGCGTTCGCCCAGCGGCGTCGCCTTGCAATCCTCGGCCTGCTTTAACGTGGATTCGGGAAAGACAGCCGGAATGCCCCTGGCATGGATGGCGATCAAACTGACCGCCCGAGGCTGCTTCATGTCGCCCAGACGTTCCACCGGCTTGACGAGGCGCATGCCGTAATGGCGACCCGGCAACAGCTCGGCAAGCACCAGTTCGCCCTTTTGCAAGCCTACGGCATCTTCGCGCCCGATCATATATTCGGCGCGGTCGCGCTTCTCGACCGACAGCAAGCGGCCATCGCCGCCGACGCCCGGCTCGAAAACGCCCAGCACGCGCGACGGTTCGGCGGCTAGACGCCGGATTGGCCTGGCTTCGTAAAGATGGTCGTTGATGCGCCGCAGCTTGGCCAACACGCGGTCGCCAACCCCGATGGCCCCGCCCTGGCCGCGCCGTTCAGGAGCCAGCAGAATGCGGGGGGGCCTGCCCTCTTGCTCCCAGGCGATCGGCTTGGCGATCAGTTCGCCGTCGGTGTCGGTGCCGGTGACTTCGACGATGACGGTGTCGGACAGCGCTCCGGGACGCGCCACACGGCGTTTCCTGCCGCGTTCCAGCATGCCGTCATCCACCATCTCGCGCATCAAGACTTTCAGGGCCTGCTTGTCGGCGGGGCCAATGTGGAAGGCGCGCGCGATCTCGCGCTTGCCCACCTCGCCAGGAGTCTCGCGGATGAAGTCAAGCAACTGCTGCTTGGTGGGAAAGGGTGCTGGATGTTTGGGACGATGGATCATGTCGCCTCAGACTAATGTCAAAGGCGGCAAGCCACAAGCCGCCGCGTCTTTTACGGCTTGGCGGCAACCATGATTTTGAACAAATCCATGGCTTCCTTCCCCTCATGCCGGGCCGCGATGTCCTTTAGCCGCTCGTCTGGCAGCGCCTGAAAACCGGCGGCGGTCAATCGGTTTATGGCCAGATTGGCGGAAACGCCAGCATCGGCTGCGGCCTGCGCCACCGTCTTGCGTCCCATGCCGGTGCCCGCGAACTTGGCATCGATGTCCTGCGCCGTCATGTCCGTCGGCCCACCAGCCTGTCCGCCCTTTCTGGCCTTGGCTGCGATGACGGCGTAAATTTGCGATGGCGAGCGCTTGTTCGCATCGGCGATTTGGCGGACTGAACTGGATTTGCCTTCTGCATGGAGGCCAGCATCCCGCAAGGCGTCAAGCGCCTCTTGCGCGTCGAAGCGCATTTTATCAGCCAGGGATTGCAGCGTCACTTCCTCGGCATGGCCAAAGGGCGGTTCGGCATCGGCGCCCGTGGACCAGCTATTGCGCAGCACTTCGTTGAAAGCGAGAATTTGCGTGAAGGGAGGCCAAGGGGCGAGCGTACCCGCCACCATCAAGATCAAAATGGCCAGCGTGGCGACGCCTTCCCAGCGCATCTGGAAATGACCCAACAGGCGCGTTCCAAGATAATGGAGGAAGGGTTTCCAGTTGAAGAACAGATGCACGATTCCGGCGATGACGAACAGCAGGCTGAAGGTGATGTGGATATCAGCCCACTGTTCCTTGCTTAGGCCAAGCAGCGCCCAGTCGATCCAATTGGCGACGCGACCGGGCGGCACGACATACAGCACCAGCCCGGTCAGCGTCATGACCAGAAAACCGCCGAAAACAAGAAAGGAAATAAGACCCCGGCTATTGATCGCCTGTCGCAAACCACCCTCCACTTCAACCTGGAGGCGAGACTACGAACAAATCGGTCGATAAGCTAGCCTTTCTTGGCGGCCCGCTTGAAGGGTTTCTTGGCCGGAGCCTTGCCCTTGCGCGCCGCCAGCAGGGGAATGGCCTGTTCCAGCGTCACGGATTCCAGCGCGATATCCTTGGGCAGCGTTGCGTTGACGCCGCTATGCGCCACATAGGGGCCATAGCGGCCGCTATGCGCTACCACCGGCTTGCCGTCCTCGGGATGATTGCCCAGCGTGCGGCCCTCGGGCTTGGCGCCCTGGCCGCCGCGCCCGCGCTTCGGCTCGGCCAGCAGCACGACGGCGCGGTTCAGCCCGATGGTCAGCACATCGTCGCCCGCTGGAATCGATTTGAACGTCTCTCCATATTTGAGATAGGGGCCAAAGCGTCCGATGCCCGCCAGGATCTTGGTCTGGGTTTCGGGATGCAGGCCCACTTCGCGCGGCAAGGTCAGCAGCAGCAACGCCTTGGCCAGATCGACATCCGCCGGTTCCAGCCCCTTGGGCAGCGAGACGCGCTTGGGCTTGGCCGGGCTTTCCTTGCGCCCGCCCTTCTTGGTCTCCTTGACCACCGGGGGCAGCGTGTCGGCGTCGCCTTCCTGCACATAGGGGCCATAGGGGCCTTGGCGCAGCGTGACGTCATAGCCAGCCGCCGACTTGCCCAGAATTTTCGGACCTTCCTGTTCGCCGCCATCGGCCCCGGCCTCGCCATTGGCCACCGCCAGCGGCTTGGTGACTTTGCATTCGGGATAATTCGAGCAGCCGATGAAGGCGCCGAACTTGCCCAGCTTGAGGCTTAGGCGACCGGTGCCGCAGCTTGAGCAAATGCGCGAATCAGTGCCATCGGCCCTAGGCGGGAAAAAGTGCGGCCCCAAGGATTCGTCAAGCGCGTTCAGAACGTCGGAGACGCGCAACTCCTTGGTCTCGCCCACCGAAGCCGAGAAGGCGTTCCAGAAATCGGCAAGCACCTTGCGCCAAGCCATGCGCCCGCCCGACACATCATCGAGCTTTTCTTCCAGATCGGCGGTGAAACTGTATTCGACATAGCGCGAGAAGAAACTTTCCAGAAAGGCGGTGACCAAACGGCCACGATCTTCGGGAATGAAGCGCTTGCCGTCCAGCACCACGTAATTGCGTTCCTGCAGCACGGACAGGATTGAGGCGTAGGTCGAGGGCCTGCCGATGCCCAGCTCTTCCAGCTTCTTGACCAAGCTGGCTTCGGTATAGCGGGGCAGGGGTTCGGTGAAATGCTGGATGGGCCGCGTTTCCTTGAGCGAGACCGCTTCGCCCTCATTCAAGGGCGGCAGACGCTTGCCCTCGCCCTCTTCCTCTTCGGGATCGTCGCGGTCTTCGCGGTACAGCTTCAAGAATCCGTCGAAGGCGATGGTCGAGCCGGTGGCGCGCAGCACGGTTTTCCTGGCGCCGTCGGCGAAATCGGCCGACACCTGGTCCATCTCGGCGCTTTCCATCTGCGAAGCCAGCGTGCGCTTCCAGATCAATTCGTACAGGCGCAGCTGCTCGCGGTCCAGATAGCGGCCCACATCTTCGGGCTTTCTGAAAATGTCGGTGGGGCGAATGGCTTCATGCGCTTCTTGCGCATTCTTGGCCTTGGTCTTGTAGATGCGAGGGGCCGCGGGCAGATAATCGCCGCCGAAATTGCGCGTGATCAGCGACCGGCAAGCGCCGATGGCCTCCTCGGCCATGGTCACGCCGTCGGTTCGCATATAGGTGATCAAACCCACCGTCTCGCCGCCGATATCGACACCTTCATACAAGCGCTGGGCCAGCTGCATGGTCTGCTTGGCCGAGAAGCCCAGCTTGCGCGAGGCTTCCTGCTGAAGCGTTGACGTGGTGAAGGGCGCGAAGGGATGGCGCTTGACCCGCTTCTTCTCGACCCGCCAGACATCAAGCGGACCGGCCTCCACCGCCTTCTTGGCTAAGGCCGCGTCGGCTTGGTTGGCCAGATCAAACTTGTCCAGCTTCTTGCCGTTCAACTGGTTGAGCGTTGCGGTCACCTGGGCGCCGCCCTTGGTCGCAATGTCGGCTTCGACCGTCCAATATTCGCGGGGCTTGAACCGTTCGATTTCCGACTCGCGCTCGCACACCAGACGCAGCGCCACCGACTGCACGCGCCCCGCCGAACGCGAACCGGGCAGCTTGCGCCACAGCACCGGCGACAAGGTAAAGCCCACCAGATAATCCAGCGCGCGTCTGGCCATATAGGCGTCGACCAGTTCCTGATCGATGGCGCGCGGATTCTTCATCGCATTCAAGATGGCGGTCTTGGTGATTTCGTTGAAGACGACGCGCTCGACCGCGATGCCCTTCAGCTTCTTGCCCAGTTCGTCTTGCACATGCCAGGAAATGGCCTCGCCCTCGCGATCAGGGTCGGTGGCCAGGATCAGCTTCTCGGCCCCCTTCAGCGCCTTCGATATCTCGCTTAAGGCCTTCTTGCCCCGAGCGTCGGTTTCCCAATGCATGTGGAAATCATTGTCCGGCTCGACCGAGCCGTCCTTGGCGGGCAGGTCGCGCACATGGCCGAAGCTGGCCAGCACGACATAGTCCTTGCCCAGATATTTGTTGATCGTTTTGGCCTTGGCGGGTGATTCGACGACGACGACGCGCATGAGACGGTGCTTGACCCCGAGTCTATATAATTATGCGTCCGCCAGCCGGGCGACGCGGTTACCGGGGTGGCGTTCCAGCCTGCCTGCCAGTTCCAATTCCAGCAGAACCGTGGCCACCACGGGGGGCGACAAATGGCACTCGCGAAGGATTTCGTCAACTGAAACCGGCGAAAGCCCTAGAATCGCAAGGATTTCTTCCCGCGCCCGGTCCAGCTCGACCGCCATCAGGCTGGCCGTCGGTGGGTCAAACAGGTCTTTTTGCGCCGGTTCCGAGAGCGGGCGGCGCAAAAGGGCGGTCACCACGTTCAGCACGTCCTGGGGATCGCTGACCAGACAGGCCCCGTCTTTGATCAGCCGGTTGGGACCATGCGCCCTGGGATCGTCGGGATGGCCGGGCACCGCGAAAACCTCGCGTCCCTGTTCGGCGGCCAGGCGGGCGGTGATCAGGGATCCTGACTTGGCGGCGGCCTCGACCACCACCAAGCCCAGCGACAAGCCCGAGACGATGCGGTTGCGCCTGGGAAAATGGCTGGCTTGGGGCACGGTGCCGGGCGGCATTTCGCTCATCACGGCTCCAGCATCAACGATGCGCCGATAGAGATCGGCATGTTCGGGCGGGTAGATATTGTCCACCCCGCCCGCCAGCACGGCCACGGTGCCGTTGGCCAAAGCGCCCTCATGGGCGGCGCCGTCGATGCCGCGCGCCATGCCCGAAGCCACCACGATGCCTGCAGCCCCCAGACTTTCGGCCAGCCTTTTGGCGAAGCGCCGCCCATTGATCGAGGCATTTCTGGCCCCGACGATTCCCACCATCGGCTTTTGCAAAAGATGCAGGTTGCCCAGCACGCAAACGAGGGGCGGCGCATCTTCCGTGGCTTTCAGCCAAGCCGGATAGGCAGGCTCGCACCAAGCGACGACTTGCGCGCCCAATCGACTTGCCGCCGCCAGTTCCTTTTCGGCCTCCGATTTCGCGCAGACCTTGAAACCGCTTTGCTTGCCGCCGCGCTTGGCCAAATCCGGCAGGGCGGCCAGGGCGGCAGATGCCGTCCCGAAACGTTCGATCAAGCGGTGAAAAGTAACCGGACCCACCCGCTCGGAGCGGTTCAGGCGCAGCCAGTCCAGGCGTTCGGCAGGTTCAAGGGGGCGTGACGTCTTGTTCATGCGCGCTAAATTGCGCGGCAAGCCGACCGCTCGTCAACCATTTGTTGCTGGTTGCGCGGCCTCGATGGCGGCCACCGCTTCTTCCAGCCGCTTGGCCGCTTCCCCGTCTTCCATCAGCAGATTCGAGCAACGGAACAGCAGGTCGGCCCGGCTGGGCGCCACATGCATGGTAATCGGCTGGATGGCGGGCTGGCCCCCGCATTTCTTCGTGCCGTCGAAATTGCGGATGCAGGGCACATAGGACATGTCGGTCTTTAGGATATGGTCCTTCAGCCAGCTTGTGACGAAGGCGCCGACCTTGTCCCAAGGCATCTGGTCGGGATGTGTGCGAAAGAGCTGGTTGATTTCATAAACCGAGCGCGACAGATTTTGATGCTCGCGCATATGCGCCGTCAGATCGGCGTAAGCGCAATCGGTCATCATCTTTTCTTCGCGGCGGAAATGCTCCTCGACATAACGGGTCAGTGCATCAAGAGCGGAACCCAGCTTGTCTGGCCCGTGGCCCGCCGCCACATCGTCAGCCAATGCGTTCGCAATGTCGAACAGCATGCGGTGGTCGTTGTCGATAGCACGAATGCCCGTGGCCATCTCGGGCGTGAAAACCAAGCGGGACATAGCGGTCACTTGCGCCATATGGTTCATGGAGCAAATATATCATGTTTTCGTCATTAATCGACAGAATTGTTGATATTGGTCAACAAGTGGCCCAGTTATAATTTGCGCCAGCTTGTGCCGCCGGGGCCATCCTCCAGCAAGATGCCCTTCGCCTTCAAATCATCCCGGATGCGATCCGCCAAAGCGAAGTCCTTGGCCTTCTTGGCGGCGATGCGCTGCTCGATCAGGGCCTCGATCTCGCTGACCCCTTCGTTTCCGGCCCCTTGCAGCCAGCCTTTAGGATCATTCTGCAACAGCCCCATCAGAGCGCCCGCCGCCAACAGTTCGCCCGCCAAACGGTCTTTCTCGCTTTGATCGGACGCCTTGTTAAGCGCGCTGGCCACTTCATGCAGATGGCTGATGGCAAGCGGCGTGTTCAGATCGTCCATCAACGCCGCCAAGACAGTCTCGGGCACGTTGGCCGCCGCCCTGGCCTTCGGCGCGGTTTCAAGGGCGCGGTACAAGCGGTCCAAGGCCGATTTGGCGGCCTTCAATCCTTCGTCGGTCCAATCAAGCGGCTGGCGGTAATGGGCCGACAGAACGGCGAAACGAATGGCCTCGCCGGGGGCTTCGCCGAGCAGCTGATGCACCGACAAAATATTGCCGATCGACTTGCTCATTTTCTCGCCGCCGACCTTCAAGAAGCCGTTATGCAGCCAGAAGCGGGCAAAGGGCGCGTGGTTGCAGCATTCGCTTTGCGCGATTTCGTTTTCATGGTGCGGAAAGATCAAATCCTGCCCGCCGCCGTGAATATCGAAACTTTCGCCCAGATATTCGCGGCTCATGGCCGAACATTCGATATGCCAGCCGGGCCGCCCGCGACCCCAGGGCGAGTCCCAGCCCGGCAGATCGTCCGTGCTGGGTTTCCACAGCACGAAATCGGCGGCGTCCTTTTTGTAAGGCGCCACTTCGACGCGGGCGCCTGCGATCATTTCATCGCGCGACCGGCCCGACAATTTGCCGTAATCGGCCATGCTGGCTACATGAAACAAGACATGGCCCTCGGCTTCATAGGCATGGCCCTGCTCGATCAGGCTTTGGATCATGGCGATCATTTGGGCGATATGGGCGGTGGCGCGCGGTTCGATGTCGGGCGGCAATGCGCCCAGCAGCGCCATGTCTTCATGGAACAGCTTCGTGGTTTCGGCCGTGATCTCGGCGATGGGACGACCCGACGCCTTGGCCTTGGCGTTGATCTTGTCATCGACGTCGGTGATGTTGCGCACGTAAGTCACGCGCGGATAAAGCCTGCGCAGCAGGCGCACCAGCACGTCGAACACGATGACGGGGCGCGCATTGCCGATATGGGCGCGGTCATAGACGGTGGGGCCGCAGACATATATCCGCACATGGGCCGGATCGAGTGCGACAAAACCTTCCTTGGATTTCGACAGCGTGTTGTGCAGCTTCAAATCGCTCATGCGGTTATTCCCTTAAGCCGGGCTTCGGCGCGCGTGCGCCCGATCAGCGGCAGCAGCGTTTTCATTTCCGGCCCTTGCTCCTGCCCCGTCAACGCCAAGCGCAAAGGATGGAACAAGGCCTTGCCCGATCGCCCCGTGCTTTCTTTCACCTTGGCCGTAAAGGCGGGCCAGGTGGTTTCGTCCCAGGGTTCGACGGGCAGCAAACCGGCGGCGATCGCGGTGAATTCGCCGTCTTCGATCGCCGGCGCGACCGGCTGGCGCAGAATGTCCCACCACTGCTTGGCGTCGGACAATTTCTTCAAGTTGCCGCGCACGCCAAGCCAGAAACCCTCGTCAAGGCCAAGCCGCTCTTGCGCCATTTCATAGGGCATTTGATGCAGCAGCTTGGCGTTCAAACGCTCAAGCTCGACCAGATCGACATGCGGCGTCGAATGCGAAAAATCGGCCAGATCGAAACCTTGGATCAACTCGCGCAAGGACAGAACGGGTTCAGGAGCGTGCGCCGAACCCAGCCGGGCCAAATAGGCGCACAGGGCCAGGTTCTCGAAACCGGTCTCGCGCAGTTCCTGCAGGCTGGCACTTCCTTCGCGCTTGGAAAATCCCTTGCCGGATGCGTCGATCAGCAAGGACAGATGCGCGTAGGCGGGCGGCACCGCGCCCAAGGCTTGGGTCAGATCGATCTGCACGCCTGCGTTGGTGATATGGTCCTCGCCGCGAATGACATGGGTGATGCCCATGTCGATATCGTCGATCACCGAAGGCAGCGTGTACAGAAACGTGCCGTCTTCGCGCACCAGCACCGGATCGCTGACGCTGGCCAGATCGATGGCAATGTCGTGATGGCGGGCCTGATCGTTCCAACTGGCCTTGGCGGCAGATAATTTGAAACGCCAATGCGGCTTGCGCCCTTCGGCCTCCAGCGCCGCTTTCTCGCCGGCGCTCAGTTTCAGTGCGGCGCGGTCATAGACCGGCGGCTGTTTTCTGGACAGTTGCAGCTTGCGCTTGAATTCCAGCTCTTGCGACGTTTCATAGCAGGGATACAGCCGTCCATCGGCCTTCAGCTTTTCCGCCGCCGCCTGATAGCGCTCCAGCCGCTTCGACTGAAACTCCTCTGCGTCCCAGTCAAGGCCCAGCCAGGACAGATCGCGACGGATTGCTTCGACATATTCCGGCTTGGATCGTTCTATGTCCGTATCGTCGAAACGCAAAATGAACTGCCCGCCCTGGGCTTTGGCGAACAGCCAATTGATCAGCGCCACGCGGGCATTGCCGACATGGAGATATCCGGTGGGGCTGGGTGCAAAACGAACTTTAATCATTTTACATGTCCCTCATGCGCCGGGCGGGCGCGTCCCGCGCCCTTGGCTCTCGCTCGCATTAGCTCGCGGGGCGCGCTTGCGCCCAGTCGCTTCGCTCCACGCTCTATTTCTCGCAAATCGTTTCATGGCCTAAACGCATTGGTGATGGGATAGCGCCGGTCGCGCCCGAAGGCCCGGCTGGTGATCTTGACGCCGGGCGGGGCCTGGCGGCGCTTGTATTCGGCCAGATCCAGCATGCGGGCCACGCGCTTGACCGTGGCTTCGTCATAGCCCTTCTGCGCCAGCGATTCCACCGTCGCCTCGTTTTCCACCAGGCCTTGCAAAATGCCGTCCAGCACCTCGTAGGGCGGCAGCGAATCCTGGTCGGTCTGGTTGGGCTTCAACTCGGCCGAGGGCGGTTTGGTGATGATGCGCTCGGGCATCACGGGGCCAGCCGGACCCAAGGCCCCTTCCGGCTGGTTGGCGTTGCGCCAACGGCAAAGGGCGAAGACCGTCATTTTATAAACGTCCTTCAAGACCGAATAGCCGCCGCACATGTCGCCATACAAGGTGGCGTAGCCGACGCTCATCTCGGATTTATTGCCGGTGGTCAGCAGCATCAGCCCCAGCTTGTTGGAAATCGCCATCAGCAAAAGCCCGCGCGAGCGGGCCTGGATGTTTTCCTCGGTGATGTCGGCGGATTTGCCAACGAAGACTGGGGCCAGCATTTGCCCGAAGGCCTGCATGGCTGGCTCGATCCCCACCATGTCATAGCCGATGCCCAGCAGATCGGCGCAGGCCTTGGCGTCTTCCAAACTTTCTTGCGACGTGTAGGGCGAGGGCATCATCACCGTATGCACCTTATCCGGCCCCAGCGCGTCGGCGGCGACGGCTGCGGTCAACGCGCTGTCGATGCCGCCGGACAAGCCCAGAATGACGCCTGGAAAGCGGTTCTTTTGCACATAGTCGCGCAGCCCCACCATCATGGCTTGGTAAATGGCGCACATGTCGGTGGGAGGGGTAACGATCTTGCCCACCGCCACATCGCCGCCCGCTTGGATATTGCAAGGCAGAACGGCTTCCTGCCAGAAGGGGGCTTGCAGTTTCAGCGTTGCGTCGCGCCCCAGCGCGAAGGAAGCGCCGTCAAAGACCAGTTCGTCCTGGCCGCCCATCTGGTTGACGTAAACCAAGGCCAGACCGGTTTCGCCAACCCGCGCCTTGGCGTGCGCCACGCGCAATCCCGGCTTGTCCAATTCAAAGGGCGAGCCGTTGGGCACGATCAGAATGTCGGCACCCCTGGCCTTCAGATGCCTGGAAACGTCGGCATACCACATGTCCTCGCAGATCAAGACACCCAGCTTCAGGCCCTTGAAGGGAATCGGCTCTTGCAAGGGAGCGGCGTCGAACACGCGCATTTCATCGAAAACGCCGTAATTGGGCAGGTGAACCTTGCGCACCACTTGCGCGATCTTGCCGCCTTCCAGCAGCAGGGCGGCGTTATAAAGCTTGCCGTCTTCGGCCCAGGGCGCGCCAACTAACATGGCGGGGCCGCCATCGCTCGTCGCCTGCGCCAGCATTTCCAAATGGGCATGCGCCGCTTTCAGGAAGGCTGGCTTCTTGACCAGATCCTCGGGCGGATAGCCGATCAACGCCAATTCGCTGGTGACCAGAAGATCGGCCCCCATCGCCTTGGCCTGTTCGCGCGCCGCCATGATCTTGGCCGCGTTGCCGGGCAGATCGCCCAGCGTGGGATCAAGCTGCGCCAGACATAAGCGGATCACGGCTGGCCTTCCTGCTTCTTCAAAAGGAATTCGCGTCCCACCTTCACGCGGGGCACGCCGTCGTATGAGATGATGTCCGAGGTCGCGTAGGTCTCGGTCCAAACCTCGGGCAGGTACGATCCCGTGCCGATGACGTCGATGGGAGCGCGGGAATAGGCCATCACCTTGCATTTGGCCGGGCCGAAGCCCGACGAGGCGACGATCTTCACCTTGTCGAAGCCATGGGCGTCAAGCTGCTCGCGCATATGCCAGATGGCGGCGGCCGACACGCCGGTGCCGACCAAATAGCGCAATTCGGTTTCGGTGCGATAGCCGCGGATCGATTTTGGTTCGAAACGCTCAAGCACGGCATAGGATTTTTGGGGATCAAGACCTTCCAGGAAGCGGCCGCCATGCGTATCAAGGCGCATGCCGATGCGCCCCTCGGCCGCCATTTCTGGAAAACGTTTGCACACGTCCAGCCCGTCCGTCACTTCCTGGCCAAAATAATCGACCAGCACCGTCAGATCCTGGTCGGGATAGGTTTCCACAAACATTTCGGCGGCTCTAAGCGTGCTGCCCGCATAGCCGATCAAGGCATGCGGCATGGTGCCCAGGCCTGTCTTGCGTCCGAAATAATGCGCCGTCGAATCGTTGGCGTTGCCGATAAAGCCCGCCGCACCGCTTTGGCGCTGGGCGGCCTCTGATCCCACCGAAGCGGCATAGGCCATCATCTCGGCCATTTCGGTGCCCGCGCAATGCCTGGCGTCCATCGCCATGAAGGCGATGTGCGGCAGATCGATGCACATGGTGTAGGCGTTGTAGGCCGCCACGCAGCAAGCGCCCAGCTTTTGCAAGTAAAGCGTTTCCAGATCGGCCAGATGCTTGAACGAACCGGACAGATACAACAATGGCTCGCCAGCACCCACCCAATCGCCCTCGTTGAAGTTGAGGTCGATCTGAAAGCGCGTGCCGCGCGCCTTGGCGATTTCTTGCAGCCAATCGACGGCCAAGCGGGGGGCCGCCACGCAGGGGCGGCGCAGGAAAATGGCGTAGGTGACGGGGCAATCGCCGAACTTTTCAACCACGCCCTTCGTACGTACGAAATAGCTGTCGGTGTAGCTGGCGACGTCGCTGTCCTTGGGATGCATCGCCGCCTAGCCCGCCGCCGCCAGCTTTTCCGCCTCGGCCCGACGCTCGGACTTCAGCAGTTCGGCCAGCTGGAAAGCCAGTTCCAGCGATTGGCTGGCATTGAGGCGGGGATCGCACATGGTTTCGTAGCGGTCAGACAGTCTGGCTTCGGTGATGGCCTGGGCGCCGCCCACGCATTCGGTCACTTCCTGGCCGGTCAGTTCGAAATGCACGCCGCCCGCATGTGTGCCCTCGGCCTTGTGGATCTGGAAGAAGCGTTTCACCTCGTCAAGGATGCGGTCGAAGACGCGGGTCTTATAGCCGGAAGCGGTCGAGATGGTGTTGGCGTGCATGGGATCGCAGCACCAGACCACCTTGCGCCCTTCGCGCTCGACGGCGCGGATCAAGGGCGGCAGGCTTTGCGCGATCTGCTCGGCCCCCATGCGGGTGATCAAGGTCAGGCGGCCCGGCTCATTGGCCGGATTCATCAAATCGATCAGGCGCAGCAATTCGTCGCTGGAAGCCTTGGGGCCCACCTTGACGCCCAGCGGATTGCCCACACCACGCAGGAATTCGATATGCGCCCCATCGGGCTGGCGGGTGCGCTCGCCGATCCACAGCATGTGGGCCGAACAGTCGTACCAGTCGCCGGTGGTGGAATCGATGCGGGTCAGCGCCTGCTCGTAATTGAGCAGCAACGCCTCGTGCGAGGTGAAGAAATCGGTCTCGCGGATTTGCGGCGTGGTTTCCGACGTGATGCCGCAGGCTTCCATGAAGGCCAGCGTTTCATCCAGGCGGTTGGCCAAATCGCGGTATCGCTCGCCCTGCGGACTGCCCGCCACGAAACCCAGCGTCCACTGATGCACCTTGTGCAGATCGGCATAGCCGCCCTGCGAGAAGGCGCGCAACAAATTCATGGTGGCCGCCGACTGATTGAAGACGCGGATCATGCGTTCGGGATCAGGCGTGCGGGACTCGGGCGTGAATTCCGGGCCGTTGATCATGTCACCGCGATAGCTGGGTAGCGTCACGCCGTCCACGGTTTCCGTGTTCGACGAGCGCGGCTTGGCGAATTGCCCCGCCATGCGGCTGACCTTGACCACCGGAAAAGCGCCGCCGAAGGTCAGCACCACGGCCATCTGCAACAGCACGCGGAAGGTGTCGCGGATGTTGTTGGGATGGAATTCGGCGAAACTTTCGGCGCAATCGCCGCCTTGCATCAAGAAGGCCTTGCCTTCGGCCACCTTGGCCAGGGCGGCTTTCAAACGGCGGGCTTCACCCGCGAAAACCAGCGGAGGATAGGATTTGAGGGTCGATTCCACGCGCGCCAAGGCCTGGGCATCCGGATAGTCCGGCACCTGCACGATCGGCTTGCCCCGCCAACTCTCCGGGGTCCATTTCCCGCCCATAGTCCTGATCCTTATGTCCAAGCGTCTGCAAGGGTGATCTATACGCCGTTTTTCGCAAGTTTTGCAACCTTCTCGGGGAGAAATCGGCTATACTGACCAAGCAATTTCTTGAAGAACAAGAAGGTTCGCCCCCATGGCCCGCAAACCAGCCTTGAAGCCGGGCGCCAAACCGGCCCGCAGTCCAGCCGCCACGCCCCCCAAACCCCCGCCAGCCGCCATCGTCCCACCGCCGCTTCCCGCCACCGACCCAGCCCGCTGGGGACGCAACACCCAGGCCATCGACCGTATGATCCGGGCGCTGCAAAGCCGCTTCACGCTGGGCCTGTCGCCAGCCTCCCTGACCTTGGCCTATCTGGACTGGCTGATCCATTTCGCCAGTTCGGCGGGCAAGATGAGCGAGCTGGGCGAGAACGCGGCCGCCAAGACCATGACCTTTCTGACCCATGCCGCCCGCCAGTTGGCCGAGGGCAAGGACCCCGGCGCTTTCATAGCACCTCTGGACAACGACCGACGCTTTGCCAGCGAGCAATGGAAACAATGGCCCTTCAATCTGTTCGTGCAGAATTTCCTGCTGGCCGAGCAATGGTGGCACTATGCCACTACCGGGGTCAGCGGCTTGTCCAAGCACCACGAAGACGTGGTTTCCTTCGCCGCCCGCCAGATTCTCGACATGATGGCGCCCTCCAATTTCCTGCTCACCAATCCCGACGTGATAGCGGCCACCATGAAAGAGGGCGGCCAGAATCTGGTGCGCGGTTTCCAGTTCTTTCTGGACGATCTGGAGCGCGCCCAAAGCGGCTCGAGGCCCGAAGCCGCCAATCAATTCGCGCCGGGCAAATTGGTCGCGGCCACGCCGGGCAAGGTGGTGCTAAGAAATGAGCTGATCGAGTTGATTCAGTACGCGCCCTCGACGCCCAAGGTCAAGGCCGAGCCGATTCTGATCGTGCCCGCCTGGATCATGAAATATTACATTCTCGACCTGTCGCCCCACAATTCGCTGGTTAAGCATCTGGTCGATCAGGGTCATACGGTCTTCATGATTTCCTGGAAGAATCCAGGACCCGAAGACCGGCACCTGAGCATGGACAGTTACCGACAATTGGGCGTGATGGCGGCCCTGGACGCCATATCCGCCATCACCCCCAGGAAGAAGGTTCACGCCGCCGGTTATTGTCTGGGCGGCACGCTTTTGGCCATCGCGGCTGCGGCCATGGCCCGCGACGGTGACGACCGGCTGGCCAGCATGACCTTGTTCGCAGCACAGACCGATTTCGAGGATGCGGGCGAGATCATGCTGTTCATCGATGAATCGCAGGTCACCTATCTGGAAGACCAAATGTGGGACAAGGGCGTGCTGGACACCAAGCAGATGGCTGGCGCCTTCCAGATGCTGCGCTCGAACGATCTGATCTGGTCGCGCGTGGTCAGCCATTATCTATTGGGACAGCCCGACGCCATGAACGATCTGATGGCCTGGAACGCCGACGCCACCCGCATGCCGTACCGCATGCATTCGGAATATCTGCGCCGCCTGTTCCTGGACAATGAATTGTCCAAGGGCCGCTTGATGGTGGACGGCAAGCCGGTGGCGCTGACCGATATCCGCTGTCCGATCTTCGCCGTCGGCACCACCAAGGACCATGTGGCGCCCTGGAAATCCGTCTATAAAATCGGCATCCTGACCGACACCGACGTCACCTTCCTGCTGACTTCGGGCGGGCACAATGCGGGCATCGTCAGCGAGCCGGGCCATTCCAGGCGCAGCTACCAAATGGCAACCCGCAAGGATCAGGATAAATTCATCGATCCCGACAGTTGGGCGGTCCAGGCCCCCCGTTTCGAAGGGTCCTGGTGGCCCGCATGGGAGGGCTGGATAAGCGCGCGTTCTTCAGGCACCATGTCGCCGCCGCAAATGGGGAACGGCAAGGCCGGTTATCCGGCGATTTCGGATGCGCCCGGCCAATATGTTCTGGGCGCTTGAAAAGGGGGCGAATTGAATGGCCGGGCTTGACGACGTCTTGAAGGCAATTACCGACGCCACCTTGGCGTTTCCGGACAACAGGCTGTGCCGCCGGGTGCTGGCCGGTCAGGTCACGCTGCCCGACTACCACCGCGTGCTGCTGACGCTTTTTCACATCAGCCATGAAGCGCCCAACGTCTCGGCGCTGGCCGCCGCTCAGTGCCCGATCGGCATGGAGGACGTGCGCGACTATCTTTTGCGCCACGCCGAGCGCGTGCGCGACAATTGGCGCTGGGTTCTGTCGGATCTTGAAGCCACCGACTACAAGGGACCCGATCCGCGCGATCAGTTTCCCATCGCCCCGGTGCAGGCCTTCGTCGCCTACAACTACTACATCGCCTTGCGCCTGCCCGCCGGGCGCATGGCCATTATCGCCATGCTCAATGCGCTGTTGTCTAACTTCGGCCAGAACTACAGCGCCAAGCTGTTTCAAACGCTCAGCCTGAAGCCCAGCCAAGCCAGTTTCTTTTACCGCACCCAACCGTCCGACGACGGGCTGCTGGATGTCTTGCGCAAAGCCCCGATCACCGAGGCGCAGTGGCCCGCCATGGCGAACGCCGCCTCGACGGCGGCAAAATTCTATACCGACCTTTACGACGGAGTGTTGGCCTGACCTTAGGGTCAAGGCTCATTGGCCCGGTTGACAGGAGAATCCGCATGGCCTTGGTACTGATTTCCTTTTTCGCCCCCGACCGCACAGGTCTGGTGGCCGCCGTCGCGGGCCGCTTATTCGAACTGGGGGCTAATCTGGGCGACGCCAGCTTCGCCGTGCTGGGCACGGGGGCCGAGATGAGCGCCGTCTGCGACATTCCCGAAAGCCTGACAATGGACGATCTGCAAGCCCATCTGGCGGCGCTGCCCGACTTGCAGGACGCCAAGCTGGCGGTTACGCCCTTCTCGCTGGACCCTGCGCATGGACCGGCGGGGCGCGTTACCCACCGGGTTACGGTGGCGGGAGGCGACCGTCCCGGATTGGTGGCAAGGCTTTCCGAAGTGTTTGGCGATTTCGACGCCAATATCGTGACCATGAATGCCGAACATGTGCCCGGCCATAAAGGCACGGCCCGCTATATCATCCGCTTTGCGGTGGCCATCCCGGAAGGACGCGCCAATTCCTGTCTGGCCACCATCGCCAATACGGCGGAAGAACTGAGCCAGACGGTTATTTTTGAGTGAATAGCATCAAACCCGAGCGAAGAACGGCTTCAAGCGAAGGTTTGGCCGTATAGAAACGGGGCAAAGTACACCGAGCCGAAGGCGAGAGACTTTGCCACGAAGCAATTACGCATGCCCCGCCGTTCCGGCCAGCAGCGCCGGATCGACATGGGTGTGGATTTTTTTCATGGCGCGTTCCCAAGCGGTGCCGGTTTCATCGCCGAACAACAGATCCTCGCTGGCCGGGGCGGTCAGCCAGACATTCTCGGAAATCTCGTGCTCAAGCTGTCCAGCCCCCCAGCCCGCATAGCCAAGCGCCAGGATGTTTTTTTTGGGTCCATGCCCGCCCACGATGTCTTTCAGCACGTCGATGGTGGCGGTCAGGCCGATTTGGCCATCGACCACCAGGGTCGATTCATGGCGATACTCAGCCGAATGCAGCACGAAGCCGCGGCCCGTTTCGACGGGGCCGCCGAAATGCACCCGGATATGCGAGGCCAGCGGATCGGCCACGATGCCCAACTGCTCGAGCAGATCGCCGAAATTGAAACTGTCCAGCACGCGGTTGACCACCAAGCCCATGGCGCCTTCCGGCCCATGCGCGCAAACATAGATGACCGCCCGCGAAAATCGCGGATCGTTCATCTGCGGCATGGCGATCAATAGCTGACCGGCCAGAAAGCCGCCCTTGGGTTCTTCACTCGACATAATTATGAGATAGGCCTAGCCTCGCCCCATGTCAAATCGCCTTCGCATCTTCTTGCTGCTGCTGCTTGTTTTGACGCCCTTTTCCGGGGCGTGGGCGGCCAGTTCGCCCTGGGTTCAAACCGAGGTGGGCGGCATTCGCCTGATCTCGGCCCAGAACGGCGTCGGCGAAGCCGAACGTTTGGCGTTTGGCCTTGAATTCTCTTTGAAAAGCGACTGGAAAATCTATTGGCGCTCGCCGGGAGACGCCGGATATCCCCCGAAAATGGACTGGAAGGGTTCGGACAATCTGGCGCAGATGCTTGTTTCCTGGCCCGCGCCTGAACGTTTCACCATTCTTGGCATCGAGACCATCGGCTACAAGCACGAAGTCGTCTTGCCGCTTGAAGCTAGGCTTGCGTCGCCGGGTCAGCCTCTTCGGTTGAAATTGTCGCTCGATGTTCTGGCCTGCAAGGATATTTGCATCCCAGTGATGGCAGAGTTGGCGCTAGACCTGCCCAAGGGACCGGCAGGGGCGGCCCTTGAAGCCCAGCGCATCAATCAATTCACGGCCCGCGTGCCGGGCGACGGAACCGGCCATGGACTATCCTTGATCCGCGCCGAGCGCCTGGGCGACAAGACCCTGATCGTCGAGGCCCGGGCCGATCCTCCTTTTGAAAAGCCCGACCTTTTCGTCGAAGGACCCGAGGGCTTCTTTTTTTCAGCCCCCAAAACGACCCTGGAAAAGCGCGGCCAGTTGGCGCGTTTCGAGGTCGGCGTGGTCGATGCGCCCAAGCAGGGATTGGCGGGCGCGCCGCTTGTTATCACCCTGGCCGATGGCAAGCGGGGCCTGGAAGCCAGCCTGACGCCTGCCGAAGCCCAGCCCGCCAAGCCCCAGATGGCGTCGCTGCTGGGCATGATCGGCTTGGCTCTGCTGGGCGGGCTGATCTTGAACCTGATGCCTTGCGTGCTGCCGGTTCTTTCCTTGAAGATCATGAGTCTGATCGGCCATGGCGGGGCCGAGCGGGGACAAATTCGCATCAACTTCATCGCCTCGGCCATGGGCATTCTAGCCTCGTTCCTGATCTTGGGGCTGGCCGCCGTGGGGTTGAAGCTGACCGGCAACGCCGTCGGCTGGGGATTGCAATTTCAAGAACCCTTGTTCTTGTCGTTCCTTGCCACATTGGTCGTGCTGTTCGCGGCCAACATGGCGGGGATTTTCGAAATCGGCATTCCCCACTGGCTGGGCGGCAGCGGGCGCGCCCTGGGCCATCCGCATGGATTGGCCCAACATTTCGCGGCGGGCATGTTCGCCACCTTGCTGGCCACCCCCTGTTCCGCCCCCTTTCTGGGCACTGCGGTAGGATTCGCGCTGGCGGCAGGGCCTTTGGAAATTCTGACCGTCTTTTTGTGCCTGGGACTTGGCATGGCTGGCCCCTATCTGGCCGTGGCGGCATGGCCGCAATTGGCGGCAAGCCTGCCGCGCCCCGGCCTGTGGATGGTTCGCTTGAAGCAAGCGCTGTCGCTGGCCTTGCTGGCGACCGCTCTTTGGCTGCTCAGCGTGATCGAGGCGCAAGCCGGATATTTCAGCGCCCTGGCCGTGGCCTTGCTCTTGTTGCTGACGGTTGCATTCCTGTTTCTGCGCCAAAAGCTCAGCATCCCGGCCTTCGGGCTTGCCGCCCTGCTGGCCGCCCTGCTGGCGATCCCCGCACCCCGGCTGATGCCAGCCCCCATGCCAACGACGAAAGCCAGCGAGGCCTTTTGGCAACCGTTCGACGAGGCGGCGATTCCCGGCCTCGTCAATGGCGGCAAGCGCGTCTTCGTGGACGTCACTGCCGACTGGTGCGTCACCTGCCAAGTCAACAAGCGCTTGGTTTTGAACCGCGACGCCGTTCACGCCTTGCTGACGGCGCCCGGCACGGTGGCGATGAAGGCCGATTGGACCAAGCCCAACGCCGCCATCGGCGCCTATCTGGCCAAGTTCGGACGCTACGGCATTCCCTTCAACGTGGTCTATGGACCCGGTGCCCCCCAGGGCATCGCCCTGCCCGAACTGCTCAGCGAAGAGGCGGTCATGGCGGCCTTGAAGAACGCATCGGGTCATTGATTTTCAAGACACTCGCCCCTCTTAGGTCTTAACGCCCCGCTTTTAGCCATTGTGCGCAATGGTAGAGGCTTGACTCGGTAGCGTCCAATTAGTAGTTTTTGCTATCCTAGCAACACCTAGAGGGGGATAACATGGATTTTCAGACGAGATCGCTTCTCATGCGTGTTTTTGCCGATCAGTGGCCCGGCGAAGCGCCAAGCCCGGATGTTCTGGCTAAGGCCGTCGAGGACTATTTCCAGAAGCTCGAGGCCGAACCAAAGGTTCCGCTTACAAGGGGATGTTCCTGCGCTTCCGCGGATTGCAAATCGCGCCGCTCTGCGGCCTATCAAGCCGCCGCGCAGATTCGAGATGCGGCGATTGCGGCTGCCACCCTACTTCCGTTTCCAATGAACGCGGCAGCAGTCGCTGCGGCCTGGGCGGCCTATGGTACGGCCTGCGCCATCGCCGACGCGACAATCTGCGACTAGACGTGAAGACTCAAGGGGCTTCCTCAGTCTGCTGGGCAAGCCCTTTGATCGCTTCTCGGGCCAGCTTGTCGGCCCTTTCATTCATCGTATCGCCCGCATGGCCCTTGACCCAGCGCCAGTGAATCTCGTGCCCCTTGACCGCCTGATCAAGCCGTTGCCACAGATCGGCGTTTTTCACCGGCTTCTTGTCGGCGGTGCGCCAGCTTCTGGCCTTCCAGCCTTGCAGCCATTCGGTAATGCCCTTGTGCAGATACTGGCTGTCGGTGGCGATCTCGACCGTCGAAGGCCGCTTCAGGCTTTCCAGCGCCGCGATCGCCGCCATCATTTCCATGCGGTTGTTGGTGGTAGCGCTTTCGCCCCCCGACAAGTCCTTTTCATGGCCGCGCCAGATCAGCACGGCCCCCCAGCCGCCGGGGCCGGGATTGCCCGAGCAAGCGCCGTCGGTCCAGATCCTGATCTTATCGGGCATTGAGACCGTAGGCTTCGGCGCGCTTGACCTCTTGATGGAAGCGCAGCTTTTTCAGATATTCGCGCGGGTCCTTGCGGGTGACGAATGCGCCTGCGGGCGTGTGCAGCCAGTCATAAAGGCGGGTCAGCAAGAAGCGCATGGCCGCCCCCCGGCACAACAGCGGCAACATCGCCACTTCAGCATCGTCCAGGCGGCGCACCTTTTCATAAGCCCCCAGCAACAGGCGCGCCTTGGTGGCGTTGAAGCTGAGATCCTTCTCGAAACACCAAGCGTTCACGCAGATGGCGATGTCGTAAGCCAGAAAGTCGGTGCAGGCGAAATAGAAATCGATCAGGCCCGACAGCGCGTCGCCCAGAAAGAACACATTGTCGGGAAACAGATCGGCATGGATGACGCCCCTGGGCAAGTCCTGGGGCCATTCGCTTTCCAGCCGGTCCAGTTCAAGGGCGATCAGCGCCTCGAGGCCGGGAGCCAGCTCGTCGGCGCCATGACGCGAGGCTTCGAACAAGGGCCGCCAACCGGACACCGACAAGGCATTGGGCCGCTGGGTCTTGAAATCCGACCCGGCCAGATGAAGGCTGGCCAGGGCTTGACCCAGGGCTTGACAGTGCCAGGGCTTGATGCTGCGCGCCGAAATGCCCTTCAGGAAACTGACCATGGCGGCAGGTTTGCCACACAGATTCTTAAGCGATTGGCCGTCCCTGGCATGGATGGGCGTCGGGCAGGCGATGCCCTTGTCGGCCAGATGTTCCATCAAACCCAGAAAAAAGGGCAGGTCTTCGGGCTTGGTGCGCCGCTCATACAGGGTCAGGATGTAGCGGTCTTTTTCGGTTTCCAGCAGAAAATTGGAATTCTCCACCCCCTCGGCAATGCCCTTGAAGCTCTGCACCTGGCCGATATCGTACAGGGCCGCGAAAGCAGCCAAGTCTTCGTCGGATACCTCGGTATAGACAGCCATGGGGTTGGTACACGCTAGAGCTTGTGGATAAAGATGCGCCGGGCCTTGTGCCCAAGGGCGGCCTCAACTAGAGTGGCCCCCGGCGGCTACTCCTAGCACAGACGGCAAAGCGAACCAAGATGCCCAAACACCTTCCTTTGAAGAGCCTTCTTCCCCTGTTGGCCGCTGGCGTCCTTCTTTCCGGCTGCGCCGAGATGAAAAATCGCGTCATGGGCAAAGAGCCGGGCAAATGCCCGACCATCAACATCCTGGCCGATGCCGCCCATCTGACCAAGTTCAAGCCCGGCCCGGGACGCGACATCACCGACGTTCTGTACACGGTCGACATCGTGAATTATCAGGGATCCTGCGGCTATCGAGACGACGACAGCCGCGTCGAAACGGCGCTGAAGGTCATGTTCGACGTTGACCGGGGTGCCGCCAACGCGCAGGGGCTGGGAGAAATTCAGTATTTCGTGGCCGTGCAGGACCGCCAAAAGCAGGTCTTCTCGACCAAGTTCAAATTCCCCGCCAGCACGCCCCGGCTGCGCCAAGTCGATGAGGAAGTGTCGATCGACATCCCCATCCGCCCCGGCGACACGCCTTACAACACCGTGATCTGGCTGGGTCTTCAGCTCACACCCGATGAGCTGGACTATAATCGCCGCAACAGGAAGTGACGGAAGAAGCCGCAGCTTCGCCGATGATGGCGCAGTATCTGGGCATCAAGGCCCAGTATCCCGATTGCCTGCTTTTCTACCGCATGGGCGACTTCTACGAACTGTTCTTCGACGACGCTGTCCAGGCGGCAGCGGCGCTTGACATCGCACTGACCAAGCGCGGCAAGCACCAAGATCAAGACATCCCCATGTGCGGTGTGCCGGTGCATAGCCACGAAGCTTATCTGGCCAAGCTGATCCGTCAGGGCTTCAAGGTGGCGGTGTGCGAGCAGTTGGAAGACCCGGCCGAGGCCAAGAAGCGCGGATCAAAGTCGGTGGTCAAGCGCGACGTCGTTCGCCTGATCACGCCGGGAACGCTGACAGAGGAAACGCTGCTCGATTCCAGGGCCAACAATTATCTCGCGGCGATTGGCGAAGTGGCGGGCGGCCTAGCCATGGCTTGGCTTGACCTGTCGACCGGCGAGGTTTCGTCGCAGGAGGTGGCGCTTTTCGATCTGTCGGCCACACTGTCTTGCCTGAATGCAGGCGAAATCCTGCTGTCCGACCGCCTGCCGTCACATCCCCTGCTGGCCCCGGCGCTGGCCGACTGGAAGCCGCGCCTGAATCCCTTGCCCGCCAGCCGCTTCGACGCCGCCAATGCCAGGCTGCGTCTTGAAAATCTGTATGGCGTGGCGACGCTGGACGCCTTCGGCGCCTTCTCGAAGGCGGAAACGGCGGCCCTAGGGGCCTTGATCGATTATGTCGAACTGACCCAGAAGGGCAAACTGGCCCTGTTGGCCCCGCCGGTGCGCATCGCTGAAGGTGCCGTGATGGCCATCGACGCCGCCACAAGGCGCAATCTGGAACTGACGGAAACCTTGTCGGGCGAGCGCAAGGGCAGCTTGCTGTCTTGCATCGACCGCACGCAGACGGGGCCGGGGGCAAGGCGCTTGGCGCAATGGCTGTCCGCCCCCCTGACCGATCCTTTGGCCATCGCGGCGCGCCATGATCTGGTGGGATTCTTCAAGGACGCTGATCGACTGCGCGGAGACATCAGGGCCGAATTGCGCCAAACCGCTGATATGGAACGCGCCCTGGCCCGACTGGGGCTGGCGCGTGGCGGGCCGCGCGATCTGGCCTGCATCCGAGACACGCTGGCCCGCATTCCCAGCCTGCGCCGACGCTTAGCCGCCCCCGACCTAGCGCCGCCCCCTGGCTTGGCGCGTCTGATTGGACGCATGGAGACGCATGACGATCTGGCAAGCCAATTGTCGAATGCGCTGGGTCCCGACCTGCCGCCATCGGCCAGCGACGGCGGCTTCATCGCCGCGGGCTATCACGCGGGCCTGGATGAATTGCGCGAGATCGCCAGCGAAAGTCATCGCGTGATGGCGGCACTTCAGGCGCGCTATGCCGACGAGACCGGCATTCCCGTCTTGAAGCTGCGCCAGAACAACGTCATCGGCTTGTATCTGGAAGTGCCCGCCAAGCAGGCGGCGCGCATGGGCAACGCCTTCATTCACCGCCAGACCATGGCGGGCGCCGTGCGCTACACCACGCCCGAGCTGATCACGCTGGAAGAAAAGCTGCGCGGCGCCCAGGGCAAGGCAATCGCGCTGGAACGCGAGTTGTTTGACGCCCTGGCCAGCCAGACCCTGGCGGCCAAGGAGAGCCTGTTCGCCACGGCGCAGGCTTTGTCCGAAACGGACGCGCTGGCCGGCTTGGCCGAGCTGGCGCGGCTGGAAGACTGGTGCCGCCCCGAATTGGATCAAAGCCTGGATTTCAGAATCGAGGGCGGCCGCCATCCGGTGGTGGAAGCGGCGCTTAAGAACAGCCAGGGCGGACCCTTTGTCGCCAATGATTGCGACCTGTCCGCCAACCAGCGCCTGTGGCTGCTGACCGGCCCCAACATGGCGGGCAAAAGCACCTATCTGCGCCAGAACGCCCTGATCGTTCTGCTGGCCCAGATGGGGTCATTCGTGCCCGCCCAGTCGGCCCGCATCGGCATCGTTGATCGTCTGTTTTCGCGCGTCGGCGCCGCCGACGATCTGGCGCGCGGGCGTTCGACCTTCATGGTCGAGATGGTCGAGACGGCGGCCATTCTCAATCAAGCGGGCGAGCGCGCCTTGGTGATTCTGGACGAGATCGGGCGCGGCACCGCCACCTTCGACGGCCTGTCTATCGCCTGGGCGGCGGTCGAGCATCTGCACGAAGCCAACCGCTGTCGCGCCCTGTTCGCCACCCATTATCACGAATTGACGGCGCTGGCGGCGCGGCTTAGCCACTTGGCCTGCCACACGATGCGGGTCAAGGAATGGAAGGGCGAGGTGGTCTTCCTGCACGAAATCGCGCCCGGCACCGCCGACCGTTCCTACGGCATTCACGTCGCCAAGCTGGCGGGATTGCCCTCTAGCGTCATCGCCAGGGCCGAGGATGTGCTGGCCTTGTTGGAAAAGGGCGAGCAGAGTTCCGCGCTGGCTAGGCTGGCCGACGATCTGCCCTTGTTCGCCGCAGCAAGGCCCAAAAGCGGCGCCGACGCCAAGCCCTCGCCCTTGACCGAAGCCCTGTCCTTGATCGATCCCGACGCGCTGTCGCCCAAAGAAGCGCTTGAGGCGTTGTATCGATTGAAGACGCTGCTTACGCCCTGACAGCCACCATGAACAGGCGGCGGAAGGGCAGAAGCGTGACGCCATCCCGGCCCTTGGGATAGGCCTCTCGCAGGCGAAGGCCCACTTCCTTCAAGAACCCGGCTTGCAACTCTGGCGCCTCCGCCAATGCCGCTAGATAGGGGCGCAACGCGGTCCCCTTGATCCATTCCAAGACGGGATCGTCGCCGACCAAAGCCTGCTGATAGATGCTTTCCCAAATGTCGATATGGGCTGCACCCAGCGACCTGAACAGTTCGTGGTAGAAATCGGGCGGCCAGATTTCGAACAGATCGGACAGGGGAGCCAGCCGCTCGCGCCAGGGGCCGGATTGCGCCACCTGATTGGTTATGGTGTGCGACGGCTCTTGCTGATTGCGGGGCATCTGGATTGCCAGCGCGCCGCCAGCGGACAGGCTTTCAAACAAGCCCGTGAAAACTTGGCGATGCCCCTTGATCCAATGAAACAGCGCGTTGGAATAGATGACATCGGCGGGTTGGCTGGGCCGCCAGGTCGATAAGTCGGCCTGCAACCAGCGAGCGCTCGGCAGTTGCCGCTTGGCTTCGGCCAGCATGTCGGGCGAGGAATCGAGGCCCGTGATCGATGCGTGCGGCCAGCGCGCCGCCAGTTGACGCGTCACATTGCCCGCCCCGCAACCCAGGTCGAAGACGCAGCCGGGCGACTGGGCGGGAATGCGCGCCAACAGATCAAGCGCCGGGCGCAGCCGAAGATCGGCGAATTTCAGATATTGCTGCGGGTCCCAACTCATATCGGCACAAGATTTTTCAAGAGGCGGGCCAGAAGGCGCGCCCAATCTTGCGCCTGATCCTCGGTTTCGATCAAGTCCTGACGGATTTCGATTCCGGCATGCAGCAAGCCTAAATCCCCCGCATGCGTATTCAGGCTGTAGGCCAGATCGCGCCCCGAATAGGGTTCGTTGTCGCCGACGCACAGCCCCGGCTCGCTTCTCAGCGCTTCGATCAGCGCCAAGGCCAGGCGACCATCCTGGTTCCATAGAATGCCCGCATGCCATGGCCTGCGACGCCCATTCATGGTTGGCGTGAAACTGTGGACCGCGAGCAGGGCGGGCGCCAATCCCAACCCCTGCAAGCGGGCGATCTGCGCCGACACTTGCGCATGATAGGGCGTGAAATAATCGCGGATGCGTTCGTTGATCCGGTCGCTGTCAAGATTCTGGTTGCCGGGAACCAGCGTGCCGTCGCTTTGAACGGGAATGGCGTTGGCGTCGTCGGGCGCCCGGTTCAGATCAATCACGAGGCGCGACACGCCGCCCAGAACGGCTGTGGCGCCCAGAAGTTTCGCAAGCTGGCGCGTGACCGAGGCGGCGCCGATGTCCCAGGCGATGTGGCGTTCCCGCTCGGTGCCAGCCAAGCCCAGATCCATCAGATGCGCCGGAATGAATTTCGATGCGTGATCGCAAATCAGCAGCAGGGGCGACCCTGCCCCAGGATTGACGGTCTCGACGAACAAGGACGGCAAGGCAGTGCTTATTTGAGATATTCCCTTAGGCGCGAGTCGGTATTCAAGATGTGATCCAGCAACCAGAATTTCAGATAGCCTTCGATCAGGGCGGCCAGTCCCTCGAGATCGGCCGTTTCGTGGTCGTCGATCGCCCGCTTCATTTCGCGGATCAAGCCTTCATGCGCGCCGCGATGCTGCTCGGCCAGCACGTCGGGAAGCTGCGAAAAATATTTTTCCTCGGTCAGAAAGTGTTGAACCGCTTCTTGAAAAACGGCCTTGAGCCGCTCGATCACATAAGACAGGGGGGGGCGTCTCGTCGCGCATGCGCCGGTGAATTTCATTCAGCATGTCGATCAGGCGGCGGTGTTGCCCGTCGATCTGTTCAATCCCGACCGCAAATTCCGGCTTCCAGCCGATCAGCAACCCATTGCCATCGGCCCCTTCGTAGGAAGGTGTTGACCACAACCCCCACATTTCCTGATCGGTCAGAACTTCGTGCTCGAACAGATGACTTTCCATCTCCATGAACATTTCGATATTGGCGTTGTCGGGGCCTGGGCGCTTGCGGCAACTTTCCAGAAAGGCGTTGAAGCGGCCAAGGAAGCGCTTGTGCTCCTGATGGTGGGCCAGCCATTCCTTATAGCCCGCCCCGCGCGAGATAGTCGTTTCCTTGGCGAAATGGGAAACGATCTGGCTTTTCAATTCTTCCAGCCGCTCCGCCAGTTCGGGACAGCGCTTGCCCTGTTGCCAATCGTCATAAACGCGGTTCATCGTCTCGGCCATCTTGCGATGATCGCGGTCGATTTCCGGGTTGCCCGTGGCGGGAATAAGGGCGGGATCGATAAATTTCATGTGTTTCAGCTCTGGCTTCGCCGACTTCGGCCCTAAATGGCCCTGCGCTCGCATACCTTCAAGAGATGGGGGGGTAAGGGCTTGGGGTCAACCCATCAAAGCCTCTCCCAAGCCGGGGGCCGGACGATGGGGCGATACCCGCCAGATATCTTTGGCATATTCCATGATGGTGACATCACTGGAAAAGCGCCCCATGCGCGCAACGTTGTAGATGGCGGCAGCGCTCCAGGCTTCCGGATCGGCCCACAATTGGTCAACCCGCTCCTGGGCGGCCATGTAATCGGCGAAATCGGCGCACAACAGATACCAATCGCCGTGATGAACCAGCGAATCATGGATCGGTTTGAAGCGATCCTTGTCATCGGGCGAGAAGAAACCGTTTCCGATCATGTCCAGCACCTGCGCCAGTTCCGCATTCTTGGCGATCACATCCCTGGGGTCGTAGGCGCCGGGCTGGCGCAGCCGCATCACCTCGTCGGCGAGAAGGCCGAAGAAGAAGACGTTTTCCTCGCCCACTTCCTCGGCGATTTCGATATTGGCGCCGTCGCGGGTGCCGATGGTCAGCGCTCCGTTCAACGCCAGCTTCATGTTGCCCGTACCCGAGGCCTCGGTTCCGGCGGTGGAAATTTGCTGCGACAAATCGGCTGCCGGGATGATTTTCTCGGCCAGCGCCACATTGTAATTGGGCAGGAAGATCAGCTTTAGTTGCTTGTTGGTTGCGGGGTCGGCATTGATGACCTTGGCCACGTCATGGATCAGCTTGATGATCAGCTTGGCCGTATGATAGCCGGGTGCTGCCTTGCCTGCCAGAATGACGGTGCGCGGCGCCATTTTCCGCGCTGTCTTGCCGCCCGCCTTCAAGCGGTTGTAGCGGGCAATGACGCCCAGCACGTTCAGAAGCTGGCGCTTATATTCGTGGATGCGTTTGACATGCACGTCGAACAGCGAATCTGGGCTGACTTCTTCGCCCAGCTTCTCGGCGATCAGCTTGGCCAAGCGCTCTTTGTTGCGCTTCTTGACCTCGCGAAAGGCTTGGCGGAAGGATTTGTCGTCGGCCAGCGGCACCAGCTTTCTGAATTCTTCCAGATTGGCGGGCCAGTTCTCATCGACGCGCCCCTTGACCAGACTAGCCAGTTCGCGATTGGCCTGATTGACCCAGCGCCTTGGCGTCACGCCGTTCGTTTTGTTGACGATGCGCTCGGGATACAATTTGTGGAAATCGGCGAAGATGGTGGTCTTCATCAGTTCGGTATGGATGCGGGCCACGCCGTTGACGGCATGGCTGCCCACGAAGGCGATATGCGCCATGCGCACGCGACGCCCATGATCCTCGTCGATCAGCGAAACGCGCCGGATCAGGTCTTCATCGCCAGGAAAACGCAGGCGCACTTCTTCCAGAAAGCGCCGGTTGATCTCGAAGATGATCATCAGATGGCGGGGCAGCATGGATTCGAACAGGGCCACCGGCCAAGTCTCCAGCGCCTCTGGCAGCAAAGTGTGATTGGTATAGCTGAAGACGCGTCGCGACAGGTCCCAGGCGAAATCCCAATCAAGGCCGAACTTGTCCATCAGAAGACGCATCATCTCGGGCACCGCCAGCGCCGGATGGGTGTCGTTCAACTGGATCGCCACTTTCTCGGGCAGCAGCGACCAGTCGGGATGCTGGCTTCTGAAACGGCGCAGAATGTCTTTCAGGGCCGCGCAGACGAAGAAGTATTCCTGCTTTAGGCGCAGTTCCTTGCCCATGCTGGTGGAATCGTCGGGATAAAGCACGCGCGACAGATTCTCGGATTCGCCCTGGCTGCGCACCGATCCCAAATAGTCGCCCTGATTGAAACGCTTAAGGTCGAAAACGCGCGACGACTTGGCGGCCCACAGGCGCGTATTGTTGACCGTCCAGGCGCCGAAGCCGGGCACCGGCTGGTCGTAGGCCTGAGCCAAGATTTCTTCGTCACCTTTCCACAGATAGACGGTTTTGCCGGTGGAATCGGTTTTTGTTTCGACCTTGCCGTAGAAGCGCACCGGATAGACCACTTCGGGTCTGGCGAATTCCCAGGCATTGCCGTGATATAGCCAGTGGTCGGGCATTTCCGATTGCCAGCCGTCTTCGATTTCCTGGGCGAACATGCCGTATTCATAACGAATGCCGTAGCCGTAACCAGCGATGCCCTGGGTGGCCATGGAATCGATGAAGCAGGCGGCCAAGCGGCCCAAACCGCCATTGCCCAGCGCCGCCTCGGGTTCCTCTTCCGCCACGGCGTCGAGATCAAGCCCCAGTTCAGCCATGGTTTTGCGCGCAATGTCCAGGAATCCGGTATTGATCAGGTTGTTCATCAAGGAGCGCCCGATCAGGAATTCGAGCGACAGGTAATAGACGCGCTTGACGTCGCCGCGATAGCTGGAGCGGGTCGAATCCATCCACATTTCGACCAGCAGATCGCGCACCGTGCGCGCCAAGGCGTTGTACCAGTCGCGACCCGTGGTCGTGACCTGATCCTTGCCCACGGTATGAACCAGATGTTCCAGCAGACGCCGCTTGAAGGAATCGACTTCCTTCGCTGGCGGCTCGGACGCCTCGAAAGGCGAAGTAACGTCCATGCACCACCCCCGATGATTAACGCAAGGCCAGCTTAGTCCCGAATGGCCGGATCAGAAAGGCGATAATGCGATTACCCCCTGGCCGCCGACAGCAAGGCCTTGCGATCCTCGACCACCTTGTCGGCCGAGCGGCCCGACAACTCCTGCATGTGATCGAAGTGCCAAGCAAAAGTGCCGACACCCATGGTCAGCGAGCGCAATTCGATGATCAGATCATGCATTTCCGCCTGCGGCAGTTGCGCCGAGACCACGTCCCAACCTTTCCAGCCATCCTTGGCGTCGAAGCCCAGAATCTGGCCGCGCCGCGACGACACCAAACGTTGCGCCTTCGAGGTGTGTTCGGCCGGAATGGCGATCTCGACCGACAAAACGGGTTCCAGCAGCACCGGCTCGCATTGCGGCAGGCCTTCGCGCATGGCCATGGCGCCCGCCGTCTTGAAGGCCATGTCGGAACTGTCGACGGCGTGGAAGGATCCATCGGTCAGGGTAACGGCCAGATCGACCACAGCAAATCCCAACGGGCCTTGCTTGAGCACCTCTTCCGCCCCTTCGCAGACCGGCTGGATATATTGCTTGGGAATGGCCCCGCCGACGATCGTGTCCGAGAAGGCGAAGCCAGCCCCCCGCGCTTGCGGCTTGATGGCGATATGCACGTCGCCAAACTGACCGTGACCGCCCGACTGCCGCTTGTGGCGGCCATGCACCTGCGTCGGCTTCTTGATGGTTTCCTTATAGGGAACTTGCGGGCGATGCGTCACCACATCCAGCCCGAAACGGTTCTTCAATCGCTCAGCCGCAATTTGCAAATGAATCTCGCCCTGCCCCCACAGCAATGTTTCGTGCGTGTCTTGCGCATGTTCGACCGACAGCGAGGGATCTTCCTCGGCCAGCTTGGAAAGCGCGCCCGACAATTTCACTTCGTCGGCCTTCTTGGAAACCGCGACGCCCAGGGCGAACAAGGGCGGCAAAGGAGCCAGCCAACCCGAATCGGCGGATTTTTCACCGTCAGCCAACTGGCCCGTGGCCAGGGATTCCAATCGGCCAAGCCCCACCACTTCGCCCTCTACCGCCTTGGGTTTCTTTTCGTGCTTTGCCCCTTGCAGCGACATCACGCCCACCACACGGGCGCCAGCGATGTTCTGGCCGTCCGCCACCTCGCCCTTCCAGATGCGGGCCAGCGACATCTTGCCGGTATGGGCGGCATGCAGCGTCTTGAAGATTTGCACCAAAGGCCCGCCATTGTCCGCCTTCAATCCCAGGCGGGCGAAGGTTTCATGCGGTTCAGGCGCTTCATGGCGCAGCGCCTTCCACAAGCGCCTGATGCCGCCATCGGCTTGCGCCGAGCCGAAAAAGACCGGCACGATCAGATCGTCCTTCAGATCCCGGGCCAAGGTTTCGTAAACCTCGGTCGTCGGCGGCACGACGTCGGTCAGCAACTCCTCCATCAGGTGGTCGTCGAAATCGGCCAGATGTTCAAGCAGTTCCTGGCGCGCCTGATGTTCGGTTTCCGCGGCCGACTTAGGAATCTGGATCAGATCGGAATTGTCGCCGGGATGATATTTGTAGGCGCGCTCGCTTACCAGATCGATATAGCCGGTGACCTTGTCGCCGTCGCGCAGCGGAATCTCGCGCAGCACCAGCGGGCGCTCGGACACGGTTTGCAAGGCTTCCAGGGCGTCGCGCACCTTGACCGCCGAAGCGTCCATCTTGTTCAGGAACAAGATGTGCGGAATCTTGTGGTCGTCCAGGAATTTCAACAGCGGCGACAGCATCAGGGCGCGGGCCGGATCGGGTTCGGCCACCACCACGGCGACATCGGCCACCGCCAACGCGTTCATGCTTTCCTGGGCCAGTTCGATCGAGCCGGGGCAATCGATCAGCGTCCAGGGGTCGCCCAGATAGGTAAGATTGACGAGATTGACTTCGGTGCTCATCTGGCGCGCCCTGGCCTCGGGCGAGGCGTCGCCCACCGAACTGCCGTCCTTGACCAGCCCCTTTCGATGCACGGCCTCGGCTTCGAACAGCAGGGCTTCAAGCAGCGAGGTTTTGCCCGAGAGATAAGGCCCCACCAGGGCCGCCACGCGTGGCTTCGATACAGGACGGTTGGGCATGGTTCCCTCTCCCCAAGTCGGTTCTAACGCCTAACCTATTGTTTTCAGTCTGGGGAGGGGAAAGCAAGGGGGAAAGCGCCTTTCCAATGTTATGGTGCCATGACTATCGTCGCATGGAATGACGTTTTCTCTCTGGAAATATGCGCCCGCATTTTCTTGACTAACCACGGCCTGGAAATCACAATATTTGATGAAGCGTGTTTTCGCCTAAATATTCACGCACATTCTCTTGTCGTTTCGGGTGATTAATATCCCCGTGTTCCTCGTTTGGAACAGAGCGTTAGCTCTTTATAAATTTATTTCGCATGCTACTTTTTGTGGAACAGCGGTTAGATAACCCCTATATCTTGCAGGCTTGATAATAATGACAAATGTATATACGCTCTATTCGGGCTTAGATTTCGAGTGGGAGGAGGAGAAGAACATCCGGAATATCGCTCTGGATCGAATCGATTTTGCCGGTGTCATGGCCTTATTCGACAGGCCGGTCGTTAGTTACCCCTCGCCAAGAGATGACGAGTTGCGGTGGGTGGCTATCGGCGAAATTAACGAGGAAGTGCTGGCTGTTGTGTACACTGTCAGAGACAATCGTATTCGCATTATTTCAGCAAGAAAGGCATCAAAACGTGAGCGGGAGAGTTATCGTTCGACGGTCGCGAGGAGAGACCCTGCCGGATAGAACCGACTGGGAAAGAGTTCGTGCGCTGACCGACGCCGACATCGAGAAGGCGATTGCCGAGGACCCCGATGCCGCGCCCATTCTAGATGAGGAATGGTTCAAGAATGCCGAGATTGTCTTTCCGCCCGGGAAATCGGCGCTCAGCTTGCGCATCGATAACGACGTCCTGGGCTGGTTCAAGCGCCAGGGCAAGGGCTATCAATCGCGCATGAACGCCGTGCTGCGCGCCTATATGGACGCGCAAAAGAAAAAGGCGGGTTAACCCCCGCCCTCCCTATTCAGTGATCTCAACCGTCACCGGAGTTCCCACCGGTTGGCCATCGGCGCCAAGCACGACTGCCGCCACCTTGCCGGGGCCATAGATCACCCGCCAACTGTTCAGCCGGTAATTCTGGCCGCCGGTTTTGACTGTAAAGCCAAAGCTGGCCTTGGCTGGCCCCGCCCCCAAATTCTGGGCCGACAAGGCCGCCTTGGCGGACTCGTCGGGGGCAACGCCGATCCAGCGATGCGCTTCGCCGCCGCGCCCGCGCGCGCCTTGCGACATCTCCCAATGATGAAACAGGATTTGTCCATCACTGGCCGTCTGCTGGCTGGACAGAAACAGCACGCGATCACCGCTGGCGTTGCGAGACAGGCTTTCAAGCCGAACTTGGCCGCCATTCAAGACCGGAGACGCGCACGCCCCATTGACGTAATCCAGGCAAAATCGGCTTTCCGCCGCTTGGGCCGAAAAGGATTGGGCAAACAGCAGCAAAGCCGCCCCGAAGGCGAGATGGGAATGTTTCATGAAAGCCTCTCCCGATATTTGGTCGGGAGAGGCTAACCGATGAAACAGAAGGCCGCAACCAGCGCGCTGGCTCAGGCCTATTTCAGTTCCTCGCAGAACTTCTTGATGCGGGCACAGGCCTTGGTCAGGGCTTCGGTGCTGGTTGCATAGGAGATGCGGAAATAGGGCGACAGGCCGAAAGCCGCTCCCTGCACCACGGCGACACCTTCGGCTTCCAGCAGATATTCCACGAACTGGCTGTCGGTCTCGATCTTCTTGCCGTTCCAGCTTTTGCCGATGACGCCAGCGCAGGACGGATAGACATAGAAGGCGCCTTCGGGCTTCAAGCAGGTAACGCCCTTGCATTCGTTGAGCAGTTTCACCACCAGATCGCGGCGTGCCTTGAACACTTCGGCATTCTTCGGGATGAAATCCTGCGTGCCGTTCAGCGCTTCGACCGCAGCCGCTTGGCTGATCGACGAGGTATGCGTCACCGACTGCGACTGGATCATGTTGATGGCCTTGATGATCGGTAAGGGACCGGCGGCATAGCCGACGCGCCAGCCGGTCATGGCATAGGCCTTGGAAACGCCGTTCATGGTCAGCGTGCGGTCATAGAGCTTGGGTTCGATCTGGGCCGGCGTGGTGAACTTGAAGCCGTCATAGACCAGATGCTCATACATGTCGTCGGACATGATGTAGACGTGCGGGTGCTTGAGCAGCACGTCGCAAAGCGCCCTCAGCTCGGATTCGGTATAGGCGGCACCCGTGGGATTGGAGGGCGAGTTCAGCACCAGCCACTTGGTTTTCGGCGTGATCGCCTTCTCGAGGTCGGCCGCCTGCAACTTGAAGCCCTTGTCCTCGGGGCAAGTGACGAAGACGGGCTGGCCTCCGAACATCAGGGCGATGTCGGGATAGCTGACCCAATAGGGTGCTGGCACGATCACCTCGTCGCCCGGATTGATGGTGGCCATGAAAGCGTTGAAGATAACGCCCTTGCCTCCAACGCCGACGGTGATCTGGTCGGGCGTGTAGTCCAACCCGTTTTCGCGCTTGAATTTGGCGCTGATGGCCTTGCGCAGATCCACGGTGCCTGCGGGCGGGCCGTATTTGGTCAGGCCCTTGTCGATGGCGGCCTTGGCCGCCGCCTTGATATTGTCAGGGGTGTCGAAATCGGGTTCGCCAGCCCCCAAACCGATCACGTCGCGCCCGGCGGCTTTCAGCTCGGCGGCCTTGTTGGTCACCGCGATGGTCGGGGACGGCTTGATTGCGGACAGCCTGTCGGCGATGAAGGACATGGAAGACTCCGGGTTTCGAAAATGAGGGCGCAAAGCCTACCCCCCGCCAAATCGCGGCGCAACAGGCAAAATGGGCCTGTTTATCCGATGGCTAGGTTCAAAAGCTCGCCAGAGAGGCTGCCCACCCAAGCGCTTTCCCCTTTGTCGCCCGGCGTCATGAATGCCCGAACCGGCGGCAAGGCCAAGCGGTGGGTTTCATCGCCGCTTTCGATATCCAGCACATGAAGCACATGTTTCATGTCCAGGCAGAACAGGCGGCTTTCCGTGGCGGTCAGTTCGGCCATCAAGGGCGCCCAGTTCCAGCCCTGCTTCTTCACATAGTCCACCGTATGGTGACGCCATTGAACCAAGCCGTCGGCCGGGTTCAGCTTGTAGATCCAGCCGGTGGGCGACCAGAAATAAACGCCCTTGCCCGCCACCAGATGCGAATTGACGAAATTACCCGCCACAAAGCGCCACAGCACGCGCCCGTCATCGGCGGCCAGGCCCCAGACTTCATCGTGATAGCCGCCCCCCACCAGGACGTCGCCCCAGAAATGCAGTTGGCGCAAATACTGCCATTGCTCGGATTTATCGACCGTCCACTTGATCTTGCCGCTGGCCGCATCGAAGGCGTAGAGCACGCCGTCGCCCGGACACAGAAAAACCGTGTCGCCCTTGATGGCCGGGCCATAATGGATGCGAATGGCGGGATCGGTGACGGTTGACCAAAGTTCGGCGCCGACGCGCGCGTCGAAGCAGCGCAGCGTGAAGCCATCGCCCGCATAAACCCGCCCCGCCGCGATCAGGGGAACGGAGAATTCCTCGCTCTTGGGTTCCTGGCGCCACAGCCTGCGCCCGTCGGAAAGGGCATGGACCGCCAGAAAGCCGCGCCCGGAAACCAGGGCCAGTTCGCCATCGATTCTCGGCTTGAAGGTGGCAGGATCGTCGCCCAAAGGCATTGACCATCGGCGCTTGGCCTGGCCCGTTTCAAGGCTCCAATATTCGACCGCCGTATCGCCAGCCAGGACCATTCCCCCGGCCAGAACACCCGGCGGCGTCAGATGGCGGTTGCCGGTCTGCCATTTGCCTAGAATTTTGGCGGGGCGCAGCGGCGAATGCCGCTCCTGGGCCATCGCCTTGAAAGGCAATGCGCCAAGCAGAAGAGCGGCGCCCCCCGTTGCCAGGAAGCGCCGCCTTGCATAGGCATGTTCTTGATTATTCAACTTCAGTTGCACTTGGCCCCTTGCTTGATCCAATGCAGCAGAAGCTGGGTGTTGGGATGGTCGCGATCTTCGCCGGGATCGATGCCGGGCGGCATGCGATTCTCGACCAGACGCTGGTAAAGCGGGCTATCCGCCGCATTGCCGGGGATGACCACCGGCGTGGCGGGCTTGCCCAGCTTGGCGTTGGCGATCGAATCGGCCCCCTTCATCATTCCCTTGATGCTGGTCAAATCCAGCTCGTGGAAGCTCGGAGGTTCTTCGTTCGACATATGGCAATCGACGCAGGCCTGTTCGGTGCCGAACGCGCCCGGCTTCTTGAACAGGGCGATGATCTTCTTGCCCGCAGCGTCGTCCTTGCCGCCCGCATTGATCCAATCCTTGACCGCGTTGATTTCCGGCGTGTCGGTAGGATAAGCGAAGGAAACGCCCAACGGCATGCGGTTGTTGCGGATCATGCGACGGATCATGCTTTTATTGGGCGCTCCGGCAACCACGATGCGCCTTGCCGGTTCCTCGGTGGCGCCGGTCATGATGCCTTCGCAGGTGGACAGGTTCAGGCCGCGATAGCTGGTCTTGGGATCGGTCGAGCCGTGGCAGACGATGCAAGCCGGACCCGCGCCGAAGGCGTTGGGCGCCCGCATCAACTGGGCGATGTATTCGTAGGTGACCGGAATGTCGCGCTTGATGATCAATTCGGTGACGGCGGCGTGATCGCCCTCGATCGTGATCTTGCCGCTTTTGTATTCCGAATAGACGCTCTTGAAGAGACTTTCGTTCTTCTTGTCGTCGGCCTTGGCAGTCTGCGCGAGACCAAATAGCATGGAAGCGCCAAGCAGGATGGCGCTTGCGGTACGGAAGCGTGTGAACATGGAACCTCCCCAGGTCATATTAGTCGTTGCTTGTATTTAGTTCTTTCTTTCCAAAAGTGTTGCCGCGATATTGATGTAAATCAAGGTCTATTATTTTTTGCTTCGAGACTCTTTCGTCAGGCTGAGGTAAGGCTTCTTTGTGGCAGTTTTTAATTTATCAAAAGCGCTCGATCATCACCGCGCCGGCAGGCTTGCCGAGGCGGAGCGCGCCTATCGACAGTTTTTGTCGGCTCACCCCCGACACGAGGATGCAAGGCGACTTCTGGCGGTTCTCAAGCACCAGACGGGGCGCTCAAAGGAAGCGCTGATCGATCTGGACGCCTTGCTAAAGGATCATTCGCACTATCCGGAAGCGATGGCGAATCGGGCCGTGGTTCTGGCGTCGCTGGGCCGACCCGACGAGGCCGAGGCGCAGTTCCGCCGCGTTCTCGAGCTGGCCCCCGGCTTTCCCGACGCCTTCGGCCCCCTGCTGCGCCTGCTGATGGCGGAAGAAAGATTTGACGAAGCCCAGCAACTGTTGCAACAGACCCCTTCGGGATGGATGCAAGAACGCGCCGCCCTGGCCTTCAAGCTGGGCCAGCCGGACAAGGCGGAAGCCTTGTTGCGCCATGCCCTAATCGCGGCTCCCGGAGACCCCCTGCTTTTGGGGGCGCTGGTTCCGGTTTTGACAGCCATGGGCCGCCATGGCGAAGCCATCGAGGCGGGCCGCGCCGCCCTGGCGCTCAATCCCGAGCTGGCGGGGGTTCGCCATGCCCTGGCCCTGGCCCTGCTCGATGGCGGGCAATTGACCCCGGGCTGGCAGGAATTCGCCCATCGCTGGGAATTCCCCGGCTTTCCAAGCCATCCCCGACATCTGGAAGCGCCGCGCTGGGACGGCCAGCGCGATTTAAAGGAGAAGCGCGTTCTGGTCTGGCGCGAACAGGGTGTGGGCGATGAAATCACCTTCGCCTCGGCCCTTCCCGATCTGATCGAACGAGCGGGCCAGGTGGTGGTCGAATGTTCTTCGAAGCTGGTTTCCCTATTTGCCCGATCTTTCCCCAAGGCTCTGATCCGGGGCGAGGACCGCAGGCTTGATCCCAAGGCACCCGGCATCGACGCCCATTTGCCGATGGGCGATCTGTTTCCCTTTTTCCGTCCCAACATCTCCAGCTTTCCAAAGCGCGACGCCTATCTTGTCGCCGATCCTGAAAAGGCGGCTGCCTGGAAGGCGCGCCTGAACGCGCTGGGAAGCGAACCCAAAATCGGCATTGCCTGGAAAAGCACGCTGGATACGCCGTCGCGCCTGCCCACCTTCCTGCCCAGCCTGGATCAGTTGGACAGTCTGCTGCGCCTGAAGGGCGTGCAATTCGTCAATTTGCAGCCAAGGGCCAACCGCGATGAAATCGCCCAGGCGGCCAGGCGCACGGGGGCTGTGATCCATCATTTCGACGATCTCGACCTGTTCGACGACCTGGACGGCTCGGCCGCCCTGATGGCGTCGCTGGACAGGGTTGTGGCCATCGGCACCGCCACCGCCATTCTGTCGGCAGCCCTGGGGGTTCCCACCGCCATGTTCTTGCTGAAACATGCGCAGTGGGACCCGATGGGAACGCCGGGCATTGCCTGGCTTCCCCGCGTCGCCTTGTTCCGCCGGGCCTGGAACGAAAGCTGGGACGACGCCGTACAAGGCGCTGCATTGTGGGCGGGCGGAGAGCGGATCAGCAAGGCCGCGACGCCTGCGCCCAAGACAGTCGGCGTCGCCGCAACAGGCGCCGAGGCGCTGCTCGATCAGGCGACGGCCGCGCATCTGGCGGGCCGCAAGGAACAAGCCGAATCCCTGTACCGCCATGTGCTGGAACGCGAGCCGAACCGCGCCGAAGCCTTGGTCAATCTGGGAGCGCTGCTAGACGAATCGGGGCGCACGTCCGCCGCCATCCAGCTTTTGGAGCAAGCGCGTAGCGCGCATCCCAACGAACCGGCCATCCACGACAATCTGGGCCGCATGCTGATCCGCCAAGACAGGCTGGAAGAGGCCGTCGTCCCTTTAAGCGAGGCCCTGCGGCTGGAACCGGCCAACGCCCCCCTGATGAACGATCTGGGCAATGCGCTTCGCCTGCTTGGCCGGTTGGACGAGTCGGACTATTGGCTCGCCAAGGCGGTAAAGACTGCCCCCGTCGCCATGCAGGCGCGTTTCAACTACGCCAAAACCCTGCGCGAGCTGGGCCGCTGCCCCGAAGCCCTGGCGCAATTGCGGGCCATCTCGCATCCCGACCCTTTCACGCTTTGGGAAATCGGCGCCACTTGCTTGCAAATGGGCGACCTGCAGCGCGGCTGGGCGGGCATCGAGTATCGTCCAGGCGGATGGCGCGGCAAAAGCCAGCCTGACTGCCGGGGAAAGACCATCTTCGTGCAAGCCGAGCAGGGTGTCGGCGACGTGCTGATTTATGGCTCGGCTCTGGCCGATCTTTTGAAGCAGGCCGAGCGGGTCTATCTGGCCGCCCCCAAAAAGCTGCACGCCCTGCTGGCACGCTCGTTTCCTGACCTTCTGCCGCTTGATGAGAAGGAGCCGCCGCCCGCGCATCATCTGGCCCTGCCCTTGGGCAGCCTGTTTCATTTCTTCCGTCCTTCTTTGGACAGTTTTCAAGCATCTTTCCCCTTCCTGAAGGCCGATCCCGCCAAGGTTTGCCAATGGAAAGAACGGCTGGCCGCATTGGGTCCGGGAAAGAAGGTGGGATTGGCTTGGCGCAGCACGCAGGTGACCCGCGAGCGCGCCAGGCACTTTCCAGGCCATCCAAGCGCCTTGGCCCCCTTGCTTGCCCTGCAAGGCGTCGTCGCGATCAATCTTCAGGCCCAGGCTAGGCTAGACGAATTGAACGGGCTTACGTCATTCGCAGATTGCGACTTGTTCGACGACCTCGACGAAACGGCGGCTCTGATCTCGGCCCTGGAGGGTGTGGCGGTCAACGGCTCGGCCATCGGCATGCTGGCCGGGGCCTTGGGCGTGCCGACGGCGCTTCTGTTGCGCGCCCATGCCAGTTGGGATCGGCTGGGCACGGATCATCTGCCCTGGCTGCCAGCGGCAAAATTGTTCGATTGCGCCTGGAACGAGCCTTGGGAAAAGGCGGCCAGCAAGGCCGCCGAGTGGGTCAAAGCCCTTCCGCCCCGCAGCAATGTTTGAAACGCTTGCCCGAACCGCAGGGGCAGGACGCGTTGCGCCCGCTTTCTTCCCCCAGCCTTTCCTTCATCGCCATGGCGACGCGGGCCATCGCTCGCGACCAAGCGAGATTCCAGGGCCTTGGAAAAACGCGCGTGGCTGGATACCAGGGATAACGGTCGGTCCCCATCATGTCGTAATGCGGCGTCTTTAAGATCAGCCAAGTGTCGCAGCCCACAGCGCCCGCCAAGTCATTGACCGCCGTTCCCACCGTGACCACCAGATCGAGCGCCTTGATCAAGGCCACGACATTTTCAAGATCGTTCCTCAGATCAAGATCGGGCCAGCGATGGACAGTGATTTTTTGCGCCTGTTCGGCCGCACATAATTCCGCCTCGCAATCGCCATATTGCAGATTGACGAAACCGACATCTGGCATGCGCAGCAAGGGCGCCCAGCTTTCAAGGCTTGAGATGTTCCACAGGCGGTGAGAGGCGGTGACGCCGGTCTTCCAGCAGATGCCCGCCTTGATCTTGCCGGGCAGGGCGGCCAGCCTTGCTCGCCACTTCTCGACCAGGATGGGATCGGGTTTCAGATAGGCGACGGGGCCTGGAAAATCCTCGATCCGTCGCCTGAAGAATCGCGGCAACGAGGCGATGGGCACATGCAAATCGAACTTCAAGTCGCCATGCGGCCCGGCCTCGCGCACCGATATGTCTGGAAACGAGCGGCGGTAAAGAGTTTCCAGCCTGGAATCGCAGTCCAGCACCACTTGGCCGCCCAATCGCGCCAATTGCGAAACGCAACCGCCCATTCGGATTTCGTCGCCCAACCCCTGTTCGCGCCAAGCCAGCAATGTCTGTCCGTCAAAGCGCTGCCCGGTCCATAGCGGCACAGGATAACGCCGCTGGCTGCGCTTCCAATTGGGGAATGCCGCCCTGGCTTCGAACAGGTCCCAGCCTTCGGCGATTTTGCCGCCAGACAGCAAATTGAGCGACAGATTGCCGGTATAGACGCCGCGCTGGCGTCTGGCCTCTTCGTGATCGCCTTTGGGCGCCAGCTCCAACACGCGCCGAAACATGCCTTCCGCTTCGGACAAGCGCCCCAGATCCTGAAGTGCGAGCGCCAAGTGGGTCAGGATTTCGGCATCGTTAGGAATGAGGTTGGCGGCTTGGCGCATGAAGGCAGCCGATTCGTCGGGCCTGCCGGTTTCGAACAGGATCAGCCCCAGCCCAGCATATTTGCGCGGCCCGCCGCTTGGCAGGGCCACGGCGGCGCGCAGCCGCGCCTCGGCCTCGTCCAGGCGCATCAGGTCGCGCAGGCTCATGCCATGTTCGGCCAGAATGCCGCCGTCATCCGGCGCCAATTGCGCCGCCTTGGCCAGCACCGCCTCGGCCTCGGTGAATTTCTCTTCTTCCCTGAGCGCCTTGCCATAGGCCAGAGCGACGGTGGCGTCGTTGGGGGCAAGTTCGAAGGCGCGCGCCAGATGGACCAGCGCCGCCTCTCGCTGACCCGTCTCGCTCATCACGGACCCCAACAAGGTCAGGGCTTGAACGTCGCTTGCGTCCTGGTCCAGCGCCAGCAAGGCAAGTTGCTGGGCCTTGTCGTGACGCCCTTGCTGGTAGGCTTCGATGGCGCCGTTCAATAGATCGCGGACATTGCCCATGGCGGGATTCTAGCAATCCAGTGCTTAAGAAAGCCTTCAGCCCCCAGCTTTTCTAGCTGAGGGCCGATGGCGAAAAACCACTGGCTAAACTTAACGCTTGATGTTGACCAGTTCGTCAAGCATCTGGTCGGAAGTGGTGATGATCTTGGCCGAGGCGGAATATGCGCGCTGGGTCACGATCATGTTGGTGAATTCTTCGCCAAGATCGACGGTGGAGGATTCCAGCGAGGCCGAGGCGATCGAGCCAGCGCCCGCTTCCTTGGCCGAGCGCAAGGTGTAGGCGCCCGAAGTGTCGGTTTCGATGAAGGTGTTGCCGGTCAACGATTCCATGCCGTTCGGATTGACGAAGGTGGCAACCGGTATCTGATACACCGGGCGGCGCACGCCGTTGTCGAACAGGGCGGTCACCACGCCGTCGTCGCCGATCGATACGCCCGAGAAGTTGCCGAACTTGGCGCCGTCCTGGGTGATGTAGGTCACCTGATAATTGCCCGACAACTGCGTCATACCGTCGGCCAAGTTCTGGTTGCCCAGGAAGATGCTGGGTTTCGAGCTGGTGGCGCCATCCATGTTCTGCGCGCCGTTGGCCCAACGGATGTCCAATGTGTTGACGTTGATGTTGTCGGGCGTGCCGTTGCCGTTGAAGTCGATGGTGCTTTGGTCGTAGAAATTCGCGCCGGCGTCAAGCAGCTGAACGCTGTAGCTGGTGCCGTCGGTCGTGTTGCACTGGCTGTACTGGCGCAGATAAAGGGCCAGACCGTTGCTGGTCGCATCGACCGCTCCAGCAATCGAAACAGCGGCCTGGGTCGAATATTGACGGATCAGAAGGCGGTTGGTCGAGGCGCCGTCCTGGAAGAAGCGCCCGGCATTGTCCTGATAGCCGTTATAAGACGTGGTGGCCGCCGCTTCGGTAAAATCGATGGCCGTCTTGATTCTGGCCACCAGATCGCCCCAGCTGTTGCAGCCGCCGATTTCGATCAGGCCGGTCGAGCAAGGAGAATCCGCCGACGAGAAGTCGTAGGAGGTGCCGTTGATCTGAATGCTGTCGCCATTGATGCCGGTAATCGCCGAGCTTGAAAAATCACCCGCGAATTCGATTTGGCCCTGCGACCAGTAGTTCGTGGTGGTGCCTGCGCCATCGACGAACTGCGCCGTGATGACCGTGGAATGCGGGGGCGGGGCCGCCTCGATGTTCCAGGTGTTGGTTGCCGTCTTGGTCCAGGTGAAATCCGTGTTGTGCGGATTGCCCAGCGAGTCGTAGATCAGAATACTGGTCTGATGCTGGCCGCCATTGTCGGGCGAGGTCGGATCGTAGATCGGATCTTCCGAAGGCAGGTTGGCGCCCATGCGGATGGCGGCGGTCGCCGTGGCCGTGCCACCGATGGTGTTTAGATTCAGACCCTTCAATTCCTGCGGACTGACGATGTTGGCGTTGACATAGTGATAGGTGCCGTCGTCATTGATGTAGGACCGCATGTAATTCGTGTCCTCGATGGTCAGGATCGAGGAGGCGGGCGCCGACGAGGTGGCGCGGATCAAAGGCCAGCCTTGCAGATAAAAGCCCGAGGCATTCTGAAGGAAGCCCTGCTTGTCGGCCTTGAAGGAGCCTGCGCGCGTATAGCCGAAGAAGCCGCCCGACGCGGCAGCCGGGTCGGACACCGCATTGACCACGAAGAAGCCCTGGCCCGACATGCCGATATCGGTGGCCGAGGAGGTGGACTGCAACAGGCCCTGCACGTCGATCTGGGCGCGCGGTTTCGATTGCACGCCGCCCGGCGAGTACTTGGTCAACGACACCTGTTTGGTGATCAGGGTCTGGAAGTTGACCTTGGTTCCCTTGTAGCCAATCGTATTGACGTTGGTCACGTTGTCCGAGATGGCGCCCATGGCGCTGGCTTGCGACGAGAGGCCGGAAACGCCCGAGAAAAGTGCACCGTAGAGGCTCATTTTACCCTCCTAATCCTATTCCTGAGCGGTCCTTACAAGGACTGATCGATCGACTGAACATCTGCGAGCGACGCCGAGGCGCTGCCCATTTTCAACGTGACTTCTCCGCCATAGACGGAAACGCCGGTGACCTTGCCCGTGACGGCGACGCTGGACTCGATGGCATCGCCATTGGCCTTGAGCGCCATGATCTGAACCTTGTAGGCGCCGTCGGCAAGCTGCGTGCCGTTGTCGTCCTTGCCGTCCCATTCCACGGCATGCGTGCCCTTCGACAGATCGGGCGAAAGCACTTTCACGATGTTGCCGGAACTGTTGGTGATCACGACAGTCGCCTGTTCGGGAACGTCGTCGAAGTTGTAGCCGAAGGTGGCCTTGCCGTCTTGCAGCGGCAACACGTCCGACGTCACGGTGACCGTCTTGCCGATATAGTTGGCGCTGGACAGCGTCATAGCCGACTGCTGCACGGCTATCAGATTTTCCAGATTTTCGTTGGTCTGGATGTTCTGTTCGACGTTGGCGTATTGCACCAACTGATTGGTGAATTCGGTCGAGTCCATTGGCGACAACGGGTCCTGGTTGGCCAACTGCGTCGTCAGCAGCGTCAGGAACTGGTTCATGTCGGCGGCCAGCTGATCCTTGGCCTTCGAAGCCTTGGTCGCCTCGACGACGCCTGTGCCCTGGCCGGTCCCGAGAATGTTGGTTGTGGTCGTCATGGTCGTTTTCCTTACACGCTGATATCGACGCCGGAACGCGACGAGGCGCGCGGACGGGACTGTGCGATGGCTTCCTCGGCGCTGGCTTCGTCCAACGCTTGGCCGCGCTCGAACCCGTTCAGGCCTTTGCCGCCTTCGGCTTTTTGCTGATTTCCCTGCTGCTCGCCGCGCAGGCTGAACTGAAGCGATCCCTGATCGGTCTTGAATCCGGCGTCGGCCAGCGATTTCTCAAGCTGCGACGCGTCGCGCTTCAAGGCTTCCAGCGTTTCCGCCTTGTCCGCCACGATCAGCGCGCTCAATTGTCCGTCTGTGCCCAGCTTCAGCTGCACCTCGACCCGGCCCAGCGCCTCGGGACGCATCTGCACGGTGATCTTGTCCAGCCCTTCCTTTGCAGCCTTGCTGATCTGAACGTTGATCTGATCCATGATCTCTTTGGCAGGCACGGGCTGCTTAAGCTCGTGCGGCTTTTCGGCGGCCTGGGCCGCATTGGCGGCGCGCGCCTCTTGCGGCGTCTGCGCCTGGGCCATGCCGTTCGTCGCCTGCTGGGCGCTGGAAGCCGACTGGCTGCCTTGCGCGCCCTGAACGCCCTGAATTTCCGCCCCACCTTCGCCTGCCCCCGCCTGGGCGCCGACCAATGCTGCAGAGAAGCCGCCCGTTTGATTCTGGGCCGTCGCCGCAACCCCAGCGCCCAACTGCGCGTTGGCGGGCATCGCTGCCTGGGCGGCGTTGGCGTTCTTGCCCGATCCGTTCTGCGCCAAGTTCCCACCCAGATCGGCGCCATTCGAGAAGCCGCCCTCGGCCCCCGCGACGGCGTCCTGTGTCTGGGTTTCGACGGCCAGCAGGCCGGTGGTCAGCATGCTGCTGGGCTGCGAAACGGGCTGGGCGTTCTTGCCCGCCGACTCGATAGAAACTTGGCCGCGCTCGCCTACGATGCGAGACAGCATGGCTGCCTGACGGTCGGCTTCGGGATTGGCGACGTTCTGCGTCTCAGCCGCCTGTTCACCCACCTGCGCCGTTTTGGCGGCGTTGGCGTTGGCGGCTGCTGGGCGCAGCGAGATGACCGCCTGCTCGAACTCCTGCGAGCCGTCATCTTGGTTGAAAACGGTCTTAACGGCGGCCTTGGGACCGGCATCCGACTTCGCTTCCTGTCCGGCCTGCGCCAGCACGACGTCGCCATCCGTTTCGCCGTCAACGGCCATATTGGTCTGCGCCGTTTGCACGGCCTGATCGTTGCCCTGTTTGACCAGTTTGGGGTCCTGCGCCACCGGCTGGGCCGACATGACGGCAATGACCGCCGCCGTCTTTTCCTCGACTGCGGCCACCATGGCCGCCTTGTCGTTGGCGCCCGCAGCGACCGTTTCGCCAGCCTCGCCATCGGCTTGGTTGGCGACAACCTGCGTCTCGCCTCCCGATTCCACCTGCTCGTCGCCAGCGTCGGAAGCGCCATCCGAGCGCTCGACCGATTTGCGGTCTTCTCCAGCGCGCTCGCCCTTGTCCGCCTTGGCGGCGGGCTTGCCTTCGGGGCGCACTTCCTGGGCGCGCTCCTGGCCGGTTGTCTTGTCCTCGTCGCGGCCGCGGGCCACGGCCTTGTCGTTCGCCGGGCGAGCCTCGCTCCGAGACGCGTCGCGAACCTCGATGCGCTGATGTTTTTCGATCACCGGAGCCAGACTTGCAGGCGCTTGCAGGCTGGCCGACATGCCGGCCTGCACATTCAACCCCGCCTTGGCCAAGACCGCGGCAAAAGCCTCGGCAGCCGATTGAGCGGCGGTTTTTTCTGCGATCAAACCATCGACCGGGCTGGCCGCCGGGTTCGACTTTGTTGGATTTACCTGCATGGTTCTCGTCCTTTTGTCACGCGGTGACACGTCGGCTTTTTACTCAGCAAAGGCCGGGCCAACTGGTCCAAGCCCCTGACGTTCCTGGCAGAGCATTGGTTTTACATGCTTTTTTCTTGCCGCTGGGGCGGGAGGGATTCTGGCGGGCGGCACTTCCTGCCACCAGACCACCCCAAACCCGGCATTTTGTGCCGGGTCTGGGATGGGTTATGGTGCCCTCGATGACCCAAGAAGCCCTCTCCTCTCGCCAACTTGCCGCCCAGGCGGCAGCCCTGGCGGCCCAGGCTTATGGCACCAGCGATTTCGCCCTGGCGGAAATCTGCTTTGCCAAGGCCGTGTTGCTGGACCCAGCCGTTTCGTCCTATCGCTGCGATCTGGCGACCGCCCGCCTGTCTCAGGGCAAGAACGACCTAGCCCTGAAGGGGTTGGAAAGGGCGATCGATCCCCTGGACGCGCAAGATTGCGCCACGATGGGGCTGGTCTTGAAGACCATGGGGGCTGCCTCTGAAGCAGCGGTTTGGCTAAAGCGCGCCCTGCTGCTGAAGCCTGACCATATGGCGGCTAGGCTAAATCTGTCGAACCTGCTGCTGGCCGACGCCCGCCATGAAGAAGCCATCCTCATTTTGCGCCAGGGGATCGAGGAGTGTCCGGGCAACTGGCAACTGTTGAACAATCTAGGCCTAGCTCTGCATGAAAGCGGCAGGCCCCAGGAAGCCCTCGCCCTTTTGGACCAAGCGCTTGAACTGGCCCCCGGATCGCGCGAGGCGGCACTCAACCGCGCCCATGCCCTGCTTCTGGCTGGCCGCTGGCAAGACGGCTTTGCCGCCTATGAAGTGCGCCTGCCCGCCGCTGCGCCCTCGCCCATGCCGCGCTGGACGGGCCAAGCGATGCCCGGCCAAACCCTGCTGATCATGGCCGAACAAGGATTCGGCGACGCCATTCAATTCGCCCGCCTGTTGCCCCTGGCGGCCAAGAAGGCGGGCAAGCTGATCCTGGCCTGCGACCGGGCGATGCACAGCCTGTTCGCGCCGCTTTGCGAGACGGTGGACGAAAGCCAAGCGCTGCCCGCACATGACGCGCACTGCCCGCTCTTGTCGCTGCCCTTGGAGCTGGGGCTGGAGGCGCCCGAACTTTTCGCCAAGACGCCCTATCTATCGGCAGAAAAGCCGTTGGCCCTGGAAGGCGGCTTTAAGGTCGGCTTCGTCTGGGCAGGAAGGGCGGGACATGCCAACGACAAGAACCGCTCGCTCTCTCCCGATCTTCTAGCCCCTCTGCTGGCCTTGCCAGGGATCAGCGCCTATTCCCTGCAGATCGGCAAGGGAAACCCGCCCGTCGGCATGCGTGATCTAGCGCCCGCCATCCGCCATCTTAGCGACACCGCCAACGCCATCGCCGGTCTTGACCTGTTGATCAGCGCCGATACCGCGCCTGCCCATTTGGCGGGCGCGCTGGGCCGTCCGGTCTGGACGCTGATTCCTTATGCCCCCGATTGGCGCTGGGGCCTGAAAGGCGAAGAAACGCCTTGGTACCCGACGATGCGCCTGTTTCGCCAATCCAGGCCGGGCGATTGGAAGGGCGTGATCGAACGGGTGGCTACAGAGCTTGAAAAAGCCGCTCGTTCTGGGAATCCCAGTCCCACGTCATCATCCGGCTAGCCGTCTCGGGCCAGCGCTCGCGCTTTTGATATGTCGTTTCAAGGGCGGCCAAAACTTCCTCGACGTCCGATTCGCCCCAACCCAGCACGCCCGCCTGGGCATGGGGGGGCTTCACGACGCCTTGCCTGCCCAGCGCCAGACCGCCCACCAGATCCAGCACGTCCTTTTGTCCGGTATTGGCGGCCAGAATCACCGGCAGCCCCATGGCCAGACATTCCATGGCGACCAGATTGGTTCCCCCCTCGCAGCGGTTGGGAAACAGGGCCGCATCGCATTCGCCCAGCACGGCGGGCATCATGGCGTTGGGCACATAGCCCAGATCGATGAAGGAACCTTCCGGCACGCCGTTGGCCTGCGCCCAGTCGGCGATTTTTAAGCCGCCCTGCCCGTTCTTTTCGGGCAAGCCCTCGACATGGCCGACCTGCAAGAATGGTTTGGCGTCTTCAGCATGCGGGCTTTGCCAAGCCGTCAACAGCAAGGCGTCGGGATGGCGCTGGCAAAAGACGCGAAAGGCGGCCAGCACGATGTCTTGGCCCTTGCGATATTCGAGCTTCCCACCCGAGAAAAGAACGAAACGATCCTTGAAAAGGCCGCGCCGGGGCCGGGGATGGAACAAGTCGGGCGAAATGCCCTGGCGGGCCAGAACGACATTTTCGAATCCCAGCCCCTTCAAAAGGTCGGCATTCCAGGCCGAGATGGCGATCAAGCGCTCGAATCTTTTGGCGCGCTCGATTTCTGGCGGGGAAAAGCGCGTATCCTCGAAGGCGATGCAGCCGATGTCGGGCCGTCCCCACACCCGTTCGGACACGGGGTGCAAACCCATGCCGTTGCCCAGCCCGTGCAAAACCGGATGCGCAGGCTCGACCCGCCCTTCCCCCTCCTCGAAGGCCCTTGCCGGGGCCAGGGCCGGGGCCAATTGCCGCTCTTCCAGTGGATTGAGGCTGAGGGCCAACGGCGTCTGATACAGGGCCACCGACCCGCGCCCGCTTTTCAGCCAGGACAGGGCGAGGCGGGTTCCATAGACCCCATAGCCCGACAGGCTGGACAATGCCCAGGTCAATCCAAGGCAGTTTGAGCCGCTGACCACCTCTTTTCCTCCTGACAAACCCCCTGCCCGTAGTATAACGGACAGGCTTTCGTACCATAGGGATCTTTCACGTGTCGGACAAAATCGCATTGATCACCGGGGTGACCGGTCAGGATGGGGCCTATCTGGCCGAATTGCTGTTGGCCAAGGGCTATCAGGTGCATGGCGTCAAGCGCCGCTCCTCCTCGTTCAACTCGGCCCGCGTCGATCATCTGTACCGCGACCTGCACGAGAAGAACGTGCATTTCAAGCTGCATTACGGCGACATGACCGATTCGACGGCGCTGATTCGGCTGGTGCAGGAAGTGCAACCGACGGAGATCTACAATCTGGCCGCCCAAAGCCATGTTCAGGTCAGCTTCGAAAGCCCGGAATATACCGCCAATGCCGATGCGCTGGGCGTGCTGCGCCTGCTGGAGGCCATCCGCATCCTGGACATGAAGGACCGCGTGCGATTTTACCAAGCCTCGACCAGCGAGCTGTACGGCAAGGTGCATGAAACGCCGCAAAGCGAAACCACGCCCTTCCATCCGCGCAGCCCCTATGCGGTGGCCAAGCTGTACGGCTATTGGATCACGGTCAATTACCGCGAGGCCTATGGCTTTCACGCCTCGAACGGCATTCTGTTCAACCATGAAGGCCCCACGCGCGGCGAAACCTTCGTCACCCGCAAGATCACCCGCGCCGTCGCCGCTATGGAAATGGGCAAGCAGGACAAGCTGTATCTGGGCAATATGGACGCCAAGCGCGACTGGGGCCATGCCAGGGAATATGTGGAGGGCATGTGGCGCATTTTGCAACAGGCCCAGCCCGACGATTACGTGCTGGCGACCGGCGAAACCCATTCGGTGCGCGAATTCGTCGAAGCCGCCTTCGCGGTGGTCGGCAGAAGCATCGCCTGGACGGGTGCTGGCGTCGATGAGAAGGGCCTTTGCGCCAAGACGGGACAGGTGCTGGTGGAGATCGATCCGCGCTATTTCCGCCCGGCGGAAGTGGACCTGCTGCTGGGCGACGCCGAGAAGTCGCGCGCCAAGCTGGGATGGACGCCTAAAATTCACTTCGCCGATCTAGTTCGGGAAATGGTCGAATCCGATCTGGCGCTGTTCAAAGCCAAGGGGGCGCATGCCCACGACTGAGACGCCTTTTCAGCTGGCGGGCAAGCGGGTCTGGGTGGCGGGCCATCGCGGCATGGTGGGTGCTGCCGTCCTGCGCCGCCTAGCCAGCGAAGACTGCGAGATCCTGACCGCCAGCCACGCCGAGCTTGATCTGACCCGCCAGCAGGCGGTGGAAGACTGGATGGCGGCCAAAAAGCCGCAGGCGATCATCATGGCGGCGGCGCGGGTGGGCGGCATTCACGCCAACGAGTCGTACCCCGCCAATTTCATCTATGACAATCTGACCATCGAAACCAACATCATCCACGCCGCCTATCGGCTGGGCGTCGAGAAGCTGCTGTTTCTGGGATCGTCCTGCATCTATCCCCGCCTAGCCCCGCAGCCCCTGCATGAAGACGCCTTGCTAAGCGGGCCGTTGGAACCCACCAACGAATGGTACGCGGTGGCCAAGATCGCGGGCATCAAACTGTGCCAAGCCTATCGTCGCCAATATGGCTGCGATTTCATCGCCGCCATGCCGACCAACCTGTACGGCCCCGGCGACAATTACCATCCCGAGAACAGCCACGCCGTGGCGGCTTTGATCCGCAAGGTGCATGACGCCAAGCAGGCAGGCCAGGATGAAGTCGTCATGTGGGGAACAGGCAAGCCGACCCGCGAATTCTTGTTCGTCGATGATTGCGCCGACGGTTTGGTCTTTCTGCTCAAGTCCTATTCGAGCGAGAATTTCGTCAATCTAGGCACTGGGCTGGAACATTCAATCCTGGAACTGGCGCAAACCATCGCCGCCGTCATCGGCTGGCGGGGGCGTTTCGTCCATGATCTGAGCAAGCCCGACGGCACCCCCAGAAAAGTGATGGACAGTTCGCGCCTAAAAGCCCTGGGCTGGAGCGCAAAAACATGTCTGGCCGGTGGCTTGGCCAACGCCTATGGCTGGTTTCTGGAGAATAGGGCGCTTGAAATCAAGGCGGGCGGAAAATGACCTCGCCCCAGCTTGCACAAGCCTTCCAGCTCTACGCGCAAGGCAAGTTGCAGGAAGCCAAGGCGCTGACCAGCGACCTGTTGACCGCCAATCCCGGCGACGTTGAAGCCCAGTATCTGCTGGGCGGCATCGCCTTCGCCCTAGAGCGGCCAGACGAGGCCGAGCATTGCTTTCGCGCCGTATTGGACGCAGGATTTCAAACCGCCGAGCTTTTCCTCAATCTGGCCGAAGCGCTCCAGGCCCAGGGTAAGAATGACGAGGCCATCGCCTTCTTCGAACGAACCCTGGCCCAAGATCCCAAAATGACGCAGGCCCATCAACGCCTGGGCCTGCTGCTGGCGCAGACCGGCCGCTACGGCGAAGCGGCCGACATGCTGCAAAAGGCGTTTTTCCAAACACCCGACGCCAGCACGGCCAACAATCTGGGCGCCGTTTTGCAAAAGGCCGAACGTCTGGCCGAAGCCGAGGCTTGGTATCGGCAATCGCTGAACATCGACCCCATGCACGCCAAGGCGCAGGACAATCTGGGCGGCCTGATGCAGCTTGAGGGCCGCCTGAGCGACGCCATCGAATGCCACGAGCAAGCGATCGCCATCGATCCCAGCTTCGCTTCGGCGCGCGTCAATCTCGCCAGCGCCTTCATGGCAGAGGGGCGCATCAAGGCGGCGGTGGCCGCCCTTCGCTGGGCGCAGGTGATGGAGAAGAATGAGCGCGCGGCGTCGCAAAATTTTCTGATGTGCCTGAACTACGACGAGACGACGGACCTGGATGGTTTGTATCTTGAACATCGCCGCTGGGGCGATTATCAGGAGAAGCGGATCACGGTGTTGCCCGGCGTGGCAAAGCTGGGCGGCAAATTGCCCAGGCCCTTGCGGCTGGGTTTGGTGTCGGCGGATTTCAAGCGCCATTCGGTGGCCTATTTCCTCGAGCCTTTGCTGGAGGCGCTGAACCGCGAAGAGGTGCAGCTTTATCTTTACGCCGACGTGGCCAATCAAGACGAGGTGACCCAACGGCTGAAGGGCTGCGCCCATGTCTGGCGCGACCTGATGGGCATGAGCGACGAGCAGGCGGCCAAGCTGGTGCGCGACGATGGCGTTCATATCCTGATCGACCTGTCCGGCCATACGGCGGGCAACCGCTTGCCGATGTTCGTCTTGAAGCCAGCCCCGGTGCAGGCCAGTTGGCTGGGCTATCCGGCCACCACCGGCCTGTCGCGCATCGATTGGCGGATCACCGACGCCCTGGCCGATCCCCAAGACGGCATGAGCACCGAGCGTCCGATGCGCCTACCCGGCTTTTTGTGCTATCGCCCCGACGAGAGCGCGCCGCAACCCTCAGTGTCGCCTGCCCTGGACAACGGTTTCGTCACCTTCGGCTCGTTCAACGCCCTGGCCAAGCTGACCGAGCGCGACCTGTCCCTGATCGGGCGCATCCTGAAGCAGGTTCCACAGTCGCGCTTCTTGCTGAAGGCCCGCCCGCTGGCCGACGAGGGGGTGAAGAAGCGCCTGTGTCAGCGCCTGGACCATCACGGCATCGATCCCTTGCGGGTCGAACTGCTGGGCCGCGTTTCTGAAACCGGTGGGCATCTGGCCCTTTACGCGCGCATCGACATTGCACTCGATCCGGTTCATTACAACGGCACCGCCACCAGCTGCGAGGCCTTGTGGATGGGCGTGCCCCTGGTCACGCTTGCCGGAACCCGCCATGCCCAGCGCGTCGGCGCTTCCATTCTGACGCGCGCCAATTTGGCGCATCTGATTGCCAAGGACGACGACGCCTATGTCGCCCTAGCCGCCAAGCTCGCCAGCGACATTCCTGCCCTGGCAACCGCCCGCCAGACCCAACGCCAAACCGTCGCCGCTTCGCCCCTGATGGACAAGCAGGCCTTCGCAGCCGACTTCACTCAAGCCCTCGCAAAAATGTGGGAAGGAGCATGAGTTCCCCCAAGCAACTTTTAAAGGATGCGCAAGAGGCGCAGCGCCTGGGCAAGCCTGAAAAGGCCGAACCCCTGCTGCGCGAAGCCTTGAAGCAAGACCCCGCCTTCGGCGAGGCGCGCTATGAACTGGGCGGCGCCTTGCACCAATTGGGCCGCCATGACGAGGCGGCGCTTGAGCTTGAAGTGGTCGGCGCCACAAGCCCCGCCAATGTGGCCGTCTGGCTGCGCCTGGGCGATGTGCGCTTTGCGCAAGGCCGCCTGGACAAGGCCGTCGTCGCCTATCGCCATGTCATTTCCATCGATCCCGCGATCATTTCGGCCCACAACAACCTGGGCAACGCGCTGTTGTCGTTGGGCCTGACGGGCGACGCCGCCCAATCCTTCCGCGAGGCGGCTAGGCTGGCTCCGGCTCGTCACGAACCTTGGAACAATCTGGGCGTGGCCCTGATGGGCCTTGCCGACTATGAGGGGGCTGCCGAAGCCTTCGGAAAGGCGGCCAACCTCGCCCCCGCTTTCGCCGCCGCCTGGGTCAATTTGGCCACCGCCTTGTCCCATCTGAGGCGCGCCGCCCAGGCCGAACCGGCGGCCAGACATTCCCTGACCCTGGCCCCGCAACTGCCCGAGGCCCATAACGTACTGGGCAATATTCTGTCGGCCCAAGGCAAGCGCGAAGAGGCCAGGGAAAGCTATGGCCGCGCCGCCGCTCTGCGTCCGAACTATGTCGAGGCCCATCTCAATCTGGGCCGTCTGGCCATGGAAGAGGGCGGCTATGAATTGGCGCAGCGCCATTACCGCCATGCTTTGTCGCACGATCCCGCCTCGAGCGCAGCACTTGACGCTTTGGGCGTGGCGCAGGCCGCCATGGGGCGCACCGACGAAGCCATCCGCAGCCACGAGCAAGCCATCGCCCGCAACCCCAGTTTCGCCGATGCTTATGTGAATCTTGGCAATGCGCTGACGGCGACGGCCCGCATCACGGAGGCCAAGGCCGCCTTTAAGCGCGCCATCTCTTTAAACGCCCAAGACCGCGCGGCGTCGCAGAATTTTTTGATGTGCCTGAATTATGACGAGACGACGGACAGAGATGCTTTGCATCTTGAACATCGCCGCTGGGGCGATTACCAGGAAAAGCGGATCACGGTGTTGCCCGGCGTGGCGAAGGCGGGCGGCAAATTGCCCAAGCCCTTGCGGCTGGGCCTTGTGTCGGCGGATTTCAAACGCCATTCGGTGGCCTACTTCCTGGAACCCTTGCTGGAAGCGCTGAACCCCCTCGAGGTGCAGCTTTATCTCTATGCCGACGTGGCAAACCAAGACGAGGTGACGGAACGGTTAAAGGGTTACGCCCATGTCTGGCGCGACCTGATGGGCATGAGCGACGAGCAGGCGGCCAAGCAAGTGCGCGACGATGGCGTTCACATTCTGATCGATCTGTCCGGCCATACGGCGGGCAACCGCTTGCCGCTGTTCGTCTTGAAGCCCGCCCCCGTGCAGGCCAGTTGGCTGGGCTATCCCGCCAGCACCGGTCTGTCGCGCATCGATTGGCGGATCACCGACGCCGTTGCCGATCCCGAAGACGGTAGAAGCGCCGAGCGGTTGGCGCGCCTGCCCGGTTTCTTGTGCTACCGGCCCGACGAGAATGCGCCGCAACCCGCACCGCCGCCCGCCCTGGCCAATGGTTTTGTTACCTTCGGTTCCTTCAACGCCCTGGCCAAGCTGACCGAGCGCGACCTGTCCCTGATCGGGCGCATTCTGAAACAGGTTCCCCAATCGCGCTTTTTGCTGAAGGCCCGCCCGCTGGCCGACGAGGGGGTGAAGAAGCGCCTGTATCAACGCCTGGGCCATCACGGCATCGATCCTTTGCAAGTCGAGCTGCTGGGGCGCGTCCCCGAAACCGGCGGCCATCTGGCCCTTTATTCGCGCATCGACGTGGCACTCGATCCGGTTCACTACAACGGCACCGCCACCAGTTGCGAGGCTTTGTGGATGGGCGTGCCCCTGGTCACGCTGGCGGGATCGCGCCACGCCCAGCGCGTCGGCGCTTCCATCCTTTCTTGCGCCAATCTACCCCATCTGATCGCAAGCGACGAAGCCGCTTACGTGGCCCTGGCCGCCAAGCTGGCCAGCGACGTCCCCGCCTTGGCCCATCAGCGCGAAGGACAGCGCGCAATCCTCGCCGCATCGCCCTTGATGGACAAGCAGGCTTTCGCCGCCGACTTCACCCAAGCCCTCGCAAAAATGTGGGAAGGGCCGAAGCCATAGCTTCGATGATGGGCTTCCAATCGCCCAGCCGATCCTGACGCCACAATCTGGCCTGCGGATACCAGGGCGTGCTTTCGGCCTTAGGCGGCCAGCGCCAATCGGGATTGGCCCGCACCATGATCCAGGTCGGACGGCCAAGGCTGCCCGCCAGATGCGCTGCGGCGCTGTCGATGGCGATCACCAGATCAAGATGCGCCATGATGGCCGCCGTATCGGCCAGATCGCTGATCTCGCGGCCCAGATCGAGCAAGGGAAGCCCCAAACCCTCGATCTGCCCGCCCACATCTCCGGTTTGCAGGGATATCCAATTGACGCCCGCCACATCGAACAGGGGTTTTAGCTGGTCCAATGCGACCGAGCGGGCCTTGTCGGCCTTCATGGCAGGATTGCCCTGCCAGGACAGGCCGATGCGCGGGCGGTTAAGATCGCCCAGTCTTTGTCCCCACAAATCTTTCAGCAGAGGATCAGGCGCAAGACCGCAGGGGGGAATGTCCGTCTCGCTTTTGCAGTTCATAAGGCGGGCCAGCGACAGCAACGCGATTTGCACGTCGCAGGTCGGCGGAACATCGTTCCACCCATAAACCGCATCGACATTGCCGACCGACTGGACAAGGCGCATCAGCGCCCCTTGCGCCATCACCACTGGCTTGCCATCCAGTCCGGGCAGAAAGCGCAGGAACTGCATGGAATCGCCAAGTCCTTGCTCTGTCCAGACCAACAGCCTTCGACCGTTCAAGGGCTTGCCGTCCCACAGAGGCAATCCGCAAGCCTTCATCGCCGCTTCGGTGGCCGAGCCTGCCAGACGAAACTCGTGTGCAGCGAAGCCCTTGGCGAAATCGCCCGCCATCAATTGGGCGCCGCCCAGATTGGCCCTTAGGCTGGCATCGCCCGGCAGCATGGCGCAGGCCCGCTCGAACGCCTTGACCGCTTCTTGAAGTTTGCCCTGATCTTGCAACGACAAGGCCAGATTGCTGAGCGCCATTGCGTCCATCGGCGCTGCATTGACCACAAGCGAATAAGCCGTCTCGGCTTCGGCAAATCGACCCAGCGCCCGCAACGCATTGCCCCGATTGGCGAGCATCTCTGGTGGCGCATGGATTTGCGCCAAGGGCGCCAGAACGGCCAGCGCCTCGTTTGGCCTGCCCAACTCGTTCAGGCAGACCGCCAGATTGTTGCGCACCGCGTTCAGTTCCGGCCTTGCTTGCAGCAACGCCTCGTAAATCGTCAAGGCTTCCAACCAATGCCCGTCCGCCTGCAACGCCAGAGCTTGTCGGAACTGAATTTCGCCGTCATCCATTGCCACTTGTCCTTGGGCCAGCAATAATGCCTTCTAACACAACAAGGTGCCCAGGCCCAATGTCCGAAACCTTCACCCTCGCCACCAGCCTTGTCCCCGGGCGCAATCTTGACGTCCAGCGCCAAGCCGTCGCCAGTTGGAGGGCCTTGGGTTTCGACGTTCTGTCCTTCAATCGAGACAGCGAGATCGAAAGTCTTCGCGTGGATTTTCCTGGCGTCGCCTTTCACGATCCGGGGCGCGACGCCTACGACGCCACCGGCAAGCCGCTGATCTATCTGGCCGACATCCTGGGCCATTTCATCGCCCGTCAGGCGGGCGTGTTCGGCATCGTCAATTCCGACATTTTGCTCGACGCCAGCGAGGGATTTAAGCAGCGCGTGGCTAGCGAGGCGCAGGGTTCTTTGCTGGTCACCACGCGCGTGGAAATAACAGACCTAGGAGAGCGCACCGGCAAGCGCAATCTGTGGGGTTTCGACGCCATGTTTCTGGACACGCAAATGGCGGCCCGCTTTACCGATTGCGGCTTTTGCCTGGGCATGCCCTTTTGGGATTACTGGATGCCGATGACGGCGGCCATCCATGGCCTGGCCTTGAAGCAGAACAAGAACGATGTCGCCTTTCACCTGAAACATGCCGAGGCATGGTCGGGCAAGCGCTTCTTGTTCAGCCATATGTTCGTGAAGTTCCTGCAAGACGAAATCGCCCGGGCGAGAATGCCCGCAGACCCGTCCTTCGCTTTTCTGCAAGGTTTTTTCAGCTATTATTACGCCAAGATCCATGCCCGGCTTTTGGGCAGCGACACAGCCGATCTGGCGCAAGACGAGAAGTTCCACGTCGCCGCCCAGTTCGCCGAATTCACCGACGCGCTGAACGAAACGACCTTCATGTTCATGCGCCGTCAGGCCCGCCTGATTGAGCTTTAAGCCTGCCCATGATGTCGGACACGAAGGCGGGCGTGCCATGGCGCAGCGTCGCCTGCCCGCTTTGTTGCGCCAGGGTTTCGCGAAAATAGCCCAAGATCATGACGCGGATCGCCGCCGTCAGCCCCATGACGCCGCGCCGTTTGTCGATCATCGAGCAAAGTTCGTTGAGCGATAAGTTCTCCCGCTCGCAGATTTCACGCAACGCATCCCAGGAATACAGTTCAAGACGCATGCTCGTGCGCCGTCCGCCAACCAAAATATTGCGGCAGACTAACCGGCCCTCTCCCACGGCATTATACCCTTTTCGATTATCCCCCAAGCCTTTCGGCGTGAGAACTGTAACCGAACGAGCGTAATATTCAATCAAAAACGGCAGATAAAGTCTATTTACGCATTAAGATTGTGGGCTTTGCGGCGAGCCTAGCTCCGACGGCGACGCCAGATCCAGCGACAGGGCGTGAAGGCCCTGGCGCAATTCCTGGTCCAGCAGAGCATAGACGACCCGATGTCTTTCGGCCCTGCCCCGACCCTCGAAAGAGGGGCAGACCGCCACGATCTTGAAATGCGTTTCCCCTTCGGGCCTTGCCCCCGAATGCCCGGCATGACGGGCCGACTCGTCCACCACCTGAAGATGGGTGGGAGACAGGGCGTTGCGGATCAGGGTTTCCATGCGTTTGGCGCGGTTCATGGCAATAGATGTAGGCAGCCGCTAGGTGTTGTTCAACCCGGCGGACTTGCGCTGGCCCGTTCAGCCGCTCATAGTATTACCATGCGCAACTATCAGCCCCGTCAGGACGCCTTCGTTCGCGAGAAGGACGATTCCAAGAAGACCCGCCGCTGCGATCATCCCGCCTGCGAGGGCGAGGGGCTTTATCGCGCGCCGCGCGCCCCTGACGATTTATCCTCTTACTACTGGTTCTGTCTTGAACATGTGCAGGCCTACAACCGCTCGTGGGATTTCTGCAAGGGCATGGGCATCGACGCCATCGAGAACATGGTGCGGGCCGACACCACCTGGCATCGCCCGACCTGGCCCCTGGGGCGCCAGGAAGGCTGCGTCATTTTCGATCTTGGCCCCCAGGCCGTGGCCAAGGACCCGTTCTCGCTGTTTCAGCAAACCAAGGGGCGGGCGCGAGCCAACCCGCCGCCCAAAAAGCCGATGGGACCGGAAGCCAAGGCGATGACGCTGATGGGTCTTGAGCCGGGCTATACCGAATTCAACTTGAAGCGCAAATACAAGCAACTGGCGCGCCTGCACCATCCCGACGCCAACAACGGCGACAAAGCGGCGGAAGAGCGCTTCAAGTCGGTGACCGAAGCCTATAAGATCCTGCTCGACAGGCTGAAAGCCGCCCGCTAGGGTCCTGGCCCACTCCACTTGTGCTGAACTTCAGATTGAAACCATCATGACCGCCAATGTTTTTCCCTCCGCCCTGATGACCGACATGCCCGACGCCACCGTCGATGTGCGCAAGGTTTTCGGGATCGATTCCGACATGAAGGCCCCTGCCTTTTCGGCGCGCACCGAACATGTGCCCGACCTGGACCCCGCCTACCGCTTCGATCCGGAAACCACGCAAGCCATCCTGGCCGGTTTCGCCTTCAATCGGCGCGTCATCATCCAGGGCTATCACGGCACCGGCAAATCGACCCATATCGAGCAGGTGGCGGCCAGACTCAACTGGCCTTGCATCCGCATCAACCTGGACAGCCATGTTAGCCGCATCGATCTGGTGGGGCGCGACGCCATCGTGTTGAAGGATGGCCAGCAGGTCACGGAATTCAGGGAAGGCATTTTGCCCTGGGCGCTGCAACATCCTTGCGCGCTGGTCTTCGACGAATATGACGCAGGGCGGCCCGACGTGATGTTCGTGATCCAGCGCGTGCTGGAGGTGGAAGGCAAGCTCACGCTTCTGGATCAGAACAAGGTGATCCGCCCGCATCCCGCCTTCAGGCTGTTCGCCACCGCCAACACCATCGGCCTTGGCGACACGACCGGCCTGTACCACGGCACGCAGCAGATCAATCAGGGCCAGATGGATCGCTGGAATATCGTGACCACGCTGAACTATCTGGAACATGACGCCGAGGTGGACATCGTGGCGGCCAAGCTGCCCGATTGGAGCAGCGAGGAAGGCCGCAAGACCGTGTCGCAGATGGTGGCGCTGGCCGATCTGACGCGCCAGGGCTTTATCGGCGGCGACATTTCCACGGTCATGAGTCCTAGAACCGTCATCACCTGGGCGGAAAACGCCACTATCTTCGGCGGCGACGTCAATTTCGCCTTCCGCGTCACCTTTTTGAACAAGTGTGACGAAACGGAACGGCCAGTGATCGCAGAATATTACCAGCGCGCCTTCGCAGCCGAACTGCCGCAGTCTCCGGCAAAAGCGCTGGTGGGATAGGCCATGGAGGGCGAAAGCCCCATCGACGCCATGAAGCGCGCCACCTCGGCGGCGCTGCGCGCCGTCTCGGAACGGCCCGACACCTATGTCGGGTTTGGCCCGGGACCAGCGACGCTGACCTTCGCTCGCAATTCGAACCAGCCCTTGGCGGCGCCCACGCCGACGGCGCATCTGCCCTTGGCGGCCCGACGCCCGCTGCTTGAAGACCTGATCCGCCTGCGAGGCAGCGCCGACGCGGTGGCCTTGAAGCTAAAGCATCACGACGAGAAGCTGCATGCCAGACGCTCGCCCGACGAACCCGAGGCGAAGCTGGTCTATGACGCCATCGAGCAATCCAGGGTCGAAGCATTGGGAGCCAAGCGCTATCCGGGCTTGGCGCAGAATGTCGCCAGCGCCGTCGAATTGCGGCTGAAGGGCGAGGGTTTTGGACGCTCCAGTTGCCGCGAGGAAATTCCCTTGGCCGAGGCGCTGCGCGTGGTGGCCCGCAACGCCTTTCTGGGCACGGCCGATAGCTGTCTGCCCGCCACGCGCCATGTCGGCGATTTGTGGCAGGGCTGGGTCATGGAGCGCGCGGGTGACGCTTTGGGCAAAATGGCCGGGGCGCTGGCCGACCAGAATGAATTCGCCAAACATTTGCGCGCCTTTTTGCATGCGCTTGACTTGTCGCAAGCCCCCCTGGAGGACGAGCAGCAATCGTCCGAGTCCGAACAGCAAAGCCAAGGGTCCGGCCAGGAATCGGACGACGGCGAAACCAAAAGCGACGCCGAGGGCGGCCATGAAGGCCAAGCCGACGAGGACATGCAGCTGGCCGCCGCCGATTCCGGTGATGTGGGCGGCGAATCCGATGGCGACGAAGGGGCCGAAGACATGCTGGTGCCCGGCCACGGCACCGACGAGCCGGGCGGCCCCACGCAGCAGGCGCATGGCAAGAACGACCTGGAGGGCAAGCACGGCCCCATCTATCGGGTCTACACCCAACGCTTCGATCAGGTGATCGACGCGCCCGACCTGTGCGAGCCGGAGGAACTGGACCGGCTGCGCCAGCAGCTCGACAACCATCTGGCCTCGCTTACCGGCGTGGTGGCTAGGCTGGCCAACCGCCTGCAACGCAAATTGATGGCGCAACAGCAGCGCAGTTGGGATTTCGACCTGGAGGAGGGCATGCTGGATGCCGGGCGGCTGGCCCGCGTGGTCGCCAATCCCACCCATGCCCTGTCTTTCAAGATGGAGCGCGAAGCCGATTTCCGCGATACCGTGGTTTCGCTGCTGATCGACAATTCCGGCTCGATGCGCGGCCGCCCCATTTCGGTGGCCGCCATGAGCGCCGACATCCTGGCCCGCACGCTGGAGCGCTGCGCGGTCAAGGTCGAGGTTCTGGGCTTCACCACCAAGGCTTGGAAGGGCGGCCAAGCCCGCGAATCCTGGGTGGCGGATGGCAAACCCGCCAATCCGGGCCGTCTGAACGATCTGCGCCATATCGTCTATAAGCAAGCAGACGCGCCCTGGCGCAGGGCGCGCAAGAATCTGGGCCTGATGCTGCGCGAAGGCATCTTGAAGGAAAACATCGACGGCGAGGCCTTGTTGTGGGCGCACAACCGCTTGATGGCTAGGCCGGAGCAGCGGCGCATTCTAATGGTGATTTCGGATGGCGCGCCGGTGGACGATTCGACGCTGTCGGTCAATCCCGGCAATTATCTGGAACGCCATCTGCGCGACGTGATCGCCTGGATCGAGGGCGTCGGCTCGGTTCAACTGATCGCCATCGGCATCGGCCATGACGTGACGCGCTATTACAAACGCGCCGTCACCATCATGGACGCCGAGGAGTTGGGCGGCGCCATGCTCAAGCAATTGACCAGCCTGTTCGACGAATCCAGCCCCGACGCCCAGACCCCCAAAATGTCGCGCCGCGCCATCCCTATGGAAAAACCCGGACGGGCGGCCTGATCCCTCCTTGAAATACCCACCCCCCGTGCTATAACCCCTGCATGACGACGAAACGGGCCAAAACCGGGGCCAGCCCCATCGTTTGGGTGCTGAACGGCCCCAACCTCAATCTGTTGGGCAAGCGCGAGCCGGAAATCTATGGCCGCACGACCCTGCCCGAGATCGAGAAGGCTTGTCAAACCCGCGCCAAGGCGCTGGATTTGGCCGTTGATTTTCGCCAGACCAATTACGAAGGCGAATTGGTCACCTGGATTCAGGACTCTAAGGGGCAGGCCAGCGGCATGATCTTGAACGCCGGGGCCTATACCCATACCTCGGTCGCCCTGCTGGACGCGCTGAACTATGCCCAGTTGCCGACCATCGAGGTTCATCTGTCGCAGCCCTTGAACCGCGAGCCTTTTCGCCATCACAGTTTCGTCACCCCGGCGGCCCAGGGATTGATCTCGGGCCTGGGGGCGCACGGCTACGAGCTGGCGCTTGAAGCGCTGGCCCGCCTGATTCACAAATCCTAGAGGAAGCATGACGACCGCAAACGCCAAGATAGACGCCGAACTCGTCCGCACGCTGGCCGAACTTCTGAACGAAACGGGCTTAAGCGAGATCGAATACGATACGGGCAGCCTAAGATTGCGCGTGGCCCGCCAGCTGACCGTCGCTGCCCATGCGCCCATGGCCATGCCGGGTTCCGCGGGCGCGCCGGTGGCGCAAACCGCCGTCGTCGATGTGGCCAATCATCCGGGCGCCGTCACCTCGCCCATGGTCGGCGTGGCCTATCTGTCGCCCGAACCCACCGCGGCCCATTTCATCAAGGTGGGCGACCGGGTAACCGAGGGTCAAACCTTGTGCCTGATCGAAGCCATGAAAACCTTCAATCCCATCCGCGCGCCCAAGGGCGGGCTGGTTACGCAGATTCTGATCGGCAACGGCCAGCCGGTGGAATTCGGCGAAGCCTTGGTCGTCGTCGAGTAGCGGATGTTCGACAAGGTCCTCATCGCCAACCGGGGCGAGATCGCGTTACGCATCCACCGCGCCTGCCGCGAGATGGGTATCCGCACCGTGGCCGTGCATTCGACCGCCGACGAGGACGCCATGCATGTGCGTCTGGCCGACGAAGCGGTTTGCATCGGCCCGCCTTCGGCCAAGCAAAGCTATCTGAATATTCCCGCCATTCTGTCGGCGGCCACCATCACTGGGGCGGAAGCCATTCATCCCGGCTATGGCTTTCTTTCCGAGAACGCCGACTTTGCCTCGATGGTGGAAGAGCACGGCTTCACCTTCATCGGACCCAGCCCCAGCCATATCCGCATGATGGGCGACAAGATCACGGCCAAGAACGCCGCCAAAGAGGCGGGCTTGCCGGTGGTGCCCGGCTCGGACGGCGCCATCGAAAGCCAGGAACATGCGAAGCAGGTGGCCGCCGAGATCGGCTATCCGGTGCTTCTGAAGGCCACGGCGGGCGGCGGCGGCAAGGGAATGAAAGTCGCCAGGGACGAATCCGAGATCGAGGAAGCCTGGAGGCTGGCCCGTTCGGAAGCCGGAAGCGCCTTTGGCAATCCCGATCTCTATATGGAAAAATATCTGGGCAAGCCCCGGCATATCGAAATTCAGATTCTGGCCGACAATCATGGCAATGTGGTGCATCTGGGCGAGCGCGATTGCTCGTTGCAGCGCCGTCATCAGAAGGTGCTGGAAGAAGCGCCCTCGCCGGCGCTCAACGCCGAGATGCGCGAGATGATCGGCTCGACCGCTACCACAGCCATGAAGAAGCTGGGCTACCGCAACGCGGGCACCATCGAATTCCTGTATGAGGAAGGCAAGTTCTATTTCATCGAAATGAACACCCGCTTGCAGGTGGAGCATCCGATCACAGAAATGATCACCGGCCTGGATATCGTGCGCGAGCAGATCCGTATCGCTGCCGGAGCGCCGCTGGGCTATACGCAAGACGAGGTCCGCTTTTCGGGCCACGCCATCGAATGCCGCGTGAATGCCGAAAACCCGGAGACCTTCATTCCCTCGCCGGGCAAGGTGGGCATTTACCACGCGCCGGGCGGTTTGGGCGTGCGCGTCGATTCGGCCCTTTACACCGGCTATCGCGTGCCCCCCCATTACGACAGCATGATCGCCAAGCTGATCGTGCACGGCACCAGCCGCAACGAATGCATGATGCGCTTAAAGCGCGCCTTGGGCGAATTCGTGATCGAGGGGCTTAGCACCACGTTGCCGCTGCATCAGCGCCTGATCGCCGAGCCCGATTTCGTGAACGGGGCCTACGACATTCACTGGCTGGAACATTTCGTCCACCGCCAGGACTAATTCATGCGCAGCCTGACCCCGGAAATCCTGCTGTCGGCCTATGCCGCGGGCGTGTTTCCGATGGCGGAAAGCAAGACGGACGATTATCTGCACTGGATCGATCCCGAGCGCCGGGGCATCTTGCCGCTGGATGATTTCCACCTTTCCAAAAGCCTAGCCAAGACGATCCGCAAAGGCCGGTTCCAGATTCGCGTCGATGGTGATTTTGAGGCGGTGATCGACGGCTGCGCCGAGGCAGCGCCGGGGCGCGAGGATAGCTGGATCAATCCGGTCATCCGCCAATTGTTTTTGGAACTGCACGCCATGCGCCTGGCCCATAGCGTGGAAGCCTGGCAAGACGGAAAACTGGCGGGCGGTCTTTACGGCTTGGCGATGGGCGGCGCTTTCTTTGGCGAAAGCATGTTCTCGCGCAGAACCGACGCCAGCAAAGTGGCCCTGGCTCATCTGGTCGAGCGTTTGCGGGCGGGCGGATTTATTCTTTTGGACATTCAGTTCATCACCACCCATCTGGCCCGCTTTGGCGCCATTGACATCCCCAGGGCCGAGTACCACAGTCTATTGGCCCGCGCCCTTCAGATCCCCGCCGATTTCCACGCCTTGGAGCTGGCATGAGTCTGCGCCACATCCGATCCCTGTTCGCCCCGCAATCGATCGCCGTGATTGGCGCTTCGAACCGCGCGCGGCGCTCGGGTTCCGTCTTCATGGACAGTCTGCTCAAGGGCGGGTTCAAGGGTCCCATCATGCCGGTGAACCCGAAATACGAGGCGGTGGGCGGCATTCTGGCCTATCCCGACGTGGAAAGCCTGCCCAAGCCACCCGAGATGGCCATTCTGTGCGTGCCTGCCCAGATGACCGCCGATTTCGTACGCAGGCTGGGCCTGATGGGCACCCGGATCGCCCTGGTGGTCGCCGACGTCACGGGCGACGAGCGTCTGCGCCTGATCGCCGCCGCCAAGACAACCGGCGTGCGCCTGCTGGGACCCTCCACCCTGGGCGTGCTGTCGCCCAAGAATGGGCTGAACGCCAGCATCGCGCATGTGCCCGCCTTGCCCGGCAATCTGGGTTTCGTCTCGCAGTCGGGTGCTTTGTGCACGCATGTTCTGGATTGGGCGCATCCCAAGGGCATCGGCTTTTCGCATTTCGTTTCGTTGGGCGATTCGTCGGATCTCGATTTCGCCGACATGCTGGATTTCATGGGCACCGATCCGGCCACCCGAGCCATTCTTCTGTACATCGAGGAAATCAAGGAGCGGCGCACCTTCATGGCGGCGGCCCGCGCAGCGGCACGCAACAAGCCGGTGCTGGCCGTCAAGGCGGGCAGGCGCGCCAGACGATCCGAATCGGAAGCCGGGCGGTCGGGCGCCTTGGCCGAACACGATGATGTGTGGGACGCCGCCCTAAGGCGTGCGGGCATTCTGCGCGTGGACAATATCGACGAATTGTTTGGCGCCGTGGAAACGCTGGCCAGGGCGCGCCCGATGAAGGGCGAACGGTTGGCCATCGTCAGCAATGGCGGCGGCGCTGGCGTGATGGCCGAGGACGCGCTGATGGAAAGCGGCATGCGCCCGGCCGAACTGTCAGAAGCCACCATCGCCAAATTGAAGGCCGTGGCCCCCAAGAATTGGCAAGGCGCCAACCCGATCGACATCCAGGTCGATGCGCCAGCCAGCCGCTATGGCGATGTGGTGCGCATTCTGGCCGAGGACCGCGAGATCGACGCCGTCTTGGTCATTCATTCGCCCAACGCGCTGGCCTCGACCATGGAAATTGCCGAACAGGTGATCGCCACCGTGAAGAAGCATGGCGGCAATGTGCTGACCTGTTGGGTCGGCGACGAGGCGGCAACGCCCGCCCGCAAGCGTTTCGCCGAAGGCGGACTGCCCACCTATGAAACGCCCAGGCAGGCGGTGCGCGCCTTCCAGCATATGGTGACGCACAGGAAGAACCGCGAAATCTTGATGCAGACGCCGCCGGAAGCGCCGACCGTTTTCAGGCCCGACAAGGCGCAGGCGAGGCAGGTGATCGAAGCGGCGCTGGGGCGCGGCAACGGCATCCTGACCGAACCGGAATCGAAGACGGTGCTGATGGCTTACGGCATCAAGGCAGCCGAAGTGCGCATCGCGGCCACGCCCCAAGAGGCCGGAGACATTTCCAAGCAACTGGGCTATCCGGCGGCGCTGACCGTGGTATCGCCAGACATTACCCGCAAATGGGATGTCGGCGGCGTGGCGCTCAGCTTGGAAACCGCCGAGGCGGTGACGGCGGCGGCCGAAGGCATGATCGGGCGCATCGAGGCCAGAAAGCCGGGTGCTCGGATCGACGGCTTTACCGTGCAGCGCATGGTGTCGCGCCAGAATGCCCGCCAGTTGATCATCGCCGTCACCACCGACCCCCTGTTCGGCCCGGTCATCCTGTTTGGCGAAGGTGGGCGCGCCGTCGAAGTGATTCGCGATCACGCCGTGGCGCTGCCGCCCTTGAACGTGACTCTGGCCCAAGAGCTGATCGAGCGCACGCGCATGTCGCATCTGCTTGACGCCTATTTCGACCGCCCCGCCGCCGACCGCGAAGCCATCGGGCTGGCCTTGATGCAGGTGTCGCAAATTCTGATCGATCATCCCGAAATCGTCGAGCTGGACATCAACCCGCTGTTCGCCGACGACAAGGGCGTTACCGCCGTCGATGCCCATATCCGCGTCGCCCCCTATCACGGACGGCCCGGCTTCCATCTGGCCATTCATCCCTATCCGCAAAGCCTGGAAGAGGAAGCCGCGTTGAAGGATGGGCGCAAGATCATGCTGCGCCCCATCAAGCCCGAAGACGAACCGGCGCATTACGGCCTGATCGAGCGCATGACCGCCGACGATTTGCGCATGCGCTTCTTCAGCGTGCTGCAAAGCCTGCCGCACTCTGAAATGGCGCGCTTGACGCAGATCGACTATGACCGCGAAATGGCCTTCATCGCCACCTTGTTCGACGACGCGGGTGCTCCGGAAACCTTGGGCGTGGTGCGCACGGTGGCCGACGCCGACGAGCGCGAGGCCGAATTCGCCATCGCCATTCGCTCCGACATGAAGGGCCAGGGGCTGGGAAAAAAACTGATGGAAAAAATTCTCGCCTATCACCGCAAGGACAAGCCGGTGAAGCGCGTCTTCGGCACCATTCTGGCTGAGAACAAGGCGATGCAGGAATTGGCCAAGCGGCTGGGCTTTACCATCAAGGACGGACCGGAACCCGATGTCGTGCTGGCGGAAATTTACCTGCCCTGATCAATAGCCCAGCGCCTCGGCCACTTTCGCGGCGCGCATCGTCCAGCTCCAGTTTTCCTGCATGACCCGCGCCGCCTCAAGCCCCCTGGCCCTGGCCGTTTTCGGATCGGCGTAAATCGCCTCCAGCCTCTCCAGACATTCGCCGACGTCGCATTCGCCCCAGCCGGGCTTCAACGAGGCGCGTTGGTGTTTCAAGGGCCAGCAAGGCACGCAGTTTGTCAGGTCGAGATGGCCGGTATTGGCGGACAGAACCGTCGGCAGGCCCGTGGCCAAGGCCTCCATCGCCACCAGATTCGTCCCACCCTCGCAACGATTTGGGAACAGGGCGGCATCGCAACCCCGCAGCACGTCGCCCATCAAGCGGTTGGGGATAAACCCAACATCCACCACGGCATCTGGGGGAATACCATAGCAGGCGGCCCAGGCGGGCAGGTCGAGCTTGCCCTCGGGCGTCCTGGGCAGATCGATATCGGATTCTTCGGAGAATCCTCGCCAAGCGGTGACCAGCAGCGCTTCGCCATGACGCTCGCGAAATTCCGCGAAGGCCTGCAAGACAAGGTCCTGCGCCTTCCTGGCTTCTAGTTTGCCGCCCGAGAAAATGGCGAATCGCCCCGGCCAAGCGGGCGCTTTCGGCCCCGGATGAAAGACGGTTTCATCATAGCCTTGCTGGGCGACAACTACGTTCGTGATTCCGTTATCGCTGAGCAAGTCGGCGTTCCATTGCGATCCGGCAACGATGATTCGGTAATTTTTCGCCCGCTCCCTGGCGATGTCCTGCAAGGCGGCCTCCTCGAAAAAGGCCAAGCCTGCATCGCCAATGCCCGCAACCAGTCCGAAATCGGCCAGTTGATTGCCCAGCGCATGCAAAACCGGAAAGTCGACGCGGCGCGAGGCTGGGATTTTTTGGACATCCACCTTGGAGAACAGCGCTTGCTGGGCAGGAGTCAGATCAAGCTGCGGCGGATGAAACAAAACCGGCTGGGCGGACTTGCGCCGCATCAGCGCCAGACACAAATGAAGGCCGAAGACGCCCCAGCCCGAATAGCTGGAGATGGGCCAATCAAAGCCCAGACGGCTCAAATTCCACCCAGGCACAGATATTTGATTTCGAGAAAGTCCTCGATGCCGTATTTCGAGCCTTCGCGTCCGATGCCCGATTCTTTCACGCCGCCGAAGGGGGCCACCTCGGTCGAGATAATGCCTTCATTGATGCCGACGATGCCGTATTCCAGCGCCTCGGCCACACGCATCACGCGGCCCACATCGCGGGCATAGAAATAGGCGGCCAAGCCAAAGGGCGTGTCATTGGCGAGGCGCACCGCTTCGTCTTCCGTTTTGAATTTGTAAAGCGGAGCCACGGGTCCGAAAATTTCTTGCGATGCGCAGTCCATGGCGCTTGTCACATCGGCCAGAATGGTGGGTTCGAAGAAAGTGCCGCCCAGCGCGTGGCGCTTGCCGCCGGTCACGATGCGCGCCCCCTTTGCAACCGCGTCGCCAACCAAGCGCTCGACCTTCAAGATCGCCTCGTCATTGATCAGCGGCCCTTGCGCAACGCCCTCGCCGGTGCCCGGTCCCACTTTCAAGCCCGCCACCTTCTCGGCCAATTTGGCAGCGAAGGATTCATACACGCCTTCTTGCACCAGCAGGCGGTTGGCGCAAACGCAAGTCTGCCCCGCATTGCGATATTTCGACGCCATGGCGCCCGCCACCGCGGCGTCAAGATCGGCATCGTCGAAAACGATGAAAGGCGCGTTGCCGCCCAGTTCCAGCGAGACCTTCTTCACCGTGTCGGCGCATTGGCGCATCAGCATCTTGCCGGTTTCTGTCGAGCCGGTGAAAGTAAATTTGCGCACGCGCGCGTCCCCCGTCAGCACGCCGCCAACCCCTTTGGGATTCTTGCAGGTCACGATGTTGAACACGCCCGCAGGCATGCCCGCACGCTCCGCCAATTCCGCCAGCGCCAGGGCCGACAGCGGCGTGTCCTCGGCGGGTTTGATCACCACCGTGCAACCGGCGGCCAGGGCAGGCGCCACCTTGCGGGTGATCATGGCGTTGGGGAAATTCCATGGCGTTACGGCGGCCACCACCCCGATGGGCTGCTTGAGTACGATGATGCGCTTGTCGGGACCGTGGCTTGGAATCACGTCGCCATAGACGCGCTTTCCTTCTTCGGCAAACCATTCGATGAAGCTGGCGCCATAGGCGATTTCACCCCTGGCTTCGGCCAAGGGCTTGCCCTGTTCGGCGGTCAGCAATTGCGCCAAGTCTTCTTGGTTCGCCAGAATCAGGTCGAACCATTTGCGCAAGATTTGCGCACGCTGCTTGGCGGTGAGCGCCCGCCAGGCCGGAAAGGCGGCTTCGGCGGCACCGACGGCGCGCAGGGCCTCGGCCTTGCCCAGTTCCGCCACCTGCGCCAGCACCGCCCCCGTCGCCGGATCGGTCACGGCGAAGGTGGCCTTGGAATCGGCGGCTATCCATTCGCCGCCGACATAGGCCTGAGTGCGAAACAGAGATTTGTCTTGAAGCTGCATGGCGGTCTCCTTTGCCCGGATGATATCACACCGCCGCCAGTCCCCGCATCAGGTCGGCTTTTAAATCCTTCTCGTCCTCAAGCCCCACCGACAGGCGCAAAAGGCCCGGCGCAATGCCCTGGCGCTGCTTGTCTTCGGGCGTCAAGCGCTGATGGGTGGTGGTGGCCGGATGGGTAATCAGGCTTTTGGCGTCGCCCAGATTGTTGGAAATGTCGATCATCTCAAGCGCGTTCAAGAAACGGAAGGCCGCCGCCTGACCGCCCTTGATCTCGATGCCCAACATGGTGCCAAAGCCGCTCATCTGGCGCTTGGCCAGCTCGTGCTGCGGATGGCTGGCCAGACCGGGATGACGCACGCTTGCGATCTTGACGTGACCCTCGAGCAGATGGGCCAGCGACAGGGCGCTGGCGGCTTGGCGCTCGACCCGCAGGGCAAGCGTCTCCAGGCCCTTGGCCAAGGTCCAGGCATTGAAGGGCGACAGCGCCGGCCCGGTGTGGCGCAAGAAAGGCGCCAACTCGCCCGCGATGAATTCCTTGCTTCCCAGAACGGCGCCGCCCAGGCAACGGCCCTGGCCGTCGATATGTTTTGTGGCGGAATAGACCACGATGTCGGCGCCCAGTTGCAGCGGCTTTTGGAACAAGGGCGTTGCGAAAACATTGTCCACGATCAGGCGCGCCCCCGCCTTTTTGCACAAACCCGCCACCGCCTTTAGATCGACCAGTTCCAGCGACGGATTCGAGGGCGTTTCCACGAACACCGCCTTGGCGGGTTTGGACAATGCTTGCTCCCACTGCGCCAAATCAGTGCCGTCCACAAAATCGCAGGCAACACCGAAGCGGCTCATCAGATCGTTCAGAATATAGGTGCAGGAGCCGAACAGGGCGCGGGGCGCCACCAACCGATCGCCCGCCCGCACCTGACAAGCGATGCTGGCAAAAACGGCGGCCATGCCGCTGGCCACGCCCTTGCAAGCCTCGGCCCCTTCAAGGGCGGCCAAGCGCTCCTCGAACAAGGTGATGGTGGGATTGCCGAAGCGGCCATAAACATATCGACTGCCGTCATTGACAAAGGCGGCTTCGGCCTCCTCGGCGCTTTGATAGACATAGCCCGAGGTCAGATACATAGCCTCGCTGGTTTCCTCGAATTGGGATCGGTGCAGGCCAGCCCGCACCAAGCGCGTATTGGGTCCCCAGTTCTGTTCATTCTTGCTCATCTCGCATGCTCCAAAAACAAAAGCCCCGACCGGGCGGGTCAGGGCTTCTTTTCAAGAAAGCGCCGAACCTTTTAGCTGTTTGTTTAACGTGGCCGCAAGCCGGTCGCTCAAATCACCACGGAGAATAATTGTTACCCCTCAAGGAATGGCGCGTCAAGCGCCTCGTCGGGCGAGGCTAATGGCCGGGCGAACAACAAGCGCTTCACGCCGCCATCTTGCCCGCCGACATCGATTCCATCAGCATCGACGGCGCAAACACCGGTTTGTTTTTGTGAAAATCGCTCGATCAACTTGCCTTCGCTTTCGGCAAAGAGGTTGGCGATTTTCTGATCCAGCAAAACATGTTTAGCCTCCAGCCAGACGGCGCGACCGAAGCCGCCCACGAAATGAAAGCGTTCAACCGTCATGCGCCAGATGGAAAAATCGGCAAAGCCCGCATATAGCGCCGCGCCTGGATTGCGGGCCAGATAGCGCGCGCGGTCCATCATCAGGTCGGACGGTTGAAGACGTCCCATCGCGGTGACGCGAGGCGCGGTTTGCGGATTGGCATGTCCCTCGGGCAAGGCGAACAGCAGCGAGGCCCGATTGTCGGCCAGCAGATTCTGCGTGTGGTCGGCCAGCTTGGACAGCAGCAGAAGAGGCTGGCCGTCATGCGCAGTGGCGGGCGTGACTAGCGACGCGTAGGGCAGGCCATCCTTAAGCGTGGCCAGCGAAGCGAAGGCGGCCATGCGCAGAATGCGCCTGGAGGCCAGCGGATTGTTGTCGCCCAAATCGATCATGCCAGCTCGAGTGCCCCGATCATTTGATCCATGCGTTTTTCCCACGTCCAGTCTTGCATCGCTTCCGTCGCCCGCTTTCCCAGCTCGCTCATCGCGTCTCTGCGATCATAGGCCTGCCCCAGCAGTTCGGCAATTTCGTCGGGGTCGGATTCGCCCCAACCCAGAACGCCATCTTCGGCCGACAGCGGCGTTACGGACATTTGACGGCGCAAGGGCAGGCAGGGAATGGTTTCGATCAGATCGAGATGGCCGGTATTGGCCGAGAGAATGGTGGGCAGGCCCAGGGCCAGCGCCTCCATGGCCACCAGATTGGTGCCGCTTTCGGCGCGGCTGGTCATCAGCGCCACGTCGGCTCGGCGCATCAAATCAGGCAAAAGGCCATGCGCCACGAAGCCGATCTCTTGGTGCGCCGATTTGGGCAGGCCATGCGCCGCCACCCAGCCTTCGACATCCAAGGGAACGCCGTCGCCCGCTTCAGGCGCGCTGGCGGCGTAGCGTCCGCGCGCGATGTTGGCGGCGGACCCAGGCCAGGGATTTTGCCAAGCGGTCAGCAGCAGCGAGTCGGGATGTTTGGCATGAAAGCGCTTGAAGCCTTCCAAGGCGACGTCCTGGCCTTTCCTGAATTCCAACTTGCCGCCCGAAAAGACGACAAAGCGCCCCGTTTTTTCCTTTTGCCGCGAGGGCGATGGAAAATACAGGCTGGGATCAATGCCCTGATAGCGCAAGGCGGTATTGGAAAATCCCAAATCCGTCAAGATGGCGTCGGCCCATTTGCTGCCGGTGATCAATTTCCCGAGCGACTGGCCGCGCAAGCAGGCATCCTTGTCCAGATGCGTGTTCTCGAAAAAGGTGACGCCCAGATCGGGCGTGCCGAGAATAGCCTCGTCCCAACGCATGGCGTTGCCCACCGGTTGCAGCACGGGAAAGCCCAACTGGAATCGTTGGCCGGGCGTGATCAGCTTTCTGATTTCCTCTCCCGCCTCGAGGGCTGGCGCGATCCGCCGCCAGTCGTCCTCTCCAAGGCTGAGCGAGGTTTCGGCAAGGGGGACGGGAAGACGCCCGGCCCGCAGCAGGGCCAGCGCCAGATTGACGCCCAGAATTCCCCAGCCGTGAAAGCTGGACAGCGTCCAATTGATGCCCAGCAGGGCTTGGTGCGTCACGTCATCCGATCCAAAAGAGCCAAGGCGTCCTTGCGGTTGGTCGGCAAGGGCGCATCGCTGGCGATCAAGCCATTCTGACGCGCCCGCAAGCCCACCTCAAGCGCCCATGGCCGTTTGAGATGCGCTTTTTTCAGCAGGTCTTCATCGCAAAGCAAATGCGTGGTTTCGCCTTGCGCCAACACCCGGCCCTGATGGAACAAGGCGGCCTGATCGGCATGCGCCAGCGCCAGTTCGGCGTCGTGGGTGGAAAAAACCAGCGTCATGCCGCCCTCCACCAAATGATCCAACAACGCCATCAGATGCGAAACCCCATGCGCGTCAAGCCCGGCCGACGGCTCGTCGAGCAGCAGCGCTTCTGGCCGCATAGCGACCACGCCCGCGATCGCCGCCCTTTTCTTCTGCCCGTAACTGAGCGCATGCGTGGGCCGCGACGCCAGATCGGCGATGCGCAGGGCCTCCATCGCCCAGTTGGCCGATGCCAAGGCCTCGGCCCGGGATTGACCGGCCTGCAACGGCCCATAGCCGACATCCTCGCCCACCGTGGGGGCGAACAGTTGATCGTCGGGGTCTTGCAGCACCAGCCCCACGCGCCTGCGCCAAGCCGTCAGAGCAGCGCGATCATAGGCAGCGGCTTTCGCATCCAGCATCACCTGACCCGCCATCGGTTTCAGCGTGCCGTTCAAATGCAGGAACAACGTGGTCTTGCCCGATCCATTGGGACCCAGGATAGCCAGCCGTTTGGCCCGACCCACCTGCAAATCCAGGCCCGCCAGGGCACAGGTTCCATCGGGATAGCTGTATTCAAGCCCGCAGGCTTCCAAGATCATGTCAGGCCCCAAGCCAGCGCAAGCGCGTCCAGCGCCAAGATGAAGGCCAGAACCCGGGGCGAAGCGCGGCGCAAGGATGGATGCGCCAGAGCTGAGCCATCCAGTCCGCGCGCCGCCAAGCCGATTTCCATGCGCGCCGCCCGGCCCAGGGCGCGCGGCAGCAATCCGGCGCCCAGTCGTCCCAGCGACAGAAGCGTGCTTTTCAAATCGCGATAGCCCAGTCTGGCCGCCTGCGCGGCCTGCATGGCCGCGACGGTTTTCATCAGCAACATCAATTGACGATAGATCAGCAGCATCACCTCGGCCAGCACGTCCAGCCCGGGAACGCGGGCCAGCAGGGCGGCTAGGTGGGAAACCGGCGTCGTGAAGGCCAGCCAGAGCATCCACAGGCTGGCCGAAAAGGCGCGCAGGCTGACTTGGCCCGCTAGGCGCAAACCATCCTGGCTGATGGCGATCCAGGGAAAATCGGGGCTGGACGAAATCGCCAGCACGACGGCCCCCGCCGCCAGGAATCCCAGCGGCAACGCCGCCCAGCCCAGGAACAGGCCCGGCCTCAGCCCAGCCCAGACCAGGGCGGCCAGCAGGGCGGCAAGCCCCGTGACCAGCGCCCATGGCCAAGGCGGCAAGAGAAGCGCAAGGGCGATCCCGGACAAGGCAACCGCCAGTTTCTCGGCTGGCGGCCTGAAAGCCAAGCGGCCCTCGAAGGCGATGCGGTCAATCAGCATCGGGCGGCTTCTTGGCGCCTTGCCTGCGCCCCAGCACATAGCCGAAGACGCCCGCCCCGATGGCGGCCTGCAGGGCGAACAGCAGGCTTTCGATCTCGCCGGACGGCGGCGTCCACAGGCTTGTGAACCAGGGTTTGACGCCTTGTTCTTGCAAGGCGGCCTGGACCTGGGCGTCAGAGCCTTCGAAACTGCCGGACAGGCCCGGAACCAACAAAGGGGCGATGACGATCAGCCCCGCCAGCGTCAGCAACAGCGTGTTGGCGCGCGTCATGGCCGCACCCCCACCAGCCCGCGCTGGGTCAGCAAATTCATCGCCACCACGCTCAGCAGTCCTTCGGCGGCGGCCAGGGGAATCTGGGTCAGCGCGAAGATGCCCGCAAACTTGTAGAAGGCCCCCGCAATGCCGGAAACAGGATCGGGATAGGCCAGCGCCAATTGGGCAGATGTAATCAGATAGGTCGCCAGATCGCCCAGACTGGCCGCCAGAAACATGGCGACGCCAACCCCCAGGCCCAGGCCGCGAGCGCCCTTCCACAAGCCGAAGGCCACCCAGGGACCCACAATCGCCATCGAGAACACATTGGCGCCCAGGGTCGTGATGCCGCCATGGGCCAGCAGCAGGGCCTGGAACAGCAGAACCGCCGTTCCCAGCACCGCCATGGGGGCCGGACCGAACAGGGCGGCCCCCAGCCCAACCCCGGTGGGATGCGAGCAACTGCCTGTGACGCTGGGCAGTTTCAGCGCTGACAGAACGAAGGCGAAAGCGCCCGCCGCGCCGATCAGCAGCCGCTCTTGCGGATGGTCCTTGAAGCGCCGCTTGAGCGCGATCGAGCCGTGAATGACGAAAGGAGCCGCCGCCAGCGTCCAAAAGGCCGCATGAGCCGGGGGAAGATAGCCTTCCATGATGTGCATCGCTTTCTCCTCACCGTTCGAGCCAATTCCAGAGCCGGCGGTGGGAGATTTCCCCTTTGGGAAACACCACGTCCAAGGAGACACCCCGCCCCAATGGCACGCACAGGCAATGAATGACGGCAGGTCTCCTGGCTCGCGGGTCTTGGCTGATCTTTCTGCCTTCCCAAGGCGTTTCGGCCTCAGTGGCGTTGTCGAAAGACCGGCTCGCCGCTTACAGTTGCGGGGGCAGCCCAGGCATTGCGATGCGAAATCGCGGCACCTTGTTCCCTTTTTCCGCAATGGAACGTTTTATCCCCTCACGGAAACCGTCAAGGGCCACTATAATTTCGCCACAAACATTTCGTCAATTGCTTTCGGTAATACCGATTGGGGCAAACATATGAACACCATCGCTTTGGTCGATGACGACCGCAACATTCTGGCTTCGGTTTCCTTGATGCTGGAAGCGGAAGGATTCAAGGTCCGCACCTATACCGACGGCGCCGAGGCTTTGCGCGGCATCGGCGCAGAGCCGCCAGATCTGGCCGTGCTGGACATTAAAATGCCGCGCATGGACGGTTTGGAGTTGCTGCAAAAGCTCAGGCAAAAAAGCCAGTTGCCGGTCATCTTTCTCACCTCGAAGGATGATGAGAGCGACGAGCTTCTGGGCCTGCGCATGGGGGCCGACGACTACATCAAGAAGCCCTTCTCGCAAAGATTGCTGCTTGAACGCATCAAGGCCCTGCTCCGGCGCAAGGAAGCCGTCGAGGGCGGCGAGGCGGCGGACGCCAATCTGATCAAGCGGGGCAAGCTGGAGCTGGCTCCCACCCGCCATGCCTGCACCTGGGAGGGCAAGCATGTCGAACTGACCGTCACCGAATTCCTGCTGCTGAAGGCGCTGGCCATGCGGCCCGGCCATGTGAAGAACCGCGACCAGTTGATCGACGCCGCCTATGGCGAAACGGTTTACGTGGACGACCGCACCATCGACAGCCACATCAAGCGCATGCGCCGCAAATTCCGCGAGATCGACGGCGAATTCCAGCATATAGAAACGCTGTACGGCGTCGGCTATCGCTATCGCGACGCTTGATGAGCGAGACCGGACCCCAGGAAGCAAGACCGCGTCATCAGCGCCTGTCGCCGCTGACGCGCCGCATTTTGGCCGTCAACATGATGCCGATTCTGGTGCTGGTGGTGGGACTTCTTTATCTCGACGAATACCGCGCCACTTTGGTTGAACAGACCTTGGCCTCGCTGCACACCCAAGGACAGATGTTCGCCGCCGCCCTGGCGGAAGGCGCCGTCTATGAAGAAGCCAGCGAGGAGGACCCCGAGGGCGCCACCCCAATTGATTTGTCGATTGCCCGCAACATGGTGCGCCGTCTGGCCGAACCGGCTGAGTTGCGGGCGCGCTTGTTTTCTCTGGAAGGCGCGCTGCTGGCAGACAGCCGCACGCTGTACGGCCCTTCCGGCGAAATCGAAGTCGAAGAATTGGCACCGCTGTACCGTGAGAAGGGATTCTCGAATCTGACCGATAAATTGCGCAGTTGGTTGATGCGCCCGGTCGCCAACGAAGCAAGCCTGCCGCGCTATCGCGAAAGCCACCCGCAGAAGGCCAAGGATTATGTCGAGGTGCTGTCCGCCCTGGATGGCGACATGTCGGAAATGATCCGCTCGAACGCCGAAGGCGGCGTGTTTCTCAGCATCGCCGTGCCAGTTCAGCGCTTCAAACAGGTGGTTGGCGCCTTGATGCTGATGCAAGACAGCGGGGAAATCGAACAGCGGCTTTTGCAAGTGCGCCTTAATATTCTGGAAATGACGGCCTTGGCCCTGGGGGTTACGGTTCTATTGTCGCTTTATTTGGCGGGCACCATCGCCAGACCGGTGCGCAGGTTGGCCTTGGCGGCCGAGCGGGTGCGAAGGGGCCATGGCAGGCGGCCCGACATTCCGCGCTTTCCAGGCAGGCATGATGAAATATCGGAACTGGCCCATGCCTTGGCCGACATGACCGAGGCTTTGTGGGCGCGCATGGACGCCATCGAATCCTTCGCGGCCGACGTGGCGCACGAAATCAAGAATCCGCTGACCAGCCTAAGAAGCGCCGTTGAAACCATTTCGCTGGTATCAGAACCCGACCAGAAGGCGCGCCTGATGGCGATCATCGTCGATGACGTGGGACGCCTGGACCGCTTGATCACCGACATCTCGGACGCCTCGCGACTAGATGCGGAACTGTCGCGCGCCGAGACCCAGCCGGTACCCCTGGCCTCGCTTCTGCAAACCCTTGCCGACATCCATGGCGCGACCCGAAAGCCGGACGCGCCCCGCCTTGAACTTGTTCTTCCCGACAACGATTCCTTAAGCGTGCCCGGCATTGAAAGCCGCTTGGCCCAAGTCATGCGCAACCTGATCGCCAACGCCGTTTCCTTCAGCCCAGCCAATGGCGCGATTTGCGTGCGGGCCTGGCGGACGGACGGGTTGGTTCGCATCAGCGTGGAAGACGAGGGTCCTGGCATTCCAGAGGGCAAGACCGAGGCGATCTTCGACCGCTTCTACAGCGAACGTCCGGTTGGCGAGAAATTCGGCACCCATTCCGGCCTGGGCTTGGCGATTTCTCGCCAGATCGTCACCGCCCATCAGGGAAGCATCCAGGCGGAAAACCACCTCGGGACGGACGGCAAGGTACTAGGGGCCAGATTTACCGTCGAATTGCCCGCGAAGGGCGATTGACAGAAGCCCGGCCTGCGGCCACCCTTTGGCCATGGCGCTCGTGCATGCCACATCGGTCGCGCTTGGCGGCCAGGGCCTTTTGCTTCTGGGTCCATCGGGCAGCGGTAAAAGCGATCTGGCTTTGCGCCTGATCGATGGCGGCGCCGTTCTGATCTCTGATGACCAAGTTGACATCACCCATGAGGGCGGGCGTCTTGTCGCCTCGCCCCCGCCGCCCATCGCGGGACTAATCGAAGCCAGGGGAATCGGCTTGCTGCGCCTGCCTTATCGGACCAAGGTCCCTCTTGTTTTAGCTGTCGAACTGGTCGCCAAGGCGCTGATCGAGCGACTGCCTGACCCCGCCGCCTGGACCTGCGATGGCGGCCAGTTGCCGCTTTTGCGTCTGGCCCCCTTCGAGGCATCGACGCCAGCCAAGCTGCGCCTTGCCCTTATGGGTGGGGATGAGGCTATAATGCGCCCGCAATGACCGACGCTCCGGCCAGCCAGAACAAAATGTCCCAGACATCCGCCCACGCGGCGCCAGCCCGCGTGGTTATCGTGACCGGCATGTCCGGCGCTGGCCGCACCTCGGCCCTGAAGGCGCTTGAGGATCTGGGCTATGAAGCGGTGGACAACTTGCCCCTGTCCTTGTTCGCGCAGCTGGTGCGGCCCGACGCGATTCTGGAGCGCCCTTTGGCGGTCGGCATCGATATCCGCACGCGCGATTTCGGCGTCAACGACATCGACGCCGCCATCGCCCGCATGATTCTGGAAACGCCGGTCGATGTGAAACTTTTGTTTCTCGACGCCGACGACGATGCGCTGGCCAGACGCTTTACCGAAACGCGCCGCCGTCATCCGCTGGCCACCGACCGGCCGCTCATCGACGGCATTCAGCACGAGAGGGCCTTGCTGGCCCCCTTGAAACTGCGAGCCGATCTGGTCATCGATTCCTCGCGTCTTGCCATCGGCGAGTTCCGCCATTTGATGGAGGCGCAATTCGGTCTGGAAAGCCGCCACCGTCTCGTGCTGTTCGTGACGTCCTTCTCCTACCGCCAAGGCCTGCCGCGCGAAGCCGATCTGGTTTTCGACGCCCGGTTTCTGATCAATCCTCATTACGTGCCCGAGTTGAAGCCGCTGACCGGGCGCGACGCCCAGGTGGCCGCCTACGTCGCCGCCGACCCTAGCTTCGACGATTATTTCTCGCGCCTGACCGGCCTGCTGGCCCCGCTATTGCCCCGTTTCGCCGCCGAGGGCAAAAGCTACCTAACCATCGCCATCGGCTGCACCGGCGGGCGGCATCGCTCGGTCTTCGTGGCCGAACGGCTGGCCGACTGGCTTTCCCAGCAGGGCCAGGCCGTCGAATTGCGCCACCGCGAATTGTCTTCGCTCACATGATCACTCAATCGACCGGAAACCTGTCATGATCGGACTCGTCCTTGTTACCCATGGCCGCTTGGCGGTCGAACTGGTTGCGGCGCTTGAACATGTCGTCGGCAAACAGCCAGCCGTCGAGTTGGTCTGCATTCAACCCGATGACGACATGGAAATGCGCCGCCAGGAAATTCTGGACAAGGTCGCCAAGGTGGATGCGGGTGCTGGCGTCGTCGTGCTGACCGACATGTTTGGCGGAACGCCCTCCAATTTGGCCATTTCGATCATGGACAAGGCGCATATCGAAGTAATCGCGGGTGTCAATCTGCCCATGCTGATCAAGCTGGCCAGCGTGCGCAATTCCGAACCCCTGGGCATGGCGGTTTCCAGCGCCCAGGAAGCGGGGCGCAAATACATCAACGTGGCCTCGCGCCTGCTGGCGCAGTAGGGGGCAGGACATGCCGCAAGCTCTTAGCCGCACCGTCACCATCGTCAATCGCTTAGGCTTGCATGCCAGGGCGGCGGCGAAATTCGTCAAAACGGCGGGACAGTTCAGCGCCCAGACCTTCGTCAGCCGCAAGGGCCAGGAAGTTTCCGGCGTCTCGATCATGGGCCTGATGATGCTGGCCGCGGCCCCGGGAACGCAAATTGAGATCCGCACTCTGGGCGATGACGCCGAGGCGGCCTTGTCGGCACTGACCGATCTTGTGGAGCGCAAATTCGATGAAGACTAGCCAGCCCGCAGCGGGCAAAGAGCGCATCCTGGAAGGTCTGGCCGCGGCGCCCGGCATTGCGGTTGGCATTGCGCATCGCCACGAGCATGGCCAAGTGCATGTGCCCGAATACCGCATTCCCTCGTCGCGCATCGATGACGAGTTGTCCCGATTCCAACTGGCGGCCAGCCAAGCCGGACGCCAAGTTGACGATTTGTTGCACAAGGCCAAGAAGCTGCCTTCGGCGGCAGCCGAGGAAATGGGCTATCTTTTGGAAGCCTATCTTCAAATGCTTAAGGGATCGCGCTTGGTGCGCGGCGTCGAGGCGCGCATCAAGCAAGAGCGCATCAATGCCGAATCCGCCGTCATGCGCGAGATCGGCGAGATCGTCGAGGGATTGGCCGCCGTCGATGATTCCTATCTGGCGGCCAGGGCCGCCGACATCAGCGAGGTGGGTTCGCGCCTGATCCGAGCACTCAACAAATCCGCTTGGCGGCCTTTCGAACAGTTGAACAAGAATTCAGCCGTCCTGGCCGACGAATTGTCGCCCGCTGACACCGCCCTTCTTGACCCCAAGCTGGTTTTGGGACTGGCGACAGAAGCCGGCGGCATGGAAAGCCACACCGCCATCATGGCCCGTTCCTTGGGCATCCCTTCGGTGCTGGGCGTTTCTGGCTTATTGGATGGGTTACGCGGCGGCGAGACCGTCATCATCGATGGCGGGCTTGGTCAAGTCATCATCAACCCTTCCGCCTCAACCTTATCCGCCTACCGCGCGCTTCGCGCCCAGCATCTGCGCATCCGCCGCCAGCTTGAAGGCTTGGCCAGCTTGCCCGCCGTGACCAGGGACGGCGAGACGATTTCCCTAATGGCCAATATCGAATTGCCCGGCGAAGTCGATGGCGTGTTGAGCGCGGGCGCCATGGGGGTTGGTTTGCTGCGCAGCGAGTTCTTGTTCATGAACCGCAGCGACCTGCCCAACGAGGAAGAGCAGTATCAAGCGCTGGCAGGCATCGTCAAAGCGATGAAGGGCCGCCCCGTCACCATTCGCACGCTGGATGCGGGCAGCGAGAAACTGCCAGATCTCGATTCGCCGGGCCTTAACCCCGCCCTGGGCCTGCGCGCCATTCGCCTGTCGCTCAAGCATCCGGAACTGCTGGAACCCCAATTGACTGCCTGCCTTCGCGCCGGAGCGCATGGACCGATCCGCATTCTTCTGCCCATGGTCATGACGGTGGGCGAGGTGACCAGCGTGCGCGAGGCGATGACGCGCATCGCCAAGAAACTGAAGCGCAAACGCGTGCCGATCGCCGATCCGCTGCCGCCGCTTGGCATCATGATCGAAATTCCTGGCGCCGCCATCACGGCCGACGCCCTGGCCGCGCATGCCGATTTCTTCGCCATCGGCACCAACGATCTGACCATGTACACGCTGGCCATCGACCGATCGGACGAGCAAGTGGCCAGCCTTTACAATCCGCTGCACCCGGCGGTGCTGCGCATGATTCAATTCGCCACCGAAGCGGCGCTGCGGGCGCGCATTCCCGTGTCGGTCTGCGGCGAAATGGCGGGCGAAGCCCGCTTGACCGGGCTTTTGCTGGGCTTGGGCATCCGTGAATTGTCGATGGCCCCCATCCATCTGGGCCGCGTCAAGCAGCGCATCCGCGCCATGAACCTAAGCGGCGCCATCCGGCGCGCGCGCAGCATCATGGATCAAGTGGATTCGGCGCGCATTTCGGCGCTGATCGACAGTTTCAACGACGAGACCGACGCAAAAAGCTAAACCCGCGCCCACGCCATGTAGGTGCAAGAAACGCCCTTCTCGAGCGCTTTTTGCTCGTAGCGCGACGGCGGCCAATCGCTGGGCCGCAAATTCGTCGTCAAGACAGGCTTGAAGTCATCGCGCATGGCCATCTGTTCTTGTGCCCATTCGATATAGATCGGATGGTCGCTGGCGACGCGCAATTCCTTGCCGGGTGCCAGCAGCCGCGACAATTGATCCAGATTGCCTTGTCCGATGAAGCGGCGCACCGCGTGGCGCTTTTTGGGCCATGGATCGGGAAAAAGAACGAAAGCGCGCCCCAAGCAGGCATCGGGCAAGGACGGCAGCAATTTGCGGACATCCTCGGGATAGATGCGGATGTTCGCCAATTCAAGGGCCGCGATATGTTTCAAAAGCCCGCCCAGCCCGTTCAAGAACACTTCCGACGCAATCAAGCCGACATGCGGGTTGGCGCTGGCTTGCGCGGCCGTATGTTCGCCCGCCCCGAATCCCACTTCCAGCCACACTTCGCTGGGCGGGGGTGAGAACAAGGCAATGGGATCGATGGTTTCGCCAGCAGCGGGCGTAGGAATCGCCAAGTCGGGCAGCAGATTTTGGATCAGCTCCTGCTTGCCCTGGCGCAGCGGCTTTCCCTTGCGCCGACCATAGAAACGGGGAGGGCGGCAGGATTGTCCTGCCGCCCCGTCACGTCGTTCCCTATCGGGCTGATCAGGCGCCAAAGGCTTTCTTGAGGCTTTCGACCAGATCGGTCTTTTCCCACGAGAAGCCGCCGTCGGCGTCGGGATTGCGCCCGAAATGGCCGTAAGAGGCGGTGCGCGCATAGATGGGCTTGTTGAGGCCCAGATGCTCGCGAATGCCGCGCGGGCTAAGATTCACCAGATCCTGCAGCACGTTGGACAGCTTGTCCTCGTCCACTTTGCCGGTGCCGAACGTGTCGATATAAACCGACAGAGGTTTCGAAACGCCGATGGCGTAGGACAGCTGGATCACGCACCTGTCGGCCAGACCGGCGGCCACCACATTCTTAGCCAGATAGCGAGACGCATAGGCGGCCGAGCGATCGACCTTGGTCGGGTCTTTGCCCGAGAAAGCACCGCCGCCATGCGGAGCGGCACCGCCATAGGTGTCAACGATGATCTTGCGGCCCGTCAGACCGGCGTCGCCATCGGGTCCGCCGATGACGAAACGACCGGTGGGGTTGACGTAGAAATGCGGCTCGTCGCACATCCAGCCCTTGGGCAGAACGTTCAGCACATGCGGGCGCACGATCTCGCGCACTTCTTCCTGGTTGACGTCGTCGGTGTGCTGGGTCGAGACCACAATCGATGTGGCGCGAACCGGCTTGCCGTTCACATATTGCAGCGTCACTTGGCTTTTGGCGTCGGGACCCAGCTTGGTGGTGGCGCCCGAATGGCGCGCCTCGGCCAGCGAGCGTAGAATTTCATGGGCGTAATAAATGGGAGCGGGCATCAGCACCGGCGTTTCGGTGCAGGCATATCCGAACATGATGCCCTGGTCGCCAGCGCCCTCGTCCTTGTTCCCGGCGGCATCGACGCCGACCGCGATATCGGCCGACTGCGAATGCAGCAGAATCTCGACCTTGGCGTTCTTCCAATGGAAGCCGTCCTGCTCGTAGCCGATGTCGCGGATGGCTTGGCGCGTCGTATCCTCGATCAGCTGCGTCGTGATCGAGGCGGGGCCGCGCACTTCGCCGGCCAGAACGACCCGGTTGGTGGTGCACAGCGTTTCGCAGGCGACGCGGGCATAGGGATCGGCGCTTAGGAAGATATCGACGACGGCGTCCGAAATGCGGTCGCAGACCTTATCGGGATGGCCTTCGGAAACGGATTCGCTGGTGAACAGAAAGTCGGCCTTGGACACGCTTGGCTCCTTCGGCATAAAGGGAAGGGAATCGCCATGCTTCAAGGCTTGGCGCGGAGTGCGTTTTCCCAGGGAATGAGCCAAGCGTCAAGGTTTTTCCGACAGGGACTTGGCAAGTTTCAGGATCGAGCGGCGGATGCCGGGGTCGGGGATGGCGCCGAACAGGCGCATCAGCTCCTGCGTCTCCGGATCAAGGGGCGACGGCCCGACATGCGCGGCGCCATCGAAGAACTCGGCTACTTTTACGTTCATCGCCACTAAAAGCGCGTAAAGCAGGCTGGCTTCAAGGCGCGCCTGGCCTTCTTCGATCTTTTTCAGCCTGCCGCCCGTTATCCCCACGCATTTTGCCAGCTGCGCGCGCTCAAACCCGCTGGCTTGGCGCAAGTTTTCAAGTCGTTGTCCGAGATGGGCAAGAAAATCTTGGGAGGGGGCGAGCGAAGAGGAAGGGCAGGACTGAGAGCGCGACAAGTTAAAACTCCATGCTAACACTTATCAAGTGTTACACATGGAGTTTTTGGCGTCTAGCAGTTGTTACGCGTACCACGAAAATTTATATGTGATTACTTCACGCAATGGTTGCTATCAATCTTCGGCGGCTTCTTCTTCGCCTTCAACATTGGCCAACGACTTGGCCAATTCGAACAGACGGCGGCGCACGGCGGGGTTGGTCACGCGGTAATAGGCGCGCACCAGTTCCAGCGTTTCGCGCTTGGTCATCGGGTCGTGTTCGAAATCGGCGGCGGGATCTTCGGACATGCCGAGAATCTGGCGCGGACTTGAACGGGTGACTTCATCTGGCATGTCGTCGAAGAAATACGAAACGGGCACATCCAGAACCTGCGACAGGTCGTACAGGCGCGATGCGCCGACGCGATTGGCGCCGCGCTCATACTTCTGCACCTGCTGGAAGGTCAGCCCGATCGCCTCGCCGAGCTTTTCCTGGCTCATGCCGAGCAGCGTACGTCTCAGGCGAACGCGGTTGCCAACATGCACGTCGATGGGATTGGGCTTGCCCGACGCCGTCCGGCCGCGGCTGGACTTGCGGGAAACAGGACCCTTACTCCGAGTGGGACTTTTGGCCATTTTATTGTGTTCTTTCGTGTTGATCCGCTAGGTTAGCCGATCTGTCCAAGTGTTAGTTGTCGTCGGCTTTCCTAAAGTAAGACATACGCAAATATGTAAGTCAACCGCTTCACGGGTATCGTATTGAGGAAAATCCCGTGTGACAAACCATGAATTTCAAGACAATAAGTAAAAGAATAAGAACCCCAATGCTGGGCACGTCACCTGTACGAGCGTAAATCGTTGCCTCATTCAATGGCTTGGGAAGACGGCTATCCAATATGCCTTCTTGCCCGAGTCCCAGTTGGGCCACGACGCGGCCATAAGGGTCAATCACGCCGGAAATGCCGCTGTTTGCAACTCGAACGAGCGGTAACCCTTCTTCGATGGCGCGCATACGCGCGGTTGCAAAATGCTGATAGGGGCCGGTGCTGATCCCGTACCAGCTGTCATTGGTGAGATTGAGCAGCCAGTCAGGGCGCTTGCCGGGTTCGGCCACCGCATGGGGGAAGATGACCTCGTAACAGATCAAAGGCCCGACGGATGGCAGGCCCGGCAGATCGATCGTCAGCGGGCCAGGGCCGGGCGAAAAATCGGTGGCGCCCTCGGTGATTTTCTTCAAGGGCAGAATCGATTTCAACGGCATGTATTCGCCAAAGGGCACCAGATGGTATTTGTCGAAGACGCCCCTGATCAGGCCCGATTCGTCAATCGCCAGCAGGCTGTTCCATATTTGGTATGGCTCCAAGCCCGGCTCGGTGGTGCGCACCGCGCCGGTAATCACCAAACCATTCGCAGGCGCCGCCTTGGCGACCGCCAGCCTGGCCTGCACATCGTGATCCAGAATATAGGGCACGGCGGTTTCCGCCCAGATCACATGGGTGGGCGGCAAGTCGCTTGCCACTTGGCTCAGCTCGATCAACTTCAAAAGATGCTGGAAGCGAAGCTCGTTCTTCCATTTCAGGGTTTGGGGGATATTGGGCTGCACGAGACGCAGGCGCACATCATCCGTCATGGCGACGTCGCCGCCTTGGAGGCGCATTAAGCCGCTTAAGCCCAGCAGCAGCAGAATCAGAAAGGGCAAACCCGCCAGCAAGCGATGGCGCGCCGATCTGTCGCGAAAAATCAGAGGCCAGACGATGGCGGCCCAAAGCGTCAGGAAGCCCAGCCCATAGGGGCCGATCCAGGCCTCGGATTGCAGCACTGGCAGCACCGGCACCCATATGCTGGCGATCAGATTCCAGGGAAATCCCGTAAAAACAAAACTGCGCAGCCATTCCAGCAAGACCCAGGCGGCGGCCAGGGCCAGCGCGCTACCCACGCCCTTTCGGCAAATCAGCCAGGACAGAAGCGTGGCCAAGCCGCAAAATATCGCCAGCACGCCCGACAGGCCGAACAGTGAAAAGGGAATGAACCAAGCAAAGCGGGCGGCGTCGATCAACAGAGCGTTGGAAATCCAATACAGCCCGGCGGTAAAGAAGCCCAGGCCGAACCACCAGCCGGTGGCGAAGGCGCTTTTGCGGCTGGCGGCGCTGCCCAGCAGCAGGGCAAGCCCAGCGAAGGACAAGCCCAGGACAGGCAGAACATAGAGGGGCGGCAAGGCAAGGGCGGCAAGACTGCCCAGAACGGCCAAGAGACCGCGGCGTCGCCAGCCCGACAGGGCTTCCAATTGGGCGAGGAGGGGCGTCACGGCGCCTCGGATGGCGGCGCGTCCGCGTCCGCTGACGGCTTTCGGATGCGCAGGCGGCGCACGCGCCTGGGATCGGCTTCCAGCACTTCGAATTCCATGCCCGACTGATGGCGGATCAGTTCGCCGCGCGCAGGCACATGGCCCGCCAGCGCCACCACTAGGCCGCCCAGCGTATCGATTTCGTCGCGCTCTTCCTGCGTTAGGATGGCGCCGACCAGCTCTTCCAGTTCTTCCACCGTGGCCCGGGCGTCGGCGTCCAGATGACCGTCGGACCTGCGCACGATGTCGGGCGCATTCATTTCGTCGTGCTCGTCTTCGATCTCGCCCACGATCTGCTCGACCAGATCCTCGATAGTGATCAAGCCGTCGATGCCGCCATATTCATCGACCACCAAGGCCAGATGCATGCGCTTGATGCGCATTTCCAGCAACAGATCGAGCACGCGCATCGAAGGTGCCGCAAACAGCACGCGCCGGATGATGCGCCCCAACTGAAAGGGCTGGGCCGAGATTTCGGCGGCCAGCACATCCTTGATGTGCACCATGCCCACTGCGTCGTCCATGGTGCCGCGATAGACCGGCATGCGCGAATGACCCTCGCGGGTAAAAACCTCCAGCAGTTCGGGAAGGGTCAGCGTCGAGGGCACGCCTACGATGTCGGCCCTGGGAATCATCACGTCATAGGCGGTCACGTCGCGCAGGCGCAGCACATTGCCAAGCAGACGACGCTCGTGCGCGTCCAACGGCTCTTCGTTTTCCTCGCGCTCTTCGATCAGTTCTTCCAGCGTCTCAAGTCCGGTCGGGTCGGCCGTCCTGGACTTGCTTTTTTCCTTCAACCAGTCGCGAACCGCGCCGACCAGGCCGCTGCCCTGCGCCTTGGGTCCGGCCGAAGCCGGACGACTACTGCCATCGCCCATCTTTTCTTTATCCCTCAAGGTAGGGGTCAGGATAACCCAAAGATTCCATGACGTCTTGCTCCAATCCCTCCATCTGGCGAGCCTGATCTCCGTCCAGATGGTCGTAGCCCAGCAGATGCAGGACGCCGTGAACCGTCAGGTGAACGACATGAGCCTCGAAACTTTTCTTTTGCTGCGCGGCCTCGCGCTCGATGGTTTCCAGCGCCAAGACCAGATCGCCCAGAAAAACCGGGCCGCCCGGCGGCGACGATTCCGGCAGGGCCGGAAAGGATAGAACATTGGTGGGCTTGGCCTTGCCCCGCCACAATTTATTCAGCGTCTTGACCTCGGCGTCGCATGACAGCAAGGCAGCGATCTCCACCTTGCCCGACAGATCTTGCGCCCCCAGCGCAACGGCCTTTCTGGCGGCGGCGCCCAGCAAGCGGGCGGGCGCTTTCAGGCGCTTTTTCCACCCTGCCTCTTCGACGCGCAAGGAGAAGGTCAGGTTAGCCATTTCTGGCTCTCTCCCGCTTTTTCTCTTTTGCCTCGTAGGCCTTCACGATGCGCGTCACCAGATCGTGGCGCACCACGTCTTGGGCGCCGAAACGCACGACGCCCACGCCCGAAACGCCCTTCAGCGTCTCAAGCGCGTCCAGAAGGCCGGAGGCCTGGCCCGCGGGCAGGTCGATCTGGCTGGGATCGCCCGTCACCGCCATGCGCGATCCTTCGCCCAGGCGGGTCAGAAACATCTTCATCTGCATGGGCGAGGTGTTTTGCGCTTCATCCAGAATGACAAAGGCGTTAGCCAAGGTGCGCCCGCGCATGAAAGCCAGGGGGGCCACCTCGATCTCGCCCGCTTCCAATTTCTTCTTCACCTGATCGGCGGGCAGCATGTCGTAAAGCGCGTCGTAAAGCGGGCGCAGATACGGATCGACTTTCTCGCGCAAATCGCCGGGCAGGAAGCCCAGCCTTTCGCCCGCCTCGACCGCCGGGCGCGACAAAACGATGCGCTCAACGTCGCCGCGGATCAGCTGCGCCACCGCCTTGGCGACGGCGAGATATGTTTTGCCGGTCCCCGCCGGTCCCAGTCCGAACACGAGGTCGCTGCTTTTCAAGGCCTGCACATAGGCGGCCTGATTGGGGCTGCGCGGATGGATCACGCGCTTTTTGGTGCGAATGATCAGGGCCGAGACGTCGCCCGCGCCGCCTTCGGACAGGCGAAGGGCGGCATCGACGTCGGCGGTTTCCAAAACGCCGTCCTGGCCGGCGCGCTCCCACAGGCTAAGCAACGCGGCTTCGACCTCGGCCAAGCTGTCGGCGGGTCCCTTCAGCGTGATCTTGTTGCCCCGGCTAGTGGCCTGAATGCCCGCCCGTCTCGCCAATCGCTCCAAATTCAGATTGTGCGGACCCAGCATGACACGCAGCCGACCATTGTCGGCGAAGGTCAGTTCCTGCGTCTTCATGCCGCCACCAGCATGCCCGCCAAACTATTGGCGTGGCTTTCCAGAATGCGCACCTTGGCCAGCCCGCCCATCAGACCGTCCGGCGCCTTCACATGCACCGGCTGCATGAAGGGACTGCGGCCCAGCAATTGACCCCTGTGGCGACCGACGCGGTCGAACAGCACATCCATGTCGCGCCCCACCATCGCTTGATACCAATTGGTCTGAATGACTTCCAGCTTGGCTTGCAGACGGGCCAAACGTTCGGCTTTCACTTCTTCCGGCACCTGACCGTCCATGACGGCGGCCCCGGTGCCGGGGCGCGGACTGAATTTAAAGGAATAGGCCAGCACGAAACCCACTTCGTCGATCAAATCCAGCGTGGCCTGGAAATCGGCTTCCGTTTCGCCGGGAAAACCCACGATGAAATCGGACGACAAGGCCAGATCGGCCCTGGCGCTTTTCAGGCGATGGGCCAGCAGCCTGTAATCATCGGCGTCGTGGCCGCGATTCATCGCCTTCAGAATCTTGTCCGATCCCGATTGCACCGGCAGATGCAGATAGGGCATCAGCTTTGCTTCATCGGCATGCGCGCCGATCAGCTCGTCATCGACATGGGCCGGATGCGAGGTGGTGTAACGCACGCGCTCGATGCCGGGAACGGCGGCAACCTTGCGGATCAGCCCGCCCAATCCCATGCCTTCCGCTTGCCAAGCATTGACGTTCTGCCCCAAGAGCGTCAATTCACGGGTTCCCGTGGCCGCCAAGCGCCCGGCTTCGGCCAGGATGTCGGCGCCGGGCCTGCAATATTCGGCGCCCCTGGTATAAGGCACCACGCAGTAGGTGCAAAAGCGGTCGCAGCCTTCTTGGATGGCGATGAAGGCGGCGGGGCCTCTGGCCCCGCTCTCGGGCAATTGGTCGAATTTCGGCTCGGGCAAAATATCGATGTCCAGAACGCCCCGTCCGCGCTCGCGCTCGGCCCTGGCCACCAGTTCGGGCAAGCGGTGATAGCTTTGCGGGCCAAAGACCAGATCGACCTGCGGGGCGCGCTTCAAGATATGTTCACCCTCGGCCTGGGCGACGCAGCCGCCCACCGCCAGGATCATCGGCTGGCCATCCGCTTTCAAACGCTTTAAGCGGCCCAGTTCCGAAAACACTTTTTCGGCGGCTTTTTCGCGGATGTGGCAGGTGTTCAAAATCACCATATCCGCCCCATCGGGCGTGTCGGTCGGCTCGTAGCCCAACGGCGCCAGCACATCGTACATGCGCGCCGAATCATAGGCGTTCATCTGGCAGCCATAGGTCTTGATGTGAAGTTTCTTAGCCATGGGCATCGACTGTAGCTGATTGCGGGGCCTTTGTGCGAACGGCTTCGTCCCGGCGTCCGGAAAGGGCGCGCGACAGGCCGTGCCGGACCGCGCGGTGGCAGTGCAGAGCCAGTCCCTTGCGCGTGGCATAGTCTGTCAGGCGCACCGGCGGGTGGAACTCCACCTCGACCTGGGCCTGTCCCAGCCCCAGCACCTTCCAGAGATGAGGGGCTAGGCTCATATCGCCATACCAAGCATAGAGTGGACGCAGCACTCTTCCCATCGGCATGCCGTTCAGGCGCGTATAGGTGATGGTCAGGGGCTGCACCAGCACCGTTTGCTCGCCAACGACATGTTCCGCCGCCGAGAACAAAGTGCTTTTGAACGGCATGAGCCGGTTGCCGTCGGTGCTGGTTCCCTCGGGAAAAACGATCAGCGAATCGCCCTTTGCGAGGCGTTTGGCCAGTTGCGACGTTTGTTTGGCGGCGCGCACCGGGCGCCGTTCGACAAAAATGGTGCGCCCCAGCCTAGCGATGACATTGATCCCCGGCCAACCGGCGACCTCGCTTTTGGCGACGAAACTGGCCCTGATCAAGCCGCCAAGCACCAGAATGTCCAGATAGGAAACATGGTTCGAGACGAACAGCGCCGGGCTCTCGTCGGTCATTTGCCCGAAAACGGCGACGTTCAAGCCGGTGATGCGGCAAACGATCCGCCAATAGAACAGGGAAAGCCCGCCTTCGGCCCTTAAAACCATCAAGAGCAGGTAGGGAACAAGGCACAGCAATGTCCAGGCGATGAACAAGATCAGGCGGATGGCGGCGCTTGCGGTGGAAACCATGGCGGGTGCGGCTTTAGGGTCCGGCCGAGCGTTCGTAATGCTTGTAATATTTCTCGGCCACCATGTCGGTTTTGACGATCACCGCCACGTCGGTGGTGTTGAACTGATGGTCGATCACCGCGCCCGCGCCCACAAAACCGCCCAAGCGCAGATAGCCCTTGATCAGGGGCGGCAGTTCGGCCAAAGCGGATTTTTCGTCGATGGCGTCCTTGGGCAGCAGATTCATGTCGGTATACAGGGCGGGCAAGGCCCTGGGGCACAGCGCTTGCGGCGCTTGGCAGAAATGATGCAGGTAGGACAGCGGCACCGACAGCGCCTTGGGATCGGTGCCGGGCAGGCTGGCGCAACCGAACATGACGTCGATGCCGTGCTTGAAAACATAGGCAGCAATGCCCGCCCACAAAAGCTGCATGGTGCTGGCCCGCGTGCGATAGGCCGCATCGACGCAGGAACGGCCCAGTTCCATGATCGGTTTGGGATGAGCCAGGATGGGGCCGATGTCATATTCGCCCGACGAGTAAAAACGCCCCGCCTGGGCGGCGTGCTCGCGGCGCATCAGACGGTAGGTGCCGACCACCTGGGGCGCGGCCCCTTCTTCCTTGCCGTAATCGAGAACCAGCAGATGGTCGCAAACCTCGTCGAAGGCGTCGAAATCGCGGGCCCTGGCGGCCATTTCCGCCGAGGGCTTGGCTCCCATTTCGTCATAGAAGACGCGGTAGCGCAGGGCCTGAGAGGCGTCGATCTCGGCGGCGGATTGCGCCAAGCGCACTTCCAGGCGACCGGCGCGGATGGCTGAGGATGCTTGTGTCGGCATGAAACCTCGATATTTTCAGCGGCAAGCCCTTAAGCGTCGCCGTCTTTAAAGGGAACGCCGAACAATTCCAGCCGATGTCCGGTCAGTTTGAAACCCAAGCGCTTGGCGATCTCGCGCTGCAGGGCCTCGATCTCGCCGCTTTGGAATTCGATCACGCGGCCCGTACTGGTATCGATCAGGTGGTCATGATGCTGGGTGGGCTGGCGCTCGTAACGGGCGCGGCCATCGCCGAAATCATGACGCTCCAGAATGCCCGATTCCTCGAACAAACGGACGGTGCGATAGACGGTGGCGATGCTGATTTTGGGATCGATGCCGCGGGCGCGACGATACACTTCCTCGACATCGGGATGGTCTTCGGCATCGGACAGCACGCGGGCGATCACGCGGCGCTGGCCGGTCATCTTCAAACCCTGTTCGATACAACGTTCCTCGAGACGCGAGGCCATGTTTCCTTCGTCAATAACGGAAAGCGGTCGAAGACTATAACCGAGAACCGGCCAGAAACAAAAGGGCGCCCGTCAGGCGCCCTCGGACGTCATGAAACGTTAACTTTAGTCGTGGCGGCGCGAACGCTTGCGGGGCTTGGTGCCCAGACCGATTTTTTTGGCAAGGCTCGAGCGATGCTCGGCGTAGTTGGGGGCCACCATCGGATAATCGGAGGCCAAGCCCCAGCGCTCGCGATACTGATCGGGCGACATGCCGTAAGCCGTTTTCAGGTGGCGTTTCAACATCTTAAGCTTTTTGCCGTCTTCCAGGCAGATGATGTAGTCCGGCGTGACCGACTTCTTGATCGGCACGGCGGGCTGGGGGCGTTCCGGGGCCGGAGCAGCCGCGCCAACATTCGTCAAAGCGCGATAGACATCGTGAATGAGACCCGTCAGGTCGTTAAGCGCCACTGTATTGTTGGAGACATGGGCCGCCACGATGCGCGCCGTCAGCGAGAGCATTTCGTTTGATTCATTCAGACCGGACATTATAATGGCCCCTGATTATGTAGACCTAAGCTCCCTACATCTTTTTTGATTTCTTTGCAACCGCAAAAGTTAATGTTCCGGGAAAGCTTATGTCTGACACAGTCAATGCTGATTACTTCATCGACATCACGGGCGAAGTATGCCCCATGACCTTTGTCAAAACGAAACTGAAGATAGAGCGAATGAGGCCTGGGGAAGTTTTGGAAGTTCGTCTCTGTGGTCAAGAACCACTGACGAATGTTCCACGTTCCCTCAGGGAACTGGGCCACGAAATCTTGTCTTTTCTTCCAGAGACTTCAGAATCGTCCCCAGCCATTCACCGACTGCTGGTCAGGAAGGCCTGATTTCCATAAGCAGCGGCCCGTCGGTCCACAACAAGAACGTGCGCACGACCAGATCGGGCCAGAGCAGGCGCGCCGCCGCCCGGTACAGCGCCATCTGGCGCAGATAGGCGCCGGGTATTTGCGAATAATCGGCGGGCACGGGGCGGTTTGTCTTGAAATCGGCCACCCAAATTTCATCCCCGACCTTGGCTAGGCGGTCCACCTGTCCCGAAAGAACCCGCCCATCGACCAGCCCCACCAGCGGCGCCTCGGCCTTCGACCCGGCCCCGAACAGCGGGGACGATGACGGATCTTGAAGCACCCTCAGAACCTCGCCGGTCAGGGCTTGGCGGGCTTCCTCGGACCAATGGGCGGCGGCATGGGCCAGATAGCGGCTGGCGGCGCTGGTCCGCTCTTGCCGATCAAGATCGGGCAGGGTTTGCAGCAGGCGGTGGATCAGACGGCCCCGCTCGAAGCGTCGGGCGGTTTGCGGATCAAGCGGCGACAAGGCCAGCGGTTCGACATCATCGGGCGCCGAGGGAATCAGGGGACGCAAGGGCAAAGGTTCGCTGGGGGCAGGCGACAGCGCCCAGTCCGGCAATTGGCTTTTCCTTTGTCCCTTTGCCCTTTTTTCTTTGGCCTGCCCCCCTTCTTCTTGCGGACAGGACAGACGCCACAGCTTCGAGCCGGGCGAATCGGCATCCTGGGCCAGCCAGGGATCGTCGACCTCGGGGGCCTGCACGCGTAGAAACCCCTGCTTGATCATCGGATACCAAGCGTCGGCGGGCGCGGTCTGCGCTGTTTGCCAGCCCGCGATGGTCAGCCGGTCCTCGGCCCTGGTCATCGCCACATACAGCAGGCGGTGCGACTCGTGGCGACGCCTTTGCAGGGTCTCTTCGGCGGCATTTGTCACGGCTTGGCAGCGGTCGGCGACGCTGGGCGCCCAAAGCGGCAGACCCTGAGCACCCTTGGCCGTCCAGACCAGAAAATCGCGGCCCTTCGAGGCCGACAGCGTGTCGGGCAAAAAGACCACCGGCGCTTGCAACCCCTTGGCGCCGTGAACGGTCATGACGCGCACGAAGCCGCCCGAACCCGGCTCGGGGTCGCGCTTGATCTCGACCTTCCCGGCTTCCAGCCAGGACAGAAAACCGGTCAGGGACGGCGCATGGCTGCGCTCGTAATCCAGGGCCAAGGTCATGAATTCGTCCACCGCGTCCAGGGCTTCTTGGCCCAGGCGGGCCAGCAGGGCCTTGCGCCCGCCCAGCGGCCCCAGGAGATGGGCGAAGAAATCATGCGGCGCCAAACGGGCCGCCAGGGGCAGCAGATCGCCAAGCCAAACATGAGCGCCCTTGTCCTTTTCCGCCAGCGCCGCCCACAGGCTGGCCTTGCGCTGATGGCAAGCCTGGAACAAGCGCTCCTCGTCAAAGCCCAGGAACGGGCCTTTTAGAACGCAAGCCAGGGTCAGATCGTCTTCAGGCAGCAAGGCAAAGCGGGCCAACGCCATCAGATCGGCCACCGCCAGTTGGTCCGTCACCACCAAGCGATCGACGCCCGCCACCGGAACGCCCAGGGATTTAAGCGCTCGCACCAAATCGGCCATGAAGCCGCCGCGCCGTTGCACCAGCACCAGAATGTCGCCCGGTTCAATGGGCCGGTTTTGCGATTCCAACCGTTCTCCGCCCACCATAGCCTGGATGCGCCTAGCCAGCAGGCGGGCCATGCGGGTCGAGGGTGCATCGCCGCGCAGACGCTCGACCGGCGGATTCCAAGGCTCGGGTTCATCAAGCGCCCGAGGTTCCAGGGGCGGCCACAAATCCACCACCCCGCCCGCCTTCGCCCGATGCGACAGATGGCGCTTATAGCCGCGCCCCAGATCGACCCCCGCCAGGGCCTCGCCCTCGGCGAAAACGGCGTCCACCGCTTCCAGCACGGCCCTGGTCGAGCGAAAGCTGACCACCAGATCGACCGGCTCCCAGCGCCCGCCGCCTTCCGGCACCTGCCTGGACAACCTGTCTTGCATCGTCTCGAAGGATGACGGGTCGGCACCTTGAAAACTGTAGATCGACTGTTTGACGTCGCCCACCGCGAAAACCGTGCGCGGCTGTACGCCCGCCCCTTCGCCCGCGAAGAATTCGTCGCACAGGCTGGTCACGATGTCCCACTGATCCGGGCTGGTGTCTTGCGCCTCGTCGATCAGCACATGGTCGATCCCGCCATCCAACTTGTACAGAACCCACGAAGTTCCCTGACGTATCAACCGCCTTGCCGCCTGGATCAGATCGTCATAATCCAGCCTGCCCCGGCGTTCCTTGAGCCTGGCGTAACCGTCGAGAACGGCATCGGCCAAAGTCAGCAAGGCCTGGGTCGACAAGGCCACCTTATGCGCGCGCAGATTCTCGTAAACCGCCAGCAGGCGCGCCTGTTCGGTTAGCAGAATCTCGTCGATGCCGGGCAGCATTTCGGCGGCGGCCTTGGTCGCCATTTTCTGGCGCGGTCCCATATCCTGTTTCAAATAAGCCTGGGCGTAAGCATCGAAATCAACCGCCCGATCCTTAGGGCTTGCCGCCATCCAAACCGCCATCAGATCGCCCCTGGCGCTGTCGGTTTTCGATCCTTGCAGCAAGGCGCTTAAGGCGGCTTTCAAACCCAGGGCGTCGAAGGCGGTTTCCCGGCAAGCCGCCAACAGCGCCGCTTCAAGCGTTTCGCCCGCATCGAGAAGACCCAGATGAGCGCGCACTTCTTTCATGACGCCCAAAACGCCGCCCCTGTCGGCCAACAGACGGGCCAGTCTGGCCCTTGCGCTGGACAATTCCTTCATCAAATCGGCAAAGCGCGTCTCGTGAATACGCGCCGTCACCTGTTCCAGCGCCAGCGCCAGCGGCGCGTCCAGCCCCAAGCGCGCCTGGTTCAGCACGTCTTGCAGCGCTTCGTCGAGCAGCTGCGCTTGGTCGCGCTCGTCCATCACCGTGAAATGCGGCGCGATCCCCGCTTCCAGCGGAAAGCGGGCCAGCAGTGATTGAGCGAAGGAATGCAGCGTCTGGATATGCAGCCCCCCCGGCGCATCCAGCACCTGGGCGAACAAGCGTCGCGCCCGGGTCAATTGATCGGCTTGGGGCGGATGGCCCAGCAACTCTTCAAGGTTTTTGGCTAAGTCGGCTTCGGGCAGCGTGACCCAGGACGACAGCATGGATGACAGACGGTTGGCCATTTCCGCAGCTGCCGCCTTGGTATAGGTCAGGCACAGCAGGCGGTGCGGCTTGGCTCCGGCCAGCAGCAGGTTCAAAAGGCGATCGACCAACACCTTGGTCTTGCCCGAACCCGCCGAGGCAGAGACCCAGGCCGAAGCCCCGGCGTCGGCGGCCCTGCGCTGCTCGCGCGCCGCTTCCAAGGAAAGGCCGCTCATGACGCATCCTCTTCGCTTTGCCATTCGGGCCTGCGCTCCAGATGCGCATAGTCCGACCAGCCGGGCGCTTGGCCGGGCGTAGGACAAGCGTGATAGGGCGTTTCAGGCCTGCGATAAGCCGCCAGCAGGCCCCTAAGACCCTTGAGGGCTTCTTGCGCCAGCGTCTCGACATCTTCCTTGAAGACCGATTGGCCGCCCCCCTTCTGTCCGCCCGACAGATGCCAGAAGGCCAGTTCCTCCACCTTGCCCTTGGGCACGTCCTTGAAGGCCCCCGCCATCAGCATCGCGGCCTCCAGCGGCAATTGCGGCGCGAAGCCTGCCTTCACCTGCTTCCAAGAGGGCGGCGCGCCCGTCTTGTAATCGATCAGCGACAAGCCGCCGCTGGTCAGAAGATCGATGCGGTCGGCCTTGGCGGTCAGCGTGAAATCGTCGACCTCCAGGCTTCCCTTGCATTCGGCGAAGCGCCTGCGCGCAAGCAGGCCGCGCTCTTGCTCGAGGGCCGCCACGAAGGCCGCCACGCTTTTGAAGCGCGGCCACCAAAAGGCCCAGATGCCGGGCCGGTCCAGCGTCGCCCTGAAACAGTCTTCGCCAAGGCGCAGCAATTCGCCCAAACAATCGGCGGGCGGCGATTGCGGCCATTTCTGGACGTAAAGTTCCAGCACTCTATGGATCAGGGTTCCATAATCGGCGGCCCCTGGATCGGCGTCGATGGGATCGAGCGCCTCAAGCCTTAAGATCTTTTGCGCGTAGAGCGCATAGGGATCGCGCATCCAGGTTTCGATGCGCGTGACCGACAGGCTTGTTGGTCTGGCCTCCAACGGCGGGCAAGGCGCTGGCGGGCCGACGGCCAACTGACGCATGGCGTGATCAAGCGCTTCGCCCCAGGCCAGCGGCTCTTCCAAGCGCCAGGCCTCGCCGCCTGCCGGACCCAAAAGGCCGGTGGCGTTCATCACTGCTTCCAGGCGGCGGATGAAGCGCGACGGTTGGGTGGGCGCACCCCCTGACCGGGCCGACCGGGTCAGGATGACTTCCGGCGCGCTCAGGCCCTGGGCCGCGTCATGAGCGGCCAGACCGATGCGCCGCTCGGGCGACAGCAGCCCCAGTTTTTCGCGCATGGGACGGCTAAGCCAAGGATCGGCGGGCGGCAGGGCGGGCCACACACCTTCATTCATGCCGCCCAGAATCAGCAGGTCGGCCTGTTGCAGGCGCGCCTCCAACGGCCCCCAGATATGCAAGCGCGGATGCAGGCCGTAAGCGGGGCGTATCGTCACCTCCTCGAGCAGCGCATCGAACAGGGCCGGATAGGCCGCCCCCGGAATATCGGCGCTGTCCTTTGCCGACGCCATCAGGCGGGTGATGAAATCCAGCGCCGCTTCGCCCGCCTCGCCCACCCACAGTCGCGCCGCTCCGACCTCGCTGTCGCTAGCCGACAATCGCTCGGCCAGCAAGGCATGCAAAGCTACCAGTTCGGACAAGGGAACCGACGGCAGCTTAAGCAAGTTCAGCAGCGGCTTTGCCGCTTCATCCAAGACGCCAAGCCAATCATGGGCGGGCAACAGCGAGGCCAAGCCGGGAGCGGGGCGCGGACCCCTTAGGCTTTCGATCTCGAGCCTGCGCGTCAAGGCTCCCAGCCGGGCCGGGTTCAATCCCATTCCAGTCAGCGGAGATTTCAGCAGCGCCAGCAACGGCACGGGCGCGAAGTCTTCCGTCAGCGCCGCCAGAACTAGGCGCAGGAACAGGCCGGGGCCGGTCGATGACAGGGGGCTGCCCGCCGAATCATTGATGACGATGCCCCAACGCTCCAACTCGGCCTTGACCCTTCTGGCCAGATCGCGCTCGGGCGTGACCAGGGCCGCCGTCTGGGATCGATTTTCCGCCGCCTTGCGCAGCAGAAGGGCGATCGCCAAGGCCTCGCTTCGGGAATCCGGCGCTTCAAGATAGAAAAGACCCTCCAGCGCCTGGGCGGGAAGCGGCTCCAATGAACGCCAAGCGTCGCTGGCGGCGGCGGGGCGAAAGGCCTCGCTGACCAGTTTCAGCCGTGCAGGGAAGGTGCGGGACAGAGCATCATGCCAGGGGCGAACGGCGTCACGCCCGATCCCCAACTCGTCTAGCAACTGCTTCATGCCGAATTGCGGATGGCTGGCGTCCAATTGTTTCCAGGCCGCGTCTTCAAGATGCGCGTCCAGCCCCGGCAGCACCACGGCGCCCTGTTCTAGCGAAGCCACCCGTTTCAACAGGGCCGCGGTGGCGGGCAGGCTGCCGGTGGAACCGGCCGCGATCACGGGACCGGCTGGCGGATTGCGCTCCCAGGCTTCGGCCTGGGCCAGCAACAATCGATTGCGCCGCTGGGCCGGATCGATAGCCTGTTCCTGGGCCAGCAGGCCCGGCCACAATTCAGACAACAGCCCCAGGAATTTCAGCACCTCGCCCCAGTGATCGGCAAAATCGTCGGGCACCAGATCGTCGAGGCGCTCGAGCGCGATGCCTTGGGTTTGCATCTGATCCAGGAATCGCGCCAACTCGCCAGCCAGCCTAGCCGCGCGGTCCCAGGTCAGATTTTCCCTGGCCGCCATGATCAGCCGGGCCAGCAGCAATTTTCGCCGCAAGGGATCGATGGCGGGCGGCAGCCCCGCTTCCAGGCTGGCCGAAAAGACAAGCTCGTCCTCGTCCAGATCGCCCAATGTCATCAGGCGCGGCAGCAGCAGCGCGCCGCCGCCTTCCTGCTCGCCCGCATGACGCAAGAAGGCGTCCTTCAAGGCGCGGATCGACCGGCGGGTGGGCAGCAAAACCGTGTAGTCCGACAATTGAAGCGGATCGTGCTGGGCGCGCTCCAGCAGACCAGCCGCCAGCACATCGACAAAGGCTAGGCCGGGCGCGATGGAATAGACGTTCATCGGCTAGGCCGCAATCTCACGCGCCCTGGCCAGCGCCTGGGGCGTCCCGATATGGTACCAGCCGCCGTCGTGGACGAGGCCGAACAGGCGGCCCTTGGCCAGCGCCTTGTCGTAAAGCAGATTGAGCGAGAAAGGACCCAAGGGCGCGCTTTCGAACAGGCGAGGATGCAGAATTTGCACGCCCGCAAAAACGAAGGGCGCTTGCTGGCCGGGCTGCTTTCTGCGTAGGCGCATGCCCTCGTCCAAAAAGAAATCGCCAGCACCGTCATAGCCGAACGCGCCCGGCCTGGGGACAAGCAGCAGCAGCCCGTCCATCTTCTTTTCGTCCCAGGCGTTTTTCAATCGTTCAAGCGCTGTGGGCGCGCTTGGCGCATCGGTCCATAAAATGTCGGCGTTGGCGGCAAAAAACGCCTTGCCGCCAAAGAAGGGCAGCGCCTTGGCGATGCCGCCGCCGGTTTCCAAAAGCTGGCCGGTTTCGTCCGACAAAGTTATTTTGGGTTTGTGGCGAGACGCCACATGCGCTGCGATCTTGTCGGCCAGATGATGCATGTTGACGACGCAGTCTTGCACGCCCATCGCCGCCATCTTGTCCAGCGCATGATCCAGCAGCGTCTTGCCCGCCACGCTCACCAGCGGTTTGGGCGTCGTCAGCGTGATGGGGCGCAGCCGCAAACCCAGACCGGCGGCAAGAGCGATGGCCCGCATCATGAGGGAACCCCGCGCCGGTCGGCGGGCATGTGCATATCCAGCCAGCTTTTCAGATCGCCCAGCGCCGGATGGTCCAGCGCGGCGTTTAGCAAACGCCACAGCCTGGGAATGTGCCCCAGATAAACCGGCTTGCCGTCGCGCTTGTAGAGCCTTGTGAAGATGCCGATCACCTTGCAATGACGCTGGGCGGCCAGGATCGCCATCGAGGCGGCGAAGGCTTGGCGATCCAGCCCGGGAAAGGCCGCCAAATAGCGTTGCTTCAGCCGTTCGGGCAGGCCGGGCGCCAGATCGCGTCTGGCGTCCTCGATCAGCGACATCAGGTCGTAGGTGACGGGTCCCAGCACGGCATCCTGGAAATCGAGCAACCCGCAGCCAGCGGCTTTCGAACGCCCCTGAAGCTCCATCAGATTGTCCACGTGGAAATCGCGCAACACCAATGTTTCCGGCACGCGCCTAGCCTGGGCGAATAAGGCAAGCCAGATGGATCGATAGGCGTCGACGACCTCCTTTGGCGTTTCGCGGCCCAGCATCTCGGGCATGTACCAATCGACCAGCAGGCAGGCTTCGGCCATCAGCCTGTCGTCGTCATAGGGGGGCACCTCGATCTGGGCCGCCAAGGGATTCGCATGCAGGGCGATCAGCGCGTCGATCGCCAGATCGTACAGGCGCGTCTCGCTTTCGCCTTGGGCCAGCAGGCGGGTGAAGGTGGCGTCGCCGAAATCTTCAAGCAGCAGAAATCCCTTTTCCCGATCCTCGGCCAGAATCTTGGGGGCCGAAAGCCCCAGCCCCGAGAGATGGCGGGCCACCAGAAGAAAGGGCCGCACGTCTTCCTTAGGCGGCGGGGCATCCATCAGCATGGCCGCTTGGCCATTGCGATCAAGGCGGATGTAGCGGCGAAAAGAGGCGTCGCCCGGCAGCGGGCGGCGCAAGGCGGACGCCCAGCCCGCGCGCTCCAGAAAGGCCTCCATGTCAAGCCGTCTTGATTCACCGCTCATTGAAACCGTCCTTCAGCCGCTCGTTCCAGCCGGTCAGCCTTGCCCGCCTGCAAGAAGGATGATCGGCGAATCCAATCTCGACCTGCAAAGCCCTGGTGGGCAGCAGGCCTTCCAGGCGCTCGGGCCATTCGATCAGGCTGACCGCGTTGGCGAAAGCCTCTTCGATGTCCAACTCCCTGGCGTCTTCGGCCCTAGCCAGCCGGTAAAGGTCGAAATGCCAGCATTCGCCGCGCGGACCTTCATACATCTGCACCAAGGTGAAGGTGGGGCTGGGCACGTCTTCATTGCTTCTGCCGGTATAGGCGCGCACGAAGGCCCGGGCCAACGCCGTTTTTCCCGCTCCTAAGTCGCCCCTTAGGGCCAGAACGTCGCCCGGCTTGGCCAGGGCGGCCAAACGCTCTCCCAAGGTCGCGGTTGCAGATTCGCCATCAAGGTCGATCACAAGCATGCCAAGGTTGTAGCCAAGCCCATCGCGCCGGGCAAGCAGGTGATGAAATCTTGACGGAATAAGGCTAAACTTGATCCGTCATGCATCCATACAACGCCAAACTGCGCCGCGCCCAAAGATTTCGCTATCTTGCCATGGCGGCTGGCCTGATCTGGGCCCTTTTCATGGGCTGGAGCGAGTTTTTCGTCCCCAGCCACGAGGCCTATTTCGAGCAGCAGCGCTACAGCCGCAAGATTGATGAATGCCGGGGTGAGCGGTCTTCGCAGCGCTACGACTGCCGCGAATCGCTGATTTTGTCGAAGCTGCGCGGCGAATTCTACGACTGGACGCAGCGCTTCGTCATCGTTTTCGCCCCGCCCTTGCTGCTGATCTGGCTGGTCACCAAGCTGGCCACGCCCAAGCGCCCGCCGCCCGGCGGCCTGTTTCGCCAAAAGCCCGATCCGCAAAGCCGCAAAAAGGGCAATGAGGAAGAGCCATGAGCGAGACATTCCCGGGCGTCATCGTCATCGGCGCCGGTCCGGTGGGCCTGTTTACCGCCTTCGCGCTGGGCATGGCGCGCATGAAGGCGCTGCTGGTCGATGCGCTGCCAGCACCTGGCGGTCAATGCGCCGCTCTCTATCCCGAAAAGCCGATCTATGACATTCCCGCCCAGCCGATGATCCTGGGCGCCGAACTGATCGAGCGCTTGGTGTCGCAGGCCGAGCCTTTCGACCCCGCCTATCACATGAACCAACGCGCGCAACAGCTACTGGCCTGCGAGGGCGGCTGGCGTCTTGAGACCGAGGGCGGCCTTGTCTTGACCGCACCCGCCGTGATCATCGCTTCGGGTGCGGGGGCTTTCGGCCCCAAGCGCCCGCCCCTGGAAGGCCTCGAGCAGTTCGAGGGAATTTCCGTCCATTACATGGTGAAGCGCGCCGCCGATCTGGCGGGCAAGCGCATCGCCATCGCGGGCGGCGGCGATTCGGCGGTGGATTGGGCCATCTTGCTGGCCAAGACGGCGGCCAAGGTCTGGCTTATTCACCGACGCCCGCAATTCAGGGCCGCTGGATCAAGCATCGATACGCTGATGGCGTTGGTTGCCGAGGGCAAGATCGAGCTGGTGGCCCCCGGCCAATTGGCCGAGTTGAAAGGCGAATCCGGTCGCCTTTCCGAAGTCGTGATCGACGATCTGGCGGGTGGGCGCAAAAGCCTGGATGCCGACACGCTGCTGTGCTTCTTTGGTTTGCTGGGCGATCCCGGTGCCGTGGCAAGCTGGGGGCTTGAGATGCAAAACGGGCGCATCAAGACCGATCCCGCCACCATGGCCACCAGTCTGCCCGGCGTTTTCGCCGTGGGCGACATCGCCACCTATCCCGGCAAGCTGAAGCTGATTCTGACCGGCTTTGCCGAAGCCGCCCTGGCGGCCAGAAGCGCCTATGGGCATGTTTTTCCCGGCCAGTCCCTGCATGAAGTCCATTCCACCAGCCTGGGCCTTCCTGGTAAGACAGGACCATGAACGGCCCCATGCTTGCCGCCCTCGATCTGGGCACCAACAATTGCCGCCTGCTTCTGGCCCGCGCCATGGGCGAGGGGCGCTTTAACGTGGTCGAGTCCTTTTCGCGCATCACGCGGCTGGGCGAAGGCCTGTCGGCCAACGGCTATCTGAGCGAGGCCGCCCAGGCGCGCACGCTTGAAGCGCTGGACCATTGCGCGCGCCTGATCGCCAAGCGCGGCGTTGAACTGACGCGCCTGGTGGCGACGGCGGCCTGCCGCCAGGCCAGCAACGGCCAAGCCTTCATTGGACGCGTGGCCAAGGAAACCGGGCTGAAGCTCGACATCATCAGCAGCGACGAGGAAGCCACGCTGGGAGCGCTCGGCTGCCGTTCGCTGCTGGACGCCAGGACGCGCTTCGCGCTGATCTTCGACATCGGCGGCGGCAGCACGGAAGTCACCTGGGTCGATCGCGAGCAAAGCGAGAATCACGGGGTCGTGGCCTGCGATTCATTGCCCATCGGCGTGGTCACCTTGTCCGAGCGCGACCAAGGCGCTCGCAACCAATCCCTGGCCGCCATGCGCTCGCGCCTGGAAATTTTCGAGCGAAGGCACGGCCTGCGTGACAGTTTGCTAAGCGGCGAGGCGGGCATGCTGGGCACCTCGGGCACCGTGACCACGATGGGGGCCGTCCATCTTGGCCTTGGGCGTTACGAGCGCAAGCGGGTCGATGGCCTGATGCTGACCTTGAACGACCTGCGGGCGGTCACCGAGCGCTTGGAGGCCATGTCGCAGCAGGAGCGCGCCGCCCATCCCTGCATCGGACCCGAGCGCGCCGACTTGGTGCCGTCGGGCATCGACATCTTTCGTATTCTGCACGACCAATGGCCAGCTCCTGTGTTGGGGATTGCCGACCGCGGACTGCGCGAGGGCCTATTATGTCTTTTGGCTGATGGACTTACGGCATGAAGCAGAATCTAAAATCGAAGAAAAAGCGCACTCTTTCGCAACGCCAATGGCTGACCCGCCAGATCAACGATCCCTATGTCGAGGCGGCCAAGCGCCAGGGCTACCGTTCCAGGGCGGCCTTCAAGCTCGAGCAGTTGGACGACAAGTTTCACTTCCTTAAAAAGGGAGGGCGGGTGGCCGATCTGGGCGCCGCGCCGGGCGGCTGGACGCAGGTGGCGGTGGCAAGGGTCAAAGCCGGCGAGCCGGGCGGCGGCTTGGTGGCCGGCCTCGACATCCTGCCCATGGACCCGGTGCCGAACGCCGAAATTCTGCTGGGCGACTTTCTGGCCGATGGGGCCGAAGACCGGCTGAAGGAGGCCCTGCACGGCCCTTGCGACGTGGTTCTGTCGGACATGGCCGCTCCAACCACCGGCCATGCGCCGACCGACCATTTACGCATCATGCATCTGGCTGAGACAGCGCTGGAATTCGCCCTTGGCGTTCTGGCGCCGGGCGGCGCCTTCGTGGCCAAACTGTTTCAAGGCGGGGCCGAAAAGATCCTGCTTGACCGCATGAAGACGAATTTCGCCACCGTGCGCCACGCCAAGCCGCAAGCCAGCCGCCAGGACTCCAAGGAAACCTATGTCGTGGCGATGGGTTTCAGGGGCGAGACCAAAAAGGCCTGATCACTCCCAGCGCATCGCCATGACGTTCATGCCGAACAACAGCCAGTTGGCGGCCAGGACGACATCGAGCCAGACGCGCCAATGGCGGCTGTCGGCCAAACGAGCCAATGCAAGCAGCAATGGCCCCACCAGAATCACCACCGACGGCAGATAGCCGGTGACCAGCAAGAACAGCTTGAGGACGATTTCCCACCAAGCCCCGTCAAAGGCGAAGACGACGGCGCTTGCCGTACGCGTGGCGTATTTCAGGGGCGAATCGATCAGAATACTGAGAAAGTAGGAGATATGCAGCTGACTGACCTGCTGCCAAACGATCAGCGCATGCAAGGTCAGGATCGACAGGCCGATGCCCCGCAAGACCTTTTCGATCCGCTCGCGGCAGGGCTGATCGGTCTCGCCGTAAACCAGACGTTCGAAGAGCATGATGAATTGTCGCCGCATGTCGCCCCCATCCTTGCGGGCGCCAGCATAACAAAACTGTGGCTAATCGTCGATCCGGCACAACCGACTTTACGCGCCCAGCAAATGCAGCGCGACTTGGCGGCGATGGGGCGCCTTGCGGTGTTCGAACAAATACACGCCCTGCCAGCCGCCCAGCGCCAAGCGCGACTGCATGACCGGAATGGACAGCGAGACGTTGGTCAGCGCCGATTTGATGTGGGCGGGCATGTCGTCGGGGCCTTCGGCCCGGTGGCGCATCCAGCTTGCCCCGTCGGGTGCTGCGCGCGCGAACCATTCTTGCAGATCGCGGGCCACGTCGGGATCGGCATTTTCCTGAATGGTCAGCGAGGCCGAGGTGTGGCGGCAAAACAGCGTCAGCAGGCCGGTAGCGATGGCCGCCTGTTTGACAAAGGCGGCAACCTCGGGGGTGAACTCGTAAAGCCCGGCCCCCTTGGTTTCAAGGGTCAGAAGCGTTTGATGTTGGCGCATGCCCTATTTGGGTTCCAAGCGCACGCCGCCGTCAAGCCGCACCACTTCGCCGTTCAGCATCACATTGCCCGCCATCGTCATGACCAGGGCCGCGAACTCCTCGGGCCTGCCCAGACGTTGCGGGAAGGGCGTCTTGCTGCCCAGGCTTTCCTGCACTTCGGGCGGCAGGCCGAACATCATGGGGGTGGCGAACAGACCGGGGGCGATGCACAGCACGCGCACGCCGAATTTGGCCAGCTCGCGGGCGGCGGGCAGGGTTAGCGCCGCCACGCCCGATTTCGACGATGAGTAAGCGCACTGGCCGATCTGTCCTTCGAAGGCGGCGATCGACGAGGTGTTGAGAATGAAGCCGCGCTCGCCGTCGGCCAGCGGCTCCAGCGTTGACATGTCCCAGGCGCACAGGCGCATGGTGTTGAAGGTGCCCACCAGATTGATCGCCACCGTGCGGGCGAAGCCATCCAAGGGTGCGGGGCCGTCGCGATTGATCACGCGCGCCCCCGTGGCGACGCCCGCGCAATTGACCAGAATGCGCGCCGGGCCGTGCTTTTCCCTTGCCGTCTTGATGGCGGCCTCGGTGGCCGGGCCGTCGGTGATGTCGCAGGCCAGACCTAGACCGCCGATCTCGCCAGCCACTTTAAGAGCAGCCTCGGCCTTCAGATCGATGACCGTGACCTTGGCCCCCGCCTTGGCCAGCGCCCTGGCCGTCGCCTCGCCCAAACCCGAAGCGCCGCCGGTGACGATGGCGGCTTTTCCTTGAACATCCATGCTGCGCCTCCCTTTACGTAAACTGGAGTCGTTATAGCAGATCGCCGGGCAGGGGGCGAGAGGGGGCCGTCTGACGTTCGTGCCAAGTGATGTACAGGGTCGAGGCCACGATGATGAAAGTGCCCAGCCAGACCTGCCAGCCCGGCAATTCGGCGAAGAAAAGCGCCCCGATCAAGGCGGCGAACAGCAATTGCGTATAATCGACGGGCGTGATCGCCGAGGCCTCGCCCACGCGATAGGCGCGGATCAAAAGATATTGCCCCAATGAGCCGATAAAGCCCAAGGAAACCAGCAAACCCAGTTGGGCTAGGTTGGGCGTTACCCAAACAAGCGCCGCGAAGGGGGCAACGCCCAGGGTCGAGAGAAGCGTGAACCAGACCAGCACGGCCAGCGGCTGTTCGCTTAAGGTCAACTTCTTGATGACGATCATCACCAGCGCCACGCAGAAGGCCCCGGCCAAACCGATGCCCAGCGACAAGGGATCGGCACCACCTTCTTGCGGATCGAGCATCGCCAACACGCCCAGAAATCCGGCCAGCGTCGCCAAGCCGCGCCCCATGCGAAAACCCTCGCCCAGGAACAAGGCGGCCAGAATGGGCATGAACAAGGGCTTGGTGAAAAACAGCGAGGTTGCGGTGGCCAAGGGCAATGTGGCCACGCACCAGAAATTGGCCGACATAGCGGCCACGCCCAGAAGCGCGCGCAACACATGCAGCCATGGCCTGCTGACAAACAGCGCCTGCCGGGGATTGGCCAGAATGAAGGGCGACAACGCCACCAGACCGAAAAAGCAGCGGAACAGCACGAGCTGCGAGGTTGGAATGTCGGAACCCAACAGCTTGATGACGCCGTTCATGGCGGCAAAGGCCAGCGACGCCCCTAAAAGCCAAAGCGCTCCTTGCTGGTTGGGCGAAAGCGAGGCCAGCTTCGCGATCATCATATCAGGGTTATAAAGCGCCAAGCCGCCTTGATTTCTTGCGCCAAGGCTTGTTGGCGTTCCTGGGCCTCTTCGTCGGCGCCCCACAATTCCTGTTGATAGCTTTCGTCCAACTGGCTGGCGGCGATCACGCCGCTTGCGTCCAGATGGCCCTCGACCAGGGCCAGCGCCAGCAGCAAGGAACCGCTGGCCGAGGCCGTCACCGACAGCGCCGTAAAGCGCCAGTGATCGTAACGCTCCAGCTGCGCGCCGATGGCCTTCAGCGCCTGTGCGGGCTGTTCTATGGGCGCCAAACCTTCCGTCATCATGAGAGGCGCATCCAAATTCAAGGCCGCCCAATCGAGCACCGGTTGCCACGTCTCCGCTTGACGCTTGGCCAGATCGGCGGGGTGCGCGGCGCGGTAACACAGCAAATCCGTTTCGCAATAGCGCATCAAGCTCTCGTGCATGGCGGCGCGTTCAGCAGCCACGCGGTCGATGGCGGTGGCGGCCACTTGCATTTGCGGCATGGTTTCAGGTTCGATCCGTTCTCCTTGCGCCTTCCATTCCGATGCGATCGCCTCGGCCAAGGCCAGCGTCGGCAAAATCAGGGGATGACCCTTGGGCGTGCGCAAGGGGCGATCGTCCAATAGAACGGTGAAGCCGCCGTCGGCGGAACCGGCGGCGGCTTCTTTGTAGAAACGCTTGCGCAGCTTCGTCATCAGCGACCGAAGAGACCCTTGATCGCCCCGCCGACCGCGCCAGCCGGACCGCTATCCTTCGCGGGCGCGGATTGGGCGGCGGGTTTGGAAGCCGCCGGTTCGCTCTTCGCAGGCGTGCCCTTGCCCAGCGCCACTTGGCAGGGCGGCCCCGACGAGGCGGCGGAGGTGACGCCCGTCTTGTCGAGCAGCGCGCCGCCCAGCACCGACAAGCCGCCGGTCGCCACGGCGGCGCCGGTCTTCAGGGCCGTCTTGGCGGCCTCGGCGGCATCGACGCCCACCGACGGGCTGGCGAAGGTGCCGGAGAGCCGCACCATGCTGGCCAGATTGCCGACGCCAATGCCAAGGCCTTCCTTAACCGTGGGCTTGATGCCGAAATCGAGGCCCTCGGTTTTCAGGTTGGCCGTGCCGTCGCCCACGATGTCGAGCTTGTCGGTTTCAACCGCGATGCCCTTGGGCGCGTTGGCCATGCCGTCACTGACCTTGAAGCGCACGACGCCGCAGGAAATCGGCGTGTGGTCTTCCTTCTTGGCCATCGGATTGGCGGCGTTGAAGACCTGGGTCAGAATGTCGCCGCCGCCCCAATTGATCAGCGTGTTGTTGACCCGGCCCTGACCCATGACGATCTGAATGTCGCCGTTCAGCCCCGCCATCAAGGATCGCACCGAGCCGCCATTGCCGCGCAGATCGATGTTGATGTCGGTGGGACCGCCGGTGAACATGTCGGACTGGCCCATTTCTCGGGCGATGGTTCCCGCCACCACCTGCTTGCCGACGACATTCAGGTTAAGCCCCGCCGAATTGCCCGAACCAGCGTCCAGAACCAGATTGGTGACGATGTCGCCGCCGCCCAGCTTCAGCGCGAAGGGCTTGGTTTCCAGCCTGCCGTTGTTCAGCAGCACTTTGGCGTTGATGCCCTCGAAGGCCAGCTTGTTGGGCAGGATCAGCTTGCCGATTTTGATCTCGGCGTCGGCGTCGGCCGCCTTCAGGCCAGCCAGCGGCAAGGGATCGGCGGGGAAAACCCGCCCATCGGCCGATTTCTTGGCAGGTTCCGACTTCTTGTCGGAAACCGGCGTGATTTCCGACAGATCGATCAGGTCGGAAGCCAAGCGTACCGTGGCCCTGGGCCGATCGGCCATCGCCACCTTGGCCGAACCGGCCAGCGCGCTTTTGCCAAGAACCAGCTTCAGATTGTCCATGGCGTAGGTCTTGTCGCCCATGGTCAGCGTGCCCGCCAATTGGATGGGGACGGGCAGCAGGAAGCCCGCCTTGGCGTTCAGATCCATCGGCCATGCCTTGGCGGCCAGCAGATCGGCAATCGGACCCGTAGTGCCCTTCAACTCGAAGGCTTTGTCGTCCAGCGAACCGGCCAGTTCGATCGACAAGGGGCTGGTGAGCGACTTGGCGCGCAGAACCAGTTGTTCAATCGCCACCTTCATCGCCTCGCCCTTGACCCCGTCGCGATTGACGAAGGTGGCCTTTTCAATGCGCACTTCCTCGACCGCGATATTGGGAAGCGCCGCCTTGCCCTCGGGCGGGGTTGCGGGCGGGGCCTTGTCGGACTGGGCGGCGACATCGCCCATTTCCCAATTGCCTTTGCCGCGCTTGTCGGTCTCGATCAGGATGTCGGGTTCGACGATCACCAGCCGGTTGACCTGGACGGCCCCCGACAGCAAGGGAAGCAGCGACACCTGGGCTTCGAAGCGCTTGATCTTCACCATCTCGGGGCGCGAGCCGCCCGCCATGTTGGAGAAGGTGACATTCTCGACCACCACGGCGGGCGAGAGCGACACCTTCAGCGCCATGTTGCCGCCGATTACCAGATCGCGGCCGGTCGCCTTCTTGACCTCTTCCGAGATCATCGGCTTGTACTTGTTGACGTCGATCGTTGACAGATAGCCCAGCAGGCCACCGATGGTCAACACGATCACGCCAACCACGATCCCTAAGATTTTTGCGAGTTTCATATGATCACCCCTTGCTTTCAAAATTCATAAATCGGCGACGGCGCCGGGCAGTTCGGCAAAGGCGCTGAGAATTCTCAAAGCCCCCGCCTGTTTCAATTCACTGACGTCATGATAGCCCCAATCGACGCCGATGGCTCGCGTTCCCGCATTGGCCGCCATCTGCATGTCGAACCAAGTGTCGCCCACCATAGAGGTCCGCAAGGCCTCGGCCCCGGTTTCTTGCATGGCGTTCAGCAGCATGCCCGGATTGGGTTTGCCGGGCGCGTCGTCGGCCGTTTGCACGGTCACGAAACGATGGCGAAGGTGATGCCGCTCGAAAACGGCGTCCAGGCCGCGGCGCGATTTGCCGGTGGCGATGCCCAGCAGGTAATCGTTCGCCTCCAGCCAATCCAGCGCTTCCAGGACGCCGGGATAAAGCGGCTCGACGTAATCGGCGCGCTGGCGGTTGGCGGCGAAGGCCTGCTTGTACAGGTCGGTCAGATGCAGGTGAAATTCGCGCTCGGCCTCGGGGATCAGGGCGGCAATGGCCTCTTCTAGGGGCAGGCCGATATTGCGCCTGACTTTCTCGGCGCCGGGCGGCGTCAACCCTTCCGCGCGCCAAGCGTCGGCCACGGCGGCTGCGATATTGTGCTGGCTGTCGATCAGCGTGCCGTCAACGTCGAAGACGACAAGACGCAAATTCAATCTGTTGTCCATTCTGTCCCTGGACTGTTCATCACGATCTTAAACCCTGGTGAAACGATCTTCCAGCCTTCAGATATGACGAAATGAGATGCCAGAAGCCCAAAATCAACGGTCAGGCGTTGCGGGTCGGCCAAGGCAGGGGAAGAATGTCGATGCCCTCCTCAAGCAGGGCCTTGGTCTCTTCGGGATCGGACTGACCGTAGATGCCGCGCGCCTCGCTCTCGCCGTAATGGATGCGCCTAGCCTCTTCGGCAAAGTTGTCGCCCACGTTTTCGCAGTGCTTCTCCACCACGTCGCGCAGCGCCGACAACAATTCGGCTGAGGCAGGCAGTGCCGTTTCCTGGGCGGGAACGGGCGGCGAAGGGGCGGATTCCTGGACCGGCGCGGGGGCCGCCTCCTCGCGGCAAGCCAGCCCTTTCGAAATGCGGGGCGCCATCGGGGCCTTGGAAATCTCGCTGCTTTCGCAGACCGGGCAGGCGATCAGACGGCGCTTGGCTTGGCGCTCATAGGCGCTGCCGTCCTTGAACCAGCCCTCGAACCGGTGGTCGGACGGGCATTTCAGCATGAACAGAATCATGTTTTTCCTTTACCGCGCCCGCCGGCAATGGGCAATCTCCTTCCATGCGCTGCAAACATAAAATCATTGCTGGGCCCGACACCCCCTCTGCCTGGGTGGTGCGCTTCGCGCCCCTGATTCCACCGCAGGGCGAAGTGCTGGACTTGGCGGCGGGGGCCGGACGGCACAGCCGCCTGTTCTTGCGGCAAGGCCACAAGGTGACGGCCATCGACCGCGATGTCAGTCTGCTGACCCCTGCGCCGGGCTTCGAAATTTTGCAGGCCGACCTGGAAGACGGCAGCCCCTGGCCCCTGCCAGGGCGCAAATTCGCGGGCATCGTGGTCACCAATTATCTTCATCGCCCGCTCTTTGTGCATTTGATCGACGCCTTGGCCGACAACGGCTTGCTGATTTACGAAACCTTCGCCCATGGCAACGAAACCTATGCGCTAACCAGCCCACGCAATCCCGAACATTTGCTGCAACCCAACGAATTGCTGGACATCGTGCATGGAGAATTGTCGGTCATCGCCTTCGAACAGGGCATCGTGACGCGCAGCAAAGGCCCCGCCGTCATCCAACGCATCGCAGCGGCGAAAACCTACGGGCCGCATCGTATCTAAATTTTGAGCGAGGCAACTAGAGCAGATCGCTGGAAATCGAAGCCGGTAAGCGGCTTCGATTAAAGGCGTGAATCTGCTCTACATATTTGTTTTAGCGAAGGATTCACGTTTAACTCCGCGTCACCGGGGTGACTCGGAGTTAAACGATCCTGCGCTAGGCCCAAGGGGCCGCGCGCCCGCCCGGCGCCTGAGGGACAAACTAAAGAAGATGCTGCCCGCCGGTCACGAAAACCTCGGTGCCGGTGACATAGGCGAAGTCGTCCGAGCAAAGCCTGAAGGCCACGCCCGCCACATCGTCGGTCGATCCCATGCGTTCCAGCGGAATGCGCGGAATGAAGGCCTCGTAATCGGGCGAGATCATGCCGGTCTTGATTTCGCCCGGCGCCAGCGCATTGACGCGCACGCCAAGCTGGGCGAATTCGACCGCCATTTCGCGGGTCAATCCCGACAGCGCCGCCTTCGAGGTGGAATAGGCCGAACCTGCGAAGGGATGCACGTAATGTCCGGCGATCGAGGTGATGTTGACGATCGCCCCCTTGCCGCGATTGAGCGCGCTGGCGAATCCGCGGGCCAATTTCAGCGGAGCGAAGAAATTAAGGTCGAATACCTCGCGCCAGCCCTGGATGGGGCCGTTCAGCACGCCCAGGCGCTCCTTGAAGCTGGTCTTGGGCGAGACGCCTGCATTGTTGATCAAGGCGTGCAGGGGGCCGCCGTTCAGAATGGCGTTGGCCTCACCGATGAAGCGCGTCACGTCCTCGTCCTTGACCAGATCGGTCACGATATGGTGCGCCCAGTTGGGATCCATTCTGCAATGTTCGGGGACATCTTGGCGCGAGCAGGTAATGACGCGCCAACCCTCCCGCATGAAACGCGCCGCGATGGCGTGACCGATGCCCTGACTGGCGCCGGTGACGATGACGGTTTTCTTAGTTTCCATTCTGGCGCGTCAGTGGGCGAACAGCACGGGCACAGAGCAGGTGGCCACGACATGGCGCGTCACGCCGCCCATGATCAATTGCCGCAGCCTGCTGTGCGTATAGGCGCCCATGACCAGCAAGTCGGCCTTGAACTGCTCCATTTCATGCAGCAGGCTTTCGCCGGTATGCCCGCCATGGGCGGCGAACTGGCGAATTTCGCAAGCGACCCCATGCCAAGCCAGATATTCCTGGACCGAACGGCCATAGGCGGCGCGCCCCTCTTCCTCGCCGACCAGCAGGGCCACGCAAACGCCGTCGCGGGTCAGGAAGGGCATGGCGGCGGCCAGCGCCCTGGCGGCTTCGGCGGAACCATTCCAGGCGATGGCGATCCGCCTGCCGACTTCGGACAAGGACCTGCCGGTCATGAGAACCGGACGGCCCGTTTCGAACAGGGCGGCGTTCAAGGTTGTGGCGGCGGGCAGGTCGGCCTCGCCCTCGGGCCTAGCCAGCACGATTAGGTCAGCCAAGCGTCCCTTGCGGGCCACGACTTCCTCTTCTAGTCCGGCTTCCTCGCAAAAGGCGGCCGACACTTCGGACGGGGCGGGCGGCGTGCCGATCAAGGGTATTTTCGCCGCCGCCACGATCTCGTCGAACATGGCGCGGGCCAGCTTGGCCTTCTCGTTGGCCTCCTTCTCGGCCACCGCCATCATCTCCTCGATCATGCCGCCCGACATGCCCTCGCCCAGCAGGGGCACGGCGCTGGCGGGATCGGCCTTCACATGCAGGGCGGTGACATGGGCCGAAAAGGCGCGCCCAACGGTCAGGGCTGTTTCCAGGGGCGCTAGACCATTCGCGTCCTCGACAACGGCGATCAGGCTCTTGATGCTGCTCATCTCGTCCTCCCCTCGTTCATCTGTCATCATGCCCCCAAACGAAGAAAAAAGAAAGCGCCGTCAGATTCTTAGCGCCCGCCTTGCCTTTAGGAAAGACTCGTCCTTGCTCCCGGAAGTGTCGATTTTCACCCAGTCCAGAGCGCTTAGGTCATAGCCGAATTGCATCTCGAGCACGGTCTCGTCAGCGTCCGAGGCGTTGCGTTGGCGCGAGGCGACGCGCTGGCGCAGAATATCCGAAGGCGCGTCAGCCCAGGCAGCGGTGAAGGGCGTCTTCAGGCGGTCGGCCAGATCGCGAAGCTGGCCGCGCTGTTCCGGTCTGGCGAAGACGGCGTCGCAGATGACCGAATGTCCGGCCTTCAGTGCCGCTTCGGCTTCCTGAAAAAGCGTGTCGAAAGTGCGGATCGTCATTTCGGCGCCATAGGCCTCGGGCGCTAGGCGCTCGAACATAGTCTTGCCCAGCAATCGCTTGCGGATCACATCCGAGCGCAGCACCAAGGCGCCGGGCGCTGCGCCCAGATAGCGGGCGAGGTCGCGGGCCAAGCGCGACTTGCCGCTGCCCGACAATCCGCCGATGGCGCAAAGGCGCGGCGGCGGCGGATCGAGATAATCGAGCGCCGCATCCAGATACATCGTGGCTTCCTTAAGCGCGCGTTCTGCTTCCACCCCTGACGCTTGGCGCGCCCTGGTCGCCATCACATGAGCGCGGATGGCGGCCCGCAGCGACAGGAACAAAGGCAGCGCCTTCAAGCCGCCCGCCTCGCCGCCCGCCCATTCGCCAGCGAAGGGCAGATAGTGATTGAACAAAACTGACCCCAGCGAGCGATAGCCGCCATGATCCAGATCCATCAGCAGGAAGGCCAGATCGAACAAAGTATCGATGCAAGCGAAATCCTCGTTGAACTCGATGGCGTCGAACAGCACCGGCTTGCCTTCGTGGCGAAACACGTTGCCCAGATGCAAATCGCCATGCACCCGGCGCACATAGCCAAGCTGACGCCTGGCTTCCAGAATCTCCGTCGCCTCGCCCAGCCGCTCCATGGAATGCTGGGTCAGACGCAGCGTGCAGTCGCGCGGCAGATCGGTTTGGGCAAAGGTGGAATCGTTGGTGGCGATCACATGGGCCAGACCGGCGACGCCGCCGTAATCCGGTCGGCGCTCGGCCCCGACATGAAAGGCGGCCACCACTTCGGCCAGATCCATCATGGCATGGCGGTCAAGCTCGCCCATCGCCGACAGGCGATCAAGCCGCTCTTCCTGATCGAAGCGTTTCATCACCACCAACCAGTCGGCGATTTCGCCCGGACCATTCAGAGCCAGCGAGCCGTCGGCGCGCCTGACCACTGGCTCGACCCCCAGATACAGATCGGGGGCCGTGCGCCGATTGACCTGCAATTCGGCCCGACAATATGTCTCGCGGGCCGCCAAGCTCGAAAAATCGAGGAAGGGCAACTTGACCGCCTTCTTCAGCTTGTAGGCCTTGTCGCCCGCCAGAAACACCGCCGAAATATGGGTGTCGATGCGTTCCACCTTGTCGCTGGACGCCAGTCCAAAGCTGGCGGGATCGGACAGAAAGGCCAGCGCCTCTTCCTGGCTCATTTGAAAACGTCTTTCTGGCGGCGCAACTCGGCGAAGGCTTGGGCCGAGCCTGCCCGCAGGAACGGATTGGTCGCCAGATCAAGATCAAGCCGGAAGGGAACGGTTGACAGCCCCTTGTCGCGCATGGCCCGCGCCTCATTCAGGCGCAGCAAAAGCGATTCGTTTTCCGGCTCGATGTTTTTTGCGAAGCGCCCATTGGCCAGCGTGTATTCGTGGGCGCAATAGACCAGCGTGTCGCCGGGCAGATTTTTCAAGCGCGACAGCGAAGCCCACATGACGTCGGCCGGTTCCTCGAACAATCTTCCGCAACCCATGGCGAACAGCGTATCGCCGGGAAACAGCATTCTTTCATCATCGAACCAGTAGGCGAGATGGCCCGACGTGTGGCCGGGCACGAACAGCGCCCTGGCCCTATGTTCGCCCAACCGCAGTTCGTCTTGATCCTTCAGCCCCACATCCAGGCCGGGCAGGCGATGCGCATCGATGGCGGCCCCGAAAACCTTCAGCCCCAGCTTCGCCTTCAATTCTTCGGTTCCGCCCGCATGATCGGCATGGTGATGGGTGGTCCAGATTTGCGTCAACTTCCAGCCGTTCCGCTCTACGGCCTGCAACACCGGAGCGGCGTCGCCGGGATCGATCACCGCGCCCTCGCCGCTGGCTTCGTCCAGCAACAGATGAATGTAATTGTCGTTGAAGGCCAGCAGTTGATGAACGGCAAGCATGGTCGCATCCTTTCCCATCGGCGGCGCAGCATATCACAAATCCCTCCCCGAAAAGAGAGCGTCCGCCCACCCGCCCCGGGTGTGCCCTGCGCATTTCCCATGTGCTACCTGTTGAACAGCTTGCAAGGGGGTGACGCCATGAATGAAATCGTCAAAGCTGAATGCCTTGTGCCCGACCTGCCCTGGCTGGAGCGGTTGCCCGATCTGGCCCGCGCCTTGAAGGCGTCGCCCAAGGTGATCTGGCCGACATCGCGCGCGCAGTTGCTCGACATGGCGCTGGGCGGCACGGGACAGGATCGTTTCACCGTGGCCTATGACGTTCCCGGACGGGGCATGGTCGCCGAGGCCGACATTGTGCTTTGCAAGAACGGCGTGGCCGCCAATTATCCCGAACCCTACATGCGCAGGCGCGATCCCGACACGATGGCGATCGGCGACGATCTGCCCACCGACAAGCCGCGCTTTGCCGACCGTTTCGGCTATCCTTTCTCAACGCTTCGCACCGAGATGTTCGACTGGCTGGGCCGCCAGGAACTGATCTGCATTCCCTTCTCTGCGGGATCGGGGCGCATCGATCACGACGCCTTGTTCGTAGGCCCCGCCAATGCCGCTTTTTTCGCAGCGGCGCTGACCGACCTGCAAGGCATGGTGCGCGTCTGCGAACTGCGCGAAGGCTTCGCCCCCAAGGCCATCTTGTATCTGGCGCCGCCCTTTCGCCACACGCATTGCAAGGGAAAACAGGTCGTGGTGCATAACCGCATGGAGGCCTGCCACGAAGTCTTCGCGCTCAATCTTTACCCTGGCCCCAGCGCCAAGAAGGGCATTTACGGCGTGCTGCTTGACCTGGGCGAGTCCGAGGGCTGGGTGACGGCGCACGCTTCGGCGGTGCGTGTAGTGACCCCCTATGACTGCCCGCTGACCATCATGCATGAAGGCGCTTCGGGCGGCGGCAAATCCGAGATGCTGGAATATCCCACCCGCGAGGAAGACGGGCGCTTGCCGCTAGGGACAAATGTGGTGACCGGCGAACAGCGCCGGGTTCCCCTGGGCCAGAATTGTTCGCTGGAGCCGGTTACCGACGACATGGCGCTGTGCCATCCCGCCCACCAGGGCCTGCACAAGAAACTGGTGGTTACCGACGCCGAGAATGCGTGGTTCGTGCGGGTTGACGGCATCGGGCGCTACGGGGCTAATCCCGAGATCGAGCGCATGTGCATGCATCCCGAACAGCCCTTGGTGTTCTTGAATGTCGAGGGCGTGCCGGGAGCGACCTGCCTGCCCTGGGATCATATCGAAGACGCGCCCGGCAAGCGCTGTTCCAATCCGCGCGTGATCTTGCCGCGCAGCATCATTCATCGCATCGTCAACGAGCCGGTGGAAGTCGATGTGCGCAGTTTCGGCGTGCGCTGCCCGCCCTGCACCCGCGAATCCCCCAGCTATGGCATCATCGGCTTGTTGCACCTGCTGCCGCCCGCCATCGCTTGGCTGTGGCGTCTGGTTGCCCCCAGGGGCCACGGCAATCCGTCGATCGTCGCCGCCGCCGATGGGCTGGTCAGCGAGGGCGTCGGGTCATTCTGGCCCTTCGCCACCGGACGCAAGGTCGATTACGCCAATCTGCTGCTCGATCAGATTCGCGATTGCGAGGCTACCCGCCATGTCCTGATTCCCAACCAGCATATCGGGGCTTGGAAGGTGGGCTTCAACGGGCAGATGATCGCCCGCGAATATTTGGCCCGCAGGGGCGGAGCCAAATTCCGCGCCGACCAGATCGTGCCCGCCCGCTCGCCGCTGCTGGGCTATGCGCTCAATTCCATGTTGGTCGAGGGCTATCAGATTCCCACTTGGTTTTTGCGCACCGAGAATCAGTTGGAAATGGGGGTCGAGGCCTACGACACCGGGGCGGCCATGCTGGAAGCCTTTTTCAAGCAGGAAATCGCCCACTATCTCGATGAACCCACGCTGGACCCCTTGGGCGCCAAGATTATCAAAGCCTGTCTGGATGGCGCGCAGGTCAAGGATTACGACAATTTGCTGGGCGGCGTTCTTTAGCGTTTTCTAACACATTAATCTGTCTGGTGAATTTCGTATTTCTTGTTCACCCTACCCGACCTACCCATGTTAGAACGGATATGTTCTGATCGTGATGGGAGACGGTTGTCATGGGCGAGTTGGGCCTTCTTGGCGGAACCACGATGAATGCCAGACTGCTGGCCTGGATCGACGAGGTCGCCAGGCTGTGCCGCCCCGACAAAATCCATGTCTGCGACGGCAGCCAAGGCGAGTATGACCAGCTTTGCGCCCAGATGATCGAACAGGGCGCCATGATCCGCCTGAACGACGCCAAGCGCCCCAACAGCTATCTGGTTCGTTCCGACCCCAAGGACGTCGCCAGGGTCGAGGACCGCACCTTCATCTGCTCGCACAATCGGGGCGATGCGGGTCCGACCAACAATTGGATGGACCCCAAAGAGATGAAGGCCCTGATGACCGGCCTTTACGATGGCTGCATGCGAGGGCGCACTATGTATGTCGTGCCCTTCTCGATGGGACCGCTGGGGTCCGACATCGCCCATATCGGCGTCGAGATCACCGATTCGCCTTATGTCTGCGTCAATATGCGCATCATGACGCGCATGGGCCAGGCGGTGCTGAACGTGCTGGGCAAGGATGGCGATTTCGTGCCCTGCCTGCATTCGGTGGGCATGCCGTTGTCGCCCGGCCAAGCCGACGTGCCTTGGCCTTGCAATCCTGACAGCATCTACATCTCGCACTTCCCGGAAGAGCGCGCCATCTGGTCTTACGGTTCGGGCTATGGCGGCAACGCGCTTTTGGGCAAGAAGTGCTTCGCGCTGCGCATCGCCAGTTCGATGGGGCGCGACCAGGGCTGGCTGGCCGAGCATATGCTAATCGTCGGCGTTGAATCTCCGGCGGGCGAGAAAACCTATGTCGCCGCCGCCTTTCCCTCGGCCTGCGGCAAGACAAATTTCGCCATGCTGGTGCCGCCCAGGGGATTCGAAGGCTGGAAGATTCACACCATCGGCGACGACATCGCCTGGATCAAGCCGGGCAAGGACGGTCGCTTTTACGCCATCAACCCCGAGGCGGGATTTTTTGGCGTGGCTCCCGGCACCGGCGACGCCACCAATCCCAGCGCCATGGCCTCCTGTTCGGCCAACAGCATTTTCACCAATGTGGCGCTGACCGATGAAGGCGATGTGTGGTGGGAAGGCATGACCGAGCGTGCGCCCGCTCACTTGATCGACTGGCTGGGCCAGGATTGGACGCCCGGCTGCGGACGTCTGGCGGCGCATCCCAACGCCCGCTTTACCGCCCCCTTGCAGCAGTGCCCTTCCACCGATCCCGGCTGGGACGATCCCAAAGGCGTTCCCATTTCCGCCTTCATCGTCGGCGGGCGCTTAAGCAAGAACGCCCCCTTGGTGCTGCAGGCCTTCAACTGGACGCATGGCGTTTATCTGGGGGCGACCATGGGATCGGAAGCCACCGCCGCCGCTGTCGGCCAGGCCGCCATTCGGCGCGACCCTTTCGCCATGCTGCCCTTCTGCGGCTACAACATGGCCGATTACTTCAATCACTGGCTGGATATGGGCCGCAAGGTGAATTACCCGCCGCCGATTTTCCGCGTCAACTGGTTCAGGAAGGACGAGCAGGGCAAGTTCATGTGGCCGGGTTTCGGCGAGAACATGCGCGTGTTGAAATGGATCGTCGAGCGCGTGCATGGCCGCGCCAAGGCGGTGGAAAGCCCACTGGGATTCGTTCCGCAATATGAGGATCTGGAATGGTCGGGCCTGGATTATTCAAGGGACAAGTTTCAGGAACTGATGCGGGTCGATCAGGGGGCGGGAGTTGCCGACGCGCAAAGCCAGGAAGAATTGTTCGACCGCTTCTTCGACCGAGCGCCTAAGGAAATGCTCTATGAACGCATGCTCTTGAAATCGCGCCTGTGGCGAGCGCCCGCCGTGTGGGAGCTGGATGGCAAATAGCGCCGCCAAATCCGGCCCGATCAGCGGTTGTTTGGGCATCGCCGCCGTGCCGCTGGGCGTAAGCCTTTTGTTCGTGTTGTGGCTGATCGGACTGGCGATTTTCGGATGAGCGAGCCAAATTGCAACTGCCCTTTCGAGCGCAAGCAGCCGCCGGGAAAGTGGCGCATCCTAGCTACTTTCGCAGTACTGGCCCTGTTCTTCGTCCTTCTGATCTGGCTGGACAGGCAATAAAAAGGCCGGATATGACCCGGCCTTTTTCAACCTCGTTATAAGCGAAGCTCAGTTCAGCTTGACGCCAGCTTCCTTGATGGCGGCGTCGATCAGCGAGGAAGCGGCCTGTGCGGGCAGCTGTTCGCGGATCACCTTTTCGGCGGCTTGCGTGGCGATATCGACCACGATGTCGCGCACTTCCTTCACCGCCTTGGCTTCCGCCTGGGCGATGCGCTCCATGGCCTGCTGCTCGCGGCGCTTCAGACTGTCTTCCAGATCCTTGGCCGCCTGCTTGGACAAGCGTTCGGCTTCGGCCTGCGCATGAGCGACGATCTCCTCGGCTTCCTTCAGCGCCTGGGCTTGGCGGCGCTGATAACGGGCCAGCATTTCCTGGGCGTCTTCGCGCAGCTTCTGCGCGTCGTCGAGCCGGGCCTTGATCTTTTCGGCGCGCAGATCGAGCGCCGAGGCCAAAGCGCGCGACACCGGCTTTAAGGCCAAGCCGATCATCACGAAGAAGGCCAGCATCACGAAGAATTCGGGAGCCTGCCAGAAAGGAGCGGCGGCGGCGTGCCCCGCGTCGGCGGCGAAGGCTTGCGAAATGAACATCAGCGGCTCCCCATCACGCTATCGACCGCGGTCGAGGCCTTGGCCCCATCCACCGCGCCGGCGGTCAGACGCGAAGCCAAATCGCCCGCCACTTCGGCGGCCAATCCGCGCACGCCCTGAATGGCCGCTTCCTTGGCTGCCGCCACGCGGGCTTCGCCCGCCTTGATTTCAGCCGCCAGCTTTTCGCCCAGCGAACGGGAACGCGCCTCGGCTTCGGCTTGCATGGCCGCCGTCTTTTCGCGCAACGTTTCCTGGGCTTTCGACCTAGCTTCGTTCAGCGCCTTCTCATAGACGGCGATGGCGGTTTCGGCCTCGGCCTTCAATTCGGTCGCCCGCTCGAGATTGTCGTCGATGCGGCGCTGGCGCTCATCGAGCACCGAGCCTAGGCGCGGCACGATCACGTAGCTGACCAGCAGGTACAGCGCCACGAAGCAGACAGCCAGCCAGAAAAGCTGGGTGGGGAACATGGCGATATTCAGCTGAGGCATGGCACGTCCTCTAATCCGCCCGGACCCGCCAAGTTATGGCGATCCGGGCCGGAAGATGCGGAACTAATTAGAAAGCGTACAGGATCAGGAACGCGATCACGAGCGCGTACAGCGCCACCGCTTCCACCAGGGCGAAGCCGATGAAGGCCAGACCCTGAACCTGCGGCTTGGCGGCCGGATTGCGGGCCACCGACGAGACCAGGGTCGCGAAGATCTGGCCGATACCGGCACCCACGCCACCCAGGCCAATCACGGCCAGACCGGCACCAATCAATTTTGCGGCTGCAACTTCCATCGTCTAAGTTCCTTACAGTTAACGTTGGGCAGAGATATTTCCGGGCCTTCAGTGCAGATGCACGGCGTCATGCAGATAAAGGCAGGTAAGCACGGTAAAAATGTAGGCCTGAATGATGGCGATGCCGAACTCGAAGCCGGTCAGCACCACATCGATGGCGAAAGGGGCGATGCCGAACACGCCAAGCGGCAGAATGAAGCTGGCGAACACCTTCATCATCGTGTGGCCCGCCATCATGTTGGCGAACAGACGAACCGACAGGCTGACGGGGCGCGAAAGATACGAGACGATCTCGATCGGGATCAAAAGCGGCAACAGCACCGGCGACACGCCCGAAGGCACGAACAGCGAGAAGAAATGCAGGCCGTGGCGCATGATGCCGACCAGCGTCACGCCGATGAAGGCGGTGAAGGCCAGCGCGAAAGTGACGATGATGTGGCTGGTGACGGTGAAGGAATAGGGCAGCAGGCCCAGCAAATTGCAAAACAGGATGAAGCAAAACAGCGAGAGCACGGCGGGGAAATATTTCCGCCCTTCCTGCCCCACATTCTCGCGCACCATGCCGGCCACGAATTCATAGGTCAGCTCGGCCAGCGACTGCCAGCGGCCCGGCACCAGGGCGCGGCCCTTCGATCCGTAAATGAAGAAAAGGGCGGCGGCGCCCACGGCGGCCACCATGAAGGCCGAGGAATTGGTGAAGGACAGATCGACGCCCCCGATATGGATGGGGACCAAGGGCGTCACTTCGAACTGATGCAGCGGACTGGCCACAGTTTGCGATCCTTATCTTCTCGTCCTCAACCGCGCCAACCGACGGCTAGCGCTTCGCATTGTCTTTCCGATCGTCGCCCCCCGTCCGATCCCGGTAACCGGCCGTGAAGCCCTGCCCCGAAACCACCCGCCAGACATTCATGATTCCGGCGGCGGAACCTACGAAGAAAAACACCAACATCAACCAGGGCTTCGTATCGAAAAGGGTGTCCAGCCCAAAGCCGATCCCCACTCCGACCATCAGCGCCGAAACCAGTTCGACGCCGATGCGCATCGCAACGCCCAGTCCCGCCGTCATCGACGACGGATCCGGGCCGTTTTTGTCCGAAGAAGCGCCTTGCTGTCCACCCTCGGCTTGCATCTTGCGCAGCCGGGCCTCGATTTCTTTTGGGGTCGGGGAAGAAGCGTCGTCGCCCATGGCCGCCACCCTCAAGAAACGCAAGCCGCTCTTCGGGCCGCGAAGCGGCCCCGAAAGCGGGTCGCACAATAGCGCCCTACCCCTTTGGGTGTCAAGCGCCAAAACCCCTTTTCGCTGCGCCGCAGTATTTGCCAAAAAGCCCACGTAGAAAGGCTTCTACAGGGTAGCGTCGCGCAGTCTTTCGGCAGTGCGAAGATCGACCGAGACCAAGCGCGAGATGCCCCTTTCGGACATGGTGACGCCGAACAGACGGTCCATGCGGGCCATGGTCATGCGGTGATGGGTGACCACCATGAAGCGCGTCTTCGAGCTTTCGGTGATCTGCGACAGAAGCGAACAAAAGCGGTCCACGTTGGCGTCGTCCAAGGGCGCGTCCACTTCGTCCAGCACGCAAATTGGGGCTGGATTGGTGAGAAACACGGCGAACAGCAGGGCCAGCGCGGTTAAGGCCTGCTCGCCGCCCGAAAGCAGGCTTAGCACTTGCATCTTCTTGCCGGGCGGGCTGGCCATGATTTCCAGGCCCGAATCCAGCGGGTCTTCGGCCTCGGTCAGCGTTAGGTGGGCGCGCCCGCCGCCGAACAAGCGCACGAACAATTCGCGGAAATGCTGGTCCACCGCCTTGAACGAGGCCAGCAGACGCTCGCGCCCTTCGCGGTTCAACTCCGAAATGCCCTGACGCAGCCTTGCGATGGCGTTGATCAGGTCTTCGCGCTCGGTCTTCAGCGAATTGATTTGCAGCCCCAGCTCTTCCGATTCGGTTTCGGCGCGCAGATTGACCGGCCCCATGCCGTCGCGCTCGCGCACCAATCTTTCCAGCTTGCGATCCAACTCGTCGGGTTCGGGCAGCTTTTCGTCGGGCGCGATTTCGGCCACTTCAGCGATCTGTTCGGGACGGCATTCCAGGCGTTCGGCAATTCGCTCGGCCACGGTGCGGCAGGTCTGCTTGCCTTGCTCGATGGCGGCCTCCTTGCGCACGCGCTCCTCGCGCACGCGGGCCAACTCCGACTCGGCGGTTTTTAGGGCTTTGTCGGCCTCGCGCAGATTCGTTTCGGCCACGGCCAACGCGTCGGCCGCCTCGCGCCGGACGGTTTCCGCCGATTGCTTTTCCGTCAGCAGGCGCTGGCGCTTTTCGGCGATCTCGCCGGGCAGCGCCGCCAGACGCGCCTCTTCGCTGGCCGCCTCGGCCTGACGGGCGTCCAGGGCCTGCCTGTGGCCCATGGCCTCGGCCTCGCGGCTTTTCCAAGATTCGATGTCCAGGGTCACGCTGTCCAGGCGGCGGCTTCGCTCGCCCGATTCGCGCATCAAACGGTCATGCGCCGCCCTGGCTTCCAACAGCGCGGATCGTTCGGCCCCCAAACGGTCGCGCAGACTGGCGGCTTCCTGGCGACCGGCCGAGGGATCGGGCAGTTCCGACACCTGCCTTGTCGCTTCGTCCAACTGGGTTTCCGCTTCGCCGACATCGCCCTCGATCTGGCTGGCCTGCGCCTTCAAGCCCGCCAACTTGCTGGCCCTGGCCTGGGCGCGCTCCATCAGCTGGGCCTGCGCCCTGGCCGCGTTCTGCTGCTCGGCTTCGGCATGGCGAACCCGTTCGCGGGCCAGCCGGGCCGCGTCCTGCGCCGCTTGCGCGGCGTCCTGAGCGCTTTTGTCCTCGCTTTGCGCGCTGGCCAGCGCGGTCTGGGCGGACTGCATCAACCCATCCACTTCGGCCAAGCGGTTGCGCGTTTGCAGCCTTGTGGCGGCGGCGCTGGGAGCGCCAGCGGCGATCACGAAACCATCCCAGCGCCAAAGCGCGCCCTCGGCGCTGACCAGACGCTGGCCCGGCTTCAGCGAAGCCGCCAGATGCGCGCCGTTTTCGGTCAGGCCGGTTTGGCTCAAGCGCCTAGCTAATTCAGGCGGCGCCTTGACCAGTTCGGACAAAGGCCGGACGCCGACCGGCAGGGCCTGCGGTTCGGCATAAGGATCAAGGCGGCTCCAACGATGCGGCGAATTTTCGTCGGCAGGCGCTTCCAAATCCTCGCCCAGGGCAGCACCCAGCGCCGCCTCATAGCCGGGCGCTACCGATACGGCGTCCAGGATGGGCGTGCCTTCGCGCTTGCCCGCCGACAGCAAAGCCTTCAAGCCTTCGGCCTCGGCCTTCAGGCGGCTCATCTGGGCTTCTTCGTCTTGCAAGCGGCTTCTGGCCTGGCTGCGCGCTTGGTTCGTTTGCTCCAGCAGCTTCTCGCTGCCCTCCAACTGGCCGCGCGCTTCGTCGAGCGCGCCCGCCGCCGCGGCAATGCGCGCTTCGGCGGCGATCACTTCCGAATCTTGCGCCGCCTCAGCCTCAGATGCGGCGATCTGACGGCCCAATTCCTCACCTCTGGCCTTCAGGCGGGCCAAGCGTTCCGAGATTTCGCTCTTGCGCCGCTCAAGGGCGGCGCGCCTTGCTTCCTGGGCGGCGACCCGCTCGGTCAACTGCGACAATTCCGACTCGGTGGCGTTCACGATCTGCGCCGCCTGGGACAATTGCTCCTTGGCCTTGGCCTGGGCCTGTTCCTCGCCTTCGCCCGCCTGAATCAGATTTTGCCGCTCGCCCGACAAACGTTCGAGCGCGCTGGCGGCATCCTGGGTTCTGGCCTCTTCGCGCGCCCGGTCCTCGGCGATCTGCAATAGTCGCCTTGAAATTTCCGCTCTGGCTTCGGCAACGCGCTTTTCCTCGGCGTCCAATTGTTCGCCCGCCACCAGCAAGCGCTGAAAGCGGGCCGACGCCTCGGCCTCGGTCTGGCGAAGCTGGGGCAGCGAGGCGGCGGCTTCTGCTTGGCGGGTGGCGGCCTGAGCAGCCTCGCCGGTTCGCCCGCCCACCTCGACCTCGATGTCGCGCATGCCCGCCTCGGCGGCATCGAGCGCGTCGATCGCCTGCTGCCAGCGCAGATGCAAGAGCCTGGCTTCCACCGAGCGGATCTGGTCGTTGATGGTGCGATAGCGCGACGCCTGCTTGGCCTGTTTGGACAGGCTTTGCATCTGCGCTTCCAAGGTGACCAGCACATCGTCCAGGCGCGACAGATTGGCTTCGGCGGCTTTCAGGCGGATTTCCGCTTCATGCCTGCGCGTATGCAGGCCCGAGATGCCCGCCGCCTCTTCCAGAAGCGAGCGGCGGTCGGCGGGCTTGGCGTTGATGATGGCGCCGATGCGGCCCTGGCTGACCATGGCGGTCGAGCGCGCCCCGGTGGCGGCGTCGGCAAACAGAAGCGCTACGTCGCGGGCGCGCACTTCGCGGCCATTGACCTTGTAATGAGATCCCTGGCCGCGCTCGATGCGGCGCAACACTTCCAGCCGGTCATGCTCGTTGAACATGGCGGGCGCCACGCGGGCACGGTTGTCGAGCGTAATCAGCACTTCCGCGATGTTGCGCGCCGGGCGCGACTGGGTGCCGCCGAAAATAACGTCATCCATGTCGGCGCCGCGCATCTGCTTGGCCGATGTTTCGCCCATCGCCCAACGCAACGCTTCGACCAAATTCGATTTGCCGCATCCGTTGGGACCGACCACGCCGGTCAGTCCCGGCTCGATCACCAACTCGGACGGATCGACAAAGGACTTGAAGCCCGTGAGCCGGATGCTCTCGAACTGGATCATCCGATCACTGCCCCTTAAGCACTTTATCGAACTGCTCGAATGTCATGCTGCCGGAATAGAGCTTGCCATTGACGACGAAACTGGGAGTTGACCTGATGCCGTATTTCTTCTGAGCATCGAGTTGGCCTTGCAGAATGCCGTCTTCCAATTTCTTGTCTTGCGCGCAGGTTTCGATCCTGTCCTTGCTCATGCCAGCCAGCCGCGCCGAAGCCGCCAGCGATTGGTACGGATCCTTGCTGACCGCCCAGGTCATTTGGCCTTTCATCAAAAGCTCGACGAAGCGGGCGTAGGTTTCGGCGCCCTTGTCGGCCGCCAGACAACGGCCCAGCTGTGCGGCGAGCAACGCCACCGGATCAAGCGGGAAATCCCTGAAGACGAAGCGCGCCTTGCCGGTGTCGATCCAGGCCTTGCGCAGCTCGGGCAGGGTTTCGATTTCGAAGGTGGCGCAATGCGAACAGGTCATCGAAAAATATTCGATGATGGTGATCTTGGCGTCGGGCTTGCCCAACGCAATCTCATCCATGGGGCCGGCAGCCCTGGCGGATGTTCCCAGAAAACCGAAAAGCGCCAGCAGCGCCGCAAAAATTAGCTGATATCGACGGATCACGCGCAAATCCCTCTCTCCGATGGGGGACGGAGTGTAGAGCGCCGCTTCCCTGGCGTCCAGGGGGGCGGGTTGTGGATAACGGGGAAAAACCCGGCTTTTTTAGGCTATTTTGCCGATCCAGCCTTCAGGGGCGGCACTTCGATCTTGCCGGTGCGGATGCCATCGACCCGCTCCTTGAGCGCCGCCGTCAGGCCGGGCAGGCCCTGGCGCTGCAATATGGAGCGATAATCGGATTGCATGGTTATCCGCATGCTCACACCTTCGACGACGATATCGACGCCTCTGTAGCTATTGCCTTCGGGGCGCACCCGCCATGTCACTTCCACCGGCGGCTTGCCCGCGGGATCGACCAAGCGGCTGTCCACGGAAACATCGCCCGATTCGTCGGGCGGCATGGCGTTGCCAACCACCAAGGTCTGGCCGCCATAATCCTTGAAGCGCTTGGTCCAGGTATAAACCTGATAGTCGAGGAAGACTTGCTCGAATTCCTTGCGGGCGGCCGCGTCGGCGTTGGCACCCACGCGCCCCGTCACGAAACTGGCGATCCTGGGAATGTCGAAGCTGTCTTGCATCAGGGCGCGAACGCGGTTGGCGCGCTCTTCCTCGCTGACCTGCGCCTTGCCGATCTGATTGACTGCGCGGTCGGACAGTTGGGCGACGAAACTCTTCGCGCCATTGGCCACTTCCGAAGCGCTGGCGGGCAAGTCGACAAGGCAGGATGCCGCCAAGGCGAAAGCCATTGAGGCGTTAAGCAGGAGCTTTTTCATGATGCGTCAAGTCCACCCGAGTTGCATGACCGGTTCATTTATAGGGCGCGGCGCGCCTGCAAAAACGCGGACGACCGCTTCCCCTCACCACTCTCCCCGAGATGGATCGTGGCCTCAGTTGCCAGCCTGACCAGACTTGCTTTCATAGGCAAGACCGGGAGCGGGCATCGCCGGACCCTTCTTGCCGTTGAGGATGTCATCGGCCCGCTTCTGGCGATAGAGGCTGCGCAGCGAAGCGTAATAATCAAGCGACGTGCGCTGAATCTCGTTCAGAGGATCGATGTATTTCTCGCGCTTGTCGACGGCCTCGACCGTGCCCTTGCTGACCGAAGCGACCAGAGGCATCGACGGGAACACCCAGCTGAGCGGGTCCATGAAGCGGTCAACCACAAAGCCCGTGGCGTCACGCGGGTTCGAAGGCCCCAGAATCGGCAGGACCATATAAGGTCCTTCGCCGACGCCCCAGACGGCCAACGTCTGGCCGAAGTCTTCTGTATGGTGCTCCATTCCGCCGCCGCCAGCGACGTCGCCCATGCCCAGGAAGCCGAAGGTGCTGTTCACGCAGAAACGACCGACCGCCGAGGCGGCGCGCAGGAACTCGCCCTGCAGCACGTCGTTCACCGCCGTCACCGGCTCGCCCAGATTGGTCAGCACATTGCGGATATTGGTGCGGAAGTTGCCCGGCACATATTCGCGATAACCCTCGGCCATCGGCTTCAATGCGTTGTCGTCAACGCCCTGGTTGAAGCTATGAAGATTACGGTTGGTCGGCTCGGCGGGATCATTGATCTGCTTCCACTCGGCCTGAGCTTCCTTGTCGCCAGCCTCGGGGGCGGCGGCGCAACCGGCCAGAAGTGCCAGCGCGAGGAGAGAGACGGCGGAGGGAGAAGCGAAAGACTTCGTTTTATTGCTCTTCATAGGTCCCCTGCTTTCGATCGACACATTGGAGGCCGTTCGCGCCGCAGCGCTTGAAGCCAGACTATACACGACTTTCCCTCAACGGCGTTAAATCTCCGTTGCTTGTTCAGACAGGGATCAGACACCCACGTCCCGCATTCTTAGCCCTTCGATTACCATAACCAGATACAGCTTTCTATACCCACCTAGGAGGTCTGAAGCCGCTCTGCACCACTGTTGCCATTATGTCGCAGCTAGAAACCCTTGATTACGAGTCTCAGGGCGATTCGACTTGCTCGTAACATAAAGATATGCTTATATGTGCATAATGATTGACCACAAAATAGACCGCTCTTCCGGACCCGCCAACCTTGCGGGCTTGCTTGCCGCCTTGAAAGCGGCGGCGGACCCGACTCGACTGCGCCTATTGTCGCTATGCGAGGGCGAGGCCTTGTCGGTTGGCGAACTGGTCGAGATTCTGGGCCAAAGTCAGCCCAGGGTGTCGCGCCACCTGAAATTGCTGGCCGAATCGGGCTTACTGGCGCGCAACCGCGACGGCGCTTCCGTCTTCTACCGCTTGACCCCCTCCAACCCCCTGGCCGAGCGCATGGCGGCCCTTTTGCCCCAGATCGATCCGGATTTGGCCCATGATCGGACGCGCCTTATGGAATTGCGTCAACGCCGCGCGCTCAAAGCCAGTGCTTACTTCGCGGCCAATGCCAAGCGCTGGGATGCGCTGCGCTCGCTGCATGTCGACGACGCTGTGATCGAGCGCGCCCTGCTGGACGCGCTATTGCCACACCTGCCCAAGCGACTGGTCGACATTGGCACCGGAACGGGACGCATGCTGGAACTGTTCGCGCCGCATGTCGTTCAGGCAACAGGCATCGACGGCTCGCGCGAGATGTTGGATGTTGCGCGCCTGAAACTCGAGGCGCGAGGCATCCGCAATGTTGATCTCAGACATGCCGATCTGACTCGCCTGCCCCTGAAAGGCGCCGATTTCGATCTGGCGTTGATTCATCAGGTTCTGCATTTCGCCCCCCATCCGGCGCAGCTATTGGGCGAAGCGGCCCGCATCCTGGCCCCCGGCGGGCGATTGGCCGTCATCGACTTTGCCCCGCACGATCTTGAGGTCCTGCGCCAAGAACATCAGCACCGCCGCCTGGGATTCGCCGCCGCCGAGTTGGAAGAAGCCTTGCGCGAGGTCGGCCTGATCCCTTACGACACCCGGACCTTGCCTGGACGCCCGCTTGCCGTCACCATCTGGCTGGCGGCCAAGCCGCAGCCTGCCGAAGCAACCGACAAAGGACCCAATTCGTGACCGTTTCCGAACGCATCTTGCCGCTTTCAGTTTCCGTCTCGTTCGAATTCTTCCCGCCCAAGACCGAGAAGATGCAAGAACAGTTGTGGGAGAGCGTGGCGCGTCTGGCCCCTTTGCAGCCGGGTTTCGTGTCGGTCACCTATGGCGCCGGCGGCTCGACGCGTGAGCGCACCCACGACACGGTGCTGCGCTTGAAGCGCGAGAAGGGTCTGGCCCCGGCGGCGCATTTGACTTGCGTTGCCGCCAGCAAGGCCGAGGTTGACGACGTGGCGCGCCTTTATTGGCAGGAAGGCGTTCGCCATATCGTGGCGCTTCGGGGCGATCCGCCCGACGGCGGCAAGTACCAGCCCCACCCGGACGGCTACGCCTATGCCGTCGATCTGGTGACGGGTTTGAAGCGTATCGCCGACTTCGAAATCAGCGTCGCCGCCTATCCGGAATCGCATCCCGAGGCGGCCAGCGCCGAGGCCGATCTCGACAATCTCAAGCGCAAGATCGATGCCGGAGCAACCCGCGCCATCACCCAGTATTTCTTCGAGACCTCGACCTATCTGCGATTCCTGGAGCGCGCCCGCAAGGCGGGCATCCAAGTGCCCATCGTGCCCGGCATTCTGCCGGTGACCAATTTCGCCCAGGTGCAGAAATTCTCGGCCGCCTGCGGCACCAACGTGCCCGCCTGGATGGCCGATCTGTTCAAGGGCTTAGACGACGACCCCGACACCAGGAGGCTGGTCGCCGCCACCGTCACCGCCGAACTATGCCGCGCCCTGGCTGGCGAAGGCGTCGAACATTTCCATTTCTACACCCTGAACCGCGCCGATCTGGTTTTCGCCATCTGCCATATCCTGGGCGTTCGCCCGAAGGAGCAATGATCATGTCCGACATTCTCGAAGCCCTGAAAAGCAAGGTCTTGCTGTGCGACGGCGCCATGGGCACGCAGGTCCAGGCCCGGCATCTGACCCTGGAGGATTACGACGGCCACGAGAATTGCACCGACATTCTCACCCGCACGCGTCCCGATGTGGTGCGCGCCATCCACCAGGCCTATTTCGAGGCTGGCGCCGACATGGTGGAAACCAACACCTTCGGCGCGTCGCCAACGACCTTGTCGGAATTCGGCCTTGAAGCCGAAGCCTTCGAGCTGAACAAGCGCTCGGCCGAACTGGCCCGCGAGGCGATGGACAAATTCAAGGGCGATGGACGCAAGCGCTATGTGCTGGGATCGATTGGCCCCGGCACCAAGCTGCCCACGCTGGCGCATATCGATTACGCGCGGCTGGAAGCCTCGTATGTCACCCAAATGGAAGGACTGATCGCGGGCCTGACCGATGCGGTGCTGATCGAGACCTGTCAGGACCCTTTGCAGATCAAGGCCGCCGTCAATGCCGCCAAGATCGCCAGAGAGAAGGCGAAGGCAAGGCTGGCCATCTTCGTGCAGGTGACGGTGGAGACCACCGGCACCATGCTGGTGGGGACCGACATCGGGGCGGCGGCCACCTTGATGCAGGCCCTGGATGTCGATTCGATGGGCATGAATTGCGCTACCGGCCCACAGGAAATGGGCGAGAATATCGGCTGGCTGGCAACCAACTGGCCCGGCTTTCTTTCGGTGCAGCCCAATGCCGGACTGCCCGAAGTGGTGGATGGCAAGGCCGTCTATCCGTTGGGGCCAGAGACTTTCGCCCACTGGCACAAGCGGTTCGTGTTGGAGGACGGCGTCAACATCGTGGGCGGCTGCTGCGGCACCTCGCCCGCCCATATCGCCGCCACGCATCAGATGCTGGTTTCACTCGATCCCAGGCGCCCGCAGCCCAAGACGCGCTCGCATCATTGGGTGCCCTCGCTAGCCTCGTTGTACGCCCAGGTTCCCATGATGCAGGAGAACGCCTTCCTGTCGATCGGCGAGCGGCTGAACGCCAACGGCTCGAAACAGTTCCGCGAGCTTCAGGCGGCCCAGAATTGGGACGGCATCACCGCCATGGCCAAGGAGCAAGTGAAGGAAGGTTCGCATACGCTGGATGTCTGCACCGCTTTCGTGGGCCAAGACGAAAGGGCGGCGATGTGCGAAGTGGTCAGCCGTTTGCGCGGCGCCGTCACCGCCCCCCTGGTCATCGATTCGACCGAGTTTCCGGTGCTGGAAGCGGCGCTGGAGCTTTATGGCGGCAAGGCGGTCATCAACTCGATTAATTTCGAGAATGGCGAGGGCGACGCGGCCAACCGCCTGCAATTGGCCAAAAAGCACGGCTCGGCGGTGGTGGCGCTGACCATCGACGAGGAGGGCATGGCCAAGGATGCCGATGCCAAGCTGAAGATCGCGCACCGCCTGTTCGACTACGCCGTCAACACGCACGGCCTTCAAGCCAGCGACCTGTTGTTCGACCCGCTCACCTTCACCATCTGCACCGGCAACGAAGCGGATCGCAAACTCGCCATCGAGACGCTGCAGGCCATCCGGCGCATTCGCGCCGAACTGCCCGAATGCGGCGTCGTGCTGGGCTTGTCGAACATTTCGTTCGGCTTGAAGCCCGCCGCCCGCCAAGTGCTGAATTCCGTCTTTCTCGATCATGCCATGCAGGCGGGCATGACGGCAGCCATCGTGCATACGTCAAAGATTCTGCCGCTGCACAAAATCCCCGCCGATGAGGTCGCGGCGGCGGAAGCGCTGATCTTCGATCGTTCCCCCGAGGCCCTGAAGGATTTCATCGCCTTCTTCGAGGACCGCCAGACGGTGGCGGTCAAGAAAGAGCGCCCAGAATCGGTGGAAGAGCGCTTGAAGCTGCGCATTATCGATGGCGACCGCCAGGGATTGGGCGAGGATCTGGCCGAAGCCATGAAAACCTGGAAGCCGCTTGACATCGTCAACCAGCTGCTGCTGGAAGGCATGAAGGTGGTGGGTGAATTGTTCGGCTCGGGCAAGATGCAGCTGCCATTCGTTTTGCAGTCGGCAGAGACCATGAAAGCCGCCGTCGCCTATCTTGAACCCTTCATGGAAAAGAAGGATGGCGAGGCAAAGGCCACGATGGTGCTGGCGACCGTGAAGGGCGACGTGCACGACATCGGCAAAAATCTGGTCGATATCATTCTGTCCAACAACGGCTACAAGATCGTCAATCTAGGCATCAAGCAGCCTGTCAACGCCATCATAGAAGCCGTGCGCGCCCACAAGCCCGACGCCGTGGGCATGTCGGGGCTGCTGGTCAAATCAACCGTCATCATGAAAGAGAATTTGGAGGCGATGAAGGATGCCGGCATCGATGTGCCGGTGCTGTTGGGGGGAGCGGCGCTCACCCGCAATTTCGTCGAATCCGATTGCCGCAACGCCTATGTGCAAAGCCGCGTCGCCTACGCCAGGGACGCCTTCGACGGATTGGAGCTGATGGCCCGCGTGGCGGGCGGCAGCTTCGACGATTTCGTGGCGAGCCATGCACCCAGGCGAACGCCTGCGAAGGACGTGCCCGCCAAGGCCCCTGCCCAGGTTGCCGATGCGAGCGCGATTGCCAAGCATCGGGCCGAGTTGGCGGCTTTGGCCGAAGCGCCCAAGCCCCCCTTCTTCGGCGCCCGACTGATCGAGCGCGTTGAACCCAAAGCCTTGCTGCCTTACCTCAACCGCACCATGCTTTACCAGTTTCACTGGGGCTACAAGAAGGCCGGTCGCTCGCTCGAGCAATGGAAGGCCGAGGTCGAGAAGGAGGCCGGGCCAACGCTGGACCGCTTGCTGAAGATTTGCACAGATGAAAATATTTTGTCGCCGCAGGCCGCATATGGCTATTTCCGCGCCAAATCCGAGGGCGACTCCATTCTGCTTTTGTCGGAATCGGGCGCGCAGCTGGCGCGCTTCGATCTTCCCCGCCAGCCTGGTCCGGAGGGCCAGTGCATCGCCGATTTCGTGCGCGAGGATGGGCAGGACGTCATCGCCCTACAAGTGGTGACCATCGGCCAGAAACTGACCGATGTCGGCCATGAATGGTTCGAAACCGACCGCTACCGCGACTATCACGCCCTGCATGGGCTGGGCGTCGAGATGGCCGAGGCCTTGGCCGAATATGTCCATAAGCGCATCCGCGAGGAATTGGGCTTTGCCCACGAAGATGCGCGCGACATTGACGAAATGATCAAGCAGAACTATCGCGGCTCGCGCTATTCCTTCGGCTATCCGGCCTGCCCCAACCTAGCCGACCAGCGCCAATTGCTGAAATTGCTGGGGGCCGAACGCATCGGCGTGGCGCTGACCGACGAGGACCAATTAACGCCTGAGCAATCAACCTCTGCTATCATCTTGCATCACCCGAAGGCAAAGTACTTCAGGGTCTAGAGCATGGGGTCAGGTCTTGAATTATGAATTTTCCCTTTTGCGGTCGATCGACCCGGCGTTGCGCAGATTCATAATTCAAGACCTGACCCCATGCGTTTGCGCCCTTTGCGTCTTCGCTGGCGGTGTCGGCCACGCGCTAGCCCAGACCGTCGAGCCGACCTCGCCACAGTCGCCGCCGCGCGTCTCGCCGCCCGACACGGTGCCAAGCCCATCCACAAGGTCGCGCTGGCCGGACGCCTTCGAATATATTCAGCTCAGCCGCTCGCCAAAACCCTATTGGACGGCGGGCAAGGCCGATCAAGTGCTGGACGAGGCCTGCCGCACCGGCCAGTTCATTCCGGTCAGCCCCTTGCGCCTAGCCGCCGTTTTCAACGGCAAGGAGGGTGCCGCCGTTCTGGGCGTGATTCCCAAGGGACGCCACGATCTGCTGATCGATCCGGGAAAGCTGGCCCGCGAGGGCGAAACCTACTTCTTCTACAGCGCCAACTGGGGCAACTGCCGGGTCTTTTATACTGGGCCGATGGGTCCCAGGAAGAAACCGGTTCGCAAGAAAAAATAGCCGCAACCATTTCCGGCGCTTGAGGGGCAATCAAATATGGAGCGCAGCGACTGGGCGCAACGCGCCCCGCGCGCCAATGCGCGTGAGAGCCAAGGCGCATGGAATGCGCCGCCCGGCGCTTGAGGGGCAATCAAATATGGAGCGCAGCGACTGGGCGCAAGCGCGCCCCGCGCCTTATGGCGCGAAAGCCAAGGCGCATGGAATGCGCCGCCCGGCGCTTGAGGGGCAATCAAACAAGCGTCGCGTCGCCGTCATAGCCGGTAAGATGCCAAAGCGATTCTGCCGAAAGATCGATACCAGGCGTCAGCACTTTCACATAGGCGGGCCAGGAGATGAAGGCGCGTTCCATGGCCCCCAGTTTCAGAAAGCGAGAACGCAACGCCATGGGAAGCCCGACCACTTCCAGCACATGATCGCCCTCGTTCCGGCAAATGCGCAGGGCCTCGGCCAGCAGGGAATCGACGACCGACGCGTCGTCGTTCAGCACCATCAGATCGATCACCTTGCGCCTTTTCAGGCCGATCGCGGGCGCATCGTCGCGCATCAGGCTAAGCTGCCCCAGATAGGAGCCATCCGGCGCCGCCACGAACAGAATGTCCGTTTCTTCGGGTCTGGCGTAGCTCCAACCCTGGGTTTTGGCATCGCGCTCGGCCAGCAGACAATCGCCCCGCCCTGCCTTGGCTTCGAACAAAGCGTCGGCGGCGGGACCAAGATCCACCAGCCCCAGGCGCAAAACCGCGTGCCTCGCCTTGGCCTTGCGCTTGAAGGCGCTGACGACCGACAGGAAGGGCGCGCCCAGCCAAGCCAGTTCGGGGGGCCAGTTCTTGCGCTTGAACGCCGAAGCCAGAAAGCCGTTCGCATCGGTGATCCAGTACAGCACCTTGTCCAGATGCGGCTGCGGCACGGCCACATAGTCGTTTTCCACGAATAGGCGCGAAGCGGCGCGCTTGGCCGTGGTCACCAGCAGCAGATCGGCGCCCGGCTGGTCGCAATAGGCCTTGGCCAAACGTCTGGTCTCGGTGCGCCAATCCTTGGCCACACCCCATTGCGTGGCGCATCCGGCGATCAGGCGGCGATCTTTCAGCCGGTAAATGCGCGCCACATTGCCGAAAAAACCCTGGATGCGCCCTGCCTCGTCTTCCAGCACCACGCCCAACGGCAGCTTTTCCCCGCCCTGGCCCAGGGCCGGATTGTCGATCCAGATTCGCTTCCAATGAGCCGTCCTAGCCGCTTCACCCTGGGGCTGAACCAGTCCAAGGCCTTCCAAAAAGGCGCTGGCCTCCAGCCCATCCTCGATGCGGGCGTGACGGATGTTGCCCCGCATCAGTCCCCCAGAAAGTAACGCAGTTGATGATCGCCCGCCTTGGCCAGCAAATGATCGCGCAGCAGGAAAAAGGGATCGCCGCTCTGGCCCATGCGGCCGCGATGGCCGGTGGCGAAGGATTCATAACCAGCATCCCTGGCCAGTCTGGGGTCGCGCAAACGGTCGAAATGGGTTCCGGCAACGCCGAAGGGCGCGCAAAAATGGCGGCAATCGATGCCCAGATTCGCTTCGATGTCAGCCTTTGACGCCGCCAGTTCCGCCCTGACCCCGCCTGCTTCCAGCGCTGCTAGGCAGGCATGTTTTCGGGTGTGCGAACCCACCTCATGACCAGCCGCCAGCCAAGCCTTGGCGTCGGACCAGTCCATGAATTCGATCAGCAACTGGCCGTGATCGTAAAAACCCTTCAACTTGGCGGGATCGCTTTCCCCCACATAGCCGGTCGCCAGATAGACCATCGCCTTGGCGCCGACCGCATCCAAGATTGGCGCGCCGTTGGACAGTACGTTCTTGAAGCCATCGTCGAAGGACAGGCAGAAATATCGCCCGTCGATCTTGTCGCCCGACGCCAGCAGCGCCACTGCCTGATCAAAACCGATGAAGTCGCCATGGCGTTTCATCCAGCGCAGCTGGCGCTCGAAGTCCGCCCGTTCATCGTCGAACACATGATGCCAGAATGGAAAGCGAATGCCGCCAGCAGCCCGGCCCGGACGCTTAGTCAGCAACAAAGCGCGAATAGCCAGATCACGCGCCAGCGAACGCAGGCGCGTCTTGGCGTCTTCATGCGCCGAGAATTGGGCAAAGCTGCGGACGGGCTGGGTCAAAGCCCGGCCAACAGCTGCTTTGCCTGGTCCATATGGTCGCGATCGCCTACGCGCTCGAGCAATTGGGCCGCATGTTCCGCCGCCTTGCGGGCGGCTTGCGAATCGTGGCCGTATTCCAGGCGGGCCAAAGCCAGCAGCACCAGGGCCTCGCCCTTCAGATCGCCCGCCGCGGCGAACAAATGGGCCGCCTTCTGATAGCCTTCGACGGCCTGGACCCGCTCGCCCACATCGCGAGCCAGGGTGGCCAATTCGGCCATGGCCGCCGCCTCATCCAGCACGTCGCCCGAGCTTTTGAACAGGGCCAGCGCTTGCGAAATGGCCTGATGGGCCAGATCCAAGCGGTTGAGTTTGCGCTCGATGTCGGCCAGCGCCATCAGCGCCTGCCCGCCCGCTTGATCGTCGCCCGCCTGACGGGCCAGTTGTTCGGCCTTTTTGAAAGCGTCGAGCGCCTTGTCTTCGCGCCCCTCCGACGAAGCCACCCAGCCCAAACGCAGCCATGCTTGCGTCTCGCCGCCCAGATCGCCGCCGCCGTGATAGAGTTCCCGTGCCGATTCAAGGGCCTGACGCGCAGCGCCGTGGTTGTTTTCGCTACGCTCCAACTCGCCCAACAAGATCAGCACGTCGGCCTGGGCCAAAGGATCGGCCTCGCCGGTCAGCAACGTGCGCGCCTCGACATACAGCTCGCGGGCCGCCTTCATATGCCCCTGGCGATGCTCGAGCTCGCCCAGCCGGGCCAGGGAGCCTGATTCGCCGCCCCTGTCTCCCGCCTCGTGGAAATGCAGCCGGGCGCGCCTGAAGGCCTCCCTGGCCGCCGCCATGTCGCCATCCGTCCAATGCTGTTCGGCCTGGCTCAACGCCTCTTCGGCCTTTGATTTTTGCATCTCTCTCTCCTTGGCTTCCGCTTTCCATTTTAACCCTCAATTCTGCCTTTGCCAAATGCCCTTCGGTTGACTACATCTTGTTTCATGAGAAGTTTCTGGCTTCTGCCCCTGCTGATGATCAGCCTGCCCGCCCTGGCGCAAGGAAACAGCTGCGCTGAACCGGCGGCCATGGGCGTTGATTGGCGGCGCTGCTATCACGATGGGCGCGAGCTGATGAAAAGCGACCTGAAAAAAGCCAATCTGCGCGACGCCACCTTTCAGCGCAGCGATTTGTCGGGCAGCGATTTTACCGGCGCCAACGCTTATCGAGCCAAATTCATCAGCGCTGGCTTGAGGGACACGGTTTTCGACCAAGCCGACGCGACCGAGGCCGATTTCACCAAAGCGGACCTGAGCCGCGCCAGCTTCAAGGACGCCGACCTTAGACGAGCGCGCTTTTACCGGGCGGTTCTGAAGGGCGCCGACTTCTCCGGCGCCCGTCTGCTGGGCGCTGATTTCCTTTATGCCGACCTGACTGGCGCCATCTGGACCGACGGCAAGCATATTTGCGCCGAAGGCTCGCTAGGCCAGTGTAATTAAGGTTTATTGATTTCCTGGCTCCGAGAGAGTAGTTTTGCCCCCCTTTACGTTAACGACAGATGCAAGGACCAGGACGATGGGTTATCGGGTTGCCGTGATCGGCGCCACCGGCAATGTGGGCCGCGAGATGTTGCAGACGCTGGCCGAGCGCGATTTTCCTTGCGACGACGTGATCGCGCTGGCGAGCGAACGCTCCGCCGGGCGTGAAGTGTCGTTCGGCGAGGACGAGGTGCTGAAAATTCAAGACCTCGCCAAATTCGATTTCAAGGGCGTTGACATCGCCCTGTCGTCGCCGGGCGCCAAGGTTTCGGCGGTGCATAGCCCCAGGGCCGCCGCCGCCGGGTGCGTGGTGATCGACAACACCTCGCATTTCCGCATGGAGCACGACATTCCGCTGGTGGTGCCCGAGGTCAATCCCGAGGCCATCGCCAAGTACAAGAAGCGCGGCATCATCGCCAATCCCAATTGCTCGACCATCCAGATGGTGGTGGCCCTGAAGCCCCTGCACGATCTGGCCAAGATCAAGCGCGTCGTGGTCTCGACCTATCAATCGACCTCGGGAGCGGGCAAGGACGCCATGGACGAGCTGTTCAACCAGACCCGCGCCATCTACGTCAACGATCCGGTCGAGCCGCACAAGTTCACCAAGCAGATCGCCTTCAACGTGATTCCGCACATCGACGTCTTCATGGAAGACGGATCGACCAAGGAAGAATGGAAAATGGTGGTCGAGACCAAGAAGATCATGGACCCCGACATTCAGGTGAGCGCCACCTGTGTGCGCGTACCCGTGTTCATCGGTCATGCCGAATCGATCAATGTCGAGTTCGAGCGCCCGATCACGGTCGCGCAGGCCAGGGCCGCCCTGTCCAAGGCGCCGGGCGTGGTGGTGGTCGATCAACGCGAGCCGGGTGGCTATGTGACGCCCGCCGAATGCGCTGGCGAAGACGCCACCTATGTCAGCCGCATCCGCAAGGACCCGACGGTGCCCAACGGCTTGTCCCTGTGGGTGGTGGCTGACAATCTGCGCAAGGGCGCTGCGCTGAATGCCGTGCAGATCGCCGAAGTGCTGATTAAAGATTACTTGAAGAAGTGAGATGGGCGCGGCCATGGACCAGAAGGAAATCGACACCTTTCTGGTCCTGGCCGACATCTCGGGCTACACCGATTTCATGTCCTTCAACAGGCAGGAAATCACCCACGCCCAGCATGTTGTCAGCGCGCTGATCGAGGCCGTGCTGGACGCCGCACCCGACAATCTGATCGCCAACAAGCTTGAGGGCGACGCCATCTTCCTGCACGCCCCCGACGGGCAAGACGCCGGTCGGAAAGTGGCGCAAGCAGCCGTGCGGTTTTTCGATGCCTTCGACGACAAGCGCCGCCAGATGGTGTTGACCAACGCCTGCCCTTGCCGGGCCTGTGCGCGCATTCGCCTTCTTGATCTGAAGGTGCTGGTGCATTTCGGGCGCGCCCTGCTTTATCGCCTGAAACGCTTCGAGGAGCTGTCGGGTTTCGACGTCGTGCTGGCGCATCGCTTGCTGAAAAACAGCGTGCCTTCGCGCCGCTACCTGTTGGCGTCGCGCCCGGCCTGGGAGCGCTTTGCGGATGCGGGACCGGAGAATGCGCGGGCGCACAACGAAGCCTATGAGGGCGTTGGGATGATCGAATCCATGGTCGCCTTGATTCCCGCCGATCCCGCCTTGCTGCCCGACGACGTCGCTCCGGCAAGAGGGTGGGCGCGCCTCAAGGATATCGCCGTCAAGCATGCCGCCGAATTTCTGTTCCCGCTGGGCTTGAGGAAACCGCCCGGCTGGGGTGATCTTAATCCGTAAAATCTTCCTGCCTGAGAGCTTGGCCCATATAGGGCTTGGCGGGGCCTTGAAAATGCAAGGCCAGCAAGCGCGTTTCGACGCCGCTCTCCCGATCCTTGGCGAAAGCCTGGCCTTGGCGAAAACTGATTTGCTTGATCTGGCCCGCCATGCGAAAGCCTTCGGGCAAGCGCATGTTCATATCCACCCGGCAACCCGCCTCGATTTGCGACAGGTCCGCCCATTGCCGATCCTTCAAAAAATGCGGCAGCAACATCATGTCGCTGACCAAACTGCCGATGTCGGGCGCTCCATCCGCATAGGCGTCCATGAAAAATCCGCACAGATCCGACAGGCCCTTGCGGGTCAGCAGCGCCAGATGCGGCCCCAACTCGCCGGTGAAGGCTAGGTCCAGCCCCTTCATTCTGGGGACAAGCTCGCGCTCGACGTCGCAAAAGAGCAGCAAGTCGGAATCCGCCGCCGCCAAGCGATCCACGCCCGCCACACTGGCCCAATCCAGCAGAAAGAACCAGCGCATCAGGCAAAAGGCTTCATAGACAAAATCGTTTTCGCTGGCGTGCCGATAACGATCCAGAAAGGCCCAGGCCGAGGCCGCCCGACGCGAAAGCGGCATATGTTGGCAAGGCTCGAAGGCGTTGGTCGAATCGCCCAGCACCACCAAGGGCGTGGCCGGGCTGGCGGCCAGGGCCGAGCCGATGCTTTGGCTGAAATAGGATGGCGCATCCCAGTGAACCCAGACCAGGGGCGTTGCCGATGGCCCTTCCCGCTTGTGGTTTTTCAATCCGGCGGCCACCTTGGCCTGGCACAGCGTTTCTTCGTTCAACGCTCGCGGCTCGGGTTCTGGAAACATGCGGGCTTCCAAGGATTTCTTCAGATGGCGGCGCGCCTCGTCTTCCTTGCGCAGCAGCCAGCAGACATCGGCGGTCAGTTGCCAGCTGCGTGCATCCGGCTGCGGGCTGGCTTCCAGAAATTCAAGCGCTTCCTCGGGCCTGCCCATGGCGACAAGCAGGCGCGCCCCCAATTCGTCGGTGCGAATTCTGGGATCAATCTGGCGAGCGGCCCGGATCGAGCTTAAGGCGTCGTCCAATTCCAGTTGGTCAAGCGCGCCCGCCAACAGATTGGGCCGAGCTGCGGGGTCTTTCAAATTCTGCCGCGTCCAGTCGCGCCAGCGCCGGTCGGCTTGGCTCTTTCGATAGGCCAACAACCCCCTTAGGGCATGCGTTTCCGCATCCTGGTCGTTCAGGGCCAAAGCGCGCGCCACGGCCTTGGCGGCCCCTTCAAGATCTTGCAAATTCATGCGGGTCGCGCACAAGGCGCGCCAAGCGACGGCGCTGCCCTCCTGGCTTTGCGCCACCGCCTGGAAGCAGTGCTCCGCCTCGCTGGTCCTTGTCTGGTTGAACAGGGCGTAGCCCAACCCCATCAGGGCCTCGCCGTCCGCCGGCAGTTTGTCCAAGGCGCGGCGAAAGGCCGCCTCGGCTTCGCGGTGGCGATCCTGACCGAAATAGGCGCCGCCCAGTTCCTTCCAGGCGTCGGCGATAAGACCTGCCGCCTCTTGGCTATCCAAAGAGGCCAGGGAATCGCGGGCCGCATCCAGACGCCCGGCCTGAATCAGATATTGGGTAAAACCGATTTCGGCCTTCAGCCAGGCTTCATTGCTCATGGTTTGGTGTTATATCATAGGTAAGACGATAGAGGAGAAGTCCATGAGCGGTTTGACGGCTGTGCATTTGAAGCAGCGCTCGTTTCTTGAACTGGCTGGCGAGGACCGGCGCGCCTTTCTGCAAGGCTTGGTTTCCTGCGACGTGATGCGCCTGACGCCAAGCCAAACCCTGTTTGGCGCCATGCTGACCGCGCAAGGCAAATTCATGTTCGACTTTTTCCTGATCGAGCGGGGCGACGCCTTTCTGCTGGAGATCGAGGCAGAGCGCGCCGATTCCATGCTGAAGAAACTGTCGATGTACAAGCTGCGCTCGAAGGTCTCGCTGCGCCTTGCCCCGGAATGGACGGCGCTGGCCGCCTTTGGCGGCGATGCCCTGAACGTCTTGGGGCTGGGCGGACAATCGGCGGGCCAGGCCGTCTCGTTTGCCGATGGCGTGGCATATGTCGATCCAAGGCTTTTGGAGGCGGGAGCGCGTTTGGCTCTGCCCGCTGACGGCGGATTGGCCGCCCTGGAAGCGGCGGGTTTTTTGGCCGCCCCCTTCGATGCCTGGAACCAGCACCGGATGGCGCTGGCCTTGCCCGATGGCGCTGGCGACCTGACGCCCGAGAAAGATTTGCTGCTGGAAGCGGGCTATGACGAGTTGGGCGGCGTCGATTGGAAGAAGGGATGCTATTTGGGCCAGGAATTGACGGCGCGCACGAAATATCGCGGGCTGATCAAGAAGCGTCTGCTGCCGGTGCGCTATGAGGGCGAGGCCCCAGCGCCCGGCTCGCTGATCATGCAGGGCGAGGTTGAGGCGGGCGAAATGCGCTCGGGCCTTGCGGGCCTGGGCGTTGCGAAAATCCGTCTCGAGGCCTTGGGACGGCGCGAGTTGATGACCGTTGCAGGCAAAGTGCTGACCCCTGAAATCTGCGCCTGGATGAAACTGCCGGAAGCGGATAGCGCTGGTTAATCCTCGAGCGCTTCCTTGATTTTCTCGGCCACGGCGGCGATCTCGTCCTTGTTGCCCGACTTCAAGCCCCAATTCATGCGCAGATCGTCGTCGCGCTCGCGCGGGATGATGTGCAGATGCAGATGGAAAACCGACTGCGCCGCTCCCGGCCCGTTGGCCTGCAACAGATTAAGGCCGTAAGGGTTCAGCGCCTTTTGCACCGCCCTAGAAATTTTGCGCACGACGGCCATGGTGCGGGCCAGATCGGCGTCGTCGCTTTCGAACAGATTGGGCGCGTGGTTCTTGGGCACCACCAGACAGTGGCCGGGATTGACCGGATTGATGTCCATGAAGGCCAGCGTGTGTTCGTCTTCATAAATCTTGAAGCAGGGAATGACTCCCGCCACGATTTTGCAAAAAATACAGTCCTGGTGCATTACAACCTACCTTCAGAATCGCGGGCAAAGCCCGCGCGCCGCCGGTGCGGCGAGAGCCAAGCGCGCACAGCGCGCGCCCGGCGCTTGAGGGTCCAATATACTACGCCGTTCTATCTTCGTGCGACCCCAAGGCGGCCTGCGCTGCGGCCAAGCGCGCGATGGGCACGCGGTAAGGCGAGCAAGACACGTAATCCAGCCCCACCTTCTGGCAGAACTGGATCGAGGCCGGATCGCCGCCATGTTCGCCGCAGATGCCCAGCTTGATGTCGGGCCTCGTGGCGCGTCCGCGCTCCTTGGCGATCTTGATCAGTTCGCCGACGCCGTCGACGTCAAGCGACGCGAAGGGGTCTTGCTCGTAGATGCCCTTGGCGCGGTAGACTTCCAGGAACGGTCCCGAATCGTCACGCGACATGCCCAGCGTGGTCTGGGTCAGATCGTTGGTGCCGAAGCTGAAGAACTCGGCCGTCTCGGCGATCTTGCCCGCCTGCAACGCGGCCCTGGGCAGTTCGATCATGGTGCCGACGTGATAGACCAGCTTCTTGCCCGCCTTGGCGAAAACTTCCGCCGCCATCTTATCGACCGAAGCCTTCATGAGATCGAGCTCCTTCTTGGTGCTGACCAAGGGGATCATGATCTCGGGCACCACCGGCTCGCCCGTCTTCGAAACTTCGACCGCGGCTTCGAAAATGGCCTGGGCCTGCATCTCGTAGATTTCGGGATAGGTGACGCCCAGGCGGCAACCGCGATGGCCCAGCATAGGATTGGCTTCGTGCAGCATGGCCGCGCGCGCCTTCAGGGTGGCGACATCGACGCCCGCTTCCTTGGCGACGTCGGCGACTTCGGCTTCGCCCTGGGGCAGGAATTCATGCAGCGGCGGATCGAGAAGGCGGATGGTGACCGGCAAGCCGCGCATGATGGTGAACAGATCGATGAAATCCTGGCGCTGGAAGGGGATCAGCTTGGCCAGTGCCGCGCGGCGTCCCGCTTCATTGTCGGCCAGGATCATCTCGCGGATGGCGATGATGCGCTTGGGATCGAAGAACATATGTTCGGTGCGGCAAAGCCCGATGCCTTCGGCCCCGAACTTGCGCGCCGTGGAAGCATCCAGAGGGGTTTCGGCGTTGGCGCGCACCTTCAGCTTGCGCACGGCGTCGGCCCATTCCATCAGACGTCCGAAATCGCCGGTCAGTTCCGGCTGGATGGTCGGCACTTCGCCCATCATCACTTCGCCCGACGAGCCGTCGATGGTGATGACGTCGCCTTCCTTAACGATGCGCGAACCCGCCTTGAAGGTTTTGGCGGCGTAATCGACGCGTAATTCGCCGCAACCGGCGACGCAGGGACGGCCCATGCCACGGGCTACCACGGCGGCGTGGCTGGTCATGCCGCCGCGCGTGGTCAGGATGCCTTGCGCCACATGCATGCCGCCGATGTCCTCGGGGCTGGTTTCGACGCGCACCAACATGACCTTCTCGCCCTTGGCCGCCCAGGCTTCGGCCTCGTCGGCTGTGAACACGACACGGCCAGACGCAGCGCCCGGCGAGGCGGGCAGGCCCTTGCCCAGCACGTCGCGCTTGGCCTTGGGGTCCAGCGTCGGATGCAAAAGCTGGTCAAGCGCCTGCGGCTCGACGCGCTTGATCGCCTCTTCCTTGGTGATCAGGCCCTCGTTCGCCATCTCGACGGCGACCCGCAGCGCCGCCTTGGCGGTGCGCTTGCCGTTGCGGGTCTGCAGCATCCACAACTTGCCCTTCTGGATGGTGAACTCCATGTCCTGCATGTCGCGGTAATGTTTTTCCAGCTTCAAACGCACGTCGTTCAATTCCTTGAACATGACGGGCATCACTTCTTCCATGGCCGGAAGATCGCTTTTCTGGGCGTCCTTGCCCGCCACCGTGATCTGCTGCGGCGTGCGGATGCCCGCCACCACGTCTTCGCCCTGGGCGTTGATCAGGAATTCGCCGTAGAACAGATTCTCGCCGGTCGAGGGGTTGCGGGTAAAGCAAACGCCGGTCGCCGAATCGTCGCCCATGTTGCCGAACACCATGGCCTGAACATTGACCGCCGTGCCCCAGGATTCGGGAATGTCGTGCAGTTGGCGATAGGTGCAGGCGCGCTTGTTCATCCACGAGCCGAACACGGCGCCCACCGCGCCCCGCAGCTGTTCCTTGGGGTCTTGCGGGAAGGGCTTGCCCAGCTTTTCTTGCACCTTCTTCTTGTAAAGCTCGACGACCTTTTTCCAGTCGTCGGCCTTCAAGTCGGTATCCAACTGATAGCCCTTGTCTTCCTTAACGCCTTCCAGAATTTCCTCGAAATTGTGCGAGGGAATTTCAAGAACCACGTTGCAATACATCTGGATGAAGCGCCGATAGCTGTCGAAGGCGAAGCGTTCGTCGCCGGCGCGCTTGGCCAAGCCCGCCACGGTGGCGTCGTTGAGGCCCAGATTCAGCACCGTGTCCATCATGCCGGGCATCGAGGCCCGAGCACCCGAGCGCACCGAAACCAGCAGCGGATTGGCCGTGTCGCCGAACTTGGCGTCGACGATCTTTTCGATGTGGGCCAAGCCCGCCTCGATCTGGGCGTCAAGATCGGACGGATAGGTTTCTTTGTTGGCGTAATAGTAGGTGCAGACTTCGGTGGTGATGGTGAAGCCGGGGGGAACGGGCAGGCCCAGACCGGCCATCTCGGCCAGATTGGCGCCCTTGCCGCCCAGAAGGTTCTTCATGTCGGTGCGCCCTTCGGCGCTGCCTCCGCCGAACGTGTAGACCCATTTCGTCATGACATTACCCCTCGATCTTTGAGAAATCCGCTACCTGATCCACGGCCGATCGGATGCCGGCCAGAAGCCTGAGCCGGTTGGCCCGAAGTTCTTGTTCTTCCGAATTGACCGTGACTTGGTCGAAAAAGGCGTCCACTGGCTGGCGCAGGCCAGCCATCACACCCATCGCCCCCATGAAATCCTCGGCCCGCAGGCTTCCGCCGATCAGCCCCTGGGCTTTCCCAAGAGCGTCGGCCAAGGCCCGTTCCGGGGCTTCTTGAAGCCTGTCCAGAAGAACGGCTTCACTATAGCCCTTTTTGTCTTTCTTTTCCTCAATTTTCAAGATATTGGCCGCCCGCTTGTAGCCGGTCAGAAGATTGGCCCCGTCGGCGCTGGCCAGAAAGGCCTGAAGAGCCGCGACTCGAGCCAGCAGGCGAACCAGATCGTCCTCGCCGCCCAGGGCGAAAACCGCGTCCACCAGATCGTGGCGCGTTTTCTGCTCCTTCAGATGCACTTTCAAACGGTCGGCGAAGAAGCCGGGCAGGTCGGCATAGGCGGCTTTCAGCCCGCTTTCATCCAGAAGTTCGCCATATTGGTTGCCCGCCATCATAAAGGCGGCGCTTAAGGGCAGGCGCAGCTTGTTGTCGATGATCAGGCGGATGACGCCCAGGGCCGCTCTTCTTAGGGCAAACGGGTCCTTGGACCCCGTGGGCTTTTCGCCGATGGCGAAGAAGCCGACCAACGTATCCAGCTTGTCGGCCAGCGCCACGGCCACCGACACGGGCGCTGTGGGGCAGCGGTCATTCGGTCCTTGGGGCGCGTAATGGTCGGCCACCGCCTGGGCGACATCGGCCTGTTCGCCGTCGTTCTGGGCGTAATAGCGGCCCATCACGCCCTGCAGTTCGGGAAATTCGCCGACCATGCCGGTGGACAGGTCGGCCTTGGCCAGTTTCGCGGCCCTGGCTGCCAGCGTGGCATCGCATCCCGGCACGAAGGCGGCCAGCCCCTCGGCCAACTTTTCCAAGCGCTTGGCCTTGTCTTGCATGGTGCCCAGGCCTTTGTAGAAGACGCGCTGGTCCAGCTTGGGCAGGCGCGATTCCAGACTATGCTTCCTGTCCTGGTCCCAGAAGAATTTGGCGTCCGACAAACGGGCGCGCAGCACGCGCTCATTGCCCGCCACGATGGCCCTGCCCTTGTCCTCGGTCACCATGTTGGAGACCAGGGCGAAGCGCGGCGCCAGCGAACCGTCGGCATTCAAGAGCGAGAAATATTTCTGATGGCTGCGCATCGAGGTGATCAGCACTTCGGGCGGCACATCCATGAATTTGTCGTCGATGCTCCCCATCAGCACCACCGGCCATTCGACCAGTCCCGCCACTTCGTCGAGCAGGCCCTTGTCGTCGCGCAGTTTAAGCCCGGCATCCTCGCACATATTGCCAAGCTGCGTGGCGATGATGCGCTTCCTTTCGTCGCCGTCCAGAACCACGTAAACCGATTTCAGGCGGCCCAGATAGTCCTTGACGTCGCGCACGACGAACGGGGTGGGCGCCATGAAACGGTGCCCGCAAGTTTTGTCGTTGGCGGCCAGCACGGCGCTTTTGGCGGCCTGGATTTCGGCCCAGGCCCCCGGTTGTTCGAAGGTGCTGGGATCGTAGGGCTTGTTCTCGCCCTTGCGCTCGATGAGCAGCGGAATGGGCTGGCCGTCGAACAGGGCCAGAATGTTGTGCAGCGGGCGCACCCAACGGAAATTATAGTCCGACCAGCGCATCGATTTCGGCCAAGCGAAACCGCAGATCACCGATTTCAGGATATCGACCAAAACATATTTGGTGCGACGCCCCTTCTTTTCGATATTGGCGATCCAGAATTCGCCCTTGCCGGTATCTTGCTTTTCGCATTGATCCAGCGAAGCCAAGCCCGCCGACTTCAAGAAACCGTCGATGGCCTGCTGGGGCGCGCCGACGCGCGGTCCCTTGCGCTCTTCCTTCACGTCGGGCTGCAGCTCGGGCAGATTGTGCACGATCAGGACCAGTCGGCGCGGCGTGGCGAAGAATTCGATATCGTGATCGCCCACACTCAGGCCATTGGCGTTCAGCCCGGTCATCACGCCTTGCGCCAGCGCCCTAGCCGCCTCGTCTTGCATGCGGGCGGGAATTTCTTCCGAGAAAAGTTCAAGCAGAAGCTCGGGCATGGCCTACAGCTCCCCTTGGCTTTTGAGCCAGCCTTCGCAGCAGGCCTTGGCCAGCTGACGAACGCGCCCGATATAGGCCTGACGTTCGGCCACGCTGATCACGCCCCTGGCGTCCAGCAGATTGAAGCGATGGCTGGCCTTGATGCATTGGTCATAGGCGGGAAGGGCCAAATTCTGGCCCAGCAGCGCCTTGCATTCGGCTTCGGCGTCTTCGAAATGGCGCAGCAGCATGTCGGTGCCCGCATGTTCGAAATTATGGGCCGAATATTCCACCTCGGCCTGATGGAAGACGTCGCCGTATTTCACGCCCTGGCCGTTGAAATCGAGATCGAAGACGTTCTCGACGCCCTGGATGTACATGGCCAAGCGCTCAAGCCCATAGGTCAGCTCGGCAGAGACCGGATCGCATTCGATGCCGCCCACTTGCTGGAAATAGGTGAACTGCGTCACTTCCATGCCGTCGCACCACACTTCCCAGCCCAGGCCCCAAGCCCCCAAGGTGGGACTTTCCCAATCGTCCTCCACGAAGCGAATGTCGTGCTTCATGGGATCGATGCCCAGTTCCTTCAGGCTTTGCAGATACAAATCCTGCGCATTGGCCGGGCTGGGCTTCAAAATGACCTGGAATTGGTAATAATGCTGCAACCGGTTGGGATTCTCGCCATAGCGCCCGTCGGCCGGGCGGCGCGAGGGCTGCACATAGGCCGCCTTCCAAGGTTTTTTGCCCAAGGCCCGCAAGGTGGTGGCAGGGTGAAAGGTTCCGGCTCCCACTTCCATGTCGTAGGGCTGCAAAATCACGCAGCCCTGTTTGGCCCAAAAGGCCTGCAAGGTCAGGATCAGGTCCTGGAAGCTGGGTTTCTTGGTTTGCATGACACCAGATTGGTTGGGCGGAGCGGCGCCAAGCTACCCAGGGGGATAGCCCAGGTCAACCCGGATATGGGCAGTCGGCACGTCCGCAGCTTTTCATTTGTCCGGGTACGCCATAGGTATTGCAGGCCGGGCAGGGGGCCAGATCGTCGATTCCCGTATCCGGCACGGGCGGCGGCGTGGGAGAAGTCGGCCTGGAAAACTGCGCCGCCTCCTCCATTTGTCTTTGAAATTCCTTGCGAAATCTGTTCTGCCAACGCCAGAACTTAAAGCCGTACCAGATGGCGGCGGCCAGCAAAAGCAGTAAGAAAACTTTCATCGGCGTCAGCATCGCGCCATCTTGCACGCAAGAAGCGCTTCGGCAAGGCTTTCTTGCCCCTGGCCCAAGAACTGGGGCAGAATGGGAAGGTCTCGTTTATTCAAGCAAGGAACGCCCGTGTCATCCCAACATCCCCACCGCGAGCTGGTCGGCATCATCGCCGACAAGTCCAAATTCGAATCTTGCGTCGAGGCCCTGCTGAAGGCGGGTTTCGAACCGTCCGACCTGTCTGTCCTGGCCTCGCACAGCTCCTTGGACGCCGCAAGGCCCGAGGCGGCCAGCCTGAAAGAGCGCCTGACCGGCTTGGTGGGCGAGATGAAGTATGAAGGTCCGCTGGTGGCCGCCGGTCTGATCGCCCTGGCCGCCGGGCCGGTGGGTGCTGCCCTGGCGGGTGTCGTGGCGGCTGGCGTCGGCGCTTTTGCACTGAGCGAATTTTTGGGCGACGTGACCGCTACCCCCGACGCGAAAGAGTTCGAGCGCGCCATCGAGGCCGGTTCGATCATCTTGTGGGTAGCGGCGCAAGACGATCTGCGCGAAGGCCGGGCCAGGGGCGTTTTGCAAAGTCACGGGGCGGCCAATCTTCACATCGTGGAGCGCAGGGGGACTTAAGGTCATGACCAGCGAGTTCTCCAGCTTGGATCGCGAATCCCTGCTGATGCACGCCCAGGGCAAGCCGGGCAAGTTGGAGATCGCTCCCACCAAGCCCTTGAACACCCAACGCGATCTGTCGCTGGCCTATTCGCCGGGGGTGGCTGCGCCCTGTCTGATGATCGCCAAGGACCCCGAGCTGGCCTACGACTACACGGCCAAGGGCAATCTGGTCGCCATCATCTCGAACGGCACGGCGGTGCTGGGCCTGGGCGATCTGGGCGCTTTGGCGGGCAAGCCGGTGATGGAGGGCAAGGCGGTTCTGTTCAAGCGCTTTGCCGATATCGACGGCATCGATCTTGAGGTCGATACCAGAGACGTTGACGAATTCGTCAATTGCGTCCGCTTTCTGGGTCCCACTTTCGGCGGCATCAATCTGGAAGACATCAAGGCGCCCGAATGTTTCATCATCGAAAGCCGGTTGCGCGAACTGATGGATATTCCGGTCTTTCACGACGACCAGCACGGCACCGCCATCATCGCCGCCGCCGGTCTATTGAACGCGCTTGACCTGACGGGCCGCGACATCAAGAAGGTGAAGATGGTGGTGAATGGCGCGGGCGCTGCGGGCATCGCCTGCCTAGAACTGGTGAAAGCGCTGGGCCTGCCCCACGAAAACGCGCTTCTGTGCGACACCAAGGGCGTGGTCTATCAGGGCCGACTTGAGGGCATGAACCAGTGGAAAAGTGCGCATGCCGTGCCCACCAAGGCCCGCACGCTGGAACAGGCGATGGAGGGGGCCGACATTTTCCTGGGCCTGTCGGTCAAGGGATGCGTGACGCCAGCCATGGTCAAAAGCATGGCGCCCAAGCCCATCCTGTTCGCCATGGCCAATCCCGATCCCGAAATCACGCCAGAGGAGGCCAGGGCCGCCGTTCCAGACGCCATCGTGGCGACAGGGCGCAGCGATTATCCCAACCAGCTCAACAATGTGTTGGGCTTTCCCTATATCTTCCGGGGCGCTTTGGACGTGCGCGCCAGAACCATCAATGAAGAGATGAAGGTCGCCGCCGCCCACGCCATCGCCGCCCTGGCCCGCCAGGACGTGCCCGACGAGGTGGACGCCGCCTATTCAGGCCGCCATCTTAGCTATGGACCCGATTACATCATTCCCGTCCCTTTCGATCCGCGCCTGATCGCCTCGGTGCCGCTGGCCGTCGCCAAGGCCGCCATGGATTCCGGCGTGGCGCGCCGCCCGATCGCCGATTTGGACGCTTACGTCAAAACCCTGTCGGCCCGCCTCGATCCCACCGCCTCGACGCTGGAGGCCATCGCCGAAAAGGTGCGCGCCAATCCCAAGCGCATCGCCTTCGCCGAAGGCGAAGAGGAAAAAAGCATCCGCGCCGCCCTGGCCTTCTTGCATGCGGGCTACGGCACGCCGGTGCTGATCGGCAGGGAAGAGCGCATCCAGAAGACCATTGCCGATCTTGGCTTGCAGGGCGCGGAAGAACTCGAGATTTTGAACGCTCGTCTTTCCGACCGCAACGCCGCTTACGCCGAGCGCCTTTATGCGCGCAAGCAGCGCCAGGGCCTGTTGAAGCGCGACGCCATGCGCATGGTGAATCTCGAGCGCAATATTTTCGCCGCCCTGATGGTGGAGGCGGGCGACGCCGACGCCATGGTGACCGGCCTGACGCGCAGCTATTCGGCGGCCTTCGACGAGATCACCCGCGTCATCGACCCCCATCCCGGCGAACTGGTTTTCGGCCATTCGATCCTGATTGCCAGCGGGCGCACGGTTTTCATCGCCGATACCGCCGTGCACGAAACGCCCGACCCCGAAACCATCGCCCACATCGCCAGACAGATGGCGGCCAAAGCTAGGCGCTGGGGGCATGAACCCCGGCTTGCCTTGCTCTCTTATTCCAATTTCGGCAATCCGCCATCGCTTCAGGCCGAGCGCGTGCGCGACGCCGTGGCACTGCTGGACAAGCAAAAGGTCGATTTCGAATATGACGGCGAAATGGCCGCCGACGTGGCGCTCGATCCCGAGATGATGAAACATTATCCCTTCTGCCGCCTGTCGGGACCGGCCAATGTGCTGATCATGCCGGGCCTGTACAGCGCTGCGATCTCCTCGAAGCTGATTCAGAAGCTGGGCAAGGCGTCGGTGATCGGACCCGTGCTGATGGGATTGTCCAAACCCGCGCAGATCGTGCCCATGGACGCCACGGTGACGGATATTTTGCATATGGCGCTGCTGGCCGCCCACGACGCGCTGGATTGATGTCGCACCCGCCCTCCATTCCGCCAAGCCGTTATCTGCCCGCCACACTTGCCGTGGCGACGCCTGCGATTCTCGTCTTGTTCGTTTTGGCCTTTCTGCGGCTGATGCCTTTCTGGGCCTTTCTTCTGGCTGGCCTCGTGGTCTTCGCCGCCACGGCCTTGCTCATTCATCGCCATCTGGCCGATCTGCTGGCCGCCGAGGCCCTGGTCCGCTCGCTCGACGACGCCAATCACAAGTCGTCGTACAGGCCCGAGCGCGGCTGGGCCGCCAGCCTGATCGCGCAGCTTTTCCGTCTACGCGAGAATTGGAGCCGCGAGTTGCGCCGCCAATACGCCATCGCGGGCACCTATGAAACCGTGCTGGACAGCCTGCCTGACCCGCTGCTGCTGCTTGACGACAAGCGGCGCGTGGTCCGGGCCAATCTGACGGCGCGCAAACTGTTCGGCCGCAACCTGCGCGAGCGCGATCTGGCGCAGTTCCTGCGCGATCCCGACGTGCTGGAAGCGGTGGATGCCGTTCTGGCGGGAACCAGCGGACAGGAAGTGCCGTTTGAATCGGCGGGCACGGTGGCTCGCATTTTCCTGGCGCGCATCGAACCCTTGCCGGTCAAGGCGCTCGACAACGCGGTGGCGCTGCTGACCTTCCACGACATCACCGCCCTCAAGCGCACCGAACAGATGCGGGCCGATTTCGTGGCCAACGCCAGTCATGAGCTGCGCACGCCCCTGGCCACGCTTTCGGGCTTCATCGAAACCCTGCAAGGCCCCGCCAAGGACGACCGCGAGGCGCACGAGAAGTTCCTGGCCATCATGTACGAGCAAACGTCTCGCATGTCGCGTTTGGTGCAGGACTTGCTCAGCCTGTCCAGGGTCGAGCTGAACGAACTGACCCCGCCCACGGATAGCGTCGATCTTGGCAAATTGCTGTCTTCCGTCACCGACGGTTTGGCGATCAACGCCAAAGCAAAAGAAGCAACGCTGTCCTTGTCGCTGCCGCCTGATCTGCCGCTGGTAACCGGTGCTGCCGACGAGCTGACGCAGATTTTTCAGAATCTGATCGACAATGCGATCAAGTACGGCAAGCGGGGCGGCAATGTCTCGGTCGAGGTCCAGCGCGTTGAAAAGGGTCCGATGACCATGGGTCCCGAGGCGCGCCTGGATTGCGTTTCGGTCGCCGTGATAGACCAGGGCGAGGGCATTGGGCGCGAACATCTGCCGCGCCTGACCGAGCGTTTTTATCGCGTCGATACGGCCAGATCGCGCGCCCTGGGCGGCACCGGCCTGGGTCTTGCCATCGTCAAGCATATCGTGAACCGTCATCGCGGCGCGCTGCAAATTGAAAGCGCGCTGGGCGTTGGTTCGCGCTTTACGGTCTTTCTGCCGCGCTTTCACGAAACCGGCAGCAACGCCTGATAGATTTCCGTCGCTGAGGAATCGAAGGTGACGAAGACCACGCGCTCCAGCCTTTCGCATTTCGCCAGATCAGCCGTGACGGTAGCGACGGCGATGCGGGCGGCGCGTTCCTGGGGAAAGCCGTAGACGCCGGTGGAGATGCAGGGAAAGGCCAGCGAACCCACCTTCAGCTTGGCCGCCTCTTCCATGCAACGGCGATAGCATGAGGCCAGCAACGAATCCTCGCCCATCGAACCATCCCGCCAGACCGGCCCCACCGTGTGGATGACCCATTTGGCAAGCAGGGCATGTCCGCCTGTGACCTTGGCATCGCCGACGGCGCAGCCGCCCAAGCGCTTGCATTCCTCCAGCAGGCCGGGGCCTGCGGCAAGGTGGATGGCGCCATCGACGCCACCCCCGCCCAACAGCGATTCATTGGCGGCGTTCACGATGGCGTCCACCTGCAAACGGGTGATGTCGCCCTCGTGAACGTAAAGGCGGGACATGGGGTTACTTCGCTTCTTTCGCCCGCTCGATGCCCTGGCGGATCAGATCCAGCGCTTCCTCAGGCTCGCCCCAACGCTTGACCTGCACCCATTTGCCCTTTTCCAGGTCTTTGTAATGGGCGAAGAAGTGGGCGATCTGTTCTAGCATGATGCCTTGAAGATCGCGGTAAGACCCGACGTTGGAATGGAAAGGGTGCAGCTTGTCGACCGGCACGCACAGAATTTTTTCGTCGATGCCGCCTTCATCTTCCATCAGCAGCACGCCGATGGGGCGAGAGCGGATGACCACGCCGGGAATGACCGGAATATTGCCCAGCACGGCGGCGTCGATGGGATCGCCATCCTGGCTTAGCGTGTGCGGAATGAATCCATAATTCATCGGGTAATACATCGCCGTGTGCAAGAAGCGGTCGACGAAGATGGCCCCCGATTCCTTGTCCATCTCGTATTTCACCGGGCTGCCGCCCATGGGAATTTCGATGATGACATTGATCTCGTAGGGCGGATTGGACCCGATGGGGATTTTTTTGACGTCCATGATTCACCTGTGCGTGGTTGTATTATTCTTCAAGGGCTTTGGGTGCGGGAACATAAGCCATGCCAAGCGCCTTTGCCACAGCTTCGTGCGTCAGCATGCCATCATGTACGTTCAACCCCGCCAACAAATGCGCGTCCTGGCGCAAGGCCGGCTTGACGCCAAGATCGGCCAGGGCCAACACGAAAGGCAGGGTGGCGTTGTTGAGCGCCTGGGCCGAGCTGCGGGCCACCGCGCCCGGCATGTTGGCGACACAATAATGGACCACGCCGTCCACCACATAGGTGGGATCGGCATGGGTGGTGGGGCGGCTGGTTTCGGCGCAGCCGCCCTGATCGATGGCGACATCGACCAGCACCGAGCCTGGGCGCATGCGCCCGATCATCTTTCTGGTGATCAGCCGAGGGGCCGCGCCGCCCGGCAGCAGTACGGCGCCGATCACCAGATCGGCGGCCAGCACATGGCGCTCCACGGCGTCCAGCGTGGCGAAAATGGTGGTCAGCGAGGCTCCGAAATGGTCTTCCAATTCGGCCAAGCGCGCCAAGTTCCTGTCTAGCAAAGTGACGCGAGCGCCCAGGCCGATCGCCATGCGCGCCGCGTTCGATCCCACCACGCCGCCGCCCAGCACCACGACATTGGCAGGTGCCACGCCCGGCACGCCGCCCAGCAGAATCCCCGCTCCGCCCTGTTCCTTTTCCAGATGGTGCGCACCCGCCTGCACGGCCATGCGCCCGGCCACCTCGCTCATCGGGGCCAGCAAGGGCAATCGGCCCTTGGCATCGGTCACGGTTTCATAGGCGATGGCCGTGGCCCTGCTGTCTTGCAGCCCTTTGGCCTGGCTGGGGTCAGGGGCCAAGTGCAAATAGGTGAACAGGGTCTGGCCCGCCCGCAACAAGGCGATTTCCTGGGGCTGCGGCTCCTTGACTTTGACGATCAGCTGGGCCTGGGCGAAGACCTCGCGCGCCGTTCCCAGAATGCGCGCTCCGGCTTCGACAAAGGCTTGGTCGTCGTAACCGGCCCCCAGCCCTGCTCCGGTCTGCACCAGCACGTCATGGCCATGATGCACCAGTTCGCGCACCGAGCCGGGCACCAGCCCCACCCGATATTCGTGCGTCTTGATCTCCTTGGGCACGCCGACAATCATGATACGCCTCCGCGACGCTTGAATTCCTTAAGCGAGGCCGCTTTCAGCAGCAGCAGCAAGCTGGCATAGACAAGAACCGCCCCTCCGATGGCCAAGGCCAGGGACAGGGCTTGACCCAGCACATGGGCGCTGTCGCTCAGCGATCCAATGCCAAAGGCGCACAGACCGGTGGCCATGGCGGCCAGCAGAATACGGGGCAGGCGGAATTTCAAGCGCTGATCGGGTTTGAACCAGCCATGCTTTCTGGTCAGGCGGTAGAGCAGCGCCACATTCAGCCAAGCCGAGGCCGCCGAAGCCAGCGCGATGCCCACGAATCCCCACAGCGGCATCAGGGCAAAGGCGATGGCGATATTGGCCAGCATGGCGATGCTGGCGGTTTTCACCGGCGTCGCCGTGTCTTCGCGGGCGAAGAAGGCGGGGGTCAGCGTCTTGACTAGCACGAAGGCGGGCAGGCCCAGCGCGAAGGCGGCCAGGGCCTTGGCGGTGGCGAGACTGGCGACGGCGTCGAAGGCGCCGCGCTCGAACAAAACCTGAGTGATCGGAAGCGCCAAAGCCATCAGGCCGAAGGCCGAGGGCAAGGCGATCAACAACCCGAATTCCAGTGAACGGTTCTGCGCCGACTGCGCCGCCGCATCTTTGCCCGCCGCCAGATGGCGCGACAAAATGGGCAACAGCGCCGTGCCGATGGCGGCGCCTACGATGCCCAGCGGCAATTGGTTCACGCGGTCGGCGTAATAGAGGTAAGAAACCGCACCTTCTGCGACCAGCGAGGCCAGCATGATGTCGACCAGCAGATTCATCTGATAGATGCCAGCCCCCACCGCGCCCGGCAGAATGCGCTTCAGCAGCCGCTTGATGTCGGGCGTGAGACGGGGCCGGGTCAGGGCGAAGGTGAAGCCCATCTTGCGACAAGCCATGCCCACCCAAGCCAATTGGATCAAACCGGCTAGGCTTGTTCCAACGGCCATGGCGTGGCCGGGTGTGGGCATATGCTCGACCAGCAGCAGCAGGCTTGCGATCAGCGTCAGATTAAGCAAGATGGGGGTCGCCGCCGCCGCCGCGAATTTATGGAAGGCGTTCAGGATTCCCGACAGCAGCGAGACCAGCGAAATCAGCAGAAGATAGGGAAACGTGATGCGCGACAGCGTGACCGCCAGATCGAATTTTTCCGGATTCTCCACGAAGCCGGGCGCAAACACATACATGGCCAGCGGCATGATCAGTTCGAACAATCCCACGAACAGGGCCAGCACCAGCGCCAGCCCGGAAAATGCCCGGCCAGCGAATGAGAGTGCGCTTTCCTTTCCGCCAGCGCTTTCCAGTTCGCGGGCGAACAAGGGCACGAAGGCGGCGTTGAAGGCGCCTTCGCCGAACAGGCGGCGAAACAGATTGGGAAATTTGAAGGCCACGAAGAAGGCGTCGGAGACGAGGCCCGCCCCCAGGATCTGCGCCGCCAGAATGTCGCGCAGAAAGCCGGTGATGCGGCTTAGTCCCGTATAGAAGCCAACCGTGCCGATGGCTTTGCCAAGCGACATGTCAGGCGCTGGCCTGGGGCGGCGCGGGGGCCGCCGACTTGCGCTTGGCCGTTCTGGGCGGCGACGGATTGGCGGGATCGACGGGGTTCAAGGGATCGGCCACCGCGGCTTCCAGCGCCTTTCTCAATTGTTTGAGTTTGGCTTCGTGATCCACTTTCATCCCGAAAATGTCCTTCACGTAGAAGACGTCAACCACGCGCTCGCCATAGGTTGAAATATGGGCCGATGAAATCTGCAAGCCCTGTCCGGTGATGGCCGAGGTCACGTCGAACAAAAAGCCGGGCCGGTCGCGCCCATTGACTTCGATCAGCGTATGCGTGCGGCTGGCCATATTGTCCAGGAACACGCGCACCGGCACGCGAAAGGCGCTGGCCCTGGTGGGAAGCTGGCTGCGCTTGGCCGCCAATTCCTTGCCCAGGCGGATGCTTCCGGTCAGCGCGCGCTCTAGGTTGCCCTCCAGCTTCTTCATGCGCGCCTTGTCTTCCAAAGGCCCGCCGTCGGCGTCCTGCACGCCGAAAGTATCCAGCGCCATGCCGTTGGCCAGGGTGACGATCTTGGCGTCCACGATCCCCGCCCCCGACAGGGCCATGGCGCCCGCGATCTGCGAGAACAATCCCGGATGATCGTCGGTATAGATGGTCACCGCCGTCACCGCATGCGCCTTATCGACATGATAGCGCACGGTCAGCGCCGACTTGTTCGCTTCCGCGTCGCGGATCATGTTGGCGTGCCAGATCTGCTCTTCCAGGTCGGAGGACAGCCAGTAAGACGGATAGCCGCGCGACAAATGCGCCTCGATCTCCGCCTTGGGCCAGCCCGCCTTGTCCAGCGACTTGGCCAGCGCCTGTTTGGCGATCTCGACGCGCGTGCTGCGCTCTTCGCCCGGCGACAGCGAGCCGCTGATCATTTCCTCGGCGCGGTAGTAAAGCTCGCGCAGCAGACCGGCCTTCCAATTGTTCCACACGGTGGGGCCGACGGCGCGGATGTCGGCCACGGTCAGGATCAAAAGCAGCTTCAGCCGCTCGGGCGACTGCACGACTTCCACAAAGTCGGAAATGGTTTTCGGATCGTCGATATCGCGCTTAAAGGCGGTCTGGCTCATGAACAAATGGTGGCGCACCAGCCAGGACACGCTTTCCGTTTCCTCGTCGGTCAGGCCCATGCGCGGCCCCAGCTTCAGCGCGATCTCGGCCCCCAGCTCGGAATGTTCGCCGCCCCTGCCCTTGGCGATGTCGTGCATCAAGGCGGCGGCATAGAGGGCGCGCCGGGATTGAAGCTGATGAATGACCTTATGGGCCACCGGATGGTCGGCCTTGTACTCGCCCTGCTCGATCTTGTTCAAGATGCCGATGGCGCGGATCGTGTGTTCGTCAACCGTGTACACATGGTACATGTCGAATTGCATCTGCGCCACCACGCGCCCGAAAGCGGGAATGAAGCGGCCGAACACGCCCGCCTCGTTCATCTTGCGCAAACTGTCTTCCGCCCCCTTGGGGCTGGACAGGATGTCCATGAAGATCTGATTGGCTTCCTTGGAATTCCTAAGCGGGTCCAGCAGACGCAAATGCTTGGTGATCTGCCCCAAGGCCTTGGGATGAATGTCCAGCCCATTTTCCTGGGCGCGGCGGAAGATGGACAGAATGCGAATCGGCTCGCGTTCGAAATCGTCGTCATGCATCACATTCAGGCGTCCGCTCTCGACCCTGAAACCGTCGATCGACTTCTTGAGCGCCAGCTTGGCCAGCAGACGCCCAGCCTTGGGCCTGCGCTTGTGGCTTTCTTCCAGCACCGCGCAGACGATGCGCGTCAAATCGCCCACATATTTGGCGATCAGAAAATAATGCTTCATGAAGCGCTCGACCGATCTGGAACCCGAGCGACCGGCATAGCCCATGCGCTTGGCCAGTTCCGGCTGCACATCGAAGGTCAAGCGATCTTCCTCGCGCCCCGTCAGATAGTGCAGATGGCAGCGCACCGTCCACATGAAATTTTGCGCCTGGGCGAATTTGCGCGCCGCCTGCGCGGTCAGCACGCCCCTGGGCACCAGATCGTGAATGTCCTGAACGTAATAAAGATATTTGGCGATCCACAAAAGCGTTTGCAGATCGCGCAAGCCTCCCTTGCCTTCCTTGATGTTGGGTTCCAGCACATAGCGCGAATCGCCCATGCGCTCGTGCCTAGCGTCGCGTTCGGCTAGTTTCGATTCGGCAAAGCTCTCGGCGGTGGTCAGGGCGATCTCGCTGCGGTAGCGAAGCTGCAACTGCTCGACCAGCGCCTTCTCGCCCCACAACCAGCGCACTTCCAAAAGCGCGGTGCGGATGGTCAGGTCGTTCATGGCTTGGCGCAAACATTCATCGACCGAGCGCGTGGCGTGGCCGACGGTCAGGCCCAGATCCCACAGCATGTACAAAATATATTCGACCAGCTGCTCGGCATAGGGCGTGGGCTTGGCGGTGGGCAGCAAGAACAGCAGGTCGATGTCGGAGTGCGGCGACAATTCGCCGCGTCCATAGCCGCCCTGGGCGGCCACCGAAATCTGTTCGCCCTGGGTGCGCACGCCCTGCGGCAAAATGCGCTCGACCGCAAAATCGTGAATGACGCGAATCAGTTGATCGATCAGGAAGCAGTTGCCCGCCACCGTTTCGGCACCGCTGGCTTTTTGCTCCTCGAAGCGGCGCCTGACTTCGGCGCGCCCTTCGGCCAGAGCCGTCTTCAGACATTCCAGGACCTTGGGACGCAATTTGGATTTGGGCGTCTCTGGATCGCTTGCCAGCGCATCCAGCTTCGCGATCAATTCCTTGCGCTCGATGATGGCGCGGGGATCGGTAACCTTGCTCATAAGCGGAAGATATCACTCAAAAAGATCGGCTGTCGATGAAACAGGCGGATTTTGCGCCGTGATCAGAAATTCACCATTCGGGTCATGGGTCTTGAAGCGCTGGGCGGCCCCACCCCGCTCGCCCACGGCATAGCAATAGGCGCAACCATGCGGACAACTGTCATAGGCCCCGATATCGCGACTTTCGGCGCAGCCGCAATCCGGCCGGTTGCCTTTGAATTTAAATGGAAATTTGTGCCCGGCAACCTCCATCAAACGCTTGGGATCGACACAGCGGGCCAAGCCGACCTTAGGTGCCGCCAGTTCGGGCTGGCAGCAGACGGACAGGATCATCCCCTCGCCCTGGGCGATCAGCGCCAACTGGCCGATCAGACGCCGCTTTTCCTCGGCCTTGGGGTCAAGCCAGTCAAAGCCGTGCCGGTCGGCGGCAACGGCCAAGTTGCGCCTAGTTTTCTTATAGATTTGGGCAAACGAGACCACCACTTCGTCGCAAGCGCCCTTCAGCCCCCGTGCCAGCCCCGCAAAATTCTCGAGATGCCAGTCGGGCGGGGTGAGAGAGCTGATCAGAATGGGATCATAGCGCCAAACCAGAGCCCGCTTGCCGTACAGCGCCGCCACCTGGCGCATCGCCTTGAGACTGGCATGGGCGTCGGCCACCCTGGCGTCCAATTGCCGGGGATAACCGGTCAGCGTATGGCTGACAATGAATGGATAAGTCTGTGCATGAACTTCACCTAAAATGGGTAAAAACGGCGCTATGTTTCTGGTCCAAAAGACGAATCCATCCACATCTGGCCGTTTCAGCGATATTGTGGACGCTTTGCCGCCATAGGGGCTTTCAACCCGCGCGAAACCGGCCTTCAGGCGATTTCTGAACCAATCGCCATAGAAGGCTGGAATGTCGGAGCGATAGCTGGCCGAGATGATCATCGTGCGAACGGACCCAGGAAGGTTTATATTATACACATGCTCAAGCTCAAACGCGTCCCTATCGACACCCAGCGCGAATATGTCGCCTTCCTAAGCCAGGACTGCGCCGTCTATCGCGCCGAGGGTTTCAAGGCCCTGGCCAAGATCGAGGTGCGCTCCGACAGCAGACATGTGCTGGCTACCTTGAATGTGGTTGAAAACGGCCTGATCGTCGGCCCCGACGAATTAGGCCTGTCGGTGCAAGCCTTTAAGTCGCTGGGCCTGCCCGAGGGGTCCGAAGTGTCGATCCGCCAGGCCAGCCCGCCCGAAAGCCTGGAGGCGGTGCGCGCCAAGATCAGGGGCGAGACGCTGGAGCCACAGGATTACAAAGCCATCATAGAAGACGTGGCGGCTCATCGCTATTCGCAGATGGAGCTGGCGGCCTTTCTGGTGTCGCTGGCCGGTTTTATGACCACCGCCGAAGTGCTGGCCCTGACCCGCGCCATGGCCGGTACCGGCACCCGGCTTAGCTGGCCCGATCCGGTGGTGGTCGACAAACATTGCGTGGGCGGCCTGCCCGGCAACCGCACCTCGATGATCGTGGTGCCCATCGTAGCGGCACACGGATTGCCGATTCCCAAAAGCTCGTCGCGCGCCATTACATCGCCGTCCGGCACCGCCGACACGATGGAAGTGCTGGCCAATGTCGATATTCCGCTGCCCAGGCTGCGCGAGATCGTCAGCGCCGAACGCGGCTGTCTGGTTTGGGGCGGGCATATGAATCTGGCGCCCGCCGACGATGTGCTGATCTCGGTCGAGCGGCCTTTGAACGTGGACACGCCCGAGCAGATGGTGGCCAGCATTCTGGCCAAGAAGGCCGCCGCCGGTTCCACCCATTTGCTGATCGACATTCCGGTCGGCCCCACCGCCAAAGTGCGCAGCCAGTCGGAAGCCATCAGGCTGCGCAAATTGTTCGAACATGTGGGTTCGGCCATGGGCATGCAGATGGTGGTGATCATTTCCGACGGCACTCAGCCGATCGGGCGCGGCATCGGCCCGCTGCTTGAGGCGCGCGACGTCATGCAGGTGCTAAGGCGCGATCCCCTGGCCCCCATGGATCTGCGCGAGAAGTCGCTGGAACTGGCTGGCATGCTGATCGAATTCGATCCCAAGGTGAAGGGCGGACAAGGCTATGCCATCGCCCGCGAGATTCTGGATTCCGGCCGGGCGCTGACATCAATGGAGCGGATCATAGCGGCCCAAGGCCCATCGGGCGTGCCCGCGGTTCTGGGCGGCTTCACCGAGGACATCGCCGCCCCCCGCGCGGGCGTGGTGTCCAAAATCGATTGCGCGCGCATCGCCCGCGTCGCCCGCTTGGCGGGGGCGCCGATGGACAAAGGCTCGGGTCTCGATTTGATGAAGCGCGTGGGCGACCATGTGCAGGCGGGCGAAATTCTGTACCGCATCTTTGCCGCCAACAAATCCGACTTCGCCTTCGCCACCGCGCTGGCCCGCGAGAATAGCGGGGTGGAGTTGGATTAACCCGTCTTCTCGTCCCAGCCGCACAAATCGCGGATGATGCAATCTTGGCAGCGCGGGTTGCGGGCGGTGCAGATATAGCGCCCATGCAAGATCAGCCAGTGATGGGCGTGGTCCATGAATTCCTTGGGCGTTGCTTTCAGCAATCCGGCTTCCACATCCTCGGGCGTCTTGCCCTTGGCAAGCCCGGTGCGGTTGGCCAGGCGAAAGACATGCGTATCCACCGCCATCGTGGGTTCGCCGAAGGCGACGTTCAGCACCACGTTCGCTGTTTTCCGCCCCACGCCCGGCAGCGCTTGCAGGGCTTCGCGGTCTTGCGGCACTTGGCCTGCATGACGCTCGATCAGCAGGCGCGACAGTTCGATGATGTTGGCGGCCTTGGCATTGTAAAGCCCGATCGACTTCACATAATCCTTCAAGCCCTCCAGGCCCAGCTTCAGCATGGCCTGCGGCGTTTTCACTTTCTTGAACAAGGGCGCGGTGGCCTTGTTCACCCCCTTGTCGGTGGCCTGGGCCGACAGCACCACCGCCACCAGCAGCGTGTAGGGATTCACGTAATCCAGTTCGCTCTTGGGCGTTGGGTTCTGCGCTTGCAAGCGGCTGAAAAGGTCGCGGACTTTCTTGGGCGTCACAGTCCCAGCACGTCTTTCATCGTGTAAAGCCCATGCTTTTTGCCCTTGCACCATAGGGCGGCGCGCACCGCGCCCTTGGCGAAGATCTGGCGCGAGCTGGCCTTGTGGGTGATCTCGAAACGCTCGCCGTCGGCGGCGAAAAGCACCGTATGATCGCCCACTACGTCGCCGCCGCGCAAGGTGGCGAAACCGATCTCGCCGCGATGCCTAGCCCCAACCTGACCGTCGCGCGATTTGCAGGCCACCTCGTCCAGCACGACGCCGCGACCCTTGGCCGCCGCGCGGCCAAGCCCCAGGGCCGTGCCCGAAGGCGCGTCGATCTTGTGGCGATGATGCATTTCCACGACTTCGATATCGTAGGCGTCGTCCAGGATCGCCGCCACCTGCTCGACCACCGCCATCGCCACGGCAACGCCCAGGCTGAAATTGGGGGCCGTGACGATGCGCGACTTCTGGGCGCATTCCTCGACCTGGCGCGAGTGAACATCCGACATGCCGGTGGTGCCGATGATCAGCACCTTGCCCAACTCGGCGGCGATCTTGGCGTGCTCGACGCTGGCCGGCGGCACGGTGAAATCGATGACGGCATCGACATGATGGAACATTTCCGAGGCGCTGGCCGAGACCGCGATCCCCAATTTGCCGAAACCCACGATTTCGCCGATGTCGCGCCCGATGACGTCGGTGCCCGGCCTTTCGGTGCCGCCCGCCAATTGCGCGCCCGGCGTTTGCAGCACTTCGCGCACCAGCATCTGACCCATGCGCCCAGCGCAGCCGACGATTCCAATTTTCATGTCTTCCCCTCAGATTCCCGTGAAGATGAAATCCAACGCCGCCAGAATGTCATATCTTTGGTCGGCAAGCGACCCCACCTTGGGGCCAAGCATCTTTCTTTCAATGGCTGCTAAATGCACAGCCTCCAGAACATGGTTCTTGCCGTCAATGGTGAAGCGGGGCGACAGCTTTCGGTGTTCCCTGGTTTCTGCCAGTTCTTCCGGCACCAGCGGGGCGACGACCACTGTATTCAGACGATCCAAAAAGTCTGTTTGCAGATCGATGAAATAGGCAACGCGCATCGGGCGGGCGGGAAGGTACAGGTCGAACTGCGCCATCAGAACCGCCGATACCCGTCGCTCCACAATCCATTCTTTTCGACAGAACGATTATAGGCGTCGATGACTTCTTTATTTTCTTCCTGCCAGCGCGCTTTTCTGATCGCCCGCACTTCCTCGGCCAATTTTTCCTCAAGCGCCGCCGAAAGATTAAGCCCCGCCTCGCGAGCTTGGCGCAGAAGATCCTGATTGACGGTGACATTCACCGCCTTCTTGCCTGCCTTGGGATCGAAAAGGAAATTCATGGGAGGCGCTCCATCCATGCGCATGCCTAACCCCTATATAGCATGCGCATGCGGTCTGCGCATCTACTCCTTCAAATCTTCCCACAGCTCCTTGACCTTGGCGAAGAAGCCCGCCGATTCGGGGCTGGTGTCCTTGTCGGACCCGGATTTCTCGAATTCTTTCAACAGCTCGTGCTGTTTCTTCGAGAGCTTGACCGGCGTTTCGACCATGGCCTGAATGAACATGTCGCCGCGGGCCGGGCTTTTCAAAATCGCCATACCCTTGGCCTTCAGGCGGAACTGATGGCCGGTCTGCGTTCCGGCGGGAATCGTCACTTTGGCGCGGTTGCCGTCGATGGTCGGCACTTCGATCTGGCCGCCCAGAGCCGCCGTGGTCATGGGAATGGGCACCCGGCAATAAATATTGGCGCCGTCGCGCTGAAAGAAGCGATGCGGCTTTAAGCTGAGGAAAATATAAAGGTCGCCCGCAGCCGCGCCGCGCAGCCCCGCCTCGCCTTCGCCCGCCAAGCGAATGCGCGTGCCATCCTCGACGCCGGGCGGGATATTGACCGACAGGGTCTTTTCCTTGCGCACGCGCCCGGAACCCTGACAGGGCTTGCAGGGATCGGAAATCACCTTGCCCATGCCGTGGCAGGTGGGACAGGGCCGTTCGATGGTGAAGAAGCCTTGGGTGGCGCGCACCTTGCCATGGCCATGGCAGGTCTGGCAGGTGGCGGGCGCGCTGCCGCCCGCCGAGCCGGTGCCCTTGCAAGCCTCGCATGGCACCGAGGACGGAACGCGCACCGAGGTATTCAGGCCCTTATGCGCTTCTTCCAGCGACACATCCATATTATAGCGCAGGTCCTGGCCGCGCCCCGGCTGGGCGCCGCCGCGCCGCCCGGCACCCATGAAATCGCCGAACATTTCGTCGAAGATGTCGGCGAAACCCGCACCCCCGAAATCGTGGGCGCCGCCAGCGCCGCCGCCCGGCCTGAAGCCGCCGCCCTGTTCGAAAGCGGCATGGCCGAAACGGTCATAGGCGGCCCGTTTCTGATCGTCCTTCAGAATTTCGTAGGCTTCGCTGATGTCCTTGAACTTCTGTTCGGCCGCCTTGTCGCCGGGATTCTTATCGGGATGCCATTGCATGGCCAGCTTGCGATAGGCCTTTTTCAGGTCATCGGCGCTGGCCCCTTTGGCCACCCCCAGAAGTTCGTAAAAATCTTTTTTCGCCATGGCCCCAAACCGCCGGGCGGGACTTCACGTCCCGCCCTTCATTGTTATTTTTTATCCGGATCGACTTCGGTGAAGTCGGCATCGACCACCTTGTCGCTGCCGCCATCCTTGTCGTGAGACTCGCCATGATGCGAAGCCGCATCGTTTGGCTGAGCGCCACCGGCCCCCGCTTCCTGCTGCGCCTTGTACATGGCCTCGCCCAGTTTGATCGAGGTCTGCATCAACGCATCGGTCTTGGCCTTGATGTCGGCCAGATCCTCGCCGCCCATGACCGCCTTCAAGGCCTCGACATCCTTGGTGATGGCGTCCTTGATTTCGGTTCCGATCGCCTCGCCATGCTCCTTCAGATTCTTTTCCGTGGTGTGGATCAGCGCGTCGGCATGATTGCGGGCATCCACCAATTCACGACGCTTCTTGTCTTCCTCGGCATGCAGCTCGGCTTCCTTGACCATGCGGTCGATATCGGCGTCACCCAAGCCGCCCGAAGCCTGGATGCGGATATTCTGCTCCTTGCCGGTGGCCTTGTCCTTGGCCGTGACATGCACGATGCCGTTGGCGTCGATGTCGAAGGTAACCTCGATCTGCGGCACGCCGCGGGGTGCTGGCGGAATTCCGACCAGATCGAACTGGCCCAGCATCTTGTTGTCGGCGGCCATTTCGCGCTCGCCTTGGAAGACGCGGATGGTGACCGCCGTCTGCCCGTCTTCCGCCGTCGAGAAGGTTTGGCTTTTGCGGGTTGGAATGGTGGTGTTGCGATCAATCAGGCGGGTGAACACGCCGCCCAGCGTTTCGATGCCCAGGCTCAGCGGCGTCACGTCGAGCAACAGCACATCTTTCACGTCGCCCTTCAAGACGCCGCCCTGAATGGCGGCGCCCAGCGCTACCACTTCATCGGGATTGACGCCCTTGTGCGGCTCGCGGCCGAAGAATTCTTTGACCACGTCATAGACCTTGGGCATGCGGGTCATGCCGCCGACCATGATCACTTCGTCGATCTCGCTGGCCTTGATGCCCGCATCCTTCAACGCGGCGCGGCAAGGGCCGATGGTGCGCTGGATCAGCTCCTCGACCAGGGCTTCCAGCTTGGCGCGCGTCAGCTTGACGTTCAGATGCTTGGGTCCCGACTGATCCGCCGTGATGAAAGGCAGATTGACGTCGGTCTGCATGGCGCTCGACAGCTCGATCTTGGCCTTTTCGGCGGCTTCCTTCAGGCGCTGCAAAGCCAAACGGTCGGCGCGCAGATCGATGCCTTGTTCTTTCTTAAACTCGTCAGCCAGATAGTCGATGATGCGGGCGTCGAAATCCTCGCCGCCCAGGAAGGTGTCGCCGTTGGTCGATTTCACTTCGAAAACGCCGTCGCCGATTTCCAGCACCGACACGTCGAAGGTGCCGCCGCCCAAATCGTAAACCACGATAACGCCCGAACCCTTGCGCTCCATGCCATAGGCCAGCGCGGCGGCCGTCGGTTCGTTGATGATGCGCAAAACTTCCAGGCCCGCGATCTTGCCCGCATCCTTGGTCGCCTGACGTTGCGAATCGTTGAAATAGGCAGGCACGGTGATGACGGCCTGCGAAACCTTCTCGCCCAGATAAGCCTCGGCGGTCTCTTTCATCTTGGTCAGGATGAAGGCCGAAACTTGGCTGGGACTCATCTTCTTGCCATCGATCTCGACCCAAGCGTCGCCATTGTCGCCCGGCACGATCTTGTAGGGGACCAGACCTTTGTCCTTCTCCACCAACGGATCGTCATAGCGCCGTCCGATCAGGCGCTTGATGGCGAACAAGGTGTGGGCGGGATTGGTCACCGCCTGGCGCTTGGCGGCCTGGCCGACGAGACGTTCTCCGGAATCGGCGAAGGCGACCATCGAAGGCGTGGTTCTAGCGCCCTCGGAATTCTCGATGACCTTGGCGCCCTTGCCTTCCATGATGGCGACGCACGAATTCGTGGTGCCCAGATCGATGCCGATTACCTTGCTCATCTCATCCTCGTTCTCTGTCCGGCAGGCCCTTGCGATCCCTTGAAGGCGATCAGCGTCCGGCCCCCTTCGGGTGTTGGTTCATAGCCTGGGCTTTGCCCCGGCCCTGGCGGATATATAGGGAAAGCTATTCAAGCCCGCAACCATCCAGGCCGATATGCCAATACTCTAGGTGAACTTATAACTTCGTTAATTTCCCGACAGCTTGGCCAGCCTTTCCTGGCAGGCCGCACCCCCGATACGCCCCGTCACCTGATCGCGCAGGCTGACATAGGACACTTTCTGGGCCTCGCCCTCACGATATAGATAGAGATCAATGACGCAGCCCCCACCGCTATACTGCCACAGCTCGGCAGGCGCTTCCTTTCGCCGCAGATTGGGCTGCCCAAGCAGACCCTGGATCTCGATTTCCGTCAGGCCGACCAACCGTTCGGGCGTCACCGGCGAAAAAGTGGGCGGCGAAGATAAATGGGGACTGGGCGCAGCCAGGGCCAACCGAGCTTCCGACGGCTCCGCCGTCTGACAGGCGGCTAGGCTTAGGGCCAAGCCCAGCCCAACCGCCACGCGCGGCAGGTTCAATTGCGTCCCTCGGTTCCAGCGCTAGAGGCCAAGCCCAAAAGCGGCGGCATGTTGGGAGCGCTGGCCTCGGGCGCTTCGACCAGCTCGACCGATCCCGACAGTTGGCCGCCCTGTTCGACAACGAGGCTGGCATAGCGCACCGAGCCGCGCACCCGCCCGGTGCCCCTGATGATCAAGCGACCCCGAACGGCCAGTTGACCCTCGAAGCTGCCTGCGATGGTGGCTTCCTCGACCTCGGCATTGCCCTTGAAAAAGCCGGTTTCGGAAATTTCCACCGAACGGGCGTCGGAGAGCGAGGCCTCGACCCGCCCTTCGACCACCAAACGGTCGCAGGCGCTGATCTCGCCGGTCAGGCAAATGTCGCGCCCGACGATCAATTTCTTGCCATCCACCTCGGTCGAGGCGGAGGGCGAGCGGCGCGCCGCCCCCGGAATATCGACCACGCGACGGGGGATGTCCGTCCGGAATGGGGTGGCGGGCGGCTTATTGGGCATGTGCGTACCTTTGCGCGAAAAGGGTTTCATGGGCGGCGCGCTCATGTCGTCCGAACCCTCATCGTTCGGGCTTGGCGCCAGTCCATTTTCCAGGCTGGCATTGTCCAAGCCAGCCGCTTCGTCCTCAGTCCTTTTACGGCGGAACATCCGAACTCCACTCTTTTCCCTTGGTTGACGCGCTTTTTCGCGCTTTTGCTGATTGCCGGGGGATTATAGCGGCTTTTGTTTCCCAAGCAACGACTGGAACACATGCACCATCCAGGCGGTCAGCAGAACGGGCGTGGCCAGATTGACCAGGGGAATGGTCATCAAAGCCGCTCCGGCCATGCCGGTCAGCAGCAAACGGCCCCGATGCGCTATGCGCATCTGGGCCATGGCTTCGGGTTCAAGCCTTCTGGCGGCCACCAGTTCGAAATATTCCCGGCCCAGCAGATAGCCGTTCAGCAGCAGGAAAACCCCCAGATTCAAGATCGGAATGAAGTAGAAGGGTAGGGCCAAAAGGTTGAAGCCCAGACTGGCCAGCACGAAGCGCAGCGCGGTGCCCAGGCTTTCGAAAGGGCTGACGTCACGGGGCTGGGCCAAGCCCGGATAATGGCGTTCTTCCACCGCGCCAGCCACGTGTTCCAGAAAAAAGCCGACGATCAGGGTGGCGACGACGGGGAAAAACCACAGGCTGGCCAGCATCACAACCAGCAGGGCGCCGACATCCAGCGCCTGATCCAGCCATTCCAATTGCACCAGCTGCAGCAGAGACACGCCTTGCCAAAGCAGGAACCAAAGGGCGATCTCGAGGCCCAGAGCGCCCAAGATGCCAATCATGAGCACCCCTTTTAATTTGGGGTCCGACAATTGTTTCAGGGCCTTAAGGAAACCATGCAACATAATTTTTCTCTTCTCTTGCCCTTGTTCACGCGGTGGTTATACTGCGCCGCTAATTTCAGGCCCTGCAAGACTTAAGGATAACAAGTTTCGATGACGGAGAGCTATCACGTCGTCGGTATCGGCAACGCCATCGTCGATGTGCTCGCCCATGCCTCCGATTCGTTCCTGACCGAACAGAACCTGCCCAAGGGGGCAATGACCCTGATTGACGCCCATCAGGCGCAGCGGCTTTACGCCCAAATGGGACCGGCCATCGAATGTTCGGGCGGCTCGGCCGCCAACACCATGGCGGGCATCGCCTCATTGAAGGGCCGCGCCGCCTATATCGGCAAGGTCCATGACGATGTGCTGGGCCGGGTGTTCCGTCACGACCTGTCGGCCATCGGCGTTCATTACCGCACCCCCGCGCTTAGGCGCGGCCCCACCACGGCGCGTTGCCTGATCCTGGTCACGCCGGACGCCCAGCGCACCATGCAGACCTATCTTGGGGCTTGCATCGAGCTGGGGCCGGAAGACATCGACGAGGATCTGATCGTCTCCAGCCAAGTCACCTATCTTGAAGGCTATCTGTACGACCCCCCGCGCGCCAAGGAAGCCTTCAAGAAGGCGGCCAAGCTGGCGCATGGGGCGGGGCGCAAGGTGGCTTTGTCGCTGTCCGATTCCTTTTGCGTCAACCGGCACCGCGCCGAGTTCCTGGAATTCGCGCAAACCTATGCCGACATCCTGTTCGCCAACGAATCGGAAATCGAATCTCTGTTCCAGACCGACAATTTCGACCTTGCCTTGCAAAAGGCGCGCGGCCTGTGCTCGGTCGTGGTGCTGACGCGCTCGGCCAAGGGGTCGGTGGTGGTGGCGGGCGATGAAATGCACGTCATCGACGCCGAGAAGGTTGTTAAGGTCGAAGACACGACGGGTGCTGGCGATCTGTTCGCCGCGGGCTTCCTGTGGGCGCTGACCCAAAATCGTTCCCTGGCCGATTCGGCTAGGGCGGGCGGCATTTGCGCCGCCGAAGTCATTTCTCACATCGGCGCCAGACCCTCTTGCGATCTGGCCAAACTCATGGCCGAAAAACTAGGCTGAAACCGGGACAAAATGGACATCCGCAACATTGCTATCATCGCCCATGTCGATCATGGGAAAACGACGCTTGTCGATGCGCTGCTGCGCCAAAGCGGCACCTTTCGCGACAATCAGCAAGTGGCCGAGCGGGCCATGGACAAAAACGATCTCGAGCGCGAGCGCGGCATCACGATTTTGGCCAAATGCACCTCGGTGATCTGGAAGGACGTGCGCATTAACATCGTGGACACGCCGGGCCATGCCGATTTCGGCGGCGAGGTCGAGCGCATCTTGTCGATGGTCGATGGCGTGGTGGTGCTGGTCGATGCCGCCGAAGGCCCGATGCCGCAAACCAAGTTCGTGACGCAAAAGGCCCTGGCCCAGGGTTTGCGCCCCATCGTGCTGATCAACAAGGTCGATCGCCAGGACGCCCGCGCCCACGAAGTGCATGACGAGGTTTTCGACCTTTTCGCCATCCTGGACGCCAATGACGACCAGCTTGATTTCCCCACCCTGTTCGCGGTGGGCCGCGACGGCTGGGCCGCCGAATCGCCCGACGGCCCCAAGGAAAACCTTACCCCGCTGTTCGACCTGATCTTGAAGCATGTGCCGCCGCCCAAGCGCGACATGGACCAAAACTTCTCGATGCTGGTCACGCTGCTGGAATATGATCCCTATCTGGGCCGTGTGCTCACGGGCCGCGTCGAGACCGGTCGGGTCAAGGCCAATATGCCGATCAAGGCGCTGACGCCGGACGGCAAGCTGGTTGAGCAGGCCCGCGTTTCCAAACTGCTGACCTTCCGTGGCTTGGAACGCATTCCCGCCGACGAGGCCGAGGCGGGCGACATCGTCGCCATCGCGGGCCTGACCAACGCCACTGTGGCCGACACGCTGTGCGCCCTTGAATTCACCCAGCCGTTGACGGCGATTCCCGTCGATCCGCCCACCCTGTCGATGACCTTCTCGGTCAATGATTCGCCCTATGCCGGGCAGGAAGGCACGAAAGTCACGTCGCGCATGATCGGCGACCGCTTGAAGCGCGAGTCCGAGGGCAATGTGGCGATCAGCGTCAAGGAAAGCGAAGAGCGCGATTCCTACGAGGTTTCGGGTCGCGGCGAATTGCAGCTGGGCGTCTTGATCGAACAAATGCGCCGCGAAGGGTTCGAACTGTCGATTTCGCGCCCCCGCGTGCTGTTCCGCACTGACGAGAACGGCGAGCGCACGGAACCTTTCGAAGACGTGCAGATCGACGTCGATGAGGAATATTCGGGTTCGGTGGTCGAGAAGATGGCCAACCGCAAGGCCGAATTGACCGAAATGCGCCCCTCGGGCGCTGGCAAGGTGCGCATCGTGTTCCGCGCCCCTTCGCGCGGCCTGATCGGCTATCACGGCGAATTCCTGACCGACACCAGGGGCACCGGCCTGATGAACCGCAGCTTTGCGGGCTACGCCCCCTGGAAGGGTCCGATCGAAGGACGGCGCAACGGCGTGCTGATCTCGAACGGTCTGGGAGAAACCGTGGCCTATGGCCTGTGGTATCTTGAAGAGCGCGGCCCCCTGTTCGTGGGAGCAGGCGTGAAGACCTATGAAGGCATGATCATCGGCGAACATTCGCGCGGCAACGACCTGGAGGTCAACTGCCTGAAGGCCAAGCAGCTGACCAATATCCGGGCCAGCGGCAAGGACGAGGCGGTCCGCCTGACCACGCCCAGGAAGATGTCGCTGGAAGACGCCATCGCCTATATCCAAGACGACGAGCTGGTCGAGGTGACGCCCAAGAGCATCCGCCTTCGCAAGCGCGACCTGGACGCCAACGAGCGCAAGAAGGCTTCGCGCAAGGCCGAGTCGTGACGAAGGCGGACTGGTGACAAAGGCGGGCTTCGCTGCAACAATCGCCCGATGACCGACGCGCCTGGCCGATTTCTGTTTGACCGTTTGATGCCCGCAGGCATGCGTAGGCGCTGGTGGATGTTTCGTCCGCTCGACCTAGTGGTGCGCTACTGGCCGGTCTTCAAGAAGCCCAAGGGTCTGCTGGCCGTGCGCATGGACGGCATCGGCGACATGGTGCTGTTTCGCCGCGCCCTCGATCACTACGCCCCGGCCTTCGGCATCGACAAGCAGGACATCACGGTTTTGGGCTGCGCCTCATGGGGCGGCATCACATCCGAAGTGTTCAAGGGCTATAAGTGCCGCATCATCGACGAGCACGCTTTCGAGCGCAAACCCTTCTATCGCTTCAAGGAAGCCTTGTGGGTGCGCAAACAAGGTTTCGCGGTCGCCGTTTCGGACATCTTCTTTAGAAAGGCGCTGACCGCCGACAGCTTGGTCTGGTTCTCGGCCGCCCCCCTAAAGGTCATGTCCAAGCCCTATATCAGCGACGCCACCAAGGGAGAGTTCAGCTATTACCTAAGCGAGAGCGTGCGCGTGGTCGATACGGGCCCCTATCCCACCCATGAAATCATCCGCCATTTCGATTTCGTTTCGCAGTTGGCCGGGCGCAGCATTGCGCCGGAAGCGCCCAGGATCGATTGGCGCAACGCGCCCTTAACCGTTTTCGACGGCCCTCCCTATGTGGTGCTTAATTTCGGCTCGAACGAGCCTGGACGACGCTGGCCGTTCGAAGCCTATCTTGTCGTGGCGAACAGATTGCTCGATCTGGGCTATCGCGTGGCCTTCACCGGCGGCAGTGATGCGGAGAGGGCGCGCCAGCCCGAGATGCGCCGTGTTCTCAACCGCCCCGGCGTGATCGACATGATCGGGCGCACCAATCTGCCCACCCTGCTCGACCTGATGAAGAGCGCCTTGGCCGTGCTGTCCAACGATACGGGGCCTGCGCATTTGTCGGTCGCCCTTGGAACCCCCACCGTCGTAGTGGTGGGCGGCGGCCATTTCGGCAGCTTCGTGCCCTATCCACCCGAAGCCACGCCTGCCAACGCCCGTTTCGTTTATCGCGAGATGGATTGCTATCACTGCTTCTGGCGTTGCACGAAGCGCGCCACCAAGGAAGACGTCTTTCCTTGCATCGAAGCCGTGCCGGTGGATGACGTGTGGCGCGAATTGTCGCAGCTATTGCCGTCGAAATAAGGACGGACGTTTATCTCGTCGTCGCCGGAAAGCGCTTCAGCATCCAAAACAGCAGCAGCAGACCGGGCAGGGCCGCCGCCGTGCTCAAGACGAAGAAATTCACCCAGCCCAGTTGCACGACCAGCCAGCCGCTGGATGAGGCGAAGATCGTGCGGCCCAGGGCGGCGGGCGATGACAAAAGCGCATATTGCGTGCCGGTGAAGGACAGGTTGCACAGGCGCGACAGATAGGCCACGAAAGCCGCCGACCCCATGCCGCCCGCCAGATTCTCGATACCGATGGTGGCGTACAGCGCTGGAATGTCGTGTCCCCTTGTCGCCATCCAGGCGAACATCAAATTCGATCCCATTTGGAAGACGCCAAAGGCGATCAGGCTTTTGCCGATGCCGAAACGCGCCACCCCCACCCCGCCCAGAAAAGTGCCTAGAATGGTGGCGCCGAAACCGAACAGTTTGCTGATCTCGGCGATTTCGGATTTGACGAATCCCATCTTCAAATAGAAGGTGGTCGAGATCATTCCGGCCAGCGCGTCGCCTAGCTTGTAGAGCACGATGAAGGCGAAAATGGCCAGCACCTGCCAGCCCAGGCGCGATGCGATTTCGGCAAAGGGAGCCAGCACCTTGTCTTTCAGCCAGTTGCCGCTGGAAAGCGCCAAAGTGCTGGCGGGTTCGCGATTCAGCAACAAGGTCAGCGCGCCGACGCCCATCAATCCGGCCATGACGGCGTAAACCTGCGGCCAGGGCATCGCCTCGGCCAGAAAAAGCGAGCCAGCGCCGGAAATCAGCATACCGATGCGATAGCCGAACTGAACGGCGGCAGCGCCCGCGCCATACTGGTTTTCGTCTAGGATTTCCACGCGAAAGGCGTCGATCACGATATCCTGGCTGGCCGAGGCGAAGGCGATCATGACGGCGATTGCCGCAAAGGCTCCCGGTTGGCTGGCGGGATCAATGCCGCCCAACAAGACAAGCAATGCGGCCAGACTTGCCTGGACGAACAGACCCCAACCCCTGCGCCGCCCCAGTCGGGACAAGATGGGCAGGTTGACGCGGTCAATCAGCGGCGCCCACAAGAATTTGACGCTATAGGGAACGCCCACCAAAGCAAAAAGGCCGATGGTGGTCAGATCGGCTTGGGCCTCGGTCAGCCAAGCCATCAGGGTTTGGCCGGTCAGCGCCAGCGGCAGGCCGCTGGAAAAGCCCAGGAACAGCACCGCCAGAATGCGCCGGTCCCAGTAAACAGCCAGCGCCCTCAGCCAGGAATTCACGCGAATTCCTCCAGCAATTCCAGTCCCGCTTTTGCGGCTTCGGCGCCATTTAGTTTGGCCACGCAAGGATAGATGCGTTCATGGTCGGGATGGATGCAATCGCCCAGGCAGCCCCGGCAATCCATCTCGGCCATCAAGAAACGCACATTGGAAGGACAGGTCTCGGCGGGGTAGGGCACGATCTCGCCCGCATAGGCAGCACTTGCCAAGCAAAGCGTCGGCGCGCCCGAAAGGGCGGCCAGATGCATCAGGGCCGTATCGACGCTGACCACCAAGCGGGCGGCGCGCAAGCTGGGCAGCAGGTCCTTGAAGGGCCTGGCGTCGAAGGTCAAATTCGGGCGGGCCAGCAGACGGCTGAATTCAGGATTGCGCTCCAAATCGCCGGGTGCCCCCAGCAGCGCAACTTTGACGTCCTTGGGCAGAGCCTCCAGCAGCGGGATATAGAATTCCGGCGGGCATTGTTTGGACGCCACCGCCGAAAATGGCTGGATGAAAACGGTCGGCGCCAAGCCGGTGGCGGCGGGCTGCATGCGCGATTCGGCAAGGGCTAGAACGGGCGGCGGAGAATGCCTGCCGGTCAGCCAATCGGCAAAACCCGCCCAGCGCAGAACCTTGTCGGCAAGTGCCCCGCCGCTGTCGTAAAGGCGCTCGTAAAGCGCTTGATTGGCGTCGAGTTCGGCTTGGTATTTCGCCCAGGGCTTGGCTTTCATGGCGGCCCGCACGCAAGCGCCGCAGGCCTTGATCAGGGCCTCGTCCAGATAGGGATGGCGCAAGTAATCAAGGCTGACCACCAGGCGCAGATTTCTGTCCGCAAGGGTGCGAAAGCAGGCCAAGCGATAGGCCCAATCGTTTTTCAGGCGGGGAAAATCGATGCTTAGAATTTCCAGTTCGGGCGGGGCCAAGAAGCCCATCTTAGCCGCATCCTTGCGCATCAGCAGCGTGACCTGTTCGCCCTTATCGGCCAAGGCCAGAAAACGGTCCAGCACCGCCATCAGCAGCACGGCGTCGCCAAGCCCACCGGCGGCGATCAACAGCACGCCCGATCTGCTTTCCTTGCTTGTCTTGGATGCCGCCAGACGCAACAGAACCTTATCGACCAGCATCGACAATTTCATGCCAGCTGCGCCTTCAGCGCTTTCAATGCCGCTTCGGTGGGAATCAAGCCCATTTCGCGCCCGCCGAATTCCTGGGCCGTCACGATGGTCAGGCAAGACGAGACGGGGGCGAATTTGGCCGGGCTGGTGGGTCCGAACAGGGACACCAGCGGACGCCCACTTAGGGCCAACATATGGCCAACCCCGGAATCATTGGCCAGCGAAACCGCCAGCCTTTCGCCCAGTGCGATGGTCAGCAGCGGCGAATAGGCGAAGCGCTGGGCCACGCCCGATTGTTGCAGGGGAAACAAGGCGTCCGGTACGTCCCTTGCCAACGGCTCTTGCCATTCTGGTTCTTGCGGACCCAGAAGATAGACGGGGGTGTAACCATCCTGCGACAAGGCCCGCCCCACATCGGCGAAGCGATCCAGCGGCCAGCATTTCGGTTTGCCCCCCGCCCCGGGAGCAAGACCTACATAACACTTGCCTTCGGGCAGCAGGCGCTTGGCTTCTGCATGCATTTCATCGGGGATCGACACATCGATCCGTTTGGGCGTGGCGACGGTCTCGCCGGTCGCCAGCTCCAGCAGATCGAGCATCTGACGCAGCATGGTCTTGGGGAATTTGTAGCCCTTGGGCGGCTTCTGGCTTGAGAAAAGAAAATGGGCGAAGGGCGACAGGCGCCAGCGGGCCGGAATGCGCATGAGCGCCAGCGAGGCCAGCGCCACGCGCTGAGTGTCGATCACCAGATCGAAGCGCCGACCATTCAGGGGCCGGTGCAGAAGTTCCAGCGGATCAAGACCGATATTCGCCCGCTCGATCACTTCGTCGATCAGGCCTGCGACGGCGGGCGCCATCTGGCTGGCGTAAACGCTGGTGTCTTTTCCGGCCAGCCATGTGATGCGCGCCTCGGGAAAGGCGGCGCGCAGCCCGCGCACGAAGGGCAGCTTCAACAACGCGTCGCCCACGCGGTCGAGGCCGACATAGACCAGAATGGTTTGGGGCTGAATTCTCTTCTGCGGCATAGCTTTGCATCTAACACATGCGGCCTGCCCAAGGAAGCTCTCTTGACCCCTTGCCTCTTTTCTGGCTACCTCCACCCGCTTTCCCGCCCTTCCAAACGGCGGGCTTGCGTAACCTTCGTCCAGTCCAAATGGAGCGGCCATTCATGAGCGACAAGCGCATCTTCTCGGGCATCCAGCCCACCGGCAATCTGCACCTCGGCAATTATCTGGGGGCCATCCGCAATTGGGTGCGCTTGCAGGGCGATTACGAATGCCTGTTCTGCATGGTCGATCTGCACGCCATCACGGTTTGGCAAGATCCACACGAGCTGCGCCGCAATACAAGGGAAGTGGCCGCCGGCATGCTGGCTTCGGGCGTTGACCCTGAGAAGAACATCCTGTTCAACCAAAGCCAAGTGCCCGCCCATGCCGAATTGGCGTGGATCTTCAACTGCGTGGCGCGCATGGGCTGGCTGAACCGCATGACCCAGTTCAAGGAGAAGGCGGGCAAGCACAAGGAAAACGCCTCGGTCGGCCTGTTCGCCTATCCCAATCTGATGGCCGCCGACATTCTGACCTATAAGGCCACCCATGTGCCGGTGGGCGAGGATCAGAAGCAGCATCTTGAGCTGACGCGCGACATCGCCATCAAATTCAACAATGATTTCAAGGTCGATTTCTTTCCAATCACCGAACCCCTGATTTTTGGGGCGGCCACCCGGGTCATGAGCCTGCGCGACGGCACGCGCAAGATGAGCAAGTCCGAGGAATCGGATTATTCGCGCATCAACATGACCGACGACGCCGACGCCATCGCCCAGAAGATCAGAAGGGCCAAGACCGATCCCGACAATATGCCCGAGACCGGCGAAAACATGGAATCGCGCCCCGAGGCTTCAAATCTGCTGGGCATTTATGCGGCGCTGTCGGATATCGACAAGCAGGCGGCCTTGCAGAAATTCGCAGGCGTCCAATTCTCGGCTTTTAAGCAAGAGCTGGTCGATCTGTCGGTTTCGGTGCTGGGACCCATCAATGCCGAAATGAAGCGCTTGATGGACGATCCGGCCTATATCGACACGGTTTTGAAGCGCGGCGGCGAAAAGGCCAGGGCGATGGCCGAGCCTATCCTGGCGCAAGTCTATGATATCGTTGGCTTCCTAAAACCATAGCCGCTTTGGACTTGATCCAGGGGCCAAGGCCGCCTATCTAATGGGGGCCTATAAGGAGACGCGCATGTTCATCGAGACCGAAAGCACCCCCAACCCCGCCACCTTGAAGTTTCTTCCGGGTCAAACCGTGATGACCAAGGGTACGGCCGATTTTCCGAGCGCCGACAAGGCCGCGCGCTCGCCTTTGGCCAGCGCGCTGTTCGGCATCGATGGGGTCGTTTCGGTGTTTCTGGGGTCGGATTTCGTCAGCGTCTCTAAGCATGATCATGCCGATTGGACGAATTTGAAGCCCCAGGTGCTGGGCGCCATCATGGACCATTTCACCCATAATCGTCCGATCCTGGCCGAAGGCGCCGAGACGGGCGAGGCGGAAACGCTGGATGACGAAATCGTCACCAAAATCAAGGAATTGCTGGATACGCGCATCCGCCCGGCGGTTGCCCAGGATGGTGGCGACATCATCTTTCGGGGCTTCGAGGACGGCACGGTTTACCTGCACATGCAGGGCGCTTGCTCCGGATGCCCCAGCTCGACGGCAACCTTGAAGCACGGCATCGAGAATATGCTGCGCTATTACGTGCCTGAGGTTCAGGCCGTGCAGGCCGTCGAATAACACAATAAAAACAAGATTGGTTGTCATGCTGCCCGAGGGAACGTTTTCTTTTGGCCCCTAAAGGTGCGGAATGCTTTTATCCCGCGCCCTGACAAGGACAAGGACGTATTTGCGTTGAGGACAGCGAAGAAGAGAAAGACCCGCAAGCGTTTCGAAGGCGCTGCGCTTGCCGTTCTGGCCATTGGCGTGGCCGGGCTTTACACCTTAAGCCTGACCACCAGCTTCGGCCAGAAGGCGGATATTCCGATGGAAGTGTTGCGCGCTCGCGGCTTGTTGCCGCCAGCGCTGGGCGACCATGAGGAAGAGCGACCGCAGGCGGCGCAGCTGGCCCAGGCCTTCCAGGGCATGGGTTACGATCTGGAACTGGTGGCCAAAGGCGAAACGGCGGTGCCGCGTCTGTACTTGGCCAACCTGCCCGCCGATCTCGACAACATCAACGACGCGGGCCTGCGCAAGGCCCTGTTCCTGCGCGCCATGCTGCCGCTGGTGCTCAGCATGAACGAAACCATCCAGGCCGACCGCAAGCGCCTGCTTGCCTATGCCGAGCGCGTAAAAGCGGGCCTGCGCATCATTCCGGCCGAACGCGACTGGCTGAACGATTTGTTCTTGCGCTATGACGTCGAGGACAACGACTTGTTCGCCCTGCTCAAGCGGGTCGATGTCATTCCGCCCTCGCTGGCCTTGGCCCAGGCGGCCGAGGAATCTGGCTGGGGCACCTCGCGTTTTGCCCAGCAGGGCAACGCCCTGTTCGGACAATGGACTCAGAGCGCGGACAAGGGCTTGATCCCCACTGATCGCGCCTCTAACGCCACCTATGCTGTGCGCAGCTTCGGATCATTGGCCGAGGCGGTCAAATCCTATGCTCACAATCTGAACACCCATAACGCCTATGCCGAATTCCGCGACGCCCGCTTCGCGGCCCGCGAGGCCGATCAGCCGTTGGACGGCTATTTGCTGAGCGAGGCGCTGCATCGCTATTCGGAGAGGGGCGACGAATATGTGGCCACCCTGCGCAAGCTGATACGCCAAAACGAGCTGGGCGCCCTGGACGAAGCCCGTCTGGGCCAAAGGGCGTTGGGACCGAGTTATTAGTTTTGGCTCTTCGACGATTTATGTGGATTTATAGAGAA
>CACUVI010000025.1 GCA_902725215.1 Rhodospirillaceae bacterium LM-1 | reverse complement strand
CGCGGGTTGAGCGGATGGCCGATGGGATTGCGCCTTCTGAGGTGCGAAAAGCGTTGAAGGAATTCGACGCCCTGTGGGACGAACTGTTCCCCGCCGAGCAGGCCCGCATCCTGGAACTGCTGGTCGAGAAAGTGGTCGTCCATCTTGGCGACGTTGAACTGAAGCTGCGGATCGAAGGGCTGGCCAGCCTGGTCGCCGACATGAGCGCGCAGTTGAAAAGGAAGGCGGCATGATCTCCCAGGACACAATGACCGTCCGCATTCCGATGACCATTCGCCGCATCGGTGGGCGAAAGCAGATCATCGTCCCCGAGGGTGGTGGCGTTCCCGAGCGGTCCCGCGCCAAGCCCGACGAGGCGCTGCTGAAGGCGCTGGCTCGCGCCTTCAAATGGAAGCGCATGATCGAGACCGGCCAAGTCCGCTCGTTGAACGAACTGGCCGAGGCCGAGAAGCTGAACGGATCCTATGTCAGCCGCATCTTCCGCCTGACCCTGCTGGCCCCCGACATCGTCGAGGCCATCCTCGCCGGACGCCAGCCACGCACCCTGCAACTGGCCGATCTGCTCGAAGACGTGCCGGTGGATTGGGGGGAGCAGAGGGAGAGGTTTTCATGATCGCGGCATCCCATCTTGGAATGACTTTGGAAATTCAGTTGTGCCGCAATCCCGTCCACGCCGCGTCCAGTTTGCGATCCAGGGTCACGAGATCGGCATCAAGCTGCCCTGCCAACCACAGATAACTGGCGTCATAGGCAGTCAGCCCGGATTTTTCGCCCAACTCAAGAGCCTGGGCATGATCAATGGCAACGGCCCGGATTTCCATACGTGCAAGCAGGCCAAATGCCGCCACCAGCTTGTCCCTCTCCTGGGGATGTCTTCGCATCTTCATTAAACAGACATTCGCCAATTCGAAATGCAGCAGGGCGGGAGCCACAAGCTCGGCTCCCGCGAAACGCATGGCCACCGCCTCGCCCTCCGGCTCGCCAAACAAAACAGCCGCCAGGGCGGAGGCATCGACGACCTTAACGGCCATTCCGTGCCTCGCGCACCATGCTGGCGGCTTCGCTGGGGGTTGCTAGGCCAAGGCCACGAACTTCCTTGAGAATATCCATAGGCGACAGCGAAGCAGGCTCTCGTACCGCATCTTCCAGAATCGCCATCAATTCGCCTTGAAGCGAGCGATGATGGCGTTCCGCCCGCCTTCTAAGGCGCTGGACCGTGTCATCGGGGACGGTCTTGACGGACAGATTAACCGGCATGGGCGGCTCCATATTGGCTCCATTATGGCGCCAATATAGCGCGAGGCCAGGGGTTTTGCCAGCCCTTAACCAATTCCAACCTTGCCAAAGCGTTAGAATCCAGCCATCTTCCCCTTCTACACGCAGGGGTTACTTCGTTACAATGCAAAGACCGGGGTTCCATCAAGCGACACGACTGAATGGCCGCGCAGCCTTGTTGCGCGCCGGTACCCGTTCCCTGTTTTTATCCCTGTCCGCCCTGGCCTTGGCTTCGGGCAGCGCCACCGCCCTCGATCTGGGGGAATCCCCAGCAAATAACGGGGGGGGGGTGTAAAACCCCTTTCGCAGCCCTTCCGCCCCGGAGAATCTGCGACTTCGAATCCTGATCCCAACGCCCAACCCATCCTCCCCTCGCTTATGTGGCGGGGCGGCCCTTGGTCTTTGGGCCTTGGCCCGGCTGTGCCCGATGCCCAAACCGGAGATTGGAGCCAAAACGGCACGCTCGGCTTCGAGATGTCCGACGTTTCGATGCGCATGAAATGGGACAATAAATACAAAACCCGTGGCGGCGTTACGCTGGGCATGGTGCTGGACGAGCAAAAGCATTACGCCATCGGCGCGGGCTTCCTGACCAACCAGCGCGCCCAAGAAGGCTACGGCCAATTCCAATTCGTCGTGCCCGATCTTGACCCCTGGTCCAGCTTCACGCTGGGCGAGCATGTGGCGCAGGGCACCGAATATTATCTGCTCAATGACCGGCAGGTCCGCACCTACACGACCTATCTGAATTGGTTCAAGCGCAATCCTGGCCGCCAGGGTGTGAATGAAAGCCTGCCGCCTTCCTTGGCCGCACCCTTGCAAACATTGATGGACAATGTCTCGTCGCTGTCGGGCACGGCCACCTATGGCTTTAGCCCGATGCAGCGTTCGGGGTTCGAGGGCAGCCCGCGCACCAACGCTACCGATCTTTCCATCCGCGCCGTCACACCTTCCGTTTTCGGGCAGTATCTTCCCGTCTCGCTGGGCACCGGCGTCAATATCGCCCATTACGACCATGTCGATAACACCACCCAATGGAAGACGGTGGGCAATGGCGGCTTGGGCGTGGCCTTCCTGGGCGGCGATTATTTCGGCCATTCGCTTTCCTGGCTGGTCGGCCTTGGCGGCGATGTCGATACACGTGGCGTTTATGGCGGCACTGCGGCAGCCGAGGTTGGGCCGTTCTCGGTCAGCTATCGCCAAACCAGCCACAAGGAACAAACCTTGCTGGCGTCCTGGCGCGTCTCTGACTTGTGGACCGAAGATCAAAAACAACGGGCCAGCACCTTAAGTGTCGCCAACGGCAACGGGCCTTTGAATTTCGCCTCGCAGCCCATGCCATCGTCGGAAGACCGCATGAGGGATGCCGAGGGGGCCTTGGGCAAGCTGGGCTTTCTGCCGCCCACGGGTACGGAAACCGCCAAGCCAACTACGCGGGAGGCCGCCAAGGCGGGCATGCGCCTCTCGGCTGCCGCTGTCGCCGAACAACCGCGTGCCGTTCAAACAGCAATCAAGAAATCGCAAGAATTGACGAAGGAAGTAAAGGATAAGAAGAATGCAGAAATAGCGGCAAAGAACAATGGCTCGACTACGACTACGACCACGGCAGAGACCACCGCCCCAGCGGTTAATGACACGAACCCCGGTTTTGTGAATGACGGACTAAACGCCAACAGTGGTGCAGATCAGCAGTTCCAATTTACGGTTACGGAAGCCAACAACCTGACAATTGATCCGACAAAAATTGTGATTAGAAATGGCACGACTAATGCTTTAACTGGCCTGACTGTGTCTAGCATTGTGAGCGACGTCAAGGTTGGCGCTGTCCACACGGTAACAGTGAATGCCAAAACAACAGGCATTGCAGCATTCCAAGATATTAAATTTGAAACGACAGCTGGAGCTATCAAGGATGGGTCTGGAAACGACATCGGTGCGGGCGTAGTTGTCTGCACAGGCACAGGTTTGAATTGATGAACCTGCTGATCAATGTCGGATTACTGGGTTTTGAGTTCAGGTCTTGAATTTTGAATTTTGGGGTCATGAATTTTGGGGTCAGGTCTTGAATTGTGAATTATTATTTTGATTCTAATCTAAATTTCGTTTGTCACTTTTACTGCCCACTGCCCACGCCGTGCATAACGGGGTCAGGTCTTGAATTTTGAATTATTGTTTTGGTTCTAAAGTTTGCTCACGCCGCGTGAAGCTGGATGCCGAGCGCCCTGATCACCTTGTAAACGGTCTCGAAGCGGGGTTTGGCGCCGGGGGCCAGCGCCTTGTACAGGCTTTCGCGGCCAAGGCCGGTTTCCTTGGCCAGTTCCGACATGCCCTTGGCCTTGGCAATCACGCCCAGAGCATGGGTGATCAATTCGGGATCGTCTTCTTCCAGGCAGGCTTCCAGATAGGCCGCCATGTCCTCGCGACTTTTCAAATGCTCTGCCGAATCCCAGCGCTTGAATTTCCGGCTCATGGTTTGTCCTTCCAATCCTTGGCGATGCGCTTGGCCTTCTGGATGTCCTTCGTCTGACTGCCCTTGTCGCCGCCACACAATAAAATAATCAACTTGCTGCCCTGTTGCATGAAATACACCCGATAGCCCGGCCCGTAATGGACCCGCATTTCCGATATCCCGTCGCCGACCGAGGCACTGTCGCCAAGATTTCCCAGACCCGCCCGGTCGATCCGGGCTTGAACGCGCGCCCGAGCGTGGCGGTCCTTAAGGTTCTCGAACCAATCTTCAAATTCGGCTGATACGAAGATTTCGATCATGAGTCACTGTATCCGAATGGATACATACCGTCAACGGCATTACAGGGGGGCCTCTAAATCCTCGCCTCCCGCCGGTCGCCCGGTCGAGCAATGACCGCGCGCACAGCGACGAAGCGCCTATATCAACGCCATCACTTCCTGGCTGCCATCCCAGATCATCTTGACGGAGACCAGCAAGATGACGACCAATCCGGCATAGGCGATCCAATGGTGGCGCTGCAACAGCTTGGCGACATAGGTCGCCGCCAGCCCCATCAAGGCCACCGACAGCGCCAGACCGATGACCATGATCACCGGATGATCCATGGCCGCCCCCGCCACCGCCAGCACATTGTCCAGCGACATCGAGACGTCGGCCACCACGATCTGGATGACCGACTCCTTGAAACTTTTCTGGTTCTTCGTGCAATAGTCGGCGTCTTCCAGGGCGGCCTCGCCCTCGGCCTCTTCCTGATGGGCGTTGTTTCTGATCTCGCGCCACAGCTTCCAAGACACCCACAGCAGCAGAATGCCGCCCGCCACCATCAGCCCCACGATCTGCAAGAGCTGCGAGGTGAAGACGGCAAACACGACGCGCAGCAAAGCCGCGGCACCGATCCCGATCAAGATGGCTTTGCGCCGCTGATGGGCGGGCAGGCCCGCCGCCGCCATGCCGACGACGATGGCGTTGTCGCCCGCCAGCGCGATGTCGATCAGCACCACCGAGGCCAGCGCCACCAATTCGGAGAGAAAGGGGATTTCGATCATGGCCCCGTTCATGCCTTTTGCCCGGCGGCCTGTCAAGCCGCACCATTCCAAAAAGCCGTTTTCTGCTCTATAGTTGCGGCAAGATGATTGAAGGTTTCGTTCTTTTACTGTCGGCTTTGGTCTCGGGCGCTTGGCTTTTGGGCGCCGGCGTCTATATCGACGGCCATATTGGCTGGGAAAACCTAGCCCATCAGCACCCGACCGAACTGGCGGCCCTGATGGCGGGCATTTTCGCGCCCCTGGCTCTGCTGTGGCTGCTGGCCGCCTATTTCCGCCAATCCAGCGCCCAGCGCCAATTGGCCTTCGCCCTCAAGCAATTGCATTGGCAAGCCCGCAAGTCTGCCGAACAGACCGAGACCATCGTTCGCGCCCTGGCCGAAACCCAGGACCGCGAGCGCCAGGCAGCCGCCCTGGATGTCATCAACCGCGGCTTGACTGACCTGCAGGCCCTGGCCGCCCAACTGGCCCTGTCGCTGGGCAGGCTGAACCAGGACGACATGCCCGATTTGTGGCGCATGACGCGGGCGGGCGACCGTTTCGCCTTTTTCCGCCTTTTGCTGGGCAACCCGTCCGATCCCCAGGCGGCCGCCTCTGAACTGGCCGCCCGTTTGGCGGCTGTGCCTGCCCTAAAGCCCATGATCGCCGATTTCGTTCAATTGCAAGAACGTCTTGCCGACTTCGCCGCCAAACGCGCCATCGATCCCTTGTTGCGCGAGGGGCTTGAGCTTGGCCCGCCCGCCAAGCTGCATGCCCTGCTGATGACCGCGCTGCGCAACCAACCGGCGGCGGCGGCGCCAAGAAACCCGCTGGCGGAAAGCACAAATCCAAGCGCGGCCTATACGGCCCATCAAGTGGCCAAGGTCCTGTGGCCCGAAGGCGCTGTCCCACCCCCCCCGGCGCCATCCCAGCCCGCCAATAACCCGACCGAGGCGGCCCCCTGGCCAGAAAGTCCGGCTGTCGCTTCCTCCCAACAAGCGCCATCTTCCGAGGCCGGGAGCCAAGCCGCCTCCAGCGCCAATGTCATGCCCTTCAGCCCGCTGGCGCCGGGCTTTCCTAGAAATCCCGGGCCATGAGCAGCTTGGTCGGCGATTTCCTGAAACGCCTGTTCTTGCCGCCCCCTAAAGCGGTCGAGGCCAAGCTGCCCGACAATCTGGAACTGAAGGGCGCTCCCAAGCCGAAAACCATGACGCCCGAGCGCCAAGCCCTGATCGACGACGCCTTGAAGATCTATCGTTCCAAGCAAAGCCTGCTGGACGAACTGCCCCCCATCCAGCGCGAAGCCCTGGTTTACATGGCGCTCAAGACATTCTTCAACGCCCCCATCGACGCCAACGCCAAGCCAGGCGTCAAGAAGCCGGCCAAGCCATCATGAAATCCGATATCGCGCATCTGGCCGAACGGGTGAAAAACGGCGAGCGGCTGGCGCTGGCGCGCGCCATTACCTTGGTCGAATCGACAAGGCCCGACCATCGCGATCAAGCCATCGACCTTCTGGAACGTCTGCTGCCCTTTACCGGAAAATCGGTGCGCCTCGGCATTACCGGCGTGCCGGGTGCGGGCAAGTCCACCTTCATCGAAGCCTTCGGCCTGCATCTGGTGAATCAAGGCCACCGGCTGGCCGTGCTGGCCGTCGATCCCTCCAGCCCGCGTTCGGGCGGCTCGATCCTGGGCGACAAGACGCGCATGGAAGACTTGTCGCGCCACCCCAACTGTTTCATCCGCCCCTCGCCCTCCGGCGGCGGCTTGGGCGGCGTGGCTAGGCGCAGCCGCGAAGCCATGCTGGTCTGCGAGGCGGCGGGCTTTGACGTGGTGATCGTGGAAACCGTGGGGGTCGGGCAGTCGGAAACGGCGGTGTCGGAAATGACCGACATGTTTTTGCTGCTGCTGGTGCCGGGCGGCGGCGACGAGCTGCAAGGCATCAAGAAGGGCGTGGTCGAACTGGCCGACGCCCTGCTGGTCAACAAGGCCGACGGCGATCTGGCCCAGGCCGCGCAAAGGACTTGCCGCGACTATGCCAGCGCCCTTCACCTGCTGACCCCGGCCCATCCAGGTTGGCAGCCGCCGGTTCTCAAAATCTCGGCCCTGGAAGGCAAGGGGATGGACGAAACCTGGGCGGCCATCGAGGCTTACCGCAAGGTTTTGGGCGAAGACGGTTTGGCGCAAAAGCGCTCGTCGCAAGCGCTGTCTTGGATGTGGCACGCCATCGAAGACGGGCTGAAAGAGCGGTTTCGCTGCCATCCGGCCATCGCCGCCCGGCTGGGGGAACTGGAAAGCCAAGTGGCCCAGGGCCGCCAAAGCCCCGCCCAGGGCGCCGAGGCGTTGCTGGCCGCTTTCTTCGCCCAGGCAAACGCCTAAAAATAATGCGTTTATTTTTCTTGGGACTGCCTCTTTCCTTTCCAGGGTTCCGAGGCTAGTCTGGCACGGCCTAGAGGGGACCATAAAGAATGCTCAAAGAGCCAGATGCCGACGTCCTGAAGCGCGAGTTCGTGCGCCTGTTCGGACATATTCAGAAAATTCGCCTGGAATTGGCGGCCCTGGGCCCAGCCAGCGCCGGAGAAGACCATTTCGGCGGCATGGCCGACCAGTTGGACGCCATTGTCCAGGCCACGGAAGAAGCCACCAACTCCATCATGGGCGCCATGGAAGTCATGGAGACCAATCTCACCACCTTGAAAGAGCAGTCCGCGGGCGAAGAAGCCCAACGTCTGATCGCCGGAACCGAGGACGAAATCGGCAAGGTTTACGAGGCCTGTTCATTCCAAGACATTACCGGCCAGCGCATCACCAAGGTGGTGAAGTCGATGAAATTCATCGAAGAGCGCATTTCGAGCATGCTGGGCATGTGGCGTCCCGACGAGTTGAAGGAAGTGGCCGGCGCCGTCAAGAAAGAACTGACCGAAGAGCAAAAACTGTTGAATGGCCCGCAGCTTAAGGGCCAGGGCGTCAATCAGGCCGATGTCGACAAGCTGTTCAGCCAGGACGATATCGATAAGTTATTTGGTTAAGGGACGCCCGTTCCCTTTTTGCCCCCTTGACGCCCACCCCCTGGTCGCGTAGAAACCCGCCTTCTCATTCGTTTCAAGGTTCAGGAGCAGATATCATGTCCCGTCGTTGCGCCATCACCGGAAAAGGCGTTCTGGCCGGCAACAATGTCAGCCACGCCAACAACAAGACGCGCCGCCGCTATCTGCCGAATCTTCAGGAAACCGCCACCTACAGCGAAATCCTGGGCAGCATGGTCAAGCTGCGCGTGTCGATGCAGGGCCTGCGCACCATCGAGCATAATGGCGGCCTGGACGCCTATCTGCTGGGCACCCCCAACACCCGCCTGACCGCCGACTCCTTGAAGGTTAAGCGCCAGCTCGAGAAGGCCAAGGCCGCCAAGGCGGCGTAACCTTCCGATCTACCGGAAATGCAAAAGGCTGGGTTTTCCCGGCCTTTTTTGCAATCTCGGCCGCAACCTAATCCGTATCGTTTATATTGATTTTAATCGTAATTGATGCCATATTGGTATCACTTTGGTGGTGCCGCATTTCGGCTTATAGCTACCGTTTTTTGTGTGTTGACGTAAATTCAAAGGAGAATTCCTTGATTAAATCATTTCGCCACAAAGGGTTGCAGGAGCAGTTCGAGAATGGAGAGACCCGCCGGATCGACATACGTTGGCAACCCAAATGTCTGAAGATTCTGGATATGCTAAATTGGGCCACTTGTCCGGAGGATTTGGAAAAATCTTTCGGTTTTCACAGTCTCAAGGGAGAGCGGTCAGGGAGCAATGCCATGTCCGTCACAGCGAACTGGAGGATAACATTTCGCTTTGATGGACAAGACGTGATCGATATCGACCTTGAAGACTATCACTAGCGGCTAACAAAAGCCGCGCAGAGATGAAGGTTCCCCCTGAGCATGTATAAACTGAACAGAGAGCCAACGCACCCAGGCGTCATTCTGAAGGAATTCTTCCTGGAGCCGAACAACATTTCGGTTCTAGCGTTTGCCGCTGAGGCAGGCCTTTCCAGAAAACACCTGTCCCAAATCGTCAACGGTCACGCTGGCATCACGCCGGATACGGCGGTACGAATCGCCGCTGTCATCGGCAACACCGCCCAGTTCTGGATGAACGGCCAGACCGCCTACGATCTCTGGCATGCCGAAAAGCGCTTGGCCGAAGGCAAGCCGGTTCGGCGCAACGCATTCGCTATCAAGCGGCGGGATGAGGCGGCCTAGGCCTTCAGCCGGGCGGCGATGGAATCGAAACTTTCCAGCTTGGCAAGCGGCCCCAGGGCGGCCAGGGTGGGTCGGCTTGACAACAAGCGCTTGGCTGCGCGAGCGACCGAGTTGGCATCCACCGCTTCGATTTTTTCCACCACCTCCGACGGCGGAATCGGCCTGCCGAAGACCTGCATCTGACGCGCCAGCACCTCGCAGCGGGCCGAGGTGCTTTCCAGGCTCATCAGCACGCTGGCCTTCAACTGGGCGCGGGCGCGCGCCAGTTCCTGGGCTTGCACCGGCTCGCACATCTTGACCAGTTCGGCGCACAGCACGGGCATCAGCTCCCCCAATCGCTGAGGGTCGGTCCCGGCATAGATCGAAAACAGGCCGCCATCGACATAAGAGTTGGTGTGCGCGAAGACGGAATAGGCAAGGCCTCGCTTTTCGCGCACTTCTTGGAACAGGCGCGACGACATGCCGCCGCCCAGCAAAGTGGCCAAGACGGAAATGGCGTAATAGTCGGGATCGGCGTAATCGATGCCCGACAGGCCCAGGACCACATGCGCCTGTTCAAGTTCGCGCTCTTCCCGATACTCGCCGCCCATATATCTGGCGGCATCCGATTGAGCCGCGCTGGCCTCGCCCACGCCTTCGAATTGGCTGGCCACCAGCGCCGCCAGCGCTTCGTGATTCACGTTGCCCGCCGCCGCCACCAGCAGGCGGGGCGGACCGTAATTGGCGCGCATATAGCCTTCGATGGCGTCGCGGTTTAGACCCTTGACGATCTCCTCGGTGCCCAGCACCGGGCGGCCCAGCCCTTGCTCGGGAAAAGCGGCCGCCTGGAAATGATCGAAGATGATGTCGTCGGGCGTGTCTTCGGCTTGGCCGATTTCCTGCACCACCACATCGCGCTCGCGGGCCAGCTCGTCCTCGGCGAAAACCGAGTTCTGCAAAATGTCGGCAATGATATCGAGCGCCAGATCGGCGTCTTCCTTTAGGACCTTGGCGTAATAGGCCGTGTGTTCGCGCGACGTATAGGCGTTCAGATGGCCGCCGACATTCTCGATCTCTTCGGCGATCGCCAGCGCCGAGCGCTTGCGCGTTCCCTTGAAGGCCATATGTTCCAGCATATGGGCCACGCCGTTGATCTCGGGCGCTTCATGACGGGTGCCTGCTTCCACCCACACGCCCAGCGTGGCGGTCTCGACCTTGTCCATGCGGTCGGTCACCAGCCTCAGGCCCGGCCTGACTTCTTGGATGCGAACGCTCATGGCGTCACGCAAGCACGGATCAGCTCTTGCACGGCCCCAAGATCGTTGGGAGCCGTTTCATAGCGCTCCTTGCGGCTGTGAAGGTCGGCCAAACGCTTGGGCAAGGCCGGGCGCTGGCCGATGGCCGCCTCGATGGCGTCGGGAAACTTGGCCGGATGCGCGGTGGCCAAGCTTACCAGAACCGAGCGCTTGTAGTCGTGGCATTCAAGACCGGCTGCCACGCCGATGGCGCTGTGCGGATCGAAGATTTCGCCAGTCAATTTGTAAAGCCCCTTGATGGCCGCCTTGGTGGCGGCGTCGTCGAAACGCCTTCCTTCGAACATTTCGCGGATGGCCTTCATGGGCTTAGGCGACAGGCGGTATTCGCCGTCGGCGCGAAAGCCGCTCATCAGCTTTTCCACGGCGCTCCCATTGCGTCCCATGGCCAGAAAGAGCAGCCGCTCGAAATTCGATGACACCTGAATATCCATGCTGGGACTTAAGGTGGGGATCACGTCGCCCATTGTCATCGCGCCGGTGCTCAAAAAGCGGGTCAGAATGTCGTTGGCGTTCGACCCCACCACCAGCTTATCGATGGGCAATCCCATCTTTCTCGCCGCATAGCCCGCAAAGACATTGCCGAAATTTCCGGTTGGCACCGCGAAGGTGAAACCGCGATCGGGCGCGCCCAGGGCGACGCCCGCCGCCATGTAATAGGCGATCTGCGCCATGATTCTGGCCCAGTTGATGGAATTGACCGCCGACAGCTTCATGGAATCCCTGAAGGCCTGATCGTTGAACATGGCCTTCACCAGATCCTGGCAATCGTCGAAACTGCCTTCGATGGCGATATTGTGAACGTTAGGCTCGGCAACCGTCGTCATCTGGCGGCGCTGCACGTCGGAAACGCGCCCCTTCGGATGCAAGATGACGATGTCGAGCGAGGCCCGGCCCCGACAGGCTTCGATGGCCGCCGATCCCGTATCGCCGGACGTGGCGCCCACGATGCAAACCCGTTCGCCGCGCTTGGTCAACACATGGTCGAACAGGCGGCCCAGAAGCTGCAGCGCAAAATCCTTGAAGGCCAGGGTGGGGCCGTGAAACAGCTCCATCACCCATTGATTGCGCCCGATCTGGCGCAGCGGCGCTACGGCGGCATGATCGAATACGGCATAGGTTTCGGCGCACATCTGCAAAAGCTCGGCCTGCTTGAGCGAGCGGCCCACGAAGGGCTGCATGACCCGGGCGGCCAGTTCTGCATAGGACAGGCCGCGCATGGCCTTCAGATCGGCCTTGGTGAAGGCAGGCCAGCTTTCAGGCACATACAACCCGCCATCGCGGGCCAGACCGGCCAGCAGGACATCTTCGAACTTCAAGGCCGGCGCCCGGCCCCGGGTGCTGATATAACGCAACGCCATCGTCTCCTGAACGAAAAGGTCCCGGACAATAGCCCGCTGAGGCTGGACTGCCAAGAACCTGATGTTAATGTAGGGTATAACAACAACCGAATGAGACGCGCCCCATGACCCAGGCCCTGTGGACCCCCTCTCCCGACCGCATCGCCCAGGCGGCCATCACCCGCTTTGCCGCCGAGGCCGGTCGGCGCTTTGGTCGCCATTTGCCCGACTACAAATCCCTGCACGACTGGTCAGCGCAAAGGCCCGATCAATTCTGGGACATGATGTGGGATTGGGCCAATATTCGGGGCGACAAGGGCGCCATCGTGGCGCAAAACCTGGATAAAATGCCAGGTGCCGCTTGGTTTCCCGAAGCCAAGCTCAATTTCGCCGAGAACCTGCTGGGGCGCAAGGACGAGGCCCAGGCGATCCAGTTCTGGGGCGAGGACAAGGTGCGGCGCAGCCTAAGCTGGCGCCAGCTCTATGATCAGGTTTCGCGCATGATGGCGGCCATGAAGGCGGCGGGCATTGGGCCGGGCGACCGGGTGGCGGCCTATCTGCCCAACATGCCCGAAGCCCCCATCGCCATGCTGGCCACGGCGGGTTTGGGCGCCATCTGGTCTTCGGCCTCGCCGGATTTCGGCGTGCAGGGCGTGCTGGACCGCTTCGGGCAAACCCAGCCGAAAATTCTGATCGGCGTCGACGGTTATCACTACAACGGCAAGACGCATGATTGCCTGGGCAAGCTGAAGGAAATCGCCGCCGGGCTGCCCACGCTTGAGAAATTGATCATCGTCCCCTATGCCAGCGCGGCCCCCGACCTGTCCGGCCTAGCCAATGCCCAACTATTTGCGGATTTCCTGGCCCCCTTTGTAGCCCAGCCAATTGTTTTCGAACGCTTCGCCTTCGATCATCCGCTGTACATCCTGTTTTCATCGGGCACCACGGGCGCGCCGAAATGCATATGCCACGGGGCGGGCGGCACCTTGCTGCAACATATGAAGGAGCATCTGCTTCATTGCGACATCCGGCCCAACGACCGCGTTTTCTACTTCACTACGCTGGGCTGGATGATGTGGAATTGGCTGATGACGGCGCTGGCCAGCGAAGCCACTTTGATGCTTTACGACGGCTCGCCCTTCTATCCGTCGGGCAATGTGCTGTTCGATTACGCCGAGACGGAGAAATTCACCTTCTTCGGCACGTCGGCAAAATGGATCGACGCGGTGCTCAAGGCGGGGCTGGAACCCATCAACACCCACGATCTGTCCGCGGTGCGCCTGATCACCTCGACCGGCTCGCCTTTGTCGCCGGAGGGGTTCGAATTCGTCTACCGCTCGATCAAACAGGAGGTCTGCCTGTCGTCCATCTCGGGCGGCACCGACATCGTTTCCTGCTTCATGCTGGGCAATCCGGCGCTGCCCGTCCATCGCGGCGAAATCCAATGTCTGGGGTTGGGCATGAAGGTGGAAGTGTATGACGAAAACGCCAAGCCTATATACGGCGAAAAGGGCGAACTGGTCTGCACCAAGCCCTTCCCTTCGATGCCGGTGGGCTTCTGGAACGACGCGGACGGACAAAAATATCACAATGCCTATTTCGCCAAATACCCCAACGTCTGGTGCCATGGCGACTGGATCGAAATCACGCCGTCGGGCGGCGTGGTGGTGTTCGGACGCTCGGACGCCACGCTCAATCCAGGCGGCGTGCGCATTGGAACGGCGGAAATCTACCGCCAGGTCGAACAATTGCACGAGGTGGTGGAAAGCCTAGTCATCGGCCAGGATTGGGACAACGACGTGCGCGTCGTGCTGTTCGTGCGCTTGCGCGACGGCATCATGCTGAGCGACGACTTGCAAGCCGCCATCAAGAAGCGCATCCGCGACAATTGCACGCCGCGGCACGTTCCGGCCCGCATCGTTCAGGTGGACGACATTCCTCGCACCAAATCGGGCAAGATCGTTGAACTGGCGGTGCGCGACGTGGTGCATGGCCGCAGCGTCAAGAACATCGAGGCCCTGGCCAATCCAGAGGCTCTTGAATTGTTCAAGGACCGGTCTGAACTAAAAGGCTGATGCCAAGGAGACGCAGCATGGACCCCATCGCAGCAGCCGACGCCCCCTATGCCGTGGAACTGGAAGCCGGAACCGTTTACGTTTGGTGCGCCTGCGGGCGCAGCAAGGCCCAGCCTTATTGCGACGGCTCGCATGTCGGGACCGGCCTAGCCCCCAAGGTCTTCAAGGCGGAGAAAAGCGGCACCGCCTATCTATGCGCTTGCAAGCGCACGAAGACCAAGCCCTATTGCGACGGCTCGCACAAGACGACTTAAACCGCTCTAGCGCTTCCAGAAGCGCCAGTCGCCGCCATCGTCATCCTCGTACAAACCCTGGGAAGCACCCTTGTGACAGGCTTGGCAGTTGGCCTTGCTTTTCACCTTGGGGCTGTTGAAGGCCTCGGGATTGACTTCGCCGGGCCGGTGCTTTTGCATCCAGCGTCCGGTTTGCGTGATGCGCAACGGCGTTTCACCCGCAGGCACGCTGGCCGCCACCTTGCCCGATTCCTTGCCCTGCGCCACGCCGGCGGCATGGCTGGTCAGATAGGTCTCGATTTGCGCCCTGGCGGCTTCGGGCAAACTGGCGTCGTCGCCGAAATGGCTGGCCAGCTCCTTGGGTTCCATCATCTTTTTCCAGGAGCGCGCGGGCAGAAATTCGGGCTGGAATGCCATGTGGCAGGCACTGCATTCCTTGACCACCAACGGATCGGAAATCACCTGCACGCGAGGCCCGTCGGCCAGGGCCGCAGCCGGGATCAACAGAAGCAGAGCGGCGGGAATCAATCGGCGCATGTGTCTCTCCTGTTACTGGCTGATGAGAAAAGTGATGAAGTCGCCCTTTTCGCTGGCCGTGCAGTCGCGCCCCAGCACCTGATTGCAATTGCGGCCGAACCACTTTTCGACCTCCGCCGGATCGGTGAAGCGCGTTGGCGTCTTCGAAACCGCCATGGGGGGGATCTCCTTGCCCGCCTTGGTCTGACCCGATGATTTGGGATCGCTCGTGTGGCAACTGGCGCAAGCCGGAAATTCAGGCTTGCCGCCCGTGTGCTTGTCCATGAAGAGGGCCTTGCCGCGCTCGGCCGAAAAAGCCGAAAACGCCTTGTCTTGCTGCTTGGCCTCGGCGGCAAAGCGGTCGAGAATGGCCGTGCGCTGCGGGTTCGCGATGGCTTGTGCGGACAAGGCCATCATGCAGGCGGCGGCAAGAGCAAGGCGTATCTTCATGGCTATTTGATCTCCTCGGGAATGGCGATGCCCAGCGGCGAGAATCCCCCGCGGACGGCATCGACGTGACAGGCCTGGCAGTTCGCTTTGCCGCCGACCAATTTGGATTTGAAAACGGGCTCTGGAATTTTGCGGTGCCTGCGCTCCCAGAAAGTGGAAGCGGTGATGCGCATGGGATCTGCGGGCTTCAAGGTGGCGGGAATGCGCTGCCCGGCCTTGGTGTCCCAACCCAATTCGGTCGCCTTGACCAGCCAGGTTTCAATCTCTTGGCGGTTGCCTTCAGTCAGGCTGGCGTCGTCGCCGAAGTGATCGGATAGGCCCGCCATCACCAACTTCCACGAGGAAGCGGGCAGCAGGCTGGGATGATGCGGCGTATGGCAAGCCCCGCATTCTTTGACATATTGGGGATTGTGGCCCAGCATGGGAACGCCCAGGGCGGGCTTCAGCGAGGAATAGAACATCGCCGAACCCAGCGACGCCACCACAAGGCTGGCCAGAACGGCGGCCAGGCCTGGACGGGCGACGGGCGGCGGGCCGGGGGGGGCTATGAAATCGGGATGCGCTTCCTTGCGGCCATGAATCATCGAGCGAATCAGATTTTCCTTCAAAAAGACGCTTTCCACGATCACGCCCGCCACATGCAGCCCGGCCAGAACCAACAGGATATTGACCAGAAGCTCGTGAATTTCCTTGGCTTGGCGGCCCTGGGCAAAGGTCAGGTAGGGGGCCAGGGGGCCAGCCTTGTCGAAACCGCCCATGGTGGCGATGCCGCTGGCCACCACGCCCAGCAGAACCAAAAGCAGGGCCACGATCATGACGCCGCCCGCCGGATTGTGGCCGATGAAGCGCTGCGGTTTGCCGGTCAGCAGGGATTTCAAATGGCTGAGTACGGAAACCGGCCCGCGCACGAAGCTGGCAAAACGCTGGTGCCAGCTGCCGAACAGCCCCCAGAACAGGCGGAAAATCAGCATGGCGCCGATGCCGAAGCCCAAAACTTCATGCAGGCCCAGAAGCGAAGGGGGACCCATCTCGACGGTCATCCAAGCGCCGACCACAAAGGCCAGAAGCAGCCAGTGGAAAATGCGGATTTCAATATCCCAGACAAGGGCGGGTTTGTTCGTCATGACGCTACCTTTTCATAGTCAAGCTGAAGGCAAACTGAACGAAAAATGGCAGGGGATGTTTAACCAGAAATTGACGACTTGCGACGAAACTGTCATCACAACGGCGAAGCTGGCTTAACAGCGGCCTTGTCCTTATAATCCCTTCGCCACATATAGGAAGCATGTTGCACCGTCCCCTGCTCCTTCCCTGCCTGTTCCTGGTTCTGCTGACCCCCACAGGCTGCGGCGGCCCTCCCGATGCCCAAACCCGGGAATTGGCTCGTTTTTCAGTGGTCTACGACCGTTATGTCGATCCTGGCGCCACGCCGACCCAAAGGCGCGGCCAGATGGACGTCTTCAAGCTGGCGCTGAAAAGGGTCAATGATCTTTATGTGACGCCCACCGACAGCAAGCTGCTGGTCGATGCCGCCATCAAGGGCGTGGAAGAGGACAAGCCCAAGCCCGCCTCAATAGCGCCCGACGATCTGGTGGAAAAGGCGCTGGGCAACATGCTGTCCACCCTGGACCCCCATTCCAATTACCTGACGCCCGATCAATACAAGGATTTGTCTTCCAGCACCCGCGGCGAGTTCGGCGGCCTTGGCATCGAAATCGCCATGGAGAACGAGGAAGTGAAGGTCGTCTCGCCGATCGACGGCACGCCTGCCGCCAAGGCTGGGCTGAAGGCGGGCGACATCATCACCCATGTCGAAGGCGAAGCCATCAAGGGGCAAACCCTTTCCCAGGTCGTGCGCAAGCTGCGCGGCAAGCCGGGTTCCAGCGTTCGCATTTCGATCCGCCGCGAAAGCGGCTCGCCTTTCCAGGTTTCGATCATCCGGGCGATCATCGTCGTCAAGCCGGTGCGCTGGCATTTGGAATCCAATGTCGGCTATCTGCGCCTGACCACCTTCAACGAACATGCCGACGAAGAGTTGAAGCTGGCGGTCAAGGAGATCGAGAAGCAAGCTGGCGCCTCGCTGAAGGGCTATATCCTGGACCTGCGCAACAATGCGGGCGGCCTGCTGGATCAGGCGGTGCGGATTTCCGACGACTTCCTGAATTCCGGCGAAGTGGTGGCCGTGCGCGGACGCAAAAGCGGCGAGGAGCGTTACAAGGCGCGCGCCGGCGACGTGATTGCCGGACGCCCCCTGGCCGTCTTGATCAATCCCGGTTCGGCCTCGGCCAGCGAGATCGTGGCGGGCGCTTTGCAAGACCATAAGCGGGCCGTGCTGCTGGGAACCACCTCGTTCGGCAAAGGCAGCGTGCAAACCATCCTGCCGCTCGAGCATGGCTCGGCGCTGAAATTGACCACCGCCCTTTACTACACCCCGTCGGGCCGCTCGATCCAGTCGCGCGGCATCGAACCCGATCTGGTGATCGCGGGCGATCCGGCCGAGGTGAAGCGCGAAGCCGACCTGACCAAGGCCCTGCCCCCCAGCGAAATCAGGGGACCGCGCGCCGTAGCGCAGTTCTCGGAAAACATCTGCCCGGCGGCCCAGGACCCCAAGGACAAATTGCTGGGCTGCGCCGTGGCGCTTTTGGAGGCGGGCGGGTTGCAGCAATTCATCGCCCTGCGCAACGCGCAGGCCGCCGCCGGCCAACCGACGGCGCAGTAAGGCAAGCGTGCCCGATTTCTCGCTTGAACAGGCGGCAAAAGGCATCGTCGCCGGAATTGACGAGGCCGGGCGCGGCCCCTGGGCCGGACCCGTGGTGGCGGGGGCCGCCATCTTGGACCGCCAACGCATCCCCGCCGACATCGCCAACCGCCTCGACGATTCCAAGAAGCTGTCGCCCGCCAAACGTGAAGCCTTGTTCGCTCTGCTGACGCAAGGCGACTGGGCTTTGATCGGCATCGGCATGGCTTCGCCAGCGGAAATCGATTCCCTCAATATCCTGCAAGCCACCTATCTGGCCATGCGGCGCGCCCTGGACGCGCTGGGCGTCAAAGCCGATCTCGCCCTGGTCGATGGCAACCGCCCCCCGCCTCTGCCCTGCAAAGTTCAAACCGTGGTGAAGGGCGACGGCTTGTCGCTATCCATCGCCGCTGCCTCGATCGCGGCCAAGGTCACGCGAGACCGTTTGATGACCGACCTGTCGCTGCGCTATCCCGGCTATGGCTGGGAAAGCAATGCCGGATACGGAACTGCCCAACATCAAGCCGCCCTGGCGCAGTTGGGCGTCACCCCCGAACATCGGCGCAGCTTCGCCCCCGTGGCAGCCCTGGTGGGTCGCCCAGTGCGGTGACTCAAGATATGGCCTATGGATAGGTCGAAGATTCATCAGAAAAACAAAGACTTGACGGCGAGTCGCTGTTGAATCACAGTCCCCGCATGCAGAAGCTCCCATTGAATCAAGTCCTTGAAGGGGACTGTATCGAACTGATGAACAGCCTGCCCGCGGGGTCGGTGGATTTGGTCTTTGCCGATCCGCCCTACAACCTGCAACTGCAAGGCGCGCTTCATCGCCCGGACAACAGCAAGGTCGATGCCGTCGATGACGACTGGGACAAGTTCGCCAGTTTCGGCGATTACGACCGTTTCACGCGCGACTGGCTGAAGGCCGCTCAGCGGGTCTTGAAACCCGACGGCGCGCTGTGGGTGATCGGCAGCTACCACAATATTTTCCGCGTCGGCGCCATCTTGCAGGATCTGGGCTATTGGATGCTGAACGACATCGTTTGGCGCAAATCGAACCCGATGCCGAACTTCAAGGGCACGCGTTTCGCCAACGCCCATGAAACCCTGATCTGGTGCGCCAAAAGCAAGGACGCCAAGGTCACCTTCAATTACGACAGCATGAAGGCCTTGAACGAGGGCATCCAGATGCGTTCGGACTGGACGTTGCCCATCTGCACGGGCGGCGAGCGCCTGAAAAGGAATGGCGAAAAGGCGCATCCCACCCAAAAGCCCGAAGCCCTGCTCTACCGCGTTTTGATGGCCACCACGCGTCCCGGCGAAATTGTGCTGGACCCCTTCTTCGGCACCGGCACCACCGGTGCTGCCGCCGTGCGCCTGGGCCGTCATTTCATCGGACTTGAACGCGACAAGGATTACGCCAATCTGGCCCGCGCCCGCGTTTCAGGCTTGACCCAGGCGGCCGAGACCGAATTGCTGATCACACCTTCGAAAAAGGCCGAGCCGCGCATTCCCTTTGGCATCCTGGTCGAGCGCGGCCTTTTGAAACCCGGTCAGGTGCTCAGTTCGCAAGACAAGCGCCACACCGCCCGCGTGCGTGCCGACGGCACGCTGATCGCCGACCGCCATCGCGGCTCGATCCATCAGGTGGGGGCCTTGGTGCAAGGCGCTCCGGCCTGCAACGGCTGGACCTATTGGTGCTTCGAAGCCAAGAAGGGTCAGATGGCCCCGATCGATCTGCTGCGCCAGCAGATCAGGGACGAGATGGCGACGGCTTAGAGCTTCCTCATCGCTTGTGTCATGGCCGGGCTTGACCCGGCCATCCACGATTTTCTTGCAAGGCCACCGGAAGGCAAGGCGTGGATGCCCGGAACAAGTCCGGGCATGACGAATCGGCTATTGCGACTGCGTGGATTTGTCCGCATTCCTTCCCAGCGCCAAACCGGCCAGATAAAGCGAGCCGCAGATCAAAACGCGCGAAGGCGTGGCCGTATAGGCGGCCAGTTTGGCAAGCGCCGCCTCGATGCTTTGGCCCGCCTCGGCGTATAGCAGTCCCTGGGCCTTCGCTGCGGCCACGATCTCGTCGGGCGGGATGAAATCCTCGCCGTCAATCGGCACGGCGATCATGCGCTCGGCTCTGGCGGCCAAGGGCTTGATGAAACCGGTGGCGTCCTTGCGTTTCAGCATGCCGAAAATCAGATGCAACGGGCGGTCCTTCCAGTCGCGGGCCTGCAAGGCGATGGCTTTGGCGGCATGCGGATTGTGCCCGCCATCCAGCCACAATTCCCAGCCCTCGGGCAACAATCCAGCCAGCTTGCCTGCTTTCAAATGTTGCAGGCGGGCGGGCCATTCCACGGTTTTCAGGCCCAGCGCCATGGCGGCGGGCGGAATGTGAAAACCCTCCAGCCGTTCAGCGGCGGCCAGGGCCAGACCGGCATTATGCAGTTGAAACGTGCCATGCAAGGCCGGCGCATCCATCGGGCCGACGGCGCCCGCCTTGCCCTGAAACACCACCCCTTCGGGATGTGTGCGCAGGAACCATTCCTTGCCTTCGATCCATAAGGGAACGCCGAAGGAGAGCGAGCGAGCCTCAAGCACCTTCATGGTGGCGCGCTCTTGCTTTGCCAGCACGCAACCCACGCCATATTTCATGATCGCCGCCTTCTCGGCGGCGATGGCGGCCAGCGTGTCGCCCAGATATTCCATATGGTCCATGGATATCGGCGTGATCACCGTCAGAAGCGGACGTTCGATCACATTGGTGGCGTCAAGCCGCCCGCCCAGACCGGTTTCCAGAATCACGATGTCGGCGGGCGTTTCGGCAAAGGCCAGGAAAGCCGCCGCCGTCGTGGCTTCAAAAAAAGTGATCGGCTGGCCCGCATTGGCCGCTTCCACGCGCAGCAAGACTTCGCGCAAATTTTCGTCGTCGATCAGTTTGCCCGCCAGCCGAATGCGCTCGTTGAAACGCAGCAGATGCGGCGAGGTATAGACATGAACAAGGTAGCCCGCCGCTTCCAGAATGGCGCGCAGATAGGCGACAACAGAACCCTTGCCGTTGGTGCCCGCCACATGCACGACGGGCGGCAAGTTTTTTTCGGGATTTCCAAGCGACGCCAGCAAGCGCTGCACGCGCGACAGATCGAGATCGATCTCTTTCGGATGCAGGGCTTTCAGGCGGGCGAGAATTTCCTCAGGCATCGGCCCTGGCCAGCATCAGCACTTCGCCGGACGGCCCCTTGTTGCGCAACAGCGAGAAGATGCGGATCAATGTGTCGCGCAACTGATGGCGATGCACCACCATATCGACCATGCCATGCTCTTCCAGATATTCGGCGCGCTGGAAACCCTCGGGCAGCTTTTCGCGGATGGTGTTCTCGATCACGCGAGCGCCCGCGAAACCGATCACGGCGCCCGGCTCGGCAATCTGGATGTCGCCCAGCATGGCGAAAGAGGCCGTGACGCCGCCGGTCGTGGGATCGGTCAACAGCACAATATAGGGAAGTCCCTTTTCCTTGACCTTATCGACCGCCACCGTGGTGCGCGCCATCTGCATCAGCGACAGAATGCCTTCTTGCATGCGCGCCCCGCCCGAGGCGGGAATCAGCAAAAGGGGCGAATCTTGAATCACCGCCAGCTCGGCCGCCGAGACGATGCCCTCGCCGACCGCAACCCCCATCGAGCCGCCCATGAATTCGAAATCGAAACCGGCCACCACGACATTCATGCCGCCCATGCGCCCATGCGCCACGATGACGCCGTCCTGCTCGCCGGTGCGCGCGCGCGATTCCTTCAAGCGCCCGGAATAGCTTTTCAGGTCCTTGAAGCGCAGGGGATCGTCTGGCGTCTTCATCAGTTCGATGCGGCTGTAGACGCCATCGTCGAACAGCATGGACAGGCGGCGCTTGATGTTGAGCCGCATATGGCCGTTGCAATGGGTGCAAACGTTCCAGTTCTTTTCAAGATCGCGGTGAAACACCATCTGGCCGCAAGCCGGGCATTTCTGCCACAGATTGTCCGGAACGTCCTTCGACTTCACCAGCTTCTGAATCTTGGGCCGGATGTAGTTGGTCAGCCAGTTCATAGAAGTTCCCTCGCGTTAATGTCCACGGGCCTTGCGTACGCCCGCAGCCAGTTCAGCCACGAATTGATGCACCTTCGCCACGTCGCCTGTCGCCACCATTTCAACCACCGCCGAACCGACCACCGCCGCGTCGGCATGCCTAGCCACCGCTGCCGCCTGCACGGGCGTCTTGATGCCAAATCCCACCGCCACAGGCAATTGGGTTTGCGCCTTCAAGCGCCCGACCGCCGCCTTAACCGCCGCCTCACTGGCCGAGACAGTGCCGGTGACGCCGGTGATCGAGACATAATACACGAAACCAGAAGCCTTGTTCAGCACCACCGGCAAGCGGGCGTCATCCGTGGTGGGGGCGGTCAGGAAGATGAAATCGATCCCGGAACGAGACAACGGCGTCAGCAGTTCGTCGGCCTCTTCGGGCGGCAGATCGACGACGATCATGCCATCCACCCCGGCCTTGGCCGCATCTTGGGCGAAGCGTTCCACCCCATAGATATAGACGGGATTGTAATATCCCATCAAGACGATGGGGGTCTCGGCATCGCCCTGCCTGAAGGCGGCAACCATCTCGAGCACGCCGGGCAGCGTCATGCCCGCCGCCAGGGCGCGTTTCGATCCTTCCTGAATGGCCGGGCCGTCGGCCATGGCGTCGGTAAAGGGCATGCCCAGTTCGATGATGTCGGCGCCCGCCTTGGGCAAGCCGTTCAAGATGGCCTGCGAGACATCGCGCCCGGGATCGCCCGCCGTTACAAACACCACCAAGCCAGCCCGGTTTTCCGCCTTCAAACTTGCAAAACGCTGGGACAGGCGGCTCATGACACGCCTCCCTCGCCGCGAAACTTGGCGACCGTCGCGATATCCTTGTCGCCGCGCCCGCTTAAATTCACCACCATCAGATGGTCCTTGGAAAGAGTGGAGGCCAACTTGCCCGCATAGGCCATGGCGTGCGACGATTCCAGGGCCGGAATGATCCCTTCCATGCGCGTCATCATGACGAAGGCGTCCAGCGCCTCTTCGTCGGTGGCCGAGACATAGGTGACGCGGCCTGTTTCCTTGAGCCAAGAATGTTCTGGTCCGATGCCTGGATAATCCAGCCCCGCCGAGATGGAATGGCCCTCTTCGATCTGGCCGTCGTCATTCATCAATAGATAGGTGCGGTTGCCATGCAGCACGCCGGGGCGTCCGCCCGCCAGCGAGGCGGCATGCTCCTTGTCCAGCCCATGGCCCGCCGCTTCGACGCCGTAGATGGCGACAGCCGCGTCATCCAAGAAGGGATGGAACAGCCCCATGGCGTTCGAGCCGCCGCCGATGCAAGCGACCAAGGAATCCGGCATGCGGCCTTCCTGCGCCTTCATCTGCTCTTTGGTTTCTTCGCCGATCACGCATTGGAAATCGCGCACCATGGCCGGATAGGGATGCGGCCCGGCCACCGTGCCGATCAGGTAATAGGTGTCCTCGACCCTGGCCACCCAGTCGCGCAGGGCCTCGTTCATGGCGTCCTTCAGCGTGCCCGCCCCCGCCGTGACGGGACGCACTTCGGCCCCCAGCAATTTCATGCGGTAGACATTGGGGGCCTGGCGCTCGATGTCGGTGGCGCCCATGAAGATGCAGCAATCAAGGCCCATCAGCGCGCAGGCGGTGGCGGTGGCGACGCCATGCTGGCCCGCCCCGGTCTCGGCGATGATGCGCTGTTTGCCCATACGCTTGGCCAGCAGGATCTGCCCCATGCAATTGTTGATCTTGTGGGCGCCCGTATGGTTCAAATCCTCGCGCTTCAAGAAAATCTTCGCCCCGCCGAAATGGTCGCTCAGGCGCTTGGCGAAATAAAGCGGGCTGGGACGGCCCACATAATGCGTCAGCAAATTGCCAAGCTCGGCCCTGAAGGCGGGGTCGTTTCTGGCCTCGCCATAAGCCTGTTCGACCGACAGGATCAGGGGCATCAGGGTCTCGGCCACGAAGCGCCCGCCGAAAATGCCGAAATGGCCGTTTTGGTCGGGACCGCTGCGCAGCGAATTGGCGCGTTGATCAGGCATGGGCGTTCACTTGAAATTGCGAGAAGATGGCCCGGATAGGTTCGGGAATGGGTACGGGGCGCTGTGTAGCACGATCGACGAAAACATGCACCCAATGACCGGTGGCGGCGGCCTGCTTTTCGCAGTCTTCGAACAGGGCCAGCCCATAGCGCACGCTGCTCTTCCCCAGATGTTCGACGCCTAGGGCGGCGACGATGTCGCCGGGATAGCTGAGCGGCTTTAGAAAGCGGCACTGGGATTCGGCTGCGAAGACCAGCACCGGCTCGTCGAAGCCCCGATATTGCGCCTTGTCGGCCAGGAATTTCAGAATCACCGCCTCGTAATAGCGGTAATATTGCACATTGTTGATATGGCCGAACATGTCGTTGTCGGACCAGCGCGTGGGGATGGCCAATCGATAGGGAAAATGTTCGAGCGTCGGCATCGCTTTTGTCATGGGGGTTATTGCGCCGTCCAGCCGCCATCCATGGGCAGCGAGGTCCCGGTCATGTTGGCAGCGGCCTCCGAGCACAAGAACACTGCCAGCGCGCCCAATTGTTCTGGCATGGTGAAGCGCAAGCTGGGCTGCTTCTCGGCCAGCAGACGACGCCCGCTTTCCTCGATCTCGATGCCGCCCTCCTTGGCCCGCGCCACGATTTGCGCTTCCACCAAAGGGGTGCGCACCCAACCCGGGCAAATGGCGTTGACCGTGATGCCCGTGGTCGCCAGTTCCAGCGCCACCGTTTTGGTCAAGCCCACCAGCCCGTGCTTGGCCGAGATATAGGCAGCCTTGTTGACCGAAGCGACCAACCCATGCGCCGAGGCGATATTGATGATGCGCCCCCAATTCCTTTTCTTCATGCCGGGCACGGCTGCGCGAATGGCGTAGAAGGGCGCCGAGAGATTGATGGCGATCACCGCCTCCCACTTCTCAGGCGGGAAATCCTCCACCGGAGCCACATGCTGGATGCCCGCATTGTTGACCAGGATGTCCGCCGAACCCAGCTTGGCTTGCGCAGCTTGGACCATGTCGTCGATCTCGCCTTGCTTGGTCATGTCGGCGCCGTGATAGAGCGCCTTCACGCCGAACTCCGTCTCGATACCCGCGCGAATTTTCTCGATCTCGGAAGCGTCGCCCAAGCCGTTCAGCATCACGTTCGCACCTGCACCCGCCAACGCCCTGGCGATGCCCAAGCCGATGCCGCTGGTCGATCCGGTGACGACGCCAACTTTTCCCTTGAGCGACATGCGGCTATCTCCTTCAAACGAAACGGGGGACCATCCTTAAGGACAGTCCCCCGTTATAGCGAATTTAGCCTTTACAATCTAGGCTTCGGCGGCTTCTTCTTCCTCGGCCACCGGACCCGAATCCTGGCCCTTGGCCGAGGTGTCGCGATCAACCAGCTCGATCATGGCCATGGGCGCGCAATCGCCATAGCGGAAACCGGCCTTGACGATGCGCGAATAGCCGCCCTTGCGAGCCTTGTAACGTTCGCCCAGCGTCGAGAAGAGCTTCCTGACGATCTCTTCGTCGCGCAGGAAGGACATGGCCTGACGCCTGGCGTGCAGATCGCCGCGCTTGCCCAGCGTGATCATCTTCTCGGCAATGGGGCGCAGGTCCTTGGCCTTGGGCAGCGTGGTCTTGATCTGCTCGTGCTTGAGAAGTGCTACGACCATGTTGGCGAACATCGCCTTGCGATGTTCGGCGGTGCGGTTCAGTTTACGTCCAGCAACGGCGTGGCGCATGATGCGGTACTCCTCTAAGCGTGGCCTTCCTGGGAAGGGCCGATTGCGAAACCCGCCGCCTCGGGCATTGCCCTAAAGCACGGCGAGGATGGGCTGGAATGGCCCGGAACAACTCTATCGGCGCGACGCTGGGGTTGGTGGGGCGGCCAGCGTTGCGCCGATCAAAGAAATCAGTACGGCTCTTCCAGCTTCTTGGCCATGTCCTCGATATTTTCGGGCGGCCAGCCAGAGACTTCCATGCCCAGATGCAGGCCCATATGCGCCAGCACTTCCTTGATCTCGTTCAAGGATTTGCGACCGAAATTGGGCGTGCGCAACATCTCGGCCTCGGTCTTCTGAACCAGATCGCCGATATAGATGATGTTGTCGTTCTTGAGGCAGTTGGCCGAGCGAACCGACAGTTCCAGCTCGTCAACCTTGCGCAGCAAGTTCTTGTTGAAGGGCAGGTCGTCCTTGCTCTCTTCGTCAGCGCTGTGTGTCGGCTCTTCGAAATTGATGAAGAGCTGCAACTGGTCTTGCAGAATGCGAGCGGCCAGGGCCACGGCATCCTCGGGCGTCACGGCGCCGCTGGTCTCGACCTTCATCGACAGCTTGTCATAGTCGGTGACTTGGCCGACGCGGGTGTTTTCGATCTTGTAGGCCACCTTGCGAACCGGGCTGAAGATGGCGTCGATGGGGATCAGGCCGATCGGCGAATCTTCGGGCTTGTTCTGGCTGGCCGGGACATAGCCTTTGCCGGTCTGCACGGTCAGTTCCATCGAGAGCTTGGCGCCCTCGTCCAACGTGCAGATGACCAGATCGGGATCCATGATCTCGATGTCGTGGCCGGTCTCGATCATGCCCGCGGTCACTTCTCCAGGGCCGATGGCGCGCAGCATCATGCGCTTGGGGCCTTCGCCGTGCATGCGAAGCGCCAGCGTCTTGATGTTGAGCACGATGTCGGTCACGTCCTCGCGAACGCCGGGAATCGACGAGAATTCGTGCAGCACGCCGTCGATATGGATGGCCGTAACGGCGGCACCCTGAAGCGACGACAAAAGGATGCGGCGCAGCGCATTGCCAAGCGTGGTGCCGAAGCCGCGCTCCAAAGGTTCCGCGACGACGGTGGCGATGCGGCGCGGATCTTCCCCGGCCTCGACCTGAAGCTTGTTGGGCTTGATCAGTTCCTGCCAATTCTTCTGAATCACGAGCCAATCCTCATGCTGAAGGTGAGCCGGGATCTGCCCCGGCAAGGCGGATCAACCAGCGGCCAAGTTCGGAATCGAGCCTGGCCGTAACGAATAAACTTAAACGCGCCTGCGCTTGCGCGGGCGGCAGCCATTGTGCGGAATGGGCGTGACGTCGCGAATGGCGGTGATCGAAAAGCCCACCGCCTGAAGCGCGCGCAGCGCCGATTCACGTCCAGCGCCCGGGCCGGTCACTTCCACTTCCAACGTGCGCATGCCGTGCTCGGCCGCCTTCTTGCCGGCGTCTTCCGCCGCCACCTGGGCCGCATAAGGGGTCGATTTGCGCGAACCCTTGAAGCCCTGAACACCGGCCGACGACCAGGAAATCGCATTGCCCTGGGCATCGGTGATGGTGATCATGGTGTTGTTGAAGCTCGCATTCACATGCGCAACACCCGAGGTGATGTTCTTACGTTCGCGACGGCGCGGACGCGCTGCGGCTGCTGCTGCTTTTGCCATGTCCCGATCCTAAATCCTTAAAACCAAAAACCTTACTTGGTCACTTTCTTCTTGCCGGCAATCGCCACGGCAGGACCCTTGCGGGTGCGGGCGTTGGTGTGCGTGCGCTGACCGCGCACCGGCAAGCCCTTGCGATGGCGCAGGCCGCGATAGCAACCCAGATCCATCAGACGCTTGATGTTCATCGAAATCATGCGGCGCAGATCGCCCTCGACCTGATATTCGCGGTCGATCAGCTCGCGGATGCGCAGAACTTCGTCGTCGGACAGCGTATTGACGCGCCGCTCGGACGTCAGGCCAACCTTGCCGCAGATTTCCTGCGCCTTGGTGCGGCCAATGCCATGGATGTAAGTGAGCGCAATCAGCACCCGCTTATTGGTCGGAATATTGACACCCGCAATACGAGCCAAGGCCCATTCTCCTTCTTATATCCACCGGCTTTTCAGGCCGCAGAAACGTCCAACCCACTGATAAACAGCCAACATCCACGGCCCGGAGGTGTTCCCAGCCGTGGAAGGTGGGGCATTATAGGCGTGATTTCACGCCTGTCAACTGACTCTCTGGCTCTGTCAAGCGCTTTTAGCCGCCCTTGGGCGGGCGTACGCCCTAAGTGCGCCCGCATGCCGCCCAAGGAGCAGCCGAAAGGCTTAAAGTTCCGCCAGAACCTTCATAATGCTCTTCGTCACGTCGTCAATGCCTTGCGTGCCATCGACAACCTTCAGAATGCCCGCGCGGTCGTAGAAACCTACGATCGGCGAGGTTACTTCGTGATAGGCCGAGAGGCGCGTGCGCACCGTCTCCTCATTGTCGTCCTTGCGCCTGGAAAAGTCGGAAGCGCCGCACTTGTCGCACACCCCGTCCTTGGCAGGCTTCTGGAATTTGTCGTGGTAACCGGCCCCGCACTTGGCGCAGGTGAAACGACCCGTAATGCGCTCGACGATGAATTGGTCGGGCACGCGAATCTCGATCGCCCCGTTCATCGGCTGCTTGTTGTCGGCCAGCATCTTGGAAAGCGCTTCGGCCTGCGGGATCGAGCGCGGAAAACCATCCAGGATGAATCCCTTGGCGCAGTCGGGCGCCTTGATCCGCTCAGCCACCATTCCGATGATGATGTCGTCGCTGACCAGTTGGCCCGCTTCCATCACCGCCTTGGCCTTAAGTCCGATCGGCGAAGCGGCGGCCACGGCGGCGCGCAGCATGTCGCCGGTGGACAGTTGCACCATGCCGGTTGCATCTTCGATACGTTTGGCTTGTGTGCCTTTGCCGCAGCCCGGTGGGCCTATGAGTACGATACGCTTTGTTGCATTCATTGACGAGCTCCCTTGAGTTTAGCCTTTTTGATGAGGCCTTCATATTGGTGCGCCAACAAATGCGATTGAATCTGAGCCACCGTGTCCATGGTTACGCTGACAACGATGAGCAGACTGGTGCCGCCAAAGTAGAACGGCACCGAATATTGCGAGATCAGAATCTCGGGTAGAATGCTGATCAGCGACAGGTAAATGGCGCCGATCACGGTCAACCTGGTCAAAACGAAGTCCAGGTAATCGGCGGTGTTCTTCCCGGGGCGGATTCCGGGAATGAAACCGCCGTGCTTCTTCAGATTGTCGGCCGTGTCCGCAGGATTGAAAACGACAGCCGTGTAGAAGAAGGCGAAAAAGACGATCAGGAACGTATAGATGGCCAGATACAAAGGATGGCCGCGCCCCATCAGGGCGTTGAAGGTGGCCAGCCAATCGGGTCCGCCGCCCTGCGCCGCCGAGAAGCTGGCGAAGGTGGCGGGCAACAGCAGAAGCGAGCTGGCGAAGATGGGGGGAATGACGCCCGACGTGTTCAGCTTCAAGGGCAGATGCGAGCTTTCGCCGCCATACATCTTGTTGCCGACTTGGCGCTTCGGATATTGGACGATGATGCGCCGCTGCGCACGCTCGACGAAGACGATGACGCCGATGACCGCCGTGACCAGAATGATCAGGCCCAGAATCAGAAGAACGGGAATGGCGCCCGTGCGCCCCAGCTCCAACGTGCCTGCAATCGCGCTTGGCAACTCGGCCACGATGCCCGCGAAGATGATCAGCGACGTGCCGTTGCCGATGCCGCGCGCCGTGATCTGTTCGCCCAGCCACATCAGGAACATGGTGCCGCCAACCAGCGTCACCACGGTGATGAAGCGGAAATGCAGGCCGGGATCGTGAACGGCAGCGCCGGCACTGCTGGTCATGCCCTCAAGCCCGACGGCAATGCCATAGGCCTGGAAAGTGGCAACCAGAACTGTCAGATAGCGCGTGTACTGATTGATGCGCTTGCGCCCCGTCTCGCCTTCCTTCTTCATCGCCTCTAGCTGCGGGCTGACCGTGGTCATCAGCTGCATGATAATTGATGCAGAAATATAGGGCATGATGTTGAGCGCGAAGATGGTCATGCGCGAGAGAGCGCCGCCCGCAAACATGTCGAACATGCCAAGGATGCCGCCGCCCTTGGCGTTGTTGAACAGATCCTTCAGAATGTGCGGATCGATGCCGGGCAGAGGGATATAGGTGCCGATTCGATAGACGATCAACGCGCCAAGCGCAAACCACAGCCGTTTCTTGAGATCGGTCGCCTTCGAAAAGACACCCCAATTCAGGCTGGCGGCCATTTGCTCGGCGGCAGACGCCATGAACCAAACTCCCTATTTTATATGATCACGCCGCCTCGGCCGGAAGAACCAGCTTGCCGCCCGACTTCTCGACGGCCGCCTTGGCGGCCTCGCTGGCGGAAGCCACTTCAATGGTCAGCTTGGTCTTCAACTCGCCCTTGGCCAGCAGCTTGACGCCATCCTTGGCGTGCTTGAAGAAGCCCGCCGCCTTCAGCGTTTCGGCATTCACCGGCTTGGCGGCGTCGAGACGCCCAGCCTCGACGGCCTTTTGCAAAGCGCCTAGATTGACCGCCACATATTCGGTCGGGAACGGATTGTTGAATCCGCGCTTGGGCAAACGGCGATAGATGGGCATCTGGCCGCCTTCGAAGCCCGCCACGGCAATGCCGGTGCGCGCCTTCTGACCCTTGACGCCCTTGCCCGAGGTCTTGCCCTTGCCGGAACCGATACCGCGTCCAAGACGCTTCTTCTTGCGAGCGGCGCCCGCATTGTCGCGAAGTTCGTTGAGCTTCATCTTCCGGCTCCTAGCCCAGTTCCTCGACGCGCACCAGATGATGCACGACGGTGATCATGCCGCGAATGGCCGGAGTGTCCTCCAACTCGGAAACGCGGTTCATCTTGTTCAAGCCCAGCCCGACCAAAGTCTGCCTTTGCACGGGAATGCGCCCAATGGGGCTGCCGATCTGGGTCACGCGCAGCTTCTTGCCAGCCGCAGTTTTAGCCTTGGCCATGATTACGCCTCCTTGGCCTGGGCGGCGGCCTGAACGCCGTCGCGACGAGCCGTGATGTCGCCCACCTTCTTGCCACGCTTGGCGGCAATGGCCCTGGGACCCATCAGGCCCTTCAGCGCCTCGAAGGTCGCCTTGACCATGTTGTGGGGGTTCGAAGTGCCGATGCACTTGGCCACCACGTCCTGCACGCCCATCGTTTCGAAGACGGCGCGCATCGGGCCGCCCGCGATGATGCCGGTGCCGGGCGGGGCCGAACGCAGCACGACGCGACCGGCGCCGAAATCGCCGCGAATGTCATGATGCAAGGTGCGGCCTTCGCGCAGCGCCACGCGGATCAGATTGCGCTTGGCCTGCTCGGTGGCCTTGCGAATGGCTTCCGGAACTTCGCGGGCCTTGCCCGTGCCGTAGCCAACGCGGCCCTTCTGGTCGCCAACCACAACCAGCGCGGCAAAGGCGAAACGGCGTCCGCCCTTAACCACCTTGGCGACGCGATTGATGCTGACCAGCTTGTCGACGAATTCGCTTTCCTCACGCGATTCCGCGTCGTTGCGCTCGCCTTGACGCTGACGTCCGCGCTGCGGGCGCTCGGAGCGTTCGCCGCGCTCGCCGCTGCGGGGAGACCGGTCGGAATTGGGTGCACGTGCCATAAGCCAGATTCCCTTGCCTAATTAGAAGTTGAGGCCGCCCTCGCGGGCCGCCTCGGCCAGGGCCTTGACCCGGCCGTGAAACATGTAGCCGCCGCGGTCGAACACCACGTCCTTGATTCCGGCGGCCAGCGCACGCTCGGCGATCAACTTGCCGACCATAGCGGCGGCAGAAGTGTCGGCACCCGTCTTCAGACCCTTCTTCAGATCTTTTTCCAGCGTCGAAGCCGAGGCCAGCGTGGCGCCCTTGGCGTCGTCGATGACCTGCGCATACATGTGCTGGCCAGAGCGGAAGACCGACAGACGCGGACGTCCACTGGACTTCTTGCGGAGCTGGGTCCGCGTGCGCGCCTTGCGGCGTTGGAAAAGGAACAATGCGTTCGCCATATCGGTCGTCCTTACTTCTTCTTGCCTTCTTTGCGCAAGATGGTCTCGGTATCGTACTTGATGCCCTTGCCCTTGTAGGGTTCAGGACCGCGATAGGCGCGGATTTCAGCGGCAACTTGCCCCACTCGCTGGCGATTGGCGCCCGAAATGGTGATCGCCGTCGGCTTTTCGCAAGCGATCTGCACGTCGGACGGGATCGGATAGACCACGTCGTGGCTGTAGCCCAGCTGCAGCTGCAGGTTCTTGCCCTGGACGGCGGCGCGGTAACCGACGCCGTTGATTTCCAGGTTGATCTTGAAGCCCTCGGAAACGCCCTTGACCATGTTGTTGACGAGGGCGCGCGTGGTGCCCCACATCATGCGGGACTTCTTGGTCGTTGACCGAGGCGCCACCCAAACCTTGCCGTCTTCCAACTTGACATCGACCTCGTCGGTCAAGGAAAGGGCGATCTGGCCCAGCTTGCCCTTGGCGGTCAATTCCTGGTTGGCGATGTTGACAGTCACCCCCGAGGGCACCGTCACCGGATATTTTCCAACGCGTGACATGGCTCCCCCTTAGAAGACTTGGCAGAGCACTTCGCCGCCAACATTGGCAGCGCGCGCTTCGGCATCCGACATGACGCCCTTGGGAGTCGACAAGATGGAGATGCCCAGGCCGTTATAGACCTTGGGCAGGTCCTTGATCTTCGAATAGACCCGTCGGCCCGGCGTGGAAATGCGCGAGATCTCGCGGATGACCGGTTCGCCCTCGTTGTATTTGAGTTCGACGGTGATCTCGTCCACGCCCGGGCGGCGGTTGCCGCGGGAATAACCGCGGATGTAACCCTCGCGCTTCAAGACGTCGAGAACATTCTCACGCAACTTCGAGGCGGGAGCCACGACGGAAGCCTTACGGGCCTGTTGCCCGTTGCGGATCCGTGTAAGCAAATCGCCAAGAGGATCGGTTAACGACATAGTTCCTGCTCCTCCTAATTACCAGCTCGACTTAACCATGCCGGGGATCTGGCCCCAGTTGGCTAGGTCGCGCAACGAAATGCGGCACAGCTTGAACTTGCGGTAGTTGCCACGGGGCCGCCCCGTAAGCTCGCAACGCAGACGGTACCGCGTGGCGGCGCCGTTGCGGGGCATCTCGGCCAGCTTGATAGCCGCCTCGAAACGTTCTTCCGGAGAAGCCTCGCGGTTCATGACGACCGCCTTCAAGCGCGCGCGCTTGGGGGCTTGGCCCTTGATCATGCGAACGCGCTTCTTGTTCTTCTCGATTGAACTGAGTTTAGCCATATCCTAGTCCCTACCGGATCAGTTGGCGAAAGGCATGTCGAAGCCCTTGAGAAGCGCCTTGCACTCCTCGTCGGTCTTCGCGGTGGTCACGATGGCGATATCCATGCCCCGAATCTTGTCAACCTTGTCGTAGTTGATTTCGGGGAAGATGATCTGCTCTTTCAAGCCCATGTTGAAATTGCCGCGCCCATCGAAGCACTTGCCCGAGATGCCGCGAAAGTCGCGGATGCGGGGCATGGCGATGTTGAGCAGACGGTCCAGGAATTCCCACATGCGCTCGCGGCGCAGGGTGACCGTGCAGCCGATGGGCATGCCTTCGCGGATTTTGAAACCCGCGATCGCCTTCTTGGCCTTGGTCACCACGGGCTTCTGACCGGTAATCGCGGTCAGTTCCGCCACCGCCAGATCGATCTTCTTGGAGTCGGCGCTAGCTTCGCCGACACCCATGTTGATGACGATCTTTTGCAAGCGCGGAACCTGCATGACGTTAGTGTAGCCGAACTGCTCTTTCAGAGCGGCCTTCACCTTGGATTCGTAAATATCCTTGAGGCGGGGATGCGCCATGTTCCTCTCCCTCAGCGGTCGAAGGACTCGCCGGTGCGCGAGGATACGCGCACCTTGCGGCCGTCTTCGAGAATCTTGAATGCAACGCGGGCAGGCTTGCCGTCCTTGGGATCGATCAGCGCCAGGTTCGACAGGTGGATGCCCGCCTCACGCTCGACGATGCCGCCCGGATTGGTGGCGCTCGGCTTGGTGTGACGCTTCATCATGTTCACACCTTGCACGACGGCGCGGCCCTCGGTGGGAGAGACGCGCAGAACGTCGCCCTTCTTGCCCTTGTCCTTGCCTGCGAGCACGACGACGTGATCGCCCTTTTTGATCTTGGCAGCCATTACAGCACCTCGGGAGCCAGCGAAATGATCTTCATGTACTTCTTGGCCCGCAATTCGCGCGTGACGGGTCCGAAGATGCGGGTGCCGATCGGCTCGCCCTGCTTGTTAATCAGCACCGCCGCATTCTTGTCGAAGCGGATGGCGGTTCCGTCGGCGCGGCGAATTTCCTTCGAGGTGCGCACGATGACGGCGCGATGAACGTCGCCCTTCTTCACGCGGCCCTTGGGAATGGCCTCCTTGATGGAAACGACGATCACGTCGCCCACTCCGGCCACACGGCGCTGCGAACCACCCAGCACCTTGATGCACATAACCCTGCGTGCGCCTGAATTGTCGGCGACGTCCAGGTTGGACTGCATCTGGATCATATCGGTATCCCTTCCTTGTCCTTAGGCCTTGGCCGTGGCGCCGTCTTCGGGCAACACTTCCCAGGTCTTGGTCTTGGAGATCGGCTTGGTTTCGCGGATGCGCACCACATCGCCCATCTTGCACTGATTGTTCTCATCATGCGCGTGATACTTCTTCGAACGCTTGATGAACTTCTTGTAAATCGGGTGCATGACGCGGCGCTCGACCTTGACCACGATGGTCTTGTCCATCTTGTCGCTCACCACCACGCCTTGCAAAACGCGCCTCGGCATCGTTGCTTCTCCTTACTTCGCGGCCGTCTGGGCTTTTTGGCCCAGAACGGTCTTGATGCGGGCGATCTCGCGGCGCACTTCGCGCACGCGGGACGTATTTTCCAACTGCCCGGAAGCCTTTTGAAAGCGCATGTTGAACTGCTCCTTCTTCAGGCTGACCAGCTGTTCCTTCAGCTGATCGGGCGTCTTGGCACGATGATCGGCAGCCAAAGTCATCTTAAGCCTCCATCATGCGGGTAACGATCTTGGTCTTGATCGGCAGCTTGGCCGCGGCCAGCAGAAAGGCCTCGCGGGCGATGGTGTCCGACACGCCGTCAACCTCGAACATGATGCGGCCCGGCTTGACGCGAGCCACCCAGAATTCCGGCGAGCCCTTGCCCGAACCCATGCGGACTTCGGCGGGCTTCGAGGACACCGGCACGTCGGGGAAGATGCGAATCCACACGCGGCCCTGGCGCTTCATATGGCGCGTGATGGCGCGGCGCGCGGCTTCGATCTGACGGGCGGTGACGCGCTCCGGCTCCATGGCCTTCAAGCCGTGCGAACCGAAGTTGAGCGAGGTGCCGCCCTTGGCCAGGCCCTTGATGCGGCCCTTGTGGGCCTTGCGGAATTTCGTGCGCTTTGGACTAAGCATGGATCTAACCCTTTACGCGGTCACGGAGCGGGCTGGCGGCTGGCCATCCAGGGCCTGCCGTTCAGTCGCCATGGGGTCGTGCGCCATCACTTCGCCCTTGAACACCCAAACTTTGACACCGCAGGTGCCGTAGGTGGTCTTGGCGGTCGAGACGCCGTAATCGATGTCGGCGCGCAGCGTGTGCAGAGGCACGCGGCCTTCGCGATACCACTCCATGCGCGCGATTTCGGCGCCGCCCAGGCGGCCCGAACAGTTGATCCGGATGCCCAGAGCGCCCAGACGCATCGCCGACTGAACGGCGCGCTTCATGGCGCGGCGAAAAGAAACGCGGCGCTCCAGCTGCTGGGCGATGTTCTCGGCGACCAAGCGGGCATCCAACTCGGGCTTGCGGATTTCCAGGATGTTGAGGCTGACTTCGCCGCCCGTCATCTTGGACAATTCCTTGCGCAACACCTCGATGTCCGCACCCTTCTTGCCGATCACCACGCCGGGACGGGCCGAATGCAGGGTAATGCGGGCCTTCTTGGCGGGGCGTTCCACCACCACCTTGGCCACGCCGGCCTGAGCCAGACGCTTGTGCAGATATTCCTTCAGCTTCAGGTCTTCCATCAGCATCTTGCCGTAGTCGTTGTCGGCGAACCAACGCGAGTCCCACGTGCGATTGATGCCGAGCCTGAGGCCGACCGGATTGACTTTATGACCCATCAGACCTTCTCCTTGCGCTCACGCACGACGACGGTGAGATTGCTGAACGGCTTCTCGACGCGTCCCGAGCGGCCACGGGCGCGGGCGTGGAAACGCTTCATGACAATGCCCTTACCAACAAAAGCCTCGGCCACCATCAGACGATCGACGTCGAGCTGGTGGTTGTTTTCTGCATTGGCGACCGCCGACTGCAGCACCTTCTTGACCTGCACGGCAATGCGGCGCTTCGAGAAAGTAAGCTGCGACAGCGCATTGGCGACCGGCAGGCCGCGGATCGATTCGGCGACCAGGTTCAGTTTCCTGGGGCTGGTGCGAATAGACGTCGCGAAGGCTTTCGCCTCGTTGTCTGCCAGATCGCGTTCGACGGCTTTCTTGCCCATGGTTACTTCCTCTTCGCCTTCTTGTCGGCGGCATGGCCGTGGAACGTGCGGGTCGGCGAGAATTCGCCGAACTTGTGGCCGATCATATTCTCGGTCACCAGCACGGGGATGAACTTCTGTCCATTGTAGACGCCAAAGGTCAATCCCACGAATTGAGGCAGAATGGTCGAGCGGCGCGACCACATCTTGATCACTTCATTGCGGCCCGAAGCGCGCGCCTTATCGGCCTTCTTGAGAAGAAAGCCATCGATGAACGGGCCTTTCCATACCGAGCGAGTCACGGTCCCGTCTCCTTATTTCTTCTTAGCTTTGTGACGGCTGCGAACAATCATGCCGTCAGTGCGCTTGTTGTTGCGAGTCTTCTTGCCCTTGGTCGGTTTGCCCCAGGGCGTAACCGGGTGACGGCCGCCCGAGGTGCGGCCTTCGCCGCCGCCATGCGGGTGATCGATCGGGTTCATGGCGACGCCGCGCACGTGCGGGCGCTTGCCCAGCCAACGCTGACGTCCGGCCTTGCCCAGCGAAATGTTCTGCTGGTCAGGGTTCGACACGGCGCCGACGGTGGCCTTGCACTCACCGCTGACCAAGCGAAGCTCGCCGCTCATCAGCTTGACTTGCGCGCGCCCGGCGTCCTTGCCGACCAACTGGGCGTAGGTGCCGGCCGAACGGGCCATCTGTCCGCCCTTGCCGGGCTTCATCTCGATATTGTGAATGATGGTGCCGACCGGCATGCTTTTCAGCGGCATGCAGTTGCCGGGCTTGATGTCGGCCCGCTCGCTCGACAGCACGGCGTCGCCAACGCTCAAGCGCTGCGGGGCCAGGATGTAGGCCAACTCGCCGTCCTCGTACTTGACGAGCGCGATGAAAGCGGTGCGGTTGGGATCGTATTCCAGGCGTTCGACAACAGCGGCCATGTCGAGCTTGTTGCGCTTGAAGTCCACCATGCGGTAGCTCTGCTTGTGCCCGCCGCCACGGAAACGCACGGTGATGCGGCCATGGTTGTTGCGGCCGCCCGACGAGGACTTACCTTCGGTCAGCTTCTTCTCGGGCTTGCCCTTCCAGAGACCCGAACGGTCAACCAGAACCAGCTGGCGCTGGCCGGGCGTGGACGGCTTGAAATTTTTGAGTGCCATGGCGTCAGATTCCCGTCGTCACGTCGATGTTCTGGCCTTCGGCCAGCGTTACCATGGCCTTCTTGACATCCGAGCGGATCGCCTTTCGGCCACGGAAACTTTTGGTCTTGCCCTTGGCGACCAGGGTATTCACCGCCGTCACCTTGACATTGAAGATGCCTTCGACCGCCGCCTTGATTTCAGGCTTGGTGGCCGAGAGCGGAACGCGGAAGGTGACCTGGCCGTGCTCCGACCCCATGGTGGCCTTCTCGGTAATGACCGGAGAACGCACGAGATCGTACATGCGCTCCTTGGACAGCTTGACTTCGATCTTGCGGCTCATTTCAGGCGGGCCTCCAGAGCTTGCACGGCATCCTTGGTCAGGACCAGGGTGTCGCGGCGCAGAATGTCGTAAACGTTGGCGCCCTGGCTGGGCAGCACGTCAATGCCGATGATGTTGCGGGCGGCGCGGGCGAAGCCCTCGTCAACCGCCAGACCATCGACGATCAGCGCCGAGTTCCAGCCCAGCTTGCTGAAACGGTTGGCCAGTTCCTTGGTCTTGGCCTCGCCGATGCGGGCCATGTCCAGAACCACCAGCTTGCCGTCGGCGGCCTTGGCCGACAGGGCGGCCTTCAGGGCCAGCTTGCGCACCTTCTTGGGCAGATCGAACGCGTGCGAACGGGGCTGCGGGCCGAAGATCACCGCGCCGCCGCGGAACTGCGGGCTGCGCAACGAACCCTGACGGGCCGAACCCGTGCCCTTCTGCTTGAAGGGCTTCTTGGTGGTGCCGGAAATCTGCGAAACGCCCTTGGTGGCATGCGTGCCAGCCTGACGCTTGGCCAACTGCCAACGCACCATGCGGGCCAGAATGTCGGGGCGCTTGGGCAGGCCGAAGATCTCTTCCATGAGATCGACCTCGCCGACCTTAGCGGCATCCAGGTTGATGACGTCGCACTTCATGGCGCTTAGTCCTTTGTCTCTTCTGCGGCTTCAGCAGCGGGTGCGGCTGAGGCTTCGGCAGCGGCCTTGACCGCGGCGGGGAAAGGAAGGTCCTTGGGCAGCTTCTTCTTGACCGAGTCCTTGATCAGAACCCAAGACCCCTCGGCGCCGGGCACATTGCCCCTGATCAGCAGCAGGCCTTCGGCGTCGTCGGCGCCCACCACCTTCAAATTCTGCGTAGTGATGCGCTTGTCGCCCCAATGGCCGGCCATTTTCTTGCCCTTGAAGGTCTTGCCCGGATCCTGACGGTTGCCGGTCGAACCATGCGAGCGGTGCGAGATCGAAACGCCGTGCGATGCTTCGAGGCCCGCGAAATTGTGGCGCTGCATGACGCCCGCAAAACCGCGGCCCTTCGAGGTGCCGGTGACGTCAACGAACTGTCCGGCCACGAAATGGCTGGGCAGAACCTCGGAGCCCACGGGGATCAGGGCATCGGCGGAAACACGAAACTCGACCAGCTTCTTCGAGGGTTCCACCTTCGCCTTGGCGAAGTGGCCGCGCAGCGGCTTGTTGACGTTCTTGACCTTTGCCTTGCCGATGCCCAGCTGCACGGCGGTGTAGCCGTCCTTGTCCTGGGTGCGGTTGGCCACCACATGGCAATCCGTCACCTTCAGCACGGTCACGGGCACATGGGCTCCGTCTTCGGCGAAGATGCGGGTGATGCCAAGCTTCTGGGCGATGAGACCGGTACGCATGTCGGTTGTTCCGTTCCTAGAGCTTGATCTCGACGTCCACGCCGGCGGCGAGGTCGAGCTTCATCAGCGCGTCCACCGTCTGGGGCGTGGGGTCAACGATGTCGAGAAGACGCTTGTGCGTACGGATTTCGAACTGCTCGCGCGACTTCTTGTCAACGTGCGGGCTGCGGTTCACCGTAAACTTCTCGATGCGGGTGGGCAGCGGGATCGGCCCGCGAACCTGGGCGCCAGTCCGCTTGGCGGTATTGACGATCTCGCGCGTGGACTGGTCCAGCACGCGATGATCAAACGCCTTCAAGCGGATGCGGATGTTTTGGCTTTCCATGACTGAATGCCTTCCTTCTACCCAACCCTAACGACTACTCGATAATCTTGGCGACGACGCCGGCGCCAACCGTACGGCCACCCTCGCGGATGGCGAAGCGCAGGCCTTCGTCCATGGCGATGGGGGCGATCAGATCGACTTCCATCGCCACATTGTCGCCGGGCATGATCATTTCGACGCCTTCCGGCAGCTTGATCGTTCCCGTCACGTCGGTCGTGCGGAAATAGAACTGCGGACGGTAGTTCGAGAAGAACGGGGTATGACGACCGCCTTCTTCCTTCGTCAAAATATAGGCCTCGGCCTTGAACTTGGTGTGCGGCGTGATCGAACCGGGGGCCGCCAGAACCTGGCCGCGCTCGATGTCTTCACGCTTGGTGCCGCGCAGCAAAGCGCCGATATTGTCGCCCGCTTCGCCCTGATCCAGCAACTTGCGGAACATTTCGACGCCGGTCACCGTGGTCTTGGTGGTCGGACGCAGGCCGACGATTTCGATTTCCTCGCCCACCTTCACAACGCCGCGCTCGACGCGACCCGTGGCCACCGTGCCGCGGCCGGAAATCGAGAAAACGTCTTCCACCGGCATCAGGAACGGACGGTCCTTGGGACGTTCCGGCTGCGGGATCGAAGCGTCAACCGCCGCCATCAGCTTCAGAATGGCGTCATGGCCGATCTCGGGCTGCTTGCCTTCCAGGGCGCACAGGGCCGAACCGCGGATCACGGGAATGTCGTCGCCGGGGAACTGGTAGCTCGACAAAAGCTCGCGCACTTCCATTTCCACCAGATCCAGCAACTCGGGATCGTCGACCATATCGACCTTGTTCATGAACACCACCAGGGCGGGAACGCCGACCTGACGGGCCAGAAGAATGTGTTCGCGCGTCTGCGGCATCGGGCCGTCGGCCGCCGAAACGACCAGGATGGCACCGTCCATCTGCGCAGCACCCGTGATCATGTTCTTCACATAGTCGGCGTGGCCGGGGCAATCGACGTGCGCGTAGTGGCGGTTCTGCGTCTCGTATTCGACGTGCGCCGTCGAAATCGTGATGCCGCGCGCCTTCTCTTCAGGAGCCTTGTCGATCTGGTCGTAGGCCGTGAAGGTGGCGCCGCCCGTCTCGGCCAGGACCTTGGTGATCGCCGCCGTCAGCGACGTCTTGCCGTGGTCAACGTGTCCGATCGTGCCGACGTTGCAATGCGGCTTGTTCCGCTCGAATTTCGCCTTTGCCATGATCCTGCTCTCCCAACCTTCTATCTATCAACCGGCCAGCTTGGCGCGGATTTCTTCGGAAACGTTATTCGGCACTTCGCTGTAATGGTCGAAATGCATGCTGTACTGGGCGCGTCCCTGGCTCATCGAGCGCAGCGTGTTGACGTAGCCGAACATATTGGCCAGCGGCACCTGGGCCGTAATCACGCGGGCGTTGCCGCGAGAATCCATGCCGCTCACCTGACCGCGACGGCTGTTCAGATCGCCGATCACGTCGCCCATGTAATCTTCGGGCGTCACCACTTCGACCTTCATCATCGGCTCGAGCAGCTTGGGACCCGCCTTGGGCAGACCTTCGCGGAAGCAAGCGCGGGCCGCGATTTCGAAAGCCAGGGCCGACGAATCGACTTCGTGGTAAGCGCCGTCGGTCAGCGTCGCCTTGAAGTCGGTGACCGGGAAACCGGCAAGCACGCCGTTCTCGATCGACGAATTGAGGCCCTTCTGAACGCCCGGGATGTATTCCTTGGGCACGGTGCCGCCAACCACCTTGGCTTCGAACTGATAGCCCGAACCCGGCGGCAACGGCTCGAAGCGGATCTTGACGCGGGCGAACTGGCCCGAACCGCCCGACTGCTTCTTGTGCGTGTAGTCGCAATCGTAAACTTTCGAGATGGTCTCGCGATAGGCCACCTGGGGAGCGCCCACATTGGCCTCGACCTTGAACTCGCGCTTCATGCGGTCGACGATGATTTCAAGGTGCAATTCGCCCATGCCCTTGATGACCGTCTGGCCCGACTCGCCATCGGACGACACGCGGAAGCTGGGATCTTCCTGAGCCAGACGCGCCAGCGCCATGCCCATCTTTTCCTGGTCCGCCTTCGACTTCGGCTCGACCGCCACCTCGATGACGGGTTCGGGGAATTCCATGCGCTCGAGGATCACCGGCTTGGTAGTGTCGCACAGCGTGTCGCCGGTCGTGGTGTCCTTGAGGCCCACCAGCGCCACGATGTCGCCAGCGCGGCCTTCCTTCACTTCTTCGCGCGAATTGGCGTGCATCAGCAGCATGCGGCCGATGCGCTCGCGCTTGTCCTTGACCGTGTTCTGCACGTAGGAACCGGCTTCCAACACGCCCGAATAGATGCGGGCGAAGGTCAGCGAACCCACGAAAGGATCGGTCATGATCTTGAAGGCCAGGGCCGAGAAAGGCTCGGCGTCGTCGCTCTTGCGCGTGATGGCCTCGTCGGAACCCAACTTAACGCCCTGCACGGGCGGAATGTCGATCGGGCTGGGCAGATAGTCGATCACGGCGTCGAGCAGAGGCTGCACGCCCTTGTTCTTGAAGGCTGAGCCGCACAGGATGGGCACGAAGGTCATGGCGATCGTGCCCTTGCGGATGCACTTGATCAGCGTGGCTTCGTCGGGTTCCTGGCCGCCCAGATAGGCTTCCATGGCCTCGTCGTCCATTTCGACGGCGGCCTCGATCATGTCGTGGCGATAGGCGGCGGCCTTTTCGGCCAGCTCGGCGGGAATCGGCGCGTCATAGAATTCGGCGCCCAGGCTTTCATCCTTCCACAAGATGGCCTTGTTGCGCAGCACGTCGACAAGGCCGACATAGTCGCTCTCGATGCCGATCGGCATGTGCAAAACCAGCGGACGAGCGCCAAGGCGCTCTTTGATCATATCGACGCAGCGATAGAAATCGGCGCCGATGCGGTCCATCTTGTTGACGAAGCAGATGCGCGGAACATTGTACTTGTCGGCCTGACGCCACACGGTCTCGGACTGCGGCTCGACGCCGGCCACCGAGTCGAACACGGTCACGGCGCCGTCGAGCACGCGAAGCGAGCGCTCGACTTCGATGGTGAAATCGACGTGGCCGGGCGTGTCGATGATGTTGACGCGGTGGTCGCGCCAGAAGCAGGTGGTGGCGGCCGAAGTGATGGTGATGCCGCGCTCCTGCTCCTGCTCCATCCAGTCCATGGTGGCGGTGCCTTCATGCACTTCGCCGATCTTGTAGGACTTGCCGGTGTAATACAGGACGCGTTCGGTCGTCGTCGTCTTCCCGGCATCGATGTGGGCCATGATGCCGATATTGCGGTAACGCTCGATAGGAGTTGTGCGGGCCATCTAAAACAGTCCTTACCAGCGATAATGCGAAAAGGCCTTGTTGGCCTCCGCCATGCGATGCGTGTCTTCGCGCTTCTTGACGGCGGCGCCGCGATTGTTGGCGGCATCCATCAATTCGCCCGACAGGCGCTCGACCATGGTGTTCTCGCCACGCTTGCGCGCCGCATCGATCAACCAACGGATGGCCAGGGCCTGACGGCGGTCGGTGCGCACTTCGACGGGCACCTGATAGGTAGCACCACCGACGCGACGCGAGCGAACCTCGACCGAGGGCTTCACATTGTCCAAAGCGTCGTGGAACAGCTTCAACGGGTCGGCCTTGGCCTTGGCTTCGATGCGCTCGAAAGCGCCGTAGACTGTGCCTTCGGCGACCGACTTTTTGCCGTCATACATCAGGCAGTTCATGAACTTGGTGACGACAATGTCGCCGAACTTGGGGTCCGGCTGCACTTCGCGCTTAACGGCGGAATGGCGACGCGACATCTGTGTCTCCTCTTACTTCGGACGCTTGGCGCCGTATTTCGAACGGCGCTGTTTGCGGTCCTTGACGCCCTGGGTGTCCAGAGTGCCTCGAATGATGTGGTAGCGAACGCCGGGCAAATCCTTGACGCGGCCGCCACGGATCATCACCACCGAGTGTTCCTGAAGGTTGTGACCCTCGCCAGGAATGTAGCTGGTGACTTCGAAACCGTTGGTCAGGCGCACGCGGGCCACCTTACGCAAAGCCGAGTTCGGCTTTTTGGGCGTCGTCGTGTAAACGCGGGTGCAGACGCCGCGCTTTTGCGGGCATTCCTGCATGGCCGGAACCTTGTTGCGCGTCACTTTCGGTTCGCGCGGCTTGCGGATCAACTGGTTGATCGTCGGCATTCGTCTTTCCTTCGTTGCCTGCCTTACGTCTACACGCCAACTGCTCTTCATCCTCATCGGCCCGGCCAAAACCGGGCGAAGCAAAAAGAAACAACCGGGTTTGCCCGGTCGTTTCCTAGTTCGAGAACCTTGTTGTCAGGCGTTACGCCGTTCAAAGCCGCGCCGATACACAGCGCTTTTTGAACGAGGTAACCGCGTCTAGGACGTATGCCTACCACCGGCTCCCCGAAGAGGCGCGCATCCTATGCAGCAAGCCGCTGCCCGTCAAGGGAAAGATTAGGCTTTCTTGAGTCTTGCCAGCCATGGGGCTAAATAGCCGTGCAAACGCTAACTGTTGGGGTTGCCGGGCCGGTGGCCCGCAACGAATTGAGAGGCGGCGGCATGAGCCACATGCGCGATCTCGCTGGCCTCGGGAGCGGGTTCCATGCCCAGCAAGCATTTCAGATAGCTGGAGTTTCTTAAGGAACCGAGAAAGAGATCGGCTCCCAGGACGGGATCGGGCACCTGAAGCCGCCCCAGCTTGTTCAAATACTCTATATATGCCGCCACCATCGACAGCGTGCGGGCCGGACCCGACCGATAAAAGGCCTCGCTCAACTCGGGCAGATGCCTGCCTTCGGACAGAACGAGGCGAAAGGTCGAAAGAGCGCCCGGCTTCAGCAGCAACCCCAAAAAGCGCCGACCGATGGCGGCAAGCCCTTCCAACGGGTCGTCGCCCAGCAGGGCGGGTTGCAGGCTTTCCTCCATCTCTTGGCGGAAGCGTTCCTGGACCATCGATTCGAACAAGGCCTGTTTCGACTTGAAATGGGCGTAAAGCGTGGCCTTGGAAACCCCAGCCTCGGAGGCGATGGCGTCCATGCTGGCCTTGGCGTAACCCTGGCTAAGGAACAAGCGGCTGGCCGCTGCCTGGATCAAGGCGCGTTTGCCTGAAGACGTCTTTTCGCTTTTACCCGTTGCCGCCGCCATCCGCCTTGACCCCTCCTCGCCCGAGGCGTATTAAACTAAACCGTTCAGTTCAATATTGCAAGGCCGCCCCATGCCGCCCCCAGTCAAGAAGCGAATCGCCGCCGTTGCCCTGCTGCTGCTGGCCATCGTCGCCGTCAGCCTGGGTTACTGGTGGTCGCGCCGCCACATCGAAACCACCGACGACGCCTATGTCACCAGCGACATTTCGGTTATGGCGGCCAAGGTGCCTGGCTATGTCACCTCGGTCGAGGTGGCCGACAATCAGCCGGTGAAGAAGGGCGACATTCTGATCCGCCTGGAATCGCGCGATTACGAGGCCAAGCGCGATCAAGCGCAGGCCCAGGCCCAGGCCAGACGCCTAGCCCTGGCCCAAATCGAAGCCAAGTTGAACTTGCAAGACGCCCAAATCCGTCAGGCGGGAGCCGAAGTCACGGCGGCGGCGGCCGATACGCTAAGGGCCAAGAACGACCTGGAGCGCGCCCAGATCCTGGTGAAGAACGAATTCGCCTCGCGCCAGAAACTGGACCAATCGCAGGCCGATTCCCAGCGCACGGCGGCGCAGTTGAATCGCGCCAAGGCCGGGGCCGACGCCGCCAAGCGCCAGACGAACGTGCTGGATGCAGAAATGGCCACCGCCAGGGCGCTTTCCGACGAAGCCGATGCCCAGTTGGAATTGGCCCAGATCGATCTTGAAAACACGGTCATCCGCGCCCCCATCGACGGCGTGGCCGCCAACCGTTCGGCCCAACTGGGCGAATATGTGCGCGCAGGCTCCCAATTGCTGTCCATCGTGCCGCTGGACAAAGTGTGGATCGAGGCCAATTTCAAGGAAACCCAACTGACCCGCATGAAGCCGGGCCAGAGCGTGGACATCAAGATCGACGCCTTCCCAGACCAACATCTGCAAGGCAAAGTCGAGAGCATCGCCCCCGCCTCGGGCGCCAAGTTCAGCCTGCTGCCACCCGAGAACGCCACCGGCAATTTCACCAAGGTAGTGCAGCGCGTGCCGGTGCGCATCTCGCTGCCCCTTGATTCGCCGCTTAAGGGGCGCATCGCGCCGGGCCTGTCGGCGGTGGTGAAGGTCGATACGCTGAGCTTGCCGTGAACGAACATCGCAAGCTGACGCCGGGCGACTGGATCGGTTTCCTGGCCATGGTGCTGGGCATGTTCATGGCGATCCTGGACATCCAGATCGTTTCCAGCTCGCTTTCGGAAATCCAGGCTGGTCTGTCGGCGGGCCGCGACGAAATCTCGTGGGTGCAAACATCCTATCTGATCGCCGAAGTGGTGATGATTCCGCTGTCGGGCTGGCTGGCCCGCGTCTTTTCCACCCGCTGGCTGTTCCTGGCTTCGTCGCTAACCTTCACCCTGTCCAGCCTAGCTTGCGCCTTCGCCTGGGACATTAATTCCATGATCGTCTTTCGCGCCCTGCAAGGTTTTCTGGGCGGCGCCATGATCCCCACCGTCTTCTCCTCGATGTTCATGCTGTTCCCGCTGCATATGCGCCCGATGATCGGCGTGATCATCGGGCTGGTCGCCACCATGGCCCCCACGCTGGGACCCGTTCTGGGCGGCTGGATCACCGATCTGGCCAGCTGGCACTGGCTGTTCCTGATCAATCTGCCCGTGGGTTTGGCGGTATCGGTTCTGGTGGCCGTTTTCGTGCGCATCGACCAGCCCAAACTGGAAATGCTAAAGCGCATCGATGTGCCCGGCATCGTCTTCATGGCGGTTTTTCTGGGCGCGCTAGAATACACGCTGGAGGAAGGCCCCGCTGACAACTGGTTCCAAACTGACGCCATCGTCTGGTGGACGGCGCTGACGGTCACGGCGGGAATTCTGTTCATCTGGCGGGAATTGGTGCACGAACATCCGGTGGTCGATCTCTTCGCCTTCAGAAACGCCAATTTCTCGATCGGCTGCCTGTTCAGCTTCGTCATCGGCTCCGGGCTTTACGGATCTGTCTATCTGTTGCCTCTGTATCTGGGCCGCGTGCGTGGCATGAACAGCTTCGACATCGGCGTCATCATGGTCGTCACCGGCGCTTTTCAGTTCCTGTCCGCACCCATCGCGGGGATTCTCTCCAAAAAGATGGAACCCCGATTGATGCTGGGATTGGGGCTTGCCCTGTTCGGCGCCGGCCTGTGGCTGACCACCAGCATGACCGCCGAATGGGGATTCTGGGAACTGTTTCTGCCGCAGGCCGTGCGCGGCGTATCGCTGATGCTATGCTTTCTGCCCATCAATCTGCTGGCTTTGGGCACGCTTCCCAAGGAAGAGGTGCACAACGCCAGCGGCCTGTTCAACCTAATGCGCAATCTGGGCGGCGCCATCGGCCTTGCCGCCATCAACACGGCGCTGATCGAAAGGTTCGAGCTGCACCGCTTGCGCATGGCCGAATCGCTTACCGCCAGTCGCAGCCATGTCCTAGAGATGTTGGACGGCATGTCCGTCTATTTGTCCGACCGCATCGCGGGCAATGCCGATGCCGCAGCCATCAAGACCCTGTCGCGCCTGATCGAGCGCGAGGCCTGGGTAATGACCTTCTCGGATGCCTTTCTTCTGCTTTCGATTGGTTTTTTTCTGGCCCTGGCCTTCATGCCCTGGGTCAAGCATGTGGACAGCGGCAAAGCGCCCTCGGATGCGCATTAGAGCGCCCCTCCTCGACCGGCAGGACAGGCCTGGGGACGCTCCAGGCAGAATCTGCCTTTTGACCTAATGGCTGAAAATATCCCTTGACCAGCCCTCCCGTTATCGGCTACATTTTTGCCATTACCGCCCTTATTGCGTCCAAAGGCCACCCTGGCATCTGCCCGGGTGGTTTTTTCGCGTTTGGGGCGGTTTTGTTCCAACCTTCATCATAGGAGACCCGCCATGGGCGGCTTCAATTCAGTCGCGGAGGGCCTGCCCGTCGCGAACAGCAATGTCACGTCTTCAGGCGTTCCCCTGAGCAGCGCCGCTTCGGAAAACAGCGGCTTTGCCTTCACGCCAGCTTCTACTCAAACATCTACCCAAGCAAGTGATTGGGCCAGCCAGGCCTTCGCACCCTCGACGGCCCTGGCGCAGCCGATGACAGAGTATCAAAGCGCCAAGCCCAGCCTGTCGGGGCTGGAGGCTTCGTCACGCACCCTGCTGACCGAACCCGTTCCCGAGTCCGTGAATACGAGCCTGCGCAAGGTCAGCCCCATCATCTCGAAACTGGCGCGTGAACATCCTGAAAATCCTGTGCGTCTGGGCGGAAGTCTGCTGGGAGCGCCCGAACCCGCGCAGCCGCAAATCAAGCCGCCCAATCCGTTTGCCAAGGACGATTTGCCCAAGCTGCCTAAGATCAATTGGGGCGACGATGGCAATCAGCGCATCGACAGCGAAAAACGCGCCATGCACGAAAACTGGGCGCGTCTGATCAACAGCACGCAGGATTTCGGCGGCATCATCCCCACCTTCAAGCGGCATATCGAAACCAACGGCGATGCCGGGCGGGCCGACGTGGCCGACATGATCGGGCGTGTTTCGCAAAACAATCCCGCTCACGCCCGCCTTTTCCAGCGCGAGCTTTCAACGGCGCTGGGCGGCGAGACCATTCCGGCCAGAATGGCGGGCGAGCCGGTGGGCAAGGCGGGCCTGCTGGTCGATGCGAAATCCAATCGCTTCAGCGATCCGGACTTCGAGAAAAGCTATTGGCGCAACGCCGAAGCCTACAAGGCCGACTTTGAAAGGCGGCAGCGGGAAATTCTGAGAGCGGCCGAACCCAAGCCAAAGCGGCCTGAAGATTATGAGAATTACATCAGGCAACCTGATCCGCCCGCCACGGAAGAGCCGAGACAGGATGTTTTGGGAAAGCGCGGCGTCATTTTGGCCAATCCGCAAGACCCCGCCAATCCCGACCGAGGCAATTTCGCCGACAAGCTCTGGGGACCCCGGGTGGCGGCGAAGCCCTTTGTAGACGAGCCACGCAAAGGTACCTATTATTTTGGTGGTGCCGGAATGGACGGCGCATATGTCGGCGATATGGTGAAGGCCATGCAAGAAAGCGGCGTCGGGAATTCGCAGGCGGTCGACCGCTCGAAGTGGTCGATACATGAGTATGTAGATGCGCCCATGACTTTGCTGCGGCGTGATCGCGATGGCGCCGCAACCGATTTCTCGCAGTTTGGCAAGGACGGCAAACAATTCAACATGGTCGGCTATTCGCATGGCGGCTTGCAGGCGGCGCAAGCAGCCGCCGATTACGCGGCGGCCGGGGGCAAGGTGGATCACCTTGTTCTGGTCGGCACCCCGATCAGTCGGGATTTCCTGGATAGGCTGCAAAGCCATCCCAATATCGGCAAGGTGATCGTGAAGGACATAGAAGGCCAGGGCGATCCCATCCGTGCGGGCATGAGTGCGGGCGAGCAGATCAGGTCTGTGCCGAAATTGTACGAAGACAGAGAAAGAGGAAGGGAAGAGGGCAGAAGCCTTGGCCACTTCTACTATGCCGGTGAAGATGCGATCGGAAAGTTGCGTCGTCGCGAGCTTGCCAAACAACTCTACGATTGGGGTTTGCGATGAGATGGACCCTGCCGCAAGCTGAAGGAAAGCTGGGGGCGCTGCAGCGCGCCCTCGGCAACCTGCTGATCTTCGCAAAGTTTGCCGCGTATGCCGCAGGATGGGCAATTCTGTCTTGGGACATGTTCATCGCGCCCAGAAACACATCAAGCTCAGTCGGTTGGATAACAACCTTGTTCTCAATATACCTCATCCTCAGCTGGCTAGCATCATCGGCATGCAGCATCTTGCACCGTTTCCTCATCGGCCCGGTTCCAGAAAAGTGGAAAATGCTGAGCCGAGGCGTCGGCCTGTCCATGCTGATGTTCTGGCTGTCGGTGAATTTTCGTTCCTTCAATTTCAGAGAATGCGATCTTCCAACCTGCGAGAACTGGTGGACGCTTCTTTTTAAACCGCTGTTTTAGGGGCCTGCGATGAGATGGACCCTGCCGCAAGCAGAGGGAAAGCTGGGGGCGCTGCAACGCGCCCTCGGCAACCTGCTGATCTTCGCCAAGTTTGCTGTTTACGCTGCCGGATGGGCAATTCTGTCTTGGGACATGTTTATTGCGGCTAACAATACTTCTGCCGCTGTCGGCTGGGTAACGACAGTTTTTTTTGTATATATGATCCTCTGCTGGCTAGCATCTTCGGCATGCAGCATCTTGCACCGGCTCCTCGTCGGCCCGGTTCCAGAAAAATGGAAAATGCTGAGCAAGGGCGTCGGCCTGTCCATGCTGATGTTCTATTTGTCTGTCAATTACCGTTCTTACAGTTTCTTGCAGTGCGGACACCCGACCTGCGACGAGTGGTGGAAACCGCTTTTCAAAATATTGTTATGAAACGGCCTGCGATGAGATGGACCCTGCCGCAAGCAGAGGGAAAGCTGGGGGCGCTGCAACGCGCCCTCGGCAACCTGCTGATCTTCGCCAAGTTCGCTGTTTACGCTGCCGGATGGGCAATTCTGTCTTGGGACATGTTTATTGCGGCTAACAATACTTCTGCCGCTGTCGGCTGGGTAACGACAGTTTTTTTTGTATATATGATCCTCTGCTGGCTAGCATCTTCGGCATGCAGCATCTTGCACCGGCTCCTCGTCGGCCCGGTTCCAGAAAAATGGAAAATGCTGAGCAAGGGCGTCGGCCTGTCCATGCTGATGTTCTGGCTGTCGGTGAATTTCCGTTCATTCAATTTCAGGGAATGCGATCTTCCAACCTGCGAGAACTGGTGGACGCTTCTTCTCAAGCCGCTGTTTTAGGGGCCTGCGATGAGATGGACCCTGCCGCAAGCTGAAGGAAAATTGGAGGCGTGGCAACGCGCCCTTGGATACCCATTAAGCAAACCCTTTCATTTGTGCTATAATGGCCCCTCAAAGGGGGCTTTCATGCTTACCGCGACCATCCTGGGCTTTTCCATCGCCTTCCAGACGCTGGCGGCCATATTGGCGCTGACGCACTTGCGCCGCTCAGGCCCCTACAGATGGGCCTGGGGCTGCATGTCCATGGCCCTGCTGTTGATGGCGGCCAGACGCGTAATCACCTTTTCCAGCGCCTTTCTGGCTGACCGCCCCCTGGCTGGTGATTTGTTGCCTGAGCTGACGGCTTTTGCCATCTCGCTTCTGATGGTCGGCGGAGTCGTTGGCCTGGGCCGTCTTCTGGAGACGGTCGAGCGCCAACGAGCCGAGCTGGATCGGGTGGTCGGCGAATTGCGGCGCTCGAACAAAGAGCTTGAACAGTTCGCCTATATCGCCAGCCACGATCTGAACGAGCCTTTGCGCATGATCGCCAGCTATCTGCAACTGATCGAGCGGCGCATGAAGGGCCATCTCGACGGCGAGATCAAGGAATTCATGGATTTCGCCCTGGACGGCGCTGCGCGCATGCGCGCCCTGATTGACGGGCTTTTGGAATTCTCGCGGGTGGGGCGGCGCGGCGAACCCCAGGACGGCGTCGATCTCAATCTTTTGGTCGAGTCCGTGTTGGCCGACCTGAAAAGCGCCATCGAGGAGGCAGGGGCGGTCGTGACCGTCGATCCCCTGCCCTCAGTGCGCGGCGTCGAGACCGAATTGCGCCGCACCTTCCAGAATCTAATCGGCAACGCGTTGAAATTTCATGCCAAGGACCGCCAACCGATGATCCATGTCGGCGCAACCGCCAAGGGCAAGGCCTGGGAATTCCAAGTGGCCGACAACGGCATCGGCATCGACGCCAAGCATTTCGAGCAGATTTTTCAGATGTTCAAACGCCTGCACGGCCAGAGCGAGTATCCCGGCACCGGATTGGGTCTGGCCCTGTCGAAGCGCATTGTCGATATGCATGGCGGGCGCATCTGGATCGAATCGGAACCCGGCAAGGGATCGACGTTCCGCTTCACCTTGCCGAAGTAACGTCCGTCCTCGATCGACGCCAGCAGCCCGCCCGCCAGCTTTGCTGGCAGACATTTGCTTAGCGTGCATTGCACGCGGCGCTTGAGGGGCGGATTAAAACCCGCTGGCAAGGCCAGCGCGCAAACCTCCTGGTTTGCGTGAGCCAAGGGATGCGGAGCATCCCGCCCGGCGCTTGAGGGGCGGATTAAAAAGCGTAATCGATGTAAACGGGATCGACGGATTCGTTCCAAGCGCCGCGGTAGGAAGCCAGAAGGATCTCGGCAGGTGTGACGCCGCGCTCGGCAATGCGGTCCAAAGGATCGAGGAAGCCGCTTTCGTCGCGCCCCACATCGTCTTCCCTGGCCCGCCCGATCAGCCCCTCGCGGGCGATGATCAGCATGCGAAGTGCTTGGTCGCGCACCAAGCCCTTGCGGAAGGGCGCTTTCAGCCCCATGCGCGGCACATCGGCCCGAAGTTGCGCCATTTCCTCGATGGTCCAGTCCTTCACCATGTCCCAGGCTTCGCTCAAGGCCTCGGAATCGTACAACAGGCCGGTCCACAAGGCGGGCAAGGCGCAGATGCGGCTCCACGAGCCGCCATCGGCGCCGCGCATTTCCAGATAGCGTTTCAGGCGCACTTCGGGAAAGGCGGTGGTGACGTGATCGGCCCAATCGCCCATTTGCGGCTTTTCGCCCGGCAGGGCGGGCAAGCGGCCCGCCATGAAATCCTTGAAACTTTGGCCAGAAGCGTCGATGTAACGCCCCTCTCGATAGACGAAATACATGGGCATATCGAGCAGGTAATCGACATAGCGCTCGAAGCCCATACCGGCTTCGAACACAAAGGGAATCATCCCCGACCGCGCATTGTCGGTATCGGTCCAGATATGGCTGCGATAGCTTAAATAGCCGTTGGGCTTGCCTTCGGTGAAGGGCGAATTGGCGAACAGCGCCGTGGCGATGGGTTGAAGGGCCAGCGCCGTGCGAAACTTCATCACCATGTCGGCTTCGCTGGAGAAATCGAGATTGGCCTGCACGGTGCAGGTGCGCAGCATCATGTCGATGCCCAGCGTTCCCACCTTGGGCATGTAGGAGCGCATGATGGCGTAACGGCCCTTGGGCATCCAGTGGATGTCCTCGCGCCGCCATTTGGGGTCGAAGCCCATGCCGACCAGTCCGATGCCCAATTTGTCGGCCACCTGCGTCACTTGTCGCAAATGTTCGTGCACTTCGGCGCAGGTTTGGTGGATTGTTTCCAACGGCGCGCCCGACAGCTCGACCTGCCCGCCCGGCTCCAGCGTGATCGAGGAGCCGTCGCGCCCTAAAAGTGCTATGATCCGGCCATCCTCCAGCACCGGCTCCCAGCCGAAAATCCGCATGCCTTCCAAAAGCGCCTGAATGCCTTTCTCGCCCTCGTAGGGTAGGGGCCTGAAGCTGCCCTGTTCGAAGGCGAACTTCTCATGCTCGGTGCCGATGCGCCAGGCCGATGCGGGTTTGCAGCCCGATTCCAGCCAAGACACAAGCTGTGCCTTGGATTCGACAAGATGCGAATCGGGTTTGGACGGTCCAGACATGCAAACAGAAGACCCCAGCCAGAAACCTGCGTCAATGCAAGAGTTCTTGAACTTATTGCGTTAAACCATGATTATCGCTCATATGACCCCAAAACAAATTCATGTCCTGATCATCGAGGACAATCCAGGCGACGCCCGCTTGATCGAACTGATGCTGTCCGAGCGACCCGAGGACGGCTATCAGAGCGTTTTCGCCGTGCGCCTTGGCGACGGGCTGGACGCCATCGCCAAACAGCCTTTCGACGTGATCCTGCTGGATTTGTCGCTGCCCGATTCCCATGGGCTTGGCACCGTGCAGTCGGTGCTGGATGCGGCGCCCTCGACCCCCATCATCGTGCTGACCGGCCTAGCCGACGACACCACGGCTCTGGCCGCCATGAAAGCAGGGGCGCAAGATTACTTGGCCAAAGGCCAGGGCGACGGCGAAACCCTGCGCCGTTCGATCCGCTATTCGATCGAACGCATGCGCACCGACGAGGAGAAACGCGAGTCGGGAGAGCGGTTGCGGCGCGCCCTGATGCAAACCATCCAGGCGGTGGGCCTGACCATCGAAAAGCGCGACCCCTATACGGCAGGCCATCAGCAACGCGTGGCCGAACTGGCCAGCGCCATTGGCCGCGAGCTGGGCTTCGAGGAAGAGCGGCTCGAGGGTTTGGAACTGGGCAGCGTGATCCACGACATTGGCAAGATCGCCATCCCGTCCTCGTTTCTGAACAAGCCGGGCCGCTTGACCGACACCGAGTTCGCGCTGATCAAAACCCACAGCGTTATCGGCTTCGACATCATCAAAGACGTCGAATTCACTTGGCCGATCGCCAAGATGGTGCGCCAGCATCACGAGCGGATGGATGGTTCGGGCTATCCCGACGGCTTGAAGGGCGACGACATCTTGCTTGAATCGCGCATCATCTGCGTTGCCGACGTCATCGAATCGATGGCCTCGAACCGGCCCTATCGCGCGGCGCTGGGAATCAACGTAGCCCTCGACGAGATTTCCAGGAACCAAGGCAGGCTGTACGATCCAGATGTCGCCAAGGCCTGCCTGAAACTGTTCGAAGACAACCGCTTCAGTTTCACCACGCAGGTGCTCTAAAGTCCGTCGATCATCTTCTTCAGATCGGCATGATCCTCGCTGGCCGGATCAAGCAGTTCCAGAAGCCGCGACCACAAAGCCTTGGCTTCGCTTTTGCCGCCCTGATCAAGTGCCGCTTGACCCGCCAGATACAGCGCGTCGAAGGCCTTGGGATCTTGCTTTAGAACCTCGTTCATCAAGGCCGCCGCCTCGGCGGGCACCTTGGCTCTGGGATCGGCGGAACGCGCCACTTCATAAAGCATTACGGCATAGGATTGCTTCAGGTCGAGATCGTCGGGCGCCAAGGCGATGGCCTTCTTATAGGCGTCCCTGGCCTTTTCCATCTCGCCCAGAACGGCATAGCTGCGGCCCAGCATGGTCCAGCCCTGCACATCCTTGGGATTTTCCTTCATTCTGGCTTCCAGCTTGGCGACCATGGCCCCGATGTCGGGAGCGCCGCTTTGGGTTTGCGGGGCCTTGCCGGACAAACGCGCCTCGGCTTCGGCGATACGCTGCTTGAGCATGGGCAGCCAGCCAGCCCCTGCCGGCGACGCCGCTTCCAGGCGACGCCAGAAATGCAAGGCGCCCTTGGCGTCGTTGTCCTGCATGCGCTCCTGACCCATGAAATACAGGGCCTTGGGGTGATCGGGGCTGACCAGCAGCACCGTTTCGAAAGCGCGCTTGGCCTGGATGGAAACCTCGCCCTGGTCGGCATAGACCTGAGATTCGGCCATTTCGGCGATCACTTCCGGTTCGCGCTCGCCATTGGTCAGCGCCTGTCGCAGGCTTTCCGCGCCGTCGGGGTGGCGGCCCAGCATGCGTTGGGCGCGTCCCAGATCGCGCCAGGCCGCGCCATCCTCGGGATGGCGTCCCAAATGCTCGGTCAGGCGCGCCACCTCGTCCAACTGGTGCTGGGCTTGCGAGACATCCGTCCCAAGGCGCATGGCCAGCCGTTCGAGATAGGGCTGATCGGGCTGGCTGGGCGACCCCAAAACCAAGTAAAGAGCGCCGCCCGCCAGCGGCAAGACAAACAGCAAGGCCAAGGCCAGCAGACGTCTTGGGGCCAGCCCCATGGGATGCGTTTCTTCCTTGCTGGCGTGTGCTGCGGCCAGCAGACGGCGTTGCACTTCCAGCTTGGCCGCTTCCAGCGCCGCGCCATCGATCAGGCCTTGCGCATGTTCTTCTTCCAATTCCGACAGCTGGTCCTTGAAAACCGCCAGATCGTAATCGGCGCGTTGCTCGCCATGCGCCGCCGGTTTGGCGACAAGCGGCCTGGCGATCAGAAAGACCGTGATCAGAATTAGAAGTCCAGCCAGCACCCACAACATCAATTGCGGTCCTTCATCAGGCGGTCGATCTCGGCACTCTCTTGCGCGCTGAGGGGAGACAGCGCGACGGCTTCTTGCTTTTGGCGACGGTAATAGGCCCGCCCGATAAAGAAGGCGGCGATGGCGAAGCCCAGCGGCCCCAGCCACAAAAGCACCGTCTTGGCGTTGAAGGGCGGCCTTAAAAGCACATAATCGCCATAGCGATCGACCAGATATTGTTTGACCTGATCATTGGAATCGCCCGCCGTGATGCGCTCGCGCACGATTTGGCGCAAATCCTTGGCGAGGTCGGCATCGGAATCGTCGATCGACTGGTTCTGGCAAACCACGCAGCGCAGTTCGGCCCCCACGTCGCGGGCGCGCGCCTCCAAGGCGGGGTCTTTGAGCATTTCCCCAGGATCGACGGCCAGCGCCGGAGAGCAAATCGCCAGCGCCATCAGGGCGAGCATCAAGCGCTTCATTTCTGAAGCTCCTTGATGATGGGCAGCAAGGTCTGTTTCCACACCCGGTCATCGATGATGCCGACATGCTTGTAGCGAATGCGCCCGTCCCTATCCACGACGAAACTTTCCGGAGCGCCCGTCACGCCGAAGTCGACCGACGCATGGCCGGGCGCCGGATCGGCGCCCACGCGCTCGTAAGGATCGCCATGCTTTTGCAGCCATGCCATGCCCGCTTTGGGATCGTCGCGCCAGTCGATGCCCATGATGGGCACGCTTCCTTCGGCTTTGATCTTCATCAGGTAGGGATGTTCGGCCACGCAGGCCACGCACCACGAGCCGAAAATATTGACCAACGACACCTGGCCCTTCAAATGCTCGGACTTCAGGCCCGTATCGCCGCGCCCCGGCAGGGCGGCCAGATCGATGTTGGGCACCGGCTTGTCGATCAGCACCGACGGAATGGCCTTGGGATCGAGAAACAGGCCCTTGAAGAAGAAGCCCAACAGCCCAACGAAAATCAGAACCGGCAGCAGATAGGCAAGACGGCTTTTCATGGGCGGCGCTTTCCTTGAGGGACGCCGACGCGGTGGCGGCGGTCGAACAGCGAAATCAATCCGCCCAGCGTCATGACCAAAATGCCCGTCCACAGCCAGGGAATCATCGGCTGCCAATAGAAACGGGTGACATAGCCGCCGCCGGGCGCCGGATCGCTGATCACGGTGTAATAGTCGCCCAGGAAGGTGGACTGGATGGCGGTTTCCGTGGTCGGCCTGGGCGGCATGCGATATTGGCGGCGCTCGGGCGACAGCCGCAGGAATTCCTTGCCGTCGCGGCTAAAGACGAAGTTGCCCTGAAGCGCATTATAGTTCGGCCCCGGCACTTCCTGGGCGGAATCGAGTTTGACGTCGGCATCGCGCAGCCTGACCGTCTCGCCGATTTTCATGTTCTGGATATGCTCTTCCATCCAGGTGGACGAACCGACGATGCCCACGATCACCAGAGCCACACCAGCATGCGCCACCGTCATGCCCCAGGCGGCCAGCGGAATCTGGCGCAAGCGCTTGCTTGCCTCGGCCCAGGGCGCTTTGAACAAAAGGGCGCGCTCGCCCAACTCCCACAGACTGCCAAAGAACAGCCAAGCGGCCAGCGCCATGCCGCCGATGGCGGCCAAATCGCCGATCCTGCCGCCGGTCGAAATCCAGACCAGACCCGCAAAAACCAGCGACGCCGCCAGCACGAATTTCAGGCGCAACAGCACGCCCACAAGATCGCCACGCTTCCAGGTCAGCATGGGGCCAACCGCCATGGCGGCGATCATGGGAATCATCAGGGGAATGAAGACCGAATTGAAGAAGGGCGGCCCCACCGACACTTTGCCGCCTCCCAGCGCATCGACGAACAAGGGATAAAGCGTGCCCAGCAGCACCGATCCGGCCGCCGTGCTCATGATCAGATTGTTGAACATCAAGCCGCCCTCGCGCGAGACGGGGGCGAACAAGCCGCCCGCCTTCAAGGAAGGAGCGCGGATGGCGTACAGCATCAAGGAGCCGCCCGCCACCGCCGTCAGCATGGCCAGGATGAACAGACCGCGCCCGGGATCGGAAGCAAAGGAATGGACCGAGGTGATGACGCCCGAGCGAACCAGGAAGGTGCCCAGCAGCGACAGCGAGAAAGTGAGAATGGCCAGCAAGATGGTCCAGCTTTTGAGCGCGTCGCGCTTTTCGACCACGATCGCCGAATGCAAAAGCGCCGTTCCCGCCAGCCAGGGCATGAAGGAGGCGTTCTCGACCGGGTCCCAATACCACCAGCCGCCCCAACCCAATTCGTAATAGGCCCACCAGCTGCCAAGCCCGATGCCCAATGTCAGGAACACCCAGGCGGCCAGCGTCCAGGGGCGCACCCAGCGCGCCCATGCGGCATCGACGCGCCCTTCGATCAGGGCGGCGATGGCAAAGGAAAAGGCGATCGAAAAACCGACATAGCCCAGATAGAGGAAGGGCGGATGAAAGGCCAGACCGGGATCTTGCAGCAGCGGATTAAGGCCGTTGCCATCCAGGGGCGGGCGAGCCAATCGCTCGAAAGGATTCGAGGTGAACAGAATGAAGGCCAGAAAAGACAGCGCCACCAGACCCTGAACGCCGATGACGCGCGCCTTCAGATGCGGCGGCAGATTGCGCCCCGACAGCACCACGGCTGCGCCGAACACGGCCAAAATGGTCACCCACAACATCAGCGAGCCTTCGTGATTGCCCCACACGCCCGAAATTTTATAAAGCATCGGCTTGGCCGAATGCGAATTGGTCGCCACATTGACCAGCGAAAAATCGGAGATCACATAGGAATAGGTCAGCGACGCCAAGGCCAAGCAGGTCAGCAGCATCAGGGCGACGCCCGCACCGCTGGCCGCCCCCATGATCGCCTTGTCGCCGCGCTGGGCGCCGTACAGCCCCAGAACGCCCTGGGCCAAGGCCACGAACAAGGCAAGCGCCAGGGCGAAGTGACCGGCCTCGGCGATCATTTGTTGCCGCCCCTTCCCGTTTTACCCACGTCATGGCCGGGCTTGACCCGGCCATCTACGTCTATCGGTTGGCGGGTTCCGGAAAGTCCGTGGATGCCCGGCACAAGGCCGGGCATGACGATCTTTGGGTGCATCCGCATCCTCACTTCATCTGCCCCTGCGGCTTCGCCGTCTCCTGGCCCTGCCACTGCCCGGACTTTTTCAGCGCATCGGCCACTTCGGGCGGCATATATTTCTCGTCATGCTTGGCCAGCACGTCGCTGGCGGTGAACAGACCATTGGCGAAACGGCCCTCGGCCACCACGCCTTGGCCCTCGCGAAACAGATCGGGCAGAATGCCGGTAAAGACGACATCGACCGACTTGGTCAGGTCGGTCACCTTGAAGCGCACCGTCTTGCCGTCCTTGATCACACTGCCTTCCAGCACCAAGCCGCCGATTCGCAGGCGCTGATCGGCGCGCACTTCCTTGGTCGCCAAATCCGTCGGGCTGTAAAAGAAAACGATATTGTCCTGGAAAGCAGTCAGCACCAGGGCGGCAGCACCCCCCAGAAAGGCAAGGCCCGCCAGAAGCAACATTAAGCGGCGTTTCTTGCGGGGCGTCATGACCGCTTTTCCTTGGCGGCTTTGCGGCTGGCGTCCAGCGTCTCGAACTCGGCCTCAGACTTTCTAAGACGCAGGAAACTGTCAATAAACAGGCCCAGCATGACCAGAAAAGCCAGCCCGTAGGACGGCCAGACATAGCCCGCATAGCCGCCCATCGAAAAGAAATCGCTCATACTGCCTAACCTTCGCCGTGAATCTGGGCCAGCCTTATGTTGCGGATGCGCGTTTGCAAGATTTCCGAGCGCACGCGCCACAACAGCAGCGTGGCGTAGAAGGTGGTGAAGCCCACCCCCATCAGCAAGAGGGGAAGCAACATCGAGGGATCGACCGAGGGCATGCCCGCTTTGGTCACGCTGGCGGGCTGATGCAGCGTGTTCCACCAATCGACCGAAAATTTGATGATCGGCACATTGACCCAGCCCACCACGGCCAGGATGGCCGCCGCCTTGGCGCCGCGCTCGGCATTGTCGAAGGCCCCCGCCAGCGCCATATAGCCCAGATACAGGAAAAACAGGATCAGCATCGAGGTCAGACGCGCATCCCACACCCACCAAGTCCCCCACATGGGCTTGCCCCACATGGCCCCCGTCACCAGACAGATCAGGGTAAAGCCAGCACCCAGCGGGGCGGACCCTTTGGCGATATGGTCGGCCACCGGATGCTTCCAGACCAGCGCTATGGCGCTGGCCACCGCCATCACCGAATAGGCGAACATGCCCATCCAGGCCGACGGCACATGGACATACATAATGCGCACCGTTTCGCCCTGCTGATAATCGGCGGGCGAGGAAAACAGCCCGAACCACAGGCCCGAGCCGATCAGCAGCGCCGAGGCCAAGGCGAACCATGGACCGGTCAGCTTGGCGAATTTCAGGAATTTGGTTGGGTTTTGCAATCCGAACATGGGGGAGTTTTAACGAGTCAAAACCGGCTTTTCCAGAAGAATCCGGCCCCTATTCGGCTGCCTGCCTCAGGGCGGCGGCGCTGGCATACAGGCCCAATGGCACTGCGCCCAGCAAAATGGCCCCCAGAATGGCCAATTGCCCTGTCCAGGGGAAGGCGTGCTGGGCGGCATCCACCGCGCCCACGGCAAAGATCAGCACGGGAATGAACAAGGGCAAAACAAGCAATGAAATCAAGACGCCGCCGCGTCTGGCCCCCAACACCAGGGCAGCCCCCACCGAGCCGATCAGGCTAAGGGTGGGCGTGCCCACCGCCAGGGTCAGCAGCAGAACGCCCAGATCATAGGCCGACAGGTTCAGAAAGATGGCCAGCAGGGGAGCCGCCGCCATCAAAGGCAGGCCGGTGGTCAGCCAATGGGCCGTCACCTTGGCCGCCACTAAAACTTCCAGGGGGGCAGGTGTGAGGATCAGCAATTCCAACGAGCCATCCTCGTAATCGCCCTGATATAGCCGGTCGAGCGACAGCATGGCGGCCAAAAGCGCGTTCACCCAAACCAGACCGGGGGCCACGCGGGCCAGAACGCCGGGTTCCGGGCCGATGCCGAAGGGAAACAAAATGACCGCCAGCACGAAAAAGCCGACCACCATCATACTGTCCGAGCCTTGACGCAGGGCTAGGCGCAATTCACGTTTCAGAAGCTCCCAATATTGGATCATGCCGCCTCCTGACTGGGAGCCGCGAAGTCGTCGAGCCGCAGAATGGCCGCGTCTGGCAGATCGATATCGGCATGGGTGGACACGATGACCATGCCGCCTTCGGCGCGATGTTGCGCCATGGCATCTTCCAAGGCCTTCACCGAAGCCTTGTCGAGCGCCACGCTGGGTTCATCGAGCAGCCACAAGGGAGCGGGAGCGGCGATCAGGCGCGCCAGATTGACCCGCCGCTTTTGGCCCGCCGACAACAAGCGGCCCGGCACATCGGCCAGCCTCGTTATGGCGAAACGCTCCATCGCCTGCAAAACGCGATTCTCGGAATCGCCGCCATGCAGCCTAGCCCAGAAGTGCAAGGTTTCCGAAACGGTCAGCACCGGCTTCACGGCGTCGTGATGCCCCACATAATGCAGGCGCGCGCCATGCGCCTCGGGATCTTCCTGCACCGGCTGGCCATCCCAGATCAACTTGCCTGCGCAAGGGCGCAGCAGGCCCGCCAGCAAGCGCAGCAGCGAAGATTTGCCCGACCCGTTGGGACCCAGCAAGAACAAGGCCTGGCCGGATTCGAGCGCAAAGGACAGGCGCGCAAAGACAGCACGCCCGCCACGCACACAAGTCAGAGTTTCGGCTGCGAATTGGCTCATGGCCGGGGTTTATAGCAGGTTTTGAGCCATCCGCTAATCGTACTTGCGGGCGTCCTCGATGACCTTGCCGTCATTGGGCAGGGTTCCGGGCGCTGTGAATTCCACCTCGCCCTTCAGCTTCAAGACGGAATGCAGGCTGTCCTTCACCTTGGCGGCCAGTTCGCCGCCGCCCACGGTTTCGGCCTTCAAGGTCATCACGTCATTGCCCTTCTCGCCCGAAACCACCAAGCGCAGCTTCAGCAATTCCGGATGGCGCTTGGCCAATTCGGCAACCTGCTGGGGATGAACGAACATGCCCTTGACCTTGGTGGTCTGATCGGCGCGGCCCATCCAACCCTTGATGCGCATATTGGTGCGCCCGCATTGGCTGGGACCACTGGCCACCGCCGACAGATCGCCGGTGGCGAAGCGGATCAAAGGATAGGTGGCGCACAGATTGGTCACCACCACTTCGCCCACCTCGCCCTCGGGCACCGGATCGCCCGTGCCGGGACGCACGATTTCCACCAGCAGCGTCTCGTTGACCACCAAGCCTTCGCGAGCAGGGGTCTCATAGGCGATCAGGCCGAGATCGGCCGAGGCGTATCCTTGCAGCACCGAGATGCCCTTGGCGTCAAATTCGGCCCTTAAGGCTGGCGGCAGATATTCACCCGACACCCATCCCTTCTTGATCGATGATACGTCCAGATTCAACTCGGCCGCCTTGTCCAGCAAGATGCGCAGGAAGGAAGGCGTTCCGGCATAGCCGGTGGGCTTCATGGCGGCGACGGCCTGCACCTGCTGTTCCGAATTGCCAACGCCGCCTGGAATGACCGGGCAACCCAGCGCCATCAGGCCGCATTCCAAGATGCGCCCGCCCGGCGTTAGGTGATGGCCCAAACAGTTGATCGCCAGATCGCCCTTTCTGAACCCGGCGGCGAACAGGCCGCGCGCCGAACCCCAAAAATCCGGCTCGGGTCCTTCGGGATCATTGATCGGGCCGGGCGAGACGAACAGACGGGCAAGATGAGAAACCGGAACGCCCAGCAGACCGCCGAAGGGCGGGTTGTCGCGTTGCAGATCGATCAGTTCCGACTTGCGCGTCACCGGCAATTTCGACAGCGCCTCGCGGCTGACGACGCTTTTCGGATCGACGCCCGCAAGCGCCTTCGTCCAATAGGGCGCGTTGGCCTTGGCATGCTGAAGGTGGGCGGGCAGCTTGGCGAAGAAGTCGGCTTCGCGCACTTCGGTCGCCCGCGTTTCCAGGGCGTCGTAGAATTCGGTCATGGGGGTTCCTTAAGCCAGCCAGCGCTTGCGGCGGCGGTAATGTTTGGTGTCGCGGAAACTCTTGCGTCCGGCGGTGGAAAGGCCAAGATAGAATTCCTTCACGTCTTCGTTCTCGCGAAGCGATTTGGCCTCGCCATCCAGCACGACGCGCCCATTTTCCAAAATATAGCCGTAATCGGCGTATTTCAGCGCCACCATCGTATTCTGCTCGGCCAGTAGGAAGCTGACCTTTTCCTTCTTGTTGAGTTCGGACACGATCTCGAAAATCTCCTCGACCAATTGCGGGGCCAGCCCCATCGAGGGTTCGTCCAGCAAGATCATGTTGGGCCGGGCCATCAGCGCCCTGCCGATCGCCGTCATCTGCTGTTCACCGCCCGACGTGTAGCCCGCCTGGCTTTTGCGCCGTTCCTTCAGCCTGGGGAAATAGCGATAGACCATCTCCAGGTCCTTCATCACCTCGGCCCGCCCGTCGCGCCTTGTATGGGCGCCGGTCAGCAAATTTTCCTCGACGGTCAGATGTTCGAAACAGTGCCGTCCTTCCATCACCTGCACCACGCCCAGCTTGACCAGATCGTTGGGGGTCAGGGAATCGATGCGCTTGTCCTTATAGAGGATGCTACCCTTGGTGACCTCGCCGCGTTCGGCCCGCAGCAAATTCGACACCGCCTTCAAGGTCGTCGTTTTTCCGGCCCCATTGGCGCCCAGCAAGGCCACGATCGCGCCATCATGGACCGTCAGGGAAACGCCCTTCAGCACCAAAATCACATGGTCGTAGATGACTTCGATGTTGTTGATGACCAGAAGGTCTTTCCCCTGCTCGGCCATGGTCGGCTCCTTCATTCGACAAAGATCGGGCGCGGAACCCAAAGGCCCCGCGCCCGCTTAGGCTTTACATTTCCTTCGAGCAGTCACGCGGCGTGATGCCCTTTTCCTTGGCGTACTTCATGGCCGATTCCTCGGCCAGCGGACGCACCAAGCCCTTGTCGGCTTCGATCCAGTCGGAAACGATCTTCCACTGGTTGCCGTCCCACTGCGAGAACTTGACCGCGCCGCCGCCTTCATGGTCGGCGCATGACGTCTTGATCGGCTGCACCAAACCCTCGGCGCCCAGCGCCTTGATGCGCGCCGGCGTGAGATTGAGATGCTCGAGACCCCACTGGATCTGCTCGCCGGTGAGAGGCTTCTTGCCGAATTTCTCCTGGGAGAGGCGAATGGCCTCCAGCGAGAGAATGCCGGTCACGACGCCGCGGTTGTAGTAAACCGTGCCGACGCGATCAGACTCGATGTTGCCCTTCTTCTTGGCATGCACGACCTTCTCAATGTCCTTAATGACCTGGAAGTCCTTGCCGGGCGGGTTGAAGCCAGCGGCGATGAAGCCCTTGGCGGCCGTTCCAGCCGGACGCATGTCTTCTTCGGAACCCGACCACCAGACGCCCAGCATCTTCTCGCGCGAGAAACCGATGCGGGCCGCTTCCTTGATCGCCGTGGGGTTCATGACGCCCCAGCCGCGCAAGATGACCCAATCGGGGGCGATCTGCTTGATCTGCAACCAGATGGCTTTCTGGTCAAGGCCGGGATGCGCCACCGGGAAATGCTTGATTTCGAAACCGTAGGTCGCGGCCTGCTTGTTCAGGATGTCGATGGTTTCCTTGCCGTAGGCCGAATCGTGATAGACGTTCACGATCTTCTTGCCTTTCAGCTTGTCCATCCCGCCTTCCTTCATGCCGATGAACTTGATCTTCGACGTGTTCTGCGACCAGTAGGTGGTCACCAGCGGGAAGAGATAGGGAAAGACCGAGCCGACCATGGCGTCGCCGCGGCCATAACCCAAAGACACCACCGGGATCTTGTCGGCGGCGCCCTTTTCGAAGGTCGAATAGGTGATGCCGGTCGACAGCGGATGGAACATGGAAGCACCGGTGGGACCCTTGCCCTTTAGGCGCTCGTAGCATTCGACGCCGCGCGCGTTGTCATAGGCGGTTTCGCATTCTTCCCAGGTCAGCTTGACCCCGTTGACGCCGCCGTCACGCTCGTTGATCAGCGCCATATAGTCCATGAAGCCGCCGAAGTAACCCGTGCCGCCCGCGGCATAGGGACCCGTGCGGTAGATGGGGATGGGCATGAACTGTTCCATGGCCTGAGCCACGGCAGGAACGGGGGCGCTGACCCCGGCGATAAGCCCGGCCCCAAGGGCCAGACTGGCAAATACGGACTTCTTCATTTTATTTCCTCCCAAAGTTAATTCGCCTGCTTCGTGATGTTGCTCTTGTTTTACTATTCGTCAATACGGGAACGGCCACAATCTCAGCTTTTCCTTGGCGATCTGCCAAAGCCTGGCCAAGCCGTGCGGCTCGACGATCAAAAAGAAGATGATCAGGCCGCCGAAAATGATGTGTTCCAGATTGGCCATCGTATCGGCCTGAAGCGTGCCGTGCCCGATCATCGCCGCGATGTTGTTGAGCAAGATAGGCAGCAGCACGATGAAACCCGCCCCCAGGAAACTGCCCAGGATCGACCCCACGCCGCCGATGATGATCATAAACAGAACCTGGAACGAGCGGCTGAGATCGAAGGCCGCCGGTTCCACGGTGCCCAGATAGCAATAGGTCCAAAGCGCGCCCGCCACGCCGCAATAGAACGAGCTGATGCCGAAGGCCGACAGCTTGGTGGCCAGCAAGGGAATGCCGATCACCTCGGCCGACACGTCCTTGTCGCGCACCGCCATCCAGGAGCGTCCGATGCGCGAACGCACCATGTTCTTGGCGGCCAAGGCCAGAACCGCCACCATGACCAGCGTCAGCAGGTATTTCTCGACGGCGGAATCGACTGTCACGCCCATGATCACCATCGGCGGCGCCGAAATGACGCCCGACGACGAATAGTTGGTGAACCAGCCGACATGGGTGAAGACCCATTCGATGAAGAACTGGGCGGCCAGCGTGGCCACCGCCAAATAGAAGCCCTTGATGCGTAAGCTGGGCAGGCCGAACACCATGCCCACCAGGGCGGCGAAGACGCCAGCCAGCAGGAAATCGACGATCAGCGGCAGTTCGGGAACGCGCAGATTGAGATTGTAGGCGGCGAAAGCCCCCACCGCCATGAAGCCCGCCGTGCCCAGCGACAACTGCCCGGCATAGCCGGTCAGGATGTTGAGGCCGATGGCCGCCAGCGACAGCACCAGAAGCGGCGTCAGAATCGACCCCAACCAATATTCATCCGCCACGAATGGCACCAGAATGAAGACCACCGCCAGCAGGACCATAAGGGCGATGCGGTCCTGGCGAATGGGAAAGATGGCTTGATCGGCCCGATAGCTGGTTTTGAACTGTCCTGATTCGCGATAGAGCATGCTTACACCCGCTCGATGATTTTCTCGCCGAACAGGCCCTGCGGACGCACCAGCAGGAACAGAAGGGCAAGCATGTAGGGGAACCAGTTTTCGATGGCGGCGACGGCGCCGCCGGTGAAGGTGCTGATATAGACTTCAGCCAGTTTCTCGGAGGCGCCGATGATCAGCCCGCCTACGATGGCGCCCGCCACCGAGGTGAAGCCGCCCAAGATCAGCACGGGCAGCGCCTTCAGCGCCACCAGCGACAGCGAGAATTGAACGCCCAGACGCGACCCCCACAGCAGGCCCGCCACCAAGGCCACCAAACCAGCGGCGGCCCAGACGATGGCCCACACATGCTGAAGCGGAATGCCCACCGCCAGGGCCGCCTGATGATCGTCGGCCACGGCGCGCAGCGCCAAGCCAACGCGGGTCTTGTTGAAGAAGAGCGCCAATCCGCCCACCAGAACGGCGGCGCAGCCGGCCGAGAAGAGATCGAAGGTGCTGACCTGAATGCCCAGGGCTTCCTGGATCATTTCGTTGGGCAGGTCCTCGATGCCCAGATCGAGGGCGCGCACCTGCGTGCCCCAAATGCCCTGACCCAATCCCTCAAGCAGATAGGACAATCCGATGGTAGCCATGAAAAGCGCTATGGGCGGCTGGTTGACCAAGGGGCGCAACACGATGCGCTCGATTCCCACCGCCAGCAGCATCATGACCAGCAGGCACAGCAGCAGGGCGGGCCAGAAGGGCACGCCCATTTCCAGAATGCCGACGAAGGTGAGCGCTGCGAAAAGCACCATCGAGCCTTGCGCGAAATTGAAGACGCCGGAAGCCTTGTAGATCAGCACGAAGCCAAGGGCGACCAGCGAATACATGATGCCCGAGAGCAGGCCCCCGAACAGGACTTCGAAAAAGAAATTCAGGTCCGACGTCATTGCCTATCCCCTCATCTCAATGCGCCACGCCGAGATAGGCGTCGATGACATCTTGGTTGGCGCGCACCTCGGCGGGCGAGCCGTCGGCGATTTTTTTGCCGTAGTCGAGCACGGCCACGCGATCCGAGATGTCCATCACCACCCCCATGTCGTGCTCGATCAGCACGATGGTGGTGCCGAACTCGTCGTTGACGTCCAGGATAAAGCGGCACATGTCCTCTTTTTCCTCGACATTCATGCCCGCCATCGGCTCGTCGAGCAGCAGCAGTTGCGGCTCGGCGGCCAGCGCCCGGCCCAGCTCGACGCGCTTTTGCAAGCCGTAGGGCAGACGGCCCACCGGTGTCTTGCGGATATTCTCGATTTGCAGGAAATCGATGACGCGCTCGCACACTTCGCGATGCTCGATCTCTTCCTTCAAGTTGGGTCCCACATACAAGGCCTGCCACAAGAAGTTGCGCTTCATCTTGGTGTAGCGACCGGTCATGATGTTGTCGAGAACGCTCATGCCCTTGAACAAGGCGATGTTCTGGAAGGTGCGGGCGATGCCGTGCCTGGCCGTTTCGTGCGGCTTCATGGCGCGCCTTGTCTGACCCTGATAGGTCACGGAACCTTCCTGCGGATGGTAAACGCCGTTGATGACGTTCAGCATCGAGCTTTTGCCCGCCCCGTTGGGGCCGATGATGGCCAAAATCTCGTGCTCGCGCACGTCGATCGAAATGTTGGTGAGAGCGCGCACGCCGCCGAAGGACAGGCTGATGTTGTCGCAGCGCAAAATCACGTCGCCGATTTGTTTTTCGCTAACGCTCATTTGCAGTCCCTCAGACGCCGGGCGCTCACTCCGTTCGCTTGGCTTGCGCTCGCGCGTAGGCTCGCGGGGCGCGTTTGCGCCCAGTCGCTGCGCTCCATCTTATCGATTGTCATAGCCATCATCTCACCCCGCCTTCTTCATGGGCTGGTAAATCTGCGCGTCCTGGATGGCGATATTGGCCTTGATCGTGCCCTTGCGGCCATCCTCGAAGGTGACCTGCGCCTCGATGTCGCAATGCGACTGGCCGGAATAAAGCGCCGTCACCAACTCGGCGTATTTCTCGGCGATGAAGCCCCTGCGAACCTTGCGCGTGCGGGTCAGCTCGCCGTCGTCGGCGTCCAGCTCCTTGTGCAGGATCAAGAATCGCTTTACCTGCGAGGCGGACAGATGCGGATCGTTCGCCAGATCGCGATTCACCTGATCGACGCAATCGGCCAGCAGACTGTAAACCTCGGGCTTGCAGGCCAGATCGTTGTAGCCCGAATAGGCCAACCCCTTGCGTTCAGCCCAATTGCCCACCGCCTCGATGTCGAAATTGAGGAAGCAGGCCACGTAATCGCGCCCATCGCCGTAGGCCACCGCCTCCTTGATGAAGGGGAAGAACTTCAGCTTGTTCTCGATATATTTGGGCGCGAACATGCCGCCCGTGTTCAGCTTGCCCACATCCTTGGCGCGGTCGATGATTTTCAGGTGCCCGTCGTCGTCTAGGAATCCGGCGTCACCGGTGCTGACCCATCCGTCGTCGGTCTTGGTGGCCTTGGTGCCTTCGTCGTTCTTGAAATAGGCCAGGAAGGCGCCGGGGCTTCTGAACAAGACCTCGCCGCTGTCGGCCATCTTCAATTCCACGCCGGGCACGGGCACGCCCACCGTATCGTCCTTGATCATGCCGTCGGGCTGAATGGTGATGAAGACGCTGGCCTCGGTCGAGCCGTAGATCTGCTTGATGTTGACGCCCAGCGAACGATAGAAGCGGAAGATGTCGGGGCCGATCGCCTCGCCCGCCGTATGGGCCAGCCGGATGCGCGTAAAGCCCAGCACGTTCAACAGCGGGCCGTAAACAAGGATGCGTCCCAGCGCGTAAAGCAAGCGGTCGCTTAGGCTGACCTGCTTGTTGCCGTCCAGAATGGCGGCGCCGCACCGTTTAGCCACCGCCATGAAATAGTGAAACATCGAACGCTTGATGCGCCCGGCGTCTTCCATGCGGATCATCACCTGGGTCAACAGATTCTCGAAGATGCGCGGCGGCGCGAAGAAGAAGGTGGGACCCAGTTCGCGCAGATCGTGCATGACGGTGTTCGAACTTTCCGGGCAGGCCACGCAAAAGCCCGCGACCAGGGATTCGCCGAACGAGTAGATATGATCGCCCACCCAGGCCATGGGCAGATAGGCCAACACTTCCTCGTCGCCGGTCAGGCGGTCGAAATCGATGGCGCCCTTGGCCGACATGATGACGTTCGAAAAGGCCAGCATGACCCCCTTCGACTGGCCCGTCGTGCCCGAGGTGTAAAGAATGACCGACAGATCCTGGGCCTTGCCCTGGGCGACGCTGTCTTCGAAGAAGTCGGGATGCGTCGATTCCTCGCCGCGTCCCAGCTCCTGCACCTTGGCGAAACTGGTCAGAAAAGGCTGCGAGTAATTGCGCAATCCCCTTGGGTCGTTGAAAATGATGTGATCGAGCGTGGCGCAGTCGCTTTTGATCTCAAGCAGCTTGTCGACCTGCTCTTGATCCTCGACCACGGCGAAGCGAACCTCGGCATGGCTGAGCACATAGCGCATTTCATTGGCCACGGCATCCTGATACATCGGCACCGGCACCCCGCCCAGCGATTGGGCGGCCAGCATGCTCCAATACAGGTGGGGCCGGTTGTCGCCCACGATGGCCAGACGATCGCCCCGCCTGAAGCCCAGCGCCTTCAACCCCATGGCGAAGGCGCGCACTTCCTGGGCCACCTCGCTCCAGTTCCAGGTCTGCCAGATGCCGAAATCCTTTTCGCGCCAAGCGGGATGCGCGCCCCGGACGGCGGCGTGATAGAGCATCAGTTTTGGAAAAGTGTCATGAACGGAAAGATCAGGTGCGCCCCTAACCATCCAACCCATCCCGGCCCGCCTTGCGGCTCGCCTGCATGGACCACGCTATCCGGCTTGAAGCCATCACGCTGTCTCCTCCTCGCCCTTGATGCCCTGTTCAGGTCGGGATCTGGCGTCCCTTGTTTCCCTGCACGTCAACACCTTAACAGGTAACGAAATTGGCTTCCCGGGTCAACACCCTACAAAAAATATAAGGGCAAAATAATTTTATGTATCAGGATGTTCTTATTAACCGCACTCAAGCGCCGTGCGGGCGCTTCCAGCGCCCTAGGCTCACGCGCCCACCTGCTTTGCAGGCGATTATTCAATTGGCCCGCCATTGGCGGGGCAGGCGCGCGGCCCCTTGGGCCTAGAAAATTAGCGGTTTGAGAGACTTATTTCCCCTCGGCCATCTTGCCTAGGCGCAGGCGCAGAGCGTTCAGCTTGATGAAACCTTCGGCATCGTGCTGGTCGTACACCGAATCCTCCTCGAAGGTGACGTAATCGAGGCGATAGAGCGAGTGGGGCGACTTCCTGCCCACCACCCGGGCATTGCCCTTATACAGCTTCAGCCTAGCCGTGCCGGTGACGCGCTCTTGCGTCTTGTCGATCAGGGCCTGCAGGGCCAAGCGCTCGGGCGCGAACCAGAAGCCGTAATAGATCAGCTCGGCATAACGGGGCATCAGGCTGTCTTTCAGATGCGCCGCCTCGCGATCCAAGGTCAGGCTTTCCACCGCCCGGTGCGCCATGTGCAAAAGCGTGCCGCCCGGCGTTTCGTAAGCGCCGCGACTTTTCATGCCGACGAAACGGTTCTCAACCAGATCCAGGCGTCCCACGCCATGGCGTCCGGCGATCTCGTTCAGCTTGGCCAGCAGCAGGCCGGGCGAAAGTTTCTGGCCGTTCACCGCCACCGCATCGCCGCCCACGAAATCGACTTCCAGATATTCCGGCTGGTCGGGGGCCTTTTCAGGCGACACGGTCAAGCGCCAGATATCCTCGTCGGGTTCGTGCCAGGGATCTTCCAACGCCTTGCCTTCGTAGGAGATGTGCAACAGGTTGGCGTCCATCGAATAGGGGGCCTCGCCGCGCTTGTCCTTGGCGATGGGGATCTGATGCTTTTCGGCGTAATCGATCAGTTTGGTGCGCGAATTCAGGTCCCATTCGCGCCAGGGGGCGATGACCTTGATGCCGGGGTTGAGCGCGTAATAGGTCAGTTCGAAACGCACCTGATCATTGCCCTTGCCTGTCGCGCCATGGCAAACGGCGTCGGCGCCGGTCATTTGCGCGATTTCGATCTGGCGCTTGCCGATCAAGGGGCGCGCGATCGACGTGCCCAGCAGATAGACGCCTTCATACAGGGCGTTGGCGCGCATCATGGGGAAAACGAAATCGGCAACGAACTCTTCCTTCAGGTCGTCGATGTAGATTTCCTTGATGCCCATCATCTCGGCCTTCTTGCGGGCGGGCTCCAACTCCTCGCCCTGGCCGATGTCGGCGGTGAAGGTCACGACTTCGCAAGCGTAGGTGTCTTGCAGCCAGCGCAGGATGATCGAGGTGTCAAGGCCACCGGAATAGGCCAGCACGACCTTCTTGATGCCGCTTTTCTTTGTCGCCATGAGGAAATCGCCTTCGGATGAATGAAAACCGGGCGGCAGTATAGGCGAAGTTAAGGGGCGCGCAAGGGTCAGGCCATCCTTTTGGCCAAACGCGAGACCAGCCCATGCTCTTGGTATTCGTAGCGCGTCGGACACATGGCGCAGCAAGATTCCTCTTCTCGCCTTAAAAACGCGTCCAGTTCAGCGTCGCTTGCGGATGGCGCCAAGGGTTGGTACGCCAGATAGGGCTGCCATTCCTTGACCTTGTCGAGGCCAAAACGGGCCGCCGCCAGCTCCAGAAAGGCCAGCGGGGGGCACTTCCACAAGCACCCGCGATGCAACGTCATGCACTGCTTGCCCAAACAGACTGTCCAGGAAGTCAAGGGGTCGTTCTGCGCGTAGGGCCGCATCGAAGCCCCCTCGCCCTGATAGGTGCGGTAAAAGGTGAATTCGCTGGGCCTGTAGCCAAGCATGAATCCCAGACGTTGGCGCTGGCGTTCGATCTCGACCAGCGACTGGTTGAACTGGTCCAGATATTGAATGTCCTTGTAGGAATGAAAACTGACGTCCAGCCTTGTGTGGGTCGTCGCCAGGGTTTCGAACAGCTTGGGATGGCGGGCATGGTTAAGCCCATTGCTGATGAGGACCCGTTCGGATTCGGGCCATAATTCATAAGCCAGACGCAAATAGGACAGCAGGTCAGGATTGAACATCGGCTCGCCGCCCAGCATTGAAAACGTGCCAGGGGTCAGGCGCCCAGCCCAAGCGCGCAACCATTTCTCGCCGATGTCAAAAGAAACATGACCCTTATTGCCATAATTCGAGTAATGCGTGCAGCCCGAGCAGGCCAGGTCGCAAGAAAATGCCAAGTCCATTTCAAGAAATGGAAGGGCGCATGGTCCATTTTGTGTCATTTATTTGCTGTTTAACTGTCGCTCAAGAGTCACTTCGCTCTTTATCATGACAATATTTGCCATTTTTCTCTGAAACGACTATACGCCCTCCCCGTCAGACGACAAGTCCAACTTGGTTTCGCATGATTCCGTTGGTCTTTTAAGCGCGTATCCGTCAGTCGGACGAAGCGGGGGCGTGCGGCTCTTCCAAGATTCCCGCTTCGCGTCTCGCTTTGGCCAGCGATTGCCGTTCGCGAACGCTTTCCGAACGCAACTGTCCGCAGGCGGCCAGAATGTCTTGCCCCCTGGGCCTGCGGATGGGGGCTGAATAGCCCTGCTCGAACAGGTAATCCGAGAAGCGTTTTACACTGTCCAGGGAGGGGGTTTCGAAGGGCGCCCCCGGCCAGGGATTGAAGGGAATCAAGTTGAACTTGGCCGGAATATCTTTGACCAGACGCAGCAATTCCTTGGCGTCGGCCAGACTGTCGTTCAGTCCCTTCAGCATCAGGTATTCGAAGGTGATCCGTCTGGCATTGGACAGGCCGGGATAGTTGCGGCACGCATTCATCAACTGGGCCAGAGGATATTTCTTGTTGATGGGCATGATCCGATCGCGCAAGTCGTCGGTCACAGCATGCAGCGATATCGCCAGATTGACCCCTGTCTCCTCGCCCAACTTGGGAATCATCGGCACAACGCCCGATGTTGAAACCGTAATGCGCCGCCTCGACATCGCCAAGCCTTCATTGTCCATCAAGATCAGCAGCGCTTTCTTCAAAGCGTCGTAGTTGAACAAAGGCTCGCCCATGCCCATGACGACGACGTTCGAAATCTTGCGGGTGGCGTCGGTTGGCGTTGGCCACTCGCCCAAAGCATCCCTGGCCGCCATGAACTGGCCCAAAATCTCATGCGGCTCCAGATTGCGCACCAGCAGCTGCGTGCCGGTGTGGCAAAAGCGGCAGGTCAGCGTGCAACCGACCTGGGTGGAAACGCAAAGCGCACCCCCCTCTTCGTCCATGTCGGGAATGTAGACGGTTTCCGCTTCATTGCCGTCGTCAAAGCCCAGCAGCCATTTGCGCGTGCCATCCACGGATTGCTGATCGCGCGCAATTTCCGGGCGGCCTGCGATGAATCCGCCTTGCAGGCTCTGGCGCAGATTTTTGCCCAGGCTGGTCATCAGGCTGAAGTCGGTGGCGCCTTGGTGATACAGCCAATGCCATAACTGTTTGACGCGGAAGGGTTTTTCTCCGATCTTTGCGAGCAGCGCCGCCAAATCGTCCCGATCAAGCCCAATAACGTCTTTCGCTGTCCTGTCGCTCATGGCGAGGATATAGGGTCCTGCACAGCATAAGAAAAGGAAAAATTGTGGACAGCCATGCAAATCCCGCTGATTTTGTTGGGGATTCCTGATTCGTTCGATTGGAATAATTTAAGAATTGTCATAAGATGACACATCCAAAGCCGAAGAAAGCATTCAAGGCTGAATTCACAAGAATTGAGGATGATCATGAAGCTATCTCGCATTTTGCCGGCTTTCGCCGGAATGGTGTTGCTGTCGGCCTGCGCCGCCGGAACCAACGACTGGGACACCGCCGGTGTCGCCGCCATGAAGCCCACGGGCAGCGCTTTCAGTCAGGCTCTGCACAAGCGTTATGGCGAGCGCGCCGCGTTCGAGGTCAAGGAAGGCGACTGGTCGTCGGTTGCTTTCTTCAACAGCCGCGCTCGCATGGCTGGCGAAGGCAAGGCCGTCGGCGTGCAGCCGGTCGAGCAGCGTTCGCTGAAGGCTGGCGTTGACGAGATCAAGGCCGCCCACGCCAAGCTGACTGCCGCTCTGGCCACCAACGCGCCCGAAGTCAATCCCGACGCCTGCGCCCTGTCGCAGACCTGGTTCGAACATTGGATGGAACAGCAAGAGGAAGGCCATCAGGCCGACCATATCGCCATGGCGAAGGACGCCTATATGAAGGCGATTCCGCAGTGCGTCGGCAAGGTCGTCGTCGCTCCGCTGCCCGCCAAGAGCTTCCAGGTCTATTTCGACCTGAACAAGACCGACATCACCGCCGAGGCGGCCAAGACCATTGCCGACGCAGTGGCCGAAGCCAAGAAGCGCGGTTCCAAGGCGATCCATCTGGTGGGCCATGCCGACAATTCCGGCCCCAAGGGCAGCGCCTACAACATGCAGCTGTCGGTCAAGCGCGCTGATGCCGTCAAGACCGCCATGGTCAAGAAGGGCATCGACGCCAAGGCCGTCGCCACGGCAGCCAAGGGCGACACGTCGCTTCTGGTTCAGACGCCCGCCGATACGCGCGAGTTGAAGAACCGTCGTGTTGAGATTGTCGTGCCCTGAGGCTTGACGTCATCGCATAAGGAAAACGGCGCCTTCGGGCGCCGTTTTTTTGTTTGCAGAGGGCGGCAGGTCACTTGACCCCGCAGGCCTTGCCGATTTCGCGGTAAGCCTCGGGGAAACCCGACAGCGAGTAGCTGTCGGCGACCGGCTTGCCCTTAACGGGCGTCGCTTTGACGGTCAGCGTCTTTTCCTTCAGCATGGCTTTGATGAAGCGCTCGTCATCGCCCGCTCTGGCCCAGGCCGTGTCGTCTTGCGTATAGAAGTTGATTGTGCTTTTGCCCAGTTCAGCCTCGGCTTCCGATCCTTCCTTGGCGGCAAAGCCCAAGGTGATGCTAGGTACGTTGACGCTCTTGCCTGGACCATGAGTAATCATGACATAAGCGCCCTTGCGGCCCGGCGCCTCGCCTGCGCTTTTCTTGACCTGGCTGGCGGCATAGCAAACCTTCGAAGCACCACTGCCATAGCTGTAGGCCTCCCAGTCGCCGGTGCGCGACAGGAGCTTCGCAGGCTCGGCCCGCAGGGGCGCCGAAAGGGCAAGCACGGCAAGGGCGGCAATGGGGAACGATTTTCGCATGGCGGCAACCTCGATGAGCGGGAAGGACCGTCGTCGCACAACAAGCGGAAAAAAAGCGTTAACCGTTCAGCATTCCGTGGCCAGAACGCGCGCCAGATGCGACAGCACGTCCTGATGGCGCTCGTTGTTGATCATCGAGAAGTTGCGGGCCAGTTCCAGGCACATGCGTTGACGAGCCGACAGATCGGGATCGCGCTGTTCTTCCAACCCTTCGAAGAAGAAGCTGACCGTCACGCCCAGCACCTGAGCGATCTCGTAAAGGCGGCCCGCCGAAATGCGGTTGATGCCACGCTCGTATTTGTGCGCCTGCTGATAGGTGACGCCGATCAGATCGGCCATTTGTTGCTGAGAAAATCCCAGCATGACGCGCCGCTCTCGAATGCGCACGCCAACATGGCGATCAATGTCTCCGGCACGGTTCGCTGGCTTTCCCTGCTTCGGCATTTTCTTGGCCATCTTTCAAGTCGTCGATAAAAACCCTGGTCGGGTTCTTTCACTGCCCGGAATTAGTACGAACTTAAATGCAAAAAGGCAATCCGACTTACCGGTTATTTCCATGGGTATCATGTTCTACTTTGAATAGACAACCCCAACCCGTCCCCCTGTGGATGGCTGGCAACAGATATTTAGGGCGTTTCTAAATAAGACGAACTTAGACGGTTACATCCAACCTGGACAATTCGTCGAAGGCGCCGAAACCCATCAGCACGCCGGACTCGGTAACCAGTTGCGGCTCGGAAGCGGGGGGCGGGCGGCCATCGCCGCGCTTTTGGACCGAGCCGTAGGCAAGGCTGGCTTCCAGGCTTTTGCTTTGGCGCGCTTCAAGACTGGCTTCGTCTTCCTGTCCGCTTTCCTCGCTCAATTGCTGCGCCGAGAAGCCGACGGCGGCGAACAAGGACCGGCGGTCGTTTTGCACCAAATCGGCCGCTTCGCGCAGGAAGGATGGAAAGCCGCCTTCCGGCGAAGAGGGGTTGGAGCCTTGCGCCTTGTCCGCCGATGGCGCGCGCCCGCTTTTCCCGGCCCGCCCACCGACGGCGGACAGGTCATCGCTAGGCTTTGCCGCATCATTGGCGACAAAATCCGTCCCACCGGCCACGAAGGGCCGGGGAAGAAATGAGGCGGCTGAATCCTGACGGCGCTTCTCGTCGCCCGAGCCACGTTGCAGTTCGACAACGCGGGATGTCGCCTGGCTTGAAAGGGATTCGATAACCACCCTTAGGCCCCGCGCAATTCGCTGATCAATTAACCAAACCGAATGAACATGTTAACAGAAATTCAAGTCCTCTTCCAGTGTTAAGACGAATTCAGCAAGCCTCTGCGGGCTTGGCGGCGAGAAGATCAAAGCCTATCCTTGGGCGCATGAATCTTGACCCCGCCATCGCCGACCTGTTGCCGGAAATGACCGCTTGGCGGCGAGATTTCCATGCCCATCCCGAAACGGCCTATCAGGAACGGCGCACGGCAGGGCGCGTGGCAGAGTTGCTGACCTCTTTCGGTTGCCTCGTCGCCACCGGACTGGCGGGAACCGGGGTGGTGGGCAGCTTGCCGGGCAAAGGCAAGCGCGCCGTCATGCTGCGCGCCGACATGGACGGGCTGGCGCTTGACGAGGCCCCTTCGGAACGCCCGCACCGCTCGCGCCATCAGGGGCGCATGCATGGCTGCGGCCATGACGGCCATATGGCCATGCTGCTGGGCGCCGCGAAATGCCTGTCGGCCCGCAAGGATCTCGACGCAACCGTACACTTGCTGTTTCAACCCGCCGAGGAGAATGAAGCCGGAGCCAGACGGCTGATCGAGGAAGGATTGTTTGAACGCTTTCCTGCCGACGCCGTCTTCGGCTTGCACAACTGGCCTGGATTGCCCGCCGGTAAAATGGCCGTCCGCGAAGGCCCCATGATGGCCGCATGCGATCTTTTGCAAATCACCCTGCATGGCAAGGGCGCTCACGCCGCCATGCCCCATCAGGGCCAGGATGTGGTGTTATGCGCCGCCCAAATCGTTGCCGCCCTACAAGGACTGGTCGCCCGCGAAATTGATCCTTTGGATTCTGCCGTGATCAGCATCACGCAGATCGAGGCGGGCAAGACCTGGAATGTGATGCCGGAACAAGCCCTGCTGCGCGGCACGGTCAGGGCGCTAAGACCGCAAACCCGCGACTTTCTGGAGCGGCGCATTCACGAGATCGTTTCCGCCCTTGCCCTGGCGGCGGGCCTGCATGCCGACATCGACTATGACCGGCGCTATCCCGCCACCGTCAACGCCAAAGGTCCGGCTGAACTGGCGGCCCGCGCCGCCGCCTTGGTGGTGGGCGAAGACGACTTGCTTGTGAATCTGCCGCCTTCGATGGGGGCTGAGGATTTCGCCTTTCTGCTGGCCGAGAAACCGGGCGCCTATACTTGGCTTGGGGCGGGCCGGGAAGGCGACGCCGGATTGCATCATCCGGCCTATGATTTCAACGACGCCGTTCTGCCCATTGGCGCAAGCTGGTGGCTGAGGATTGTCGATCAATTTCAATCGACAAAGTAACCAAAGCGTCGACCGCGCCCCGCATATGAAGATAATCATATGCTTACATCATCCCTAGCCGCATGAATCTTTTGCTTTATCGCCCAGAATCCTTGCGGGCAGCGGCAAAGGGTTTAAGATCGCTGACGACAACGAGATATCTTGAAATGCATCGCGTCTCGCAGCATATGGGGGCCATTCTGCTGGCGGGGGTCTACGCCCTGTCCGGCTTGCTGTGGATTTTCTATAGCGATCAGTACTTCGCCAAGCTCGCAGACGATGCCTACGAGCTGACAAATTTCCAAACCTACAAGGGTTGGGGTTATATCGCCGTCACCACGCTGATCGTCTATGGCCTGATCCGCTTGGCGCAAGTGCATCAAGCGCGTCTGCAAGCTAAATCGAAAAGCATCGACGCCATCCAGGACACATTAAGCGAAGCCAGCCGGGTCATCATCAAGACGCGCGACATGGCCGAGTTGTTTCAAGAGCTTTGCCAAATCGCCATCGACAAGGGCGGCTATCAACTGGCCTGGATCGGGCGCACCGACGAAGCCCGCCAAAGGATCGACATCGTGGCGACGGCGGGCGGCGACGCCACGCTGGCCCGCAAGTTGGAACTGGAATTGAACCCCGCCAACTCGCCCCCCTCTCCCATGGTCGCGGCCCTGTTGCGGGGCGAAATTTTCCGCTGCGACGACTTTAAAAAGGCAAGCTGCAATATCGACTGGCGGCAATCCGCCATCGACCTCGGCTACCGTTCCTTGTTGGCGCTGCCGGTCAATGTGTCGGGCGAGCTTAGGGCCGCCCTGGCCCTTTACTCCAGCCAGCCGCACGCCTTCGAAGAAGTCGAGACGCAGTTTCTGGAAACCATGGCCGCCGACCTGGGCATGGCCATCAGCCATGCCGAGGACGAGCAGCGTTGGATCCTGGCCCTGGAAGGCGCCGGTCACGGCGTCTGGGATGCCAATCTGCAAACCCACAAAACCTTCTACTCCCGTCAATGGAAGGCGAATCTTGGCTATGCCGATCACGAGATTGGCAACGACACGGCCGAATGGATCAGCCGGATTCATCCCGACGATCTTTCCACGTGCCTGGAAAAGGTTGGAAAGCTGGAAACCAAGGAAGAAAAAACCTTTCAGGGCGAATACCGTCTGCGCTGCAAGGACGGAGCCTACCGATGGATCCGCGCCCGAGGCACCACCTTTTCCTACACGTCGGACGGCAGGCCGGCGCGCGTCGTGGGCACCGATACCGACATTACCGATGCCAAAAACCGCGAGCGCGCTTTCTTCGAAGCGCAAAAAGTCGCCCGCGTCGGCAGTTATACCTACGACGCTCGAAACGACTTGTGGAATAGCACGGATATTCTGGACGAAATTTTCGGCATCGACGCGAAATTCATTCGCGACGTGGAAGGCTGGCTGTCGATCGTGCGCCCCGATCACAGGGAAACCATGCGCGCCTATATGCACGATGTGTTGCACCGTCACCAAATCTTCGACCGGGATTACCCGATTGTCCGCGTCAGCGACGGCGTTGAACGCTGGGTCCACGGATTGGGCGAAGTCGATGTGGACGAGCAGGGCGCCCCGCTGCGCATGCTGGGCACCATCCAGGATATTACGGAACGGCGCAAAAACAATCTGATGCTGCGCGGTCGGCTGAAACTGTCGCAACTGGCCCAGCAGAGCAAGGTTGAAGAGCTGCTGCGCAGCACGCTGGATATGGCCGAGGATCTGACCGGCAGCACGATCGGCTTCTTTCATTTCGTCAATTCGGACCATGAAAATCTGACCCTTCAAGCATGGTCTTCCAACACGCTGGCCCATATGTGCAAGGCCGAAGGACAGGGCGCTCACTATCCGGTCAGCCAAGCGGGCGTATGGGCCGATTGCGTGAAGACGAAAACCCCCATCATCCACAACGACTACGCCAACCTGCCCAACAAGCGGGGGATGCCCGAGGGGCACGCCAAGGTCGAGCGCGAGCTGACCGTGCCGGTGGTTCGCCAGGGCCGCGTGGTGGCCATCGCAGGCGTCGGCAACAAGCTAACCGATTACAACCAGAGCGACGCGGCCATCGTGCAGGAGATGGCGGGCTTCGTCATGGATCTGGTGTCCAACATCGAAGCCGAGAAATCCTTGCGTCAAAGCGAGGCAGAGCTGCGCAAAACCACCGAAAGCCTGCAAGCCGCGGTGGACAACCTGACGCAACTGAACACCGAACTTGAACGTTTCGCCTTCATCGCCTCGCACGATCTGCAAGAGCCCTTGCGCAACATCACCACCTACACCCAGCTGATCGACCGCAAGTATCGCGACAAAATTGGTCCCGAAGGGAAGGAATATTTCGATCTGGTGGTCGGCGGCGCCAAGCGCATGTACGCCCTGATCAACGATTTGCTGACCTATTCGCGCACGGCAGTCACCACGCATCCGCCGCATCTGATTTCATCCGCCCAGGCCTGTAAGGCGGCGATCGAGAATCTATACAGCGCCATCAAGGAAAGCGGCGCCGACATCGAAATCGGCGACTTGCCCAGCGTCGTCGCCGATGAAGTGCAAATGATGCAGCTGTTCCAGAATCTGATCGCCAACGCCATCAAATTCCGCCATCCCAGCCGAACGGTCAAGATTTCGGTGGCCGCCAAACAGACCGACGAATTCCTTGAATTCTCCGTCGCCGACAACGGCATCGGCTTCAATCCCGAGGAACAGGACGTGTTCGAGCTGTTCCGCCGGGTTCACGCCAATCGCGGCTATCCCGGCACCGGCGTGGGCTTGGCCATCTGCAAGCGCATCGTGTTGCGCAATGGCGGGCGCATCTGGGCGGAATCGCAGTTGGGCAAGGGCAGCGTTTTCCGCTTTACCTTGCCGCTGACGCAAAATACCGGACTGAGCGTCCCCAAATCCGTCAGCGAAGCGACTGTCTGAACATGCCGGCCAGCATTTCGTCGATCCGAAAGATCAGCTGTTCGGTCATTTCCTTGTAGAATTCCTCAAGATTGGTCGCCCTTGCGTGGCTGAAGCGCACCTGCGGGCCGATATGCTCGACCACATATTCCCGCAATTGCTGGCGCACGATCTCCTGGCCCTGCTCTTTCGTCACACCCCACTGGCGAGCGTGCCAGGCGATGCGCTCATCGACGTTCTCGGTGGCGAAATGCCAGAATTTGATGTCGCCGAACAACTCGGCGAAATCCTCGCTGGACAGAATTTCAATGGCTTCCCACAAGCCAACGCGAAGCAGGTAAACGCCGTCCGGTCCGCTCAGGTCGCTAAGCAGCACGCCGTTCCTAGGTTCGTCTTCCTGGTTGCCCACCGCCTTGCAAAACACGCCCCGTTCCACCATGCCGTCCAACTCGGCCCGGTCGGCATAATGCAGCCAAGTCTTGCCCCTGGCCGCCGGATTGGCGGAAATCCTGGGCACGATGCGCACCAGGGGCGACAGGGGATAGGCGTCGGTGCGCATCATTTCGCCCAGCCGCCACAACGCCGCCGCCGCGCCTGTGACATGCGGCTGGGTGGGATCGGCCGGATCGCCGCCCAACAGCAACACCAACACCCGCTTGGCGGGGCCGCGCGGCGCAACGGTCGAGGGGCGTATCTGGCTGCGCGTGCGATCGAAGGTTTGACGCTGCGCCACCAAGGGGCCGCCAGCGCGCGCCTTGGCAAGCGCCGCAACGACGTAATCCAAATCCTCGGCCATCAGATTGGGCCTGGGTCGCTGAAAAACGATGCCCGCCACGTAATGGGCAAAATTGGCAGCCTCGTTCAGTTTGAACCGTTCGGGGTTCGACAGAAAATAAGCGGCCACCGCAGCGGCGAAACTGTCGCCGCAGCCCGTATCCTCATGCACCATGGAATCGACCTGCACCACATTTTCGTGGATCAGCGGCGAATAGACGAAATCCACCTGACCGCCCCTGGCCTTACGGGCCAAGCTGGCTCCCCTGGCGCCATCGGTGATCACGACATGCCAAGCCCCCAGTTCCAAGGTGCGTCGACTGATCTCGCGGGCCACCATCTTGCGCAATTCTGAGGCGTCTTGGTGATGCTTGCGCAGGGCCTCGAATCCGAAAAAGCCCGCCGCCTCGGCCAGATTGAAACTGACCACATCAACGACCGACAGAAAATCGCGATATTCGGTGAACAACTGTTTCAGCTGATTGCCGCCCACCAGCCAGAACACTTTCAAAGATGGATTGCCGAGCTTCATGCGGCGCACTAAATCGAATTTGTGGGAATCGACCGGCTCCTGGCCGATAAAGATATAGGCGTTGCGCTGGCCGTAGAAATCCTGCTCGATCTTGAATGGATCGATCTGGGCGCGGTCCCAGCTTGGCCCCTTCTCGGTCAGGATCAGCTTGGCGAATCCCTCGTCCTTCAAGATCAGCGAGGTTCTAGAGCGCCCCGGCACCGGCTTGGCGTCGAATTGCTGGGCGGTATCCGCCCAGGACAGGTGCTCGATTGGCGGCACGTGGGCTTCCTTGCCGAAAGCCTCGAGCAGCACTTTCATGTCGCTGGCCAAGTTCAACAAGCCGCCGCCGGGCATGCGCGCCACTTCGCCGACGGACTGATCGTCAAACGTCAGTTCCTCGCCCGTCGAACCATCGATCATGACCCGCCAGCCCGCATCCGTCCTTTCGATGCTTTCCACCGGCACCTTGACGGCGTCTGGCGACAGTTTGCGCAAACGTTCAAGCGCCGGGCGCAGATCGTGGGCCACTTTGGCTGCGAATAAATCGACCGTCTGGGACCACAGCAAGGAGATGGCCACCACCTCGCGCTTGCGGTTGATGTGCGAGATCGCCTCTTCGCGCTTGGCTACCTGTGGATCGGACATGTTTCCCCCCGCCCTGTCTTCAGGAAACCTTAGAATAAGTCCATCTTCTTGCAAAGACGCTCATTTCAAGGTTCCGCCGCCAAGTTGGGCAAGCCAAAGCCCGCCAGGGCCAGCAGGCCCAGAATGCCGAAGATGGCGGCCGCCAGACCATGAACCAGTTTGAGCGGCACCTTCGAAGCGGCCGCCTCGCCAACCAGAACGGCGGGCACATTGGCCAACATCATGCCCAGCGTGGTCCCCAGCGTAACCAGCAACAAATCGTTGAAGCGGGCGGCCAGCGCGACGGTGGCGATCTGCGTCTTGTCGCCGATTTCCACCAGGAAGAAGGTGACCAAGGTCGCCAGAAAGGGACCGTAACGCCGCCCCAGCCCCAATCCGTCTTCGTCTTCCTTGTCGGGCACCAGAATCCAGGCCGCCATGGCCAGAAAGGAAAGGCCCAGAATCCAGCGCAGCAATTCTGGCCCCAGCCATTGGGCCAGGGCGCCGCCTGCCCAGGCCGCCAGACCGTGATTAGCCAAGGTCGCCAGCAGAATGCCCAGAATGATGGGAACGGGCTTGCGAAATCTGGCCGCCAGAACCAAGGCCAGCAGCTGGGTTTTGTCGCCGATTTCTGCGATGGCCACCACGAAGGACGATATGAGCAAGGCTTCCATCGAAATACCAAATGGGGCCGGACGGACGCAACCTATGGCTCGCCGTCCCGCCCAGCCCCCTGGGTGACGGTCGAAGCCAAAGGTCTTGCCATGCCCGATGGGCCGGACGCGCCATGGGCAAGCCAAGCGGCGTTGCCCAAGTTTGTTGACGCGCCCCCTTCTGGATGCGAAGGCGGCTACTCCCCAATGACGTTTGGAAGGTAGAAGATTTCGGCAGGCCCGGCAAGCGCCTTTGCCTATGACATGTCTTGCGCCCGGCTGGGCTTCGACAGGATGTACCAAGCGGCATAGACGACAACCAACCCCATGCCGCTCATGGCGTACCAGGGAGCTTGCGAAAACAACACGACGTAAATCATGCTGGCCGTCATGGCGCCGATGGATGCGATCTTGGCAAGCGGCGGAATGACCCGGTGCCTTTCCCATTTTTGCAAGGAAGGGCCGAATATTCTATGGGTCAGCAGCCAGCGATGAAAGCGCTCGGAACTGCGGGCAAAGCACCAAAGGGCCAAAATCATGAAGGGCGTTGTCGGCAGAACCGGCAGAAAAACGCCCAGCAGCCCCAGAGCCACGCAGACAAATCCCAGGGCTAGAAACAAGGCTCGTAGAAGCGGCGCCCTTCTCATGATCATTTACCTGCCTCTTCCTTGCTGCGATGAAACAGGTCCGAAAATTCGCGGCAAGTGTACTGAGGCTTCGGAATGAAGGAAAGGCCCGCCCTGTCTGGCAATAGGGCGGTTTCTCCCCGTCTCTGGAATATTGCCGCAATTTCCATTTTGCAATCATGCCCTTGGATGTTGCACTGTTGCGGGCAGATTTCCTGTTTGGCTGAGAGAAATGAAAATGATGCGCACGTTGCTTTCCTTGATTCTTCTCTTGACCGCCGGTTCCGCCCTGGCTCAGGGCGGCGACTGGGACTTTGCCGCGAAAAGCAAAGAAAAATGCTCGGACGGCAGCCAGATGCAGATGAATGCCTGTCTGCGGCAGGAATATGAGCAATCCGATAAAAAGCTGAACGCCAGCTACCGTCGGCTTGTGCAACTGCTTGAAGATCCATCCAACTTGAAGAAAGCGCAGATCGCTTGGCTGAGTTTTAGGGACGCGACCTGCACCTATGAAAACTCGGGCATCGGCAAGGATGGCAGCCTTTATCCCTATGGTTGGAACGCTTGCATGATCGACGTCACGAACAAAAGAATCCGCGATCTGGACATGTATCAAGATTGGGACTGCAACGGATGTCCGCCGCGAAAGTAGGGACCTAACCGACCTTTTCCAGCCATAGGCGATAAACCGGATCGTCAATTGAGGCCAGACGCTCCTTGGCCTTCTGAAAACCCGCCTGATCCTTCAAGCGCAAGCGCACCAATGGGGCTAGGCGATCGACCGCGTCCGTCTTGCCGTCGTGTCTGTCCAGCAATCTTTCCAGCGCCTTGACGTAGCGGCCAGCGACGGGCGAGCCGTAGGCCAGCCCCGCCAGAAGACTGCATGCCGCCAAGAGGGCGGCGGGCGTCCAGCCAGCGGCGGATTCGGCAAGGCGAAAATGGGTTTCGAACATGCCGTGCTCGTTCCAAAGCAGCTCGGCCGGTATGAGCTTGTTCAGGGCATGCTGCTGCGCCAGCAATTGCCCAAGGGCGAGAAGCCAACCTTCCTGATCCGTCTCTTGTGGCGGCTCGTACCAGTCCGGCGGTTGACGCGGTTGCGCCAAGCCCTGGGCGATCAACGCTTCTTGAACCTTGGCCGCCAGTTGGAGAGCCGCATGCGCGGCGCCGTTGCGCGCCATCTGCTTGACGGTGGCGAGCTTTTCGCCGGTGGCGCCATTCCAGATATCGATTTCCAGCCTAGCGGCAAAACCCTTGACGGGCATGCGCCCGGTCATCGCCAGCCAAACGGGGCCGCCGCGTCCGAAATCAACCAGCAAGCGGTCAAGCGGCCAGTCTTGCGACGTCACGACGGGACCCTTGCCGATCAAAGCCGGTATCAAGGTTCTGGGCCGAACGGTCGCGTTAAACGCCAACATTTCAGCCAGAAACAAAGGCAGGGCGCGGCTAAGGCGGCCCTCGTCATCCTCTATCTGCATGCTGGGCATCTGGCCCTGCTCGTCCTTGGGCGCAATGGTCAGCGGCAGAATATCGAGGCGAAGCCCTTCCTGGCAGGAAGCCATCAGCCAGCTGGCCGCGTCATCAAGCCCTCGGGTCCAGATCGGCCCATCGACCGACGTCATCATCAGTTCCAGCGGCTGCTTGTCTTTAGGCGTCCGCGATGCGTCCGTTTCGCCCTGGGACTGCGCCGCCGCTAGCAGATGTTCGGGTTTGTTGAGAAGACCCTCCAGTTCCGCCAGCACTTCGTCATAGGGGGGGATGCCCAGCGCCTTTATGCGTCGCCAAAGCGCCCGCCCCTTCACGGCTTCGCCCTTCTCGGCATAGGCGCGGACCAGATTGAGGCCCGCTGCCGCGCCATGCTGGTCAAGATCAAAAAGCGGCTCGACCAGGGCCAGCATCTCGGCGATGTAACCTGCTTGTCCCATATCGCCGCTGATCCGATGGAAAACCTCTGGCGCGCGGCTTAGCTCCAGCGTCCGGCGGTAAAAATCCAACGCTCCTTCCAGGTCGTTTGCCTTGAGGCACAGGCCTGCCAGTTCGAGCTTGGCGCGCCAACTGCCCGGCTCGGCGTCGATTTCTTCGAGAGCTTGGCGCGCCGCCTCGTCGCCGCCGCGCTCATGGTGGATGGCGCACCACCAACTGAGCGCATTGTCCTGATTGGGATCGAGCGTGAGTGCTCGCCTAAGAAGGCGATGGGCTTCGCTTTCTTCGCCGCGAAAGGAAAAGACCTTGGCAAGGTTGGTCAACACGACGCCGTCTTCGCCATAGCGGGCGATGTGGGCGCGCAACCGCGCCTCCGCTTCGTTGTACAGCTTCAGCTGCATCAACACGATGGCGTGGATGCATGCAGCGCGCTCCGCCACGGGGTCGATCTCGCTTAGTCGCTGGGCGGCCGCTAAAAGATCCTCGACGAAGCCGTCGTCCAATCCCCCCAGAATAAGGCCGTATAGCGCTTCGGGTTCATTCCAGTCTTTTTCGATATTGGGAAGCAGAACGTCTTTTCGCCAGGTTTCGCGATCGATCACGATTTCACGGCCTCTGTCGTCGCGGGCGCGGATCGGTTCCCTGATGTCTGCCATGGCGGTTCACTTCCCAATCGGCCAAGCATGCGGGTGATGATAACGCCAAACGACATGCCGCAGCAGGTCCTTTCCTGCCAGCTTTGGGCAGATGGCGTTACGGCTCTTCCTTGTCCCCGATCGGCCCAAATCCAGGCAACGGGCTGGCGCGCAACGATTTGCGGAACTGCAATTTCTTTTGCGCATGCACGGGCAACTCGGAAAATTCGATGATCTTCTTGCTAATCAGCAGCTCGATCAAATCTTCAGTGACGCGGGCCATGTTGGAATCAGTCGCTCCGATATCCATGACCCCCCTTTCCTTTTCCTGTTCGGCAAACGCCACGACTTCGTGATGCCCCCCCGGCAAATATTCAAACGTGTCCTCCGTGGGTTCCAGCGAAGTCCCGACGATGATTCCCTGCGCATTGCGGATGATATAGGGCATGGCGCTTTTTCCTCACGGCTTCTGCCTATGGCGGCCGTTTTTGCCGGCCGAAACTTCCAGAAAAACTTGGCGCGCCCTAGTGGATTCGAACCACTGACCCACAGCTTAGAAGGCTGTTGCTCTATCCAACTGAGCTAAGGGCGCAAGCCGGAAAGGCCGCGGGAATCAAGATCACGCCGGTCTGTCGTAACGAAAATTGTCGGCGTAGTTCTTGATGATGTGGCCGCGCTCGTGCGTAGCACTGACGATTGCTTCAAACCCCATGCGCTTGGCGTAATCGAGCGCCGCATCCATGCTGGCGAAGGTCAGGCGCACCTGACTTTGCGTATCGGCGGAACCGATCCAGCCCATCAGGGGATCGATTTTCTTGGGGGCCGACGGCTCGTGCTCGAGGATCCAGTCCTTTGCCTTGGCCTGTCCCGACTGCATGGCCGATTTGGCCGGACGATAGATGCGGACCTGCATCGCAAACTCCCACATAAGGTCTGGTCGGGGCGAGAGGATTCGAACCTCCGGCATCCAGCTCCCAAAGCTGGCGCTCTACCAGGCTGAGCTACACCCCGCTAGGGTTCGATCGACATGGTCTGGGCCAATTCGGGCCTGGATTATGTCGTGAATCGACACCTAAATCAAATTTCTAGAGCGGATGCAGGCCAAAAGCAGAAGCCAAACAGGCCCTCCCGGCTCTTGGCCTGCATCCGCTCGGGGCGCAAACCTAGGTGGTTCGGGCTGTCTTGGCAAGCAGGTATGGCGGCGCGGTCAACTGGGCAGAGGTTCCTGGACGATGACCCCATACCAGCCCAGCCCTTGATAGGTCTCGTAGCCGGGGGTCAGGGCATAGCCCACGATATGGCCCTGGTCCGCCTGATAAGTGCCCGTGGGCTGTCCGCTTTCCCGGCGCAGGCTGAAGGTTTCGGCAAGAACGCCCCTTCCGTCGGAAGCGGCAATGACCCGCCCGCCGGAATTGATCAGCAGGCAGCGGCTGCGTTCCTTCTCGTCGGGCGTCAGGCGAACGCCTTCTACAATCGAGCGGGCCTGCGCCTCCCAGTCGAAGAAAATACCCAACGCCCCCAATGGCTTGCCGTTGGCGTCGCCGCCTTCCCGGATCGCCGTGGCATAGGTGGCGACGGGCACTCCGCCCAGGACGGGGTTGATTTCGATGTCGGCCACCGAGAATTCGTTGCCGTCCCGCGTTTTCATGGCGTCCTGAAACCAGGCTTGTCGCGACACATCGGAGCCAATGGCCCGATAGCGCTCGGGCCGCCCGTTGGCGATCACGCGGCCTTCGGCGTCGGCCACCCACAAATCGAGATAGACCGTATAGGAATCGAGAATCACACCCAGGCGCCGCGAGGCCCAGTCGGCGGCCTGCGTCGTTCCCTGGCTTAAGCAATCGACCATCGCCGAATCGGTCGCCCACCAGCGCACGTCGCAGGAACGTTCGTACAGATTGCGGTCGATCAGTTCGATCATATTGTAGGCCAGATCCATCAGGCGGGTGCCGCGCACATGCGACACCATCAGCTCGCCCAGCTTGGTCAATTCGTGAACCCGGCTGGTCAGCTCGTTTTCCAACTCCTGGGTGACGCTGGATATCTGGGTCGAGATGGTCTTCACCTCGCTGGCCACCACGGCAAAGCCCTTGCCCGCCTCGCCCGCCCGACTGGCTTCGATCAGCGCGTTCAAGGCCAGAATCTTGGTTGCCCCGGTAACGGTTTTAATGACCTTGATCTTGTCCCCGGCAATTTCGGCAACGGCACGCGACAACTCGACAATTCGCTCTGGTTCCGCCATTTCGAGAATCCTCCCTTGGCTTCCCGTTTCGCCGCACTCCTCGGCGATCTGTGCACATTTTTTAAGCTTCGCTATGGTATGATTAATTTATAAGCTAGTCATCCTTTTATTAGTTATAAACCCGCCTCAATGACGGCTACCGCATCCGCCAGCGGCACATCGATTCGAGAAATCCCCTGAATTTCCAAAAAGCGGGCTTCGTTCTTGGTCAGTTCGCCCTCGATCACCGCCACATGCCCCTTGCCCGAACGCTTGATGATCTGGCGGGCAAAGTCGCGCTCGATCTGATCTCGGAAACGGCAACCCAGAAACAGGAACGACCGGCCAGTGCGGCGCTTTTGCACCTCTTCGGGGATCGGGGTCTGGATGTCGATCTCGGCCAGCACCTGCACATAATCGGCGTCCGAGACCAGCATATTGACCTTGGGCGCCGCCGAGCCATGCGGCTTGTAAAGCAGCTGCATCCAACCGGCCCCGGTTTGGGCGTCGGTTTCCTCTCCGTCCGGCTTGTACCAGCGGTTCCAGCAATCCTTGACTTGATCGGCCTTGGTCACGCCCTGCACCATGCCGCGCCCCGGCAGATCTTGCATCGCCTTGAAGGCGGCGCCGTCGTACCAAGCGTCAACGATCATCGGCAAGGCGTCCAGAGCGGTCAGCTTGCGGTGAAAAGACAAGGGTTCGGGCGGCTTGGCGAAGATGGTTCCCAGCGCTCTGTCCAGCGTCATGCGATGGCGATGCGTTTCCACATATTGGGCTGTCGACCAGACATTGTTGCGGATGCGGCCGGGCACCGCCACGATCGCCGACAGGGCCTTGGCCAGCGACAAGGTGGAATCGGGCAAGGGTGAAGCAGTTTTTTGCAGCGAGAGCAGCAAAGGTCCCAGATAAGGAATCCGCCCGCCCGCTTTGATCTCAGCACCCAAACGAGACAGCAAGGCTTGCGTCATTCGCCCGCCAGACGCTTGGCCTCGACGGTGATGGGCAATTTCGTATCCAAGGCCAGATCGGGCAATTCAAACACCCAGTCGTTGGTCAATTTGATCCAGCCGCCCCACATGCCGGGCTTTTCCATCTCGACCACATTGGCCTCCATGTCCTTCTTGGGGACATAGGCCTGAATGCCATCGCCGTGCTTTCGCAACATCACCTTCATCGCAACATCTCCACGGCTTCCAGTTCCTTGGCGCGCATGCCAACCAATCGGCGTTCCTTGACGAATTCGATGGCGTAGATGTAATGGCGGGCCAGGAAGGTGCCGACATGATGCACATAGCCGATGGCGCCCGGCTCGATCAGCACGTCGCCGACGCTGGCGTTGGGATAGGTGCCGTCATTGCGCACCAGCGCCAGCGCCCTTACCTTCTGTCCTTCCGAAAATTGCGGCGGAAAATCGATTTCGACTTCTTCGCCGGGCCTTGCTTCACGCATCATATCCTCCTTGGCGCATCAGCACCCGATCCACTTCGGCATCCAGCCTGCGCCGCGCCGTCTCTCGAACCATTTGGTCTTCGTCGTCGCACAGCACCGCCAGATGACGAGGATCCAGCCTTTCGGCGACGATGCGCCTTACCGTCGCCGCTTCGTCTTGGGCCATGGCGGACAGTTGTTCCGGATTCAAGCGCTGGGCCACCAGCAGGCGCACCCGCTCATCCGCGTCCCAGGACATGACGATCAGCCATTCCAGGGACAGGCGTTTCGCGCAGACAAGGCGTACCGAAACATCTTCATCCTTCAAGAGCGCGGGCAGCAAAACCACGGGCAGATATTCAGCAGCCACTTGGCGCACCAAACCGGATGGATCGCCCAAAAGCACGCCAAGCTCCTCGCCCGCCAAAGTCTTGGCGATGCCTGCGCGCACGCTAGCATCGGGATCGGACAGCAGGCGTCGGCGCAATCTGGCGGGCAGCCGCAGACCAGCCTCCAGGCGAACTTGCGGATCGGAATCCTTCAGCAAGTCCGGCAACAAAAAGACGCTGGCAATCGCGCTGGCCCTTTTTCGGACCAGCGCGTCGCCGTCATGAATGCATAATTCCCCGGCCGCGCAATAGACACGCTCTGGATCGCGTCCCTGCGGGCAGGGACTGCAATCTTGAAGCCTTGTCCTGGCGCTGGGCGAGGTCACCTTGGATATCCGCCGTCAGACCGGCACGCAGGTATCGTCAACCGGGCATACCGAAGCGCATTGCGGCGTGTCGAACGATCCTTCGCATTCAGTGCATTTCTCGGCATTGATGGCGAAAACGCCGTTCTTTTCCTTGATCGCCTTGCTGGGGCATTCGAATTCGCAAGCCCCGCAGCCGGTGCACTGCTCGGCGATGATTTTGTAAGCCATGATGCGGACTCCTTAAGTTTGGTTAAGCGGTAATCTTGTTCAATTGCGCTTGATCGGCAAACCAGCCGGAAACGCCTTCCTCAATATAGGCCAGCGCGAAACGGTCAACCGCCTCGATGCCCGCCTTGGCCAGTTCGTCCTTGGGACAGCGCCCGATCTTGGAGACCAGCACGGCCTGGCAGCCGTCCAGGGCCTTCAGAATGGCCTCCATGTGATCCTCTTCGCCCCAGCCGCCCTGGCAATAATTGTCGGCCCGGCGCACGCCGACGAAGCTAAGCCCCCCCGCATCGACGTCATAGACGCGAAATTCCCTGGCATGGCCGAAATGCTCATTGATGCGCCCGCCGCCCTTGGTGCAGACCGCCACCCGGCGCTTTTGGCCGTGGGTCATCTGCGCCAGTCCAAGACCTGCGCGCTTTGCGGCCTGCTTGCGGTCCTCGCGCTCCTTGGCGACCAGTTGGCGATATAGATCGCGCGCCTCGAAATCGACCTCTGTCTTGGCCGCCACCAAATCGTTGGTGAATTCCTGCCCCCGATCCTCGCCCAGCATGCCCACCGCGTCGGCGCGGCACTGGCGGCAATGGCGCATCAGCTTGGCGTCGATGCCGCATGCCGCCTGCACGGCTTCAAGCTCGGCATTGGTGGGCGCTCTTTGGCCGGACAGACCGAAAACGGTTCCGTGCTCGGGGTTCGAGATCAGCGGCATGATGTTGTGCAGAAAGACGCCCCTGGCCCTCACCGCCTTGTGAACCTCGGGCAGATGATGGTCGTTGACGCCGGGGATCAGCACCGAATTGATCTTGACCAGCATGCCCGCCGCCACGGCTTTCTCGATGCCCAACAATTGGCGATCCAGCAACGTTTGCGCGGCCAACCTGCCGGTCAGGCGTTGGCCTTGCCAAAAAATCCAGGGATAGATTTTCTCGCCAACCTTGGCATCGACGGCATTCATCGTGATGGTGATGTGGTCGATGCCCAGTTCCTTCAACCGCTCCACATGTTCGGCCAGGGCCAACCCGTTGGTGGACAGGCACAGCTTCACGTCGGGCAACTGGGCGCGCACGGCCTCGAACAGGGCCAGGGTTTTGGGCGCACTTGCGCCCGCCAGCGAATCGCCCGGCCCCGCGATGCCCACCACCGACATCTGCGGCACCGAGGCAGCCACCGCCATCACCTTGGCCAATCCCTGCTCGACCGAGAGCTTTTCCGACACCACGCCGGGGCGGCTTTCATTGGCGCAATCGAATTTGCGGTTGCAGTAATTGCACTGGATGTTGCAAGCAGGCGCCACCGCCACATGCATGCGGGCGAAATAATGGTGCGCCTCTTCGCTGTAGCAGGGATGGTCGGCAACGCGCGGATCGACCCCGCCCGCCTGGGAAGGACAGCCAGCGGCGACCGGCGCCGGACGATCCAGGGCGGCGATGCGCTTGATGCTGGCAAGTGAAACGACGGAACCCTGCACGGCCTACCTCCACCGTTTTGAGACTGGAGGGACACTTGCAACTCGGATGCCAATCTTAATTGGTTGATTATATTATGTTTTATAGTTCGTGTCGCTGTCGCGAGTCCGACAAAGCCGTCCGACTCATGACAGAGAAAGCGTCAAATCCGCTTGATGGGGATGTTGTATTTCTTGAGGGCATAGCCGACTTGGCGGGGCGTGAGACCCAGCAGGCGGGCCGCCTTGGCCTGCACCCAGCCGGTCTTTTCCATCGCCTGAACCAGCCGGTTGCGTGACGGCATGCTGTCGCCAGACAGGCCCGCCTCGACGCCATCGGTGCCGGTGGCGGCCAATTCTTCTTCCCCGAAATCCGCATCATGGTCTTGCGCGTCGGACAGCGAACGCATGGGGGCCGACTGTTTCCAAAGCGCCGACGACAGGCACAAATTCTTCTGGCAAGGCAGATCGGCGCCCTTGATCACATCGCCCTTGGTGGTGGTGGCGACGCGCTGGATGCAGTTTTCCAGCTCGCGCACATTGCCCGGAAAATAGCAGGACATCAGATTTTCCAGGGCGTCGTCCGACATCACCAGCTTGCGCTTGTTCTCGTCGTTGAAGCGATCCAGAAAATGGCGAGCCAGCAAGGGAATGTCGTCCCTGCGTTCGCGCAAGGGCGGCACGAAAACCGGCACCACATTGATGCGAAAATATAGATCGGCCCTGAATTCGCCCGATGTGACGGCCTCTTCCAGATTGCGGTTGGTGGCGCAAATCAGGCGCACGTCGGTCTTCAAGGTCTTGTTGCCGCCCACGCGCTCGAATTCGCGCTCTTGCAGCACGCGCAGCAGCTTCGACTGAAAGGCGGGCGAAATCTCGCCGATCTCGTCTAGGAACAGCGTGCCCTTGTCGGCCAGTTCGAAACGCCCCTTGCGCTCCTGGGTGGCGCCGGTGAACGACCCCTTTTCATGGCCGAACAATTCGGATTCCAGCAGCGTTTCCGAAAGAGCGGCGCAATTGACCTTGACGAAGGGGCCGTTCTTTCTGGGGCTGTTGGCGTGAATGGCCCTGGCGATCAATTCCTTGCCGGTGCCCGATTCGCCGCGCAACAGAACCGTGGTCGAACTGGCGGCGATTTGCAGCACTTCGCCGAACACGTCGCGCATGGCTCCCGAGGTGCCGATCATTTCCGGGAGCGATCCCTTGACGCCCGAGCTTTTGGCGCCGGTCAGTTCCTTTTGCAGGCGATGCTTTTCCTCCAGCAGCGCCTCGCGGTCCTTGGCCACCGCCTGCCTGAGATGCACGGCATGGCCGACCAGATTGGCCGCCATGGCCAGAAAGCGCACATCGGATTCGAAATTGACGTCGCCAGCCCCATCCCACACGCGCTCGATCGACATCACGCCGAAAGCCTTCTCGGTTGTTTTGATCGGCACGCCGATATAGGCGACCTTTTCATCGTCCAGCGAATCGTCATGCTCGCCCGACCCGGCCAAATCAGGCTCGTCCTTCAGATTGGGAATCACGATCGGCATGCCCGACGACAAGATGCGGGCCGCCATGCCATGCACGGGGCGCACCTTGCCTTGGCGCGCCGCCTCGTTGCTCATGCCCGCCGCCGCCATGATCTCAAGTCGACCGCCATCGCCCATCAGGCTGATCAGCCCCCGGCGCATTTGCATGTAGGACGACAGCAAATTCAAGACCTCGCGCAGCGTCTTTTCCAGATTGAGCGAGCTGTTGAGCAGCTTGCTGATCTCATACAGGCTGATCAAAGACAGGGCGGCGGGGTTCTTGACTTCGTTCATTGGGGACACACGACCTTTATCAGCTCTTTCAAATATTGCAATGCAACAACCGGGCCAGCCCCAGAGCGTTCGCCAATGGCCCATGAATCTAGCAAGTGGGCGATGCCCGCCCAATTTCAATCCCTTTGGCTTGGGAGGTGTTGCTTAAATTATTGGCCCACCCCTGGTCAATGGTTACATTTTAGGCAAACATCGGCGCATTGACCTTTACCTGCCGCTCGTGAACTCTGTTCGCAACAAGGCAGGGAGCCGCCAACATGAACAATCATGTAAAAACAAGCGCTTATGATAGCGGGTTGGGGGCCGTCGCGGCCAACTACGCGCCCTTGACCCCCCTGGGGTTCCTGGAGCGCGCCGCCCAAGTCTTTCCCGACCGGATTTCGCTGATCCATGGCGAGCGACAGGACAGTTGGAAGCGGACCTTCGAGCGCTGCAAGCGGCTGGCTTCGGCGCTGCAAGGGCGGGGGCTGGGGCCTGGCGACACGGTGGGTCTGATCGCCGCCAACATCCCCGCCCATTACGAAGCGCATTTCGGCGTGCCGATGGCGGGTTGCGTGCTGAATTCGATCAATACGCGCCTGGATGCCCAGACCGTCGCCTTCATCTTGGAACATGGCGAAGCGAAGCTGCTGCTGGTCGATCGCGCCTTCGCCCAGGTCGCCGCCCTGGCGCTGGCGACAATGTCCCATCCGCCGCCCGTGATCGACATCGACGATGACGGCCAAGCGGACCATCCCAGAATAGGCCAAATCGAATACGAGGATTTTCTAAAGCAGGGCGACGCGGATTTTTCCTTCGCCTGGCCCGACGACGAATGGCGCGCCATTGCGCTTAACTACACGTCGGGCACGACGGGCAATCCCAAGGGCGTGGTCTATCATCATCGCGGAGCCTATCTGAACGCGCTCGGCAACGCCGTCACCTGGAGCATGGCCGCCCATCCGGTCTATTTGTGGACGCTGCCGATGTTCCATTGCAATGGCTGGTGTTTCCCCTGGACGCTGGCGGCGCTGGGCGGAACCAGCGTCTGCCTGCGCCGCATCGATGCCCCCCATATTTTCAGCGCCATTGCGGAACACAAGGTTTCGCATTTCTGCGGCGCCCCTGTCGTTCTGGGCATGGTCATCAATGCAAGCGATGCCGAACGCAAACCCTTCGCCCACAAGGTCAAGATTATGACCGCCGCCGCCCCGCCGCCCGCCGTCGTGCTCGAGCGCATCGAGGCGCAGGGATTCGAAGTGACCCATGTCTATGGCCTGACCGAAGTCTATGGCCCGGCCACCGTCTGCGCTTGGCATCCCGAATGGGACGGGCTTGAGGCGGGCGAGCGCGCCCGCCTGAAGGCGCGCCAAGGCGTGCGTTACGTGGTCGAGGAAGGGCTGATGGTGGCGCATCCCGAAACGCTAAAGCCGGTGCCGCATGACGGCCAGACCATGGGCGAGGTGTTCTTTAGGGGCAATGTGGTGATGAAGGGCTACCTTAAAAACCCCAAGGCAACCGAAGAGGCGCTTGCGGGCGGCTGGTTCCATTCCGGCGATTTGGGGGTGGTCCATGCCGACGGCTATATCGAGCTTAAGGACCGTTCGAAAGACATCATCATCTCGGGCGGCGAAAACATCTCGACCATCGAAGTCGAAGCCGCCCTCTACCAGCATCCCGCGGTGGCCGAGGCCGCCGTGGTGGCCCGCCCAGACGAAAAATGGGGCGAAACACCTTGCGCCTTCGTCACCTTGAAACCCGACGCCCAGGTCAGCGCCGACGAAATCATCGCCTTTTGCCGGACCCGGCTGGCCCACTTCAAATGCCCAAAAACCGTGGTTTTCTCGGACCTGCCCAAAACCAGCACCGGCAAAATTCAGAAATTCGCCCTGCGGGACCGGGCCAAGGGGTTGGGTGAAACAAAATAAGAACACACCAGCCCTGGCCGGACCAAAAACTTTCATCCTGTGCCGGTTGACAAGCCGGGGGGGTGGCCTGTATGGTCCCCCCCTCTTTCGACCCTGGCAACAATTGGAACGCGTCCCATGAAAATCCGCAACTCGCTGAAATCGGCCAAGCTGCGCGACAAAAACTGCCGCATCGTGCGCAGGAAGGGTCGCGTTTACGTCATCAATAAGACGAATCCCCGCTACAAAGCCCGCCAGGGTTAACGGGTCTAAAGGCTCTCCACAAGAAAATATGGTTCTCTCTTCACTTCCGCGCCCGATTCCGGGCGCGGCTTTGTGATTCGCGGCGGATTCCCTAAACCCTGGCCACCCGAAGCATGTTGGTGGTGCCTTCGGCGCCAAAAGGCACGCCCGCCACGATCACGATCTGGCCGCCGCGCTTGGCGAAATCCTGGGCGGCGACATGGGTCGCCACCTCGACCATCTCGGCGACGCTTTTGATGTCGTTCTTCGTATGGACCATGTGGATGCCCCAGGCCAGAGCCAGCCGCCTAGCCGTGCTGGCCCGCAGCGTCAGCCCCAGAATCGGCACGTCGGGGCGCTGTCGCGCCACGCGCAGCGCCGAGAATCCCGACGACGTGTAGGTCACGATGGCCGAGGCCTTGACCGTATGCCCAACTTGGCGCGCCGCACTCGCGATGGCGTCGGCCATGGTGGGCGTGGGGTCCAACTGATCTGCAAGGCGCAACCGCTCGAAGGATGCATCCGCCTCGACGCTTCGGATGATGCGGTCCATGATCGACACGGCTTCCATGGGATGATCGCCCGCCGCCGTCTCCGCCGACAACATCACGGCGTCGGCTCCGTCGTAAACCGCCGTCGCCACGTCCGAAGCCTCGGCCCTTGTGGGAACGGGCGCATGCACCATCGATTCCAGCATCTGGGTCGCCACCACCACCGGCTTCCCGGCCTGACGGCAGGCCGCCACGATCTGCTTTTGCAAGATGGGCACCCGCTCGGGAGGGCATTCAACGCCCAGATCGCCCCTGGCCACCATGACGGCGTCGGCTTCCGAGATGATGGCGGCAAGCTCGACCGGCTCGACCGCCGACGGCTTTTCCAGTTTGGCCAGCACGCCGGCGCGCCCCTTCACCTTCATCTTCAATTCGGTCACGTCCGACACGCGCTGAACGAAGGAAAGGGCGATCCAATCAACGCCGATTTCAAGCCCGAATTCCAGGTCTTCAAGATCCTTGGGCGTCAGCGCCGACAGCGGCAGCACGACGCCCGGCAGATTGACGCCCTTGTGGTCGGACAGCTCGCCGCCTTCGATCACCCGCGTCTGGGCGTAATCGTCGCCGCAGCGCTCGACCAGCAGCTTCAAACGCCCATCGTCGAGCAGCAATTCTTCACCGGGCTTCAGGGCGGCAAAGATTTCAGGGTGCAAAAGCCCCACGCGTTTTTCATCGCCCGGCGTCGGATCGAGATCGAGCCTGAAAGACGCATCCTTGCGCAGCAGAACGCGCCCGTCCTTGAAGCTGTCCACGCGCAACTTGGGTCCTTGCAGATCGAGCAGCACGCCGATTGGGCGTCCCGTCTCTTCTTCCAATTTGCGGATGGCTTGCAGGCGCGCCTTATGGTCGTCATGCGTGCCGTGGCTCATGTTAAGACGAAAAACGTCGGCGCCCGCTCTGAACAGAGCGGCTATTTTGTCCGCCGTCGCGCTGGCAGGACCCAAAGTGGCAATGATTTTGGCGTTGCGGCTACGGCGCATGTGATCCCCCCGAGAGATGGCGCAACCTTACTGGATTCGTTCTTAAAGCACCAGCACGAGACGTAAATCATTTAGGTTGGTGCGGGTGGGTCCGGTTTCGATCAGGTCGCCCAGGCCTGCAAAGAAACCGTAACTATCGTTGTCGGCAAGACAATGGGCCGCGTCCAGCCCACGCGCCTTGGCTTTTTGCAGCGTCTCGGGTCCAATTCTGGCGCCCGCATTGCCCTGGCTGCCATCGATGCCGTCGGTGTCGATGGCCAGGGCGTGAATACTGGCCGCCCCCTGAAGGGCCAGCGCCAGCCCCAAAAGATATTCGCCATTCGGCCCACCCTGGCCCTGGCCTTTCAAACTCACCGTCAACTCTCCGCCCGACAGGATCAGCGTGCCGGGTTTCGTGGCCAACGCCAGACCGGCATGCGCCTTGGCGATCTGGCGCGCCTCGCCGGTTACCTGATCGCCCAGATCGAGAACGGACAGTCCCAGCGCCTGCGCCTTGGCCTTCACGGCAGCCAGCATGTCGGAAGGTTTCAAGATCAGGCGATAATCCGCCCCGGCAAGTTTCGGATCGTCCGGCTTTGGCGATTCGCTCCAACAGGTGGGCTGGGCGATGGCGTAGCGATCTAGAATGCGGCACGCCTCTTCCACCGTGCTGGGATCAGCCACCGTGGGACCCGAAGCGATGATCGCGGGATCGTCGCCCGCCACGTCTGAAACCGCCAACGTCACGATGGGGGCTGGCCAAGCGGCTGCGCCCAGCCGCCCGCCCTTGATGGCCGACAGATGCTTGCGCACGCAATTGATCTCGGTGATCGCAGCGCCCGAAGCCAACAGGGCTTTGGTGACGCGCTGTTTCTCGTCCATCGACAGACCTGATGCGGGCAAGGCCAACAGCGCCGAGCCGCCGCCCGACATCAAGGCCAGCACCAGATCTTCCTGGCTCAAACCCTGTACGGCGGCAAGGATGCGCTTTGCCGCAATCTCACCCGCCTGATCGGGAACCGGATGCGCTGCCAAGGCGCATTCGATGCGCGCCAGGGGCAGGCCGTAACCGTAGCGCGTGACCACAAGCCCCGAGAGCGGCGCATCCTTGGGCCAGGCACCCTCGAGCGCCGCCGCCATGGAAGCCGCCGCCTTGCCCGCCCCCACAACGACCGCGCGGCCCTTGGGCGGTTTGGGCAGGAAGGAAGGCAAGCGGGTTTGGGGATCGGCGGCTTTCAAGCCAGCATCCATCAGCGCCGACAACAAGGCGCCGGGCGAGGTCATTTTTGCGGCTTGCAAAAAGTTTCACGCACCATCAGCGCGCCCAAAAGCGAGGCGATCTGGCAGGCGGGCAGAACCAGGAAAGCCGACTGCCAAGCATTCATCGAATAGATGCGCGCCCCGTTCAAAAGATCGCCCGTCCAACCAAGATCGAGCAGCCAGCCGGTCAGCGATTGAAAGATCGCGCCGGTGCCCATGACCGCCATGTTGACGATGCCCAGCGTAGCGCCCGCCGCCCAATTGGGATTGTGTTCGCGCGCGGTGGCGAACAACAGAACCATGCCACCCGCACAGATGCCGTTCAGCAGCAGCAGCACCGACAAAAGCCCCAGCGGCAACGGCAGATAAAGCCAGATCAGGGTGATGGCGAGCGATCCCAGCGTCGCCACCAGCATGGGCGGTTTGCGCCGGTGCCAATGGTCGGACAGCCAACCGAAGATGGGCGAACCGATGCCCCAGCCGATCAGCATCAGGGAGACGGCGCCTGCCGCTTCGGGCCTAGCCACGTCGTAACGCGTCATCAGGTAAGGCACGCCCCACAAGCCCGCAAAGGTCAGCATGGGGGCCGCCAGCAGGGCGCCGAACAACGAGGTCCAATAGGTTTGCGGCTCTTTTAGCGCCAGCGCCACCCCCGACCATAATTTGCTGCCTTCCTCGGGATCGTAGCTTTGCTGGCTGGCGGTGGCCGGTCGGTCGCGCACGATCAGCGCGAAGGCCACGGCCAGCACGCCAGCGATCATGGCGGTGCCCACCAAAGTTGCGCGCCAGCCGAATTCAGCCACGGCAAGACCCAAAGGCACCTGTCCGCCCACCGCGCCCGCCATGCCCATGGCCATGGTCAGCCCGGTCAGCAGCGCGAATCTTTTGGGGGGAAACCAGACGGAAGCCACCTTGAGCGCCCCGACCCAAGTGACGGCGGTGCCGATGCCCACCAAGGCGCGCCCGACATAGGCCAGTTCCACCCCGCCCGCTTGGCTGAACAGATAGCAGCCCAGACCGGCGATCAAGGCCGAAGCGGCCAGCATGCGCCTGGGGCCGATGCGATCCAGCATCAGGCCGATGGGGATTTGCAGACTGGCATAGGCGTAAAAATAGAGCGAGGACAGCACGCCGGTGATGGTGGCGCCGACGGCGAAATCGCGCATCAGCTCTTGCACCATCACGCCGGGCGCAACGCGCTGGAAGAATCCATAGCAATAGAATATGGCCGCCAAGCCCCACATCAGCCAGGGAAGGAATTGGGTCATTCTTCCATCCCGCATGTTTCCAGCACCTGTCCCAGATGGTTGCGAATCAATTGCTGCGCCTTGACGCCATCGCCCGCCTTGACGGCTTCCAGGATGTCACGATGTTGGCGGGCCAGGCGTCTTGCCTCTTCGGAGGTTTCATAGACGCCCTGGCGCAGATGCGTGACCATTTCGGCCATCACGTCGCCCACCACACTGTGGATGTGATCGTAGACGGCGCTGTCGGCGCCTTGCGCCAGCGCCTTGTGAAAGGCCAGATCGTCGGCCACCACGCGCTTGCGTTTGACGTCGGTTTCCATCGAGCGCACGGCTTCTTCCATGGAGAGAAGCGAGGCCGGATTTTGCCGCCTCGCCGCGCGCAAGGCCGCCCAGCCTTCCAGCAGCATGCGCAACTCGACCAAGTCTTTCAGATTCTGGGCCGAACGGCGGACCAAGCCCGCCAAAGGGGTTTCCAGCGTGCGCGCCGACGAGACAACCTTGGTGCCGCCGCCCTGGCGCGCCTCGAGATAGCCCTCAGCCTTCAGGCTTTGCAGGGCGGCCCGCACCGAAACCCGAGACACTTTCAAGGCTTCGGCCAATTGCCGTTCGCCCGGCAAGCGCTCGCCCGCCGCCAAGACGCCCTCGTCGATCAGGCGGCGAAGATGGCCCGCCACCCGCTCGGACAGCAGCCCCGCATCCCTGCCTTCCTGAACCGCATAATTGGTCATACCAATGTTATGGCGACGATTGACGTTTGCGTCAACTCCCCCGAGGCGGGCTTCCCAGTCTGGCCAGCAGGATACCTGCCAGAATGACCAAACCGCCCAGCATGGCCAAAAGGGTCAGGCTTTCCCCCAGCAGGACCCAAGCCAGCAGGGCCGCCACCAGCGGCTGGAGCAGCAGAACGACCGAGCCGAAGGGGGCGGGCAGATGGGCCAGGGCATAGGCGATCAGGCTTTGCCCGCCGACATGCGACACCAGGGCGAGGGCAATCAGCGCCTCCCAACCCTTGCCGGGTTCGGGCCACAGGGCTTCTCCCGATGCAACCGCCACCAGAAGCAGGACCGGCGTGGTGATCGCGCCGCTGACCGTCATGATGGCGGCGGTGGACAGGCGAGAGCGCAGCCGCCCAACGGCGACGATGTAGCCGGCATAGAAGACCGCCGTCAGCTGCGCCAGCAGATCGCCCGCCAAATGGCTGCCGCCCAATTGAAGATTCTCGCCCATCAGCAAAATGGCCCCGCCCAATGCCAAACCCATGCCCAGAATGAACAGGGGACGCACGCCTTGCTTGAACAGAATCCAACCCGCCAGCGTCACATAGATGGGCGCGAAATTGGGAAACAAGGTGGCGTTGGCGACGCTGGTCAGCAAAAGCGCCCAATGCCAGACCGCCAAATCGGCGGCAAAGCACAGGCCCGCAACCGACAGGCCCTTTATGTCGCCAGCCCTGAAGGGCAGACGCTTTTTGGCGTAGCATTCCCAAGCCAGCCACAGGCCCAAGATGGGCAAGGACAGAAGCAGACGGTAAAAGGCGGTGGCCGACGGCCCCAGCGGACTTAAGCGGACCAGAATGGGGGCAAAGCCGATTCCCACCGCGCCCAGCAGCAGGGCGGCCAGCGCGATCCGGTTCGCGCGCTGGCTTGCGCTCACGCTTTCGCCTGTTGCGAAAACATCTGTCTGACCTCGCCGCGGCGCAATTTGCCATTGGCGGTTTTTGGCAGTTCCTTGACGGCCTTGGCGGTCACCGGCCCCGCCTCCTTGGGAATATGCGCCGCCAATTGCGGCGCGATCTGCGTCATTTTCACGCCCGGTTCCAGAACGGCCGCCAAGCATAATCTTTCGACGCCATCAGCGTCGGGCGTCGAAACGGCAACGATGTCTTGCAAAGACGGAACCGCCTTGCGAAGAGTCTGCTCCAATTGATCGGGGGCGATCTTCACGCCTCCGATGTTCATCATCTCGTCGCTGCGACCCTGCATGCGAAAACGATTGCCTTCCAAGCGCTGACCGATATCGCCGCTTTTGAACCAGCCGTCATGGAAGGCCGCCCGCGACGCCTTCGCGTCATTCAGGTAACCCGAGACCAGACCCGGCGTTTGCAGCTCGATCATGCCGGAGGCGCCCTCCGGCACATCTTGTCCCTTCTTGTCCACGATCCGCAGCCCGACACCCGGACAGGGCGTTCCCACCCCTTGCGGATCGATCAGACAAATGGCGCTTCCGACTTCATTCGCGCCATAGCCGAACAAAACGTCGCAGCCAAGCCGCTCGAGCGTTTTCTCTCTTAGGGTCTTCGAAAAGGCGCTGCCGCAAGTGGTCAGGCGCAGGCTCGGCAATTTGCGCAGATCGGCGGGAAGACGTTCCATCGTCTCGCCCAATAGCCCCGGAAGAATCCATAAATGCGTGATGTCGCCCTTGGCCAACGCCTCGTCGGCTTTGGCGAAAATCGTTTGCCCACCTTGGCGCAGACAGGCCATGGCCCGACAGTAAGCGGCGTTGACGGTAAAGGGATAGGCGACCAGAAGACGGGCGTTTGGCGAAATCGCTTCCAACTCCTGGATATGGCGAACCCAAAATGCCTGCATGTCGCAGGTCATCATCATCAGCTTCGGCCTGCCCGTCGTGCCCGACGAACGGTTGAGGCGGACAGGGCGGGAACCTTCGAACGAAACTTGCGGGTGATCCAGGGCCAAGGGATCGGCCAGGGTGAAAACTTGGCGCAACCAATCGCTATCGAGGCGTTGGTGGCGATAATTTCCCGATAGTCTCGGCTTGTCGGGGCAGAGAACGACCTGCGCCAGCGCCAGCAAATCGGCCAACGACCCGCCCTCATTATCTTCGCTGTCCAGGAAGCTGGCCGATACCGCGCCCAGCGTTTCGCAAGCGATCAGCAGCAACCAATGCACATAAGGATCGGGATGCGAGACGGCCACGATCTGGCCCTTTTGCACGCCGATGCCGCTCAGGGCATGGGAAAAGCGCTTGGCATCCGCGTGGAATGAACGCCAACTGATGCGGTTGGCGAAAATCTCGACGGCTAGACGGTCGGGGAATCTGTCGGCGTGGACAGCCAAACTTTCAAGACTGGTCGGCGGGATGTCCACCGCCAGCCTAGATCAGGAACAGCTGATCCAGCGCCTGAGCCAGATCGTCGCCGAAAGAGGGGCCTTTGCGGATCACCGGCACCTTCTTGGGCACCAGCTTCAGATACTCGTCCTCGGGCGGCAGGCTGGTGATCAGCGCGGTCGGAATGTTGCGCGTGCTGGGCATGTTGGCTAGGCCGATGGCCAGATCGATGCCCGACAATTCCGGCATCACCGCCGAGATCAGCACCATGTCCGGCTTGGTGTGCAAGATCATCGAAAGCGCTTCCAGCGTATTGGTGGCCAGAACGGTGCGGTAGCCGCATTGCTGCAATTCACGCTCGACATAATGGGTGGCCGTGCCATGCAGCATGACCAGCATGATCTCGACATTGCGCACCTGGATGTCGCCGATGTCAAAACCGATCTTGGCGGGCAGTTTGCGCACCAGCGAGGCGGGATCGGCTTCCTTGGCCTTTCCGCCTTCCATCAAATCAAGGGCGATTTCGATAAAGCGCTGAACGTCGTCGAGCGCGCGCGGGGGCATGTATTTCGTTTCTGCGAAATAGTCTTCCATGCGGTGCGCAAGCGCGATGACCGCCTTCACATCCAAAGTTCCGCCCTGCGATTTGAAGGTGATCGCGATTCGCCTGACTTCGCGCACCAGCTCGTCCACCTGCTTTCGCCCCTGGCGCACCTCGGACAGCAGCATTTCCAACGAGCGCAACTGATCGGCGGCCTCTTCCAGGAAGGTGGCGCGCATCTCGGCCACGATCTCTTCCACGCCGTTTGCGTAAACGCCTTCGCTGCCAACTTTGCCGGCCATGGGATCCTCGCTTGTCAATGGCCCCAAGTGTGGGGCGGGGCGGGCCTGGGAATCAAGCCGAAACAGGTTACAGTCCGGCAACATCCCTATTCGGATCGGCTAATGATCAGGGCTTTTCCTGAATCGGAGGCTTTTCTTCAGTTTTCTCATCCGGTTTCCGCTCGGCTGGCGCCGCGCTCTTTTCTTCCTGACCTAGTTCAGGCGGCTTTTCCTGTACGCTTTGGGCGTTGTTCCGCTCTTTCTCGCTCCATGCCTTGAAAGCGGCCTCGCCCGCCTCGCGGCCATCGCGGGTGCGGGGAATTTGGATCGTCGAGTTCGACCCGGTCGTCACCCACAAGGCGATGACATAGACGGGTTTAGTGACCGGCTTCTTGCCGCGCTTTTCCTCGATGACCTTGTCGCTTTCATGCTCGACCAAGCCCCAGACCGCAGCCACCGCGCCGCAAGCAAGCCAGACTTGCGACGTTTCCTGGGCCTGCTTGACCGCATCTGGCACCGATGCCTTCGAAAAATCGGGCAGGGGCGAAGGCACGCGGGCCACATCGACCAATTCCGACATTTTCTTGGCCACCGTTTCGGCCTGCACGCCTTTCGAATCGTCGCCCAGCAAAGGGGCCAGGGCCACCACAGGCCGCCCGGCTTGCGTTTGCGCCTTGGCGATCAGCGAGCAATCCGGGCCTCTGGGCTTTCTTAGACCGACCAACACCACCGCCCCCACCAGCAAGACGGCGACGGCGATGCCGATCAAAAGGATGCGCTTGCGGTCCAAAGTCCGTCCTCTCTAAGATTAGGATGATGTCGAAGCGGCCTGGACGGGCTTGGGAGAAGCGGCGGCCGGGAGCGGACTGGCGACCGACCCCGATGGCGGCGGCAGGGCGGGCGTTGACGGCGCAGCACCTTCGCCGCCTGCCTTCGCCGCCTGAGCGTCGGCGGACGCAGCGCCGCCATGAGCCTCGCGGCGCATGGACTTAACCTTGTGATCAAGCGCATACAGCAAATCGCGCGCCTCGCCCAGAAGGCGGTTGGTCTCGGCCAAATCGTGGCGCAACCCTTCCTCGGAACCGGCCACCATCTTGCGCGTTTCTTCCAAGATGGTGATGCCGCGATTGGTGATGTCGGCCTGCATGCCGCCCTTGATCCGCTCGATTTCTTCTAGCAATTCGCGCTTGATCCAGCGCGAACGCTTGTTCAACTCCTCGTCGGCCCTTTTCAGGCCTTCTTCCAGGTCGTTGCGCATTTCGATCTTGATCTGATAGGCGCTTTTGACCAGCGACGACAGATAGACGATCAACGCCACGGCGAAAACGCCGATCAGCGCAACGATGAAAATGATGATGGTGACGGTCAAAAAGTTCATGACCTGCGGACGCTTCCCTTTTTAGCCCCCTCATGGTCGTCGATGTCGGGACTCTTTGCAACCTTTTACAGGAAAAATCCCCTTGCCAGTACAACGTGCTCCAGTGCCATCCCACCAACCCACAAGCTCCCCCTTGAATCAAAACCCGCCTTTCACTATTCACTACCGCATGGGATATACAAAGACCGCCCTTCTCCTTGCCGGCATGACCGGCCTGTTCCTGACCGTCGGCTTCCTGATCGGCGGCGAGACGGGCATGCTGATGGCCCTGGGCTTGGCCCTGGCCACCAACCTGTTCGCCTATTGGAATTCGGGCAGCATGGTTTTGTCGATGTATGGGGCCAGGGAAGTCGGCCCCAACGACGCGCCGGAACTGTATCAGATCGTCGCCCAATTGGCCCGCAACGCCCAACTGCCGATGCCCAAGGTTTACCTGATCGACAATCCGCAACCCAACGCCTTCGCCACCGGGCGCAATCCGGAAAATGCCGCCGTGGCCGCCACCACCGGCCTGCTGAACCTGTTAAGCCCCGAGGAAATCGCGGGCGTCATGGCCCATGAGTTGGCGCATGTCAAGAACCACGACACGCTGGTCATGACCGTCGCCGCCACCATTGCGGGCGCCGTCGGCATGCTGGCCAATTTCGCCTTTTTCTTCGGCGGATCGCGCTCCAGCAACGAGGAGAGCGGCGGCAGTCCACTGGGCGGCGTGGGCGTCATTCTGGCCGCGATCCTGGCCCCCATCGCCGCCATGCTGGTGCAAATGGCCATTTCGAGATCCCGCGAATACGAGGCCGACCGCGAGGGAGCCGCCATTTGCGGCCAACCATTATGGCTTGCCCAGGCCTTGGGCAGGCTTGAAGCCGCCGCCCATGTCATTCCCAACCGCGACGCCGAGGCGAATCCCGCCACGGCCCACATGTTCATCGTCAATCCCCTTTCAGGAAAAGGAATGGACAACCTGTTCTCCACCCATCCCAGCATGGACAACCGCATCGCCCGTTTGCGGGCCATGCAGCCGCAGGCCCGCCCCCCCGCAGCGCAACGCCCGCGCGGTCCCTGGGGATGAGCGCGCAAGGACTGGTTTCCCGGCAAGCGGCCCTTGAACTGATCCGCGCCGTTCTTTCACATCGCAAGCCCCTGGATACGGCCCTGGACGCCAGTCCGGCCTTCAAGCTGTTGCCGACGCGCGACCGCGGACTTGCCCGCCATTTGGCGGCTACGACGCTGCGCCGACTGAACGCCATCGACGACCTGATCGGCCAATGCATCGACAAGCCGCTGGGAGAGCGGGGCGAACCTGGCACGATGGCGCTTAGGTTGGGCGTTGCCCAGTTGCTGTTCCTGGAACTTCCTCCGCATGCCGCCGTCGCCACCGCCGTCGATCTGGCGCCCGCCAACTACAAGGGGCTGGTCAATGCCGTGCTGCGCCGCATCGGACGCGACGGCAAGGCCATGCTGAATGCGTTGGAGCTAGATAGAATTTGCATTCCCGACTGGCTGTGGCGGGACTGGGTTCAGGACTGGGGCGAGGAGCGAGCCGGACAAATCGCCAAGGCCAGCCTGCAAGAAGCGCCGCTTGATCTGTGCGTGATCGCCGACGCTGCGAAATGGGCCGAGACCTTGAGCGCCGAGACCCTGCCCACCGGGTCGCTTCGCCTGATGAAGCCCGGCTCGGTAACCGAACTTCCTGGTTTCAAGGAAGGCGCTTGGTGGGTGCAAGATGCCGCCGCCGCCCTACCCGCGCGTCTGCTGGGGGATGTGAAGGGCATGAAAGTGGCGGACCTGTGCGCCGCCCCCGGCGGCAAGACGGTCCAGTTGGCCGCCCTGGGCGCCGAAGTCACCGCCGTCGAGAAGGTCGATGGAAAAATGCCGCGCCTGCGCGAGAATCTGGCCCGTCTTCACTTGCAGGCCCGCCTGATCACCGCAGACGCCACGAGTTGGCGGCCCGTTCAACCTCAGGACGCCATTTTGCTGGATGCGCCATGCACCGCCACCGGCACCATCCGCCGCCATCCCGACGCCCTGCATCTGAAACGCCAAACGGATGTGGCGGGCATGCGGGAACATCAAGCCAGGATGCTGGAAAACGCCGCCAAAATGCTCAAGCCTGGGGGCAAGCTGGTCTATTGCGTTTGCTCGCTGTCCAAGGCGGAGGGCGAGTCCATCGCCCAGAACGCTCCGCCCAGCCTAGCGCCCGACCCCATCGCCGCCCATGAGATTCCCGGCCTGCCCAATGGCGCCATCACGCCCGAGGGCTATTTGCGCACCTTCCCCGACATGTGGGCGGACAAGGGCGGCATGGACGGCTTTTTCGCCGCCAGATTTACGCGGATTGAAGGATAATCGTCGCCGCTTGCCTCAAATCTTGCGCATAGGCCAGGGGCTTGGGATCGGCGCGGGCTTGGTCTTGACCCAAGATCCGAATCGCTTTTACCCCGGCGGCATGGGCGCAGGCGACGTCGGTCGCCCGGTCGCCCACCATCCAGGACGCGCACAGATCGATGCCGAACCAACGCTCGGCCTGCAGCAGAAAATAAGGACTGGGTTTGCGGCAAGCGCAGGCGCCATAGCCGGGCAACAGCGATTCGGGATGGTGCAGGCAGGTGAAAACGGCCTTGAGAACCACCCCTTCTTGCGCCAGATCGACCGCCAGCCGATCATTGATCGCTGTAATGACTTCCAGCGGCGTTTTCTTGCTTTTGGCGTAGCTGGGCTGATTCGTGACGACGATCAGCGCAAAACCGGCCTTTTGCAAATCGCGCATCGCCTGAGCCGCGCCCGGATTCAAGCAAAAGTCTCCCACCCTGTGAGGAGATTCGAAGGCTTTGGTCGCCTCGTTCCAGACACTGGGATTGATGACGCCGTCGCGGTCGAGAAAAACCGCCTTTGGCTTCATTATTTCACCGACTCCCATTTCGTCTCGCGGTCCTTAAGACGGGGATGCGTGACGATCATGTGCCAGACAACGCCCTGGAAGGCTTCCGTATGCGGCGTGATGGTGTTGGGGTTGACCACCGGAATGACCACGCAAGCATCGGCCATCTTGGCCGTCGAGCCGCCATCGCGTCCGATCACGCCCAGAATCTTGGCGCCGTTGGCGCGGGCGGTTTCAAGCGCGCGCACGATATTCATGCTGACACCCTTTTCGGCGTTGCCGCCGCCCACCGAAAAGACGAACACGCCGTCCTTGGGGCCGATGCGCGATCCCTTCAGCCATTCGGCAAAGCTGCTGTCCCAGCCATCGTCATTGATCCTGGCCGTCAGTTCCGAGACATTGTCGGTGGGCGCATAAGATTCGACGCCCGCGATCTTGCGAAAATCATTGACCGCATGCGCGCAATTGCCCGCCCCGCCGCCAACGCCCAGAAAGAACAAGCGCCCGCCATTGGCCCGAATATCGGCCACGTGATCGACCATGCTGTCGATGGCTTTCGCGTCGATCATGTTCAGAATCTGGATCGCTTCGCCAATATAGGCTTTGGTGTAGTCGCTCACACTCATGGGCCGTCCCTCGTTCAGATGCGCGTTCAAGTCCGCCAGGCCCGCGAAAGAGCCTATCTCGTAAAAGCGGCGATCCACCTCGTAGCCGACCAGATCGCCCTTGTCCAGCAGAAGCCCGAACAGATCGGCCAGATCGAAGGCTTGCGGCGCCTCCGCCAGGGCTTGCCTGTTGATCACCGACAAGCCCCAATCTATGTGCTTGAACAATGGGTCACGCTTGGTCTTCGAATAGTCGATCAGCCTTCCGGCCTCGAAGCGGGCATTGCTAAGGCCAAGCCGGTTGTCGTTTTGCCACACCGTCATCAAGGCCGATTTACCCGACCGGCGATAGGCGTCAACCACTTGGGAAAACGGCGTTTCCAGATAGGAATCGCCATACATGACCAGCAGGTCATGAGCGCCCGGAAGCTGGGCCAGCGCCTGCTTCAGCGCTCCCCCGGTGCCCAGGGGTTGCGCGCCATCCAGACTGTAGGTGATTTCAAGACCAAAGGACCCGCCATCACCGGCGAACGCCTTGATCTGATCGGCCAGATGGCCGATGGCCAGGACGACGCGTTTAACGCCCTGCCTTGCGATCAATCGCAGTTGATGGGCAAGGAACGGCTCGCCCGCCACCGGCAGCAGCGATTTGGGAATGTCCCTGGTCAGCGGCATCAGGCGCGACGCCTTGCCGCCCGCCAGAATGACAAGGGGCGGGAGATCGCCAGCCATTACTGAACGACGACCTTGGTGCCTTCGAAATCGAAGCGGAAACGCACTTCCTTCAGACCCGCCTCGGTCATGGCATGGCGCAGGCGGGTTTTGTCATGCGCGTAGAACATCAGGAATCCCCCGCCGCCAGCGCCCACCAGCTTGCCGCCCACGGCGCCGTTTTGCATGCCAAGATCGTACCAACTGTCGATTTCAAGATTGCTCATCGATTTCGAGCGCTGCTTCTTGTGCAGCCAATGTTCATGCATGATGCGCCCAAATTCTTCCAGCTCGCCGGTCTCGAAAGCCTTCAGGCTGCGTTCGCCCAGTTCCTTGACGAAATGCAGATTGTCGGTCATGCCCTGATCCATCGAACGGCTTTTGTCGTCTTGCTCCTTCAGGATGCTTGACGCTTGGCGCGAGAAGCCCGTGAAGAACAGCATCAGATTGTCTTCCAGATTGTAAAGCGTCTCGCGGCTGATCGGCAGCGGCCAGGCCTCCACGGCATTGCTGGGGTGATAGCGAAAGCAGGTGACGCCGCCATAGGCGGCGGCATATTGGTCTTGCTTGCCGATCGGCTCGCCCAGAATGTCGATCTCGATCTTGCAGGCCAGCTCCGCCACTTCGGCGGGCGACAATTGGCGCTTGGTGAAGGTGTAAAGCGCCTTCAGAAGCGCCGTGGTGAAACTGCCCGAACTGCCCAGCCCCGTACCGGCCGGGATGTCGGCCATGCTGGTCATTTCCAGGAAGCGACCATCGACGCCGGACAGGCGGAAGGCTTCGCGCACGATGGGATGTTCGATGTCGCCGACGTCCGAGACGCGCTCGGTCTTCGAGTATTTCACGATCAGGTCTTCGACGAAGGTTTGATGCAGCGTGATGTAGACATAGCGGTCGATCGCCGCCGCCATCAAGAAGCCGCCGTGATTGCGGTAATAGGACGGCAGATCGGTTCCGCCGCCGCCAAGCGTGATGCGAAGCGGGCTGCGCACGATGATCATGGCGCTTGGTTCCTTTCGTAAATGCCTTCCACCACGGCCAGCACGGCCTTGGCGTCTTCCAGATCGCTAAGCGGCCTGCGCTTCTCGGCGATCGCCGATTTGAACTCGGCCCATTCCAACTGCCAGGACTTGTCCGGAAAGGGATATTCGTATTTCGTGGTTTCGGGCGGCCCCATTTCCGGCAGCATTTTATAATGGGTAAGACTTTCCACGCCGTAACTGCCGCCCAGCCCGTCGATCTGCAATTTGGCGTTCCGGCACATGATTTCCAGCGAGAAGATGTTCTTCCATTCGCTCCACCCGGCATGCAGCCAGGCCATGGCCCCGCTTGCGCTTTCCAGGGCCATGAAGGCGTTGTCGTCGACGTCGCCTTGCCAGAAATAGCTTGGCGCGCGGCCCCAACAGCGGGCGAAATCGCCCATGAACCAGCGAGACAGATCGATCAGATGCGAGCCCTGGTCCAGCAACTCGCCGCCGCCCGAAACGGCGGCGTCGAAGCGCCATTCCTTTTCGTAGCCGACGCGCCCGCCATGGCCGTAACGCCCGCGAATGAACATGACCGGCCCCGGTTCGCCGGAATCGAAAATCTCTCGCGCCTTTAGCATGGCCGGGTGAAAACGGTGATTGAAGCCTACCTTCACCGTCACGCCCGCAGCCTTTGCGGCGGCAATGACGGGATCAAGCTCGTGGGGGCGGCGCGCCCCCGGCTTTTCCAGCATCACATGTTTGCCTTTCTTGGCCGCCGCTTCGGCCAGCAGGGCCAGATTGTCATGGGTGACGGCGATAACGACGGCGTCCGCTTTGGCGTAAGCGCACAGAGCCAAGGGATCGGCCACAACGTCGGCACCCGCATATTGCGCCGCCAATTTCTTGGCGCGCGCCTGATCCAGGTCGCAAACCGCCACCAGCTGATCGGACTTGTCCAAGGCCGCAAGGCGCTTGGCGCCGATCAATCCGCATCCGACCAGAGCAATGCGCATGCCGTCAGCCTCCCCAATCCTGGCCGCGATCCTTGGGCATCACCCGGCGCAGCGTGTAAACATCGCTATTTTCCAAGGCGTCGCGATGGCCCTCGAAACCGGGCCATGGGTCCCAGGGCGCCGAGATCAGCTTGCCGGTCAGGCCGTCGCTGTCGCCTGACGCCAACCAGACACACAGAGCCGCCCCTTTGTTCAGCGGCGTCATCTTGCCGCCCTCCTGCATGGACTTCATGCGCTGATAGAAAGCCTCTCCCACCGCCTCGGGACCGGCTGCCAGCAACTGGTCGGTTAGGCGGGTATCCAAGGCGCCGGGCGCGACGGCATTGACGTCGATCTTGTGATCTTGCAGTTCCAGGGCCAGGGTTTCTGTAAAGCGCACCACGCCCGCTTTCGAGGCGGCATAGGCGCTGATGCGGGGCAGCGGGTTGGTTGCCCCGCCGCCGGACAGATTGACGATTTTGCCGTAACCCGCCGCCTTCATCGCGGGCACCACCGCGCGGCAGACATAGACAAGACCCGTCAGATTGATGGCGATGGCGTCGGCCCATTCTTTCCAATCGATGCTTTCAATGGGTCCAAGCGGGCCGTAGACGCCCGCATTGTTGACTAGAACATCAAGACGGCCGAACTCTTGCAGCGTGGCGGCCACCAGCGCATCCACCTGTTCCGTTTTGGCGACGTCGCAGGTCATGGCAAAAACGCGCTGCCCTGGCTTGGTCTTGGCGCGAAGCGCGTCTGCCGCCTCGTTCAGTTTGGCCTTGTCGCGGGCACAGATGGCAAGCCCGGACAAGCCCGCCTCTAGATAGGCCTCGGCGATGGCGAAGCCCAGGCCCTGATTGGCGCCGGTCACGATGGCGGTGCGGTTGTGCAAAGTCATGCGGGCGTTCCGATGGTGACGTAGCGGATGGATTTCGCCGAAGCCAGATGGCCCAAATGGCGGTCGGGATCGAGCAGCAGGGGCGTTTCCATGCCTGCCAGCAGCATGCCCTCGGACAGATCCTTGAATTCCGGCCAAGCCGTCGCGACCACCGCCGCTTCAGCTCCCTGCAAGGCGTCGGCCAGCGACGAGGCCAGGATCAATCCGGAAACCGGCGAGGTGGAAACCTTGGGGTCATAGGCCACGGGCCGCGCCTTGGCCGCGATCAGCCCGCGCGCCAATTCCACGCCCAACGAGCGACGAACGGCGTCGGTGCCCGGCTTATAGGCCAGCCCAAGAATGGCCACGCGCCGCCCGGCCAAATCGCCCCACAAATGCTCGAGCGTCTTGATCGGCCATTGTCGATGCGCGTTGTTGCTGCCCGGCACCGATTTCAGCATGGCGGCGCCGGTGCCAAACTGATCGGCCAGTTGCCCAAGAAAGGCGATGTCGCGGGCCAAGGTGCCGCCCGCGAAGGCCGAACCCGGGCGGATATAGGCTTTGGGGCCGATTCTCGGCTCGGCCTTCAGCGCCCTTTCGACATCCGCCGCGTCGGCGCCGATACGCTCGCAAAGCACCGCCACCTCATTGGCAAAGGTGACGCTGACCGCCAGAAAGGAATTGAGAGCATGCTTGACCATCTCGGCGGAAGCGCAAGACATCCACAAGATGTTGGGACAGACACCTGCGATCATGGGTTCCAACGCGTCCTTCACCCAGGGCGCTTGCGTGCCCACGATAATGCGCTCGGATTGCATGAAAACGTCGATCGCCTTGCCCAGACGCAAATTCTCGGGCGACACAGCTAAGCCGATGGTCTTGCCCTTGGGCAGCATTCCTTCCAGCCGCGTGGCCGTGCCCGCCGAAAGCTGCGAGGAAATCAGCAGAACGGACTTGTCGTCCATATGGGGCAGCACGCCTTCGATCTGTCGCACTACGTAATCAACATCGGCATTGTCGTCGTCATCGACCGGCGTGTCGAAGGTAACCCAGACCACGGCAGAACCCTTGACCGCCTTGGGATCCGTCGAAAAGGCGAGGCGCTGGGCGGCCAGGCCTTCGGCCAGCAGATCGTCAAGCCCCGGCTCGAACAAGGGAGCCTTGGCGTTGCTTAGGTCGGCAACGACCTTGGCGTCGGGATCGATGCCGACAACGTCATGGCCCAGCTTGGCCAAACAAGCCGCCGTTACCGAACCCAAATGCCATAGGCCCTGAACGGCAATTTTCATGAACGGCGCTCCAGCACCCAGGGATTGGCCTTGATCCAGCGAACGGTGCGGCGCACGCCTTCTTCGATGCTGCATTTGGGCTGCCAGCCCAGCGCCATAATCTTCTTGGGGCTGAGCCAGATGAAGGGATTGTCGCCGATCCAGCCCCGTTCTCCGCCCTCGAAGGTGAATTCGGGCGTCACGCCAAGCTCGCTGCAAATGATTTTGGCCGAATCGATGACCTCGACATAGCCGTCGAAACCTAGATTGAAAACATTCACTTTCTCGTGCGCCCGGGTCATGGCCAGCAGCATGGCGTCGATGCAGTCGCCGACATGCATGTAGGATTTGCGCTGACGCCCGTCGCCCAGGATGTGCAGGCGAGTGGGATCCGCCATCAGCTTCTTGATGAAATCGAAGACGTGACCATGCGTATAGCGCTCTCCCAACACGGAGACGAAGCGGAAGATGTGGCCGGAAAGGCCGAAACCTTCGGCATAGGCGGCGATCAGCCCCTCGCCCGCCAGTTTGGAAGCGCCGTAAAGCGAGGTTTGAATGGGAAAGGGCGCGTCCTCGGGCGTCGGAATGACGGCGGCCTCGCCGTAAACCGACCCGGTGGACGAAAATCCGATGCGCTTGACGCCGTTGGCCCGCATCGCCTCCAACACGTTGAAGGTGGCGATGGTGTTCTGCTCGAGGTCGCGCCTGGGATGATCGGTGCCAAAGCGCACATCGGCATTGGCCGCCAGATGAAAGACCGTATCCGCCCCCGCCATGGCATGGGTCAGGGCGGGCAGATCAAGCACGTCGCCCCGGATCAGTTTGAAATTCTGATGTTTTTCCGCTTCGGCGATGAATTCCATAAAGCCGGTTGAAAGATTGTCGTAGGCCGTGACCCTGTGGCCCAGAGCCAAAAGCCGATCGGCTAGGTTGGAGCCGATATAGCCAGCACCGCCCGTGATGAAACAATGGCCCAGACTGGATGAATCCACGCTATTTCCCCCGAGAAAGAGGCCCGAAACTAGCGGCAAAGGGGGGGAAGGGTCAACCCTCGGCGCCAGACTTGCCAGGACAGCAAGAAATTCCCTGGACAAGTGACCAACATGTGGAATAGATGCCTGATATCATTAAGGATGCTGACATGCCTACGAAGTTTGTCGTTTCACTGATCGACCGCGTTCTGGCCTCTCCGAAAATGTTCGAGATGCACCAGACAAAAATTAATCATTACGAAGACATAGCCAGCGAGTTCAGCGAGTTCTTGGCCGTTGGCGGCCAAAAAATCTTGGATATCGGTTGCTCGACCGGCACATGCGCCAGTCAGATCATCGATTTCGCCCGCAACGACTATACCGGGATCGACATTCATCCCGGCTACACCGAAGCAGCCGCCAAGCGCTTTGCAAACGCAAAGTTCCTGCCCATGGACGCTAGAAGCCTTTCCTTCGGCGACGCCTCGTTCAACCTCGTCGTCATCGTCGGCGTTCTGCACCATGTGCCGGACGACATCGCCCTAGCCGCCATGCGAGAAGCCGCCAGGGTAGTAAAACCGGACGGACATATTCTGGTCGCCGAACCCGTATTCACGCCCGGCCGCTGGATCAGCAACTTTCTGAACCATCTGGACCGGGGACGCTTCATCCGCTCACCCGAAGAATACAGGAAGTTGCTGGGGCCGGTGAGAATCGAGCGCGAACGCTTCTTCGATCTGGACGTTACTTTCTGCGTGCACCGCCTGCTGTCCTTCGTTGTTCGCCCCAACTAAGTTTTTCTGCAGGTCAGAACAAAGCGGATGCCGAAGGGCAGAAATATCGTTCTTCGCAGGCGGGCCTCGAAAGCCATCACCCAGGCCATCAGGCGGCTGGAGCGTGTGCTGGCATTCATTTTCGCGACAATCTCCGGGGCTTTGTCGGGCGTCGCGCCGAAACGCAACCGGCTGATTTTCTTGGTCAGCCAGAAGGCCGGGTAGACCAACGACCCCAGAAAGGTTTGTTCGATCACCTGCAGCCCTGCCGCTTGCGCAAGATTGCGCAGCGTTGCCGCGTCATATCGCCGATGATGCAGCCAGTAGGCGTCGTAGAAATCGTACAATCCAGCGCCCGCCGGCACCTCGATGATCGCCACGCCGCCGGGCTTTAACATGCGAGCCACTTGCCGCATGGCTAACGCATCGTCATCGATATGCTCGAGCACGTTGAGCAACACAATGGCGTCTGCAAAGCCTTCGGGCAGCGGCGCTTGGCGCAGGTCAAATTGCAACAGAGGGATATTTTGCAAAGTGTGCAATCGCTGCTGCGCCAGTGAAATGACGTAATCGGCGCCAACCAACTGCGCCTTGGGGAAAAGCTGTCCGATTTCTCCCAACAGCCGCCCGTCGTTAAAGCCAATTTCAAGGATCCTTGTATCGCCATTCCGGGCAAGATGCTTTTGAAGTTGTCCCAGCGTCCAGCGGCGCGACGCCAGATCAATGGGGTGATCTCCGCCCCCCATTGATTCCTTCACCTCGGAATGTTCATCGCTCCAGCCCGACTCCGCCCTGTTATAGGCAAGAATTCGCTCCTTGCCGCTCGCGGTTTGAAACGTCCCGTCCTGCCAAACCGCAGCGGCCTCCCCCTCTGTGGCTGGAGGAAATGCGATTCCATCCGACCTAGCGGCAGACGGCGCAAACTGCGTGTCAGTCAAGATGCACCCCGAGACTTCTCAGGGTCGTGTTCTCATATGCCGCGCTCTGTTGGCGCAAGTTCTCGCTTCGACCAAACCAGGAGGCGATTTCTTTCCCCATCAGCTTGGCGCCGATCTTGGCAACGTTTCCGAAACCGAAATGCGAAACCAATCCCCATGCCTTTCGGGGCGTGGAATGCGCGATGAATAACGCGCGACGCTGCAACTTGGCCAAATCCTCGGGCTTCAAGCCCCCCACTTCCATGACGCCGCCTGCATAGCGGGAATAGCGCGTGTAGTCCTTGGTCAGGAGCTTCAGCCCGTTCTCTCCCCTTTCCGCCATGCTGAACAGCTCGGTTCCCGGATAGGGAATGGCGATGGCCATGGGTGCAAAGCGAATTTCCGGAATGGAGCGCACGAAACGCGCTGTTTTCATAACCGTGCGCACCGTATCGCCGGGATTGCCCATCATGACGCCGCACAAGGTCGAAATGCCCAGGCGCTTGCACAGTCTGAAGGCATTGCGCATGTCTTCGGGCTTTACTTCCTTCTTCATCAGACGAAGCACCTCGAGGTCCGCGCTCTCCACGCCAAAGGACAGCCGGATCAGGCCCGCGCGCTTCATAAGTCGCAGCAGCGGCTCATCGACAAGATTGGCCCGCGTCTGCCCCTCCCAGGTCACGTTGGCATTGCGGGCGATCAGCTCATGACACATGCCCTCGATCAGCTTGCGATTAAGGGTCAGCGTGGAATCAAGCGTCATGAAATGGCTGATGCCATACTGCTCCTTCACATGCAGCATTTCATCGACCACGCTTTTGGGCGTGCGTTTGCGCAGCGCCCGCCCTGTATTCGAGGGTTCAGAGCAAAAGACGCATTTAAACGGGCAGCCCCGCGTCAATTCTATGGTGGCGACAGGAATGACGCCCTGGCCGGGGACTTCGAAAATGTAATCGCCGGGATTCACCTTGGAGCGCGCTGGGTAGGGAAGATCGTCCAGCTCGCGGGTAAATGCGCGGTCGCCGTTGTAGCGAACCTTGCCATTCTCTCGGTAAAGAAGGCCCCTTATGCCATCCAGGGATTCTCGCTTTTCAAGCGCCGTCATCAGTTCGACCAAAGTATCGTGGCCCTCGAGAACGGCGGCATAATCGAATTCAGGGGCAAAAGCCTCTTCGCGCAACACATTGATGTGCGGCCCACCCGCAATAATTGGCAGCCCAAGGCGCTTTTTGAACTCTGCCGCAAACAGCCTTGTGATATGAAAGACCGGCGAGGTCGCCGTAATGCCGATTAGGTCGGCTCCGCACTCTTTGACCCTGCGGCAAACCTCTTCGAAGGGCAATTCCTCGACCTCGAGATCCAGAACCACGCTTTCGTGGCCCGCCTTGTCCACTGACGCCGCTAGGCACAAAAGCCCCATGGGCGGGTAGAGCGCGAACCGCTTGGCAACACCCTTGTATTCACGGGCCGACGCGTCGGACCAAGGGGTCTGGATCAGAGCAATTTTCATTCCAACAACTCATTCAGCCACAGCAAAATTGGATCGGTGCCGCAGGTTCATAACTGGGTTCTGCGCATGCTCCCGACAAGAGGAGCCATTATTCGCACATCCGCAACCAAGCGCTCAAGGAACTTGCTCGCTACTGTTGCACCGGCAAGATAGCTTCATTTTCACCGAATTCGCCACTCTTTTCGAAAGAATGTTCGCAATTTAGGTCATACAGCCTTGCTGGCTTATTCTGACCGACTATGCGCGGCCAGAGCTATCCCTTGGCCACCATGCGCCAGAAGACGCTTAGCAAATAGGGAAGCTCGCGCCATATGGCTCGAGATTTCGTCAGCCTGAATTTTACGCTGAATCCGTACCAGCCCCAGAACAAGGCCCGGTAAAACCCGGTCAAGGGAAGATCGCACAAATGTCTGGTGAAGGGCCTAAGAAAAGGGAAGGCAACAATAAGGCCGAATAACTTGTGCAGATTCTCGACCCGGCGCTTTTCTCTGTCATCCTTGAAATCAAGCATCGATGACCGTTTATTGGTTTCCGTGTAGGCAAGCTCGCCGGAAAGATACCCGTTGCTCCTCGCATAAGCCTCGATCGGGGTGCCAGGATAGGGATAAAGGATCGACGACCAACCGTAAGTTGGTTGGATGGCAATATTGAGATCAAGGGTTTCCAAATCGATTTCGAACGGATTGCTGACCGGCAGGCCGATCAAATTCTGAGTCGTCAGCTTGACGCCATGCGTCTTTAGAATGCGCGCGGCCTTCATGACCTGCTCGTTGGACAAGTTGCGCTGCAATATCTCGTTGGCCGCTTTTTCGTTGCCGCTTTCAATGCCCATCCAAACAAGCGTAAGACCGGCATCCGCCAAGGCGGCGATATCCACCTCTCTGATGGCGTTGGCGCGCATGTTGGCAAAGAAGGGCAAGCCAATTTTTTGTTTGTAAAGATCCCGAAACGCGTTGATCCAGCCCAAAGGCTTCTGATTGAAGACATCATCGACGAAGGCAACGGTTTCCAGACGATAATGCTCTTTCACCCAAGCGATTTCATCGACAACCTGCTCGGCAGTGCGGGCGCGCAGAACCTTGCCTAGGCCTTTGTGATCCTCGTTGAACCGGGCGTTGAAACAGTAGGCGCAATGATAGGGGCAGCCCCGTCCCGCCATGAAATATTTAATGCCGGAACGCGCCAAGTTTGGATCGGCGTCATAGATGATCCGGCGGTCCGGAAAAGGGAGTTCGACCGGATCAACCAGCGGAGCCAGGGCGTTTCTGTGTATCACACCCTCATGCCTTGCGTGGAAGGTCGGGGTTTCCCACCAGCTTTCATCCGCCTCAAGACGACGGCAGAACTCGACAAAGGCTATATCTCCCTCGCCAATGCATAGCGCATCGACATTCTCGTCTTCAAGAAAGTCATGCCGGAAAATTGCGTGCGGCCCGCCAAAAACGGACATAAAGGAAAATTGGCGCTTCAGGTCGCGATTTAAATCGGCGAGGGCAAAATGTTCGCCGGTCATGGCGCTGTAGCCGATGACCCTGGGCGCAAAATCTGAGACGATCTCAGCAAAGTCTTGCGCGAGCGTCGGCCCAAGGATGGCGAGACGCACCTCATGACCCGCCGCTTTAAGCACGGCGCTCAGTTGACTGATGGCCAGCCTTTCGACAGCAATGGAGTCTTTGAAAATCAGCAAGATGCGCATATGCCCAACATAGCCGATCGTTGCGTTTTTGCAAACCCAGGCCAATTGACTTGAGAGAGAGGGAGGGGTATGCTCCGTCAGCTTAATATTACCCTTTATTATCAAGGAGTTCTATCGGGTGTCCGAATGGGTTTGTCGTCAAATTTTCGTTCGAACCATTGCGATTGGCCTGCTCATCCTGGCCGCGCATGCGTGCTGGATATTGTCGGACGCCCGTTTTCTGGACGGCACCTATTTTGAATATTTCATTGAGCGGGACAATTGGGATGTCCTGACTTGGAACATGTATGGCGTGCTCATGCATCCCTGGGCTTGGCTCATGTGGCCGTTCATGGGGACAGAGAATCCGGGCTTGGCATTCAGGTTCGTGGAATGGATCAGCCTAGCCGTCATTGGCCTGTCCGTTCTGCGCATGGCGACTAGGCACGCCCGCCTTGATCTGGGCGAGAGCATGTTCCTGGCCCTGGCCGTAGCGCTTTTTCCTTCTTACAGCGCGGCCATGATGTCCAGCACCGTCATCTATATTTTCCCGACAGCCTTGTTTTATGTCGGTTGGGCAATCTATTTCGACGCAGCGCTATCGGCGAAGAACCGCCCCTGGATGCGCCTGCTTCCCTTGCCGATCTGGCTGCTGGCCTTCTTTCACAACTCGCTGCTCAGTTTTCACTTCGGCTTCGTCGCCCTGCTTTTCGTCCTTTCAATCGCACACAAGTCTACGCCCTTTGAAGGCGCAGGAGGCATCGCCCGCTTTCTTCTGGCCTTCTTGCGAAAGCACGCGCTGGCAGCAGCCCTTCCCTTTCTGTTCTTTGCCCTGCGAGCCTTGTCCTTTCCTGCCGACAGCCCCTTTGGCGCGCATAACGGCCTTATCTTCGACCCGGCGCGCAATATCCGCGCCTTCCTGGGCGGCTTTCATCACCATGTATCGATGAATCTATCCTCGGCCTTCCTAGGCCAAGAATGGCTGCTGGGACTTGTCTTGGTAGGCCTTGGCGGCTGGCTTGCGTTTGGCCGACGCAAGCCCAATGAATTGCGAACAACTCTCTGGATTGCCGCCCTGGGCGCCATGTTCGCCGTGCTGGCTATTTTGCCATATGCCGCCGTCGCCAAGGCTGCGCCGCTGCAAAGTTTCGGCGCCAGATACGGCATTTTGTCAGCCCTGGGTGGAAGCCTCGTTCTGCTTGCCATCTGGCGCTCCCTGCCATTCGCCAAACGGTGGCGCGCCGTCCTGGGCGCCCTTTTCCTGGCGGGATTGGCCTTGCGCGGCATATCGGACGACCTGATGTGGCTTGGCCGCTGGGCCAAGGACAGGGCCGCCATGCAACACTTGGCGGCCCTTCCATCGCCAAGACCCGGTACGATCCTGCTGTGGGACGACAATGATCGCGTCGGCAACGAAACCTATCGGCCCTTCGAACTGTCTTGGTTCTTTCTGAAAGCCTGGGGAAGCGAGTCCTGGATCGGCGTCGATCTGCGGGAACGCACACTGCAAGACGCGCTGCAAGACGCGACCACCACGCGCCTTAAACATACCAACATCGCCGCCAACTTCGAGATGAATGGTTGTTCGCAAACCGTTTCCGTCAGGGCGGCAGAGGTCAGCGCCTCTCCGCGCCGGATGGGTTTCGACTATCTGACTGGGTATGTCCTATCGACACCCGCCGAGATGGCAGTCTTTCTCGCCCCTCTTGTCCAACTCGGCATATCCCAGCCAGAGTGCGAACGCATTCCCACCATCTTGAGCGCGCTCAGGGCGGCGGAGGCGGCAAATTGATGCGCTTGGCCATGATGTAGCGGGGGCGGTGGCGCACCTCTTCATAGATGCGCCCGATATACTCGCCCAGCAGACCGATTCCGGCCAGTTGCACGCCGCCCAGAAACAGGGTCAACACAATCAGGGTCGGGACGCCAAGCGGGTAATGCGTACCCGCCAAGAATGTCATGAAGATGAAAAGAATGCCGACGACGCTAAGGGTCGCGATGGCGGCCCCCGTCCACATCAGAAGCGACAAGGGGGCCGTGGAAAAGCCGATCAACCCATTCAAACCGATGCGCATCGACCCCAAAAGCCGGTTGTAATTGCCCTGACCGAAGGCGCGTTCCTCGCGGTCGTACTCGACCGCAGCCTGCTTGAACCCGACGAAAGCCACTAGGCCGCGCAGAAAACCATGCCGCTCGGGAAGCTGGCGCAATTCTTCAATCACGCGCCGCGTCATCAGGCGAAAATCGCCGGTGTTTCGCGGGATTCGTATGTCCGACAATCTGTTGATCACCCAATAGCCAAAAACGGAAACCAACAGCTTGACCCAGGTTTCCCCCTTACGAGAACGGCGCGTCGCATAGACGACATCAAAACCGTCCAGGTGCTTTTTATAGAGATCGGCTATCAACTCCGGCGGATCTTGCAGATCGACATCGATGACCACGCAGGTCTGGCCCGAACATTCCAGAATGCCCGCCATGGTGGCCGAAGGCTGGCCGAAGCGTCGGCTCATGACGATCAAACCAATATTGGGATTGGTTTCGATGGCCTGTTCGATCACCTCTTCCGTACGGTCGGGACTGGGATCGAGCACGAAAATCAACTCGTAGGACCCGATAGCCTCCAGCGCGGGAACCGCGCGCGACAGAAAGGGGCCGATATTGGCCTCTTCCTTATAGACGGGTACGATGACCGAAATCAGGGGGGCGGGTTTTGTCATTTCGGCTAGAGAATACTGAACCCGGCTTGGGTCGCGTCCTTGAAAAACATCTTGACCGTGTCCAACGAGAAATCGTCAAGGTCGGACCCCGCCAACTTTCTTTTTGACAGGATGTCAGGCGGAACGGTGATGATGTGACAGCCGGCGTCCTGGGCTTGGTAAAGATTCAGGAATTCCCGCGTGCTGGCCCATAGCAGCTCCGCCTTGGGCAAGCCCTTCAGTAAGGCCGCTGATTCGCGCATGATAGGCATCGGATCGCGTCCCGTGTCGGCGATGCGGCCCGCGAAGACCGAGACGATGGCGGGCGTGTCGGCATTTAAGGCGTCGGCTACGGCGCGAACTTGATCCAGGGTCAGGATCGCCGTGACGTTAAGCCGGAAACCTTCCTGGGCCAGCTTCTTGATCATCGGCACGGTGCTTTCGCGTCTCGTGTTTGTAATCGGCACCTTGATGAAGGTGTTGCCGCCCCAACTGGCGATCTTGCGCGCCTCGCGCTCCATGTCGGGGATGTCGTCGGAAAAAACCTCGAACGACAAAGGCAGATCCGGAATGGCCGCTATCGCCTCGCGCGCGAATTTCTCGTAGTCGGAAACGCCCGCCTTGCGCATCAATGTGGGGTTAGTTGTAAAGCCTTGAACGCTGCCTTCGGCGTGCAGACGCTTCATAGTGTCGATTTCGGCGCCGTCCATATACAGCTTGATGGTCAGACTCGCAGTCATTTACCCGGTCCCAATTGGCCAAAAGAGGGGCGTACTCTAATCCGCCAGCCTCGCCATCGCAACCTTGACAGAAGCCTTCTCAAACCCGAAGGTTCCCGGCCATGAGCCAGCGACGCTTTGCCCTGATCGACCGCGACGGCACCATCAATGTCGAGCGCGATTATCTGTCTGATCCCAACGACTTGGAACTGATTCCGGGGGCCGCCCAGGGCTTGCGGAAGTTGCAGGGGCTAGGGCTGGGGCTGGCCGTCGTCACCAACCAGTCGGGCATAGCCAGGGGCTATTTTTCCCGTGAAACCCTGAAAACTATCCACCAGCGCCTGCAAGACATGTTGGCTAGCGAGGGCATCAGGCTTGATGGGCTGTATTTTTGCCCCCACGGCCCCGACGAGGATTGCCAATGCCGCAAACCCCTGCCCGGCATGGCCTTTCAAGCGGCCAAGGACCTTAATTTCGACCTGAGGGAAGCCTTTGTCATCGGCGACAAGGCCGCCGATGTCGATCTTGGCAAGGCCGTGGGCGCCGCCAGCATCCTGGTCAGAACCGGTTACGGCCGCCAACATGAAGCGAAGTGCAGGCCCGACCATGTCGCCGATGACCTTTTGGCGGCAGCGCAATGGATCGCTTTACAGATCAAGGGCGGCGATGGTAACTAGCCCCATGTCGACGCACGAGGATTTCCGCGGGAAAACAGACGTCAAACAAGGCTCGGACAGGGGCTTTGGCCTTGTTTTTACTGCATTTTTCTCGATCATTGGCCTTTGGCCACTGATGGGCGGCGAATCACCCCGCCCGTGGGCGCTGGGCTTGGCCGCCTTGTTCCTGGCCGTTTCCTTCATCCGCCCATCGCTTTTGAAGCCTTTGAACCGGGTTTGGTTCCTGTTCGGCCTGCTGCTGCACAAGATCATCAGCCCCCTGATCATGGGCCTGCTGTTTTTCCTGACCGTGACTCCGACCGGATTCATCATGCGAGCACTCGGCAAGGACTCCCTGCGCCTGAAGCGTGACCCGAACGCGGCAAGCTACTGGATTATGCGCGATCCGCCCGGCCCCGACGCGGGCGGCATGACCCGTCAATTCTAAGCGAAGAGAGCAAATCAGATGTCGTTCCTGGCCGAATTGTGGATGTTTCTGAAGGTGCGCAAGAAGTTCTGGCTGCTGCCCATTCTGGTCATGATGGTGGTCTTCGGCGGACTGATCGTGCTGAGCCAAGGCTCTGCCGTCGCCCCCTTCATCTACACGCTGTTCTAAGCCAGATGATCGTCCTCGGCATCTCGGCCTTCTATCACGATTCTGCGGCCACCCTGGTCAAGGACGGACGCATCGTGGCGGCAGCGCAGGAGGAGCGCTTCTCGCGCAAGAAGCATGATGCCGGATTTCCCGTGAACGCCATCGCCTATTGCATGGCCGAGGCGGGCATTTCGGCCAGCCAGATCGACCATGTCGCCTTTTACGACAAGCCGTTCTTGAAGTTCGAGCGCCTGCTGGAAACCTATGTCGCCATGGCGCCCAGGGGTTTCGCCAGCTTCAAAACCGCCATGCCGGTTTGGCTGAAAGAAAAGCTGTTCCAGAAGGACCTGCTGGCCAAGGAATTGAAGGCTTGGGACAAAAGCGTCAACTGGGCCGAGCGCCTGTTGTTCGCCGAACATCATGTCAGCCACGCCGCCTCCGCCTTTTTCCCCTCGCCCTTCGACGAAGCCGTGGTCCTGACCATGGATGGCGTCGGCGAATGGGCCACCACCTCGGCGGCCATTGGTAAAGGGTCCGACCTTAAGGTCATCAAGGAAATCCACTTCCCCCACTCACTGGGCCTTTTATACTCTGCTTTCACCTATTACACCGGCTTCAAGGTCAATTCCGGCGAATATAAGGTGATGGGATTGGCGCCCTACGGCGAACCCAAATACGCCAAGCTGATTTTCGATCACATCCTAGACGTCAAGCCCGACGGCTCTTTCCATCTGGACCAAAGCTATTTCGATTACTGCACGGGCCTTCGCATGACCAATGCGAAATTCGACGCCTTGTTTGGCGGCCCGCCTCGCAGGTCCGAGGAAAAGCTCGACCAGCGCCATATGGATTTGGCTGCTTCTGTCCAGGCGGTGACGGAAGAGGTGGTGCTGCGCCTTACGCGTTCGTTGGCCAAGGAAACTGGCATTCCGAATCTGTGCCTAGCGGGCGGCGTGGCGCTCAATTGCGTCGCCAACGGCCATGTGTTGCGCGATGGCGCCTTCAAAAATATTTGGATACAGCCGGCCGCCGGCGATGCGGGCGGTGCTTTGGGGGCAGCACTGGCCGCCAGCCATATGCAATTGGCCCAGCCTCGCGCCCGCCAAGATGGCCAGGACGCCATGCAAGGCTCGTATCTGGGTCCCGCCTTTTCCCAAGCCGAGATCGAAAAGCGCCTGACCCAGGCGGGCGCGCGCTTCCAGGTTTTAAGCGAAGCTGAAATGATCGGAGCCTGCGCCCAGTCCCTGGCCGACGGCAAGGCGCTGGGCTGGTTCCAGGGACGTATGGAATTCGGCCCCCGGGCCTTGGGCGGGCGCTCGATTCTGGGCGATCCTCGCTCGCCCTCCATGCAAAAGACTCTGAATTTGAAAGTTAAATACCGCGAATCCTTCCGCCCCTTCGCGCCCAGCGTGCTGCGCGAAGACGTGGCCCAGTGGTTCGATCTGGAAGGCGACAGCCCCTATATGCTGCTGGTCGCCCCGGTCAAGGAAGCGCACCGGCGCGCCATGACGGACCAGGAACAAGCCCTGTTCGGCATCGAAAAACTGAACGTTCCCCGTTCCAGCATCCCCGCCGTCACCCATGTCGATTACTCGGCCCGCATCCAGACCGTGCATGCAGGCACCAACCCGCGCTATCATGCCTTGATTTCCAGGTTCAAGGAGCTGACCGGGTGCCCGGTGGTCGTGAACACCAGTTTCAACGTGCGGGGCGAGCCTATCGTGGGTTCGCCCGAGGACGCGTTCCGCTGTTTCATGGGCACCGAGATCGAGGCCTTGGCCGTCGGCAACTGCCTGATGCTCAAGGAAGAACAAGACCCGGCCCTGAAGCTGGATTACAAGGACAAGTTCGAGTTGGATTGATCAGTCCCGGGAGGCATGCATGACCTTGCCTCCGATCCTGCGCCCCTACGCCCATCTGATCTTCGCCCTGCCCGTCTACGGCCTGACCCTGAAGGCCCCGTCTTTGGAAACCTTGGCGCTGGGACCCGCCGACCCCTGGCCGGGCGATGCCGCCAGAGCGGAAAGATTGATCGCGGGCGGGCAAGAGCTGGACAACCCCCATGATTTTAGCGAACTGCCCGATATCCGGGCCATGGGCGACCGTCTGGCCAACGCCTGGGCCAAGCAAAAGCTGCGCGCTTGGCTGGACCGCAATAGCCGTTGGAGCGAAGCGGCCTGGGCGCCGGAAACCATTGGGCTTCGGCTGGCCAACTGGCTGAAACATGCGCCTTGGCTGCTTGACGATGGCGAACCTGGCTTAGCCCAGGACCTGAGGCGCGCCGCCTCGCTTCAAGCTAGGCACCTTGCACGCACGCTGAACTGGCCACCCGAGGGACGCCCCCGGCTGGCGGCGGCCAAGGGGCTTCTTCTTTGGGCCTTGGCCGAAAGAAGCGAGGAGCTTCTGGCCCTGGCGGCCAGCGCCTTGTCCGATGCGCTTGCCCAACAGATCCACCCCGACGGAGGCCACAAAAGCCGCAGCCCGGCGGTTCATCTGGACGTGCTGAAGGACCTGATCGACTTGAAGATCTGGCTGAACGCTGCCAATCGCGAATTGCCCGAAGGATTGCAAGGAGCGCTCGACCGCATGGGACCCATGGCGCGATTCTGGCGCATGGGCGACGGCACGCTGGCCCATTTCAATGATACCGGCCATGTCCCTGCCGCCCAGCTTTCCCTGGCCCTGGCCTTGTGCGCCAGCCGGGGCAAGCCGATGCCCAGCGCGCCCCATTCGGGATTCGAGCGTTTAAGCGCCGGAAGAACCCTGGCCATCATGGATACAGGAACGCCTGCTAGCGACATCCATGCCCATGCCGGAACCTTGTCCTTCGAACTTTGCGTGGGAAAACAACGGGTCGTCGGCAATATGGGCATGGCGCCCCTTCGCCAGCAGGAATGGCGCCAAGCCCTTAAACATACCGCCGCCCATTCCACGGTTACGGCGGGAAACGCCGATTCCCAGCCCCGGACAGTAACCGTCGAACGCCAGGAAGAACAGGGGGCGGTGTGGGTCAATGCCAGCCATGACGGCTACCTGCTTTCACACGGGCTTATGCACAAGCGCCGACTGCATCTGGACGGTCAGGGGACGGTTTTGCGGGGCGAAGACAGTCTGGAAGGCAAGGCGGGGGTGGACGTGGCCTTGCGTTTTCATCTTGACCCATCGGTGCAGGCCGCTTTGTCGGGCGACGCCAAGGCCGTTTTGTTGAAACTGGCCGACGGCGCCGGGTGGCGCTTCAGGGCCAAGGGGGCCTTGATCGAAATGGAATCCAGCGCCTTCAAATCGGGCGATGATCCGCCCAAGCGCAGCCAGCAGATCGTCCTCAGGGGACAAACCGGAGAAGGGGGGGCCTTGGTCAAATGGGCCTTCGATTCTTTGGGCAAACGTTGACAAGCCCAGCCCGCCCACTTAAATCTCGCCGTTCCGCAAGGATAAGGGGGATCGAATGAGTTCGCTGAAAATTGCCGTCGTGGGTCTGGGCTATGTCGGCCTGCCCTTGGCCGTGGCTTTGGCCCGTAAATTCGAAGTCATCGGCTTCGACATCGACCAGCGACGAATAGCCGAGCTTAAACAAGGACATGACCGCACGGGCGAGGTCGAGCAAGCACCCTTGCGATCATCCACGGCGCATCTGACCGCCAAACCCGAAGACATGTCCCCCGCCAAGGTCTTCATCGTCACCGTCCCCACCCCCGTCACGCAAGACAACAAGCCCGACCTGGGGGCCGTGCTGTCGGCTTGCCGCAGCGTGGGCAAGGTGATGGGCAAGGGATCGATCGTGGTGTTTGAAAGCACGGTCTATCCTGGCGTCACCGAAGACATTTGCGGACCTGAATTGGAGCATGCGTCGGGCTTGGTCTGCGGGCGCGATTTTTTCCTGGGCTACAGCCCCGAGCGCATCAATCCCGGCGACCGCGAACATACGGTGGACCGCATCACCAAAGTGGTGGCCGGACAAACCCCCGACGTGGCGCGCCAGCTTTGCGACATTTACGGAGCCATCACCACGGGCGGCACCTTCATGGCGGCCAGCATCAAGGCGGCCGAAGCGTCGAAAGTGATCGAGAACGCCCAGCGCGACATCAACATCGCCTTCATCAACGAAGTGACGATGATCTTCTCGAAACTGGGTCTTTCGATCCACGACGTACTGGAAGCATCGGCCACCAAATGGAATTTCCTGAAATTTCAGCCCGGTCTGGTGGGCGGCCATTGCATCGGCGTCGATCCCTTCTATTTGGCTCAATGCGCCATCGACAACGGCCACCATCCGGATGTCATCTTGGCCGGGCGCAAGATCAACGATTCGATGGGCAGATTCGTGGCCGAGCAAATCAACGCGCAATTGCGGCCCGGCTCGAAGGTGCTGGTTCTGGGCCTGACCTTCAAGGAAGATGTGCCCGACCTGCGCAACTCGAAAGTGATCGACGTTATCGCGGGCCTTCGCGATCTTGGCCATGCGGTGGATGTGCACGACCCGCTGGCCGATCCCGAAGAAGCACGGCACGAATATGGCATCGCCCTGATGCCCAGTCTGGAAGGGGCTTCTGGCTATCACGCCCTGATCGGCGCCGTGGCCCATGACGCCTACGCCAATTTCGGACCCGACAGCTTCCTGCGCCTATTGGAAGAAGACGCCCTGGTGGCCGACATCAAGGGCATGTGGCGCAAACGCGACCTGCCCGACGGTTTGCGCCGCTGGATGCTGTGATTTCAACAAGTTATTCCCCGCAAGCGCTGGCCGATTTCTTGGCCGAAGGCTTGCGGCAAGCCCTCAAGCGCGCCCCATTCGCCAGCTTGGCCGTATCGGGCGGAAACACGCCAAAAGCCGTGTTCCCCCTTCTGGCGCAAGCCGATCTTGCCTGGGAGCGCGTCTGGATCACGTTGACCGATGAGCGGTGGCTGCCCCCCGGCCATGAGGGCAGCAACGAGGGGCTGGCCCGGCGTCTGTTGCTGCAAGGCAAGGCCGAACGCGCTCGTTTCATAGGCTTTTGGAGTGAAGCCAGCAGCCCCGAGAGCGCCCTACCCGGCCTGGAATATCGTTTAAGGCAAATGCCCTGGCCGCTCGACATAGTCTTCCTGGGCATGGGGCCGGATGGACATATCGCCTCGCTGTTTCCAGGCGACCCGGCGCTTGAGGTCGAAACCGGACGGGTGACCACGGCGATGGGGCCACCCCCTTACACGGATCGCATCACGCTGGTTTTGCCCGAATTGGCCCACGCCAGAAGGGTGGCCCTGCTTGCCAATGGGCCTGAAAAGCAAGCCATTCTCAGGCAAGGAAACCAGACCTTGCCGGTCCATCGATTCCTGGCCCTTTCCAACGAGTCGGCCACTGTTTTCGGTTGACGTTCACCCGGCGAACAAGCTATCGTTCGCGCCGTGAACAAGCTGGGAATCGCCACCTTAGACGAGCAGGAATCAGGGCCGCTGGGTCTTTCCAGCGAGGCGGAAATCACGCTTGGTCTGCTGAACGCCGTTCACGACAACAGCGAGCACACCCAACGTTCGATATCCAAGGATCTGGGCATCGCACTGGGTCTGGCCAATGCGTATCTGAAGCGCTGCGCCAAAAAGGGGCTGATTAAGATCGCCCAGATGCCCCCCAACCGTTATGCCTACTATCTGACGCCGCAGGGTTTCGCCGAGAAAAGCCGCCTGACGGCGGAGTATCTGTCGCAATCCTTCAATCTTTTCCGAGTGGCCAGGCGCCAGTACGAGGATTTGTTCCAATTATGCGCCGAGAACGGCTGGCAGCGCGTGGCGTTGGCGGGCGTTGGCGATATTGGCGAAATTGCGCTATTAAGCCGGGGCGGCCATCCGGTGACCGTGTTGGGCTTCGTCGATGCCATGGCCGAGTCCGAAAATTATCTCGATCTTAAGGTGGCAAGACGCCCCTTGGAATTCGAACAGCTTGACGCCCTGCTGCTGACGGACATGAAAGATCCCCAAGGCACCTTCGACGCCCTTCAGGCCATTTTCGAACCCAACCGCGTCTTGTTTCCCGCCTTCATGAATGTGTCGCGCCGCCCTCCGCCGGAAGTCGGCGAGGAGTTGGCGTCATGATGCGCTGGTACGCCGTTCATACCCAGCCCAAGGGCGAGCGATTGGCGCAAGACAATCTGACGCGCCAGGGGTTCGATGCCTATCTGCCGCTTTACAGCAAGAAGCGCCGTCACGCCCGCAAGACCGATTTCGTTCCCGCCCCCCTTTTCCCGCGCTATCTGTTCGTCAATATGGATACCGAAGCCACGCGTTGGCGCTCGATCCGCTCGACTTACGGCGTGGTGCATCTGGTTTGCCAGGGTGAAACGCCCGTCGCCCTTCCCGAAGGCGTGGTGGAAGCCATCCGGGCGCGCCATGACGAAGGCGGACTGGTTCAACTGAGCCTTGCCCTTCCCTTCAAGCCCGGCGAGAAGGTTGAAGTGCTGGACGGCCCCTTCAAGGAATTGACCGGAATTTTCCAATCCATCTCGGACGATCAGCGCGTCATCGTGCTGCTGGAGATGCTGGGCCGTCCGGTCAAGGTGCGCCTGCCCATAGACGCCGTCGGCTCGGCCGCCTGACGTCGCTTTTCTTGCAAGCGCTCCGGTGAAGCTGTTTCACCCGGAGTGCGGTAGCCTGCCTGGACGCTGACAAACTTGTATCCCCGAGACCTTGACGACCCCCTGCTAAGCCGCCTTCTGGGGCGGCGCCAATCGCTATTTGACGGCGACGTTGGAAGCAATGCGCCAGCGTTGTCGGCCGCCATTAGGGAAAGCCGCGTCTTGGTGGTGGGAGCGGCGGGGTCCATCGGTCAGGCTTTCGTCAAGCAACTGCTGCCCTTTGCGCCCAAGGCGCTGCATCTTGCCGACTTGAACGAAAACATGCTGGTCGAACTGGTGCGCGACCTGCGTTCCGGCAACGCTAGCTTGCCCAAGGATTTCGCCACCTTCAGCGTCGATTTCGCAGGCCCCGAGTTTGGCGCCATGGTCGCGGCGAACGGTCCCTTCGACGTGTTCTTGAACTTCTCGGCCCTGAAACATGTGCGGGCCGAACGCGATCCCTTCAGCCTGATGCGCATGATCGAGGTGAATGTTCTGGCCCTGGCCAGCTATCTCGATCATCCGGCCAGCCAGACTCTTAAGCGCGCCTTCTCGGTCTCCACCGACAAATCGGTGCGGCCCGAAAACCTGATGGGGGCCACCAAGAATCTGATGGAACGCGTTTTGTTCGCGCATTCGCCCCGCTTGACGGCCAATTCGGCGCGCTTCGCCAATGTCGCTTTTTCCGCCGGGAGCCTTCTGGAGGGCTTTGAATACAGGTTGCAAAAAAGCCAACCCATCGCCGCCCCTTCGGATGTTCGACGCTATTTCATCAGCCATGCGGAAGCCGGACAATTGTGCTTGCTGGGCGCCTTTCTTTGCCAGACGCGCGATGTCGTGTTTCCTAAGCTGAATCCGCAAGACCATCTGATGAGTTTCGAAGCCATCGCCAGGGCCTTTCTGGCCAGCCACGGCTTCGACGCCTTGGCCTGCGCCAGCGAGGAAGAAGCCCGGGCGCGCTTCAAGGATCGCCCCGCCAAGGCTTGGCCTTGCGTCTTTTCAAGTTCCGATACAACGGGCGAGAAACTGGCCGAGGAATTCCTGCGCCCAGGCGACAGGCCCGACCTTGCTCGTTTCGCCGAAGCGGGCGTCGTTCAAGAAACCTTGCCGGATATGGATCTGCTTCGCGCCTTTCGCCAGGAAATCGGCGAAATCAAAGCGCGGACAAGCTGGGGCAAGAACGAGTTGGCGCAGGCCATTCAGAGGGCCGTGCCCGATCTGCTTCACGAGGAACGGGGCAAAAGCCTGGATCAAAAGATGTGACGACGCCCATGATTCCCCTGTCCACCCCCGATCTGTCCGGAAACGAAGCCAGCTACCTGCAACGTTGCATCGAGGATGGCTTCGTATCGACCGCGGGCGCCTTCGTGCCCCGCTTCGAGGAGATGGTCGCCCTGGCCACCGGCGCTCGTCAGGCCGTGGCCATCGCCTCGGGCACCTCGGCCTTGCACGTCGCCCTGGTGGCGCTGGGCGTCAAGCCGGGCGATTTGGTGGTGTTGCCCAGCTACACCTTTATCGCCAGCGCCAATGCAATATCGCATGCGGGCGCAACCCCCTGGCTGTTCGACATCGCCGCCGACAGCTGGACTTTGGACCCCAAACTGCTGGCCGAGCGCCTGGAAAGCGAAACCAAACGCGTGGGAACGGAAATCGTTCATCGCGCCTCAGGGCGTCGCGTGGCCGCCATCATGCCGGTTTACGCCCTGGGCCTGCCCGCCGACATGGATCCGCTGGTGGCCCTGGCCCGTCAATACGGGCTGCCCGTACTGGCCGATGCCGCCGCCGCCATCGGCGCCGCCTATATGGGCCGCCCGATCGGGCGGCTGGGCGCCGATCTGTCGATGCTTTCCTTCAACGGCAATAAAACAGTCACCTCGGGCGGCGGGGGCGCCATCATCGGCGACAACCCCGAACTGACCGGGCTGGTCAAGCATTTGGCCTCGACGGCGCGCACCGGCGATGATTACACGCATGACCGAGTGGGTTATAATTACCGGATGACGAATATCGAGGCCGCCGTGGGTTGCGCCCAGATGGAGCGATTTGAGCAATTGGTCAGCGCCAAGAAGCGCATCCGCGCCCTGTACGACAGCGAACTGTCGGCTCTGCCCGGCGTCGGCCTTTTCCCGGCCCCCGCCTGGGCGGAAAGTGCTTGCTGGTTTTCCGGCATCACATTGGCCCCACCCGCCCCTTCGCCCGACCAGTTGCGCCGCCTGCTGCGCGAGTCCGGCATCGAGGGACGTCCCTTCTGGAAGCCCATGCATCTGCAAGACCCCTATCGCGACGCGCCGCGCACCGACATGCCGGTCGCCGACGACATTTGGAAACGCGTCCTGACACTGCCCTGCTCGGCGCACCTGACCCCATCCGATCAAGCCAAGGTGATTGGCGTCTTGAAGGAGGCGTTGTCATGAGCAAACGGGTTTGCATCGTGACGGGTTCACGGGCCGATTACGGGCTATTGACCGGACTGATGCGCGAGATCGCCGCCGATCCTGGCATGGAACTGCAAATCGTGGCGACGGGTTCGCATCTGTCGAAAAAATTCGGCCATACCGTGGATGTCATCCGGGCCGAGGGATTCAAGGTGAGCGCCGAGGTGCCCCTTGAATTGGAGAACGACAGCCGTTTCGCCATGGCCGCCGCCGCCGGTCAGGCGCTTTCGGGAATGGCCAATTCATTTCGCCAGCTTCAGCCCGAAGTGGTGGTGGTGCTGGGGGATCGCTACGAAATTTTCGCCGCCGCATCGGCCGCCCTTTTGTTGGGCATTCCCATCGCCCACATTCACGGCGGTGAATTGACCTTGGGTGCCGTCGATGACGCGCTTCGCCACGCCATTACAAAAATGGCGAGCCTGCATTTCGTGGCGGCCCATGATTACGCCAGACGCGTGGTTCAAATGGGTGAGCCGTCGGAGCGCGTTTTCGAAGTGGGAGCGCCCGGCATCGATCAAATGCGCGCCGTTTCCTATGCCGACGCTGAGAGTTTGGGCAAGGAGCTGGGCCTGCCCCTGTTCCATCCGCTTTTGCTGGTCACCTATCACCCGGTCACTAGGCGCAGCAGCGGCGACGAGGGGGCGGCGATGGACGAGTTGCTAGCCGCCCTTGAACGCATGGCGGACGCCAGGATTGTCATTACCGGCGTCAACGCCGATGCGGGCAACCACATCGTCTCGGAGCGCATGCGAGACTTCGCCAACCGCCATTCCGACCGCGTCAGCCTGCATAATTCGCTGGGCCAGGCCAGATATTTGAGCGTCATGCGTCTTGCTGGCGCCGTGGTCGGCAATTCGTCGAGCGGCATTATCGAAGCGCCGGCGCTGGGCATTCCCACCGTCAATATCGGCACGCGCCAGAGCGGGCGTTTGCGCTGCTATTCGGTGATCGATTGCGAGGAAGACGCCGACGCCATTTTCAACGCCATCAAGAAGGCGCTTGACTCGTCGTTTCGCGCCTCCATCGCAGGCCAGCCCCTGCCCTACGGACACGGCGGCGCGGCCCGCATGATGAAGGATGTATTGAAAACCTTCTCCGCCCAACAGTTGGCCGAACCCAAACCCTTCCATGACCTGATCGGGCGACTGTGACGTCGCCAAAATCGATCATCGTCGTTGGTGCAGGCGGACATGGCAAAGTTGCCGCGGCAACCTTGTTGCGCGCCGGACAAAGCGTCTCTGGATTCATTGACGCCAATCCTGCGTTGAGAGGGCAGAGTTTGCTGGGACTTCCCATTCTTGGAGACGACGAGTTCTTGACGCGCGACGGGGTGGATAATTGGCTTCTCGTCAATGGAATAGGCGGCGCTGGCGGTTCAACCCTGCGCAAGGATATTTTTCTGCGGCTTAAATTCCTTGGCTATTCCTTCGCCTCCATCATCGATCCCTCTGCCGTCATCAGCCACGATGTTCAGCTTGGCGAGGGCGTTCACATATTTGCCGGAGCCGTGGTGCAGCCAAGTTGCACTATCGGAGAAAACAGCATCGTCAATACGAAGGCGTCGATTGACCATGATGGCGTACTGGGGCCGCATGTCCATGTGGCCCCCGGGGCGACCGTATCAGGAAGCGTTTCCATTGGCGCCGAGACCCACATCGGCACCGGCGCATCGGTCAGGCAAGGACTTCGCATTGGCGAAGGCGTAGTGATCGGCGTTGGAGCCGCTGTCGTCTGCGATATTGCCGCTGGCGCAACTGTTGTTGGCGTTCCCGCCAAACCTCTGATCTCGAGGTCGTAATGGCCAACTGGACCGCAACCCTGCTTTCAGAAAACGCTTCGCTGGCCGAAGCCATCAGCGTGCTCGAGGGATCGCCCTACAAGATCTGTCTGGTCACAGACGATGCGCGCAAACTTATGGGCACGATTACCGACGGCGACGTGCGACGCGCCATTTTGCGCGGGCATGGGCTTGATGCGTCCGCCGCCACCGCCATGAAGACGACGCCAACCACGGCGCTGGTGGGCCAGTCGCCAGAGGTTCTGCGCGAACTTATGCTGCAACTTGATCTCAGCCAAATCCCGCTTCTTGACGCCCAGGGGCGGGTGGTCGGGCTGACCACCTTGAAGTCGCTGGCCCATGCCGGCGAGCCGCGCGACAATTGGGTGGTGCTGATGGCGGGCGGCCTTGGCAACCGTCTTCGCCCCCTGACCGAGGATGTTCCGAAGCCTCTTTTGAAGGTCGGACGCAAGCCTTTGCTGGAAACCATTCTGGAAACCTTCAGAAGTCATGAATTTCGCAACTTCTACATTTCGGTCAATTACAAAGCCGAGATGATCAAGGCGCATTTCGGCGATGGCGAGAAGTGGAAGTGCAACATCCGCTATCTCGAGGAGAGCGACAGGTTGGGAACCGCAGGCGCGCTTGGGCTTATCCCCGAGGTTCCAGCACAGCCTCTTTTGATCATGAATGGCGACGTGCTGACCAATGTCGATTTCTCGAGTCTGTTGGAATTTCACAACGAACACCGCGCCAAGGCGACCATGTGCGTGCGCGAATTCGACTTTCAAGTGCCCTATGGCGTGGTCAATATCGACGAGCACCGGATTACAAGCGTCGTCGAGAAACCCGTTCACAGTTTCTTCGTCAATGCCGGCATTTACGTCATTGAGCCGGAACTGCTGAAGATGGTGCCAAACCAAGCCAGTTTCGACATGCCGGAGCTTTTCGCCAAGGCGTTGGAACAAAAGATGGCGACGGCGGCCTTCCCGATCCGCGAATATTGGACGGATATCGGGCGGATTGATGATTTTCACCGCGCCAATGGCGATTACGCCAGCATCTTCGAGTAAGAGAGAATCCCATGACGCATTTTCCCCGCATAAAGGCCGTCGATCTTGCTCCCTTCAAGCTGGAAGGACCCGGCTTGCCGACCCGCTACGGCTTGCCCAGCGAGGTCAAGTTCTGCAAGCACTGCGTTATTTCCAATCAGCGCCCCAACTCGGCCCCTGAATTCGCACATACGAAAGACAGCCAGAAATCGACCATCAATTTCGACGCCGAGGGCGTGTGCGACGCCTGCCGCGCCGCCGAGCAGAAGGCGAATATCGATTGGGCGGCGCGCGAGCGCGAGTTGCAAGATCTGTGCGACCGCTATCGCAAGCATGACGGATCATATGATTGCATCGTTCCCGGCTCGGGCGGCAAGGACAGTTTCTATGCGGCCCATGTTCTGAAATACAAATATGGCATGCATCCGCTAACCGTCACCTGGGCGCCCCACATCTATACCGACTGGGGTTGGCGCAACATGCAAAACTGGATCCATTCCGGTTTCGACAACATGCTTTCCACGCCTAACGGCAGGGTCCACAAGCTGTTGACCCGTTTGGCCGTCGAGGTTTTGTTTCATCCATTCCAGCCCTTCATTCTGGGTCAGAAGCAGATCGCACCCAAGATGAGCGCACTTTACAACATTCCGCTGGTCTTCTACGGCGAGAACGAGGCCGAATACGGCAATCCGGTTTCCGACAACACGCAAGCCACGCGCGATTGGAGCTATTTCACCGCCGCCGACCCGGAGAAAATTTATCTAAGCGGCGTATCCGTCGCGGATTTGAAGAAGCATTTCGGCATTGACGCCAATGACCTGTCCCCATATATGCCTGCTGATCCAGAAGCACTGAAGCGCACGAAAACCGAAGTGCATTACCTGGGTTATTACCTGAAATGGCATCCGCAAAGCTGCTATTACTACTCGGTCGAGCACGGCAATTTCGAAGCCAGTCCGGAACGCACGCCGGGTACTTATTCGAAATACAATTCCATCGACGACCGGGTTGACGATCTGCACTATTTCACCACGCATGTGAAATTCGGCATCGGACGCGCCACTTATGACGCCGCGCAGGAAATCCGCTCGGGCGACATTACCAGGGACGAAGGCGTTGCGCTGGTCCGGCGCTATGACGGCGAATTCCCCGAACGCTTCATCGACCAACTGATGGAGTATTTGAGCCTGCCCTCCGAACAGTTCCCCGAGGCGTCCAAGATGTTCGAACAGCCCATCATGGACCGCGACTATTTCCTGCATTTGGCCGACCGCTTTCGTTCGCCCCACTTGTGGGTGAGCGAAAACGGAGCTTGGCGGCTTCGTCACAAGGTTTGAGCTCGCATGCGTTCAAGCCTGGATCGCGACGCGTTGGCCGCCTATACAGGCCGACAACTGGCGCATTTCTTTCCTGATGACGCGCCGCAAGTTCCTGATTGGTCCTTGCTGGTCGGCAAGGCGCTAAAGCGCGTTGAAGCCTGCTTTCGAAACATCCGCCAGCGATACTATGGGGATGAAGACGGAGAGGCGTTGTTCAACCACCTGAACACCGACCAATATGCCGCCTACCTTTATCTTCTCAGCAGCACTGTTTTTCGAGAAACCGGCGCTGCGGCGCTGCCTGCCAAACTCTATGGCCTGAACAAGGCGTTGCACGGCCTGGATGTCTTCTATGAAGTCGAATTGCCCGAGGTTTTCGCCTTCGTCCATCCCGTGGGCACGGTTGTCGGGCGCGCCACCTATGGCAACTTTTTCTGCATCTACCAAAATTGCACCGTGGGCGGCGACCTTGAGGGAAATCACCCCACCTTGGGTGAAGGCGTTGTGATGTTTGGCGGCTCACGCGTCATTGGCTCCGCGTCCATTGGGGCGAATTGTCTTGTCTCGGCGGGAAGCGTCGTCATGGCGGAAAATATCCCGGACAACAGCGCCGTTTTCGGCATTTCCCCGCATCTGGTGCGCAAGCCAACGCCGCGCAACGTAAAGACGGACATGTTCGGCGTTTAGCGATGTCCAACTTGTATCAAATCTTAAGCGTTCTCAGCCAAGCCGCCTTTCCCCAAGGTTCTTGCGACCGTCTGGTTCTGGCCTCATCGGTCGAAGAGTTGACGGATCTTGATCCCTGTCAGCCAGGGCTGGTTATTTTCATTACGGATTGGCTGGGTTGGGTGACATGGCGCCAAAGGGGCGGCCAAGCCGTTCACCATGAGAGCTTTCTTGTCGATTGGCCGACCGAGCTGGGGCCGCAAGACAGCTTCCAACAGCGTGCCGTGACTTGGATGTATGACGGCGGCACGGACGCTACGCTGTTCGAGGGCGTTTCCTTGGGCAAGCAATTCAATTGGGAAGTAACAGGAGTGCGCTTGGCGGCAGGGCGAATTCTGTCTTCCTTGTCGCAGGCCTTCCAACTTTTGCGGCCTCGCGAGATTGAGTATCGTGGCTTAAGGGTTGAATATGCCTTTCTCGACGATGCAGCACTCTTCGAGCTGGCGAGCCTAGCTGTAGAGCGACATGGCTTGCCCATGATTGATCGCAGGGGGGAGGTAAATTTTTTTCCTCGGCTGGATCCAGAGCTGCCCTTCAATGGCGAGTTTTCGGAACCTCCCCTGTCGCGTCGTCTGACGCTACGCATGACGGAGCTGGTCACTGACGCCGTCTCGCGCCTATTCGGACTCTTGCGCACTCAGGCGCCGCGCGTTTTTATTCTGCACAATCTTCTTGTCGTTAGAAGTCTGATCGAGCACTTGCCCGTCGGCCAAGCAATTCCCGTCCTGATAGCTAAAATCCACCCCAAGCGCCCATCCTTTCTATTTGACGCTTGGCGAAAGGGGGTGCGGCTGATGGCGCTTTCCGACTTGTCGCTGAACCATGAGAGCAGGCGCAGATTGAAGGAAATTCGCGGCTGGATCGCCCAGTTTTCCGATAGTGCCAGCGCCTGTTTCGAAGAGAGGGCCGTCAAGGGCTATCTGCGTCGGCACTTGCTTTCAACATCTTCGCTTGAAGCAAGGGCCGTTGAGGTTTTGCAATTCAAGCGCTTGTTCGAGCGCGAGCGGCCATCGCGCATTCTGGTCGGCGACAGCGAAAATCATATGGTACGCCTAGCTTGCGAAGTGGCGCAGACGCTTGGCATTGGTGTTGACGAACTGCCCAACGGCATGTTCCTCACGGCTCAGCGCATGGACAGCCGCTCCGGCGATGGCTTCAGAAAGCCCGTCATCGATCGCTTTCTTGCCTGGGGAAAATCGGGGCTGCGCTGGGCGGCGCGCTCGCATGTCGCCGTTCCAGCCATTGAAACAGGCTATCCCGTTGCGGACAGCTTGCGATGCATTCCAACGCCGCCCGCTTCAGGCAAGGGCCGAGCGCTGATTCTGCCCTTGCATGTAGACAAGACCGATTTGACCGGCCTTTACAGCGAGGTCTTCGCCAACTTGATCCTGGCGGTGCGCGCCGCGCGAGATTGTGGTTATGCTGACATTCGCATCAAGGTTCATCCGGGCTTTATAAATCTTCCTTATTACCAGGAAGTGATGCGCCGCTGTGGAGACGACGCCCTGGTCTTGAAGGACGGCTCGCTGCTTCCGCACATCGCTTGGTCCGACGTCATCATCGGCCCCGTCAACTCCGGGGCCATGATTGAAGCGGCAGCTCTTGGCAGGCCATATGTCGCCGTTTTGAACCCGCCAACCGCCATCGATCCTGAATTGTCCTTGCCTGCAAAGTCGATACAGCCCAGCGATTTGCGCGATGCCTTGAGCCGGGGAAAGTTTGAAGACGCACCTGCCATTCTTGCCGACATCGCCGGATGCAAGTCAGGTGCGCCAGCAGGAGAGCGGGTTTGGTCGGCAATTCTTTCAATGGCCGCCTAGCAATGTCCAACCTGCGACTGATCCCCAGGCTTGACGTCAAAGGGCCGCACCTGATCAAGGGCATCCAGCTTGAGGGCGTGCGCAAGATTGGCGATCCCCACGAGTTCGCAGTGAGATACTACAATGAGGGTGCGGACGAGATCATATACATGGATGCCGTAGCCAGCCTATATGACCGTGACATGCTCTTGAAACTAGTAGAGCGCACCGCCCAGGATGTGTTCATACCCATCACGGCAGGCGGCGGCATCCGCTCAGTTGAAGACGCACAGGCGCTTCTTCGGGCCGGAGCGGACAAAATTGCCGTCAACAGCGCCGCGACGCTGAACCCATCCCTGATTGGCGATATTGCTGAGCGTTTTGGCGCCCAGTGCATGGTGCTGCAAGTCGACGCAAAGCGGAGAACGAATGGCGGCTGGGAGGCCTACCGTGATTGTGGACGCGAGCACACCGGACTCGACGCCATTGAATGGGCGCGCGAGGGCGAGCGCTTGGGCGCAGGTGAAATTCTTCTCACTTCGGTGGACCGCGAGGGAACAAGGCGTGGCTTTGACGTCGAACTCGTTCGCGCCGTCAGCGAGGCCGTCTCAATTCCCGTCATCGCCTCGGGCGGCATGGGGCGGATTGAGCACTTTTTTGATGTCGTCTCAAGGGGACAGGCCGATGCGGTGGCCATGGCCCATGTCCTGCACTATTCCCAACTCTCCATCGAGGATGTTCGCCGCCAAGCGCTGGCGCAGCATCTACCCGTCCGAACCGTGTAATGAGAAGAACCGTGACAAACCCTGATCGCAACATCACATTTTCGCAACATCATGTGTCCCTGCAAGAGCGCTGGCAGCAAAATGGGCATGCCAGTGGAATTTTGTGGTTCACAGGTCTATCCGGATCTGGCAAGACGACGCTGGCGCTTAATCTCGAGCGGCGCCTGTTTGATCGCGGCTGGCACGCTTGCGTCCTTGACGGAGACAATGTGCGTCACGGTCTTTCGTCGGATCTTGGATTTTCTCAACACGACCGGGAAGAGAACATCAGACGCATTGGAGAAGTGGCAAAGCTGTTTGCCCTTAGCGGCGTCATCGTCATTACTGCTTTCATTTCGCCCTACCGATCCGATAGGGATCGCGTGCGGAACATTGCCCCGGATATGTTTCGCGAGGTGCATATCGACGCAAGCCTTGAAGTTTGCGAGCGGCGCGACCCAAAGGGATTATATGTGAAGGCAAGGCAGGGCCTGATTGCAGACTTTACCGGCATCTCAGCACCCTACGAAACGCCGCATAAGCCCGAATTGCGCGTACCTACGCAAGAGTTGGGCATTGCTGATTGCCTTGACCTGCTTGAGACCTACGCCGTCGAATCTTTTGGCCGCGAAGGCTGAAGGATATGACACATCGCACCAACCCCTTTATTCCTCTCTACGCCTTTTGCAATTCCGGAAATTCGAAACATAAACTTAAGAATCCTGCCGCGTTTCCTTATATCATCGACATCGAGCTGACAAACCTGTGCAACTTTCGTTGCCTGATGTGCCCAACCGGCAATCACTCGCAGCAAAGACCCCAAGGGTTCATGCCCGAAGAGGTCTTCCATCGCATCTTGGACAATATTCGCGGGCGAAAGCTGGGCCTGCGCTTCATCCGCTGGGGCGAGCCTTTGATGCACCCAAAGGTGATCGAATTCCTGACCGCCGCCAAAGCGGACGGACATCTAGTCCATCTCAACACAAATGGCAGCTATCTGACCGAGGAAATGGCGGACAAGCTGCTCGATCTGCCGATTGATTCGCTCAAATTCTCCGTGCAAGGCGTGGATCGCGACAGCTACCGCGAAATGCGCAATGTCGATTTCTTCGACAAGCTTCTGGAAACAGCCGCGATGCTGCACGAAAAGCGCGGCTTGCGAGAGTTGCCATTCTTGCAGATTTCCACAACGGTTACCTATGAGAGCAAGGAGCTGCAAGACGCCTTTCTTGAACGGGTCAGCCACCTGTGCGATGCGACGAACATCGGCGCCACCAACTTTGACTGGCTGGATCTGAACGCCATACGCCTGAAGCCTTCGGAGGTGGAGCTTCTGAAGTCGCTTATGCAGCAAGACTCGGTGCTGCGCGTTCATCCTGAATGCCCGGAAGTGTTCGACAAATTGTCGATCAACTGGAATGGCAAGGTGACGGCCTGCTGCATGGACAGCAACGACCTGATGGTTGTGGGGGACGTCGCCTGCCAGTCGATCGAGGAAATCTGGAATTCGGATCGTTTGAAGGAATTTAGGGTCTTGCTGGCCGATATGCGCCACGACGACATGGAACTCTGCAAACATTGCTGGGATACGCATAATCTTTTCGTTCCGTCGCCAGAGGTACCGTGAACACCGTAACGCTCGTCGATTTCGGTGCTGGCAATCTGCTGTCCGTCATGAGGGCCTTCAGACACCTGGACGCCGAGGTCAAGCTGGCCTCGACGCCAGAGGCCGTTCTTGCTGCGGACAGGCTTGTTTTGCCGGGCGTCGGCGCGTTTGGAGCCTGCATGGGCGGCTTGCGTGCGCGCGATCTTATCGAACCTGTCAAGGAATATGCCGCCAGCGGCCGCCCGTTTCTGGGCATTTGCGTGGGCATGCAAATGTTGTTCGATGAAAGCGAGGAATTTGGAGCGAACAAGGGGCTTGGCCTCATTCCTGGGCGTGTTGTGCGTATACCGTCTCTGTCCGCAAACGGCGAGCTGCATAAGGTTCCCCACATCGGCTGGAATTCGCTGCATGCCTGCAGGGACGGCGGATGGCGGGGAACGCCATTGGAGCCCCTGGGACAGGGCGCGAACGCTTACTTCGTTCATTCCTATGCGGCTTATCCAAAGGATGGCGCCCATCGTTTGGCCGAGTGCGACTATAATGGCATCATCTTGCTTGCAGCCGCTTGCAAGGACAATGTAACGGGTTGTCAGTTCCATCCCGAGAAAAGCGGCAAGGCTGGATTGTCAATTCTGACGCGCTTTCTGGAAATCTGATCTCATGCTGGCATCCGTACGCCTCCTCTCGACGCTGCTGGAACCCGGCATGCGCCTTAAGCTGCTTGGCATTTTTTGCTTGATGCTTGTCGGAGGCGGTCTTGAGATGATCGGGTTGGGGTTATTTCTTCCCTTTCTCCAGCTTGTACTGGATCCCTCGCGTCTTGGAACCTTGCCTGTCATCGGAGATTTTGTTGCCCCTTACATGGGAAGCGACCCCTCGTCACTCCTTCAACCCGCTGCCCTTCTCTTGCTGGCGTTCTACATTGTTAAGAATATCTTTCTAGCCTTGCTTAATTGGATTAACTTCCACTTCTCATTCTTTGCGGAAGCCAGACTGCAGCAGCGCTTGCTGGGAAGCTATTTGACAGCGCCCTACGAGCAAATATCCGGACGCAATACGGCCGAACTGATCCGCACGGTTATTGTCTCGACGAAGTCTGTCTACAAGAGCGTAATGGTCTCCTGTCTTGGGCTGATCATGGAGAGCGTTCTGGCTGCCTTTGCGGTCTTGACCCTGATATTGATCGATCCGCGCGGAGCCATCACGGTTGCGGTACTGATGGGTGGGCTTGTCGCTTTGTTGTATTTTCCGCTACGCCGGTTCGTGACCTTCTGGGGTTCCGCAATTCAAAGCAATTCCGTTGACCTTTTGAAGGGCTTGCAGCAAGGCCTTGGCATTCAAAAGGAAGCCAGAGTCGCCGGGCGAGAGTTCTACTTTTTAAACGCTTTCTCGAAGATCTCGCTATTTAACGCTAAGGCTTTCACGCGTCTACAAACCATTCAACAGGCACCGAGATATGCAAGTGAGGTTATCGTCCTCTCGGCCTTGCTGACATTCATTTTGCTGGCAAGCGTCAGCCATTCAAGCGCCAGCGCGGCGCTGCCGGTGCTGGGCGTTTTCGGCGCGGCCGCCCTGAGATTGATGCCCTCAGCAAATCGCATCATCATGCATCTTGCCAATATTCGCGAGGGCAGGAGAGCGATTGAAATCGTTTGCGCCGACTTACCAACACAGGAGCTGCGGGAGAGCCACGATGTTAGACCGATTGGACACGCGTCGGCCTTCAATCGCAACCTGAGGCTAGAAAATGTTTGCTATCGCTATCCTTTGGCGACGCATGACGCGCTGCAGCAGATATGTCTGACCATCGACAAAGGCAGTTCCGTCGCTCTTGTTGGCCCTTCTGGGGCGGGAAAGTCTACTTTGGCGGATTTGTTGCTGGGCCTTCTTGCGCCCAAGTCCGGGCAGATCCTGGTTGACGATCTCCCCCTGGATGTTCACAACCCGGCATGGCGTCGCTTGCTGGGGTATGTGCCTCAGCATATCTTTCTTCTCGACGACACCATAAGAAGAAACATCGCCTTTGGAATTGCTGATGCAGACATCAGAGAGTCGGAGATCTTGCGCGCGGTTGAGATGGCGGGACTTTCTGAATACGTCAAATCCCTGCCAGAAGGCCTGGACACTGTCATCGGCGAGCGCGGCGCCAGACTTTCCGGCGGACAACGCCAAAGGATTGGCATCGCCCGCGCCTTATATCACCAGCCGGACCTGATGGTGTTCGACGAAGCCACCAGCGCGCTCGACGGCGGAACGGAGCGAGACGTCATCGAAGCGATCGAATCGCTGCGCGGAAAAAAGACGCTCGTCATTATCGCGCATAGATTAAGCACTATCCGCCACTGCGACACTATCGTGCTTATGGAGAGCGGGCGAATTACCGATCAGGGCCGTTATGACGCTTTGCTAGGGCGAAACGCTTCCTTCCAACGCCTTGCCGGATTGGTCCCAGCATGATGAGTAGCGCTGCGCCGATTCTTGCCGTCATTGCGGCACGCGGCGGCTCGAAGGGATTGCCTGGAAAGAATCTGCTTCCCCTGGGCGGCAAGCCTCTTGTGGCCTGGAGCGTGGATGCCGCCCGCGGCTCAAAGCACATAAACCGGCTCGTTATTTCGACAGACGATCCGGCGATTGCAAGGGCTGCCGAGCAGGCTGGATGCGAGGCGCCCTTTTTGCGCCCTGCCGAATTGGCGACGGATGAAGCCCCGATCGAGGCCGCTCTTCTGCATGCCCTCGGCGCGCTGGGCGGCAACTGGGGGGCCATCGTCCTTCTTCAAGCCACGTCGCCGTTTCGCACCTCCCAAGACATCGACGGCAGTTTGGACCTGCTGTTGGCGCATGATGCGCCTAGCGTCATTGGAGTTACCATGTCACCAAAGCCCGCGCATTGGCTACATTCACTGGACGGTCAAGGGCGACTGGCGCCTTTGATAAGCGGCGGCGAAACAGCCAGCCGCCGACAGGACTTGCCAAGCGCGTACATTCCCAACGGCGCCCTTTACGCAGCTCGCCTGCCATGGTTTTTGCACAGCAAGCGCTTCTATGCAGAGGAGGCGCTGGGATTCGTTATGCCTCCCGAACGCTCAGTCGATATCGACACGCGCCTGGACTACATCTACGCGCAGGCATTGCTAGAGGCAGGACTTGTTTCACCATCCAAGGAGACGTGCCATGACATCCGTATTGAAGGGAAATTTTCAGCCCGCCAAGACCGTGGTGGCGAAGAAGGATGACGCCGCTGACGATCTTGACTCGCGTTTTGAGCGCGAGGCAATGAAGAAACTTGGCGGATCTATCGCTTATGTCGCCAAGAAAAAGGTTAAATGGGCCGAGGACGACGGCAAGTGAGCGCGCCCACGCCAAGCATCGGCATGCAGCTTGTCGCGAAGATGTGCGAGCTGACCTGGGATCGTCACGGCCCGATGGGCGTCGCCAACGCCAAGCGAAACCTTGCGTTTCGAGACCGCGGAAAATCGTTGGCCGCGCTTCGCCGTGAAGAAATTGGTGAAGGCGATACGGCGGTAGTGATTGCCGCCGGTCCAAGCCTAAAGCGCCAGGACCCAGCGAAGGCGCTGCTGTCCAGCGGCTACAAGGGCGCCGTCATCACAACGGAAAGCGCCCTGCTTTACTGCCTGCGCCAAGGTTTAGTTCCCGACCTCACCGTGACGTTGGATCCGCACGCCACCAGAATCGTGCGCTGGTTCGGCGATCCGCACCTCAGCCCCGATTCCCTCAAGGCCGACGACTACTTTTCTCGCCAGGACATGGACAGGGCCTTCGCCGACGAGATGGCCGCCAACCGCGAAATCCTGGCGCTTCTCGACCAATACGGCCCCCGCATTCGCATTGCCCTTTCCACATCGGCGTCGGAGGCCGTGGTCAATCGCGTTTTGGAAAGCGGCATGCAGATTTACTGGTGGAATCCGATGTTCGACGACCCTGACATGGAGGGCAGCATTAGCGCCGACCTGCAAGCGATGAATCGCTTTCCTTGCGTCAACGCTGGCGGCAACGTTGGATCGGCCGCCTGGATGATGGCCGGAGAAGTGCTGGGGAAGAGCAAAGTCGCCCTGACGGGCGTCGATTTCTCCTACTATGACGATACGCCCTACAAAAACACCCAATATTACAAGGAAGCCCTCTCCCTGGTCGGCGAGGAAAATCTTGAGCAGGTATACATTCGCCTGTTCAACCCGCATGTCGGAGCTTGGTTTTACACAGACCCCGCCTATATGTGGTATCGCGAGTCGTTTCTGGAGATGGCAAGGGATGCCGACTTCATGACCTACAATTGCACATCTGGGGGCATTCTGTTTGGCGACCCAATCAGGGTTTGCGCGCTTGAGACCTTTCTGAACGAGCACGCCCCATGACGAAGGTTCTATTCATCAATCCAGTGGTGCGGGAAGAGGACGTGCCAAGGCACGTTCCATATGGCATCGCCCTTCTGGCCGCCATCGCCATTCGGGAAGGACACCAAGTTCAGGTATACGACGCCAATGCCTGGCGGCTTGGCGAGGACACTTTGCGAGAGGTTCTGCGCGCCGACGACTGGCAAGCCATCGCGCTGGGCGGCATCACCACCGCCTACGGCTCGATCAAGCAGATCGTAAAGGTGGCGCGCGCGGAATGTCCGCAAGCCGTCATCATGCTGGGCGGCGGCGTGCTAACCAGCTTGCCCAAGGAAGTCATGACTTGGCTTCCCGAGATCGACGTTGGCTGCGTTGGCGAGGGATTTGTTACCTTTCCCGAAATGCTGGACATGGTCGATTCCGGACAACGCGACTGGATGAAAATTGCAGGGACCATCTCACGCGACAGTCTTGGACGGCTCGTCCTTTCCGCCCAACGCGGATTGCTGGAGAATCTGGACTCGCTTCCCTACCCAGCTTGGGACTTGTTCCCGCTGGAAGAAATTTATTTCAAAAACAGCCAGATGCTTTTTTCACCCGAGGGCATGATGGCGAAGCGCCGCCTGGACATCAATGTCAGCTATGGCTGTTCGATGATCTGCCGCTACTGCTATCACTTGGGCATTGCCGGCGACATGCGCTATGAAACGGACGAGACGGGCGAGGTTGCCGTCAGCTTCGACCAACCGGGCAGCTACAGCCGATCCATCCGCTATCACAGCCCCGACTATATCGTTCGCATGATCAAGCATATCCACGACAAGTACGGCGTTGATTTCGTCTTGTTCCTTGATGAAAACCTGATGACAATGGATCAACACTCCGGTCGGACATGGTTAAAGGACATCTGCAGACTGCTGCACGAGAGCGGCCTAGCGCCGGTACCGGAATTTGATGAAAGTGGGCAGTTGGCGGGCTGGAAGGGCATATATTGGTCGGGCACAAGCCACGCCACCTTGTGTACAAAGGAAGTCCTGAAGACGATGAGAGCTGCCGGGTGCTCGCATTTGGTCTACGGATATGAAAGTTTTTCCTCTCACGTCCTGAAAACGGTTGGCAAGGGATCTACCCCAGCCACCAACGAACGCAGCCTGTTTTGGACGCTGGAGGCGGGCATACGCCCCGTACCCAATTTGATCATTGGATTCCCGAACGAGGATTTCCAGTCGATCCGCGACAACATCAAGGCTCTCGACCGACTGGGCATATCCGTAAAGCCGCACTTCGCCACCGCCTATCCAGGTTCCGAGTGGTTCACCACCTACCGCGACTCGTTGACGGCTCAATATAATGGCGATCTGGAGGCCTATATATTGGAGCTGGGCGACGCGACAACCATCTCGGGTGTCATTAGCAAAAACTTCACAGCGGTTGAGCTGATCGGACTTCGCGAATTGCAGCTTCAGGGAAATCTGCGCTTGATCGACGCTTATGAAACTGTCTGGAAGAGCAGGCAAGGTCTTTAACCGGGTCCTATAGGGGCCGCATCCCACTGCCAGCTGGTCAATCTCTGCGACTTCGCTGGAATCTCACTTGATGACGCATCGCCGACCATGTCTGCCTTCGCGCAAGTCATCAATGCAGTTACAATTGACGGGTGAATACGATGCGCATTCTTCTGGTCGCCTACGACAACGGCTCCTACTCGAATCTCTTCCCCATGGGACTTGGCGCTCTTGCCGCCGCGCTTGAGCCAGCGGGGCATGAAGTTGTTATCTACAGCCAAGACATCCATCATTGGCCAGAGGAGCATCTGACTGCATATCTGGACGAAAACGAGTTTGACGTCGTTGGCGTCAGCGTTATCGCCGGATATTACCAATTCGCCAAGCTGCTGAAGATTTCCGAGGCCATCAACCGTTCTCGACGTCGTCCCATTTATATTCTCGGCGGTTACGGCCCCACGCCTGAGCCGGAGTATTTCTTAAAAAAGACCCAGGCGGACTTCATCGTTCTGGGAGAAGGCGAGGTGACTGCCGTCGAGTTGCTGGAGCGGCTATCTGACAAGCGCGACATCACGGACGTGCAGGGCATCGCTTGGCGAGAGGGAAACAAGTTCTCGGTCAATGATCGCCGCGAGCTTATTCCCGACCTCGATAAACTGCCTTGGCCGGCCTATCACCTCTTTTCCATGGACGTCTATCGGCTGGCCCGAGGTGTCAATGCGTCGGGTACGGACTTTTTCGTTCCCGTCATGTCGGGACGCGGCTGCACGTTCAAATGCACCTTCTGCTATCGCATGGATACCGGACACCGTGCGCGCTCGCCAGAAAATCTTGTTCAGGAAATGAAATTTCTCAATCGGGATTATGGCATCACTTATGTCGGGTTCTACGACGATCTGCTGATGACATCGGTGCAGCACACCGAGGCCGTTTGCAAGGCCATCATCGACGCCAAGCTCGATATGAAGTGGAACTGCAACGGGCGACTGAATTATTGCACGCCCGACTTGCTGAAACTGATGAAGCAGGCTGGATGCGTATTTATCAATTTCGGCATCGAATCGATGGATGACACGGTGCTACGAAACATGAAAAAGGGCTTACGCACCGAGCAGATCATCAAAGGCGTCGAGGAGACGCTGGCGGCGGGGATTAACCCAGGCCTCAACATCATCTTCGGAAACATTGGCGACACCCGTGAAACCTTGCAGAAAAGCGTTGATTTTCTGCTAAAATACGACGACTTCGCAAAAATGCGGACCATCCGCCCCGTGACGCCATATCCGGGCTCCCCGCTTTATTACGAAGCCATTAGCAGGGGGTTGCTGAAGGACGTTGCAGATTTCTATGAGAACAAGCACCTCAATTCCGATCTGCTGTGCTGCAATTTCACCGAAATGAGCGATGAAGACATTTACGAAGCCTTACGCTTGGCCAACCGCCAACTGATGGATAATTATTTTAGCGCCTCCCATAAACGCGCTTTGGCGTCGGTAGACAACTTGTATCTGAACCGCGATTCAAACTTCAGGGGCTTTCGCCAGTTGGGCGGCGCGCCAGCGGTCGGCTGAGCGGGGATGCCATGATGAGGAGTCTGGGAGTCATCACAGCCCGAGGCGGCTCGAAGCGCCTGCCACGCAAGAACGTCAAGCAATTGCTAGGAAAGCCCTTGATTGCTTACATCATAGAGGCCGCCCTTAATAGCAGCCTTGACAAGGTTCTCGTATCAACCGAGGACGATGAAATTGCCGAGTTGGCGAAAAAGTTCGGGGCCGATGTTCCCTTCAAACGGCCCGACGAATTAGCTGAGGATTACGCCTCCAACGAAGCTGTCTTGCTTCATGCGCTGGACTGGCTGAGTGAGCACCGCTCCGAGGAGTACGACATCGTTGTCAAAATGCAGCCGACCACGCCTTTCGTCCTTCCTGAATCCATTAACGCCTGCATTGATTCCGTGAAGAACACCGACGCAGCCTGCTGCTTTGCCGCCCGAGCTGCCGCCGACCCCCCGCAATGGATTTTCGGCCTTGATCGACACATGCACGCCCACACTCTTCTCGGCGACAAGCTGGTCGGAGATCTTGTTCACTCGCAACATCTGGACAAGTACTTCTTCCCGACCGGCGCCGCCTATGCCGTCCGAGTCGAGGAATTGCGCAAGCAGAAGTGTGTTTTCGCCGAGCCGACGCGCCTGATTGAGATGGACCCCTTGCGATCGATCGACATCGATGACGACATCGATTTTGCTATGGCGGAAATCGTGGGACGAAAGTTAGGCATTGCTTGACGGAATGGCGATCACACTTCTGCTCCTCATATCAACCATCAACTAGAGAAAAGCTAAATGGCTGACGTTTACGTCGTGCACTGCATTGACACGGAGGGGCCGCTGTATGAAACGCTGCCCGAAACCTTCATCCGCATCGAGAAGCACTTTGGGCTGAAGCTGCCGCCCCGCCGCGATATACTGGAAAAGCTGCAACAGCAGAAACTCGATCTTGGGGGTATGGAGGCGAAAGTCGCCCGCATGGTCGATCCCGCCCTGCTGGCTCTCAACGACAGCTGGGACAAGCTGGATGCGATGCTCGACGACATCACCTCGCCGGAGTTTCGCTCAAAATTCGCCGATTCACAGGGCAATGGGTGGATATACAATTGGTTTCTTGTCGATCACGTCGATTATGACCTCAATCCGCGCCGCCGGGATATGGGATACCATAATATTTTTGATCATTACCGCCAGTATTTAACTCAGGCGGATGCGCCCTGCAGCGATGGCTTGCATTTTCATTACCATCCCGCCCCCTACTCCAGACAGGCGCATCATTCCTCCCGGCACTGGTTTGCTCATAGCGATACTCTGTTCCAGGTTCTGGCAAGACGCATCATAGACCGGCAATGGTTTCCCAGCGTCAATCGACCAGGATTTAATGTAACACGCCCAGACAGCCACTGGTTTCTTGAACAGTTCATACCCTTCGATTATTCCAATCAAGGCTACAAAGTTGACGAAAGGGCGGACGAAACCACGTCTATCAACCCACTTTGGGATTGGGGCAGAGGACCCGTCAGCTGGCGGCCTTATCATCCTTCGCATGACGACCATCAGACCCCTGGGGCCTGCCGACGCTGGATTCTCCGCTGTCTAAATCTTGGCACTTGGCATTGCCTTTTGCGCCAGTCGGACGTCGATCTGGCATTTGAGGAAGCAGCGACTGGCACACCCGTTGTTCTGGCCTTTACAAACCACGACTTCAGGGACATGCGCCCCGACATCGCGGCGGCACACGCCATGTTGACAAATGCCGCCAGCCGTTTCCCTGACGTTCGCTTCATTCACTCGGAAGCGCGGTCGGCCGCACGTCAGTGCCTGGGAATTACCCCCTCCACGCCCTGCAATCTCCGGCTTGAAATCAAGGGAAACACTCTTTCCCTATGTTCAGATCAGCCGACATTTGGCCCCCAGCCTTTTCTAGCCATCCGCACGGTCAACGGCGATTATCGCCACGACGCCCTTGACGCCGACCGGCCATTTCACCAATGGACTTGCGTGCTCGATGAGTACTCGGTTCCTCTCGAGCTTGTTGATAAAGTTGGCTTCGCCGTCTGCAACGCGGCAGGCGACGTCACTGTTTTGGTATGGGACCGCGCCAGCGGCAAGACCATTGTCGAAACAATCTGATGAAATTCGTGCCAACATGCGCACGGTGACAGGCCGGTCACTGATGCCGTTTTGCGCGCGCGACTTCGTTGCCGTCTCTCCTCAAGAATGCTCTTAGTCCCGTGATGCGGTGGTCATCAAGCCAGACCCTCATCACCGGCGTATACCGTTCTGGAACCGAGTATCTGTCCCAGTTGCTGTCTGGACACCCGCGGCTTTCTTGCACGATGTACCATGTGAACGCCTTGCGTTTCGTTTTGAACCGATACGAGCCACTTGGCGAAAGAAAGAACTTGGACAGGGCATTGGCGGACATGAATGCCCGCCTAGGCAAGCGCTATGGGCTGTCAGTCGATGCGGATCGCGTCATCGACCGCATGAGTTCGTCAGGCTTCAGTAACTGGGCGGGCTTGTACGATGCCGTCATGTCTGAATTGTGGCTAGGCGAGCAGAAGGAGCATTGGGCTGAAAAGTGTCAGTTGGTCTGGCGAGAAATTCCCCAATTCCTTCGCGAGATGCCTAATGGCAAGGCCATTCTACTCATTCGCGACCCAAGAAGCGTGACCGCGTCCTTTCAACGATTCACCCACGCGCCTGCGCCTGCCTATTTGGGCGCGGTCTTTAACAGCCTGGACGCCCTGCAACATGCAATGAAGTTTCAAGAGACGCTGGACCCCGCTAGGTTCGCTGCTGTCCGCTATGAGGATTTGGCAAGTGACCCGGAGCGGGAGACTGCGCGTCTGTATAAATTTCTTGGTTTGGACCCTAGTGAAGCGCGCCTTGATCCAACATCCTGGATTGGCGAGACGGGACAAAAATGGGCGAGCAATTCATCCTTTTCAAATGGCGCCCGGTTCGACGTGGCAGCGTCGATTAAGCGTTGGCGAGACAACCTCGATCCTATCGACCGTGGATTTGTGGAGGCCATATGCAAGGGGGCCATGGAGCATTGGCGATACGACAGTTTCGGCCCACCCGCCGACTGGCCGGAAATTCTGCGCCGCGTTCTGCCGGACGCGAACTTGACGATGATGCTCAGGCTTGCCTTGGTTAACGGCGAGGGAACTCAGGCTTTCCCGACCGACCCGGTCGATCCAGCGAATTGGGACTTCTCGAGACGTGTCCCGCCTGCGGCAAGGACATAGCGAATGATCGAAGTCTGGTTTCAAAACTTGACCTTTTTGCGAGTTGCTTGGGTCCTTCTGTCCTTTCGTGAAGGGGTGACTTTTGTTGCTCTCTCGGCCTCGCGGCCGGCGGTGGCGGCGATAAGACTGGCTAATAGAGCTGGATTTCTTGTTAAGTTGCGTATGGAAACGCTGGAAATGGGCGCCTTGGATCCGCAAGGTCGCGCACTGCGCTACAGCGTCGAGTCGGCATGCGCCCGGATCGGAAATCGACTTCTAGAATCGCTCGCCCCACTGTCTGATGTTCTGCCAAAGGACTATCAAGCCTACGCCGACGACTGGGGGCGCGTGCTTAGGTCGCATTTGGTGGCACATGCTGATGCGCCACTTGCCTTGCTCTATTATGCCATTTACAGCAGAGCCAGCTTGGCCAACGGGACACCAGCCATATACTTTTTGTCGGCACGCTTTCTGTCGCGATTCATGACCGACAATATTGGGCCTATTCCCGATCGCTTCATGACGCTACGCGCTTGGCCTAGCTTGGCAGAGCGCTTGGCATATTTTCCGGTTCCCGGCCTCATCCTGTTCGCCATGGCGGAATTGCTGGCAGCATGGAAAGCGGGTAGGCCCGAGCTGGCTGTTTCAGAGAGCGCCGTGCGGCAGGGCGTGGCGCTAGAACAATATTGCCAGCGAATCCTAAGCAGTTATCCGGCCGGTGGGCATTTGTTCTGGCACGCGCCCAGCGGGCTACCTTCAAAGCGCGTGGTTATGCTTGCGAACCGAGCCGACTCGCCACTTGACCAGGATAGTCGAAGCCTGTTCAAGCAACACGGCTTCGGTTGGGCCGATTGTCAGCACCCACTATCCTATTTTCCCGTGCCCTTGCTGAGCGGTCTGAAAGTGCTTGTGCGCAGCCTTCTGCAAATGCCCAGAAGCCTTAGGCCGACGGAGGTGTGGCGCTGGGTGCAGGTCGCTCATTTTTCCGTGCTGCTTGAAGCCAATCGACATCTGGCGCGCCGATTGAATGTTTTGGTTCTTCACCAAAACCAAGAACAAATCGCTAGGCCGTTGCTGCTGGTCATGGCCGTTCGCATGGAGGGCGGCCTCTTTTACTGGAACCATGGGTCGGTATCACACTTCCCTAAGGCGCGAGAGGGATGCGGCATGGCCGACCTGTTACTGGCCTGGGGACCCTATGATTGCGGATTTCGAACCTCCATGGGCTTTCGCTACAACTGGTTAGCCGAGACCGGACAGTTGGTTTCGGCGCCTGGAACGCAAGTGGCAAAACGCGCTGTTGGGCAGCTGCGCTCAAAACTAAGCCCTGAGGTCAAACTCGTCCTCGCCCTGTTCGACAGCTCGCACGGCTCTGGAAGCCACCATTCAACCAGCTCGCTGGTGAATTTCCTTGCGCAATTTCTTGCCTCGGCTGCCGAACAGCCAAGCTGGGGCGTTCTGCTGAAGTCGAAAAACCTGAACCCGCGAGAGCTTCTTGACCACCCAGAAATCCGCCTGCACGCGCAAAAACTGGAGCAGTTGGGTCGATTAGTCATACTTAATCCACAGATGACCCCGACAGAGGCAGCCATGGACGCCGACGTTTGCGTCAGCTACAGCATCAACACGGCGGGAATTTCCGCGCCACTGGCTACCTCGATTCCGTCCCTGCATTGCGACGTTGCCGGCATGTCGGAGCATCTGCTTTATCGCCTTGGCGCCTTGGGTTCCGTTATCTTCAAGAATGTTCCAACCTTGATTGAGGCTATAAAGGAAATTGAGGCTGGACGAAAAGATATTGGAGATTTTTCCGCTTATGCGCGCCTGTTCGACGGCTACGGGGATGCAAGCGGCAACGAGCGCGCCGGGCGTTTGATTGGAGATTATATTCGGGGCCGCGACCAAGGTCTGAAGCGAGAGGCCGCTTTGGAGGATGCGCTTCAACGTTTTGCGTCTTGCAACGGCAAGGAGCGCGTATTCACCCCGGCGCAGGCACGGCAGCAATCCGTTTGTCAGCATTGGGAGCAAGCCCTCGCTTCTCTTGATTTCGAGGCTTCGCCCAACCAATAACCGACGAAGCGTGCACATTAGCCCTGCCACAGGGCTTGTTGTAGAACATCGAGCTGGTTTCGAGCGCAACTCTTCAAGGGTAAAGCATCCGATCATCGGGTGCCGATTGAATGAAAGACCTGTCAATGAAGCAGAATTCTCAATTTTGCCCCTTTATTGATGTAGCGGGCCGTCGTATCGGACCCGGCAGCGCCTGCTTCGTCATCGCCGAGGCAGGCGTAAATCACAACGGCGACATGGCCTTGGCCCACCGCCTTGTCGATGCCGCCAAGGCAGCTGGAGCCGACGCCGTCAAATTTCAGGCCTTCGTCACAGAGGAGCTGGTCACCGCCCACGCCCCAAAGGCAGACTACCAAAAAGTTCTGACTGGTGCGGACAACCGGCAATTTCAAATGCTCAAGGCTTTGGAGCTTAGCGCTGAGCAGCAGGGAGAAATTAAAGCACACTGCGACAGAATCGGCATTGCTTACCTCTGCACGCCCTATGACTATCCCAGTGCGAAGATGCTGGACGAATTGGACGTAGCCGCTTTCAAAATTGCTTCGACCGACACAACGAACACACCATTTTTGGCGTATCTAGCCCAATTCAAGCGGCCCGTGATACTGTCAACCGGCCTGTCCACCTTGGCGGAGGTTGAGGCAGCCGTCGGCTCCTTGGCCGAAGCCACGGGAAAACTGGCCTTGCTTCACTGTACGTCGGAATATCCTGCGCCACCAGAGCAAGCAAATTTGCGCGCCATGAAAACACTTGCCCGCGCCTTCGGCGTTCCGACGGGGTTTTCAGATCATACGGCGGGCATCGGCCTATCTCCCGCAGCGGTGGCGGCAGGCGCTTGCATGTTGGAAAAGCATTTCACGCTTGATCGCAATCTTCCTGGCCCCGATCACCAGGCGTCCGTCGAACCAAGCGAGCTTGCTGAACTATTGCGCCAAGTCCGCTTAACGGAACTTGCTTTGGGCGACGGCATCAAGCGGCAGATGCCTTGCGAAGGCGGCAACAAGCAGCGCATGCAGAAGAGCCTAGTCGCGCGGCGCGACCTTAGAGCAGGGCATGTACTGACCGACGCCGACCTCGTCTGCAAGCGGCCAGCCACCGGGCTGGCCCCGTCTTATTGGACGCAAGTTGTTGGGAAACGCGCAGCAAAGAATGTTGCCGCCGATTCCGTTCTGACACTTTCTTGTATCGATTGGACCGAATAGGCATGGTCGCGCGTCCAGTCTACGTTTCCTCTGGCGCCTTTTTAGCTAGCGAACTCGAGCAGGTGATGGCGCATGCCGAAAAGGCAGGAGTCACCCACCTGGAACTTAGCTCCTCTCTGTCTTTTATTAAAGACGTGCAGGAAAGCTTAAGAACGGCTCGACGACAATTCACCTTGCTTATTCACAATTATTTTCCAGCGCCCGCTGAACCATTCGTGCTCAATCTGGCGGCACGCGATCCCGTGGTCTTGAGCAAAAGCCTGGAGCTGTGCCGCCGAGCCTTGCATATAACCGCCGAGTTAGGGGCACCATTTTACGCGGCCCATGCAGGATTTAATGCGTCCCCTCGCATCAGTGAACTAGGCCAGCCAATTACAGGAGGCACTTGGGAAGAGCGCGCCCTGGCTTACGACGTTTTTGTGGAAAGTGTGAGAGAGCTGACATCATTGGCGCGAAGCCTTGGCACATGTTTTTGTATCGAAAACAACGTGGTCGCTAAATTCAACGCTGTGGGACAGTCGAATCCCTGGCTTCTTTTGGCCGAGCCAGAGGAGATGATTGCCTTTGCAAATACGCTTGGCGACGACAATTTCGGCTTTCTCATCGATGTCGGGCACCTGAAAGTCAGCGCGCACGTTCTTGGCTTCGACGCAGATCAGGCCTTGGAGTCTCTTGCCCCTTGGGTTCGTGGATTTCACCTGAGCGAAAACGACGGCCAAACCGACTCCAACCAGGCTTTTGACGAATCGGCGTGGTTTCTACCCTGGCTGAGCCGTTTTCCTCAAGCTGTTGTCGTTGTCGAAGCCTATCGTCTGGCTCCAGAGCAGCTTGAAAGTTGCTTGTCCATTCTGCGCAATCACATGGTGACACAAGCATGATTGAAGACCTGCTGATCGACGTAGACAACAACCTGCGCGCGGCCCTGGAATGCATTGACCATAGCGCCCAGGGCATTGCATTCGTAACCGGTTCTGGGGGCCGACTTCTCGGCGTTCTGACGGACGGCGACATCAGGCGCGCCTTACTAAGGGGACGAACGCTCGAAACCCCAATTTCCGAGGTCTACATTCGCAATTGCGCGTCGCTGCACATCTCTGCAAGTCGCGAGAAGATTCAGGCCAGCTTGAGGGGCAAGATCACTTGCATTCCGCTTCTGGACGATCAGGATCGCCCCGTCGATTACGCGTCGAACTTTCGCCATCGGCGCATCCCGTTTGCCGAACCCTATTTGGGCGGCAATGAGTTCGCCTACGTAACTGAATGCCTGCAAACAAATTGGATTTCATCGCAGGGGACCTTTATCGGCAAGTTTGAAGCTATGTTCGCCGAGAAAACCCACACACGACACGCCGTTGCCTCAAGCAACGGGACCTCAGCGCTGCACCTTGCCATGGCTGCCCTTGGCATCGGCCCAGGTGACGAAGTGATCGTGCCTGATTTGACCTTTGCGGCCTCCGCTTCGTCGATCGTTCATGCTGGAGCCACTCCGGTTCTTGTAGATGTTGACAAACAGGACTGGAATCTCAATCTCAACGCCGTGCGCGCAGCCATTACACCAAGGACGAAGGCCATCATGGTCGTCCATCTCTACGGCCAGCCGGCTGACATGGATGGCATTCTTAGAATCGCCAAGGAGCATGGACTGTTTGTTGTCGAGGATGCGGCCGAGGCCCTGGGGTCCTACTACAAAGGTGCGCATGTCGGTTCACTGGGCGATGCGGCCGCCTTCAGCTTTTTCGGCAACAAGCTGATCACCACGGGCGAGGGCGGGATGGTTACCTTTCGCGACGAGGGGCTGGCAAAGCGCGCTCGAATACTTCGCGACCATGGCATGGACCCGGAACGCCGCTATTGGCATGTCGAAATCGGCTACAATTACCGCATGACAAACATTCAGGCGGCCCTTGGACTTGCCCAGATGGAGAAACTAGAGGTGTTGATCGAGCGCAAGCGAGAAATTGCTAGGCGCTACCGTGAAGGCCTTGCCGACCTGCCCTTTCTAACTCTCCCCAGCCAGCTTGACGGACGCGAGAACATTTATTGGGCTTTCTCAATTCTTTGGAACGAGGAGTTGGCGGGCCTTTCCGTTGAAAGGGCGCAGGCCAAACTTTTGAATCTTGGAATTGAAACGAGGCCCCTGTTTTTACCGCTGCATGACATGCCGCCATTTAAGAAATACGCGGGGGACAGAGATTTCTCGGTTTCTACGAGTCTGTCCAAGACGGGTTTCAGTTTGCCGTCCTTCGTAACCTTAGAGGAGACGGAAATTCGCCACGTCGTTGGAGCCGTGAAACGCCTCTGCGAAGCCAAGGTGCTTCTTAGCTAGCCTTCCTTCTTAAGTCCTGGAGTCCTTGATGCCTTCTGAAACCGAAGCAAAGAGCATTCTTACGCAATTAGAGGCGCTTGGCCTTGTGCGTCAAGATACGATTGAATTGCTTTCCCCGCGCACACGAGACAAAGCAGATCTGCCGGTTTATCGCGACAGGTTAAGCCGCGTCATTTTTATCGACAACTTCTATGTCGGGCAGGAAGTTTACAATTCCGGCGCCTACCGCGCCGCGCCGCCCTCCAGCGTGCGGCAAGTGCCGCCCGAACTTGCCGACTTGGTCGACACGGATCGCCGTGTTGAAAAGTACCGTCACTTCTGCGTTGGAAAGCGGATATGCGACTTTGGATGCGGCTCGGGGGGATTTCTTCGCAGAATGGTCGGCGTTGCGAAGGAAGCGGTTGGAATCGAACTGCAAGCCGATTATGCATCCCGCCTAGAAGCGGATGGAATCCCCTGCTTCTCCACCTTGAGCGAGGCCAAAGAACAGTTCGACGCTGTATTCCTTTTTCACTCCTTCGAACACTTCCCCGACCCTCTCGCGATTTTGAGAGAAATCAAGGCCGCCTTGAAGAATGAAGGGGTGGGCAAACTCGTGATCGAGGTGCCGCATGCGAACGATTTCCTGATCAGTCAGCTTGACTGCCAGGAGTTCCTCGACTTCACCCTATGGTCGCAGCATCTCATTCTTCATACGCGCGAATCGCTTTCCGTCTTTCTGCGCGAAGCGGGATTCAAATCAATTTGCATCGAGGGGGTTCAGCGCTTTGGCTTGTCCAACCATTTGCACTGGCTAAGACGAGGCAAGCCTGGCGGACACACGGGAATTCTATCGACGCTGGAGACCCCCGCCCTCACCCTGGCATATGCAGATGCCTTGGCCAGGATAGACGCTACCGATACTCTTGTCGCTGTCGCCAGCACATGACCCCTTACATCATTCAGCCCCGCCCATCGGTTGCCGATCCGGCGCTTTCGCGGCCCGACTGGACGAAGGCCCAGCCCCGCGACCCGGCCAAACTATGGCTGGACAAGAACGAGAATTGCGATCCTGAACTGTCGCGGGTCGTGACCGAGGTCATGCGCGCGCTGCCGCCCGAAGCCTATTTCACCTATCCCGACAACGCGCCGCTCTATGCCAAGCTGGCCGACAGTTTGGAACTGTTTCCCGAGCAGTTGGTCTTGACCGCCGGATCGGATGGAGCTATCCGTGCCGTCTTCGAGGCCTATATCTCCCCGGGCGACGTGGTTCTGCACACCAATCCCACCTTCGCCATGTACAGCGTCTATTCGCGCATGTACGGCGCCAAAGCCGTAGCACTTGACTACCAGCCCTCAGACGATGGTCCGCAACTGCTGTCGGCACAAATCATCGAGGCCATTGCCAAGCAACGTCCGAAGCTGGTCTGCCTACCCAATCCCGACAGCCCCACAGGCACCGTTTTTCCCATCCGCGAGATGGAGCTGATCATCAGGGCGGCGGGGCGCGTAGGCGCGCTTATCCTGATTGACGAGGCCTATTTCCCCTTCCACGCTGAAAGCTGCATCGCCTGGACGCGCCGATTCGATCATCTTGTGGTGGCGCGCTCGACCGGCAAAGCCTGGGGCTTGGCGGGTCTTCGCATCGGCTATGCCGCTGCCTCGCCCGAAGTTGCGAAGGTTTTGCACAAAGTGCGCCCCATGTATGAGGTGAACACCGTCGCCGTGCACGCCTTCTTGCGCATGCTAGATCACGCAGGCGAGATGATGCAATCCGTTAGGCGCTTGCAGGCGGGCAAGGACTTGTTTCTTTCCCAAATGGCAAGGCTTGGCTATCGCACATTGAAAGGCCAGGGAAATTTCATGCATGTCGCCTTCGCGGCCAACGCAGACAAGGTGCATGCAGCACTTGAACCCTTGGTTTACTACCGCAGGGATTTCAACGAGCCTTGTTTGAAAGGCTATTCGCGCTTCTCGGCCACCACGGCCCAATTGTTCCAGCCCCTGATTGATCGCATCGCGGAGGTATCGTGACGCCCAACGCCATTCATGTAGCGGTTATCGGCTGTGGCCGTATCGCAGGCCATCATTGCCGTTCGATCGCCGGAATGCCCGGCGTGAAACTGGCCGCCGTTTGCGATTTGGTTCCGGAGAAGGCCAAGGCTTACGGCGACGAGTTCGCCGTTCCCTTCTACACAGATTATCGAAAGCTGCTGACGCAGCATCCTGAAATCAGCGTGGTGGCGGTGATCACCCCTTCGGGCATGCATCACGAACATACGCTTGAGATGATCGAGCGCTGGGGCAAGCATGTGGTGGTGGAGAAGCCCACCTTCATGAAGCCCAGCCAATTGACCGATGCCTATGCCAGGGCGGCCAAGGCGGGCGTGCAACTTTTTCCAGTCTTTCAAAACCGGCACAATCTGGCGGTCAAGCGCGTGAAGAAGGCCATCGATAGTGGCGAACTGGGCGAGATCCGCATCATCGCCGTGCGCACCCGCTGGTGCCGCCCGCAGCGCTATTACGACATGGCGCCCTGGCGCGGCACCTTCGCCCAGGATGGCGGCTGCCTGACCAACCAGGGCATTCACCATGTCGATCTGCTGCGCCATCTGGGCGGCGAGGTCAAGCGCGTCTCGGCCACCATGCGCACCCTGGGCGCCAAGATCGAGGTTGAGGACACCGTGGTCGCCACCATCACCTATGGCGATTCGAAGGTGGGCACGCTAGAAGTGACGACGGCGGCCAGACCAATCGATTACGAGGCTTCTCTATCCATCGTTGGTTCCGAAGGCTTGGCGCAGATCGGCGGCATCGCCGTCAACGAGCTTCAGGTCTTCACCCCCGATCCTTCAGCCTGCGCGGCAAATTCGGAAGATTTCTCCGGCTGCGTTTACGGCGAGGGCCACAAGATCATCTATCAGGATATTGCGTCCTTCTTCAATGAAGGCAGGCCTTATCCGGTTACGCAGGACGACGCCTTTGCCTCGATCCGCCTGCTCAATTCCTTTTATCGCTCCGACGAGGCGAATGGCGGCTGGATTGACGTGATGGACGGCGGCGAATCGACCCGGCTGGGCCGCGACAGCGAGGAACTGGCCAACCTTTACCGGACACCAGAAGCATGATGCGGGTTGGCATTGCGGGCTACGGCGTCGTCGGCAAACGCCGTCGACACTTCATCGATCTGCGCGACGACATGCAGACGGTCGCCGTCTGCGACCGCAACTTCGCCCAGGAAGGCGCGTTCGAGGATGGCGTCCGACATTACCAGACGCCCCAACGCATGTTGGAGGCCGAGGATCTTGACGCCCTGTTCGTCTGCCTGACCAACGACGTAGCCGCCGACGTCACCATCGCCGGGTTCGAGAAGGGGCTGCACGTCTTCTGCGAAAAGCCGCCGGGGCGCGATCTGGCCGATATCGCCCGTGTGATCGAGGCCGAGCGGAAACATCCGAAGCTGGTATTGAAATACGGCTTCAATCACCGCTATCACGATTCGGTGCGCGACGCGCTGTCCATCATGCGTTCTGGCGACTTGGGCCGCGCTGTCAATCTGCGCGGCGTCTATGGAAAGTCCAAGTTTGTGAGCTTCGGCGCGCATTCCGACTGGCGCACCAAGCGGGAGCAATCGGGCGGCGGCATTTTGCTGGACCAGGGCATTCATATGGTGGATTTGATGCGCTTGTTCGCAGGCGAGTTCACCGAGGTGAAGAGTTTTGTCGATAACCGCTTTTGGGGCCACGATATCGAGGACAACGCCTATGCGCTGATGCGCACGCATGACGGCGTGGTGGCGATGCTGCATTCCACCGCCACCCAGTGGCGACATCGCTTCAGCCTAGAGATCACACTGGAGAAGGGCGCCCTGATCCTTTCCGGCATTCTATCCGGGTCGAAAAGCTATGGCGCCGAGACGCTGACCGTGCTGTGGGCCGACGCCGAGGACGATTCCGGCGATCCCAGGGAACAAACCACGCGCTATCGCAAGGACCCATCTTGGGCAGATGAGGTTGGCGAATTCGCCAATGCCGTTTTGCGGGGCGGCAAGATTGAGGCTGGCTCGTCGCTGGATGCCTGGAATACGATGCAGCTGGTCTATCGCATTTACTGCGCCGATCCGGCATGGCAAGCCAAGTGGAACCTGTTTGACAGCGTGGAGAACTTCAACCCATGACCCGCATTATCGGACTTGTCCCCGCCCGCATGGCGGCCAGCCGCTTTCCCGGCAAACCCTTGTTCCCCATCTTCGGTCGCCCCATGCTCGAACATGTGTTCGAGCGCGCCAAGATGTACAAGCGCTGGGATGCGCTGGCCATCTGCACCTGCGACGAAGAGATCAAGTCCTTCGCTGATTCGAAGGGTTATCCCGTCATCATGACGCGATCCGATCACGTGCGCGCCCTGGACCGCGTGGCGGAAGCCGCCACGAAGTGCGGTTTTGAAATTCAAGGCGACGACATCGTGCTGAACGTGCAGGGCGACGAGCCGATGATGCATCCCGACATGATCGCCGCCACCATCGCCCCGATGGAGGATCGGCCCCAGGAAGTTCAAGGAACGATCCTGGCCATGGACATCATCGACGAGGCGCAATACCGCAACCCGGACGCCCTGAAGATCATCTGGGATTTGAATGGCAAGGTTTTGTACACATCACGAGCGCCGCTGCCCTATTGCAAAACCTTCTCGCCCGAGCTGGGGGCCAGGCGCATCTACGGCATTTTCGGCTTCCGCTGGCATTTCCTGAAGCTGTTCACCCAGTTGGAGCCATCGCCGCTGGAGATCAAGGAAGCCTGCGACAGCAACCGCCTTTATGATCACGGCTATCACCAATACATCGCACCCTATCCCTATCGGCCCAGCTTTTCCGTAGACAGCCCGCATGACATAGCAACCGTCGAGGCGGCGATGGCGCAAGACCCCCTGTGGGGCGTCTATTGACCGAGCATCTTCGCTGCCCGGCTTGTTATGCGCATCCGCTGCAATCGGGTGAGGCTGGCCTTTCCTGCGCCGCTTGCAAAAGAACTTTTCCCATCGATCCAAGCCTGGGGATCGTTCAGTTCCTAGCACCCGAAGAAGCGGGATCGAGCAAGGGAAATATCCAGGCATGGTGGGGCGATCTTTACCGCCAGCTCTACGAGCCGACGGATCGCGCCCTGACCCGCGAATCCTTTGCCGCCAAGCTGGCGCTGACCGAAGACCTGTTTCGCATGCGCCAAATGCTGCCGGTCGTCGAGATGCCGCTTGCCGATCTGGCAGGCAAGCAGGTGCTGGAAATCGGGCCGGGCGGCGGAGCGCATTCCTGCCTTTTCGCCAAATATGGCGCCAAGGTCACGGCGCTGGACATCACCCCGCCGCGCGCCGCCTCGACCAATAGAAAGCTGAAACTGGTTGGCGACGGATCGGGGCAAGCCTATCAGGGCGACGGCGAGAATCTGCCCTTCCGGGACGCCATCTTTGACATCGTCTATTCCAATGGCGTTCTTCACCATTCGGAGAATACGAAGCGCTGTCTGGCCGAAGTCTTCAGGGTTTTAAAGCCCGGCGGCAAGGCGGTGCTTATGCTTTATGCCCGCCACTCGGCGATCTTCTGGTGCAATATCGTACCGCGTGGACTGTTTAGCGGAGAGATGTTTCGCTGGCCGCAAGCCGAATGGATCGGGCGCGTGACCGAGGGAAAGCCGAAATTCGGCCAAACCAAGAACCCATACACCCGCGTGTACAGCGAAGTTGAATTGCGCCGTGAACTTCATTCGTTCAAGATCGCAAGCCTTAGAAAATCAAGTTTTCAGTGGGACAATTTCGCCATCCCGCGGCTGACGCAATTTCGAAACTGGGTTCTCAAACGCATGGGGCACAAGGCGCATCCAGGCGGCGAGTTGGTTTATGGCGCGCCTTTCGTCGCTGAAACAGGGCGCGAGCTTTCGCTGGGCAATTATATCGGCTTTGCATGGAACATCGTGGCGGAGAAAGCGCAATGAGCGACAAAACGGCCCTGGTCACCGGCGGCACGCGCGGCATCGGGCGCGCCATTGCCCAGGCGCTCAGCAAGCGTGGCGAGCGCGTGATCGTGACAGGAACGAGACCGGATGGGCAAGCCCCCGAAGGCTGCCAGTATGAAGCGATCGACTTTGCCGATAGTCAAGCAACGCAAAAATTTGCCGACCGCATTGCCGCCATGGGCATCGATATCCTGATCAACAACGCTGGCATCAACAAAATTGCGCCCTTCGCGCAAATAGATCCTTCCGATTTCGCCGCCATTCAAGCCGTCAACGTCACGGCGCCCTTTTTGCTATCACGCGCCGTTTTGGGACATATGAAAGCGTCCGGCTGGGGGCGCATCGTGAATGTTTCTTCGATCTGGGGAAAAATCTCGCGCGCCCAGCGCGGAGCCTATTCCACCAGCAAATTCGCGCTGGATGGCATGACGGCGGCCCTGGCCGCCGAAGTTGCCGCCGATGGCATTCTGGTCAATTGCATAGCCCCCGGCTTCATCGATACCGAACTGACAAGGCGGGTGCTGGGAGCCGACGGCTTGGCCAAGGTCGTTTCGGAAATCCCCATGGGCCGCTTGGGCAAAGTGGAGGAAATCGCCGCCTTTGCCGCTTGGCTGGGCGGGCCGGAAAACACCTATATTTCCGGCCAGAACATCGCGATCGACGGAGGCTTCACGCGTGTTTGAGCCTTTGGTCATCCAGTCACACAAGGGACCTTATGAGGTTCATTTCAGCCAGGACGCCCTTGAGCAGCTGAACCGGTCCGATCTTGCGAAATCGCATTTGATCGTCGATCGCCGCGTGGCCGACCTATATGCGAGCCAAATAGATCGGCTGCTGGCGCATCCCTCGCTGCTGCTGATCGATGCCACTGAAACCGCCAAATCGCTGGAACGCTTCCCTGGCTACGTGTCTCACCTCGTGGCCAAGGGCGTGAAGCGCGGCCATGTTCTGGTCGCCATCGGCGGCGGCATCTTGCAAGACATCACCTGCTTTCTGGCGGCCACCATGCTGCGCGGCCTTGATTGGCGTTTTCTGCCGACCACGCTGTTGGCCCAGGCCGATTCCTGCATCGGCTCGAAAAGTTCCATTAATTGCGCCGACGCCAAGAATATTCTGGGCACCTTTACCCCGCCCAGGCGCATCGATCTATCGACCCGTTTTCTCGATACACTGGACGAGCGCGACGTGCGCTCGGGCATTGGCGAAATGCTGAAGGTGCACGCTATCGACGGACCAGCCTCGTTCCAATCCATCGCCCGCGACTACCACGCCATGCTTGCGGATCGCGCCGTTCTGTTGCGCTATCTCAGGGCCAGCTTGGAGATCAAGAAGCGCTATATCCAGCAAGACGAGTTCGATCAAGGGCCGCGCAACATCTTCAATTACGGCCACAGTTTTGGCCATGCCATCGAGGCCGCCACCCATTTCGCGGTGCCGCACGGCATTGCCGTCACTATCGGATTGGACATGGCCAATCACGTGGCGGTGGGGCTGGGGCTATGCGACCCTGGCTTGGCCATGGCCAGACGCCCCGTCTTGAAGGAAAATTACAAGGGTTTCGAGAAAATTGCCGTTCCCTTCGACGCCTTCATGGCCGCCCTGGCCAAGGACAAAAAGAATGAAGGTGCAGGTTCGGTGACGGTTATCCTTCCCCATGGCGATGGGCGCATCGAACGGCGAACCCTTGCCGTGGACCAGACGTTTCTTGCGCTGGCCAAGGATTTTCTTGAATCGGTGCGCACCCAATGACCAAAGTCGCCGTCGCCTCGCGCTCATTTTCCAAACACCCCGTCTTACGCGCCGAACTACTGGTCCGCTATCCCAACGTCACCTTCAACGATGCTGGGCTTTCCCTTAAGGGCGAGGCGCTGGCCGACTTCCTGAGAGGCCACGAGAAAATCATTACCGCGCTGGAACGCCTGGACGACGCCCTGTTCGCCAAGCTGCCCGACCTCAAGGTGGTCGGCAAATACGGCGTGGGCCTGGATATGATCGACCTGGAGGCGATGAAGCGGCGCGGCATCCAGTTGGGTTGGCAAGGCGGCGTCAATCGCCGTTCGGTCTCGGAACTGGTCATCAGCTATGCGGTGGCCCTGCTGCGCCATGTTCCGCAGGGACATGCGCAGGTTCTGGGCGGCGGATGGAAACAGTTGATGGGCCGCCAATTGTCCGACCGCACAGTTGGCATTGTAGGTCTTGGCCATATCGGCAAGGACCTTACGCAATTGCTCAAGCCCTGGGGTTGCCGCGTCATCGCCCACGACATCAGGCCGATGCCCGATTTTTGCGCCCAGTGGGGCGTCGAGATGATGGGGCTTGAGGCGTTGCTGCGCCAAGCCGACGTCATCACATTGCATTTGCCGCTGGATGACAGTACCCGCAACATTCTAAGCGCCGAACGGATGCGCTTGATGCGCTCCGACGCCATCTTGATCAACGCCGCGCGCGGCGGTCTGCTTGACGAGTCCGAGTTGAAGGCGATGCTGATCGAGGGCCGACTGGCGGGTGCTGCGCTGGATGTCTTCGCGGTCGAGCCACCCACGGACATGGAACTGATCAAGCTGCCCAACTTTCTGGTCACCCCCCATATCGGCGGATCGGCCGAGGAAGCGGTGCTGGCCATGGGACGCGCCGCCATCGAGGGTTTGGACAGATTTGGTGATCCACTGGAAGTGGCGCAATCATGAGCCACGCCCAGTCTTGGAGCCAGCCGGGTGTGCTCGACTTCTTCTCGAAGGAGCGCAGCGCGACCGGCGACGTCTATCCCTCGGAGTGGTTTTTTCTGAAAGACCGCCTGAAGGAGAATATGAGCGTTCTCGATATCGGCTGCGCGCAGGGCGGCTTCGCTTCGATCATGTCGGAGAATTTGAAGTCCTACCGTTATACGGGCGTGGACATCAGCGAGGACATGATCGCCAAGGCAAAACTGCGCCATCCCGGTCAGCGATTCATCTGCACGCCCGAGGGCGATCTTTCCGCGCTGGACGGCGAGACATTCGATTTGGTTCTGGTCCTGGGAATTTTGCATTTGCATGAAAGATGGCGGACGACGCTTGAAAGCGCTTGGAACCATACGGGCGGCGCCCTGTTGTTCGACTTGCGCGAAACAGAGGGGCCAACCCTAAGCGACAAATCCATTTCCTGGTTCGGGATGGATTTTTCAGGCGATCCGGATCAGCCCGAGCTGCGCCTGCCCTATATCGTTCTGAATGCGGGCGAGGCGCTTGGCGAGGCCATGCGCTTGACGCCGGGCGCGGCAAGGCTTTCGCGCTACGGCTACTGCCATCCGCCATCAACTGCGGCGCGCACGCCGCTTGCTATGATCATGACCTCAGCCTATCTGGCGGAAAGATGACCCTTATTCAAATTGCAAAATCGATGGGCTTGGATACGCGGGCCTTGTACCAGAAACTCTCGGCGGCTTCGCTGGACGCTGCGGCCCAAGAGCAAGGCTTGGCGGAACTGCGAGAGGGCTTGCGCAAAATTCTGCCCGACATTCAAGACCAATACAGCGCCAAGCTGGATGAAAACGAATATTCGCGCTACTGGGAGCGCAAGATGCGCACGCTGCACGCCTTTCAGGTGCGCACGGCCCTGGACGCCATTGCCCATGTCGGCGGCGACAATCTGGTGCTGGCCGATATCGGCGATTCGTCAGGCAACCACGCCGCCTACATCAAGGCGCTGGAACCCAGAGTGTCGCGCGTGATCAGCGTCAATCTCGATCCGATCGCCGTCGAGAAGGTGAAGGCCAAGGGTGGCGACGCGCTGCTGGCCCGCGCCGAAGACATGGACCTGGAAGGCGTAGCACCCGACATGTTCATGTCGTTCGAGATGGTCGAACATTTAAGCGATCCCATCCGCTTTTTGCACCGGCTGGCCGAGCGCGGAAAATCGCCCTGGCTATTGATGTCGGTTCCCTATGTGAGGCAAAGCCGCTTCGGCGGTCGCGAACTTGATCTGCCGCTTGACGCGCTGCCTTCGCAAATGACGGCCGAGGAATTGCATCTGTTCGAACTGTCGCCCAGGGATTGGCTGCGGCTTGCGAGAATCTCGGGCTTTGTCCCCGTCTTTTCGCGCACCTATCGGCAATATCCCTTGAAGCACCCCCTTGTTCTGACCCAGCCCCTGTGGGCGCGCCTGGATTTCGAGGGCTTCTTCGCCGTTTTCCTGAAGCGGGACTTGTCGCTCGCCAACCGCTACACCGCATGGTAAGGAAATCTATGATTAAGATCAGCGTTCTCATCCCAGTATACAACGAACAGGCCACCATTCTGGCCTGTTTGGAGCGCGTGCGCGCCCAAACGGTCCCTGGCGTCGAGTTTGAAATCCTCGTCGTCAATGATGGATCGAAAGATGCAACAATCGAGCGCTTGAAATCGCGCCCCGATCTATATGATCGGCTTATCGACCGTCCCGCCAATGGCGGCAAGGGTGCTGCGGTCCAAGATGGATTGCGGGCGGCCAGCGGCGACTATGTCTTGTTCCAAGACGCCGATCTTGAATACGATCCCAGCGACTACGCCGCCCTTCTGGCCCCCATCGTCGATCATCAGGCGGAAGTGGTGATGGGCAGCCGCTTCGTGGCGCCCAAACAGACGCGCGTTTTCTATTTCTGGCACCGTATGGGCAATAGCCTTATTACGCTGCTGTTCAATCTGGTCAACAACACCACCTTCACCGACATCTATTCTTGCTATCTGGCTTTCAAGCGCGATCTGATCGATCCCTCGCGCTTGACCACCTTTGGCTGGGAGCAGCAGGCGGAAATCCTGACCAAAGCGGTCAAGGCAAGCCGGGTCTGGTATGAGGTGCCGATCAATTATCACGGTCGCAGCTACGCCGAGGGCAAGAAGATTCGCGCCCATCACGCCATTCCGGTTTTTCTGACCATTCTAAGTCAGGGATTGCTGCCCAAGCGCTGATCCATGACGGTTCTTCTTAGCCGCTCCGCCCGCCCACCAAAGTCGGGCTTTGATCGCTGGTGCGCCGTTGCAGGCGCGCCCGAGCCTGGGGCGCTGCATCCGGCGATGAAAGTGCTCGATCTGGCCGCGAAGCTGGAGAGCGCTTACGACGCGTCGGTCGAGGAATGGTGGAGCCTGGCGCAAGCGCTGGGACAGGAAGCGTCCAGCGTCCTGGCGCACACGCCCGCTTGCGCCGCCAACATTTCGGATTTCGGCCTGATGCTGGCTTGGACGCGCCTGATCGATGAATGGGCCGCCAGCAATGAAACCGTTCTGGCCATCTGCGACGATCCTTGGCTGTTTCGCCATCTCGCACAGCGCCAAGGGGTCAACCGCATTGCGTCTTATCCGCCCTTGCTGCTGGCGGAAACCCGCCTCAGATTGCGCGGCCTGATGGCGCGCCTTGCCGCGGGACGCCGTTTTGCTTCTTGGGCGCGACGGCTAAGGACACACAGCCAAAGCTGTCCCAAGGACAGACCGGCGCTTCTGGTTTACGCGCATCCGGCCAGCAACGCCGAAGGCAACGACGCCTATTTTGGAAAGCTGATGGCGGAAGTCCCCGACTTGGTGCGCCTGATCCATGTCGATGGAACGCCCGAGAAGGCGGAGATCCTATGCGCCGACGGACGCAGTTTCAGTCTGCACGGTTTTGGCGATCCGGCCTTTGCGCGCCGCTTGTGGAAATTCCAGTGGCAGCCGGTCATTGCGGACAACTGGCTGGTGCGCCGCGCCGCCGTCCAGGAAGGTTCAACCGCGCAGTCGGTCGCCATCGCTTGGCAAATTCATTGCGTTGTGGCCTGGATGGACAAAGCCAAGCCAAAGACGATCGCGTGGCCCTGGGAGAACCATTCCTGGGAGCGCGCCATGGTCCGCGCCGCCAAGGCCAGACGCATTCAAGCCGTTGGCTATCAACACGCCACCGTCGGTTGGCGCGAATGGAATTATGCCCCGCATTCCAATCCAGACGGTTCTGCCAGTTTGCCCGACAGCATCCTGGCCGTGGGACCTTCGGATCTGGCGCGGCTGATGCGCTATGGCTGCCCTCGCCATATTCTTAGCGTGGGCGGCGCTTTGCGCTTTCCAAAACTTCCGGCCCCTAGGTTGGAGGCGAAAGCCCCGGTCTTCGTGGCCTTGCCGTTCGACGCCGACATTTCCATCCAGATGCTGAACGCCATCCGCCCCTTGGCCGCCGATGGCTATCGCTTTCTGGTCAAGGATCATCCGATGAATCCTTTTCAGATCACGCCGCAACCGGGCATCGATCCAACCGGCCAGCGACTGGGCGACATCGATGCCGTGTCGGGTGTTCTTTACTGTCTGACGACTGTCGGGTTGGAGGCGGTGCTGGCGGGCCTGCCCACCTTGCGCTTCATCCCGGAAGGCAAAGTGCCGGTCGATGTCATGCCGGACGGCGTCAGTATTCCTGCCGCCGACGCCAGATCGTTGAAGCGGGAATTGGAGCAGCTTACGCCGCCGCCCGTCATCGACGCCGCGCAGATTTTCGCGCCCGCCAATCTTGAATATTGGGCCAAGGTCCTGTCGGCGTGACATCCGCCCCCTTGCGCAAACTTCGCCAGCTTGCCAGCGACCAAACCTTGCGAAGCTGGCTGTTGGCGCGCCTAATCGGCCGCGAGGCCGCGCCGCCCGCCTTCAAGGCGCATTGCCCGCCCTACGTGACCAGCCTGGAATTGGGCGAACCGCCAAAGCCGATCCCTTCTTTTGCCGCGCTTAGCCCAACGCCGCCTGCAAATCCCCTTCGCCTTGACCTTGCCGGGTTGACGCTTGATCTGCACCCCGGCCAGGAAGCCGAACTGTTCGATCGCAATTTCGACGATGTCGAGCAGCTGCTGGCCCTGCATCGTTTCGCCTGGATCGAAGAGGCGACCGACCCCGCCTGGGTCGCCGCCATCTGGAACGTTTGGCGCCAGCGCTTTCAAACGCCCGATTCAGGCTGGCCCTGGCATCCCTACACGGCAGCCGAGCGGGCCATCAATCTTTTGTCTTTCGCCAAGCGGCATGGATTGGCGCAACCTTATGCCGACAGTTGGAATGCCCTGGCGGCCCATGCGCCAGCCATTGCCGCCAAGCTGGAATATTTCGGCCCCCATTACACCGGCAATCATCTGGCCAATGACGGTCGCGGCCTTTATTGCTTGGGCATTCATCTCGGTTGGGAAAGGGCCGCTTCGCTGGGCGGGAAAATCTTGCTCGAAGAAGCCAAACGCATTTTCAGCGCCAGCGGCCTGTTGATTGAAGGTTCAGCGCACTACCATTTTCTGCTGACCAAAAACTATGAGCAGGCGGCGCAGTGGGCCAAAGAAGCCCAGCGTCCCGAAGCCGCGTCTTTGGCCGAAATTGCGGCGAGGGCGCGCCATGCCGCAGGCGGTTTGCTGCTGGCTGGCGGTCTGCCTTTGATCGGCGACATTTCCCCCGATCTGTCGCCGCAGCGTCTGGCGCCGCTTTTCAACCGCACCGAGGCCGATTTGTCAGCAGATGGCTGGCATCGGTTGGAGCAGGGCGACTGGTCGATGCTGCTATATGCCTCGCCCGACGGCTGGCCGCCGATGCCGGGCCACGGCCATCAGGATCTGGGCGGTTTCGAGCTGCATTGGAAGGGTGTTCCGCTGATCGTCGATCCAGGGCGCGGACGTTACGGGGAAGATGGCGAGGCTGCCCTTTATCGCAGCGCCGCCGTCCATAACGGCGTCATACTTTCGGGGCAGGATCCCAGGCCCGCCAATCGGCCCTACTATTCGGATGCGTTCAGACGCCGGACGGGAGGCGCGCCACCCAAGGCGACGGCTTCGTCAAACGCCATGACTTTGCAGTACGGCATTGGCAGGGCGAACGTCGCGCGCGTCTTCGCCGCCGACCTTGGCCGCTTTTCCATCCAGGATAATATCGACGGATATGGGCGTTTTGAGATCGAACGCGGTTTGGTGATCCCTTTGCCGGTTGACATTCAAGGATGCCAAGCCAGCATTCGCACGCCTGCGGGCGATGTTCGTCTGATCGCGGATGCGCCGCTGTCGGCCAGCCAGATCACGCGCTGGACGCGCTATGGCCAGGGACAGCCCGCCACGCGGATCAACATCAAACAGGAGGCGCGCCTGCCCTGGCAAGGCCGCCTAAGCCTGGAGGCCGCCTGACATGTGCGGTTTGGCCGGTCTGTTCCTGCCCTTGGGCGTTGCGCCAGTCGCGGCGAACATGGACGCCATGCTGGGCGTGCTGGCCCATCGCGGCCCAGACGGCGAAGGGCGTTACACCAGCCCGGATCATCGCTTCCAGGCGGGTTTTCGTCGTCTGGCCATCATCGACCTGGCGACCGGCCAGCAACCCCTGACCGCCCAGGGGCGCGTCTTGATGGGCAATGGCGAAATCTACAATTACCGCGAACTGCGCCAGCGCTTTTCCTCGTATGCCTACGCGACTGAAGGAGACATGGAAACCGCCCTGGCGGCCTATGACGCCTTGGGCGGCTCATTCGTTCACGAACTTAACGGCATGTACGGCATCGCCCTTTACGACCGGGGGCGCTTGCTGCTGCTGCGCGACCGGCTGGGCATCAAGCCGCTTTATTGGACCAGGCTGTCGAATGGCGGCATTCTGTTCGCCTCGGAACCCAAGGCTCTGTTCGCCTCCAGCCTTCTGTCGCCAGAAGTCGATGAATCAAGCGTTACCGCTTATCTCGCGCATGGCTATGTGCCCGCCCCGGCCACCCTGTACAAGGGGGTCTACAAACTGCCGCCCGCCACCTTGATGTCGGTGGAGCAGAATGGGGAAATCCGTTTTGAGCGCTATTGGCGGGCCAAACCGGGCCAGCCGCCCCAGGACGCCAAGGGTGAATTGCTGGCCTTGCTGGATGAATCCGTGCGGCTGCAATTGCGCAGCGACGTGCCGGTGGGAGCGCTTTTGTCGGGCGGCATCGATTCCGGCCTGCTGGTCGCCCTGGCGGCCCGTCAGGCCGAGCGTCAGCTTAAAACCTATACCGTGCGCTTTGCGGGCGCTTCCTACGACGAATCGCCCCTGGCCGCGAAGGTGGCCGAAAGATACGCCACGCAGCATCACTTGATCGACGTGGAAGCGGGCGACGTCGCCAAGTCCTTGCCTCGTCTGGCTTGGCATTGCGACGAGCCGCTGGCCGACGCCAGTTTGCTGCCCAACCAAATGATCGAGGATGTTCTGGGCCGCGAGATCCGTGTGGCGCTGAACGGAACCGGCGGCGACGAGTTGTTCGCCGGCTATGGACGCTATTTCCCGCTTTCCATCGAGCGGCGCTATCTGAAGCTGCCCGCCTTTCTGCGCAAGGGCTTGATCGAACCCACAGCCGGGCTTCTTGATCCGCATCTGGCCTTTCGCCTGAAGCGCGCCGGTTTGATCGACAAGAATCCAGGAAAATATCTGTGGGCGCATTCCACCCAGTTTCCGTCGCACTTTCTAGAACTGATCGGCCATGCCCGCTCGTTGCCTGCCCCGGCGCACTCGGCCTTCGCCGACGAATGGGAGGGTGATGCGCAGGCAGGTTTACTGTGGGCCGACATCAACACCTATCTGCCGGAAGATTTGCTGTTGCTGTTGGACCGCACCAGCATGGCGGCCAGCGTGGAGGGACGCGTGCCCTTTCTGGATCACCGGCTGGTCGAAGTGGCGCTGTCTCTGCCGCAAAATCTGCGCACGCCTGATGGGCGGCAGAAGGGTCTGGAACGCGCCATGGCCGAAGGCCTGCTGCCAGCCGAGATCATCGATGCGCCCAAACAGGGTTTTGCATCGCCGGTGCCGAAATGGATGGCGGGATCGCTGGGCGCAGCGGCTCAGAAACTGCTCACGCGCAAGAGAAGCCTGGAGCGCGGCTGGTGGACGGCGATGGGGATCGAGCGTCTTTGCGCCGAACCCGCGCGTCACGCCTTTCGCATCTATCAGCTTTTGATGCTGGAATTGGCCGTGCGCCTGCATGTGGAAGCGCCTTGCCTGGATGCGCCGGACTTCGGACTTGAGGAGTTGATCGGTTGAGCCTAACGGTAAGCGTCGTCATTCCGGCTTGGCGATCCGCCGCTACGATCGGGCGCGCCTTGCGATCCGTCGCGGCTCAGACCGTCAAGCCTTTGGAAGTCATCGTCATCGACGACGGATCGGACGATGGCTCGTTCGAGGCCGCCGAATCCTGCCGCAGCTTGATGAACGGCATTCATCTTTCGGTGATTCGCCAAGAGAACAAGGGCGCCGGAGCGGCGCGCAATGTCGGCGTGCAGTCTGCCAGGGGCGAATGGCTGGCCTTCCTTGACGCCGACGACGAGTGGCTGCCCACCAAGCTGGAACGCTCGCTGGCGCATGCAAACGATGCAACACTGATCGCGCACGACTATATCGAAGTCAAGGGCGGGCAAGAAACGCATATGGATTGCACGCGTCATCTTACTGCCGCCAAAGATCCCTTTACGGCACTGATGCTGCGCGGATTCATACCATCAATCACCGTTCTGGCCAAGCGCGCCGACGTGTTGGCCGTCGGCGGCTTTGAAGAAAGCCTGCCCGCCGCCCAGGATTATGATTTGTGGCTGAAATTGCTGTCGCTTCCTCAAGCAAGGTTGGTCATGTTTCCCGAGGCGCTTTCGCGCTATTACGTATCGGCAAGCGGAATCACCAGCAAGGTCGAGCAGCGGCGGCGCTGCTCGATGCAAGTTCTCATGAGGCATCTGGACAATCTGTCTTCGCGCCCACACGCCCTGCTGGCGGCCTTTCGCCGCGTGCTGATCATCCATTACGAAGCCTTGGCGGCGCACCGAGCCAAAGGAGACGCTTTGTCCGCGCTGCCAGGGCTAATTTGCTTGCCGCTCGATTTAATGCGTCCGATGGCGGGCTTGCACGGGCCAGGACTTCTGCTATTGCACGGTCTTGCGGTCACGCTGGCCTATTTGTGGTTCAGCCGCGGCTATTATGTAGAAAAGATCTCGGTTTTCAGCCAGTTCCTGGCTCGAGGACTGGGGGGGGGATGAGCGCCGTGCTGTCCATGTTGTTTGTGCTTCTTGTCGCCCTGACATTCCTTGGCTTGGGCTGGCATTTGACCGTCTGGCTTGACCAAGATGGCCGTTTAACCCAGGCCGAGCGTGCGCTGACCGGCTTTATGATTGGGATGTTGATCTTGTCCCAGTCCATTTCTTTCATAGGAAGGATACGTCTGGATTCGTTCAGCATGATCGCTCTGGGTGCCGCGCTATTCCTATGCGCCGTTCCCGGACTGAGGGCCGCGCCCTGGGCCGATCTCAGGAAAGGATTGCTCAGCGGTTCGCCTTGGCTGACGGGCTTGCTGGTTCTCGTCTGTCTATCCTCGCTTTTACAAGGCTTGGCGCCAACCAACGATTACGACAGCTTGAATTACCACATGGCGGTGCCAAAAGCCGATATCGAGCGCGGATATATCGCCCCCGATTGGGGAAGCGGCATGCCCCATGTCTTGTTTCCCGCCTTGATCGGCAATTTATCACGCTTCGCACTCGCCATCGTTGGCGAGCAGGCGGCACAACCCATGGCTGGCTTGGCGGGGCTTGCGGCAACGATCGGGACGGGACTGTTGGGCTTCCGAATGGGTCTGAGCCGGAACGGCGCTTGCTTGGCGGCACTACTGTTTGCCGCCGTCCGCGCCGTCGTTTGGGAAATGGGGACCGTCGAGGTTGATCTTCCCTTGGCGGCAAGCAGCGCTGCGGCATTGATCGTGCTGCTGGCAACTCGTCCACATCCAAGCATTCGCTCCGCAGTCATGTTGGGCGTAATGCTGGGCATTGGATTCAATACCAAATATCACGGCGGCGTTATCGCCATCGTCATTGGCCTTATTTTCATCTATGAACTGGCGCGCTGGAGAACTTCTTTTTTGTCGATTGTGGCGTCGGGAGCGGCCTCTCTTGCCGTCTTTACGCCTCAAATGGTTTTCAACTGGCTTTACACAGGCAATCCGATATTCCCCATGTTGAACCGGCTGTTCGTGCCGCAAGGCGTCTACTTTTTTAGCAGCACGCACGCAATCTACGGAACTGGCCGAGAATTCCTGGATTTTTTAGCGGCCCCCTGGACTCTGTCCGCGATGCCCATGCAGTTCTTCGACGGCATGGTTCTCGGCGCCCCCTATTTTCTCGCGTTGATGCCCGCAGCCTTGCTTGGCAAGCCGCAGTACAACAGCAAAGGTCACATCTTCTTCTTCTTTTTGGCATATTTCTCCATATGGTTTTTCGCCCTCTCGCAACAGGTCCGCTTTTTGCTTCCCGTTCTGCCCGCCGCCGCAGTCTTGGCCGCCATGGGAGCAATTGCTTTATGGACGGCATTTGACGGAAAACCCGTCCTGAAGCTGGGAGCGCTAGCGCTCTATCTTATGCTTGGCTTCAATCAAGCGATGTTCGTCTGCATTTACGCCATGATTAGACTTCCGGTGGCAATTGGGCTGGTGGGTCCGACCGAGTACCACGCAAAAACGCCAACCTTGCAGGGCGCCAATTACGTTACCTGTCATTTCATTTCCAAGGCACTGAAGCCGGGCGAGCATTATGTGTCCTTGCTGGGTCCGCATTCTTCTTACTGCCCCCAGATCTCGGCGATCCGAAGATATTTCAAGGATGAGGAACGGGAATGGTTGTTGGATAAGCCAAGAAGCACAATGGATTTTCCCGAATATGTCGCCCGCGTAAAGCAGCTTGACATCCGTTTCGTGGTTATCCCCACAGCGTCCGAAAATCGCCGCAACGATACCGGTCTTCCGGTTTTTGCCGCCGTCGATTTCAACGAGGCTCGATTTGGTCCCTTCATCGAATCCGCAATCAGGGATCTGACGCCAGTCGTCAGCGAGCCGCGTTCCGCCGTTTACGACGGCAAGGAAGTCTTAGCCAAGATGGATGAACTTCTTAGCAGCGGCGCTTATCCCCAGATAAGAAGATGAGCCAGCCCACCCGAGTCCTTATCAACGCCCTCCATGCGCAAACAGGAGGTGGCGTTACATATTTGAAAGCGCTACTGCCATTGCTTGCGCGCCGACTCGACTTGCGCTGCCGTTTATTGATGCACAAGAATCAACGGGCCATCTTTTCCGAGATTCCGACTGGGATCGATGTCGTCCAGGCCGATTTCAAGGACGGCTTTTTACGCCGCCTGATCTGGGAGCAACTTATCTTGCCCTTGCATGCCTGGGCCTGGACGGACGTGACTTTCTCGCCCGCCAATTTCGGGCCCTTGCTGGCGACTAGGCCGGTCATTCTTTTGCGCAACGCTCTTGAAGTTGAGGTCCACGAAACGCGATTTTCCAAAAGAGTTTACTGGAAGATTCTGCGGATCATGACGTGGCTCTCCTTGCTGCGCGCCCCTCTAGCCGGGGCTGTATCCGATTTCGCCAAAGCAAATCTGTCTTTTCAATTTTCAAGAAAGGTCCGCGTTCTTTGGCATGGCGTCGATGGAAAGAGATTTTTCCCGCCCACGCAGCCGCGACAGGACTTCATCCTCGCCGTTGGCGACCTGACCATTCAGAAGAACTTCACGACGTTAATTGCCGCCGTTGCAAGAATTCCTGGGGCAACACTCAAAATAGCCGGGCACGGCGTTGACGATGCCCATGCCAAGCAACTGCGGGCGATGGTTCATGACCTGGGGCTGGATGGCCGGGTTCAGTTTCTTGGACGCGTCGATCCAGCCGAGCTGGCCAAGCTATACCGCTCATGCCGCGTTTTCGCCTTTCCATCGACCGTCGAAACCTTTGGAAATCCGCTGGTGGAGGCCATGGCGTCGGGATGCCCGATCATCTGTTCGCAGGCGGCGGCAATGCCCGAAGTGCTGGGAGACGCCGGGCTTTACGCATTGCCACAAAACGTCCCGGTGTGGGCGGCGCTTCTTGGCCAACTGTTAGGCGACGCTGCCTTGCGAGATGATCTTTCCTTGCGGGCCGTGGATAGGGCTAGGCTTTTCAGTTGGGAGGCCACCGCCGAACAAACCGCGTCCTTGTTGCATGACGCCGCCAGGAAGCCCCCTTCAAACCTGTTCATGGCGATGGCTTGGGCCTGGATCGTGGTCGTTTTTGGCCTGTATCTGCTTCAGTACCAGAAAATGCTGCCTGCCATTCTTGAGGCGCTTCAATGGTTCTAGCCGCCCTTTTGCTGCTGCCTGCCGCCTGCCTCGGCTATGGCGGACTGTTGCTGCGCTTGCTGGGTTTAAGCCGACAGATCGACCCGCGCGAATATCTGGTCTGGTCGGGAACGGTCGGCTACGGCGCCCTGGGCGTCTTGATGTTTCCCTTGGCCCTGGCGGGCTTTTTGCAGCCGCCCGTTCTGCTGGCCGTTCTTGGTCTTGGGCTACTTGGCCTATTTTGGCTGAGATTGAAGCCAAGGTCACCAAGTCTTGGACGTGTTGAATATGCGCTTCTGGCCCTGCTCTGTCTTATCACGCTGGTTCTTCTGATCGTCGGAAGCGCGCCGCCAACCGATGCCGACAGCCTTGCCTACCATTATGCCAGACCAAAACAGATCGTCGCCGAGGGCCGGCTGACCTTCATCGCAAGGGCCGTGGATGGCGCGGCGCCTCTGTTGGTCCAGCTGACTTATGTTCCAGCGCTGGCTCTGGGCGGCGAAAGCGCTATGACCTTATGGGCCGTCATCTCCGCCGTTTTTCCCATCCTGGCCGTGGCGCAAGTGGCTAGGCGCTGGATGGAACCGCGCATGACGTTGCTGCTGGCGTTATTGCTCCTAACCACGCCCGCCATGCTGTACGGCATCGGATCGGGACAGGTCGAAACCCGCATTGTTCCCTTCGTCTTTTTTGCCGGTTTGTGCCTGCATCAGGCCCGGGTCAGCCAAGATCTGCGCTGGGCCTTGCTGGCCGGGCTGTTGGCCGGCTGCTTTGCCGCCGCGAAATATTTCGGTCTTTTCTTCGTCGCGGGTTGCGGGTTGCTTTGCTTGGCGCAATCTAGATGGGTCGCCGCCAGCCTGCTGTTCGGGCTTGGGGCCATTGTCACCGGCGGCCCGATTTACTTATGGCACTGGTGGGTAACGGGCGATCCGATTTTCCCAGCTCTTTTCCAGGCGCTTGGACTTCCCGACTCGCCATATTGGACGCAGGAACAGGCCAGATATTTCACGAGCGAATTTTTTGGCGCTGAAAGACCAGCCCCCGTCACTCTGGGCTGGTTCCTACTTTACCCGTTTAAGGCGACGTTGGACGGCCTACCGGGTTGGGAGTCCTTGCGCACGGGCTTTGGACCAGCGGGCCTTCTTTTGCTGCCCTTTGCGCTGCTGGCCTTGCCATCGCGGATATTGACATTGGCCCGCCACCCCCTGACCTGGATGCTGCTAGCCGCCGCCCTCTTCTATGCTTTCTGGTTCTTTCTGGGCGCTTCGCAGCGTATCCGCCATCTTGTGCCAATCTATCCCTGCGTCCTGCTAGCCCTGCTTGTGGCGAGCCAAAGGGTCAGGCGTTTCCAAAGACCCGTCATCGCCGCTTGCGCCCTGACCCTTGTCCTTCAGCTTGGCGGGCTGCTTCTGTACGCCCGTCCCGCTCTGGCCTATCAGCTGAAGGGCGAATCCCGGGAAGGTTATGTGCAGAGCTTCGTTTCAAATTACGCCCCGGTTCCTTGGCTGAACGGGCATTTGCGCCCTCAAGACAGGCTTTTGTTCTTTGAGCGGCAGCTGACTTACTATCTCGATGTTCCTCATTTTTACGCAGCCGGCGGCTATCAGGTTCAGTTGCCTTTGCCTTTTATGGGTCCCGATGCTCACGCGCTTCGATGGGAGCAGGCGATGAAGCTGGGCATCACCCACATGCTGCTGATCCCCGGATTGGACGAAGACAAGACCACCCTGCCGCAGAACCGCATGGCTTGGGCCTTTGAGCATGCGGCATGCGCCAGACGGATAGCGGCTGTGCCGGTGACGTCTTTTCGTTCCCGAACTCTCTCCGGCTTTGGCAAAAGCCAAGGATTAGCGGATATACTCGAAATGACCCCCAAGACCTGCGATCTGGCTAGGCTTCGGCTTGCCAATCTTGATTTGAGCGGCTACAACCAGCCGGTAAATCCCCTGGAAAGGCCAAATCCATCATGACCGTACATCTCCGCCCCGTTACCCAAGAAGAACGCGCAGGCTGGCCCAAGGACGTCATCGTTCCCCTGGAAAAGCCTTTCGTTGACGATCGCGGCGCCATCCAGCCGCTGGTCGATGTGCCGATGGAAAGCTGCGTGCTGATCCAATCCAAGAAGGGCACGGTCAGGGCCAACCATGTCCATACCACCGATTGGCACTACTGCTATGTGCTGGACGGCGAGATCGACTATTACCACCGCCCGCACGGCTCGAGCGAAACCCCCGAGAAGATCACCATCGTCAAGGGCCAGATGTTTTTCACCCCGCCCGAAGTGGACCATGCCATGGTTTTCACCAAGGACACTTCGTTCCTGACCTGGGGCCGCAATTCCCGCGCCCAGGAAGTGTATGAGGCGGACATCCGGCGCATTCCTCCCATTAATCCGTGACCATCTCAGCGAACGAGCTTTGCCATCGCAGAACGGGCTGCCGCCTGTGCGGCTCGGACCGCCTGAGCCTTGTGCTGAAACTGGCGCCGACGCCGCCCGCCAACGCCTTTGTTCCGGCGCAAGAACTCGCCGTCACGCAACCTTGCTTTCCCCTGGATGTCTTCTTCTGCGAGGATTGCAAGCACGTTCAGTTGCTCGACGTCGTCGATCCCAGACATCTGTTCGAGAAATACGTTTACGTCTCGGGCACCTCGCCGGTTTTCGTCAAACACTTCGACGATTACGCCGCCGATCTGTGCCAGCGCTTCAAGCCTAGCGAAGGCGCGCTGGCCTTTGATATTGGATCGAATGACGGCACATTGCTTAAGGCTTTCAAGTCGCAAGGACTTAGGGTGCTGGGCATCGATCCTGCCATCGAGATCGCCAATCGCGCGACGCAAGCGGGCATTGAAACGATTGCCGGATTCTTTACGCCCAAGAAGGCGCAAGAGATTCGCGAGCAGCATGGCCCGGCCACCTTCATCACGGCCAACAACGTCTTTGCCCATATCGACGACCTGAGCGGCGTGGCGGATGGAATAGCCGCCTTGTTGGCGCCCAACGGCGTTTTCGCCTTCGAGGTTTCCTATCTGAAGGATGTCGTCGAGAAGACCTTGTTCGACACCATCTATCACGAGCATCTGGATTACCATTCGGTCATTCCCCTGATCGGTTTCCTGAAACGTCATGGGCTGGAGCTGATCGAGGCGCTGCCTGTCGATTCGCACGGCGGCTCCTTGCGCGGCATCGCCCAATTGGCGGGCGGGCCATGGCCCGTCGGCGCTTCGGTTGCCAAAGCCGTCTTGCAGGAAACAACGCTGGGATTGGACAAGGCCGAAACGTTCCGCCGGTTCGCCGCCGATATCGAGGCCAAGAAGCAAAGGCTGAACGCGGTTCTGAAGGGTTTCAAGGCCGATGGCAAAAAAGTCGCCGCCTTTGGCGCCCCGGCCAAGGCCACAACCTTGATGTATCATTTCGGCATCGGCGCCGACTTGGTTGATTTCATCATCGACGACAGTCCGCTAAAGCAAGGCTTGTTTTCGCCCGGCATGCATATTCCCGTCCTGCCGGGCAGCGCCATCGCAGAAAAAAAACCAGATGTCCTGGTCATCCTGGCCTGGAATTTCGCCGCACCAATCATCGCCAAGAATCAGTCCTTCCGAGATGCGGGCGGACGGTTCGTGATCCCCCTTCCCGAAGTCGAGGTCGTATAATGGAAGAGTTTCTCTTAAAGTCGGATGTTCAGGAAATCGCCGAGCGTCTGCGTGGCCCCGCCCAAGATTTCGCGGGCAAGACGGTGCTGCTGACCGGCGGGCGCGGCTTTCTTGGCCGCTACTTCATGGAAGTCTTTGCCGAGATGAACAAGTATCTGCCAAAGCCGGTGACTTTGGTGGCCCTTGATAATCTGATCACGGCAGGCAAGGAAGGTGCGAAGGTGGCCGAGTATCCGCACACCACCTTCTTCCAGCACGACGTCATCAAGCCCTATAAGTGGAAGGGGCCGCTGCATTACGTGATTCAGGCGGCGGGCATCGCCAGCCCCTTTTATTACCGCGCCTATCCGCTGGAGACGCTTGACGTCGCCATCAACGGCACGCGCAACATGCTGGAGCTGGCCGAGAAGCATCAGGCGCGCTTCACCTTCTTCTCGTCTTCGGAGATCTACGGCGATCCCGATCCCAAAAGCGTGCCCACGCAGGAATCCTATCGCGGCTACGTGTCGTGCCAGGGGCCGCGCTCTTGCTACGACGAAAGCAAGCGCGTCGGAGAAACCCTGTGCTACATCTTCCACGAAAAACACGGCACCCACACAAATTGCATCCGACCCTTCAACGTTTTCGGACCCGGGATGCAGGAAACCGACTATCGCGTGCTGCCCAACTTCGGCAACCACATCAAGGGCAATCGCCCGGTCAGCGTTTACGGCAGCGGCAATCAGACGCGAACCTTCTGCTATATCACCGACGCCATGGTGGGCTTTTTGCTGACCATCCTGAAGGGCGTGCCGGGCGAGTCCTACAACATCGGCAATCCGAAGCCGGAAATTTCCATGCTGGAATTGGTCAAGCACATCGAAACCGTGCTGGAGCGCCCGGTGCCCTGCAACGTCATCGAATATCCCGACAGCTATCCGGCGGACGAACCCAATCGGCGCTGCCCGGACATCAGAAAGGCCCGCCTGCAGCTGGGCTATGAACCTTCGGTCGATCTGAACGAGGGGCTAAAGCGCTTCTTCACCTGGTCGAACCGCGTTTACACCGGCGAGCCGTGATCAAACTTGGCCTGATCGGAGCGGGCCGCTGGGGCCGCAATTATATCCGCACCATTGCGGCCATGCAGGGCGTGCGTCTCGATCTGGTGGCCAGCCAGAATCCGGAAACGGCGGCCCTGGTTCCCGAAGGCTGCCGCGTGGTTCCCGATTGGCAGAGCGTGGCCCAAGCGCCCGGCATCCAAGGGCTGATCGTGGCGACGCCACCCGCCCTGCATGCCGAGATGGCGGCGGTGGCGATCGAAGTGGGGCTGCCCGTCCTGATCGAAAAGCCGCTTACGCTTTCGCTGGCCGAGGCCTCGAAGTTGCGCGGTCTGGCCGCCGAACGCTCAAGCTTCGTCATGGTCGACCACACCCACCTTTTCAATCCAGCATTCCGAGCACTTTGCGAACTTGGCCTTCATCTAGGAAGTCTGAAGGCCATGTGGGGCGAGGCGGGAAATTACGGGCCGTTTCGCAAGGATGCGGATGTCTTGTGGGATTGGGGCTGTCATGACGTGGCGATGTGCCTCAATCTTGCCGGATGCATGCCGGATATGGTTGGCGCCAAGCTGATGCAAGACAAGCTGATCGAGGATGGCATTGCCCAGGATATCGAGCTTTCCTTGGCTTTTCCCAAGGGCATCGAAGCCAGGATCGAGCTGTCGAATTTGCGGGCGGAAAAGCGTCGGCGTTTCACGGCCTATTTCGATTTGGCGACATTGATGTTCGACGATCTCGCTCCCAACAAATTAGTTTTGCATCCCCCATCCGAGTCTTTTGCCCGGCCCGAAGGCGAGGGCGAGGCGATTGACGTTGCCCCCACGTCTCCCCTGGAATTGGTGGTCCGCGAATTCACGGACGCCATCAAATTCGAGCGTGAAGACATGCACAATCTGGATCATGCCGTGGCCGTTGTCGCCGTGCTGGAAGAGGCTGCCAGGAAAATGAACGGTTGATGGACAAGGACCCCAATTATTACGATGGTCGCGATCTTGAGGCGCTGGCCAGCCTGCGGCGCTATCAGAACTGGATCGTCGAACATTTCCAACCATACCTGAAGGGCGAAGTCGTCGAATACGGGGCAGGAGTCGGCAATATTTCGGTGCTTCTCGCGCAACATGCCGAAAGTCTCCAATTCGTCGAGCCGTCGCCAAACCTGTTCGAGCAGCTTGGCAAACGCTTCGCCCACGAATCGCGCGTTTCTATCCACATGGCGGGGCTTGAGGAACACGCAGCATCGCTTCCAGATGCTTCAATTGACGGCTTCGTGCTGGTCAATGTGCTGGAACATATCGAAGACGATGCGAGCGCCCTGGCGCAAATGAGTCGGGCGCTGAAGCCGGGCGGCCATCTGATGCTGTTCGTGCCTGCGCTGGAATTTTTGATGAGTCCGATGGATCATCGCCTTCAGCACAAGCGGCGCTATCATCGCCGCCCCCTTTGCGACAGGGTTGAGAAAACCGGCCTGAAGGTTCTGAACAGTCGCTACATGGACTTGTTGGGCGTCGCGGCATGGTGGCTGTTCCACGTTGTCGGCAAGCGCACCGAGTTTAACCCGGACATGGCCATGCTTTACGATCGTCTATTCGTGCCCCTGACCCGGGGCATCGAACGATTGATTCGCCCTCAGATCGGCAAAAGCCTAGTCCTGATCGCCCGCAAGCCTGATTCCCCCAAGCCATAGGTGTCCAATGGCCCCGTCGAAACTGACCGTCGTCATTCCCTGCTACAATGAAGAGTCAACCCTTGAACATTTGGTTGACCGCGTTCTCGCCGCCGACTGTCTGGGGCTGGCCAAGGAATTGATCATCGTCGATGACGGTTCTAAGGACAAGTCGGTCGAGGTCGCCAAGTCCCTAAAGTCAAAGCATCCGGAAATCTCGCTGTTTGAGCATCAGATCAACCAGGGCAAGGGGGCGGCCCTGCGCACGGGCTTTTCCAAGGCGACGGGCGACATCGTTTTGGTCCAGGATGCCGATCTGGAATACAACCCCGCGGAATATCCCAGGCTTCTGAAACCCATTCTGGACGGGCGGGCTGACGTCGTTTTCGGTTCGCGCTTTCGCACCACCGAGGAAACACGCGTTCTGTATTTCTGGCATTCGATCGGCAACCAAGTGCTGACCCTGGCTTCCAACATGATGACCAACCTCAACCTGACCGACATGGAAACCTGCTACAAGGCGTTCCGTCGCGAAATCATTCAGGGCGTCGATATCCAGGAGAACCGCTTCGGCTTCGAGCCTGAGATCACCGCCAAGATCGCGCATCTCGACCCACAACCCCGTATTTACGAAGTGGGGATCAGCTATTCAGGCCGCACCTATAAGGAAGGCAAGAAGATAGGCTGGAAAGATGGCGTGCGCGCCCTGTGGTGCATTTTTTACTACAATCTTTTCCGCTGACTGATCTTTAAGCTCCCCCCAGCATGTGCGGCATAGCCGGACTTTCCAGCGCAACGCCCTCTCTGCTGAAAGAGATGGTCGAGCGTTTGGCGCATCGCGGCCCCGATGGCGATGGCGTCTGGACGGACCCGCAATCCGGCCTGGGCCTAGTTCATACGCGCCTGGCCATCATTGATCTGTCGCCCGGCGGCGCGCAGCCCATGCATTCTCCCTGCCAGCGCTATGTGATCGTCTTCAACGGCGAAATCTATAACCACAAGGAATTGCGCGACGAGCTGGAACGCCAAGGCGAAGTTTTTTCATCGACCAGCGATACCGAAGTTTTGCTGCGCCTTATGATGCGTGAAGGCAGGCAGGCCCTTTCCAAGCTGGTCGGCATGTTCGCCCTTGCCCTATGGGACAAAGAAGCCCGCGAATTGCTTCTGGCTCGCGACGCGCTGGGCGTCAAGCCGCTGCTCTATGCCGCCCTGCCAAAGGGCGGCCTCGCCTTCGCCTCGGAACTGCTGGCTTTGGTGCATGTTCCAGAGGTCGATATCACGATCGACCGCCAAGCTCTAAGCGAATATCTGGCCTGCCTTTATGTACCCGCACCCCGTACGATCTATGCGGGCATCAAGAAATTGCCGCCCGGCCATTGGCTAAGTTGGAAGCCCGGACAGGCGCCGCAAACCGGAACATGGTGGCGGCCGGTCTTCTCGGGCGATTCACATATCAAAACCGTCGCCAACGCCAGCGAGCATCTGATGCCGCATCTTCGCCGCGCCGTCCGGGGTTGTCTGGTTTCGGATGTCGAGGTTGGCTGCTTTCTGTCGGGCGGCATCGATAGCGGCGTCATCGCCGCCCTGATGGCCGAGGCCGCCCAGGAGAATCAAGCCCCACCGCCCCGCTCCTTCACCATGACCTTCGAGGAAGGCTTGTATGACGAGCGTGAGGCGGCAGCGCTGACCGCCAAACATGTTGGCACGCGACATCAAGAACTTCCAGCACTACCCCGCGCCGCCGACTCGCTGCCCGCCATGGTGCGCGCTTTTGGCGAGCCCTTTGGCAATCCAACCGCCTTGTTGATCTATGAATTGTCGCGCCGGGCGCGCTCGGAAGTCAGCGTCGCCCTGGTTGGCGATGGGGGCGACGAAATATTTGCGGGCTATCCGCGCTATCATGGCGCCTTGCTGGCGAACGGCACCCTGAAATTCGTTCCCGAATTCCTGCGCCGCAATATTGCTGCACTGATCCCCGAAAGCCAGTCCGGCCAGCATGCCTTGAGGCGCCTACGCGAGTTCCTGTCCTCGCCAGCCGATCCGGCGGACCGCTACGCTTCATGGGTTGAATATTTTTCGCCCCAGGAAAGGCGGCAATTGCTTTCGCTTGATGAAACGCCCACGCGCCCCATTGCGGATCTCTATCGATCATTGCCTCAAAATTCACTGCTTGATTCCGTGCAGCTCACCGACTTGCTGTCCTTTCTGCCGGGGAATCTCCTGGCTTATGGCGACGCCATGAGCATGGCGCATGCCCTGGAACTGCGCTTGCCGCTGCTTGATCACCGCCTTGTGGAGGCCGTAGCCGCCATCCCTGCGAAATTGCGCTTTGCCAACGGCAAGAAGACGCTGTTGAAGGCCTGCGCCCAAACGCTGCTGCCCAGCGAAATCGTCAATCGGCCCAAGCTGGGCTTCAACCCGCCCATGGCAAAATGGCTGCGCAACGATTTGCGCCCGCTGGTTCGCACCTATCTGACCCCTGAGCGCATGGAGAGATTGGGCATCGCCTGGGAACCCGTGCGCGGTTTATTGCACGAGCGCGTCCGCGACAATTCACTTAAAATCTGGGCCTTGCTTGTGTTGTCGGCCTGGCAGGAGACTTTTGACCGGTGAATTTGGGCGCCACCCTTCGCTGGGCCATTCGCCTTAGGCCCTCGCAAGTTGGCTGGCGCCTTCTTCGCAGGGCGCAAAGACCGTTTCTATCCCTGCCCGCCGGGCAACCGGATCGCCCTGTTCGCTACCCTAAGGATTCCTGGCCGGGCGACTTGGATAATGGACGGCTTATCGGCGAGAAAGGCCGCATCCGCCTGCTGAATCTCGAGCATGATTTTCGGCTTCCCGCCGAGTGGCATCCATCTTCAAAGCCCCATCTTTGGCGCTTTGCACTCAACTATTTCGAATGGCTTGCCGATCTGAAGGCGGCGGGTCATGCGGATGTGGCGCGAGGCTTGATTGCGGATTGGCTTGAGCGCAACGCCGACGCCACAGCGGAATGCTGGCATCCCTACCCCACATCCTTGCGCTTGTTTTCATGGCTTAGTCATGCGCCTTGGCTGCTTGAGAATGCCGATGTGACTTTCGAAAAAGCTTTTCTTGGCGGAATCGATTCGCATGCCCGTCATCTCTCGCGCTTGGTCGAATATGATGTCGGGGGCAATCACCTGATCAAGAATTTAAAGGGACTGATAGCGGCTGCCGCCTGCCTGCCTTCTCATGCTTATCGGCTTGACCGCTGGATGGACGCGCTTAAGGATCAGATCGATGAGCAGATCCTGCCCGATGGCTTTCATTACGAACGCTCGCCCTCATACCATCTTCAGGTGCTAATCGACCTGATCGACATTTCCGATCTTCTGTATGCGCCGCCAGCTTGGTTGACGAACGCCATTCAGCGCATGCTGCCAGCTCTGTCCACCATGCGCCATCCGGATGGCGGTTTGGCGCTGTTCAACGATGGCGATGTGGGCGATCCCAAATTGCTGAATGCGCTGGATGGTCGCTTTGGCAAACCAGACCCTCTTCCCATGCTGCCCGATGCGGGCTATGCCAGATTGGAAGCGGGCGACATGGTCGTCATCTTCGATGCGGGGCTGTGTTGCCCCGATCATCTGACGGCGCATGCGCATGCCGATACGCTGTCCTTTGAAATGTCGGTAGGCAAGGAGCGCGTGATCGTCAATTCCGGCACCTACGCCTATCAGGACCCTCTGCGCAATCAATTTCGCGGCACCGCGTCGCATTCCACCATCATGGTCAATCAAGAGAATTGCGCGGAAGTCTTCGGCACATTCCGCCTAGGGCGGCGCCCCCAGAGGGTCGAGTTGTTCCGGGATGGCGACTGGATCGTAGGGCGCCATGACGGCTATCGTCATTTGGGCGTGACGGTCGAGCGCCGCTTGCGGCTGACGCAAAAGGGGCTGGAGGGGGAGGATAGAGTTCTCAGGGGCAAGCCCGTTAGCTATAATGCTGCATTTCTCTCTTCTTGCAATAATGAAGAAAGAGGAATAATTGGATCAATGCTCCTTATACATAACGGCAGCTACATGAAGAGCTTATGCAAAACATCGCCACATTACTACTGTTTTATTGGCTCTAGCGTTCACTATATTAGTTTTAAAGGTGGCACTACACAACACGGCAGTGCGCCAGAACGGGCAGAGGCGAACACTCTTTATTGGGCTTTAACAAAACATAACTGAAGTACCCCATAGAACACATCGCCACTAATTATCAGGCGGTCCTTTTTGCCTCTTTGACAAGCAATGCATGGGTGAATTAAGGTTCACGGCATGAATGAAATCGTTGCCACTCCGTCTGGCCTTTCTTTTCCCAATGGGCCGGACGGCTCGCCTGGGTCGGACGCCGCCACCACTGTTCACTTGTTTTCCGAGATTGAACAGGGTTGCACGATTTCACAGGAGTCTATCGCCACCAAGCTGGGCATCGCGGTTGGTCTGACCAACGCCTACATCAAGAAGTGCGTGCTCAAGGGCTATATCAAGATGCAGAGGGTTCCTGCGCGCCGTTACGCCTATTTCTTGACGCCGGCTGGCTTTGCGGAGAAGGCCTCACTCACAGCAGAATATCTATCACATTCCTTCAGCTTCTTTAGGCGCGCCCGCCATCAGTGTCATGAACAATTGGACTACTGCACCAAGCGCGGTTGGAAGCGCGTGTTGCTTGCGGGAACCGGTGAGCTTGCGGAAGTTGCAGTGCTGTCTGCCATGGAACTACCTGATATCAAGCTGATAGGTGTTCTCGCTCCTGGTACAGATGCTAGACATTTTGCTGGGCTGCCCATCCTGTCCGCGTGCGGGAATGAGTTTGATGCCGTTCTCGTAACGGACTCGGTCAGGCCGCACGAAACCTATGAGAGCCTGCGGGGACAAGTGCCGGATGCTCGCATTTTGCTGGTACCTTTGCTACACGTTGTCCGCAAAAAGGCTGTCGAAACGGAACTTTGATTCCGTTTTTTGTACTGAGGTATCCTTCGGAATATTCACCCGAAGTGCGGTAGCGTGCTTGGCCGCAGCCCAAAGCGATGAATGAAAAAACCTAAAATCAGTGTGTTGTTGGCGGTGCGCAATGGAGCGGCCTATCTTCAAGCCGCCCTGGAGAGCATATCCGCCCAAAGCCTGGCAGATTATGAGCTGATCGTCATCGACGACGGATCAAGCGATCCCACGCCAACAATTCTTGATGCTTGGCACGACGATCGTATGATCCGGCTGCATAATCAGGAATCTCTGGGCCTTGCCGGCGCGCTAAACCGCGGCCTTGAAATTGCGAAAGGCGACTATATTGCTCGCCATGACGCCGACGATCTGTCAAGGCCAGAGCGGCTGGAAGCGCAGACGTCTTATATGGATGCTCATCCAGACACGGTCATTCTTCGCACGGCATATGATGTCATCGACGAAGCCGGACGACAGATTGAAACACAGCGCCAACCGCTGGACGATCCGGCAATTCGTTGGCAGATGCTGTTTCACAACGCTTTTTGCCATAGCTCTGTCATGCTACGCAGACGTACTGCTGCATGATGTTGCTATGGCACTCACGAGCGGGGTCGGCACATTTGCCGGGCGAGGTTCAATCCGAATCTCTGTCTGCCTCACTGGCTGAACTGATATGAAGCGCCTTCTTCTACAGCTTCTTCGATCCATTGGGTACGATCTCGTGCCCAGCCAGCGACGCGTCTCGATGACCGGCGCACTGAGCCAAGCCAAGCGAAACGGTTTTCGCCCCGCAACCATCATCGATGTTGGCGCCGGGCGCGGCGACTTTACCCGCTTATCCGCTTCGATCTTTCCCGAGGCCGACATCTTGATGATTGAACCCTTGTCTGAGTTTAACTGGGCGCTGTCGCAGGTTGCTGCAACATTGACCCAGGCCAGACCTGTGCACGCCGCAGCGTCCTCGTCGCCAGGAAGCTGTCTGCTGAATGTCCATCCCGACCTGTTTGGCTCATCTCTGCTGACTGAGGGTGAGGCCAGCGACGTCAACGGAGTCCCGCGCGAAGTACCCGCCATCACCCTGGACTCGGCGGTTGAGAAGAACAATCTAAGCGGCCCCTATCTACTTAAGATCGACGTACAAGGAGCGGAACTGGATGTTCTGAGCGGGTCGGCGCAGGTCCTGCGGCAGACGGCCTTCGTCATACTCGAAACCTCGATGTTCAATTTTTTCAAGCAGGGCCCTCTGGCTCACGAGATAATCACCTGGATGGCGGAATACGGTTTCGTTCCCTATGACATTTTCGGCCTCGCTCACCGTCCGCTCGACGGCGCCCTTGCTCAGGCCGATATCGTCTTTGTGCCTGAAGATAGTCCTTTGCGACGTCATCATTATTATGCGACACTTGAGCAGCGGGCCGCGCTAACCAAGAGATTGCGCACGTGATCAAGATCTCGTTGATCACGCCCAGCCTAAACAAAGCCCCCTTTTTGGAGGCCTGTCTTCGTTCGGTGTTGGATCAAGCCTACCCGGCTCTTGACTACGGTGTCGTCGACGGCGGATCGGCGGACGGATCGCTGAAGATTTTTGAGCGTTACCGTGATTCTTTGGCTTTTTGCATCTCGGAACCAGACCAGGGGATGTACGATGCCCTAGTCAAAGGCTTCGCCAGAACGACCGGCGAGATCATGGGCTATATCGGTGCTGACGATCTGCATCTGCCCTGGGCGCTGTCCGTCGTTGCCGAGATTTTCGAGCGCTTTCCCGATGTCTCGTGGATCACCTCGCTTTATCCCGTGACCGCCGACGCCCAAGGGAGAGTTTTAAGATCCCGCACGCTGCCTCTCCCATCAGCCAATTCTTTTTGGCGAGGTGGAAACCTGCCAGGCTTTTCCTGGTGGTCCGCAGGCTGGATTCAGCAGGAATCCACCTTCTGGCGGCGCTCCCTTTGGGACAAAGTCGGAGGTATAGATCCAACGCTGAAGCTGGCGGGTGATTTCGATCTATGGTGCCGGTTCATGAAAGTTACCGAGCCGGTTGGTGTTGCCACGCCGCTGGCGGCGTTTCGAAGACACGGAAATCAGATCACTGGTTCGAACGGCACCGCGTACCGCGAGGAAGCGCTTAACGCCTTATTGCGTTGGGGCGGGAAACCCGATGGTCGCCTAGCTTCGCGCATGAGAGAGAGTGGGCGCAGGCTCGGCCTTTGCCAGAAGAAGGATTTTATTTGTTACGACTTTTCCGTCGGTGATTGGCGCCGCTCCGCTTGAACCCAAATCGCGCCTTATTGACAAATCTGATGCTGAGTGTCGCAGCCGTTTCTTCTTGCGTCGGTCTGCTGGAACTAGGACTGCGTATCACCGGCACCCAATGGGAGCGGGAGCGTTCGCTTTTTGCCAATCCCAGGGAACGCTTGCACTATCAATCTGTAGAAGGCGGACTCTACCGCTTGATTCCTAATCAAACGGCATCGACCAGAGGCATTTGTTTCGAGGCTCGGCCGGTTTCGACCAATCGCCAAGGTTTTCGAGGGCAAAGTGACTGGCCAGAGGCAGGAGGCATTGCTTTGCTTGGTGATTCCTTTATGGAGGCCTTGCAGGTGCCCGACGGTTCGACTCTAGCCGACCATCTGCAAGCCGCAACGTCCTTGCCCGTCATGAACGCTGGCTTGAGCGGCCTGGGCACGATCGGCGAATTCGAAATCTGGAAAAAGTTCGTAAAGCCGCACCGGCCCGACCATGTGTTTCTGTTCGTTTATCTTGGAAACGACATCGCCGACAATTCCTGCGAACTGACGACAAGCAAGGCGCCTTGCGGCAGGGTTGCACGGCAGTCCCAAGCGCAAAGTGTTGATGCTGTATCCATTGCCCCCCCCCCCTCTGCCCCCTCCAGCCCACCCGCTTGGCGAAGCTTTCTGCGCCGCAATCTGGCTCTCTACGCCCTGATGCACGACGCCAGAGTGGCACTTGCCGCTCACTTTACCAACCGTGTCAATCCTCGATGGAAGCTATACGCGGCCGAGCCTGGGCCGGAATGGGAGAGTGCCTGGGCTTTGACCGAGGAGGCCCTTTCGGACCTAGCTTCGGATGTACATACCAGCGGAGCAACCTTTTCCATCGTTGCCATACCTGAGCACATGGCTAGCGCACCCGATCCAGCATTGCTGCTGAAGAGACAAACCGGAAGCGCGGTTCCTCCAGGGTTCGACCCCGCGGGGCCATCGCGCCGCCTGTTGTCGATCGCTGGCAAACTGAGTATTCCTGTTCTCGACCTGACGCCTGTCTTCAATGCTTACCGCGAGAAGCACAATTTGCCAGAACCATACTTTTCCTTTTCCTGCGATGGCCACTGGAATCCGCTTGGGCATCTCCTGGCGGCTGCGGTGGTGGGTGAATTCCTGCGGCCTGGTCAGGGCTTGGGAGCCCTCGTTAATATTCCACCCCGGCAGATTCTGGGCGAACAAACCTATCGGCGGATTTACGAGTGAGCGACGATGCGTTAGACCTCGATCCGACCTATTTGCCAAGATAAAGGGTCGGCTAAGGAGAAGGCGCGGGCGAGCAAAGCGGCTGCAAGTTGGAAAATATAGTCCTCCTCATAGGCCTGAGATACAAATAAGTACATGATTCCGTTGGCGGTAGGGCAAAGGCCATGTCAGCAAGCGAAAACAACAATCGGTCGAAGGTCAAGGAGCATTGGGACCGGTTGGCCTCCGACTGGCAGATAGAAAGTGTCGCCGTGACCCATCGCGACGTCTGGCAGCGTTGGCTGGAAATAGAGCTGCTTAAGAAGGCGATCAAGCCTAATGGGCGATGTATTGATATTGGCTGTGGCACCGGCTATGCTGCCCGACGCCTTTCGCCCCTAGTCGACGAGATGGTTGGCCTGGATTACAGCGTCGAAATGATCGGCAGAGCCTGCAATCCAGTCGACGACATTCCGAACCCGGACAACCTGTCTTTCCTGACAGGCGACGTCTTGAAATTGCCGTCAGCCTTGAAGGGTTCGTTCGACCAAGCCTATAGCGTGCGCTGCTTAATCAATATCCTTGATAGGGAAAGGCAGTCTTTAGCATTGGAGGAGATCGCGGATCTTATTAAGCCCGGCGGACAACTGATCCTAATTGAAGGAAACTCCCGGGGCCGGCAAGCGCTTGACGAAATGCGTGACGCTCTCGGGTTGGAAACAATGCCAGCTGTATGGCATAACTTAGACTTTGATCCAGACTGGCTGGAGAATAGTTTAAGGCGGCAATTCGACGTAGTTGAACGCCGTGGGTTTGGGGCTTACGATCTGATATCAAGGGTCGTCCATCCGCTGCTCGTTGCACCTGAGCAGCCTCAATATGGCGCGAAAATCAATGAAATCGCAGCTAATGTGGCGTTGTACGCCACAGACTTTGAAACGCTCAGCCGCGTCGTCTATCTGGTTTTGCACAAGCGCCGCTGAGGCGTCTCAGGCTGAACCGTCCTCTCTGTCCATAGCCGAATAGCGGTTTGAGTTCGTCCAGGAACCTGGGGATATCAAGTGACAAGAAAGCGACTGGCCGTTATCCTTGTCGCCGTGAATCAACGACGTCTGAAAGGGGTGACGGAAGGTGCTTAGCGTCGTGACGCCAGCTTTTAACGAAGCTGAGAATTTGCCAATCCTGTATTCAAGGCTAAGCACCGTCTTGAGCGAATGCGACGCCGAGTGGGAGTGGATTATCGTTGACGATCATTCCCGGGACACGACCTTTCAGGTCATTACGGATATGGCGGTCAAGGATAACAGGGTAAAGGGCTTGCGACTTTCCAGGAACTTTGGATCGCATGCCGCCTTACTATGCGGGATGGAGAAGGCCAAGGGAAACGGCGTGATCTGTATGTCCGGAGACGGCCAAGATCCGCCTGAAATCATTTTGCGTCTCGTCGAAAAATGGCGCAACGGCGTTCAAGTTGTCTGGGCCGCTAGGGAAGCCCGTGCTGACGCGACGCAAGATAATATCATGTCAAGTCTCTACTGGCTTATGATGCGTAATATGTCTGGAATGGAAGACACGCCGGCCAAAGGCGCCGATTTTTTTCTGATCGACGAAGTTGTCGTTTCTGCCTTGAAGGGCCTGCAGGAGCGGAACATGAGCGTTTTGGCGCTTATAACGTGGATGGGATTTAGACAAGACCGGATATTCTACGCTAGGCAAAAGCGGCTGGGTGGAACTTCCGGCTGGACTCTTTCCAAGAAAATTAAGCTTGTCATCGATTCCATCATTGGCTTTAGCTATCTGCCGATGCGGGCTATGGCCCTTATCGGCGCACTAACGGTCACCAGCGGATTGCTTTGCGCACTGCTTGCGGTGTCATTCGCCATTGCAGGCCACCCAATTGAAGGCGTAGGCCTGTTGCTGATGGTCGTTCTAGTTCTGGGCGGCATTCAAATGCTGATGATTTCCGTTCAGGGAGAATATCTCTGGCGGACCCTGGAGGAGTCTCGGCGCCGCCCCCGCTATCTTATCGAGACAGCCACGCAGAACGCGCAAGCGCCGCCGTCGCTTGGCGAACCTACGAGGACCCACAAAACCTAAAAGTTCGCCGGAAAGAAACGCGGCAATACCTGACTCGCCAGCCGACGGTCAGATGAAGCGGGGTTTTTCCAGGCCAGCCTGGTCCAAGGTTGGGGGCAAGCTCAAAATGCAGTGGGACTCTACCGGGGCCGGATGAAACTTGGGTCTCAGGTCACCTCAACTGAACCCCAGACCCTGATCCGTAGCCTTCACTGGACGGTTACCGTGAAAGCGCATGTTTCGTCGATGAAGGCCATCCGTTTCGGCTGTAAAGTAGGGCCATGCCCGGCATTGACAGGGTCACTGTGCGGAACGCACTGCTATCCCGCTATAGTTTTATCCACGCAAGCGCCAAGGCAGTAGCAGGTTGGCGCCATAGACGTCGGCGAGAGACGACTTCGGAACGTCTTGCCACCAAATACCCGAATAGTTCGATATACGCGTCCGTCATGCGTACTGCCGTGTGATCATAGGAAGCCAGAATGGCAGAACGGTGCTGTTTATATCGCGCAATCATGCGCCGCAGTGCATCAGGAAAATCGCCAGGACCCGTGAAGCTTTCGCCGTATCCTGAACAGTATTCAGGCAAAGCCCCGCTGTCGCGGTACAGAAGCGGCAGCCCGCACATTGCCCCTTCAATGTGGTGCATCCCAGCTGGCTCGTTAAGTGAGGCGCTCAGGTAAACATGATGCCGCCTAAGCTCGTCTGCCAGGACGTCGCCATCCAGCGGTGCAATCACACGCGCGTTGTGTAAGGCTGATCCCTGCGGTAGGTTTCCTATATATGTGAAGTCAAGGGAGCCCTTCCACTCTTCTTGGTCAAGCAGAGTGTCGAGACATTCATAGACGTCCCTTCCCTTGAAGGCGTGTGCCCCCCAGTGGTGTGTAACCAGACGCAACGGCTTGACGCCATCCCATCCAAGCGCGCCAAGTGGATTGAACACGGTCGGATCTGCACCGTTCAAAATGACGGAATGCTGGCTTTCCCGGCGCCAGAGGTCAAGATTGACAAGCCACGAACCGATGAAGACCGTGTGGTCAGCCACATAGTTGGCCAACCTGAGGCGTAAATTCATTCCCCAGGTTCCCTTGCGCTCATCACACTCGTTGATTCTGTGCACGACAAGCGCCATCGGTTGGCGCAACAGGTAGCGGAATATGGCGCCGGGTCTGAAAGACACGCTTGGATTTCGCGCTCGCGGATCGGTCATCAGAATGATATCTATATCGTTGTCCGTCAGGTCAAACACCACCTTGTGTCCGTTGGCAATCAGCGCCGAAGCCAAGGCGGCAGCAAAGCGATTGCCGCCGCCCCACGGTCCGCTTTGCACTCTGTGTCCAAGTGCGACTTTCATGATATTGGTTCGACCGTCGCCCATATCTCTCCCCACAGAGTCAGGCGCTCGCATGTCCTAAGACCGGCCTTGGCAATTTCCATTTCGAACTCTGGGAGCGTATGTTCGATCATGTGCGTCGGATCAGACCGGAAATCGATACCCAACTCCTTGCGCAGCGCGATCTGCCAGTCGCGCTCGAACATAGGAACGCGGATTAAAATACGCTTTGGTCGCGTCTTGACGACGATGGCCTTCAGAAAATCAACCCGCAACTCAATATGTTCCAGGATGTTGGACAGGACGACGACGTCCCACCGACCATCCGGCAGCTGGTGCGTTGCGTCACCCTCGACGAATTTCAGGTTGTCGGGCACATCGTTGCGCCGCGCCTGGGCCAGCGAAGCCTGGTTTATCTCAACTCCGATAACCGTTGCCTCCGGCCTTCGCCGCGCTATAGAAAGCGCGACCTCACCGACCCCGCAACCTATATCGAGAACACGATCAGTGGCTCCAATTCTGTCTATGAAAAAGTCGTGATAACAGGTCAGCCTATGCTTCGGATTGATCCCACTTCCATAGACTGTCGCCCGTTCAGCAATCAATACATCAACTATATTCTTGATATAAAATAGAATTCTAAGCGTTGTCGCCGGTGGGCCGACAAAGTTCAGGGTCCGCTTCGCTGCGCTTCGCAAGCGCTGTCGGCAACCAGAACTAGCTTTACGACCGAACAAGTCCATCGTCAGATCAAAACCTTTAAAACCCAAATCGCCAGCCGAGGACCGGTGTTACCGCCCCCCCCCGGGGGCTTGCCACCTTAGTATCAGACCGGCAAGAGAGCCAAACAATATGAGATTTCCATACCGGCCATTATCCCTGACCGAGCAGAGCAGGCAAGGGCCTGGATTATGTATTATTGTTGTTTCTCAGGCCACTATTTTATCAGGCGCTTGACATTCGCAGCATAATTAGAATATCGTTCACGCCGTGAATGAAAGTGTGAGTCCACGCATGACCGAACGGCTGACGACTTCTGCACAAGAGTTAATCAGGACGACCCAGTTATTCAGCGAAATCGAGCGTGACGGCGTCATCTCACAGGAATCTCTGTACATGCGGCTTGGCGGCACCCCCGGACTGACAAACGCTGCCGATAAACGATGCGTCCGCAACGGCTTGATAAGGGTGCAGAAGTGCCGATGCGCCAACTTCCTGACATCTGCAGAGTCTCTTGAAAGGACGCACCAACGTCTCGGAACCTGCCTCATTCCTTTAGCTTTTTCCAACGCACTCGCCTCCAGCACCACAATTCTTATGTCACAGCCAATTCCGGCGGCCCATCAAGAGGCCCAGGCGGAAACAGCCGCTCTGCCTCCCTGGAAATCGAAGACTTTTCGCTGGTCGCAATCCTCGACAAGGGTCCCAATGTCACGCATTACACCAGTATGAGTATTTTCAACGATTTCAACCGAGTGTTGGCTCCCGACGGAATTGTAATGACTGACACGAACGCGCCGCACCATAAGTAATCAACGCTTTCGGTCGCGCTTCAAAGGCAAGCACGCTATGTTGGCGCCACCGCATATCGCACGCTCTATTTTGCAGACCCCCTAGAATCGCTAGGGACTTACGAAGCCTGCACTCTGGATGTTCTTCACCCGGTGTGCGGTAGCGTGACGTGATGTAATGTGTCAGCGTCGTTCATTCTCATCTCCACAGGATCTCAACGGAAAAGTTTTTTCAGCGCATGAACCCACGGCATATTCAAAAGCGGCGTGTCGTCATGATATACCCGCAGCAAGGTTTTTCAGGCGCTTACGTCCGGCACATTCCCCTAAGCCTTCTCTATGCAACGGCCGAAGCCGTCAAGCGCGGCTACGACGTCCGCATACTAGATGCGCGCGTTGTTTCCGACTTCAAGGCGGAACTGCAGGCTTTGTTGAACGATGATACGCTTTGCGTCGGCATTAGTGTTATGTCCGGCTCACCGATCGCCAATGCTGTCGAAATCGGACGTCAGGTCAAGGAACTGGCCCCTCTTGTCCCCATCGTATGGGGCGGGCCGCATGCAACTTTTCATCCCCGTTCGATTCTCGAAGGCGATAGGAATTGCGATTTTGTGGTCAGCGGTTATGCCTCCAATAGCTTCGCACAGTTGTGCGACGCATTGTGCGTTGGAGGCTCCCTGGAGGAGATCGACGGACTATCCTGGCGGCACGGCATCACCCTGCATATAAATGTAAGACCGCAGGACAAATTTGAATTCATCGACTACCGTGACATTCCCTACCACCTCATCGAGGATTATTCACTTTACGGCCAACTGGAGCAGAACAGGCGTATATTTTCGATGTACAGTGCTATGGGCTGTCCCTATCAATGCTCGTTCTGCAGCTCTCCCGCCCAATACGCCCCGATCAGGGGAAAGAAGTGGGTGGCGCTGACGGCGGGCGATGTTGTCGACCATATCCAATACGTACAGGACCGTTACGGCGCCAATTACATATATTTTATCGACGACGACAGCTTTCCTAACCTTAAGCATGTTGAAGGCATTATCGACGAGTTGAAGAGAAGAGGCCTGAATATTGGCCTTGGCTTTCGTGGGGCGCGCATTAACGAAATAAAGACCATGAGCGACGCCTTTCTCGACAAGCTTGCCGAGGCGGGTACTGACATCATGCATATAGGCGCCGAATGCGGCAGTGACAAAGTCCTGAAGATCCTTCGTAAAAACTCCACCGCGCAGGACATCATTGACTGCAACCGCAAACTGGCCCGACACCCACAGATAACGGCTGCCTACAACTTCATTATGGGCATTCCTGGGGAAACGCTGGACGACCTCAAGAAGACCCGCGACCTCATGCTGCAACTGGTTGCCGATCATCCAAATTGCATCATCTTTCCTCCAAACAAATTCCGCCCATTACCGGGAACTGAACTTTACGACATCGCCCAGAAGGAGTGGGGCTATTCAATGCCGCAAACGCTTGACGACTGGGCGGAAATTGAAGTCGAAAGCGATATTTCCGAGAAATGGTACTCGCCGCAGATGCAAAAGTTCTGCAACCTTCTGCTGATCTCCTCATATTTCATCGACAACAAAGCCGCCAAACTGACAACCGGCAAGACGCTGTTCTTCAAATTTGCCCGGCTGGCGAACTGGATTTACCGGCCGATCGCACTTTTTCGCCTGAAGCGTGGCTTCAGCTGTTTGCTCGTCGAATACAGCATTTATCGGCTGGCGACCAAAATGATCCAGCGGCTTAGAAATTAATGTCTATGAGAATCAAATCGTACAAATTCTCTTGATGCAAGGTTAGACCGTAGTGCACATCGAAGACCTTGAGTTCCTCTGTTGCGTCGATTGCAATTCCAGACTTGTGGCCCTGGACCACAACCCTTCCTTGCCTATTGTCGAGGGCGTCCTTGAATGTCAAGGTTGCCAGCGGCAGTTTCCTGTTATTGGCAGTGTGGCAATTATATTCCATAAGGAAGTTCTTCTCGACTTCTTATCCGAGAGGGAAGTGTGCCACATTCGCTCCACGAAGCGCGAACGCTGTCTTGATGGCGCTGGCGGCGGTTCATGCAATAAGTTGCAGGTAAAAGTCGCTGAAAATTGGTCTTATCAGTGGAACGAAGTGCCCGGTTGGGATTCAACAGAGTACGGAAACTCAGATGCTTTCGCAGGTAAGCGGGCTTTTTGGAATTTTATACCACTGAATCAATCCGACCTGCAGAACGCCAATGCTCTTGTGGCTTGTGGCGGACTGGGCCGCGAGGCATACCATCTCCTCGAGGCCGGTTGCCGCCGTGTTATTGTCAATGAAATTGGGGATGAGATATTCCGGATTCCACAAATGGTACCCGATTCGGCGAACAGATTGATTTTAATCCGAAGCGATGTGTTGCACCTGCCTGTACGCTCGGCATGTCTTGATGCTGCTGTTTGTGATCATGCCCTTCAACATGTGCTCGATCACCGCACTGCTTATAAGGAGCTATCTCGCATTGTGCGCCCAGGAGGTCGTGTTGCCATTTGCGTCTATAGCTGGGAGAATAATTGGATCATGACAGGCTGCATCGAGCCGACAAAGCTGATCCTTCATCCCTTACCTTTGAAATTGCAACGATATATTGCTTGGCCCATGACCGTATGCGTTTTTGCTGTCATACACGCTTTCTATAGGCCGTTGTCTGCCGTGGCACCTGGAGTTGCCAGTCACCTGCCCCTGTTTACTCATATGATGTTTTGGGCGGAATGCCGCTTTAAATTTTTGTGGATGGCGATCTTTGACTTGATCCATGCGCCAGTCTCGCACCACTTCCGTCAAGTGGAAGTTCAAACGCTTGCAGATCAACATAATTTGGTGATCGAAAGTCTCATCAACACCAACGGGACCTTGTGGTCGATGATTGCGCGCAAGCCATCTCCTACCAATTAAGCGGTGTCTCTTTCAGAATGCCGAGAATCAGCGTTTTACTTCCTTGCCGCAATTGCGCAGCAACCGTGGAAGCGGCTTTGTTGAGTCTGACGCGGCAGTCCGTCGATATGGAAATTCTTGCCATCGACGACGCATCGCAAGATGGAAGTGTCGATCGCATGCTTTCTCTAGGACTGCGCAATCTGCGCATTCTGCCCCTGGACCGGCATGAGGGGATAACTCGGGCTCTGCAAATCGGCTTACAGGAAGCGTCGGGAGAGTTCATCGCTAGAATGGACGCGGATGACATTAGCCACCCGGACAGATTTTCTTGCCAACTAGCGGCCATTGAGGCGGTGAATGCTCATCTTTGCTTTTGCTACTATCGGGACAAGAATGAAAATACTGGCCGGGTAGTCGAGTGGAAAAATCCTGATGGAGAGCTGCTGAGCTGGAGAGGGCTTTTCGACAATGTCTTTGGCCCCCATTCCGGTGCCATTTTTCGAAAAAAAGAGATCATCGAACTGGGCGGGTATGCCACGCAATTTGCGCGGGCGCAGGATTATGACCTTTGGGATCGTTGTCTGGCTGCAGGATACCAGTTTGCCTACGCGCCGAAGATATTGCTTGAACGCACGACGGGAGCGTCCAGCATTACGGCAAGCGATTCGCAGGCGCAGGCCGACTTTGCAGCGCTTGTCAGCCAGAGGGCTCTGGGCAGAGCTTTTCCCGGTATTTCAAAAGAGAAATTGATCGCGTTGCGCTGGTTGATGACCGGGAAGGGTGAAAAGCCAACCGATCTGGCAACCGTCCTGGAATGGAGCATTGAGGCGGCCTCTTCTTTTCTTTCAGTTAAGGCGCAAACTGTCAGACCGTCGCTACTCTGGCACGACGTGACGCTTCAGATTTCAAAGCGCCTAAAGAAGCTGACACCAAGCGAAGTGGCTCTAGCCCGCCGAACCATGATATCCGCCGCTTGCAAATCTCTGCGGCCAAGAACCATGGCTCTCGCTTGCATTGCCGCCACTCGGTTGCAATTTGTCTGAAACCACGCGAGCCCGTTTACCTTGAAAATTGCCATTCTATCGGACCGCTTCCCTCCCAGTTGGGGCGGTGGTGTGGCAAGCGCCTCTTTTCACTTAAGCCGTCGACTGGCAGCGCTTGGCGCAACCATCAAGGTCTTCACATATTTCGACGAGCCTGTTGTTCAAGACCGCGATTTTGGCATAGACGTTGACCGTCATTCCTGCCCCAAATGGTATACTCGCGTAGTCCGCCGCGCGACAAACGCTGCTTTCTCGCTGCTAGATCCGGGAACAAGCGCCTATCAGCTGGCAGACATCCTGCAGCGGCAATGGGGAGCTTTCGCTTTGCGGACTTCCCTTGGACAATTCTCGCCGGATGTGCTCGTCGTTGCTGATCATGGCCTGCCCAGCCTGCTTCTAGGCAGACTTCCTGGTTGCAAAAATGTTTTGGTAGCTCACCACAATCCGTCGCGTTTCCAACAATTTCCCGGACTCCCCCCCTTTTCGCGCCGAGATATCGACCTGTCCATGCGGCTTGAGAATTTCGCCCTCCGTTACATCGACGCAGTTATAAGCCCGTCGATCTTTATGACCGGAGTTTTCAGGCAATCGCACCAATTCAGCGGCGCGGTAACAACGATTCCGAATCTGGTTGACACCGCATTCACCGATAGCGTGGCACCGGTCGATCCACGCGCCGACATGGGCTTGGCACCGGATTCCGTCGTGATCGTTGTCCCTAGCGGCGGCAACGGCTTCAAGGGAGCGCTACTACTTCCTCAACTGGCGAGGTTGGTCGATTGCCTTTTTGACCGCGAGTTTGGGATCGTTGTCACCGGTCATGCGAACCCCGCCTTCCGCAAAAGTATGCAGGGCCTTTCCGCAAAGGTACGGTTGGCCTTTCCCGGTGTTCTATCCGGCGAAGAGGTGTTGGCACTGATGAAATCGGCGTCCTTGTGCCTTTATCCTACGCTGGTCGACAATTATAGCATGGCACTGTTAGAGGCTGCTGCTTCGTCCGTACCTACCGTGACTTTCGACGTTGGGGGTAACGCGGAGATCGTGCATCATGAACGAACAGGTTATCTGGTCGACGTTTACAACGTTGACAAGATGGCAGAATTGACGGTCGAGCTGATGCTCAGGCGGGAAGTTCGTGAGCAGCTGGGTGCCCAGGCCCAGGTCGCATTGCGCGCGAACCAGGGCAGCGACTCTGCGGCACAACAATGGCTGGAAGTCTTGCGCGCCTAGCCATTACAAGTGATCATTTTCATCTCAAGCATTTTAACTGGTAGAGACCCATGATTGTACTAGGCATCGGCGGTTTTATGCATGACTACAACTGCTGTCTGATTGACACCCAATTGAACGGCGTTGCGATGACAGAAGCTGAAAGGCTGTCGCGCATCAAACACCACCCGCCACGCGAGGGCCAAGACCTGATGGTGCCGATTAGGCAGGTTTGCGACAATCTAGGCATAAGCCCCCGAAAGATTGATGTTGTGGTCTTCGCTCATACCGATACCTTCGCCTGCAAGAACGGCCTAAGAAGCCTGTTGCCAAGGGCTGAGTTCGTAGAGGTCGACCATCATTTGTGTCATGCCGCAGGGGCATTCTTTGCCTCGGGCTTCGACGAGGCCCTGATCGTCTCCTTGGACGGATTTGGTGACGGATCAAGCGGCCTTATTGCCACAGGAAAAGGAAGTTGTATTGACGTGCGTACTAGGATTTCCGACAGCGACAGCATTGGTTTGGAATATTTGCGAGCAACCTATCATATCGGACTTGGCGGCTATGGTGCCGAGGGCAAGACCCAGGGACTGGCACCATACGGGCAGCCAGTTTATTTCGATGCCTACCTTAAGCAGATCGCCATCAGCCAAGACGGGGCGCTCGCATTAAAGGGGGGCTTGGCGGGACAAAGCTCCGCCCTCGCTGTCGAAGGCGGATACCTAAACACACAAATCCTGACAAACGCGTTTCTCGACTCCTTGGGAATGCGGCGGATTGATCCGGAACCGCTTGAAGACATTCATATGAATTTGGCGGCCAGCGTACAGATGTTTCTTGAGCATGTCGGCCTGGAGTTGTGCAAGCGTGGCGCCGAAATGACAGGCCTTCACGATCTGGTGCTGGGCGGTGGCGTCTGCATGAATTCCTCGCTTAACGGCGCCTTGCTCCGCTCGGGCCTATTCAGGCGGATGTTCGCGCTTCCCATGGCGTCCGACCGAGGCATCGGCCTTGGCGCCGCCTTGTATTATGTTCACCAGTCCCTTGGCTTACCCCGATTCTTCAAGCTGGAGCATGTCTTTTACGGGGGCCAGTATGACAACAAGCGCGCCCTCAAGGCCGCAAGAAGGGCAGGGCTGCCCGCTATGCAGCTCGTTGATCCATTCAAACCTGCCGCCGAGGCGCTAGCAAATGGCAAGATTATTGGCTGGATGCGCGGACGCTCGGAATTGGGGGCGCGAGCGCTCGGTCACCGCAGCATCCTGGCCGATCCACGTCAAGCGCAGATGAAGGACATTATCAACGCCAGGGTCAAGCATCGGGAAATGTTCCGTCCCTTCGCCCCTGCCGTTCTCGCCGAACGTGCTTCGGAGTATTTCGTTGTGCCCGAAACAGAAGGCGACTTTTCAACTATGACCTTCACTCTTAATTCTCGGCAGGCGGCGCACGATCATGCGCCCGCCACTGTGCATGTCGACGGAACGGCGCGCGTTCAGTTCGTCGATCAGGCCCGCAATCCAGATTTTCACCGTCTGATCTCGTCGTTTGCGGAACTGACTGGCGTTCCCATCTTGCTCAATACCAGCTTCAACGGGGCGGGAGAACCTATAGTCGAAACTCCGGAAGATGCCTTGAGAACATTTTTGAGCGCGGACATGGATCTCCTATTTATCGGCGATGTCATGATTACTAAGAGTTAGCCATGCCTTTCCGCCTTTATCCCTTGCTGCGACGTTATGCTGGAGCTGTGCGTAGGCGCGGCATCAAATGTGCGGCACATGAATCCCTTCGTCGCCTTGTGCTAGATCCTAAGGAGCTGTTGCCCTTATCGAGAATTAACAAGCCCGGCCTATTTACGACGAATGTCGAGGAGATCCACGCGCAGGAACGCGAGAAGATCCGTGCGTCGACACTGCTACTTGATGCCTCAAAAGTTCAGGAGTCCTATCCCCATATTTTCAGCTTCGGTGGTCGCATACTTCGTTACGCCTTTTTACCGTCCAGAGGCAAGTCTAAAGGTCTTGTGGTGCTCTTTCACGGACACAACGCATTTTTGCATTTGGGACCTATGAGGGCGTGGCCCGATTACGACCTGCTCGCCCCCTGGGACAACTTCGGCTGGCAGCGCCAGGGCAGTTGGTTTTGGGGAGAAAAGGGTGTGCCTTTCGTAGAAGAGATGGTCGCCGCGCTTATCAAGACATTTCGAGGCAAGAACCCTGGCCTGCCTTGGTTTTGCACTGGGGCATCGATGGGAGGGTTCGCGGCGATGTGGCACGGCATCAAATATGGCTGCTCGGGTATTTACGCTATTTGCCCGCAAGTTGATCTGACCCGCAAGGCAAAGGACTTCAAAGCAGATGGCGCCAATAACCCTTACCGCTACTTGGCAGTAGACGCAGCAGATGAGGAGGAATATCCGAAACTTGATTCCGTCGCTTTATCAGCCGACATACTGCCGCCGTTGTTCATCATCCAGAATTTGTACGACCATGTAAATCCATTCGCGCAGCACGCCTGGACTCTCCTCGACATTTACAACAGCCGTCGCGGCTGGTACGGACTTCGCATTCATCCCTCGACCGGACATGGTGGAGACGGACAGCAAGAGGAAGCTGCCTTGTTCTTCGACATGATCGTGGAACGTAGTCCCGTCTTCCCTGCGCTTGACGAAACGCGCAAGTCAGACATCATAAAATAATGCCGCCTGCACATCTGAGATGAGGATTCTACAGGTCAACACGTTCGACCAAGGCGGCGGCGCCGAGAATGTCGTGCTCGGCTTGCATCGTCAGTATGTGAAGCAGGGACACCAGGCAAATCTTTTCGTCAAGAAGCGCCGGACGAAAGAGGACGGAGTTTCCGAACTATCGCCGCAGATAGGGCGGGGATGGTTGTCTCGTGCACTGTTAAATTTGGCAGACAGGCTGGATCGAAAGCCCCGCAAGATCAGGGGCACCGGCTCCAGCGGACAAGCGCTGCGCATGCTGGCACGCCCGTCCGCGGCCCTCGAACGTTGGCTTGGCCACGAGGATTTCGATTTTCCATCCGGTCAGGATATGCTTGATAAGATGTCGGAGAAGCCGGATGTGGTACAGGCACACAATTTGCACGGAAATTATTTTGACCTGCGCAGCCTGCCCGATCTGACCTTGCGGGTCCCCACCGTTCTGACCTTGCATGACTGCTGGCTGATGAGTGGGCATTGTGCTCATTCCTTCTGTTGCGAGAAATGGCGAGACGGCTGCATTTCTTGCCCCGATATTTCGATTTATCCTCGACTGAACAGCGATGGCGCCCATTACAACTGGAAAAGAAAACGCCGACTGCTGGAACGCAGCAGTTACTACCTAGCCGCCCCTTCCTCCTGGCTGCTTGAAAAGGCGCAGTCCTCGATCCTTGGCCTGGGCAGCAAGGAGGGGAGGGTGATATTCAATGGAATCGACGATTCCTTCTTTTTTTCGCCAGACAAGGCAACCGCTCGCGACAATCTTGGCTTGCCACAAGATGCACTGATTTTGCTGTTTACCGCCAATTCGATCCGAGACAACGAATGGAAGGATTTCTATACCTTGCGTCGTTCTGTCCTTGACCTCTTCGCCATGTTCGAAGATAGGCCTATTATTTGTCTGGCACTAGGGGACGACGGCCCAGAAGAAATACTCGGCAGTTCCTGTATCCGTTTTATTCCCTTCGAGGAAAGTCCGGCCAAGGTTGCTGAATACTATGCAGCAGCAGATTTATATCTTCATGCAGCCCGGGAGGAAACTTTTTCCCTTTCTGTAGCCGAAGCAATGGCTTGCGGCCTGCCGGTCGTCGCGACTGCGGTCGGTGCCTTGCCGGAGCGCGTCAACGATTGGGAGACGGCGAGTTCCGAGGCGGCGACGGGCAAGCTGGTCGCCGTTGGCGACAGTAAGGGCATGACCCAGGCGGCTTACGACGTGCTTTCGCAAATGGATTTTGCGAGAAAACTTGGCGAGAACGCGTCTCGAATCGCCAGACGAGACTATCGCCAAGAGAGTCAAGCCAAAGCCTATCTCGACTGGTTCAACACGATCATCCAAAGACCTACTGCAACCCTCGCATGATATCTTTATGCCGCCCAGTGGAAGTACCCAGATCTCGTGGTGCACAAGTGGTGGGGCTGGGCCTGCTTTTTCTGGTGATTTTAGTTTTCACGAACCGTCACCAGTGGGCTGCCGACATTTCCAGATCGGCCGACGACTGCAGCTACCTTTCCTACGCTCTGACATTGGCGCTTGACGGCGATCTGGATTTTTCGAACGAACCCGTCATGCAGAGCTCCTTCAGCGCTCACTATGGCACACCCAAGCATTTCTACGGTCCTGGGTTATTGGCGGCACCCTTTGTGGCGCTGTTTTCGGTCATTGACCGCTGGCAAGGCCACCCCGTCATCGCAGATCATTTCACCTACGTCAACTCCTGGTCTTATTTCGGCTTTTCCTTTGCCGTGAATTTTTATTTCCTTCTCGGCCTGTTGCTGTACTGTCGCGGTGCGAGCCTCCTGGGAGTGCGTAGATCGGCGCTTTTCGTCGTTCTGGTATGCGTAGGAAGCGGCGTCATTTACTATGTCATAGCGCGCCCGCGCATGGCGCACGGTTTCGAGTTCTTCGCACTGGCTTTGACACTTTATGCGTCAATCGCCATGTGCCAGACTCAGCGACGTGCCTGGGTTCTGCTTTGCGCACTTGGGGTCTTCCTTACACTTGCGGTTCGCCCCAGCAACGTGAACGTATGCTGGCTGCCAGTGACGACGGCCCTGCTGCTGGGCTGTGCTGGCCCTGCCAAGCAGCTTCGCCCAGGCTGGTTCTTAGCACCCATCGCCGCAGCTTTTCTTGGATTGCTGCTTCTTTTTGCTGTTAACCTTGGCGTTTACGACAGCATTTTTCCGCAACTCGGCAAATTGTATGGCCATCAGCGAAATGTCCTGCCACTGCCCGCCCAGCCATCCGATCTTCTTCCTTTCCTTGGCACTTTCGTGTCATTGCTGCCAAAACTACTTCATATCTACTTTGGGGCTGAGTTCGGGCTTTTGTACACGAACCCGGTCCTTGTGTTCGGCGTGATATCGTTGTTGCTCGTTCTGGTTAACGGCTGGCGAGAGGGAAATCGCAACCAAGCCATCCTTGGAGGCTTGTTAAGCCTTGCCTACTTGGCTCTAGCGCTTGCCATTGCTCTCATTTGGCGCATACCTGCCGATTCCTACGGGTGGCGTCTGCTTTACGCGCTCTTTCCTCTTTGCTGGCTGGGATATATTCTTTGCGACATGCGGCTTCAAAGCCATTCTTGGTTACGAAACACGTTGGGAACCGCTTTGTTGCTGCTTTCGCTAAATGGCATGATCGGTGCCCTGCTATTTACGAAATCTCCTGCTCTTTCCTACAGTTTCGGAATCAACAGCTTTGGCATTGAAAACAACAAGGCCGACGACTTCAACGTGAATCTCCTTCGTGAAATGTTTTCGACGCGGACCTGGGATACCGCCGTCAAGGATGGTCTTGTCGGCTATGTTCGAAAGAATATTTTCATTAAACATAACTCAACACGAGACCTTCCGAAGACCCCGGAAAATCCCCCTGTCGTCGGACTGTGGTACTGCCTGCTTGCCCTGCTATGGGTCCTCTTCTATACGGCACTCATTCGTTCGACGATGCCCCGAGGTCCTACAGGGACCCGCCGCCAGCAGTATCCCCTAAATGTTGCGGAACGGTCGATATGTGCGGAATAGCGGGTATTATCTCCAACGCCTTTTCAAAGGAAAGGCTTTGCCGTGATGTCTGCACCATGGCGGAAACGATCCGGCATCGTGGACCAGATGCGGATGGTTGTTGGGCGGGCGACGGCGTCGCCCTCGCTCACCGGCGTCTATCCATTATCGATCTAGAAACTGGGCAGCAACCTATGCAAGGAGCGCATGGGCGAGTCATCGTTTTCAATGGCGAGATCTATAATTGGATCGAGTTGTCCGCAGAACTGAAGTCCTTGGGATATGTATTTAGGACCAAATCGGACACGGAAGTACTCCTTGCCGCCTACGACGCTTGGAAGGAAGAATGCCTTGACAAGCTGATCGGCATGTTCGCATTCGCTATTTGGGACCCGCAGCGTCAAGGCCTTTTCACTGCGCGCGACAGGCTTGGCAAGAAGCCTTTCTATTACTTCAACCAGAACGGCATGTTTCTTTTTGCCTCCGAGCTTAAAGCCATTCTCGCTTGGCCTGGCATGCACAAGCTCACCAATGTCGATCCCAGAGCCCTTAGCGACTTTCTTTCCCTTGGATATGTGCTGACGCCAAAGACTTCGTTTAAGAACGTCTTGCGTTTGCCTGCTGGGCATTGCGGATGGTATTTTGCAGAGAGCCGCGTTTTTACAACAAAACCCTATTGGTCCCTAGCACAACACTATCTTGCGCCAAAGCGGCAGTTAACTCGCTCGAGCATCGGCGAGTTGGAGGCTTTAGTGGCCGACGCCACCAGAATTCGGCTGCGATCCGATGTTCCTGTATGCGTTTATTTGAGCGGCGGCATTGACTCATCGACAATCTTGTCGCTTGCGGCAAAGTCTACTAAAGAAATTACTGCCGTCAACGTTGGCTTTCGGGAGGGGAGCTTCGACGAATCCGATGCGGCGGCTAAAACAGCGGCACACATCGGAACTCCGTTCAAGTCCTCCGTCTTTGATCCGGCAGCTCATCAGTCGCTTGAACAGCTGATTTGGCAATTCGACGACTTGTTTTCTGACACATCGGCTTTATCCACGTTCCAACTTAACCGCTCAGCTAAACCCATTGCATCTGTGGCCCTGACAGGAGACGGCGCAGATGAAATATTTGCTGGCTATTCAACATATTTAGCCGACATCTTATTTCGGTATTACTCGCGGACTCCAAAGTCGCTGCACGCCTTGCTTCGCAGTTTGGTCCGGCGCGTCATCCCGCCCAGCTATCGCAAGGTTGGCTGGGATTATAAGTTGCGGCAGTTCATTGATGGCTATGGTATGTCGCCCGAGCGCGCCCACTACTGGTGGCGCGTGATTTTCTCAGAGAGCGAGAAGGCGCGGCTCCTTTCTTCAGAGACGCAGCGACAGCTTGGCGACTATGACCCTTACGACGCCTTTGCCCAGGCCTACTCGGAAGTTTCAGAGGCCTCCTTCCTAGATCAAACGCTTTATGCCGACATAAAAACTTGGTTGCAGGACGATATTCTGGTCAAGGCAGACCGGATGAGCATGGCGCATTCCGTTGAAGTGCGCTGCCCTTTCCTGGACCATCGAGTCGTTGAATTCATGGCACGGCTTCCGGATTCGGCAAAGATCAGGCTAAAGAATCAAAAGTGGCTCTTGAAGCAGGCGGCTATGCATCTTCTTCCGAAAGAGGTGTTGCAAGCCCCAAAAAAAGGCTTTGCCGCTCCGACCGACCATTATTGGCTGTCGGAATTTGCTCCGTCAGCATTCTCTGAGTTTTTTGCTGACAGCTTCAAACTCGACCCCGCGAAGGAGGATATCACTTTCAAAGGGTTCTCGTTGGGTGTCTTGAACGTTTGGCTGAATATGGTAGAGCAGTATCAATGCTCCGGAAACTGGGGAACTTTCAAAAATGACTAACAATCACTGCGGTCTTAGCGTTGTTATCCCGGCCTACAACGAGGAGAGTAGCATCGCGAAAACCCTGGAGCGAGTTCTGGCCGTGACAAACACGCTTGGCCTTCCATGCGAGGTTCTCCTCGTCAACGACGGATCCAAGGACAACACCAAGTCGGTGGCCGAAGCATTCAAGGACATTCGCATTATCAGCCACCCCGTTAACACCGGTTACGGCAGCGCCATCAAGACTGGAATTCTTTGCGCCAAGTATGAATGGATTGGGATCGTCGACGCCGATTTGACATATGAAATCGAAAAGCTTCCTCTGTTGATCGAGAAGATGAACGACGGCTTCGACATGGTCGTCGCGGCAAGAAGCAACGTTTTTTCACATGACATGCCCTTTAAGCGCCTTATGCGCAGAGTGCTTGTCGCCTTGGTCAAGTTAATAATCGCTGCCAAGATAGAGGATCCCAACAGCGGCTTTCGCATTTTCAACCGCAGCATGGCAATGGCGTTCTTTCCCTTTCTCTGCAATACGTTCTCCTTCACGACCAGCATCACACTGTTTGCCCTGGGTGACGGTTATTTCGTTTCCTACGTCCCGATGACATACGCCAAGCGCGATGGCAAGAGCAAGGTCCGCCATTTCAGGGATTCGTTGCGCATGGCGCAGTTGATTATGCAGGGTATCGCTTTCTTTAATCCCCTTAAAATGTATCTGATCTTGATTGGGCTCCTGGTCATGCTGATCGGCCTACCCTCTCTGCTCATGTTGGCATACGGTCACTCGACATTGAGTTTGCTTTTTTTGTTGATTGGCATCTCAATATGGCTTTTAGCCGGGCTGGGCATTCACGGCGACATCGTGCGCATCTCCGCTTCGGGCCGTCTCGAACGAGAATCGAATCTTGTCGCCAACTATTTAAAGAGCAGGGATGGCGATGATAAGTGAACACCTATATGGCTAATGCTCCTCATTTTCTTCCCTACGGTCGACACCAGATAGACCAGCAAGATATTGACGCAGTTGCAAGCGTTCTGGGCTCGGACTTTCTGACGTCAGGACCCGCCGTCGAGCGGTTTGAGGCCGCGCTGGCGAAAAAGGTTGGTGCAAAGCACGCAGTCGCCTGCAGCAGTGGCACAGCGGCGTTGCACCTTGCCCTGATGGCTCTCGACATCGGCCCAGGAAGATCTGTTCTCGTTCCTTCGATTACATTCTTAGCTACTGCCAACGCAGCAAGATTTTTAGGGGCCGGTGTTCGGTTTGTCGATGTCGACCCAAGCACGGGCTTGTCCGAGTGCAAGCATTTTAAAGAAGCATTAAGCGAAATGAGTGGCTTGGCTGCGGCACTTCTTCCTGTCCATCTCGGTGGGCAAACTGCCAACCTCAGCGACATTTCTAATCTCGCCAATCGGCATTCACTACCCGTCATTGAGGATGGAAGCCACGCACTCGGCTCTGCGTACTCTGGCAGCAGGGTAGGTGCTTGCCGCCACAGCCTGATGACCACCTTCTCCTTTCACCCGGTTAAAACCATTGCAATGGGAGAGGGTGGTGCAGTAACGACGAACGATGACACGCTCGCGACGCGCCTACGAAAATTACGCAACCACGGCATAGTGCGAGAAGCTGAAGAGTTCCAGAACCGAGACTTGGCCTTTGCCGACGGTGACTGTAACGGTAACGCGAACCCTTGGTACTATGAAATGCAAGGGCTAGGTTTTAACTACCGGGCCAGCGACATTCAGTGCGCACTTGGCGAAAGCCAACTAACCAAATTGGAGGAGTTCGTAGAAAAACGCAGACTGCTGTCCCGACTTTACGACACTGAGATAGCAAGGCTTGCTCCATTCGTCAGACCAGTTTCACGCACGGATAAGTGCGTCCCCGCTTGGCACTTATACCAAGTGCTTATCGATTTTAGGTCACTGAATATCTCAAGGGCCGCCTTCATACGGCACTTGCTTGGGTTGGGTATTGGCACTCAGGTCCACTATATCCCCGTTCATTTACAACCATATTACTCGAATTTGTACCCTGACTGCCGTTTGGCTGGCGCCTTGTCATTTTATGAATCGACCCTGTCCTTGCCGCTACACGTAAACATGTCAAGCAAGGATGTCGGCTTCGTAGCATCTTGCCTGGGAAATTTGATCGTCCAGTCACAGACAACCCTCAACTCTGCTGGCGATAATGGCCAAATTCACTATATTTGAACGTCGGCACGACTTCTCGTCGTTCGAAGGCCTAGCCAGTCGCTTTCAAGAATACAATGCCGACCCATTGTATGGAAAATTTGGACGGCGCTATTATCCAACATTGTTGGGCAAGGCCTATGTAGACACGTCTTTTTTAGTCCAAATGGACGACACGCCGATCCTGTTGGCGGAGAGCGACGTTTCGAACGATGTTCTGGCGCGCTACGGCCTTCCGATCCGTGTGCTCGACAGCACGCTATCACTTGGCGATCGCGAAAGAGGTGAGGCTTTTCGTTGCCTGTTCAGACAGTTCGACAAAATTGCAGTGGAGTTTGGCGCCACTTCTCTGATTATTGATGATTTTGATTCCAAGGCAGTCGTTTCCTGCCTGGGCTTGGAGGCAATCGCCAGAAAGGGCCGGATGGATTCAAATCTCCGCGGCCTTTGCGACTTGCGGCTGACCGAGCCTGAAATTCGCAAATCTGTCAGGGAGAGCTATAAATCTCTTATCAACTGGGGACAGCGAAATATTGAGTTGCGCTATGTTACCCTCGACAGCCAGGACCGTGAGCTTTTCGATCTCTTCCAGAAGCTTCACTTGTCAGCTTCTGGCGGGTCGACCAGAAATGCTCAATCCTGGGACGCCATGTTTGAAGCAATTTGCGATGGCGATGGAGAGCTGTCAATCGGCTTTCTGGATGGATGTTGTGTGACGGCAACTCTCGTCGTCGATGGTTTGAGCAACAGTTTTTATGCCTCAGCAGCCTATGACAGGACAAGATTTGACAAGCCGCTCTCTCACTGGCCAGTGTACAACGCCATTATGCGTAGCAAGGGACGCGGTCTTCATATCTTCGATTTTGGGGTTTTGTGGATGGACTATGCTGCCGACGTCAAGCATTACAATGTTGACCGCTTCAAGCGAGGGTTCACCACGAGCCTTGCTCCCTACATTACCTGGACATGCTCTTTTTCAAAATAGCATTTGCTTGCCCGCCCGTTCTTAACCTCAGCCAAGAGAACTACACATGCGTGCCGTAGCAATCATTCAAGCAAGGATGCAGTCGACCCGCTTTCCTGGAAAGGTACTCGCGAACTTGGGCGGGCAACTCGTTCTTGACCGCGTCGTTCTGGCTGCCAAGGCTATTTTCGGCATTGACGAGGTTATTGTCGCTACGACGACGGGCGCCAGCGACCAGCCCGTGACGGACTGGTGTGCGGCCCAGCGCGTCGGCTGTTACCGTGGCTCAGAGCAGGATGTCCTCTCGCGGTATTTTGAAGCAGCCAAACAATTCTCCGCCGACCTTGTCATGCGCATCACCGCGGATTGCCCGCTCTTGGATCCTTTTGTCTGCGGGCAAGTGCTTGCTCTGTCCAAGGCCAGCAAAGCTGCCTATGCCAGCAATGTGGGGCCGGCGACTTGGCCGGACGGGCTTGACTGCGAGGTTATCTCCATCTCCGCGCTTCAGGCTGCGAACGAAGAAGCGACACAGCCATCAGAGCGCGAGCACGTCACGACGTTCATTCGCAACAACCGGCACCGCTTTCCAAGCGTCAACCTGCGCTGCCCCTTGCCAGATTTGCATAGCGAACGGTGGACGTTGGATACGCCGCAGGATTTTGAGTTTCTTGAATCCATCTTTTCTTGGCTGCCGGCTAACGTACCCATCAGCTACCTTCAGGTTCTTTCGGTCCTTGAGCGGTATCCCGACCTAAGAAGTCTGAACAGCAACCAAAAGCGCAATGGGGGGCTCACACTATCCTTGTTGAAAAATGGCATTGCGCCGTCTCGCGGCTTCGACACTTCAAAGAAGTTGAGCCAACGCGCTGAGCGCGTTATTCCACTGGGTTCACAAACCTTCAGCAAATCAAGTCTACAATTCCCGGAAGGAAAGGCGCCTCTGCTTTTAACCCATGGCTTTGGTGGCAGGGTTTGGGACGTTGATGGGAACGAGTTTGTCGATATGGTTTGCGCTTTAGCTCCTGTCGTTCTGGGATACTGCGACCCCGACGTGGACCGGGCAATCATCAATCAGCTTGATAGCGGCATCAGCCTTTCGCTTAGCACGACCCTTGAGGCCGATCTTGCAGAACGGATGGTCGACATCATCCCGTGTGCGGAAAAGGTTCGCTTTGGAAAGAATGGGTCCGATGCCACCGCTGGTGCTGTGCGTGTCGCCAGAGCTTTTGCGAAGCGTGATCGAATCATTGTCTGCGGCTATCACGGCTGGCAGGATTGGTATATCGGCTCCACGACGCGCAGCAAAGGCGTGCCAACGGCTGTTCAGCAATTGACCCACCACATTCCCTATAACGATCTAAACGCACTTGCCAAGTTGTTGAAGCAGCATCCTGGTGAGTTTGCGGGCGTGATCATGGAGCCCATGAACGTAGCGCAACCTAACCCCGGTTACCTTGAATCATTGATCGACACCGTACATGCTGACGGTGGGCTGGTGATTTTTGACGAAGTCGTCACAGGGTTCCGTTATGCCCTTGGTGGGGCACAGTCGCTCTTCGGCGTTAAGCCAGACCTCGCATGCTTTGGCAAGGCAATGGCCAACGGCATGCCTCTATCCGCCGTTACCGGGCGAGCTGATGTCATGCGCGAAATGGAGGATATTTTCTTCTCCTTTACCTTCGGCGGAGAAGCTCTTTCCTTGGCAGCTTCCATCGCGGTCATTGACAAGATGAGACGAGAACCCGTTATTGAACGGCTGTGGGGCACGGGCACCATACTTTCTGAGAACATCACTGAAATTGCGCAACGCCACCGGCTAAACGATATCTTCTCGCTCGTCGGCAAGCCATGCTGGTCAATTCCGATTTTCAATGACCATCCCAACGGTGACGCGATGTCAATTAAAACGCTGTTTTTGCAAGAAATGCTAAAGCGGAACATATTGATCATCGGCAGCCATAACATTTCCTACGCCCATGATCAGGTCGACATCGAGCGCACATTGGCAGCCTATGACCAGACATTCGCCGCGATCGCCCAGGCAATCGACAGCGGTGATGTCCGCAGGTTTCTAGGAGGTCCGGTGCTTGAGCCAATATTCAAGGTTCGCTGAAGACTGGACACGGCTGGTCGTATGCGCGCCATAATCCGAGCCGATGCTTCGCCGCAAATCGGCAGCGGCCATGTTATGCGATGTTTGGCACTTGCGAACGGTCTTGCGGAACGTGGTATCGACTGCATTTTTGCAACGGGAGCCGCTACGACATGCAGCGCACCAGCCCTTGCCAAGTCAAGCCATAGCGTGCATCTCTTGATGAATGCAGACGCGGAATTGAATGAAATGATGCGCCTAGCGCGAGATGCCATCTTCGTTCTTGACCACTACCAAAGGGATGCGCGACTGGAATCGCCATTGCGTTCGACGGCAGCTGCGGTCGTCGTTATCGATGATTTGCTGGATCGCTCGCACGATTGCGACCTGCTGATCAATCCCGCCCTTGATACAACTGTTCCCGGTCCATCTTATTGCGTCCCAGATGACACCAAGATGTTGAGCGGTTCGAGATTTGCCATGCTAAGCCCAGAATTCCGCTCGGCCCGTCTGTTGCGGGTGCACAGAAGGTTCAACCATGCGGCGCCAATTGTTCATGTGTTTCTAGGAGGCGGAGCAAGCGCGCAATGCACAGCACTTCTTGCTCGTTCAGTCTTGCTATGCCATGATAAAACCTTCGTAAAAGCCGTAACTGGTTTCCAGAGAGAGGGACAAGGGGGGCTCGAGGCCTTGGCCGCAGAATTTCCACAGAGAATTCGTTGGCGACACGCCGTAGAAAATATGGCAGCCGACATGGCTCTTTGTGATCTTGCCGTCGGCGCATCCGGCCATTCGACGTGGGAGCGTGCTTGTCTCGGCCTTCCTGCGGCCTACGTATCGATAGCGCCGGGGCACGCTTCCTTTATCGATGCTGCGGCTGACAAAGGCATTTGCGAGAATCTTGGGCCATCAGATGATATTGGAAGTGTATCCTTCCAGGATAGACTGTCCAGGTTTATGTCCTCGCACGCTGCTCTTGAAATAATGAGTGCTAGGGCAATTGAGCAGGTCGATGGCCTTGGAATTGACCGTATCGTTTCAGCCATTCAAGAGTTGGCGAGAAAAACCAGCTAAGTGTGATCAAGTGCAAGGTGGGTTTTCTATGGATAAATTTAATCTAATCCGCGATCCCGAGTATGGCTTTATGCGCGTGGATCCCATTCCCTCGCGTCATGTCGTCGAGAAATTCTATAGAGAGGAGTTTTACTCTTCCGAGTATGTCAGATTTAATGACTCGGCGCGGGACCAAACTGAAAAGGACCGCGACTTCAACACAATGCGCTACGAAGACATTCTCGACATTGCAGAGTCTTTTTTTGGCACCCTAAGCGGCAAAAGTCTTTTCGATGTCGGCTGCGGTTTCGGCGAACTATTGAAGTATGCCAAGCGGCGTGGGCTTGAATGTGGCGGCATTGAAGTATCCCAGGAGGCTATCGACTGCACACTTGGGCTTGGCTTCAAGGTTTCACTCTCAGATATAGAAACTGATTTTTCTGAACTTGGGGGCAAGCGTTATGATATTGTTTGCGCTCTCAACGTTCTGGAACACTTGCGCAACCCAACCGCAATGCTGAGAGCCATTCGGGCGAACCTCCTGACGCCAAACGGGTTGCTGGTCATAGACGTTCCAAATGAATTCAATCTTTTCCAAAACGCTGCGGTAGCAGAGCACAACCTGAATCAGTGGTGGATTGCCCCTCCGGCGCATTTAAACTATTTTTCTGCCGATAGCCTAAAATCGGTTGTTCAGGGTTGCGGGTACAGAGTTGTCGATGCTGTGGCCAGTTTTCCCCTTGAGATGTTCCTGCTGATGGGCGATGTCTATGTTGGAAATAACGAGCTTGGCGCTATTTGCCACCGCAAGCGGGTTGCTTTCGAAACCGTACTTCGCAGACAGGGCAAGAAGAAAGAGTTAATCGAGTTTTACAGATGCCTTGCTGGGCTTAACTTAGGCCGTCAGGTCGTGTGTTATGCTACCCCCGACCCGTTTTCTAAGCCATTTCCAGCCGTAAGCCGTGAAGGAAAATGAGCATGGTTGAATTCATGGACATCAGCTTGCTTACCGGGCATCGCCCGACGGAGCCGCTGGAAATTAATTTTGCCCTACTTAAGACGCTGCCGCGAATTCAGGTGACCATGGACCTGAAACTTGTTCAGACGCAGGAGAACCTCGAGGCTCTTCGCGAGCTTGAGAAGGCCGGCAACTTGGTCGTCAACATCGCCAAACAGCCTCCTACCAAGTCCTATGAGGGAAGGAAGGATTTTCCTCGCAGAGTCCTTTTGGAAATGACCAGCGAATGCAACGTGCTTTGCCGCATGTGCCCGAGAAATGATTTTCGCCGCCCGGTAATGCATATGGAGGCGGATACTTACTGCCGTGTCTTGAGGGAAATTAACGACCATGGCGTCGAGGGCCTGTGGGCATACCACCTAGGCGAGTCCATGATGCATCCGGATTTTAGAAAGATCATTCGCTCCATGGATACGTTGGATGATTTGGGCTATGTATGGATGAGCACAAACGGACATCTATTCAACCAGTCGAATGCCGACTTTGTACTCGAATCGCGCCTAGACTACATTAATTTTAGTCTTCATGCGATAAGTGAGGCTGCCTTTAAGTACGTATCGCCGCAAGGTGACTTTAAGACTGTTCTTGCCAATTATGAGTATCTTAAGTCAAAGAAGGCGGGCAGAAGGCTTCATCGACCCTTTGTCCACTTGCAGATGATTGAGCAGGAAGGCAATAAGCACGAGACATCGCCATTCATTGCCGCACATTACGACGAAGTCGAGATAGTTAGCGTTAACATGCTGGAATACGCAAATCTTCCTAAGAACACCTTCGGTATGGTGCAGCGCCCGCGCAAGCCAAGAGGGCATTGCACCAGAGTTAACCGTAATGACTGTTTCATTTGCTCGAATGGTGCTGTCACGCTTTGTGATTTTGCCTACAACTGCGAGGAAAAGCATGTGGGGCCGCTGTATCTTGGCAACATTAACGATGAACCTTTGCACGATATTTGGAACGGCGAGCGACGCGCTGCCATACTGAGTGCAGAGAGGGAGGGACTCATGAACAGTATTCCGTTATGCCAGACATGTACGGACTATGACATTTGACCTGGAACCGCCGTCACTTCAGAATTGATGCCACGCGCGCTTTATCTTGGATATCTTTGGAGGGGTCTTCGCGCCATTCATTTAGCCGAGGGTTGGGAGCTTGTAGCTGTAGGTTTGGAGCCGCAGAGACTGCTAACTCGCCAAGCCAAGCGCTACTGCGACGAGAATGGCGTTCCTACGTTTGACGCGAGAAACCTGCGCAACAATGAACAACTGGCAAGGCTACTTGCTGGTGATGGAGGAATCGATTTGATAGTTGTCGGAGCATTTGGCCAAATCCTCCCAAAATCGATCTTTCATGCCCCTCGCTACGGCGCGATCAATGCTCATCCGTCTTTATTGCCCGCTTATCGCGGAGGAACCATTATAGAAGAGCAAATCCTCGCTGGTGAATCACAAGGCGGCGCTACAATTCACTGGATCGCCGACGACGTTGATTGCGGCGACATTATTGTGCAAACTCCTTTTTTGATCGATCCTGAACACGATGACTATCAGACGATTTTCGACAAATTCCACGAAGCGTTCGAGTTGGAGCTCAAATCTCTGCTTCAGCTTACGCCGAACCGCTGGCAGAGGCATTTGCAATCGCCAGGAGGCGATACTTACCAATTAAGGAAACGAGAAGACGCTGCTGTCGACTTTTCACTGTCGGCTCAGACCCTTTCCCGTCGCATTCGCGCCTTTGGGTGGCGCGGCTGGTGTAGCGTCAAGGTCGGCGATAAAATTGTCGAGGTTGCTAAGGCCAAGGAGGTCCCCTTCGGCGGCTGCGCGGACCCGGGCTACGTTCTTTGTGCCGAAGACGGAATAGTCGTCGCAACGGGTCGGAACGCCATTTTATTTCCTGACTGGCCCAGTGACATTATACTTAAAACCGGCATGCAGATTTCCGGCGCCTTCTGACCACTGGCTCCCAAATCGATACCACAATTGTGCCAATGAGCACCCGCCACTTATGAAACGTCCCATTGCCGCATTGATGCAGCCGACCTTTATGCCCTGGCAAGGCTATTTCGCGCTGCTCGATCAGGTTGATGTTTTTGTGCATCTTGACGACTTTCAATTTTCCCGCCAGTCCTTTCAGCAGCGCAATCGTCTGTTTGTCTCGGGCACAGCGCCTGGCTGGATAACAGTGCCTGTTGCCCACTCGTCAAGCAGTGATCGAGATATTTCGCAGTTGTCCCTAAATTCCGTTTCGCCTTGCATTGACGCGCGATTCCGCAAGAAGTTTCAGGGGCTGTTAACGACCAACTACAGATCATGCGCATTTTTCGACGAAATTGCTCCCGTGCTGCTTGGTTGGATTAACGATGACTACCAGACGCTTGCCGCGCTTAATATTGCACTGATCAACCGTCTTGCCCATTGCCTAGATATAGCGACCACCCAGCTCCAATCTTCACAAATGCAAGCGCAGGGAAAGAGATCTGATCGCGTCGCAAGTCTTTTGCGGAAAATTGAGGCGACCACTTATATTGCCGCAAACGGCGCTTTCGACTATATGCACGAGGATGCTGTGTTTCCCCTTGCCGATATCCAGGTTTTCTTTCAGCAATTTGTGCCCGCGTCCTACCCCCAGCGGCAAAGCCGGGAATTCGTGTCGCATTTATCTGTTGTCGATCTGCTCTTTCAGGTCGGGCCTTCGCTTGCGCTGGATGTCATCCGCCAGGGAAACCGTCGACCACTAAGCTGGATGGAGCGGCTGTCACAACAAAGCCAAGCGTCGGATAAACCGTATTAAGCGTTTTCTAACGACACAGGCAAACATGATCGACTTTTATTTCCCTGATCGGGCATTCGTCATTGCTGAAATGTCCGGCAACCATAATCAGGACCTTGGTCGTGCGTTACGGCTTATTGAAACGGCGGCCGAATGTGGTGCCGATGCGATTAAACTTCAGACATACACAGCCGACACCATAACCATCGACCACGACTCACCAGAATTCATGGTCGACTTGCCGTTATGGAAAGGCAAGAAGCTATACGACCTCTATCAGGATGCGCATACCCCCTGGGAATGGCACGGTCAGCTCTTCGATAAAGCAAAAACGGTTGGCATCACTATGTTTTCAACCCCATTTGACGAGACTTCCGTCGACTTTCTCGAACAGTTTGATCCCCCGCTGTACAAAATTGCCTCATCTGAACTGGTGGACATTCCTCTTGTCAAACATGTTGCGGGAACCGGCAAGCCAATCATCATGTCCACGGGCATGGCGTCTCTTGAAGAGATCTACGATGCAGTTTCTTCCGCTCGCATGTCGGGTTGCCGAGATCTGACGCTACTTCATTGCGTCAGCGCCTACCCGACGCCGATTGAGCATGCCAACCTAGCGACCATGTGTGAATTGGCAAGATTGTTTCCCGACATTCGAGTAGGGCTCTCGGACCATTCCCTTGGGACGCAAGTCGCCCAAACCGCTATCTTGCTTGGGGCAACGGTCATCGAAAAGCACCTCACGCTGGACCGTGCCGATGGCGGCGTCGACAGTGCGTTTTCCTTAGAACCTTACGAATTGCGCCACTTGTGCGATCTGGCTAGGTCTCGCCGCGACAAACTGCAACTGACAGACGCCGCGATTGGCGTTATCGATTTCGAAAAGGCTGGAGAATCGCCGGGTCGTGCCTATCGCCCAAGTTTATATGTGGTTCGCAACATCTTGGCTGGTGAATCTTTTTCTCACGATAATGTCAAATCCCTCAGGCCGGCACGGGGCCTGCCGCCCAAGGAAATTGACCGGATCGTTGGGCGCACCGCGAGCTGCGATATCTCCTTCGGCACGCCCTTATCCTGGGATCACGTTGTTGCCTGAGCCATTTGCACGCTGGGCAAATCGCGCTCCGAGTGGACGCTGATGCGGGTTCTTGTCATCACTGGCGAACGCTACGCCGGTCATGAATTTCGGAATGTCCGCTTGGCTGGCGAGCTGAAGAGGCTGGGTCACGAGGTCAGGCATGTCGGCCCCGGCGAGGGGATGTTGCGGCAAGGCTTTCTGTGGACGGTATTTTCCAACAACAGCACGTTACTTTCTCAACTTGAGGATCGTGGAATCTCGCTGTTCCAAAGTTGGTGCGAACTGGAAGATATGATCGTATGGTGCGATGTCGTTCTAATCGGCACGCCCAAAGAGTATACGGCGGCGATGCGGTACGCACGTCGTCATGGCCGAATTATCGTTCAGCACCGTGACACCGGCGGGTTTGATCCTTGGACCTACGATCCAGACATCCTTGCTGTTCGCTGCGCCTGGGAGATTCAACGCATTGTCGAGTTCAACCGCATTAACGACGGTACTGTCATTTCGCCTGACATCATGCACGTTACAGGCTGTGTCCAATACGACGATGCCGTGGTCAGCGAGAGAAAACTCGACCGGCACACATTCTGCGACAAATACCACCTTCATTCTGAAAAGAAAATTGCCGTCTTTTTCACGCCGAGCTTAGGTTACCTTAATCCTAATAATCAGCGGAGATATCGGCAGGTCTGCGACATCGTGACTTCTCTGGACGATTTCCAGCTTTTGATCAGACCTCATCCAAGAGAGTACAGCGGCTATAAGATCGGACACTTCCTCGACACTGACAATACACCCTCCTGGGTTCAGTTAGCTCCGAGTGTCGCCGTTTGCGCTGCAGAAGACAAGTATGACTGTCTTTGTCACGCCGAGGTCGTCATCTCCTTCGCCTCCGCAGTCGCCGTCGATGCCGCCTTAATGCGAAAACCATGCATTATGGTGGACTTACCAGAATTCCTAAATATCGATTATCCTGAGATGCAGCACGTTTCAGATTTCATTCCCGAACAACGGTTCACGCCACCTAACAGACGAGTTTTGAATTGTTTTGGTGTTCTTGAGGATAAGATTTTGCGGACAAAGCAACTTAGCGAGGGTGTCACAAAATATGTTCAATATCTAAACCGCTTTTTCCCGACCGGCTCGCCAGAATATATCGGCACTGAGGTTTCTATTGGCGAACTTAAAGAGGTGCTGTCCGGTGGCCTTTACAGGTTTGATGACACTAACACCTATGATGACTACATTCGAAAATACTGTAGCACGAACGACGGCCTTAGCTGGAAGCGAACCGCCGACCTTGTTGACTCCACACGCTTCCGAGATGACATGGCGAAGCGATTGAGAAGGATTTCACGTTTGCGCAATTTGCAATATTTTCTCCGCCCGCTTGAACGGATGTACGACTCTTACCGGAAATTTAAGAAATACATACCCAACTCACTTGCCGCCGCAAAGTTGGCAGGTTATTGGAAATGAATCACATACCTCTTCTTATTAGTAGATATATTCTACCCTTTTGGCCTCTGCTAGTGGGTTCCGTACTTTTCTCTCTCCTCTACACGGCACTGAACGCAGCCTCGTTGGCAGTCTTTGCATTGATCCTGCAATCGATTCTTGTGGGTTCGGGCATTGAGCAATCTTTGTCGCCTGATATCGCAGCGGTGCCAACGACTTTTAATTTGTCCGATTGGAACAATTATTTTAGCTTTCTGCTACGCGATCTTCGAAATTTGTTTGGTTCAACTACATTTCTTGTTCTTATCGGCGCCGCATTTCTTCTGATTACCATTCTGGGAAAGATTGCGGAATATGCCTCCAGCCGATTGGCTTGGCAGATGCGCGGCTACATCTCTCAGAAGCTAACGACTAGCCTGTTTTTCCACATTAGCAACCTGTCTCTCGACTTCTTCATGAGATTTCGGACGGGCGATCTAATTTCGCGCGTTGGCCGCGACGCATATGGTTTGGCCACAAGCATTTACGACATTTGCAGCGGAATTTTCCAGAACGTCACCTTGGCTCTACTGTTCTGGACGTTGTTGTTCCAAACGAGCTTGAAGTTGACCCTATCGGTCATCGCAACATTTGTTCTCAGCACGGCCGCGACATTATTTATCTCCAGGCAACTAAAGACCACCATTATCAGATCCAGCGAGGCGCAGAGCGATGCTGATTCCAGGCTGCACGAAGTTATCGCAGGCATCCCCTTAGTCAAATCGTTCGGCACGGAAGAGTTCGAATATAAGCGTTTCTCCTCCGCTATATCGGCCAACATGCTACATACTCTAAGCTATGGAAGGTTGAAGCGCTTCCTGGCCAGCACCCAATCATTTGTGCAGTCTCTCGCATTGATCATTGTTCTTGTGCTTGGCGCCTTGCTTAGCTCGGCGAATGAAATGAGCGCAGCAACGCTTCTCTTATACTTTGTTATTATGTTTAAGGCCCAAGGCCCCACTCGGCTTATTTTTGATCTTTACACGTTGGGACAAACTGCTAGCGCTTACATTTCACGTGTCTTCGAGATTTTCGAGGAGCGTACTTCCGTGCCCGAGGGCCACAAGGACGCACCACCATTCACGAAAAGCGTGAGCATAGAAAACGTTTCATTTTCTTATGACGACAGAGAGCAGGTCATTACTAATCTGTGCCTGGAAATTAAGCGCGGCGAAATTGTCGCTTTAGTCGGCACAAGCGGATCTGGAAAATCGACGATTATCAATTTACTTCTTCGCTTCTTCGATCCCCTCAGCGGCAGAATTAGGTTGGATGGCATTGACATTCGTGAATTCAGGCAGGCTTCCTATCGCCGACATTTTGGGGTTGTGACGCAAGACCCCATCCTATTCAACGATTCCATACGTGCCAACATAGCCTACGGTTCTAATGAGGAAAGTTGTTCAGATGCCGACGTTGAGAAGGCAGCAAGGATGGCTTACATCCACGACTTCATCGCATCTCTTCCCCAGGGGTACGACACAATGATCGGCGACCATGGCGTTAGGTTGTCTGGCGGCCAGCGCCAACGGCTGACATTGGCTAGGGCAATCCTCAGAAATCCCGACTTTCTTGTCTTGGACGAGGCGACAAGCGCTTTAGACGGCGAATCGGAGCAGAAGGTTCAGCAGGCTCTTGAATGCTTCCTTAGGGACAGAACGGCGATAATCGTCGCACACCGACTATCGACGATTCGCTTTGCCGATCGCATTGTCGTCCTAACCGGCGGGAAAATCGTCGAACAAGGAAGTCATGATGAGCTTCTGGCGCTAAATGGCGCCTATGCCCGATTGTTTTGCAATCAAACGGGCGGCTTGGTCAGTATTGACGTGAACCGCTGAAATGAATCGGATCGCACTTCGAATGGATGACGTCGGTGCCAGCACCAAGCGCTATAATATTCATTCTAACCGCAAGTGGAGCCTGGGACCACTCACGCTATCGGCGAACTGGCTGTTTCTGAAATATTTACCCTCTCTTAAGTGTTGGGGACCCTATCGAGAGCTCGGCGACTCGGAATGGCTTGGGATTCTTAGGTTGCTTGAGCAGCATCATGCCAAGCTGACCGTCGCAGTCACTGCCTGCTGGGTCGACTATTCTGGGAGTCTTACACCTTTTCCTGAACGGTTCCCTAAACAGGCGGAAATTCTGAAATGCGGCGTTGACAGTGGACTGATCGAGATTGCCAATCATGGACTTACGCACTGTGTGCTTAACAAAAATGCTTTCCGACCGCGGTTGTTTTCTAGCAACCGCAACTTTCATCGCGAATTCTGGGACTGGCTACCCGATTCGTTGCATCAAGAGCATGTCGCCAGATCGCAGGAAATTCTTCAGCAATGGATCGGAATCCCGGTCACAACATTTGTGCCCCCCGGGAACGTTTTCTCCGCCACAACCGTCGACGCGGCATTCCAGAATGGCCTTCGCATTATCTCTTGCAGGACCGAAGAGCGGCACCAGAGCGGCATCAACATTATCGGGGAACGCGATATCATAGCGTTTCATGATAGAGATGTAGTCGTCAACGGCCTAGATTGGTTCCGGAGTCTTCTGGCATCTGTTCAGCACCGGGAAGTCACCTTTGTCCGAGATGTTAGGGTCTGAATCAGAATGTTGGTTGCCGGATCAGACCGTTGCAGGCCTCTGCGTGAGCAGAAGGACAGTGTCAATCAGCAGTTATGCGAGAGCGCTCGACCACACCAAGCGGCGTCGCAGGACTTCTATTCCCTAAGCCGTGTCAGAGCGAGTGACGATTTAGTTGATCCGTTAACTGATTTTTTCAATCTTGCCAGACTAACTATCAATCACGCCAGCAGACGGACTGGCCTCACGTCCCATCGCCTCACGAACGTGAAGCAAATGCTCGTGATTGATCTTGTGCTAAACCCATGCGGCGCTATGCGTAGAAATTACCAGGAACCGTCATATGGCGCGAAAATCCCCTCGAGGGCAGAGGCCATTATCAGTCGGTCCGCGACATGTAAAGAAGTGCGTTCACCACCTCGCGCAACAAGAGGTGCCGAAAACAGCCAGGACCTTCGGTTTTGTCAGCAACGGCAAGATCAGAGCTGACTTCTTATCCGTGACGTCGCTTGCATTACGACGCCCAATCCGCACATGCTTCAGCCGAGTGATTTCAGACCACATGATGTGCCTTCGGAGGTTGCTCGACCCAACAAACCGAAGCAGAACCTACTGAAGTCACTTAACTCATTTTCGGCCTTGAACTTTGGCGATTGGCCGACTTACGGTTTACGCGACCGTCCTAACTTTATGGGAATATAGTTCGTGGGCCTTGGCGGAAACATTATGTGGACTGCCGCGTTTCGCGCATTGAACGAGGAATTTGGAAAGCCTGTCCTTGTCACGTCGCAACCAAAGTTGTCAGACCTGCTGTCGGGATATCTATACAACAGGGAGATCTCTTTTGCCTCGGATCCTGTTTTTCTGTCAAATGACAGACTGATATTCAACGAGCAACGACCTAAAGGCACTCTCGAAAGACGGGGCGACCTGTTATTCCAGCGCCTTCTCGCACAGCCCTTCCTAAAGGCACTTTTCGAGAGATTCTTGCTTTGGCTGTCGGCACTGCATTCGACTAGGCATAACCATCTCCTTGTCAATATCGACTTACTGGCGCACAGCTATGCCGCCACGGAGCGTAAGGATCGCCTGATCTGGCGCAGCGGCGCGCATGCGGTCGAGATCATATTGAACAATTTTCATGTCCGTCCGAGAGGTTTGCAAGGCGAGTTGTATTTTTCACCTGAGGAAGAGAGCCACGCTGACCGACTGCTGGATGGGGCTGGGTTAGCTGTCGGCGGCTTTATCGTGATCGAACCAGGTACCAAGACCGACTACTTCGGTACCCTTAGAGCATGGCCGATGGAACGTTGGCAGGAGACGCTCGACATTCTTCAGCTGCAGCTGCCGGATATTCGGGTGGCTCAGATTGGGTTTTCCTCTTCCCCGCTTCTAGCTGGCGTTGCCGATCTGAGAGGCACAAATTTTAGAACGGCCGCCGCGATCATCGCAAGAGCCAGACTGTTTCTAGGTTCTGATGGAGGAATGATGCATGCCGCGCGTGCAGTCAACACAAACGCCGTCATCGTTTGGGGCGGATTGTGTGAACCCGGACTTCTTGCCTATGAAGATTTTCATCGCATAATTCACAAGCGGGTCGATTGCTCACCCTGCGGGCTTTTGGGCAACTGTCCAAACGGACATCTCTGTATGAGTGGTATATTGGCCCAAGAAGTAGCGGACGCCATTCGCCAGGAAATTTCAATTCCTTCATGAAGGCCGGTGAGGCCATGCCAGTCTAACGCAAACTTGTACTCGCAAAGGATATCATGTGAAGATCAGTCTTGGCATCAAACTGAAGGATGGCCCATGGGGTGGCGGAAATCAATTTGGAAAGGTTTTGGCTGACTTTCTCGTCCGCCAAGGTCATTCCGTCTCTTTTGACCTGAGCGACCCAGCGCTAGACATTGTCATGCTGCTTGAACCTGACCGGCGCTTGGCGACAAGCGCTTACGACCACAGTGATGTTCTGCGTTATATTCTTTTCAGGAATCCGAACGCGCTTGTTATCCACCGCATCAACAACACAAGCGAAGCTAGGGACGACCCAGATAAGGTATTCAACAAATTCCGCATCAACGCAAACCTATGCGCTGATCATACGGTTTTCGTCAGCGACTGGTGCCGGAAACGCTACGAGGCTTGCGGATTTAACCGTGAATGTGTCAACGTCATCCTTAATGGCGGCAATAAAGACCTGTGGTATCCGTCAACTGCGCCGCGAAGACCAGGGCCTCTTCGCATTGTGACGCATCACTGGAGTGACAACCCCAAGAAGGGACATGACATCTATGCCCGTCTTGATGCTCTGCTGTCACAGCCCGAATGGGCGTCGCGCTGTGAGTGCATCTATATCGGCAATGTTCCCAAGGGCACCAAATTCAACAGCATCAAGTTGCTTCCACCCATATCGGGAATGGCGCTGGCTGACAGATTACGAGACAACGATATATATTTAACCGCTTCAATCAACGAATCTAATGGCAACCACCACATCGAGGGAGCGCTTTGCGGCCTGCCGCTTCTCTATCGGCTAAGCGGGGGCATTCCAGACTATTGCAGGGGATTCGGCATTGGCTTTACCGAAGACGATTTCGAACTTAGGCTCGACCAAATTTTGACCGAATTCCTTTGCATCAAGCAGCGCATGCCTGACTACCCGAATACATCGGAAAGCATGTGCCACTCCTATCTTTCGTTAATGCAGCGGATGGTTTTCGAGAGAGAGGCCATTAAAGCGCGCCGCCCTTGGAAGCGCAAGCCGTTCTGGTTGGTCAGGACTCTTTACCATGTCTGACCCGGACCAAAGCAAGTTGCAAGATTGGCTGGATACCTTGCCGGATTCAGTTTCGGCTTTTGCTCGTTCATTGGCAAAGCCCGACTGCCCTGGACGTTTTTATCCCGTCAAGGAAGGGCTTCGGGAGGCTGGCAGAAGGGCGGCTTTGGGCTTTAGCTGTTTTGCCTTAAAACTTTATTGGACCCTGGGACTCTGGCAGACACTAGAAGAGGCACATAGGCTAGCCTGGATTTATTTTATCCAATCTTATCAGCTTATCGGCGGCAAGCCCGCAAGCCCCTTGTCCGTCAACGCATTTGTTGACGAGCCGGTCCTTACGCACGCTGGAAGGACTACTCCTGTCTGGAAAACCCTTCTTCCGGGCCTTGGCGCCCTTTCAGCATGCGAGCGCTTGCTGATCGCCGAATCCAAACAGGCCATGGCGACGCTTATGCAAGTCGGCGCGTATCCGCTTAGGCTGTATGAGGGATGTCCACATACACCCAAGAGCGTTCACTATTTCTTATCGAGGCTGGATTGGAAACAGCCCTGGACCGCCGGGGCGCAACTTTCAAATCTTTCGACAATCTTGACTATTCAGCGACGGGAGTTCGCGGACATCTGCGATATCGACAGACTGCTGCATGGTTGCGTTCAGCTTGCCGGAACGATGTTGGACAGTGAATCCGGCGCTTACTTTTCCAGACAGAGACCGGAACAACACCAGATGATCAATGGCACAATGAAGGTTCTGACTGCGCTGGACTGGCTTGACGCTCCCATACATGAACCCCGCCGCCTAGTTGACACCTGCCTAGCGGTCAGGCCGCAGGGAAGTGGCTGCGATCTTGTCGACCATGTCTATGTGCTGTACCGCTGTCACACGCAGGATCCATACAGAAGCGAGGAAATCGCAGCATTCTGCGACACCGTCCTTCACCGTATCTATCTCCACGCTAAGAGCGATGGAGGGTTTTCCTTTTACCAAAACAAGTCAATAACCGGCTATTACGGCCTTCCCATTTCCGAGGGCAGACCCGTTGGCGATTTGCACGCGACAGCTCTGTTGACGTGGGCCCTGGCGATGATTTTCTCGCTAACGGGCAGGCGGTCGGCAAATTGGAAAGTGATTCGTCCATGATAACAACAGTAGCCCAGTCTGCGACCGCGAAGTTTGCAAGACTGTTTCCCGCCTCGTTCCTTTCAAGGCTTGTGCTGGCTGCGCTGCGCGCACGGGCGGACAGCCTGTCGGCAGACAAGGCGCTGCGTTTTCTGCTTACCGTCGATAACGGATTGTATCAGCATCTAGGACGCCACGCCGTTCGTTACGGCAACGGCCTGCATACAAAGCATCGACACACGGGCTATCATAACTTCTTCGTTTCCAGATGTTACCCAGATGACAGGGTGTTAGACATCGGCTGTGGAAACGGCGCGCTGACCTACGATATTGCCAGCCTTTCCGGAGCCTTTGCCGTCGGCATCGACATCAACCCCGATAACATTTCACAAGCCCAAGCGTGCTACAGAAACGACAGGCTCGTTTTTTTTAATGGGGATGCGCGGCAGAAAATTCCAGATGGCCCGTTTGACGTCATCATTCTCTCCAATGTGCTTGAGCATATCGACCATCGTCCCGAGTTCTTGCGCCAAGTTCTTTCTGCCTCAGCAGCTAGGCGAGTTCTGATTCGCGTTCCCTCGTTCGAGCGCGACTGGCGCGTCCCTCTGAAGCGCGAGCTGGGGGTTGAGTGGCGCCTTGACCCGACGCATGCGACCGAATACAGACTTATCGAACTTGAGAGTGAGCTTATGTATGTCGGCCTTAAGATTCGTCATATTGACAGCTGCTGGGGCGAGTTCTGGTGCGAAGCATGTCTTGGACAAGACTAAGCCGTTTCGGTTTGGCGCTCTATTTCACGGAAGGTACGTCCCTTGCTGATTGGCAAAACTGCGGCATTCTTTCGCGCGAAGTAGCGCTTTACAATCGCTTGGCAGATCATTTCAAAATGGTTCGCTTCATAACCTATGGAAAAGGCGCCGACACCTGCATCGCATCAGGCCTGCCCAATATTCGCGTGCATTGCAATACCTGGCGAATGCCTCAAAGGCTTCGCTATCCATATTTGAGATATGCCGCCCCCATCTTTTGGCGGCACCCGACGATCGTCAAAAGCAACCAAATCCGCGGGGCGCAACTTGCGCTCGGCATGGCCCGGCGCTTTGGCTTTCCTTTCGTCGCAAGGTGCGGCTACCTCTTATCCGAAGAGCTTGCCAACGAAAGAGGCGTCGATTCCCCACAATATTCCAGAGCGCTCGAGCTGGAACGCCAGGTTTTCAGCGGTGCCGACCGTGTCATAGTAACGACCGAGCGGATGAGAGCCGTTATCGCCGAGCAGTATAGAGTTTCACATGCGAATATCGCCGTTATTCCCAACTTCGTCGACACAGGGGCGTTTTTCCCGCAAGAACGTCCACCGCACAAAAGAATAAGGATTGGCTTTGTCGGAAGGCTTGAACGTCAGAAGAACCTCTCAGCCCTAATTGACGCGACGGCGGGCCTCGACGTAGAACTCGTGTTTGTTGGGAGCGGCTCCTTGCGCGATGCTTTGGCCAGCCGGGCCGCGCGTCTTGACGTTTCGCTGGCTTTACCCGGCAACCTTCCCAACTATCGACTCGTCGAAACGCTATTAGACTGCGATATTTTCGTTCTTCCTTCGCACTATGAAGGCCACCCAAAGGCTTTGATGGAAGCCATGGCTTTGGGCATACCATGTATCGGCACCAATGTTACTGGCATCCGCGAGGTGTTGACGCATGGGGAAACGGGTCTGCTGTGCGAACCCACTCCCGCCGCTTTACGGCAGTCTGTGGGCGACATGATTTCATCGTCCGAACTACGCAGACGCCTTGGTGAACAGGCGGCGAAATTCGTCCATATAAGCTTTTCTCTCGACCGTTGCGTTGAGCTGGAGCTAGGGCTGCATGAAGAGCTGGCCACTCTGTTCGGCGCAACGACGAACTCTAGCTAACGGAGAATCTTTACGTGGAGACGAAAGGAGGCCGGGTTCCGATTCTAACCTTAATCTCGATTGCTGGTTTGCTGGAGGTCCTGGCCCTAGGCATACTTATGCAACCTAGTACACACTACTTTCTTGATAGCGTTGCTGCGCGTGACGGTGCGACCGTCGTCGCGGGACTGTCTTTTAGTCTTGCTGGACTGAAGGACTTCATCCATCTAGCCATGAGCCACCGTTACGGCCCCCTAACTTTTATCTTCGCCAATCTTTATACAATGGTGCTGGGCGACAGCCTGCCTCTTGACCCCCTTGTCATGGCTTTGCCCAACGTTATCTTATTTCCACTCGCCGCCCTGTTGCTGTATTCGCTTGGAAGCGCCGCATACTCGGCTAAGTTCGGAGTTTTTGCAGCACTGCTATTTTTGTTGGCGTCATACCAAGGAATTTTCTTTCGGATGGCAGCATACGTCGTCGTTTTAACGGCCATATTTCAATTGCTGACCATTTGGATGTATTTCAAATTTTTTGAAGAGAACGACCCAGTGGGACGCATTCTAGCACCGCTTTTCCTGGCACTGTATCTCGGATGCGGCATAGAATACCCTTTGTTCGGCTTGTTTCTTTTTGTTTTTGCCCTCCGCGCGCACCGGCTAAAGTCTGCTATCCTCAATCCATGGAATCTTGTTCCGCTTGCGGTAATTCTTACGTCTCTTGCCTACGTCGTTTATCTCCATTCTCAAGGCGCATTAGCGTGGAGCGTCCTGCTTGTCCGACCTTTCGCTAGGGCCGCCAGCCTGTTGCCAGCCAGCGAGACGTCAAGCCAGTTTCTGGCCAACGCCTTGCTAGCTGGGCTCGGCCTAGGACTAGGAGGCCTTCTCGCTGCGATGTCAATTCTGTCCTATTTCTACCGCCCAGCCAAGTCGGTCCTGCCCGGTCACCCGACCGCTACTTCGCTCATTGAAGCCGCAATCATTTGGGCCATCGCGTCGGTCGCTGTTTTTCTCTTGACCGCTCAATATATACATTACGCTTATATTACGATGGTCCCCATCGCCCTGATTGGTGCGCTAACTTTGATGAAATTGCGTGCCGCTTTAAGCTTCGCCGTTTTCGCTGCTATGGCCTGCTTGCAATGGTACGTCGCCATAGTCAACATGCCCTTTGCGTCTGGCAAAGGCGATGATCGCGGCACACAGGCGGCTGCGGCTTGGATTCTTGATCACCGTCCGGACTTGCTAGGCGAAGATAAAGTCGCCTTGTTCCCCCGCAACCGGGCGGCCAACGTCCATCAGCACACGCGAGGAAGCGAGCACGCCCTCCTTATGCCGAGACCCTTTCCCGAGGCCTTCATAATGACTGCGACAGGCACAGATTCAGATGAGCTGCGCCGCCTCGTGGAGTCCTACACCCAGGACGGGCGCCTCGAACTGGATTGGCTTGTTCTCGAACCATCCTTGCTGTCCGGGCCTGGTGCTGCTTTCTATCGTACCCTGGCGAATGATCCTCGCATCTGGTGGCTTGTGCGCGTTAATGACAATGGACGCGAGCTGTGGGTCGGCGAGAAAAGGGAATCGGGTCGTACCATCGAGAATGCCGACATCGTCGAGGCAAAACCTCTTTTTACCCGATACCGCGCCCAATATGACCGCTTGTCCTTCCTACGCCGCCGGGGCTACAGGATTCTCCGCTATTAGGGTCTTCTTGAGATTTGCGCTTAGCTTACCTATACACCCTTGATTGCAATAAAATGTCTGAACTGCTAATTTCTCCCCAACTGGAATGAGGTTCTAAATGCCGGTCGCCGAGAACGTGGTCATTGGACAAAATGTGGTCATCTATTGGCCCCAGCTCGTTAACATCTACGGATGTTCGATCGGCTCGCAAACCAAAATAGGCAGTTTCGTCGAGATTCAGGCTGGGGCCGTAATAGGAAGTCTTTGCAAAATCTCCTCACACAGTTTTATTTGCGAGGGCGTGACGATCGAGGACGAAGTTTTTATCGGCCATGGCGTGATGTTTACCAATGACGTCTTTCCGCGAGCAACGACCCATGACGGCAATCTAGCTGGCGCAGGAGACTGGAATTGTAGTCCGACCAAGGTTTGTCGGCGCGCATCCATTGGGTCCAACGCCACCATTCTTCCAAACGTTACAATTGGCAAGAATGCGATGGTGGCTGCCGGCGCGGTCGTCACAACCGACGTGCCGGATTGCGCCATTGTCGCCGGTGTTCCGGCAAAAGTGATTGGCACCGTTAAAGACGCGTAAAATTGAAAAGGCTTATCATGGTTCGTTTTGGGGTGGTTGGTTACGGTTATTGGGGGCCAAATATGGTCCGCAATTGTGCGGAGGCGGCGGGTTCGCAGATCGCCTGGGTCTGCGATTTGAACCCTGATCATTTGAAGGTTGCCTCGACACGATATCCTGCAATACGCACAACCACCAATTATAGGGAATTGTTGGACGCCAAGGATGTCGACGCCGTCATCATTGCTACGCCAGTTCATTCTCATTTTGACTTGGCAATGGCCGCCCTGAGGGCCGGCAAGCATGTCCTGGTCGAAAAGCCGATCACAAGGACTTCCGATCAGGCGCTTTTACTGCTTGAAGAGGCTAAAAAGCGTAATCTCGTCTTGATGGTCGACCACACCTTTTGCTACACAGAGGCCGTGCGCCACATCAGGGGCATGGTGCAGAGCGGTGAACTTGGCGACGTTTTCTATTACGATTCTATCCGCGTCAATCTTGGTCTGTTCCAACACGACGTCGATGTTACCTGGGATTTAGCCGTACACGACCTATCGATTCTTGATTTCGTTCTGGACCGCCGCCCGGTACAGGTTTCAGCATCAGGCTCGATCCACGTGGCGGGTTCTCCGGCTAATATCGCCTACCTTACCCTGTTCTTCGACGACGCCACAATTGCCCACGTCAACGTCAACTGGCTGGCGCCAGTCAAGATTCGCCGCACCCTGATCGGCGGCAGCAAGCGCATGATCATTTATGACGAGCTCGAGCCAGACGCGAAAGTCAAAATTTACGATAAGGGCGTTGCCTTCACGGACAACAAAGACCAAATTTTTCAACTTCTGGTCGGCTACCGGACTGGAGACATGGTCGCCCCACAAATCCGCAACACTGAGGCACTCAGGACAGAAATCGAACATTTTGTCGCTTGCGTTAGTTCGGGGGACACACCCCTTACAGACGGACGCATGGGGCTTAACGTTGTTCGCATCCTCGAAGCAGCGACCCGCTCCATGGCAGGGCGCGGCCACCCTGTCGACATCTGAAGGCGAACCCCATGGAACCAGTGCCATTTCTCGACCTTCGCGCTCAATATCGGACCATACAGGCAGATGTTGAGAGGGCGGCAATTGAAGCCCTACGTTCGACGCAGTTCATCCTTGGCGACCGGGTGAAAAACTTCGAGCAAAACTTCGCTGCTTATTGCCATACTAAGCATTGCGTTGCCGTCAATTCGGGCACATCCGCCCTGCATATGGCGCTGGCTGCCGCCGACATAGGCCCCGGCGACGAAGTCATCACGGTCTCGGCTACTTTCGTAGCCACCACGGCCGCCATCCTTTATGCCGGGGCCAAGCCAGTCTATGTCGATATCGACCCAGCCACCTGGACTATAGATCCCGACAAGATAGCTGCCGCCGTCACAGCGCGCACCAGGGCCATCTTGCCCGTCCATCTGCACGGCCTGATGGCCGATATGGATCCTATTTTGGAAATCGCCTCCAAACACGGTCTTTTAGTCATCGAAGATGCCGCACAGGCGCATGGAGCCGAATATCGCGGCCAGCGCGCCGGCTCGCTGGGACAAATGGGATGCTTCAGCTTCTACCCTGGAAAAAACCTAGGCGCCTGTGGCGAGGGGGGGGCCATTGCAACCAATGATTCCTCCCTTGCCAGAAGGCTTTCGATGCTGCGCGATTGGGGCCAGGAAAGGAAGTACAACCATGTTCTAAGAGGATTCAACTACCGTATGGATGGCGTCCAAGGCGCTATTCTTGATATTAAGCTTGCCCGACTTGAAGGCTGGACCGAAATGCGCCGCGCCTGCGCACACAGATATGACGCTGCCTTTGCCGAGCTGGGACTTCGTCGCCCGCTGCCTCCTGCCCATTGCCGCCACGTCTATCATGTTTACGCCCTTCGTCTGGACAATCGAGACGAGTCCGCCAGACAGCTGGCCGAATCTGGAATATCGACAGGGATTCATTATCCCGTTCCTGTGCATCTGCAGAAGGCCTATGCCGATCTTGGCTGGCGCAAAGGCAGCCTACCAGAGACGGAGAAACTGGCAGCCGAGACACTGTCCCTACCAATGTTCGCTGAACTGACCGAGGCACAGCAAGACCGTGTTATCGCGGCCATAGAGAATTTGACCGCATAGTTTTTGATCGGGGCAAAGCGAATGCTTTCTGGCAGTAAAATTGTCGTCACGGGGGGCGCGGGCTTCATCGGCTCTGAACTTGTACGCCAACTCGCCGAGGCGGGCGCACATGTCATCATCATCGACAATCTGGTCAACGGCAACCGTGCAAACCTCGATGGTTTGCCCACTTCCGTCGAGCTTGCCGTAGCTGACATCCGGGATGTTATGACGATTTCGCCGCTGCTGGACGGTGCGCGGATCGTCTACCATCTGGCATGCCTAGGCGTTCGCCATTCGATTCACGCGCCGCAGGAGAACCACGAGGTCAATGCCCAGGGTTCGTTGATCATGCTTGAAGCTGCGCGGCAAGCTGGCGTACCACGCTTCGTCTATGTTTCGTCGTCGGAGGTATATGGTACAGCGCGCAATGTGCCCATGTCCGAAGATCACCCGACCTTTCCCCACACCGTTTATGGCGCCTCCAAACTAGCGGGTGAGTGCTACGCCCGCGCTTATTATGATACATATGGATATGCGACGACGATGGTGCGGCCGTTTAACGCTTTTGGGCCGCGCTGTCACCACGAGGGCGACAGCGGCGAAGTCATTCCGAAGTTCATGCTCAGCGCCATGGCAGGGCAACCAATGGTTATTTTCGGCGATGGCCAACAAACTCGCGATTTCACCTATGTCGGAGATACCGCTCAGGGCATTATGCTGGCGGGATTGCATGACCGGACTATCGGTCGGACCATCAACCTTGGCAGCGGCAAAGAAGTAACCATAGAGGAAATTTCTCGGCTGACCGCAGCAGCCGTCGGCAAAGCAGCCATCATTATCCACGACCGGCCCCGTCCGGGTGATGTTCTGCGCTTGTGTGCGGATTCCTCCCATGCACAAGATCTGCTGGGGTTCAACTGTAGCGTCGAAATGGCCGAAGGGCTTCGCCGCCTGCACCGGTGGTACCTGGATCAAGGCGCCTCGCCAGAGGCGCTGTTGGCAGACAACAAGCGCTACAACTGGCTGCAGCCGAAGGATGGCGATGACGTATAAGTCCACCATTGTTCCTCTAATGAGACCCAGCATCGGTGATGAAGAAGCCGCAGCCATCGCCGAGGTTCTCAAAACTGGTTGGGTCACTCAGGGCATTCAGGTGGCGTCGTTCGAGGAGGAATTTGCAGCCTTCGTTGGTGCGCCGCATGCCTGCGCGGTCTCCAGTTGCACTGCGGCACTGCACCTAGCTCTTCTTGGCATCGGCGTCGGCCCGGGAGATGAAGTTCTTACAGTCAGCCATTCATTCATTGCCACGGCCAATGCCGTTCGCTATACGGGTGCGCTGCCCGTTTTTGTGGATATCGGCTCGACCGATTATAATATGGACACGGACTTGCTCGAGGCGGCCATTACCAGCAAGACCAAGGCAATTCTTGCCGTCCATCAGCTTGGAATGCCTTGCAACCTTGAAAAAATTCTTTCCATAGCCCATAGCCACAAGATACCAGTAATTGAAGATGCGGCTTGCGCCATCGGATCGGAAATATTCTTGAATGGCGGCTGGCAACGAATCGGTGCGCCTATGAGCGACGCCGCTTGCTTTTCCTTTCACCCGCGAAAGGTCATCACAACGGGTGATGGCGGCATGGTTACAACAAGGCACGCTGAGCTTGCGAACCGTCTCAAGCGTCTACGCCAGCATGCCATGACCGTTTCCGATCTCGCTCGCTCGTCTTCCTCAGCCGTGAGCCTTGAGAGCTATGACGAGCTTGGGTTTAATTATCGCATGACCGACATTCAGGCGGCAATGGGCCGCGTGCAGCTTTCACGCCTGCCCGAAATCGTCGCGCGCCGGCGTGCCTTGGCCGCAAGTTATGAGGCGCTGCTTGAGGGTGTTCCTGGCCTTGCTATACCCAGGGAGTCCGATTGGGCGCGCAGCAATTGGCAGACCTACTGTGTGCGCCTTCCCGCCCTTATTAATCAGCGCGAGACCATGCAAAAGCTGCTGGATCTGGGCGTCGCCACGCGCCGCGCCGTCATGTGCGCACACCGCGAACCGGCCTACAGGGATTTAAAGCCCCGCTTCCCCCTGACCAATTCGGAATACGCCCAGGACCATGGCATCATGATTCCCTTGTTTGGCGAAATGACGGATGCCAATCAGAAGCTGGTCGCTAAAGCTCTTTTCAAGGTGTTGACAGAGAGAGCTTAGGGTATCTTGAAGGCGGTATGTCCGCGCGCTCCTCAAAATCATGCAAATCCAGAGATAATCTTGACACAACACCAATCCCTCAGAATCAACTTCGGCTGCGGGCAGTTTCCCAAGTCGGGGTTCGTCAATGTCGACGTCGATCCTTCGGCAAAAGCCGACGTTTTTCACGATCTCGAGCGGTTTCCCTATCCGTTTGACGACGCTTCGGCAACGCATGTCGAAATGGATCATGTGCTTGAGCACCTGAACAACCCCATGGCTGTCATGCGCGAAATGGACAGGATTTTGCGGCCTGGCGCTACACTGATCATCAGGGTGCCGCATTTCACCCGCGCCTTTACACATTGGGATCATAAGCGCGGATATGACGTGTCATTTCCCTTGTACTTTGACCCCGATTTCGTCGGCGGCTACTCCGGCATCCGCTTTGAAAGCGTCTCGACGCGCCTGATCTGGCTTGCCCAGCGCGAGTTAAAAAGGAAAACCGTGGGACCAGCCGCCTACTATGTCGCTTGCTGTTTGGCGTTCGCTTTTGATTTCATCGGGAACCTGAACTTGTTCGTAACATCTCGCCTCCTATCCTTTTATGTTGGGGGGTTTGATGAAATCGAGTTTGTTTTCCGCAAGCCTGCCGCCTAAACCGTCTTGGATTGCAAATTGAAACTGGGCGTGATCTGTCAAGTGGATTACTTGGAGACGTAGCGCGATGAAAATCCTCTTTGTCTATCCTGAGAAGTACCTGAACATCGGAATACCTGGCGGCATTGCCATCTTGTCGGCCCAGCTTAAGCTGCACGGACACCAGGTTGCACTTTTCGATTCGACTTTTGTCAAGCCAAAGGCCTTGAAACCGCCTGACAGTCCTCCTGGACTAATATACAAGGACACGGGACTTACACTTTATGATCTTGTAGCAAATGACCCCGTTTCACGACCGGAGGTCGTCCTTCAAGCGCAGATCGACGAGTTCAAGCCGGACCTAATCGCCCTCTCGGCAATGACTCAAAGCTTCGACTACGGCATGAATCTTTTGCGATCGGTCAGATATGACGCCAAACTGATCGTGGGCGGAGTGCATCCCACGATTGCGCCCGACGATTGCTGGCGCCAGCCGGAAATCGATATTTTGTGCATTGGCGAGGGAGACTACGCGTTTCCAGAAGTCTGCGACCTCATGGAAGCGGGAGAGAGGTATACCGACGTTCCATCCCTCCAGTTCCGCCTGCCCGATGGAACGATCAAACGAAACCCGCTTGGCGGTCCCGTTGACCTTGACGGTTTGCCCTGCCCCGATTGGGGACTATTCGACCAACGCCACTTATTCCGCCCCTTCGAGGGCAAGAACTATCTGGGCAGTTTTTATTCTCAGTCGCGCGGCTGTCCGATGCGTTGCACCTACTGTACCTCGCCTACTTTGACCGACTTGACCTACGGCCCAAAAAATAGTTTCCGTATTCAAAAACCTGAAGTAACGATCACGCACATCACGGAACTCAAGAACAAGTTTGGAGCTACATGGTTCAAGTTCTCTGATGACACTTTTCTGCTGCCGCCGGTCGAAAAATTGCAGCAACTAGCTCGTGGGCTGAAGCCTTTGAACATTATGTTTGGCTGTTCAGTTATGCCCAATACCATCCGCGAGGAGAAAGTTCTTCTCGCGAAGGAAATGGGGTGCGTGGCGATGACCGTCGGCGTTGAAAGCGGCAACCCAGAAATTCGCAAGAAGATTATGCGTAACTACACCAACGAACATATCGTCAAAAGCTTGCGCATGATCGAGAGCCATGGGATTCGTGTTTCCACCTTCAACCTCATTGGCCTGCCGGGCGAAACGAGGCAAAACGTTTTCGAGACTATTGAACTAAATCGCCGTGCTGGCGCCAGGGCTTGCAACGTCTACATCGTCTTTCCCTATCCCGGCACGCCGATCCAGATGGAATACCGCTTTCCATTGCGCGGCGACGACGGCGACATCATTCCAATTTCCCGCGCGTCGGAGCTTTCGTTGTCGCATATGAGCGAGGAAGAGCTGAAGGCCCTCGAATTTTCTTTTAACTATTATTTAATTCTGCCGAAGGCATTGTGGCCGCTGGTTCGCTTGGCCGAATCAGGCAGTCATGTCGCCAAGTCGCTGCGGGATATTCTGCAGCTCTTTGTCCAAGACGTGATTGCGGACATCGAGATCGTGTCTATCCCGCTTGAACTGTTCGGAACGAAGCTCGACGTTCCAGAAAGGCTCTCTGACTTGCAGAAAATTGCCTTTAGCAAGCAGGAACAAGCAGAGGTGCTAGCAGCGTTGGCAAGTTACGCTAAGTTCGGCAATACTGACATACCGGTCGACGAAGTCATCGATAACAGTCCCCATCCTCCAAGAGTTTGCAAGGTCGCCCAGGGCGCTTCGCTGTTATGACACAACACACACCAGGAATCAGTCTGGGGACGGTTCAGTTTGGTCTTTCTTACGGTATTTCAAATTTTACAGGAAGGCCGTCTGAGGAAGAAATAGCCGCTATTCTTGACATGGCAGCCGAGGCATCTGTCTTAGATATCGACACGGCCAGCACATATGGAAACAGTGAGGAGATTCTTGGTCGCCTTCTGCCGCGCGACGTTCCGTGGCGTCTCGTTACAAAAACGCCGGCCCTCGGCGAGCGTGACGGACCCGCATTGCTGCATGAAACGATCATCAAATCTTTGGAGCATCTCAGGCGCGACACACTATATGGATTGTTATTCCACAGGTCTGCTGATATTTCCGGTCCCTGCGGTATAGGACTTGTCGAATCTGCTCTGACGCTGAAACGCAGGGGAATCGTACAGAAGCTGGGGGTTTCCGTATACTCAGGTAATGAGATCGATTCCGTCTTGAAGATATTCACGCCGGACATCGTCCAGCTGCCCGTTAATCTAGCGGACAGGCGCCTTATCGAATCTGGCCATTTGGCTAAACTGAAGGAACAGGGCGTGGAAATCCACGCCCGGTCACTGTTTCTGCAGGGAGCCTTGCTAATGAGTCCAGACAGGCTGCCCACCCATTTCCAGGATGGCAAACCGTTATTTCAGTTTTTGTGTGATTCAGCTCGTAAGCGGGGTTTGACCATGCTTGAGGCCTGCCTCGCCTTCGGCTTTTCGCAGTCTCTGCTGGATTGTCTGGTTTTGGGCGTTAATAGCCACACCGAGTTCAAGGAATATCTGGCAGCGGCGCGGCGCATGGCGAATATGCGAATCGACTTTGAGCTACCTGTCTTTGAGGAACGCTTCATCAATCCGGCGTCATGGAATATCGACTAAGGAATCTTTCAGAGGCATGACATATTCTGATGAGAAGCTCGGCGTCGCTCTTCTGGGCGCAGGACACGCGGCGAGAGAGCACGCCGCCGCGATCCGCAGAAGCGGTAAAGCCAAGCTTCTGATAGTCCACAGCCGGACCTTACCGCTTGCTAGGTCGCTTGCCGAGGAGTTCTCGGCTAAGGCCACGGATTGCCTTGATGACGTTCTGAACGACAACAGCTGCAAACTTGTCGTGGTCGCCACCGAGCCGCAACGGCATGGCGTGGCCATTAAGGCTGCGCTTGCAGGCAAGCACCTGCTGATCGAGAAGCCAGTTGCCGTTTCCCTACGCGAGGCACAGCGTCTAGACGATGCCGCAAGAAATTCAAACGTCATCGTGTCCGTCGTCTCTCAACGTCGCTTCGACCCTTCCTTTTTCCAACTATCGTCACGCCTGAAGGAAGGGCGCATGGGCGTGCCGATGGCTGCCCACCTCAGTGTTTTCCTTTACCGTCCGCCAACCTATTTTTCTGGCTGGCGAAAGCAATTCTGCGGCGGCATCACCGCCAATCTGCTGATTCATCATTTTGACAGGCTGCTAACTCTGTTCGGCCCGGCACACGCGATTTTTGCCAGGCTATGCACGGCCCCTGATTGCCAAGCGGACAAGAGGGCGGATTTGCTCATTGATTTTGGCGGCTTTCACGTCTCCGTTTCTGCTAGTTTTGACTTTCCAATGAATTATGGCGAAACTTTATCAATTTCCTGCGGTAATGGACGTCTGACGCTTACCAACCACAGGCTGGACTGCAGCCTTCACCCGTTTGGACTGCAAAAGCAAAGGCGGAAATTGGAGATGTTGGCCGACCTGTTTCGCTTTCAATATCGCCGACAGCAGCCGCCTTCAGCATCGCTTGACCACCAGCTCGAGGACGTCATTGCCTCCATTCAGTCCCTGACGCCACCCGCAGCAACCTTGTCAGAAGGCGTGGCGGCGCTGCGTTTGGCGGTGGCGGCGCATCTGTCGCATTCGCTGGACAAGTGGATTTTCGTCGATGACCCCCGGCTTTCCGATCTATACCTAGGAACGCCCCATGACAACTGAACTGCCTTTGTCATTCTTTAAGGAAGTCGAGATCCAGATCTCGTCTTGGTGCAACCGTTCCTGCGTATTTTGCCCCTCAGGAAAATTTCCGATCTCCAAACAGGCCATGACGCTTGCCGTTATGGAACGGATTTGCGACGAATTGTCGCGCATCGGCTTTATGGGGGTCTTTGGCCTTCATCTCATGTGCGAACCGTTGTTGAACAAGAATCTCCCTGAGTTCTTGCAGCTAATACGCTTAAAATTTCCGGAGAGCGTCATCAGGATCGAAAGCAATGGCGATGTATTAAAAGACATGGATCGCCTATCCGCGTTGTTTGATGTCGGCCTCAACGACATCCTGATCAATTGCTACGACAACCAAGCACAGTTCGATCTGAGGAACCGCGATCTGCTGAGGCTGTGCAAACGTCGCCCGGATATCTGGTATTGGAATAAATGGCTGGCCAACCCTTCAGTGCCGGCGTACGCAAGAAAGCTTGTCAAGATGCGGGCGTTCTTCGAGATTGATTTTCCTCTGCGCAGCTGGGCGGGCCATGTTCGTCACAACCAGGCGCTTGCCCTTGATCTGCCATTGAAGCTTTCCTGCCCGCGCCCTTTCGAACGTCTCCACGTCAATTATTTGGGCCAAGTCTTGCTGTGCAACAACGACTGGAAGTTTGAAATCGTCTGTGGCGACCTTATGAGCAGTCCTGTCGAAGAGGTATGGAACTCGCCGTTACTGAACGAGTATCGTCGGCACCTTGTTCGGCAGGACCGCAATATGCCCCTTTGCCGACTTTGCGACAGCGGCTTCCCTTTGCCCACGCAGCCGAAGCCGTTTCCCGCCGACGGGCTGGCAGACATGCGCAGACTTGCCGTCGGACTCTGGCGTAAGTTGAGAGGTGCGCCTTAGGGCGGATGGGCCGTTATCGCCGCCAGAACGCTAAGACCACCATCGGCGACGATATCGAGCTTTAGATTTATATCGATCAGTCGGGAGCTCGCGAAGTCTATTTCGCGGCGCCTTTTCCTTGGCCATGTTTCCTGATAACCAAGCTTGACTCCCTGATCCCAGGGCCATTCAAGCGACAGGTCGTTTCCGATGCGAATACCCGTTAGATACAGATCAGGATCGCCCTCCAAATTCCAGACATCCTTGGAGGCCGCCAGCCTGGCGGGCACGTCAACCCACCCCATCCATTCCGGCGCCAGTTCGAGAGTCCACTCTTGCCCTCTGGCGTGCGCACGCATTTTGGTCGGTAGGCTGGACAAATTCTCGAGCTTTACCCTGACGTCTTTGTCTGGTTTGTCGGCGAGTTGTAAAGTTATGGAGGATTCGGCTTGTAGCGATATGCGATTGCGGTGAAGCGCCAATGGATGAGCTGCGACGGCGTAGTCGCCGGCCTGTCCTAGATCTTTGAGCCAGACTGCGGCATCGGGCTTTTGCAGGATTGGGAGAAACACGGCCCCGCAACCCATAGCACCGTGCGCAAGGTAATGGTGCATCGAGACTTCTTCGTTGTAGACAATCACCCGGCAGGCCCCGGGGGCAACGAACCTTTTCGACTGGCTGACGTCGAAACGAAAATCATGGCGGACGATCTGATTGCCGACTCGGTCTATTCTGGCCGACCTAGCGTTCTTGACATAGACCGGCGCGCAAACGAGCAAAATCGCAAGACCGGCCAACCCCGCCAAGTCCCCCGCCTTCCATGGCCGATGCAGAAGTCGTGCGCCGCTCCAAAGCGAGACGGCCCCTCTAACAGCCAAGCCGCCAATCGCGCCGATTAACCACATGGTGAGCGGCACGAAGCTTAGCGTAAACAGTTCGCCGGGGCGCCCGTTAGGATAAACCAGCGTGACGACGACAATGCCCAGCACCGGAAGAAGAAACAACAAAGCCTGGCGGCGCTCTGACCTGTCAACAAGGAGGATACCGGCGCCGACAAGGGCGGCAAAGAGCCATTTGTTTCCCCATGACAGCATCCAAAGACCTTGGCTGGTATCTGTGACAGTCACAAGATTCTCGAAAAACACATCGATAAGACTGGTGCTCTTGCCTGACCACAAACTGGGAAACGAGAAGGCAGGGTGGGGGATGACGTACGGCAGAGCTGCGATTGCCCCCAACACTGCAAATGCCGCAAATAGCGTCACCTTGGCCCTGGCGCTCCAGGGTCTTGGCCATATCATAATGGCTGCAGCCAGCGCGGCTGCGCCGTAAAGCGCTCCCGACCTATGCATGGCCACCGTTGCAAAGAGCATGACAGGCAACCAGACGCCGGGCCTTTCACGGAGTTTGACGATCATCCACCAGGATAAAAGGCCCAAGGCAAGGGCCAGACTGGAAGGCACGATCCTGTCAAGGCCGTGATCGGCGAACCGGAATAATCCGAGGTAGACCATGGCAAACCCGGCAGCCGCATTCCCCCACAAGGCTCCAATCCACAGGGATGCGGCAACTCCTAGGAATATGGCACCAACGACTGATATCGATTGATAGGCACCTCCCCAGGAAAATCCCAGCGACTTCACCGCCAAAAGCAGCGCAGAATATAGGGGCATGTGCTGAGGAAAGACGCGTGCAAATTCGTTTCGCTTGTTGAAATCTAGTTCCGGCTGGTCGGCGGGCTGAGCGATTTGCCGCAGCAGATCATCAAGGGCTTTGCATTCTTGCAGGACGCATGATTCTAACTGAACGGAGCGCAGGATATAATTAATGGAATCGTCGACCTCCGCAGGCATTTCCCGTAAGGACATGATGTGGGCGGTATCGACGAGAATCGTGAAGAGATATATTGCCAGTCCCGCCGCCAGGACGATTTTTCCGAAAGGAGTGGCTGAAGCTGCTCTCAAGTTTGTTCCTGATCCAATAGCTTGAGCAGATTTTCTTTGGTCAAGAACCAGGGATTTGTGTCGCTTGAATAGCGGAAGCCCTCTTCGACGGGTCTGCCAACGCATAGCAGTGCTTCCCTGGCCTGCTGCCAGAAATTGGTCGGCAGGATCACGTATGAATCGGGAAACTCAAGCGTAAGACGGCTGTCGTCTTCAGAAATCATGACTTCATGGAGCTTTTCACCAGGTCGGATGCCGATCGTCTGCAACTGGGCTTCCGGTGCCAGCGCCCTTGCTAAATCGGCGATGCGCATGCTGGGGATCTTTGGGACGAATATTTCGCCGCCCGACATGCGGCACAGGCTAGACAAGACGAAATCGACCCCCTGTCCAAGCGTGATCCAAAAGCGGGTCATGCGCGGGTCTGTGATCGGCAGGCTAACCGCTCCCTCATTGATCAGGTGTCTGAAAAGCGGAACGACGCTACCGCGAGAACCAAGAACGTTGCCATAGCGAACCGCGGAGAAAAGTGTCCCATCATGACCGCTTAGACTGTTTGCGGCTGCGAAGATCTTGTCCGAGCAAAGCTTGGTCGCACCGTAAAGGTTGATGGGGTTAGCCGCTTTGTCGGTCGACAAGGCGATGACCCTCTTGACGCCGCAGCGAATGGACGCTTTAACAACGTTCTCCGCCCCGTGAATGTTGGTGAGAATGCACTCGATCGGATTGTATTCTGCTGTCGGCACCTGCTTAAGCGCCGCCGCGTGAATAACGTAGTCCACGTTGCGCAGGGCAAACTCAAGGCGATCACAATCTCTAACATCGCCGATAAAGAAGCGGACGTTGTCGTTGTCGCCCAAGACATGCGCCATTTCGCTTTGCTTAAGCTCGTCGCGTGAGAAAATGATCACCTTCTTCGGGCGGTAGCGCTTAAGCACCGTAGAGACGAAGGCACGGCCGAACGATCCGGTGCCCCCGGTGATCAGAATTACTTTACCGTCAAGATCCAGATGGGAAGGCCATGCCGTTGCGTCGTTCATTCTTTGTCCGATGTACTTGTTATAGGTCGCCATTTTCGGCATCGTTCCGCCGACTGGAGATTGTGCCGGACATCGGCTGTTTAGGCAACCCCACGCTTGACCTCGATGGCAGTAGCGCAAAGCATGTTAGAATGGCCATTCCCGCCCCAACCAGGATGCGATGCTCGTGCCAGACGCTGTCAGGCGCAAGAAGCCGCGAGATTGCCACCAGTGCCGGTAGCGCCAGATAGGCTAACTGTTGGGAGGGACGAGGAAAGGTGGCTCTCGCCGTCTGTCCGACGAGCAGGAACATGACCCATAGCGCTGGCATCATCAAACGTTGAGTGTTATAGGGTCCCCCGACTTCTGCGACCAAAATTGCCTGGATGATCGTAGCCATGCTGAAGGCCATAACCCACCAATAGCGGCGGGCCAGCTTCCAGAAGCGAGGCAGCAGGAAAAGCGGCAGAAACGGAAAAGAAAGTAGCGGAACGTAATGCAGCGCCTCAAGAGTGCCACTGACGCGGATGAGATCGCCGAAGAGATGAGCCTCAATTGCTTTCTCGCCGCCGTCGGGCAGGACAATGTTGGCGATGCCGACGGCGCCCATGACAGCCAAGGCCGCCAGAGGCCGCCAGCTTTTCTGTTGAATGGCAAGATGTAGGAAGCCTGCCGCCGCCAGAATGGGAAGGTTCTGGCGAACGAAGACCGACAAGACGCCGAGCAGGCACAGGACCGGCAGCCGCTTGCGCTCCACCTCAACGATCAGCAAAACGGCCAGGGCGAAAGTCCAAGCGTCGTTGGCCTGCCAAATGTTTCTGAGGGCGTAGACAACCGGCCATTGTGAGCTGGCTGCCAGTAATGTGGTGCCTAGCGCCAAGGCAGGGGACAGGTCCATGCAACGCAATGCCCAGTAGAACGCCACGACCGCCGTCAGATATCCAGCCGCAGAAAGCAGGGCGAAGCCGAGGTCGACGTCAATGCCCAAGCCACGGTCCAGAAACCACACAACCAGCGACGGCAAGACGCGTTGGGCGTGGTGGGCGCTGACTTGTCCAAAATAGCTAGACGGATCAAGAGCCATCGAGCGATAGGAGAACATGTCCTGCTCGAGCAGAAAGGGCACATGGGACGACAAGACGGCGCGCGCTACCGCAAACAGGGCAAGGCCCAACATTATCCAACGGTCTGGATTTCTGTTCGCAGGCCGCACAGAACACAAACTCTGCCAAAGTTCAGCGCGCAAGTAGCGGAACGGCGCGCTCTGGGCCTTCGTCATGCCTGCCCCGCAATCATTTTCCGGATAACGTCGGGCATCTTCGACTGCGCCTGCCATCCCAGCAGCTGCCTTGCTTTCGACGGGTCCCCCCTGCTGACGGAAAGATCGATAGGACGCTGAAGCACCGGGTCAGTCTCGACATGCCGCGACCTGACGAGGCCGAGCGCCTTGAAGGTTTCGTCGACGAATTCCTCAAGCGAATGACTTTGCCCGGTGGCAATGACGAAATCATCCGGCTTGTCGAGCGTTAGCATTTTGCTCATCGCCTCTACATATTCCGGCGCCCAACCCCAATCTCGCTGAACGTCCAATCGCCCCAGCTTTAGCTTTTCATTCGATCCACCAGCGATGCGCTTGGCGGTGTCGACGATTTTGCGGGTAACGAAGCGCGCCTGTCGTAGCGGCGATTCATGGTTGAACAGAATGCCGGAACAGGCGAAAAGACCGTAAGCCTCGCGGTAGTTGGTGACCACCCAATAGGAGGCGGCCTTGGCGACGGCATAGGGGCTGCGCGGGCGAAATGGCGTGGCTTCGCTGGCAGGGCCGTCTTCGGTGTTGCCGAAACACTCGGATGAGCAGGCGTTGTAGAACCGCGTTTTACTGTCCAGCATGCGTATCGCTTCCAGGATGTTCAGCGTTCCCATTGCTATGCTTTCCAGTGTTGCTGCAGGCAGATCAAACGACAGGCTGACCGAGCTCTGGCCGGCGAGGTTGTAAATTTCTGTGGGCTCCGCGCTTGTGACCACCTGAACGACACTGCGAAAGTCGGTCGGCATGGCCGAGTGTACGCGGACCTGTTCGCGTATTCCCAGGGTCTGTAGATTGGAAAAATCAGCCAGATCGGCATCCCGTGAAGTACCGTGGACTTCATATCCCTTGTCAAGAAGGTGCCTAGCCAGATAGGCTCCATCCTGTCCGGAAACTCCAAAGATCAAGGCCTTGCCGGGCATGCCGCACTCCTTATTTTCATGGGGCATATACTTAGTTCATTCGCAAGACTGCCGCAATCTTCTTCCTCTTAGCCATGAGCCAGTTTCGAACCATAACCTCTTCGATCGCCCGCCACGTACTTTCGACCGGATACAGCCGAGCCCGTCGGCTTGGCCTGTTCGATCCTGGTGCTACTCCCATCCTTTATCTTGCAGAAAAGGCGGACTGGTCGATCCGGCACGACGGACTTTCCTATTGCAAGGCCCTCGAAGCGACCCATCCCGGAACGACTCGCTTTTCAGTAAGGCCTGAGCACGCGACCGGGCGCATTGCCCATTTCGGCTCCCAGTTCGTTTGGCAGGCATGGAACAAGACGCTAGATCCCAACGCCCGTCGCCTTGTTACCTTCTTTCACGGAAAACCGGAAGACGGGCCGCAGATGAAAGAGCATGTCACCTACCTGCTCGACCATCTGGGCGACCTTGAATTCGTCGTCACGGCCTCCAGCCTTGTCGAGCGGCGTCTGCTGTCCTGGGGCGTGCCCGAGAAGAAGGTTGCCCGCGTTCCGCTCGGCGTCGACCTCAGGCTTTTTTCCCCCCCAGACGCGCATGAACGAGAAGCGGCTAGAAATTTCTTCGGCGTTCCCACAGAGAGCATCTGCATCGGCTCTTTCCAAAAAGACGGTTCCGGCTGGGGCGAAGGCATGGAACCGAAATTGATCAAAGGCCCAGACCTCTTCGTCGACACAGTCGCCATTCTAGCCCGTCACTTTCCGGTCTTTGTCTTGCTGACGGGGCCGGCTCGGGGTTACGTCAAGAGGCGGCTAGCCGGCCTCGGCATTCCGTTTTCCCACCGCATGTTGCAGCGAGCTGAGCTTGTGTCTCAGGCTTTCAAGGCTATTGATCTTTACATCGTAGCATCGCGCGAGGAAGGCGGCCCGAAAGCTATTCTGGAAAGCCTAGCCTGCGGCGTGCCGCTGGTTACAACGGCGGTCGGCATGGCGGAAGACGTGGTCCGCGACGGCGTCAGCGGCTGCCTGGTCCAGACGCCAGACGCGAACGCGCTGGCCCAGCGGGCCGGCGAGTTACTGGCGTCTCCGGAACTGGCGTCTAAGCTGGCCGCTCAAGGGTTGGCTGACGTGCGGCCCTTCGCTTGGGACAAGGTGGCAGAACTGCTCTTCGAGCGCGTCTACAAAAAGCTTTTAGCAAGATCCACATGACGCGCCCTCCAATTCTTTTCCTGTTCAAGTCCGCGCGTAAGCAGCGCCTGAATGAAAGCGGGCCGCGTGAATTTTTTTTCGGCTTTACGGAAATGGCTTCCCGGGGAATCGATGCCAGCTTGGCAGAGGAGGATGAGTTTCCTCTGCCCGAGATGCCCGCAGGACTTGAAAAGGCGGCAACCTTTATTCTTGACCCCTTGGGGGCGCTGAACGCGGCGGCGCTGGCTCGCTTTTCGACCCCCGCCGCCGTCGAACGCCTGAACAGCGCCGCTGCACTTGTCGCGACCACCAATGCACAAGGGCTGGCATTGGGAGCGCTGAAGTCGCTCGGGCGCCTCTCAGTTCCCATCCTGTTCCTGTCGATGGGGGCTTGGCCGCTTCATGCCTCGCCTTGGCGCGGCATGTTCCTCAAACGTTGGCTGAGCCCGATTTCCCTAGCGCCGATTGGGTACCCCGAGGCGGTTGAGATGCGCCGCCATTTGCCCGGCCACGGCGATCTCGACTATTTGCCCTTTGGTGTGGACACGCGTTTTTGGACGCCGAACCCAAGCGCCGAACAGGGAAAATATGTTCTTGCGATCGGAAACGACCGGCACCGCGACTGGGCTTGTCTTGCCGCTGCATGGCAGTCAGACATGCCTACTTTGAAGCTTGTGACGCGTAGGCCGGTGCCGGACTCGTTGGGTCCCGTTGAAGTGATCAGGGGCGATTGGAACGAACGAGCTCTATCCGACCCGCAAATTTGCGACCTGTATAGAAAGGCACGATTCGTCGTTCTACCGCTCGAGCAAACCCTGCAACCCGCCGGCCAAAGCGCCTGTTTGCAAGCCATGGCCTGCGGAAAAGCTGTCATTATTTCGTCCATTCGGGGCTTGTGGGATCGCGAAGTGGTCAGTGACGGCGAGACCTGCCTCTTGGTTGAGCCGGGCAATTCTGAGCAGCTGCAAGACGCCATCTATCGCTTGCTGAACGATCCGGAGCTGACGCGGGATCTGGCGGCCCGTGCCCGGGCCATCGTCTGCGATCGTTTTTCACTGGCGCGCATGTCGGACGCACTGGTGGCACGCTTGAACAAGATCGCCGCGAAGACAGGTAGGCATGATGAACCGTAATCATCAGTATAAAGCTGCGGCCCAAGAACCAATTATGCGTCCCGGACTTTGGCGGCTTCAGCGGATAAGAGGGTGATGGCAGGATGATCGTTCTGCGTATCGTTCTTGCCGCCCTGGGCTGCCTTGTGGCGGCGGCAGCCTTGCATTCCATGATCCTTGTAGCGCAGAGACCCGGCGGCTACGCGATTTTCTCGCTGTTGGTGGGCTTTGGCGCCGCATTTTTCGCATGCGCCTTTCTTTCCCCTACCCGGATGGCGCGCCTAGCCATTCCCGCCTTGACTTTGTTGCTACCCTTATGGTGCTTCGAAACGCTGAAAAATGTCGACGGCCCTCAGCGACCCGGCGACAAGCTCGATCTGGTTCTCGAATTACGCCGGGAGGGTAAAACGGCTTTTCCCGCCGTCTATCCTGCATCTTATCAATTTTTTCCCCTTTCGTCCGATAGTGGAGAAATCTACCCCCTAAGCGGCATCGCGCACACCAAGACCGTCTTTTGTGAAGAGGCGAACGGTTGGATGGTTTACGACAGTGATCATTTGGGGTTCAACAATCCCGACAACGCCTGGACGCAACGCCAGCATATAGTCGTTCTTGGAGATTCCTTTGTGCACGGCGCCTGCCTTGGCGGTGGGCGGATCTTTCCCGATCTCCTGCGAAAGCGCTATCCCGGTACAATCAATCTCGGCATGGCCGATAACGGACCCTTGGCAATGCTAGCCGGACTTGTCGAATATTTGCCGCTACTCAATCCCGGTGCAGTCATCTGGAGCTATTACGAAGGAAACGATCTTTATCACCGAAGCGGGAGGGGAGAGTGGCGCGGCGACCTAGCGCGCGAATCCTCAGTGCCCGCCATGGCCTCCTACCTTGCGCCGGACTATAAGCAGCATCTTGCCGAAAGGTCGGCGCTGCTGGAAGAACTCAAGTGGACAAGACTCGAAGCCGACATGCTCTCGCAAGGCGGTAAGAGGGCGGTCGTCAGCTTTGAACTATCCAGGGAAATTTGGGACAAACTCCGCCGAACGCTCGGACTCGAAAAGACGCTGGTCCTGCTTGGCGGCCTCCTGCGGCCAAACGAAGCCATGAAAGCGGCAAACGAAATCGAAGACGAGCGCTTGAAGCGTGACGTGCCGGTTCTTTCGGCTGACATGCTTCTTTTCCAAAGAATTCTTGATCGGGCGGGCCAGCTTATTTCCGCTAGGCAGGCGCGGCCCATTTTTTTATATTTGCCCTCAGTCGAAGCATATTCGCGCCTGAAAGGCCACCCCCTCAAGTCGCAGGTTCTGAACGCCGCCCGCAATGCTGGTTTCGAGATCGTCGATCTGGAAGAGACCATGCGGGCATCGGGACGTCCTTTTGACTATTTCGCCTTCGGGCGGCGCGGTGGACACTTTTCACCGCTCGGCCATGTCACGACGGCTGGCGCTCTGCTCGACATTCTTCCGCCGCCCTGAAGGCCGTGGAAAAAAGCGACGCAGCCAAGATGGCCAAGGCGATCCACCAGTTCTGCCAGACGCCGTAGCTGACGAAACTCTGAGCAAAATAAGCGCAGCAAGCGGCGGTGGCCAGAGCGAGCCAGAAGGGGTGGCGGGCAAAGCGGTGGGTCAGCCGCAAGGCCAGAGCGGTTAGTCCGCCGACGAGCGCCAAGGCGCCAGGCACGCCCAATTCCAGCCATATCTGCAAAAAGCCGTTATGCGGATGCAAGGGCATGTATTCCGCACCGGCCACGTTTGGGATGTTGTCGCTGCCCCCAGGCAGACGCCTCGACGCCTCCAAGCCCCAGCCCAGCCACGGCTGGTCGAAGTAGCGTTCAATCGCAAACTGCCACACGATTAGCCGATGCTTGATGTTCCATGACATGTAGTGCGTCAAGGTCTCCTGCATCCACTGCGTGGAATAGACGGCCTTGAGCAGGAACGGCAAGATGGTGGCCAGCAGTAACAGAATGGCGAAAATTACCCATACGCCGCGTTTGCCGCCTAGCCATGCTAGGACGCCTCCGGATATTGCTGCCGCCAGCGCCAGTTTCGGCGCCATCGAAGACACACCCAGCATGGCGAAGATCAAGGCGGCAGCGAAGGCAATGACCAAAACCAAACGCTTCCTGTCCTGGCAACGGCACCAAACGGCGATGTAGGGGCTGGCCAGCACGGACAAGGCCGCAATGCCGCGGTTGAAGCGTACCTTGTCGTCGTCCAGGTTTTTTGGTGAGAGATGATGGGTTAGCTGCAGAAGCGGGCCGTCAACGCCGCCAGCAAGCCCTACCAGAACGACGTGACAGACGCTGGCTACGACCGCCGCCGTCAGCAGCTTGTTCCGCTCGTCCCGGTCCAGCGTATCCGAAGCTGCTAGATAGATCATCAGCAGCAAAGGGGTAAGGACAAGGCGTGCCGCCACCCCCAGAGAATGCAAGGGTTCCGGCGCCAGAAAAGCAGTGGCGGCACCGATAAGTCCGAAGGCGGCGAAAAACAAGGCGTAGCCGGGCAGCCCTACACTGCTAAACCGTTGGCGCACTCGCCGGTCCACCGTCATGAGAATACCGCAGCCCCATATCAAGGGTACAATTCCCAACGGTGCAAACATCAGAACGAAGGGGGCGGCGGAGACTGCGGCAATCAAGGCAAGTGGAACAAGCCTGAGCTGGTTTGTTGTCGTCATTAGGTAACCTTCGTGGAATTATGGACCGCGCCGCCGAAGCGACGCGCGGGTTTATTCCGAGTCCTCGATCCCATGCGTTGAACGCACGATCCAAAGGGGGCGGCCCTTCACTTCGTTGAAGACGCGCCCGATATAGTCGCCCAAAATGCCCAGCGTCAAAAGCTGCATCCCGCCCAAAAACAGCATGATGATCAGGATCGATTCGTAGCCGGGAATATCCACCCCGAACAGCAGCGTCCTGATCACGCGAAACACGATATAGAAGAAGGCTAGGCCGGCGATGGCGCCGCCGATATAGCTCCAGACGCGCAAGGGGAAGGTCGAAAACGAGGTCAGCCCGTCCAGCGCGAAGCTGAACAGTTTCAGGAAGCCCCATTTGGTGCCGCCCGCCATCCTTTCGCCCTGCTCGTAGGGAATGCCGGTCTGGCGAAAGCCGACCCAGGCGAAAATGCCCTTCATGAAGCGCGAACGTTCCGGCATGCGGTTGATGACGTCCACCACCTTGCGGTCCATCAGGCGGAAATCGCCCGCCTCGCGGGGCAGGGGCACTTCGGCCAGATTTTCGAAGACCCAATAGAAGGCCTTGGCGAACAGGCGCGACGCCAAGCCCTGCCCCACCCTGGCATGACGCACGGCATAGACCACGTCAAAGCCCTCGCGCCATTTCTCCAACATCATCTGAATCGCTTCCGGCGGATGCTGCAAATCGGCATCCATGGGAATGACCGCGTCGCCCTTGCTGTGCGCCAGCCCGCAAGACAGGGCCAGCTCCTTGCCGAAATTGCGCGACAGGTCCACCACCTTGATGCGCCCATCGGCGGCGTGCGCCGCTAGAAGCCTAGCCAAAGTGTCGTCCCTGGACCCATCATTGACGCAAACCACTTCCCAGGCCATGCCCAGCCGATCCAGCATAGCCGTCAGCTTTACAAACAAAGCCTCGACATTCGGCCCTTCATTATAGAAGGGCACGACGATGGACAGCAGGGGAGAAGGCGGAACTTGGGTCATGTCGCTCATGTCTGCCTGGGATTGTGGCCCGAGAAGGGCGTTGTTGTCGAGACCCCTCGATTTGGGGTATTCCAGTCCCATGACACGAAAATCGGTTCTTTGCGTGGTAGGCGCCCGCCCCAATTACATGAAAATCGCCCCCATTCTGGCGGCGATGACCGGCTCTGCCCTGCAAGGCCGCCTTGTGCATACCGGCCAGCATTACGACAAGGCGATGAACGACGATTTCTTCGCCGATCTCAACATTCCCGAACCCGAGGCCAATCTGGGCGTGGGATCGGGCAGCCACGCCCAGCAGACGGCCGACGTCATGATGCGTTTCGAACCCGTGCTGGACGCCAACCGCCCCGATTGCGTGCTGGTGGTGGGCGACGTCAATTCGACCCTGGCCTGCGCCCTGGTGTCGGTCAAGAAGGGCATCCCAGTCGTTCATGTCGAGGCGGGGCTGCGCAGCCATGACCGCGCCATGCCCGAAGAAATCAACCGGGTGCTCACCGATCAGATCAGCGATCTTCTTTTCACCACCGAGAAAGACGCCCTGGCCAATCTGACCCGCGAGGGAATCGACCCCAAGCGGGTTCACTTCGTGGGCAATGTCATGATCGACAGCCTGCTGTGGAATCTGAAACGCGCCGTGCCCGCCCAGGAAACCTTGAACGGATTTGCCCCCCAGGGTTTCGGGCTGGTCACGCTGCATCGCCCCTCGAATGTCGATGACCCCGTGGTTCTTGCGCGTCTATTCAAAACCCTGGCGGAAATTTCTAAGGATTTGCCCCTGGCTTTTCCCATTCACCCGCGCACGAAAGCGCAGGCGGAACGGTTGGGCCTTTTGGACGGGATGGGGCATATCCGCTTCATGCCGCCCTTGGGTTATCTCAACCTGCTTGGCCTGCTGAAGGAATCGCGCCTAGTGCTGACCGATTCGGGTGGATTGCAAGAAGAAAGCACGGCGCTGGGCGTGGCCTGCCTGACCCTGCGCGAGAATACCGAACGCCCCGTCACGATCAGCGAAGGCACCAACAGATTGGTCGGCAACGATCCAGGACGCATTCTTGCGGCCTTCCATGACGTTATGCAAAAGGGCGGCAAGCGGGGCCGCGTGCCCGACCTATGGGATGGACAGGCCGCCACGCGCATCGTCTCGGTCTTGTCCGGCTGGCTGGGCGCTTGCGCATGAACCGCTGGGGCGCCGCCCTGTTCGGCCTGCTGTCCGCCTTGCCGGTTCTCATCGCCCTGCATATGGCCAGGGGCGTCGCCCCGCTTTTTTCCCTTCTGGGCATCATTGCCCTGGCCTTGCATCTTTGGCCCTTGCGTCAAAGGCCGCGCCTGGAAGCACCCTACTTATGGCTGATGATGGGGCTTTGCCTGTGGGCCTTGGTCAGCGCCTTATGGGCCTTCGATCCAGTGGCCAACGGCTTTGGCGCTCTGCGGCTGGGCCTGCTGATGCTGGGCGGTCTATTATTGGTCTCGCTGGCGGGGGGGATGACTGTGGATCAGGCCCGCCTGTTTCGCAGGGCCTTCGTTCTCGCTTATGCGTCCATCGCCCTGTTGATTGCCTTCGACTTAGCCTCTGGCATGCAGGTGATGCGCGCCTCTTACGCCCTGCGCGGCATGTTCCCCCCCGCTGACTTCAGTTTCAGCCACGACACCAAGCACCGCGCAGTCCTGTTGGCTTTGCTGCTGCCTCCGGCCTTCTTGGCGGCCAAACGCGAATGGGGCCTGAAGGCCGCCATTCCCTTGGCCCTGATCGTCGCCTTCATGATCCAGCTTCACCATTCCGAAACATCGCTCTTGTGCCTGATCGGCATGGGTGTTGCGGCTCCGCTGGCATTTTGGCGGCCCAAGCCCCTGTTGTGGGCCGGGCTTCTCGGCCTGGGCCTTCTTTTCGCCCTGCCGCCTTTTCTGCATGGAAACATGCCGACGGCGCGCGAGATCGCGCGCCAGTTTCCCGACACGTCCAAATCGCTGCTGGCCCGCTTCATCATTTGGGAATACGCGGCCGAGCGCATTCAAGAGCGGCCCCTGGCCGGTCTCGGCTTTGACGCCGCCCGCGAGATCGGCGGGCGCGAGCCGATGCGCCATTACGATTTCGACCCTTTTCCCGATGGCACGCTCTATCGGCCCTTGATGGAACCTATCCCTTTGCACACCCATAACGGGGTGATCCAACTGTGGCTGGAACTGGGGGCGGTGGGCGCTGGCCTGGGCGGCCTGCTCCTTGTCCTGGCTTGGAGAGGCGGGCTTCGCAAGACCGATCCCTGGCAGCGGGCGGGATCGGCGGCTTTGTTCTTGGCGGCCATGGCCCCCATGCTGTCCAGCTACGGCCTGTTCCAGAATTGGTGGGTGGGGTCGGTCTGGATCGCCATCGCGGCCCTGCGAGCGCAAGATACGCCATGATCGCAACCATTCTCTCCCATAGCGCCTTGCCTCTGACCGTTTTCCTGGCCAGCGCCGTCTGCGTGCGGCTATTGCAGCGTTGGCTGATCCGCCAGTCCATCCTCGACCTGCCCAACGAAAGATCCAGCCACAGCGCGCCGACGCCCCGGGGCGGCGGGCTGGCGGTGATGGCCGTGGTACTGGCGGTCTGGTCGATGCTTAGCCTGCAACTGGGCGCACCTCAGGAATTGTGGATCGTGATCCCCAGCGCCTTGCTTCTGATGGGCCTGTCTTGGATCGATGATCGACGGGGGCTTTCTCCCCTGATCCGTCTAGCGGTTCAAGCCATTGCCGTGTGTGTTGGCCTGTTGGCCCTGCCTGCCGGGCCGGTCTTCCAAGACTGGCTGCCCTGGTGGCTGGATCGTGCCTTGGCTGGCTTGGCTTGGCTGTGGTTCGTCAATCTATTCAATTTCATGGACGGCATCGACGGCATTTCGGGCGTCGAAACCATCGCCATCGGCACAGGCGTCGCCCTGTTGGTTGACATGGCCGCCCTGCATCCAGACCTGCAGACCCTGGCCCTGGTTTTGGTTGCCGCCGCCCTGGGCTTTTTGGTCTGGAACTGGCACCCCGCCAAGATATTCCTGGGCGACGTGGGCAGCGTTCCCCTGGGTTTCCTGCTGGGCTGGCTGCTTTTGACCCTGGCGGCCCTGGGTCTGTGGGCGCCCGCCCTTCTTCTGCCCGCTTATTATCTGGCCGACGCCACCATCACGCTGGGCAAGCGGGCGCTTAGGCGCGAAAAGATATGGCAGGCCCATCGCAGCCATTTTTATCAGCAAGCCGTCCAGGCCGGAAACAGCCATGCGCGAGTCGCCAGTTGGATCGGTCTGACCAATTTTCTGCTGATCGGCTTGGCCCTGCTCAGCCTTGAAAATCCCGCCCCTGCGCTGGGGGGCGGCCTGCTGGTCATCGGCCTGCTGCTGGCCCTTTTGGGCCGGAAACGCCCATGACCGGAGCCGTTCTCGTCACCGGAGCCAATGGCTTTGTGGGCCGCGCCGTTTGCCGTTACTTGCAAGAAGGCGGATGGCCCGTTCTGGCCGCCGTCCGACCGGGCCGCAGCGCTCCGGCTGGTTGCGAGCCGCGCTTGGCCCCCGATCTCTCGCCCGATGCCGACTGGCGAGCCGCGCTGGCGGGGGCTTCTTACGTCATCCACAGCGCCGCCCGCGTGCATCAGATGGGCGAATCGCCAGAATTTGCCTGGGAAGCGCACCGCAAAGCCAATCTGGACGGTACCCTGGCCCTGGCCAAACAAGCCGCGCAAGCCAGCGTCAAGCGCTTCGTCTTCGTCAGCACCGCCAAGGTGATGGGCGAGCATAATCCGCCAGGACAGCCTTTTGCCGATCAAAACCCGCCCAACCCGCAAGACCCCTATGCCCGCTCGAAATGGCAGGCGGAACAAGCGCTTCTGGCTTTGACCGGGCTTGAAACGGCGATCCTGCGCCCACCCCTGGTTTACGGCGACGGGGCGACGGCTAATCTGGAATCCCTGATGCGATTGATCGTGAAGGGGGTACCCTTGCCCTTCGGAGGGGTCGAGAATCGGCGCAGCCTCGTTTCCGCCAACAATCTGGCGAACGCCCTTGCCTTGCTGCTGAACCATCCCGCCGCCCCAGGAAGGTCGTTCTTAATCAAGGACTTGGATGTTTCAACCCCCGGCCTGATCCGCCAATTGGCCCAGGCCCTGGATCGTCCGGCCCGCCTGTTATTCGTCCCTGCTGGCTTGCTGAATTGGGGGGCGCGCCTGCTGGGCAAGCGCGATTTGGCCGAGCGGGTTCTGGGATCGCTGGAAATCGACGATTCGCGCCTGCGCCAAACCCTGGGTTGGACCCCACCCTTCGATCCCGCCCAGGAGATGGCCCGCATGGCCAAGGCCTTCACCCAGGACTTGTAACCAAGCAATCAAGCCGCCACAATGCGCCGCCCATGAAAGCCTTTGCCCTCAACCGCGGACATTTCGTCTATCTGCATGACATCGTCATGGCGGGGCTGTCTTTTTTTCTGGCCATGTATTTGCGCCTGGGCAACGAGGTCTGGGACCGGCCCTATCTATGGAACGGCATCGCCATGTTCGCGGGCGTGGCCGCTATTGTTTTTTGGTCGATGCGCCTTTACGGCGGCGTCTGGCGCTATGCGTCGCTCAACGATCTGATCGCCATCGCCAAGGCCGCTTCATTGGCCGTTCTGATCTTCCTGCCGCTGCTGTTTCTGGTGTCGCGTTTGGAAGGCATGCCGCGCTCAATCGTTTTCATCAACTGGTTTACCTTGATGGCGCTTTTGGGCGGGCCTCGCTTTTTCTACCGCCTGCTGAAGGATCGCCATATCAGCCTGAAGATGGAGCAGGCCAGGGATGGAGCACGCAAGGTGCCTGTGTTGCTGCTGGGGGCGGGCGACGAGGCCGAGCTGTTCATCCGCGCCATGAGCCGGGGCGAAGGGGCCGAATATCAAGTGTTGGGCATCGTGTCCCTGTCCGGAACCCGGATCGGGCGCGCCATTCACGGCATCGAGGTGCTGGGGTCGTTGGAAGATCTGTCGCTGATCAGCCAGGGCCTGATGGGGCGCGGCATGAAGCCGCAGCGGCTGATCCTGACCAAAGACGATCTTGAGCCGCCCGTGCTGCGCCAGCTTCTTGAGACCAGCGAACAGCTGGGCATGGCGCTGGCCCGCCTGCCCAGGCTGACCGACTTCAAAGACGGCGCCCAGGACCGCATCGAATTGCAGCCCGTGGCGCTGGAAGATCTGCTGGGCCGCCCGCAGGCGGTGCTGGATCGCGCCGCCATGCAGGGTTTGATCACCGGAAAGCGCGTGCTGGTGACCGGGGCGGGCGGCTCTATCGGCCAGGAACTGGTGCGCCAAATCGCTGGCCTGACCCCCGCAAACATCATTCTACTCGATAATTCCGAATTCAATCTGTACGCCATCGATCTTGAGCTGGGCGAAAGCTGGCCAAGCCTGCCCCGCAGCGCGCTGATCGCCGATGTGCGTGACCGCCCGCGCCTGCAATCCATCTTTCTGGCGGTTAAGCCCGATCTGGTTTTTCACGCAGCAGCCCTGAAACATGTGCCGATGGTCGAGGCCAATCCCGCCGAAGGCGCCTTCACCAACGCCATCGGCACGCGCAACATGGCCCAGGCCTGCCGCCTTGCCAACGTTCAGGTGATGGTGACCATCTCGACCGACAAGGCGGTCAATCCAACCAACATCATGGGCGCCACCAAGCGCTTGGCCGAAAGCTATTGCCAAGCGCTTGACCTAGCGCACCGCAACAACGGACCCGCCACCCGCTTCGTCACCGTGCGCTTTGGCAATGTGCTGGGATCGACCGGCTCGGTGGTGCCTTTGTTCCAGCGCCAACTCGCCAAGGGCGGACCTTTGACCGTGACGCATGCGGACGTTACCCGCTTCTTCATGACCATCCGCGAGGCGGTGGAATTGATCCTGATGGCTTCGGCCCTGGGGGCGGCGCATGATTCCTATCGCGGGCGCATTTTCGTGCTCGACATGGGCGAGCCAGTGAAAATTATCGATCTGGCCCGCCAGATGATCCGCTTGGCCGGAAAGCGTCCGGACAAGGATGTCGAGATCAAAATCACCGGCCTGCGCCCGGGCGAGAAGCTGTATGAAGAAGTGCTGCACGAGGCCGAACCGACGCTGCCCACCGAACAGGCGGGCATTCTGGTCGCCGACCCGCGCCATACCGATGCCGAACAGCTGGAAGAATCGCTCGCCTTGCTTGAAGCCGCCTGCCAAAAAGGCGACGACGAGCAAGCGCGCCAGCTTGTCATTTCGCTCGTTCCGGAATACAGAGAACCCGACCATCATTCCAAGGAGACCAACCCGTGACCGCCACCCCCATCCGCCGCGCCCTGCTTAGCGTTTCCGACAAGACCGGCCTGATCGAGTTCGGGAAATTCCTGGCCCAGCAGAAGGTGGAAATCCTGTCCACTGGCGGCACGGCCAAGGCGCTGCGCGAGGCGGGCGTTCCCGTCAAGGACGTTTCCGAACATACAGGCTTTCCCGAAATGCTGGATGGTCGCGTCAAAACCCTGCATCCCATGGTGCATGGCGGATTGCTGGGCATTCGCGGCAACGCCACGCATGAAGGAGAGATGGCCAAGCACAACATCACCAACATCGATCTGCTGGTCGTGAATCTTTATCCGTTCGAAGCCACAGTAGCCAAGGGCGCTGATTTCGAAACCTGCATCGAGAATATCGATATCGGCGGCCCGGCCATGATTCGCTCGGCTTCGAAGAATCACGAAGCGGTGACGGTGGTGGTCGATGCCGCCGACTACGGCCCGGTCATGGAAGCGATGACGGCCAACCAGGGTGCGACCACGCATGAGCTGCGCCGAAAACTGGCCGCCAAGGCATTCGCCCGCACCGGCGCCTACGATGCCGCCATTTCGCAATGGTTCGCGGGCCAGTTGGGCGAGACCTTCCCGACGCGCATGGTGGTGGCGGGCGAACTCAAGCAAACGCTGCGCTACGGCGAGAATCCGCACCAAGAGGCCGCCTTCTACATCAATTCTCAGGCCCGCCCCGGCGTTGCCACGGCGCGCCAACTTCAGGGCAAGGAATTGTCCTACAACAATCTGAACGACACCGACGCAGCCTTCGAACTGGTCAGCGAATTCGAAACCCCCGCCGTCGCCATCATCAAGCACGCCAATCCTTGCGGCGTCGCCCTGGGATCTAATCTGCTGGACGCCTATAAGAAGGCTCTGGTTTGCGATCCGACCAGCGCTTTCGGCGGCATCGTTGCCGTCAACCGCCCGCTCGACGGCCCCACGGCCGAAGAAATCGCCAAGCTGTTCACCGAAGTGGTGATTGCGCCCGAAGCCGACGAAGCGGCCATCGCCGCCTTCGCCGCCAAGAAGAATCTGCGCTTGCTGGTTACCGGCGCCATGGCCGATCCGAAGGCCTTGGGCATGACGCTGAAATCGCTGGCCGGCGGTTACTTATTGCAAAGCCGCGATGCCGGGCGCGTCATGCCTGCCGATCTTAAGGTGGTGACCAAGCGCGCCCCCAGCGCCCAGGAAATGGAAGACCTGCTGTTCGCCTTCCGTGTGTGCAAGCATGTGAAGTCGAACGCCATCGTCTATTGCAAGAACGGCAGCACGGTGGGCATTGGCGCTGGCCAGATGAGCCGCGTCGATTCGGCCAGAATCGCAGCTTGGAAATCGGCCGAGGCCGCCAAGTCGGCAGGTGTCGCCGAGCCGCTGGCCAAGGGTTCGGTGGTGGCGTCGGACGCCTTCTTCCCCTTCGCCGACGGATTGCTGGCAGCCGCCGAGGCGGGAGCCACGGCGGTCATTCAGCCGGGCGGCTCGATGCGCGACGACGAAGTGATCAAGGCGGCCGACGAAAAGGGCCTCGCCATGGTCATGACCGGCATGCGCCATTTCCGGCATTAAATATTTGCGCGCGGCCGCCCCACCAACCCCGCGCGCGTCCACTTAAGGAGAAACGTCCCATGATCGTTACCACCACGGATTCTATCGAAGGCAAGAAAGTCACCGCCTATCTTGGGCTGGTGACCGGCGAGGCGGTTCAGGGCACCAACCTGTTCAAGGATCTCTTCGCGGGCATCCGCGACATCGTGGGCGGGCGATCGGGCGCATACGAAAACGAGCTGCGCAAGGCCAAGGACACGGCGTTGGCGGAAATGCTCGAAGAAGCCAAGGCCCTGGGGGCCGACGCCGTGGTCGGCGTCGATCTCGATTATCAGGCCATCGGCGGGGATTCGAAAACCTTGCTCATGGTCAGCATCAACGGCACGGCGGTCAAGCTGGGTTAACTTTCCAGCGCCGCCCGGAATTGTCTCGCCACCAAGGCCAGGGCGGCCAGTTCGATCGGTTCTTGGGCCTTCACTTCGCTGGCCAGGGAATCGATTCTGGCGACTTGCGTCTGATGCAAATTCAGCCAAGCGTCAAGACCGCCCGCCTTCAGCACACGCACCGTCAGGTCGCGCTGGCACTGATGCAGCTCTTCGATCACCGCGAAGCGCGCCAAACGCTGCCAGTGGCTGCCGCCGGTCAGAATCTCGGCGGCGCGCTTGAAGCCGCCCAGCGAAAATCTGGCACCGACGCCGAAATAGGCTTTGGCTACTTGGCTTGGCTTTTTTCTTGAGACGTCGGCGGCGGCCGCGACATCCGACACCGCCGCCATCAAGATCAAATTGGCGACCTTCGAGGCCAGGCCCAGCGGCGCGCCCAGGGCCACGAAACTTTTCACCCGCTCGTCCATCGGCTTTTTCGCCTCATCATCAAGCAGGCTGGGTAAAAGCGGCATCAATTCACGCGCCATGCCGCCAAGGCGCTTGATGGACGCAGCCAGATTCAATTTATCCTGGGCGCGCAGAACACCCGCCGCCACCCGCTCGGCCAGCCGGTTGATCTCGGCCAGCAGCGCATATTGCGCGCGCGCCGGAATGGCGCCCGAGCCGATCACTTCGTCCCACAAGTCTCTCAATCCGAAACTGTCTCGCACCACCAGATAGGCGGTGGCGGCTTCAATCGAGGAAGCGCCCGTGCGCTCCATCAGCTGAACCGCGAAGGTGGGACCCAGCCGGTTGACCAGCGAATTGACGACATGGGTGGCCAGAATTTCCCGCCTTAAGGGATGCTTGAAGATGGCTTCGGGAAAATGACGCGCCACTTGCGGCGGAAAGCAGCCCAGCAGCTCGCCTTCCAGCGCCGGATCGTCGGGCAGGCCGCTCATCAGAAGTTCGTTCTTCAGCCATATCTTTCCATGCGCCAGCAGTTCGGCCAGTTCGGGGCGAGTCAATCCTTGGCCCTTGGTTTGGCGTTCCGACAAATCCTCGTCATCGGGCAGGCCCGCCAGCTTGCGGCTGAGAATCCCCTGTTTTTCCAGATGGCGGATCAGGCGGATCTGCGCATCCAACAGATCAAGCCCCTGATCTTCGGACAGGGACAAGGACAAGGTCTGCAGGCGGTTGTCGCGCAGCACCAGTTCGGCCACGCCATTCGTCATCTCTTGAAGCAACCGGTCGCGCCTGCCTGGGGTCAGTTTTCGCTGGGCGACGCAAGCATCAAGCAATATCTTGATATTGACCTCGTGATCCGACGTGTCCACGCCAGCCGAATTGTCGATGGCGTCGGTATTGAGCCGCCCGCCCAGAAGCGCGAAAGCCACGCGTCCCGCCTGGGTAACGCCCAGATTGGCCCCTTCGCCAATCACCTTCACCCGCAATTCTTCGGCATCGACGCGCACCGCGTCATTGGCGCGGTCGCCGACCTCGGCATTGTTCTCAATCCCCGCCTTCACATAAGTGCCGATGCCGCCGAACCAAAGAAGATCGGCCTTCGCCCTCAGCAACGCCTTCACCAGATCGGCAGGCGCTAGGCTTGCGGCCCTTACCCCCAGCATCTCTTGAATCTCTGGCGTCAGCTTGACCGATTTGGCCGTTCTTTCAAAGACGCCGCCGCCCTGTGAGATCAGCTTGGCGTCGTAATCGGCCCAGCTGGAACGCGCCAAGGCGAACAGGCGGTTTCGTTCCTTGAAGGATTTTTCTGTGTCGGGATCAGGATCGAGAAAGATGTGCCGATGATCGAAGGCGCCCACCAGCTTAATGGTTTTCGAGCGCAACAGGCCGTTGCCGAAGACGTCGCCCGACATGTCGCCGACGCCGATCACGCGAATGACGTCTCGTTCGGGATCGGCGTCCATTTCCCAGAAATGGCGTTTCACCGAGATCCAAGCGCCCCTTGCGGTGATGCCCATCCCCTTGTGGTCGTAGCCCTTCGATCCGCCCGAGGCGAAGGCGTCGCCCAGCCAGAAGCCGCGCTCTTGCGAGATGGCGTTGGCGATGTCGGAAAAGCTGGCCGTGCCCTTGTCGGCGGCCACCACCAGATAGGGATCGTCCTGATCCAAACGCAAGATGCCCTTGGGCGGCACGCAGCGCCCATCGACTAAATTGTCGGTCAGGTCCAGCAATGATCCGATGAACAGCTTATAGCAGGCGATGCCCTCGGCCATCATCGCGTCCCGCCCACCCAGTTTCGGGGGCTGGCGCAGAATGAAGCCGCCTTTGGCGCCCACTGGCACGATAACCGTGTTCTTGACCGTCTGCGCCTTCATCAGGCCCAGAATTTCGGTGCGGAAATCTTCGGGCCGATCCGACCAGCGAATGCCGCCCCTGGCCACCTTGCCGCCACGCAGATGAATGCCCTCGACCCTTGGGCTGTGAACCCAGATTTCCGCCCAGGGTTTGGGATCGGGCAGTCCCTCGACCAAGTGACTTCGTATCTTGAAAGCCAGGACGGGTCCGTTCTTGAAATAATTGGTGCGCAGAACGGCTTCGATCAGATTGAGCAGGCGGCGCAGAACGCGGTCTTCGCTGGCATTGGCCACGCCATCCAGATAATCGGCCAATCGTTTGGCGATCTGGGCCGCGTCTTGCGATTTTTGACCGGGCTGAAGGCGCGCTTGGAACAAGGCCACCAAATCGGACGCCGCCTTTGCATGCGCCTCCAGCGTGCTGGCCATATAGGTCAGACTGACCGGACTGCCCACCTGGGTCAGATAGCGGGCCAGCGCGCGCAGCAACCCCGCCTGACGCCAATCAAGGCCCGCCGCGCCGATCAGTCGGTTGAAGGAATCGTCGTCGGTCTCTCCGCGCCAGACGGCCAAAAATCCTTGGGCGACGTGGGCGGCCAGCACGGGATCGGGGGCATGCTGGCGTTCCACCTCGAAAACATGCAGCCAAACATCCGGCCCATCGGCGGGTTTCAGACGGAACGGCGTTTCGCTTAAGACCGTGAAGCCCAGATTTTCTAGCCGGGGCAGCACCAACGACAAAGGAACCATCGTTTCCAAACGGGCCAATTTGAAGAGTGCGCGTCCACCCTGTTCTTCCAACGCCGCCACGATGTCGGCCCCTTGCAGCAAGGCCTCGGCCCGCTCGATATCGGCCAGCGCGACCCCGGCCGCGACCGCCTCACGATAGGCAGCGGGGAAGGCCTTGGCGTAAGCGAGATAGCGTCTTCGGCCCTCCTTGTCGCCCAGCGCCAACAACAAATGTTCAGACAATTCCTCGTTCCATCCTCTGGCTGCGCGGGCCAAACGCGCTTCCAATTGCCGCTCGTCAATCGCGGGGCTGCCAGGCGGCCTCGTCACCACCAGATGCAGACGGGCCAGGGGCGAATCGTTCACCAGCACCGTCTGGCCGATCACCCGGCCCTTGGCCGCATCCTCGATCAGAGATTGCAGCGTCAAGCGCAGATGCGTGTCGTAGCCCTCTCTGGGCACATAGACGAGGGCTTGGACGAAACGGTTGAAATCATCTTGCAGCAAAAACAGGGCCACGCGGGCGCGGGTTTGCAAATCCAGCACGCCCTGGGTCAGGCGGATCAGACTGCCGACGTCGGATTGAAACAGGGCGTCGCGCGGCAGGGTTTCAAGAATGTTGTTCAGCAGGCGGCCGTTATGGCTGAAGGGGTCGAAGGCGAAGTGATCCTGCACCTCCTTGACCTTGCGCCTAGCCCAAGGCAGCGACGCCACCTCGGCGGCATAGGCATCGGCGGTCAGAAGTCCCAAGAACACGTCCAGCTTTCCCTCGCCCGCCGGAACCCCGATCAGGTCCAGCAGCGCAGACCGATGAACGCTCGATTTTTGGTCGGCCTTGGCGATGAACAGCCCATGGCGATCGGCCGCCGCCGCCAGAGCCTGGGTATCGAAATGACCGCCCGCTCCTTTTGTCAGCAAACCCAAACCCTTTCCGGACGGAGCTAGACGACCCTTGCGTTTGGCGAAGCGGCCATAACCCATCAATGTGAAATGGCCGCCCTCGATCCATTCCAGAAAGGTCTTGGCCTCGGGATCCGATTGCCGTCCGGCGGCGGCGAAAACCTTCTGGCGCATGGCGAACCAGTCGCCCACCACTTGGCCCACCTGGGCCAAAGTCTCGCTAAGCGCCTGAACCAGTTCATTCTGTGCAGTCTCGGCCAAGGGATCGCGCAGGATGAATTGCATCCAAGATTCGCCCGGCGCCTCGGGATCGTGCAAACTCTTCAAGCGCCCCCGGCCATCGCGGCGAACCTTGACCACCGGATGCGCCACCCGTTTGATCTCGATCTCGCGCGCGCCAAGCGCCATCGACGCCGAAGCCAGCAAGAAGGGCATGTCGGGATGGACGATCTCGATGCCGGTCAAGCCGCCCGGCTCTTGAAAGATGCGCACGGCGCCGCCGACCGGCAGGGGCTTTTGCGCCGTTTCATAAAGCGAGGCGATCAGCTTGGCTTCAAGGGCGGGCGACAGACGGTCGGAATCGGCCAGACCATCAATATAATCTTCCGCTAACTTGGCTGCCCCTCGCCCGAGACGCCGGGACAGCAGCTTTTGCAAGGCTTTTGCCCATTCCTGCCTGTTCATGTCCACACCCCGCCGTAAGCCTGTGATGAATCATCTAGGCAATCCGAGCTTAATCGCCTAGTGTTTGAATATAAATAGGTTCCGATAGGGAGATGGAGCCATGGCAAACGGCTCGGCAGAATTGGGCGAAGGCTATTTTCAAGGCTCGAGCGAGCCATCGGCGCCGAATGACGGCCAAAACCGGTCGTCATGGCAAAACAGACATCCCGTCAATATCCGCTTTACCCTGCCCCTGCCACACCGGCGCATCTATGTCACCGTCGTCTGCGGCACGGAAAAGCGCGCCCCCGACCGGCGTCAGGTCGATCGCGACGAACATCCAATCCTGACCTTCGGCAATTTCCTGTTCGTGCTGGGCGTCGGCGCCGCCATTTACATGGCGGGTCTGATCGGTTTGTTCCTGTACGGATCGTTCTTCGGCTAAAGCCGCCTCAAGAATCGGCGAAACGCTGTATGCGCTGGCCTTCCCAGGCCAGGGCGGAGCGGACGATCTCGTCTAGTGAATCATGCTTGGGAACCCAGCCAAGCGTTTCTTGAATGCGTCTCGCCTGGGCGATGACGATGGCGCTGTCGCCCGGCCGCCTTGGCCCTTCCTCGACATTGAGCGGTCTGCCCCAAGCCTTCTCGACGGCAGCGATGACTTCTCGCACCGAGGCACCCTTGCCATAACCGACATTCAAGGTAAGGTTCTCTCCGCCCGCTTCCAGATGACCAAGTGCGGCCAGATGAGCATCGACCAGATCGGTGACGTGGATATAGTCGCGCAGGCAGGTGCCGTCGGGCGTCGGATAATCGGCGCCGAAAATCGTCATCTTGTCACGCAAGCCATGGGCCGCCTCGCATGCCGCGCGGATCAAATGCGAGGATTGCGGCCCGCATTGCCCGCTGCGCCCCAAGGGATCGGCCCCGGCCACGTTGAAATAGCGCAAGATGACATGGCGAAGCCCAAATTCCTCGCCTGCCTCGCGGATCAACTTCTCGGCAGCGAGCTTGGTTGCGCCATAGGGATTGCAGGGCTGCGTTGGGTCTTCCTCGGCGCAGGGCGTATCCTTGCCCTCGCCATACACCGCCGCCGTCGAACTGAAGATCAGGCGTCCGATGCCCTCCGCCTTGCAGGCGTCGAGCAGGCTTTGCGTTCCATCCGTATTGACCGACCAATACAGCTTTGGTTCGCGCACGGACTCTTCCACCGCGATCTTGCCCGCGAAATGCAGGGCCTCGCGACAGCCATGGGCTTTGATCGTTTCCCTTAGCTTGGCCGTGTCTCGAATGTCGCCCACCGCCAACGCAACGCCAGCAGGCAGCAGTTCCTTGCGCCCGGTGGACAAGTCGTCATACACGATGGCCTCCCGCCCGCATTCTTGCAGGGCCAGAACCATATGGCTGCCGATATAGCCGGCGCCGCCGGTAACCAGAATTGGCGTCATGGGTTTCCTGTCACGCGCTTTAGCACCGCCATCATCTCCTCGGCCTGGCGTTCGCGGCTGTGCAGCGGCGCCGAGGCCAAACTGTTCTCGGCCAATTGGCCGCGCAGCTTGGCATCATTTTTCAGTCGAAGCACCGCCTGGGCCAGCGCCTTTGGATCGCCTGCGGGAACCCAAAGTCCCGCGCGGTCCTCGAGCACGATGGCGCTGGCCTCGCCTTCAGGCGCGGCCAGAAGAATGGGCAGCCCCATGCCCATGGCCTCGAAAATCTTGGAGGGAATCACTTCGGCAAAGGCCTCGGCATTTTTCAAATGAACCAGCGCAACGTCAAGCAGGCTCCAAATGACAGGCATGGCGTCCTTGGGCTGGGCGGGCATGAAGACCACATTGGTCAGCCCCCTCGTCTTGGCGGCGTCGATCAGCATCTGGCGCTCGGCCCCGGCTCCGACCAATAAAAAAGCCAGATCCTTTTCATCCCTCAGGATTTCGGCGGCGTCGAGAACGTTGATCAGGCCGTGCGCCATGCCGTGCGTGCCGACATAGCCCAGAATGAATTTGCCATCAAGGCCCCATTGTCTTGCCATATCGAGTTCGCGAGACCTTGGCGCGTAGCGGGGCAAATCGACGCCGTTGCGCACGACGTCGATTTTTTTCGATTCGATGCCGCGCTTTTCCAGGTCGCGCTTGAAGGCATGGGTCAGCGCCACCACTGCTGCCGACCGGCGGTAAAGAAACAGCTCCATCTTTTCCATGAGCCGAAGCGCCAGCGGCGCTCTCATGGCGCCCACGGCGATGATCGAGCGCGGCCAAAGATCCCCCAGTTCGAAGATAAACGGCCTTAACCTGAAGACGCCTAGCATCCAGCCGCAAATGGCGGCAAAGAATTGCGGCGACGTCGCCACCACCACATCCGGTTTGCGTTCGAACAGACCTGCGAAAAAGGCGCTGACCATGAAACTTAGAAAATCCAGCGTCCTTAGCGTCACGCCCTCGTTGGCGGTGATGAAGGTCTTGACCCGCACCACCCGGATGCCCGCCATATTCTCGACTTGATGCCAGCGATTTTCGTATCCACTAAAAATCCGGCCTGTCGGAAAATTCGGCGCCGAGGTCAGCACGGTGACGCGATGGCCCCACTTGATCCAATAACAGGCGCGCTCGAAAACGCGTGTCGCGGCGGCATTGGTCTCGGGCGGAAAATTATCCGCCACGAACAGAATGTCGAGGCTTTTGTCGTCAGAGCGGACAGAGCGCGCCGCAGCCACCTGCTTGTAAAGATCAAGATGCTGCGAAATGACCAATTCGTCGCGAAATTCCCGCTCGGCCATGTGACGCGCTGCTAGGCCGAACCGTTTTCTCAGCTGGGCGTCTAGGGCTAAGCGCTCCAGGGCCTGGGCCAGCGCCTGCACATCGCGCGAGGGCACCAGGAAGCCGTTCTCGCCCTCGCGCACCACTTCCTTGCAGCCCGGCACGTCGGTCGCCACGATGGGACGGGCGCAAGCGGCGGCCTCGAGCAGGCTTTTCGGCAAACCCTCGCGCCTGGAAGGAAGGCAGGCGATATGCGCTCGCTTCCAGACGTCGCGCACATCCTCGACATAGCCTAGCCACTCGATTCCCGGATCCTCGTTCCAGGCCTTGAGCTGCTGGATGGAAATCGAGGCGGGATTGTCGGGATCGGGATCGCCCGCCAGCAGCAGCCGCAAGGGAACGCCCTTGTGGCGCAGCAGTTGCACCGCCTCGACAAGATTGTGAACGCCCTTGTCCCACAGCATGCGCGCCACGATGGCGACGGCGATCTCGCCTTCCGGCTCGGGCAAGCTCGTGAAGTGGCGAGTATCGACGCCCGAGCCGCGGATCAGCGTGACATGCTGGCGCTCGACAATTCCCAAATCCTGCAACAGGGCAAGGTCGTCCTCGTTTTGCAAGATCAGCGAGCTGCGCTTGTTGTTGAGCAGCAGGCGCAGAAAGGTTTGGATGAAGGGCCTTAGAATGCGGGCATGCGTGCTCGACGAGGTGAAGACATAGCCCATGCCCGCCACCGCATTCACCACCCCGGGCAGGCCCGCGATCATGGCCGCCAATGATCCGAACAGCATCGGCTTCAGGGCGACGTGATGCACGATGTCGGGGCGCTCCTGACGATAGATGCGCACCAATTCGGCCAGCGTCTTCAATTCCTGCCAGGGGCTTCCGAACCTGCGGCGCATGCGGATGGGGATTAGCTTGAATCCCTCGGCCTCGATCAAATGTCCGTGCGTCTGGACGCGCGTCGCCACGACAATCTCAAAACCCGCCGCCTTGGCCGCCTTGGCGATTTCCAGCCGGTGCGAGCAAAAGTACCAATCTTCGGTGACGAGATAGAGCAGCTTGGCCATGCGGCTACCGCTCCTCGCGCCAGGACTGGAACATAAGCAAGGACCACAAGGCGTGGTGACGCTTGCGCCGTCCCGTCTGATGATCCGCCCACCAGCCATCGATGACGCGCGCATCGAACAGGCCGCTGCTCTTGGCCCGGCCCAGAAGGTCGCCCGCCCAGTCTTTCAATGAACCCTTCAGCCACTCATCGATGGGAACGGCGAAACCCTGCTTGGGACGCCCTTCGAACAATTGGGTGGGCAGGCGCTTTCGCAAAATTCGGCGCAGCAACGCCTTGCCCTGGCCGTCCTGAAAGCGCTGCCCGGGACTTTGCGCAAAAGCCAGGGGGATCAGCCGGTGGTCCAAAAGCGGCACGCGCACTTCCAGCCCGCAGGCCATGCTGGCGCGGTCAACCTTGGTCAGAATGTCGCCAGGCAGATAGTGGCGGATGTCTTTAAGCTGCATAAGGTCCAGCGGATGAAGATCCAAGTCCGAGATGGTTGAAGGGGGCACAGGGTAGGGGCTGGCCTTTGTCATGGCAAGCGGGCTTTCCCCTATCAGAAGCCCTTGGCCGACCAGACAATCATAGGCCGCGTCCAGCGAGCGCAAGGGCAGGATCGCCGCCAGTTTTTGCATCTTCTCGGCCATCAGCTTTTGGCCGGAAAATGTCCCCAGCGCTCCCCAGACGCCATGTGGCAGGGCCAGGACCAGTCCGGCCAGCGCTTGACGCATCGGCGCGGGGATTATTTGCAGCCTTGGCCAGTCTTTGAACGCGAAACGATGTCGGTTGTAGCCTGCGAAGAGTTCGTCGCCGCCATCGCCCGACAAGACCACCTTGACCCTTTGCCTAGCAAAGCGCGAAATCAGAACCGCAGGGATCTGCGACGAGTCGGCGAAAGGCTCGTCATAGATCCGCGCCAGTTCGGGCACAATGGCCAGCGCATCGCAAGCTGTCAGCCGTTGCTCGTGATGGCGAAATCCCAGATGGTCGGCGATTCGCTTGGCGTAACCGCTTTCGTCATAGCCCGCCTCGTCGAAGGAAACGGTAAAACTGTCCAATCCGCCCCCCGTCCTGGCGGCCAGATGGCTGGCGACGGCAGAGGAATCGATGCCGCCCGACAAGAACACGCCGATGGGCACGTCGGACACCGTCTGACGCCTGATGGCGTCTTGCAGCAACTCCTCTGTTTCCTCGGCCAAACTTGTTGCTTGGCGGGCCATGCCCGCCCGGATGGCGGTTGCAGCATCCCACCAGCGATGGATCGCAGGCTCTTGCCCAGGCGCCAACGTCAGCAGCGATCCCGGCTCCAGTTTCCTGGCTGCCTTCCAGATCGACAGCGGGTCTGGCACATAGCCCAGACGCATCAGGGCCGCCAGCGCCGCCTCGTCCAGATCGCGGCCGAAACTCGCATCGGCGCAAAGTGCGCGCAGCTCGGAAGCGAACAGAAAATCTTGCCCGCCCTTAGCCCAGTAAAGCGGTTTGATTCCGAAACGGTCGCGGGCCAGGGTCAGGGTTTTGCTTTCGCGGTCCCAAAGGGCGAAGGCGAACATGCCGTTGGCGGCTTTTAGCGTCGGGGCCACGCCAAAGGCTGCGCAATGTTCCAGCAAAATCTCGGTGTCCGACGTGCCATGCCAAACCCGGCCCGGCATGGCGGCCTTTAGCTCATCGGCATTGTAAATTTCGCCGTTGTAGGTGATGGCGAAGCGCTGGCAGGCCGAGATCATGGGCTGCGCGCCAGCAGGCGTCAGATCGCGGATGGACAGGCGGGCATGGCCCAGCGCGATGCCGTTCAGCGGATCGGTCCAAATGCCGCTGCCATCAGGGCCGCGATGACTGATCGCCGCCGTCATGGCCGCAATCCTTGCCTCAAGCTGGCGAGGGTCTTGGCTGAGCAATCCCGCGATGCCGCACATTTTGCCCCCTAGCCCGCGCGCCTAGCCGCCGAGAAACCCAGCAGCCATGCATACAATGCGTTGAACCAGGCATCTGGCAACAGCCGATGAGCGGCCAGCAGCCCCAGCAGGAAGATCGCCGGGTAAGGAAGGGGGGCGGCTTCGCAGGCCCGCTTCATTTTCAGCAGGGACACCAAGCGATAGAGGCCGGGATGCTTTTGCTGAATGGCCCGCCACAACTGGGCGTGCCTGCTTCTGGACACGCTGTTCAGCATGCCGCCCGCCCGAACGCGGTAAACGAACAAAGGCTTGTCGATGGCAATACCGTGCTGGCCCTGCGCAATCAGGCGGATGTTGAATTCCCAATCCTCATAGCCCAGACGGAAGGTTTCGTCATAGCCGCCCGCCTTTTCCCAGGCGCTTTTTCGCATCAATAGGCAGTAGGGCAATTGATTAAGAAAAAGTTGGGCAAATGGATTGAAGCTTTTCTTCGTTTCGCCCTGAAGCTCGCCGGTCAGGCGCATCTGCGCGAAGGCGAAGCCAACATCCGGGTTATTTTGCAAGGCGTTCAGCCCATCGGCCAGAAAGGACGGCTCCAGACAATCATCGCAATCGAGCGGCAGTAAATATGCCCCTCTCGCCGCCCGCATGCCAATGTTGCGCGCGGCAGGCAATCCCTTGTTGTCTTGGCGGATTTGGCGAATATGCCTGGGCAGGCTTTGCAGATAGGCGAGCGTTGTCGCATCCGTGCTGCCGTCGTCAACCAGGATGACTTCAAAATCCTTGAAGGTCTGGCGCTCGAGCGAGGCCAGGGTTTCGGGCAGGTCCGCACCGCCGTTGTAGCAAGGAATCACGATGCTGACGGCAGGCTCGTTCATATCCGCTCCAGCAAGTCTTGAAATACCCGCCGGTGGCGCTCGATCCAAGCGTCGAAACTGAAATGCGCCTGGGCGCGGCTTCGCGCCAACGGCGACAAGGTTGCGCGGTCTGCCGCCGCCTTCAGCATGGCCTTCGCCACCGCGTCGGCGCTGGGAATCAAGGGCTTTTCCCAATCCTCGCCGGTTTCGATGGCGATGCCCGCCTCAGCCGCCAGCTCCGGCACGCCGCCGGATGACGGATGGATGATAGGCAGGCCCGAAGCCATCGCTTCGAGAACGCCCGTCGGGCAGGCGTCTTGATGGGTCAGCGTCAGATAGGCCTGGGCCGAGCGATAAAGGCCGGGCGCTTGCGCTTGCGAATAAGGGCCGGGCAACAACACAAACTTCTGCAGCGACTGACGGTCGATGATCGCCTGGGCCTGGCGTTTGACTTCGTCGTCCAGAATGCCCGCCACGATCAACCCGGCATGCAATCCAAGCCCACGGGCCAGCGCAAGCCCTTCCAGGGCCTGGGCGACGCGATAGGTTTGATGCGCGTCGATTTTGCCGGTGACGAGAAACAGAAACGGCGACGATTCTTGCTCTGCGGCAGGCGTGAAAGCGTCGATGTCGACGGCGTTGTACAAAATCTCCCAGCCCGTGGGGCGCGGCCCCAGAAATTTCAGGGCGGCCAGACGGCAAAATTCGCTTTGGTAAAAGACATGGTCGGCCCATTCATGGGCGATCGCCATTCGCAGATTGCGCGCCCGCCAGTCGCCCGCGAACCAAGCGGGGTAGAACACGCCGTTCTGATTGAGCGCCGTCTTGACGCCCGCCTTGCGCAAGCGCTTGAAGGACGCAGGCGACAGATAAGGTGCGTTGCTGAGCAGATAGGCCAGATTGAAATGGCGCTCCGCTGGCGGAAAGATCGCAGCCAGCTTGGCCAGTTTCAGCGCAGGCCCGCCCGCCTCTCCCGCCCTGGCCCCGCCATACCAAAGGCAGGGGGCAGCGCCTTGACGCAAGGCGGGCGACAGACCCATCGTCCGCCAATTGACCCCCAGGCGATAAGCGCAGGCGCCCAGGCGGCGCCAGACCGGATCGGGTCTGGCGCTCATGCCCTGTCATTCCGCAAAGGTTCGCTCTTCATGGGGCGGCATCATAGAGCGGCTTTGCGCCGGAAAGAATCGGCTTTTTCCGGCTTTGGGCGTCCTTGCCTACACGCCGTTCTTTTTCATCCAGCCCAGCATGCGTTTCCAGCCGTCGTCCGCCGGTTCCTTGCGGTAGCTGGGGCGGTAATCGGCGTTGAAGGCGTGCGGAGCCTCGGGATAGACCACGATTTCGGCCTGCTTGGTGGCTCTTTTCAGAGACTCCCGCATTTTCTCGACGGTATCTTGGGGGATGCCGGGATCGGCCCCGCCATAAAGCCCCAGCACCGGCGCCTTGATCTCGGTGGCGATGTCCTGGGGATGTTTGGGGGTGTTGTCGCTTGCCGCACCGACCAGACGGCCATACCAAGCCACGCCCGCCTTCAGGCGCGAACTGTGGGCGGCGTAAAGCCAAACGATGCGCCCGCCCCAGCAAAAGCCGGTGATGGCTAGGCGATTGATGTCGCCGCCCTGCAAGGCCGCCCAATCGGCGCAAGCGTCAAGATCGGCCATCACCTGGGCGTCGGGCACCATGGGCACGATGGTCTTCATGATGCTTTGGATGTCGGCCACGGTCTTGGGATCGCCCTGGCGCACGTAAAGCTCGGGCGCCACCGCCATATAGCCCTGCTTGGCCAAGCGGCGGCACAGATCCTTGATATGTTCATGGACGCCAAAAATCTCCTGGATCACCAGCACGATCGGCCATTTCGAACCTGTCTCGGGCCTGGCCATATAGACGGGCACTTTCGCGCCCAAGCTGGCGAATTCGCCCATGCCTTCCTTCAAGCCCTTGGCATCCGTGCTGATAGCTTGCGCCCCCACCGGCTGCACGGCCAGCGCGAAACCGGCCACCAGCGCGGCCCCGGCCAGAAAATCGCGACGCCCCACGCCCATTGAATCGAGAAGGCTTTTAAGCTCTTTGTCCATGGCTTCCTCCGTCCGTGACGACTGATCGCTTGAAGAATAGCTTAAACAGGCATCGTCCGTATTCTTATTTCAATGTAACCTTGGTTTCATGCAGATGAGATTTCAACCGTCGGCGATGGGAGCGGGGGAATAGCCATGATCGATATTCACAGCAAGCCGATCCAGCAGCGCATCGACTGGCTGTTCGACCTGGCCCACAGGCATGGCGAAACTTTCCGCAGCCCGGAAGCCTGGCTGGCCCGCGAACGCTATTTGGCAAAGCATCCCACCGCCATTGCGGTTCTGAAATGCATGGACGGGCGCATCAACATTCCGGTGGCGACCAACACGCCGCCCGGCATTCTGATGCCCTTTCGCAATTTGGGCGGCATGTTCGATCTGGGTTGGCCGCATTTGGGCGAGGTGTTGGCGCATCACGTTTTGCGCATGGTGGGCAGCGGGCGGCGCGTTCTGTTTCTAATCACCTATCACTGGTCGAAGGCCGACCCCTTGCGCGGCTGCGCCGGCTTTCAATTCGACAAGGCGGCGGCGATGGCCCATACGCAAGAAATCCGCCTGCAGGTCGAACATATTTTCGGCCAGGGCCACGCCACCGTTTACCCGCTGGTCTGCGGCTTTGAAACCGACGAGGACGCCTTGGTCCTGCACGGCGCCGATGGGGCCACGCTAGACTTGTCAACCCTTTCCGCCGACGAGGCCGACGCCTTGAAGCCGCGTCTGGCAGCCCTTCTGCCCGACATGCCAGCCCAGATGCGGGCCGATCTGTTGCCGCTGCTTCAGGGCAACCTTGCGCACATCGCCCAGGTGCGCGAACAGGCTGAACTGCGGGAGCGCCTGCTGAATGCCGAGCACCGCGAATGGACGATCTGCCTGGGTCGCGGTTTCGACTTTCTGCATACGCCCAATCAGGCCCTGATCATCGGACCCTACAGCCCGGACTTGGCCGACCCGCTTCGCAAGGCCGCCGCCATCATCGAGGGCAATATGGCGGCAAAGCGCATTCCCGATGACGGTTTCTTGCTGCTGTCCTCGGCGCCCTATGACGAAGTTGGGGTTGATCGCGCGCGGGCCGAGTTGAAATCGCGCTTTCTATCCAATTACGCCGCCAACGTCATTAAATCCGAATTCCCCGCCCTGGCTGGCAAGATGACCAAACATACGGCGGTGCTGGATTGGCGCTCGCGCCAACTGGAACTGATCGACGGAAGATAGGGGCTAGCCGTGGCTGACCCCGAGATCGGGCTTGCAGGCAAGTTATTTCGTAGCTACATTATACTATGAACTACGATTGGGACGAGGCCAAGCGAAGGGCCAACCTGGATAAACACGGGGTGGATTTCGAAAGGGCTGAGAGGTTCGCCAGTATGAGCAAAATTCAACGCAAACCTAAGGCTGTTCCGGCCACCTTCCGTGACGATGACGACATTCCGGAATGGACGGCGGCAGATTTCAAACGCGCCCGCCCGGCCTCTCAGGTCGTGCCCGAGATCGTGGCCGAATATCGGCGAGGCCGTGGGCCGCAGAAGACGCCAACCAAGAGGCTTGTTTCTTTGCGCCTGTCGCAAGAGGTGCTGGACCATTTCAAAGCCACCGGCCCCGGCTGGCAAACCAGGATCGATACAGCGTTGAAGAAGGTGGTGGGGAGATCGGGCAGGAAGTCAAAAAACGTTCATGGCTGACAACGGAGGCCAGTTGCTGCTTTATTTAAATGTCTCCAGGTAGTTCAGAGGGAGCACCTTTTCCAACCATCTCTCCTTGAGTTCGGTCCTTAGAAGGCAAGCCCCGGCAGCGCCGCGGCTCATGTGACGTTGCTTGGCATGAGAGGAAAAGATTTCTACGTCTTTAGCCGATGAATAATGAGCCGTGATAGTTGGCAAGCGAGACTTCTCATTCCCCCCATTCCGTTTCTGCGCTGCCGAAAGTCCGCCGCAATTTTTATTCTCGGCAAGTCGGTCCAACCTGAACTCGCGGACAATGAGCAATTTTGTCAGTTCCGAGGCATCCAACCCGAATCCCCTCGCATAAGCCTCAAACTCCTCCTTCTCCCCTGGAGTAAGACGGATGTTGACTTGTTTACCCGACACAATTCTGCACCATTATCAATTGATAAATACTGGCTTTGCCATTCGGTCATAGCCCCTTTGGGAAGGATATTTTCTTGACTCGTTACGAGTCAAGGTAGAGCATGTCGTGATGGCAGTGCGGATAGCGAGCGATCGACGTCCCGCCTGCGAATGGTGTAGAAGCCTTGGCGGCTAGATGCTAAGTTTCGTCCCGCTTTCCCACGAAGGGGCGGCTGGACTTGGGGGAGGAATATGGCAGCGGAAAATTTCGACCCGTTTGCCCAAGAGCTGCGCGGACCAGAATTGACGGCGGACCTTCTTGGAAAGCTGTTCATCCTTCAATGGTCGAAACGGCACGGCAAGAGCCGCCTGCCGGAAAAGGGTGCGCTCAACAGGCTTTTTCTCGACAGTTACGAAAATGCGCCCACGCAGGTTCGCCAACTCCTTCATGCCGACTATCGGTTGCAGGACCCGGAAATTGTTGAGATCACGGATTTCTTGGTCGCCGGTCAGCGCGTCGGTCTTGTCGAGCGACCGAATCCCTCGCATGTGCCGTGCGACACGCGCCTGACTCCCTACTGGGCTGGTTGGTTCCTGGATAGTTATCAAGATGACTTCAGGGAGGAGCTTGGTTGGCTTGACGGCGTGATTAGCAAGCTGAAACCATCCTGACATTTTAAGACGGGGGCTTCTTGCCGGAGACCAAAGCGTTTGACCTTGCTGCCCTTCGCAGCGACCTAAAGGCGAATTGTCCGGTATTGACTAAATTCTTCTGGGAAGATTTGGCAAAACGGTCGGTCGGGGAAAAGCGAGGCCGAAAGACGAAGGAACTTACCGACCCCGTTTGGCATTCCATTCCCCTTGAACCTGTCGAAGTTGATCTGATGGACATGCCGCTCTTACAGCGGCTGCGGAGAGTCCGCCAGTTGGGCCTAGCATATCTCGTTTACTCGGGGGCGCAGCACACTAGGTTCGATCACAGCATTGGGTGTGTCAAGGCGGCCAGCCGGATCTTCGACCAGCTGCTGGCCGCAAAAGAAGCGGCGGGTGGCAGCCCGAAAAGCGAGTACAGAAAGGTCGTACGGCTTGCCGCCCTCATGCATGATGTTGGTCACCCGGCTTTCAGCCATGTCGGAGAGAGGGTGCTGAACCGGATATTTGACAAGGAGCTAAACCTGCTCTTTGACCGTCTCGACCAGCATCTGCCAATGCCCAACGCCTATACGCCGCCACACTCTCTCAAACCCGCTGCCCTTACACGCCCAAGGCTGAAAAAAATACCCGCTGCGGAAATCGCCTCGGTTCTTCTAGTCTTGTCCGAGGAGGTCGAGAGACTCCTGGCCGATTATGGCATCACCAACGACAACATTCCAAGAATTGCAGCCATGATTCGCGGCTATCCCTGGGAAGCGTGCGGCGGCAGTGAAACCGTCCACGACGACTTCATGCGCTCGATCATTTCCGGAGAATTGGACGCCGACAAACTCGATTACGTTAGCCGCGATTCTCTATTTGCCGGAATTCCCGTAGCCGCCGACGTAGAAAGGCTGATCAACCAACTGACCGTTCTGAAGGTTCATGAAAAATTAGGCGACAAGACGATCGATCACTATGTCCTGGGCATCAAGCGCGGCGGCGTCGCAGCCGTCGAGATGTTCGTCATGACGCGCGCCTATCTGCACGACAGGCTTTACTCCCATCCTAAAATCCGAGCCGCCGAACAGAGAATGGAGCGCCTGCTCGAGCAACAGGGCAACTCGATGGAAAAGCCAGGTTTCCTTGAGCTCCTCTATAATGATTGCGGGGACGACGCGGTCCTAGATCGACTGATGCGTTTGAATGAGAAGAATGGCAAAACAATCAGCCGCGTTTTTATCAAGCGCAACCTGCCCCAGCGCGCGCTGGCGCTGGTTCGCCGGTATCTTGCCGGCTACGACAACCTATCCGCTCGCCTTCCCATCACTCTGACCAAGGCCTTTGAACAAGCGGACAGCCTAGTACCCGCCAATCTGGATACTTTCAACAAGGCAATTGCTCAAATTGCGGGGGCTGAATATCCCGACGATGTGATCGTCGATTGGAGCAAGCCCAACCCCATCAAGGAGGATCCCGCCTTGTGGGTGGCGCAATTCCACAACAACGCCCATTCCAAGGACAAGCCGCCGCCGCCGATTTCGGCGCATTTCAACGTCGAGCAGCTGTCCAATGCCTATCAGGACGCCAAGTTGGCGGCCTGGGTTTTCGCGGCGCCTCAAGACAGGGAGAAAGTCGCCGCCGCCGCCGCTCTCTATTTTGCCGAGAAATTAAATCTGGTCGTTGCCTCGGAGGCGCTGGACCATGCGAAGATAGAGCGTTCCATTTTTATCGATGAATTGAAAGCGGCACGCCAGCGCTTCGAATCGAATAAGGACGTCGTCAGAATTGCCGATGGTCTGCTTCATGTCCTCGACGACAGGCTTTTTATACCAGCCGCGACTTTCAAACTGGCCTTTCGAAGTTTGCCTTGGCGCAATGAAGACGTCATTCAGGCATGTGATCGATTGTCCCAGGAAATCAGCGGCATCAACCTTCCGATGTGCTATTACCCCGATGCGGAGGCAGCGATCAGCGCCCTCGACCTAGTCTTGCGATTCAGGCAGGGGCGGGCGGGCGCTCCCAACCCCTCTTGGGAAACCGAAGCGACAATGCAGAAGGACTTTAAAACTTTCGTCGAGACTGACGAAGTTGCAAACAGCGAGTTCACTGTCGTCGAACACGCCCAAGTACCGCTGGGGATCACTGACATCGTTCTACAGTCCAAATCGTCCAACATTCAGCTCGTGATCGAATTGAAGTCGAAAGAGACTTCACTTGCTAAAATTCAGGAAGATTATGCCGCCCAATCTATGTGGTATTCGACAGGTGGATTTGGCCGCATTTCGATTCTTTTGGCCCAGTATAGGGCATCGGACCCTTCAACGCCCGACGCGGACATAGCTGTGCGGCACAATTCGGATGCCTCTCTGGCGGTCATAGCCGTCGGCATCCCTATTCCAAAGGCGACTGCAAGCAAGTTATAACGCTCAGCGGGCAGACCCCGGCGCTAACACATTGATATCATTTGGAAATTTGGAGCGGGCGAAGGGATTCGAACCCTCGACCCCAACCTTGGCAAGGTTGTGCTCTACCCCTGAGCTACGCCCGCTCGATGGCGTGTTCCCGTCCCAAAAGGCGCGGGAAGGCGCGCATCATACGCAAAAGAGACGTCTTTGCAAGCCCCTTATCGCGCAACCGGCTCTTTGCCCTTGCGCTTTGTCCTTATTCGCTCCATCTAATGGGCGGTTCAAGCCGCAAAGGGGTCTCTAAGCCATGGAATTCATTATCGGCAAGGATGGAGCGGGCGCGCCCGGCGCAAGCGCAGGCGTAGGCGCAGCCACGGCGCCTGCTGGGGATTTGATCAAAGAGTCCAGCATGAACGCCTTCATGGCCGATGTCATCGAAGCTTCGAAGTCGGCGCTGATCCTGGTCGATTTCTGGGCCACTTGGTGCGGTCCCTGCAAGCAGCTGGGGCCTGCCCTGGAAAAGGTGGTGCGCCAGATGAACGGCGCCGTGCGTCTGGTCAAGATCGATGTCGACAAGAACCAGCCCTTGGCCCAGCAGTTGGGCATTCAATCGGTACCCACGGTCTATGCTTTCAAAAACGGCCAGCCGGTCGATGCTTTTGCGGGCGCTTTGCCCGAAAGCCAGATCAAGGACTTCATCACGCGCCTTCTGGGCGATACGGCGCCGGTCGATCAACTGGCCCAGGCCCTGGCGGTGGCCGAGGAAATGCTGACCCAGGGCGACGCCGCCGGGGCCGCCCAGATTTTCGCCCAGATCTTGGCCCATGATCCTGAAAGCGCCGAGGCCCTGGCGGGCCTTGTGCGCACCGAAATCAAGGCCGGACAGTTGGAGCAGGCGCAGCGTTTCTTGGATCAAGCCCCCGCCAAGCTGCAAACCCATGCCGCCATTCTGGCCGCCCGGGCGGCGCTGGATCTGGCTCGCCAACTTGAAAAGACCGGCAGCACAGCCGATTTGCGCCGCAAGCTGGCAGAAAACCCCCAGGACCATCAGATCCGCTTCGATCTGGCTCTGGCCTATTTCGCCAGCGACGAGCGTGAAGCCGCTGTCGATGAATTGCTTGAAATCATCAAGCGTGACCGCAAATGGAACGACGAAGCGGCACGCAAGCAGCTTGTCACCTTTTTCGACGCTTTCGGCCAAACCGATCCGCTCACCATCGAATCGCGGCGCAAGCTGTCGGCCATTCTTTTTTCGTAATCAAGGAGCGTCAGATGAACCAGCCACATCCCGAGATCGACCCCAAGCTGCTGGAAATCCTGGTCTGCCCCTTGACCAAGGGGCCTTTGTCCTACGACCGGGCGGCGCAGGAATTGATCAGCCAGCAGGCGGGGTTGGCCTATCCCATCCGCGACGGCATCCCCATCATGCTGGCTGACGAAGCCAGGCCCCTGGATCAACCGAAAGCCTGACGCCATGACCGAATTCGGCACCAAACACTGGCCGCTGGAAATCCGCCTGAAGCGCGCCGAAAAAAGCCTGGAAGTCACCTTCGAGGATGGGCTGCACTTCGCTTTTCCCGCGGAATTTCTGCGCGTCAACAGCCCTTCGGCCGAGGTCCAGGGCCATTCCCCCGCCGAAAGGAAACTGGTTTCGGGTCGCAAGCATGTCGGCATTCTGGAAGTGAAGCCGGTGGGCAATTACGCCGTCAAATTGGTCTTCGACGATCTACACGATAGTGGACTATATAGCTGGGATCTGCTATACGATTACGGGATGCGCCAGGGCGATATGTGGCAAGCCTACGAGGCCGAGCTGGCGTCGGCCGGGCTTTCTCGTGAGCCAGAGAGAAGGGATTGAGCTTTAACCATCAGTTTCACTGGCTGAATATCATGAGTGTCGGCGTTGTCGAATTCGACAACGACCATAAGAAATTTATCGAAATTTTGACCGAGCTGGAAATTGTCCTGGGCGCAAAGCGCATGGAAAGGGCAAAGGAGTTGGGCGATGCGCTGATGGCCTTATGCCATGACCATTGCGCCCGCGAGAAGGCCTTTCTTGAGCGAATTTGCTATCCCAATGCCGAGGAGATTCTTGCCGCCCAGCAAGACAGCCTTGCCAGGGTCCAGGAACTGATCGATCAGATGTCCAGCCCATCCGACAAGGCCGTCTTGCTGGCTCGCGAGATGCAAAAAGCCTTGATCGAATATCTGTTGAAGGGCGACATCAATTTCAAATCCTATGTCGAGGCCTTCGGCTATTCCGACACCAACCGCTCTTAATCCTTTCTTTACGCCCTTTTGTTAATTTCAATCCTACGGGACTCCGCCCGGCTAGGCTTGTCCGGCTTGAATTCAGGAGTTTGTATTCCGGGCTGCCATGCCAAGTGGCTTTGCCTCGTTTGATCACTCCTCCCGCTTTCGGACTAGGCCCTGCGGCATACCCGCAGGGTCTTTTTTGGTTTTGTTCTTGAGAAAATCCCGTTATATTCTGGAGCGTGATGCTAAACCCGCGTCTTGAACAACTGGCCGACTATCCTTTCACCCGCCTGGCCGCCCTGTTGAACGGGCTGGAACCAGGGGGCGAGCCCTTGATCATGTCGATCGGCGAGCCGCAGCATGCCGCCCCGGCCCTGCTGGCCGATGCCCTGAACGCATCGGCCCATCTGTGGGGCAAGTATCCGCCCGTGCAGGGCACGCCCGACTTCAGGGCCAGCGCCGGAAACTGGCTGAAGCGCCGCTATGGCCTGCCCGCCCAGGCGCTCGATGCCGACAAGATGATCCTTCCCGTCGCCGGAACCCGCGAGGCCTTGTACCTAGCCGCCCAGATGTGCGTGCCCGACAGCAAGCGGGGCCATGTGCCCGCCGTGCTGATTCCCAACCCCTTCTATCAGGTCTATTTCGGGGCCGCCGTTCTATCCGGGGCCGAACCGGTGATGGTGGACGCCCCCCAAGGCGTGCCCGATTTTTCACGCGTGCCGCCCTCCATCCTGGAACGCACGGCGCTGGCCTATCTGTGCTCGCCCGCCAATCCGCAAGGGTCGGTGGCCAATCTCAAGCAGCTGGAAACCGCCATCGCCACCGCCCGCCAGCATGGTTTCGTTCTGGCGGTCGATGAATGCTATGCCGAAATCTGGGACATGGCGCCGCCGCCCGGCGCGCTGCAGGCCGCCTGGGATCTGAGCAAGTCCTTCGACAACGTGCTGGTCTTTCATTCCCTGTCCAAACGCTCCAGCGTGCCCGGCCTGCGTTCGGGCTTCGTGGCGGGCGACGCCAAGCTGATCGAGGCCTTCTCGCGCCTGCGCTCCTACGGCGGCGCCACGCTTGCTTTGCCTGTCTTGTCCGCCTCGACGGCGCTGTGGAACGACGAAGCGCATGTGACCGAGAATCAGCGGCTTTATCGTGCCAAGCTTGACTTGGCCGAACGCCATCTTGGCCGCCATCCCGGCTTTGCTAGGCCCGAGGGCGGCTTCTTCATCTGGCTTGATGTTGGCGATGGCGAAGCGGCTGCAAAAAAGCTGTGGCAAAAAACCGGCATCCGCGTTCTGCCGGGCGCTTATCTATCCCGGCCCAGCGCCAATGGGCGCAATCCTGGCGCGCCCTTTGTGCGCATCGCGCTGGTCCACGATCTGCCCACTACCGACCGAGCGCTTGCCGCCATCGCCGCCACTTTGCTGGAGGCTCCATGAGCGCCGCCACCCGCCTGTTGCCCAGCCGGTCCGCCGCCGACACGGACGGCAAGTTCCTGCCCGAGGGCGTCGCCGATTTCATCAAGCGCCGTCTGGTGCAATTGGGCGGGCTGGTCCTGCTGGCCCTGGGCGCCGCCCTGGCCGCCGCCCTTCTTACCTATTCCGCCAGCGATCCGTCGCTGGACACCGCCAGCTCGGCGCCGGTCGCCAACCGGCTTGGCTATGGCGGCGCCGTGGTTTCCGATCTGATTTTGCAAAGCCTGGGGCTGACTGGCGCCATGCTGGCCCTTTTGCCCATGGTCTGGGGCCTGCGCCTGCTCTTTTTGCAACCCCTAACACTTTGGGGCTTGCGTCTGGCCGCCATGTTCGTCGGCCTGCTGCTGGCGGCGCTGCCCTTGGCCCAATGGCCCGCTCCCACCGGCTGGACATTGCGACTGGGCGGCTTTCTGGGCGAGATTCTCGACGCCAAGCTGGTTGGGGCGATAACAATGTTTTTGGACGAGGCGGAAGCCTCGCTGCCCTTGTCCTTCGCCGCCGTTCTGTCGGCGGGACTGGCCCTGGCCCTTCTGCTTTGGTCGCTGGCCATGTCGCTGGAAGATTGGCGCGCGCTGGGCGGCCGCCTCTTGGGAATCGGGCGGGCCACCGGACGATTCGGCAATGAGGGCGTCGCCGTGGTGCGCCGCATTTCCTCGCATCTGCCGGGCCGGCGCGAGCCGCATCTGTTCGACGACGCCGTCTCGGAACCAGACCAGGAATTCAGCGAACCCAGGCTTGACCGCACCGCCGCCAAAGAGGCTCAGCCCCTGGTGGTGGCCCCTTCGCCCAAGCGCGCCCAACCCGGCAAGCGCGAAAAGAAAGACCGCGAACGTCAAGGCTCGCTGGCTCTGGTCGATGGCGCGGTCACACCCTTTGAATTGCCGCCGCTGTCGCTGCTGGCCCCCGCGCCCAAGGAGGGACAGGGCCTACATTTGAACGAGGAATCGCTGGCCAACAACGCCAAACTGCTGGAATCGGTGCTGGAAGATTTCGGCGTCAAGGGACAGATCGTCAAGGTGCGCCCCGGCCCGGTGGTGACGCTCTACGAATTGGAGCCAGCGCCCGGCACCAAGACCAGCCGCGTCATCGCATTGTCCGACGACATCGCCCGTTCCATGAGCGCCATCAGCGTGCGCATCGCCGTGATTCCCGGGCGCAACGTGATCGGCATCGAACTGCCCAACGCCAAGCGCGAAACCGTTTACCTGCGCGAGTTGCTGGCCTCGGAAAGTTTCGAGCGCGCCCCCGCTCCGCTCACCCTGGCCTTGGGCAAGGATATCGGCGGCCAGCCGGTGCTGGTCGATCTGGCCCGCATGCCGCATTTGCTGGTGGCGGGCACCACCGGCTCGGGCAAGTCGGTGGGCGTCAACGCCATGATCTTGTCGCTGCTTTATCGCCTGTCGCCCGAGCAGTGCCGCTTCATCATGATCGATCCCAAGATGCTGGAATTGTCGGTCTATGACGGCATTCCCCATCTGCTCACCCCCGTCGTCACCGATCCCAAAAAGGCGGTGGTGGCGTTGAAATGGGCGGTGCGCGAAATGGAAGACCGCTACCGCGCCATGAGCCAATTGGGCGTGCGCAACGTGCTGGGCTACAATCAGCGCCTGATCGAGGCCAAGGCCAAGAACACGCCGCTTTCGCGCACCGTACAAACCGGCTTCGATCCCGAGACCGGCAAGCCGATCTATGAAGACCAGCCGCTTAATCTGACGCCGCTGCCCTATATCGTGGTGGTGGTCGATGAAATGGCCGATCTGATGCTGGTGGCGGGCAAGGATATCGAAGGCGCCATTCAGCGCTTGGCGCAGATGGCGCGCGCTGCTGGCATTCATCTGATCATGGCGACGCAACGCCCCTCAGTCGATGTGATCACCGGCACCATCAAGGCCAACTTCCCAACCCGCATCAGCTTCCAGGTGACCAGCAAGATCGACAGCCGCACCATCTTGGGCGAACAGGGCGCCGAACAATTGCTGGGCCAGGGCGACATGCTGTACATGGCGGCGGGCGGGCGCATTACCCGCGTGCACGGCCCCTTCGCCAGCGACGGCGAGGTCGAGCAGGTGGCCGATCATCTGCGCGCCCAGGGCGAACCCGCCTATGTCGATGACGTGACCAAGGACGAGGAAGAGGAATTGTCCGGCGCCGACGCTGGCGAATCGGACGGCGACCAGCTGTATCAGCAAGCGCTCGATCTGGTCTTGCGCGAAAAGAAATGCTCGACCAGCTTCATCCAGCGCCATCTGCAGATCGGCTACAATCGCGCCGCCCGTTTGGTCGATATGATGGAATCGCGCGGCGTGGTCGGACCCGCCAACCATGTCGGCAAACGCGAGATATTGTATTAGGCCGATACCGGAAGTTTGTGGAAATTGCGCGAGTTTGAATTTCCATTTACACACGGAGAATGGTTCACGTTTCGTCAGCTACGAGACGTGGAGAATCGGATTCTTTCTGACAGACAACAAGACCCCGATTTTTCGGCAATGTTGCGAACGCAGCACAAACCGCAAATTTGGTGGGCGAAGTCCAGAAACGAAGAGTTTGCTCCCCTACGTTTGTTCGCAGATATTAGAAAGTTTTCTGATGATGATCAATTTCGTTGGACACCGAATGGAGCCGCTGATTTTGAAATTAGTGTCGCTGGAAAGGAAACTAAGATTCAATGCACAATGGCATATCCTTCTTGGCGCGATTCTGTCGCAGAAAAGGGCCATCTCCATTACCAGACGATGGAGAAAATAAACTCTAAGGGTTTTGCTTTTGGCGGGGGAAACCCCTCGATGCCACGCGCGAGAAGTTGGCTAGAAGAAGATTTGCCCGCTTGGCGCAAAGGCATTGCCTTAGCATTAAGAAACAAACTCGATTTAAAATATCAGGACTGTGATCTTCTAATTTTTGCCCGCGGCTGTTGGTCTAATACAATGGACATGAACTTCAACGAAGTGGTCTGTCCTGCTATTGACGAAATCGGGCAGGCAGGTTGGGGAAATATATTTAACACGATCTATGTCATTGATGAACACGAATCAGCTTTTTTTGAAATGCACGCCGCCTCATGAAATCGTCTCGATAAACGATTAAACCGGTCCTTTCGCCGGTTTCACGAAGAAGATCATCACCGCGCCAACAAGGCAGGCCACGCCGCAGATGGTGAAGGCCAGCGGGAAGTTGCCAAGGTCGCCCAGCGCTCCGCCCAACAAGGGACCCGCGATGCCGCCGACGCCGTAGGACAAAAACACATAAGGATAATTCTGCCCCACGCTGTTGGTGCCGAACGTGTCGGCGGTGATGGTGGGAAAGAGCGCGAAATTGCCGCCGAAATTAAAGCCGATCAGGGCGGCCCCCAGATACAGCGTGGCCTCGTGCCCCGCCATCTGGGTGAAAGCGAGAAAGATGGCGCCTTGCGTGGCGCTCATCACCAGAATGGCCGTCCGCCTGCCGATGCGATCGCTGATGGCGCCCCAAGCGATGCGCCCGATGCCGTTGGCTAGGCTGAAGAACACGGCCATCGCCGTGCCCGCGACGGCGCTGGCTTCGGCCAGACTAAGGCCGTTCGCCTGCAAGGCCTCCATCGGATAGAGCTTCATCAGACCCACCGCCATCAGCCCGGCGCTGGCTCCCACCGCGAAGGTTAAAAAGATCAGATAGAATTGATAGGTCTTCAGCATGTCCTGGGGGGTGAAATCGCGCCCGGCGCTGGCTTGGGCCTTGGGCGGCGGCGTCCAACCTTGCGGCAACCAGCCGCCGGGCGGGAACACCATCCATAGGCTGCCGATCAGAACCAAAACGGCAAAGGCGATGCCGTAAACGATGAAAGTATTGGCCAGACCGATAGAGGGGATCAGATGGCCCCAACTGTCGGCCAGCTTCACCCAACCCATGGCGCCGAAGCCGAAACCGGCCACCGCGATGCCGGTGATCATGCCTTTTTTGTCGGGAAACCAGCGCATGGCGACCGCGATGGGCACGACATAGCCCAGGCCGATCCCGGCCCCGCCCACCACGCCGATGCACAGGGCCAGCGCCCAGAAATTGGTGCCGCCCAGCAGCCCGGCCAGCAGATAGCCCAATCCCAGCACCAGCCCGCCCGAAGCCGCCAACTTGCGCGGCCCCCAAACGGCGATGCGCCGACCCGCCCAGACCATGACGATGGCGAAACTGGCCAATCCAATGGAAAAAACGATCTGCGTGTCCAGCTTCGACCAGCCCGCCTTGGTCAGGGCGGGGGTGAAGACCGACCAGGCATAGATGGCGCCCAGCGACAATTGCACCAGCACCGCCCCCAGCACGACGAACCATCGGTTGGGGAAAGTCTTGTTTCCGGGCAGAACGAACAGGTCGCGTAGTTTCATGATCTAGATGTAACCGAACCCTGCCTTGAATACAAAGGACGAAACGATTAAGGTCGCATCATCATGACGATCAAAAGCATTCTGGCAACCCTGGACGGCGGCGAACAGACCACGGCAACGCTGGAAGCGGCGCTGGCGCTGGTGAAGCGGCTTGGCGTCCACGCCGACATCTTGCATGTGCGCCCCGACACGCTAACCGAAGTTCCGGCGATCGGCGATGGCATGAGTTCCGATCTGGCCGACGCCTTGGCCAGCGGCGGCGATGTCCGTTCCGACCTTAGGGCCAAGCAAGCCAGGGCGGTGTTCGATCGGGTCCTGGCAGGCTCGGGCATCGAGGTCGTTGCGCCAGATGCCGTGCCGCCGGGCGCTTCGGTCTCCTTCATCGAACGCACCGGCAGGCGTCATGCCGTGATGGCGCGCTTGGGCCGCGTGCATGATCTGATCCTGACCGGACTGCCCTCCGATCCGCGCGACATGTCGCACAGCCTGACCATGGACGCCTTGTTCGAAACCGGGCGTCCGGTGCTGGTGGTGCCCCATCAGCCGCCCGCCAGCCTGGGCAAACATATCGCCGTGGCCTGGAACGGCAGTCGCGAATGCGCGCGCGCCTTGGGCGGGGCCACCAATTTCTTCGCCTTCGCCGATCAGGTGACGGTGCTGACCGCCGAAAGCGAACGCACGCCGCGCTCGGTGGTGCCGGAACTGGTCGATTATCTCAAGCGGCATGTTGCCAAAATCGACACCAAAATCATCGCCAGCCTGGGCAAGAAGCATCTGGGGGGCCGCCTTTTGCTGGACGCGGTCAAGGATTGCGGCGCCGACCTGTTGGTCATGGGGGCGCACAAGGCAGGCCCCTTGAAGCGCCTGATGCTGGGCAGCGCCACCCACGAGGTTCTGGCCCAATCCCACGTGCCGGTTCTGATGGGCCATTGAACCTCAAACCCTTTCTCTCTACATTCCGCTCATGATGAAACGCAGCCCCTCCCTGTTGGCAGCCCTTGCCGCCGCCCTTTTGCTTTTCCAGACAGCTCTGCCGGCCCAGGCCGCGGGCGCCAAGGCCAAGCCCGCCAGCCTGACCGACAGCCAGAAGACGGAAGTGGGTCGCGCCGAGACCTATCTGAACGACATGCGCACGCTCAAAGCGCGTTTCTTGCAGTCGGCCCCGGATGGCAGCTTTGCCCAGGGCACTTTCTATCTGTCGCGGCCCGGCAAGCTGCGCTTGGAGTACGATCCGCCCAATCCGATGCTGATCATCGGCACCGGCCATCTGCTGGTCTATCACGACACCCAGTTGAAGCAGACCTCGCAAATGCCCATCGATTCCAGCCCGGCGGGCATTCTGGTGCGCCAGAAAATCGATCTGACCGGGGCCGACGTCACCGTGACCGATTTTGCCCAGAAAAGCGGCCTGACTCACATCACCCTGGCCCAGACCGACGATCCGCAGGCGGGCAGCATTACCCTGATCTTTACCCGCGAACCCTATCAGCTGCGCCAATGGATCGTTCGCGACCCGCAGGGGCAATTCACCACCATCACGCTTTCCGATGCCCATCCGGGCATTGCCATGGATCAAAAACTATTTGTTTTCAATGATCCGAACGAGGTTGCGCCCAGCCAGCGAAACCTACAGTAGAGTAGTCATGCGCGCTATGCATGACTGATATTCAGCATCTCCCCCTAGATTGCTTTCATACTTTAACCACATACATAACATGAAGGGCCGAGCCGCAATGGCTCGGGCCTGTGAGGCCGGTTTCCCCTGCCGAGCCTCACTGCTCCCCCCCCAAGGAGCAAGCACGGCGCCCGGTAACCCCCCTTACCGGGCGCTTTTCTTTTGTCCTGTTCGGCGTCACCATGCGCCATCCGTTTCGAAAGGGGCCACCATATGGGTTTCGTCTTTTTGCCGCCTGTTCAGCCTTCGGTTCCGGTCGCTGGAACCGGCGATCTGTTTCCCGTGCGCCGCATCTGGTGCGTGGCGCGCAATTACGCGGCGCATGCGCGCGAAATGGGGGCAGATCCCAATCAAGATCCGCCCTTTTTCTTCGCCAAGCCCGGCGACGCCGTGGTGATGGATGGCGCCGCCATCCCCTATCCGTCGCAAACCAACAATCTGCATCACGAAGCCGAACTGGTGGTGGCGCTGAAATCGGGCGGCCAGGATCTGGCGCAAGACAAGGCGCTGGATTGCGTTTTCGGCTATGCGCCCGGCATCGACCTGACAAGGCGCGATCTTCAAGAACAGGCCAAGAAGGCGGGCAGGCCCTGGGATGTAGCCAAGGGCTTCGACCGCTCGGCTCCCATCGGGGCCATTCGCCCGGCCAGCCAGATCGGCCACCCCAGCAAGGGCGCCATCACGCTTAGCGTGAACGGACAGATGCGCCAAGCGGGCGATCTGTCCGACATGATCTGGCCGGTGGCGGGCGTGCTGGCCCATTTGTCCCGGCTGGTGCGCCTGGAGGCGGGCGATCTGATCTTCACGGGAACGCCCGAGGGCGTGGGGCCGCTTGTGCGGGGCGACCGGGCGGTGGTTAATATCGACGGCGTGGGTTCGCTGAACATAACGATAAGCTGAAAGCGTTTCCGATGCGTCTGCTTACTTGGAACATCAATTCGGTGCGCTTGCGCTTGCCGCTGCTCGAGCGACTGGCGCATGAGGTCAATCCCGACGTGATCTGCCTTCAAGAAACCAAGGTCGAAGACCATCTGTTTCCCAAGGACGCCATCGCTGAACTTGGCTTTCCTCATCAGGCTTTCGCCGGTCAGAAAAGCTATAACGGCGTGGCGGTGCTCTCGAAGCGGCCCATCGTCACAAGCCGGGTGCAAAATTGGTGCGGCCGCACCGATTGCCGCCATCTGATCGTTTCACTCGACGGCGGCGTCGAGCTGCACAACATCTATATTCCGGCGGGCGGCGATCTGCCTGATCCAGAGGCGAACGACAAATTCGCCCACAAACTATCTTTTCTGGAAGAGCTGGCCCAATGGTACGGATCGGCCTATGCGTCCAGCGACAAGCTGATCTTGGTGGGTGATTTCAATGTCGCCCCGCTCGAGAACGATGTTTGGTCGCATAAGCAGATGCAAAAGATCATCAGCCACACACCGGGCGAGGTCCTGCGCCTGACCCGGTTTCAAGACTCATTGGGATTCATCGACGCGCCCCGGCATTTCGTGCCGCCGGACCTGAAACTTTACACTTGGTGGAGCTATCGGGCGGCCGACTGGGCAGCCTCGGATCGCGGACGGCGCCTTGATCATGTTTGGGTGACGCCGCCCCTCAAAAACGCGCTGGCCGGATCGCTGGTGGTGCGCGAGGCTAGAGGCTGGCCGCAGCCTTCCGACCATGTGCCGCTGATCGTCGATTTCTATTCCGACGAAATGTTCAGCCGGTAGCCGCCATCCTCGGTCAAAAGATAGGCGGGATTGGCGGGATCGGCCTCGATCTTCTGGCGCAGGCGGTAGATGTGGGTTTCCAGCGTATGCGTGCTGATGCCCGAGCCATAGCCCCAGACATTTTCCAATAGTTCGTCCCTGGCGGCAAAACCAGCGTGATCGCACAGATAGACCAGAATCGCCGCTTCCTTGCCGGTCAGCCTTTGACGCTCGGACCCGCCGATCAGAATCCCCGCCCCGACATCCAGCAGCCAGGGACCGATCCGATAGCTGCGCTCGTCATGGCCGCGCCTGGCCGTTTGTTGCAAGGCCTCGGCCAATTGGGCGAGGCGCACCGGCTTGACCAGATAGGCTTCGTCGCAACCCGGCTCGCAGCCGGGCGCTACCAGCCGAAGGACAGGACCCAGCCCCGGATCGACCGTTTGCAAGCCATCCAGCAGAACGGCGTCGAAACGCTCGGAACCCGCCTCGCCAGCGCAGGCAAAGCCCAGCGGCTCCAGCTGGGCGGCTAGGGCCTGGCGGAACAAGGGTTCGTCGGAAATCAGCAAAAGTCGCAATTTCATGGCGCGGCCATGCTATCATGATCGCCCTTTGTTGCGTTTTTCTTTTACCCAACCCAGATTCCCGCTATGTTGCGCGCTTCTCTAATATGTATGCCTCGAGTTCGATGACCCACGCCCTGGAACGCCCTTCTGACACCATGTCGGCCTCGCCCTGTCTGCGCCAAGTTGATCGCGCGCTGTCGGAACTGCGCCGGGGCGGCTTGGTGATCCTGCAAGGCGAGAACGGCGAATCCGGCTTGGTCCTGGCCGCCGAGGCCGTCACCCAGCAGGCCTTGAATCAGCTCCGGCAACTGGCTGCCAGCCGCCCGGTTCTGGCGATCACCAACCGCCGGGCCGAAGTTTTGGGGCTGGGCAGCGCCCAGTCGGAGGCCGTTTCCCTGACCTTGGACGATGGGGCGGATGCTGAATTCGTGCAATCCATTGCCGACCCTTTGGCCCCTCGCCCCGCCACAAACCGCCCGATGGGCCTTGCCCCGATCGGCGGCGCTTGCTGTGCTGGGGCCGCCGTGCGCCTGACCAAGCTGGCTCGCCTGCTGCCCGCCGCCCTGATGGCCCCTCTGCCGCAGGAAGGCCAGCGCGAGGCCCTGGCTAAAAGCCATGACCTGTTGACCGTGACGGTGGCCGATATTCTGGCCTATCCGGAATCCGCAGCGCGCTCGATGCGCCAGGTCGCCTGGGCGCGCGTACCCCTGGAAGCCGAGCTGGAAACCAAGATTCTGGCCTTTCGCCCCGCCGATGGCGGCATCGAGCATCTGGCCATTCTGATCGGCAATCCCGACGCCTCGCAGCCGGTCCTGGTCCGCCTCCATTCGGAATGTTTCACCGGCGATCTGCTGGGCAGTCTGCGCTGCGATTGCGGCGATCAGTTGCGCGGCGCCATCTCCGAAATCGCCAAGACGGGCGGCGGCGCGCTGCTTTATCTGGCCCAGGAAGGACGCGGCATCGGCTTGGTCAACAAGCTGCGCGCCTATCGGCTTCAGGACGCGGGCTTGGACACGCTGGACGCCAATGGCGAACTGGGATTCGAAGATGACGAGCGCGTCTATCTGCCAGCCGCCGAAATGCTGCGCCAGCTTGGCTTTTCAAGTGTGCGCTTGCTGACCAACAATCCGCTGAAGGTGAAAGCGCTGGCCAAGCACGGCATCGACGTCGCCCAGCGCGTGCCTCATGTTTTCCCATCGAATGGCCATAACGAATTCTATCTGCGCACCAAGGCCGACAAGGCCGGACATTTGTTTTAGGGTCAAAACTCAATTCGCGATTCCGCAAGCCTGATTGGAATTCGCCAGATTTGAACCACCAAGGGCACCAAGACACCAAGAAAAGAAAGCGAACTTGGTGCCTTTGTGTCTTGGTGGTTAATCTGTCGTGCCAACTCCCCGCGCTCTTTCTTGATTCAGGCGCGGGTTTGATTCAGGCGGGCAGATTTGGCCCTTTAGCCGATCCGGCCCGGTAAAAGCTGCCGCCCTTGGCTTGCCCCCTCACCTATCCTGCTGTTTACATTGACTTTATAACTTGGCACTGCCCTTGCAAAACATCTCTTGCCGTCAACGAGGTGTGCCATGAGCGTTACCTTCCCATTCGACAACATTTACGACAGCCAGCCAGTGCAGGCACCGGGCGTGCCATTTGCCGCCAAGAAGGGCGAGCAGGCGCCGTTCGCTGGCCAGTCGGATACGCCTAGCTTCTGGGACTTCGTTGACGCCATCAATCCGCTGCAGCATTTGCCTGTCATTTCAACGATCTATCGCGCCATCACCGGCGATGAGATCGCCCCGGTGCCGCGCATCGTGGGCGGTATGCTGTTCGGCGGCCCCTTGGGGCTGATTGGCGCCATCGCCAATGAGACCGTGCGCCAGGATACGGGGCAGGATTTGGGCGAGCATGCCATGGCTTTCCTGTTTCCGCAGGAGGCGCAGCCGCAATTCGCCAATCAGGGCGAAACGCTGGCCCAGCCCGGCGGCATGACGATGCAGGCCTTCGAGCCTGTGAATGCACAGACGGCCCAGGCCGCTGGCGACGAAGAACCGCCGATGATTTTGCCGCAGCCGCCGGTGCCGGTCGCTTCGGCGCCCTTGCCTTTGCAGCAAGCCCAGGCCCCGCAGGCGCAAGGCGCCATTACCGGTTCATTATTCGTGCCCTTGAACCAGCCGCTTAGCATGTCCGATGCCTTGCCGCCCGCCGAGATTCTGGCGGCGGCGCCCGCCGCCGCTTCGCTTCAAACGCCTGCCGCCGCCGTGCCGCCGCCGTCTTCCTTCATGCCAGCCCAGGCGACATTGGCTGCCGAGAGGCTGGCCAGCGCCGGAGCCGTTCAACCTTTGACCGCTCCGCCAACCGCCCCCGGCGCCGTTGCCGCCGCCAGTTCCAAAACCTTCGAGGCCAAGGCTTCTCCCCTGCAGCACGGCAAGATGTTCGCCGCCGCCGCCCCCTATATGAACAAGGTCGATCCGGCCCAGAAGGTGGCGCAAGCCCAGGGCGTTCCGGCCACCCACCCCATGCTGTTGGCCGCCCAAAGCGGCCAGTCCGACTGGATGGCGGGCGCCATGACGGATGCGCTTGAAAAATACAGCCGCACGCAAAAGCTGGTGCCTGAAACCCAGGCGGGCGGCCCGCCGTCATGATCCTGACCGTTTCGCCTGAAGGAACCCTGGTCGTCCCGAACATCGCCAACTTTAGATGCGCGCTGGGAAGATCCGGCATTTCGACGGCAAAGCGCGAAGGCGATGGCGCAACGCCTGCGGGCCGCTTCCCCTTGCGCCGCGTCTTTTATCGCCCCGACCGACTTGCCCTCCCCGTGACCCGCCTGCCGGTGCTGGCCCTGCATCCCGACGACGGCTGGTGCGACGATCCCGAACATCCCGATTACAATCGGCCCGTCCGCCTGCCCTTTGCCGCGTCGCACGAAATGATGTGGCGCGAGGATGAGTTATACGATCTGGGCGCGGTGCTGGGCCATAATGACGCCCCACCCATGCCCTATCTGGGCAGCGCCATCTTTTTGCATGTGGCTAGGCCCGATTTTGCGCCCACCGAAGGCTGCGTCGCCTTGGCGCTCAATGATTTGCAATCACTGCTGTTGCGGGCCGAACCCGGCGATTGCCTGGACATTCAAGCCGAATAATCGCGCCTGCCGAAAATCGCCGTGCCGATGCGCACATGCGTGGCCCCGCAGGCGATGGCCGCCGGAAAATCGTCGCTCATGCCCATCGAAAGATCGCGCAAACCATGGCGCGCCGCCATCTCTCCCAGCATCTTGAAATGCGGCTCTGGATTCTCGCCCACCGGGGGAATGCACATCAGCCCCGCCAGCGGCAGACGCCAGCGCGTTTTGCAATCCTCGATGAAGGCGTCGGCGTCCGTGGGCAGCACCCCGGCTTTTTGCGGCTCGGCCCCGCTATTGACCTGAACCAAACATAGCGGGCGTTTGCCCTGCTTGCCCATCTCCTTGGCCAGCGCCTCGGCCAGCGAAGGGCGATCCAGGCTTTCGATCACGTCGAACAGCGCCACGGCCTCCTTGACCTTGTTTGTCTGCAAGGGCCCGATCAGATGCAATTCGAGATTGGGAAATTCCGCCCGCAAAGCGGGCCATTTAGCCTTGGCTTCCTGCACGCGGTTTTCGCCGAAGACGCGCTGTCCGGCCAGCAAGGCCGGGCGGATACGATCCGCATCATGCGTTTTGCTGACCGCCACCAAGGCAACATCGCCCACCGCTCGGCCCGCTCGCAAGCTGGCCTGGGCGATTTGGGTTTTAACTTCCGTCAGATGCAGTTGTACGTCGTTATCCATGATGACATTATGCCTCTGTATCTTGAATTCGCAACCCTGGACGGCAGCAACAACATGAATGACAAGGATGATTGCGCTGAATGACGCAGCCCTCTTTCGCGCCGATTGCTAGGTTGTATCAGACCGGCCAGCACGCGCTGGCGGAAGCGCAGTGTCGATCCCTTTTATCGGTTAATCCCAAGCACCCGGACGCCAATCATCTGCTGGGCGTTATTCTTCTTCAGCGCGGTCACGTGCCTGATGCCGTAGCCTGCCTTGAGGCCGCCATTCAGGCGCGCCCCTCGAATCACGAGGCGCGGATGATGCTTGGCCAAGCACTCGGCATGAGCGGTCAGCTAGAAGCCGCTTTGCAATGCTTCGAAAGGGTCGCTCGCTCACAGCCTGGGAATTTGCATGCGCTTTACAATCAGGGACTTTCTCTGGCCTATCTAGGCAGGCACGAGGCATCGCGTCAAATTTTTGCCCGGTTGCTGGCCAAGAATCCCAAGAATGCCGACTATTGGGTCTGCTACGGAAATGCGCTCGCGGCACTTGGCGAATCCGAGCAGGCGACGGATAGCTTTTCTAAGGCGGACGCCTTAGCGCAAGGTCATCCCGAGCAATTGGAACGTCTTGCCATGACCTATCTGAGCAGCCGCAGATATTTGGAGGCGGCTACGATTTCCCGTCAGGCCTTATCCATCAAGCCGCAGGCTCGCTTGCGCGCCATTCTAGGGCATGCTCTGTATGTGCTTGAGGACTTCGACACAGCAGAAGTTGAATTGCGAGCCGCCATTCATGAACAGCAAAATGATACCCAATCAAAAATCTTGCTTGCCTCATTACTTCGGCGCATCGGAAGGTTGGATGAGGCGCACGACATGTTTGCCGACTTGGTCAAACTGGTGCCTGCCGCTCGCTTGAATTTCAGTTTATGCCTTAAGGATATGGGGCGGCTTGAAGAGGCTTTGGCGCAGGCCGATGCCGCTCTCGCCCTTGGTCGAGATAATCCAGATGTGCGCCACTGTCGGGCGCAACTTCTTCTTCAGGCCGGGCGGTTGGAGGAAGGTTGGAGCGAGTATGCCGCCCGCTTCGACACCACCATTGATCCGGTTTCGAGATTGAGCTTTTCAATTCCCCCTTTGACGCTCGGCGACGATCCTGCGAACGAGACGGTTCTTGTCTGGCCGGAGCAAAGCATCGGCGCGCAAATCACTTTTGTCTCTGCACTTCCCGATCTGATCGACCGGGCGGGCGCCGTTGAATTGATGACTTTTCCCAAGCTGGTTTCCCTTTTCAGCCGATCCTTTCCCAAGGCCCGCGTTTTTTCTAGTCGGCACGAAAGCAAGGCTAGCCGACAGATGCCAACCGGCAATCTGTTTTCGATGTATCGCCGCAAGATCGATGATTTTCCACAGTCGCCTTATCTTCTCTCCGACCCCGACAAGGTTGCTAGCATCAAGTCTAGACTTGCCGCGTTTGGGCCTGGTCTGAAGGTGGGTATTGGTTGGCGCAGCACGTCTGTAAACCGCGAGCGCCAGAAACATTTCTTTTCTTCCTTGCTGTCGTTGGCGCCAATCCTCTCAGTTTTGGGCGTTGTCTTCGTCAATTTCCAACCAAGGGCCGAGCCAGATGAATTGGATGAGGCGCGAAAGGCCTTTGGTTGCCGAATAGAGAACTTCGATGACATCGATTTGTTTGACGACATGGATACCACTGCAGCTCTTTCGTCATCGCTTGATCTGGTCATCAGCAACGGTTCTGCCAACGCCTTTCTGGCCGCCGCACTTGGAACGCCGGTTTGGATGTTCTTCGTTGCAGATGCCCACTGGGACAAGCTGGGCAGCGACCATATTCCCTGGTTGCCATCCCTAGTTCCTGTTGAGAGACTGTGGAATGAGCCATGGGAATCGGCCATCAACCGGATTGCTGACGCTTTGGATTTAAGCGCCAGGGATGGTTTTCTGAAGGCTCCGCAGGCCGCCTCTCCACTTAGAAGTCGGCCTTGAATTCTCTTTGGTTATTTGCTGTAAATTTGGAGCGCCTTGATCATGGATAGAAAGATTCGCCGATCCAGCAAGGCCGCATCAAAGACCCAGGCTAAAATGTCTCCCTTCCTAGCTCAGGCCATGCACCTGCATCAAGCTGGTCAGCTTGCTCAGGCCGAAGCAGCTTATCGCGCCACTCTTGCCCAGAATGATAGAAACCCTGACGCGCTTTATCTCTTGGGCGTTTTGTCCGCGCAGAAGGGCGCATTTGCAGATGCGGAAAGGTTTCTAATTCGGGCAACGACCCTGCGACAGCCCTTTCCAGATGCCTTGTACAACCTAGCTTCGCTTTACATTCAAACCGGACGGCAAGCTGAGGCCGAACCTGTCTTGGTGAATTGTATCAGGCAGATGCCACAACACGCTGGCGCCCTTTGGAATTTGGGCAGTCTTTATTTCGATATGGGCAGGCCGCTTGAGGCTGCGCCTCTATTCGCTAAATTCTTAAAACTTCAGCCCGATCACTTTGAAGCCCGACTTGCTTTGGCAACGATTTACTCGAACCAGCGCCGCTACGGCGATGCCGCTATCGAGGCCAGAGCGGCGCTTAAAATCCGCAATGACCCCCAAGCGAACGCACTTCTTGGCCATACGCTTTTTATGCTGAACGATCTTGATTCCGCAGAGGCTCATCTGCAAGGAGCCATTGACGACTTTCCCGACCAAGTCGTCTACCGCACGCTTATGGCCACCTTGCTTAGCCGGGTTGGCGATTTCTCGGCCTCTGCCATATTGTTCGAATCTTTGATGCAAGATTTCCCAAACGATCCTTACGTTCTTTTCAATCATGGAACAATGCTTGTCCACACGGGACAGGCCGAAAAGGGACTTGAAGAGGTGGAGTTGGCGAATGCCTTGAAACCGAACGATCCCGGCATTTTGACTAGCCGGGGAATGATTTACTTGCAGATGGGACGGCTTGAGGAGGGCTGGCGCGATTATCATTTCAGGTTTGACTCCAACCAAAGCGATGCCAATCGCCTGAATTTGACCATTCCCGCTTTTGGCGACAATGAGAGATTGCCTGATCATTCCATTTTGCTTTGGCCAGAACAGGGCGTTGGCGATCAGATTACCTATGCTTCAGCCCTTTCAGATTTGATCAAGGATGCCCGAGAAGTCGAGGTCCTTTCCATTCCTAAGCTGGCCCCCTTGTTCAAGCGTAGTTTTCCCAATGCGAACATCATCACAGAGCTTGCAAGCAGCCGAGCATCGCGACATATGCCCTTTGGCGAGCTATTTGCTCGCTATCGCCCCCGTCTGCCCGCCTTTTCAGGTCGTGGACCCTACCTGACCCCCGATCCCATTGCCGTCGTGCAGTTCAAGAATCGCCTAGAACTGTTGGGGCCGGGCCTTAAAGTTGGCATTGGTTGGCGCAGCACATCGGTCAATCGGGAGCGCATGAGGCATTTTTTTCCTTCCTTGCTTCCTTGGGCGCCAATCTTGAAAGTGCCAGGCGTAGTCTTCATTAATTGCCAGCCCAACACTTTGCCTCACGAACTCGATGAGGCTAGGCAGGCCTTTGGGTGCCGGATTGAGCATTTTGCTGATATTGACCTGTTCAATGATCTTGACGCATCCGCCGCGCTAAGCGCATCCCTTGACCTGATGATTTCCAATGGCTCGGCAGGCGCCTTTCTGGCGGCTGCCGTCGATACGCCGGTTTGGATGTTCTACGCTTCCGATGCCCACTGGGACAGGTTGGGTGGTGAGACGATTCCCTGGCTACCTTCCCTGGTTCCGGTTGAGAGGCTGTGGAATGAGAACTGGGATTCAGCCGTTCAACGCATCGCCGATGCGCTGACCAAGAGCGCACAACTGGGGCAGCTTATTATACCCCTATGCGCCTCTCCGCTAAGAATTAAGCCGTGAGCATTACCTGGACGGATGCAGGCCTAGTCGGCCCTGCAAGTGGAGATTTCAGCAAGCCCGTTTTTGTTTTAATGACAGATAGCCGCCTAGCCAATCCCTTGTCTGCGGCGGCAAAGCTGCAGCGCGGCTCCTGGGTCATTTTGCGATTCCAAGTGGGTGAAGCCTTGCCCTCATACGCGGTCCCTTTGCGCAGACTGTGCCGCCAGCGAGGTCTTGAATTTCTGGTGGCGGGAGATCATAGGCTAGCGGCCAAGCTGAGAGCGGACGGGCTGCATCTGTCAGAGCGCCATGCGCGAACTTTCTGCCTGTCGACTGCGTTGAGCTGGATTGGCGGCAAGCGGCCAAGGCGATGGCTTTCCGTTGCCGCTCATTCTTCAAGGGGATTGGCGCAGGCCGCGCGCATCAAAGCAAATGTGGCGATTTTGTCGCCCGTTTTTCCAACACGCAGCCATCCAGAGGTAAAACCTCTCGGCCTGTGTAAATTTCAGAATTTATCCAAGTCGGCCAGACTTCCTGTGATCGCACTGGGAGGCGTTTCAAGGCAGACCGCCAAGCGATTGACCCAGGCGAAGTTGGTCGGCTTGGCCGGCATTTCCGCATTCACGGCTTAGGTGTTCAGCACCGACAAAAGAAAACCCCGCCAGCTTTCGCTGACGGGGTCTCTTGTACGGAACTTAGCTTCGATTAGAAGCTGAGCTTCAGACCGGTGATCAGAGCAAGCGATTCTTGCTTGTTGCCAGCCGTGGTCGAATTTTCTTCCTGGTTCTTTAGATAGCCCACGTTCGCCGTCACAACGACGCCCGGTCCCATCGTGTACTGACCGCCAGCGTTGTGGATGTCCTGCTTGTCGCGACCCTGGTTGGTCACGATGTCGCCGGCCAGCGAGGACTTGAAGTAGGTGTAACCGAACTTCCAGGGGCCAGTCGTGTAGGCAGCGCCGACATCGAAGGCATAGCCGTCAAACGAACCAGCGGCAGCGTTGTTGGCGGCACCCTGACCGGTCTTCATGCTGTCCATGATGCGGACGTAAGAACCACCGAACTCGAAGCCGGCATAGCCCAACTTCAAGCCAACGGGCACGCCATGAACGACGCCAGTGGCGTTGTTGGTGACGGTGCCCGAAGCGCCGATGCTGTGGTCATAGTCGAAGCGCGCATAAGCGACGTCGGCATTGACGGCAACGGGACCCCACTTGTCGGCATAGACGAAAGCAGCGCCCATCAGGTCATTCAGGCTGTTGCTTTCCTGAGCGAAACCGCGGCTGTTGATGTTCGGGGTGTAGGTGACGCCGAAGGCGAACGGGCCAAACATCGGCGAAATGTAGTCGATGGCCATCGAGCAACGGCCAGCGTTGGCGATGCCGTCAACCGAAGTGTAGTGGTTGGCCATGCTCGTCATCGTGTTGCCGTTCGGCACCGAAGAGGGGAACATGCCAGAAACGTCGGCATTGCCAGCACCAGCGCCGGGGGCCTGGTTGTGGACAACTTGCGCAGCGTTCAGCATTTCGCCGACGCGAACCTGACCCCAGCCACCCGACAGGGTGACGTACTGCTGGTCGGCGTTGCGACCGGTCGAGCTGGAGGTGCGCTCGGCTTCGAGTTCGATCACGACGGCGACCTTCAGGCCGTTATCCAGCGTGGTGGCGCCCTTGAAGTGAACTTCGGTGTCCGAAACCAGCGAAACGTTGCCGTATTCGCGGACGCGGCCTGTGGCGTAGGTGTAGCTATCGACGTCGCCGATCGCCATCCACTGGTTCATGAAACCGCCAACCGACAGCTTGATGGGCTCGGCGGCCTGAGCGGCGGTGCCGAACATGCCAGCGGCAACCAGCGCGGTCGTGCCGAAAAGTACTTTCTTCATTTAAAACTCCTCTCTTCTGCTTGATCGCGGGAACTGCCGACTACCGGCGCACCCAGGTACATGCCAAGTCCGAGCATCTAGCCATGATCGGACTTTGGGGTCAACAAGCGATCAACGCTTCTGTGATGAAACTGGCGCACTGTGGCAATCGCGCAACATTCCATAGGCTTGATCTTGCAAAATCGTCCTGCAATCGCCTGATATTCAAAGAAAATCCCCGCCACCTTGCGATGACGGGGATTTCTCAATTTGACGGCTGACTTCGATTAGAAGGCCAGCGACAGGCCGGTGATCAGGCCAAAGGCTTCCTGCTTGTTGCCGAGAACAGTGTTGCCCTCGTCGCGATACTTCTGGTAGGCGGCGTTGGCCGACACGGTAACGCCAGGACCCATGGTGTAGGCGCCGCCAGCATTGTGAATGTTGTGCTGGTCCTTGCCCTTGACGGTCAGGTCGCCGGTGAGCGAGGAGCTGTAATACTGGTAACCGAACTTCCAGGGGCCGGTCGTGTAGGCAACACCGGCATCCCAAGCGTGGCCATCATATGAGCCGGCGGCGGCGTTGTTGGCAACGCCCTGGCCGGTCTTCAAGCTGTCCATGATGCGGATGTAAGAACCGCCGACCTCAAAGCCGGCATATCCGAGCTTGATGCCAACGGGCACGGCCTGCACAACGCCGGTGGCGTTGTTGGTAACGGTGCCCGAAGCGCCGATGCTGTGGTCATAGTCGAAGCGCGCATAAGCGACGTCGGCATTGACGGCAACGGGACCCCACTTGTCGGCATAGACGAAGGCGGCGCCGAGCAGATCGTTCAGGCTGTTGCTTTCCTGCGCGAAACCACGGCCCAGAACGCGCGGCGTGTAGGTGATGCCGAAAGCGAAGGGTCCGAACATCGGCGAGATATAGTCGATGGCGACCGAACCGGCGCCGGCATCGGCGATGCCGTCAACCGTGGTGACGTTGCTCGACAGAGTCTGCAGGCTGCCGCCATTGGGAACGCTGGCGGGGAAGACGGCGGCGACGTCAGAGAAAGCGGCGCCAGCGCCAGGGGCCTGATTATGGACGATGGTGGCGGCGTTCAGCATTTCACCGACGCGAACCTGACCCCAACCACCCGACAGGGTGACATACTGCTGATCGGCGTTGCGGGCGGTCGAGCCATCGGTACGCTCGGCTTCCAGCTCGATCACCACGGCAACCTTCAGGCCGTTGTCGAGCGTGGTGTCGCCCTTGAAGTGGACTTCGGTGTCGGAAATAAGACCGACATTGCCATATTCGCGAACGCGGCCAGTGGCATAGGTGTAGCTATCGACGTCGCCAATGGTCAGCCACTGGTTCATCATACCGCCCACGGAAAGCTTGATGGGATCGGCAGCCTGGGCGGCGCCGGCAAGGGTGCCAACCGCAATCAGGGCCGTCGTACCGGCAAGAATCTTCTTCATTTTGTATCCTTCCAAGTTTCGCATGTAGCGTTTGTGGGCACTGTTCAGAACAGGTCGGCACCGCCGCCTAAAATCTGACCTTTTATAGTGTGTCGCATATTTATCGGTCAAATCGAATGTGACAGCATCTTGACGAAGGTCACAGCCTGTTGCATTCGGGCAACAGGTGCGGCAGTCTTGCCTCCACGAGACTCTTAACAGATGCTTTATAATAGGTTAAGCCTATGGGCCTCGAACCACTGGAAAGACCGGACATGTCCCTACCCGCATTCCCCCGCGCAGCTTCCCGTCAATTATCTGGATTGATTTTTGGCCTAGCGGTCGTTCTGACGCTGAATGCCTGCGGCTCAGACACAAAAGCCGTCTATCCCGAGAAGGGGCGCGGCGACACCAGCCCGACCTGGGGCGAGAAACCGCGTGAAACCATCTTTGGCGATTGCGGCTTGTTCGACACCAGCTGCAAGCGCAAGTCGGCACAAGAGGCCAGCGGCGGCGGCATCGGCGTTAACGCTTTTCTCTGGCGCGCCGCCCTGGACACCTTCGCCTTCATGCCTCTTTCTTCGGCCGATCCCTTCGGCGGCGTCATCATCACCGATTGGTACCAGCCCCCGGAAAGTCAGAACGAGCGCTTTAAGACGCAGATCTATATTCTCGATAAAGTCCTGCGTGCCGATGGCGTGAAGGTAAATCTGTTCCGTCAGGTCAAAGATTCCAGCGGCGCCTGGGCAGATGCCCAAACCGACGCCAAGACGGTGGTCGATCTTGAGAATTCAATTCTTACCCGGGCGCGCCAGTTGCGCACGGCCAGTCAGGACGCAAACTAGGTTTTATTATGGCGCGCTATAACGTTAAGGAAAACGAGGCCCATTGGCAGGCCGAGTGGGAACGTCAGGCTGTTTTTGCGGCCAGGCTCGATCCGTCCAGACCTAAATATTATGTGCTCGAGATGTTTCCCTATCCATCGGGGCGCATCCATATGGGCCATGTGCGCAATTACACGCTGGGCGATGTGGTGGCCCGGCTGAAGCGTGCCCAGGGCTTCAACGTGCTGCATCCCATGGGTTGGGACGCTTTTGGCCTGCCTGCGGAAAACGCCGCCATTCAAAATAAGGTCCATCCCGCAAAGTGGACGCGAGAGAATATCGCGGCCATGCGCGAGCAGCTGAAAAGCATGGGCCTATCCTATGACTGGTCACGCGAGCTTGCCACTTGCGAACCGGATTATTACCGCTTCGAGCAAAAAATGTTTCAGGATTTCCTGAAAGCGGGTTTGGTCTATCGCAAGGAGTCCTGGGTCAATTGGGATCCGGTCGAGAATACCGTGCTGGCCAATGAACAAGTGATCGACGGCAGGGGCTGGCGCTCGGGCGCTTTGGTCGAAAAGCGCCTGCTCAGCCAGTGGTTCTTGAAGATCACGCATTATGCCGAGGAACTGCTAGCCGCCCTGTCAGGGCTTGAACGCTGGCCGGACCGCGTGCGACTGATGCAGGAAAATTGGATCGGACGGTCCGAGGGCTTGCGCTTCACCTTCGACATCGCCGATCGCGACGATAAGATCGACGTCTATACCACGCGTCCCGATACTTTGTTTGGCGCCAGTTTCTGCGCCATTGCCGCCAATCACCCCTTGTCGGAATCATTGGCCCAAGACAATCCCGCCTTGAAGGATTTCATTGCCGAGTGCAATCGCATGGGCACCAGCGAAGTGGCCATCGAAACCGCCGAGAAGAAGGGATTCGATACCGGCCTTCGCGTTGTGCATCCGTTCGATCCGGAAATCACCCTGCCTGTTTACGTGGCGAATTTCGTGTTGATGGATTACGGCACCGGCGCGATTTTCGGCTGCCCCGCGCACGATCAGCGCGATTATGAATTCGCCCGCAAATACGCGCTTTCCATCATCCCGGTGGTTTGCCCCAAGGGCGCTGATGCCGCGTCCTTCTCATTGAACGACGGCCCTTTCACCGAAGACGGAACATTGATCAATTCGCGCTTCCTCGATGGGCTGGATGTCGCATCGGCCAAGAAGGCCGCCATCGACAAAATGGAATCCATGCATCGCGGCCAGCGGATGGTGAATTGGCGACTGCGTGATTGGGGCGTGTCACGCCAGCGTTATTGGGGCTGCCCGATTCCCATCATCCATTGCGATTCCTGCGGCATCGTCAAAGTTCCCGAAGCTGATCTTCCCGTCGTCCTGCCCGAGGATGTGGGTTTCGACAAGCCCGGCAATCCGCTCGAACATCACCCAACCTGGAAGAATGTTCTTTGCCCGGAATGCGGCAAGCCAGCCCGGCGCGAGACCGACACGTTCGACACATTCTTCGAATCATCTTGGTATTTCGCCAGATTCACCTCGCCCAGTTCCGAGCGCGCCTTTGATCGCGAAGAATGCGATTACTGGATGCCGGTCGATCAATATATTGGCGGCATTGAACATGCCGTGCTGCATCTTCTCTACTCGCGTTTTTTTACCCGCGCTCTTAAGGAATGCGGCTATCTGAATGTGCCGGAACCTTTTGCCGGTCTGATGACGCAGGGCATGATCTGCCACGAAACCTATAAGGATAGCGAAGGCCATTGGCTATTCCCGACCGAGGTCGAGCGCAAGCCGGATGGCGCGCTGGCCAAGATCAAGGATGGCGCGACCGTAACTTCGGGCCGCTCGGAGAAAATGAGCAAGTCGAAGAAGAACGTCGTCGATCCCGAGATCATTATTCAGACCTATGGCGCCGACACGGCTCGCTTATTCATGCTGTCGGACAGTCCGCCGGACCGCGATCTCGACTGGACGGAATCAGGCATCGACGGCGCTTGGCGCTATGTGAATCGCCTGTGGCGCATGGTCGATGAGCCTTCTTTCGACATGGCGCCCCAGGATGCGCCGATGCCCGAGCTTGACGAGTCCGGCAAGAAAATCTGGGGCCTGATTCACAAGACCATCGCCGCCGTGACAGAGGATCTCGACAAGTTTCATTTCAACAAGGCGGTGGCGCGCATTCGCGAACTGACCAACGCTCTGGGCGATTTGAAGCCAGGGCAGCCGGGGGCTGGCTGGCTGATGCGCCAAGGGCTTGAGGCGGCTCTGGTGCTGATCAATCCCATGACGCCGCATCTGGCGGAAGCCTTGTGGCAAAAACTTGGGCATGCCAGGATGTTGGTGGACACGGCTTGGCCAAAGGCGGAACCTGCCTTGTTGACCGACGACAGCGTCAAGCTGGCCGTGCAGGTGAACGGCAAATTGCGCGGCGACATCGAACTGCCTCGCGACGCCAGTCAGGAGCAGGCGGAAGCGGCGGCGCTGGCCCATCCCAATGTTCAGCTGGCCATCGGCGGCAAGCCCGTGCGCAAAATCATTCTCGTGCCAAACCGGATCGTCAATGTCGTCATCTAGAAATATCCTTTTTCCGATTGCGCTGTTGGCCACGCTGGCTCTTTCGGCCTGCGGCTTTCAGCCCTTGCATGGCGGCAAGGGCAAGCAATCGGCGACCGTGCCCGAGATGTCACATATCAAAATCGCTATGATTGCCGACCGAAGCGGCCAGCTTGTGCGCAACGCGTTGCTTGATCGCTTGACGCCCTTGGGCCAACCTGAGAAGCCTGCTTACATTTTGAACGTACGTCTTTCCGAGTCAAAACAGTCGCTGGGCATTTTGAAGGATGAAACCGCTAGCCGAGCCAATTTCATTCTGAGCGCTGGCTTCGCCTTGACCAATAAGGAAGGCGGCACATTATACAGCAGCACCTCATCTTCGCAGGCAAGCTACAACATTTTGACCGAACATTACGCTTCCACGGCTTCGGAAAAAAATGCCCGCGACAGAACGGCCGAGGACGTGGCTGACGCCATCGCCATGCAGTTGGCCGCTTATTTTTCCAGGGCACGCGTTGCGAAAGAGCAGGCCAAATGAAGATCCATGCTGGGCGCGCCGATGGTTTCGTTGCCCGCCCGCCCCCTGATTGCCGGGCGATTCTTTTATATGGACCCGATGCCGGGCTGGTGCGTGAGCGCCTGACCATCGCCACCAAAGCGATTGCCGCCGACGTCTCTGACCCATTTCGAGTGGCGGAATTGTCGCCCTCCCTTCTGAAGGACGACCCGGCCCGTTTGCGAGACGAGGCCGCCGCCCTGTCGCTGACCGGCGGGCAACGCGTGGTGCGCGTCTTGAATGCCCCCGATTCCCTGGCCGGTCTGCTGGGCGATTTCCTGGCCAAGCCAATCGGCGATGCATTGATTTTGATCACTGCCGGCGAGTTGGGTCCAAAATCCCCGCTTCGGAAATTGTTCGAGGAAGAGTCAGCCGGGGCCGCCATCGCCTGCTATGCCGACGAAGGACAAGGGCTAGATGGGCTGATCACCCAGCATCTGGCCAAACAGAATGTACGAATCAACCCGGACGCTTTGCAAATTCTTGCCGCCAGACTGGGGTCTGACCGTCTGATGGTGCGCAGCGAGTTGGACAAACTGGCGCTGTATATTGGCGGCGCTGGCGCGGTTACTGCCGCCGATATTCAGGAATGTATGGGCGACGGCGCCGAGGCGACCCAGGACGAGCTGGCGATGGCCGTCATGTCGGGCAGGCAGGCCGAGGCGCAAACAGCGCTCGAACGTTTATTGCGTGAAGGAACGGCGGCGGTGGGAATTTTGCGCTCGGTCGGGCGGCATGTGCTGCGGCTTCATTTGGCTTCCGGCCATGTTCGCAAGGGCAAGTCGCCGGACCAGGCGATTGATTCGCTGCGTCCACCCGTCTTCTTTAAGCACAAGCCCGCCATGGCAAACCAAGTGCGCGGCTGGTCATCCGAGCGACTGGCCCAAGCCATGGATATGTTGGTTCAAGCCGAGCTGGACTGCAAAACCACCGGCATGCCGGCAGATGCGGTTTGCGGGCGCGTTTTGATGCAGATTACGCGCGCCGCTCCCCAACCCCGTTCGCCTGCTCCTCGTCGGGCAGGATAAGATCGCCCAGTTCCAGCACTTCGCCCTCGCCAACGATCAGGTCGGTCTCCGCCACCTGCTGATCGACGTTCCCCGCAAAATCCAGAGACTCTTCTTCTCCCTTGCCCGGTCGGCGCTCTTCCTTGGGCGAGCTTAAGCGGTGCAGGACGTCGTCGAGCTGCTCCAGCGACTTATAATGAATCACCAACTCGCCGCCATCGCCGCGAAATTTGATGTTCACCTTCAAGCCCAACAAATTCGACAAGTCGCGCTCGAGCGCCAATGTGTCGGCGTCATGCGCCTCGTCCGCCCCTTTGGCGGTGGCGGCAGCCGACCCGGCCCTGACCGGTTTGCCGCCTTCAGCCTGCGCCAACTTCTCGGTTTGGCGCACACTTAAGCCCTTGGCGACCACTTTCTCGGCCAACTCCTCGGCATTCGGGGCGCCAAGCAGGGCGCGGGCATGACCGGCGGAAAGCGTTCCTTCTTCTACTAATGTCCTAACAAGAGCCGGTAACGTCAAGAGACGCAAGGTATTTGCCACATGGCTCCGGCTTTTGCCGACAACCTTGGCCAGATCTTCCTGCGTGTGCTGGAATTCCTCCATCAGACGCCGATAGCCCTCTGCCTCCTCGATAGCCGACAGATCCTGGCGCTGCAAATTCTCGACCAGGGCGACTTCCAGCGCCTCTTTGTCCGAGAAATCGCGAACGATCACTGGAACTTCATGCAGCTTAACCATCTGGGCGGCTCGCCAGCGGCGCTCGCCCGCGATTATTTCGTAACTGTTACGTTCGTCCGGATGGCGCCGAACCAGAATGGGCTGCAAGATCCCCTTGGCGCGCACCGATTCCACCAATTCCTGGAATCGCTCATCATCAAAATTGTGGCGCGGCTGGAATTTGCCGGGACGGATAAATTCGACAGGCACCGTCTTCGACGAGCGCAGCTTGTCCAACTCGCCCAGGTCAGCACTTGGCTCATCGTCACCCAGAAGCGACGACAGACCGCGACCTAGATTGCGCTTTTTATGTTCGGCGTCTGCTGGACTCATGCCGCCAAATCCCGTTCACGGCGCAGCACTTCGCCCGCCAGATGCAAATAGGCTTCGGAGCCTGGGCACTTCATGTCATAGACGATTACCGGCTTGCCATGCGACGGCGCTTCCGAAACACGGACATTCCGGGGGATGACGGTCTTATATACGATGTCGCCGAAATGGCCGCGCACGTCCGAGGCCACCATGTCGGAGAGATTGTTCCGCTTATCAAACATCGTCAGCACGATGCCCTGGATTTCCAGCTCGGGATTTAAGGCCTTCTTCACGCGCTCGATGGTGCGAACCAGATGGCTGATGCCTTCCAGGGCAAAGAACTCGCATTGCAAGGGAACCATCACGGCATGCGTGCCGACCAGACCGTTCAATGTCAACAGACCTAGAGACGGCGGGCAATCGATCAGCACGTAGTCGTAATGACTCAGGTCGCCGCTCGCCAGCGCATCGCGCAGACGGAATTCACGGCGCGGCAGATCGACCATCTCAATCTCGGCACCCGACAGATCGACACCAGCCGGGATAATATCCAGGCCAGGGATCAATGTTGGAATGATCGCCTCGCGGATGGGGGCCTCACCAATCAAGATATGGTAGGCGTTGACGCGCCGGTTTTGCCGCTGAATGCCCAGACCCGTGCTAGCATTGCCCTGCGGATCAAGGTCGAAAATCAGAACCCGCTTCTTCACAGCCGCCATGGCCGTCGCCAGATTAATCGTGGTGGTCGTCTTTCCCACCCCGCCCTTCTGGTTGGCGATTGCGATAACCCTTGGTTTTTGTTCAGTTTTTTCCAGGTTGAGCTGGGTCAGGTCGGTCAGTTTTTCCACGGCGCACCTCGCTAATTTTTAGGATCACACCCTCCGGATCAGTCCGGCTTGGGATGCTCTCTGCGCGCATCATCCAATTTTTCTCAGCGTTCGTCAATTCCTCTTGCCACGATTTTCCCTTCAGGAAGAGGCATTGACCCCCCATATCTAGGAAAGGGTCAGCAAATTCAAGGAGATGCTCGAGTGAAGAAAGTGCGCGCGAGGTGACAAAATTGACCGGGAATGGGGCCAGTTTCTCGATTCTGACACAGTGGAGATGGATATTTGCCCCAGTCAGCCTCCCCGCCTCGCGCATGAAGGCCACTTTTTTCTGATCACTCTCGACTAGGTGAACCTCTAGCCTCTCCCCCATGATGGCTAGGACAAGACCGGGGAATCCCGCCCCGCTTCCCAGATCGAGTATCTTGGCTCCTGGCCTGATAAGCGGTAGCACCTGTGCGCTATCCTGGATATGCCTTCGCCAGACATCCTCGAGACTCTTGGGGCTGACAAGATTTATCCTGGCCTGCCATTTAATCAGCTCGCTGACGAAACAGTCGAGGCGCTGGATTGTTTCACGTGAAACATGCTCACAGGCGGCGAACTCATCAGGTGTCATGATTCTCATTACAGGGCCTCCGATGTTTCACGTGAAACATATGGGCGCTTCGTGACATGAGCCAATAGCGCGATAATCGCCGCTGGTGTGATGCCCGGAATTCTGCTCGCCGCCCCCAATGAGGTTGGCCGAACTGTTTTCAATTTGGTTCGCACCTCGTTTGAAAGACCGCCAACGTCATCGTAGTCTAAATCACTAGGCAGCCTCTTCTCCTCTTCACTCCGATAAGAATCGACATCTCTCTGCTGACGGGACAGATAGCCTTGATAGCGCCCCTCGATTTCAAGGCTCTCCCTGGCCGCCCCATTGATCCCCACAAGCTCTGGCCAGATAGCGGCCAGACGCTCGAGCGAAACTTCAGGATAGGACAAAAGATCGAATGCCGACCTCGCCTGTCCGTCTAGGCGGACCTGAAGACCCGCTTCCACCAAGCGACTTGGGCTTGCCGTCAACTTCGTTAAGAGAGTCTTACCACTGTCATATTCAGTTCGCCGATTGGCAAAGGCTTCACGTCGCTCGGAGCCAACACAGCCGATAGCCAGTCCCATTTCGGTCAAGCGGAGGTCTGCATTATCGTTGCGCAGGAGCAGGCGGTATTCAGCCCGCGAGGTAAACATACGATAGGGTTCGCTGGTGCCCAGCGTTGTCAGGTCATCGACCATCACGCCCATATAAGCCTCAGATCGATCCAAAATGAATGGGGGGCGTCCATCTACAGCTAGTGCCGCATTCATCCCCGCCCACAATCCCTGGGCGGCTGCTTCCTCATAGCCCGTCGTCCCATTGATCTGGCCTGCAAAGAACAAACGCTTAAGGCGTTTCGTCTCCAGGCTGGGCCATAATTCCCTGGGATCGACATAGTCATATTCGATGGCATAGCCAGGGCGAAGGATCTCGGCCCTCTCCAAGCCAGGTATGCTGGCGATCATCCGGGTCTGAACATCCTCGGGCAGAGAGGTTGAAATGCCGTTTGGATAGACGGTGTCATCATCCAAACCCTCTGGCTCGAGGAAGATTTGATGGGCCTGGCGGTCGGCAAATCGCACCACCTTATCCTCAATCGACGGGCAGTATCTTGGGCCGACCCCTTGGATCTGCCCGCTGAACATCGGCGCTCGATGCAGGTTTTCCTGGATGATTTGGTGTGTTTTTGGGGTGGTGTGCGTTATGCCACACCAGATTTGGGGGGTCGAAATGGCTCTAGTCAGGCTGGAAAAGGGGGTTGGCACCTCATCCCCGTGCTGTTTCTCCAGACTGTCCCAATCAATGCTGCGGCCATTCAGCCTAGCCGGGGTTCCGGTCTTCAGACGGCCCAAGGGAAAGCCGATCCGACGCAGGCAATCCGACAGGCCCAGGCTGGGAGAATCGCCAAATCGCCCGGCAGAAAAGGTCACTTCGCCAACATGAATGAGGCCGGACAGGAAGGTGCCAGTCGTTAAAATCACGGCCCCAGCGCTGAATTGGCGGCCATCCGCCATAACTACGCCTGCTGCCCGTTCGTTACCCTCCGTCACCAGATCTTCGACACATCCGATTTCTATATATAGATGAGTCGTCTGGCGAAGCGCCTCGAGCATGGCCTGGCGATAGAGCTTGCGATCCGCCTGGGCGCGCAGCCCCTGAACCGCCGGGCCCTTACTCCGATTGAGCATGCGAAACTGAATGCCCGCACGATCAATGACCCTTCCCATCACGCCATCCAGGGCATCGATTTCGCGGACCAAATGCCCCTTGCCCAACCCGCCAATGGCCGGGTTACAGGACATCTCGCCGATCGTTTCCATGCGTTGGGTAATCAGAAGCGTTCTGGCGCCCATGCGGGCTGCTGCCGCCGCCGCCTCGCATCCAGCGTGACCCGCTCCGATCACGATCACATCCCAGTCAGATTTCATGCTCACTTACCGATACAAAATTCGCCAAAGATCAAATCAAGCAACTCTTCCACCCCAACCCGTCCGGCGATCCGTCCCAGCGACTGGGCGGCAAGACGCAACTCTTCCCCTGCCAAGTCCGGCGATGGCGCGGTCAGATAACGCTGCAAGGCCAGCAGAGACTCCTCGATCGCTTGGCGATGGCGCAAGCGGGTGATGAGAACAGACTCTCCCACCCCCAGCATCTCACCCACCCGCTGCTCGATCAGTCTTAGAAGGGCATCTACACCCTCGCCGGTCTGTATCGACAGGCCCAGGCGACCGGCTAGGTCTATATCCGGTCTCCTGTCGATGCGGCTGACAACATCGATGGCCCGCTCGTCCAATTGGGCTAGGCTGGATATATCCCTCTCCGGCCAGAGCGACGCATCGAACAGAACCAACTTCAGATCAGCCGTCTCGGCCCTGGCCAGGGCGCGGCGAATGCCCTCCGCCTCGACACCCTCCTTGGCCTCGCGCAATCCCGCGGTATCAAGCAAGGTTACAGGATAGCCACCCAGGTCGAGATGCACTTCCAGCACATCGCGGGTGGTTCCCGCATGTTCCGAGACGATCGCCACATCGCGTCCGGCCAGCGCATTCATCAAACTGGACTTCCCGGCATTGGGCGCCCCCAGAATAGCGACCACAATCCCCTCTCTCACACGCTCGCCGCTGCGACAAGAATCAAGATATGGGGTAATATCTCCAATCAAACCCTCTACAATTTGGGTTATATTGCTGCTTAAGCTATCCGGCAGCTCTTCATCCGGGAAATCGATCAAGGCCTCCTGGCGGGCCAAGGCCGAAACCAGCCGCTCGCGCCAGGCTTCAACCCTCTTTGAAAGAGCGCCGCCTTCTTGTCTGAGGGCTTGGCGGCGCTGAAAGGCCGTTTCGGAATCGATCAGATCAGCCAGCGCCTCGACCTGGGTCAGGTCCAGCTTGCCATTCTCGAAGGCGCGTCTGGCAAAATCGCCTGGACCCGCCGGGCTCATCCCCAAGGCAAGCAGCGCCCTCGATACACCCTCGACCACCGCCCGCCCTCCATGCAGATGGAACTCGACCATATCCTCGCCAGTGAAGCTGGCCGGTCCCGGAAACCACAGGACCAGGGCATGATCCAACGATTCGGACTCATAACGAAGATGCGCCAGGGTGGCATGACGCGGCTTGGGGATCGATTCGGCTATGCAAGCACAAACGGGACCGCAAAGCGGTCCCGTGGCGCGGATCACGGCGATTCCGGAACGACCGGGCGCCGTCGATAGAGCAAAGAGTGTTTTGGTCACTGTCGCGTCAGGCGGGCACCATCAGGCGCTTGACCCGCTCGCCCTTGGCCAGATGCGATTTCAGAACCTCTTCCACATCTTCCTTGGTCTTCACCGTGTACCAAACGCCCTCGGGATAAATCACCAAAGCGGGCTTCTTGTCGCAACGGCCCAGACAGCCGGAAGCCGCAACGCGGGCATCCTCGATCCCCAGTTCCTTGAAGGTCTGGCGCAGATGGTCGGCCAACTCCTGTGCCCCCTCCTCGCCGCAAGATCCCCAGGGGTTGCCGGGCGGACGCTTGTTGGTGCACATGAACAGATGCGCCCGATAGAAGGGGGGCGGGTCATCGGGAAGACGGGTCATCGATTATTTCTCCTTGCTGTTCGGAAAACCGGCGCTGAATTGCGACCAGAACATTTTTTGCATCTGCTCCATGCCCTGGATGCCGGCGGGCATCCAGATTTTCATCATCGTATCGGGGTCCATGGCCGACAAGGCTTGTTTCATCCTTTCCTCGACCTGGCGCATCATGGCCTCCTGCATGGGCTGCACGTCGGGCAGGCCCAGAAAGGTTCGGGCCTCTTCTGGCGTACATTCGACATCGACGGTAAATTTCATGGCCATCTCCAATCCCAATTCTTTGCCCTTGCAGGGACAGATCTTTCCACCAACCTAATCATGAGCCATCCTTTGTGCAACAGCCCCAGGTGACATGATGAACCGGCTGCATCTCGAAACCAGCCCCTATCTCTTGCAGCACAAGGACAATCCCGTCCATTGGCGGGCCTGGAATCCCGAGGCTTTCGAGGAATCGAAACTCCTGAACCGCCCCATCTTGCTGTCGGTCGGTTATGCGGCCTGTCATTGGTGCCATGTGATGGCCCATGAAAGTTTTGAGAATGGCGAAATCGCCAACTTGATCAATCAGCACTTTATTCCCGTAAAGGTTGATCGTGAAGAGCGCCCCGACGTCGATCTGATCTATCAGCAATCCCTGTCCTTGACCGGCCAGCATGGCGGTTGGCCCTTAACCATGTTCCTGACCCCCGAAGGTGACAGTTTCTGGGGCGGCACCTATTTTCCGCCCTTCGCCAATTTCGGACGTCCCGGCTTTGCCGACATTCTGCTCAGCATCGCCAAACATTGGCAGGAATCACCCAGCCAAGTCAGGCACAACGCCCAGCAAGTCAGGGCGGCCCTGCAATCGCTGGCGCAGCTGGGTCAAGCCGACGCAGGCTTGGAATGCGGCCCCGCCTTTCAGGATTTCGCGGCCAGCCAATTGGTTCAGGACATCGACCCGGAATTCGGCGGCTTTGCGGGGGCACCGAAATTTCCTCAGATTCCCAGCCTGACCTTTCTGTGGCGAAGCTGGCGCAAAAGCGGATCGAAGCAAATGCGCCGCGCCGTTCTGAACACGCTGGACTGCATGATCAAGGGCGGCATCCACGATCATGTCGGCGGCGGCTTTGCCCGTTACGCCACCGACAATCGCTGGCTAGTGCCGCATTTCGAAAAGATGCTCTACGACAATGCGCAGATTTTGGAACTGCTGGCCCTGGTCTGGCCTGAAAACAAGAAGCTGCCCTATCTGATGGCGGCGGAAGGAATCGTAGGCTGGCTGGCGCGCGAGATGAAGGGACCGCTTGGCGGCTTGTGCGCCTCGCTTGACGCCGACAGCGAAGGCGAGGAAGGGCTTTACTACACCTGGACGCAAGACGAGATCGAAGCAGCGCTGGGAACTCTGGCCCCTACCTTCATGAAGGCGCATGGCGCGCATGCCGATGGCAATTGGGAGAATGGGCGCAATATCCTGCACCGATTGAATGCGCCGGATGACTGGGACGATTCCTTCGCGCCCGATTTGCAAATGCTGTTGAAGGCGCGCCAGTCGCGCACCCCGCCAGGTCGCGACGACAAGATACTGGCCGACTGGAACGGCATGGCCATCGCCGCCATGGCGCGCGCCGGATGGGTGTTCGACCGGGCCGATTGGGTGGTGGCGGCCAGAGACGCCTATCGCTTCGTGCTGACCCATATGACCAAGGAAGGCCGCCTTTACCATTCCTGGTGCGCCGGCAAATCGGGAACGCCGGGGGTTTTGGACGACTATGCGCAAATGGCCAGGGCGGCGCTGGCCATTCATGAAATCACCGGCGAAGAGGCCTTTCTCAGCCATGCCCGGGTCTGGGCGGAAACGGCCATCGCCCACCACTGGGACGATGTGGGCGGCGGCTTCTTTCTGACGGCGGCGGACGCTTGCGACCTGCCGGTGCGCGCCAAACCCTTCCACGACAACGCCACCCCATCGGGCAATGGCGTGATGGCCGAGGTGATGGCCCGCCTATTCCACGTGACCGGCGAAAACATCTGGCTTGAGCGTTGCCAAGCCACGCTGAAAGCATTCTCGGGCGCCTATGAACGCCAGTTCCAGGGCATGACCAGCCTGCTCGGCGCTGCCGGGCATCTGGAGGGCGGCATGTTGGTCAGCGTGCATGGCGGTTTGCATGCCCAAGATACCGACCTCTTGATCGGCGCGGTTCTCGACCTGTCGCTGCCCGACCGAATCTTGCGCTTCCTTGAGCAAGATGAAGGACCCGCCTACGCCACCGTCTGCCGCGACCAAGTTTGTTCGGCCCCCATCTTCGATGCAGACGCGTTGCGAAACGAACTGCTTTCGGGTTACGCTTGACCCATGGCCCAGCTTTCATTTCACTCTCCGATTGGCGACCTGACCTTAAGCGAGGAGGAAGGGCGCATCGTCTCGCTGGATTGGGGTTGGGCGCGCGACCAACGGGCCACGCCGCTTCTGAATCAGGCCAGGGATCAGGTGCAAGATTATTTGGCGGGCAAGCGCAAGGACTTCGATTTGCCGCTCGATCCCATGGGCACCGATTTTCAAAAGCGGGTCTGGAAAGCGATGGTCGCCATCGGCTATGGCAAGACTAAAAGCTATGGCGAGATCGCGGCCAAACTGAAATCGTCGCCGCGCGCCGTCGGCACTGCCTGTGGGCGCAATCCCATTCCCCTGATCATTCCCTGCCATCGCGTGCTGGGGGCGAATGGGGGGCTGGGCGGCTATTCCGGCGAAGGCGGCACCGACACCAAACGCTGGCTTTTGAATTTGGAAGGATTGACGGCATGACCAAGGCGATCCGCATCCACGAACATGGCGGCCCCGACGTGCTGCGCTGGGAAGAAATCGAGGTTGGGCCGCCCGGCCCCGGCCAAGCGCGCATCCGCCATCATGCGGTGGGGCTGAACTATATCGACACCTATCACCGAACGGGGCTTTACCCACCCGGTCCGTTGCCTTGCGTGCTGGGCATGGAAGGGGCTGGCGAAGTGACGGCGCTGGGCGAAGGTGTGGCCGATCTGAAAATCGGCGATCGCGTGGCCTATGCGATGGCTCCCTGCGGCTCCTATGCCGAAGAACGCCTGTATCCCGCCGAGCGTCTGGTCAAACTGCCCGACGCCATCTCGTATCAGCAAGCCGGGGCCATGATGCTGCAAGGCATGACGGCAGAATATCTGGTCCGGCGCACCTATCCAGTGAAGGCTGGCGAAGCTATTCTGGTTCATGCGGCGGCGGGAGGCGTCGGCCTTATTCTGTGCCAATGGGCCAAACATATCGGCGCCACCGTGATCGGCACCGTAGGGTCCGAGGCCAAGGCCGAATTGGCCAGGGCGCATGGCTGCGACCATCCCATTTTGTACGCCAAGGAAGATTTCCAAAAGCGCACCCGCGAACTGACCGACGGGAAGGGCGTGCGCGTGGTTTATGATGGCATCGGCAAGGACACGTTCGACGCCTCGCTCGATTGCCTGGGCCTGCGCGGCATGATGGTGACTTTCGGCAATGCTTCGGGGCCGGTGCCGCCGCTCGATCTCTTGAAACTGTCGGCCAAGGGCGGCCTGTTCGTCACGCGCCCATCGCTGGCCAACTATACCGCCAGCCGCGATGAATTGCTGGGCAGCGCCAACGCACTGTTCGACATGGTGGGCAAGGGGATCGTGAAGATCGAGATCAACCAGACCTACGCGCTGAAGGACGCCGCCAATGCGCATCGCGATCTGGAAGCCAGGAAGACGACCGGTTCCACAATTCTGATTCCGTGATCTTAGGGTCAAGACTCATTAACCCCGCGAGACGCGCTTCTGAAGGAAATAACCGAATGAAAGGAAAAACGCGATGAGCGTATCGGGAATACGATCGAGCGTTTTGACGCATCAGTCGGCCATTTCCTTCGAAGCCCGAAGGGACGCGGCGATTTTGCCGCCCGAATGCGTTGCTTGCCCCTTGTGGACAGCCAGTCCACTGCGGACCAAGCGCCTGTTCGGACATCAAAATCCCCAGCGTCGCGTCCGTGGCGTTAATGAGTCATGACCCTAATGGATCGCAAGCATCATTGGGACAAGGTCTACCAAACCAAATCCGCCGACAGCGTCAGTTGGTTCCAGCCGCATGCCGAAACGTCGCTGCGCCTGATCGAAGGCGTTGCGCCAGATAAGCGGGCGTCCATCATCGATGTCGGCGGCGGCGCCTCCAAACTGGTCGATGGATTGCTAGACGATGGTTATCTCGATTTGTCGGTGCTGGATCTGTCGGGCCAAGCCCTATCGGTGGCCAAAAACAGGCTGGGCGAAAAGGCCGGATGCGTGTCTTGGATCGAAGGCGACATCACCAAGGTTTGCTTGCCTGCGCATCGCTACGACATCTGGCATGACCGCGCCGTCTTTCACTTCCTGACCGAAGCCGATGATCGCCAGGCTTACGTCGCGCAAGTTTTGAAGGCGGTGAAACCCGGCGGTCACGTCATCGTGGCGTCCTTCGCCGAAGACGGACCAGAAAAATGCAGCGGCCTAGAGGTGGTGCGCTATAGCCCCGACAAGCTGCATTCACAATTCGGCGGCACATTTCGCCTGCTCGGTCACGAACGCGAAGCGCATCGCACGCCCGCGGGCAAGGAACAGCTCTTCGTCTATTGCTATTGCCGGGTAGAGAATAATTAGGCTCTTCGACGTTTCCTGCGGAATTGAAAAAAGACCTCTGCGGATCGAACGAGGTCCTACTTCCTCCCTCTCCCCCAATGATTGGGGGAGAGGGTCGGGGTGNGGCGAGGGGATTAGGGGGAATTCCACTTCAATAATCGAAGAGCCACAAATTAGAGCGCTTGCTCGGGCGTCATGCCGACCGGCAGCAGCAGCCAGTAACGGCCCGGCTCTTTCTGGCGTCCCGCCTTCTCGAAAGCAGGCTTTCCGGTCCCGAAAAAAATGTCGCCGCGCACGGCGCCCTTGATGGCCGATCCGGTATCCTGGGCCAGCATCAAACGCTGATAGGCTTGCCCGCCCGCCAATCTCGTCGCCAGCCAGATAGGCGCGCCCAAAGGCAGAAGCGTATTGTCGATGGCCAGCGATCGTTCGGGCGTCAGGGGCACGCCCAAGGAACCGACCGGCCCCTCGCCTTCAACCTTGCGGAAAAAGATGTAGCGCGGATTCTCTGCCATCAGGCGCCGACCCTCAGCCTGATTGGCGCGCAGCCAGCGCTCGATGGCGGGCATGGTGGAATCCTCGCCCGGTCCGATCTTGCCCTTTTCCTTCAAGATGGCCCCGATGCCTTTGAAGACGTGACCGTTCGAACCCGCGAAACCGGCGCGCATCACGCTGCCGTCATCCATCTGCAAGCGGCCCGATCCCTGGATGGATAGAATATGCGCATCCACCGCGTCGGCCCAGGCCAGCACGGGCGCTCGCCCGTGAAGCGCGCCCGCTTCGATCTCGGCCCGGCTGAAATAAGGAATCATCTTGCTTTTCTCGACGCGCCCATCGATCCGCCTGCCCTTAAGGGCGCTGTCGAACAAGACCAGATCAGCCGTCACCAGATCGGCTGGCGGACCTAGCAGCGGCACCTGATGGGCGGACATCTGATGGCGGGTGACGGGAAATTCCGCCTCGTAATAGCCGGTAAACAAACCGTCGGGATTGCCGCCTCCCGCCTGAACGCGCCAGGGTCGGAATTGTCCTTCCAGAAAATTCCTGATGCTGACCGGATCGCTGGGCAGGCTTTGCGCTGCCTTGCACGAAGCCGTCCAGCCGGGCTTGTTTTTCAGTTTGAGGCAGGATTTTTGAAAAGCTGGCAAAACGCCCGCGAAATAGTCGCTTCCCCAGCCCGGCAGATCGGAAAATTGGGCGGGCGCGAATTCAAGGCCTGTGGTCGGGCGGGTGGGAGGCACCGGCTCGGGGGGAACGCCCACCCTGGGCGCGCAGGCGGCCAGCAGCAACAACAGAAAGGCCGCCAGGAACCTCATTCCGGAGATTGGGTCTCGGCCAGGAACCAGTTGGGATCGCGCGAACGGGTATCGCGCGTGAAGGTCCAGATATCGACGACGCGCTCGACCTTGGTGGGATCGCCGTCGATCACAGCGCCCGCCTTATCCTTCAGGGCATTCACCTGCTCGCTGACGAAGCGGACGGTGACATGGGCCTGGGTTCCGTCAAGCCGGGCATTGTCAACATTGCTGCTGATCACGCCCACCAGCTCGCTGACCAGCGTTTGCCCTTCCTTCGCCCTTGTCTCAATGGCGGTCGAAAAATCCTTGAAGACATGCGGAGCCAGCAGGGTCTTCAGGGTCTTGCCGTCGCCCTTGGCATAGGCGGTGACGATCATCTCGAAAGCGCCCTTCGCCCCTTCCAGAAAGGACTTGGGCTCGAAATTGGGATCGGCCTTGTGAATGGCCTCAAGCCCCAATCCGGCTGCGCCGAAAGCCTCGAAATCGATAGCCGGTTTGGTGGGCGGCTTGGCGGCTGCCTCCTCGAACTCGGCCTCACGGACGTCGGAAGGCTGGCTCTGGCCGGGAAAACGCACGACCTTGCTCTCGTCGGGTTCGCTGGGTCGGGGCGAATAGGGGTCGGTTGGGGGCTTTTCCTCGCCATTGCGCTGGCCCAGCACGCTGCGCAGGCGCAATGCCAGAAAAACCGCGATCAATCCAAAAATCAGAATATCGAAATAATGCATGTCCATCAGCCCTCGGACGCCGGGCGCGCCAATCTCGTTCTCTCTCTAGATAAGCCTGTCATGGCCCCAGGGCAAGGGCTAAACCATTCGCCGGGCTTGAGACTTGCCCAGCTTCATGCTAGCCCTTGGAAAGAATTGAAGGAGACCCAGAAATGACCGATACCCCGGCCCCGCCGCCCAGCGCCTCCCCCGACCATCCGCCCGCTCACGGCCAGCCCCCGATCGTCATCAATACACAGTATATTCGGGACCTGTCTTTCGAAGTGCCGGGCGCTCCCGAAGTCTTCCGCCAACAAGGCGAGGGCCAGGAGATTCCCATCGGCATCGAGGTGCAGACCCGCCATCTCGAAGCCAACATGTTCGAAGTCGTGCTGCATATGCGCGTCGAGGCCAAGAACCAGACCCGCCAGATGTTCATGCTGGAAATCGCTTATGGCGCGCTTTGCACCATCAACGTGCCCGAACAGCATCTGCAACCGGTGCTGCTGGTCGAAGTGCCGCGCCTATTGTTCCCCTTCGTGCGTTCGCTGATCGCCGACCTGACCCGTGATGGCGGCTTCCCGCCCCTGCTGGTCACGCCGATCGATTTTGCCGAACTTTATCGCCAGCGCATCGCCCAGATGCAGGCCCAGCAAGCCCAGCAAGCGCAAAGTCAAACGCCTCCCGAAGGGGCAACGGTAAACTGAGCAGGAATTTCAGGCCAGCCACATCGGGTTCTTAATTTTCTCAAGCGCTTTCGCATGCGCTTCCAGCTCTTCGGGGGTTGGCGCATGCGGCCTCGCTTCGCGCTTGACCGCCTCGACCAGATGGATCTGGCCAGATGCTGCGCTCTTGCCGCCCTGGCCCAGAAGCTCCAGGCCCGGCTGGCGGCCGCCGACCAGCTCAAGGTAAACTTCGGCCAGCAACTGGGCGTCCAAAAGGGCGCCGTGCTTGTCGCGGGCCGACAGATCGATCCCGAACCGCTTGCACAGCGCGTCCAGATTGACTTGCGCCCCCGGAAAGCGGCGTCTGGCCATGGGGATGGTGTCGGTGACCCGGCTCATGGGAATGGGCGGAAAGCCAAGCCTTCCCAGCTCGTGATTCAGGAATCCCATATCGAAGGAAGCGTTGTGGGCGACAAGCGCCGAATCGCCTAGAAAATCCAGAAAATCCGCCACCACTTCGGCGAATGTGGGGTGATTGGCCAGAAATTCGCGGGTCAGGCCATGCACGCGCACCACTTCCTCGGGCACGTCGCGCTCGGGATTTAGATAGCGGTGAAAATGATTTCCGGTCGGCAGATGATTGAACAATTCGACACAGCCGATTTCGACGACGCGATGGCCCGAATTGGGATCAAGACCGGTGGTTTCCGTATCGAAAACGATCTCGCGCAAGCCCTACCCCTGTTCCAAAAAAGCTACAATGTTTTTGATGCGCCTAAAGGTATGCAGCTTTCCCTGCCCGGTTTTCAAGACCCATCTGGCGCGGCGCATTTTCTCATGCTCGGGCATTTGGCGGGCGCGGATATTCTGGAATTTCTCAGCCGTCATGCCGGGGCGCTTCAAGACGCGAGTCCTTTGCATGAACAAAGGGGCCGTGACCACCGCCACCGCGTCGCATCGCTTGTCGCCGCCGGTTTCAAACAAAAGCGGAATGTCCAGCACGGCCAATTTCTGGCGCCTCGCCCTGGCCCGTTTCAAGAAACGCTCTTCGGCCGCCCGCACCATCGGATGCAAAATGGCTTCCAGTCGCCGCAGCGCGTCGTCGTCGCCGAAAACCACGGCGCCCAACTTCTGACGGTCGATGCCGCCTTGTTCGTTCAAAACACCAGGAAATTGCCTTGCGATGGCGGACACGGCAGCACCTCCCGGCGCCAACAGATCATGCACCGTCCGGTCGGCATCATGCACCGGACAGCCTAAGCGACGAAACATGTTGGCCGCCGTCGTTTTGCCCATGCCGATCGATCCGGTCAGACCCAGGACGAACATCAGCCATCCGCCAGCACATGGTTGCGCAACTCCAAGCTGACGTCGGGAGCCAGTCCGAACCAAGCGGCGAAGCCTGGCCGCGCCTGATGCAGCAGCATGCCCAGCCCATCGACTGTTTTGTTGCCGCGCGACCTAGCGTCGGCCAACAGCGCGGTTTCCAAAGGGGCATAAACGATGTCTGTCACCAGGGCCGATCTGGGCAAATGGTCAAGGGCGATGTTCAAGACGGGTTGGCCGTTCATGCCCAGGCTGGTGGTGTTGACCAGCAAGGCGGAACCTGCCAGCGCTTGGGCGCGATCCTCCCAAGCAATCGCTTTGGCTTGTCCACCCAAACGCTGAACCAGGGCCAAGGTTTTTTCGGGCGTGCGGTTCGCGATGCGGATCTCGGGACAGCCATCCTCTTGCAGCGCGAAGGCGATGGCGGCAGCAGCTCCGCCGGCGCCCAGGACAACCGCCGGACCCTTGGCGCTTGAAAAACCGTCAGCATATTGGCGAAGATTTTCCAAGAATCCCAGACCATCGGTACAAGAGCCAATCGACTTGCCCTGGCTGGTGAAAATAATGGTGTTGACGGCGCCGATGCGCATGGCCGTTGGATCGACCTGATCGACCAGACGCAGGGCGGCTTCCTTATGCGGCAAGGTCAGGTTGACGCCCAGGAATCCCATGCGGGGCAAGGCCTTCAGCACATCGCCCAGATGATCGGGATGCACGGGCAAGGGAACATAAGCGCCGTCGATCTTGTGTTTTTCCAGCCAGAAATTATGCAGGCGGGGCGATCTGGAATGCGAGACCGGCCAACCGATCACTCCGGCCAGTTTGGCGGCGCCGCTGATCGATCTCATGCGGGCAGCTCTCCTCTGTTGCGCAATTCCCTGAGCAGGGCCAGCAGGGGCAAACCCTGAATGGTGAAATGGTCGCCTTTGACGGTTTCAAACAATTGCGCGCCCAATCCTTCCAGCCGATAAGCGCCCACAGATTGCAACGCCAAATCGCCTTCGCGTTCAAGATAACTTGAAATGAAATCGTCGGAAACATCGCGCATGCGCAAGACAGCCTCCTCGACATGGTGCCAAAGAACCGCGCCATCCTTGACCAGGGCGGCTGCGCTGATCAAGCGGTGCTTCTTGCCGCGAAGTGTGCGCAATTGGCTGGCCGCCGCCTGACCATCTTTCGGCTTGTCGTAAAGTTTGCCTTCGCAATCTAGCAATTGGTCCGCCCCTAGAACCAGCTTGCCGGGGTGACGCTGGCTGACATCCCTGGCTTTGGCTTGGGCCAAAAAAATAGCCAAACGCTCGAAGGAAAGAAGGGCTTGCTCGGATTTGATCTGGGCTTCGTCGATCCGGCTGGCTTCGGCTGCGACTTCCAGCCCCGCATCGGCGAGCAGCCGCATTCGCGCTTGGCTTGCCGAGGCCAGAATGATCATGCCGCCTCGCCTCTGCGCTTGGCCAGCAATTGCAGAATGCTGGCCGATGCTTCCTCGATCGAGCGGCGCGTCACGTCGATGACCGGCCAGCCATGCGCCGCGAACAGACGCCTAGCCGACAACACCTCCTCGCGCACCTTTTCCTCATCCGCATAGTCGCTTTCCTCGTCATGATCGAGCAAACGCAAGCGGTTCTTGCGAATGTCAGACAGGCTGGACGGTTCGCGCGTCAAACCGACGATCATGGCCTGTTTGGCCTGCAAAACTTCGTCGGGCAGCGGCATGCCGGGCACCAGGGGCACATTGGCCGCCTTGACGCCGCGATTGGCCAGATACATGCAAGTTGGCGTCTTCGAGGTGCGCGAAACGCCCAACAATATAACATCGGCCTTTTCAAGCCCGGCCATCAACTGGCCATCGTCATGGGCGATGGTGTAATGCATGGCGTCGATGCGCTTGAAATATTCGTCATCCAACACATGTTGGCGGCCCGGCGACGGCTTGTCCATTTCATGATGGAGATAATCTTCCAAACCGGCCAGCACCGGATTGAGAATGCCAATGCAGGGCAGACCCAAGGCCCGGCAGCCGGTAGCAAGCCGTTCGCTGATCACCGGATCGACCAAAGTGTAAAGGACGATGCCCGGGTGATGAGAAATTCCCTGAAGCGCCCGATCAACTTGTCCCTCGCTGCGGACCAGCCACCATTGATGCAAAGTGGATTGGATGGATTCGAACTGAACCAGACAGGCTCGGGCGACGCTGGTGACGGTCTCGCCGGTGGCATCCGAGACCAGATGGAGATGAAAGTTTTTCATAAGCCGCTTGTGGATAATTTTCGGGTTGCGTGGACAGGTCCGACCATATCCACAATCTCTTGTCGATGCCAGCGCCTATCCCGAATCCGTCAGACCTTGCATCCTCATGTGGGGCTTTTTGCCCCCCGGCCATCACCAAGATGGACAAACCGCTTTATCCCCATCTTTCACAGACAGGTCAAAATGAAGGCATGGACAGCGAATATAATGGCCTCAAACCCCTTCGTCCCCGTCCATAGGGATAGGAAAATTGCTGTCGATAAGGCGTGGATGACCGCTCCTCCCCGTTATCCACAGGCCCTACCTACAACAACTATCTTTTTACTTTTATATAAAGATTGTAGAGATAGGGGGGTCATGGGGAAAACGGTAAGAGAGAGAACTTGAGCGACAAACTTCTGATTCGCGCCCTGAAGGGTGAGCGAACCCGCCCCACTCCCTTCTGGCTGATGCGCCAGGCCGGGCGGTACTTGCCCGAATATCGGGAAATCCGGGCCAAAGCCAGGAATTTTCTGGATTTCTGCGCCAGTCCTGGCCTGACGGTCGAGGCCACGCTGCAGCCGCTTCGCCGCTACAACATGGATGCGGCGATCCTGTTTTCGGACATTCTAGTGGTGCCGCACGCTTTGGGCCAAGAGGTCAGCTTTCAGGAAGGCGAAGGGCCAAAGCTGAAGGCGCTGTGCGGGAAGGACGATATTGCTAGGTTGAGCATCGAGCAATTTCACGAGCGGCTGGAACCGTCCTATGAAACCTTGCGCCAGCTTGTTTTTGCCATTCCCGAAAGCACAGCGTTGATAGGTTTTGCGGGCGCTCCCTGGACGGTGGCCACCTACATGATCGAGGGCGGGTCGTCGAAGGAATTCGTCAAGGCCAAGGGTTGGGCCTATCGGCAAACCGCCGATCTTGAACGGCTGATCGATCTTCTGACCGAAATGACGGCGGAATATCTTTTGATGCAGATCGCCGCCGGGGCCGAAGTGATTCAGCTTTTTGACAGCTGGGCGGGCGTTCTGCCGGAAGAGGAATTTCGCAAGTGGTCGATCCGGCCCGCCCGTAAAATCGTGGAACGCTTGCGCGCCCGCTGTCCCAAAGTGCCCATCATCGGTTTTCCAAAAGGGGCTGGAGCGCTGTACGAGGCCTATGTCAAGGAGACCGGCGTCGATGCGGTCAGCCTGGACAGCACAGTGCCGCTGTCCTGGGCCGCCAAAACCTTGCAGCCGCATGCCGCCTTGCAGGGAAATTTGGACAATGTGCTGCTGCTGGCGGGCGGCGAGGCGATGGAGCGCGAAACCAAGCGCATCATCAATATCCTGGGCGAAGGCGGCTTCGTCTTCAATCTGGGCCATGGCATTTTGCAACAGACGCCGCCGGAACATGTGGCTCGTCTGGCGGACATCATTCGCGAGGCCGGTTAATGCAACAAAAAACGGCGGTCGTTCTGTTCAATCTGGGCGGACCCGACAGTCTTTCCGCAGTGCGGCCTTTTTTGTTCAATCTGTTCAGCGATCCGGCCATCATCGCCGCCCCCCGGCCCATTCGCTGGCTGCTGGCTAAATATATTTCCGCCAAGCGTGCCCCTGTAGCCCAGGACATCTATCGCCAGATCGGCGGGCGTTCGCCGCTTTTGGAACAAACGCAACGACAAGCCGATGCGCTGGAATCCAGGCTGGGTAATGGATATAAATGTTTCATCGCCATGCGTTATTGGCACCCTTTTACCGAGGAAGCCATCCAGGCGGTTCGCCATTTCGCGCCAGAGCGCGTGATTTTGCTGCCGCTTTATCCGCAATATTCCTGCACCACCAGCGGTTCTTCCTTTGGCGCCTGGGCCAAGGCGGCGATGGACCTGCCCGACCCTTATCGCATTTGCTGTTATCCGGAATTGCCGGGTTTGGCCCAGGCCTTTGCGGAAAGTCTGCATCAGGCTCTGATCGAAGCGTCGCGCTTCGGCCCGCCCAAAGTTCTTTTCTCGGCGCATGGATTGCCTAAGAATCTGATCTTGAAGGGCGATCCCTACCAACATCAGGTCGAGCGCACGGCGAAATCCATCATGCGAGCACTCAGCGAAAAGATCGACAGCCAGATCTGCTATCAAAGCCGGGTAGGGCCTTTGGAATGGATCGGCCCCGAGACGGTGGCTGAGATCAAGGCGGCGGGGGCCGAAAGCAGGCCCGTGATCGTGGTGCCGCTGGCCTTCGTTTCCGAACATTCCGAAACCCTGGTCGAGTTGGATATCGAATATCGGCATATCGCGGAACAAGCAGGCGTGCCTTGCTATTTGCGCGTGCCAACGCCTTGCGACCATCCGGCCTTCATCGCCGATCTGGCCGAATTGGTGCAGAACGCCAAGCCCGGCACCGAGCCGGGCGGCGCCCACTGCGCGGGAGAGGGTTTTGTTTGTCCGGGGGCGCATCTGTGATCGAGATTTCAACGACCGCCTATCTGTGGCTGAAGGCCTGGCACGTCATTTCCTTCGCCGCCTGGATGGCCGGGCTGTTCTATCTGCCGCGCCTGTTCGTTTATCACAGCCAGACGCCGGTCGGTTCCGAACAGTCGGACTTGTTCAAGGTGATGGAGCGCCGCCTTTATAAGGCGATCATGATGCCCGCCATGCTGGCCACCGTCGGTTTCGGCTTGGTGCTGCTTCTGGCCTCCGACCATCTGACTCAGGGCTGGATGCATGCCAAGCTGCTGTTGGTTTTGGGGCTGGTGGTCTTTCATTTTTACTGCGCCAGTTGGAAGAACGATTTTGCCGCCGATAACAATCGGCGTTCCCAGCGCTATTTTCGCGTCGCCAATGAAATCCCCACCCTTCTGATGATCGGCATCGTCATTTTGGTCATCGTTAAACCTTTCTGACCCCCATTGACAGCAAGGCCCAGGCCAGCTACATCATAGGCTCAACACAAGGGCACCCCATTCGACGGGGCTTCGCCCCAGGCCCCGGTACGATCCAAGGGGCGCGCTTCTCCCAGCAACAATCTCCGCTTTTCCTCCCCCCCTTTCCATTTGGAATTTTCATGAATCTTCAGGAATTAAAAGCCAAAACCCCTGCCGAGCTGCTCGCCTTCGCAGAAGAGCTGCAAATCGAGAACGCCAGCGCCATGCGCAAGCAAGAGCTGATGTTCGCCATCCTGAAGACGCTGGCCGACAACGACACGCCGATCTATGGCGGCGGCGTGCTGGAAATTCTGCAAGACGGTTTCGGCTTCCTGCGCGCTCCCGAGGCGAACTACCTGCCCGGCCCCGACGACATTTACGTCAGCCCCAGCCAGACGCGCCGTTTCGGCCTGCGCACCGGCGACACGGTGGAAGGCCAGATCCGGGCGCCGAAGGACGGCGAGCGCTATTTTGCCCTGCTGAAGGTCAATACGATCAATTTCGAGCCGCCGGAAAATGTGCGCCACCGCATCAATTTCGACAATCTGACGCCGCTTTATCCCGATCGTCGCCTGAAGCTGGAAGTGGATGATCCGACCAAGAAAGACAATACTTCGCGCGTCATCGACCTGATCGCTCCTCTGGGCCGCGGCCAGCGCGCCCTGATCGTGGCGCCGCCGCGCACCGGCAAGACGGTGATGCTGCAAAATCTGGCGCACGCCATCGCCGCCAATCATCCCGAAGTTTATCTGATCGTGCTGTTGATCGACGAGCGGCCGGAAGAAGTGACCGACATGGCCCGCAGCGTGAAAGGCGAGGTGGTCAGCTCCACCTTCGACGAACCCGCCACGCGCCATGTGGCGGTGACGGAAATGGTTCTGGAAAAAGCCAAGCGTCTGGTCGAGCACAAGCGCGACGTGGTGATCCTGCTGGACTCGATCACTCGCCTTGCCCGCGCCTACAACACCGTGGTGCCCAGTTCGGGCAAGGTGCTGACCGGCGGCGTGGACGCCAATGCGTTGCAGCGCCCCAAGCGTTTCTTCGGCGCTGCCCGCAATATCGAGGAAGGCGGTTCGCTGACCATCATCGCCACCGCGCTGATCGACACCGGCTCGCGCATGGACGAAGTGATCTTCGAAGAGTTCAAGGGAACCGGCAATTCGGAAATCATCCTGGATCGCAAACTGTCGGACAAGCGCACCTTCCCGGCCATCGACATCACCAAGTCGGGCACGCGCAAGGAAGAGCTGCTGGTTGATAAGGGCACGCTGTCGAAAATGTGGGTCCTGCGCCGCATCCTCATGCCGATGGGCGTGGTCGATGCCATGGAATTCCTGGTCGATAAGCTGAAGGGCACCAAGAACAACAACGATTTCTTCGATGCGATGAATAGCTAGACGACACTTTCTTCTTGTAGATGGCCGTTAACAAAAAGCCTGGGGAATCCCCAGGCTTTTTTGTCTTCATGATTTACCTCCTCCGCCATCTGACCTATCCTGGCCTCGGAGTAGGTAATTTCCGCAAGGGGGAAGATCAACATATGAGCGAAGCACTGGTTCCGCCCCAAGAGGGCAAAACGGCAAATCTGATTTATATTTTGTATCTGGCCAGCCTTCTGGTGGGCATCACCGGTCTGGTCGGTTTGGTCATGGCCTATGTCAACCGCGCCGGTGCGCCGGAATGGGTGCAAACCCATTACCGCTTCCAGATCCGCACTTTCTGGATCAGCGTGTTGATGGCGGTGATCGGCGTGATGACGATGATGATCGGCGTCGGCTTCCTGATCTTGCTGTTCATGATGGTCTGGATGGTCGTGCGTTGCGTCAAGGGCATGAAATTCGTGGCCCAAGGCCAGGCGCATCCCAATCCGGCGGGTTGGATGTTCTCCTAATGCGAAAGCCCGGCGAAAGCCGGGCTTTTTCCTTCTCCGCTTGCGTTTTTCCATCCAAAAGACCATCCTGAACCACCGCCTTCAAGGGAGAAAAATCGCATGGCCAAAGAGCCGCGCGTAGGTCTTTTCGCCACCTGTCTGGTGGACGCCATGCGTCCGCAGATCGGTTTCGCGGCGGCCAAACTGCTTGAGGATGCGGGTTGCATCGTCGAAGTGCCGCCTAGCCAAACTTGCTGCGGCCAGCCCGCCTACAACAATGGCGACCGGGAAACGGCGCGCGCACTGGCCCGTCAAGTAATTGACTCGTTTAAGGAATATGACTACATCGTCGTTCCGTCGGGGTCATGTGCCGGCATGATCCATGCACATTATCCGGCCCTGCTGGCCGACGATCCCAACTATGCGGCGCTTGCCCTGTCCTTGGCCAGCCGCACTTTCGAACTGGTCAGCTTTCTGGTGCGCGTGCTGAAGCTGGAGCGCGCCACGGCCAGCTATGGCGAGGCCGTGGCCTATCACGATTCCTGCTCGGGCCTGCGCGAGTTGGGCATCAAGGACGAACCCAGGCAGCTTTTGGCGGGCGTCGAGGGGCTTGAACTTCGGGAACTGGCGGGGGCCGAGGAATGTTGCGGCTTCGGCGGCACCTTCTGCGTCAAATATCCCGACATTTCCACCAAGATGGTGACGGACAAAACCGCCGATATCGAGGCGACGGGGGCCACCACGGTTCTGGCTGGCGATTTGGGCTGTTTGCTGAACATCGCCGGGCGCTTGAAGCGCCAAGGATCGAAAGTGAAGGCGCGCCATGTCGCCGAAGTGTTGGCGGGTTTCGTGGGCGGCCCGGCCATCGGCGAGGAGCGCTGAAACGATGAGAAGCCGCCCCGGCAGCATCAAAAGCAACACCCATGCGGCGCTGGCCGATCCGGTCTTGCAAGAGGCTTTGGCCAAATTGAAAACCGGTTTTCAGGCCAAGCGCAAAATTGCGGCGGCCAATCTGCCGGAATTCGACGCCCTGCGCGATCAGGCCCGCGACATGAAGACAATGGTGCTGAACGATCTTGATTCCTATCTCGAGATATTCGAATCCAAGGTGGTCGAACAAGGCGGCCAAGTGCATTGGGCCGAAACCGCCCAGGACGCGCGCGACATCGTGCTGTCGATCTGCAAGAAGGCCAATGCGAAACTGATCGCCAAGGGCAAATCGATGATCTCGGAAGAGATCATGCTCAATCACTGGCTGGAAGAGCACGGGTTCGAGGTGGTGGAAACCGACCTTGGCGAATACATCATCCAGCTGCGCAAGGAACCGCCCAGCCACATCATAGCGCCCGCCATCCATCTGAACCGCAAGCAGGTGGCAAGCGCCTTCAAGGAGCGCCACAAGGAATTGAACGCCGATCGTCCGCTCGACGAACCCCGCGCGCTGCTTGACGAAGCCAGGGCCATTCTGCGCCAGAAATTCCTGGCCGCCGATGTAGGCATCACCGGGGCCAATTTCCTGGTCGCCGAAACCGGCAGCTTCGTGTTGGTCACCAACGAGGGCAACGGCGATCTGACGCAAACCTTGCCCCGCGTGCATATCGTGCTGGCCAGCATCGAAAAACTGGTGCCGACATTGGAGGCGGCCAGTCTGGCGGTGCGCCTGCTGGCCCGCTCGGCGACCGGCCAAGAGATGACTTCCTACACCACCGTCACCACCGGGCCGAAGCGCCAGGGCGACCTGGACGGACCCGACGAATTCCATATCGTGCTGCTGGACAACGGACGCACGGCGATGATGGGCGGCCCCTTCGAAGACATGCTGCGCTGCATCCGCTGCGCCGCCTGCATCAATCACTGTCCGGTTTACGGCGCCATCGGCGGTCATGCCTACGCCTCGTTCTATTGCGGGCCGATGGGGTCGGTTTTAACGCCCGCCCTGGCCGGTCTTGAGGACTGGGCCGAAATGCCCGACGCCTCCACCTTCTGCGGGCGCTGCGAGCAGGTCTGTCCGATGCGCATTCCGCTGCCGCGCATGATGCGCGCCTGGCGCGAACGCGCCTTCGAACGCGCCATCACGCCAACCGCCACGCGCTTCGGCTTAGGCGTTTGGGGATTCGTGGCGCGCCGTCCTTGGCTGTATCGGGCGCTGGTCAATCTGGGCATGCCGCTTTTGGCGTTGATGGCGGGCAAGCGCGGGCGTTTCGCCCATCTGCCGCTGGCTTCGGGCTGGACAAAATCGCGCGATCTGCCCGCCCCCGAGGGCAAGACCTTTCTGGCGCAATGGGACGCCTACAAAAAGGGGGGCGGGCGATGACGCGCGAGGAAGAAATGTTCATGGCCCTGAAAGCGGCCTACGAGCACAGCATGCTGGATGCGGTGGGCAATATGAAGCTGCTCAATCATCCGCATTCGCCGGTTTACAATCCTTGGGACAATGTGGGTCCGCTGCTGGTGCTGATTCTGGGCAGTCTCGGCATCATGATGGTCTATAAACTTCTGTGGGGCACCATCGCCTTTCTAGCCGCCTGCGGCATTTATATTTTCCTGGTTCGCCGCTGGATGGCTTGGCGTCTGCATGGCCGCCTGATCGGATTGCTGCTGCGCGATCTGCACGCGTTCAAAACGCTTTGGCAACTGGGCGGCTTTTCGCTGGTCTGGGCGGGCTATCCGCCGGATTTCTGCATGGCCCCCAAGGGCGATTGGCAGAAATTCGCCGAGCGTCATGCCCAACCGCTGGCCCTGCCCGGAGCCGAACAGGCCGAAGGCGCTGGCGATGAAGGCGATGAGGAAGGCGGATTGGGCAAGCGGGAAGAAAGGCGAAGCGCATGATGACTTCAAAGGAAGCCATTCTGTCGCGCATTCGCCAATCCAAGGGACGCCAAGCCTTGGATGCGGCGCGCCGGCTAGATGTGGAAAAGCGAATTGCCGAACGCAAACCCTTTCTGGTTCCGGCCCGCGCCCAATTGGGGGTCGAGGAATTGCGCACCTTGTTCATCGCCAAGGCCGAGGAAGTGTCGGCCCGCGTGCTGGTCCTGCGCTCGAAAAGCGATATGCCCGCTGCGATCAGGCCGCTGCTGGACGAATCCGGCCTCGCCTATCGTCTGGCCGTTTCGCCCGATCCCTGGTTCGACGGCATCGATTGGAACGAGTTCGAGATTCACAAGGGAACGCCCCGGCCCGACGACATGGCGGGGCTGGCCCACGCCAGGGCGGGCATCGCGGAAACCGGCACCTTGATGCTGTCCTCGGGGGCCGCCAGTCCCACGCTGATGAATTTCATGCCCGATCTTCACATCGTAGCACTTTCGGAATCGCGCATTCTGGGCACCTATGAAGACGCCTGGGACATGCAAAGGCGCGAAAGCAACGCCATGCCGCGCGCCATCAATCTGATTACCGGGCCGTCGCGCACCGGCGATATCGAACAGACCATCCTTCTGGGCGCGCATGGCCCCCGTCGCTTGGTCATTCTGCTGATCGAGGATTGACCGAACCCATGTCCATTCGCCGCACGCGCCATCCCACGCACGAGGAAATCTTGCTTTGGCGCCATGTCATGCGCGAAGCGCAGCCGCTGCGCCCGGTGCCAGAAATGTCTACCTATGCCGACAACGACAACGAACGACCCGTCGCCGTCAGCAAAGAGAAACCCGCGGCGACGGCTGTGCAACCGCCGCCTCCCAAAGCCAAGGCCAAGCTGAAGGAACTGGTGCCCGATCTGCTGCCCGACATGGACAAGCGAACGGCCGAGCGTTTGGCCAAGGGGCAGATGGCCATCGAAGGCAGGCTTGACCTGCACGGATTGACCGAGCCGCAAGCGCATGCGGCGTTGCTGAAATTCCTGCATGTCTCAAGCTCGCTGGGCAGGCGCTGCGTGATGGTGATCACCGGCAAGGGCGTTGAAGGCAAGGGGGTGATCCGCGCCGCCCTGCCCAAATGGCTGAATACGGTCGAGCTTCGCCCCCTGGTTCTGGGCATATCGCAGGCCAAGCCCAAGGATGGCGGGGCGGGCGCTTATTATGTGTTGCTCAAACGCCGTCGGGGCCTGGGTGAATGACGCCTTTTGGCGCTCGCATCCGTCAATTGCGCCAGGATAAGGGCCTGACCCTGTCTCGCATGGCGGAAGATTTGGGCGTCACCCCTGCTTATCTTTCAGCGCTGGAGCATGGACGCCGGGGCAGGCCTGCCCCCGGACTGGTCATGCAGATGTGCGGCGTTTTGAATCTGATCTGGGATGAAACGGCCGAGCTGAAGGAACTGGCGAAAATCTCGCATCCCAAGGCCATGTTGGATACGTCGGGCCTTTCGCCGCTGGCCACCGAATTCGCCAATCGCCTAAGCCGCGAGATCCGTCATCTTGACGACGAAGCCATTCAGGCCATGATGGCGCATCTGCCGGAAAAGAAATGAAGCTCTCTGTGGTGATGCCCGTCTACAACGCGGCTCCCTATGTGAAGGCGGCGATCGACAGCGCGCTGTCGCAACTGCCTGATGGCGGCGAACTGATCTGCATCGACGACGGATCGACGGATGCGTCATGGGATGAAATCGCAAGATTGTCCGACCCTCGCTTGAAATGTTTGCGCCAGGAAAACCAAGGGGCGGCGTCGGCCAGAAATGCTGGGCTTGAGCAAGCGCTAGGTGACTTCATCGCCTTTCTCGACGCCGACGATCTGGCCTTGGCTGGTCGCTTCGAAATTCCGCTTCGCTTGATTGAAAGCGACGCAAGGCTTGGCATCGTGGGAGCGGGCGTTCGCGTCATCGACCGACAAGGCAAGGCCTTGCGCGATGAAAGCCATCCCGCTTCGGATACGCGGCTGCGCTGGATCACGCTGTTCAATTCGCCCTTCACCTTCAGCGCCGTCACGGTGCGCAAAAGCGCCTTGCGATTCGATTCATCGGTGATCCCGGCGGAAGATTACGCCTATTGCGCCGACATGTTGGATCGAGGGCGCGGCGTGATCCTGCCCGATCTTTTATGCGCCTACCGCCTGCATCCCGGGCAGGTGACCCAGCGCAGAAACGATGCGCTGCGCGAGTCGGGTAATCGCATCTCGCGAAGAAAAATTCAAGAAAGGCTGGACGTGGATGTGCCGCTGGACCTGGTGTTCCTGATGCGCCATTTGCTGGCCTTCGGTTGGGAACGGCTAGGCCCCGAGCATCATGCCCTGGCCTTCGAGGCGCAAAGAACGCTCACGCACCTGTTCGCCCTGTTCAAGCAGGGCAAAGGGCTGGATGCAAGCGAGCTGGCGAAGATCGAGCAGGAATTGCTGAGGGTTTGAACATTTCTTTGTCATCGCCGGGCTTGACCCGGCGATCCAGGTGGATGCCCGCGCCAAGCGCGGGCATGACAAGAAAAAGAAACTGCTTCTACAAAATAAACTTCGACAGATCGGTATTCTCGGCCAGCACGGCGACCTTTTCTTGCACCAGCTTGGGATCGATGGTGATGCAGGCGCCGGAATTGTCGGTGGCGGAAAAGCTGATGTCTTCCAGCAATTTCTCCAGCACCGTATGCAAGCGCCGAGCACCGATATTCTCGACCGATCGATTGATGGCGGCGGCCAGCGAGGCTAGTTCCTCGATCGCTTCCGGCGTGAAATCCAAGATCACGCCCTCGGTCGCCATCAGGGCCTTGTATTGCACGATCAGGCTGGCTTCCGGTTCGGTGAGAATGCGCACGAAATCATCTTTATCCAAGGCCTTCAGCGCCACGCGAATGGGCAGGCGTCCTTGCAATTCCGGCAAAAGGTCGGACGGTTTGGCCAGATGGAAAGCGCCCGAGGCGATGAACAGGATATGGTCGGTTTTTACCGAACCGTGCTTGGTCGAAACCGTGGTGCCTTCGATCAAGGGCAAAAGATCGCGCTGCACGCCTTCTCGCGATACGTCCGAGCCTGAACGATGCTCTTCCGAGCGCGCGCAGATCTTGTCGATCTCGTCCAGAAAGACGATGCCGTTGTTTTCCACCGCCTCGATGGCCTCGCGCACCACCTTGTCCTGATCCAAAAGTTTGTCGCCCTCTTCGGCGACCAGCACCTTATAGGCTTCGCCGACCAGCAGCTTGCGGGGCTTGGTGCGCCCCCCCATCATCTTGCCCAGCATGTCGTTGATATTCAGCATACCCACACTGGTGCCGGGCTGACCCGGCATGTCGAACATGGGAAAGGCCGCTCCCGAATTGTCGGACAGATGAATTTCGATTTCGCGGTCGTTGAGCAGATTCTCGCGCAGCATCTTCCTGAATTTCTGGCGGGTCTCCACGCTTGAATTATCGCCCACCAGTGCATCCAGCACGCGTTCCTCGGCGGCCAGCTCGGCCTTGCCCTCGACCGAGCGGCGCAATTTCTCACGGGTCATGACGATGGCGCTGTCCAACAGGTCGCGCACGATCTGCTCGACGTCGCGCCCCACATAGCCCACTTCGGTAAAGCGCGTCGCCTCGACCTTGATGAAGGGGGCCTGGGCCAACTTGGCCAGTCTGCGGGCAATCTCGGTTTTGCCGACGCCGGTGGGGCCGATCATCAGAATATTCTTGGGCAGCACCTCTTCCTTCAGTTCGGGCGTCAATTGCTGGCGGCGCCAACGATTGCGCAGCGCGATGGCGACGGCGCGCTTGGCGTCGTGCTGGCCCACGATGAAACGATCAAGCTCGGAGACGATCTCGCGCGGGGAAAAGGAACTTATAGGCATTCGACGATGATCCGTTCGTTGGTGTAAACGCAAATGCCTGCCGCCACGGCCATCGATTTGCGGGCGATGGCTTCGGCGTCCAGCCCTTCGATATCCGTCAAAGCGCGGGCCGCCGACAGCGCGTACATGCCGCCCGAACCGATGCCGATCAGGCCGTCCTCGGGTTCCAGCACGTCGCCGGTGCCGGTCAGAACCAAGGACACGTCCTTGTCGGCCACCGCCATCATGGCTTCCAGGCGCCGCAAATAGCGGTCGGTGCGCCAATCCTTGGCTAGTTCCACGCAAGCGCGCATCAATTGGCCGGGATGCTTTTCCAGCTTGGCTTCCAGGCGTTCGAACAAGGTGAAGGCGTCGGCGGTGGCGCCCGCGAATCCGGCGATCACCAGCCCGTCCGCACCCAGCCTGCGCACCTTCTTGGCGTTCGATTTGATGACCGTGGCCCCCAGGGTCACTTGGCCGTCACCCGCGATCACCACCTTGCCCCCCTTGCGGATGGATAGAATGGTGGTGCCATGCCAGCCGGTGGGGTCGTGCGCCTCGCTCATGATTTACGCCTTCTTCTCGAAATAGGCCTTGATGCGGGCCTGAACGTCCTGGGCGGCCTGCTTGGGATTCTCGGCGCCGCGAATGGGGCGCCCGACCACGATATAATCGGCCCCCATCTCGAAAGCCTCTTCCACATCCACCGTGCGCTTTTGATCGTCGGCGGGCTTGTTGGCGACCGGGCGGATGCCGGGCACCACCACCAGCAGGCGGTGGTCCAGATTGGCGCGCAGCTGGCTGGCTTCCAGGCCCGACGAGACAACGCCGTCGCAGCCGATCTCCAACGCCCGCTTGGCGCGCGACAACACCAGGGCGGCAACGTCGGTCTTGAAGCCCAGATCGTCGATATCGCCCTGATCCAGGCTGGTCAGCACGGTCACGGCCAGCAATTTCAGATCGCCCTTTTCGCGCACGGCGGCCCGCATGATGGAATCATTGCCGTGAATGGTGGCCAGATCTGCCCCGCGCGAGCGCAGCTGGCGCACCGCCGAGGCCACGGTTTCCGGGACGTCGAAGAATTTCAGATCCACGAAAACCTTCTTGCCTTGGGCCTTCAGCCAGTCGAGCAGCTCGAAATAGCCCCCGGCCATGAACAGCTCCAGGCCGATCTTGTAGAATTGCACGCTGTCGCCCAGCAGGGCGACCAGCTTCCTGGCCTCGTCGGGACTGGGGACGTCAAGAGCCAGAATCAGGCGTTCTGTAACGGAAATGTCTTTTGGCGCGGACATGGGACCTCGTGAATGTTTACCCCCCCACATATACGGCTTGTCTGCCATGCGCTCAACCGCTCTGGCAAAAAAGGGCGGCACCTGCTAAAAAATCGGGTCATTTCAGGAGATGTCCCTATGCGCACGGCCAGTTTAGAGCGCGCCACCATGGAAACCCGCATTTCCGTCTCGGTCAATCTGGACGGGACGGGCCAATATTCGGTCTCGACCGGGATCGGCTTTCTCGACCATATGCTGGAACAATTATCCCGCCACGGCCTGTTCGACCTAACGGTCAAGGCCGAGGGCGACCTGCATATCGATTTTCACCACACCACGGAAGATGTGGGCATCACGCTGGGCCAGGCCTTCGCCAAGGCGCTGGGCGACCGCAAGGGCATCCGCCGCTATGGCGATTCCACCTGCCCGATGGATGAAACCCTGGTCAGGGTGGCGCTGGACATTTCGAACCGGCCCTATTTGATCTGGCGGGTCGAATTCCCCAAGCCCAAAGTGGGCGAAATGGATACCGAGCTGTTCAAGGAATGGTTCCAGGCCTTTGCGCAGGCGGCGGGCATCACCTTGCATGTCGAATGTTTTTACGGCGACAACAGCCACCATATCGTCGAGGCCTGTTTCAAGGCGCTGGCCCGCGCGCTGCGGTCGGCCACAGAAATCGATCCCAGGCGCTCGGATGCCGTACCTTCGACCAAGGGGGTTCTGTAAGCGGTGTCCACGGTTGCCATCATCGATTACGGCTCGGGCAATCTGCGTTCGGCGGCCAAGGCTTTCGAGCGCGCCGCCCTTGAAGAGGGGACGGCCCAGAAGATTCTGGTGACCGCCGATCCCGAGGCGGCTAGGCAGGCCGATCGCCTCGTGCTGCCCGGCGTCGGCGCCTTTGCCGATTGCAAGCAGGGCTTGGATGCCGTTCCCGGCATGGTCGAGGCTTTGGAAGAGCGCGTGCTGAAAGCGGGCGTTCCCTTTTTGGGCATTTGCGTGGGCATGCAGCTTTTGGCCAGCCAGGGCCATGAGCATGGCGATCACCAGGGGTTGGGCTGGATCGAAGGCGAGGTCGATCATATCTCGCCCGCCGACGCTACGCTGAAAATCCCGCATATGGGCTGGAACGAATTGGCCTTCAAGCCGGGCGCGCATCCTTTGCTGAAGGGGTTATCGGCGGGCGCGCATGCCTATTTCGTCCACAGCTACGCTTTCAGGGCCAAAAACCCGACCCATGTGCTGGCCACCGTCGATTACGGCGGGCCGGTCAATGCCTTGATCGGGCGCGACAATATCGCGGGCACCCAGTTTCATCCCGAAAAGAGCCAAAAGGCGGGGCTTTGTCTGATCGCCAATTTTCTGAAGTGGATGCCATGATCCTGTTTCCCGCCATCGACCTTAAAGAAGGGCGCTGTGTCCGCCTGAAGCTGGGCGATATGAGCCAGGCCACCGTCTTCAACGACGATCCCGCCGATCAGGCCGCCAAGTTCCAGGCCAGCGGCTGCCAGTGGATTCATGTGGTCGATCTGAACGGCGCCTTCGCCGGCAAGCCGGTGAATGGCGAGGCGGTGGACGCCATCTTGAAGGCGGTGACGGTGCCCATTCAGTTGGGCGGCGGCATCCGCGACCTAGCCACCATCGAAATGTGGCTCGATCGCGGGGTGGCGCGGGTCATCTTGGGAACGGTGGCGCTGAAAAATCCGGCCCTGGTCAAGGACGCCTGCGCCCTGTTTCCCGGTCGGGTGGCGGTGGGCATCGACGCCAAGGGCGGCAAGGTGGCGGTGGAAGGCTGGGCCGAAACCAGCGAGTTGACGGCGCTGGAACTGGCCAAGATGTACGAAGGCGCCGGGGCGGCGGCCATCATCTATACCGATATCGACCGCGACGGCGTGCTGAAGGGCGTCAATGTCGAGGCCACCGCCTTTCTGGCCCACGAGATCGAAACGCCGGTTATCGCTTCGGGCGGCGTGTCGTCGGTCGAGGACCTGAAGCGCCTGATGGCGGCGAAGGAACCCGGCATTTTGGGCGTCATCTCTGGCCGCGCCATCTATGACGGGCGGCTGGACCTGGGGGAAGCACTGGAAATTTTAAAGAATCGGAGTTCGAGCGATGCGTAGCATTGGTCGAACGACTGGCGCATTGAGCGCCCGCGAGCCTCCTGGCGAGCGTGAGCCAAGCGAACGGAGTGAGCGCCCGGCGCTTGAGGGACAGACACAATGTTAAAGATGCGGGTCATCCCCTGCCTGGATGTGAAGGACGGGCGGGTGGTCAAGGGGGTCAATTTCGTCAATCTGACCGACGCGGGCGATCCGGTCGAGCAGGCCAAGCTGTATGACCGCGAAGGCGCCGACGAGCTGACCTTCCTTGACATCACGGCCAGCCATGAAAATCGCGACACCATATATAACGTGGTCAGCCGCACCGCCGAACAATGCTTCATGCCGCTGACCGTGGGCGGCGGCGTGCGGGTGGTGGAAGATATCCGCAAGCTGCTGCTGGCCGGGGCCGACAAAGTGTCGATCAATACGGCGGCCGTGAAGCGCCCGGAATTCGTGGCCGAGGCCGCCCGGAAATTCGGCAGCCAATGTATCGTGGTCGCCATCGACGCCAAGTCGGTGGGGCCGGATCGGTTCGAGATTTTCACCCATGGCGGGCGCGAAGCCACCGGCATCGATGCCGTCGCCTGGGCGAAACGGATGGAGGAATATGGAGCGGGCGAGATATTGCTCACCTCGATGGACCGTGACGGCACCAAACAGGGCTTCAATTTGCCTCTGACCCGCACGATAGCCGATGCCGTAACGATTCCGGTGATCGCTTCGGGCGGGGTGGGCACGCTTGAACATATGGCGGAAGGCATTCTGCAGGGCCATGCCACCGCCGTGCTGGCGGCTAGCATTTTTCATTTCGGCACCTTCAGCATTCGCCAGGTCAAGGAATATATGGCTAGCGTCGGCATCCCGGTTCGGTTGGCTTAAAGGGGGCGGTCATGGGTGCGGAAATCATCGACGAACTATTCCAGGTGATCGATTCTCGCAAAGAATCCGATCCCGAAACGTCTTACACCGCCAAGCTGTTCGCCAAGGGCCGGTTGAAGATCGCCCAAAAGCTGGGCGAGGAGGCGGTGGAAACCGCCCTGGCCGCTGTCGCCCAAGGGCCGGAACAGGTGGCGTCGGAAAGTGCCGACCTGCTCTATCACCTTTTGGTGCTGTGGGCCGATGCGGGGGTTAAGCCTGCCGATGTTTGGCTGAAACTGGCGGAACGCAAGGGTCGTTCCGGTATCGAAGAGAAATCTTCAAGGCCAAAATCATGACCTACGATCCTCAGAACGTCTTCGCCCGCATCTTGCGGGGCGAGCTGCCATGCCGGAAACTGGACGAGGATCAGCACAGCCTTGCCTTCGAGGACATCCACCCCCTAACACCTACCCATGCGCTGGTCATTCCCAAGGGGCCTTACGAAAGCCTGCTCGACTTTGCCGATCAGGCCAGCGACGCCGAGCTGGCTTCGCTGGTTCGCCTGCTGGCCAAAGTGGCGCGCGACAAACAGGTCGATAGGACCGGATTCCGCGTCATCGCCAATACCGGCAGCGATGGCGGCCAGGATGTGCCGCATCTGCATTTCCATGTTCTGGGCGGTCGGCGGGTAGGGCCGATGGTCAAGCGGCCCAGCGACGGCTGATTTTAATTTTTCCTTAACTTTCAAAGACTGTAAACGCATTCTTAAAGTAAGGTTTTGCCGCCGCTTTGTTGCGCAGCGAGAAGATTCGGCAAAAGGTTAACAGACTATTATCCTGGGGATAACTGATATCGTAGTTGCAGCCCCTTTGATTTTTCGTGTTTTTCAACCACAAGAGTCGTTAACCATTCTGGGCGACAAAAGCCGCGCCTACATGCGCAGGCCTGTGGATGAATCAAAATCCGACATTATATATATAGTGTTGGAAACCGATGTTCAGACACTACCGGCTGGGACCGGATTCAGGGCATCGCCTTCGCCATGGCGGCGGCAAGTTCTTGCGCCTCTGCGTTCAATCCTTGAATGACGCCAGCCCGATCTTCGGCTGCCTTGTTCTGGCTCAGCTTCCACGACCCTTCAAGCCGCGAGATGGGCAAGCGGAAGGGCAGGATGGCTTTTAGCATGGTCTGCAAATAGTCGTTGGGGGCGTCGGAGACGGCCCAGGGATGTTCGCGCTGCGCCTCGTGAATCGCCGTCAATTTCTCAACGACGCTTCGGGCCAAGACCGGGTCGTCGGCAAGCTCCAGGCGGCCATGGGCATGAACGGCGATATAGTTCCAGGTCGGCACCACCTTGTCTGTTTGCCGCTTGGTTTCGTACCAAGAGGGCGAGACATAGGCGTGTGGCCCTTGAAAGATCGCCAGGGAATCCGTATCCGCATTTCGCAGGTTCGCATGCGGATTGGCGCGGGCCATATGGCCGTACAGGGTTCCAAACGGCCCCTCGGTCGGTTCCAGGAAAAGGGGCAGATGTGAAACCTCAAGCCCGTGGCTTGCGGACGATACAAGGATCGCCAGTCCGCTGGATTGAATCGCCGCCTGCAAAACGGGTAGACGCTCTTCCTTGAAATGCGCAGGCGTATACATGACGAATTCTTTCAGGCATGCGCCAGCGGATTGCGCCCCGGCACGACGCGCCGGTAGGAAAGCGCCTCGGCGATATGCAGGCGGGCGACATTCTCGGCCCCCTCAAGATCAGCCAAGGTGCGCGCCACGCGCAGCACCCGATGATAGCCCCGGGCCGACAACTTCATGCGCTCGGCGGCCTCGGTCAGCAATTTGCGCCCTTGCGGGTCGGGGGCCGCCACCTCTTCCAGCAACTGGCCATCGGCCTCGGCATTGGTGCGCATTTTTGTACCCGCATAGCGCTCGGCCTGAATCCGGCGCGCCTCGGCCACGCGGGCCGCTACATGAGCCGACCCTTCGGCGGGCGGGGGCAGCGACAGGTCGGAGGGGTTCACCGCAGGCACGTCGATATGCAGATCGATGCGGTCGAACAAAGGGCCTGAAATGCGCGACTGATATTCATGGGCGCATTTGGGGGCCTTGGAACAGGCAAGCTGAGGATCATCCAAATGCCCGCACTTGCAGGGATTCATGGCGGCGATCAGTTGGAAGCGGGCGGGATAGCGCACATGGGCGGCAACGCGGGCCACGACTGCCGTTCCGCTTTCCACCGGCTGGCGCAAGGATTCCAGCGCTGCCCGCTGGAACTCGGGCAGTTCATCCAGGAACAACACGCCCAGATGGGCCAGCGACACTTCGCCCGGCTTGGCCTTCGATCCGCCGCCCACCAAGGCAGGCAACGACGCCGAATGATGGGGATCGCGAAAGGGTCGGTTGCGCTTCAGTTTGCCGTTGTTCAACAGCCCGGCCACGCTATGGATCATGCTGACTTCCAGCGCCTCGGCAGGCGAAAGCGGGGGCAGAATGCCGGGCAGGCGGCTGGCCAGCATCGACTTGCCAGCACCCGGCGGGCCGATCATCAGCAGATTATGACCACCGGCGGCGGCGATCTCGAGCGCCCGCTTGGCCGTCTCCTGGCCCTTGATGTCGGCAAGATCCAGATGCGCTATCGCTTCGTCGTCGATCTCGCCCTTAGGCGCCGCCAGCACTTGCGTGCCCTTGAAATGGTTGACGAGGCTTAGCAGCGAGGCCGGAGCCAGCACGCGGATGTCGCCCGCCCAGGCCGCCTCGCCGCCCTGGGCCTGCGGGCAGATCAGGCCCTTCTCCTGCGCGTTCGCCGCGATGGCGGCGGGCAGCACGCCAGCCACGGGCGCGATGCTGCCATCCAGCCCCATCTCGCCCAAGGCCACGAATTCCGCCAACTCGTCTTGCGGCAGCACGCCCATGGCGGCCAGCAGGCCAAGCGCTATGGGCAGATCGAAATGGCTGCCTTCCTTTTGCAAATCGGCGGGTGCGAGATTGACCGTGATGCGCTTGGGTGGAAGTGCCAAGCCAATGGCATTCAGGGCGGCGCGCACGCGCTCTTTCGATTCTCCCACCGCCTTGTCGGCCAGCCCCACCAGCGTGAAGGCGGGCAGGCCGTTGGCCAGCTGCACCTGCACATCCACCGGACGGCAATCGATCCCTTGAAAGGCGACGGTAGAGATATGGGCGGTCATGACTTTTTCCAGTACATGTCTTTTTCAACCTTGGCCACGGTCAGGCGGAAATGTTCGTACCATTTTTCGCGGCCCAGGCGTTGCGCGGCTTGGTGTTCGGCATCGGCCTTCCAGCGGGAGATATCGTCCAGGCCTTGCCAATAGGAAACCGTGATGCCAAAGCCGGAAGCATCACGCACACTTTCGGCACCCAGATAACCGTCGAATTTTTCTACGCTCTCCACCATGCGCTCGGCCATGGTGCCATAGCCATTGTCGCCCTCGGCTCGCTGCGAGATAAAAACAACGACATAGTTGGGACCGTCAATTTGCATCCGGCAGATTCTCCAACAACGTATCCCAGCTTTTGAAACGCGACAGCGCGGTCACGACATGCGCCAAAGGCTCGGCATGGCGTTCCGGCAAATCGCGCTCGCCGTCCAGTTTAGGCGTAAAGGCCAGATGTTCGCGAGGTGGATCGAAACGCGCCTCGATGCCTGGCTTGTTGCCGCGCGCATCAATGCGATACCAGCCGAAATCTTGCAAATACACGGCGTTCAAGCCATGCAGGCAGAAGGGCGGGCCTTGATCGTCGATGCTTAGTCGCTGATAGCACAAGGCGGATGGAATCTTGTTGGCGCGCAACAGGGCGGCCAGCAGATGGCTTTTGGCATAGCAATAGCCGGTGCGATGCTTCAGCACGTCGGATGCCTTGCAGGTGACGGGATTCTGTTGCGCATCGACGCTGTGCGAAATTTCATCGCGGACAAATTCAAAGCATGCCTTGGCGATCTCGACGTCGGATGATTTTCCCGCCGCCAATTCCAGCGCCTTCGCCGCCACCTCGGGGTAGTCAAAATCGATAATGGGGGAAGGGGCGAGGAAAATTAACAACGACATTCAAGGCCTCATAATACGGAGTATTTAGCGCCAGCGGGCGAGGCCTGCAACCGCCGCTTCAATTCTTTGCCCCAAATCGCTAGGCCGAAAGTTGTTATTGTAAATGAATTCATCCGGCCCTGAAAAAGCAAGAAGAACTTCCATCTTTTAAAGAGGCCATGAATTCTTGGTGCCGACTCGCGCAGATGGATATGAAAGCGCTCATCCAAAAAAGTAAAGTAGTCGCCTCGAATCCACTCTATATCAGCCCAGGGTAGGGGCCTGTCCATGAAAGGGCGGAAAAACAATCCAGACTGGTCAAAAATTAAAACGGGCCTTCGATCAAAGACATTAATCAGTGTGGTCAGCAGCATCAGTGCGAGAACAGGAATAATGAAAAACCTTTCGAACGGCCCAGATTCGTTGCGATTAAGAAAGAACACCAAAACAGAGGAAAACACCAGAATGGCCAGCAGCAGGCTTGGCACGTCGTATTTGACGCTTAGCCGATAATCGATCTCCTCTTGAGCGGGATCTGACGGTGCCGGATGCCTCACGCCGCCCGCCCCCCATCCTTCCTGGTAAAGAAACCGTCGGCGCGTCTGAAATGCAGATCGTCGTCGGGATAGGTGGCCTCTTCCTCAGGTTGATTGCCGCCCACTTCCAGATAGCTGGCGGGGGCCGATGATCTGTTCACCAGATGATGGCCGTCTTGCACATTCTTGGGGAATCCTGCGCATAGGCCCGCTGTCAACAACTGCTCGCCCGCATCGGTGATCAAGGTCAGTTCGCCCGAAAGGACGAAGATGAATTCATCCTCATGCTTGTGCCAATGGCGCAGCGCCGATTGCGCGCCGGGTTCCAGCACCGTCAGATTGACGCCGAAATCAGAAAGCCCCAGCGCGCGGCCCAGCCGCCTTCTTGAACGTCCCGCCACGCGGGGCAGGAACTCGGTCGGATAGCCGGTTTTGGTTTCCAACGGCAGCGACGCCGGATCGAGCGCGGGCTTTTGCAGCGGATCGGTCATGGAATCGCTCCCTTTCCCCACAACCATAATGCGAGTCCGGGCTGGCTTCAATCCCTGGCGATGAAGCGGGCCAAACGCCGTTGCTCTTCGAAAGCGCCCTTTAGCATCTGCGGATTCAGCACCAAGCAGTCGCCGCCCTTGGTGCGATAGTTCAGGCAGCTTTTTACCGCCGACTCCTCGCTAAGGCCCGCCAGCAAGCCGCGATAGCGGACATCGCCGCTGAAGGGAGCGCGCACCACCAGGGCCTGGCCGCCAAGCCCCAAGCGGCTTTGCGCCACCATCAGATCGCGATGCGCCTTGCCCGCCTGGCGGGCGAAAGACAATTCCAACGCCCAGCCCGACGGATAGCTGGACGAGGTTCCGGCATTGCCTGACGAATCTCCCGGCACGATGCCGCCCGCGCAGACCGTGCCCGACAGATCGGGCAGCGAATTGGCAAGCGAGGCTTTTTCCAAACTGGCGGCCTGCTCCTTAGGCGCTCCGCCCCTGAAAGCGCGGCTGAGATTCTGCGCCATCAAAGACTCGCGCTCTTCCTTCGAGCGAGCGCCCAGCACCACGCCGATGATGCGCCTGCCGTCTCGTTGGGCGGCGGCGACCAAATTATATCCGGCCGGGCAAGTAAAGCCGGTTTTCAAACCCTCGGCCCCGGTAAAAGCGCCCAGAAAGCCGTTCAGATTGGGCAGTTGCTGGCGCTTCCAGCTAACGCTGCGGCTTGCGAAGCGCGCATAGTCGGCGGGAAAGTCGCGCCTTAGCGCCATCGCCAATCCCGCCATGTCGGCGGCGGTCGTCACCTGCCCTTGGGCGCTAAGACCGGTCGCGTTCTTGAAGCTGGTCGCCATCAGACCCAATTTTTTCGCCTGCTCGGTCATACGGCTGGCGAACCCGGCCTCCGATCCGCCCAGATATTCGGCCAGCGCCACGGCGGCGTCATTGGCCGAGCGGGCGATCACGGCCATCACGGCTTCCTCGACGGTCAGGCTGTCGCCAACCCGCAAGCCCAAAACCGAGCCGCCCTGAAGAGCCGCCTGCGCCGAAACTTTAATCGTCGTATCCCAGCGCGCTTGGCTCTCACCGATCGCCTTGAAAGCGAGATAGACGGTCATCAGCTTGGCCAGCGACGCCGGATGGCGGGGCTGGCTGGCTAGGCGGGAATCGATAATCACGCCGGTCTGTCCATCGGCCACCACATAGGCGGGCAACGGCGGATCGCGGGCCAAGGCCGGTTCCGCTTGGGTCAGAAAAACCGTAACCCCAAGTAAAAGAAGGCGCTTCATATGAAAGAGGTAAGAGCGCCACACGAAAAGGGCAAGCGCTATTTCTCTGCTGCAATCGCTGGCTTGAGAAACTGGCGGCAATTGGATAAGTTGATCAGGGGTTGCATTCGACGGGGAAAGCACATGCAAAACTTATCGCCCATCATTCTGTCCGCCACCGGCTTTGCGGCGATTCTTCTGCTGATTGCCGTTTATAATGGGCTGGTTCGGGCAAGGAACGCGGTTTCGAATGCCCTGGCGCAGATTTCCGTTCAGCTGCAACGCCGCTACGACCTGATCCCCAATCTGGTTGCCGTCGCCAAGCGCTATCTCGAACATGAAAGGGAAACGCTGGAAGCGGTTGTGTCGGCGCGCAATCTGGCTTTGGGCGCTGCGCAAAATCTGCAGCTTCGGAAGGGACCGGCAGCACTTGCCGCCGTCAGCAGCGCCGAAAATCAACTGACCGGCGCTTTGACGCACTTGTTTGCCCTGCAAGAATCCTATCCGCAGTTGCGGGCAGATCAGACCATGGCTCAATTGTCTGAAGAACTGTCCAGTACCGAGAACCGGGTCTCCTTCGCCCGCCAAGCCTATAACGATGCGGTCATGTCCTACGACAACAAGCGCTTGTCCTTTCCGTCGTTGCTGATCGCCGGCCTGTTCGGCTTTGCGGCCTATGCCAGCTGGGAGTTGGAAGACCAACTGGCCCGCCAGCCCCTGCGCGTGTCCTTTTCTTAAGCGATGGATTTCTTCAAGGCGCAAGATAGGTCCCGCCAACGCACCGCCCTCCTTATTCTCTGGTTTGCGCCCGCCATCCTGGCCCTGTTCTTTGGGTCGCACCTGATTGCGGTGATGGTTTTTCGCGCTATTCCTTTCGACATGACGGCGGAATTTCAGCCTCTCTATTCCTTCGAGGAGGACCGCCGTCACGCTTTATCCTATCTGTTCTGGCATCCGCGCGTCATCGCGGCCGGACAAATTCCGGCGGCTCTGATCTTCCTGGCGGCCATCGTCTCTAAATGGCGCGAGCTGTCGCTGGGCGGCGGCGCTCTGCTGATGGACATGCTGGGCGCACGCAGGCTCTCGGCCTTGAACAGCGCCCAGGAACGCCGCTTCAGAAATGTGGTGGCCGAGTTGGCGATTGCCAGCGGCATAGCGACGCCGGTCTTGTATGTGCTGGAAAAGATGGAAGGCATCAACGCCCTTTGCGCCGGTTTCGGCCCTGGCGAAGCCGTCATCGGCGTGACGCCCGACGCGCTGCAAATGCTAAGCCGAGACGAGCTGCAAGGCCTAGCGGCGCACGAGTTTGGCCATATCGCGAATGACGATCTTTCCCTGAACATGCGGTTGGCCAGCCTGATGAACGGGTTTACGCGCTTCACCTTGATCGGCTTGAATCTGACCTTCTTCAGCGGCGCCGGGCTTGCCATCGGAGGCATCGGTCTGGAAGTTAAAATTGCCGAGGGCGCTGTTCTTTTCGTGCTGGGCTTTCTGACGGTCTTCATCGGCATGTGGGTCATGATCGCCGGGGGCTTCGGTCTGATCCTGGGCCGGGCGGCGCAACGCGCCATTTCCAGGGAACGCGAATTTCTGGCCGATGCGTCCGCCGTGCAGTTCGCGCGATTAAGTTCAGGCCTGTCCGGCGCTCTTCAAAAGGCGAGGCATGGGGCGCGACAAAACGAGAGGTCGGGCAAACCATCTTCATGGGTGCGCCATATGCTGTTTCATGATTCGCAACCGGATTGGCTTGCCACACATCCGCCGATTGAGGATCGGCTGAGCCGCTTGGCGCAGGATCATTCGCCAAAGCAAATCAGTCGCGCGGATTCACGCGCGGAACCGCAGCCGCCAATATCGCCCAAACCCTATGAAAGCGACGAGCAGGCGTTGGCCGGTCTCTATTCGGCCTTTCTGCTCGACCATCAGGGCGACTTGGCCCCTCACATTCACATGTTGGCCGGTCTTGAATCGCCGACTGTCGCCTTGCTGGTGGAACGCAATCTACCCGTCATGGGCAATGGCGATCATAAAGCGGCCAGACTTCTAATTTCACAATCGCTGGCGCACCTTCAGCGCATGGACATCGGCGAGCGTGACAGGATCGTAAGAAACGCCGAACGCCTTGCCATGGGAGATGGTGCGCTTACCGCGCAAGAAGAGGCTTTGCTCCAAGGGTTGCGCTCGGCTCTTTACCCTATTGCGGCAAGAAAATCGGCGGACGACGAAACAAAAAAGCGAGCCATGGCTTTGGCGGCAGCTTCCGTTGCCCAGGCGGGGCATGAGTCAAGCGACAAGGCAAGACAGGCCTATGCGCGTGCGCAAGAAATGATCGGAGAGATCAGCGACGTTGATTTTCGCCCCAGCGATCAGATCGGGCCGTGGGAGTTTTCCCAAGCGCTGGAAATCCTTGCGGCGCTGCCCGAAGACAAGGGGCGTCAGCTCATGACAGCCCTAAAGGCTGCGGCCATGCTTGATGGCGTCAACGGCGAAAGAGCGCAAAATCTTTTGGACAGAATTTCGCAAGCCACAGGACAGGCGGCCCCTGCAATGCCTTACGATGGGTTATGGCGATAATCTGCCTTCTATCGCGTCCCAAACATCCGCTTCGATCTTCGTATCCGAAAGTCGGTTGATTTCCTGAATGCCGGTAGGCGAGGTGACGTTGATCTCGGTTAGCCGGTCGCCGATCACGTCGATGCCTACGAAAATTAGCCCGCGCTTTTTCAATTCAGGACCGATGGTTTGGCATATCTCTTGTTCGCCATTGGTCAGCTTCGTCGCCACGGCGCGGCCGCCCACATGCAGGTTGGCCCTGGCCTCGCCTTGGCTTGGCACGCGCAGGACTGCGCCCTTCGCCACCCCATCGACCAGGATGATGCGCTTGTCGCCCGCCCTGACCTCGGGCAGATATTTTTGCGCCATGATCGGCTCTAGCGATTGGCGCGCGAACATTTCGAGCAAGGCGTTGAAATTGTCGTCGGACGACGTCACGTGAAAGACGCCCGCTCCGCCATTGCCGTAAAGCGGCTTCAGAACAATGTCGCCGTGCCGGGCGCGAAAATCGGCGATGGATTTGGCGTCAGCGCTGATCAGGGTTGGCGCCATCAGTTCGGGCCAATGGGTGGCGAACAATTTCTCCGGCGCGTTGCGCACGCTGGCGGGGTCGTTGACGACCAGGGTTTTCGGATGGATTCGTTCCAGCAAATGGGTGGCCGTGATATAGGCCATGTCGAAGGGCGGGTCCTGGCGCATCAGCACAACGTCCATGCGCGCCAAATCAAGGCGAAGCGGTTGACCCAGAGTGTAATGATTCCCCTTTTCGCGCCGCACGCTCAACGGATGGGCCAGCGCGGTCAGCCGTCCGTCTTCCAGCGACAGATGCTTGGGCAGGTAATGATAGAGAACATGTCCGCGGGCTTGCGCCTCCAGGGCCAACATAAAGGTGGAATCGGCGTCGATATCGATGGACGCGATCGGGTCCATCTGAATGGCGACGTTTAGCGCCATGGCGTCAGCCCATGAAGGAACAGCAGCAACGCCAGACCAACGGCAAGGCGATATAGAACGAAGGGCAGCAGGCTGGCGCGCCGAAGCCAGCTTAGCAAGAACGAAACGGCCAACAAGCCGGTCAGCGCGGTTGCGCCAAAGGCGATCAGCAGATGCTGTGCGGCCACGGGAAACGCGCCCGCCCCGGCGCCGAGCAACCCGTAGAGATCGAGCGCCAGCCTGCCCAACAGAAGCGGGATGAAAAGCAAAAGCGCAAAGCGCGCCGCTTCGGCGCGCTCGTATCCGAGAAAGCGGGCGGCGGTCAGGGTGGCCGCCATGCCTCCGATGCCGGGAATGAAGGCTAGGCACTGGGCGAAACCGATGAACAGCGACTGGCTTGTCGTCATATGCTGCATGCGCCAGATGGTGACGCCGAACTTGTCGAACAGAAACAGGACGGGGGCGAAACCGGCCATCGCCCAGGCAATGGTCAGCGGGGCGCTGGGTGCTGCAATCTCGAAATAACGCAGGGCAAAAGCAAGAACAAGCACCGGAAGCGTCGCCGCCAGCAGCAAGATGGCCAGCTTGGCGCCCGGTCTGGTGCGTCCCTTGAACAGGCTGGGCAGATCCTTGGCGATTTCCCAAACATCGCGCCAGAAATAAAGCAGCAAGGCGGCCAGAGCGCCGCCATGCAGGGCGGCTTCAAGGGGAAGGCCTGCCGTCGGCCAGCCGAGGAAAAACGGCGCCAGCGCCAGATGGCCCGAGGCGGACAGGGGCAAAAACCCGGCCAAGCCTTGAATCACAGCCATCACTACGACCTGTTCGATCGGCACGCCATTCCTCTCAAGAGTTTTTTAGGATTCACTTTATAGCATCATAGCCGGACATCTCTTGCGCCGCCAGGGGCGGCGGCGTTATAGATGCTTCAAGTGGGGAATATTACCAACACATGCGCACGCTTCATCATCTCTGGCTTTCGGCGCATTCGCGCAAGGTGCGGATAGCGCTTGGCGAGAAAAAGCTGAATTTTCGCCTGGAAGCCGAAAAGACCTGGGAGCGCCGTCCCGAATTCCTGGCCTTGAACCCGGCGGGCGAGGTTCCCGTGCTGATCGAGGAAGATGGGCTGACCTTGGCCGAACATGCCTCTATCTGCGAATATCTGGACGAAACCTATCCCGAACCGCAACTGATCGGCGCCGACCCCATCGAACGGGCCGAGGCGCGCCGCCTATGCGCCTGGTTCGACCAGAAATTCGAAAGCGAGGTCACGCACCATCTGGTGACCGAAAAATTGATGAAACGCTTTCTGGGATTGGGGGCGCCGGATTCTAGGGCCATCCGGGCCGGGTTGCAGAATCTGGAAAGCCATTTGGCCTATCTGACCTGGCTGACCGAGCGGCGCAACTGGCTGGCTGGAAACAGCTTCACCCTGGCCGACATCGCGGCGGCGGCGCATCTGTCCTGCATCGATTATGTGGGCGACATCGCCTGGGACCAGGTGCCGCATGTCAAGGATTGGTATGCCAAGATCAAATCGCGCCCATCCTTCCGCCCGCTGCTGGCCGATCATATTCCAGGCGCGCCGCCGCCCGCGCATTACGCGGATCTCGATTTTTAATTAAGCGTCGATCAGCGACCAACCCGAAAAAACCGCGGCTTGGCCGCGCTCCTGGCGCGGACGGATTTCTCCGGTCTCGATATCGACATAGGCCAGATGGCGCTGGCCATCCTTCTTGATGTCCAGAACCTTGATGAAGCGCCGACCGCTTTCCAGCACAAGGGCATCGCCCGGCTGCATGTCCTCGCCCAGGGGTCGGGGCTTTGTCTGGTCCAGGCGCAGGGCCTCTCCCACCGGCTCCAGTTCCGTTTCTGGATCGATATAAACCAGAGTCAGGTCGGGGCTGGCCCTGGCGGCGACCAAATAGTGATTGACGTAATCCTTGCTGTCGCGCCAGGCCTTCAGCCAAATCCTGTCTTGATGGCGGACCAAACGGCCCCCCGGCATTTCATGGGCGGGCAGTTTGGGCTGGCTCATTTCTCGGCCCCCTTCACATCCATCAGTTCAAGATTGCGCCTAGCATTGTCGGCCGTTTCGCCATCGGGATTGATCGAGAGAATGGCCAACCAATCCTGTCGCGCGCCCGCCTTGTTTCCCTTAAGCCTTCTCAGGATGCCGCGCTCCAGCAAGGCCTCGGGATATTTGCCTCCCGACAGGCTCACGGCCTGCTCGGCATCGGCCAGGGCAGGGTCCACCATGTCCTGGAATCGTTTCGCTGCCGCACGAAGCGCGTAAGGCTCAGCCTTTTTGGGCGAAAGCAGAATGGCGGCATCCAGATCCTTAACGGCGCCGCCATAATCGCCAGCGGCGAACATCACCACAGCCCGGTCGATATATATATCAGGGTTGCGGGCGTCCAGTTTCAGGGCCGCCGTCAGATCGGCATTGGCTTGGCTCAGATTGTCCAGCATCAGCTGGGCCTGAGCGGCCTGGGCCAGCATCTCGGCCCGCTTGGGGGCGGGCAGCATGGTTGACATGGCCAGCGCTTCCAACCGATAGGCCGCCTCGTCATGCTTGCCCAGATACATCAGGGCCACGGCTTGGCAATGTTTCGCCGCATCGCCGCCGCCCATTCCCTGCCAGCCCACAGCATGCTCGTAAGCCGTCGAAGCATCCTGCTTGGCCAGGGCCAGACAGTTCACATATTCCTGTCGATAGTCCATCGGCTCGGCTGCCAAGGGCAGGCCGCAGGCAAAAGACAGAAGGGCAAGAAAAAACGGGCGATGCATGGAAAGCCTTGAAGGTTGGGGACTAGAATGAATTAGAGTGGAAATCTCGGATTTGTAAAGGGCGGCGCATGAAGCTGTTCATTTTTGGCTTGGGGTTCTCGGGACAGGCGGTTGCCAAGGCGGCGCTGGCCAGGGGCTATGAAGTTGTCGGGACGCATCAGGAGCCGCCCCAAAACCCCACCGAAGGGGTGGGGTGTATATCTTTTGGCCCAGGCCACCCCCTGCCCAAAGACGCCCTGGACGGAGTTATATGTCTTCTTTCTACGATTCCACCCACAGAATCGGGCGATCCCGTACTTGACGCGCTCAGAAATTCTATTAACATAATGGAACGATTCGCCTGGGTTGGTTATCTCTCCACGACCGGTGTCTACGGCGATCGACAGGGCGGGCTGGTTGATGAGACCAGCCCGCTCCTGCCGTCTCTAGAGCGCTCGAAAAGGCGCGTTCAGGCGGAGGCCGCATGGCTAAGCCTTTGGGAAAATAACGGAATTCCAGTTCATATCTTTCGGCTGGCCGGCATTTACGGCCCTGGCCGCTCGGCCATCGACAGCCTGCGGGCAGGCAAGGCGCATCGGGTCGTCAAGCCCGGACAGGTCTTTTCGCGCATCCATGTCGATGACATCGCGGGGGCTGTGATGACCTCGATGGCCCATCCCACGCCCGGAGAGATATATAACCTATGTGACGATGATCCAGCCACGCCCGATGAGGTTATAGCCTATGGCGCCGATCTGCTGGGCATAGATCCGCCTGCCGCCATTCCTTTCGATCAGGCCGATCTATCGCCGATGGCGCGCAGCTTTTATGCCGACAATAAAGTCGTGTCGAACGCCAAGATGAAAGAGGTTCTGGGTTATAAGCCGCTTTATCCCAGCTATCGGGAAGGGCTTAAAGCGATTCTGAAAGCAGAATCCTAACCACCGAATCCAGCAATTGGCGACCCTGCGGTGTGGTGCGCAAGGAAGTGCAATCCTGCTGGATATAGCCATCCGCCGCCATCCTCTGTACGGCCAGAGGGTTTATAACTTCGGCAAGGTCGAAACCGGATTGGCGGGCAAAACGGGCGCGGTCTATACCCTCGGTCAGACGCAGCCCCAGCAAGATCAGTTCCTGCGCCCGCTCGCCGGGCAAAAGGGGTTCACAGGTCTTATATCCATGACCCTTGGCTGCAACCTGCTTAGCCCAAGCCAAGGGGTCGGCCAGTCGCTCCGTGGCATGGATTTGCCCGTCCCTTGGCTCTCGCCCATGCGCGCCGGGTCCTACGCCTAGATAGGTTCCGCCCCGCCAAATATCCAGGTTATGCCTGCAGTATGCTGACTTTGATGCATAATTCGATATCTCGTAAGCGCAACGAATTGCCGCCCCCATCTGATCTTGCGTCATTGCGAAGAAATCGGCCTCACTGTCGCCGTCCAGCGGCTTGATGCGTCCCTCCAGGGCCGCCCGGCCAAGGGGGGTCGAGGATTCATAGGTCAGTTGGTAAAGCGAATAATGGTCAAGCCCCAGCCCTAGCGCCTTCGTCAGCTCATCTTGCCAGCTGTTTAGGCTTTGCCCAGGCCTTCCATAGATCAGATCGATCGACACGCGCTCGAACCGTTTTCGAATCAAATCAAGCGCCTTCAGGGCCGCCTTCGTGTCATGGCTGCGACCTAATTGCTTAAGTGCTTGATCATCCAGGGCTTGCATACCCAAAGAAACCCGGTTCACCCCCGCTTGCCTAAAGTGATCCAACCGTTTGGCGTCGATTGTGCCGGGATTGGCCTCAAGCGTTACTTCAAGTTGTTTGGATATAGGCCTGTGTTTAGATAACAATTCCAGAATGGCGGCGATGCTGGCCGGATCGATCAGCGACGGCGTGCCGCCTCCGAAAAAGACCGATCCGATGCGTGCCCTATCCGTTGCGCCTAGGCAATGAGCTAGCTCCGCCAATAATGACTTGCGCCAGCCCTCCTGATCTATGTCTTTAGGATCAATCGCTTGGCTGTTGAAATCGCAATAAGGACATTTGGAAAGGCACCAAGGCCAATGGATATAGACCCCCAATTGCGGGTCGCGGCTCATGCGGCGAAGGCACTCGCCACCAGTTTACGAAAAGCATCCGCTCGGTGGCTGATGGCGTGCTTGGCGGCTGGATCCATCTCGCCGAAGGTCAGATCGTGGGAGCTGGGCTGAAAGATGGGGTCGAAGCCAAAACCGTTGCGTCCCCGAAGCGGCCAAACCAATTGCCCATCGACACGCCCTTCATAAAGATCGCAGTGCCCGTCCGGCCAGGCGATGGCCAATGCGCAAACGAAATAGGCGGACTTGTCGGTATGCGGCGCCAAACTGCGCCACAATTTCTCCATGGCCGGTTCGAAGCCGCCTGCCTGTTTGGCATAGCGGGCCGAATGAATTCCGGGCGCTCCGTTCAGAGCCACAACCGCCAATCCCGAATCATCGGCCAAAGCGGGATGACCGCTGACCAACGCCGCCGCCCTTGCCTTCAAGGCCGCGTTCTCGGCAAAGGTCGCTCCGGTCTCCTCAGGCTCGGGCAAATTGAGGTCGGCTGCCGATACGACCTCGGCGCCCAGGGGGGCCAGCAATTCGGCTATCTCGCGAACCTTGCCCGCATTATGGCTGGCGATGACCAGCCTTCCGCCTTCGAAACGACGCGTCATGCCAAGCCAAGAACCTTCTTCTGCTGCGCCACCAGATCGGCGATGCCCTTCTCGGCCAGACCCATCAAGGCGTCGAAATCATGGCGACCAAAGGCTTCCTTCTCGGCGGTGGCCTGAACCTCGACGATATTGCCCTTGGCAGTAAGAACGAAATTGGCGTCGGCCTGGGCATTCGAATCTTCGGTATATTCCAGATCCAGGCAGGCATGGCCATCCACCAGCCCACAGGAAATGGCGGCCACCAAGTCGGTCATCGGGTGCGCCTTCAGCATGCCAAGGGCGCGCATCTTCTCGCAAGCCAGCCACAGGGCGACGCAGGCCCCGGTAATCGAAGCGGTGCGGGTGCCGCCATCGGCCTGGATAACGTCGCAATCGATCTTGATCTGGCGCTCGCCCAGCACCGCCAAATCGATCACCGAACGCAAGGAACGCCCAATAAGCCTTTGAATTTCTTGAGTGCGGCCCGACTGCTTGCCCTTGGCCGCCTCGCGGTCGGTGCGGTCATGGGTGGCGCGGGGCAGCATGCCATATTCCGCCGTCACCCACCCTTTGCCGCTATTGCGCAGGAAAGAGGGCACGCGCTCCTCGACCGAGGCGGTGCAGATGACATGCGTCTCTCCGAAGCGGGCCAGACACGAGCCTTCGGCATATTTGGAAAAGCCGGGTTCCAGCGAAATGGGGCGAAGCTGGTCATAGGCGCGGCCCGAAGCTCTCATCGTCTTGTCCTTTACATCGTGAAGCGCAGGCAAGCTAACTTTCCCCCTTGATTGACGCAAGGACTAACGCTCGGGTTATTTTGCCCCTAGCCGGGCGCATTCCTTCGGAATGCTTGGCCGCCGCCAAAGGCGGACGGTGGCGAATTGACGCAAGGACTAACGCTCACTACATTTCCGGTCCAGTCAGGAGAGGAACGGATGGAAGAGCGGGCCACCGCGATCGCGCAGCTGAACGAACGCTCGCGCGAGATTTTCCGCAATATCGTGGACGCCTATGTGCAAACGGGCGAGCCGGTGGGGTCGCGCACGCTTTCCAGGCGGGCTGGCCTGCCGCTGTCGCCCGCCAGCATCCGCAATGTGATGGCAGATCTGGAAGATCTGGGCTTGATCTACGCGCCCCACACATCGGCGGGGCGGATGCCGACCGAAGCCGGACTTCGCCTTTATGTCAGCGGCTTGCTTGAGGTGGGGCGCTTGGCTCCGGAAGAGCGTCTTGCCATCGAGGCGCGTTGCGCCAATCTGGGCCGCTCGGTCGAGCAAACCTTGAACGAGGCGATTTCAACCCTGTCCGGCCTCGCCCGTTGCGCCAGTTTGGTGGTGGCGCCCAAGACCGATCTGGGGTTTCGCCATCTGGAATTCGTGCCCATCGGGGCGGGCCGCGCCTTGGTGGTGATGGTGACCGAGCAGGGGTTGGTCGAAAATCGCATTATCGAGGTTCCGGCCCATCTGCCGCCTTCCTCCCTGGTCGAGGCCGGGAATTATTTGTCGTCCCGGCTGGCCGGGCGCACCTTTCAGGAAGCCGGTCAGGAAATTCTGGAAGAACTGGCCCAGCACAAGGTCCAGCTTGACGAACTGACCAGCAAAGTGGTCGAGGCCGGTTTGGCCGTTTGGGGGGGTGAACCCAAAACCGGCTCGCTTCTGGTGCGCGGACAGGCGCATCTTTTGGAAAATGTCGGGGCCTTGGCCGATCTGGAACGTATCCGCACCCTGTTCGAGGCGCTGGAAACCAAGGAACATATGTTAAAACTGCTCGACGTGGCCAATAACGGCCAGGGCGTGCAGATTTTCGTGGGCGCTCAGAACGAGTTGTTCGGCCTAGCCGGATGTTCGATGATCGTAGCGCCCTATCAGAACAGCCGCGAGCAGATCGTGGGCGCCATCGGCGTCATCGGTCCGACCCGGCTCAACTATGCGCGCATCATTCCCTTGGTGGATTATACGGCCCAGGTGGTCGGCCGCCTGATCGGTTAGAGAGGACATATAATAATGACTGAGATCGAATCGAATCCCGATGTCGAAGCGCTGGATACCCAGGCCCCGCCCTCGGAGGCGCAAAGCGACCCCATGACCCAGCTTCAGGCCGAGAACGATCGGTTGAAGACCGAGATCGACGCCATCAAGCGGGCCGCCGCCGAAGAGCGCAACCGCGCCAACCGCATCGAGCGCGACGCCGAGGATCGGGTGAAATTCGCCGTTACCGCCTTTGCTAAGGAATTGCTGGCCGTGGCCGACAATCTGCGCCGCGCCCTGGAGGCCGTGCCCGGATTTTTGCAAGAAGACAGCCAGGCCAAGGCCTTCGTCGATGGCGTGGAGATGACGGAAAAGGCGCTGCTGGGCGCATTTGAAAAATTCGGCATCAAAACGATTATGGCCATGGACCAGCGCTTCGATCCAAATCTGCATCAGGCCATGTTCGAACTGGAAGATGCAACCAAGCCCACCGGCACGGTGGTTCAGGTCATGCAGGGCGGCTATACGCTGAATGAAAGGCTGTTACGTCCGGCCCTGGTCGGCGTGTCGAAGGGCGGCCCCAAGGCCGGAACCGCTCAGGGCGGACTTGATACGGTTGCTTAAGATGAAATGGCTGGCGGTTCCCTTGCTTGGAACTGCGTTGCTGATGTCATCTGCCTGGGCGGATATGCCCGAGCCGGGGAAGGCCTATGTCGTTTCGCCTGCGCAATTGGCCAAGCCGGGAGAAACGCCGGTCACGGCCAATCCATCTCGCATCCGGCCCAGGCCGCAAGCCGTTCCTTTGCGGGTCCCCAAAGGGTTCAAGGCCAGCCTGTTTGCCGATGACCTTGAGAATGCCCGCTGGCTGGCTAGCTCGCCACGGGGCGACGTCGTTCTGGCCCAGCCCAATCTGGGCCGCGTGGTGCAACTGGAAGACAAGGACGGCGACGGGCGGGCGGAAACGATTTCGCTGGTGGCCGCCAATCTGAACCGCCCGCATGGCTTGGCCTTCCACAATGACTCTTTATATATCGCCGATCTGGATCATGTCTGGAAACTTCCTTGGCCGTTCAAGGCCGGGGAAAGGCCCCAACCCATAACCGCCAAGGGTGCCCTTGGCGATGGGGGCGGGCATTGGACGCGCAATTTGGCCATCTCGCCGGATGGCAAGCGGCTTTATGTCTCGATCGGGTCGCGCGGCAATATCGGCGAGGAAGCTCCGCCCCGGGCGACGGTGATGGCGTTCAATATCGATGGGTCGGGCGGTCGCGTAGTGGCGTCTGGCCTTCGCAATCCGGTGGGCATCGCCTTTCGCCCCGGTAGCAACGACTTATGGACCGTGGTCAATGAGCGCGACGGGCTGGGCGACGGGCTGGTTCCCGACTATCTGGCCCGCATCGACGAAGGCGGATTTTTCGGCTGGCCCTACAGCTATATCGGAAGCAATCCTCAACCAGGATATGAAGGGCGTCGGCCCGATTTGGTCAAGGCCGCCAAGGTGCCGGAAGTTCTGTTTCGCGCTCACTCGGCCCCCTTGGGGCTGGCTTTCTACGATGGCGCTCAATTTCCCGCCGACTATCGGGGCGACGCCTTCGTGGCTTTGCACGGGTCCTGGAACGCCAGCCGGGCCGAAGGCTATATGGTGGCCCGCGTCAAATTCAGAAACGGGCGTCCGATCGGCGGGTATGAGTCCTTCGCCAGCGGTTTTCTGATTTCAGACGGTCCTTCCATTGAAGCCTGGGGCCGCCCGGTTGGGCTGGCTCTGGCCAAGGATGGCAGTTTGCTGATCGCCGACGACGCAGCGAACGCCGTCTGGCGCATCAGCTATCAGCCCTAAAATCCACCAGGGGCGGGGGCCAATATTTTTGGTCCGCCGCGCGATATTTCCAGCACGGCAAGGCCGCGTTCGCTCGATCCGTCGGGCAGGAAGCGGAAAACGCCATCGATGCCGGTAAAGCCCATCGGATTTTGCAGCTGCTGCGTCGAGATCGTTCCGGTTTGGGCCAGAACGGCGGTCAGGGCCGCAGCGTCATAGCCCAGGCTGGCCAGCCGCGGGGGCTTTTGCCCATAGGCCTGGCGATAGCGGTTGTCGAAATCGGCGCGCCCGTCGGGCGGCGCGCTGGCATACCAAGCCCCGGTCAGGGCAGGCTCGGTGGCCAGGATGGGATCGTCCCATTGCATAGTGCCCAGCAATTTGATCCTGGGCGTATCGATATCGTAATAAGGCAGCAAGGCGGCCAGGCTGCGCAAGCGCCCGCCCTCGTCGGGCAGGAAAACCGCCTCGAAATCGACATCGCCCAGCGTGTCTTGCTTTTCCATCCGCTTCAGCTGTTGCCTTTCGCCCTTGGCCTCCAGCTGGCGGCGCAACTGATTCAAGGCCGCCTTGCGGCTGTCATAGCGGGCTAGCCTTTTGACCACATCGCTATGGTCCTTGGCCAAGGGATCGTAATACATAGCCTCGACCATCGTGCCGCCATGCTGGCTGACGCTGGTGCGAAAAGCCTCCATCATCGCCTTGCCGTAATCATTGCTGGGGGCCAGGGCGGCAAAGCGGGTGATCCCCTGCTGGCTTGCATGGGCCACCACGCGCTCGACCTGCGGACGGGGCAGGAATCCCAAAAGATAAACGCCCGGCTGCGAGGCGGAACGGTCGCTTGAAAAAGCGATCACATTGACTCCAGACGACAAGGCGATGGGGGCAACCGCCTTGACCTCGGCAGAGAATAGGGGGCCCAGGATGATCTGGGCTCCGTGGCTGATGGCTTGGCGGGCCGCCGCCGCCGCCCCCTCGGGCGTGCCCTTGGTATCGACGGGCAACAAGGAAAAACCGGCCCCGCCCATCTCAAACAAAGCCAGTTGGGCGGCGTTCGAAAGCGATTTGCCCAAAGCGGCCGAAGGCCCGGACAGCGGAACCAGCAGGGCGGCGCGCAGCCCTCCTTGGCTGGCTGTGCGCGTGCTTAGGGAAGGCAGACCGCCCGGCGGCAAAGAGGCCAGCACATTAGGCACGTCTTCGCCCGGCGGGACATAGGTCAGGTCGGGCGTGCGGATAGCCCCCGATGAGGGGGCATCGGACGAAGGCCCCGACTGCGGAGGAAGAGATTGCGGTGGCTGGAAGGGCTGGATCGATTGCGGAGACTGTGACGGCGTGGCTTGAGGTGGGGTTGCCGGGGGCGGGGACAGGGCCGCTGTCTCCACCTTGGGCGTCGGGGCCACGGTTGGCTGCGGTTTGGCCGGGGGCGTCTTGGCCGTTTGCTGCGGGTTTTCTGTGCCGGTAGAACGTGATAGACCAGGAAGGCCCGACAGACCCTGGCCCTCGCAGGCCGTCACCAGTAATAGAAGGATGATCGGGATTGAGCGCAGAAAAACCCGGCCAGGCAGGTAGGGCCTTGAAAAGAAAGACAACGGCAACATCCTCCGGGTCGGGTGCGGCAATTGCTGGCGAGACTAGCCAAGCTGCGGGCGGAAGTAAACGGGCGGGCGAACTTTTCGTTGTGGCGACGCCGATTGGAAATATGGGCGACATCACGCTGCGCGCCATCGAAACCTTGAAAAATTGCGACGGCGTGGTCTGCGAAGACAGCCGCGTTTCGGGCGGGCTAATGAACCGGTTGGGATTCAAAAAGCCCCTGACGCCCTATCACGATCACAATGCCGACGAGCTGCGCCCCAAGCTGCTGGCCCGTCTGCTGGCTGGCGAAAAGCTGGCTTTGATTTCGGATGCGGGAACGCCGCTCGTTTCGGACCCGGGATGTAAATTGGTGCGCGAGGCGTTGGCGGTTGATATCGCCGTCACCGCCCTGCCCGGCGCTTCGGCCTTGTTGGCGGCGCTGGTGCTTTCGGGTTTGCCCAGCGACAGATTTCTGTTTGCAGGCTTCTTGCCCGCCAAACAGGGCGCAAGACGTGTGGTTATAGATGAATTGAAATCTGTCCCCGCCACCCTGATCTTCTATGAAGCGCCGCACCGCTTGGCCGAGACGCTTGACGATCTGCTTTTTGGGCTGGGAGACCGTTCCGCCTGCGTGGCGCGCGAATTGACGAAGCTGTTCGAAGAAGTGCGCCGCGGGGGTCTGGCCGAGCTGGCCGGATATTATAACCAAAGCGGCGCTCCCAAGGGCGAGGTGGTGGTGGTTATAGCCCCGCCCGCCGAAGAAGATAATGATTTGATCGACATAGAGACTTTGCTTCATTCTGCACTCGAAACATTGAGCTTGCGCGATGCCGCCGAAACCGTGGCCAAGGCCAGCGGTCGGCCCAAGCGCGAGGTCTATAACTTGGCGCTCTCGCTTGGCAAAAAGAAAGACCAGTTATAAGCGGGGCCGCTTGGCCGAAGAGGGGGCCGTCTGGCTTTTGCGCCTGAAGGGCTGGCGCATCTTGGAGCGTCGATTCGTTACGGGTCGTGGCAGTGGTGCGGGCGAGGTGGACATTATCGCCAGCAAGGGTGGAATCTTGGCATTCATCGAGGTCAAGGCGCGCGGCGATTTGGCAACCGCCGCTGAAGCCATCGAACCCAGGCAGCAGGCCCGCATCGTCCGAGGGGCGGAAGCATTTTTGGCAAGGCATGGGGAATTGGCAAATCTGGCGGTGCGTTTCGATGCCGTTCTGGTAGGTGGCGGCATGATGACGCATCTTCAAGATGCTTGGCGGCCTTGATCTGGCCATAAAGCAAGATTAGAAAGATGCTGTCCATAACCGGGGTTTGCCATGACTAATCGTTTCGCTACCGTCTTCGTTCTGCTGGCCGTTGCCGCCGCGTCGCAAGCCTGCACGCCGATTGGCGCCGCTGTGGGCGCCGGGGCCACCGTGGGCGTCGCCGCCTCCGAAGAGCGCGGCGTCTCCGGCGTGGTGGACGATGCCAAGATCCGGCTGGAAATCAACAAGCTGTGGCTGGACCAGGATTTCGAAATGTATCGCAAGGTGGACATGTCGGTGGTCGAGGGCCGCGTGCTGCTGACCGGCGAGGTAGCCAAGCCCGAGCATCGGGTCGAGGCCGTGCGCCTGACTTGGCAGGCCGAGGGCGTGCGCGAGGTGATCAACGAGATCAAGGTCGGTGATACGGCGGGCATCAAGGATTTCAAGAATGATGTCTGGATCGGCACCGAACTGCGCTCGCGCCTGATGTTCGACAAATTCATCCGCAACATCAATTACACGGTCGATGTGGTAAATGGCGACGTCTATCTGACCGGCATCGCCCAAAATCAGGCCGAGCTGAATCGCGTGATCGACCATGCCCGCGAAGTGCCCCGGGTCAGGCGCGTCGTCAACTATGTCGTGATGAAGGATGATCCCAAGCGCAAGAAGGCGGGGGAACCCGCCCCCGCCCCCGCTAAAAATTAAGGCTCTGCGACGTTTGGGG
>CACUVI010000024.1 GCA_902725215.1 Rhodospirillaceae bacterium LM-1 | reverse complement strand
GTTGCGGCGCTTGCCGAGCTGCCTCTCTCCGGCAGTTTGTACCAGTTTGGTGGCCTTCGGCAAGGAGGATTTTCTCGTGACTGCCCACCCCTCAGAAATGTAAGGCGTTTGGGCGCATCTTTCTGCTCTACGTGGTTGAGTCAAAATTCATTGCCTGAATATCATTGCAAAATGAAAGTGCCGTCTTCATAATGCAGCGATGATTAATCGGCGAATCATTGCAAAAGTCCACGAAGCGCTGGACCGCCAGGCTGCGGTGGCGCTGATTGGTCCGCGCCA
>CACUVI010000023.1 GCA_902725215.1 Rhodospirillaceae bacterium LM-1 | reverse complement strand
AGCCGACGGGATTCGAACCCATGACCCCTGCCTTCGGAGGGCAGTACTCTATCCAGCTGAGCTACGGCTGCGCAGGCCCCCTATGGAGACGGGCGCAACTTAACCTAAAGGGGCACGGCTTGCAAACGGTCTCCTGGCGCAGCCAGATGCCAGGGGATAATGTCATTTAATGTCAGATGATTATGTGGATCGGCGATGAAAGGCGCCCCCGCATCCGCGTCATACTCGGGTCATATCTTGGCATACTCGGTTATGACGGCTATATAACTTATCATCATTATAAGTTATCATCACTTGGCGGTATTCGGGTGGCGTTTGGGGTTTATGCATGCTTGGCGACCCGGCTCCCCCCCCATAAAAGAAGAAATGCGAATGGCTGAGAATAGCCCTCCCCCATTGATCGAATGGGATGATTCCCTTCTGGTCGGCGAGACGACGATCGATGAACAGCACAAGTTGCTAGCGGAACAATTGAACCGCCTGCATGCCAGCTTGGTTCACCATGCGCAATTGGAAGAAGTGGTAGCACTGCTGAAGGCCGTGCTTCAACATATCGAAATCCATTTTGCCTATGAAGAGCGGCTGATGACGTCCATTGGCTACAAAAACATGAATTCACATCTGGCCTTGCATGCGCATCTACTTGAGGACCTTCGAAGCGTCATTCGCGATGTGGCGTCGCGTCGCTACGAGGAGTTGGAGGAGATGCTGGAGAATTACCTGAAATTCTGGCTGCTCGACCACATTCAACATGTCGATAAGCCGCTTGGGTTGGAACTGAAAAAAAGCATGGCCTAAAGCGAGGGAGCCGCCGCGTAACCGGCCAACAATAGCAGCAAGATGCCCAAAAGAAACGCCATGAAAAATCCCCGCCAGCCGGAGGTGGAGGATTTTAAATTCAAAAACACCATCAGCACCAATCGCGCTTTGAAAAAAGTGACGGCAAGCAGCAGCGCCACCCAGCCAATGCCCAGCGATCCGGGGTCCTGAACGCCTGCCCTCCCGCTGAACAAGGAAATTGCGGTCAGCCCCATCAGGATCAGCCATGTCTGGAAAAGCAGCCTGTGCGTGGGCATCTACCTCTCCCTAACGAATCAGATAGACCAACGGATAAAGAATGATCCAGATCAGATCGACCATGTGCCAGAAGGCCGTGCCGGTTTCCAGATTCTCAAGACTGTTGTGAATGCCGACAATGGCCAGGATGATCAGCCCCAGCACCACATGCAGCATGTGAAATCCGGTCATCAAAAAGAACAGGGTGAAGAACGTGTTCGTTTCAAGCCCGATTCCCTGCTCGATCTTGTCGCCATATTCGATGGCCTTGATGACCAGAAAAACGCTGCCCACGCCCATGGCGCCCGCCAGCCAGCGGCGCGATGCGCCGATCTTGTTTTCCGCCCTTAATCTGACGGCTTGCGCCGCCAGATAGCCCGACGTGATCAAGACCATCGTATTCAACCCACCCAGCAAGCGGTCGAGTTGCAGTTGCGAGTCATTGAACATTTGCGGGTCCAGCGCCCTGGCCACGATGTAACCCAGAAAGAACGCGCCGAAGACCAGCAGTTCGGAAATGATCAGCACCCAGATCAAGGGATTGCCGGGCAATGAATCCAAAGCGCCCCAGCCTTTTTCCTCATGCGAATTTGCGTCAAGTTGCGACATGGGGCGCCATCACCCTACAAGCTGACGATAGATTTTTGGCAAGGCGGCAGGCAGGCGACCGATATGTCCCACGATGTGGTAGGAACCGCGTCCAAAGATATGTGGGAAATAGTCCTGCGCCTTGCGATCGACCGTAATGCCGAACACCGCGGCGCCGGCGCGTCTGCTTTCCTGAACGGCGCGGCGCGTATCTTCCACGCCGTATCGGCCTTCATAATGATCGGCGTCGTTCGGCTTGCCGTCGGTCAGCACGACCAGCAAGCGGTGGCGATGAGGCTGCTGGTTGAGAATGTCGGTGGCGTGGCGAATGGCTGCGCCGATTCTGGTGTAATAGCCGGGTTTCAATGCCGCGATGCGCTTCAGAACCAGTTCGGACAATGGCTCTTGGAATCCCTTGACGGTTTCGATGCGCACATGGTCTCGCTTGCGCGACGTGAACGTCATAATCGCATGGCTGTCGCCGCAAGCCTCTAGTCCATGAGTCAGGATGGTCAGGGCCTCCTTCTCGACATCCAACACGCGGCGGTTTTCAACCCAGCTATCCGTGGACAAGGACACATCGACCAGAAACATCACCGCCATGTCGCGCGCCGCGTTGCGGGCGTCCAGATAGACATTGGCGTTCTCGGTGCCGCCCGCCGCCTTGTCGCACCTGAAGCGCACCATGGCGTCCATGTCGATATCGTTGCCGTCCGGCTGGCGACGAAAGACCTCGCGTTTGGGGCGCAGCGCTTCGAATTGGCGACGCACTTGGCGAATGCGTTGGCTGGCGGCGGCGTCGGGCTTCCACAACTCGCCTTCTTCCTTGGCCATTCCTTGCAAAACCGCGCAGTAATCTTGCAAATAGGACTGACGGCGCCAATCCCATTCCGGATAGGTCAGCTTGGCCCGGATAGGCGTTGGATCGACGGCGTCGATCCCCAGGTCGAGATCCAGCTTCAGCTTCGATGCCGCCTTGCGCTCGTGGGTGGTGACGGTGATCTCGTCGATCTCCTCCGCGGCCTTTCTGGCTTCCTCTTCGTCGTCATCGTCAATAGGACGGCTGACATTGATCATCATGGCCAGGGACAGAATTTTCTCGAACGGATTGAGGGCCAGCGGGTCCTTGCGGTCCGCTTGATCATAGCGTTCGCGCTTGGCCTTTCGCTTCTTGCTTTCTTCCTCTTCTTCCTTTGCGCCCTGTTCTATCTCGTCGTTGTCAAGGCGCAAGATAGGGACGGTGTTGACGATCTCTCCCCACAAAGGCACCGGAAGAAAGGATCGGTAACTGGACGGGCTGGGAAGCGTGAAGGTCTGCCCGCCTTCGACAATCGCCCAACATTCCCTTGCCTTGGCCTTGTCCGGCGGATTGCCGCCTAGCAAGCCTATCACCACCGCCTCGACGGCCGCCTCCATGCGCGGCAAACGCCTAACGGGGCGCGCCGCCAAGGCCGCCTCGCATAAGCGCGCATGCAGCGGTTTCAGTCCAGGCAATGCGTCAAGGGCGCGCTTCGTCGTAGCCCTGGCCTGACGCAGAAACGCCAGATCCGAAACCAACGGATTTTCATTTTCCAGAGCCGAATGCGGAGCGGCATGGGCGAAATAAGCAGCCAACCAAATATACAGGTCGCGATTCAGGGCACGGTCTGGAAATAGATCGATGCTGGCTGGCAAGGTCAGCAGTTGCGTATCCAGCGTTGGCCTGCTCAACCGCTCGGCTTGCATGCCCAAACGTTGGCGAAACGTCAAACGATGAGCGGAATTGCTGTCGCCGCTTCCCGCCAATTGGATGCCCCGGCTGCCGCCCAACGCCCTGAAGAACACCGCCAGCATGGGCCGAATGCCGTTCAGCAAGACGGCTTCGTCGGGATAATGGGCATAACTTGCCGCATTGCCAACCAAACGATGCCAATGCCTGCCTACGAATTCTTCCGGGTCGATCAGATCGTGCAAAGACACGCCAATTTCCCTTAGCCCAGCGTGACGGCAACCACTTCGAGCAGAGCCGCCTTGATGTCAGGCTCGTCGGTCAGCGGCTCGATCATGGCCGACAGAATGGCGTCGGCAGGCTTCATGCCGGACTGGATCAAGGTGGCGCAATAGACCAGCAGACGCGTGGAAACGCCTTCCTCCAGGTCTTGTCCCTTCAAGTCGCGCAGACGTCGCGCCAAACGGACTAACGGCTCGCAACGCTCTTCGGCCAAGCCGCTTTCCTTGGCAACGATGGCAATCTCGGCCGCTTCGGGTGGAAAGCCAAATTCGATGGCCAGGAAACGCTGACGCGTCGAAGGCTTCAGGCTTTTCAGAATGTTCTGATATCCAGGATTGTAAGACACGACCAGCATGAATTCAGGGGGGGCCTCGATCAGTTCGCCCGTGCGTTCCAACGGAAGCAGGCGCCGGTCGTCGGTCAAAGGATGCAACACCACCGTAACGTCTTTCCTGGCCTCGACCACTTCATCGAGATAGCAAATTCCGCCTGAACGAACGGCGCGGGTCAAAGGTCCATCGGCCCAAACCGTATCGCCGCCCTTCAACAAATAGCGGCCCGTCAGGTCGGCAGCCGTCAAATCGTCGTGGCAAGAAACCGTATAGAGCGGGCGGCCCATTCTGGCCGCCATATGGGCGACAAAGCGGGTTTTCCCGCAACCGGTCGGCCCCTTCAGCAACAAGGGAAGGCGGTGCTTGTAGGCGCGCTCGAACAAGGCGCATTCGCCACCCATCGGCACATAATAGGGAACGCCCCCGTCAGCATGAATGGTGGTCGCGTCTTTCGCCGCGGAAAGGTTGACAGGCATAAGAATCTCCAACGATACGCAGGTCACGAGGCCTGGAAAAAAATGGCCGGCAGCCGAGATTGGTCAGCTGCCGGCCCTCAGATTTCCGGATAATTCCGCTCTCCGGAAATTACTCCGCCGCCTGCAGGGCAGCGGAAGAGCTCTTCTTGGCGCCGCCCGGCATGATCAGCGACCACACCAGCAAAAGCACGCCAATCAGCACGACGACGCCAGCGCCCAGACGCATCCAGTAGAAAAGCGCCATCTGGTCTTGCACGTCCATGAAATTCATGCCCAGCACGCGTTGCAGATGGGTTTGCACCACACCGGCAAAAGTCAACGTGAAGGTCATGAACGAAACGCCTGCCGATATGATCCAGAAGCTCCACATATTGAGCAGCTGGTTGTATGGCTCGCGCTTCAGAAGGTATGGCAATGCATAGGTCATCATCGCGACATTGACCATCACATAGGCCCCGTAGAAGGCCAGATGGCCGTGCGCCGCCGTGATCTGCGTGCCGTGCGTATAGTAGTTGATCGGAGCCAAGGTGTGCATGAAACCCCACACGCCGGCGCCGAAGAAGGCGAACACCGAGCAGCCCAAGGACCAAAGCAAGGCGGCCTTGTTGGGATGTTCGCGACCGCCCTTCCACACCATGTAGAAGGTGAAGACCACCAGGGCGAAGAAAGGCAGGACTTCCAGCGTCGAGAAGACCGAGCCGATCCACTGCCAGTAGCCTGGCGTGCCGATCCAGTAGTAATGGTGCCCCGTGCCCAACAGGCCGGTGAACAGGGTCAGGCTGATGATGATGTAAAGCCACTTTTCGACCACTTCGCGATCGACGCCGGTCATCTTGATCATCAAGAAGGCCAGGATGGAAGCCATCACCAATTCCCACACGCCCTCGACCCACAGATGCACGACCCACCACCAGAAGGTCTTGTCGAGCACCAGATTGGACGGGTTGTAGAAGGCGAACAGGAAGAAGACGGCAACGCCCCACAGGGCCAGCAGCAGAACGCTGGCCACGGCGGTCTTGCGCCCCTTCAACACCGTCATCGACAGGTTGTAGAGGAACATCAAGGCCACGATGACGATGCCGACCTTGATCGGCAAGGGCTGTTCCAGGAATTCTCTGCCCTCATGGATGCCGAACAGATAACCGACGACGGCGGCTCCGGCGGCCACGAAGAACAGCCAGAACTGGATGATGGCCAGCATGGGGCTGTGCAGTTCGGTTTCCGTTTCCTCGGGGATCAGATAGTAGGCGGCCCCCATGAATCCCATCAGCAGCCACACGATCAGTGCGTTCGTGTGAATCATGCGGATGATGTTGAACGGAATAAGAGTGGATAGGAAGTTCGGCTCGACATAGACGTAGCCCGCCAGCACCCCGAACAGAACCTGGGCGATGAACAGAACCAGGGCTCCGGCAAAGTAGTAGAGCGAGACTTTTTGTGATGCATATTTCATAGCGCTTTTCCTTCTTGCTTAGCCCGCAATATTCGGCGGCCAGTTCTGCGTCTTGATTCGGCTGGTCCAACGCAGGAAGTCGATGACATCGTCGGTTTCCTGTGCGGTCAGATGGAATTGCGGCATCTGACGACGACCCGGAGCCCCTGAAGGCTGGGCCTGGAACCAGGCACGGAACGCCTCGCGGGTTCCTTCGGCATCCGCATCGCCGCCGAAGCGGACCCAGACATTGCCAAGCTCGGGCGCAAAGTAGGCGCCTTCTCCCAGCAAGGTATGGCAATTGATGCAGGCGTTCTTTTCCCACACATGCTTGCCGCGCACGACCGATTCGCTCAGTCCTGCGACATCCGAAGATGTGCTGACATAGGTGACGCTGTGCGCCACCAAGCCGATCAGCATCAGAAAGAAAAATATTGTGCCGCCGTAGAAAATGTTTCTTGCGGCGGTTTTTGACAGGCGCTCGCTCATATTCCCCTCGCCATTTAGCCAGTCTTCGGTTCATGCGGGCTGCCCAAACGCAGGCGGAACACAGCATCCTTAAAGCGGACACCCGCAAATAGTGGAGTAAATGACTTTGGAATTAAAAAATTTGACCTTGGTCAACAATTTGCCAATTGGTTTTGAAACAAGGCAAGAATCCTCGCCTACACCTGTTGGCGTTGCGAGATGCGCATTCGCGAATGGGGGATGGTCGCGTGATCAGCTACAGGGAGGGTTGGGTTTTTCCAACGACTCCGGCTCGTCTTCCTCGACATTGCAAAAGGAGCGCAAGGCGGCCATGTCTTCAATGGAAACCTGACGGCCCTGACACTGAACGCCCACTTCGCGAAGCCTTGTCAGCGCTCGTGACAGGCTTTCCGGCGTGATGCCGATGCGCCCAGCCACCAACCCCTTGTCATCGGGGAGTTCGACATTGGCCGGACCTTCCGTTTCGCCGGTCAGCGACAGGATATAGCAGCCCAGGCGCTGGCCGGGCGATTTCATCTTCAACTGGCCGATCTGACGCACCAGTCTGCGATAATGCCGAGACAGCGAGGCCAACAGCTTGAAGGACAAATCCGGCGAGCGCGACAGTTCAGCAATGAAGGAACTTGCCGGAACATGAACCAGCTTGGCGTCGGCAATCACTTCGGCGCCAACGGGAAACCGCTTGGACAGAAAAGTCGCCGCCTCGCCAAAGGAGTGACCGCCGCCGAAAACCTCGACCACGCCCTGATCACCTGCCTCTGTGGTTTTGAACAGCTTGACCGTTCCTTCAAGGACAACGTAGAAGCGATCGGCTGGATCGCCCTGGGAAAACAGAAGTGCCCCCTTGGGATGCGAACGGACGATCGCTCCTTTCAGCAGGCGCTGTACTTCATCGAGCGTCAGATCGGAAAATAAATCGACCTGGCTGACCGCTTCATAATCCTCGGTCTTCAGACTGCTTAAGATCGTTCCCGTAGACTGCACCGCCAGCGCTCCATTCCCGCGTCGCAGGCTTATCTCTCTGTTTCTTTTCCAGATGTTGCGATAAGCTCAGGCGCCGCCAACCGGCAAATTATCGCCAAGCTGCGTGAGAATAGAAAGACAATTCGGGGGGGCTGCCCGGATCGGTTGGATTCCGGCGGCGGCTATTCGTAAAGCACTGAATCGCTGCAATAATCTCGTAAATCCGCAACGCTCTCGACATAAATTCCGTCGTCAACGGTCGAAACGCCCTGTTCGCGCAGTTTGGCCAAGGCCCGAGACAGGCTTTCCGGCTTCATTCCCAACTGGCTGGCAAGGATTTTTTTGTCATATGGAAGGCGAACTTTCAGGTTTCCCTCGTGATCGCCCGCCAGGGCCAGAATGTAACTGGCCAGACGCTGCTCGGTCGTTTTCAGCTTCAACTCGCCAACCTGCTTGACCAGAAAGCGCAAATGCGAGGAAATGCTGGCCATCATCAGCAAAACGAACCGAAAGTCCTTTGATATATTTTGGAAAAAGGCATCGGCAGGCACCCTGATCAGGCGCGACTTTTCGAGGGTACGCGCCCCGAAGGGGAAGCGGCCACGGTCAAAGATCGCCTCCTCGCCAAACGTATCGCCCTGCTTGACGACCTCAATAATGCTCTTGCGCCCGGCCTTGTCGGTAACCAGCAGGGCCACCTGCCCCGAAAGCAGGATATAATAGCAATCTGCGGGATCATTCTGCAAAAACAGGTCTGTTTCGCGCGATGCCAAGACGATTTCCGCCCCTTCCAGAATCTGGCCGACATCCGAAGGAGACAAGCTGGAAAACAAGTGCAGGCGACGAATCTGCTCGATCACCTCGGCGGAGAACCCCTCCCCGGCGCCGTCCTGCTCCGCTCTCTTGCTTTTGACAGGCATCGTCTTTTCAATCTCCGGCCCCGCCTTGTGCGTCATCGCGCTGGGGGCGCATCCTTCAAACTGATTATCATATAAATTCACTGGGCTGTCTTTTGCTTTGACGAAAGTCAACATATTAAGAATTTAAGGCAGACCCTAAGATTTGCCATAAAAATCAAAAGCGGAATATACGGGGAAAAACAATATCCCCAGCCATTCAATAAGAAAGGAAATCAAAAATGCATGCGTCACAAACGATGGCTGGTGCGGCTCGGATCAGCCCGTGCTCCAGGCCCGGGGGCGGCGCATGCCCGCCACTTTGCAGGCCTGCTGGACGTAACCGTATGGAAACAGTTCGAAAACGCGGTTTCTGCCGGACCCCAGGGCTTGGCTAAGATGTTTCATGACATGGCGCACATCGGGAGCGACTTTGTGCTGCTGAAGGTAGGAACGCATGTAATTCATGGCTTCCCAATGCTCATCCGTCAGCTCGATATTTTCCCGCTTGGCAAGTTCCTTTGCCACGTCTTCGTTCCAGTCTTCCGGTTCGACAAGATATCCTTCGGCATCGGTTTGGATTTGCATGGCGTCACTCCCGTCATCTTTACTTAAGCGAAGCCTAATATCTGCGCTGGATTTAGACATGACGTTGGTCAAGCGTCGACGAGGCTTGTGACTTAATAAAAGTCAAGGCGCGAGGGCTTGTCCTTTGACAGAATTCAACGATGCTGCCTCGACCATCATCCGATCAAACAGATTTTCCAACCGGGCTGGAAACGCCCGAGTTGCAAACTCGGCTGGATATTTTGGTCCAGATCCGCTGGATGGCGATTTCGGGGCAATTGGCAACCGTCGCCATCGTCGAAGGCGCCATCGGCAATCTGCCTCTTGTCCCTTTGCTTGGCGTCATCGCGGCTTCTGTCCTCCTGAATGCGATTCTAACTTTCGGCAAGGTCAAAAGCCGCATTACGGAAACCCAGGCGGCTTGGTACCTCTCATTCGATATCCTGCAACTGGCCCTGATGCTGGGCCTGACGGGCGGCCCAACCAATCCCTTCGCCATTTTCATGCTTGCACCCGTTGCCGTGGGCGCCGCCGTCCTGGCCCCCCAGCGCGTCGCCATGCTGGTTGGATTCTCGGTATTTACCTTGTCGGCGGTCGCCATGTGGCATCTGCCGCTGCCAATCACCTTGCACGCCGACCAGCTTTATATCTTCGGCGCCTGGATGGCGATGCTGCTTGGCGTTGTCTCGCTGGCCTTTTTCACTTGGCGCATGGCCGATGAATCGCGCAATGCCGCCGCCGCCTATTCGCAAGCGCGAATCGTGCTGGCCCAGGAAGAGCGAATGGCCGAAGTGGGCGCCTTGGCAGCCGCCGTGGCGCACGAGATGAACACCCCCCTGGCTACCGTCTGCCTGCTGGCCCGCGAAGTCGGCGAGCAATTGCCAGCCGACAGCCCGGTGCAGTCCGACTTGCGGATGCTGCTCAGCCAAGCCAATCGTTGCAGGGACACCCTGGCCCGGCTGACCAGCAAAAAGGGCCGCAATGCCGCCGTGGAGCACGAACCCATACCGCTGCCCTCGCTGGTCGAGATGGCGGCAGCCACGCATGCGGAGACATCCCCCGTTCCAATCTTTTTCGACCATCACGCCGATTCCGAAGCCGGAGACCTGCCAGTTCCCTGGGTCGAGCATAAACTTGAAATCCTGCACGGACTTAGCAACCTGATCCAGAACGCCATTCAGTTTGCCGCCAGCCGGGTCGAGATCCATACGGCATGGAACCGGCAAAGCTATTCCGTGCATATCGTCGATGACGGCCCTGGCTTCGCTTCACATCTGCTGGGACAACTGGGCGAGCCTTACATTTCAGGGCGCAGCGAATCCAGTTCGGCGCATCTGGGACTTGGGGTCTTCATCTCGAAGACGCTATTATGCCGGACTAAGGCAACGGTCCATTTTTCAAACCTGCCCGAGGGCGGCGCGGAAGTGAGAGTGACATGGCCAAGGCAGACGGCGAATGAACGGAAATAACCAACTGTTGCTGGTTGACGACGACGCGCCATTCTTGGCCAGCCTGTCGCGCGCCATGGAGCGACAGGGATTCAAAGTCTGCGCGGCGTCTTCCTTTTCAGAGGCCCTGACCATGGCAGAAGACGCAAAGCTGGATTACGCCGTCGTCGATTTGCGGCTGGAAGACAGCAATGGCCTGGAACTAGTCAAGCTGCTGCGCGGCATGCAGCCCGCAATGAAGATCGTCTTGCTGACCGGCTACGGCAACATCGCCACGGCCGTTTCGGCCATCAAGGCAGGCGCCCTCGACTTTTTGCCAAAACCCGTCGATCCGGATCACTTGAAAGCCGTACTTCTTGGAAAGCCGATCGAGACGGTGGAAATCGCCGCCAATCCCATGACGCCCGAGCGCGTGCGTTGGGAACATATCCAGCGCATCTTCGACGAGACCGGGCACAATGTTTCCGAAACGGCCAGATTGCTGAAGATGCATCGGCGCACTTTGCAGCGCATCCTGGGCAAGCACGCGCCTGACTGACCCTCCCCAAAACAATCGCGCCGGAGAGTTTGAACTCTCCGGCGCTTGCTTCGCTCATGTCTTGAAGGAGGGAAGGGGGAGTAGACACAAGCTAAGCAACGATCCGGTAAACAGGTCAAATCTACCGGAAGGGATATCGGGAAGATTAGGCCGTTCTTTTCTTCTCCCGCACGATCTGATAGGCCCGACCGAGATAGCCGATCGGCGCGCTCCAGATATGGACCAGACGGGTGAAGGGAAAGAACAGAAACATGGTCAGCGCCGCAGTGATATGCATCTTGTAGACGGGGCTGACGCCTGCCAGCAAGCTGGGATCCGGTCTGAAATAAATCATGCTTTGAACCCATTCGGCCAAGGCGAGCATGGCCCCGGCATCGCCATGTTCGGCATGGCTGAGCGAAACGGGAATGGTTGACAGACCCAGCAGCAACGTCAACATGATCCAGGTCAGGATGAACAGGTCGCGGCCGCGCCCAGCCGCCTTGACCCTGGGATTGAACATCCTGCGCAGCCACAGGATCAGCCCGCCGATCAGAGCCATGCCGCCAAAGACGCTGCCGGCGATGATGGCCATCCATTGGTGCGACATGTCTGAAACGCCCAAGGACAGAAACACGCTGTGCGGCGTCAGCAAGCCCACGGCATGGCCGAAGAAAATGGCCAAAATGCCGATATGGAAGAAATTGCTGGCCAAACGCATGCCTGATTTGGACAGGAATTGCGTCGAGTCAGCCTTCCAGCTGTACTGTTCGTGATCGAAACGGACCCAACTACCGATCAGGAAGATGGCCAGGGCCAGATACGGATAGGCTCCGAATAAGAATTTGTCGAGCATGGCAGAAATCTCCTAATCGATCATGGCGCCGCAGGCGGACTGACAGACGTCCTTGGTCGGACGCATATCCTCGCCGCAAGCCTTCGGGTCATCCTTGTATCCAGACATGTCGGCCAAAATTCGAAGGCCTGCATGCCAGGGGCTGGCGGAACGTTCGAGATTGGCGGCAATGATAGCCACCACCCGGCCAGCCTCTGCCAGAAAGCCCTGCGCTTCTTCTGCTGGAAGCGTATGCAGGAATTCCAGAACAAGCGGCAGATAGTCGGGCAACTCGTTGTCGGGAATTTCGAACCCCCGCGTGCGATACAGCTCCGTCAGTTCGATCAGGGCCGGGCCACGGTTTCTGTCATCGCCGCAAAGATGGTGGGTCAGATGCAGGCTGTGTTCGGGCGTCATGTCGAAAGTTTGGACATACTCGGCTTGAAGATCGAGAAGATCGACGCTTCCCAGATAGGCCAGAAAATGAGTGAGCCTTTCCAGATTCTCAAAACTTAGACCACTCTCGGTCGCCGCCCGGCGTTGGATTTCCCCCAGATTTCCCAGCAATTCCTCGCTGGGATAATCCAGAAGAACGGAAATCAGCTTATACGTGGACATCTTCGCCTCCCCTACTCGGCCGCTTCGACGGGCGGATCGAGGTTCTCGACCGTCTGTTTTCTGCGTTCCGGGAACAGCGACCAGCCCTGGCTGCCTGCCGAAGCCGCATTGCCAAAACCAAAGCCGTTCTGGCCTTGGAAACCATGGAAGTCTTCGATGTTCAACTCCGCCTGACTGGTCGGAATGACGAAACGGTCTTCATAGTTCGCAATGGCGATCAGCTGATACATGTCCTGAGCCTGTTGCTCGGTCATGCCGACAGCGTCAAGCGCCCGCGTATCAGGCTTGCCATCGACATGAATGGAACGCTGATAGCTGCGCATGGCGATCATGCGATTCAGCGCCTTCATCACCGGTTCGACCTTGCCCGCCGTCAGCAGGTTGGCCAGATACTTCAGCGGCATGCGAAGCGCCGTACTGATCGGCAAACAGCCATCGGGTGCCGTTGGCAGATTTCCTTGATCGATCTGCGACTGCACGGGCGACAGCGGCGGAACGTACCAGACCATGGGCAGCGTGCGGAATTCCGGATGCATCGGGAAAGCGATCTGCCATTCCACCGCCATCTTGTAGATGGGCGATTCCTGGGCCGCCTTTATCCAATTGTCGGGAATGCCCTGCTCCCTGGCCTCGGCGATCACCTTGGGATCGTTGGGATCAAGGAAGATCGACAGATGGGCGTCGTAAATGTCCTGCTCGTTCTTAACCGAAGCAAGGGCTTCGATCTTGTCGGCATCGTAAAGCATGATGCCGTTCGAGCGGATGCGCCCGACGCAAGATTCCGAACAAACCGTCGGCATGCCGGATTCAACGCGCGGATAGCAACCGATGCATTTTTCGGCCTTGCCGGATTCCCAGTTGTAGAAAACCTTCTTGTAGGGGCAGGACGAAATGCACATGCGCCAGCCGCGACACTTGTCTTGATCGACCAGGACGATGCCGTCTTCCTCGCGCTTGTAGATCGAACCCGACGGACAGGCCGCAATACACGCCGGATTGAGGCAGTGATTGCAGATGCGCGGCAGGTACATATGGAAGGTGTTCTCGAAAGCCTTGTAGATCGACTTCTCGATATCCTTGAAATTCTGGTCCTGCGAACGCTTTGAGAATTCGCCCGCCAGATCGTCTTCCCAGTTCGGACCCCAATGGATCTTCTCCATCCTCTCGCCGGTAATCTGCGAGATGGGGCGCGCCGTGGGCGCGGCTTCCGACAAAGGGGCTTTTTGCAAATGGCCGTAATCGAAGGTGAACGGTTCGTAATAGTCGTCCACTTCCGGCAGGTCGGGATTGAGGAAAATGTTGGCCAAGCGGCTGGTTCGGCTGCCCGATCTCAGCTTGAGCTTGCCCATTTCAACGATCCAACCCCCGTTCCATTTCTTCTGGTTTTCCCAATCGCGGGGATAACCGATGCCGGGCTTCGATTCGACATTGTTGAACCAAGCGTATTCAACGCCCTTGCGGTTGGTCCAAACGTTCTTGCAAGTCACCGAGCAGGTATGACAGCCGATGCACTTGTCAAGATTGAACACCATAGCGAACTGTGCACGAATTTTCATGGCACTCTCCTGATCCTGGCCGTCTTACTTGGAGCCGATGCGCGGCGGGTTAAGCTGAGCTTCCCGCTCGGGCGTCAGCGGCCTTTCAAGCCAGTCGACATCCTTGTCTTCGATCTTATGGATAACGACGAATTCGTCGCGCTGCGTTCCCACGGTTCCGTAGTAATTGAAGCCATAGGCAAGCTGGGCATAGCCGCCGATCATGTTGGTCGGCTTGACCACAACGCGCGTGACCGAATTCAAGATGCCGCCGCGTTTGCCGGTGCTGGGCGAACCAGGAACGTTCACCGTCTTCTCCTGGGCGTGATACATCATCGCCATGCCCAGAGGAATGCGTTGCGACACCACCGCTCGGGCCACCGTCGCGCCATTGGCGTTGACGGCCTCGATCCAGTCATTATCCTCGATGCCTGCCTTCTTGGCCTCGTCTTCGGCCAGCCAGATGTATGGGCCGCCGCGGAACAAGTTCAACATGCGCAGGTTATCTTGATAAGTCGAATGGATGCCCCATTTCGAATGCGGAGTAATCCAGTTCAACACCAGATGCGGCTTTGATTTGACCGCTTCGGGGATGATGTCGTGCGACTTCATGTTGATGCCGGGGCGATAGGCGCAGAAACCCTCGCCGAAATCCAGCATCCATTCATGATCCTGATAGAACTGTGCCCGCCCGCTTAGTGTGCGGAAAGGAATGTGCTCGTGGATGTTTGTATAGCCCGCGTTGTAGGACACTTTCTCGGATTCAATGCCCGACCAAGTCGGCGCCGTGATGATCTTACGCGGCTGGGCCTGGATATCGCGGAAGGTGATCTTCTCCTCATGGCGACCGGCATACAAATGGTGATGGTCGATGCCGGTTTTCTTGGACAGTGACGTCCAAGACTTGTGGGCCACTTCGCCGTTGGTCTCGGGTGCCATGCGCAGCACGGCCTCGCAGGCCGCGATGTCGTCCGCGATGCTGGGCATGCCTTTGCTGATGCCTTCCTCGCGGATGACGCCGTTCAGATCCTTCAGCTCCTCGTATTCGGCATCCGTGTTCCAATCAATGCCCTTGATGTTGTTGCCCAGCTTTTTCATCAAAGGACCAATCGCACAGAACTTCTTGTGCGTTTCGCCATAATCGCGGGTAACCACCTTCAAGAGCGGCATGGTCTTGCCGGGCACCGGCTCGCATTCGCCTTTCTTCCAGTCCTTGACGCCCAATGGCTGCGCCAGTTCGAAAGGCGAGTCATGATGCATGGGCAGCGCCACCACATCCTTCCTGGTGCCCAGATGCTTAGCAGCCAAGCCCGAGAAGACCTCGGCAATGGTCTGGAAAATCTGCCAGTCTGAACGAGACTCCCAAGCCGGGCTGACCGCCTCGGACAAGGGATGCACGAATGGATGCATGTCGGTGGTGTTCAGATCGTTCTTCTCGTACCAAGTGGCCGTGGGAAGAATGATGTCCGAATAAGCGCCCGTCGAGTTCAGACGGAAATTGATGTCCACCATCAAGTCCAACTTGGCGGTTGGCCCATTCTCGTGCCACTTGATCTCCTTGGACTTGTTGCCGTGCGTGCCTTCTTGCAGCACGCCGTTCTGAGCGCCGATCAAGTGTTTTAGAAAATATTCGTGACCCTTGGCCGAACAGCCCAGCAGATTCGAGCGCCAGACGAACAGGTTGCGGACATGATTCTCGGGCGCGTCGATGTCGGCGTAAGCGAAGTCGAGCTTGCCGCTTTTAAGCTGCTCGACCATATATTTGCCGACGCCCGCTTCATCCGTGGCGCCGTTCTTCTCGGCTTCGTCCACGATCTCAAGCGGATTCCGGTTGAAGTGCGGAGCGGATGGCAACCAGCCCAAGCGCTGCGAGACGACGTTGTAGTCGGCCAGCATATAGCCTTTGTACTTCGCCTTGGCCGTGGGGGCCAACAGACCGTCGGCCGACACGGTTTCGTAGCGCCACTGATCTGTGTGGAAGTACCAGAAGGTGGTCGAGTTCATGTGGCGAGGCGGACGCTGCCAGTCGAGCGCAAAGGCAACCGGCGCCCAGCCAGCCTGCGGGCGCAGCTTTTCTTGGCCCACATAATGCGCCCAGCCGCCGCCCGATTGGCCCACGCAACCGCACATATGCAGCAAATTCATGATGCTGCGGTAGCTCATGTCATTGTGGTACCAGTGATTGATCGCGGCCCCCAGGATGACCATCGACTTGCCTTTGGTCTTGGAGGCGTTGTCCGCGAATTCGCGGCCCGTGCGGATCAGATCGGCCTTTTTCACGCCCGTCACCTTCTCGGCCCAGGCGGGCGTATAAGCGACATTGGCGTCATCATAGGAACTGGCGACGTTGGCCCCACCCAGTCCGCGATCGATGCCGTATTGGGCGACCATCAGATCAAAGACGGAGGCAACCAACGCTTCCGTGCCATCCGCCAACTTCAGCTTGCGCACCGGCACATTGCGATACAGCAGGTCAGGCTCGCCCTCATTGAAATGCGGGAAGCCGACGGAGACAATCGCATCCTTGTGGCTGACGCAAGTCAGTTCGGCGCGGATCTCCGACTGATTGGCGGCGTTCTTGGGCAGGATGTTCCACTTGCCCTCTTCGCCCCAGCGGAAACCAACCGATCCATTCGGCGCCACGAAGCTCTTCGTGATCTCGTCATAGACGATCGTCTTCCAGTCGGGATTGTTGCTTTCGCCCAGTGCGCCGTCAAAGTCGGAGGCGCGCAGCAGACGGTCGGAGGCATAGCCCTCGCCATGCGGGCGCAACATGACCTGCATGGGCAGATCGGTATAGGTTCGCGCGTATTCCTGGAAGTACGGGTCCTGATTCTTGACGTGGAATTCGTTGAGCGCAACATGGCCCATGGCCAGAAACGCCGCCGAATCCGTACCCTGCTTGACCGGCATCCACAAGTCGGCGAACTTCACATATTCGGCATAGTCGGGCGCCATCGAAACGATCTTGGCGCCCTTGTAGCGCACTTCGGTGGCAAAGTGAGCGTCAGGCGTTCTGGTCATCGGCAGATTGGCGCCGGTGATGATGATATAGGTCGAGTTGTACCAGTCGGCCGCTTCCGGCACGTCGGTCTGCTCGCCCCAGGTCTGCGGGCTGGCGGCGGGAAGATCGCAATACCAGTCGTAGAACGAGCCGCAAGCGCCGCCGATCAGCGACAGATAGCGCGAACCGGCCGCGTAGGAAAGCATCGACATCGCCGGAATGGGCGAGAAGCCGAAAATGCGATCTGGACCCCACTTCTTGATGGTGTGGATATTGGCGGCCGCGATAATCTCGACCACCTCGTCCCAGCTGGCGCGCACAAATCCGCCCAAACCGCGCACCGCCGTATATTTCTTGCGCTTGGCGGGGTCGGCTTGAATGGCCGTCCAGGCCTCGACCGCGTCCTTGCCCTTCTTGCGTTCGGCGCGGTACATTTCGAGCAGGCGTCCGCGGATCAGCGGATACTTCACCCGATGCGGCGAATACAGATACCACGAGAAGCTGGCGCCGCGCTGGCAGCCCCTGGGTTCGTGGTTGGGCATGTCCGTGCGGGTCCTGGGATAATCCGTCTGCTGCATCTCGAACGAGACAAGCCCGTTCTTGACGAAGATTTTCCAGGAACATCCGCCGGTGCAATTCACGCCATGGGTCGAACGCACGACCTTGTCATGTTGCCAGCGCGAACGGTAGGCGTCTTCCCATTCACGGCTTTCGTTGGTGACGATCCCGTGAGAGCCTGAAAAAGAACCAGTGGTCTTCTTCAAAAACAGGAGGCGATCGAGGAAATGACTCATGGCGTTCAACCTTTCCTATGCAATCAGCACTTGATCTCGGCATTCCCGCGCGAATACCACCACCAGGTGGCCATAACGCAGGTGACGTAGAAGATGATGAAGGCGTACAGCGCGGCTTCGGGTCCGCCGGTCATGCTGATCGAGGTGCCATAACCTTTGGGGATGAAGAAGGCGCCGTAGGCCGCCAAGGCCGAGCTGAACCCCAGCACTGCCGCAGCTTCCTTGCTGGCCATCTTGTTGATTTCGGTTTCGTCCAAGCGGCCCGTGTTCAAACGGCGCTGCTCTGCCTGGAAGATGATGGGGATCATCTGGAAGGTCGAAGCGTTGCCAACGCCGGTACCTGCGAACAAAAGCAGGAACATGGCCAGGAAACCCTCGAAATTCTTGGCTTCCAGGAAATGCAGCACCCCAAAAACGGCGCCTATCATCAGCAAGAAAGTCCAGAACGTAACCCTGCCACCGCCAAGTTTGTCGGAAAGGAATCCGCCAATGACGCGTGAAATCGATCCAACCAGGGGGCCAAGGAAGGCGTAGGTCAGCGGATTGATGTCAGTGAACTGCGTCTTGATCAGCAGCGGGAAACCCGCCGAATAGCCGATGAAGGAGCCGAAGGTTCCGATATACAGCCAGCACATAATCCAATTGTGCTTGCGCTTGAAGATGATGGCCTGATCCGAGAACGACGCCTTGGCAGTCGAAAGATCATTCATGCCGAACCAAGCGGCCAAGCTGCAGGCAATGATGAACGGCACCCAGATGAAACCGGCATTCTGCAGCCACATCTGCTTGGTCACGTCGCCTTTGGCCCAAGTCTGGGCTTCGCCGCCCATAGCGCCGAACACGGCGCCTGCAATCACCAGGGGTACGACGAATTGCACAACCGAGACGCCGATATTGCCGATACCGGCATTCAGGCCCAACGCCATGCCTTTCTTCGAGCGGGGGAAGAAGAAGCTGATATTGGCCATCGAGGAGGCGAAGTTGCCGCCGCCAAACCCGCAAAGCAGGGCCAGAACCAAGAACACCCCATAAGGCGTCGTCGGATCTTGCACCGCCATGCCAGCGCCAGCCGCCGGCAACAGCAGCGACGCCGTCGATAGCGTCGTCCACAAACGTCCGCCGAAGATCGGCACCATGAACGAATAGAAGATGCGCAATGTGGCGCCGGACAGACCCGGCAAAGCCGCCAACCAGAACAGCTGGTCGGTATCGAACTTGAAGCCGATGTTGGGCAGGTTGACGACCACCACCGACCACACCATCCACACCGCAAACGCCAGCAGCAATGAGGGCATGGAGATGAACAGGTTGCGGTAGGCTACGCGCTTTCCCTTTGCCTCCCAGTAGGCGGGATCGTCGGGATTCCAGTCGGTCAAGGTGTGACTGGGAGTTTGCGGCCGGATGGTGATGTCAACGCTCATTGCGTTTCCCCTTTTCGTTTTTGAATTGCATTAGCAACACAGACTTATTCAAGCGTATCGGCTGTAACCGGCTTGCGCTTGCGCAAGAGGTCGTGGCCGCGAACTTCCGTCCAGTACATCCAGATCAGCGAAATCCAGACGATGGCGTACATCAGCATGAAGCAGGAGGAACGAATGCCCGTCAGATCGACCAGGGCGCCGAACATGATGGGCAGAAGGAATCCACCCATGCCGCCCGCCAGTCCGACGATTCCCGAGATGACGCCAATATTGTGCGGATAATCGTCCGAGATGTATTTGAACACCGACGCCTTGCCGACTGCCCAGGCCACGCCCATGGCGAACATGAGAATGGTGAAGGTGACCGGTCCCAATTCGATGTGGAACGACTTTGGCCCTTCAACCGTGCTGATCGTGAATTCGGTCGATGGATAAGACAGCAGGAACAGACATATCCAAGACAGCCACAGAACCCACCAAGTCACTTGATGCGCGCCGTACTTGTCGGAAACCCAGCCGCCGATGGCGCGCAGCACGCCGCCGGGCAGCGAGAAGCAAGCCGCCAGCAAGGCTGCCGTTTGAATGGTGAAGCCGTATTCCGTGACGTAGTATTTCGTCATCCACAAGGACAGCGCCACATAGCCGCCGAACACGATCGAGTAGTACTGGCTGTACTTCCAGACCGCGGGGTCCTTAAGCGCCTGCAACTGCTCGCGCATGGTTATGCTTTTGCTGACCTTGTGCGCCGGATCGTCGTAGCTGAAGAACCAGAAGACGGCGCAGGTGATCAACATCGCCACGGCATAAACGGTGGGCACCATTTCCCAACCCCAGGCGGCCAGAATGCCGGGAGCGACGAACTTGGTCAGCGCGGCGCCGGAATTTCCCGCTCCGAAGATTCCCATCGCGAAGCCCTGGCGGCGCTTCGGAAACCAACGGGCACAATAGGCGATGCCAACCGTAAACGAGCCGCCCGCCATGCCTACGAACAAGCCGGTGACCAGGAAATGCCAGAACTGGGTAGCGAAACTGATCAGCCAGATCGGAATGATCGTGCTGGCCATCAGGAAGAAGAAGACGATGCGCCCGCCAAACCTGTCGGTCCACATGCCCAGCGGCAAGCGGATCAGCGAGCCGGTCAAGACCGGCATGGCGGTCAACAGGCCGAATTCAGTTTCGTTCAGGCCCAACGTCTTTTTAATGGGTATGCCGATAACCGCGAACATCATCCAAACGGCGAAACAGATCGTGAAAGCGAAGGTGCTGCTGCTGACGACAGCGATCTGTTTGCCTGTGATCGGTGGATGCGTTTCTGCTTGCGTATGGCTCATGTGAAACCCCTCCTGATGGATATTTGGAAACGTTGACCGCTTCTCATGGCCAGCACCTTATCGAAGCCTTTGCCAAGTTCCCTTGACCAAAGCCAGCCCTGCGGCAATTTGTCACGCCAGTTGGGTTTACTTGACCAAGGTCAAGTTTGACACCGGTGGATTCTGACTAGTGTCATGAAGCGAAACTCTATTTGGAGCGCGCAGACGATGGGAAACGTATTAGGTCAAAATGCCAGACCAATCGGCGACGACAATGCAAGGGGCCTGACGGCGAACGACCTAGCCACCTTCTCAAGCCTGCCCTTCTTTTGCGAACTGGGAGAGCCGTGCCTTCGCAAAATGACGCAAGAAGCCAAAGTCGTGCGTTATCAGCGCGGCGATATTCTTTTTCATCAAGGGGAAGAGGCCAAATGGCTTCACATCCTGTTGGATGGACAGATCGGGCTTGTCGGTTCGGCCAGCGGCGGAGATGAAACCATCGTCGAAATCTTCAAGAACGGCGAGGTGTTCATCGCCGCCGCCGTCCTGACCAAAAAGCCCTACCTGATGACGGCCAAGGCCCTTACCACATCAAGACTATTGCTTGTCCCCGGCGACAAATTGCTCAGCGAATTGCGGGATAATTCCGACCTGTCGCTGGCCATGATCATCTCACTGGCCAAGCATTTCCGCACTTTGGTGCGTGAAATCAAGGACCTCAAACTGAAGTCGGCCAGCCAGCGCCTCGCCTTGTACCTCATGGGGCTGACCCCCCGGCGCGAAGGATCGGTGATCATGCATCTGCCGCACAACAAGAACGTCATCGCCGGGCGCGTCGGCATTCGGCCGGAGACGCTTTCGCGTCTTTTCCAAACATTGAAGCAGTATGGCGTGGTTTGCGAAAGCCAAACGGTGGCCATCACCGATCTTGGCATATTGGCCGCCTTCTGCCAGGAAGGCGACGAAATCGTCTAGTCCGTAAACGCATAATCGCCACGGAACGTTTTCACCCCAGCCAGAGTCTGCGACTTGCGCAGATTCACCGGATGCATTAGACTTATATAATACATAGCGCCTCAAGACAAATCTCGAAAGGGATGGAATGCCCCCAGCCAACACGCCTAAATGCGATGGGCAAAGAGACGGCGCGGCATGCAACGGCAGCGCCTCGGTCACGACAAAAAGCGGGCTTCATCTTTGCCGCGACTGCGCTGTCGAGTACGGTGGGGATTTCGCCACGCCTCAAGACGAGAATCGCGTCCGCTGGTTTCGCGACTCGCTATATGACAGCGACGACGGGACATGATTCAAATCAAGCCAAGTTGAAACGCCAGGCGTTAATCTTAAGGCAAGGTTTTCATATTAGCCTGGACGCATGAGTCTGGATTTATTATGGTGATTCCACGATGAATCCGGGAAAATACGCATAATTACGTCCTTTTGTTTGAATATGAATTCAGGATTGAGCGCATGGTTAGTTGGGCAAGACCGTTGAACCGATTCAATGTTTTCCTGACCCTGGCCGCTCTGGCGGGCATCGTCGCCGTCTCCCAGCCCGCCCATGCCCGTGAAGTCCGCTACGCCTCGCTGATCATCGACGCCAAGACGGGCGAAGTGCTGCATTCGGTCAATCCCAACCAGCGCAACTATCCCGCCTCGCTGACCAAGCTGATGACGCTGTACCTTGTTTTCGACGAACTCAAGCATAAGCGCCTGAAACTCAACGATCGCATCACCTTTACCGACAACGCCGAGGCGCAGGCCCCTTCGAAACTGGGGCTTCGCTCGGGCCAGAGCCTGACGGTCGAGCAGGCCATTCAGGCCATCGTCACCCGTTCGGCCAACGACGTCACCGTGGCGGTGGCCGAGCATATCGGCGGATCGGAAGAGGATTTCGCCCGCCTGATGACCGCCAAGGCCCGCGCCCTGGGCATGAGCCGCTCGACCTTCGTCAATGCCTCGGGCCTACCCGATCCCGAGCAATTGTCCACGGCGCACGACATGGCAACCCTGGCCCAGGTATTGATCCGTCAATTCCCGGAATATTACGGCTATTTCCAGACCAAGAAATTCCGTTTCAACGGCCAGACGATTTTCACCCATAACCGCCTTTTGCAAACTTACAAGGGCGCCGAAGGCTTGAAGACCGGTTACATCCGCGCTTCGGGATTCAATCTGGTGGCTGTCGCCAAACGCAGCGAGCGGCGCCTGATCGGCGTGGTTTTCGGCGGCCAGACGGCTAGCCAGCGCGACCGCCAAATGGCCCAGTTGCTCGACAAAGGCTTCAATACAAGGTTTGGACAGCGCAGGCTGGAACAGATGGGCGACGACGACGCGACCGACGCCAACGACGACGCCGAGTCCCTGCCCAGGACCCCCTATGATCTGGCCGAAGCGGAACCCCAGGCCGCGCAGCCGCCCCAGGTCCGCCACACCATTTCGATGCCTGCCGCTAGGCCGAACGAGGACGTCCGCCTAGCTACCGCCAGCGCCAGCCAGGGCATTCTGACCGTCTCAAAACAGGCAAAACCCAACAACAGGATTGAGGAAGCGAACCGCCAGCCCGCCTGGGGAATACAGGTCGGCGCTTTCTCGCGCTATGCCACGGCGCATTCAGCCGCCTCGGATGCCCTTCGCAAACTGGCCAAGAACATTCCCGCAGGCCGCGCCGTCGTAACCAGCCACCGCGCGCGCGGTCAAACGGTCTACCGCGCCCGCCTGATCGGCATTACCGAACAGCAAGCCCGTTCCGCCTGTCAAAAGCTGGATGCCAGCACGCGCGCCGCCTGCCATGTCGTCTCGCCGGAAGACCCCTTGGGTTCTACGCAGCAGGCTTCCGGCTAACCAGCTTTCGTTTATGGCGGCGCTGCCAAACCGACAAATCCCAATCTTGATGCAGGCGGCCCTGAATGCCGGGGTGCGTGAAGAAAATCCCGGCCTCGGCTAGACGGCCATCTGCCCCCTGCACCATTCGCTTTACAAGCCGGTACTCACCGCCTTCATAGCGGATCAGCCTGTCCAGCACCCTTTTTCCAATCTCCTGCGTCAAAAGCCCATCGACGCGATGACGGGGCGAAGCGACCAGCATGGGATAAGCCGCCGCCTTCACCGGGACACGGCGAAAACCATTCAGCCAAGCCGGTTCCACCATCATTTCGCATCCGGCGACGGCCCGGCGCAAATCGGCATCGAGCAGCGTTCCGTAGAAGAACAGGCGGGCCATGGTCAGCCGATGCTGTCGGCCAGCCAAGCCCCGCGCGAGGCCATCAGGTACAGGCCCACATGATGGGTTTCCGATTGAGGATGGCAGGCGGTTGGCGGCAGCCCCAGAATGCGCGTTGCCGCCATGGGAAGATCGTAGGTGGCGCAGCCGTCTGTGTAGACCACAATATCCTTCAAACAGGGCATCATCCCGTGATTGCGCGCCGACAGCGCCGTCAGCACGAAATCCATCACGCAGATATCCGTGCAGATGCCGGTCACGACGATGGCTTCCAGCCGATGGGCGTTCACCCAATCCACTATTCGGTTGCGCCCGGTTTCCAAGTCGAACGAGCCGATGAAACCATTGATGCAATCCTTGCGAATCAAGGCAACGCCCTTTTCGCTCTCCAGCCAAGACAGGGCTGGGACCAAATTTTCCTCGCCTGTTCCCTTTTCGCAGTGGGGGGGATAAGGCGGCTCGGCCTTGCCGGGTTCGTGCGTATCCAGAAAGGCCGCAACGGGCTGGCCACGCTTCAGGAACAAGCGCGCCAAACGCTCGGACTCGCCCACCATGCGAATAACTTGATCGTTCGGTTCCGGGGGCGCCAAGTAGCCCGCCCCCACGGTGGCGAAACCGTTAACCGCATCGACGATGACCAGACCCGACCGCAATTCCGCTGCATCGAAGGGCTTGGCGGCGATGGGAAGGGCGGTTTGCAAATCGGCAAGCAGGGACATGGACTTGTTCTCCCAAATCTCGGCGCACCCGGCGACAGATTAGGGGAATGCCCCGGCCGCTTCAATATGAAGAAAACCGTTAATGACCCAGATGCGCACAAAAAGCCATTCGGCCTTCGGTCATGGTGGCGGCCACCATGGGCAATTGGGGATCGGTATCGTCAACCAAGACCAAGTCGGCCCTAAGGCCTTCGGCGATCGATCCACGGTCGGAATGTCCCAGAGCGCGGGCCGGCGCTTCGGAAACCAGCGACCAGGCCTTGGCGAAATCCAACTTGCCTTCGCGGACGAGCGTGAATGGGGCGTGCAGCAAGGCGGGATAGTAGTAATCGGAAGCCAGAATGGTGCACAGGCCAGCCTTGGCCAATTCGCCCGCCGCAGGGCGTTGGTAGTGGCTTTTGCCGCGCACCGCGTTGGGAGCGCCCATGATCACGGCGTCGCCATTGGCTATGGCGAAAAAGGCGGTCTCTATGTCGCAAGGAAACTCGCACAAGCGGCTGCCCAGGGAATGGAACCAGGCCCGGTCGGTGGGCGAGCTGTCATTATGAGAAGCGATGGGAATATGGCGGCTTCTGGCCTCGCGGGCCAAACGCTCGATCGAGCTTTCCACCTCTCCGGCCCTGGACATCACCAAATCGAACAGCGAGCGGAATTCCTCTTCCGTCAGCTCGGAGCGACCGGCATAGCGCACCGGATGCTCCCGCTTCTCGATCTTCTCGGCAATCGACACCGTATGGTCGTTGAACGACAACAGGTCGATCCGCCCCTGATCCATCCAGGCGATCAGTTGCTGCTCGGCCTCGACATTGAAAGTTTCATGGCGCAGATGCAGGCGGGTATCGGCCAACAGCCGCGGGCGAACCTGATCCAGTGCCGCCATGAAGGCGACCGCCGACGATCCGTCGCGCAACCCCGGCTCCCACGACCATGACAGCCCGTGATAGGCCGTGGTCACGCCATTGGCCACCAACTGACGGTCGGTATCGATCAGAGCCAAGCGCTGGTCGAATTGAATGCCTGGACGGGGCATCAGCTGGCGCTCGAACACGTCGCCGTGCAGATCGACGATGCCGGGCAAAATCAAATGTCCCTTGGCGTCCAGGCTGCGATGGGCTTGGCGCGATCCGCCAATTCCCGCAATCTTGCCGTCGGCGATGAAGATGTCGGCTTCGGCAATGCTGCCGTCCGCCATGAGAACCCGGCCACCGACGAGATCGACCGAATCAAGATGTAGTGTTCCGTCGCGCATGGCTTGGCTTTTAATACGACTTTAGAAATGCGTGTGTGATGATTCGGTGAAATCGAAATAAGGAAACGGGCAATGATGTCAAATCCCGTTCCCCAAGAATGCAACTTATTGTATAATAATGTAAATTCATCGATAAGACGCCGTCTCCCATGCAAGAACGGCTCGACGGATGTCCGGCATCCTGTCATTCTAGTGTCACTATCGGGTCGCTTGGACGCCACGTTCACAGTCAGAGAAAGATCGATTTTCTTGGCCTATGACAATCCGACGACGATAAAGATGGGTTTGCAGATGCCTGCGCCTTCCAGACGGATATATCGCGGCATTGGTTGGCGCCTGTTGATTTCCATTCTTCTTGTCAGTTCGGTCGTGACGCTGGCGCTGACCGTGGCCCAGCTCTATTTCGAATATCGGCGCGACGTCGGTGAGATCGAGCAACGCTTGGCCGAATTGCGCAGCAGCTACGCCGACAGCTTGGCTGGCGGCCTGTGGCAATTCGACACTGAGCAGATCAAGCTGCAACTGGGGGGCATTCAGCGCCTGCCCGACATTCAAGCCCTTGAGTTGCGCGAAACCAACAGCGACGGTCGCCAGCCGCTGGTTATCCGCTCGGGAACGCCGTTGGACAATCCGCCCATCGTGCGCGAGATTCCGTTGATATTCACCGACCACAACGGGCCGCATGCCATCGGAACCCTGCGCATCGAGGCCACGTTCGAACATGTCTATGCCAGATTGTTGGGCAGCGCGTTGCTGATCTTGTTCAACCAGGGAATCAAAACCTTCATAGTCTCCCTGTTTATCCTGCTCACCGTCTATCGCCTTGTCACCCGCCACCTGATCGATCTTGCCCAGTCGGTGGATTCCTTCGACCTGCGAAACACGGCGCCCCGACTGGCGCTAGACCGCCCCATCAGCGACGAACCCGACGAACTTGACCGCATGGTTCAGGCAATCCAATCCATGCAGGATTCGCTTCGTAAGGCCTACAAGGATTTGAAGTCGTCGAATCTGGACATGGAAACCGAAATCAGCCAGCGGCGAGAAACGGAAGCAAAACTTCAAGACTTGGTCGAAAAGCTAACCATCAGCAATTCGGAATTGCAGCGCTTCGCCTATGTGGCGTCGCACGATTTGCAAGAGCCGTTGCGAGGCATAGCGCTTTACGCGCAAAAACTTGAGAAGGACTATCGGGGCCGTTTCGATTCCAACGCCGACGAATATCTCGACTACATCATCGGCAATGCGCGGCAGATGTATAAGCTGGTCAATGACCTTTTGACCTTCTCGGGCCTGGGCCGTGGATTGACCTTCACGACGGTTCAGCTTGACGCCGCCTGCCGCACGGCTATCGACAAGTTGAGCCTTCTTGTCAAAAAGTCGGGGGCCAATGTCAGGATGACCGCATTGCCGGAAATTGAAGGCAACCCCGCCCTTCTCGCCGAGTTGTTCGAGAACCTGATCGACAACGCCATCAAATTCTCAAGGCCCGGCGTTGCGCTGGAGGTCTGGATCGATTGCAAGCTGCACGAAGGCCAACCCGTAATTTCCGTCGCCGACAACGGCATCGGCATCGAAGCCTCTAACCAGGATATCTTCGACATTTTTCGCCGCCATCACACCAAGCAAGCCTATCCAGGAACCGGAATCGGACTTGCCATCTGCAAGCGGATCGTTCAGATCCATCACGGACGCATCTGGTATGAATCAAAACCCGGAGAGGGAACAACCTTCTTTTTCACCCTTGGGCAAGAGGCCTCGCAGCAGCACCCGGAAAAGGGCTAGGCCATGCGCTGGTCTCTGTCGCTTTTGCTGGCAATGCTCTTGTGCTTTCCGGCGGTCGCCGGCGAGACGATCATTCTATCCCAGCGCGACAATCTGCTGGCCCGATCAGCTTTCGCCATCGCTTCCGAGGCTTACCGTCGTATCGGGATTACAGCAAAGACCAAAGTCCTGCCAAGCCTGCGAGCCATTCAAGAGGCGGATGACGGCGAGACGGACGGGGAACTAGCGCGCATGGCTGGAATAGAAACGCAATACCCCAACCTGATCCAAGTGCCCGAGCCTTTGCTTAATTTTGATACGGTTGCCTTCACGACGGGACTAATCTTCAAGGTCGATGGCTGGGAGAGTTTGCGCCCTTACAGCCTTTGCGTCTCTCGCGGCATGAAGCTGGCCGAAGATGGAACAGAAGGCATGAATCGATACTTCACCAACGATGTGCCTCAAATGATCAAGATGCTGCTGGCTGGGCGATGCCAAGTTGGCATTCTGGGATACGTCGTTTGGCCGGAAATTGATCGCCTGCAAGCGCAGACTCTACGCTCGCTGGAGCCGCCGATTGCCAGCACGCCTCTCTATCTTTACGTCAACAAGAAACACGCGCGCCATGTTCCGAAGCTGGCTGCCGAACTTCTTAAGATGCAAAAGGATGGCGCAACGGCGGCACTGCTTTCTCCCTTCGAAAAGGAAATTCAGGCCGCGCGGCAGCGCAACGAGCCACTGGCAAAATAAGGAAATTAAAGCCATGCGCCGCCTTTTTCTCATTCTGCTGATGTGCATTTCCTGGCTTCCCGCCTTTGCCCAGGAACCCGGCGTTACCAGAACGAAACTCATCTTGTCGCAACGAGAAGACCCGCTGGCGCGCTATGCCGCCAGAATTTCGGCCGAGGCGTTTCGCCGCTCCGGCATCGAGACGGAATTCAGAACCCTGCCCAGCGAACGCGCCCTTCAGGCCGCCGACAGCGGCCAGACGGCGGGGGACCAAGTCCGCGTGGCGGGCCTCGAGAAGCTCTACCCAAATCTGGTCCAGGTGCCGGTGCCGATGTTGAACTACCACACGGTTGTTTTCACAGCGGGCATGACGTTCAGAATCGATGGCTGGGAAAGTTTGAAGCCATACAGCCTATGCATCCTTCGCGGCATGAAGCTGGCCGAGACGGCAACGGAGAGCATGGATCGCACGATTGCCAACGATGTCGCCCAATCGATCCTGATGTTGAAAGCAGGGCGTTGCAAAGTTGCGGTGCTGGGATATAACGCCTGGCCTGAAATCGACCGTATGCGGGCTGGCCCTCTTCTCTCGCTCGACCCGCCGATCAACAGCGTTCCTCTATATCTTTACGTCAATAAAAAGCATGCCGACCTAGTGCCTTCCCTGGCGCAAGCCCTGCAAAAAATGCAGGTAGACGGTTTCACGTCGGGGGTTCTAAACGAAATGGAGCAGGAAATTCAGGCCGCCCGGCAACGCAACGCCATGCCAGCTAGATAGCCGCCGAGAGGCCAGAGGCCGCCAATTGGCTTTTCAAACGGCTCTTCAGTTCCGCCAGCCCAGCTTCGTCATTGGCTTCGGCCCTGGCCACCAAAACGGCCTGAGTGTTCGAAGCGCGAAGCAGCCACCAGCCCTCGGCTTCCTTCACGCGCACGCCATCGGTGGCGTTCACTTCGGCGCCCATGGCCGACAGGCGCGAACGAACTTCCTCGATCACCGCGAATTTACGCTCGTCGGCGCAATCGATGCGAATTTCCGGCGTATTGATCATCTTTGGCAAGGTGTCATGCCAAGCCGCCAAGCCGTTCGGCAGACGCGCCGCCTTCGACAAGAAGCGAATGGCGGCGTACAACGCATCGTCATAGCCGTAATAGGTATCGGCAAAGAAGATGTGGCCGCTCATTTCGCCAGCCAGGGGACAGCCGGTTTCGGCCATCTTTGTCTTGATCAGGGAATGGCCCGTCTTCCACATCAAGGGTTGGCCGCCCATTTTCGCGATGGCGTCGAACAGGGCTTGGCTTGCCTTGACGTCGGCCATGATGGTAGCACCCGGTTGGCGCTTTAGCACGTCTTCAGCCAGCAACACCAGAATTTGGTCGCCCCACAAGATACGGCCCTTGCCATCGACGACGCCGATGCGATCGCCATCCCCGTCGAAGGCGATGCCAAGATCGGCCATATCGTCGGCGACGGCTTGCTTCAAGGCAACCAGCGTATGCGGGTCGGTGGGATCGGGATGATGATTGGGAAATGCGCCGTCGATTTCGGCGAACAGAACCTTGTGATGGCCGGGAAGGCGCGCCACCAACTGCTTGACGATCTCGCCCGTGGCGCCATTGCCGCAATCCCAAACCACGCGCAGCGGTCGCTGGCCGTTATAGTCTTGCAGCAAGCGTTCGACATAGGCCTTGTCGATCGGGCGTTTGACCAGACTGCCCGAGCCGGTGGCATATGCGCCCGCGGCGGCGATGCGTCCCAACTCCTGAATGTCGGCGCCAAAGAAGGGCTTGCCCTTCATCACCATTTTGAAGCCGTTATGGTTGGGCGGATTGTGCGAACCCGTGATCATGATGCCGCCATCGGCCTTCAGGGTCTTGGCGGCGAAATACAGCATCGGCGTCGGCCCCAGGCCGATATCGATCACATCTATGCCCGCCGCTTGCAAGCCCAGCGCCACAGCATCGGCCAACTCCGGCGAACTGAGGCGGCCATCCCGTCCAATGGCGACATGGCGACCGCCCTGCTTGGCGCACATGCTTCCGAAGGCGCGACCAATGGCGTAGGCGTCATCCGCCGACAATGTTTGTTCCACAATGCCGCGAATGTCGTATTCGCGAAGGATCGTGGGATGAAAGGCATGGGACAAGGTCATGTGATCACCGTTGGCGCGTCACGTCCGGTGCGCTTCTTGATCCCGGCCAGTTCCTCGGCCGCCCGGATCAGGTCGCCCAAGGTCACTTGGGTATCATTCTCGTGTTTTCCAAGGTCGGCCACGGGGCGTTCGAAATAAACGCGCAGCGTCGCCCCTTCCGTTCCCGTGCCGGAAAGACGGAACACCATCCGCGCCCCATCTTCGAACAGCACCCGAACGCCCTGCTTGGCGCTGACGCTGCCATCCACAGGATCTGTATAAGAGAAATCGTCTGCTTGGCTGACCTTAAGACCCGCCAGCATTTTGCCCGGCAGGCTGGCAAGCGCCGCTCGCAGATCGGCCATCAGCATGTCGGCAATGTCCGTGGGGATGGCTTCCCAGTCATGACGAGTATAGAAGGTGCGCCCAAAACGCTTCCAGTGGGCGCGCACCAGTTCAGCCACCGGCCTGTCGGTGGCGGCCAGCATGTTCAGCCACATTAGAACGGCCCATAGTCCATCCTTCTCGCGCACATGGTCGGAACCGGTGCCGAAACTTTCCTCTCCGCACAGGCTGGCCCTGCCGTCATCCAGCAGATTGCCAAAAAATTTCCAGCCGGTGGGCGTCTCAAAGCAAGGTATGTTCAGAGCCTTCGCCACCAGATCGGCCGCCCCGCTGGTGGGCATGGAGCGCGCGATCCCCTTCAGCCCCTTGGCGTATCCGGGGGCAAGGGTGGCATGTTCGGCGATCACGGCCAGACTGTCCGAAGGCGTGACAAAGAAACTTTGGCCCAGAATCATGTTGCGGTCGCCATCGCCATCCGAAGCGGCCCCCAGATCGGGTGCATTCTGGCCGTTCATCAATTCAACCAGATCATGGGCATGCACCAGATTGGGGTCGGGATGCCCGCCTCCGAAATCCTCCAGCGGAACGGCGTTCATCACGCTTTCCTTGGCCGCCCCCAGGCGGTTTTCAAGAATCTCGACCGCATAAGGGCCGGTCACGGCGTGCATGGCGTCGAAGGCGATGCGATGCCCGGCCTTGAACCAAGCCCGGATGCTCTCGAAATCGAACAATTGCGCCATCAATTCGGCATAGTCGGCGACCGGATCGATCACCTCGACCGTCGTGCTTCCCAGTTGGAATGTTCCGGGCGCATCGATGGACGGAACGGCTCCATCCAGAATGCGATATTCGCCAATGGTTTTGGTGCGGGCAAAAACGGCTTCCGTCAGTTTTTCAGGCGCCGGTGCGCCAGACCCATTGTTGTATTTGATGCCAAAATCTTCCGAAGGCCCGCCTGGATTGTGACTGGCCGACAGCACGAAGCCGCCGAAGGCCTTGTGTTTGCGGATCACGCAAGAGACGGCGGGGGTGGACAGAATACCCCCTGCCCCCACCAATACGCGGCCAAAGCCTGCCGCGGCCGCCATTTTCAAAATGGTGACGATGGCCGTCTTGTTGTGATAGCGCCCGTCGCCGCCCACGACCAGGATCTTGGCGGAGAAGCCTTCCGGGGTGTCCGCAGCCAGCACATCGAAAACCGACTGAACGAAATTTTCCAGATAATGTGGCTGCTCGAAGACCTTGACCTTCTTGCGCAGGCCCGACGTGCCGGGCTTCTGGCCGTCGAAGGGTTTGGTTGCGACGGCGAGCAGCTTCATATCTTTCAGCCTTTCTTTGGAACGGGTCGTCCGACGCCGATGTAATTGAACCCGGACGCCACCATTTCCGCAGGCGAGTAGACGTTGCGCAGATCGACCATGGCCGGGGTTTTCATCAGTTTCTTGACGCGCGGCAGATCCAGCGAACGGAACTCGTTCCATTCGGTCACCAGAACCATCGCATCGGCGTCTTTCATCGTGTCATAGACATTCTCGCACCATTCGACGCCGCTTAGCATCTTTTTCGCCTCTTCCATGCCTTCGGGATCGAAGACGCTGAGATTGGCCCCTGCGGCCTGCAAGGCGGGCACGATCTCCAGCGACGGCGCGTCGCGCATGTCGTCGGTGTTGGGCTTGAAGGTCAGGCCCAGGATGGCGATCTTTTTGCCTTTGACGGAGCCGCCGCAGACATCGACCACCTTGTCGGCCATGCGCTTCTTGCGCTTGTCGTTGATATCGACCACGGTTTCCACGATACGGGCCGGAGCGCCCGCATCCTTGGCCGTGCGCACCAAGGCCAGCGTGTCCTTGGGAAAACACGAACCGCCATAGCCGGGGCCGGGATGCAGGAACTTCTTGCCGATGCGGCCATCCAGGCCGATGCCTTTCGATACGTCATGGACGTCGGCGCCGACTTTTTCGCACAGATCGGCGATTTCGTTGATAAAGGTGATCTTGACGGCCAGGAAGGCGTTGGCAGCGTATTTGGTCAGTTCCGCCGTCTCGCGACCCGTGAACAGGATCGGCGTCTCGATCAGATGCAAGGGGCGATAAAGCCTGCGCATCACTTCGCGAGCGCGCTCGGACTCGGTGCCGATCACCACGCGATCGGGACGCATGAAATCGTTGATGGCCGAACCTTCGCGCAAGAATTCGGGGTTCGAAACCACGTCGAAGTCGGCCTTGGGATTGGTCTTGCGGATGATGGTTTCCACTTCGCGGCCCGTACCCACCGGCACGGTGCTCTTATCGACAATCACCGTATAGCCGTCCAGCGCCTGGGCGATCTCTTCGGCGGCGGCGTAGACATAGGACAAGTCGGCATAGCCGTCGCCCCGGCGAGATGGCGTGCCGACGGCGATGAAGACGGCGTCGGCGCCCTTGACCGCCGGCCCCAGTTCGGTGGTGAAGGACAAGCGCCCGTCCTTCACATTGTCTTCCACCAGCTTCTCGAGACCCGGCTCGTAAATGGGCATGACGCCCTGCTTCAGCTTCTCGATCTTGCTGACATCCTTGTCCACGCAGGTGACATTGACGCCGAATTCGGAGAAGCAGGCTCCGGAAACAAGTCCGACATAGCCGGTGCCGATCATGGTAACGCGCATGCGATGATCCTTCGCTGGGAAAAGTCGATTTTAGATTTCGATGGACTTCAGGACTTCGCGGAATTCGTCGGCAAGGTCTGGCCGATCCAACCCGTACACGACATTGGCGGCCAGGAAGCCCACCTTGTCGCCGCAATCGAAGCGCTGACCCTCAAAACGAAGTCCGTGGAAAGGCACCTGGCCAATTGTTTTGGCCATGGCATCAGTCAATTGCACTTCGCCGCCGGCGCCCCGCTGCTGAAGTTCGAGATAGTCGAACACCTTGGGATGCAGAATGTAACGCCCAATGATGGACAGAGTAGAGGGCGCAACGTCGGGTTCGGGCTTTTCCACCAATCCCTTGGCACGCGCCAACTTGCCGTCGTCCTTTTCGACATCCAAAATGCCATAACGCTTGGTGTGTTCGCGCGGCACATCCATCACCGCCACCATGCTGCCGCCGGTTTCGACCCAAACATCGACCATCTGGCGCAGGCAAGGCACGCGGGCGCGCACCAGATCGTCGGGCAGCAGCACTGCAAAGGGTTCGTCGCCCACCAGATCGCGAGCGCACCAAACGGCGTGGCCCAGGCCCAACGGCTCTTGCTGGCGGGTATAGGAGACCTGACCCGACTTGGGCATCCAGGACGTGACTGCCTCGATCTCCTTGGTCTTGCGCCGCTCAAGCAGCAGGCGTTCGAGTTGCGGGGCGTGATCGAAGTGGTCCTCAAGCGCCCCCTTGCCACGACCGGTCACGAAGATGAAATGTTCGATGCCCGCAGCCTGCGCCTCTTCGACGGCGTATTGGATCAGGGGCTTATCGACAACCGGGAGCATCTCTTTGGGCATCGCCTTGGTGGCGGGAAGAAACCGGGTGCCCATGCCGCCAACGGGAAACACCGCCTTGCGGACGCGTCGAACCATGTCGGATACCTCGTCGAAACCGTCGTTGAACAAAGGCCGCCCGTGGAATCGGGCCGCGCCTGTTTTTGCCATAGCCTGTCGGCTACGGCAACGGTGTGACTCGAAAATAGGGCAAGAAAAAGGCCCTGAAGGCGAAAATATCGCCCAGGGCCTTAAGAAGAACGGGGGGAATTAGGCGGCGAGGCGCTGCTCGGGCGTGTAGCGCCCATCGAAAACCGGCTTGGCAGCATGCCTGACATCTTCGTACTTTCCGCTGGCGACGCGGTCGATGTCGGTGCGCACCAAGCCTATATCGGCCAATTGGCGGTCGTCCATGGACATCAATTCGGCGGCAATCCGGCGTTTCTCGTTCCAGGAAGCCAAGCCGACAAGGGCGCGAACAGCCATCCAGCTCAGCTTTTCAACCCAGCCGAAAGCCTGAGCGGCATTATCCTGATCCGCTGCGGTATAGCTGTGAATCCATCCTGCGGAATAACTGTTCATCTTAAGCATGTGCCAAAACTCCAATCTGCGTACGAAAACTTGACCTAACGCAAGATATAGAGAAAAACCTTCAAATTCGCTTCGTCTAATTTTGCATTGCAGCAATTCACCCCGCGCATACACCGCATTGCAAGAGAACAAAAAAACCGCGACGGGTACGAAACGCCGTCGCGGTAAGGTGCGGGATCATAAAAAAATGCCTGATGCAGGTGAATCTACCCCCCCAATATTGCCCGGCCTTAAACGCAAGATGTGAGGCGCATGAATTGACGTGAACATGCGTTAACGCGCGAACTATGCTAATTTATCGGCGTTTGTCGGCTTTCCATGAAAGATTTTCCCCCATGGCCAATCCCGAGCGTCCCAACGGAATGATGCGCCGCCGACCCATGCTGTCGCTATTGGCGCTGGCTGGCGCATGGCTGGCGCCGCTTCCACTGGACGCCGAGCCTGCGCCCCAACCTCCGGCTGCGCAGCAAGGTAGTTCCGCCATTATTTACACATTTCGGGGCATCCAGACCTCGGACCTCGCTTGGTTAAGGCAGGCCGCCGAGCAGGGCTTTCCCGCCGCTCAAATGGCCCTGGCCCGCCATTACCGGCTGGGCAGCGGCGTCGAGCGCGACCTTGCTATGCAATCCGCTTGGCTGGGTCGGGCTGCTGAAAAGCAATTTCCCTGGGCGGCCTACGAGTTGGGGCGAATTTACGAAACCGGCGAGGGTGTCTTGGCCGACGACGCGATCGCCAGGAATTGGTACCGGCGTGCCGCCAACATGGAGCTGATTCCCGCCATGAAGCGGCTGGCTGAACTGAAAGATGGCGAGGACAGCGGACAGGCCTGGAAAAAGCGATACGATCTGGCCGCCGCCTTGGACGTAAAATATATCGGGCTGCTGAAATCGATCCAAACCGGCCCAATTTCCGACGAAGCGGCCTATACAGAACTGGCGTCCCTAAGCCAAGCCGGGCATCGGCGCGCTGGGCTGGACATGGCCCTCAGACAGATATCTGGGCGCGGAACCGCGAAGAATGTCGAATCCGGTCTTAACAAACTGGAGGAAAGCGAGAAAAGCGGCAATAGCGCCGCCTCGTTGCATTTGGGCGAGCTGTTTTTGGCTGGCAAGGAAATTGAGCGCGACACGAGCAGGGCCGTCACGCATCTGCGAAAAGCGGTGGACGGCAACCAGTTAAAAGCCATGACTTTGCTGGCCCGATTGTACGAGCTGGGCAGCGGCCTGCCGCAGGACATGGACAGCGCCGTGATGCTGTATCGGTTGGCGGGCGAGCAAGGCGAAAACAGCGCGCAGTATCGCCTGGGCTATTTGTCGGAGCATGGAAACGTCATACCCAAGGATATGGACAAAGCCCTGGCTTGGTACAAACTTGCCGCCCAAAACAACAACCAACACGCCAAGGATGCGCTAAGAAGGCTGGGCGTCTCTCTTCCTGCGGCGCCCGCCGCCGCGACCGGACCCGCGACCGGACCCGCCGTCCCCTCACTGAAAAGCAAGGCCCTATCCTTAAGTTTCGATTCCGTCTGCAAGGGATTGAGCACCGAAGAGCGAATCCTGGTCGAAACATCCTTCAAGGAGGAGGCCACAAAGCAGGGCAAGAGCGCCGACAGCCTGCTTGGCGAAGCGCGCAGCGCCACCGCCGGGAAAAGCTGCGATGCGCAAGCCGCCAAAATCATGCGGGCAGGCCTGGCGGCAAGCCTGCGGCCACGCTATCAAGAGTTCAAGAGCAAGGACGCCGAGGCCAAGATATGGGCCAGCCTGATGCCCGCCCAGTTGATCAACCGGCGTTGCGGATTTTTCGGCGAGGAAGCGGCAAGGCAGCTCGACCGTTTCGCCAGCCAGCTCGATCAGCGCATTCAGTCGCGCGTCAAGTCCGATCCGGCGATGTCAACCGCCATCGGCATGGCCGAAGAAGAATTCGCCAATCTGGCCAACAAATCCGCCTGCGACGCCAAAGCGCGCCAGCAGGTGGAAAGCGCTTTGAAATTCGCCAACAGCGCCGCAAAAAAAGGGGCCAAGGAATACTGAAAACTCAGAGGCTTCCTTTCTTGATGACCTCGGCCATGAAACGATAGCTGTCCTTAGGCGTGCGCTTTTGCGTCTCGTAATCGACGCGCACGATGCCGAAGCGCTTGGACAGGCCGAACCCCCATTCGAAATTGTCCAAAAGGCTCCAGGCCAGATAGCCCTTCACGTTGCAACCATCCTGGGCCGCACGGCCCACCGCCTCCAGGTGATCTCTCAGGAACGCCACGCGCTCAAGGTCATGCACGGAACCGTCGGCTTCCACCTTGTCGTCATAGGCGGCCCCGTTCTCGGCGATATAAACCGCCGGATTGCCGTAATCGCGCTTGAACTCCATCAAGAGGTCGTAAAGCCCGTCGGGCTGCACCGGCCAGGCCATAAAGGTCCAGCGGTCGCAATGGGCGTCACCCCAGGTGACGTCGAACGGATGTCCGACTTCATGTTTCATGGTCATGCGCGAATAATAATTGATGCCCAGAAGGTCGATGGGGAAGCGAATGGCTTCCTCGTCGCCTTGCTGCACGATGCCCTTCATCTTCTCGGCCAGAATTTCAGGGATCTTGCCCCGCATCACTCCATCCAGCGCCACCCGATTCCAGACCGCGTCCCAGCGCTTGGCGGCGGCGACATTCTCGGGTTTGTCGTCCTCGGCCCGGCAGGGTTGCAGATTGATCACTGTGCCGGTGGTCAGTCCCGAATGTTCCGCCGTAATGGCCCGCAAGGCGGCGCCCTGCGCCAAATTCTGGTGATGCAGCGCGCGCAACATCCCCTGCTCGCCTAGCTTCAAGCCCGGAGCTTGATCGGTCAGCCCATAGCCGAACACGGCGACCACATTGGGCTCGTTCAGCATCATCCAGGTCTTGACCCGATCGGCCAGTCGTTTGGTGACGATGCGGGCATAATCGGCAAAAGGCCCGACAATCTCGCGACCCTGCCAGCCGCCCTTGTCTTCCAGGGGCTGCGGCAAATCCCAGTGATAAAGACAGGCCATCGGACGAATGTTGGCGGCTAGAAGCGCATCGACCAGACGATCGTAAAAATCGAGACCCTTCTCATTCACCCCGCCCGTCCCCGTGGGAAGAATGCGCGGCCAGGCGATGGAAAAGCGATAGGCGTTGAAGCCCGCATCCTTCATCAGCGCAATATCTTCGGGATATCGGTGATAGTGGTCACAAGCGACGTTGGCCGTGGTGCCGTCCTGGATACGCCCCTGTTCGGCGAACGTGTCCCAGATGCATTTGCCGCGCCCATCTTCAACATAAGCGCCCTCGATCTGATAGGCGGCCGTCGATGCGCCCCACAAAAAATCTTTCGGAAAGGTCAAAGCAGCCATGATTTCCATTCCCATGTCTTTACATCATCACTGAAAGAAGGATGCACGAAACGAAAGAACTGCGCCATCCCTTGCCGCAGCGATTCGAAAAGAGAATCGAAGTTCCGAGTCGCAGCCGAGACGCCAGCACCGCCCACAAGAAAAGTGTTTATTATCAATATCATTGGGGGTTGCCGCTTGAAATTGCCTTATTTCTATGGTCTTTCATGCCTATCGATCAACCTTTTCAGGGATAAAAAACATGGCCAAGGCACCTACGACCAAGGCGGCGGCGGCGGCTGACAAGCCCGCTCTCGTCACGCTCAAGCACCTCGCTGCTGCGACTGCGACCAAACATGAAATGTCCAAGAAGCAGTCGGAAGCCATTCTGAACGACGTCGTCGATATGATCACGAAGCACCTGAAGAAAGGCGCCCGCGTTCGCATCGTCGGCCTGGGCGTTCTGCAGGTCAAGAAGCGTGCCGCTCGCATGGGCCGCAACCCCGCCACCGGCGAGGCCATCAAGATCAAGGCCAGCAAGAAGGTTGCCTTCCGTCCGGCCAAGGAACTCAAGGAAGCGATTTGATTTCTTCGCTTCATTGATGAAAAGAAGGCGACGCTTTGGCGTCGCCTTTTTTTTGAATCCATCGATAAGGAAAAGCGAAATGAGCACGCAGGACAATTTGAAGGAAGCCTTCGCCGGAGAAAGCCAAGCCAATCGCAAATATCTGGCTTACGGCGAACAGGCGGCCCGCGACGGTCTGGCCATGGTGGCCAAGCTGTTTCGCGCCGTCGCCGCAGCGGAAACCCTGCACGCCCACAGCCATCTGCGCGCCATGGACGGGGTCAAGGAGACGGTGGCCAATCTGCAAGACGCCATCGCGGGCGAAGAGCATGAATTCACCCACATGTACCCGCCCATGCTGGCCGAAGCCAAGGCCGAAGGCCACAAGCGCGCGGAACGCTCGATGTTCCAGGCCCTCGAGGTGGAGAAAATTCATTTCGGCCTGTTCAAGCAAGCCCTTGAAGCCGCCAAGGCGGGAAAGGACATGCTGGCGGCAGCCATCCGGATTTGCCCGGTCTGCGGACATACCGTGATCGGCGACGCGCCGGACGAATGCCCGGTCTGCAAGGTCAAGGGCGAGAAATATCTGGAAGTCGCCTGACACGTTGCCCCCTGCCCGCGGGAATCACCCTGCGGGCAGATACAGGGTGACGGTGGTCCCTTCGCCGCTGGCCGAGGCGATTTCAATCCGCCCGCCATGCAATTCCACGAAACGCTTGACCAGCACCAGCCCGATGCCGCCGCCCTTGCCGGGTTTTCCGGCCTCGAGCGTTCCTTCCAGCGCCGCCTGATCGGCCCCGGTGATTCCCGCCCCCGTATCGGCCACCGTAAAGGCGACATCCTTGCCTTGTCGGCTGGCCGCCAGCGTGATCTGCCCGCCTTCGGGCGTGAATTTCACGGCGTTGCTGACCAGATTGTAGAGCGCCTGCTTCAGACGTTTGGCGTCGCCCACCATCCAGCCGATATCGGGCGGGCAGTCGTAATTGAGCGTCAGCGCCTTGGCCTTGACCGCTTCACGGGTCAGGGCCAGCACGCCCGACAGCAAGACGGTAATATCCAAGGTGTCGATGGACAGTGTCAGGCGACCGGCTTCCAGCGTGGCCAGTTCAACCATCGCATCGACCAGCTCATAGGCTAGGCGCGACGATTCCAAGACGCCCTTCACATGTTCCGTCTGGCGCGAATTCAGATCGCCGTAATAGGCGTTGGCCAGAATGTCGGCATGGCCAACCGCGGCTTCCAGCGGCGCCTTCAACTCGGCCGCCACGCTGGCCACGAATTCAGCGCCCAAGCGGTTGGCGGCTTCCAAAGCCTGGCCTCGTTCGATCAAGGCCATCTGCACGCGCGCCGAATCGGTCACATCGTACCAAGTGACCAGCAGCCCGCCATCGGGTAGCGGCAGACTGGCCTGATCGAGCACCAAGCCGTCAAGGCGTTCCAAACGCACCACCTCGGATGGACGTTCGGCCAACAAACGCTCATAACTGCGTTTCAGACCATCCCAGGATTTCGATTCGACATGCGAGCGCTGTATCTCGAACAGCCAACTGGCGTGGGGCTGGCTCATCAGCACGGCGTTGTCGAGACCCCATAGCCGCACCAGCGCCTGATTGAACAGCTTCAAGCGGCCATCGCCGCCGAACACCGCCACCGCCTCGTGCAGATGGTCGAGCGTTTGGCGATGCACGGCGATCATGGTGTTGTACAACCGTTCCAAAGCCAGCTTGTCCGTGACATTTTCATAGGTGAACAACAGGCCGCCCAAAGGATGCGGCGCGATCAAACGCCTTAACGTGGTGCCATCGGGCAGATGCACGATGTCCTCGGCGGCTTCCATCAGTCCGGTAAAGCGCTTCAGCTCGCTTTCCTTGAAGGCTGGAAAATCAGCTTGTTCGGGCAGCAGGCGCCGCTCGCGCAGATAGTCGAGAATTTCGACATAGGCGGGTCCTTGCGACAGCCAAGCGCGATCCAGCCGCCAAAGATGCACATAGGCGTCGTTGAAGAAGGCCAAGCGGGTGTCAGGACCGTGAATGGCGATGGCGGGAGTCAGACGTTCCAGCACCTCGCCATGAGCGGCGATATGGCGCGACAAGGAATCATGCGCCTCTTCAAGGCGGGTCATGTCCTGGGCATAGCCCGCCATGCCGCCCGCCAAGGGAATTTCCGAAATCTCGAACAAGCGGCGCTGGCCATCCACCACCAGATGGCGCGCCTGGGTCATCATGCGGTTTTCCGCGCGCACCGTCTCGGCCAGCGCGGAACCGTCTTGCATCAATTCATTCTGGCTGGCCACTGCCTGAGCGGGCGAAATGGCATCCACCGCCTGCGCGTAAGCCCGGTTGCACCAAACCAGTTGCAGATCGGCATCCCTAAGCCAGACGGGAATGGTCATGGCATTCAGAACGGCGCGCAGACGATCGCGTTCGGTCAGCAAAACGAAGGTTTCTGAGCTCAGGCGGTCCAGCGTTTCGGTGTTCTGCGTGATGTCCTCGACCCACAGCACATCGGCCAGCCATCGATCGGAAGCGTCTGAGATCCGCTGGCCGGTAAATCGCACGCGCCTGACCGGGTCGAGCAGAACGGCTTCTTGCGTAAATCCAGCGCCCTCTCGGCGCAAACCGGCAACCCCCGCCAAAAGAGCGGCCTGATCCGAAGGACCGAAATATTGCACCAGTTCCTCGAAGCGGGTCTGCGTGCCCGCGCGCAACCCCAGCATGATGGCCAAACGCCTGGAACAAACCTGCCCTTCATCGGCATCCCAACGGTAAAAACCGTTGGGCGAAAAATTCAGCATCTCAGTGAGGCAAGCGGTTTTCTCGTTGTTGCTTTCCAGCGCCAGATCCGTCTCGACCCGCCTGCGGGCCAGCAGGGCCAGCAGGGCCACAGCAACCACCAGCCCAACGGCCAAGGCCAGAACGAGCGGAGAAAGGGTATCGGGATCGGTCATCTTGGCATGAGGGTGCCCGCCTTGGATTAGAAAGGCAAGCGTTACCCCTGAACCTCGCTCTGCGCCTTGGCGAGCCAGAGTTCCAGCGCCTGCCAGGACTGAGCCTGAATTTCCGCCATGTCCCCGCCCAAAGACAGGGCATCCACGTCCCGACCGGCCTTGGCGGCGTTCTCAGCTTTGATTCCTTGGCGATGCAGGGCCGAGAATCCCAGATTGGCGGCGGCCCCGGCGATCTTATGGGCGACCCGCCCCACCAGGGAGACATCCTTGACGTCCAGGGCTGCGCTCAGGCTTCGAAAATTGTCGGCTGAACTCGAGCGATAGGTGCCAATCAGGTCCTTCAGCTTGTCCGCCCCAAAAGTGCTGAACCAAAGAGCCAGTTTTTCTTGGTCAAGCAAATCCGTGTCCTCACCCTTCTTGTGAGCTGGGGCACACAGGGACTCGGCCCCCTTGTTCCCTGCCAACAGCGCCCCCAATGCCGCACGGATGTCGTTAAGATTAAGGGGCTTGGGCAGAAAGCCGTTCATGCCCGCCGACTCGGCCCGCTCGCGATCCGAATGATGGACATTGGCCGTCATGGCGAGAATAGGCATCCGAGCTAACCGGTCAACGGGCAACGCCCTAATTCTCCTGGCGGTTTCATAACCGTCCATTTCCGGCATCAAGAGGTCCATGAGAACGATATCGACCGGTTCGACGGCCAACTTGGCCAGCGCTTCTTCGCCCGAAGCGGCATGAATCACCTTATGGCCATCGAGTTCCAGCAGTCCTCCGGCAACCAAGCGGTTGATCTCGACATCGTCCACTACCATGACCGCAAGACTGCTCGGCAGCCGCCTTGCGATGGACGTCTCGGGTTGTCCCGCCTCCCCCATCGAGAAGGGCAGCATGAAATGAAAAACGCTGCCCTCGCCCGGCCTGCTGGACGCGCCGACAACCCCGCCCATGCCTTCAACCAGCCGCTTGACGATCGCCAGCCCCAGGCCCGTGCCGCCAAAGCGTCTGGCAATAGAGGAATCCGCCTGCGTGAAAGGGGTGAAGATGGATTTCAAGCTGCTTTCTGGAATGCCAATCCCCGTATCGATCACGGAAAAGCGAATCATCAGGTTGCCGTTCGTTTCCTCGGGCGTGTCCAATTTGATTTTCACGCCGCCGCTCTGCGTGAATTTGACCGCATTGCCGACGAGGTTCAGCAGAATTTGGCGCAGCCGTCCGGGATCGCCCTTGACCCAGCCGATCGCTGGCGGAATCTCGATGCCGAAGGTCAGCCCCTTTTCCTCGGCGCGAACCGACATCAATTGCCCCAGATTCTCAACCAAGTGCTTCAAATCGAAATCGATGCGTTCAAAGACGAAGTGTCCGGTATCGAGCTTGGTGGCGTCGAGAATGTCGTCCAAGAGCGCCAACAGCGCCTCGCAAGAGCCGCGCATGATCCTGATGAAGTTTTGTTGGCGCTGCGTCAGTTCCGAACTTTCCAGAAGCTGGATCATGCCCATCAGGCCGTTCATCGGGGTTCTAATCTCATGGCTCATCACGGCCAGGAACTCGGTTCGCGACCGAGCCGACGATTCGGCCTTTTCCTTGGCAAGGGACAGCTTTTCCTCAAGCGCCTTTCGATCGGTGACGTCCAGCACAAGGCCGATGATGCCCCCCACCCTGCCGTCGGGAAGGGTGAACACCGCCTTGTGAAACATGACTTGGCGCCGCCCTTCTTCCTTAGTCTCGACCGACGTTTCGTAGACCTGTTTTCCGCCGCGCTGCATCAGATCGAGATCCGCCTGATGATAGATGCGGGCCAGATCGCTGGGGGCGATTTCATATACCGTACGGCCGCGAATTTCTCCGCCATCCTTGCCAAGAAAACGGCAAAAGGCCTGGTTGAGGGCGATATAGCGGCCCGAGGAATCCTTGACGAAAACGGGAAGCGGAATGGAATCGAGCAGCAATTCCTGAAACTTCAACTGCTGCGCCAGATGTTCCTGGCTGTGCTTCAAATCCTCTTCGGTTTTGCGCCTTGAGGTGATGTCGAGAGCGGCGCACAGCACCTGGACTCGACCGCCGACACCCGCCACCCGCGACAAATTCAGATCCGCCCAGCGCAGCGAGCCATCCTGATGATGGAAGCTCATCTCCAGTTCCAAGCGCTGCAACTCGCCCTTGAGCAGCTTTTCGACCGCCGCCCAGTTGGCAACGCGCTCGGCGGGTGCTGGAATGTCTTGCCATTTCATTTTGCGCAGCGTCTCGGCATCGTAGCCAAGCGTCATCGCCCAAGCCTGATTGAATTCAAGCAGGCGGCCTTCGGCATCAATCAGAACGATGCCGACCGATGTTCCCGTGAAGATGCCGCGGTAACGCTCTTCGCCTTGGCGAGCCAGCTCTAAGGTTCGCCTTGTGAACCACCAAGCGACCACCCAGATCGCCGACAAGGCAACCAGAAGCAACAGGAAAACGATGTATACGCCTTGGGCCTCGAACACGGCCATCCCCCGCAAGGCAAGAATTCGCATTACAGTACAATAGGTTGGATTTTTCTACCAGCCCGATATTCGCAAATTCCTTGCAAAGGCCGACTTCTTGGCTAATCTCTCGCCTTTCCCAATTCAAAGGCTTACGTCCCATGCTTGCGTTGATCGCCTATATCGCCGTCATCTTCCTTGCCAACTGGGCTATCCAGACCTTCCATCTGGTGCCGGTTGGGTTCGGCCTGATGGCGCCCGCAGGCGTCTATTTCGCGGGTCTTGCCTTCACGCTTCGCGATCTGGTGCAAGACAAGCTGGGGCGCAACTGGACGATTGGCGCCATTCTGGCGGGCGCCGCCCTTTCCTATGCCATCGAGCCGAAGTTCGCCCTGGCCAGCGGCGCGGCCTTCCTGGTTTCCGAATTGCTCGATTTCGCCATCTATACGCCGCTTCGCAAGCGCAACTGGATGCTGGCGGTCACCTTGTCCAATCTGTTGGGTTTGATCGCCGACAGCGCCCTGTTCCTGTGGCTGGCCTTCGGCAGCATCGCTTATCTGCAAGGCCAAGTGGTGGGCAAGCTGTGGATGACCATTGCCGCCGTGGCCCTGCTGTGGCTGTACAGGCGTCATCGCCAGCAGGCCATCTGATCGATGAGAAAGCTGGCGGTCGTTCTGCTCTCGGGCGGCCTTGATTCAGCGACCGCCGCATCCTGGGTTCTGTCAGAAGGCTGGGAAGCGATGGCCCTGTCCATCGATTACGGCCAAGCGCATCGGCGCGAACTGCTGTCGGCCAAGGCCGTGGCCGAGGCTTTAAACATTCCGCGCCAAAGTGCCGACGCCCGCTTTTTCGCGAGTCTGGCCCAGCATTCCGCCTTGACCGGCAGCGCCCTTCACGCCCTGCCCGAGGGCCGCGCCGTCGAAGAGATGGCGAACGGCGACATACCCATCACCTATGTTCCCTTGCGCAACAGCGTGTTTCTGACCTTGGCCGCCGCCGCGCTGGAAAGCTGGGCGCTGGGGCTGATCGAGACGGAGAGATGCGATCCCCGGTCGCTGAAAGCGGGGATCGTCATTGCCGCCAATGCGCTGGACTATTCCGGCTACCCCGACTGCCGACCGGAATTCTACGCCGCCGCCAAGCGGATGCTGAATCTGGGGGCCAAACTATATACGCAATATGGCGTGGAAATCGAGTTGCTGACGCCGCTGATCGATCTGTCCAAGGCCGATATCGTGCGCTTGGCCAATCGCTTGAAGGCACCCCTGGGCCTGACCTGGAGCTGCTATGCGGGCGGCGAAAAACCCTGCGGCGTCTGCGACAGTTGTCAGTTGCGGGCCAAGGGATTTCTTGAAGCCGGCCTTGCTGACCCGGCATTGGCGTGACCCGTTTTTTCCTGGCGCTCCTACTCTTGCTGGCAAGCGCCGCGCTCGCGCATGCCGATAAATACCGCCCATGGGCAAGTGGTTCGAAGGCGTCTGGCTTCGCGAAGACGGGCTTGAGGTGCGTTTTCACCCCGACCGCGTCGAATTCTCCAAGGGCGATCAGCGTCTGATCTGGAACAAGGAACATTGCGATATCGGCGCGCTGGAACGTTACGAATTCGGACGCGCCACCATCAAGCGATCCGACATCCAAGATGCGGGCATCCCTCTGGCGCGGGAAGGCTGGAAACTGGCCGAGAAAATACCGGCCTTCCGCAGCGATTGCGAGGAATCCGCCATCTTCTGGTTGGCGACGCAAGACGGCAAACTCGTCTATCTAAGCCTTTATGAAGGCATGTACGACTCGTTCGTCTATACGCGGCCAAAACCGTAAATCACAGCGGCAATGTAATGCGCACGCGAAGACCGCCCGACGGATTGTCCTCGAGCCGGATGTCGCCACCATGGCTGCGCACGATATCCCTGGCGATGGTCAGCCCTAGCCCCACGCCGCCGGTTTTCTTGTTGCGCGAACTTTCGATGCGATAGAAGGGGCGGAAAACCTCTTCGCGCATCTCGGCTGGGATTCCAGGGCCATCGTCGTCGATCAGGATTTCCACCCCGGCATCGCGCAGTCCAGCCCGCACCCAGATATGTCCAGCATAACGCGTTGCGTTGCCGATCAGATTGTTGAGGCAACGGCGAACGGCATCGGGCCGCAACATCAGGGCCATGTCGCCTTCGATATGTAGATCTATGGCCGTTCCTTGGCGCTTGAAGCCACCCACCACCTCGTCCAAAAGCCTAGCCAGTTCCACCTTGACCGGCAACTCGCCGCCCTCGCCCCGGGCAAAAGCCAGATAGCCTTCGATCATGCGCCCCATTTCGTCGAGATCGGCTTTAAGATCGGTCACGCCATCGGCATCGCCCATCATGGCCAATTGCAGTTTCATGCGGGTCAGTGGCGTTCGCAGATCGTGCGAAACGCCAGCCAGCATTTCCGTGCGGTGGCCAAGCAGGCTTTTGATGCGGTCGCGCATGCGGGCAAAGGCGATGGCGGCTAGGCGCACTTCGGCAGCGCCTTCCGGCTTCAGATAGGGAACGTCGTGCCCCTTGCCCAGCGCGTCGGCGGCGGCGGCCAGCCGTCGCACCGACTTCACCTGATTGCGCATGAAGATGATGGCGATGCTGGAGACCAGAAGCGCCGTTCCCGCCATCCAGATCAGAAAGATATAGGTGGTCGAACTGGCAAGTCTTTTGATCGGCGCGAAGATATGCAACACGCCGTCTTGCACTTGGACGCGCACCTCGACCCAGCGCTCTTGTGACGTGTCTATCAGAAAGGGACGTTGCAACTGACTAGTTAGGGCTTCTTCCAGGTCATCTTCGAACAAGGTTCGGCTGGAAGCCAAGGGGATGTTCGGAAAGACCCCGCCTTCCTCGAAGGTCAGCGTCAGTCCCATGCTGTCATCGACTAGGTTGAACAGCCAGGAACGGTCGCCAGCACTGGGATAGGCCCGCATATGTTCGACAATGGTCACGATGTCGCCTGCCAGATTCTGTGCCAGCCTGCGCGTGACCGTTCCCCAATGGCGTTCGTAGAAAACCACCGTCGCCACCACCTGCACCAGGATCAAGGGCACCACGATAATCAGCAGGGAACGGCCCAGAAGACCGCGCGGCAAAACCCGCTTCACCCCCATCGTCAGCCACAGATAAGGATGAAAGGAGGCCATGCGCTTAATCCGGCTTCAGGATATAGCCGCGCCCGCGCACGGTTTGCAAATATCTAGGCTGCTGCGCATCGTCCATCAGCTTCTTGCGCAGGCGCGTCACTTGCACATCCACGGTGCGCAGATTCCCGGCCACGCCGGTTTTTTCGGCCAGTTCCTCGCGCGACAGCACCTGGGAAGGCGCTTGCGCCAGAACGCTGAGCAGCGTGGCCTCGGCGGTGGTCAGATGGACGGGGTCGTCGCCTTGCATCAAGGCCTCGCGCCCCCGGTCATAGACCAGACCGCCCAGCTTCAAACGCTCTAGCGGTGCCGGAGCGATTTCCTTCGCCGCGCGCTTCAAGATGCTTTGAATGCGCAAGACCAGTTCCCTGGGTTCGAAAGGCTTGGCCAAATAATCGTCGGCCCCACCCTCAAGGCCGTCGATGCGGTGCTCGGCCTCGCCCATGGCGGTCAGCATCAGAATCGGTACGATTTGTCCGGCAGCGCGCAACGACTTGGCGAAAGCCAGTCCATCCTCGCCCGGCATCATGCGGTCCAGCACCAGAAGATCGAAGGACAACATCGACATCTGGGCGCGGGCTTCGCTTGCATCGGCCGCCAGACCAACCGCAAAGCCCTGATCGGACAGGAACTTGCCCAACAGGGCGCGCAATCGCTCGTCGTCGTCGATGACCAGAACGTGCGGCGCGCTGAAATTCATGGAATTCCTCTGTCATCCATAAGCAAGTGGAACTGTACCTTACGAAAGGTGAAGAGGTCCATCTTGTCAGACGCTTTTGCGCCCCAGCGACGGATCGTCGGTAATTCCCAGCATCACCTTCCTGAAACCCTCGACGCTTTGAACGCCCGCCGCGTCGAACGCACGGGCGATTCTGGCCAACTGCCGCTCGGTCAGCGATTTTTCCAGGGCCAAGCCCTTGGCGGTCAGGCTTAAGCGGCGCTGGCGCTTGTCGCGCTCGCCCTGCACTTGGGCCACAAAACCCTGATCGACCAGCTCGCGCAGCACGCGGGCCAAACTTTGTTTGGTGATCTTCAATATCCCCAATAGATCGCTGACCGTCATGCCTGGATGGCGGCCCACGAAATAGATCACCCGGTGGTGGGCGCGCCCAAAACCGTGCCCGGCAAGGATGGCGTCGGGTTCGGCCGTGAAGTCGCGATAGGCGAAAAACAGCATCTCGATGGCTTCGCGAAGCTGGCCTTCGTTGAAATGTCCGGCGGCGGGAGGTGGAAATTTTATGTCAGTCATGTTGACATTTTGCCCTAAGGATGTTACCCGTTGCAAGTGTTATTCGAAACAATCTAACCGAAAGGCCCCGCTATGAGTGTCATTCCTTTCGACGACCGCGACGGAAGCATTTGGATGGACGGCAAGCTCGTCCCCTGGCGCGACGCCAAGCTGCATGTCCTGTCGCATGGCCTGCATTATGCTTCGGCCGTCTTCGAGGGCGAGCGGGCCTATGGCGGCAATATCTTCAAGCTGACCGAGCACAGCCAGCGCTTGGTCGATTCCGGACGCATGCTGGGCTTCGAACTGCCCTATTCGGTCAAGGAAATCGACGATGCCTGCAAACTGGTGCTGGCCGACAACAAGCTGAAGGACGCCTATGTTCGCCCCATCGCCTGGCGCGGCAGCGAGATGATGGGCGTGGCCGCCCAGGCCACCAAGATTCGCGTCGCCATCGCGGTGTGGGAATGGCCCAGCTACTTCTCGCCCGAGGCCAAGATGAAGGGCATCCGCCTGCAAATGTCCGAGTGGAGACGCCCCGATCCCAAGACCATCCCCTGCAAAGCCAAGGCGGCGGGGCTTTACATGATCTGCACGCTCTCCAAGCACAAGGCCGAGGACGAGGGCTATCACGATTCGATGATGCTGGACTATCGCGGCCAAGTGGCCGAGGCGACCGGCGCCAATGTCTTCTTCATCATCGACGGCAAGATTCACACGCCCAAGCCCGATTGCTTCCTGGACGGCATCACGCGCCGCACCGTGATCGATCTGGCGAAGAAGCGCGGCTTCGAGGTGATCGAACGCGCCATCATGCCCGAGGAAATGGCCAAAGCGAACGAGTGCTTCCTGACCGGAACCGCCGCCGAGGTTACTCCGGTTGGAGAGATCGGCGAGTACCGCTTCACGCCCGCCCAAGTGTGCAAGACGCTGATGGAAGATTATTCCGCCCTGGTCAATGCGGGTTGAAGAACCGGTTTGGAACCTTGTATGAAAGAGGGAGCTTCGGCTCCCTCTTATCTTTTGGGGCGGACATGGGAAACATCTATTACGATCCGCCCAACGGCGTGCAGGTGCATATCCCGGTCAGCTTGCGCCATCACAAGGACCGCGAAATTTTTCTGGCCCTTCCCGCCCTGAGCCTGAAGGCCGATCTGATCGATTTCGCCCACCGCCTGTTCCAAGCCGACAGTTTGCCAAGCGCCGAAATCAGCCCCGTCTTCGCCTTGGCCAAGCTGGCCCTCGAACATGGCTTGTCCGACTTGGCCGCAGAAATCGGCGATCTGGCCGATGAGGTGGGGTATTAACTCCAGCTTGAAATATCACCCATGATATGACATCATATGTAATGCGATGCGTGATGGACACCGATGTCATCGTTGCCGCGATGAGAAGCCCAGCAGGCGCTTCAGCAGCCCTTTTGCTCGCTGCATTGGAAGGACGCCTGACCTTGCTGATGAGCGTTCCACTCGTCATCGAATATGAAGCGATATGCAGCCGCCCCGAACATTGGCTAGCTGCCGGGCTGACAGAACGGAAAGTTGGGCAGTTTCTTGACGGTCTGGTGGCCTTGGCAGAGCCGGTGGAAAGCCATTTTCTATGGCGCCCCACGCTGCGCGATCCTTGCGACGAGATGGTCCTCGAAGCAGGCGTCAATGGTCGTGCCGACGCGATTGTGACTTTCAACGTCAAGGACTTTCGGGCTGCCCGCACACAATTCAGCCTGGAAATCTTGAAGCCTTCCGAGGCGTTACGGAGAATTGCACCATGAGAATGACCTCAACATATCCCTTGCGCTTGCCGCGCTCCGTCAAGGCCGCAGTCGAGAAGATTGCCAAGGAAGAAGGCGTCAGCCTTAACCAGTTCGTGGCGACGGCGGTGGCGGAAAAATTGTCGGCGATGAACACCGCCGCCTTTTTTGCCGAGCGCAAAGAGCGTGCCGACATGGCGGCTTTCAGGCGCATCCTCACCCGCAAGGGCGGCGAAAAACCGCGCGAGGGGGATGAAAGGTCGTGAGCGGCTTGTTCAACATTGGAAACGCCGAACAGTTTTTTGGGTCGATTAAGCGACGATGGCAAAGCTATGTCGCAAACAATATCAAATCTACGGAAGATTTGCTTTATGTCATCCTTGGCCTGAACCATCTGCGTGAATGGATCGCGCCAGGATACAACCCAGAAAAAAAGAAATGGCCCCCTAATGACACGGATGAAAAAACAATTTCGAAGAAAATTTACGAATCACCCCAGCACATCATAGTCCGCGAACTCAGCAATTTCGCAAAACACCTCAGGAAAGATCGCCAAGCCAGCTATTCTGGCGGGGCAGCTATTGATGAATGGTCCGACATCGACTCTGTAGCCAATTTCGACATTGGCCCGCCCACAGCCCATTCTGTCGATAACCACCCCATTGAAGAGATTATCGAGCCACTCATTCGACTTTACGAAGATTGGTTTTCAGGTCGCGATCATCCTTGATGCGCTGAAGGCAAGAGTGAGGGTTACTCCCCCCACCTTTTCGCTGCCGCGTCGTCGGTTTCCTTGGCGTCCACCCATTTGCCACCCAGGGGACCTTCCTCGAATTTCCAGAATGGGGCCTTGGTCTTCAGCCAGTCGATCAGGAAGTGGCAGGCTTCCAACGAGTCCTTGCGGTGCGCCGATCCCGTCATCACCAAGACGATGCGCTCGCCCGGCAGCATGCGCCCCGCGCGATGCACGATCAGGGCGTCGTCCAGCTTCCAGCGTTTCCTGGCCTCGGCTTCGATGGCTTCCAACTGGCGTTCGGTCATGCCGGGATAATGTTCCAGCGTCATCGCCGAAACGCTTTGTCCATCGCCTCGCACCAGCCCCACGAATAAAGCCACGCCGCCCAGATCGACCCGACCCTGCGTGAAGCGATTGAATTCGGTCCCCACGTCGAAATCCGCTTCCTGGACGCGAACGGCCATGGCTCAGCCCCCGGTGACCGGCGGAAAGAAAGCCACTTCGTCGCCATCCTTCACCGGGACGTCAAATTCCGCGTGCTCCTGATTGATGGCGGCGCGCACCGTGCGAAGATCGGCGAAGGCCTCGGCAAACCCGTCGCCCCGGCTTTTTAGCCATGCGGCCAGATCGGCCAGCGTGGCGACCGAAGCGGGCAAGGTCACATCCTCGGCGCCAACCCCTGTCTTGGCCTTCAGGCTGGCGAAATACAGGATCTTCATCGGCTCACCTCTTGCGCTCGTGCCAGAGCCAGATCGGTCAGGGCAACCACATCCAAACCAGTTGGATCGATGGTGGCGATGACCGAAGCGTCGCAGCCGGTAGCGCAGGCAGGCTTACCCACCCGCGCCTTGGGATGCGGGGAATTCGAAAACCCATCGACCAGCACCAGATCGGCCCCAGTCATCGAACGAGCCAACTGCTCGACCGAAGCGGACGGGCGGCCAGCATTCTCATGCATCAGGGCCGACAGATGCGGCGCCATCAGCAACACCTCCGAAGCGCCGGCCTTGCGATGCTCGTATGAATCCTTGCCGGGTTTGTCGGGATCGAAGCCTAGCGGGGCTTCATGCAAGGTCGCCACCTTGATCTTGCGCTTCGACAACTCCTCGACCAGACGGAGCAGAACGTCGCGTCGCTGCCCTTCATCCTCGCCGATCAGGCCAAACAACTTCATGCGCCATCGCCCGCTTTGACGCCAGCACCTTGCTTGGTCCTGGGCTTGCGCATATGCGGCACCCCAGCCATCAAATAGTCGTAGCCGGTGATCATCGTCAGGGCGGCGGCAATCCACAGCCCAACCTCGCCGATCATGCGCACGGGCAGCCAAGCGGGACCGGCATCTCCAACGATCAGAAAACCGATCGCCACCATCTGCAGGGCGGTTTTCCATTTGGCCAAGCGGCTGACCGGCATGCCGACCTTGGCCTCGGCCAGAAATTCCCTTAGTCCCGAAACCAGGATTTCGCGGCACAAAATGACCACGGCGGGAAGGAAGGCCAGCGTGCTCATGCGCTGAAAGGCGACCAGCATCAGCAAGATGGCGGCCACCAACAGCTTGTCGGCGATAGGGTCCAGGAAACGACCGAAACTGGAAATCTGGTTGGTACGCCTTGCCAGCCAGCCATCGAAGAAATCGGTGATCCCGGCGGCGGCGAACAGGCCCAGCGCCACCCAGTTCCAGACGGCCCCCTCCAGATAGAAAGTGGCCACCACCAGCGGAATGGCCGCGATGCGTGACAAGGTCAGAAGATTGGGCGGGCTGGTCAACATAGACGCAATTTAACCTTCCCCGTGGAAACGGTCATGGATTTTCTTGGCCAGCGGGCGGCTGATTCCCGGAACTTTCATCAATTCCTCGACCGAGGCTTCCTTTACCCCCCCTCCGGAACCGAAATGATTCAAAAGAGCCTTCTTGCGTCCGGCCCCAATTCCCTCGATTTCATCCAGGGGGGTCGCCCCTATCGCCATCGAGCGCCTAGCCCGGTGGCTGCCCACGGCGAAACGATGCGCCTCGTCGCGCAGACGTTGCAGGAAGTACAGAACCGGATCGCGCTCGGGCAATTGGATGGGGGCGTCCAATCCGGGCAGGAACAGACGTTCGCGACCGGCATTGCGGTCAGGCCCCTTGGCGATGGCGATCAAAGCCACGTCCTCGATCCCTTCTTCCGACAGAACCTCCTGGACCGCATGCAACTGGCCCAGCCCGCCATCGATCAGCACCAGATCGGGCCACAAGCCCTTGTCGCGTTCGGGGTCTTCCTTTTGAGCGCGCAGGAAACGACGGGTCAGCACCTCCTTCATCATGGCGAAATCGTCACCCGGCGTTAAATCGGTGCTTTTGATGTTGAAACGCCGATAGGCCGATTTCAAGAAGCCCTCAGGCCCAGCCACGATCATGGCGCCAACCGCGCTGGTTCCCATGACATGGCTGTTGTCATAAACCTCGATCCGTTCTGGAACGCTTTCCAGTTTTGCCAGATCGGCCAGCTTTTCCAGCATTTCTCGCTGCAAGGCGTTTTCGCTCAATCGGCGGGCCAAAGCCTCGCGGGCATTGACCAGGGCATGGTCAACCGCCTTCTTCTTGTCGCCGCGCTCTGGCGCTTGCAAGTCCACCTTGCGCCCAGCCCTGATGGACAAGGCCTCGGCAACCAGGGCGGTTTCGGGAATGGGTTCGCTTAGCAGCACCAGCGAGGGCGGCGGGCGATTGGCATAGAACTGCCCCAAAAAGGCCGTCAGAACGTCGCCGCCTGTCTCGCCCTCGGTTCCTGCCGGGAAATAGGCCCGATTGCCGAAATTCTGCCCGGCCCGAAAGAAGAACACCTGCACGCAGGCGCGTCCGCCGTCTTGATGCAGCGCCACGACGTCGGCATCGCTCATGCCAGCCAAGCTGATATCCTGACGCGCCTGAATGCGCGAAAGCGCTTGAATGCGGTCGCGGAATTGGGCGGCCTTTTCATATTCCAGTTCCTGGGCGGCCTCTTCCATACGTGCCGCCAGGGCCTTTTGGATGACGTGGCTGCGCCCCGTAAGAAAATCTCGCGCTTCATTGGCCAGGGCAGCGTAGGCTTCGGAAGATATGCGCCCGGCGCAAGGCCCCGAACAACGCTTGATCTGATACAGCAAGCATGGCCTGGTGCGATTGGAGAAGACGGCGTCCGAACAGGTGCGCAGAAGAAATGCGCGTTGCAGAATATTCAACGTCACGTTGACGGCTGTGCCGGATGCGAAAGGCCCGAAATAGTCGCCTTTCTGGCTTTTGGCACCGCGATGCTTCATCAGGCGCGGCCAAGGATGATCGCTTGCCAGCAGAATGAAGGGGAAAGACTTGTCATCCTTGAGCAGGATGTTGAAATGCGGCCTGAACTCCTTGATCAGATTGCTTTCCAGCAACAAGGCCTCGGCTTCGGTGCGCGTCACCACCACTTCCAGGGCGGCCACGCGCGACACCATGCGTTTCAGCCTGTCTGGCAATCGGTCCAGCTTCGTGTAAGCGCTGACGCGCTTTTTCAGGCTTTTAGCCTTGCCGACATACAAAACATCGCCCTTCGCGTCCTGCATACGGTAGACGCCGGGCTGCAAGGGCAACTTCTTCAACTCGTTCTCAAGAAGCTCGATCCCGATCACGATCAAGCTCGCTGATTGATTCGCATCAAATTCCGCAACAAAAGATCAATAAAAAATGGCCGCGGAAAATTCTCCACCGAAGCTGTGGATAAGTTTGTGGGCAACCGACCTATGACAAGCCCGTATCCCAGGCCTCGCCCCGACTCGGACGGGATTGCCGCTTTTTTATGCACCTTTAATAACTCATTGATTTTAATGATAACCATACCCGTCAAGTGTAAACATAACGCCATATGTGATGAAACATCTTGACACCAATTGAAACGATCATCCCTCGCCGAAGATTGTGGACGAATTGCTGTTCGCGCGCTCAACGAAACCTGAGCGATTCCGGTCATTTGCTTGCCTGGAAGCGCTCGATCTCGACGCCGACGCTGGCGGCGTCGACGAACACGTCCAGTTTCTCGATCCGCACGCGCACGACCTCGACCCGGCTGTCTTCAAGACAAAGGGCCGCCACGCGCTCGGCCAGGGTTTCGACCAATTTGACGTGGCCCTCTCCGGCCAGGGCGCGCACGCCCGCCACCAATCCTTCATAGCAGACGACATGCGACAGATCGTCGTCCTGGCTGCCTTCGCGCACCGCCAAATCCAAATTCACCCGCACGCGCTGCGGCTGGCCTTCCTCATGAGCATGCACGCCGATGCGGCAGGCCAGCAACAAATCGCGCACGAAGACATGCCTGATCAGGTTCCTGGCATCCGCGATGCGCAAGGGCTGCGCGACTTTCGGGCTGGCATGCGCGGACATCTTGCTCACTCCTTGATCCAGGGCGGGGAAGCGGGCGACCAGCCCAGATGCTGTCCGCCATCCAGGGCGATCATCTGCCCGGTAACGGCGGGCGCCGACATCAGATAGGCCACGGCATCGGCGATCTCTTCCGGGGTCGTGCCGCGCCCAAGCGGCATGGACTGACACTGGCGATCAAACTCTTCCTGGGTCTGGCGAATGCTGGGTAGGGCCGGCCCTGGCCCCACGGCATTGACCCGGATGCGAGGCGCCAAAGCCAAGGCCAAGGTGCGGGTCAATGTCCAAAGCCCCGCCTTGCTCAGCGTGTAAGTGGTAAAATGCGGCGTCAAATTCCAGACCCGCTGATCGATCAGATTGATCACGGACCCTTCGGCGCCTTCGGGCAGATGGCGGGCAAAGGATTGAGTCAGCACGAAAGGTGCTCGGAGATTGGTTTCCATATGGAAATCCCACAGGTCGCGATTGGCCGACAAAGCCTCGTCGCGTTCGAAGACCGAAGCGTTGTTGATCAGCACGCCCAAGGGTCCCAAAGCGACCACCGCGTCAGGAACCAATTTTTCCATCTCGGCTTCCACGGCCAGGTCGGCGGACACCACCGCCGCCTTCACCCCCAGCCTCTCCACTTCGCGGGCCAAAGCCTCGGCGTCAGCGCGCGACTTGTGGCAATGCAGGGAAATGTCGTAGCCAAGCCCCGCAAGCTTCAGGCTGATCGCCCGGCCGATCCGCTTGGCGGCGCCGGTAACCAAGGCGTGGCGGGGAAGCGTCTGGCCCATCTGACGGCTGTTCCTAAAATTTAATCCGGAATGTTCGCCGGTTTGACGTCCTCGTTTCTCCGGCTATAGGCAATATAGCCTTTCAGGGCGTGGCCGCAATGCGGACAATTGGCTTCTTTCGGTTGCTTGGCCAGTTGGGACAGAATCGACTTCGCTTCTTCCTCGCTCATGCCCAGTTCCAGGCGCATTTCCTCAAGCGCGAAACGCTCGGCCTTCGACAGATGCCCGTCAGACAACGCCTTGGCGGCTTTTTGGCTGTATTCCGCGCGCCGCTGGCGCAATTGCTCGGAAAATCCAGACGCCAGAATACCCGATGGCAGGGCGACCATCCCGATGCCGGCAACCGCCGTTATGCCGCCCAGCAACCGCCCCAGGGACGTCACCGGCGTCACATCGCCATAACCCAAGGTGGTCAAGGTCACGACCGCCCACCACATGGAGGTGGGAATGTCCGGAAAAACATCGGGCTGCGTCGGATGTTCGATCAGATACATGACGCTGCCCATGAAGACCACCATCACGATCATGATGAACAAGATGGCGCCCACGGCCCGGGCTTCCTGCCTGAGCACGGCCGCCAACATGTGCATGGCGGATGAGTAGCGGGTCAGCTTGAAAATGCGCAGCAAGCGCAGGACGCGCAGGGTGCGCAGATCAAGCTCGACGAAATAGCCCAGGAAGAAGGGCAAAATCGCCAACAAATCGACAAGGGCCAGCGGTGTGGCCATATAGCGCAGACGACCCCAAAGCGGATGCTGGTAGCGATCATGGTTCAACTCGACGGCCGTCCAAACGCGCAAGACATACTCCACCGTGAACACGCCGACGGAGAACAGGTCGAAGGCGTGAAAAACCGGGCCATGCGCCATCGACAGCGTGGGCACGGATTCCAGAATGACGGCAAATATATTCAACACGATCAGCGCAATCAGCGCCCCATCGATCAGCTTGACGCGCAGATCATCATGCCCCTCGCCGCCCAGCATGTGGTGGAGCAGACGCCGCGTGCTCATTCGATGGCCTTTGTGAATCAAACCCAATCAGGAATTTCCCCTAATTATTATTCCCTATTTTGAATTCTTCTTGTAATCGATCCATCCCCATGGCGACAAGGCAAGAACCGTGATTTTTGCCGGAAAAGCCCCTTCTCGCTTGCATTTATGCATGGAAAGCCGCAAATTCTTGACACGATATATTTGGTTCGTCTAATTTATCAGGTCAGACAAACAAACCCATTGGGAGGAGCCTTCTTCATGACCACCACCCTCGACGTCAAAGGACTGAACTGCCCGCTTCCCATCCTGCGCGCCAAGAAGGCGATCAAGGATGTGGCGATTGGCGAGACGCTGGAGGTGCTGGCCACCGACCCCGGCTCGGTCAAGGATTTCGACGCCTTCTGCCGCCAGACCGGCAACGAGCTGGTCGAAAGCAAGGACATGGGCGGCACCTACCGCTTCCTGATCAAGCGCAAGTCGTAAGAATGGTCGTCGGCTGTCAGCCGACCGCCCGCGACGGAATGGAAAAGGCCGGGGATTTCTCCCCGGCCTTTTTTTTGCTGACGGCGGATAGCCTTCAGCTTAGTCGATATGTTTGCTCAGCACGGTGGCGCGCTGGCGCAGTTTGCAACTGAAGGACAACAGGAAATTGATGGCCTTCAGGGCGTCCGGATCGTTCATCATGCCGATCAGGCCGAAGATGCTCTTGGGCGCCGGCTTGCGGGCGCAAGATTCAAGCGCATCTTCCATGGCCGCCTTGGCTTCGTGGGCCATGGTCGCCATGTCCTCGGTCGCCAGATTGGTCATCATGTGTTCCAAGAAAGCCGTCAGGCGGTCGACCATGCTGTCCGTCATCGCCGCGCGGGCGGCGTGGATCAGCATGACGGTTTCCACCACAGTGGTCAGCGCACCCGTCTTGTGCATCATGGTGAGCGCGTCGATCAAAGAAAGAACGGCTTCCTTGGTGTCCGCCTCGTTCAAGCGGTCCACGACCTCGAGCGCGTTGGCGCCCGTGGTGGTCAGCCGCTCGACCATGCTGTCGGTCATGGCTTCGCCGGCCGCTTGGGCCAGCCTCGCCATTTCTCCAGCATAGGGATTGGGGGGAATCTGGTTCATCCTGTTTTCTCCGTGGCCTAGAGCAGGCCCTTGGCGGACAACCAGTACAGGCGGTTGTAGGCCAGTTTGAACCAATGCACCATCTGCGACGGCGGGCCGGGATTGGGCGGCGTGGTGTAGTTGAACCACACATAGGTGCCCGTGCTGCTTCCCGTTTCGATGAAGCAGAAAACCTTGCCGTCGTAATCGCGGGCCATGCGGTTCTCGGTGAGCAACGAGGCCAGATTGTCGATCAGAACGTCGGCTTCGAAATGCGCCGTCGAACCGGCCTTCGAGATCGGGATGTTGGTGGTGTCGCCGCAGACGAAGACATTGGTCGAACCGTCGCGATGCAAGGTCTTGGTGTTGGTCGGCACCCAGCCGCCCTTGCCAAGGTCGGAATCGACGATGACCTGCGCCCCTTGATGCGGCGGAATGGTGACCAGCAGGTCGTAGGGCAACGTCACGCCTTCCGCCGAAGTGATGGTCTTCGCGCCGGGATCGACCGATTCCGTATTGAAGAAGGTTTCGTACTTGATGCCCAGCTTGTCGAACTCGGGCTTGGCCCACAAGGCCACCGGTTCCAGCGCATGCAAGCGGCCGATCGGATAGGTGTAGATGATCTCGCTCTTGTCGAGCAGGTTCTTGGCCTTCAGATAGTCGTAGAGCATGAAGGTGATTTCGAGCGGCGCCACCGGGCACTTGTGCGGCGCGTTGGCGTTCACGATGATCTTGCCGCCCTCGAACTTGGCCAAAGCGTCGCGCATCTTGCGCGCACCTTCGAGATCGTAGAACCAATGGCCGCCCTCGGCCATGCCGGGAATGGATTGGGGCATGATGCGCGACCCGGTGGCCAGCACCAGATAATCGTATTTCAGCGTGCGTCCGCCTTCGGTCGACACCTGATTCTTTTCGACCTCGATATGCTTGGCCGGATCGACGTGAAAGATCACGCGCCGGTCCAGAACCTTGCGTTGATCGCGAAACAGCTCGTGCTCGCGGATGCGCCCGAAGGGCACATACAAAAGACCGGGCTGGTACATGTGGGTTTCTGTGGTGCCCAGCATGGTGATCACCACCTCGCCCGAGCGCAATTGCGGGGCAAGCTGACGGCACAGCCCGTTGGCAACGATCGTGCCCGCCAAGCCGCCACCGACAATCAGAATGTTCTTCGCCATCCTTCAATCTCCCAGATTTTACCTGTTTCAAGCCACCATGGGCGTCTTGATAGCGCCCTGGGGCAGCCGTTGCGGCCAGATGCCGCCCTGCTCTTACTTGGCTTTTTCGACCACGATGCTCCAGTGATCGCCCTTTTCGGTCACGCCGACCATTTTATGCCCGACCTTGGCAACCCATTCGGGCACGTCCGCGACCGACCCCTTGTCGGTGGACAGAATCTCGATCTGGTCGCCGATGGTCGACAGCTTCAAGGCGGCGATCAGTTCCATCAAGGGGCCAGGACAAAAAGCGCCGCGCGCGTCAATCGTTTGCATGCTCGTAAACTCTCCTACAGTGTCATCAATTCGCCGTCTTCGGCGTCGGCCAGAAACTTGGTCAGGCCCAACATACCGTCAAACAGTCCATCGGCCAAATGGTCGAGTTCCCACTTCTTAAGATCCATCACCATCGAACAGGCATGCATGGTCATGTCGCCCAACATCTTGCCTTGGCCGAACAGTTCGATGGCGTCGGGAACCTTGTTTTCCTTGATCAGGCGCGAAAACTCGCCGCCATGATAGCGCTCGGAGGCCGATTTTCCTTTTTCGAAGGCCAGAATGGCGTTCATGCTGACGAAAACGCGGACGGGACGGTCGGAAACCGCCGCCACCGAGGCCAGCATGGCGGCCATTTGAATCTTTTCGTGCTCGCCGGAACACAGCAAAATGAAGAGCGGCGCCGCAGCCATCGGGCATGTCCTCCGTGGAAGAAAATTACGTGAAGTCCCGGTTATATGAAATTTCGATAGGGAATGACAATGAAATTTTACGATTCAAATCTGGAATATCTTTAATCGCCACTTCTTCAATTATCGCGCTACAGCTTTTTATGGGCTTGCGTTTGGCTCTGCGACACAGCGCCAAATGAAGTGGAATTAATATTTCACTTTAATTATATTAGGAGAACTAAATAACCTCAAGAGAAGCTCCAGCTAAATATTTAATATCCGATAACATTCGTGGCGTGAGCAATTTTTGTTTTTCAAGGCCCTTCCCCGATCTGCCAGAGAGGCAAAACTATTTATTTGAAATAATTAGAGTAATATTACTTGACAGCGCCAGCGTGTGAATAAATCATGAACACAATTCATTGTTTATTCACGCCGCGCTTTTTCAGGCGTCAGCGTGTCAGTTATAGGAGTTCGACCATGTCCCTTCCCTCCCTTCGCATTGCCGTGAAACTGCCGTTGTTGTTTGTCGGGATGGTGATCCTCGGCGTGGCGATTACGAGCGCCGTGGCCTTCAACCGCTCCGAACACGCTTTGGAAAAGGAGGCGTTTAATAAACTTGAGGCTGTGCAGGAAGCACGGATTGCGGAAATTAAGAACTATCTGCATTTCATTGAGGAAGATCTTCATGTAATGGCGACCAACCATATGGTGGTCGATGCAATCACATTTATGGAAAAGGCTTACGGGGCAATCGGCGAACAAGCTGGCGCGGAACTGCAAAAAAGCTATATCAGCGACAATCCGAACAAGGCTGGCAGCAAGCACCTGCTTGATGCCGGGTCCGGTCATCCGCCTTACGATGCTGCGCACAAAAAGTATCACCCTTGGTTCCGACAATTGCTGGAAGCGCGTGGCTATTACGACATATTCCTGATCAATGAAGACGGCGATGTCGTCTATACGGTTTATAAGGAAGCCGATTTCGGCACCAACCTGCTGACCGGCAAATGGAAAGATACGGATCTGGCAGAGGTCTATAAGAAGGTCGCGAACAAGCCGAAGGGTACCGTCGCCTTTACCGATTTCCGGGGTTACGCACCGAGTGACAACGCCCCAGCCAGCTTCATGGCGACGCCGGTCTATGAACTCGGTGGCGCTTTTCATGGTGCGCTGATCTTCCAAATGCCGATTGAGCGGATCAACAAAATCATGAACTCCTCAATCGGCATGGGCGAGACGGGCGAGTCCTACCTCGTCGGCGCCGACCATCTAATGCGCACCAACTCCCGCTTTGAAAAAGAGCCAACCATCCTCAAGCGCAAGATATCCAGTGAAGCAGTCGAAAAGGCGCTCAAAGGCGATGATGCGGTCTTGGTCGCGAAAAATCATCTCGGTCACGAAGCGCTTATGGCTTATGGCCCTCTTGAATTCCAGGGCGTTCGCTGGGCGGCCATCGCCGAAATCGAGATGGGCGAGATCGATGAACCGGCCATTGCCATGGCCAAAATTCTGATCATAGCGGCTTTGATCATCGCACTCATCATCGGCGCCGTCGCGGTTTTTGTCTCGCGCTCGATCATCAATCCCATCGCCGCCATGACGATGGTGATGAACCGGCTGAAGTCCGGCGAACGCACAGTCGATGTTCCTTATACGGCCAAGCATGACGAGGTGGGCGAAATGGCCCGCGCCGTCGAAGTCTTCAAGCAAAACCTGATCGAAGTGGAAAAGATGCAGGTCGAGCAGGAGCGCCTCAAGCATGAGTCCGAGGAAAAGCAACACCAACTGATATTGGACATGGCTGACAATTTCGAAAAGAGCGTGCTGAACATCGTGACGGCGGTTTCCGGTTCCGCGACCGAGTTGCACGCCTCGGCTCAATCGCTGTCGGCCATGGCCGAGCAGACGCACCGCCAAGCGGCAGCCGTTGCGGCAGCCTCCGAAGAAGCCTCGGCCAATGTGCAGACCGTGGCTTCGGCAGCCGAGGAACTGTCCAGCTCGATCCAGGAAATCACGCATCGGGTGGAAGATTCCGCCAAAGTGTCTTCGGGCGCGGTGGAAGAAGCCACCAAGGTCAATTCGCGTGTTCAGGGGCTGGCGGGCGCGGTCGCCAAGATCGGCGAGGTGGTCAGCCTGATCACCGACATCGCTTCGCAGACCAACCTTCTGGCCTTGAACGCGACGATTGAGGCGGCCAGGGCGGGCGACGCGGGCAAAGGTTTCGCCGTGGTGGCCAACGAGGTCAAAAGCCTCGCCAACCAAACCGCCAAGGCAACCGACGAGATCGGCGCCCAGATCGCCGCCGTGCAAAACGCCACCCACGAGGCCGTGCAAGGCATCGAGGGCATCACCAACACCATCTCCAAAATCAGCGAAATTGCTTCCGCCATCGCCACAGCGGTCGAGGAACAAGGGGCGGCAACCGCCGAAATCAGCCGCAGCGTTCAGCAGGCTTCGGCGGGCACTAATGAAGTGTCGGCCAACATCTCGGGCGTCACCCAAGCATCGACCGAGACCGGCAGCGCCGCCAGCCAAGTGTTGGATGCGGCGCAAGGCCTGTCTGGCCAGTCCGAACATTTGCGCGAAGACGTCAGCCGCTTCATCGCCCATCTCAGGGCGGGTTGACCACCGGAAACCACTGCCGGGCAAGGCCATATACCGAGGGAGGTTTCTCTGATCCGAGAACCTCCCTCTTTGATTCTATGTGGTCGATCCTTTTAACGTCTTTAAATCGTCATAAAATTTCTAAGGTTTATAAAGGGTTAACATATCGTATCGAAAAAGGTCATATATATGTTTTTTACTTGCTCCAAATCCTGCCCGGCGCGAGGATGTAAAACGGATGAAAATTGGAGTGGTGCTGTATGTCTGCCTCTCTTGAAGCAGGATTTTCGGGTCAGGATGACCGGTCAATCATTGCCCTGATCGATGCCCGCGCCCCGCACCGCGCCAATATCAAGCACGCCCTGGGAACGTTGTACAACGTGGTCGCCTTTGGCGATTCGAACGAGGCCTTGGCTTGGATGCGCACGGCGTCGCCCGCCATGGTCATCTTGGACGAAGACGTCAAGCCGATGACCTGCCAAAGCACCCTTGAGGCCGTTTTGCGCCTGCCGGAAGACAAGCGTCCGGTCGTGGTTTGCACCAGCGCCGAGGTCGATTCAACCTTCCTGGCCTATGCCAAGAAGCGCGGCGTGGCGGCCACCTTGGCCAAGCCCTTCACCCGCGTTCAACTGGTCGATAAGATCGCCGCTCTGATCAATCAATATCTGGAAGACGGCTGGGAACGGCTTTCGGAGCAGCCGAAGCTGACCCTAACCAGAACTCTGGATCTGTTCGCGGGTTTGGCCGAAGGCCTGTCCGACGGCGTGCCGCTGCCCTTCGCCCAGGTGCAGAACTGCTGCACGCCTCTGCTGGCCGCCATCGAAGACGGGCGCTACAAGGACATCCTGCTCGCCCTTAGAAATCACGACAATTACTCCTTCGTTCACAGCCTGCGCGCCGCCACACTGATGGCGCTGGCCGGTCAGGCCATGGGCTTGTCCTATGACGAGCGCCTGATCCTGGCTGCGGGCGGGCTGATGCATGACGCCGGCAAGATGGCGCTGCCCGGCGATGTTTTGAACAAGGTGGGGCCGCTGTCCGACCATGATTGGAAAATGTTGCGCCTGCATGTCGCGGTGACGGGGCAGGTATTGCTGCGCAACAGCGATATCCCCAAGGGGGTGCGCATGATCATCGAGCAGCATCACGAGCGGCTGGACGGTACCGGCTATCCCAACGGGCTTAGAAGCGAAAGCCTCAACGCGCTGGTGCGCATGGCGATGATCGTCGATATTTTTACCGCCATGACCGACCGCAGGCCCTATCGCGCGGCGCTTTCCGCCGAAGAGGCCTTGAAGGCCATGATGGACATGACGGGCAAGATCGACACCGGCCTGTTGCTGCTGTTCCGCGAGGTGCTGCTCGATTCCGCCGACCTGCCCGCCGCCGCCAAGGCGGCTTAGGCGATTTCCCGTTACAGCAATTTAAGATAAGTGCCGGTCAGAAGGCGCATCAGAGCCGACGCCTCGGCCTTGGCGACGCTTTGGGTGTGTCTGCCGATTTCAAACGATCGACAAGTTTCTGTCGTCAAAGGTGCTGGCCGCCATGGGGCGAATGAGCTCATCCGCAGGGCCTTATCATCTTCGTGCAGCTGTGCGCCGCTTGGAAGGCGGCGGCTGAATGCGGGCGGAGAGATAGAAAATCAGGAAACAATCAAAGCCTGACCCTCTCAGCGTTCGAACTCGCGTTACCGGCAGATGAAGTTGAATATTGCCTCTAATGACTTCTCATTCTGATTGGAGCGTTCGCCGGAATTGGCCCCAATCTTTATTGTCTGGTCCAACTCCTTGGTTTCGACGACGTCTCCGCGTCCCATCTGTTGGGTGTATATGGTTACACGCTGATTGCGAACTGTCCGGCTCTCGCAATTTACAAGTATAAGCCCAACCGCAGAGGCGTTCTTTGACGCTGGTGTGTAGACATTATTCGTAAGAATAGACGCCGAAAGAGAGCCGCTTGCTTTCTTGATGCTGGCGGCATCAACGTAATATGAAATGGCGTCATTGTCGGATGTTGCCTTGACCCACTCGGCACTGGCTGTCCCAACACTCGTAAATACGGTCGCCGTCGCCATTGCCAGAATTTTCTGCATTCGTCCGCTCCATGGTCGATTCTTCATTTGAAATCACCCGCGGCTGGAGGCGTATGGATTGCTTAGGGAACATTCAAGACACGCGAGAAGATCTGCCGTCCTTCTCTTCGGCGCATTCATGATCCAGCAGACAGGCTTATCGATATTAGCGTTTGGCGTTTGGCCGTTGGCTTGACTTCATCGACTATATCGGGCGGCCAATATATAACAAGAGCGTCTGAAGAAAAAAACGCTCCTCTGCCGTCCCCGGTTCAAAATCACACCTTCCTAATCGATATCCGGCAGACGTCGGCGCCCGAGCCGGTGGCGTCTGTCAGCGCCAGCGACATGGGCGCCACGGTATTGATGCTGGGCGCATTCATGTCTTTGGCATAGGGCGTGGCCCAGTGATCGAACTGGCCCACCGTCACCATCACGTCGGGGCGAATGCCCTGCACCGGCATGGCGGCCCCTCGGGTCACGCCGTCCACAGTCGCCAACTCAACGATATCGCCTTCCGCAATGCCCAGTTTGTCGGCGGTTGCGGCATTCATGATGACCCCGCCGAAGCCGCGCAGATTTTTAGCCACTTCATGCATCAGCTGGATCGATACATTGGCCCCCGTGTGATATTGCATGCTCTTGGTGGTCAGCAGCCAGAATGGATAGTCGTCGGGATTGGCGCCGCGGCGCACCAGTTCCTTTTCCCAGCGCCCCGGATGATCGTGCCAGGTGGGCAGGGCCTGATATTCCTCGAGCTGCTCTTCCCACCAATGAATGTTGTTCTCGTGCAGACGGCGCTTCAACTGCTCGCCCACGCGCTTCAAACGCTCCTGATAGGGAAGCTCGAAGCGCAGCCCCATCTTTTCCAGCGTCGGCAACAGATACCAATCCAGCTCGGCAAAGGGCGTGGCCACGAAACCGTTTTCCTTGAACCAGTCAAGGTCGCGAGCCTCGCCGTCAAGACCCGAACTGGCCGCCTTGCACACGCGGTTCCAGATATCGTCCACCTCGTGCGGCTGATCGCCTTGCAAGGTGAAATCGAACCCCTCGCCCTTCAAGGGCGCGCCTAAAAGGCCGCGATTGATGGCGGAATGATATTCGGCCAGCATGCCGGTGCGCTTGGCCAATTCGGTGGCGATCCAGGTGAAGTCCTTCGAGCCGTTCTGCGGCGGCACGGCGGGCTGGCGCAAAATATAGCCCTGGTGCTTCCAATATTGTTCGACGAATTTCGAGCCGCCAAAGCGGATCAACTGCGTGCCCTCCAAATCGGTCGCTTCGGGCAGCAGGATATCGGCCATCCAGTTCGTTTCATCGACCGTATAGGCGAAGGCGACGATATAGGGAAGCCTAGCCATGGTCTCGGACAGATGGCGCGTATCCCAAAATGAAATGGCGGCGTTGCAGCGATAGACGAACCACAGGTCGGGCATGTCGGTGCGCGGCCAATTGTCGGGCGTCTCCTCCATGAACATCCAGGCGAAATGGGTGGGGCCCAAGGCTTGGCTCCAGGGAAAATCGCCGACCAGCGGCACCAAGGGCTTGTGCGCGTTGCGCCCGGTGGGCGTGGGTTTCCAATCTTCCTTCGACGTGCTGTTGAAGGCGTAATCCATGAAACCATCAGGGCCAGGCTTGACGCTTTTCAAGCGGTTGTCATGGTTGCGGTGCAGACGCACCGTGGTGCCCAGCGTGCCGCCGGGCACTTCCAAGGCCCCCACCAGCACGGCCAGCATGGTCCTGGCCCAGCAGCATTCGTAAGCGCCCCAGCCATTATTAACCGTCTTGCCCAGCGTGACGGCGACCGGGCGATAAGGCACTTTGACGCCGTCGATCTCGACCGTTTCACCGATGCAGGCATTGTCCAGATATTCGCCCGCGATGCGGCGCATGGTGGCGGCGGGAACGTCGCATATGGTTTGCGCCCATTCGGGCGAGAAGGTTTTCATATGTTCGGCCAGCTTGGTGAAGGCGGTCACGCCTTCCACATTGTCGAACGATTGGCGTTCGTCGTCGGCGCCGATTTCGATGGCCTTGGCCACCGTAAAGCGGCCTTCCAATGCTGGCCTGACGCCCGGCGCGTCGAAAGGCTTGGCGCTGTTGCTGGCCGTGTCCCACATCAGGGGCTTGGCCGTCTCGGGATCGCGCAGATACCAGCCATTGGGGCCGACCAAATAAGGCGAACTGGTGCGGTTGGTCAGAAAATCGATGTCCAACCGACTGCGCGCCTCTTCATGCAGCATCACGTGAATCAGCGCGAACAAAAAGGCGGGGTCGGTCTTGGGCTTGATCGCCACCCATTCGGCGGCGCAAGCGCCGGTGACCGACAGATGCGGCTCCACCTGCACCTTCTTGGCGCCGCGCACCCTGGCGTCGGCCTGACGGCTGACGGCGCAAGACCCGCCCGACACTTCGACATTGGTGCCGCAGGAAATGATGTAGCGCACGCGCGGCGTATCGGCGGCCACGGTAAAGGCGCGGTGCCACAGCTCGCCATACAGATGTTCGGAATGGACGCATTTGACGCCCTGGCCCGAGCCGAAGCTAAAATCGACCGACCCCCAGGCCCCCAGGAAGGCGTTGAAACTGCCCATGTAGAAACCCGGCGTGCCGCCATGGCCGAAGCTGGCGGCCAGGCGCGGCATGCCCGTGGCGTCAACCTTGCCCTTGGCCTTCATCTCGTTGAGGCGCTCCGCCACCGTGTCCAGCGCCTCTTCCCACGAAATGGGCACAAAGCCGGGATCTTCGCCGATGCCCTTCTTGGGATTGGTGCGCTTCATGGGCTGCTTGATGCGGTGCGGATTGTATGTTTTCTGCACCAGCCCATAGGCCTTCACGCAGGGCTTGCCGCCCGCCGGATGAATGGACCCCATCTGGAAGTTGGGGGTGATTTCCGTCGCCACGCCATCGACCACGGTCACATTCAAAGGATCGGGACCGGCCACGCAATTATAGCAATAGGTGGACACCGTGCGCACGTCTTGCCCCATCTTGCGGGCCTGAGCGGTAGTGGTGGGCATGGCGGTTCCTTCCTTGGCTTCCTGGCCCTGGCGTCCTGGGCACCGTTTTGTGATACATATATTTTTATGATCTTATGTATTCTGTATCACATTTAAACAAAATCGGCAAGGGGATACCAAATTACAAGTTTGTAGTTGGGGAAACCCTGGAAAGCTAGCCGTTCTCTTCTTCGGCCCTGAGGGCGAATTCGCCACACCAGTCGTCATAGCGGGTAATTGGCCAGATACGGCGACGGTCGGTGTCGGTCACCACCGGCGCATGGACGCGGCACATGGCCCACATCCGCGTGCCGTTATGGGATTCCTGGAAATCCTGCCCGGCATGCAAAGGCGCGCTTCCCCAATAACGGCAGCTCGAGCAAGACATGGTCGCCTCCTTATCGGAACGGACGTCTTCGATTGCACGTCAAATATCTTCCTAACCGAGAAGCGATGCAAGCGATTGCTCGTTGACCGGCTCTTCCGCGAATTCCTGGCGGATTGTCTCGATAGCCTCAACATCGCAAAAGAACAGATCAACGCATCGCGGGTCGAAATGTCGGCCTCGCTCGCCCATCATAAGATCGCGGGCGCGTTCGAACGACCAGGGTTCCTTATAGGGACGGCGCGATGTAAGGGCATCGAAAACGTCCGCCACCGCCACAATTCGCGCGCTGATCGGAATGGCGTCGCCAGCAAGTCCGTTGGGATAGCCCGTGCCATCAATCTTTTCATGATGGGCCAGGGCGATTTCCGCCGCCATCTGGACCAAAGGCGAAAGGCTGCCCTTCAGAATCTCGTAACCCAACCTGGGGTGCTGCTTCATAATGGCGAATTCGTCGCTGTTCAGCTTACCCGGTTTCAAAAGAATGTGATCCGGAATACCGATCTTGCCAATGTCGTGCATGGGCGCCGCCAGCAGAATGCGTTCCTGCTCATCCTCGCCGAACCCCAGCCTAGCCGCGATTAGGCGCGCGAAACGAGCCATGCGCTCGATATGGCTTCCCGTTTCGGGATCGCGATACTCCGCCGTGCGCGACAAGCGGATCACCAGATCCTGCGCCGCCCTGTCCTTCAGCTTTTTCTGACTGGCCCTGAGGGCCAGCAGATTGCGGACCCTGGCCTTCAATTCAGGAGGATCAACAGGCTTGGTAATAAAGTCGCTGGCCCCCAATTCCAAGGCATTCTGGCGAACTTCCTTCAGATCGACGGTCGTTACCACGACAATGGGCACTTCGAACAGATGTTCGCTTTCCCGCATCCGCTTAACCAAGTCCAGGCCTGTCATATCAGGCATCATATAGTCGGTCAGCACCAAGTCTGGCTCGTTTCCGGCGCACCAATCCAAGGCTTCCTGCGCCGACGACACGGCCACCGGCACGCACCCTTCTATCTTGGCGACAAGCAGCTTCAACAGTTGAAGATTGGTCGGATTGTCATCGACGATCAACACGTTCATAGCGCACCTTTGGGCAAAACGATTCCCAGTTTTGACAGTTGCTCCGGCAGATCCCGCATTGCCTTGCGATAGGAGGCAGCCTCGCTCATGCATCCCTGGGCGTCGTTGGCCTTGGCCGCCGCCTCCAACTGCACGGCAAGAATGGCCAGAGCCTCAAATCCAAGATTGCCTGCAGCGCCTTTCAAACTATGCGCCTCAGCAGCGGCTGTTTTCAAAAGAGGATTCGACAAATCGGCTTCAATGACATCAAGTCGCTGGCTGGAGTCACTCAAGAAGGTCATCACAAGATCGCCCATTGCCTCGGCGCCAATCGTTTCCAGAAGATCGCCTAGAAGGGACTGATTGAAGATCGGCGCATCAACGACTTGCTTGAAGGAGTCCATGGCTGGCGGGGGCTGATGATTCAGCGCCTTCGACCAGCGGGCGATCGCATCCGACAGCTTCTTGCGGTCGATGGGCTTTGAAAGGTAGTCGTTCATGCCAGCGGCCAAGCAGCGTTCGTCGTCGCCCCGCATGGCGTTGGCGGTCATGGCGATAATGGGCAGACTTCCACGCCCGCCAGACAATTTGCGGATAGCTCCGGTCGCTTCCAAGCCATCCATCTCCGGCATCTGCACATCCATCAGAACCAGATCATATTTGAAACTGCGCACGGCATTCACCGCCTCAAGGCCATTGCCGACCACGTCGGTCAAATGCCCCAATCGCTTGAGCAGACCCATCGCCACCTGCTGATTTACGGGATTGTCCTCGGCGACCAATATGCGCAATCCACGGGGGGCGGCTTCCTCTTCCACCTTCTCCATGGTCTTGGGGTTTGCATATTCCGTATCAAGCAACAGTCCCAACAGCCTAGCCACCGTGAAGGCCAGAATCGACTGGCGGATCGGCTTGAGTAGAAAGGCATTGGACAAACCTGGCTCGGCGTCCACCTCGCCGCGATGCCCCTGTGACGAGGCGATAATGATGGGAATTTCGCCAAGTCTTGTGTGCGAGCGCAGCCAACGTGCCATATCGATGCCACTCATGCCCGGCATCTGGACATCCAGCACGATCAGATCGTATCGCTTTCCTTCCGCCAGCGTCTGTTCCAAATGGCCAATGGCGGCAGGCGCGCTTTCCTCCGCATGCATAGCCATGCCCTGAGCCTGCAATTGCCGGGCGATGGTCTCTCGGTTGACGGAATTGTCGTCGATGACCAGACCTCTCCAGCCGGAAAGGTCCGGCAGCTTGACGGGTGAAGGCCCCACCTTCTCGAGTGGGATTTCAAACCAGAAAGTGCTGCCCTCTCCTGGCGACGACGAAAAATTGATTTCCCCGCCCATGACTTCCGTCAGGCGCCTGCTGATCGCAAGCCCAAGGCCCGTGCCGCCGTAACGTCTGGCCGTCGAGGCATCGACTTGCGAGAACATCGTAAACAGTCGCTGGCGCGCCTCTTCCGGAATGCCGATGCCGGTGTCGCGCACTTCAAAGCGCACCCATGCGTGATGGGCGTCGATGGAACGGCCGCGCACTTCGATCGACACCGCGCCTTGAGACGTGAATTTAATGGCATTGCCAAGAAGATTCATCAGTATCTGGCGGATGCGGCCGGGGTCCCCGCGCACGATCAGATGCAGCGACGGATCGATGAAATTAGCAACTTCAACGCCCTTGCCGTGCGCCCGCGGCGCAAGAATCTCGACCACGCTTTCGACCAAAGTGACCAAATCGAATTCCGTATTTTCAAGTTCGAGGCGATCGGCCTCCATCTTCGAAAAATCGAGAATGTCGTTGATGACGGTCAGCAGGGCCTCCGACGATTCGCGAATGGTCACGGCGAAATGGCGCTGCTCCTCGCTCAGGTTCGTGTCAAGAAGAAGACCCGTCATGCCAATCACGCCATTCATGGGCGTTCTGATTTCATGACTCATAGTGGCCAGGAATTCGCTTTTCGCCCTATCCCCCGCTTCGGCGGCATCCTTGGCTTCGCGCAATTTTCTTTCGACTTCAAGTTCCTCGGTCACGTCGGAATGCACGCCAACCACGCCATCATCGGGGGTGCGCCGCTCGATCGAACGGATCCAACGCCCGCCGGCCAATGGCTGAAGCAAAGGCTCCGCACCGGGATTGAGATGACGCTCAATCCGAGCCGCCAGCGCTTCCCGCCCGCCTTGAGCTCCCAGATCATATTGACCACGCTCGATGGCTGCGGCGATCAAATCGGAAAAGAGAACGCCGGGCCTCGCCAAATCGGAAACGACTGGGAACAACTCGCGATAGCGATCATTGCAGATCACCAGCCGATCTTCGGCGTCATACAGCACGAACCCGTCGGTAATGCTTGAAATCGCCGTTACCAAACGATCTTCCAGCGTCTTCAACTGCCTGCTGGCCGCCAGCTCATCGGTAATGTCGGTTGCCGTCCCTCGATAGCCCTGAAAAATTCCATCGGGGCCAAAGACCGGTTTACCATTGACGCGCAGGGTTCTGACAAGTCCGTCCGATTGCTCGAAGCGGTAAACGAAATCCCGAAAGGCGCGCTTTGCCTCCAGATCCTTGCGGTGCTGGCTGACCAATGCCGGATCATTGTCCGCAGCCATTTTCTCAAAGCGTGTTTTTCCAAAGCTTTCGGCTGGCTTGAAAGCTCCATCTTTCTCAAAATTTCCGATGAAGTTGGTAAAGCGATGCTGGGCGTCTGTTTCCCAAAACCAGTCCGACGACGCCTCTGCGAAATCCTTGAAACGCATCTCGCTTTCGCGGACTTCTCGCTCCACCTTTTTTCGGTCGGTAATGTCGCGAATGATGCCCACGAACTGCGCAACCCCTGCCGGACGCAAATCGCCGACCGCCAGATCGATGGGAAACAGCTCGCCATTCTTGCGCTTGGCCATTTCCTCGCGACCGCGTCCGATCACGCGTCGTTGGCCGGTTTCCTTGTAATGTTCGACATAATGATCGTGCTTTGACGCATCCTTGGGCGCCATCAGAACCGTCATCGGCTGCCCAACCAGTTCATCGCGGGCATAACCGAACATGCTCTCAATCGACTTGTTCACGTCGATGACGGTTCCCCGCAGGTCGCTGATCACGACGCCGTCGCCAACGGTTTCCAGAATCGCCTTTAGATGCGCCTCGGCCTGCTCCTTCGATCGTCTATTGGCATCCTGAAGTTCATCTTCCATCAGCCTGGATGCGCGCTCGGCCAAGCTGCGCTCGCGATCATGCGTCTCATAAGCCTGGCTGACGACAGCCAGCAAGTCGTCCTGGTCTGGAAGGCGATCGGGAGACTGTTTCCTTAACCGCTCGACCTGACGAGTGAGAAGCTTATGCATCCGCTAACCGTTTTCCGAAATCACCGTGATGGTCATGGTCTGATTGTGCAATTCGCATTTTCCCGTAAAACCATGCGGCGAGATTTCGCCATACGAATAGAATCCGGTTAGGCGGGCCTTGGGACCCAAAACAGGCGCCACGGCTTCGACCTCTTCCACAATGCGCTGGTCAAGCAGCAGTTTGCGTCCAATGCAGCTAATCAGGATGGCAAGCATCGATTCTTCTCCGCCCCCAGCCTGCTCGGCCGCCTTCTGCGCGCCTTCGACCAAATGATCGAAGTTGCCGCGCATCAACTGAGCGACATAGCCTTGCGGCACGTCGCCCGCGAAAATCATGGCCTTTTTCGCTTCGTCGATACCCACAACGGTGCGCACGACATCGCCCTTGTCTTCGGCGCCCGAACGCACGGACAGCGGAAACAACAAGGCGCTGGCGGGAAGTCGCAGAGCTTCTTCGCCCAGATAACGCTTATACAAATCCAGCGCCGGTTCGCTGTCGAGCTCGTACAGGATATTGCCTTCCGATCTGGTGATGATGCGCTCGGGTCCGAAACGATCCCAGCCGCCAAAGCTGCCATGCCGGATGGAAATATCGCCAAAAAATCCGATGGCTGCCAGCATGCCCTCGGCGGGGGCGGCATCGCAACCAACCAGCGTTTGCTTGAAGTCTGCTCCGTCGCCAGCCAAGCCGCCCGTGATGATCACATTCTCGCCAACCACATCGCGAATGCCGGTCACCAGTTCGCTGCCATTCACCTTGGTGCCGTCAGACAGCACAAAGACGGCCTTCAAACCATCGGACTTCAAGCGCGTCGCCAAAGCGCGCCCGGCCACGCGCGAATTCTCGCCTTCCGTCAGTGCATGGCTTGCAACCTTGATCTGTCCTTTTTCAAACTTGGCGGCTGTTACGGCGATGGTGCCGTCCAGCACATCCTCGCCCAGAATCTCGCCGCCGGTCGTGCATCCGATAAGATGCGCCCCAGGAAAAGTCGCCTGAAGATCCTTGTAGCGCTGCCCGTCATTCATCAGGCCGGGTGCTGCGAAATACAGAACCAACTGAGGATCTTGAACCGCCGGTTCCTTGTCGACTTCGGACAATCCCTTGTCGGCTGTCCACAGATATTGCTTCAGCTTCATTCCTGCCTCCCAGCTTAATGCCTGACACCAACTTAGTGGATTTACATTGTCTTGGCAAAGACAAGGGGACTTGCTTGATTTAAATAAATTTCTAAACTAGTAATTATCAGCAAATCATTTTCCTTTACACGCCAGCCAGAATCTCGCACTTGCCCAGGCTCGCTGCTGATCAAAACATTAGTTCTTTTTCGTGTTTTCAAATCTGCTACTTTTTTTGTGGGTAGGTGAGTATGACAAATCAGCGTTTCGATCCTCTTCGTCTTGGCCCCATAGACCCCGCAAAGCCGCTTGAATTGGCGCCAGGGGTTTGGTGGGTGGGCAGCCATCAGAATGGCGACAGTTTTCAGGCCCACACATATCTGATCGCCGATGGTGATCAGAGCGTCCTGGTCGATCCTGGTGGCCGAAGAACTTGGCCCGAAGTTTACAGCAAGGTCTGCCAAGTCGTTCCCTTTGCGCACATTCGTTACTTCATCTGCCAGCACCAGGACCCGGACATCACTGCCTCGCTGGTCGAGATCGATCCGCTGGTCTCGCGCGACGACGCTTGCATCGTGACGCATTGGCGCGCCCAGATGCTGATGAAGGAATATGGCCTTAAGCTGCCGTTCTTGTGCGTCGAGAAGAATGGCTGGCGCTTGAACACGATGGAACGCGAACTGAAATTCGTCTTCACTCCCTATGCCCATTTTCCGGGCGCCTTTTGCACCTTCGACGAGACCAGCGGCATCCTCTTCTCCAGCGATCTGTTCGGTGGCTTTACCGATGGATTCAAACTGTTCGCCGAAGATGAATCCCATTTCGAGGCCATTCGGCCTTTCCACGAGCACTACATCCCCAGCAATGAAGTTCTGGTGCATGCCGTCGAGAAAATTCGCAAGCTCCCGTTGGCGCTGATCGCGCCGCAGCATGGCCGCCTGATCCCAGGGCATCTTGCCCCCTATATCTTCGACCGACTGAGCGGCTTGGATTGCGGGCTGTTTCTTCTTGCCCATGGCAGCGCGGACATTCATCGACTGACGGCGCTGAGCAAGACCTTGCGCGAATTCACCCGCGCCATGGTGCTGTACCGTGATTTCACGGAAATCGTCGAAGCGGCGCGGCCCTTGATTCGTCGTCTGCTGCCTCTGAAGGAACTGTCCTTTCTGGCTTTCGACGACAACGGCACGATGGTTACCCTGACGCCAGAAAACCGCTATCACAGCCAACCGGCAGAACTGCCGCCCGATAGTCTTGAAGCCTTGCTGCCCGCGGGGCAGGCACCGGCCGGTTCCTCCATTTTTCTCAATTTCAGATTTCAGGCCAACCAGGACCAGGAACCAACCCTGGCAGTTCCTCTGGACACCGGCAACAAGGGCAGCAGCAGCGCGTTGGCGTTGCTGACCTTGCAAGAAGAGGTCGATCTCTCCGACGAAGCGCAATCCTTGCTGATGCATTTAAGCCAACCGCTTCAGGTGGCCATCGAGCGTGAAATGATGTTGCGCAATCTGGACCAGCAGCGCGAACAGATCTATCAAAGATCGATCCGCGACCCGCTGACCGGCCTGTTCAATCGCAATTACATGCAAGACATGGTGCAGCGCCTGATCAGCCTGAATGACCGCAATCCGGAAGCCAAGGTGGCGGCCGCCGTCATGGATGTTGACCATTTCAAATCGATCAACGACCGCTTCGGTCACAACAAGGGAGACGCCGTTCTGAAGCTGGTGGCCAAGGCCGTGATGGACACAATCCGCGATGGCGATTTGGCCGTGCGCATAGGGGGCGAGGAATTCGCCATTTTCTCGTCTGGGCCAACCTGCGACGGCATCGGCGGTTTGGCCGAGCGCTTGCGCAGATCAGTGGAGGGGCTGGACTTCTCGCACCTTCAGCCAGGGCTTCAAGTCACCACCAGCCTGGGCATCGCCATGCGCAAGCCGGGCGAAACCATGCACGACCTGATCGGGCGGGCCGACGAATTCCTTTATGTGGCCAAGAAGGAAGGGCGCAACCGCGTTTGCGGCCAAGTTTAGTTCTTTCCTTTCGCCTTCGGATCATTACCGAAGCGTGACAAATGCGACCACAATCCTACAACATCAAGCGCAGTTAAGGCTTTAAGGAATAGGTTCCACTTTGAACGACCGCAGATGTAGTTAAAATGCCCCTGCGGAACAACAAGGGTTTGTAAGTTCTTGTGGCCGCTTTCGTTCTTGACCGGAGAAATTGCCCAGCATGAGCGACGCCGCGCCCAATTCCGGCCATCCCGATCTTCCCGTGCAGGAAATGGAGCCATCCGAACCCCGGATCGAGGCCAAAACCTCCCACCACAAGCATTCCTATACCGTCACCTGTTCCAGCGTCTTTCGCGACGCCGTTGACGCCATGGCCGTCAGCCGCAAGGTCAATGTCGGCGATTTGGCTCGCTCGGTCATGCTGGTGGTGCCCTCTGAAACCATCGAGGCGCAGGCCGATCCCGGCGAGCCGCCGCCCGGCGACCGCGAGACGATCATCTTGAAATCAGGTCCAGCCGAAGGCAGGCCATGGCGGCGCAAGCCGCGCCTGCAGGTGCGCATGACCCCCGGCTTTTCCATCCCCTTCATCAGGAAGGCGCTGGCCCTTGCCCTGTCGATGGGCAGGGGAGAACTAGCCATTCGGGTCGATGACGGCAAGGAAGTGGCGAAAGTCGCCCCCCCGCCGCCGCCAGCGCCCGAATTGCCGCCCGGCCCCGACCCGGCTGAACTGGCGCGACATATCGAGGAAGTCGAGCGCCTGCGCGCCGTCATCAATACCTTGTCCTTCGACCCCCTGCCGCAAGGCGTGCAAACCCGCGAGGAAGCGCTGCATATTCTGGGCTTCCCGCCCAGCGCCAGACCGGACGAGCGATTGCTGCGCGCCAAGTTTCGCATGTTGGCCACCATCCACCACCCCGACAGCAGCCATGGCAGCCACCAGCGCATGAGCCAGTTGAACGCCGCCATCGATCTTTTAAGACGCGGTGCCGCCTAACCGAAAGACAGGAGAGCCTAAATGAATCGCAGAGCCTTGCTTGCCGGATTGGCCGCCACCGGCGCCGCCCTGTCCCTGCCCGCCCAGGCCCAGTTCAGCATGGACAAGTTGATGCAAGGCGCCGCCAAGGTCGGCGGAGCCTTCATGGCCAGCGAGGGCGACGAAGTCCAGCTTGGCGAGAATTATTACCAGCCGTTGGTGCAAAAATCGGGCGGCGCCTATCCTGACCGCAACGCCCAAGAGGCTTTGAAGCGTTTCGCAGCCCCCCTGCTTGGCAGCGCCGACCGCAAGAGTCTGCCTTGGGAAGTGACGCTGATCGATAGCGATCAGGTGAATGCCTGGGCGCTTCCCGGCGGCAAGCTGGCAATCAATTCGGCGCTTGTAAAGAATTGCTCGACCCCCGACGAGTTGGCCTCGGTCATCGCCCACGAAGTCGGCCATGCCGACAAGGGCCACAGCCTATCCCAGATCCGCAACGAGGCGCTGCTGACCACGGTGGGTGGGTTGGGCAAGGACGTCGTCGCCAGTTGGCTGGGCGGCGGCGCTCTGACCGCGCAGGTCATGTCCGCCGTCGAAGCGCCGCTTTACAATCTGGTCTTGAACGGATATTCGCGCACCAACGAATTCGAGGCCGACCAGCACATCCTGTCCATCTTCGGGCGCACCGGCTACGACCCAAGCAAGGCGGACGATTTCTTCCACACCTTGATGCGCATCTACCCGCAATCGGCTTCCGAAACCACGTCGCTGTTCTCGACCCATCCGGGAACCAAGGAACGCATCAGCAAGATCGAGGCCGCCGCCAAGCGCGTCGCCAAACCGGCCAAGACACCCGCAACCTCCGGCTGGGCCGAGTTGAAAAGCATCCTGCCCACACCCAAATCGTAATATTGTTTTGCCTCAATCGCCGGGCGGGATGCTCCGCATTCCTTGGCTCCCGCGCCATTGGGCGCGCGCGAGACTTGCTCGCGCCCAAGCAGCAAAGAGTCGAGCGCTTTGCCGCTTGGTATATGCGAAAGAAAAGCGGCGCAGAGCCAAAAATATCCCGCAATTTTGGACTCTACGCCGCCAAGCGAAAGACGGAGGGAGGGGCTTCAGGGGGGAATTCCCACCGCCATTCCGCTATCTGTCCGGTCACCTCTTCCCTAGCGTAGGATCGTTTCACTCCGAGTCCCTCCGGTGATTCGGAGTTGAACGTGAATCCTTCGCTGAAACAAATATCTCAATAGACGTGCCGGGTTAACGATCCCGGACTGTTGTCGATGCGTATTCTTGCCGTTTGCATGTCCCAGCCCGGATGCAAGACGGCCATGTTCCAAGGAGACAGAGATTCCCCTGCCACCAAGAACGGCTGCGCTGGGAAATCGGGCCCAACGCCATGGCGCAGGAGTGGCCAAGACCGGGGCAAACCGCTCATGCAGGGAAGCCGCCACGCCGTCAGCAACCGAACCAACCGGCAAAACAACGTTTTCCACAGCGGATTGATATGCAAGCCCATGACCATCTCCTGTTCTTTTTAGTTTTCCTTGTTTCTTGAAAGCCATTTTGCCCCTGGATTATCTGAACCGATATCCTCATTTGGAGAGGGGTATGGCTTGCTGGACAAAGAAAGCTGTGCCTAAAGTTAACGATTGAAAACTGGAGGCAGTATGGAACGGGGCAAGCCCAAGGTTTTGTTCGTAGACGACGAAGCCGCCCTGCTGGATGCCATCCATCGCAGCCTGAGGAGCTTTGCTGCTTCCTGGGACATGACTTTTCTGACCAACCCGGTGGAAGCCCTGGCCGCCGCCAAAAGCGGACAGTTCGACGTCATCGTCTCCGACTTGCGCATGCCCGGCATGGATGGGCTTGAAATGCTGAAAAACCTGCGCGACGCAGGCGTTCAGTCGCAAGCCATCATCCTGACCGGCACGGGCGACATGGCTCAGGCGGTGCAGGCAATCAATACCATTCGAATTTTCCGTTTTTACACCAAACCCTGCCCCTCGTCGGCGCTGGCTTCGGGCATTGAAGACGCCATCGCCTATTCCAAGCCGCAAGACAATGCCGGGCAATTCGCCCAAACGGCGTTGGATGCCCTGCCGCTGGCAGCCCTAGCTGTCGATCAGGGAGGAAAGGTGCTGTTTTCCAACCGGATGGGCGGCGAATTCCTGGCGGAAAAGTCGCCTTTGATGCTGGACGCCAACGAAATCTGCCGCGCCATGACGCCCGGCGAAACCATGGCCTTACATCAAGCCATCGCCGGCGTGGCGCGCGGAGGATTGCCCTTGGTTCTGGCCCTTACCGGCAAGGATGACGAACGTTTTTCGGCGCTGGTCGAGGCCCCGGCAGCCTGCGACATGGAAAATGCCGCCATCTTGTTCGTCCGTGCGCTGGATGGACAGGGTGCGCCCAGCATTGGCGCGCTCAAACAACTGTTCGGGCTAAGCCCCACGGAAGCCAGGCTGGCGCACGAATTGGCCAAAGGCCAAGATGTGAGAGATGCCGCCCAGGCAATGGGTGTGACCGTGAATACGGCCAGAACCTATCTGCGCACTATTTTCCAGAAAACCGGCGTCAACCGCCAATCCGAGCTGATGCGTCTGTTGATCAGCGCCACCGGCGGATAACGGGGCGACAAGTTCTTTTCTTGATTTCTTTCAACCCCGCATTGACGCCGAGCTCCCTGCGGGCCATATTCATATTCGGGTTATCTAATGTAATGGCGGGAGGGGCATATGCCTGAATTGAATGTGGGCGGACGCAGCATCGGCGTCAGCGAAGCGGGCTGGATGGACGACATCAAGGAATGGGATGAGGAAATCGCCAAGGCGATCGCCGAACGCGAAGGCGTGGAACTGACCCCCGATCATTGGGATGTCATCCGCGAAAGCCGCGCCTATTTCGACGAATACGGCACCGTGGCCGAACAGCGCGTCTTCATGAAGCTAATGAAAGAGAAATTCGGCGCCGACAAGGCCAGCCAGCAATATCTGTATCAGCTTTTCCCGCACGGACTTTTGAAGCAGGGCAACAAGATCGCAGGCCTGCCCAGGCCCAAGGGATGCAGCTAAAGCATCTATGCTCCACCCGCCCCCTTGAAACGGGGCGGGCGTTTTTCCGCTTTCGCCAATAGCGCCTCTTTCCAATCCGGACCCGCAAGACATTGGGCCATGGCATCGGCTTCGACCGACAGAACCTCATCGAAGGAAAGACAGGCTGCTTTGTTCAATTGACTTCTGGCCAAACGCATCGACAAGGGCGATTGGCTTGCCAGAAGCCCAGCAAAGTCCCGCACGCCCGCGTCAAAATCTTCGTCCGGAAAACATCTGTTGGCAAGGCCGATGCGCAGCGCCTCGAGGCCATCGATCATTTCCCCCAGAAAAACCAACTCGCGCGCCTTGGCCAAACCGACCAGACGCGGCAAAATTTGGGTGGCGCCGCCGCCTAGGAAATTGCCCAACCCCACTTCAGGCAATCCGAAACGCGCAGTCTTTGACACCAAGATGAAATCGCAGCCCAGGGCCAGTTCAGCCCCCGCCCCCAACGCATAGCCGTGAACCGCCGCCACAATGGGCTTTGGCGCATTAGCCAGATTACGGGCCAATTCCTGTTCGGCGGCAATCAAATCCGCCCCTGCGTCAGAATGGCCCGCGAGGTCGTTCAAATCGGCGCCCGCGCAGAAAGCTCGCCCAGCGCCAGCGATCACGATCACCCGCACGCCCTCATCGGCTATAGCGGCTTCGAGCGCCAGACCCAACTCGGCATAGCTCTTTAAAGACAAGGCGTTCAAACAGTGAGGACGGTTCAGGCGGATTATGCTGATATCGTCCCTTGCCTCGTAGATCAGCGTTTCATACATGGCCCCGCCATTCTTTTGAAACTGTCCGCCGTCAAAATATCTGGAGCAGTCATGGCTTTTGCTTAACGGAAGGACTGGCCCATCGTTGGTTGATGTTAAGCTGCGATTTACTTTTGGCGCAAGCGCCGGTTCTGGGTCGTGGGTTTTTTGATGTCATTTCTCTTCTCATTGAAGCCAACGTTCACAAACACCATATAATTTGAGTGGGTACCATGTTATGGTTTTCACCAGTCGAATATCGCATGCCTTGCCATGGCCCGGATAGCCGAAGGCTGTTGAGATTTATCGCAATCTCACGCACGCGAATAGATGCAAGTGGCCGAAAGAACACCCTTCCAACTTAGCCGCATAGTTGCGAGCGGCTGGGGTGCGGGCAGAATTCGCAATGCCGACGATTTAATCAAGATCGACGCCTTGGCAAACAGCCTCAATCAGCATCAGTCCTTTGACGACAAAAGCGATGGAACCAGAGCTTTAAGGACGACGCCAGTCACGACATATGTACACCAGCGGCGATTCACCGCTGTCAATCGAACTAAGGAGAGCAACCATGGCAATAGGTCAGAAGCGCAGTGGTCGCGAACCCAAAAAGCCGAAAATGGCAGCGAAGAAACCTGAAGCTCCATCGTCCAACTTTGCCGAGCATCTGTACGCGTCAATTAAGAAACCCATGAAGGCGCCTGCGACGAAGCACTAGGCGATATAATTTTGCATGCAGTCCGGCCTGTGAAGGAAGGATCGGCTGCAGCTGATCATGATGCGCACGTGCATTTTAACAGTGGTTTATCGCTGACGCAGTTCGCGTTGGTGTGATTTCGGTTATTGGAAGGAGCCTTGGAATTGAGCTCTGGCACAGTGTTTTCAGAATATTTTCGTCAATTGAATATCCGGTTGCGCAAAAGCGCGTGGCCACAAATGTCAACTGATGAAGAACCCCCGCTGCGAGCGGAGTTGCTCAGCGCCGATCAGATGGAACAGCACGGCAAGATTCTTGCCGCCTCGCACAGGCTGGTTTCGGGGCGGACATCCGACCAGCTTCTGTCGCGTCTGGCCGGAAACGAAAGCACATTGATCGGCATTTGCAATATGCTGACGGAGGTTGCGCCAAAGAATGTTCAGGTTTCGCCGGCTGGAGAATGGCTTCTCGACAATTTTTATCTGATTGAAGAACAGATACGTACGGCCAAGAGACATCTGCCAAAAGGCTACAGCCTGGAGCTTCCATGCCTAGCAAGCGGCCCATCTGCTGGGCGTCCGCGCGTGTACGACGTTGCACTTGAGACGATTGCGCATGGCGATGGGCGCGTAGATACGGAAAGTCTCAGCCGCTTTGTGACTGCCTATCAGACCGTAACGGTTCTTAAGTTGGGAGAGTTGTGGGCGATCCCGATCATGCTGCGCCTAGCAATCATCGAAAATCTTCGCCGCGTAAGCGTGCGAATCGCCGCCGGGTGGGTCGATCGCAATCTAGCCGCTTACTGGGCGGACAAAATGACGGAGACCGCTGAAACAGATCCGAAGAGTTTAATTCTAGTGATCGCTGATATGGCGCGCTCAAATCCTCCGATGGCCAGCGCGTTCGTGGCCGAGCTTGCGCGTCGCTTGCAGGGGCGAGGCCCATCCTTGGCACTACCTTTGACGTGGATCGAGCAGCGACTATCCGAATTGGGATTGACCATCGAACAGTTGGTGCAGATTGAAAATCAGCAACAAGCTATAAATCAGGTATCCATCAGCAACAGTATCGGCAGCCTGAGAGTTCTAGGCGCCGTCGACTGGCGCGAATTCGTGGAAAACATAAGTGTCGTAGAACAGGCGTTACGCCAAGATCCATATGGCGTTTATTCTGAAATGGATTTTGCCACCCGCGATCTCTACCGACATGCTGTGGAACGGATAGCGAAAAGGGGAAAACTTTCTGAAGTCGAGGTTGCCCTGAAAGCGGTTAAGTTGGCACGCGAACGTAGACTGACCCGTGCGGGCAGCGGCGCCAGCGATCATACAAGTCATGTCGGCTTTTACCTGATCGGCAAGGGTTCATTGGAGCTTGAACAGGCGGCAAAAGTTGGTTTTACAGGTACCGAGGCCGTTCGCAAACTGGCCGACCGCTTCCCTCTGTTCCTGTACCTGGGCGGCGTTCTGACGATTTCTGGCATCATTACGGCAAGTTTTCTAGTGCAGGTGCAGACTGGCGGGCTGGGTGCTTTGTGGTTATTACCGCTTGGCGCTCTCGTATTGCTGGCTTGTAGCCAAGCGGGCGTGGCACTCACGAACTGGCTGGCAACACTTCTGGTGACGCCACATCCGCTGCCCCGAATGGATTTCTCAAGGGGAATCCCGCCTGCATGGCGCACACTCGTAGTGATTCCCACCATGATAACGAGTGAGGAGAGAGTCGAGGGCTTGATTGAAGCGCTGGAGGTCCGGTTTTTGGCGAATCGCGATAACAACCTTCATTTCGCATTGTTAACCGATTTTCAAGACGCACCCCAGGAAACGCTTCTACAAGATGATCCGCTTGTGCAGTTAGCCCAGTCGAGAATCGAAGAGCTTAACGAAAAATACGCCAAGACTGTGGGCGGAACCAAGGCCACCTCTTTCTTCCTCTTCCACCGTCCTAGGCGCTGGAATCCTCGGGAAGGAATCTGGATGGGTTACGAGCGAAAGCGCGGCAAGCTGGCAGACCTGAATGCGCTGCTGCGCGGCGCCGATCCGATGATGAGCTTCTCGTTGATCGTTGGGGATGTGCTGGCCTTGTCAGGCGTGAAATACGTCATCACGCTGGATACGGATACGGAGCTGCCCCGCGATGCGGCTCATCAGTTCGTTGGCACCATGGCGCATCCCTTGAATCGTCCCTACTACGACGAAGAGAAGCAAAGAATCACAGAAGGTTACGGCATTCTGCAGCCGCGCGTAGTGGCCAGCCTGCCAAGTGCGAGCCGTTCGCGCTATGCTAGGCTGTATGCCGGAGAACCGGGGATCGACCCTTACACGCACGCCGTTTCTGACGTCTATCAGGATCTATTCGGCGAAGGCTCGTTCATCGGCAAGGGAATCTATGACGTCGATGCCTTCGAACAGGCCCTTAGCGGACGCTTCCCAGAAAATCGTGTTCTCAGCCACGATCTTCTGGAAGGGTGCTATGCACGCTCGGGCTTGCTAAGCGATGTGCACATGTACGAGGACTATCCGGCCCGCTACAATGCGGATGTCTGCCGCCGGCATCGCTGGATCCGCGGCGATTGGCAGCTTTCGGGATGGCTGCTCAGCCGTGTTCCTGGCAACAGCGACAAGTCGAGTTCATCTCGTCACGACAACCCCCTCTCTTTACTATCGCAATGGAAGCTGATCGATAATCTGCGCCGCAGTCTTATCCCTACTTGTTTGACGCTGATTCTGCTGCTGGGATGGACCATCTTGTCATCTGCCATGTTGTGGACCATGCTGGCGCTGGGAGTCTTGCTGCTTCCGCTCTTGAGTTCCCTGTTGCTAGAGTTGTTCCGCAAACCCGACGAGTTGCTGCTGAGACAGCATCTAGCAGACGTCAGTCTTTCGGCTTCCCGTCACGTCCAGCAAATTGCACTCGAGCTTGCCTGCCTTCCGTATGAGACATTCTATACTCTGGATGCCATCTTTCGCACATCATGGCGAATGCTAGTCACTCACAAGGGATTGCTCGAATGGAATCCGTCGAGCGAAGATTCTCACGAACAAGGCCTACGAGATCAGACGACCCTTGCCGCCAATTTCCGGACGATGTGGTTCGCCCCTGGCATCTCTGCTGCTTTGGCAGTCTATCTTGCGGCAATGACTCCAGACGTGCTGATCATGGCGGGACCTGTTTTATTCATGTGGTTTGCTTCCCCCATCGTAATGTGGTGGATCAGCCTGCCATTGTCACTCCGCAAAGCCTCAGTGACAGCCGAACAGACTATCTTCTTGCGGTCTGTTGCGCGCCGCACCTGGGCCTTCTTCGACAAATTTGTCGGCCCCGGGGACCATTGGCTACCGCCTGACAATATTCAAGAGTATCGCATCGCAGCGGTTGCGCATCGCACATCGCCAACCAACATGGGTTTGGCCCTTTTGGCCAATCTATCCGCCTACGACTTCGGCTACATCGGCTCCGGTCAACTTGTTCGGCGCACAGCGATGACCCTCAATACCATGGAGAACATGGAGCGTCACCGTGGGCATTTCTATAATTGGTACGACACCGAGACATTGCTGCCATTGCCTCCTCTCTACATCTCGACGGTGGATAGCGGGAATCTTGGCGGCCACCTGCTGACCCTTCGGTCCGGGCTGCTGGCCCATGTCGATGATAAGATATTTTGCGCTCAACTATTTGAAGGCTTGAAGGACACTCTGAGGATCCTTGACACCGCTCTGGACGATACCGCGTCAAGTAAATTGTTGCAGCTTCAAAGCGAGGTTGACCTAGCATCCGCCGTTTGCCAAAGCACCCTTGCACCTATCTCGTCGCATCTTGAACGGATGGCGATCGAAGCAAATGGGCTTGTCTTGCTGACTGCGAGCAGCCAGACAGCTCCCGACAGCGAAGGCAGTCTATGGACACAGGCCCTGGCGCTGCAAATCCGTGAGGCGCTGGATGAATTGATATACCTTGCCCCGTGGCTGACACTTCCAGCGGCTCCGAATGGGCTGGAGGACGTTGCGGGCATGGTCGGCATTCCGACTCTGCGCGGGCTGGCAAGGCTGGATGATGATCTACGTGCGGTCATCAAAGAAAGGCTTGAGGCAAAGATATCAGCAGCAGCTCAAGAGTGGCTTGCCGATTTGCAAAGACACATCTCTCAAGCGAGTCTGCGTGCAAAAGAAAGAATAGCGGAAATCGAGCGCCTGGCATTGTTGGCCGGTGAACTCGCAGATATGGAATACGAGTTCCTGTTCGACAAGGCGCGCCATTTATTGACCATCGGGTATAACGTTGCCGAGCGCCGGCTGGATTCGAGTTACTACGATTTGCTGGCCTCGGAAGCTAGGCTGTGCAGCTTTGTGGCAATTGCACAGGGACAATTACCACAGGAAAGCTGGTTTGCCCTAGGTCGCTTGCTGACTAACGCTGGGGGAGAATCTGTGCTCCTGTCGTGGAGCGGTTCAATGTTCGAATATCTTATGCCGCTTCTGGTTATGCCGACCTATGACAACACTTTGCTTGACCAGACTTGCAGGGCTGCTGTGGCTAGGCAGATCGAATATGGTGGGCAGCGCGGTGTTCCGTGGGGAATTTCAGAGTCCGCGTATAATACTGTCGATATTCATCTTAATTACCAATATCGGGCCTTTGGCGTGCCGGGCCTTGGTCTGAAGCGTGGGTTGGCCGAAGATCTGGTCGTTGCCCCTTATGCATCGGCGCTGGCCCTGATGGTGATTCCCGAAGAGGCGTGTTTGAATCTGCAGCGTCTTGCCGCCGACGGCTTTATCGGTCATTACGGCTTCTTTGAAGCCATCGACTATACCCCCGCTCGACAGCGCCGAGGTCAGTCCAGCTCCGTCGTGCGCGCCTTCATGGCGCATCATCAGGGGATGAGCCTATTGTCCCTGGCTTACTTAATTCTGGATCGCCCGATGCAGCGCCGCTTTGAGGCGGATCGCCAGTTTCAAGCCATAATGCTGCTGCTGCAAGAAAGGATTCCAAAAGCTACGGCGGTGACCTCTTATACTGCGCAGCTTTCCGAGGCGCGTCAGACGCCGGTTGCCGTCGAGGCGCCGATCCGGGTCTTCGACAGTCCAGATACTCTGGTGCCCGAAGTCCAGTTGCTGTCTAACGGACGTTACCAAGTGATGGTCACCTGTGCCGGTGGGGGCTATAGCCGGTGGAAGGATCTGGCGGTTACGCGCTGGCGCGAAGACGGCACCTGCGATAACTGGGGTTCCTTCTGCTATATTCGAGATTTGGCAAGTGGGGTTTTTTGGTCGACGGGCTATCAGCCAACATTGAAGTACCCGGCGACTTACGAAACAATCTTCTCCGAAGGCCGCGCAGAATTCCGCCGACGTGATTCCATTGGCGCAGACGATGGCGCCTTCGAGACGCATACCGAGATCGTCGTCTCTCCGGAAGACGATATCGAACTGCGCCGTGTCCACATCACCAATCATTCGCCAAAGCGCAGGACCATCGACGTCACCAGTTACGCCGAAGTGGTGATTGCCCCAGCCGCCGCAGATGCCCTGCATCCGGCCTTCAGCAATCTATTTGTGCAAACCGAAATTCTTCAGGACCGCCACGCCATTTTATGCACGCGCAGACCCAGATCTCGGGGCGAAGAGTCGCCCTGGATGTTTCATCTGATGGTGGCGCATGGGCTGGAGATTGGCGAGATGTCGTTCGAGACGGATCGCCTGCGTTTCATCGGCAGAACCCGTAACGCAATGGCCCCCATGGCGTTAAGCGGCAAGGCCTCCCTTTCGGGCACTTGCGGATCGGTATTGGATCCCATTGCAGCCATCCGATATAGCATAACGCTTGCTCCCGAACAAACGGCCATAATCGACATGGTGACTGGCGTTGGCGATAGCCGCGATAGCGCCTTGGGACTAGTGGAAAAGTATCAAGACCGTCATCTATCCGACCGTGTTTTTGATCTGTCATGGACCCACAGCCAGGTGGTTCTGCGTCAACTCAATGCTACCGAAGCCGATGCGCAACTGTATGCTCGCTTGGCGAGCTCCGTCATCTATGCCAACCCAGTCTTACGCGCCGATGCCCAACTGCTAATACAAAATCGCCGCGGGCAGTCGGGTTTATGGGGTTATGCCATCTCCGGCGATTTGCCGATCGTACTTCTGAAAATAGCCGACGAAGCCAATATTGATCTCGTGCGCCAGCTTGTGCAGGCACATGCCTATTGGCGTCTAAAGGGATTGGCGGTGGATCTGGTAATCTGGAACGAAGATCACGCCGGTTACCGGCAACGCCTGCATGACCAGATCATGGGGCTGATCGCCTCGGGCATCGAGGCTAGCGTGATCGACCGTCCGGGCGGCATCTTCGTACGCTTGACCGAACAGATTTCCAGCGAGGACCGCATTCTGTTCCAGTCGGTCGCGCGCGCCGTCATCACGGACGAACTAGGATCGCTGGCCGAGCAACTTGAACATCGCAGTCTGGCCATCCCACGTCAGCCACGCTTTGCCCCTAGCCGTCCGAACATCGCCGAAGCCGTTTTCCCTCCTCAGCCATTACGCAGCGATCTGATACTATCCAACGGTCTGGGCGGCTTTACCGCCGACGGGCGCGAATACGTGATGACGCTCGCACACAGTCAAGCGACGCCGGCGCCTTGGGTAAATGTGCTGGCCAATCCACTTTTTGGGACGATCATTTCGGAAAGTGGAGGCGCCTACAGCTGGAGCGAAAACGCACACGAATTTCGCCTTAGCCCCTGGCACAACGATCCGATCAGCGATGCCAGCGGCGAGGCCATTTACTTGCGCGATGAAGAAACCGGCCATGTCTGGTCGCCGACTCCGCTGCCTGCCCCAGCATCAAGGCCTTACACCGTCCGGCATGGATTCGGTTACAGCGTCTTTGAGACCTTGTCGGACGGTATTTATTCCGAGCTATGGGTTTACGTTGCTGTGGACGCTGCGATCAAATTTTCGGTCTTGAAACTACGCAACGAGTCAGGTCGGCACCGGAAACTCTCTGCGACAGGCTATGTCGAGTGGGTGTTGGGAGATCTGCGGGCGAAATCGGCCATGCATGTGACCACAAAAATTGACCCCCATAGCGGGGCGATTTTGGCAAGAAACCACTACAACACGGAATTCAATGGTCACGTCGCCTTTTTCGACGTGGACGACCCAATGCGAAGTCTGACTGGCGACCGCAGGGAATTCATAGGTCGCAACGGCTCGCTAGCAAGCCCAGCCGCCATGTCGCGGGCGCGCTTGTCCGGCAAGGTGGGCGCAGGGCTTGATCCTTGTGCGGCCATCCAGGTGCGCTTCGATTTGGCAGATGGTGAAGATCGCGACATCGTCTTTAGACTTGGCGTCGGACGCACTGCCGAGGATGCTAGCCATCTCCTGAAGAGATTTAAGGGATCGTTGGCGGCGCGCGAAGTTCTGGAAGCCCTATGGCTGCACTGGAACCAAACGCTGGGAACCGTACAGGTGGAGACGCCCGATGCAACGATTAATGTCCTGGCAAATGGCTGGTTGATCTACCAGACCCTGGCCTGCCGCCTTTGGGCGCGCAGCGGCTATTACCAATCGGGGGGCGCCTTTGGCTTCCGCGACCAGTTGCAAGATGTGATGGCGCTGATTCATGCCAAGCCCGACTTGGTGCGCGAACATCTTCTGATATCCGCCAGCCGCCAGTTTCTGGAGGGTGACGTTCAACACTGGTGGCATCCTCCATCGGGCCGTGGCGTGCGAACGCATTGTTCTGACGATTTTCTTTGGCTGCCCTTGGCTGTCAGCCGCTACGTAACAAGTACCGGGGACACCGGGGTGCTGGATGAGCTTGTGCCCTTCCTGGAAGGCCGACCGGTTAATGCTGAGGATGACTCCTACTACGACCTGCCAAGCCGGTCTGCTGAACAGGCCAGCCTGTACGAACATTGTTTGCGCGCTATTCTCCATGGCTTGCGCTTTGGCGAGCACGGATTGCCGCTGATCGGTTCAGGCGACTGGAACGACGGTATGAATCTGGTGGGGTTGCAAGGCAGGGGCGAAAGCATTTGGCTGGGCTTCTTCCTGTGTGATGTCTTAAGAAAGTTCGCTGAACTGGCACGCTTGAATGAAGATGCCGCTTTTGCTGAACTATGTCTTGAGAAGGAAGAGCGGCTGCGCCAGAACCTAGAGCGACACGGCTGGGATGGCGCTTGGTATCGTCGTGCCTATTTTGATGATGGAACACCTCTGGGATCTGCCGACAACGTGGAATGCCGGATCGATTCGATATCTCAGAGTTGGGCCGTGCTGTCAGAGGCAGGCGATCAGATTCGCTCCAGCATGGCCATGAAAGAGGTCGATGCGCGACTGGTGCGGGACGACGCCTCGCTCATCCAGCTTCTTGATCCACCTTTTGACACCTCAAGCCTGAATCCCGGCTACATCCGGGGCTATGTGCCGGGCGTCAGGGAGAATGGCGGACAATACACCCATGGGGCGATCTGGGCGGCCATGGCCTTCGCAGCCTTGGGAGATGCCAAACGCGCCTGGGAACTCACAGCCATGATCAACCCGGTGAACCACGCGTCATCGGCTCAAGCCATTGCGACCTATAAAGTCGAACCCTATGTCATGGCCGCCGATGTCTATGCGCTTGCGCCGCATACCGGCCGCGGTGGATGGAGCTGGTACACCGGCTCGGCAGGGTGGATGTACCGGCTTGTTACGGAATCTTTGCTAGGCCTGCACCTTGAAGGAAGCCGGCTGCACTTTGCTCCCTGCCTGCCCTTGGATTGGCAGGCGTTCAAGATACACTACCGATATCATAAAACCGTTTATCATATCGCCCTGACACAAGAGCGCGGTGGCGATGCAGGCAAGAGCTGCGTGACTAGCGTAATGCTTGATGGCGTTGAGCTTCACGACAAGGTGATCCACTTGCTTGATGACCAGAGGGAACATATTGTCGAGGTGATAGTCCTTGCCAACTAAAAAACAGATAAATCGACTCTGAGCTTGCCCGCCAAAGCCTACCAGACGGGGGAAACCGTGAAATATCGACGGCCATGTAGGCCACTTAAATCCAGTCCACCGGAAGCGGAACTGTCAGATGATTACCGTTCTTGTAAGCCGTAACGTTGTTTTCGCAAGTGTCGCCGATCACTGTCTCAACATTCAACAGATAGACCGTCACACATTACCCTGACCATCTAGACTTTGAGTTGACTCAAAAATATCATTAAATACGGCGTGATTCTTGATGAACGTCGCATGAATGGCAGGATCAAAATGCTCTGGCAGCGTTCGTCCATCGCCCTGAATAAATATGTTCAAAGCCTTCTCATGATCGAAGGCTGGCTTGTAGCATCGCTTGCTTCGAAGGGCGTCGTAAATATCACAGATATTGACGATGCGCGCCGACAAGGGTATTTCCTCCTTAGATTTGCCATTCGGATAGCCACCGCCGTCCCACCGTTCATGATGATTTAAGGCAATCTCCGCCCCCATCTTGAGAAATACTGATTTGCTGTTGCCAAGTATCATGGCCCCCATTGCGGCGTGACTTTTCATTATGGCGCACTCAGGCGGCGTATGGGCTCCAGGCTTAAGAAGAATGTGGTCAGGAATGCCGATTTTACCAATGTCGTGCATAGGGCTTGCAAAAAACACGCTATTGACGAATCCCTCATCCATCCCAAGCATCGAAGCAAGATCGCGGCTGTAATAACTGATGCGCTGAACATGAGCGCCGGTATCCTCATCCTTATGTTCGGCGGCACGCGTCATGGTAAAAATGGTCTCCAGATAGCTTTCCTTAAGTTCGGCCGTTCTTTCAAGAACGCGCTGTTCCAACTCTCTGCTGAAACTATGAAGCTCGCTATATAAAAGCCTTACCTCAAGCATATTTTGGACGCGCGCCAGCACCTCGGCCAAATCAAACGGCTTACTGATGAAATCCTTGGCGCCGGCTTGAAGGGCGCGCAACTTATGATTCGGCTGCGCGGTAATCACAAGGACTGGGAGATAATCTCCCGGTTCAATTTGCTTGAGCTGCTCCATCACTTGAAAGCCATCCATAATTGGCATCTGAAGATCTAATAGAATTAGGTCATAGCGGTTTTGCTGGAAAAGCGAACAAACCTCAAGCGGGTTCATTGTTGACGAAAGGTTCGAGTATCCAGCAGCCATCAGCATTCGCGAAAGCAGGTTCACATTCGCCGGCATGTCGTCAACGATAAGGATTCTGCTCTTTAGGACATCGGACTTGTTGATCGTGCTCATAACCGCCTACCATTTTCACCGACAAAATTAATCGCAAACTGCCTTCTCTCAGAAAACAAGCCATCCGTCATAAGCTCACTTGACCAACACCGCCGCAAGCCCCAGAAGCATCCCCATGCTTGCCACGTCGGTAGCTGTCGTCAGGAAAATGCTTGAAGCCGTGACAGGATCAGCGCCAAGTCGTCTAAGTACGAGGGGAACTATTGCCCCGCTGATGCCGCTAATGGCGCAGCTGCCAATCATAGCAAGCAGGACGACGGTGCTTAGCATGAATGCGTTAGGCGCATGTTGAATCGAGGCAACGACGTACATAGCGGCCGCCGCGACAAGTCCAACCAACGCACCATTCAAAAGCCCTAGCAAAGCTTCTTTTCTAACCAGCAATAACGCTTTGCCAGGTTGCATGTCTCCTAATGTGAATCCACGCAAAGTTATTGCCAAAGCCTGACTGCCTGTATTGCCCGATTGCCCAGCCAGCACCGGCAGAAATATAGTAAGAATCAAAAGGCGATCGATGGTGTCATGGAACATGCTGACGACGGCACCTGCAACAAATGCCGTCAGCAGGTTCAGTTGAAGCCAGGGATGACGTAGAAATAGGCTTCGAGGCCAAAGCGTTGAAAGGCGTTCTTCCCTTTCAACGCCCACCATGGCGCCAGGTTGAAGGCTTAACTCAATTGAACGCCTTTGCTCTGCAATTACCTTTTCGTATAATTCAACCGCCTCAGCGCTCTTGAGGCGGACTAATTCATGGCTTGCTTCTGCCTCCTGGATCTTCTGTTCTAAAGCCTTGCCATACTCTATTGCCTCATCATGCAGCAGTCGCACTTCCAGCATATTCTGAACTCTTGCCAGAACTTCCGCCAACTCAAATGGCTTGCCAATGAAGTCCTTTGCCCCTGCATGCAAAGCCCGTAGCTTGTTGGCTGGTTGAGCCGTTATAACGAGGACAGGAAGATAACCGCTAGGCTCAACCTCCTTCAACTTCTCCATGACCTGGAATCCATCCATCTCAGGCATCTGAAGATCGAGTAAAATGAGCGCATAGCGATTCTTGCGGTAGAGTTCACAAACCCCCTGTGGGAATTGTGATGTTGTGACCGAGGTATATCCTGCCGTTGCAAGCATCCTGCTTAAAAGCAAAAGGTTCGCCTCCAAGTCATCGACAATCAGTATTTTCGCATTGAGAATTGCCGCCGAATCGACCATTGCCATTTCTCTAACCCTCTAGCCGAACCTTCTCGGAATGTGCGAATTCAAGCGCAGAGTCCAAAGCCTCCATAAATTCGTTCAATTTGATTGGCTTTGTCAGATAACGATAAAAGCCTAGATCCAGCCCTTTTCTCACATCGCGCGGCATGGCGTTGGCGCTAATTGCAATTATCGGAATGTGTGAGGTTTTGGGGTTGCTTTGAAGCAATTCCAATGCCTGAAGGCCGCTAATGCCGGGTAGATTTATATCCATCAGAATCACCTCAGGAATCGTGCTTTCAGCTAGCGCAACGCCAGTGGTTCCATCCGTCGCCGTCATCAAGCTCAACTCGGGGTGCCGAGCAATAATTTGCTGAACGAGTTTCAAGTTCGCAGGGTTGTCCTCGACATACAACAAAGTTCTCTGCAACGAGCCTTGCAAGTGATGTTGTGTTGTTGCTGCGACAGGCACCTCTTCCAACTCGGCCAGCTTTGGCTCGGCTGCGGAAACCAGCTCGAACCAAAATACGCTTCCACTACCGACGACACTTTCAACGCCGATAGTTCCACCCATTAGCTCTACAAGCCGCTTTGCCACAACAAGGCCAATACCGGTTCCTTCCTCGCCACCAGCCTCTTGACCAAGACGGTTGAATGCCTGAAATAGCTGCCCCATCTGATCGGATGACATACCAATCCCCGTATCGACAATGCTAACTCTAATCCGATCCTCAGCGGTTTCAGTGCACAGGACTTCCACGGTTCCCTGTTTGACATTGTACTTAATTGAGTTCGAAAGCAGGTTGATAATGACTTGCTTGACGCGTGTCCTGTCGGCTGTGACGAAATATGGAATGTTGAATTCTGGAAAGCGCATGGTGATGCCGCGCTGCTGCGCCTGAGGTTCAATCATGCTCTGACATTCCAGCATGACTTCCGCTAATGACACGGGTTCTTTTGACATGGGCACTTGTCTTGACTCGATTTTTGCAAGGTCGAGAATCTCGTTGATAAGTTTCAACAGATGCCATCCTGCCTGAAGGATTTGAACGATGCTTTCCTTCTGCGAACTTGTTGGGGGCTGAGGATCTGATTCCATCAACTGCGCGAAGCCAAGAATGGCATTCAACGGACTGCGAAGCTCATGGCTCATACTGGAAAGAAACTCTGACTTTGCGAGATTGGCCTTTTCAGCTAGGCTCGTAGCGCTTTCCAGCTCGATGTTTTTCTCTTGCAAGGCAATATCAAGTCTTTTCCTTTCGGATATGTCGCGCGCAGCGGCAAAAACACCTTGCAATTTCCTATTGCGATCATAAAAGGTCGTCGCGTTGTAGGAAACTTCAGTTTCCTTTCCATCTCTGGATTTGGCTGTCAGTTCGTAGTTCGTAACTTTCTTCTCCTCCAAAACCAGCTTGATGCCAGCTTCTGCGCGATGAGGATCGGTAAAATAGTTTTTGAACGGCGTTCCAACCAGTTCATCTCGCGTGCAACCGGTCAGCACTTCCATCTGCATGTTGACGTCTGTTACAATCCCCAGAGGATCGGTGGTCATAAGCGCGTCAATGTTCGATTCGATAAGCGATCTTGTATAAAATTGCAGATCATGAAGTTTTTGATCTAGCTTCTTTTGTTCAGCTTCAATCAATCTTCTCGACGTTATGTCGCGCAGCACTCCCGTGAAATATCTTTGATCCCCCTGCCACATTTCGCCAACAGCAATTTCCAGCGGAAAGACGCTTCCATCCTTCCGTCGCCCTACAACCTCTCGACCGATGCCAATGACGCTATTTTTATCTCCCTCGCTAAAATACTCTAGGGTACCATTATTCTGTCCCTGATCTAGTTCAGGGATAAGAAGGCTAAATCTCTTTCCGATTAGCTCATCGGCCGTATAATCGAACATTCTTTCTGCAGCCGGATTGGCTGTTTCAATGCTTCCGTCATTTGCCCGCAGGGTGACAATTCCATCGACAACCGTATTGAGAATGGTCTTGATCAGCGCGGCGCTGTCAGTCGATTCTTGCTGTGAATTATATTCGTCTGTTACATCGCGAAACACCAAAACGGCGCCAATGACTTTTTCTTCACGGTTGCGAATCGGCGCGCAGCTATCGGCAATGATGCACTCGCTGCCGTGACGCGAAACCAATACCGTATGGTTTGCCAAGCCCTGTATTGTGCCTTTCGCCAGCGCCTCAAGAACTGGGATGGCGGATGGCATGCGCGTGCTCTGGTTGATGATGTTAAAAACCTCGCCTATGGGACGCCCATTGGCCTCTGCCAGCTTCCATCCGGTTAACTGCTCAGCTTGCGGGTTTAAAAGCGTCACACATCCATGTACATCTGTTGCAATGACGGCATCCCCTATTGAATTCAACGTAACTGAGAGTTTCTCCTGGCTTTCTTGCAGACTGTCGTTGATTGCTTTTTGCCTTACATTTGTATCCGCTTCAATTTGAAGCAGTTCCTGCGTTTGCTTGTTGACAAGAATCGCTAGACGTTGCTGATTTCTGCGAAAAACCGCTATAGCGAATAAGATCGCCAGAATGAGAACAAAGGCGCTTGATACAATAATTTCTACCAGCATTTCTCGCATATTTGCTTCGAATTGCTGGTCACGCCGCTCTAGAATGCGCTCTTCTAAATCAACAAATTTCTTAACTTCAAGGCGGATGTTGCCCATCATTTTCATTCCGACACCGCTTTTTAAGTCATTCAGAATCGCATCTTGTCCATGCACTCGACGCTTATCGATGTTCGTGGCCATATGCTCGATTTTCATATCAGCCAAAGGTCCTAGTGAATCCAAAATGGCCAGTGCCTCGACGATCACTGTTTTCTGTCGCAAGCGCGCCAAGCTAGGTTTAATTTCATCTCGAACCATCAAATATGGCTCTAAGAATTTCTCATCTCCAGTCAACAAGTACCCCCGCTCACTGGTCTCGGCATCCTTTATCATTGACAGCCACTCTTCAGCGTCCGCAATCACATGATGCGTGGCCACACGCATCGCTGCGGCGTCATTGATCTCACGAAATGACAGAAGAATGAGCCCGACTCCCAAGGAGACAAGGCATATGGAACCGGCAAGCCATGCGGAAAGTTTGTATGCATCTTTCATAATGCTCTCTTTTCAATTGGCTGCCGCATTGGCAGGTTCAAGCTGACGCAAATTGCATAATTGCCACAGCCGACACAATCGCCATGGGGCAACAATCTCTCGCGCGGCAAGGCGCGGGCCTACATGAAGTCTATGCATTATGCCACTTAGCAGCGCCAGCACTGTGCGCTGGCGCACGTAGTGCATTGTCAATTTGCTGTCTTGGATTTTCTTGAGCGCCCTGTTGGGCTGCGTCACTCGACTTTCGGAATGGCGGACTTCAACCCATCAGGTTGAAAAAAGATGTCGTAGAACCCAGCCCATCGGTCGCGTCCCAAATTGAGTTGGTGGTGCCATTCCCAATCGTCACTGTCTCGCCAGCCGCTGGAGGAATTGCTCCTCCAGCCGTGTCAACCAAATTGGCGGAGTTGCCAGCCAAAGCGAAGTTTGGAAATAGCCTTAAGGTGATGACGATGGCCTATTCAGGCGAGCACAAAACACTCGATCGGAACACGCTCATTTAATCATTCCTCATAGCCATCATTTTCCTTTACATTTCAGCACCAGCACCGCAACCAACATGCAGATTCGGCGCACCCTGCAAAATCAATCTGTATGTTAAGAGCTAAGTGGATCGCCGTCTTAAAGGTAGATTCGGAATTTACTCAAAGAGCCACAAGAGATTTCCCCCATTCTGCGAGCAGGAGGCAATTTGGCTCGGAAACTACCTAGTGCAGGCGCATGATGACTTCGTCGTTAATATGACGGAATGGATTTGGCGATCCCTCTGCTTGAGTGCCTCTGGCAAGAATGGATCAATAGCTTGCAGTTTAAGCGGGCAAGCTCCGAAAGCCGTCTCTGCAGATATATCGACCTGGACGTCTACAAGGGATGAGCAACGCATCCGGGCGCGAGAATTACCGCGTCTCATTGGGCACAGGCGTGGCAGACCGATGCGACGAAATTTCCGCCCATATTCCGTAATGCTTGTCATTATTCTTCGGCCATTCGGCCATTTCGCCGCAACCGCGTCTCAGCGGTTAATGGGGCTTGGCCTTAGGTATATTCCGTTTCTATCTTGACTTGCCAAGAATGACTGACACTCGACATGATCCTCCGTTTGGACGTTAGAACGACAAGAGGTGTTCTTTAGTGGGCAACGCAACAACGGTTACCACTGGAATTCTGATTTCGGCCGATAAAGTCAACGGCACCGATGTCTATAACTTCCTGGGTGAGAAGATTGGCTCCATTGATGGCATCATGATCGACAAGGTTAGCGGTCACGCCATCTACGCGCTGCTGTCTTGCGGAGGATTTCTCGGCTTTGGAGGACGACACCATCCCCTGCCCTGGGCTGTCCTCAGATACGATGTCGCCAAAGAAGGTTACGTTGTAAATATGAGCAAGGAGAAGCTGGAGAGCGCTCCGAACTATGACATCAACGAAAATTTCAACTGGACGCCTGAGGAAGGGCGGAAAATCGACGGCTACTTCGAAGTGCCAAGTTATTGGAAATAGCCTGTGACCTGAGACCCTCGTGAATTCGCATAACCTACTGAAAAATATGGTGCCCGCTGCCGGACTTGAACCGGCACGGAGGTTGCCATCCGACAGATTTTAAGTCGACTTTTGGGGCTTCCGACCATGCGCCACACATCCCCATCACCCTGCCTATCTACATGAAATCAAAAAGATTTCCTTGATTGTCGGACTCGACCCAGTACCATCGATTTCCCTGACAAGTGCTTACCCCCGGCTTACCGAGCACCTGACAGACATCGCTTTTTTTGCTCAAGGATTTTACCATGCGCCTGACCCTTCGCAGCGTTGAATCTGTGCCGATTGGCAACAAAGATATCTTCGCCTGGGACGATTTGTTGCCCGGCTTCGGAGTGCGCGTAAAGCCATCCGGCATTCGCAGCTATGTCATTCAATATCGCAACCGCCATGGCCGTTCTCGCCGCTTCACCATTGGCCGCCACGGCGTGTTGACACCTGAGGAGGCGCGTAAAGAAGCCAAGCTGCGTTTGGCCGAAGTGCAGAAAGGCGAAGACCCAGCCGATCAGCGCGAACGTGATCGCCAATCCATGTCCGTTTCGAAGCTGTGCGAGCGCTATATGCAGGAACACGCGCTGGTGCATAAGAAGCCCAACAGCGCCAGGGAAGACCGTCGCACGATTAATAACCGGATCATTCCTGCCATCGGCGCTTTGAAGGTCGAGCAGATCACCAGAGCCGACATTCTGAAGCTGCAAAAGGACATGCGCGACACGCCTTATGGGGCCAATCGCATGTTGGCTTTGCTTAGCAAGATGTTCAACTTGGCTGAGGCCTGGGAAATTCGCGCACTTGATACCAATCCCTGCCGACATGTGAAGAAGTATCAGGAAGAAAAACGCGAACGCTTTTTGAGGGCAGAGGAACTTGCCAGCCTGGGCGCGTATCTTGCCGAGGCCGAACGCAATGCCAGCCGACATCCCACCATCATCGCCGGAATCAAGTTGCTGTTGCTGACAGGTTGCCGCTTGTCGGAAGTGTGCGGCTTTCGCTGGGATGGCCTGAACGAAGATGCGGCCACCATTCGCTTGGCCGATTCCAAAACCGGGGCCAAGACGATTTATCTTAGCAAACCAGCCATGGACATCATCAGAGGGCTTAACGGCGAAAGCGACTGGATGCTGCCGTCACAGCATGACAGCGAAAAGCCGATTACTGGCAACGTGCTTTATCTTGCCTGGAAGTCGATCCGCACCGAGCTTGGGTTTAAGGACGTGCGGCTTCACGATCTGCGCCATACCTTCGCCTCATGGGCCGTGATGGGCGGCCAAAGCCTTCCAGTGACGGGGGCGCTTCTTGGTCACACAGCCATGCAGACCACCAGCCGCTATGCTCACTTCGCCTCGAACCCGCTTCGCGAAGCGGCGAATGCAGTGGGCGGGGAGATTGCAAGATTTATGGGGCGAGGCGCTTAACGATCCTGCGCCGGATGCCAGATGGAAAGGATATGCACGATTTGCCGTTTGGGGTTCGCTTTGTCTGGCACCAGCTCATAGCGGATAATGTAGTGATAGCGCGAGACAACCATTTCCCGGTAGCCGCCTTCTCGTTCGGCGCAACGGCGCGGTAAGCTGGAAAGACTGTGAGCGGCGGCGATCAAGTTATTTGCTACCGCGAGGGCGGCCAGAGGATTGCGTTCGTACAAATAAATCTGGATGCGCTCGATATCAAGCAGCGCGCGATCCGACCAAATGATCCTCATTTGTCCTTGGCGGCCTGTTGCTTGGGTCTGGGCACAGGCTGGCGGGGTTCGGTCCCCCAGGTTTTTAACCAAGCCGCTACCGTTTCATGATCGACGTAACGGCCAGCGGCAACATCGGCCCGGCCTTCCTCAATCGCCTGCCATTCGGCATCGGAAAGGGCGGTGGGGTCGTTCTCGATCTTGCGCAGCGTGGACATGGGTTGATTATGGCAGACAGAGGCGGTGGGGTTCAATGGAATTGGCGGTTTGGGTAGACCGAGAGACGGCTAGGGTTTGCCGGTGACGAGAGCGCTTCTCGGTCATGCAACCCCGCAAACCACCAGCCGCTATGCTCACTTCGCCTCCAACCCGTTGCGTGAAGCGGCGAACTTGGTGGGAGGGGAGATAGCGAGGGTTATGGGTTAGGTAGGTAAGTCTAGAAGACAAGTGCTTGGCACAAATTTGTTCTTCCATCTTTGTAAATTGTGATAACTTTTGGGCGTGGCAAAATGCTGCAGAGCAACCGTTTGGGAGGGGGATATGGAACCAAAAATGGATGACGTATTCGGGATTTCGACAGAAATCTTACCACGTTCATATGTTGATCGCGGAGCATTAGACGCCCAAATTTCACGGTTGTTGTCTAAAAATACTCACATTGCGCTACGTGGAGAATCAAAGTGTGGCAAGACGTGGCTTAGAAAGAAAAACATTCCGGATGCGATTGTTGTTCAGTGTCGGTTAACAAAGAAAGCTGTAGACATTTACGTAGATGCTTTATCACAACTAGATATAAAATTTACGGTCGAAAGCTCAACTTCAAATCAGTTTAGGGGGCACATTGAAGCGAGTGGGTCTCTTGGCGTTGAAATATTAGGGGAATTAGGTATTAAATTTGGTGCAGAGACACAAGATGCATCTGGATCAAAGCGCGAAAATGTTGGAAAGGACATCAATGATCTCAGATATATAGCGGACATTTTCCGAGAAGCTAATCGCAGGATTGTTGTTGAAGATTTTCATTACATGTCTATTCTCGAAAGGCGGGTGTTTTCCTTTGACTTAAAGGCCCTTTGGGATTACGGCGTTTATATCGTTATTATTGGCGTGTGGAATCGAGATAACTTGTTGACAACTTTAAATCCCGACCTAACTGGAAGGTTTGAGGAAATATCAATTTATTGGACAAAAGAAGATCTTGGTCGTGTACTAAAAAAGGGTGGGGAGGCGCTTAACATTGAATTCTGTGATGAATTTATTGGCAAGTTAGCTGATGATTGCTTCGGAAACGTTGGTATCTTGCAGAAGATTATCAGCGTGTGCTTAGAAAAGTCCTCAATTTATGTAAGATGCTCTAGTCTTACGCATTTTTGTGATCTTGAAAAGATTGAGGACGCAGCAATTTTTTATGCTGAACAATTAGAGTCTTTGTACAGACAATTTGCCGAGCGGCTATCGTCAGGTATTAGAAAAAGAAAACAGGCAACAGCTATTTATTCGCACGCCATGGCTGCAATTCTTGAGTCAGACAAGAGCGAATTAATAAACGGTATACACATTGATAACATATTTTCAATTTCGAACTCTAGACAACCAAGAATCCAGAAGGGAAATTTGAGAAGTGTACTTGAGAAAATGGATGAACTGCAAGTAGACACAGAAGGACGTGGCTTGGTCATTTCATATAACCCTGGATCAAAGAAAGTTATTGTCATAGATAGGCAGCTTCTATTGTTCTTAAAATATAAGACGATTGATTGGCCGTGGGAAGAAATGATAAAGGAGGCTGAAGCTTCCAAGCAAGAGTATTAGGTGTTTGTTGTTGATACCACCCCGCCGGTTTCCCGGCGGGGTTCATTACAGGCAGGCTGTTCAAAAAAAACTCCGGGTCAGCCATCAGCGAGTAGAGGCCATCGGGGCGTAGATAGATGCGCGGCTTCAACCCCTGTCTTGCATATTGCCGAATCATGTCGGCAAAGTCCGGCTTGATGCGGTCGGGCAATTCCTCGAATGAGATTTCCCGTTAGCCCAGCATATCCGCGAAGATGTTGCCGCTGCCGCTTGGCTTGAAGGGACTACGCATGGTCGCCCCCTTCATCCAGGAAGATGTAGCGGTTCGTCGCCCGCTCGTAGCGCGCTTGCAGCTTGGCCGGGTCTTGGACGGCCTCGCTCATCATGTCGCATTCGATCTGGGCCACGATGGCCGGTATTTCCGATATATCCAGCCCGTTCTCCTGTTTGCCCGACATGGTAGCGGCACAAACAGGGATAGAAAATCGGAATCGATAGGCGTCTGAAGGAGGGAGGCAGAATGGACGCAAAAAGTGCTTACCTCCTGCTTACCTCGAAAGGGTGCTTACCTGCCCTTCCCGATGCTTTATCAGCTAAGCCATTGATATATTGGTGCCCGCTGCCGGACTTGAACCGGCACGGAGGTTGCCCTCCGACAGATTTTAAGTCTGTTGTGTCTACCATTCCACCAAGCGGGCGGCTTGGGTGCTTCTGGCTAGCACGAGCCATGGGGGGCTGTCCACGCCCCCTCCCCCATTTATCTATTTTCCGTACAGATCCTTGGGATCGATCAGCACCGGATCGGTCTCGGCCCAGGCGCCATCCTTGGCCAAGCGATAGAAGCAGCTTTTGCGGCCGGTATGGCAGGCCACCCCCTTCTGCTCGACCTTCATCAAAATGGTGTCGCCGTCGCAGTCGATGCGCAGTTCGACCAGACGCTGCTGTTGGCCCGAGCTTTCGCCCTTGCGCCACAGCTTGGATCTTGAACGCGACCAATAGCAGACCTGGCCGGTGTTGAGGGTCTCTTCCAACGCCTCGCGATTCATCCAGGCCATCATCAGCACTTGGCCGGTCTGGTGATCCTGGGCGATAGCGGGGATCAGACCATGGGAATCGAAGGAAACTTGGCTGAAAATGCGCTTCATGGGTTTGGCTTTCGCAAAATCATATTCATGGCCCGCATGCTCATGACGATCTCGTCTCTCTGATTAAGCACTTCGATCAGGGTCCTGACCAGCCCACGGTCGGGCTTCGAAGCCGAAGGCCTAGCCTCCTCGATCGTCACGCGCACGCTTAACTGATCGCCCGGCCGCACCGGCGCAGGCCAGCGCAATTCGTCGATGCCGGGCGAAGCGATGCTGGAACATTCCGACAGATAATAGCGGGCGTACAGATTCATCATCAACCCGCCGGTATGCCAACCGCTGGCAATCAGGCCCTTGAACAGACCTGCGGCGGCCTTGTCGGGATCGGTATGAATGCTTTGCGGATCGAAGCGCTTGGCAAAATCCAACAGTTCTCGTTCCTCGACCATGATCGATCCGAAACGATGCACGGCACCCTGGCGGTAATCTTCGAACCAACGCTCGGCCCCTTCGATCCCAATGCTCATGCGCGCTTTTCCTTTCCATTGCGCCTGCCCCACAACACCACGCATCTGCGTCTGAAACGGCGCATGCGCGGCAAATCGACCGACAGCACGGCAACGCCCACGGGCAGCATCCAGAAGCCCACGACCGGCAGGAAGCCCAATATGCCGCCCAGCACCAGCGCCCAGCCCAGAACCAAGCGCTTCTTGCGGCTGCGGGGCAGACGTATGCCGTGTCAATTCAGCATGACTCTGAATATAGTGGCTTTTTCTTAAATCTGCTATGGTATGCGTAATTAAACATTAGGTTTTCCTAAAGCAAAACGCGCCAGAACGAGGTTGGGGGTATCATGGGATCCCGAATGCCGTACAGAAAAAACGAGTCCGCACCGTCGCGCCGGGATGAAATCCTGCGCTGCGCCGCCGAGATTTTCGAGGCCAAAGGGGTCGGCCAGACCTCGATCGAGGATATCGCGCAGGCCGTCGGCGTGAAACGCGAGGCTATCTATTACTATTTCAAGGGCCGCAACGAGATCCTGGCGGAAATCGTGCTTCCGCAAAGCACGGCTCTGTTGCTGTCGATCCAGCAAATTCTGGACGCCCCCATGGGATTTCCAGAAAAGCTGAAAACCGCCATTCTCAGCCATGTCCAATCGCTGGCCCCCGGTTACCTGGAGCTGACGCTGACCATGCGCGAATTGTCGAATCTCAGCGAAGACGAGAAACTCGAAGAATTGCGCGGCATGTGGAAAAACTATACCGACCTGTGGTCGGAACTGGTGCGCCAAGGTCAGGAAAGCGGCAGCTTCAAGCCGGGCCTTAGCCCCAAGATGGTGGCTTTCGGTCTATTGGGCATGCTGAACTGGATGAGCCGCTGGTACCAGCCGGGCAAAGGCGCCAGCTTGGAGGAAATCGCCGAGACCTATGCGACGCTGGCCATGCAGGGACTGGTCGAGGACTGACTCTTCGTATCCGCTGCATTAAAGGCTGCGGCCTAACTTTCCAGCTTCTTGCCTTCGCGCAGGAAACCCTCGACCCGTTCCGGCGCCACGGGCGGACTGAACAGATAGCCCTGCAGGGTGTCGCACCCCAATTCACGCAGATATCTAAGGTGGCTTTCCGTCTCGACGCCCTCCGCCACCACCTTCAATTTCAGCGCATGCGCCATGGCGATGATGGCGCTGACGATGGCGGCGTCGTTGGGATCGGTATCGAGATCGATCACGAACGAGCGATCCACCTTCAGCTTGTGAATGGGAAAACGCTTGAGCGCGCCTAAGCTGGAATAGCCGGTGCCGAAATCGTCGATGGCGCAGTTCAGGCCGCGCTCGTTCAGCATATGGATGGTGGCGATGGCCTGGGCGATGTCCTGCATGGCCGAACTTTCGGTCAGTTCGATTTCGATCAACCCCGGATCGACGCCCGTGGCGCTCAGTGCCTCGTCAAGCGAAGCCAGCAGACGCCTGGGATTCCTGAACTGGCGCCAGGAAATATTGACCGCCACCGGCACGCAGGCAATCCCCTTGCCCCGCCATTCGCGAAGCTGGCGGCAGACAGCCATGACCATCACTTCGCTGATCGGATCGATCAGGCCGAATTCCTCGGCCACCGGAATGAAATCGACGGGTGAAATGGGGCCTTCGGGCGTGAACCAGCGCACCAGCGCCTCCATGCCCACGATGGCTCCGCTTTTCAGGTCCACTTGCGGCTGATAATAGGCGGTAAATTCCTGGTTCTCGATGGCCCTGCGGATGCGGCTTTGCAAACGCAGCGACTTGGCCCCCTTCTCGCCCAATTCCTGCGTGAATATCTGCACGCTGCCGGGACCGATTGACTTGGCTTGGTCGTGCGCCGCTTCGGCATAGCGAATCAGGCTGGCGGCATCCTCGCCATCCTTGGGCCAAACGGAAACGCCGACCGACGCCGACAATTCGAACTCTTGGCCCTCGGCATTCAAGGGGTCCTTCATGCCGCGCGCGATGCGCTCGACCCGCTCGGATATCTGCCTGCCGGGCGCCACATCGGGCAGAACGGCAAAGAAACGGTCGCCGCCGACACGAGCGACCAGCGCCTGGGGGCCTGCCAATGCGACAAGCCGTTGGGCGATGGCCTTCAGGACGGCATCGCCGACTTGATGGCCCAGGGTGGTGTTGATGAAGGAAAAACCATCGATGCCCAAGGACAAGAGATTGATCGGCAATCCACTCGTCTTGTGCTGGGCCAGAAGATCGTCCAGCTCCGACCGAAAACGGGCAAGATTGGCCAGCCCGGTCAGCGGATCGTGATAGGCCAGAAATTCCAGCCGCTCGTCGGTTGCCTTGCGCGACGAAACATCGCGTCCGATGCCGATGAAATAGAGCTTGCCCTCTGAACGCACTTCGCTGATCGACAGGTCAAGCGGAAACAGGCTGCCATCCTTGCGCTTCGCCGTCAGCTCGGTCGGCCCCTTGCCCACCTTGCTGGCTTGGCCGCTGGTCAGATAACGCTGAATGCTTTTGGTATGTTCCTGGGCATCCTTGTCGTTCATCAGGCGGCTGACCGGCTGGCCCAGAAGTTCCGCTTGCGCATAGCCGAACAGGTCGCAAGCGGCCGTGTTGACAAGTTGGATCTGTCCCGCCCCGTCAATCAGGATGATTCCGTCGGATGCATGGCCTAGAATAAGATCGAGCCGCAGCTCGGCGCGCTTCCCTTCAGAGACGTCGGTCCACACCCCCATCCAGGAGACCGTGCCGTCTTCATGGCGCTGGGGATTGGCTGCCCCTTCCAGCCAGATCACCTCGCCGGATGGGGTGATGGCCCTGAAGGTTTCCCGGCTGACCTCTAGCGTCTCGGCGGAATGGCGAATGGCCTGGGCCAGTTGATCGCGGTCGGCCCAATGGACGGCGGCGGGAACGCCGGGCAAGGCCTGATTGTCGAAGCCGCCAGCGAAAAGCCTTTGCGCCGCAGGGGAGAACCATGAATAAGCCACATCGCCCGCTGGCTTGCGCTCGCGGCGAAACGCGATCAGGGATACGGCCTCTCCCAGCCCTCCGGCCAGCGCGGCGAAACCCGCCGGCGCGGATGCGTCGTCAATCGCCTCCATGCACCCTTTTCCAGTTTCCCCTTGATTCCAACGTGATAAACATCAATCAGCATAACCGCTTTCACCGGCGTTGGAAAGTCCAAGCGCCTGTGGGTAACCCCCAAGCCGCATTGTCAAGCAAAGGGTTGCTCCCCTCCCTTGTGGCGATTAAGATGCGTCCTTCCCGTCGGCGGACCGATTCGCCGACTTCCGGAGCGGATGCGCATGAAGTACGAAAAGTTTTTCCAAGACCGTCTGGCTGAGTTGAAGACCGAGGGCCGTTACCGAGTTTTCATCGATCTCGAACGCCAAGCAGGGTCCTTTCCCTATGCCAAGAACTATCGGATCGATGGACAGGTGGCCGACGTCGCCGTCTGGTGTTCAAACGATTACCTTGGCATGGGGCTTAGCCCCGTGGTGATCGACGCCATGGTCGAGGCCGTCAAAATTTGCGGCGCAGGGGCAGGCGGCACGCGCAACATCGCGGGCACCAACCATTACCATGTGCTATTGGAAAAGGAATTGGCCGACTGGAACCAAAAGGAAGCGGCGCTGCTGTTCACTTCGGGTTACGTCGCCAACCAGACCACGCTGTCCACCCTGGGCGCGCATATTCCGGGCATGGTCATCTTTTCGGATGAGCTGAATCACAATTCCATGATCGAAGGCATCCGTCACGGACGTTCCGACAAGCATGTCTGGAAGCATAACGACGTCAAGGACCTTGACCGGATGCTGTCCGAATATCCGAAGGACCAGCCCAAGATGGTGGCCTTCGAATCCGTCTATTCGATGGATGGCGACATCGCCCCCATGGCCGATATCTGCGACGTGGCTGAAAAACACGGCGCCATGACCTATTGCGATGAAGTGCATGCCTGCGGCATGTACGGTCTGCAAGGATCGGGCGTGGCCGAGCGCGACGGCGTTCTGGACCGCATCACCATCATCCAGGGTACGATGGCCAAGGCCATCGGCGTGGTGGGCGGCTATATCGCCGGTTCGGCCGCCATGGTCGATTTCGTGCGCAGCTTCGGCCAGGGTTTCATCTTTTCGACCTCGCCGCCGCCCGGCGTGGCTGCCGCAGCGCTGGCCAGCATCCGTTATCTGCGCCAACACAACGAGATGCGCGAGCGTCACCAGGAACGCGCCGCCACCTTGAAGAAGCGCTTCAAGCAACTTGGACTGCCGGTCCTGCCCTCTGTCAGCCATATCGTGCCGGTGATGGTGGGCAATGCAGCGCTTTGCAAACAGGCTAGCGACGAGCTTTTATTTCGCCACAACATCTATGTGCAGCCCATCAATTATCCGACCGTTCCCAAGGGAACCGAGCGTTTGCGCATCACGCCAACGCCGCTGCACGACGACAAGATGATGGACAAGCTGGTCGATGCCTTCGCCGACGTCTGGCAGCGTTTGGGCTTGAACAAGGAAGCCGTGGCCGCCGAATAGGCCAAAGGCGCGTTTATTAGAGCGCCCTAGACGCGAGAGCGGAATCTGCCTATATTGGATGCGAATGGATCGCATTGGTTAGATAGCGGGCATGTTTCCTGACTTCACACTGACGCCGAAGGAAAGTGTAAGGCTCTGCGCCCTGGGCTTGGTGGCCGAGCAGTCGCGCCGCTATGGCGACTTGGCTGGGCGCACCCGTCAGTTCGTGACCCGTCTGGTCGGCCCATCGCTGGAAATGATGTCCAGCAATCTTGAACTTCTGCGCTACGAGGGGCTGGTTGACGCCGTCGATGGCAAGGGAATGGAAGACGACGCCCTGCTGGCCATTACCGAGGCAGGCCGCAAGGAACTGATCTCGCTTCTGACAGCCCGATTGCGATCGGGCAGCGACCTGACCAAACTGGTCGTCGCCCTCAAACTGCGCTTCTTGCACCTGTTGCCCGCCGACGAGCAAGCCGAGCAAGCCGCCATTCTGACCGATGCCGTGACGACCGAACGCGCCCGCCTGATCGATCTGAAGCGCCAGGAGTCGGAAAGCGGCACCTCGGAACATCTGATTTCATGGCTGGACATGGAAATCGGCCAGGCAGAGGCCAGGATCGCTTGGCTTGAAGATTTAAGCCAAAGACTCGGCTGATCCTTCAATTCCCGCTTTCGCTTTCCGATGGCTTTGATCGCTGGAACAAACGTCCGATCCAACCGGCAAGCGCAGAGTCCAACCACTTCTTTTTGTCTTCCTTCGACGCCGTGAAGATGCGGTTATAGTGCAGAACCGCCAGAAAATAACCAGCCACCCCTCCCAGCAGCCAGGGGGAGAGCGGGATGCATAGGGCTTTTCCCCCGTTGCAATCCGACGTGACCGCCGCCTGCACGGCAAGGCCGCCGATAATTCCCAGGGCGACCGGGGACAACAGCAACAGTCTTAGCGATTCCGCCAATAACAGAATGGCAGATCTCTGCCGGTGGTTCCTCTCGATCAGAGCAAGCGCGGCATCGATCAACACATAGGCCATGAAGCCCAGAACCATGCCCGCCATCGCCACGGCAAAGGCGGTGTCGCCCAGGGCCTGCTTCACGAACCCCAGCAAGGTGCTGGCATGGCCGAAAGCCAGCAGAGCCGCCAGCAAGGCGGCAAGAGCCACCTCAAGGCCGTAAGAGAGATTGTCCCAGCGCCTTTTGCTTTCATCCAAACGACGATCGACCGCCGCTATCCAGATTAGAATCTCCGCCTCCAGCTCTGACGCGGATTGAACATGCGAGCCGTTCTGCCGAGACAGGGCGGCGAAGGCGGTCGCAGCCCTTATCTGCGCATCCAACCATCTAGGCCACGATTTGGACTGAAACAAACCCGGCTTGGCGGCGGCAGCGGTCAAACGCGATAAACGGTCGTTGATCCCGGTCTCCAGTCCGCGCCAGCGTTCTTCCGAATCGACTGAATGAGGAATTTCGGGGGCCTGCATGCCATATCTCGTATTACTTGTTGCAGTCTGTGATTAATACGTCTATCACGACGCATTATCGTTGACACTACTTTTTTTGGAATATTATAGTCGCTGCAACGACTTTAAGGAGTGCTTGCGAGGGGGCCATGACCGCACAAAGCAGCAGACTGACCTATTACGACACCTTTACCGACCGCGACCTGACCCGCGACCGCGAGCGCGGCGAAGAGGATGGGAAAAAGGATTTTCCGCTGCCCGGAACAAGCGACCTGTCGCCCTACGAGGTTGAGCAGGTCAAGTGGGCCGAAACGGACCTGGGCGACTTCATGCAGGAAATCCAGGATCAGCGGGCCAAATTGGAGGATGAGCGCGACAGCAAACAGCAATATGTCGAAAGTTATTCCTCTCGCCGCGAAAATCTGCTGAAGGAACGCGAAGCTAGGCTGACCCGGATGCGGGAAAGCGATGGCGATCTTTCGGCGATCCACGAGCAGAAACGCACGAAATTTCTTGAACTCGACGACCAATTGAAAAGCAAAGCAGAGGAGCTGCGCCGCCCTCTTCAAGTCTATCTGGGCTTTTGGGTTTACGCATTCTTGTTTCTGGGCTTGGCCCTGTCGGAAATTCCCATCAACCTGCCCGCCATGCAGCAGGTGTTCAAGGAATCACTTTTCGTCGCCTTTTTCCTGGCCGTCACCTTGGGATTCCTGCTCATCTTCTTCGCCCACATGGTCGCCAAGCTCTTGCGCCAGCAAGGCGAGCTGCTGAAGGACGTCGGGAAGATCGGGCGCATCCTGTTCTGGAGTAAGACCACCCTGTTGCTGCTGCTTTCAGGCGGCATCATCTGGCTGGTCTACGATTTGCGGCTGGCCTATCTGTCAACAACCAACGGCACCAGCAACATCACGACGGAAAGCGGCATCTTCTTTCTGATCATCAACATTTCTATTTTCGTGACTGGGCTGCTGCTTTCATGGCTGCGACACGACCCCGATCCAGACTATCACCGCTTGGATATAGAGCGAAACAAGGCCGCCGATACTTTTGAGACTCATGAGCGCAATTTTCAGGAAAAGCGCCGCCGCTTCTTGGAGACAAACGACGTCTTGCTGCGCAATCTCGCCAACGAAACCAGCCGCTACGAAGCCGAGGTGAAAATCGCCCAGAATGACATCGACAATCTGACGAGGCGCAGGGATCGCATCGTCAACCGCGTCCTCTTTGTCCTGGGACGCAAGTTGGCGGCCTATCAAAACGCCAACCAGCGCGCGCGCAAGATGGGCCTTCCCACCTATTTCGGCGACGCCAGAATTAGCCTGGAAGTCGATAAATTGCGCGACCGCTACGAAAGGATGTGATCATGCATCGCCTAGCTAAGATTCTGGCGCTTGCCTGGACAAGCATGTTCCTGTCCGCACAGGCGCTTGCCGATGAGGACTATTGCTCCTACTACAAAACTGGCGATGACATCGTGTTGGTGCTTATCGATCTAACCAGCCGCCCGGAAGGTGTGTTTCAGAATTCGCTCGAGCAGGCGGCGGCTTGGCTTGGAAAAAACGTGGCGCCAGGACAAAGGGTTGTCATCGAATCGATCGTTGACGATTCCCTCAGGCGCGACAAGCTGTTCAACGAATGCCGTCCAGGCAAGAAGATGGGGCTGTTCGACCGCCCGCTCAATACCGCCAGAATCGAACATGACGAGAAGGATTTCAGCCCATTACTAAGAGACGCCGTGCTCAACGCTTGGCGAAAAACGAAATACGGCTGGACAAAAAACAACAACATTCGCAAGTCCGTGATCTCCGGCACGATCAGCGCCGCCAGCCAGAATCTGCCCAAAGGCAGCATTCTCAGTCTGGTCCTGGTTAGCGATCTTCTGGAAAAAGACGACTTGAAACTGCCGCCGGAAATTGCGATGGGCAGCTTCGAGATCGATGAGGCGATGGCAAAAATCCGCCATAATTCGGGCTTTGGCAATATCGAAGGAACCAACGTCCAAATCTACGGCTTCGGCTTTAGCGACTTCGAATATGACGGCGTCACGAAAATGCGCAAGCCTCTCCCCCCGGAGACGCGCAAGAATCTGGAAGTCTTCTGGCGGCGATATTTTGCCCAGGCCAAGGCCAAGAGCGTCTTCATCGAGCAATAACTCAAGCCAGATGGCTGCTGGCCAGATAGTCGCGGCTTTGCATTTCAGTCAAGCGGGAGACGGTGCGCTGAAACTCGAATGCGCCGTCTCCTTTGGGATACAGGTCTTCGGGCGGCGCGGCGGCTGAACAGACCAGAATGCAGCGGTGATCGTAGAGCGCATCAACCAGTGTTACGAAGCGCTTAGCGGCGTCGCGCCGGTCTGGACTGAGCAAGGGCACTTCCGACACGATCAGGGCCACGAAACGCGAGGCAAGGGCCAGATAATCGACAGCCCCCAGGGGTGAATCGCACAATTGAGCAAAGGTGAAACGCGCCACCTTGTCCCTGGCTCTCGGCACTATCAACTCGTGACCCAGCACCTGGATAGCGATTTCCTCTTCCTGCGCGCCTGCTGAAAGCAAGGTGAAGGCGTATTCCAGGGCCGCCTCGGCCTCGGCCCCCAAGGGGGCGTGATAGACGGGATGTCCTTTCAGGCGATTGAGCCGATAATCCTGCCCCGAGGCCAATTCCACCACATCGAAACGCTGATTGATCAGCTCGATGAAGGGAAGGAAACGCTCGCGCTGCAATCCATCCTTATAAAGGTCGTGAGGCGGGCGGTTCGAGGTGGCGACGATTACCACGCCATTGTCCAGCAAGGACTGGAACAAGCGCCCCACGATCATGGCGTCGGCAATATCCAATATCTGCAATTCGTCCAGGCACAAAAGCCAGACGTCTTCGGCGATGTGGCGGGCCATCCTGGGCAGCGGGTCCAACTTCTCGCGTCCAGGCATCTGGCGCCACTTGTGGATTTCCTGGTGGATGTCGCGCATGAATTCATGAAAGTGAACGCGACGCTTGCCGGCAATGGTGACAGTCTGGAAGAACAAATCCATCAGCATCGATTTGCCGCGCCCGACTTCGCCGTAAATGTACAGCCCCATGGGGGGCGCTTCGGTCTCCTTGCGCCGGGTCAGGCCGAATCGTTCGCGCCAGCCGGTCTCGCCCTGGCTGGGGTGATAATCCTTCAAGGCGTGAAACAGGCTTTCCAGCTTCTCGGCGACCAAGGACTGGGCAGGATCGGGCTTCAGTTCGCCGCGATCCTTAAGATCGCGGAAAACCGCAAGAGGGGTCAGGCCGGACGTGTTCCTGTTGAAGAACACTTACCCGTCGGCCGTGATCTTTTTTACAATCTCGGCCAGCTTCGTCTCGGCGTCCTCATTGGCCACCTGGCAGGTTCCGGCCTTTTCGTGGCCGCCGCCGCCATATTGCAGACACAAGGGGCCAACATTGGTTTTCGACGTGCGATTGACGATCGAATGGCCGATGGCGAACACGGTGTTCTGCTGCTTGAATCCCCACAGCACATGGATCGAGATGTTGCACTGGGGGAACAGCGCATAGATCATGAAACGGTTGCCGCAATAGATGACGTCTTCATTGCGCAAATCCAGCACCACCAGATTGCCATGCACGGTCGAGCAACGCTTGATCTGATCCTTGAACTTGGGTTCATGCTCGAAATACAACTCGACCCGTTCCTTGACGTCAGGCAACGCCACGATTTCGTCGATATTGTGATTGCGGCAATAGGCGATCAGATCCATCATCAATTGATAATTGGAAACCCTGAATTCCTTGAAGCGCCCCAATCCCGTGCGGGCATCCATCAGATAATTCAGAAGCGGCCAGCCCTTGGGATGCAGGATTTCATCGACCGAGAATTGAGCCGAGTCTCCTTGATCCACCGCTTCCATCATGTCGTCGGCGATATGGGGAAAACGGGCCTTGCCGCCATAGTAATCATAGACCACGCGCGCCGCCGATGGCGCATCGGGCGAGATGATGTGATTTTCCTTGCGCCCCACTCGGATCGTTTCCGAAAGGTGGTGGTCGAAAGCCAGATGCACGCCATCGACATAAGGCAGGTTGGTCGTGATGTCGCCCCCGTTTATCTCGACCTTTCCGTCCTGCATATCCTTGGGATGAACGAATTTGATGTCATCGATCAAATCCAGTTCCTTCAGGAGGACGGCGCAAACTAGGCCATCGAAATCGCTGCGAGTTACCAGACGAAAGCGTTTTTTTGGTTCGGACATGCCGCAACTCCCTCGTGTTTCAGGCTTTTCAGGATGGTAAACAGCCCCGCCCCTTCTGGCAACAGGCAGAATTAACTCTTTTCTACATTATCAACGTTGGTTACATAAGGACTGGATAATGACTTGGTGGCTCCCTCCATGACCTTTCAAGGCTCGCGCCTCTGCCTTCTGGCCCTTTTTCTGGCTTTGGCCGCCTGTTCCAGGCCTGAACCTTTTGTCGAAATCCCCGATCTGGGCAAGACGGGGCGCTCGAAGGCCTTGTACGATCAGGTAACCATCTGCTTTAGCAAGGGCGATAGCCTGGAAACATTGAAGAAAATGGCTGCAGAAGAGTGCGCCAAGGGTCAAAAGACGGCGCATTATCTAGGATATCAGCGCTGGCAGTGCCGACTGACGGTCCCCCACTTGGCCAGTTTCGTCTGCCTGAACCCCGACCAGAGCCTGGGCAACAAAAGTCGATATCTGCCCAGCCAAACTTCCGGCCTGCCCGACATTGAGCGTCCGGACACCAATACAGACATTTTCGGTACATTTGGGATCGGCAAATAGAAAAGGGGGAAGGCTGCGCCCTCCCCCCGTGCAAAGCGGCTTAAGCCGCCTTGCTTTCTATCGCCTTCTTGCCCTCGATCACCTTGGGCTGCCCATCGACGCCCGTTTGAATTGAGATCGTGCGGGGCTTCAGGCTTTCAGGGACTTCACGCATCAAATCGACATGCAGCAGGCCATCGGCCAGCCTCGCTCCGATCACCTTGATGTGATCGGCCAGTTCGAAGCGCCGTTCGAACGAGCGCCCGGCAATGCCGCGATGCAGATACTGCGCCGGTTCGGCTTCTTTGCGGGCCTTGCCCGAGATCACCAGCAGATTTTCCTTGGCCGTGATGTCGAGATCCTCGGTCGAGAAACCGGCCACCGCCATGCTGATGCGATAGCCTTCCTCGCTGGTCTTTTCGATGTTGTAGGGGGGGTAGGCAAAAGTCTGGTCATCCAAACGGCGTGCGCTGTCGAGCAGCCGCTCAAGATGGTCAAATCCGATGCCAGAGCGGAACAAGGGAGAAAGATCAAAGGGTTGCATAACCATATCCTCCTGATGAAGCAACATGGGGTTGATCGTCTGGTCGGCCCCCGACAGGGCAACCGTCCGTGATGGGATCTAGTGCGGTTTATTTTTGCGTCAAGTCCCCTCTTTTTTTTCGACGGAGAATTCTTACATGCCAGTTAACCAGCAGACGCCTATCCTGTTTTTCGGGGACAAGGAGAGCCGGGATGGCCAGCATCCAGCCAGTCTTCTTCAGCCGCACCTATGACGAAGCCTTGTCCCTGGTGGAAGAGGCCCGCAACTATGTGGCCTATGTCGAACCCAGGGACCGCCAGCGTCTTGGCTTGGCCGGTCGGCTGGGGGTCTCTTGTGAATCCATGCGCGTCACCTCGCGCCTCACACAGGTGATGGCTTGGCTGTTGATGCAACGCGCCGTAGCCATTGGAGAGATCTCCTTGGACGAGGCGTTCAAGCCCGACAACCGTCTGGGGGCGCAAGAAATTTGCCTGCGCGATCTTGTAAATTACACAGAGGATTTGCCTAAATCCCTGAAAAGCCTGATGGACAGAAGTCTGAACCTTTACATCCGGGTCTCAAGGCTGGAAAATCGGATTCTCGACACCCTCCACTGATCAGCAGGTTTGATGACCGAAATCCAGCCGCCGCCATCCCATGCTTGGCACGCCCTTGCGCCCGATGAGGCGCTTCAACTTCTCCAGACGAATCAAGGCGGCCTTGGCGACCGTGACGCCAAAGACAGGTTGGCCCGTTTCGGCGCCAATCTTCTGGCCAGAACAAAGCGCGAAAGCGCGCTCAAGCGGTTTGTTAAGCAATTCGACAATGTCCTGATCTATGTCCTGCTGGCTGCGTCGGTCGGCACGGCGGCACTTGAAAACTGGATCGATACCGGAGTCATTATCGGCGTCGTGCTGATCAACGCGGTGATCGGCTATCTGCAAGAGGGCAAGGCCGAACAGGCCCTGGACAGCATCGCCAAGATGATGTCGCAAACCGCCCTGGTTCAACGCGATGGCCATATCGTCAGAATCGATGCCGCCGAAATAGTGCCCGGAGACATCTTGTATCTGAAGGCAGGCGACCGCGTTCCGGCTGATTTGCGCTTGTTGAAAGCCAACGCCCTTCAGATTGAGGAAGCGGCGCTGACGGGAGAATCAGTTCCCGTCGATAAGACCGATTCTTCGGTTGCCGTTGATGCGGTTCTTGCTGAACGTTTTTCGATGGCCTATGGCGGAACGCTGGTCACGCAGGGACAGGGGACAGGCGTTGCCGTGGCGACCGGTCAGGCAACGGAAATGGGGCGCATCGGCACCCTGCTGGCCTCGGTTGAAAGCCTGACCACGCCCCTCTTGCGCCGCATCGAAGCCTTTGCCCGCTGGCTGGCATTCGCCATTTTGGCTCTGTCTGGCGCTGCTTTCTTTCTGGCCTGGCTGGGCCGTGATTTCAGCCTGAACGATTCCTTCATGGCGGCCGTCGGACTGGCTGTGGCCGCCATTCCTGAAGGTTTGCCCGCCGTGCTGACCATCGCCCTGGCGGTGGGCGTAAGACGCATGGCTAGGCGCAAGGCGTTGATCCGCCGTCTTCCCGCCGTGGAAACCTTGGGGTCGGTCACCGTCATTTGCTCGGATAAAACCGGCACGCTGACGCAAAACAAGATGACGGTCGCCGCTACGCTGCCGTCGCCGCTGGGCGAGCGCGCCCTTCTGGAGGCCGCCCTGCTTTGCAACGATTCCGCCGTCCGCCATGTGGATGGCGTTCTGCATATCGAGGGCGCCCCCACGGAAACAGCCTTGATGCGCGCCGCCATCGAGAACGGACTTGATCCTGAATCGCTTCGCGCCAGCCATCCACGCCTTGGAGAAATCCCCTTCGATTCAAAGATCAAACGGATGGCGACGTTGCATGGCTTTAGCGAGACCTCAGCGCGCCTTTACGTCAAAGGCGCACCGGAAAGCGTGCTGTTGCTGTGCGATCCGTCCAGACGGCAAGAATGGGAGCTGCTGGCGCAAGAGCAAGCGGCCAACGGGCGGCGTGTTCTGGCCCTTGCCCGCGCGGATATCGACGTCGCAACCCGCGCTTCAGATATCAGCCTTGCCATGCACGATATGGAGTTCCTGGGCTTGATGGCGCTCATCGATCCACCCAGGGTGGAAGCCACCGATGCCGTGGCGGCCTGCAAGGGAGCAGGCATTTCCGTCTGCATGATCACCGGAGATCATGCCGAAACCGCCAGAGCCATCGGCCGTCAGATGGGCCTGGATGCCAGCAGCCCGGTTCTGACCGGCAAAGCCATCGACGGTTTGGATGATAAGGAACTGGCGCAAGCCCTGGCCAGCACGCGCATCGTGGCGCGCGCAACGCCCGAACATAAGCTGCGTCTGGTCACGGCCTTTCAGGCCAGGGGCGAAATCGTGGCGATGACAGGCGACGGCGTCAACGACGCGCCGGCTCTGAAAAAGGCAGATATCGGCGTGGCCATGGGAATCAGCGGCACCGAGGCGGCCAAAGAAGCCGCCATGATGGTTCTGGCCGACGACAATTTCGCCACCATCGCCGACGCCGTTCTGGAAGGGCGCGGCGTTTACGACAATCTGAAGAAATCCATCGCCTATATTCTGCCCACCAACATGGCGCAAGCCTTCGTCATTCTGGCCGCCGTGGTGGCGGGCACGCAATTGCCCATCACGCCGGTGCAAATCTTGTGGGTGAACATGGTCACCGCCATCACCCTGGCGATGGCGCTGGCCTTCGAACCGGCCGAGCCGGGCGTCATGCTGCGAGCGCCCCGCCCTTCCGACGAATCGCTTATGACGCCTTTTCAGCTCTGGCGCCTTTTTCTTGTTACTGCCTTTGTTGTCGTCGCCACCTTCGGACTGTATCTGCACGCCATTGGCAGTGGCGCGTCCTTGAACGAAGCCCGCACGGTAGCGGTGAACACGCTGGTCGCCTGCGAAATCGCCTATCTGTTCAACATGCGTTATCTGGACGCCCCGGCATGGCGGCTGCAAGCCTTGCTGGGAAGCCGCCCGGTTCTGGTTTCGATCGCCATCATGCTATTGTTCCAGGCGGCATTCACTTACATGCCCTTCATGCAGGCATTTTTCCACACGCAATCCCTGCCCCCGTCTGCCTGGGGTCCGATCGCCTTGTCGGCGCTGGTCCTGTTTATTGTCATCGAAATCGAGAAAGCAGCGCGCAACTTCCTTTACAGTTCATCCAGCAGAAAAAAGGATTAGAGCAATGCTTGTCGTGATGGCGAAAGGAATGTCTTATTGCCGCCTGAACGCGGGCAAGGCCCGCGCGCGAGCCTCCTGGCGAGCGGGAGCCAAGGGATGCGGAGCGTCCCGCCCGGCGCCTGAGGTTTGCATTAATCGGTCACGATTAATGCAAAACAGAATTACAATATCTGACAGGTGATGACGGTCAGATCGTCTTTGAGCGGGCGCTCGACCTTCTTGAAGAAGGGATCAAGCAGACTCCAGGCATTGGTCTCGCCGCGCTTTTCTTGAGCCACGGATCGCAACAGCTCGGCGACGCCGTCCTTGCCAAGCATCTTGCCTTCGACATCCGGGCTTTCCGCCAGCGCATCGCTGGCCAGCATGATCAGCGATCCCGGCTTGATCGCCAATTCCCTCACTTGGAATTTTGCGCCGCCAACGGCGCCCAATGGCAAGCCGCGCCCTTCGCCCGGCTCCACGGATGCCGCTTTCAAATCGGCCACCAGCGGGCGGGGCGACGCGGCGGCGGCATAGCGAAACAGCCCCGCCTTAGGATCGACGATGCCGTAAAGCATGGTGGCGTATTGCCCGGTGGGCAGATTTTCCTTAAGCCTAGCGTTCAGAATTTCCAGATAAGCAGCCGGTTCGTCCCTAAGCTCGTCATGTTCCTGAATCAAGGTTGTCAGGCGGAAAGTGTTCAAGGCCGCCGCCACCCCGTGGCCCGAGAAATCCGCCAAATAGAGGGCAAAACGCCCGCCGCCCAGCGGCACCACGCCCCAGATGTCGCCCCCCAGTTCCGAGGTCGGCTCGAAATAATAATTGAGACGCACCTTCGCGTCCGCCTCGATCTCGGCCAACATTTCCTGCTTGGGCAACAATTCACGCTGGCTGTTGCGCGCCGCTTCCAGATCTTCTTCCAGCCGCTCTCGATAATTTTGCAAATCGTCGAACATGTCTTTCAACAGCTCGTAGGCGTCGGAAAGGCGCGTTGTGCTTTCCACGTCGCTCGAAATATCGACGCCGGTTCCCGCATAGCCCAGAAATTCGCCGCTTGGTGAAAAGGCGGGATCGCCCCACATGCGCAGGGCGCGCCTTGCACCGTCGCTGTCCCTGGTCCGGCAAGCCAGCGACTGGAACGGCTTGCGCGCCTCAAAATCCGCGATGTACTGGCGCCAACGATCAGGATCATGTTCGATCTCGTCGATTTCCCAGGGCGTGCGGCCCAGCAAAATATCCGGGGGCAGGTGTTGGCGTTCCTGAAATTCCTTGGACAACCAGCAAAACTTAAGATCCGGCCCCAATTCAAAGGCCCAATCCCAGGGACGGGAGCGTTTGACGCCTTTGACCTGAAGCGATTGCAGGAACAATCCGCGCGCCGTATGACGTTGAATGGCGTATTCAATCCTGGACGCCAAGTTGTCTTCGCCCATCAGATCGTAAAGAACGAAATCGGTTGCTCCCGCCTGAACCAATTCCAGCGCTTGATCTTCCTGTTCAAGGCTGGCCCAGATCACCAAGGCGCTGTCGGGCACGATTTCGGCCAATCTGCGCACGGCATGAACGGGCAAGGCGTCGGACAAGGACAGACCGATCAAAATCGCATCCGGCTGCAACCGGGCCGCCATTTCCAGGCCCGGCGCCAAGCCATCGATGGAGGTCACTTCGCCCAGGAAGGCAGGGGGCTTTGGCGACGACGATCCGGCAGACAGAAAGATCAGATCCAGCGAGCGGGCGTTCATGGCGTGCCAGGCTCAGACGGCGAGGTGCGGTTCAAATCGACCAACCCCATCACGACATTGCCGCGATCCTGATATTCGATGGCGGAAAATCCGGTCTTGCGGGCAAGCGCTATGCCGCGCCCATGCGTCTCGAAAACGCGAGACGGGTCCATTTCCATGTAGCGACGCCAATCGAAGCCTTGGCCCTGATCGATGATGGTGATGGCCACCATGTGCGGCATGCGCGTATAGACCACTTCGACCGATTTCGACTGATTCTCGGGCATGGCCAAGCGGCGCTCGATCTCGCCAGCCCAGGCGCTTTTCTCAATCAACTCGGATTTTTCCTGATAACTGATGCCTAGATTGCCATGCTCGACGGCGTTCATCATCAATTCCGAAAGGCCAAAAACCAACGAGGGCACTTCAGGCACGGCGCTGGCCAACATGACGGCCAGCAAATTGGCTTCTACGGGCGTGCGATATCTGAACCGAGCGTCATTCATCAGCGTCAGAGCGTCGGTGTGCTTCTTCACCTCGCTCATCAGTCGGCGATATTGCGAATGATCATAGACGGCGGCCTGCGTGATCGACAGCAAAAGCTCGCGCTGGATCGGCTTGACCAGATAGTAGAAAACGCCGTTGCGGATGCCATCGACGATCTCTTCCTGACCATCAATGGCGGTTTGCATGATCACCGGCACATGGCGAAGCCTGCGGTCCTTCTTCATCTGTAGAAGAACGTCCATGCCGGAAAGTCCCGGCATCATGCGGTCCAGCAGCACGGCGTCGTAGGCTTCGGGATCGGCGGTCATGCGATCCAGCGCTTCCTGACCGCTCTTCGCCTGATCTACGGCATAGCCAGCGCTTTCCAGGAGCACCGACAGGATTTCGCGATTGAAACCTTCGTCGTCAACGACCAGCAAACGAGTCTGACCGCTAGGCGTATGGCCGTTCATCATTCAGGCCCGCCTGAAACGCTCCGATTGTCGACCTGCAATACGTACCTCCTGTTTATCCCGACCCGCTGTCTTATGCGGCCGGTTTGAACTTTTGGACGAAGCGCTCCAGAAGCGGCAGTTCGTCATCGCCGATTTCCAGACCGACATGCACGCCCTGCGCCGTTACGGCCACCACGACGCCTTGCAAGGGCGGAAGTCCCGGCAATTCTAAACGGATTGCCATCGAAGGACACGCATTTTCTATCGCCCGATCAAGAACCGCCGCCCCAGAAAGCGATATCTCGTGAAGAAGGCAAGGCTTGCGCACCTCGCTATTGCCGACCTGGGCTGCGACATTCACCGTATGACGTTCGTTCATGCGGCGGTTTTCTCCTGATCCGGATCGCATGATTTCCTGAAAGCTGCCATTCATCGAAACAAGGCGTGAATTGACGTTGCCCAGGGCTTCGCTGACGCTGGCGGCAAGCGCCCCAGCATCCCGCGAGTAATCGGCAGCCCTTGCGATATTGTCGAAAACGGCATGCGTGCCCTCGGCGGTTTCCTTTGAACTGTCGGCAATCTCGCGGCTGGCCGCTTCCTGGCGACCGACTGCGGCGGCAATATTGCCCGCAATCGCACTAACCTCGCCGATGATCTGGCCGATGCCGCCAATCGCCGCCACGGCTTCCTGGGTGGCTTGCTGAATCCGCCCAACCTGAAGCGAGATGTCCTCGGTCGCCTTGGCCGTCTGGTTGGCAAGCGACTTCACTTCTCCCGCCACTACGGCAAATCCCTTGCCCGCCTCGCCCGCCCGCGCGGCCTCGATAGTGGCGTTCAGCGCCAGCAGATTGGTTTGTGCGGCGATGCTGCTGATCAGGTCCACCACCTCGCCAACGCTTTGTGCCGCTCCCGCCAAATTCTCAACCAAATGTCCCGCCCGCCCCGCTTCTTCCTCAGCCCTGTGGGCGATGGCTGTCGAATGGCCCGCCTGCTCGCGGATTTCGCACACGGAGCCGCTTAGTTCCCCAACCGCGCCAGATAGGCCTTCCACATTGCGGCGCGCCTGTTCGCAAGCGTCCTTTGCCTCATGGGCGCAGGCTTCAACGGTGGTCACCGATTGGTTGACGGCCTGAGTGCTGCCGATCATCTCCTGCGCCGTTTCAAGAACACCCTTCACCGAAGCGGAAATTTCCGCCTCCAAGGCGTGATTGAGGGCCAGCCATTGGCTTTGCAGCTTGCGTTGATTGCGCCGACCCTCCGCCTCTTCCTTGACCTGCAGCAGGCGCAGACGACGCGCATTGTCCTTGAAGACGTTCAGCGAACGGGCCAGTTCGCCGATTTCATCCTTTCGCGACTGAAAGGGAATATCGGCGGAAAGGCTGCCTTCCGCCAGATGATTGGTGATGTCGATCAAGCGGCGGATGGCGGGCACGGTAGTAACGACCAGGGCCAGAACGATAGCGCTGCCAACGACGATGCCAGCCAAGCCAAGGGCCATGGCAGGCAGAAACAGGTGGGGGCTGTACTGCTCGACCATGTAGAGATAGAGCAGAAAGAACGCCCAGGCCACCGCCACTGGCGGCAGGAAGGACAGCAGAATCTTCAGTCCAATCCCCCTGGAAAAGACCTTGATCAGCCCCGGCAATTTCCCCCCCCATGCGCGCAACCTATTCGAAGGCGAAGAGCGTGTCGAAACAAGACAGGCGCAATAGTTCCTTCACATCGCCCTGGGCCGAGCGGATGCTGACCTTCACGCGGGCCTTGTCGGCCTGATCGCGCAAGGTCAGCAACATGCCAAGACCGGCCGAGTCCATGTATTCAAGACCGGCCATGTCGATGACGATCGCTCTTCCCTGCTTGACCAAGCCCGGCACGAGGCCGTCGAAGGCCTGCCTGTCGGCATAGGTCATCTGTTCGCGCAACACCAAAACGCTTCGCCCGCCATCTTCCTTGATTTCGTATTTCACGATAGATCCCCCAAATTGAACAGCGGCATGTTAGGCGACCTTTCTGCGGCTTTGAATGAATTGCTCGACCTTGGAAACGCTGGCATCCTCGATCTCCAGACTGATATGGGTCGAACTTGGCGTCAAGGCCATGATTTGCCCTGAGAACTCGCCGAGACCGGCCAGCTTGAGCGAGAGCGCGGCACCGCGCTTGCCTCCCTCCAGCGCCCGGTCCAACACCCCGGCCCCGGAAAGCGAGACGTCGTGCAGCAGGCAACTGATCTCGCGGCCATCGAGCTGTACCGTGGCGGGCAGGTTGATCGTGTGGCGTTCGTTCAGGCGCTTGTTGTCCTCGGAACTGGAACGCATGATTTCGACCATGGATTCTTGCATGCCGACAATGCGGTCATTGACCTGGACAGCCGAGGATTTCAGCAAACCGGCAATTTCGCTGGTTTCGACGCTGGAACGCGAGACTTCGGAAATGTTGGTCGAGGACTCGCGCGTTCCTTCCGCCGCCTGAGATGCCGAGCGGGCGATTTCCTGCGTCGCTGCGCTTTGCTCTTCCACCGCCGACGCGATGCCCGCCGCAATGGCGTTCATCTGGCTGATCGTTTTGGCGATACCCTCGATGGCCGACACCGCATCCTGGGTCGCCTGTTGGATGGCCGAGATTTGACCGGAAATCTCGTCGGTGGCCTTGGCAGTTTGGTTGGCGAGGCTTTTCACCTCGTTGGCGACCACGGCGAATCCCTTGCCCGCATCACCCGCCCTGGCCGCTTCGATGGTGGCGTTCAAGGCCAACAGATTGGTCTGCGAGGCGATGTCGTTGATCAGATGCACGACCTCGCCAACGCTTTCCGCCGACTTGGCAAGGCTTTGCACCATGCCGGTGGCGCGCGACGCTTCCTCTTCGGCCGAATGGGCGATGTTGGTCGATTGGCTGACCTGACGGCTGATCTCTTGGACCGAACTGGACAGCTCTTCCGCCGCCGCCGCCACGGCATTCACGCTGCCGGTAGCCTGTTCCGACGCGGCGGCCGCCGTTTCAGACTGGCGCTGCACCGCATCGATGGCGCTGCTCATATTGTCGGCGGAACCGCGCATGGATTGCGCAGCCCCCAGCACCACTTCGACCGTCTTGCCCACTTCTTCTTCCAGGGCGTGGTTCAGGGCCAGCAACTGGCTTTGCAGCTTGCGCTGGTTGCGCCGCGATTCCGCCTCGGACGCCGCTTGCACCTGGCGCAGTTTCTGGCCGCTAATCCTGAAGGTTTCAACCGCGCTGGCCATTTTCCCAGTTTCGTCGCTGCGCCCGACGCATGGAACGGTCAGTTCAAGATTGCCGTCGGCCATCTTTCCCATAACTTCCGTCAAATCGAGCATCGGACCCAGTAGGCGCTTGTTCAGAAGAACCAGGGCAAAAACCAGGACAATCACGACCACGCCGCCCGCCAGTCCCATGCTGATCGCCATGGTGTTGGCGGAACTGGCCAGCGTCTCGCCGGCTTCCTGCAAATCCTTGGAGGCCTTTTCGGTATTGGCGTCGACTTCCTCGATCAGCTTGTCCAGGCTGCCGCTCAGTTTCTCCGCCACGCTGTCGAAATCCTCCATCATTTTGTTGCCGCCGGGCGGCCCCTTTTCGATGTAAGCAGCAGCCATTTTCTTGCCAAAATCATAAAAAGGCTGGAAATCCGCCTTCACCTGATCGAGCGAGGATACAATGCCCGTCAGCCCCAATTCCTTGGCCAGGGTCTTGGCTGCGGCAACGTTTTTCTCGAAGCTCTGGGCGGCGGCCTCGGCTTCCTTGTACCCGTCGTCCAGCCCATCTTGTCCCCGGGTGGCCGAAATATCCGTCAGCCAGAGCGACACTTGGGCAGCATCCATCTTGATATCTTTGATGGTCTTGACCAAAGGCAAATCCTTGCCCGTCACTTCGTCGGCAGAGTGCACCATCTCATGGATGTGCTCGGTCTGCGTCAAAAACAAGGTGGCGGTCAGAACGCCAACCCCTGCCATCAAGACAAACAAAAGACCAAAGACCAAGGAAAAGGTCTGTTTGATAGTCATGGCGGAAGATCTCCCATCAAGCGAACTTACCCCCAGCGGCTCTTTGGCGACCGCGTTTCAGGAAACGGTTTATCCTTGGTTTTGAATTGTGCAGAAAAATTGTTCCCCTGCACTAAAATAATGAACCCATCGCGTTTATAAGTTTTACGTAATATTCATAATGGAGTTAGGGGCTTGGCGGAAAGACTGTCATCGCCTAAATTCTAGAACAACACCCGATAACTTACCGGGGCCTTGCTTCGCTCAAGGCCCCAGCTGAACATGTCCTCGACATCAATAAGAAACCGGGAGATATCACATGAAACGCTTATCGCTATGGGCCATCCTCGCCGCCGTCACCAGCGTGGGCTTGGCCGCTCCGGCCTTTGCCGGGACAACCTTCGACGCCGTCAAGGCGCGCGGCAGCTTGAATTGCGGCGTTCATACGGGACTTGCTGGCTTTGGCGCCCCCGACGACAAGGGCGAATGGGCCGGCCTGGATGTCGATGTCTGCCGAGCCGTGGCCTCGGCCATGTTCGGCGACGCCAAGAAGGTCAAATATGTGCCGCTGACCACCCAGCAACGCTTCACGGCCCTGCAATCGGGCGAAATCGACATGCTGTCGCGCAACACCACCGTGACCAGCCAGCGCGACACCGAGCTGGGCATGAATTTCGGTCCCTTCAACTTCTATGACGGCCAGGGCTTCCTGATTTCAAAGAAGCTGGCCAAGGTGAAAAGCGCCAAGGATCTGAAGGGAGCCACCATCTGCGTGCTGCCCGGCACCACCACCGAACTCAACCTCACCGACTATTTCCGCGCCAACAAGATGAACTTCAAGCCGGTGGTCATCGAGAAGCAAGACGAGCTGGCGGCGGCCTTCTTCGCTGGCCGTTGCGACGCCATCACGTCGGATTCGTCGCAATTGGCCTCGATCCGTTCGGCCCAGGCGCCCAAGCCGGAAGACTATATCCTGCTGCCTGAACTGATCTCGAAAGAGCCGTTCGCGCCCGCCGTGCGCCATGGCGACGATCAGTGGTTTGATCTGGTCAAATGGTCGGTCTACGCCATGATGGAAGCCGAAGAAAAGGGTGTCACCAGCGCCAATATCGACAGCCTGAAGGGCGGGTCCGATCCCACCATCAAGCGTCTTTTGGGTGAAACCCCAGGCCTGGGCAAGGCCTTGGGCGTCAATGAGGACTGGGCCTATCAGATCGTCAAACAAGTCGGCAATTACGGCGAAAGTTTCGATCGCAATGTGGGCGCCAATTCCAAGCTGAAACTGCCCCGCGGCTTGAATGCGCTGTGGAACCAAGGCGGATTGATGTACGCGCCGCCCGTCCGCTAACCAACAACCGCCGCCCGGCCAACCGGGCGGCGGCTTTCTTTGAAGCGACGGGATCATGAGTCAGCCCGCCCCCAAAACGCCTTGGTGGAACGACCGGGCCAATCGGGCCATCCTGTATCAGGTGGCGGTGGTCGGTCTTGTGGTGCTGGCTGGCTGGTATCTGATCTCGAACACTCTGGCCAATCTGGCGGCGCGCAACATCGCCACCGGTTTCGGTTTCCTGGTCCGCGAGGCGGGCTTCGCCATCGGCGAAAGCCCCATCGCCTTCGATCCCGCCGACAGCTATGCCAAAGCCATCCTGGTCGGGCTTTTGAATACCATCGTCGTCGCCGTGCTGGGCGTGATCTTGTCCACCCTGATCGGCACCATCGTCGGCGTCGCCAGACTTTCCGGCAACTGGCTGGTATCCAGGCTTGCCACAGTCTATGTCGAAACCATGCGCAACATCCCGGTGCTGTTGCAGCTTTTGTTCTGGTACGCTCTGATTACCGAGGGCCTGCCCGAACCCGGCGACGCCTTCAAGCCGATCGAGGGCGTTTTCCTGTCCAACCGCGGCCTCAAATTCCCCACCCCGGACTGGAGCGGATTGGAATGGCTGGTGCTGGCGGCGCTGGCGTTGGGCGTGATCCTGGCCTTCCTGCTGTCGCGCTGGGCCAGATTGCGCCAAGCCGCCACCGGACAGACTTTCCCATCGATCAGGATCGGTCTGGCTCTGACCCTAGCCCTGCCGTTGCTGTGCTGGCTGCTGATCGGCGCGCCCACCGCTTTCGACAGGCCCCAGCTTGACGGGTTCGATTTCTCGGGCGGCCATTCGGTCAGCCCGGAATTCGTGGCCCTTTTGACCGGACTGACGCTGTACACCGCGTCCTTCATCGCCGAGATCGTGCGCTCGGGCATTCTTGCCGTGGCCCCCGGCCAGACCGAGGCCGCGTTGGCGCTGGGCCTGAAGCGCGGCCAAGTCCTGCGCTTGGTTGTAATGCCCCAAGCCTTGCGCGTCATCATTCCGCCACTGACCAGCCAGTATTTGAATCTCACCAAGAATTCCTCGCTGGCGGTGGCCATCGGCTATCCCGATCTGGTTAGCGTTTCCAACACCACCATCAACCAGACCGGCCAAGCCATCGAGGGCGTGGCCATCCTGATGGCGGTTTATCTGATCGTCTCGCTGGCCATCTCGGCCTTCATGAACTGGTACGACAAGAAAACGGCGCTGGTGGGCAGATGAGCGACCAATCCAGCCACAATCCCAAGACCGCCTCGGAAATCGCCTCGCATGTCGAGGAGCCGTCGCAGGCGGAACTGCACACCCATCGGCGCAACGCCTTTGCCGGTCTGGGCTGGGCGCGCGACAATCTGTTCAGCAACATTCCCAACACCATCCTGACCGTCTTGTCGGTCGCCTTGTTGGTCTGGGCGGCGCCGCCGCTGCTGGATTGGATGCTTCTGAAAGCCACTTTCCTGAACGAAGACCCCGCCGCTTGCCGCGAAGCGGGCGGCGCCTGCTGGTCCTTCGTAACAGTCAAGCACCGTTTCATCCTGTTCGGCCTTTACCCCTACGACGAACATTGGCGGCCCCTGCTGGCCATGGCCCTGTTCATCGCCGCCCTGGCAATTTCCTGCGATTCCCGCTTTTGGAACATGCGCATCGTTTATGTCTGGGGGCTGGTGCTGCCGGTCTGCGGCATCCTGATGTGGGGCGGCTGGCTTGGCCTTACCTTCGTGCCCAACGATAAATGGGGCGGCCTGCCGCTGACGCTGATCCTGGCCACGCTGGGAATCGTGCTGGCCTTTCCGCTGGCCGTGCTGCTGGCCCTGGGGCGGCGCTCGGACATGCCCGCCATCCGCGCCATCTGTGTCGGCTATATCGAGACCGTGCGCGGCGTGCCCTTGGTTTCGGTGCTGTTCATGGCCTCGATCATGTTCCCTTTGTTCCTGCCCGAGGGACTGACCATCGATAAACTGCTGCGCGCCCAACTAGGCATCATGCTGTTCACGGCCGCCTATCTGGCCGAAGCGGTGCGCGGCGGGCTGCAAGCCCTGCCCAAGGGCCAGTACGAAGCCGCCGACGCCTTGGGCCTGGGCTATTGGCAAAAGACGCGCCTGATCATTCTGCCCCAAGCCCTGCGGCTGGTGATTCCGCCCATCGTCAACCAGTTCATCAGTTGCTTCAAGGACACGTCGCTGGTCATCATCATCGGGCTTTACGATCTTTTGACCACCGCCAAGACGGCGCTGGCCGATCCCAGTTGGCGGGCCTTTTATGTCGAAAGCTATGTCTTCGCCGCCTTTATCTATTTTCTGTTCTGCTATTTCATGTCGCGCTACAGCCAGTATCTGGAGCGCCGATTGAACGCAGGCCTTCGGAGATAAGACGCATGAGCGATCCGGTTATCGAACTCGATCACGTCAACAAATGGTTCGGCGCCTTCCATGTGCTGAAAGACGTGTCGATGCGCGTGGGCAAAGGCGAGAAGGTGGTGGTGTGCGGGCCGTCTGGTTCCGGCAAATCTACGGTGATTCGCTGCATCAACCGGCTTGAGGAACATCAGAAAGGCCGCATCCTGGTTGACGGAATCGAACTGACCGGCGATGTGCGCCAGATCGAGCGCATCCGCAAGGATGTCGGCATGGTCTTCCAGAGCTTCAATCTGTTTCCGCATCTGACGGTGCTGGAAAACCTGACCCTGGCCCCCAATTGGGTCAAGAACGCGCCGATGAAGGAGGCCACCGAAACGGCCATGTATTACCTGGAACGCGTGCGCATTCCCGAACAGGCCCAGAAATATCCAGGTCAGCTTTCAGGCGGACAGCAGCAGCGGGTGGCGATTGCCCGAGCACTTTGCATGAAACCCAAGGTGATGCTGTTCGACGAACCGACCAGCGCGCTTGACCCCGAGATGATCAAGGAAGTTCTGGATGTGATGGTGGAATTGGCCCATGAGGGCATGACCATGGTCTGCGTCACCCACGAGATGGGTTTCGCCCGCACGGTGGCCGATCAGATGATCTTCATGGCCGAGGGCCAAATCGTGGAAACCGCGCCCCCGGCCGAATTCTTCGCCGCCCCCAAAACCGAACGGGCGCGGCAGTTCCTGGGGCAGATATTAGGGCATTAAACCATGTCCGGCCAGCCTTGCCCCGCCCCACCACGCAAGGCTTGACCACGCCCGAAAAGTGTTTCTAATCTGGCGCACTTGCGGTTGGCCGTGGATGTGGGGCAATGCACTTATTGGGCGTTCTGGCTGGATTTCTGGCGCTGGGTGCGGCTTGGCCCGTGATGGCGGATGAAAAGTTCGACCCCAAGCAGGTTCGCGTCATCACGCCCTCCAACGCCACTTCCAAATGCATCGGCGATCCGAAGACGCCCATTTGCGCGGTGGAGACTCTGCTGGCGTGTTTCGCTCGGCAAAAGGCGGAGCTATGCAAACTCGTTGAAGCTCCAGAAGCAGACCTTGGCGATTCAACTCAAGAAATCACCTATCGAGTTTTGTTCTCCAAAATTATTCACAAGAGGGATATCCCCAAGAGCTTAGCCGATTCCTATTGGATCAAACCAGGCTATGCCGAAGTGGAAATTGAAGAAGTCGCCTTCAATAATGTGAAGTGCTCAGACTTCTGTAGAGTTAGCTACGCATTGCGCCCCTCTCCTACCGGATGGATTGTTATCGAATGGGTTGCAGTGGGGGTGGACTGACGGCCCACCCCCTCGCGATTCCAAAGATCAGGGAAATAGTATCTTTGTTGGATCCTTGAAGTCTTTGCCTTTCTTGACATCGACATGGACATGATTGGTCATCTTGTCCTTGCCTTTGGGCTTGTGCTTCTTCGACAAGTCCTGCGCCTTGCCGATTGGCGTTCCAGCCTTGACGCTGTCTCCTTTCTTTACGCTGGGATCGACGTAAAGAACGCGCACCTCATGGCCGTCGGCGGTGCGAATCAAAACACCTTTGAATTTCCCGTCGCCGTAGGGGTCGATATTGTTTCGTTCCACTGTTCCTTCGACCGGGCTTGAAACGGCGCCACCTGGCTCGACGGCAATATCGACGCCGGTGTGAGGATACTTGGTGCCGTCCTGCTTCTTGCGATCTGCTCCATAATGACCGCAACCATAGCCAACGTCGCAGCCGCGCTTTTTTCCATTGGCGACAGGGTTGCTCATCTTCGGAAGGTCCGCCGATCCTTTCAGCGTTCCGCCGGTGCCCGTTCCCGGCGCTGAGCGTGTGTGTTCGGAAACCTGAACGGTGTTGCCGTCCCGATTTTGGGAATAGGCCTGAACCTCGACGATGGCTTCCGGCCCGCCTTCTGGATCATTGGCATACAAGCGTGAACTGCCCGGCACATAGGGACCGGGATAGACGCGTTTGAACTGGCCTGTCACATGGGCGACATAGGCTTCGTGTTCGGGATGGTTGAAGTCCTGGTAACGCTTGTCGGCGACGAGCGTCCGCAGGGCCTCCCTGATCTGGGGACGTGTAGGACTGGACATGACACTGCTTTCCTATAGTTGTTTACATACGAGATATAAAATCGCATTGGGTTATATATGTCAATATTAATTCCTATCATTAATTTGTGGTCTTATATACAGGCCATACGTCAAGGTGATGCGGCATTGCAACCTATGGCAAAAAACCGGAGATGGTTCACTATCTCGCGCATCGAGCGGCGGGCCGATATGCTGGTTTCGACCTTGCGTCGCGTCATCGAAGGCATGGGCGGCGAGCTGGATATCGTCGCCCGCTTTCCCGATCACGATCCGGTCCACATCGCCAATATCGGCGATCTGGCTTGAGAGGCAAAATCAGATGTCCGGCTGGGGTTGCCCGCACGAAACCAAGGGCCTATGCGACAAAGTAAAAGGCAAGGAATGTTCGCCGGGCATGAAAGGCTGCATCATGCATGGCCGCTTTCGCTTTGCCAGCCCCGAGAAAAACGCGCCGGAAAGCGTTCGCCGCCGATTGAAGGACGCCAATAACCACAATAAAGATAATGATGATGCTACGTGAGCATTTGGTCATTTACTTGACATAAGTTAAAGACAGGGACAAGAAACTGCATTTGCATCTAATTTGCATAAAATTGTGTGTAGTATTTATTTTGAAAGGTTGAATTAAGTAAATTTCAATCATATAATGATTATAAAGGCTAACGATCTCCAGGAGGGAGTGTCATGGCCGTCTCGACCAGCTTGCACCATATGCAGTCCGACCCAAGGGGGCATCAAAAGCCCATCCAAGGGCATGGGCGCGCACCCGCTCCGCATCCAACGGCCCATGGCCCGGCCCATCATCCGCCCGCGCATCCGCATGCCGAGCCGCCCCACAAGGCGCATCCCCATCCTCCGGTCGAGAAGAAAAAAAGCCATTGGCTGGTTTATACGTTGCTGGCCGCGACCATTCTGGGCATTGGCGGCGTCTTCTTTGCCATGCGCTCCAGCGGCCCCGCCAAGCCGACCCCCGAAGCCCTGGTTCAGCAGATCGAGGACACGGCCATTTCGGCGGCCCCGGCGGCAAACGTCTATGGCGGCATGATCTTCTCCGACCATGGCAGCCCGCCTTCGGTGACGGTGGCTGGCATTCCCAACAAGGCCTGCGTCTCGGCAGGCTGGCGCTTGGCGCGTTCAGGCCTTGTCACCATCAACGGCGTGATGCCGGAGCGCGTGTCGGCCGCCATCCTGGCCGAATTGTGCAATCAGGGCGATGCCAACGCGCTTTCCTGGTCACCCAAGAAGGAAAATTAATCGCTACCCTTGCCGCCATGGGCGGTTGACCAGCCCACCGGGTCGTAGAGGAAGGCGCGCACTTGGTCCAACGTCTTCTTATCGAAGCTCTGGGCGTGTTCGGCCACTTCCAACACGTCCCACCAATTGGCGAGATAGTGCAGGTTAAGCCCCATTTCCTCGAGATTCTTGAGCGCTCCCGGAAAGACGCCATAGAAGAACACGACCAGCGAATGGTCGATCTTGCCGCCCGCCTCGCGGATGGCCTTGCAGAAAGTGACCTTGCTGGCGCCGTCGGAAGCCAGATCTTCCACCAGCAGCACCCGATCACCTTCTTCGAACGTGCCTTCGATCTGGGCGTTGCGCCCGAATCCCTTGGGCTTCTTGCGCACATACAGCATGGGCAGGTTCAATTTGTCGGCCAGCCAGGCGGCATAGGGAATGCCCGCCGTCTCGCCGCCCGCCACCGCTTCAAGGCCAGCAAAACCCACTTCGCGCTCGACGGCGGCGGCGGCCAGTTCGGTGATCTTGCGCCGGGCCAGGGGGTAGGAAATCACCTTGCGGCAGTCGATATAGACCGGGCTGGCCCAACCGCTGGTCAGCTTATAGGGGTCCTCGGGGCGGAAATTGATCGCCTTGATCTCAAGCAGGATGCGGGCAACGGTCAGGCCAGCCTGTTTCTGTTCGGGGGTGCGGGCGACAACGGCCATGGGAAAAGCTCTCGATCAAGGGTGGGGCTGCTTTGTCTTAAAGCGATTCGGCACATGGATGCAATGGGTGGGTGTTATGAATCTCTTGGAACCAAACCCAAACTTTTCGCCTCTAAACATTCCAGAATGATCCTTCGAATGTCCGTCACCATCCTTAAGGGCAGCAGTCCATAGGCGAACCGTCCCGGACGACCCGGTATCGGACGCATATCCGGGGAAGGCCAGCCATCGATATTGGCTTCGCTTAGAATGATCCAGGAGCGTCGGTCATCATCAAGCCCCAGATGCCGCTTCACGCTTAACGGAATCTCGACGGCCTCGACCCCTTCGGGCGGGGACTTGGTGGTTATCGGCACGATCAGAACGCGCTGCTCGCCCTTTCGCCCCGTCACCGCCAGAACAATGCAGGCGGGCCGGTCTTTCTCGGCTGTCGTCCGCCCAGCCAAGGCCTGACGCTTCCAGACATATTCGTAGCGGAAAACCAGACCCGGACGGGCCTCGGGCAACGGCACCTTCAATCATCCAACAGGTGATCAAGCGCCGCCTGTTCGGCATCGTCATATGGTTCGCGCAGAGCGGCCGCAAATTCCTCAGGCAATTCCTGCATCGAAATCACCTGCCTGTCGCGCCGCTTTAAGCGCTCGAACTCGTCGATGGACAGAACCACCAGCCGGTCGCGACCGTGATAGCTGATCGACACAGGCTCCTTCAGCGCCGCTTCCTGCACTTTCGCGACATTGCGCTGAAGATCGAACGAACTAAACCGCTGCATGGGAAATCTCCATTAATTACATAAATTATGTAATTAATGGTGCTGCGCGTCAAGCTCTCCACCGGCCTCCTATTTCCAAATCGCTTTCCCAAGCCCCGGCAGGCCCAATTCGTCCCAGCGCTTGGTTACCCGGTCGATCACCTCTTGCTCCATGCGGATCACTTTGCCCCATTCGCGCTTGGTTTCGGGGGGGATCTTGCTGGTGGCGTCCAGCCCCATCTTGCCGCCCAGACCGGAATCGGGACTGGCGAAATCGAGATAATCAATGGGTGTGTGTTCGACCAAGGTCAGGTCGCGCACCGGGTCCATGCGGGTTGAAATCGCCCAGATCACGTCATCCCAGTTTCGACAATCGATGTCGTCATCGACCACCACCACAAATTTCGTATAGACGAACTGGCGCAGAAACGACCACACGCCCATCATCACCCGCTTGGCGTGCCCCGGATAGGCCTTCTTGATCGAGACCACGGCCATGCGGTACGAGCAGGCCTCGGGCGGCAGCCAGAAATCGACGATCTCGGGGAACTGCTGCTGCAACAGCGGGATGAACACCTCGTTCAAGGCCTCGCCCAGAACGCTGGGTTCATCGGGCGGGCGGCCCGTGAAGGTTGACAGATAAATCGGGTCGCGGCGCATGGTGATGGCCGACAGGGTGAAGACCGGAAAATTCTCGACATTGTTGTAATAGCCGGTGTGGTCGCCATACGGCCCTTCGGGCAGGGTGGCTGCCAGATCGATATGGCCTTCCAGCACGATCTCGGCAGTGGCGGGCACCATCAGTGGCACGGTTTTCGCCTTGACCAGCTCAACCTTCTTTCCGCGCAACAGACCCGCGAACTGATATTCCGACAACGTATCGGGCACCGGCGTCACGGCGGCCAGGATGGTGCCGGGATCGGCGCCGATGGCCACCGCCACCGGAAAGGGATCGGTCCGCCCCGCCGCCTTCCAGCGGGCGAAATGCTGCGCCCCCCCACGATGTGGCAACCAACGCATGATGGTTTGGTTCTTCCCCACCACCTGCATGCGGTAGATGCCGACATTGGCGGCATCGCGCTTGTCGTCGCCCGGCCCCTGGGTGATGACCAGCGGCCAAGTGATCAGCGGTGCCGGTTCGCCCGGCCAGCAGGTTTGAATGGGCAGCGCTCCCAGGTCGATTTGATCGCCGGTCAGCACCACTTCCTGGCAAGGCGCCTTGCTGACCGTGGCGGGCTTCATGGCCATCACGGTCTTCAACAGCGGCAATTTCTCCCAAGCATCCTTCAGGCCGCCGGGAGGCTCGGGCTGCTTCAGATAGGCCAAAGTCTCGCCAACCGCCCGCAATTCCTCGACCCTGCGCCCCATGCCCATGGCAACCCGCTCCTTGGCGCCGAACAGATTGACCAAGACTGGATAGGGGTAGCGCTGACCATCTGGCCCCACCACATGTTCGAACAGAACGGCCGGGCCGCCCTGGGCCAAAAGCCGGGTTTGGATTTCGGTCATCTCAAGATGGGGCGAGACCGGGGCGGTGACCCGGATCAATTGTCCCCTGGCCTCGAGATGGGCCATGAAATCGCGCAGGCTTTCGAACATTGGCAAGGTCCCCAGGGATTACTACATGTTGAATCATAGAGCTTTTTGACCAGCTTTGACTTTTCTTTCAGCCAGAAGACAGGTACTCTAAAGCCATGGGGGTCCGATGAACAACAACACAATACCCATGCCCAAAGACGACCGCGAATCCCGCTTCAAGCGGCTGATCGATATCGGAATCGCGCTTTCCGCCGAGCGCGACTACAACCGCTTGCTGGAAAACATCCTGGTCGAGGCCAAGAATTTCTGCAACGCCGACGGCGGCACGCTGTATCTGATGCTTGAGGACGGCAAAAGCCTGTCCTTCGCCATCATGCGCAACGACACGTTGGGCGTGGCCATGGGCGGCACTACCGGCAAGCCCATCCCCTTCCCGCCGGTCAAGCTGTTTCTGGACGACGGCTCTCCCAACCAGAACAACGTCTCCTCGCTGGTGGCGCTGACCGGCCAGACCATCAACATCCCCGACGCCTATGAGAGCAAGGATTTCGACTTTTCCGGCACACGCAAATTCGATGCCGGAAACAATTATCGTTCGAAATCCTTCCTGACGGTGCCGCTCAAGAACCGCAACAACGAAGTGATCGGCGTTCTGCAGTTGATTAACGCGCGCAGCGACAATGGCGACGTGGCCGACTTCTCGCCCGACATCGTGCCGCTGATCGAGGCCCTGGCCAGCCAGGCCGCCGTCGCCTTGGACAACCGCTCGCTGATCGACGCCCAGGTCAAACTGTTCAACAGCTTCATCAAAGTGATCGCCACCGCGATCGACGCCAAATCGCCCTATACCGGCGGCCACTGCTTGCGCGTGCCGGAACTGACGAAAATGCTGGCCAAGGCCGCCTGCGATGAAACCGAAGGCCAGTACGCCGATTTCAACCTGAACGCAGATGAATGGTACGAGCTTGAAGTTGCCGCCGGATTGCACGATTGCGGCAAGGTGACGACGCCGGAATATATCGTCGATAAGGCGACCAAGCTGGAAACCATCTACAACCGCATCCACGAAATTCGCACCCGTTTCGAGGTTCTGAAGCGCGACGCCGTGATCCATTATCTGGAAGCGCGCATTAGGGCTGAGAAAAGCGACGCCGAACTGCGCGACGACCTGGACACCGAACTGGCGCAATTGGACGACGATTACGCCTTTGTCGCCGAATGCAATGTCGGCGGCGAATTCATGGCGCCCGAAAAGGTCGAGCGCTTAAAGAAGATCGGCGCCCGCACCTGGGTGCGTTCGCTCGACGACGAATTGGGACAATCGATCGCCGAATTGCGCCGCCTGCCGCCCAACCGGCCCAAGCCGCCGGTGACCGAATATCTGCTGGCCGACCGCGAGGAGCACAAGATCCCGCACGAGATCGTGAACCATCTAGCCGTCGGCATGGAGGAATTCACGCTCAAGCGCCCCGACCTGCATCTCAATTTGGGCGAAATCTACAATCTGTCGATCGCCAGGGGCACGCTGACCAACGAGGATCGCTATCACATCAACGACCATATCGTGCAAACCATCTTGATGCTGCGCGCCCTGCCCTTCCCCAAGAACCTGAAGCGGGTGCCCGATATGGCGGGCAACCATCACGAAAAGATGGACGGCACCGGTTATCCGCGCAGCCTGCTGCGCGAAGGCATGACGGTGCCCGAGCGCATCATGGCGATCGCCGACATTTTCGAGGCTCTAACCGCCGCCGACCGGCCCTACAAACCCCCCAAGACGCTGTCGGAAAGCCTGAAAATCATGGGCTTCATGTGCAAGGACAAACATGTCGATCCCGACCTGTTCAACCTGTTCCTGACGTCGGGAGTCTGGAAAACCTACGCCGAAAGGTTCCTGCGTCCCGAACAGATCGACGAGGTCGATATCAACAAGTTCCTGTTCAAGCCGCCGCCACCGCCCGCCCCGCCAGCTCCGCCGCCTGCGGCAACGTAGGGGCGTCATGTCTCCTTGACTGCGCTCAATGGGAATCTGGTCTTGCGTACTGTCCCATGGGGTGGTACATAGGAGCAGAGAAGGAGGCGGCATGATCATCAGTTTCCGGGATCGTTGGCTGTGCGAATTCTTTCTGGAAGATCGGCTATCCAAAAAATTCCCGTCCCTCTCGATCAACGCCTCTTCCGTAAGCTGCAACTGATTGACGATGCCGTCACGGATGCCGATTTGCGCTCGCCGCCCAGCAATCACTTCGAGAAACTGTGCGGCAATCTGGCGGGATGGCACTCGATCCGCATCAACAAGCAGTGGCGACTGGTGTTCCGTTGGAATGGCGCGGACGGCGAAGCCTCGGAATTATATCTAGACAATCACGACTATCGCTAAGGACAGACCTCATGTTGATGACCAAGCGCAAGCCCGCCAGCGTCGGCGAAATTCTGACCGAAGAGTTTCTGGAACCCTTGGGTTTGACCCAGGGCGAGTTGGCCGCCGCCATGGGCGTGGCCCGCAAGCATGCCAACGAGTTGTGCAATGACAGACGCGCCATCACCGCCGACACCGCGCTGATCCTGGCCCGCGTTTTCGAGACCAGCCCAGATTTCTGGTTGAACCTTCAGCGGCGCATCGATTTGTGGGAGGCCATGAACACGCCCAAACGCAAGGAGCGCATCCAGCGGGCTAGGCCGGTGAAGAAGGTGGCGTGACCACTCTAAAAGTCAGGCCACTATCAGCGTCCGAGAAATCCCTATTGATCGACGTCTTCCGGCGGCCAGGATTGCGCGCCGTGCATTAGGCGTAGAATGACAACGGCATCGTCTTTGATGACATAGACGGCAATCCAAGGCAGACCGGGCAGAGGCAGTTCTCTAGTGCCCTCCACTCGCCCGGAGCGCCCACGATAGGGATGGTTTGCAAGACCACCAACTCGCATCAACACTTCGGAACCGATGCGCTCTGCCAGGACAGGATCTTCGTTGGCGACATGGCCACACTGAGCCATCAGATCGTCTTCGGCCTTCCCGGTCCAGCGGACCTTCATTTTCCACTTGTCCCAAAGCGGGCTTTGAAGCGGGCGGCGACATCTGCATGCTCGACGGTCCGGCCTTCTTGCAGGTCGGCCACGCCCTCCTCGACGGCTTCGGCGAAAGCCAATTCGGCATCGAGGTAGGACTTCAATGCCCTGCCCACGACCCAGGATTTGCTGCGTCCCTGCATGGCCGACAAACGGGCCAAACGGTCAGAAAGCTCGCCGTCGATGCGCGCGGTGATCGTTACGTCCTTGTACATAGCCACCCGGATGCATGAATAAGATGTAATACATTGTATGCGTTTTTCCGACCATGCTCAACGTCAAAGCCGCCTAACTCTCTCCCACCACCGCCCTTCCCAGATTCAACAGCGCCGCCCGCAAGTCGGGATCGGAGACATTCTCCAGCATCAAGGCCAGCTTGGCCTCTTCCTCTTTCGAGAGCGGGCGGTGGGTGGGCAGCTTGCGGGCGGGCTTGCCCGGCAATGGTCCCTGGATCAGCTTCAGCCGGTCCACGGCCCGCCATCCGAAATAGGAATTCACGCGTTCCAGAACCTGCGGCTCCATATAGGTCAGCATCATGGCCGCCGGGCCGGAATCGACCTTCAGATGCAAAACGCCGCCGGTTTCGTTTTTGCCATCGCCCCGCTTGGCGGGGATCACCTTGATGGGCAGCGTATGTTCGGCCAATTGCGGCCCGGCGATGGCGTCCCAACGGGCCAGCAACTCAGCCTCGGCGAAGCCCTGGCGGCCCAGCGCCGGGCGGGCGGCCTTCAGCGCAATCCCCGCCACCGACTTTAATTCATAGGTCGTGGTGGGGCCTCGCGGCTTGGGCGTTTCAATATCGGGCTTGTCATCGCTCATGCCGCACAGGATAACGGTGTCCATGCCCCGCCGCCACCACCCCGATATGCGACCGCTGCTTGCTTGGTACGACGCCAACAAGCGCGACCTACCCTGGCGGGCCAATACCGATCCTTACCGGGTCTGGCTAAGCGAGGTCATGCTTCAGCAGACCACGGTGCCAACGGTTCTGGGCTATTTCGACCGGTTCCTGGCCCGCTGGCCGACCATTGGCGATCTGGCAAAAGCCCCTTTGGATGAGGTGCTGGCCCAATGGGCGGGGCTTGGCTATTACGCCCGGGCCAGGAAACTGCATGAATGCGCGAACGTCGTTGCTGGCGCGAGAGGCGGGCGTTTCCCCGAAACCATCGAAGCGCTGCAACAGCTGCCCGGCATCGGCCCTTATACGGCGCGCGCCATCGGGGCCATCGCCTTCGACATCAATGTCGTGCCGCTGGACGGCAATATCGAGCGCGTGACGGCCCGCCTGTTCGCCGTCGCCCTTCCCCTGCCCCAGGCCAAGCCGAAACTGGGGGAACTGGCGCAATCGCTGGCTTTTCCTGAACGGCCCGGCGATCTGGCTCAGGCCTTGATGGATTTGGGGGCAACCGTTTGCACGCCCCAAAAACCCGCCTGTCAGAGATGCCCGATCAGCCAGGACTGCCTGGGCCTTCGCAAGGGGATTTCGCAAAGCCTGCCCTTGCGCGAAAAGCGCGCGGCAAGGCCCAGCCGCCATGGCGTGGTTTTTTATGCCGAGCGCAAATCGGACGGCGCCATTCTATTGCGAAAACGCCCCGAGAAGGGGCTGCTGGGCGGCATGCTGGAATTGCCGGGCACGGACTGGCGCGCCAAGGCCTGGACGGATCATGAGGCGCTGGCGCATGCGCCAGCGGGCAGCGACTGGCACAAGGCTGGCCGGGTCAAGCATGTCTTCACCCATTTCGCGCTGGAACTGGTGGTGATGACCGGCTTTGCCGCCCGGCTGACGCCCGGCTGCTTCTGGGCCAAACCCGATCAGTTGGCCGATTTGGCCCTGCCCACATTGATGAAAAAGGCGTTGCGGATCACTCGACCGTGACGCTTTTCGCCAAATTCCTGGGCTGATCGACATCGGTGCCCTTGGCCACCGCCACGTGATAGGCCAGCAATTGCACGGGAACGGCATACAGAAGCGGAGCCACAAAGGAATCGACCTGGGGCAATTCGATGGTTGCCCAGGCTTTGGCTGCCAATCGCTTGGCGCCCTTGGCATCGGTAAACAGCAGCACCTTGGCGCCGCGGGCGATCACTTCCTCGATATTGCTGGCCGTTTTGTCGAACAGGTCGTCGCTTGGCGCGATGGCGATTACCGGCATATCCTCGTCCAGAAGCGCTATCGGCCCATGCTTCAACTCGCCCGCCGCATAGCCCTCGGCATGAATGTAGCTGATCTCCTTCAGCTTCAAAGCGCCCTCAAGCGCTATGGGGAAGCCGGTGCCGCGCCCGATATAGATGGCGTCCTTGGCCTCGGCCACCTTGGAGGCGATCTCCTTGATATGCGCATCGCTGGCCAGCACATCGGCCACCCTGGAAGGCACACTGACCAGGGCTGCCACATGCTTGGCCTCGGCCTCCAGGGACAAACGGCCCAAGGCGCGCCCCATGCCCAGCGCCAGACAGGCCAGCACCGACAATTGGGCCGTGAAGGCCTTGGTCGAAGCAACGCCGATCTCGGGTCCGGCCAAGGTCATCACCATGGCGTCGGCTTCACGCGCCATCGTGCTTTCACCCACATTGACCACGGCCAACGTATGCACGCCTTCTTGCTTGCACAGGCGAAGGGCGGCCAAAGTATCGGCGGTCTCGCCCGACTGCGAGATGAAGATGGCCAACTGCCCCGCCTTCATCACCGGATGGCGATAGCGAAATTCGCTGGCGATATCGACATCGACCGACAGGCGAGCCAATTGCTCGAACCAATAACGACCCACCAGTCCAGCATAATACGAGGTGCCGCAGGCCACGATGGTGATGCGCTCGACCGATTTCAAATCGAAGGGAAGAACGGGCAGCGTCACCGTGCGGTCTTCGGGATTGTAATAAGACTGGATCGTGTCGCTGATCACCTGCGGCTGTTCGCAGATTTCCTTCATCATGTAATGGCGATGCTCGCCCTTGCCGATCAGAGCGCCCGACAATTGCGTGATCTTGGACGGACGCTCAACGATCTTGCCGTCGGCATCGAAAATGGTGGCGCCTTGATGGGTCAGCACCGCCCAGTCGCCCTCTTCCAGATAGGTCAGCTTGCGCGTGAGAGGCGCCAGGGCCAGCGCGTCCGACCCCAGATACATCTCGCCATCGCCATGGCCGATGGCAAGCGGACTGCCGCGCCTGGCCGCGATCAGAATGTCGGGTCGGTTCGCAAAAATGATGCCCAGCGCAAAAGCGCCGTCCAGACGGCGCAAGGCTTGCGCGGTCGCTTCTTCGGGGGACTTGCCTTCTTGCAAATAGGCGTCGATCAGATGCACCACGACTTCGGTGTCGGTCTGGCTGGCGAAACTGTGGCCCTTGGCGGCCAGTTCGGCCTTCAATTCCTGATAATTCTCGATGATGCCGTTATGGACCACGGCCACGCGCGTCGTGGCGTGCGGATGCGCATTGATTTCAGTGGGCACGCCATGCGTGGCCCAGCGCGTATGCCCGATGCCGATCTTGCCGCCCAGCGGCTTGTCCTTCAAAAGCGCTTCCAGATTGACCAGCTTGCCCTGGGCGCGGCGTCTTTCGATGACCCCATCGACCAGGGTGGCGATGCCCGCCGAATCATAGCCGCGATATTCCAGGCGCTTCAGGCCCTCGACCAGTTGTCCCGCCACCTCTTGCCTGCCGATGATGCCGACGATTCCGCACATTTCTTAAGCGTCCTTCTTCTGGGTCTTGGCGGCGCGGAAGGTTTCCGCCCAACCTGCGATGGACGCCTGCTTGCCCCTGGCCACCGCCAGCGCCCCGGCGGGAACGTCCTGCGTGATCACCGACCCCGCGCCCACGATGGCGCCGTCGCCGATCTTGACCGGCGCCACCAGGGCCGAATTCGAACCGATGAAAGCATTCTTGCCAATATCCGTGTGATATTTGCCAAAACCATCGTAATTGCAGGTGATGGTCCCCGCCCCCACATTCGCCTTGGCGCCCACGCGAGCATCGCCGATATAGGTCAGGTGATTGACCTTCGCCCCATCCTCGACCACCGCTTTCTTGATCTCGACGAAATTGCCGATATGGGCGTTCTGTCCGATCTCGGCGCCGGGACGCAGGCGGGCAAACGGCCCCACCGTGGCGCCCTTGGCGACCACGCAGCCTTCCAGATGGCTAAAAGGACGGATTTCCACCTCGTCGCCGACCGCAACGCCGGGGCCAAAAACCACGTTCGGCCCCACGACAACGTCGCGGCCCAGCTTGGTGTCCCATGAGAAGAAAACAGTTTCCGGGCCGATCAGCGTGGCGCCGTCATCCATGGCTTGCAGGCGCATGCGATTCTGGACGATGGTTTCCGCCTGGGCCAGTTCCGCCCTTGAATTGATGCCCAGCAATTCTTCCGGCGAGCCTTCCACCATGGCGCAAACCCGCCCTGCCTCGCGGGCCAGACGGACCAGATCTGTCAGGTAATATTCGCCCTTGGCGTTCTTGTTGTCGATCTTCGACAAAAGGTCGAACAAGACCTTGCCATCGAGCGCCATGACGCCCGAATTGCACCAGGGAATGGCGCGCTCGATCTCGGTTGCGTCCTTGACCTCGACGATGCGCTCCAGCTTCGCTCCGTTCAGCACCAAACGCCCATATCCCGCCGGATCGCTAGGCTTGAAGCCCAGCACGACGACGGCGGGATCGTCCGTCTCCCGGCGGCGCAGGATCAGCTTTTCCATGGTCTGGCCGGTCACCAGCGGCGTGTCGCCGAACAAGATCAGCACATCGCCTTGAAATCCATCGATCAGGGGTCTGGCCTGAAGAGCGGCATGGGCGGTGCCCAGCCGGTCGGCCTGGATGACGCAGGGATGGGGGGCCGCCACCTTGGCCACCGATTCCTGGCCGGGTCCGATCACCATCGCCACCCGCTGGGGGGCAAGCCGGGCCAGATTGTCCAGCAGATGGGCCAGCATGGGCCGCCCCGCCAACGGGTGCAGCACCTTGGGAAGCTGGGATTTCATGCGCGTCCCCAGACCGGCGGCGAGGACGATGGCGGCAAGGCTCATGTGGGCTGGCTATTCCAATAAGATGTGGCTGACCGGGGCCACCGTGACACAGCCCCTTGGCGAGCGAAAGTCAATTTTGATTGCGGTCTTTTGCAAAAGCCAAATGGAATCATGGCGATTCCGCCATATTTCTCCCTCAACCCGCCTTAAGCCCGCCATGATGTTATGGTCTATTGATCACCATCGGAAAGGGCCATTCGGCCAGCCTAATAGGCCTTGCGCCTGTCAATATGTTGATCGATAATCCCTTCCCGATTAAACCACCCATTTCAACAGCGGGAGAAGTAACTATGAGGAAGATCGTTCTGGGAACGGCCATGGCCGCCGTTCTGGCCGTGGCACCAGGTCTTGCCCAGGCGGCCTGCAGCCTGAGCGGCGACGCCGCCGAGGGTCAGAAAGTTGCTAAGGCTTGCGCCCCCGCTTGCCACACGTTCGAAGCCGGCAAGAAGTCGGGCGCCATGGGTCCCAACCTTCACACCGTGATTGGCCGCCCCGTTGGCACGCTGGAAGACTTCCCCCGTTATTCCGACGCCATGAAGGCCGCCAAGGGCAAGGTCACCTGGGACGAAGCCAAGGTCATCGAATACGTCAAGGACCCGTCGGTCTTCCTAGAGAAGGTGAACGGCTCCAAGATGAAGCACGGCATGAATTACAAGCTGGCCGACGAAGGCAAGGCCAAGCAGGTTGCCGCTTTCCTGACCGCTCTCAAGAGCAATCCGGACTGCAAGTAATCGCTTCCCTAACGGGAATTGAACAGGACGCCGCCGCCCCCCAAGGGCGGCGGTTTTCGTTATTGCTTTAGCGTCCCAGCAACTTCTTGTCGCGATAGGCCCGCTTGGCGCCGTCATGCAGGGGAATGACCGGTTCGCTGTCTTGCAACATGTCGGGGCGCAGCAGTTCCAGGGCAGGATGCAAACGCTGGAAGCGCTCGAAATTTCCTACCACGCCGGAAACGATGGCTTCGGCGGCAGCGGAAGGCAGGCGCGACGAGGTGATCAGCAGCGCGCGCATGCCAAAGGTTTGAACCGGCTTGGCCTGACCTTCGTAAAGCCCGCCGGGGATCGACATCGGCGCCAGGAACGGATAGGCGGCATGCACTTTCTGCACTGTCTTGGCGTCGATCTCGAGCAAACGCGCGTTGCAGCGGGTCATCGCCTCTTCGACCACGGCGATGGGATGGGCGATGACATAGGCCGCGGCCTCGATCTTGCCCGAACAGAGGGCGGCGATCTGGTCATCGGCTTCCAGTTCGACCGCCTGGGGAAAATCGGCCAGAGTCCAGCCCATGGCGTCGAACAGGGCTTCTGTCAATTGACGTTGAGCGGTTCCCTTGCGGCCTAGATTGATCTTGCGCCGCTTCATGTCCGCAACCGACGAAATGCCGCTATCCTTGCGGACCAGCATGGTCAGCGGTTCGCCGTGCAGGGCCATCAGGGCGCGCAGGTCGCTTCCCGCCCCCTCGACCGCGAAGGCGCCCACCCCCCTGACCGCCTGATAGGCCCAGCCGGACTGAACCATCGCCAAGTCAAGATCGCCGGTACGCAGAGCATTCAGATTGTGAAGGGACCCCGTCGTGCTTTCGACCAGACAACGATAACCGTTGCGGGTGCGCAGGGCGTTGACCACCCGGCAGATGGCTCCGCCCACGGGATAGTAAAAACCAACCACCCCGCCGGTTCCCATGATCAAGTTTTTCAAGGGAGCAGCCGCCGACGGCGCAGCATTCTGCGCCCGAAGCGGCGAGGCCAGCGCAGCCAGGATCGCAAAGGTGAATATGACCAGCTGTCCAAAACGCGGCGGCATGTCCGTCCTCGTCTTTAGGTGTCGTCATCACACACGAACCCACCCCCAAAGGCGTCGGGTCCTGCGGCCAGGATCATAGCCGAGCCGCGCCTGGACCGCCTCCACTTTTTGCCCTTTCCAGCCTTGTGATTGTTTCAATGGCGATCAAGACTTGCTATAACCTGGAAAGACGCCACTTTTTCAGGAATTCCGGACCCATGGACATCAAATCCCACATCCGCAGCATCCCCGATTTTCCCAAGCCCGGCATTCTGTTCTATGACATCGCCACACTTCTGGCCCATGCCGATGCTTGGCAGGTGACCGTGGGCCGTTTGGCCAACAAGGTCCGCGCCTTCCATCCCGATGTGTTGTGCGGCATTGAATCCAGGGGTTTCCTGGCCGCCGCCCCCTTGGCGCTCAAGCTGGGCTGCGGTTTCGTGATGGCCCGCAAGAAGGGCAAATTGCCCGGCGCCACGGTCAGCCACGAATATGCGCTGGAATACGGCACCGACGTCATCGAAGTTCAAGAAGGCATGATCCCCAAGGGCAGCCGCGTCGTGGTGCTGGACGATCTGTTGGCCACCGGCGGCACCTTGAACGCCACCATCAACCTGCTGCGCAAAGTGGGCGCGATGTCGTGGGCGCCGCCTGCATCATCGAACTGACCTTCCTGAACGGTCGCGACAAGTTGGACGTGCCCTTCGTCTCGCTGGTTCAGTACGACAGCTGACGAAAAGCGTTCAAGACAATGGCGGGCCACTCAACTTGACCTTGGCGGGCAGCGATTGATCCGAACCGGCAAGGGGGGCCGAAAGGGAAACCGGCCAACCCGCCAGCATGGGCTTGTCCATATCCAACAGAATGGAGCGGATAGTGACGACGGCTTCCTTGGGCCAGGAAAGCGGATAGGCCAGACTTTCTCTCATGCCATGCACCCCAGATGATTTTGGGCGCAAGATAATCGCCTTCTCAGAACGGAAGTGTGACGAGTTTGGGAAATTTTGCTGTCAAAGCTGCTCGAGGAAATCCGCGAAGGCGTTGCCCGCTTCCTTCAAGGGGCCATCGTTCTTCAATTCCCAAACGCCAGGGCCATCCACGATAAAGGGCGGCGTGCGGGCCAGACGCTCGCGGATTTCATCTTGGCTTTCGCGCCCACGACGGGCCAAACGCTCGGCCAGCACATCCCTGGGAGCGGTGACGGCCACGACGCGCACGCGGCCAGGGCATTTCGCTCGCGCCTCGTCGATCGACAGGCGGGAGACGTTGGCGATCACGATGCATCCCTGCTCCAATTTTTGCATATAGGCGGCGGGAATACCGTAAGACAGGCCATGCGCCTGCCACGACAGCAGGAAGCCGCCCGCCTGCCTGCGCGCTTCGAATTGATTCTCGGTCAATGATTCATGAAACTCGCCCCCGGCATCGGCGGGACGGGTAATCGACCGCACAGCGAACACATAACGGCCATTGCCGATCAGCCGCTTGCGCGCTTCGTCAATCACGCTGTCCTTGCCCGCTCCCGATGGGCCGACGACCAGAACCAGGGTTCCGGCAAGGCCATTCATCAGACCGGCTCAGTATCGAGCGCGTAACCGGCGGCGCGCACTGTGCGGATCAGATCGATCTCGCCTTCCGCGTTGATCGCCTTGCGCAGGCGGCGGATATGCACATCGACCGTTCTTGGTTCCACATGGATATCGTGGCCCCAGACGGCGTTCAAAAGCGCCTCGCGCGAAAAGACGCTGGCCGGATGCTGCATCAGGAATTGAAGCAGTCGAAATTCAGTAGGGCCAAGGTGAATGAAGCGGCCATTGCGGCTGACGCGGTGCCCCGCCAGATCGATCGTGAGATCGGAATAGGTCAGCTGGCCCTTGGCTGGCGCCGGCTGCTGGCGCCTGAGCGCCGTGCGAATGCGAGCAAGAAGCTCGGGGACCGAGAATGGTTTGGTAATGTAATCGTCGGCGCCAGTATTGAGGCCGCGCACTTTGTCGCCTTCCTCGCCCCGGGCTGTCAACATGATCACAGGCAGGTCGCGGGTTTCCGGCTTGCGCCTAATCTGACGGCAAACCTCGATGCCCGACAGCACCGGCAGCATCCAGTCCAACAGAACCAGATCGGGCTTGCGCTCGTTGATCAGCATGATGGCTTCGTCGCCATCGCCCGCTTCGGTAACCTGATAGCCTTCCTTCTCCAGGTTGTAACGCAACAGCGTTACCAACGAGGCTTCATCTTCGACAACCAGGATTTGTGGTTTCATGTTTCCTCGCTCGAGAAATCATGTGTCGTGGTCGTGTCCTTCTTGGGACGCGCGCCCTTCAAGGGCTTGCCGTGCACCAGGAAATAGATCAGTTCCGCAATGTTGGTGGCGTGGTCGCCGATGCGCTCGATGTTCTTGGCGATGAAAAGAAGATGCGTGCAAGCGGTGATGGTTCTCGGATCTTCCATCATATAGGTGATCAGTTCGCGAAAGATGCTGGTGTACATGTCATCAACTTCTTCGTCGCGCTTCCAGACTTCCAGCGCCTTGTCGGCGTCGCGCTCGATAAGCGCGTCAAGAACTTCCTTGAAGATTTCCTGAACCAAGCGGCCCATGCGCGGCACCGCCGACACCGGCTTGACCGGCGGCATGGAATTCAAGACCAGGGCGCGCTTGGCAACGTTGGCCGAATAATCCGCGATGCGCTCGATATCGCTGGCGATCTTGATCGAGGAGACGATGGCCCGAAGATCGACCGCCACCGGCTGGCGCAAAGCCAGCATGCGAAGCGACAACGCATCGACTTCCTGTTCCAGTTCGTCAACCTTGCTGTCGGTGCTGACGACGCGCGAAGCCAGATCGCTGTCTCGCTTGGCGACGGACTGAATGGCGCTGGAGAGCTGTCCTTCGGCCAAACCGCCCATCTGGGCGATAGCCTTGGAAAGATGCTCCAGTTCTTCGTCGTAGGACTTGATGCTGTGTTCGGAAACCATGGTCTTTTCCTTTTCAGCCGAAGCGGCCGGTAACGTAATCTTGGGTGCGCGACAGCTTGGGCGAGGTGAAGATTTCCTCGGTGTCGCCATATTCGATCAATCGGCCCAGATACATGAAGGCGGTGTTCTGCGACACGCGCGCCGCCTGCTGCATGTTGTGGGTGACGATGACGATGGTGTAATGGCCCTTCAACTCGTCGATCAGTTCCTCGATCTTCGAGGTGGCGATGGGATCAAGCGCCGAACAGGGTTCGTCCATCAGTAAGACTTCGGGATCGGAGGCAATCGCCCTGGCGATGCACAAGCGCTGCTGCTGGCCGCCCGACAGGCCAAGCGCGTTGTCGTCCAGGCGATCCTTCACCTCGTCCCACAGCGCCGACCCCTTAAGCGCGCGCTCGCAGGCTTCGGCCAAAACCGTTCCGTCGCGCACGCCGTCGACGCGCAGCGGATAGATCACGTTCTCGAAGATCGACTTGGGAAAGGGATTGGGCTTTTGGAAAACCATGCCCATGCGCTTGCGCAAGCCGATCACATCGACCTTGGGTCCGTAGATGGGCAGGCCTTCCAGCTTCATGCCGCCGCCGATGGTCAAATTCTCGATCAGGTCATTCATGCGGTTGAGCGAGCGCAACAGCGTCGATTTGCCGCAACCCGATGGGCCGATCAAAGCCGTCACCAGCCCCTTTTCGATATTCATGACGACGTTGAACAGGGCCTGCGCGGCGCCGTACCACAGATTGAAATCATCGATCTCGATCACCGGGCCATCCGGGCTGGGCGTTACGTGATAGACCGTGCTTTCGAATTCGGTCTCGGCATTGCTTTTGGCGATGGCGTTCATAATCTTCCTGTCTCCCTGGCCTAGAAATGGCCAACCATGAATTTACGCTTCAGCCGATTGCGAATGACCACGGCGCTGGCATTCATCACCGCAATCAGGGCAATCAGCAAAAGGGTGGTCACGAACACCATGGGCTTGCCTGCTTCGGAATTGCGCGATTGGAATCCCACATCGAAGATGTGAAAGCCCAGATGCATGAAGCTGCGCTCCAGGTGGATGAAGGGCCAGAAACCGTCGATCGGCAGCTCGGGCGCCAGTTTCACCACGCCGACCAGCATCAAGGGAGCCACTTCGCCCGCTCCCCGGGCCATGGCCAGAATAAGGCCGGTCATGATGCCGGGCATCGCGCGGGGCAGAACGATGTTCTTGATGGTCTGCCATTTGGAAGCGCCGCAAGCCAGCGACCCTTCGCGCATTGATTTGGGAACGGCGGCCAAGGCTTCCTCGGTGGCCACGATCACCACCGGAACGGTCAGAAGTGCTAGGGTCAGCGACGACCAGAGAAGACCGCCGGTGCCGAAAGTGGGATTGGGCAGACGCTCGGGATAGAAAAGTGCGTCAATTCCACCGCCCACGATATAGGCGAAGAAGCCAAGTCCGAACACGCCATAAACGATCGAAGGTACGCCAGCCAAGTTGTTGACCGAGATTCGCACGATCGACACCAAGCGGCCCTGCTTGGCGTATTCGCGCAGATAAAGCGCGGTCAACACGCCAAAGGGAGCCACCACCACCACCATCAGCAGCGTCATGACGAAAGTGCCGAAAATGGCGGGCAACACGCCGCCTTCGGTATTGGCCTCGCGCGGGTCGTCGGTCAGGAATTCGGCCCAGCGAGACAGATAGATGCCAACCTTGCCCAGCGCCGACAATTCATTGGCCGGGTAGAAGCGGACGATCAGCGACAAGGGCATGACCTTTTCCGTTCCGTTGATATCGGCCAGAACGGCCTGGACTTTGGCGTCCTCGTCCTTGATCTCTTGAGCCTTGGCGGCCAAGACATCGAAACGCCCCTTAAGGACGGAGGCATGTTTCTCAACCTCAGCCTCGACGGCCTTGACCTCGGGCGCATTGTCGCCATATTTCAGAACCGCCTTGCGAATTTTCAGCCGCTCCTGATTCAACTCGTAATTGACGTCGCCGATGGCGCCCCTCTCGATGTCGTGAATGGCTTCGAAACGACGACGCGCCGCCTCGTGCTCTTTGTGCAGCAGGTCAAGCGTCAACTCGTCGCCGGTGATTGTCGCGCCGTTGCGGTTCAGCGCCTTGATGCCGCCAACGAAAGCACCCCATTCCTGACGTTCGATGAAGAACATGCCGACGGGCATTTCCGTCTTCTCGATCTTGTAGTCTTCGACCCAGCGGAAGTCGTCGTTGTACAAGTCAAAATTTCCGGTGCGCAGAAGAACGCGATGGGCGAAACCATCATCCTTGGCGATTTTTGCCTTGGCGGCCTCGCTAAGGCTGGTCAACCGCTCTGGCCCGACCTTGAAGGGTTCGCTACGCGTGGGTTCGCCCGCCACCAGATCGCCCGAGTTCAAGGTAACGACATGGATGGGCTTGGGCCAAAAAGTGGTAATGCCGTTCCAGGTCACCAGGACCAGAAAGCCCACCACCAGCAAAACGCCAAAAGCCAAGGCGCCGCCGAATCCCCACAGGAAGGGTTCGCCCCTGGCGGTCAGCGAGGATTCATAGGAACGTCTGGTCTGGCTGACGCGGGTAACTGGTTTCACGGCAACGGCCTCCAACATATCGCCCGGGTTCATAGCGCCACCGACTTCTTGCGAAACCGCTGGCGGATCACCTCGGCCAGCGTATTCACGACGAAGGTCATGGCGAACAGTGTCAAAGCCGCCAGGAACAGCACCCGGTAAAGTGTGTCATCCTTCACGGCTTCGGGCAACTCGACCGCGATATTGGCCGACAGCGCCCGCAGGCCGTTGAAAATGTTCCAATCGATCAAGGCGGTGTTTCCCGCCGCCATCACCACGATCATGGTTTCGCCCACGGCGCGGCCCATGCCAACCATGACGGCAGCGAACACGCCGCTGACGGCGGCAGGCAGGATGACGGCAATCGCAGTCTGCCAAGGGGTGGCGCCGCAAGCCAGCGAAGCGGCCCGCAAATGCTCGGGCACGGAATTCAACGCATCCTCGGCCAGGGTATAGATCAGCGGAATGACGGCAAACCCCATGGCAAAACCCACGATCAGGGTGTTGCGCTGAACATAGGTGTCGATCACGCCGCCCCTGGCGCCCACGCCGATACCCGACAGCAAAGACGCCAGCGCCCAGGCCAAAAGTCCAGAAACGGTCGCGACACCCAGCCAACGCAGCAGCGACTGAATGCCCGCCTTCAAATCGTTCCCTTGCGGCGACAGGCGCAGCAATCCGGCTTCCTCGACACGCGCCAGTACGGTTTCGAGCAAAAAGTAAGAAAGCGGCCAGACGATCAAGGTCAGGAAGGGAGCGTCGGAACCGATGGTGCCATTGGCCCACAACTTCATGTCGCCCGCGAAAAACAAGGTCTCGAAGGGGCCGGAGAGCAGGAAGGCCAATTCGAAGCCAATGCCCAGCACGGCAAAGATGAACAGGAACTTGGCCACGCCGCCCAGACGACGCACCACGGGACCCGGCACCAGTTGCCACAGATGCGCCGCCACCAAAAGGGACAACGGCACCACGATGAATCCCAGGAACACGGCGGCCAGCCAAGTTTCCACGATGGGCGCCAGCACCAGGGCGGCAATGAAACCCAGCACCACCGAGGGCAATGACGCCATCATCTCCATGCCCGGCTTGACGACGGCGCGCACTTTGAAATGTACGAATTCCGAGGTGTAGATGGCGCCCAGCAACGCGATGGGAACGGCAAACAGCAAGGAATAGACCGTCGCCTTGAAGGTGCCGAAAATCAGCGGCACCAACGACAGCTTCGGCTCGAAACTGTCGGTCCCCGACGATGATTGCCAAGTGTAAGAAGGCTCTTCATATCCTTCGTACCAGACTTTTCCGAACAAGGAGCCAAAGGTCGTTTCCGGATGCGGCGCATCGAAGCGCCACAGAATGGCTTTGCGGTCTTCGGTAATCGCCAGCACGCCGTCGGCCCTGGGCGCCATGGTCAGACCGGCCAGCGGCGCCGATCCTTCGGGCAAACTCAATTTCAGCAGCGTCTGTTCGCTGGTCGAATGGCGCAGCCACAAATGGCCGTCCTTGTCGGCGGACAGGAACATCTTGTTGCGCTGGCTGGGCACCAGGGCGACGATGGCCGACTTTTGCTTCTCAAGCTCGTGCGTCTTCACCAAGGTGAAATTGTCGCTCCCGCCCTTCTCGATGGCGGGCAGGCGGAAGAACACATCGACCGATCCGTGGTCGTCGGTCACCACCAACGACTGCTCGCCGATCAGATAAGACAGCCCTGTCAGCTTGGCTTGACCGGAAACCAAATCGAAGGTCTCGGCCAGCACGGGGCTGTGGATGTCGCGAGCGTCATAGCGATAGACCGTGCCGTCTTCGCCCGCCACGTAAACCTGATCGCCGCGGTCATTGACCAGCAGGCTGGCGGTGATGAATCCCTGCGGCAAGCCAGGAAGCGACACTTCAGTCACATCGGTCGTCGATTTCTGGGTCATCATGTTGGTGCGCGTCTCGGCCAGATTGAGATGCACCACGCCATCTGTGTCGCGGACCACGAAGGCCTTGACTGGGCGTTCGTCGGTGCCGCCGACGCGATAATCGATATCGACGACGCCAACACCCTGTGGAGCAACGGCCTGCGGCTCTTCGGCGGAAAAGGAAAAACTGGTTTTGCGAATCTGGCGTCCGGGAACTTTTGAATAGACGATCTTGCCATCCGTCGAATCGCGTTCGTTCAACTGGGTCAGGCTTGCGGGCAATTCGGATTCGGGCAAGATCAACGAAGAGAGCCGAAGGCGCGCGAAGCGAACCGTTCCATCGGCAAAACCGAAAATCATGTCCTCGCCATCGAATGAAGCGCCGTAAGCCGTGGCAGGTTGATCGAACAGAGGATCAAGCCCGCCCAGACTTTTGCCGGTTCCCACATGCGACAGCTTGACCGCGCCGTCGGAACCGATCTCGGCCAGAACAGTATGGAATTCGTCTATCTGATGGGCCAGCGAAGGCCTGGATGCAGGCGGAAGGGTGAATTCGGTTCTGGATTTCAACTCGGCGCCGGTGAACAGCGGCACCACCACCTGAACCAGGAAGATCATGATCCCGGCAACGGCCAGGATGACGAACAGACCGCCGATGGTGATCGTCCAATCTGCGATTTTGTCGGTCAGCAGCACCGAAGCCTTGGTGCTTTTGTCGCGCTTCAAGGGAAGGATGGGGCCAGCCTTGGGCTGGGGCGGCACAATCGCGGTCATGACAAGGCTTCTTGCTGTTGCATCGACTACATATCTTACCGGCGACAAACCGCCCTTTGCCAGAGGCAAAGGGCGGCATGGGCCGTCATTACTGACTGCTTACTTCAGACCCAGCTTGGCCAGATCCTCGTCGGCGATCGCTTTGGTGACGGGGAAGAAACCGTCCTTCAGCACCACCGTCTGACCCTGCTTGGAGAAGACGTAGCGAACGAATTCGCCGCGCAGCGGGTCCATCGCTTGGTTGGGATTCTTGTTCAGATAGACATACAAGAAGCGCGCGATCGGATAATTGCCCGAATAGGCGTTCTCGGCATTAGCGTCAAAGCACTTCTCGCCCGGCTTCTTGGAAATGGGCACCGTGCGCACGTCGGCGGTCTTGTAGCCGACGCCCGAATAGCCGATGGCGAACTTGTCAGAGGCGATGCCCTGCACCACCGCCGACGAACCCGGCTGCTCCTTGACGCTGTCGCTGTAGTCGCCGTTGAACAGGGCTTCTTCCTTGAAGTAGCCGTAGGTGCCCGAAGCCGAGTTGCGGCCATAGAGCGAAATCGGCTTGTTGGCCCAATCGCCGGTCAGACCCACATCGCCCCAGGTCGCGGCCTGCTTGGCGCTTCCGCCCTTGCGGGTCTTCGAGAAGATGGCGTCAACCTGCTGCAGGCTAAGGCACTGGATGGGATTGTCCTTATGGACGAACACGGCCAGCGCATCGACGGCCGAACGAATGGCCGAGGGCTTGTAGCCGTTCTTCTTTTCGAAATCCTCGATTTCCTTGGCCTTCATCGGACGGCTCATCGGGCCGAATTGCGAGGTGCCGGCGATCAGAGCGGGCGGAGCGGTCGATGACCCCTTGCCCTCGATCTCGATCTTCACGTTGGGATACATGGCGTTATAGCCTTCGGCCCACAGCGTCATCAGGTTATTCAGCGTGTCGGAACCGATCGACTTCAAGCTGCCGGAAACGCCGCTCACCTTCTTGTAGTCGGTGATGCCGGGATCGACGGAAAGGCTTTGAGCCTGGGCGGCAAAGGAAGCCCCCATCAGCAGGGCTGCCGCAAGGGCGGTCGTCTTCATCATGAGCTAAGGCTCCTTGGTTAATTCTGTCGGGATGGCGCCATCCAATTCAAGCGCCGCACCCCCACATCCTAGGGAGGGGTGGTGGCGGTTTGATTGCAGAATGATGAAAGTTTTATGACAATCAGCCTGGGCGCTAGATAAAACTACTTATTATTCAGTCTGTTACCTGCGGGTCCGACAGTTCGACAATGACACGTCGATTGTGACGCCCCTTGTTCTCGATCCTGGCAATGGTAAGCGGGCCGATCTCTCCAGTGGCGCTGACATGGGTGCCGCCGCAGGGTTGAAGATCTATCTGGCCGATTCGCACTAATCGCACCCGGCCCTGACCGACGGGCGGGCGCACCGTGAAGGTGCGGATCAGGTCGGGGCGCTTGTCCAATTCCTCGTCCGCCACCCAATCGATGCCCAGGGGCATGTCCTCGGCGACGGCGCGGTTCAGATGAAATTGCAATTCCTCTTTGTCGAGCTTGGCACCTTCATCCAGGGCGAAATCGATCCGCCCCCTGTCCTCGCCGATCGATGCGCCGGAAATCTTGCCCGGAACAACCGCCGACAGCAGATGAAGTGCTGTATGCAGACGCATGAATTTATAGCGGCGGCGCCAATCGATCACGGCATCGACCAGCATGCCTTCCTCGAAGGATCCGGCTCCCGGCGATAGAATGTGATGGACTTCCTGGGCGTTTTCCTCGCCCTTCTGGGTATCGACCACCAGACGGATCGTTCCATCCGGCAAGCGCAGAACCCCCGTATCTCCGGGCTGGCCGCCGCCCTGGGGATAGAAGACGGTCCGGTCCAGAATGACCCGGTCATCGCCAACCCTAAGGATACGCGCGGCGCAGGCGCGCATATAGGGATATTCGCTGTACAAGGGGACGGTGGCGGCCATGCATATCCCTTCCGTCTAACGGCTCTTCCAATCTACCCCTCCCGCAGGCGAGCGGCAACCTGTCCAAATGGGAATGGCCCGGAAGATTTCTCTTCCGGGCCACCCAACCTGGTGCTTTTTTTATTGTTCCCCTGTCGCCGAAGAAAATTTCCGACGCCGGGGAGAAAGCGAAATTAGGCCGCGATCGGCTTCATCAGCTTGGAAACGGTCTCGTTCACGCGCTCGTTGATCGGGCCGAAAGCCTCTTCGGCCAGCTTGAAGCTGGTCTCGGAGATCTTGCCGCCCTCGGCAACGACCTTGTCGAAGCTGGTCTTGACGAAACCGGTCTGCAGATCGACGGCTTCCTTCATGCTCTTGGCGCCTAGAATCGCCTTGCTGGCGACGACCGATTCCTCGAACGCTTCCTGGGTCAGGGCGAAAACCGACTTGGTGGCTTCCTGCCAGCCCTTGGCGAAGATGCTGCCCGAACGGACGAAGGCTTCGATGTTTTCCTTGTTGAAGCTCATCGCTTCTTCGTAGTTCTTGAAAACGCTGGCGCCGGCCTTGACGGCGGCTTCCACATTTTCCTTGGTCATGGCGACGGCCTTCTCATAGCCCTTGTTGGCAGCGTCGGCGCTGGCCTTGACCACTTGCTCGAGCGTTTCGCGGCCAACGGCCACGGCGCTCTCGATCGACTTGGGGGTTTCAATGCTGCTGGCGGCGGCGGTCTTCGACTTGACATTGCTCATGGAGACACTCCTTTTCAATTCGGTTTGGCGGTCATTTTCCAAGCCGTCCCCCGCTTCTTGCGGTTTCCACTTGGAACTGACGGCCAGTAAATCCTATTGCTGCGGTGCAGCATGACTGGAATATGAGATTGCGCGTGGGGAATGTCAAGAGTGATTTTGTGCAGTGCAACAAAACCGTCGCGTTAGTAAGTTCTATAAATCAAAACAGCGAACTAACGCCAATAAGGCCATTTTCTCCAACCTTCAGGTCAAAGCGGCGGTCATCCTCGGACGACTTCATATGCGGCATATGCGAGATGGGATGGCGCGGCGGGTTGAGGCGCACGCCCGACTGATCCATCGCCAGAAAGGCCTTTGCCAAAGGCAGCGTCGTCAAATCAGGTTGGGGGTGTTTCCAGGCATGGAATGAAACCGTTCCGTCCTTGCAACCCACCGCCAGCCACCAAAAATTGTCCGATGGCAGATCAAGCCCCTTGGGCGCTCCTTTGGAGTAGCCGGACTGATTGAGGGCGTTGGTCAGGGCCAGGAAATCGCCGTCGCTGATAAAACGCTCGGCGGTCACCGGTCGCCAGGGCGACAGCAAATCTTTCAGGTCGATCTCAGCCACATTGGCGGGCGAGGTAACGCTGACCTTGAAAACATGGCCATTCTTGGGGCCTTTGCTGAGTTCGTAAACCCTGAACTGCTCTTCATAAAGGCCGTTGTAAACCACGCGATAGCGCTCATAGCCAGCAACGCTGGCGCATTTGCCCCGGATATCGTCGCCATTCAGCATGGAAAAGAGGGTGAATTTACGAACGCCCGGCTCGTCGCCGCCGCCCCGATAGGCGCAGGCGGCCAACAAAAGCAGAATCAGGCCGGAAAGCAAAGGCTTGGCATTCATGAAAGCAGCATATCGCGAAGCCAGCTTTCGTCAAAGGGGCAAAACGCCAGCTTGCCCAAGGCTCAAGCACGCTCCATCATGGCCCCCACAACAAGATGGGTCCAAATCTCCTCATGTTTCCTTTGAAGCGGTATTTCGCCTTGTTCGGACTGGCCGGCGTTCTGCTGGCCAGCGTCGGCCTTGGCTTGTTCTATCGCAACATGGCCATGGCCTTGGTGCAGGAGGCGGCGGCGCGGCGCGCCCAGGAATACAATGTTCTGCTCTTGCACTTGATCGAACATCACATGCCGGGAATCGATCGGCAGGTTCTGATCTCGCCTTCCCAGATGAAGGGGAATCTGGACGGGCTGGACGTCATGTTGAAAGCCAATCTGAGCAAGCTGCCGCTGTTGAAGGTCAAGATATTCACCTTGGACGGCATCATCGCCTATTCGACCGACCGGTCTGAAATCGGCCGACCGGTCGAAAACCACAAGGAATTTCAGAAGGCCTTGTCGGGAAATGCCGCCACCAGCTTTATCGGCGCCGTGGACTTCTTGCGTTTCGGCAAACCGGCGCGCTCGAAATACGCCATCGAAACCTACAATCCCTTGCTCAACAACGAAGGCAATATCGCCACCATCGCCGAGTTCTATATCGACGCCACGGATTCGTTCTCATTTGCCGAGCAGCACCAGTCGCGGATCATCCTGGGCATCATCGCCATCATGGTCGTTCTCTATCTGGCATTGTTCCTACTGGTCCGCCATGCCGACAGGATCATGAAAAACCAGCACGAAACGATCCAGGAGGAGATGAACGACCATGCGCGCATGGCGCAAGCGCTTTTGGACAGCGAGCACAGACTGCGCATGATCACCGACGCGCTGCCGGTTCTAATCGCCTATGTTGACCGCGACCTGCGCTTCCGCTTTGCCAACCGCGCCTATCAAGACTGGTTCCGCCGCCCGCCCTGGGAACTTTCCGGCAAACGGCTGGATGAGCTTCCGGAAATGAGCGACCTTGCGCGTCTGGCCGTGCATATCGGCCTGGATGCCGGTTCCGCGCAGGATGTCTGCTTGGAATCCTACGTCTTCACGCATGACGGCAAGCGCCGGGAAGTTCATGCCACCTATCTGCCGCATCTTAGCCCCGAAGGGACGGCGCTTGGCTTCTTCTCCCTGGTCCAGGACGTTACCAGCCAGAAGGAGGCCGAGAAAACGTTAAGGCGGACGCATGGCGAGTTGGAAGCCAAGGTCATCGAGCGCACGCAGGAACTAAGCCAGGAAATTGCCGAGCGCCGCCTGTCCGAGGCGCGCATTCTGGCCAGCCAGACGGCCTTGAAGGCGATGTACAACATCACGTCAAGCCAAGACGCCAGCTTTGCCGACAAGGTAAAGAATCTGATCGAATTCGGCATCCACCATTTTGAAATGACATCGGGCGCGCTGGTCAAAATCGAAGGGCGTCAGTTGGGCATCCAGTTTTCGCATTCCCCAGAACCGGAACTGGCCCCCGGCCATGCCATCATGCTGGACGATCCCTTGATGCAGGAGGCTTTGCAAAGCGAGGATTCCGTAACCGATGCGGCCAGCGGCCTTATCGGTCATGTTTGCCGCCAGCAGTTCGGCTTCAAAAGCTATCTGGGGGCCAGGGTGGAAGCAGGCGGCCAAGTTTATGGCGTCCTGGCCTTCGCTTCGCGCGACGAGCGACCGCAGGAGTTCCGCCCCACCGACCGCGAGATCATCCGCCTGATGGCGCAATGGATCGGCGGCGAGATCGTCCGCGTGCAGTTCGACGCGGCGCTCAGGGACGCCAAGGAGCGCGCCGAGGAATCCAGCCAAGTGAAAAGCGAATTCCTGGCCACCATCAGCCATGAATTGCGCACGCCCCTGAACGCCATCATCGGATTCTCGGAATTGATGATGATGCGCGCCTTCGGTCCGCTGGGACACGAGAATTACGAAGAGTATCTGGGGAACATCCACAATTCCGGCCAGCATCTCTTAAAGATCATCAACGACATTCTGGACGTCTCGAAGATCGAGGCCGGGCAGTTGGGGCTTCAGGAAGAGCCGTTCGACCTAGCCGAAGCCGGTCGCGAATCCCTGCGCCTGACCGAGCACAAGGCCCGGGAAGGCAGTCTCCAAATGTCGTCCAATCTGCCTGACGAACCGCTCATTCTTCAAGGCGACCGGCGGCGCATCTTGCAGATTCTGCTCAATCTGTTGTCGAACGCCATCAAATTCACGCCCGCAGGCGGCCAGATATCTTTGTCCATGACAGTGCTTGACGACAAACGAGTGCGCATCGCCATCACCGACACCGGCATCGGCATGGCGCCCAAGGACGTCGAAAAAGCGCTGACCCCCTTCGGACAAGTCGATTCCAAACTGTCGCGCAGCCAGGAAGGAACCGGACTGGGCTTGCCGCTGACCAAGTCGCTGGTCGAATTGCATCAGGCCGATTTCGAAATCATCAGCACGCCTTGGGTCGGCACCAAGATTCTGATCACCTTCCCGGCATCGCGCCTAAAAAGTTGAAGCGGCGAGACGTTAAATAGGATAGCGCCTGAGAATCTCGTAATGCGCGCCTTCGTGCCCGAGATGGCTTTGAAAAAGCGCGAACGAGTCCACCTTCACCGGTTCCAAACGCAAAAGGCCGTTCGCCGAAAGCCAGTCGCCCAATTTGTTTTTCGAGGGTTGCTCGCGAAAGCGGGCCAGGGAAACATGCGGCTTGAATTTGCGGTCGTCGATGTCAAGACCGGCGCGAACGCAAGCTCCGGCAACCCGGCCTTGCAGCAGCAGAAGGCTCTCCGAAGGAACCACGCCCGCCCACAGAGCGCGCAACTTCCCACGGCTTTCGAAACTGCCCACACCGGCGATCTCCAGCATGAACTGCCGGGCGACGACGCGGGACAATTCCCGATCTAGAAGTTCGGCTTGCGCCGCATCCGTTTCGCCGATGAAGGCCAGGGTGACATGATGGGTTTCCGGCGCCAGCCAGCGAGCGCCCGGCAGGCCCGCCGCCAAAAGAGAAAGCCGGGCGCGTACATTTTCGGGAAGATCAAGCCCTACGAACAAGCGCAGCATGGCGGCCTTACCCGAAGGCGAGCAACACGGCGCTGTGCGCCTGCACGCGGTTGCGCATGATCTCGCCGCCCGCCAGAAAGCCAACCATCGGGCAGTTCAACATCCGAGCCGCGATTTCCATTTCACGATGCGGCGCGCCGAACAAGGCCGCCCCCCTGGCAATGCAGGAAATCAGAACGGCGCCCCTGGGCGGAACCGACAGGCGCTTCTTCACATCGGCAATCATGCGTTTCATATCTTCTTCCGCCGCCTTGGTGTCTCGGCGCACGAAACGCACAATCTGCCCCGGCTCGGCGCTGAAGCTGACCGACAGCTTTCCCCGCACGGGATCGACCCCGCTCAGGTTGTGAACCACGAAGCCGCCGGTATCAAGGCCGGCGTCGGGCACGGCGGGATGAACAAATCCCAGCAGGGAATGCAAATCCCCCGCCTCTTCCTTCAGCACTTCATGGGCCGGACGTCCATCCAGCCGCAGGATGTCCCCGCCTTCGCCATCGGTGATCTTGTGCCAGCCGCCCAAGGTGACGACCCCTTGTGCAACACCGACCGCCAGCGGCACGTCGGGCGACAAAAGCAGACCCGACAAGCCGCCGCCCGACATCTTGTCGGCCAAGTGCGGCTTGAATTCCGCTTCGCGCTTTTCCGGCGTATAGGTGATCCCCCCCACCAGATAGGCTTCGGAAGCAGCCGCGAATCCCGCCACTAGAAGCGCCGCCTGAGGATTGGCCGGATCGGCATGGATCAAGCCCGTCATCGGCAAACTGGACGGCTTGATCCATTTGGCCAAGGTGGCGCGCAGCTTGCCCAATTCACGCCCTTGCAAGGAAAACAGGCGGAAGGCGTTGGCGGGCAAGGCCATGCTTAGAACCGCCGCCGCCGGTTTGGCGCGCGCCTCGCGGGCCATGCCGTCCGCCGTCAAACCCAACACGCCGAAACCGGCGCCGCCAACCCAATGGGGAACGCGGGTTGTTTCACGCAGGAAGGCAAGAATGCTGCCAAGATCGCGCGACAATTCCGGCGTCACATACAGAACGCCCAATCGATGCGCCAGCGCCGGGCCGCTCAACTGCATCATCAGACTTTTGGCGACGCTGGCCCATCCGTCGCCTTCGGCATAGGCCGATCGGAAGTCGGTTTGGGATTTCATCGCTTTTGACCCTTCGTTCTGTCCAGCAGCCGCAAAACGTCGGGCAGAAGGCGGCGCACAATCTCATCGACGCCCTTTTCGTTGGGATGCAGCCCGTCTTCCTGGTTAAGCCCAGGCTTCAAGGCGACGCCCTCCAGAAAGAATGGATAGAGGGGAACGCCGTATTTCTTGGCCAAGCGAGGATAGATGGCGTCGAACTGACCGGCGTAATCCAATCCCAGATTGACCGAAGCCTTCATGCCGATCAGAAGAACCGGCAGCTTGCGCTCTTGCAGGCGGGCCAAGATGGCATCCAGATTGCGCTCGGACTCCTGGGGAGGCAAGCCGCGAAGCATATCGTTGGCCCCCAAGGCGACCAGCACCGCATCGGGCGGCTCGGCCAGTGACCAGTCAAGACGCGCCAAGCCTCCAGCGGTGGTGTCTCCGGAAACGCCCGCATTGACGACGCGCACCTCCCTGCCTTTGGATTTCAGCGCCGCTTCCAGTTTTGCGGCCAACCCCTGATCCTTGCCTAGCCCATAGCCCGCCGTCAGGCTGTCACCCAGGGCCAGCAGGCGCAAGGAAGCCGCCGAAGCCGGAAAGGCTTGATAAAGCGTCAGGATAAGGCCAGCATGGCAAAGAAAACGACACATCCAACGGCTCATGACCCACCTAGCGATCCATCTATCCGGCATTCACCTTAAGCTGGCCTCAGAAGCGGGCGAGGTCAATATCCTGAACGGCATTGACTTGCAGGTCGCAGTCGGTGAAACCCTGGGGCTGGTTGGCCCTTCGGGTTCGGGCAAGTCCTCGTTGATGATGATCATGGCCGGGCTGGAACGCCCAAGCCAAGGATCGGCCGTCGTTCTGGGAAAGAAGCTGGGCCAGATGAGCGAGGACGCGCTAGCCTTGTTCAGGCGCAACCATGTCGGCATCGTCTTTCAATCTTTTCATCTGATTCCCACCATGACGGCGCTTGAGAATGTGGCCATTCCGCTGGAACTGGCAGGCAAGCGCGGCGCTCTGAAGGCAGCCAAGGAGTTGCTCGAACGCGTGGGGCTTGCGTCGCGCCTGTCGCATTATCCATCGCAGCTTTCCGGCGGCGAACAACAACGCGTAGCCCTGGCCCGCGCCTTCGCCGCCAAGCCGGGGCTGCTGCTGGCCGACGAACCGACGGGCAATCTGGATCAAGCGACCGGCGAAGGGGTCATCGATCTTTTGTTCGACCTGAACCGCAACAGCGGCGCCACCCTGGTTCTGATCACCCACGACGCCAATCTGGCCGGGCGCTGCTCGCGCGTGGCGCGCTTGAAGGACGGACGCTTGGACGGAGATGTTTCATGACCGACAATTTCGATCCTCAACAGCATTTCCACGATCAAAGAGCGGCGCGCTACGACGACACGGTGCGCAAGGTCATCCCGGGTTACGAAACGCTGCACGCCATGGCTCAGTTCCTGCTGGAAGACATGCTGGGGCACAACGCGCATCTCCTGATTGCGGGTTGCGGCACCGGCGAGGAGATCGAGCGTCTGGCGCCTCACCATCCCGGCTGGCGCTTCACCGGCGTCGATCCATCCGCCGCCATGCTGAAACAGGCTAAGACGCGACTGAATGCCAAAGGATTGACCGAGAGGACGACCCTGATCGAAGGCACGGTCGGCGATCTGGACCCCGGCACGAGATTCGACGCCGCCGCCTGTCTGCTGGTTATGCATTTCCTGCCCGACGATGGCGCCAAAGCCAATTTGCTGGCGGGCATTTCAAAGGCCTTGAAGCCGGGAGCGCCCCTGGTGCTGGCCGATTTGCATGGCGCTTCCGATACGCCACGCTACGCCCGCCTGTTGGCCGCCTGGACGCGCTGGCAATTGTCGCACGGCATCGATCCCGTCGAAGTCGAGAAAGGCTTGAAACACGTCGCCAGGGATATCCATTTCGTTTCGGAAACCCGCTTGTTCAAGCTGCTGCATCAGGCAGGCTTTACAACGGTCGAACATTTCCATCAGGCCTTTCTGTTCGGCGGTTGGCTGGCCATCAAGGAATGAGTCCCGCCGTCACCCTGGCCCTTCGCGAGTTGCGGGCCGACGTCAAACAGGGCTTTCGCGGCTTTCGCATTTTCCTTGCCTGTTTGGCGCTGGGCGTGGCCACCATCGCCGCCGCTGGCGAACTGACCGAAGCCGTCAAGGCTGGCCTGCGGGCCGACGCCAGGCTCTTGCTGGGCGGCGATCTTGCGGTTTCACAGATGTATCGCCCGCTTGACGACGATGCCCGGCAATATCTGGAAAGCGTGGGACGCATCTCGACGCATCTTGAAATGCGCGCCATGGTCCGAAGCGATTCCGGCGCCCGCACGCTGGTCGAGTTGAAGGCGGTCGATCAAGCCTATCCGCTGGCGGGCCAGTTGCGCCTGAATCCCAAAGACGCCAGCCTGTTCGCCGACATGAACGAAGGGTTCTTTGCCCTGGCCGATCCGGGCCTGCTGGCGCGTCTTGGCATTCAGACGGGAGACAGCGTCGTTTTAGGATCGGCGCGCCTTCACATTGTCGGCGTGATCGATCATGAACCCGACAAGGTGGCGTCGCCTTTCCAGTTGGGGCCGCGCCTGCTGGTCTCGTGGGAGGGTTTGCAAGCCAGCGGCCTGATGATGCCGGGCAGCATCGAGCGCTACGTTACCCGCCTGTCCCTGCCCAATCAGTCCGACGCGGCCAAGGTGCGCGCCCAATTGGAGCAAAGATTCCCCAAGGCGCATTGGCGCATCCGTGGTCTTGACGAGGCGGCGCCCGGCTTGAAGCGCTTCCTCGACAATTTGTCGTTGTTCCTGACGCTGACCGGACTAGCTGGTCTTTTGGTAGGCGGCATCGGCGTGGCCAATGCCGTGAAAAGTCATCTCGACACCAGGGCGCGCAGCATTGCCATCCTGAAAAGCGTCGGGGCTGGCAACAACCAGATCTTCGCCATCTATGGCATCGAGGTTCTGACGCTGGCCGTGCTGGGCATTCTGTTGGGTCTGGGATTGGGCCTGCTGATCCCGTTGGCGGTGTTGGATGTGGCTAGCCAAGCCCTGCCCGTGCGCCTGATCGCTGGCGTCTATCCCGAACCGCTGATCAAGGCGGCCCTGGCCGGATTGCTGGTGGCCTTGGCTTTCGGCATCGGCCCCCTGGCAGGCGTTGGCGGCACGTCGCCCGCCGCCGCCTTGCGCGCCCTGGTCGTCCGCCCGCCTCTGAAGCAGCGCATCTTGAACCTGCTGCCCGCCTTGCCTTTCGCGCTGGCGCTGGCCTTGCTGGTCGTTCAAACGTCGAGCAACCGCATGCTGGCTCTCTGGTTCGTCGTCGCTTCGGTCCTAAGCCTGTTTCTGTTCCGCCTGCTGGCCTATCTGATGGCGCAGCTCGCACGCATGATTTCGCGACATACCCGTGCGGCCGGACTGCGTCTGGCCCTGGGTCAACTGTTTCGTCCCGGTTCGCCAGCGCCCAGCGTGGTGGTGTCGCTGGGCATCGGTTTGGCCGTGCTGACCACCTTGGCCCAGATCGAGAGCAATCTGCGCCATCAGATCGAAGACCGGCTGCCCGACGAGGCGCCCGCCTTTTTCTTCATCGACATTCAGCCCAACCAGAAAGACGCCTTCATCGCCGCCGCCAAGGAACATCAGGCCCGCGACATCCGTCTGGCCCCGATGATCCGCGGACGCGTGACGATGCTGAAGGGAACGCCCGCAGAAGAGGTCAGGATCGATCCCAGCGCGCGCTGGGCGCTGGATGGCGACCGGGGATTCTCAAGCGCCGCCGTCATGCCGGACGGCACGCAACTGCTGGCCGGAAGTTGGTGGGACGAGGCCTATCGGGGACCCGCCCTGGTTTCCCTGGATGCGCGCTTAGCCAAAGGGCTTGGCCTGACCGTTGGCGACCGCGTCGGGGTGGATGTTCTGGGGCGCGCCATCGAGGCCGAAGTTTCCAGCCTGCGCGACATCGACTGGAGTGCTGCCAGCATGAATTTCGCCTTTCTCTTCTCGCCAGGAACGCTAGAGGGAGCGCCCTATACCTTCCTGGCCACCGCCAAGGCGGATGCGCAGCAGGAAGATGACATAGAACGCGCCGTCACCGACGCGCTGCCCAACGTCTCGGTCATCCGGGTGCGCAACGCGCTGGAAAGCGTGAAGGGCGTTCTGGAAGGCGCAGGCGTGGCGCTGGCCGTGATGGCCGCCGCCACCTTGCCTGCGGGCGGCTTGGTTCTGGCGGGCGCGGTGGCCGCAAGTTTGCGCAGACGCGTTTATGAATCCGTGGTGCTGAAGGTGCTGGGCGCCGACAGGCCCACTCTGTTTCGGGCCTATCTTCTGGAATTTCTGTTTCTAGGCCTTGCCACCACGCTGCTGGCGGGCGCCATCGGCACCTTGGCCGCCTTCGGCATTCTGGACAGCATGATGAACATGACTTGGCGTTTCCTGCCCCTGAGCAGCCTGGGGCTTTTGCTGTTCGGATTGGTGGTGACCCTGTTGGCCGGGCATCTGATCACCAGCCGCGCCCTGGCCGCCAAGGCCGCCCCTTATTTGCGCAACGAGTAGGAGGAAAGGCGTGGCGCGCCCCCTCTTCGCATTTCTGCTCCTTCTTGTCCTGGCCGGTCCCGCCCTGGCAGCCCCTTGCGACAATCCCGACCGCGTGACCAGAGTCAGCGGACGCGACGAATGCCTGATCATCCGGACTTTCGAACAGAAGGGCGAGACGGGGGTGAGCCTGCTTTATCTAATGCTGCACGGCAATCATTCCGACGGCTCGCCTGCGACATCCATGTTCAATGTCGCCCCCAGCCTAATCGAGAAATCGCCGCAAGGCACTGTGGCTGTCGCCCTGCTGCGCCCCGGCTACAACGACGATGACGGGAATTATTCGACCGGCGAGCGCAATCGCGCCGATAATTGGCGCGCCGACATTATCGACGACATTGCCGACGCCATCGCCCGCCTGAAAGATTTTTACAAGCCAAAGCGGCTGGTGCTGATCGGCCATTCCGGCGGTTCGGCGGTGTCCGGCGTCATCCTGGGGCGTCATCCCGGCTTGGCCGACGCCGCCCTGCTGATCGGATGCGTCTGCGATCTGCGCCAGTGGCGAGCCGGTCGCACTGGCGGATTGTGGACCAGCGAATCTCCCAGCGATTATGTGGAGCGCATACCACCAAAGACACTAATTTCCATTCTGGTGGGGGCAAGCGACAATGTCACTTTGCCATCTTTGTCGGAAGGCTACGCGGCTCAACTGTCCAAACACGGCCTGAGCGCCGATTTCAACATCGCCCAAGGGCGCGATCACACGAACATCCTGCGCTCTGGCCATCTGATCGATATGGCGCTGAAGCTGGGAGCGCCCAAATAGATCGACGTCAACGGCCCTTGAACAGGCTGCCCAGCACGCCGCGCACGATCTCGCGGCCAATCCGGCTACCAACGGAGCGGACGACGCTTTTCGCCAGCGCCTCCCCTATGCCTTGGCGATTGGAGCCGCCCGAGGTCTTGCGAAGCTGACGATCTTCCTTTTCTTGCTTGGCGGCCTGCATCGCCCGCTCGGCGGCTTCGGCTGTTTCCAAGCCCAGCTTGGCGAGAAGCTCGTGGGCAGATTCCCGGTTCACAAGTTTGTCGTAACGTCCGGCATAGGGGCTGTATTTCTGGGCGCCCGCGCGTTCGGCATCGCTTGCCGGGCCAAGCCGCGACGAGGGCGGGCGCAGCAATGTCCGTTCGACCACCGACGGCACGCCCCCTTCTTGCAGCACCGACACCAAAGCCTCGCCCACCCCCAGTTCCGTGATCGCCGCCTCGGCGTCGAAGGCGGGATTGGCGCGGAAGGTTTCAGCGGCGGCGCGCACCGCCTTTTGATCGCGAACGGTAAAGGCGCGCAAGGCGTGCTGCACCCGATTGCCCAGCTGTCCCGCCACATCGACAGGAATATCCAGCGGATTCTGGGTCACGAAATAGACGCCAACCCCTTTTGAACGGATCAGACGCGCCACCTGTTCAACCTTGTCCAGCAACGGCTTGGGGGCGCCATCGAACAACAGATGCGCCTCGTCCAGGAACAACGCGAAAAGGGGCTTTTGCGGGTCGCCCACTTCCGGCAACTCCTCGAACAATTCCGACAACAGCCACAGCATGACGGTGGCGTAAAGCTGCGGCTTATGGATCAGCGCTTGGGCGTCAACGATGTGCACCAGCCCCATGCCATAACGATCGCTTTGCAACAGCTCGGCCACGCCCAGCGCCGGTTCGCCGAAGAAATGAGCGCCACCTTCACGTTCAAACACCATGATCTGGCGCACGATGGCGCCCACGGTGGCGGGAGCGATATTGCCGTACCGGCTTGAAAGTTGATCTCGATTGTCTTCCAGGAATCGCAGCAGCGCCCTTAGGTCATCCAAGTCGAGCAGCAGCAGCCCCTCGTCGTCGGCCAAGGCGAAGGCGGCGTTCAGAACGCCTTCCTGCGTCTCGTTCAATCCCATCAGCCGGGCCAACAGAACGGGTCCCAAATCAGATATCGTGGAACGCAAGGGATGGCCGTTCTTGGCAAACACATCCCAGAACACGACGGGAAATCCCTGCGGCGCGTAACCCTTAAGCCCGATCTGTTCCGCGCGCTTGCCCAGCTTGCCGCCTGCGTCGCCAGGCACACACAAGCCCGACAGATCGCCCTTGACGTCGGCGATCAGCACGGGAACGCCCGCCTTCGAGAATTCCTCGACCATCACCTGCAAGGTGACCGTCTTGCCGGTGCCCGTGGCGCCTGCGATCAGGCCGTGCCGGTTGGCGTAGCGCAGATTCAGATGAACCGGCTTGTCGCTCGCCCCAAGAAAAATGGCCGCGTCGCTCGTCTTGTCAGACATTACCCAATCCCCTTCCCTTCACATACGCCTCTTTAATCTCGCGCTTCAAGGTCTTGGCGGCGGCATTGCGCGGAAATGAGTCCATAAACACCACGTCATGCAGGCGCTGAAACTTGGCGCCCACGCGAGCGTTGGTCCATTCCTTGATTTCCTCGGCCGACGCTTGATGGCCCGATCTTAAGACAACGGCGGCCACCGGCGCCTCGCCCCACTTCTCGTCGGGGGAACCGAACACCGCCACCTCGTTGATGGCCGGATGGGCGGCCATCACTTCCTCGATGTCCTTGGGATACACATTGACGCCACCCGAGATGATCATGTCCTTGATGCGATCGACCAGGAACAGGTAACCGTCCTCGTCCACATAACCGGCATCGCCCGAATGCAACCAACCGTCCTTCAGCGCCTTGGCCGTCAGATCGGGCCGTTTGTAGTATTCGCTCATCAGAATGGGACCGCGACCGCAGATTTCTCCCACCGTTCCCGTCGGCGCTTCGTTGCCGTTTTCATCCAGAATCTTCATCTCAAAAAACGACGTCGGCACGCCGACCGAACCTGCCTTGCGCACGGCGTCATCCCTGTCCAGCACCGTCATGAAACCTTCGGTCAGCCCATACAGTTCGTAGAAACGTCCGGGCAGCGCCGCGTTCAGGCGCTTCTTATGCTCAAGCAGCAAGGGAGCGCCCAATGACTGGATCATTTGCAGCGAAGACAGGCGGGCTGGATCGAATTCCTTGCTGTTCATCAGCGCGATGATCTGTGAAGGCACCATGATCATATGCGTGACCTGATAGCGTTCGATGTCGCGGATGACGGCTTCGGGATTGAACGAGGGATGCAGCACATAGGCACAGCCCAGGAACATCCAGGGCATGAGATCGAGCATGGCGCCGTTGAAGACGATGGCGCCCGCATGCAGCACCACCGATTCCGGCGTCATGCGCCACGCCGAAGCGAAGAGCGAACAATATTGCGCCCGCACATAGTGGCTGTGCACGATGCCCTTGGGCGCTCCGGTCGTGCCCGAACTGTACATGATGTTATAGACGTCATCGCCATCCAGTCCGGCGTCCGGCGGCTCATCCTGGCTGGCTTGATCGACGAAATCCTCGAAAGCGCGAAAGCCCCTGGGCGGCGCTTCCTTGCATCCAGCCAGTATCCAACGCCCATCAATGATGGCGGGAATATCTGACCTGATTTCTTGAAGCATCGTCGCAAACGCGCCATCCGCGATCACACAGACGGTATCGGAATCGAAAAGCAACGTTTTCAGTCCCGCCGCCTGCAACAAGGTCGAGCAGGGAACGATCACCAGACCGGTCTTGGCGACCGCCCAATAAGCGGTCATCAGTTCCAGGGAATTGGACAGCACGGTGGCGACCTTGTCGCCCTTCTTAAGCCCCGCCCGCAAAAGCGCGTTGGCCAGCCGGTTGATGACGGCGTCGAACTCTTTCCAATTATAACTGCGATCATTGAAGACGAAGGCCGTATGGCAAGGGCGATATCTGGCGTGCCTAGCTGGCAACCTGCCGATCTGAACATTCAGCATCGCATCCTCCCCTCTTAACTCCTGGAAAGGATAGCGCCGGTTCGGTCCAAGAGGAAGAGGGCGTCACTCCTGCCCGGGTCGGGGCGCGAAAGTGACCTCGAATCGTCTGGCGGCAGCCGCCGGACTTTCGACATTGACCTTGAAACCCGCAATTTCATTGGCCGCCAAAGTGCGTTCAGGCGGCGGCATGATCTTTTCCTGCACCACCAGATTGGCGCTGTCATAGAGCGACAGTTTCACCAGGGGCAGATCGCGGGTTTTGTCCGAGACATTCGCGATGACGCCGCGCACTACCAAAATCTCGACATTGTTTTCCATCACCCGTTCGCTGGTGACGTTGCGGAACTTAAGGCCGGACCCCAGGGCTTCGGCCTCGATGCCCAACTCTTCGTAGAAGACCGCGGCGTCGGGCCACAGTTCGACAATCTGACTGCGCAGGAAATAGGCCCCGGCGGCCAGACCGCCCAGGAACAAGATAAAGGCCAGCAGGATGATCAGTCCGCCGAACAGGCCCCTTTTTCCCGGCTGCTTGGCAGGCGACGAGGCCTTGGAAAAAACTTCGGGGATCGGCTCGGCATCGCCGAAGTCGAAATCGTCGGGCAGATCCTGGCCGGACGACTCGCCGCCGGAAGATTTCTTGGATCCCACCGATTCGAACGCGTGCTGCGCGTCGGCCTGGGCAACCACGCCCGCCACCCGGTCAAGGGCGGCCGACAAATCGACGTCATCTTCGGCGCCATCCATGCTGGGCAATGGAACATGGCCCTGCGCGGGCATTTCAAGCGGGATATCACCCAATTTCGGCAGCGGAGACGGCATTTGCCCCTTCATCGGGGCCGGACGGGGTGCTGGCTGCGCCACGGGTGCGGGGCGTTTCGGCGTGGGAGGGGCTGGCGGAGCTGGCGGCGGGGCCATGCCCTCCATGCCCTCGGGCATCTGATGCCACTTATGGCCGCATTTGGCGCAGCGCACAGAGCGGCCCGTGGTGCCGATCAGATGATCTGCCACGTTAAAACGCGCGGAACAGGCCGGACAAGTGATGATCATGCGTGCTCTTGATTCCCTGTCATTCCTTATAGGGCGTGTGAAGTCCCGAGACAAGCCCGGAAAACCCACCGACCTACGATATCATGTATGCCCAACCCTGGACGAGACCCAATGGGCCGTGTCATCTTGTCAAAGTCGAGGGAGTAGGGTGCGTGAGCCGCAAATTATCCACAGGACCCGAACATGTCATCCGCTTTGAAAGCGTTGGTCTGCGATATGGCCAACGCCCAGAAGTGCTTGAAGACATCACCTTTGCCCTGAAACCCGGCTCGTTCCACTTCCTGACCGGCGCGTCGGGCGCTGGCAAATCGTCGCTCTTGCGCCTGATGTATCTGGGACAAAGGCCGACCCGCGGGCTGGTGACCCTGTTCGGCCAGGATGTGGCGACCGTGCCGCGCGACAAGCTGCCAGCACTTCGCAGGCGAGTCGGCGTGGTCTTTCAGGATTTTCATCTGCTCGACCACATGTCGGCGATGGACAATGTGGCTCTGCCCCTACGCGTTTCAGGCGTTTCCGAGGCGGAAATCAAGAAACATGTCCCGGAACTTCTGTCTTGGGTGGGGTTGGCGGACCATTTGAACGCCAAGCCGCCCGTATTGTCGGGCGGACAGAAGCAGCGGGTCGCCATCGCCAGGGCGGTAATCGCCAGACCCGATTTGCTTCTGGCCGACGAACCGACGGGCAATGTCGATGATTCGTTGGCGACCCGCCTGATCTATCTGTTCGAGGAATTGAACAAGCTGGGCACCACTGTGGTCATCGCCACCCACAATGAGGGCCTGCTGCGCAATTTCCCTCATTCCCGCCTGCATCTCGAGCGCGGTCGCCTGATCGACCCGCCCCCCCTGAAGGGAGCCTGACGCATGGCCCTGATCAGCCGTCGTTCAGACCTGCCCACCCAGCGCGATGCGTCGTCGCGCTTCGTGCCCTTACTGGTTGCCCTCATGGTGTTCCTGGCCGTACTGGCGCTTTCGGGCCTGATGATTCTGCATGGCCTGACGGCGCGCTGGGAACGAGACATCCGGGGCACGCTGACCGTGCAGATTCCCATCGTGGCCAGCGGCCCAGAAGCCGAGGCGCGCAGCCATGCCAAGGTCGAGGCGATCTTGAACGTGCTGGCGGAAACGCCGGGCATTCTGCAAGCCCAACCCCTGCCCCGCGACCGGATCGTAGCTCTTTTGGAACCCTGGCTGGGATCGGCCGACCTGATCGGCGAGTTGCCCTTGCCGCGACTGATCGACGTGACCAGCGATCCCTTCGTCACTATCGACGTGAAAACGCTGGCCGCCAAGCTGGAAGCCGTGCAGCCCGGCACAACGGTTGAAGATCATCGCGTCTGGCTGGGGCGCTTGCTGCGCCTGTCGCGCTCGGTCGAGGCGCTGTCCATGCTGGTTCTGGCGCTGGTCGGCATAACCACATCGGCCACCGTCATTTTCGCCACCCGCACCGGCATGGCCATCCACCATCAGGTCATTGAAGTCCTGCACCTGATCGGCGCCCAGGATGATTACATCGCCCGCCAATTCGCCAGGCGCACCTTTTATATGGGCCTGAAGGGCGGCATTGCCGGACTGGGGCTGGGGATTGGCGCCCTGGCGGGCCTGGGCTACATGGCCCGTTCCTTGGAAGGCGGCATCCTGCCGGAAGTCTGGCTGGGGCTGGGCCATTGGGCCGCCTTGGCGCTTTTGCCCCTGGCCGCCGCCTGGATCGCCACGCTGACCGCCCGCCTAGCCGTCCACCGCGCCCTGGCTCGCATGACATGACCCAGCCTTTGCGAAGGTTTCTGCCCTTCATCCTTCCTCCCGCAGCCCTGGCCCTGATCTGGCTGGCCGGTCTGGTCGGCTTTGCCCAATCGGTGCCGCTGGGCATCGACGATCAGGACAGCAAAACCGACGCCATCGTGGTGCTGACTGGCGGCAGCGAAAGATTGGCCGCCGGTCTTGACCTTCTAGAACGGCAATTGGGCAGAAAACTGTTCGTTTCCGGGGTCTATCGCGGCGTGGACGTGCGCGAACTGGTCAAATTGTCGCGTCATGCCCCCGACGCGCTGGAATGCTGCATCGTGCTTGGTTATTCAGCCGACAACACCATCGGCAACGCGCAGGAAACGGCAGCCTGGATGCGGTCGGAGCAGTTCGACTCGCTGCGTCTGGTGACCGGCAATTACCATATGCCCAGGGCCTTGGCCGAATTGAAGGCCGCCCTGCCCCAGGCGCGGATCGTGCCCAACCCCGTCTTTCCGGAACATGTGAAGGCCGGGGCTTGGTGGCGCAATCCGGGCACTTTTGTCTTGATCGCCTCGGAATATACCAAGTATCTCGTGGCCCGACTGCGCATCTTACTCGAGGGATGACCGTGACCGCTCTGCGCTCCTTTGCCTTCAATATCCTGTTCTTTGGCCTGACCACCATTCTGTCGCTGCTTTATCTGCCCTTCCTGCTCCTGCCCAGGAAGGCGATGGTGGCCGGGGCCAGGGTCTGGGTTCGCCTGATGTTGTTTTTCTTGAAATGGGTGGCCGGGCTTTCCCACGAATTCAGGGGGTTGGAGCGCCTGCCGCCCGGCCCCTTCCTGATCGCCGCCAAGCATCAGTCTGCCTGGGACACCCTGATTTTCCACATTCTTCTGCCCGATCCCGCCTTCATTTTGAAGAAGGAACTGCTGAACATCCCCCTGTTCGGCTGGTACTTGGCCCATCACGGCATGATCGCGATTGATCGCAGCGCAGGCGCTAGTGCCCTCAAGAAAATGCTGAAAGAAGCCCAGAACGCCTTGGCGCGCGGCTCGGTCCCCATCGTTTTCCCTGAAGGGACGCGCACTGCGCCGGGCGATTCGATGCCCTATCATCCCGGCATCGCCGCCTTGTATGCAGACCTCAAAGTGCCGGTGGTGCCGGTGGCGCTAAATTCAGGCCTGTATTGGCGCAGGAAGGGCTTCATGAAGCGTCCTGGCCGGATTGTTCTGGAAGTGCTTGATCCCATAGAGCCGGGCATGGACCGCCGCCAGTTCCTTGCCACCTTGAAGGAACGGATCGAAACCGCCTGCCAGCGCCTTGGCGAAGCAGGGTAAATCCAGTCCATCCACAGACTTATCAAAAACGCCTGTGGAACATTTGTGGAAAATCTGCTAATCTTCGCGCTCCCTTATCCACAGGCAGGGATAACGGGGAAGCTGGGTGTGGTTCTTCTGTTCAGACCTGCTTCTGTGTAACGCGGTGATCAACCCGTCCCCGTTCTTGAAGCCGGGAAGGTCAAGGCCTAGTCTTCCCCCTCTTCCTGGGGACGAACCTTGTTTTGAACGCATTGGGGACACCGATGACGCAGCTGGCACCCATTTCGCAACAGATCTGGGACATGAAATACCGCCTGAAGGGCGAAGGCGGACAAGCCATCGACCGCACGGTCGAGGATAGCTGGCGGCGCATCGCGAAAAGCCTGTCTGCCGCCGAGCAAGACCCCGCCCTGTGGGAAGATCGGTTCTACGAGGCGCTTGAGGGGTTCAAGTTCCTGCCTGCCGGGCGCATCGTCTCGGGCGCTGGCGCCAACCGCAAGGTGACGCTGTTCAATTGTTTCGTCATGGGCGACATCCCCGACGACATGGCGGGCATCTTCGAACAGTTGAAGGAAGCCGCCGTCACCATGCAGCAGGGCGGCGGCATCGGCTACGATTTCTCGACCCTGCGTCCCAAGGGAGCGCCCGTCAAGGGCGTGGGCGCCGACGCTTCAGGCCCCCTCAGTTTCATGGACGTCTGGGACGCCATGTGCCGCACCATCATGAGCGCCGGATCGCGCCGTGGGGCCATGATGGCCACCATGCGCTGCGACCATCCCGACATCGAGGCCTTCATCGAGGCCAAGCGCGAGCCGGGTCGCTTGCGCATGTTCAACCTGTCGGTCCTGGTCAGCGACGCCTTCATGCAGGCCGTGAAGGAAGACGGTCATTGGCAGCTGCAGTTCGGGGGCACTGTTTATAAAAGCCTGCCCGCGCGCGAGCTGTGGGACAAGATCATGCACGCCACCTACGCCTATGCCGAGCCGGGCGTGATCTTCATCGACCGCATCAACCGCCTCAACAACCTGCATTATTGCGAGACCATCCACGCCACCAATCCCTGCGGCGAGCAGCCCTTGCCGCCCTATGGCGTCTGCCTGCTGGGATCGGTCAATCTGGCCAAGCTGGTCGAAAAGCCCTTCACCGAAGACGCCTTCATCGACATGGCGAAGCTGGACGGCTTGGTGCGCGTCGCCGTTCGCATGATGGACAATGTGATCGAGGTTTCGAACTATCCCCTGCCCCAGCACGCCCACGAGGCGCACAGCAAACGGCGCATCGGGCTGGGGGTGACGGGTCTGGCCGACGCCCTGATCTTGTGCCGGGCGCGCTATGGCGCCAAGCGTTCGATTGAACTGACCTCGCGCTGGATGGCCGCCATCAGGCGCGCCGCCTATCTGGCCTCGACCGAACTGGCCGCCGAAAAGGGCAGTTTCCCCTTGTTCGAGCGTGACAACTATCTGGTCGGCGAAACCATCCAATCGCTGGACCAGGACGTGCAGGAAGCCATCGCCAAGCACGGCATCCGCAACGCGCTGTTGACCAGCATCGCCCCCACCGGCACCATTTCGCTGTTCGCCGACAACGTCTCGTCGGGTCTGGAACCGGTTTTCTCCTTCACCTATTCGCGCAACGTCTTGATGCAGGACGGCACCAGACGCGAAGAAGAAGTCAGCGACTACGCCTATCGCCTCTATCGACGCATGGTAGGCGAGAACATGCCGCTGCCCGATTATTTCGTCGATGCCGAGAGCCTGTCGCCCGCCGACCATGTGGCGATGCAGGCCTGCATCCAGACCTACATCGACAGTTCGATCTCGAAAACCATCAATCTGCCTGAAGACATCTCGTTCGATTCCTTCAAGGACGTGTACATGCAGGCCTACGACCTGGGCTGCAAGGGCTGCACCACCTATCGGCCCAACGACATCACCGGCGCGGTGTTGGTGAAGAAGGACGGCAAGAAGGACGCGCAGGCCGAATTGCCGCTGGGCAAACCCCTGCACAAGCCCGCTGACATCGGCAGCACTGTGGTTCACTTAACCCAACCCCTGGACCGACCCGAGACGCTGAAGGGCCATACCTACAAGGTGCGCTGGCCCGATTCCGACCATGCCATGTACATCACCATCAACGACGTCATCCAAGATGGGCGCGAGCGCCCCTTCGAGGTTTTCATCAATTCGAAGAACATGGAGCATTTCGCCTGGACGGTGGCGCTGACGCGCATGATCTCGGCGGTGTTCCGCAGGGGCGGCGACATCTCGTTCGTGGTCGAGGAATTGAAGGCGGTGTTCGACCCCAGGGGCGGCCAATGGGTGGGCGGGCGCTATGTGCCGTCGCTGCTGGCCGCCATCGGCGAGGTGATCGAACGCCATCTGATCGAGATCGGCTTCATGCCCAATCCCGCCGACGAGCTTTTGTACCTGACGGAAACCGAGCGCAAGGTGGTCAATCTCGCCAAGGGCGACGACCATCGCCCGCCCGCCGCCAACGCTTCCGCCCACAGCATGCGCTATTGCCCGAAATGCAATCAGCCCTCGCTGATCAAACAGGAAGGCTGCGACACCTGCACCAGTTGCGGATACTCGAAGTGCGGGTAGGCCACCTCAGCTCCGCTCCTGCGCTCCATGCCAGACGCGCAGGATGGAGACGTCGCCCGACGCCACCTTCAGAAGCCAATCGCGCATCTTAGCATGAGGAACGCCACGCTGGTCAGCACGGGCTGCGGACACGGCAGCCGCCAAAGCCTTCGTCTTGGCTTCGGCTTCGTTGACGTCCAGTTTGCGGGCAGTCTCGGCCATGGAGGGATTCTGGCTTTCAATCCCTGAAAAGTCCAGATTTAGGCCTTCTTCACGAACTCGGACTTCAAATCCATGGCGCCGATGCCGTCGATTTTGCATGCAACTTCTCACGCCACGAACATGGGTTGGGGCTTGGCGCGCGGGGCGGGCGTATCATCACTTTCACAATCAAAAAACTTGACTCTCGGCCTCGATGCGTATATACAGTTTTGTAGATACGCGGAGCAGGGTTTTGCGCTGGACGTGGGATAGGAACAAGGCACAAGCCAATTTGCGAAAGCATGGCGTCCCTTTCGATCTTGCGGAAAGGGCTTTGTGCGACCCGTTCAGCCTTTCCGTTCTTGATCCCTGCACAACGGAAATCCGATGGCGGACGGTAGGCAAACCCAGCAGCGCAAGCCATGTCGTTTTGTTCGTGGTGCATACGTGGCCCGATGACGAAGATGGAGAGGGGCGCATCATCAGCGCGCGTCGAGCCGCGCCAAGCGAAAGGAAGGCCTATGAAGAAGGGCAATTCTGAACTGTTGACGGCGTCTCAAAGGGCGGCTCTCAAGAAATTGGAGGCGATGCCCGACGAGACGATTGACTACAGCGAAATGCCGCCCATCGAGGATTGGAAGGGGGCCGTTCGCGGCGCATTCTTCAAACCGGTGAAAAAGCCCCTATCCCTTCGCCTCGATGCGGACCTGATCGATTATTTCATGCGGGCGGGCGGTGATAAGAAAGGCTACCAAACGCGCATCAACAACGCTCTCAGAGAATATGTGTCCCGGCACAAGCAGAGACATGCCTGATCCAGGGCAACTCTAAGCCTTCTTAACAAACTCCGACTTCAGATCCATGGCGCCGATGCCGTCGATCTTGCAAGCGATGTTGTGGCCGTTGGCGCCGTCGGTCAGGCGAATGCCCTTCACCTTGGTGCCGCCCTTGACAACCAAGGACGACCCCTTGACCTTCAGGTCCTTGATCACGGTTACGGTGTCGCCGTCGGCCAGCACATTGCCGTTGGCGTCCTTGATCACGGACTCGTCGGCCCCGGCATCGCCCACGGTCTCGGGGTTCCATTCATGGGCGCATTCGGGGCAAATCCACAGATTGCCGTCCTGATACGCATGTTCGGAACCGCATTTGGGGCACTTCATGTCGCTGTCCTTATCATCTGGGTGTTTGCGGCCACACTTATACACGCCCCAAACGGAAAAACAAAACAGCCGCCAGCTTGCGCCAGCGGCTGATTTCTGTGAAGGCTGAAAGCTGTCTTACTTCTTGCCTTTGATGACGTCCTTGACTTCGTCCATCGTCTGGGCGAAGCGCTTGTTCAAGAGGTCGAAGGCTTCGTTGTTCGACTTGCCCATCATCTCGACCAGTTCGCGCATGTTGGACAAGGTGCGCTCGAAGGCGTCCTTGACCAGCTCGGTCTGGGCGGCGGCCTTTTCCTGCGGCGATCCGGCTTCGGTCATCGCCTTGGTGGCGCCCACGACCTCTTCGATCGACTGGCGCATGATTTCCATCTGACGGCGCATCACCGCTTGCACGCCCTCGAAGGCTAGGCGGTTGGCTGAGGCCAGGGCTTCGATGTTCTTGCGCTGAGAAGCCAGCATGGCGTCGACATCGACGCCGGGAACCTTGAAATCAGCGAAAATTTTGGTGACGTCGAAATCGTCAGGCGTCTCGGGTTTCTTGACCATGTTCACTATCCTCCTGCTGGCTTGGGTGCGTCGGTGCGTTGCGATTTTACGGGCTGTTGTTTTTGCACCGCACAATAATACGCGCGGCCATTTCGACTCGTCAAGCGGGCTTTGCTGCAGTGCAATAACAACGATTTGAATCAAACGGCTAGGCTGCGGATGGGGCTGGCTTGCTGGCCTTTGGCCCCAACAGACAGGCCCGAAGCGGCCCCGGAACCAGCCCAAGCAGCCTTTCACAGCGGGTCAGCCCCTTGTCCAGGGCGCACATGGTGGGGCCAAGGTCGGGCGTATCGTCCTCCAGCCAAGCCTTGACGGTCGATAGATAGACAGCCGCCAGCGCCTTGGCTTTGAGCCGCCCGGCCAAGCCCGACGATCCCACGCCCGCCGCTTCCAGCATCCAGGGCATGGCGCGGTCGATGGAAACGGCTGCCGCCAGCAGGGCCGAGGGGGCTTTGGCGCCGTCGTGGGCCAAGCGCTGGAAAGCGGGCTTGTAAAGGGTAAGTGCTTCGAGACGGCGCATCAGAACGTCGAACAACCGGTCGCGCACTGGAAGCGCCGCATCGGCTTTTTCGAAATCGCGCAGCACCCGCTGATCGATTTCAGCCCCCAGGACGGTCATCAACCCCTCCTTGCACGAAACCAGTTCGCGCAAATCGGCCAAACTGATGGCGGCCTTGTCGGCCACGTCGGACAGGGAAACGGCGTGCCAGCCTCTTTCGCCCAGCAGGGCCATCAGGGCTTCGGCGGCTTTCAAACGGGGATTGGCTTTGGCGGTCATGCGAACCTCTTTCAATCTGGTCCGCCCTATGTGGGGAGGTAAACCCTAACTGGCAAGTTCCCTGGAACGATTGGCCGCCGCCTCGACGGCGCGGTCCATCAAATCTTGCAGCCCCCCGCTTTCGGCCATCAGTACGGCAAGCGCCGCCGCCGTTGTACCGCCGGGGCTGGTGACGTTTTCGCGCAGTACCTTGGGCGGGCTGCCCGCCCGGTAGAGCAGTTCCCCCGACCCCGCCACCGTGGCGCTGGCCAGTTTGGCCGCCAGATCCGGGGCCAGACCGGCCTTCTCGCCAGCCTTGGCCAGGGCCTCGGCCAGAAAGAAGACATAGGCCGGACCCGATCCGGAAACTGCGGTCACGGCGTCGATCTGGCTTTCATCGGCGACCCAGGCCACCTCGCCCACGGCGCTTAATAGTTCTTCGGTTCTGGCCTTTTGCAGGCTGGTGGCCATGCGGTTGGCGCAAGCCACCGTGATGCCGCGCCCCACGGCGGCCGGCGTGTTGGGCATCGAGCGCACCACTGCGGCCGTTGGGCCTAAAATGCGCTCGAACGAGGCCAAGGTGCGCCCGGCGGCAATCGACAAGAAAACGGCGTGATCGGCAAAACGGGCATAGGGCGGCAACACCGCATCCATCAACTGCGGCTTGACCGCCAGCAAAACGACATCGGGCTTGAAATCAGCGGGAATGTTACTTTCGTCGAGGACGCCCTGCACGCCCAGGGGGGCTTGGCTGGGTTCGACGACCACGATGGCCTTGGGATCGAAGCCGCGCTCGATCCAGCCGACCAGCAGCGCACTGCCCATGCGCCCGCAGCCAACCAATAGAATGCCATGTTTCATAACATCTGCCCCCAGGCCTTGCGGGCGCTCGCGCGCCCTTGGGCGTTACGCTTCGCCCATCGGCTCGAGCAGAGCCGCCTGCATGGATTCGATGGGCGACTTGCCGCCCCAGACCACGAATTGGAAAGCCGGATAGAAGCGCTCGCATTCCGAAAGGGCGATGTCGACCAGATCTTCCAACTCCTCGATGCTGGCTTGATGCAGGCCGCGCAACAGCATGGAATGGCGGAACATGGGCACGCCCTCTTCGGTCCACAGACCGAAATGGCCCAGCCACATCTTCTCGTTGATCAGAACCAGAAGCTCGTTGATCTGGGCGCGCTTGGCGTCGGGAATGCGCATGTCGAAGGCGCAGGTGAAATGCATCGCCCCCACATCCTCGCGCCACGAGAAATACAGGCTGAAATCGCACCAGCGACCCGGCACGTCGACCGCCATTTCCTCGTCGGTGCGTCGATCAAACGCCCAATCGTTGGCGGCAACAATCTGCTCGACCAAATCCAACGGATTGGCCAAGTCTTCATTTACAGCAAGCGCTAAGGCCGTCATGCCTCTGTTCTCCCCGCCTAGCAGGCTGGCACCAACATGTTGTGAAGCCAAGCCAGTGTCAACACAAACGCTAGCCAGAGAGAACTAACAAAAGGTAAATGCGGAGTCGTGCGATTCCGCCTGATTCAGCAAGCCTTGAAAAGACTCGCAAAATCGCATCCGCGCATCAAGGAGTCGCGCCAGCGTCTCTCGAGAGTCGCATCGTTTTTCATGCCGCCGAGTCGGGCTTGACGGTCTTTTTGCGCGCCGGTTTCGGCTTTGCAGCGGGCGCTTCAATGCCCAGTTTTGCTTCCAAAACCGCAACGCGTTCGGCCAGCGCTTCCTGTTCCGCCCTGGCTTTGGCGGCCATGGCGCGCACGGCGTCGAATTCGTCTTGCGTCACCAGCTTCATCTCGGCCAGCAACCGCTCCAGCTTGGCCTTGGCGAAGGTCTCGGCTTCGGTCTTCAGGCCCGAAAGCGCGCCCAAGGCGTCATGCGCGGCCTTGGTCAGTTCCTTGGCAATGTCGGGACGGGTCACCATGGATCAACTCCTTATCGATTGCAGAGGGATGCGGGCCAGTCGGCGGACGGCCTCTTCCATGTCGGACATCGGTCCGGCCAACGAGAAGCGTACACTCAAATGCCCGCGCAAGGGATCGAAATCGGTTCCGGGCGTCAAGGCAACCCCGCATTCCGCTAGGATGCGCTTGCAAAATTGCGGGCTGTCGTTGGTCAGGTGGCCGATATCGGCATACAGATAGAACGCGCCATCGGCGGGCGCTAGCTTGTCGAAACCCAGGGCTGGCAAACGATCCAAAAGCAAGGCGCGGTTGGCGGCATAACCGGCGACGCGGGCGTCCAGTTCGCTGGTGGCGTCAAAAACGGCCATGGCCGATATCTGCGAAAGTGTGGGGGGGGCTATGGTCAAGTTCTGGGCCAGGCATTCGACCGAACGCACAAGTTCCGGCGGAACCACCATCCAGCCCAGACGCCAGCCGGTCAGGGCGTAATATTTCGAGAAGCTGTTGACCACGATGGCGCTGTCCGAAAAGCCAAGCGCCGTGGCGGCGGGTTCGCCGTAAACGATGCCGTGATAGATTTCATCGGAAACCAGCCGCACGCCCTTCACATGGCACCATTCAGCCAGCGCCTTCAGGGCGTGAGGGCTTAGCATGCTGCCGGTGGGATTCGATGGACTGGCGACGATCAAGCCATCGACCGGACGATCTAGCGCCTCCAGATGGGCGGGCGTGGGATGGAAATGGGTGGCGCCATCGACGGGGATCGTCACCACCTCGCAACCCAGGGCGGTCAGGATATTGCGATAGGCCGGATAGCCGGGGGCCGCCAGCGCCACGCGGTCGCCCGCCTCGAAGGCGGCCAGAAAGGCCAGCAGGAAAGCGCCCGACGAACCGGTGGTGACCACCACGCGATCGGCCTCGAGGTCGATCTTGTGACCATCCTTGTAAAAACGGGCGATGCGCTCGCGCAGCCCCTGATGGCCCAAGGCCAGCGTATATCCCAGCGTTTCGCTTTCATCTTCCAGCGCCAGCTTGGCGGCTTCCAGCACGGCCCTGGGCGGACGCCCGCCCGGCTGCCCAACTTCGAGATGGACCACATCCTTGCCCGAGGCCACCCGAAGGGCGGCCTCGCGCATCACGTCCATGACGATGAAGGGCGGGACTTGGCCGCGCTTCGAGACCTTCAGAACCATTCCTTCTCCTTGGAGCCGACACCCAGCCCATAGCCGAAACCTTCCGGATCGACGGCCAGTTGGCAGGAATCGGGATTCGGCGGCAGTCCCTGCGGACAGCCAATCGCCACCAAACGTCGTCCCGCCACCGATTTGACGGCATCGACCAAGGGTCGTTCTTCCAGGATCGCCGTCGATGCCGCCTTTATCAGTCCCATCACGCCGGGCTGACCGCCCGCCGAGGTCATGGCGTAGCGAAATTCCGTGACATTGTGCGCCACCACCAGCATCGGCCCCAGGCTGGTCTTGGCGACCTGCCCGGACGCCAGAATCAATCCCAGGCTGGGAATCGATTTGCGATTGCCAAACAATCCGCCCATCGAGGTCGCGCAGACCACCGCTTGGCCGTCACGGTCGGCCACCATGAACCCAGCGCCCGAAGCGCTCTCCTGGGAAAAAGGCGTCTCGGAAGGCTGCTTTTGAACGACTTGCCGCCACAAGCGGGCTTCTTCGGCGCCGCCGCTGGCCGGTTCGGGCGGGAAATGGGCGGTCAGATTGCCGAACTTGACGCCCAGGGTCGGCCCGAACGTCACTTTCACATTGCGCATTTCTTCGGGCGTCAGGGCAAGGCCGACCTCGCTTGCCGCCTCGCTCAGTTCGCGGGCCAAATTGCCGGTGTACAGATCGGCAGGTCCCCTGGCTCTCAAACGGGCCATGAACGAGGACAGGTTGATATTCTTGACGGCGTCCCCCTCGCCCACCAGCCTGCCGTCGGGCCTAGCAAATATCTTGCGCAAATTGGGATCGGCCAGCAGCCGCTCGCCCTCAAGCGCCAAATCGCTGGCCAAGGCTCTGGAAACCGGAGCGCCCAGGCGGGCCATGCCTTCCGCCGGGCCGATCAAGGCCTCCCAACGCAGACGGCCATATTTGGCATGCAGGGCGAACATGGCGCGGGGCGCCGCCACGGCGGCAGGCGACTGAGGAATGAAAATCAACGATTCCGTTGTCGATTCCTTCTTTTTGTCCTTGGGATTGTGGACCAGACAAGCGCCCTGCCCAGCCATGCCGACCCGCGAGGGCAAGGTGACGGACATGGCGAAATACATGGCGATGGCCGCATCGGCCGCCGTGCCGCCGGAAGACAGGATGTCGCGCGCCACCAACACCGATTGCGGCTCGTCCGACGCGATGATGCCCGCAAACCCTTGCACATGGCCGATGGTGCCCGGAGCAATGCCGGGATCGCAGGCCGACAACGCTCCCGTCAGGCCCAGCATCAGCCCGACCGCCCTGCATTGACGGACCAGCCAGGGGGCACTACTTTCCTGGGGAACGGTTGGAACTTCTGCCTTGCGCATCATCTTTCGCCTTTTCCTAACCTGCTTGAGTCTTCTGGCCGCGGCTGCGCCCCCTGCCGGCGCCGCAAGCCTGATTCGCGACACCGAGGTGGAAAATACCATCCGCGCCTTCGAGACGCCACTGTTGGAGGCGGCCGGTCTGGACCCAAATGCTTTCGAAGTTCATATCGTTAACGAAAGGAGCCTGAACGCCTTCGTGGCGGGCGGGCAGAAAATGTTCCTGCATACCGGGTTGCTGCTGCGCGCCCAGAGCGCCAGCCAGGTGATCGGCGTCATGGCGCATGAAACGGGCCATATCGCGGGCGGCCATCTGGCCCGCCTGCAACAGGCCTTCGAGGATGCCTCGAACGAAGCCATCATCGCCACCGTGCTGGGCGTGGCCGCAGGCGTTCTGGCCGGTCGCTCGGATGTCGGCGCCGCCGTCGTGATGGGCGGCCAGGACATGGCGTTCAAGAATTTGCTGACCTTCTCGCGCGGCCAGGAATCTTCCGCCGATCAAGCGGGCATCACCTACCTGAACCGCACCCAACAGTCGGCCAGGGGTTTTCTGGAATTCATGGAAATCCTGGCCCAGCAGGAATTGTGGATGAGCGAGCGCCAAGACCCATATGTGCGCACCCATCCGATCTCCCAGGAACGCGTGACCTTCCTGCGCGATCAGGTCGAGAAGTCGCAATATTCCGACATTCCCCTGCGCCCCGAATATGCCCTGATGTTCCGACGCATGCAGGCCAAGCTGTTCGCCTTCATCGAAGCGCCAGTGCGCACGCTGTCGCGCTACAAGGCGGACGACAATTCGATCGAAGCCCGCATGGCCCGCTCCATCGCCTATTACAAAAAGCCCGATTTGGCCAATGCCCTGCCCCTGATCGACGGCCTAATCAAGGAATATCCCAACGACGCTTATTTCCAGGAACTGAAGGGGCAGTTCCTGTTCGAGAACGGACGCATCGCCGAAGCCAAGGACGCGTTAACTCACGCTGCCCGGCTGATGCCGGAAGCCCCCTTGATCCTGATCAGCCTAGCCCAGGCGCAGATCGAGATGAACGACGATTCCCTTCTGCCCGAAGCCTCGCGCCATCTTCAACAGGCCCTGACCAAGGAAAAGGACAATGCCCTGGCCTGGCGTCTGCTGTCGGTGGCCTATGGACGTAATGGCAACCAGGGCATGACCGCCTATGCGATGGCCGAATACGCCTTTTTGTCGGGCAAGCTGGCCGAGGCCAGCCATCATGCCGATCAGGCCGACAAGCTGCTGGCGCGCGGATCTCCCCCTTGGCTGGCCGTTCAAGACCTGAAAGACAACATCCAGACCCAGCAGGCCAAAAAAAGGAAAAAGAAATGAGCCGGAGCAAGCCCATGGCGGCGATGGCCCTGCTGCTGAGCCTTTTGCTTCAGGTCTTTTTGATTCAAGGATGTGCCCAAACCGCCGTGCCCGCGTCGCCCGGCCCGGAAGGCTGGCTGCCCATCCTGGAGGCCGATCCTGCATTGGCTCTTTCGGACAGCCAAGCCGCCGCCGAACAAGGCTGGGTCAGCGAGAACGCCAAGGCTTTTTCCATCCTGCCTTCCGGCGCTTTGCGCACCAGCCTGAGCGAGGCGGCGTCGCTCAGGCGCGAGGTGGACAGCCTGCTGCTGTCGTCGCCCTATCTGACTTGGCGCTGGCGCGTCGAGGCTGGCCCTGCGGCGGGCGGCTATGCCCGCCTGCATCTGGCGGTGGGATTCAAGACGGGCAGCGCCGAGCGGCGGCTGATCGTGGCCTGGAGCGGCGAAGCCGGGCAAACAGGGCGGCTTGAGCGCAAGGGAAACGCCGCCTTTTTCATCGCTCAGGGCGGGGCCAGCGACGGCAATTGGCGCGAGGCGACGCTGGATATCGCCGAGTTGCATCGGCTGGCTTGGCCCGACATCAACACGCTGAACAGCCGCATCGCCTATGTGGCCTTATACACGCCCCAGTCTGACGGGCCAGCCTGCGAGATCGAAAAACTGGCCCTGATGCGGTAGGCGGTGTTTCGGACTACTCCCCTTTGAAATCCGGCTTGCGCCGGGATTTGAAGGCGTTGACCCCTTCGGCATAATCTTTGGTGGCCAGGAATTCGTAACATTCGTCCATCTCTTCCTGGCTGATGGGGCTGGGATCATCAAGGCGGCGAACGAACTTCTTGTGCCAGCGATTGGCCAGAGGTGCTCCGCCCAGCATGCGCTTCAGACAAGCCTTCACCTCGTCTTCCAGCGCCACATCCTCGACCACGCGGTTGACCAATCCCCAGGCCAGGGCTTTCTCGGCATCCAGGATTTGCGCTTCCAGCAGCACTTCCAGCGTGCGCGCCGGGCCGATCAGACGCTTAAGACCGATCAGTTCTGGATAGCCCATAACCACCGAGATGCGGTTGATCGGCACGCCGAAACGGGCCGAGCGCCCGGCCAGGCGCAGATCGCACAGGGCGGCCAATTCAAGTCCGCCGCCCACGCAAGCGCCATGGATCATGGCGATGGTGGGATGCGCGCATTCGTAGACGGCGTTGAAGGCGCGGCGCATCACATCGTCATAGATGCGGGCCTGGGCGGCGGTGGCGCGCACGGTATCGAATTCCTCGATGTCGGCCCCCGGCGCAAAGGCCTTGTCGCCCGCCCCGCGCAGCACAACGGCGCGCACGCAGCCGTCCGCCGACAGGTCCAAGAACAGATCGCCCAAGCGCTGCCAGACGTCCAGATTCAGCGCGTTCATGCGCTCTGGCCGGTCGATGGCGACCGTGACATAGCCATCCGCGTGACGGGACAGGGTAACGATCTCGCTCATGCGTTCAGCTCCAGAATGTCGCGAATCAGGGGAATGGTCACCGGACGCTTGGCGGCCAGCGCCTTGTCGTCGATCTGCCCGACCAAGCGATGGGCGGCGGCAAAACTTCGTTCGATGCGCCCCAGAATATAGGACAGCGCCTCGGGTCCGACGCGCAATTGGCGGTCGGCGAACAGCTTGGCCAGCAGCGCCGTCAGCAAGGCGTCGTCGGGCGCCTTTAGTTCCGCCAAGGGAAGTGCTAGCAGCCGCGATCTTAGGTCGGGAAGGGCAACGCCCCAGCGCGCCTGCGGCTGGCGCGCCGTCAGCAGCACGAAGCCCTGGCTTTCCTTGGCCAGATTGAGCAGATGAAACAGGGCGCGCTCGGGCAGATCGGCTTTGCAATCCTCGATCACCACCGACTTGCCTTCCAACGCCGGGACATCGCTTTCCATGAAGCGGTCGGCGGATAGGATTCCGGCCCCCGCCTTGGCGGCAAAGATATTGGCCAGATGCGTCTTGCCCGACCCTTCCGGGCCGCACAAAACCAGCGCCTGGGCGGGCCAATCCGGCCAGCGCTCGATCCAAGACAGCGCCAAACCGTTGCAGGGCGCTTCAAGAAAATCTTCCCGCCCCATCTGCGGCTGGGGCGGCAGGTGGAAGGCAAGCTGGGTCATTTTTCGGGTGTGGAAGAATTGCCGCGATAGACCGGGCTGGCCAGATAGCGCTCCAGCGAGAAGCGGACGAGAACGCCGATCACCGCCGCCACCGGCACGGCCAGCAGCACGCCCAGAAACCCGAACAAGGCCCCGCCCGCCAGCAGGGCGAATGGAATCCATACCGGATGCAGACGGATGCGGTCGCCAACCAAATTGGGTGTCAGGACATAGCCCTCGATCACCTGCCCGGTCAGCGAAACGCCAGCCACGATGACGACCGGCAGCCAGTCCGAGAACTGAGCCAACGCCAGCCCAACGCTGAGCACCATGCCCAGAATGCCGCCCAGATAGGGAACGACGGTGGCGATGCCCGTCACGATGCCAACCACCAGCCCCAAATCAAGACCGGCCAGCGAAAAGCCGACGCCGTAAAACAGGGCCAGAACGGTGCAGACCAGGGCCTGGCCGCGCACGAAACCGGCCAGGGTGGAATCGATTTCGTGCAATTGTCCGCGGATGGTGTCGGCATGATCGCGCGGCAGCCAGCTATCGACCCTGGCGGTCATCTTGTCCCAATCGCGCAGCAGATAGAAGGTAACCACCGGCGTAATCAGCAACAGCGACAAGATCGACAGCAAGGCCATGCCGCCCGTCAACACATTGCCGACGGCGGTGATAATCCACGAAACCATCGTGCCCGCATAGCTTTCCGCCGTCGTCTTCAGCTTGGCGACATCTTCGGGATTCAGGCTGGCCAGCAAGGTTTCCGCCAGCGGGCGCAACCTATCGCGCAGACCTTCGGCATATTCCGGCACCTTGTGGGCGAAATCCATCACCTGGGTTTGCACCATGGGAACCATCAGGGCGATGGCCCCGCCGAAGATCACGAAAAAGCCGATGGTGACTAGGCCAGTGGCCAGGGAACGGCCAAGCCTGTAGCGCTCGAGCCGGTCCACGATGGGATCGAGGAAATAGGCCGCCGCCATGCCCGCCACGAAGGGCAGCAAGACGGGACGCAGCAAATACACTAGGCCTATGAAAACGGCCAAGCCGATCAGCCAGAAACGAATCTGCATGCGCGTCATCATGTGTTCGTACCTTCCTCGGAAACAACCCGCCTTCCCCAAACCAGGAGATAGACCGTCCCGGAAACCAGGGTCGTTAGGGCGACGATCATAGTCAACACCGGCTGCAAGGCCAACAAACCTTCTTCAAGGTCATGACCAAGCCCGCCCAGAACCAGCCCGGCCAGCAGGATCTGGGCCAGTGTGTTCACCTTGCTGACGAACAGCGGCTCCATGCGCAGCCGCCCGGTCACCAAATCGACCAGCAAGGCCCCCCCGATGATCAGCAAGTCGCGCGACACGATCATGATGACCAGCCAATCCTGGATCTGGCCTTGATAGCCAAGCGCTATGTACACGGCCACCAACAGCGCCTTGTCGGCCAGAGGATCGAGATAGGCGCCGATGGCGGTTCTGGCCTTCAGCCAGCGCGCCAAGGCGCCGTCCAGCGCATCGGAAGCGGCCGCCGACGCAAACAACCAGAAGGCCAGATGATAGTTTTCGGAATTGATCGACCAGATGGTCAGGGGAACGGCCAGCAAACGCAGCAGCGTGATCAGATTGGGCAGTTGGCGGATCATCTGGCGGGCATCAGCGCCAACGAATGCCCACCCTGCCCATCCGCCGACAAATTCAGATCGGCTTGCGACAAGGCGGTGCGCAACTGGGCGAAATCACCCGAGTGATGCAAGGCGAGACTGGCCCGATTGCGCGCCAGTTCCAGCATGTCCTGGCGGCGGATCAGGGAAACGCGCTCCAGCTTTTCGCGAATTTTCAGCCATTCAGCCATGCCGTTGAAACTCACCGTCACCACCAGCGCACCCAGGGAATCGTGCGAAACCAGATTGGCCCGCTTCCAAGATTCCTCAATCTGCAACGCCACGGCATCGGCGGCGCGACGGTAAGGCGGCTGAGCCTGATCCTTGGCGTTGGCGACCGTCAGCAAAGCCGCCTGCCCATTGGGATGGATCAGGCGAATGTCGATGCCGGTGGGCGAGACCCTGGCCTCGGCCAACAAGGTCTGCGCCGCGCCATAGCGCCTGCCCAGCGTTTCCAGCCTTTCACGGTCCAGGCCGACGTCATAGGCTTGGCGGTCCCAACTGTCGCCCATCGGCGTCAAGACCGGCGCCAAGCTCGACAGCTTGGGGCGCTCCTGCCAGGCCTTCAGCCAGCCATTGTCCTCGTCCCATAAAAGCCCGCGTCCGGATTGCGCCAGAACCGGCACTACCAGCACCGGCTTGCTAACCGTCTCGGCGTAGGAAATGCCCGCTTGGCGCAGCAGATTGCGCACCGGCTGCGCCTTGAACCGCACGGACAGGGTGGCAAGATAGCGCACCGGCGTGGTTTTTTCCTGATCGACCGAGAAGTCGATCACCCATTCCTGCCAATTGGCGGGATGGGGAAGCCTGCCCCGATCGGCTTCGACCGTCATGCTTTCCAACAAGCGGCGGAACGCCTGCTGCTGACCCTCGCCAAGCGCCTTTTCCCTGGCTGCAGATGTATTTTGGGCCGTGACGTCAACCGCCACGCTGGCTTGCAGAATATCCGCCGAAAAAGCCGGAGCCGTCAGGGTGAAGGTCAGTCCGGCAAGGAAGAGAGAGCGCAAGAGAGAAAACATTGCAAACCAGCCGTGCAGGGGTCAAAATCAGGGACTTGTCGGCAGCCCGAAGGCGACCGGTCAGACTTTATCACGTTCTCACATTCTAGGAAGCCTCGCTTGTCCACCTCCTCACTGACATACAAGGATGCCGGAGTCGATATCGACGCCGGAACGGCCCTGGTCGAGGCCATCAAGCCTTTGGCAGGCGCTACGCGCCGCACCGGCACCGAGGCCGGATTGGGTGGCTTCGGCGCCCTTTTCGACCTGAAGGCGGCTGGCTACAAGGACCCGATCCTGGTGGCCGCCACCGACGGCGTGGGCACCAAGCTGAAGCTGGCCATCGACGCCAACCGCCATGATTACGTCGGCATCGACCTCGTGGCCATGAGCGTCAACGACCTTGTGGTCCAGGGTGCCGAGCCTTTGTTTTTCCTTGATTATTTCGCGACAGGGCGGCTTCAGGTCGAACAAGGGCGCATTCTGGTGGCGGGCATCGCCGAAGGCTGCAAACAGGCCGGATGCGCGCTGATCGGCGGCGAAACGGCGGAAATGCCCGGCATGTACGCCAAGGGCGATTACGATCTGGCCGGTTTCGCCGTGGGCGCCGCCGAACGCGGAACGCTGATCGATGGTTCAGGCGTCCAGGCGGGCGACGTCATCCTGGGGCTGGCTTCAAACGGCGTTCATTCGAACGGTTTCTCGCTGGTGCGCCGCATTCTGGAAAAAGTCGGCTTGAAGCCTTCCGATCCCGCCCCATTCGAGCCGGGAAAGTCGGCGGGCGACGCCTTGCTGGCCCCCACCCGCATTTACGTCAAAAGCTGCTTGGCAGGCGTGCGCGCCGGACATGTGAAGGCGTTGGCCCATATCACCGGCGGCGGGCTGTACGAAAACGTGCCCCGCGTGTTGCCCAAGGGACTGGCGGCTGAAATCGACGCCAGCGCCTGGGCGCTCCCCCCTGTCTTCGCTTGGCTGAAAAGCGCTGGCGGCATCGCGGCTAGCGAAATGGCGCGCACCTTCAATTGCGGCATCGGCATGATGGCGATTTGCCGGTCGGACGATGCCGACGTTCTGGCTGAACTGCTGACCCAACATGGCGAAACGGTCGTCCGCATCGGACGGGTGGTGGCGGGAAACGACATTCATGCGCGGGTGGAAAACCTGTCTGCCTGGGATAAGTGACCATGGCGGATCGCAAACGGGTGGGCGTGCTGATTTCGGGCCGGGGCAGCAACTTGCAGGCCCTGATCGACGCCCACGCCCAGCCCGGCTATCCGGCAGAAATCGTGCGCGTGATTTCCAACGTGCCGGATGTTTTCGGTCTTGAGCGGGCAAAGGCGGCTGGCATTCCGACCGCCGTCGTCTCGCACAAGGACTTCCCAGACCGCGAAAGTTTCGAGCGAGCCATCAACGCCCAGTTAGAGGCCGACGGCGCGGAACTCGTCTGCTTGGCGGGGTTCATGCGCGTGCTGACCGACTATTTCGTCTCAAGTTGGAATGGCCGCTTGCTCAATATCCATCCGTCGCTTCTGCCCTTGTTCAAGGGGCTGCACACGCACGAGCGCGCCATCCAGGAAGGCGTTCGTTTCGCGGGCTGCACGGTGCATTTCGTCGTGCCCGAAATGGATAGCGGCCCCATCATCGCGCAGGCCGTGGTGCCGATCTTGCCCGATGACACGCCCGATCTTCTGGCGGCGCGCGTGCTGGAACAGGAACATGTCGTCTACCCCCTGGCCCTGGCCCTGGTGTGCGAAGGAAAAACCCGCATCGAACATGGAACCGTGCGTCTTTCAGGCGTCAAGACTGTCATGCAGGCCTTGGTCAATCCTCAAGCCAGTCTTGCCTGATGCCTGAGGAGAAACGCTTCAATCTTACCTATCTGTTTCTAGCTTTTGGCCTGATCCTGCTGGCCCTGATTTGGAGCGGCGTCTACATGGGTCTGTCGGCCATCGCCCCGCAAGACGGCATGGCGGCCAGGCTTTTGATCGCCTCGGGTCTAGTGGGCAGCGGTCTGACGCTGGGCGGCACCGGCCTGCTCTTGTGGCAAATCCGACGTCAGCATGGGGTTGAACGTCGATTGTTGTTGCGTGAAGCCGAACTGATCGCGGCGCGCGAGAACCTGGAACGCTCGAACGACGAGCTTAAGAATTTCGCGCGCATCATCGCGCACGATCTGCAAGAACCGCTTCGCGCTATCATCAGCTATACGCAGCTTTTGAAACTGCGCTACGGCAACCGCTTGGACGCTGATGCCGACGAATTCATCGGCTATCTGGTGGCGGGTGCGGCCAACATGAAGGCGCGGCTGATGGACTTGCTCGATTACACGATGATCGAGCAGCACGCCTTGAAGCCCGAACCGGTATCGCTTCAAGAAATCATCCATGACATCCAAAATTATCTTGCCGACGAGATCAAGGCGGCCGACGCCGAGATCGAGCTTGGCTCGCTTCCCAGCGTGCTGGCAACCAAAAAGCGCATGATTTTGATTTTCGAGCACCTTCTTTCCAACGCCCTGGAATACCGTGACGAAAAACGACCTTTGAAGATATCCATTTCATCAAGGGATGTTGGCGGCGGGTTGTATGAAATTTCTTTCGCCGACAACGGAATCGGCATCGAACCCAAATATTTCGAGCGCATCTTCGTCATCTTTCAAAGGCTGCACACGGTCGCCCAGCACAGCGGCACCGGCGTCGGTTTGGCGATATGCAAGAAGATCGTCGAACAATCAGGCGGACGGATCACGGTCGAGTCCGTCTTTGGTCAGGGCACGATTTTCCGCTTCACCCTACCTGCGGCGACTGCGGATAAAGTCGACAAAGCGTGAGACCCAGGGCGTGCCGACGACCGAACGCAAATGCGCGTAGCTGGCCATCATGTTGCCGACAACCAAGCCATCCTGCCCGTCTTGAATGCCAACCCCGCGCTCGACATTGAAAGCGAAGGTCTGACCGGGCGCCATATCCTCCAGGCGCGAATGATGGAATTCGTGGGCGGCAAAGCTAGCGCCCGACGGGCCGATCGGCTGCCATAAACCCTTTCCGCTATCCTTCAGGCGCACATAACCCCGCCCGACCGGGCGTTCCTGCATCACCACGCGCGCCTTGATGAAGCCCACCATGTCGGCCTGATTGGCGCCCCAGCGGATCGATTGGGCCAGATACATCAGGCCACCGCATTCGGCGTGGCAAGGAAGGCCCGACCGAAGCGCCGCGTTGATTTCCGAACGCAGCACATGATTGGCCGAAAGCGAACGCATATGGGTTTCGGGAAATCCGCCGCCGATGAACAATCCATCGATATCGGGCGGCAGGTGATAGTTGGTCATCGTATCGAAGGGAACAAGTTGCGCACCGTTCTGCGCGAAGGCTTCCAGATCGTCGGGATAGTAGAATCCGAAGGCGGAATCCTGGGCGATGGCGATGCGCAAATCGCTCTCGGGCCTTGCGGGCAGCGTGGCAGGCATGGGCAAGTCTTCGGCCCGCCTAGCTATTTCAAGCAAACGATCCAGATCGACATGCGCTTCAATGCTGGATGCCAGCATGGCGATCAATTCGCTAGCACCTGCCTGTTCGTTGGCGGGCACCAAACCTAGATGCCGCTCGGCCACCTCAAGCTCGGTCTCGCGGGGGATGGCGCCCAGAACGGGAAATTCTGGCAAATAACGCGCGATGGCGGCTCGCAGCTTGCCTTCATGGCGCGGTCCCGCCACCTGATTTAAAATCACGCCCGCGATCTGAAGGCCGGGATCGAAATCCAGATAGCCCTTCAGAAGCGGGGCGATGCCGCGCGTGGTTCCCCTGGCGTCGATCACCAGCACCACCGGCGCCCTCAGCAGTTTGGCCAGCGCCGCCGTATCGTCGGTCCCATTAGTATCCATGCCGTCGAACAGGCCCTTATTGCCCTCGACCAGCGCCAAATCGGCATCCTGCGATTGTCTGGCGGCCAGCGCCAGCATTTCGCCATGCGACATCGAATAGAAATCGAGATTCCAAGAAGCGCGACCCGAAGCCGCCTTATGCCAAAGCGGGTCGATGTAATCGGGTCCCTTCTTGAAGGGCTGCACGCGCAAGCCCCGTTTGGAAAGGGCCGCCAGCAAACCCAGGGTGATCGTGGTCTTGCCCGATGATTTATGCGCCGCCGAAATGACAAGGCGGGATGCCATCTCAGGCTCCCAACCAATTCCTTGAACGCTTGGCCCACATATCGTCGGCCAGTTTCTGAGCTTCCGCCACACTGCCAGCGCGCCCCATGACGCGCAACGCAATTGCCGCCGTGCCGGTCACCGTCGCCTGGGCATAGGCGTCGTCAAGATCACCCTTCCACAAGGCGCTCAAACGGGCCGGATTCATGTCGGTTTCGTGCGGCTGAGCGCTCTCTGCCAGGATGGCGGGCCATTCCTCTTCGCTCATAGCACCTTCGACCGACATCTGAACCAGACATGGCTTCTCGGGCCTGCGTTCAGCCTCTCCGCCCTCGCCCTTGAAGACGGCTAGGCGATGATCGCCCAGCATATTGGCCGCCTGCTGGTGAACGCCGCGATAGGCGGGATGAAACACGCTGACCATGGCCGACGGAGCGCGCAGCGGATTGAGCATGCGCCCAATCGTGTGCAAGGGCGTGCGCAGCCCCAAAAGCGGCTTTAGCCCCAGCATGGCGTTCAAGCCAGGGCTTAGATTCTCAAGCGCCATGAAGGAGAAACAGCGGCTATCCAACTGCCGTCCCGCTTCTGCCAAACTGGTTGCCGCCTTGATGCCCAAGGTCTCGAGGGCGGCACGCGAATAAAGGCGACCGGCGGTATGATCCTCGGGGCCTTGCATGAAGACGCGAATGCCATGGCTGGCCAGCAGCAGGGCCGACAGCAAGAACCATGGAAGCTGGCGCGATTTGCCCGCATAGCTCGACCAATCGAGATCCGCCTTGGGAGGGGTGCTTGCCGCGGCAACGGCTTGGCGGGCTGCGGCAACGAAACCCGCCACCTCGTCGGGCGTTTCGGTCTTCACGCGCAACAGACACAGGAAAGCGCCCAATTGCACGGGTTCAACCTGACCCGCCAGAATCATGGCGGCGGCGGCTTTGGTTTCCTCAAAGGTCAGGGGACGCGACAGCGTCGGCCCCTTGCCCAGAATGCGGACATAGGGCGCGAAAGGATGTTCCTGGGCCATTCTCTTTAAGCGGCTTCGACCGCTTCCTCCGATTCCATCAGCCTTTTCTTGGCGTGCGGATCGATGTCCGCATCGGCCAAGGTAACTGGCAGGAAGCGAAGGATGGCCATTCCGAAGGCGACAATCAAGAGGGCCAGCGCAAACCCGCCGATTCCCAACAGAATTTCGGGAAGCGAGGGGGCATAGGCCTGCACGATGCCATCATAAAAGCTGCTTTCCACCTCATAGCCGGGAAACAGCGTCAAAGGCCAAGCCTGGCCGCCGATGATGATGACATAAGTCTGCGCCAAGCCGCCCAACACCACCAGAACCGAGGCAAAGGCCAAAGTGGCATGCGAGCGCAAACGCGGAACCAAGGTCAAAGCCAGGGGGAAAATGGTGCCCAGGCCCATCTGCACGCCCCAGAACAGGAACGTGTAGACGCCGCCATTCAGAAGGATGAAAGCCACCACCTCGACGCGCCCAGCCCAATAGGCTGCCGTGACATGCTGCAACAGCGCCAGATAGGCGGTGGCGGCGACGAACACGGCCAACAGAACGCGCAAACGTTCGGTGAGTTCTCTGCCCAGGGGGCGCTTGTCGATGGCGCAGACAGTCAGCAGAACCAGGATGAAGATGGCGGTGCCGAAAGCCAGGGACATGGCGATGAACAAAGGAGCCATGACCGCCGACGAATAGGCTTCGCGAGCGACCAGAAAGCCGAAGATAGATCCGGTACCGGTGGTCAGCACCAAACGCCAGATAAAGGCGAAAGTGCCTGGACCGCTGCTCTTGTACTTCAGCCTGCGATCCATCATGAACCACAGATACACAAGAACGATGCCGAAAAAGCCGGTGTACAAAATGATATTGGCGGCGAAAATCGATTTGAAATTGAAGTGCGACATGGCCACGATCAGGCGGTCGGGACGGCCCAGATCGAGAACCAGCACCGCCAAGCCGCCCGCCAGAAGGGCCAGGGCCAGCAGCGCCGACAGCGGGGCTATCGGCTTGTAGATCGACTTTCCAAAGACCGACGAGATCGAGGCGACGTTGAGCGCCCCCGAAGCGGCGACGATCAGGAAGACGGCGAAGACATGCGGCATGCCCCACACGACCTGATTGGTCATGCCGGTCACCCAATGGCCGCTATGTTCCATATAGTAGGCGGCCCCCAGGCCGATCAGGAACAGTCCTGCCAATATGACGAACAAGGCGCGAAAGGCCGTACCCTTGGCGTTCAGCTCCTTGAAGACGAGATCGGGCATATGAGCCATGTTTGCGCGCTCCCCTAAATGCCGTGATAGCGCACGCCGGGGTCGGTCTTAAGATCGGCCCGGATCTGGCTGGTGGGATACTGGGCCACCACCTGGGTGATGGCATGTTCGGGATTTTGCAGGTCGCCGAACAACATGGCGCCGCGCCCCTTGGCGTGACAGGCCTCGACGCAGGCGGGAACGATGCCCGCATCGACGCGGTGCGCACACAGGGTGCAGGCCTCGACGCAGCCCTTGCCGCGCGGATTGTTGGCGGCTTGGTCTTCCAGCTTTTCATGCGCGAAGGAACGCGCCTTGTAGGGGCAGGCCATCATGCAATAGCGGCAACCGATGCAGATATGGCGGTCAACCAGCACGATGCCGTCGGCCCGCTTGAACGAGGCGCCGGTTGGGCACACATCGGCGCATGGCGGGTTGGAGCAATGCTGACACATCATGGGCAGCGAACGGGTAAAACCGGTCCTCGGCTCGGCCAGCTCCACCTTGCGGATATACTGGGCGTCGGTGGCCGGACGGCCCTTGCCGATCAATCCCATTTCTTCCTTGCAGGCTTCGACGCAGGCCGTGCATTCCTGATCGCAGCGATTGGTGTCGATCAGCAATCCCCAGCGCACCGATGAATCGGTGGCGGTGTCATCGGGACGCGCCTTGCTAGGCGCCGGGGCGGCCAACAGGAAAACGCCGGGGGCCAAAAGGGCCGCCGAACCCGCCGCCGCCTTCAAAAGGCCGCGCCTTGTTGGAGACAGACTATTCTCGCTCATTTCGCCCCCTCAGGCTGCACCGCCGGCTGCGATTCCGTGGCCTCGGGCGGCATGACGTCGGCAACCGGCTCGGACGATGCCTTTTTGGCTTCCGGGCGCGAATTGTGACAGTCGAAGCAATCGACCTGCACGGCGGCATAGTCGTGGCAGACGCGGCAGAAATGCTTGTCGTTGTCGATGCCCACCGGCTGGCCTTCGGCATTGCTGACCGCGTGGCAATCCAGGCAGGCTTTCAGTCCGTTGGCGCTGGCCCGAACGCCCTGATGCATGGTGGCGTCGCGCCGATGCAGCAGCATCGACATGTGATTGCGACGCATGTCGGCTGGCTCGGCTAGGCATTTCTCGCCCTTGGCCTTCGGCACTTCGGGCGGCCCGGCCAGAGACGGGGCCGCCGCCACGCCCAGCGTCAGAACCAGAAGAAACGCCGCCAGAAGCCGCATCTTACTCTCCCAGACCCATCTGGATGTAGCCGGTCGGGCAAACATCCATGCAGATATGGCAGCCGATGCACTTGGAATATTCGGTGTAGACGTATCGGCCCAAGCCGCGTTCGTTCTTGGGCGTGCGCTGAACGGCCGTCTGCGGACAGAAGACCAAGCAGTTGTCGCATTCGAAGCACAGGCCGCAGCTCATGCAACGCTTGGCCTCGGCCACCACCTCGGCATCGGTCAGCGTTTTCAGGCGCTCATCGAAATTGCCGATCACCTGATCGGCCGAGATGTGTACTTCCGAGCGCTTGTTGCGGTTCGTATAGCTGAAATGGCCCAGGAACAACTCGTCCGAAGGCACCACTTCCTTGGTCGAGCGGTCTTCGTAGTTGTGAATGGCAAAATTGGCCTCGCTGGTGCCGCGCTCGCCTTCCTTGGTGACGAATTTCTCAGGCTCGCGGCCCGCATTGCGCAACACGTCGATCAGGTTGAAATGATGGACATCGACCTTGGGACGCTTGCCGAACTCTTCACCCTTCAAGAAGGTGTTGATGCTTTCCGAAGCGATCCAGCCGTGGCCGATGGCTGTGGTCAACAGGTGCGGGCGCACGATGTCGCCGCCCACGAAATGCTTGTCCTTGCCGGGCACCTTGAAATGCTTGTCGGCGTTGATGAAGCCCTTGCCATTGTCCATGGCTTCCAGGCCTTCCATGTCGCCCTTCTGGCCGATGGCCGAGACGATAAGATCGCACTCGATCTCGAACTCGGTGCCGCCTTGCGGAACCGGCGTCATGCCGTCCATGGTGCATTTGCACATCTTGAGCGCGCGGGCGCGCCCATTGGCGTCCTTCAGAACCTCGAGCGGCATGATGCCGCCCTTGATCTCGACGCCTTCGCGCTTGGCATCTTCGATTTCGCGTTCGGCGGCGAACATTTTTTCCACCGGGAACAGCGACGTCAGGGTGACGTTGGCGCCTTCGCGGGTCGCAGCCGTCGCCACGTCATGCGCAGTCTGGCCCAACACGACATGTTCGACGCGGTCCTTGTCGTGAACCTGGGTGATGTGGCCCAAGCGGCGCGCCACCGAAGCGACGTCGATCGACGTGTCGCCGCCGCCAACCACGATGATGCGGCCGGTCACGAATTTCAGGCGGCCTTCGTTGAAGGCGCGCAGGAAGGCCACGCCCGAGATGCAGTTCGGGGCATCGGCGCCCGGCACCGGCAGGCCGCGCCCGGCATGCGTGCCGATGGCCCAGAAGATGGCGTCGTTGTTCTTTTCCAGATCGGCCAGTTGCACGTCCTTGCCAACGCGGCAATTCATCTTGACGGCCACGCCCAGATCCAGAATGCGCTTAATCTCGCCGTCCAGCACGTCGCGGGGCGTGCGATAGCCGGGAATACCGTAGCGCATCATGCCGCCCAACTCAGCGCGGTCGTCATAGATGGTGACCGAGTGGCCCATTTTGCGCAGCTGATAGGCCGCCGACAGGCCAGCCGGGCCGCCGCCGATGACGGCGATCTTCTTGCCGGTTTCCTTCTCGGGCTTCGGGAAGGCCAACTTGTTCTCGAGCGCCCAATTGCCGATGTAATGCTCAACTGAATTGATGCCGACGTGGTCCTCGACCTCATTGCGGTTGCAGCCGTCCTCGCAAGGGGCCGGGCAAACGCGTCCCATCACGGCGGGGAAGGGATTGGACATCGTCATCTTGTGGAAGGCGTATTCCTGCATGGACATGCCCGCCGGGGGCTTGTCAACGCCGCGCACGATATCGAGCCAGCCGCGAATGTCGTGGCCCGAAGGGCAGCTGGCCTGGCAAGGCGGCGCGCGATGAACATAGGTCGGACATTTGTGCGACCAGCCGGCCTGGAAAATGGCCTCTTGCAGATCGGACCAACGGTCTTCGCCTTCCTTGAAGCGGCGGAAAGTGAGTTGCTCTTTTTCCACATTCACATGGTTCATGGTCGCTTCCTTACCTTAAGAATTACCGCCCAGTAGGATGGCGTTGCTTACCAACTGATGTACGCTTTGGACCATGCCCATATCGTAACCGTAATAGGGCAGGACCTTGGTGAACTGGCTTTTGCAGATGGCGCACATCGACGCCATATGCGTCACGCCATGCTGCTCGACGACGTCGCGCAAGGCTTCCACGCGGGGCTTGGCGCCCTTGATGCGGATGTCGATCAACTCGTCGGTCAACAGGCCGCCGCCTCCGCCGCAGCAAAAGGTGCGCTCACGGGTGGCGTCGGGATGCATGTCAACGAACTTTGGACAAGCCGCTTGCAGCACGAAACGCGGATATTCGAACTGAGAGCCGGGTTCAGGCCCCATGCGGGTGGCGCGCGCGATGTTGCACGAATCATGCACGGTAACCACCTTGTCGGCATTGGCCGAGGAATCGAGCTTGATGGCGCCGCTTAGGATGGCGCCGCGTGTCAATTCCATGATGTGCTGCGGCACGGGATAGCGCGGATCAAGGAAGTCGAACGGACCCGCCAGCGAATTCAGGAAGGCATAGGCCACGCGCCAAGCATGGCCGCATTCGCCGAACACGATGCGCTTGACCTTAAGCTGGATGGCCGCCTCGCGGATGCGCATGGCGATCTTGCGCATCTGTTCGTAATTGCCGATGAACATGCCGAAATTGCCGGCTTCCGAGGCGTAACTGGACATCGTCCAGCTAAGTCCCATCTGATGGAAGACCTTGGCGTAGCCGATCAACCCGTCAACATGCGGCTCGGCGAAGAAATCGGCCGAGGGCGTCACGAAGAGAACGTCGGCGCCTTCGACGTCCAGCGGGAACTTGACGGCATGGCCGGTGGCGTCCAGCACGTCTTCCTCAAGACCTTCCAGCGTATTCACCAGCGCCGGTTCCGGCAGGCCCAGATTGTTGCCGATCTTGTGAACCTTGCCGATGATCTCGTTGCAATATTTCTGACCAAGACCGATCGAGTCCATGATCTCGCGGGCCGCCATCGAGATTTCAGCCGTATCGATGCCATAGGGGCAGAACAGCGAGCAGCGGCGGCATTGCGAACATTGGTGGAAATAATTGTACCAGTCGTCCAGACGCTCGCGGGTCCAGGGCTTGGCGCCGACCAGAGCGCCCATCACCTTGCCCGTGGGCGTGAAGTAATAGCGATAGATGTCGCGCATCAGATCCTGGCGCGCCACCGGCATGTTTTTCGGATCGCCCGACCCCAGGAAATAGTGGCATTTGTCGGTGCAGGCGCCGCATTTGACGCACATGTCCAGATAGACGCGCAGGCTTTTGTACTTGCCCAGCAGCTCACCCATCTTGGCGACAGCGGCCTGCTCCCAATTAGCGACCAATTCGCCCGGGAAACCCAAAGGCTCCTGGTGTGCCGCTACGGCGACATAGGACTTCAGTTCGCTCATCGCCCCCGGCTTGATGCTGGGAACCGTGGGCAGAACGTCAAGGGTCGGAACTGTGTACGGAACCTTCGCCATGGCCTAACCCTCCAACTTGGCGGCCCAGGCCGCCAGATGGCGCTTCTCGCGCGGGTCATCGGCCTGATTGCGAGTTGGGCTGAAGAAAACGCCCGGCGCATGCAGCAGTTTCGAGAAGGGAAAGACGATCATCAGAAGCGCAACCATGAACAGATGGGCCAGCAGCGGCGGCTCGGCGGGCAGTTCGCGGATATCGAACACATAAAGTCCCATGATGAAGGCCTTGACCGCCACCACGTCGGTATGATTCAGGAACTTCATGCCGAATCCCGAAACGCCGATCCCGATCAGAAGCAACAGCATCAGAATGTCCGAGGGGCGCGTGATGTAGCGCACGCGGTCGATGACGAAGCGGCGAAGCAGCAGCACCAAAAGCCCACCCACCATCGCCATGCCACCATAAACGCCAAGCGGTTGGATCAAGGCCAGCAGATCTGGTACGGGATTGATGAAATAGCGCAGATGACGGACCAGAACCAGGGCCAGACCCGCATGGAAGGCCATGGCGAAAATCCACAGCCAACGATTGGAATAGAACAGGCTTTCGAACAAGGCGGCTTCGCGCGCCACACGCACATAGGCGCCGACCTGCGTCGTCGGCGCCGGCGTCACCGCGATCTTCAAGGGCGCAGGCGTCGTCCAGTACTGGCGAATCTTGAACGCCAGCCCCGCCACCAAAACGGCGGCGGACACGTACAACAGAGCAGCATAGAATACGCTCAAGCCCGTCATGCCGGCCTTCCCTTACCTATTCCATCCCAGGACCGGGGGGGAGGATTCATCGCCCGCCCCCTCCGGCATTTCATTGCGCCAAAACCAGGATCAGACGCAGCCCGTGGGCTTCGGCAGTCCGGCGATCTTGCACGCCTGCTTGGCGGGACCGTACGGGAACAGTTCGTACAGGTACTTGTTGCTGGCCTTGTCGGCGCCCAGCTTCTTGGTGATCGCCTTGGTCAGCACGCGGATGGCCGGAGCGATCTGGTATTCGTTGTAATATTCGCGCAGGAAGTTCACGACTTCCCAATGCTCGGGCGTCATGTTGATCTGCTCGGCCTTGGCGATTTCACCCGCCAGTCCCTCGCTCCATTCGTTGATGTTGACGAGGTAGCCTTCTTCGTCAGCTTCGACCGTCTTGCCGTCAGCAGTGTAAGCCATCTTATCTTTCTCCTCTAAGTCCTGGTTCTTAGTTCTAAATCAACACCACGCCTGAACCGCCGAGGCCTGTTCGGCCAGATCGACGAAACCTGCGTAATCAACGACCGCAATGCCGGGAAGCACCTTGGAAGCGTCCAGACCGCGCGCGGCCAGATCGGGTCCCAGCACATGCAGTTTGCAGCTTTTGGCGGCGTCGGCGACAAGGTCGGCCAGCGCCGTGCCCTGCATGGCGCCGATCACAGCGTCTTCGTACAGAAGAATGGCCGATCCGGGCGTGGCCAGCTTCAGGCAGCTTTGCAAATTCGTCCGCTCGAAGGGCGACTTGGATACAGTGTGCAGAAGGCTCATGCTCTCTTTCCTTCTCATTAAGCCGTCAGGATGACATCCATGTCGTCCATCAGCTTGGCCATTTCGGCGCGGCTGACGACCTGGACATCGACCAACAGGTCGTCTTCGGACAAGCCGCGCTCGTCCAAGGATTCCTGATCGACATAGAGCTTCTCGATGTCGTAACCCTCAAGCGCGCGATAGGTCTTGGAAAAGTTCTTCATGCCGATGGCGGCGGTATCCATGCCCTTCTTCAACTGAAGAACGCCGTCGTCGGTGAAGACCAAATGCACATCCTGATCGAAGGCCGCAGAGATCAGCACCATTTCCAGCACTTCAAGCGCATAGACCGTGCCGTAAGGCTGCTTGCGGTTCACATACATGAACTTCTTGACGACGCCGGCTTCCATATCTTCTTCCATCTTGCCCTCCCTTAGTCGCCGAAGGTGACCAAACGGTCGGCCTGGATGCCGGCCTCGATCAACTGGCCCAGGCCCGAGATGCGAAATCCCGGGGCTAGGTTCTCGTCCTTGATGCCGCGGCGCAGGGCCGCGGCAACGCAGACGACGAGATCCAGCTTATGTTCTTCGGCCAGCTTGCCCCAATTGGCGACGACATTGCGGTCGTCGGTGGGCGGTTCGGACAGCTTGCTCGCGTTGTAGACGCCGTCGTAATAGAAGAACACCCGGAAAATCTGGTGCCCCTTGGCGAGCGCCGCTTTGACGAACTGATAGGCCGAGTCCGATGCCTGATGGTTGAACGGACCTTCGTTGACCAGAATGGCGAACTTCATTCCCGCCCCCGACTAGAAGTGCAAATGGGCCGAAGCGTTCAGGCTTGCACGCCCGCCACGCCAGGTTTCCAGATGGTACTTGGTGAAGGGCAGGCCGGTCAGTTCGAAGAAGCGCGGCCAGCCGATGCGGTCGATCCACTCTCCGACGCGCTCCCACGCCCGGGCGTCCTTCTGATAGGCGCGCAGGATGTTCTTCACCGTCTCGGCAACTTCCGGCCAACGCGGCGCGTTGTTGGGCAGTCCAGCCGCCACCAGCTTGTGGAAGGTGGGACGCGAACGGGTCGAAGAATGTTTGCCGCCAACCCAAACGGCGATCTTCGAATGTTCGGGATCGTTGATCTGCATGGGCGGGCAAGGCGGGAAGCAGGCGCCGCAGCAGACGCACTTCTTCTCATCAACTTCCAGCGACGGCTTGCCGTTAACCATGGCGGGGCGAATGGCCGCCACCGGGCAACGCGCCACCACGGCGGGGCGTTCGCACTGCAAGCTGACCAGATCGTGATTGATCTTGGGCGGCTTGGTGTGCTGGATGTTGATGGCGATGTCGCCCTGGCCGCCACAGTTGATCTGGCAGCAAGAGGTCGTGATCTTCACTCGGTTGGGCATGCGCTCGTTGGTGAACTCTTCGTACAGTTCGTCCATCAGCGACTTGACGACGCCCGAGGCGTCGGTGCCCGGAATGTCGCAGTGCAGCCAGCCCTGGGTGTGCGAAATCATCGACACCGAATTGCCGGTGCCGCCGACCGGGAAGCCCGCGTCGTTCAGCGCCTTGATCAGGGGATCGACCATGTCCTTCTTGGAAACCATGAACTCGATGTTCGAGCGCACGGTGAAGCGGACGTGGCCTTCGGCGAACTTGTCGGCGATGTCGCACAGGGTGCGCACGGTAAACACGTCCATCTGGCGCTGGGTGCCAGCCTTGACGGTCCAAATCTCGTCGCCCGATTCGGCAACGTGATGCAGGACGCCCGGACGCGGACGATCGTGCCACGACCAGTGGCCATAGTTTTTGCGCATCAAGGGATGCATGAACGGCATCGGGTCGGGAACGCCGCTTTCAATTGGACGACGGGGCTCAGCCATGGATTCCTCCGGTCTCTCTATCTATCTCGTTGTCTAACTTACTCGGCGGCCGACTTGTGTCGGGCGTTCCACTTCTTCACTTCCTCGTCCCAACCGTCCATGCGGACGTAGGAGTTGGAGCGAGGTTGGGCGATCATGTTCAGATCAAGCTCAAGGCCCAAACCTTCCAAATAGTTGGACAGGCCGATGCGCTCGATCATTTCGCCGGTGCGCTCGTGCTCAAGCGCGTTTTCGGCGAAGAATTCCAGCGCGTTGCGAGCCAGCTCGACAAAGCCCTCGAAATCTTCCTCGGTGTTCAACGGCATGAAGGGAACGATCACCGTGCCCATCAGATCGCCGACCTTCAAGGTGCGCTTGCCGCCCACCAGAATGGCAGCACCCCGTTCCTTGCCGGGCTTCAGCGCCTTGGTGCAGACATTGATGCAATGCATGCAGCGGACACAGCTTTTGTTGTCAACGTCCAAGGTGTCGTCGTCGTTCAGCGACAGCGCCTGCGTCGGGCACATGCGGACCACCTGATCGATGATCTCCTTGCGGCCGCGCTCCTTCACGATCTGCTGGAAGGCCTTCTGGTCGACTTGAATGTCATCCTTCCAAGTGCCGATCACGGCCATGTCGGCGCGGTGAATGGCATTGGCGCAGTCGTTGGCGCAGCCAGCGAACTTGACCTTGAACTTGTAGGGCAGCGAGGGGCGATGCATGTCATCGACCATCGAATTGATGGTCATGCGAAGCGCCTTGGCCTCGTCGAAACAGCTTTGCTCGCAACGAGCGGCGCCCACGCAAGAGACCGAGGTGCGCACGCCGGCGCCGGCGCCGCCCAGATCGAAGCCCATTTGGTTCAACTCGTCGAAGGCGGGCTGAATGTTGTCGGTGGTCGAACCCTGGAACATGATGTCGCCCGACTGGCCGTGGAAGGCGATCAGGCCCGAGCCATGGCGCTCCCAAACGTCGCACAGCTTGCGCAACAGGTCGGTGGTGTAATGCATGCCGGCGGGCGGCATGATGCGGATGGTGTGGAATTCCTTGGATTCAGGATACTTCTCGGCGACTTCGGAGAAGCGGGGAATGACGCCCGCGCCATAACCGAACACGCCGACCGTGCCGCCCTTCCAATAGCCCTTGCGGGTTTCGTAGGAATGTTCGAGCTGACCCAGCAAATCCTTCATCATGTCGGCATAGCGGGTGTCCGACTTCGCCAGTCTTTTCAGACCGGTTACGAAGCTGGGCCAGGGGCCGCTTTCCAATTGGTCAAGAAGGGGCGTCTTGGGCATCTGTTTGGCCATCTTTTCCTCCACCATCGACATGACACGCTTCCCAAGGCGGCCACCTTGAGAGCCTTGATAGGCATCGTTCCGAGCGGATGCAGGGAAATACAGCGTCCCCGCCCTCGCCGGTGCTCCTCCACATTGCGCTAACTCACAGGCTTTTATCAGTCCTTGCGAATATGCGCAAACCCTCTTCTCTCGCCAAAAGCCTTCCGGATCTCTCAGCGTGGGGCTTACATGAAAACATCATAATATATCGTTGAAAGAGGAATCCAGCACATTTTCTTACAAAGGCAAAGATTCTTTAGTAACTAATTTTAAGAAGCGTTCTCAAAGACAACCCCTTGTCTAACCGGCATTTTCTGCGCAGCATGATGCAAGGCAGGAGGCTTATATAATGAAATCACCCTTTGATCTGGCGGAAAAGACGGCTTATCAGGCTTGGCGCGACGCTAAATTGCAAGCCCTGCCCGACCGGGTTGGCGCCTTGGTGGTCGAAATATCCGACCCCAGAAACCCCACGCTAGCCGAGCGACAAGCCCTGCTAAGCCTTGTGAGTAGAGCCAATATGGCGGTTTTCGCCGCATCTTCGGCAAGCTGCTCCAAGGAAACCATGCGCCAGTTCTGCGCCTGCTTCGGTTTGACCCGCCTGGATGCGAACCAATTGGCCGACGATGACGGCATCAGCCCGCTATCGGTGGCTCCGCAAGGAACGCGTCAACGATATATTCCCTATACCGACAAGCCGATCGCTTGGCACACCGACGGATATTACAACAGCATGGAAAACCAAGTGCGCGGCTTGGTCTTATGGTGTCAGCAGCCTGCCAAGGAAGGCGGGGCCAATGCGCTCTTGGACCATGAGTTGGCCTATATCGCCCTTCGGGACCGCGATCCCGCCTTCATCGAAGCCTTGATGCGCCCCGACGCTTTCGCCATTCCGCCCAATGAAGACGCCGAGATGACCAATCGGCAAATGCGCGCCGGGCCGGTCTTCTCGGTCTGGCCGGATGGCAAGCTGCATATGCGTTACACCGCCAGGACCCGCTCGATCGAATGGAATCCGGCGCCAAGCGTGCAGGCTGCCAAAAAGGCCTTGGAGGAAATTTTGCTGAACCCGCCCTTTGGTCTGTTTGAACACCGCCTGGAAGCGGGCCAAGGATTGTTGTCAAACAACGTGCTTCACACGCGCCAGGCTTTCAAGGACGATGCATCCGCCCCGCGCCTGCTGTGGCGCGCCCGTTATTACGACCGTATTCATGAAAGCCAATGACCATGACCGAAGACATGACGCCGCCCGGCAATCAATTGAACGAATTGCGCCAGGAAGAAATGGCCCGTTTCCCAGCGCCCTGGGGCCGCGAAGTGCGTCTGATCCGCCTGACCTATGATTCCGGGTTCGAGATGCTGCGCATTTCGATCAAGGAAGGAAAGCGCTTCACCACCCTGGACCTTGATCCCGCAACCGCCGTCAAGCTGGCGGGGCTGATGGCGGGTTGGGCTCAAGCAGTGCCTCCTCAGCCATCCGAAGAATAAGCCAAGCCATGGCCTGATCGTCGGCCAGCCCCTGCAAAATCGCGATCCGCCGCCCGCCAAAACGGGTCTGCACAAGATCGTCGCCGCCCAGTTGCCCAAGCCCGAACAGCGGAGCGACATCATGCGCCGCATGTTGACCTTCGGCCAGCAACAAGGGCAGAACCACGACCGTCTCCTCGCCGATCAGGTCCTGCCAATCCGCCGCCCGGGGTTTCTCCTCCAAGAACAGCGCCGTAACGCAAGACCAATTCGCGGCCACGCGAAGCCTTTGGGCGATTTGCTCAGCACTTTCGCGAGCACCGCCGCCCTGCTTGTTGCCATGCGCAATCAGCAGCAAGGCTGTCTTGCCGGGGTCGAACCCGGCGGTTGAAGCCGCCCTGCCCGCTCTTGCGTCAGCCAATGCCGCCAGCCCCGGATGAACGCCAACCGGGTGTAGATAATGGACAAGCCTGCCGTCGGGCAGATGGGTCAAGCGTCCAGACAAGCCCATTTCGCGGGGGATCATCTCTTTGGCGATCCGCCCTTCAGTGGCGAAAACCGGCACAGCCAGCACGATGGGCGACGCGACCAACCCTAAGCCTTCGGCGACGAAGGGGCGCTCTTTCCAGAAGCAGGCCGCCACCTCGTCGAAGCGCCCCATGTCCGACAGGCGCAGGGCCAGTCGGCGCAAGGGACCGCCGCCTCCCCGGCTTGCGCCGTGGCCGATCAGGAGAAGTCCGATTCCCGTCTTTTTCATGGCATCCAGTGTAGCGCGCTTCGTATCCCTCTGATACTCTTCAGTCAAAGAGGCGAAAAACGCTGAAAACAAGTGGTGGAGGAAAGCGGATGGGCCGCTCGGTACTGGTGGTCGATGACGAGTCGAATATCGTCTTGTCGCTTGAGTTTCTGATGCGCCAAGCGGGGTTCGACGTGCGCGTGGCCAGGGATGGCGAACAAGCGCTGGATGAAGTGGCCAAGCAGCCCCCCGACCTGATCTTGCTTGACGTCATGATGCCCAAACGCGACGGCTATGACGTTTGCCAGACCGTGCGCGCCAACCCTTTGTGGAAGGATGTGCGCATCATCATGCTGACCGCCAAGGGCCGCGATGTCGAACGCGAAAAGGGCCTGGCCATGGGCGCCGACGATTACATCACCAAGCCCTTTTCGACCCGTGAAGTGGTCGATAGGGTTCGTCAATATCTCGACTGAAAGGTCCGCCCGTGACTCATCGCAACCGTGCAGCCATCTCTTTCGCGCTGCTGGCGGTTATAGGGATGGGGATTCTCGCCGTTCTGCCCGCGGGCAAGCTCCTGCTGGCGGCGTCGGGCGTTCTGGCCGTGGCCCTTTTGCTGGCTTGGCTGCTGGTTGATCGGCTGATTCTGACCCCCGCCGCGCTGATGGCCCGCGAGGCGGCTTATCTGGCCCAGACCAGGGGGAACGCCCGCGCGCCCATTTTTCCTGATCGGCACTGGCTGGGCGAGTTGGTTCCCTCGCAGATCAAGCTGGCCGAATCCATCACGACCAGTCAGAACGCCTTCAACGCCGAACTTGAAAAAGCCACCCGCCAATCGGAAGAGCAAAAGCGCTGGCTGGAAGTGATCCTGGTCGATCTGGCTGAAGGCGTGCTGGTCTGCAATCTCAACCACCAATTATTGCTTTACAACCAGACCGCCACGCGCCTGTTCGGAACGCCGGAAGCGGTGGGGCTGGGTCGCCCGCTTTTCGCCCTGGTCTCCAGGGCCGCCATTCTGCATACGCTGGAGCTTCTGGAACACAAGCGCCGTTCGGGTCTGCCAGGGGCCGAGGATACGCTTCCCTTCCTGTGCGCCACCGCCGACGCCAAACGCCTGCTGGAAGGCCGCATGGGCCTTATTCTCGACCCGGCGGGCAAGACCACGGCCTATGTCCTGACCTTCACCGACATGAGCGGGCGCATCGACGATCTGGAACGAGCCAGCATGGTGCGCAAGGCGCTGACCCGCGATTTGCGCCAGCCGGTCGCCAATCTGCGCGCCGCCTCCGAAACATTGAACGGCTATCCCGACATGGGGCCGGATGTCCGCCAATCCTTCGACCGCGTGATCCTGGACGAATCCAGGCGTCTGAGCGACCGGCTGGACGAACTGGCCAAGGCCTATCGCGGCCATGCTCTGGGCCGTTGGCCGATGGGCGAGTTGCACGGCTCGGACCTGATTTCATGCCTGGATCGACGTTTGTCGCCAAGCGGCGGCCCGCGCGTCACCTTGATCGGCATGCCGCTGTGGCTGCAGGCCGACCACCATCTGCTGCTGTTGCTGCTGTCGCAATTGGCAAGAAGGCTGGCTAGGCAATTCGGCGTCAACGAAATCGACGCCGAGACCAAACTGGGCGACCGGCGTGTCTATCTAGACCTGATCTGGAAAGGCGACACACTGTCGGATCAGGACATCAAGCAATGGCTGTTTGAACCGTTGGAAGGCGCCGAAGGATCGGAAACGGTCTATGACGCCCTGGAGCGCCACGGCGCCGAAATCTGGAGCCAGCCCGCAGGAAGCGGCCATGCGCTTTTGCGCCTGCCCCTGCTGACCCCCTTGTCGGCTCCGGTCCTGAAGCAAGAGGCCGACCGTCCGCCGCCCAGGCCGGAATTCTACGATTTCAGTCTGCTGGCTCAACATGCCGATGTCGGCGATTTGGCCGGGCGCAGCCTGAAATCCCTGACCTTCGTGGTCTTCGACACGGAAACCACCGGCCTCAAGCCTTCGCAGGGCGACGAAATCATTTCGATGGGCGCCGTGCGCGTGGTGAATGGTCGCCTGCTGACCGGCGAAACCTTCGAACGCCTTGTCCATCCGGGGCGGAGAATCCCGCCAGAAAGCATCAAGTTCCACCACATCACCGACGAGATGGTGAAGGACAAGCCGCCCATTGCCATCGTGCTTCCCCAGTTCAAGGACTTCGCGGGCGATGCCGTGTTGGCCGCCCACAACGCCGCCTTCGATCTGAAATTCCTGCATCTGAAGGAAAAGACGACCGGAGTGCGCTTTACCAATCCGGTGGTCGATACGTTGCTCTTGTCGCGCTTGGCCGACCAGCATCTGGAAGATCATTCGCTGGATGGCGTCGCCCTGCGCTTCAATATCGACATTCCCGACCGGCACACGGCGCTGGGCGATGCGCTGGCCACGGCGGTGGTGCTGGTCAGGCTGATCGAAATTCTTGAAACGCAAGGGATCACCACGCTGGGTCAGGTCATGCGCCTGACCAACATGGCGGCCCAGATGCGCGCCAATCAGGAAAGTTTTTAGGAACAACCGACATGCCCCACCGCCGCGCCTCCTCACATGTACGGCTAGCCAGCCAGGGAGGGCGCGAAACGAGGCTGGCGGGAATTTTTCTTTTGGGCCTGGGTCTGTTCCTGCCGCCATGGCTGTCCATCTTCAACCGCGATGAAACGGTTTTCGGCATCCCGCTTTTGTATCTGTATCTTTTCCTGGCCTGGGGCGCTCTGATCATCCTGATCGCCCGCGCGTTGTCGCGCGGCCAAGATGGCGGGCAGGAGTAGCCGCCATGCTGAACCCCTGGCTGGTCATCCCCGTCGCACTCGCCTATCTCTTCTTATTGTTCGCGCTGGCTTGGTGGGGCGACAAAAGGGCCGACCAGGGCAAAAGCCTGATTTCATGGCCCGGCGTCTATGCGCTGTCGATTGCCGTCTATTGCACGTCCTGGACCTTTTACGGCAGCGTGGGGCGCGCCGCCACCGGCGGCGTCGGCTTCCTGCCCATCTATCTGGGACCCACCTTGATGGCCGCCCTGTGGTGGATTCTGCTGCGCAAGATGGCTCGCGTTTCCAAGGCCCAGCGCGTGACCTCGATCGCCGATTTCCTGTCGGCCCGCTATGGCAAAAGCACGCTGCTGGGCGGGCTGGTCACCGTGATCGCCGTGATCGGAATCATGCCCTATATTTCCTTGCAGCTAAAAGCCGTCTCGGCCAGCTTCCAGGCCTTGGTGCTGTCGGAAACCGAGCACAAAGCCGTGCCGCCGGTGCTGGAAGACACCGCCTTTTACGTGGCCTTGCTGCTGGCCGCCTTCGCCATCTTGTTCGGCACGCGCCATATCGACGCCTCGGAGCGCCATGAAGGCATGGTGGCCGCCGTCGCCTTCGAAAGCCTGGTTAAGCTGGTGGCTTTCATCGCGGTGGGATTGTTCGTCTGCTTTTCCATGTTCGAAAGCCCGGCGCAACTATTCCAGCAGGCCGCCCAAGACCCGCAGCTTCATCGCCTGTTCACGCTGCCGGATGCGCATGCGATGGGCGATTTCGTGGCGCTGACCTTTCTGTCGGGGCTGGTGATCATCACCCTGCCCCGCCAGTTCCAGGTGGCCGTGGTCGAGAATGTGCAAGAAGACCATATCCGCCAAGCGGCCTGGATGTTTCCCTTGTACCTGCTGCTGATCAATCTGTTCGTGCTGCCCATCGCCCTGGCGGGCCGCCTCAGTTTCGGCGTCGGCGCCAATCCCGACCTGTTCGTGCTGGGCCTGCCCATGGTATCCGGCCAAAGCGCCTTGGCCCTGTTTGCCTTCATCGGCGGACTGTCGGCGGCCACCGGCATGATCATCGTGGAAACGGTGGCGCTGGCCACCATGGTTTGCAACGACTTGGTGATGCCCGCCCTGTTGCGCCTGTCGCCGTCGCATTTGAAGGACCGGGCGGACCTGTCGGGCCTGCTGCTCAGCATCCGGCGCTGGGCCATCGTGGGCGTGGTGGCGCTGGGCTATCTCTATGCGCATTTCATCGGCCAGTCCTACGCCCTGGTCACCATCGGTTTAGTCAGCTTCGCCGCCGCCGCTCAATTCGCGCCCGCCTTGCTGGGCGGCATTCTGTGGAAAGGGGCGACGCGAACCGGCGCCCTGGCCGGTCTTTCGGCGGGCGCGGCCATTTGGTTCTATACGCTGCTGCTGCCTTCCTTTGCCCGCTCGGGCTGGATTTCCGGGGCCTTCATCGAAACCGGTCCCTTCGGCTTCGAGTTGCTGAAGCCCTATGCCCTGTTCGGCCTGTCCGGATTCGAGCCGATCACCCATGCGCTGATTTGGAGCATGATGGCGAATCTGGGCCTTTATATCTGGGTATCCATGCTGTCCAGCCAGGGCACGCTGGAACGCATTCAGGCCACCTTGTTCGTCGATGCCCTGAAGCCTGCCGGAGAAACCGGCGGCGGACGTTTCTGGCGAGGCACAGCCCAGATGGCCGACCTGCTGGCGCTGACAGCCCGCTTCGTGGGCACCGAGAACGCCGAACGCGCCTTTTTGGCCCATGCCCAGGCGCGCGGCTTGGATTTAGCCGAGATGGAGGTGGTGGACGCGGAATTCGTGGCCTTCGCCGAGCGGCTGCTGGCGGGCGCCATCGGTGCCGCTTCGGCCCGCGTGATGGTGGCCAACGTCGCCAAAGGCGAGGTGATGGGCCTGACCGAGGTGATGGAGATTTTGGACGAAGCCTCGCAGGTGATCGCCTACAGCCAGAAACTGGAGGCCGCCAGCACCGAGTTGAAGGCCGCCAACGAACGGCTGAAGGAGCTGGACCGGCTGAAGGACGATTTCGTTTCCACCGTCACCCATGAATTGCGAACACCGCTCACCTCGATCCGCTCGTTTTCGGAAATATTGCGCGACAATCCCGATCTCGATCCCTCGCAGCGACAGGAATTCCTGCGCATCGTGGTCGAGGAAAGCGAGCGGCTGACCCGCCTGATCAATCAAGTGCTGGACCTGGCCAAGGTCGAGGCCGGATCGTTGGGCTGGGACATCCGCCCCATCGACGCCAACGAAGCCCTGGACGCCGCCCTGGCGGCCACCCGCCGCTTGGCCCAGGACAAGGGCATCGCCGTCGAGGAACAATTGTCGGCCAGCCAATTGCAGGTGATGGCGGATCGCGACCGTTTGATCCAGGTGCTGATCAATCTTCTGTCCAATGCCGTCAAGTTCGCCCCCCAGGGCAGCGGGCGCATCCGCGCCGAACTGTCTGGCCGCGAGGACGGCATCTTGTTCACGGTGTCCGACAACGGCCCGGGCGTGCCCGAGGCCCATCACGAAGCCATCTTCGACAAATTCCGCCAAGTCAGCGACAAGCAGACCGGCAAACCTTCGGGCACCGGGCTGGGGCTGGCCATCTCGCGCGGCATCGTCGAACATCTGAACGGGCGGGTCTGGGTGGAAAGCCAGGCCGGTTTCGGCGCCACTTTTCATGTGCTGCTGCCGAAGGCATAGGTGGTATCCGATAGCTGCATAGCGAAAGGAACCGGCTTACCCCTATAGGCTGATGGACCAACCTTCAGCCCAGGAGCACCATTCATGGCCAAGAAACTGTTCATTCTGTGCACCCACGGTCCCGAGGATGGCGAACGCGCCATCATCCCCTTCGTCATGGCCACCGCCGCCCAGGCTTCCGACGTCGAGGTGGTGATGGGCTTCCAGGCCGAGGGCGTCAAGCTGGCCGACAAAGGCAACCTTGCCAAAGTATCCGCTCCCAATTTCCCGGCCTTCGCCGATCTGGTGGCGGCCTATATCGAAGGCGGCGGCAAGATGCTGGTCTGCGGCCCCTGCGTGAAGACCTATGGCATCGACCCCGCCAAGGATTTCCACGAGGGCGCCGTGGTGGTGGGTGCTGCCACCTTCGTCGAGGAAGCCGTCAACGCGAATAGCAGCTTGGTTTATTAGCCCCCCTTGACCCCAGGCCCGGACATGTACATATTTATGTACATGTCCGGAGGCCCCCGATGAACAGCTGCACCTTTACCGATCTGCGCGAACATCTGCGCGAACGCCTGGACGAAGTGCATCAATCGCGCACCCCCTTGCTGGTGACGCGCCAGAACGCGCCCTCTGCCGTGCTGCTCGACAAGGACGAGTTCGACGGCATCATGGAAACCCTGCATCTGTTGCAAAGCCCGGCCAACGCGGCCAGGCTGATGGCCTCGATCAAGAAGGCCGACGCTGGCAAGGCCAGGATTCGCAAGCGGGCAACTGAATGAACCTGCTGTGGACCGAGGAGGCGTGGAACGATTACCTCTTCTGGCAAGCCAACGACAAGAACACGCTGGGCAAAATCAACGATCTGCTGAAAGACATTTCCCGCTCGCCTTTCAAAGGACTGGGCAAACCGGAACCGTTGAAGGGCGTTCTAAGCGGTTGGTGGAGCAGGCGCATTACCGGCGAGCACCGTTTGATTTATCGCGTCGAAGGAACGGGCGCCGAGAAGCAAGCCGTTATCGTGCAGTGCCGATATCATTATTGAGAATTTGGGCGGGATTCAGGCCGCCCGCTTCTTAACAGCCTTGACGATGGACTTGCCGGAAGTGATCTCGGCGGTGCGCAGTTCGAAGGCGGTTTGCAGATTGAGCCAACTAAGCGCGTCAGTGTCGAAATAGCGGGCAAGCCTGAGCGCCGTATCGGCGGTAATGCCGCGCCGCTCTCGCAGGATGTCGTTGACCCTGGCCGCCGTGATGCCCAAATCCTGCGCCAACGCATTGGCCGACAGGCCCAGGGGCTTGGTGTATTCCTCACGAAGAATCTCGCCGGGATGAATGGGCCGCATTTTGTTTTTCATCATGGCCAAAGTCCTTAGTGATAGCCCACGATTTCGTAAATTATCTCATATTTCATCATGTGGTTTGGTACGGAATTGAAGAAACACTGAGTTCCACATCTTTATAACCACAAGTCCTCAATAAGTCGCCAACTGAAATTCGAGAAACTTCCTTGTGACGACCGGGCCCTACCATAATCTCCGCAACAGGAAGGAGTTTTGACTCTGGATCAGCCGGAGGAGGAAATCTTAGCGGAAGATGACGCGAAAGCATGGACGCCTTCTGCACGTACTCCATTTTCTTAGTCTCAAAGTCTCTAAGCTGATGAACCAAGCGCCATTCTTTTTCCCCACAAAAAGCAGAGTCCTTAAAAAGTGATTGAAAGTGGTTTATCTGCCACCCCCATTCACTAAGGAATGCTTTTGCCCAGGCTTCACGTCCCATCCCAGTACGAACTTGCAACCCCCGAATAAAAAAATTGATCGTTGCAGCAGCCAATTCAGCAACAAATGCTTTCGCTTTATCTAGATCATAGCATACTTGTGTTAACGTACTTCCATGTGACCTTCCACATTCCATCAACCATCGTGCATGAAAGCCAATAGCATAACCATTTTCTCCATTCCCGTATGCACGCCACTGACTTAGGTCATCCTTTTCGGTCGAAAAGCATGTTACGAACCATGGATCAAAATGCTCTGTGTTTTTCTGCAGTCCATTGCAAATTACTTCGACGAGATACTTGGTGTCATCCGTTTCTGCGCTTGTGTTTCTGATTGCATCGCGAAACATGTCTCGTACGAATTTGAATTCGCTACTATCATTAAGACACGAAATCTGAGTTGAGTAGAGCGCCCCAGATTTTAGGATACTTATTAGTGAGGCCCCGTTCGTATAGTGCCAAATTACGTCCTGTGGAAGCGAAACAAAGGGGGACACAAGCTTAACGCAGAAATCGTTATATTCCGCTTTCTCCGCAGCAGTTACGGCTTCTGACACCATACCTTTCTCCTACGTCTTTTCCCATCACACATCCAAATTCGCCACTTTCAGCGCGTTGGTTTGGATGAAGTCGCGACGCGGTTCGACCAAATCGCCCATCAGGGTCGAGAAGATATCGTTGGCCTCGTCGGCCATATTCACCTTCACCTGCAACAGCGTGCGCGCCTCGGGGTCCAGCGTGGTCGCCCACAACTGCTCGGGATTCATTTCGCCCAAGCCCTTATAGCGCTGCATGCCGACACCCTTGCGCCCGGCATCCATGATGGCGCCCGCCAGACCGACGGGGCCGGTCACCAGCGATTCCTTATCCTTGGTGGTCAGCTTGCCGCTGTGGGCGTAACTGTCTTGCAGCGAGGCGGCGATTTCGTCCAGCCTGCGCGCCTCGCCCGAATGCAGCATCACGCCGTCCAGACTGTGCGTTTCGGAAACGCCGCGCAGAGTGCGCGTGAAGGTCAGACCACCGTCGGGGCGCTTGGCCCCCACCCAGCCGCGCTCGAATTCGGGTTCCAACGCATCCATGCGCCTGGCGACATAGCTTGCCGCCTCTTGCGCCAAAACATCGTCGCTCAGCACCTTCAGATTGAAGGCGCCCGCAATCGCCGCCTGTTCGGCCAGCTTCATCGGCACGCGTCTGGCCAGGGGCAGCAGCAACGACTTCACCGACCTTGCCTGCTCGACCAGGGTGCGCAGATCGGCCCCCGCCAACTGAGCGCCCGAATGCAGCTTCAGCACGGCAGTATCCAGGCCGGCGTCGATCAGATAGTTTTCCAGCGCCTTTTCATCCTTCAGATACACTTCTGAATTGCCGCGCTTGGCGCGGTACAAAGGCGGCTGGGCGATGTACAGATAGCCGCGCTCGATCACGTCGGGCATCTGGCGATAGAAGAAGGTCAGCAACAAGGTGCGGATATGGCTGCCGTCAACATCGGCGTCGGTCATGATGATGATCTTGTGGTAGCGGGCCTTGTCGATGTTGAAATCGTCCCGGCCAATGCCGGTACCCAGGGCGGCGATCAGCGTACCGATTTCAGCGCTGGAAAGCATCTTGTCGAAGCGCGCCCGCTCGACATTCAATATCTTGCCTTTCAAGGGCAGAATGGCCTGATTGCTGCGGTTGCGCCCCTGCTTGGCCGAACCGCCGGCTGAATCGCCCTCGACGATGAACAGTTCGGAAAGTGCGGGGTCGCGCTCCTGGCAATCGGCCAGCTTGCCGGGCAGGGTGGCGATGTCCAAGGCCCCCTTGCGGCGCGTGAGTTCGCGGGCCTTCCTGGCCGCTTCGCGGGCCGCTGCGGCTTCCACCACCTTGCCCACGATCTTCTTGGCCTCGCCGGGATGTTCCTCGAACCACTGAGCCAGCTTGTCGCCCGCAATGCCTTCCACCACCGGGCGCACTTCCGACGAGACCAGCTTGTCCTTGGTCTGCGAGGAGAATTTCGGATCGGGCACCTTGACCGACAAAACGCAGGTCAGGCCTTCGCGCATGTCGTCGCCCGACAGCGCCACTTTTTCTTTTTTGGCAATGCCGGTATCGACCGCATAGGCGTTGACGGTGCGGGTCAGCGCCGCCCTGAAACCGGCCAAATGCGTGCCGCCATCGCGCTGCGGGATGTTGTTGGTGAAGCACAGCATGGTCTCGTGATAGCTGTCGTTCCACTCCATCGACAGTTCGACGGTGATGCCGTCCTTCTCGCCCTTGATGGCGATGGGCGTCTGGATCACCGCCGTCTTCGAGCGGTCGAGGTAATGCACAAAGGCTTCGATGCCGCCCTCGTAATACAGCTCGACTTTCTTTTCCTCGCCGTGGCGGGCATCGGTCAGGATCAGGCGTACGCCGGAATTCAGGAAAGCCAGCTCGCGCAACCGATGTTCCAGGGTGGGGAAGTCGAATTCGACCATGGTGAAGGTTTCGGCAGAAGGCTTGAAGGTGACGGATGTGCCGCGACCGGTGGCGGCTTCGCCGATCACCGTCAAAGGCTTGTCGATCAGGCCGTGCTTCCAGGCGATGTAATAGGTCTTGCCCTCGCGCTCGACCGTGCATTCCAACCGTTCCGAAAGCGCATTGACCACCGAGGCGCCCACGCCATGCAAGCCGCCCGAGACCTTGTAGGAATTCTGGTCGAACTTGCCGCCGCCATGCAATTCGGTAAAGACGATTTCGATGGCGTATTTGCCCTCGGTCTCGTTCCAGCCGCAAGGAATGCCGCGCCCGTTGTCGGTGACGGTGACCGAACCGTCGCCGTTCAGCGTCACCGTCACATGATCGGCGTAGCCCGCCAACGCCTCGTCGATGGCGTTGTCGACGATTTCGTAAATCATGTGATGCAAGCCGGTGCCGTCGTCGGTGTCGCCGATATACATGCCGGGGCGCTTGCGCACGGCGTCCAACCCATGCAGCACCTTAATGGAATCGGCATCGTAATCGGAAGCGTTGGCTTGCGAAGGATTGGAAGGCTCGCTCGACATGCGTATCACCCGTCAGTTCATAAGGATCGCCCGCCCGGCTTCGACGCGAAACAATTGCGCGCGCCCACCCCAGGCGGAAAAAAGATGCGCGTCGGTTCCCGTGGCCCATGTCTGGGCGCCAAGGTCATCCAACGCTTCGAACAACTGGGCGCGCCTAAGTTCATCCAGATGCGCCGCAACTTCATCCAACAACACCAGGGGAACGAACCCCCGGCTGTCCGCCAGCGCCCTGGCCCAACCCAGGACCAGCGACACCAGCAGCGCCTTTTGCTCGCCGGTCGAGCAAAGTGCTGCCGACATATCCTTGGCCGCATGGCGCACCACAAGATCGCTGCGGTGCGGCCCCAGCGAAGCGCCGCCATATTCCCGGTCGCGCTGACGCGCTCTTTGCAGGCCGTCGCGCAACTTGTCTTCCACTTCCACGGCTGGGCTGGTCTGCAAATCCTCCTCGACCGATCCCGCCAGCCCCAGTTGGGGACGAGGGAAACTGTCGGGGCCTTGCGCCATCGCCTCTTGCAACCGCTTTACAGCCTCGCGCCTTGCCGCCGCCACCGCAACGCCCTTGGCGGCCATGATCTCCTCCAGTCCCGACAGCCAGGCCGCGTCGGCCCTCATGCCCTGTCCGGTCAGCAAGCGCGCTCGCTCGCTCATCGCCTTTTCATAGGCGGTTACCCGCCCGGCATGGCCGGGATCGAAACCGAAGGCCACGCGATCCAACAATTTGCGCCTAGCCCCCGGCCCTTCGGCCAACAAGCGGTCCATGGCGGGCGTCAGCCACACGGCAGCGGAAAATCCGGAAAGCGCCGTCGCCCCCCTGGCCGATTGGCCATCAATCCGCACCTGTCTGCGTTCGCCGTCGCCCGGCTCGAACCCGGTGCCGACATCATACCGCTCGGCGCCGCAGACCAGCGATGCCGCCACCGCCCAACCGCCGTTTCCATCCTTCTGCGCCAATTCCAGCGGCCTAGCCCGACGAAGCCCCCGGCCTGGCGCCAGCAGCGACACTGCCTCGAGCAGGTTGGTTTTGCCCGCCCCGTTAGGGCCGAACAGCGCCACCGGGCGTTTTTCCGGATCAAGCGCCAGATGGCCGTAGGAACGAAACCCGGTCAATCGCAGCCGAACCACCGCCAAGGAGGAAATGGATTTCAACGCGCTCACACGCGAGTCAAATGTTTTGCGCGTTAAACACGCATTGGCATCAGAACATAGATGGCGCTGCCGTCGGCAACCTCCCTGGCCACGGTGGGCGAAGCGGCATCGGCCAAATCAAGCCGCACGGCATCGCCCTCGATCTGGGCCAGAATGTCCATCAGATAGCGCGAGTTGAAACCGATCTCGATGGCAGGACCGTCATAGCTGGCTTCCAACTCTTCCACCGCGCTGCCGTTTTCAGCGCTGGAAGCCGAGAGAGTCAGCATGCCCTTGACGGCGGCCAACTTGATGGCGCGCGACTTTTCCGTCGAGATGGCCGAGACGCGATCCACGGCGGCAGCGAATTCCTTGCAACTGGCTTCGATGGTTTTGTCGTTGTCGGAAGGAATGACGCGCTCGTAGTCGGGGAAGGTGCCGTCGATCAGCTTGCTGGTGAGAACCGCGCCTTCAAACGAAAAGCGGATTTTGGAATCCGACAGCCCGATGCGGATCGGCTTTTCGGTTTCGTCGATCAGTTTGCGCAACTCGCCAACCGTCTTTCTGGGCACGATGATGCCGGGAATGCCTTCCGCCCCCTCGGGCAACGGCACTTCAACGCGGGCCAAGCGATGGCCATCGGTGGCCACGGCCCTAAGCACCGGAATGCCGTCGCTTTTCGCCGCATGCAGATAGATGCCGTTCAAGTAGTAGCGCGTTTCCTCAGTCGAGATGGCGAAGCGCGTGCGGTCGATCAAAGATCTCAACTCTTCGGCGGCCAGTTGGAACTCGTGCGGCAACTCGCCGCCGCTCATCACCGGAAAGTCGGCGACCGGCAAAGTGGCCAGCGTGAATTTCGAACGGCCCGACTTCAAGGTGATCTGGCCTTCGCCCGATTCCTCGATCTCGACCTGCGAGCCTTCGGGCAGTTTGCGCACGATCTCGTAAAGCGTATGGGCGGGCGCCGTCGTCTCGCCGGGCCTTGCCACTTCGGCCGCCACCTGCCCCACAATGTCGAGATCCATGTCGGTCGCATTGAGCGACAGGCCGCTGCCCTTGGCTTCCAGCTTCACATTGGAGAGGATGGGTATGGTGTTGCGCCGCTCGACCACGCTTTGCACATGATTGAGCGAACGCAAAAGCGCGGCGCGTTCAATGGTCAGCTTCATGGCTGGTTTCCACTCCCTGTCCCGATTCTCATCCCCTAAAAGGGCGATGAGTATAGCAACGGGTTAGGCCAAGGCGAAGCCCTTTCTTGCCACCGGCAAGCGACTCGGGAGCCTTTTTAGATCGTTGATTTAGAAAGAAGTTTAGCCTTCCAGCATTCGGCGCAGCAGCTCGACATCCTCGGCGAAGCCTGCATCGCGGCTGGACAGTTCTTCGACCTTGCGAACGGCGTGAATCACCGTGGTGTGATCGCGCCCGCCGAACTTGCGCCCGATCTCGGGCAGCGAGCGGCTGGTCAACTGCTTGGCTAGGTACATCGCCACCTGCCTGGGCCTGGCAACCGCCCTGGCGCGCCTTGCCGACGACATGTCGGACAGGCGGATGTTGAAATGCTCGGCCACGCGTTTCTGGATGTCCTCGATGGTGATGCGGCGATCCGAGGCGCGCAGGATGTCGTGCAAGACTTCCTGGGTGTTTTCCAGCGTGATCGAACGCCCGACCAACTGGGCATGGGCGGTCACGCGGCGAAGCGCGCCTTCCAACTCGCGCACGTTCGAGGTGATTTTGTGGGCCAGGAATTCCATGACCTTGGGCGGCACCTCGACGCCCATCTGCTCGGCCTTGGATTGCAAGATGCCAAGGCGCAATTCATAGCTGGTGGCATGGATATCGGCCACCAAGCCGCAGCCCAGGCGCGAGCGCAGACGTTCTTCCAGTCCCTCAAGATCCGAGGGAGACTTGTCGGCCGACACCACGATCTGACGGCCCAGATCCACCAGAGCGTTGAAGGTGTGAAAGAATTCTTCCTGCGTCGAATCCTTGCCGCTGATGAACTGCACGTCGTCGATCATCAACACATCGACAGACCGAAACTGTTCCTTGAAGGCCATGATGTCTTGATGGCGCAGTGCGCGCACGAAGCGGTACATGAACTTTTCGGCCGAGAGGTAAAGCACCGAGCGCGACGGGTCGCGGCTGCGGATTTCCCAGGCGATGGCATGCATCAGATGCGTCTTGCCCAAACCCACGCCGCCATAAAGAAACAGGGGGTTGAAGGCGGGCGTCTTGCTTTCGGCCACGCGCCTTGCAGCGGCATGGGCGAATTCATTGGGTTTCCCGACAACGAAATTGTCGAAGGTGTAGCGCGTGTCCAATTGGGCGCCAAGACCGTCGCGATCGGCGTCGCTGGCAAGAACCGGCGCAGGCTGACCAGCTTCCTTGGCCGCCTCTCGGGCTTCGATGTTGCGCCCGACAACTGCGGGAACGGTTTCCGGAATTGGCGGCACCTTGGCCCTGGGCGGCGCAATGGCCACTTCGACCTTGTGCACGCCGGGCGTTTCGGCGCCCCACAAGGCGCGGATGCGGTCGGCATAATGAGTCTGCACCCAATCGCGCACCATGCGCGAGGGCGCGTTCAGCCGCAAACGACCATCTCGGATATCCTTGATGTCAACGGGAGCCAACCAGCTTTTGAAGGCGGCCTCGCCCACCTCGTCACGCAGACGGGTGCGAACCTTCTCCCAACGCTTTTCTTCGGTCAGGCCCCCAATGCCCGTTTGCGACCGGTCTTTCGACGACAACAATTTCGCCGACACATCCATCCCCTTCTCCGCCCTTTTCAACTACGCCCGTACTAACCGGCAGTCCAAACAAGAACGCCGCCCGCCTTCCGCGCGTCCCGCCCCTCGGAGCTACGGAACGCAAGACCCTCCTGGCGAAAGGTTACCCCCACCCTGGCGGAATCTTCTTCCAAGAGCCGGAGCGCTTCAGCGCCCCTTATTGCCTTTTTAAATATTACAAACGAACAAATTCGACCGAGATTAAGTAAACATTAAACACTTAAATGGATAATTCTAATCCTGCAAAGTAAGCGACCCACTTCGATGCAGTTCAACATTTCATATTTCTTGGCTGTATGAGTCTCCGACTCGCTGGCGAGGGGTCGGACTTTACTCGCAACTCGGCGTGATGGCAAGAGGCGCACGTCATAGGCTGCGAAAAATTTTTAGCCTTGACGCTGATTTATTTTGAAAAAAGAAAATGGCGCGCTTGATGTCTCAAGCGCGTCCCATTTTCCGGCATTTTACAGATGATGTTAGCCGAGCGCCTTGACGCTTTTGGCCAAGCGCGAAATCTTGCGCGACACGGTGTTCTTGTGCAGAACGCCCTTGGTCACGCCGCGCGCCATTTCAGGCTGCGCTTCCTTGAAAGCGGCCTGTGCGGCAGCCTTGTCGCCCGAAGTAATGGCGGCTTCGACCTTCTTGACGAAGGTGCGGATGCGGCTCATGCGGGCCGTGTTGACTTCGGTGCGGCGCGCCGTCTGGCGGATGCGCTTCTTTGCCGACTTGTGGTTGGCCATGACTATAAAACCCGTCCGGTCATCGATTAAAAAGAGCGGGGTTTATAGTCCGCGAAACAGGGCGCGTCAAGCCCCGAGTGGTGCCAATCCCCTCTTTGCATATTAATATAGGGACTTGGCCAAAAGTTAATGTATGTTTCCCCCATGAATGAACGACCGCAGACCACCCATTTCGGCTTTCAGACCGTGGAAGAGGCCAAAAAGGCCTCGCTGGTCAGGGCTGTCTTTGATTCCGTGGCGCCTCGCTACGACCTGATGAACGATCTGATGAGCCTGGGCATCCATCGGCTTTGGAAGAACGCCTTCATCGACGCCATCAAACCCCGTCCGGGAGAACATCTGCTGGACGTCGCCGGCGGCACGGGCGACATCGCCTTTCGCTTCCTGGATCGCGGCGGCGAGCAGGTGACCGTGTGCGACATCAATGCCGAAATGCTGAAGGTGGGCCGCGAGCGGGCCATCGACAAGGGCTATTTGCATGGGCTGGACTGGGTGGTGGGCGACGCCGAGCGCCTTCCGCTGCCCAGCGCCAGCATGGACGCCTATACCATTGCCTTTGGCCTGCGCAACGTCACGCATATCGAAATGGCCCTGGCCGAGGCCAAGCGCGTCTTGAAGCCTGGCGGGCGCTTTTTCTGCCTGGAATTCAGCCGCGTCGTTTTGCCGGTGTTCGACAAGATTTACGACACCTATTCCTTCTCGGTCCTGCCCTGGCTGGGTTCCAAAGTGGCGGGCGACGCCGAGGCCTATCAGTATCTGGCCGAAAGCATCCGCCGTTTCCCGGCGCAGGAAGAACTGGTCTCGATGATGGAGGAAGCTGGGCTGGAACAGGCTCGCTTTCGCAACCTGTCGGGCGGCATAGCCGCCATCCATTCGGCGTGGCGATTGTGAAAGCCTTGGGAACGCCCAGAAATGCGAGCAGGAAGTCTCGCGTGCAAGGCACGCGCGCGCGCCGGTGCGCGCGAGAGCCTAGCGTTTCGGAGAAACGCGCCCGGCGCTTGAGGGGCGATAGCAAATGATCCGTTTCATCCGCAATTTCTCCCGGCTGATTCACATTGCCCGCGTCCTGGCGCGTCACGACGCTTTGTTCCTGTTGGACCATTTCGGCATCGGCCATCAGGTGGCGCTTCTGGTCAAGCTGACCAACTGGCGAAAAGCGCCGGGCAGGCCCGGCCAGCGACTGGCCGCCGCCCTGATCGAACTGGGTCCCAGCTTCATCAAATTCGGCCAAACCCTGTCCACGCGCTCTGACCTGCTGGGCGACGAAATCGCCGCCGATCTTTCGGAACTGCAAGACCGCCTTGATCCTTTCCCCTGCGACCAAGCCAAAGCCACGATCGAATCCGAGTTGGCACAACCCTTGGACAGCTTGTATTCCAGTTTCGAGGATGCGCCGGTGGCGGCGGCCTCCATCGCGCAGGTGCATTTCGCCGTCACCGTCGAGGGCCGCGAAGTGGCGGTCAAGGTTTTGCGCCCCGGCATCGAGCAGGCTTTCGCCCGCGATCTCGATTTCCTGCTTTGGCTGGCTGAAATCGTGGAAGCCACCCAACCCCAGCTTCGTCGCCTGAAACCCATTGAAACAGTGCGCACCATCGAAGAGACGGTGCTGCTGGAAATGGATTTGCGGTTCGAGGCTGCGGCGGCCGCCGAAATGGCCGAGAATTTCGCCAGCGACGACAGCTTCAATATTCCCGAGGTTGACTGGACACGCACCGCAAAGCGCGTTCTTACGCTCGAGCGCGTGCATGGCATTCCGGTCGATGAGCGCGAACGCCTGATCGAGGCCGGTTTCGATCCCAAGGTGCTGGTCGAGAAGGCTGCCGCCGCCTTCTTCAATCAGGTCTTCCGCGACGGCTTCTTTCACGCCGACATGCATCCCGGCAACATGTTCGTCGATGCGAACGGCAACCTGATCGCCGTCGATTTCGGCATCACTGGCCGTTTGGATCTTTCCACCCGTCGCTATCTGGGCGAAATGTTGCTGGGTTTTCTGACCGGTGATTACAAACGGGCGGCCGAAGTTCATTTCGAGGCAGGCTATGTTCCGAGCCACAAGTCGGTCGAAACTTTCGCCCAAGCCTGCCGCTCGATCGCCGAACCTATCCTGGGCCGCCCGCTTTCTGAAATTTCCCTGGCCCGGCTTCTGGGGCAGTTGTTCCAGATCACAGAAACCTTCGAGATGGAAGTGCAGCCCCAATTGCTGCTGCTCCAGAAAAGCATGCTGGTCACCGAAGGGGTCGGGCGCAGCCTGTGCCCCGACCTGAATATGTGGATGCTGGCCCAACCCATGGTCCAGGGCTGGATGGCCGATCATCTGGGGCCGCTGGCCCGGCTCAAGGATGCCGTAACGGGGACTGCTGGCGGCATCGCCAGCTTGCCCCATATCATTTCCCAGGGGCAAAAAGTGGCGGGCATGCTGTCCAGCCAGGGAATCAAACTGCACCCCGACACCCTTGGCGCCTTGAAATCAGGCAGCAAACGCAAAGTTTGCTCGGCCTGCTCGCTGGCTTGGGTGGCGGCAGTCATCCTTCTGATCTTCCTGTTCCTAAAGTGACCCCCGTCATTAACCTGACGTGACGTAAGACATAAATATTTTACACTTGGCCCTTGCGCTAAGCCGGGCGTTAAATCTATTCTAACAACACGGCGGATTGTGGAATATTGATCGCGCGGGGCATATGCTTTCTGGAAAACAAATCCTTCTGATCGTTGCGGGCGGCATCGCCGCCTATAAAACATTGGACTTGGCTCGGCGGCTGAGGGAGCGGGGCGCTTGCGTCCGATGTGTCCTGACCGAGGCGGGGGCGCGCTTCGTTACCCCCCTATCCATGGCGGCGCTAACCGGCGAGAAGGTTCATCAGGACCTGTTTTCCCTGACCGACGAAATCGAAATGGGCCATATCCGTCTGGCCCGAGAAGCCGATTTGATCCTTGTGGCCCCTGCCACCGCCGATCTGATGGCCCGCATGGGCGCAGGCATGGCCAACGATCTGGCCACGGCTGTCTTGCTGGCCACCCGCCAGCCGATTTTGTTGGCCCCTTCGATGAACACAGCCATGTGGGAACATCCGGCCACCCAAGCGAATGTGAAATTGCTGAAGGAACGCGGTTGTCGGAGCGTGGGACCGCAGGCGGGCGATCTGGCTTGCGGTGAAAGCGGCGCCGGTCGCTTGGCCGACGTGCAAGACATCCTCGCCGCCATCGAGACGCATTTCTCATCCGGCCCTCTGTCGGGCCTTCGCGCTCTGGTCACCAGCGGCCCCACGCATGAGCCGATCGATCCGGTCCGCTACATCGCCAACCGTTCCTCGGGCAAGCAAGGACATGCCATCGCCAAGGCGCTGGCCGATGCCGGGGCTGAGGTAACGCTGGTATCGGGTCCCGTTTCGCTGGCCGACCCATCGGGCCTTCGCACGCTTCATGTCGAAACCGCCGAGCAAATGCTGGCTGCCTGTCTTGGCGCCCTGCCCGCCGACATCGCCATTTGTGCTGCCGCCGTCGCCGACTGGAAAGTAAAAGCGCCCGCCAAGGACAAGATGAAAAAGGCCAAGGGAGCAGCCCCGCCAGCCCTTGAGCTGGCAACCAATCCCGACATTCTGGCCATCCTTTCCACCTTGAAGAAAAACCGCCCCCGGCTGGTCATCGGCTTTGCCGCCGAAACGCAAAAAGTTTCGGCCTTCGCACAGGAAAAATTGAAGGCCAAGGGAGCCGATTGGATTTTGGCCAATGACGTCTCGGAAGGGACGGGCACCTTCGGCGGCGACAGCAATCAGGTGCATTTGATCACCCATGGCGGCGTCGAAAGCTGGCCCCGCATGAGCAAGGCCGAGATTGGAGCGGAACTGGCGGGCAGAATCGCCCAGGCCTTGAAACCCAAGGCAAGCAAGGGAAAAAAGGCATGAGCACGGCCATGATTCTGCGCCTGGAGCATGGCAAGGACTTGCCCCTGCCCAGCTATGCCACCCTTCACGCCGCGGGGCTGGATTTGCCCGCCGCCGTCACCGATGACTTGGTGTTGGGATCGGGCCAACGCGTCGCCGTCCCCACGGGATTCATCATCGAATTGCCGCACGGCTTCGAAGCGCAAATCCGCCCGCGCTCCGGCTTGGCGCTCAAGCACGGGATTACCGTCTTGAACTCGCCGGGCACCATCGACGCCGATTATCGGGGCGAGGTGCAGGTTATTCTGGTCAATCTTTCGGGCGATCCCTTCACCATCACGCGGGGCATGCGGATCGCCCAGATGGTGATTGCGCCCGTCACCCGCATCTCTTTGCTGGAGGCGGAAAAGTTGGAAGACAGCGCACGAGGAACCGGCGGCTTCGGCTCGACCGGAATTTAATCAAGAAGGAGGCATGATGCTTAAGCCATCCAAGAAAATGCTTTTCGCCATCGAAGCGGTGCTCGACATCGCCTATCACGCGGGCGGCGAGCCGGTGCAAAGCCGCGAGATCACGAGACGCCAGGGCATTCCCAGGCGCTATCTCGAACAGACGCTTCAGCAACTTGTTCGCAGCGGCATCCTGACGGGCGTGCGCGGACCCAAGGGCGGCTATCGGCTGGCCCGCGAGAGGCGCCGCATTACGGTGGGCGAAATCGTGCGCGTGGTCAGCGCCCTTGAAATGGCCAACGATCCCTATCAGGACATGCCGGGATCGGAGCTGGGCCGCCAGGTGATCCGCCCCATGTGGTTCAAGCAACAAGACGAGATCATGTCCAGGCTTGAATCCATCTCGATCGACGATCTGTGCATGCTGGCCTACCGCACCGGAATTGCCAGCGAAGCCGAGAACAAGCTCGACTTCGCCATTTAAGTTAAAGAAAGAAGGAAACGCGCCATGACGTCCTCTTCCAACCAAGCACCTGAATTTCGCGGCCGCATTTACGACAGCATCGTTGACACCATCGGCGCGACGCCATTGATCCGCTTGCCCAAACTGGCCGCCGATGCGGGCGCCGGGGCGATCATTCTTGGCAAATGCGAATTCTTCAATCCGCTGTCTTCGGTTAAGGACCGCATCGGACTGGCGATGATCGAAGCCGCCGAACAGGCGGGCAAGATCAAGCCCGGCGACGTCATCGTCGAACCCACCTCGGGCAATACGGGCATAGCGCTTGCTTTTGTCTGCGCCGCCAAGGGCTATAAACTGATCCTGACCATGCCCGACAGCATGTCGATTGAACGGCGCAAGATGCTGGCCCATCTGGGCGCCGAGATCGTGCTGACCCCCGCTTCCAAGGGCATGCGCGGCGCGGTGTTGAAAGCCGAGGAAGTGGTCAAGGCGACGAAAGGGGCCTATATGCCCCAGCAGTTCGAAAATCCGGCCAACCCGGAAATTCACAAGCTCACCACCGCCGAGGAAATTTGGAAAGACACCAACGGCGGCGTCGATATGGTGATTTCCGGCGTCGGCACCGGCGGCACGCTGACCGGCATTGGGGCGGCTTTGAAGGCCAAGAAGCCAAGCGTTCGCATGATCGCCGTGGAACCCGAGGACAGCCCCGTCCTGTCGGGCGGCGCGCCGGGGCCGCATAAAATTCAGGGCATCGGCGCCGGTTTCGTGCCGGGCGTGCTGGAGCGCGGATTGGTCGATGAAATTTTGCAGATCAGCAATGAAACCGCCTTCGCCGTGGCCCGCAAGGCCGCCAGGCTTGAAGGGCTGCCGGTCGGCATCTCGTCGGGCGCCGCCCTGGCCGCGGCGTTGGAAATCGGCACGCGCCCCGACATGAAGGGCAAGATGATCGTCGTCATTCTGCCCAGCTTCGCCGAACGCTATCTATCGACGCCTTTGTTCGAAGACGAATGATGGATTTTACCGACGAGCAGATTCACCGCTATGCCCGCCACATCATCTTGAACGAAGTGGGGGGCACGGGACAGGCGCAACTGCTGCGGTCGAAAGTTCTGGTGATCGGCGCTGGCGGCCTTGGTTCGCCGGTTGCCATGTATCTGGCCGCTGCGGGCGTGGGCACAATCGGCGTCATCGACGACGACACGGTCGATCTATCCAATCTTCAGCGCCAGATCCTGCATGGCACGCAAGATGTCGGCCAGTCCAAGGTGGAAAGTGCGAAGCGCACGCTGAACCGTCTAAACCCCGACGTCGCGGTCGAAACCCACCGGCTGCGCTTGGACCCAGGCAACGCGCTCGATCTGTTCTCGCGCTATGACGTGATCTGCGACGGGTCGGATAATTTCGCCACACGCTTCCTGGTCAACGACGCCTGCCACCTTGCCAAGAAGACGCTGGTCTCGGCTGCCATTCTTCGCTTCGACGGCCAGTTGTCGGTCTACAAGACGCAGACGGGCGGACCATGCTATCGCTGCATCTTCAAGGAACCGCCGCCGCCGGAAAGCATTCCCTCTTGCGCCCAAGCGGGCGTGTTGGGCGCCATCGCGGGCTGGATGGGAGCCATGCAAGCCACGGAAACCCTGAAGGAACTGCTGAACATCGGTGAATCGCTGTCGGGATGGCTGGTCATGGTCGATGCGCTTTCTTGCGAGATGCGCAAGATCAAGGTGAAGCGCGACCCAGGATGCCCGCTATGCGGCGATCATCCGACCATCCTAGACCTGTCCAGCCAGGATTATACCGGTCATGCCTGCGCCGCCGCCTGACAAACTGTCCATCGTGGTCTTCTCGGGCCAGTTCGAGCGCGTGCATTACGCGCTGGTGATGGCCGGGGCCGCCATCGCCTCCAACACTCCGGTCACCTTGTTCTTCACCATGGGCGCTGCCCGAGCCTTGCTGACCGGCGATGGCTGGCGAAAGCTGCCCAGCGAGGAAGCCGCCTCGGCCAGTGCCATGGATGAGATGTTCAAAGCCCGCGGCATCGGCCAATTCGAGGAGTTGCTGGAAGCCTGTATCGCGCTGGGCGTGACGTTTCAGGTCTGCGAAATGGGGCTGAAGGCGCTGGGCATCGACCATAGCGACTTGCGCGCGGACGTGCCGGTGGCGCTGGGCGGCGTCGTCACCTTCTTGGCCGACGCTTCTAGAAATGGCGCGATGGTGTTTGTTTAGAAATAACTCTCAGATTCGAGGCGGCAGTTAGCCATGAGAATCTGACGGATTTTTGAAAGCGTCCTGAACTTCTTTCGGCGCATTTTCCAACGCCTGCTCCAAGACGTATTGCGCCGCGTTGATCAGTTCTTTATCCCGAACGTCTAATCCGCCAGGCACCTTGCCGCCATGGAAAAGATTGTTGCGAATGCGGCGGATGTAAACAAACAGCGTTTGAATGCTATCTGGGCGAGTTGGAAAATCTGGCTCCTTTGGACACCAGCCCAGCTTGCCATCGCTAAGGACAATTTGCTTTCTTGGCGCTTTTTTGAAGAGGATATCCGCCGTAGGTTTGTCTTTGATGTTGTCAAAGAACTTCTTCGTAAGTCCTTTTTTTGCAAAACTGTCCCTGTCTGGTTCAGCATTTTCTTGATCCGGCTTTGTATATCCCTCCTTTTTCAACACATATTCGAAGCGTGAGAACCAGTAGAAAAACCGTACAGCCTCGTCGCCGAGCTTGGCCCAATCAGGTTCATTCCATTTATTTGTCATCACGCAGCCAGGGCGCGGGTAACCGCTTCGGGATCGCGGTCGATGGCGAGCAACAAGGCGCGGGCAGGGCCTTCGGGAACGCGACGCCCTTGCTCCCAATTGCGCAGCGTGTGCGGGCTGATCTGAAAAGCGTTGGCGAAGCGTTCCTGGGATAGTCCTGTCTTCTTGCGGATGGCCGCCACATCGAGCGGCATCGCCTTGCGAGCGCGCCCCTCGGCCAAAGCCTTCACGAAATCCTCGCCTTTGGGATTCGTGCCGTCTTCTTCAGCATACCGGGCGATATTCTTTTCGGACGTTTCCTTAAGCAGGTTCCGGTTCACTCGGGCCTTGGCCTTCGCTTCCGCCGCCGTATATCTGACAATAGCCATCGCGTTCTCTCCTGCTGGCTGGCCTAGCTGAAATGATCCGGCGCAAGCCGCTCCGCCACGTATAGACAACAAAAAGGAAGTCTTCTCCCACGCGCCCGACGGCTTGAATGCGCCGCTCGCCATAAGCGGCACGAAGATCGTCCTTCTCAAGCGTGAGGCCTTCGAAGATGAGAGACGCATAGGCAAAGTCGAAACCCCGTGACAGAAAGTTCGCTTCGCTTTTGCTTTCGTCCCACTCGAACATGAAGAAATCATAAGCCAGTGACTTACATAAGTCAATGGCTTATGAAATCAACCCTTCCCGTGTCCCTGTTCGGTGATCTTGCGCAGCAGGAAATCGCGAAAGACCGAGATGCGCTTTGAATTGCGCAACTCCTCGGGATAGACGAAATAGGCTTCGATCGGCGGGCCTTCCAACTCGGGCAAGACCTCGACCAGATTGTTGGCTTCCTGCGACATGTAATCGGGCAGCGCAGCCAGTCCCACGCCCGACAGCACGGCCTTGAAGATGCCGTAGATATTGTTGACCGTCAAAGCCGCGCGCCTGGGCTTTTCCGGGTTGGCGCCCGCTTCCAAAAGCCAGTTCACGTCGGCAATCGGCAAAGTTCCCACTTCGCCGTAAACCACGATGCGGTGCTTGTCCAACTCTGCCGGGCTGCGCGGCATGCCGTACTTCTTCAGATAATCGGGTGCGGCATACACTTTATGGCGCATGGTCATCAGATGACGCTGCACCAGATCATGTTGGCGAGGCGGCTGCATGCGGATCGCCACATCGGCCTGACGCATCGACAGATCCAACTCGCCGTCGTCCAGCACCATCGACACCGTGATGTCGGGGTAAAGATCCAGGAATTCGCGAATGCGCGGCGTCAGCCACAAGGTGCCGAATGCCACCGTGGTGGTGATCTTCAAGGGGCCTTGCGGATGATCCTTGCCCTCGGCCAGCTGGGCCTCGGTCATCGCCAGCTTGGCGAAGACCTCGCGCGCCGTGCGAAACAGCAGTTCGCCAGGCTCGGTCAGAATCAGGCCGCGCGCATGACGGTGAAACAGCGTAACGCCCAGGCTTTCTTCCAACGCGCTGATCTGGCGGCTGACGGCGGACTGGCTCAAATTCAAAGTCTCTCCCGCGTGGGTAAAGCTGCCAGCTTCCGCCACCGCGTGAAAAACCCGAAGTTTGTCCCAGTCCATGCTTGTCATCAATGGCCGCCGTTCAGAATCATGAAGCGTTCAGCCTCGATGGCGGCCATGCATCCCGTTCCGGCGGCCGTTACCGCCTGACGATAGATTTTGTCTTGCACGTCGCCTGCCGCGAAAACGCCGGGAACATTGGTGGCGACGCTGCCGGGCTGGGTAATGAGATAACCCTCGCCGTCCATGTCCAGCACGCCCTTGAACAATTCAGTGTTGGGCGAGTGGCCGATGGCGACGAACAAGCCGTCCGTCTTCAGCAAGCTGGTCTCGTTGGTCTTCACGTTCTTGAGCTTAAGGCCGGTCATCGAAGGCGGATTGGCGTCGCCCACCACTTCCTCGACCACCGTGTCCCAGATCACGCTGATCTTCGGGTTGGCGAACATGCGGTCCTGCATGATCTTCTCGGCGCGAAGCGAATCCCTGCGATGGATCAGCGTCACCTTCGAAGCGTGATTGGTCAGATAGATCGCCTCTTCCACCGCCGTATTGCCGCCGCCCACGATGGCGACTTCCTTGCCGCGAAAGAAAAAGCCGTCACAGGTGGCGCAGGCGGAAACGCCGTAGCCCTGGAAGGCCTTCTCGGTGGGAATGCCCAGCCACTTGGCCGAAGCGCCGGTACAGATCACCAGAGTGTCGCCGGTGAAGACATCGCCCGAATCAGCCGTGACGGCAAAGGGGCGCTTGGACAAGTCCACCTTCATAGCCAGATCGTAAACGATTTCGGCCCCCACATTTTCGGCCTGTTGCTGCATCTGCTCCATCAACCAGGGGCCGCCCACCGGCTCGGCAAAGCCGGGAAAGTTTTCGATATCGGTGGTGATGGTCAACTGCCCGCCCGGCTGCAGACCGGCCAGCAAGATTGGCTTCATATTCGCCCGGGCGGCATAGATCGCCGTCGTCAGGCCAGCAGGCCCCGAACCCAGAATTAGAATTCTCGTATGTTTGGTGGCCATCCGCCGAACCCCTTGTTTTTTGTTTGCTTGTATTAGAATAGAAAGCCCAGGCCCTTCAGGCAAGGCATGCTGAACGGAAAACGGGCCGGAGCAACGCCCCGGCCCGCTATTTTCGCTTCTAAAAGGCGGATTTACAGATCCTTGGCATGCTTGGCCAAGTAATCGGCAACGCCCTTGGGATCGGCCTTCATGCCGGGCTTGCCCTTCTGCCAGCCAGCCGGGCAGACTTCGCCATGCTGTTCGGTGAATTGCAGCGCATCGACCAAACGCAGCGCCTCATCGACATTGCGGCCCAGCGGCAGGTTGTTCACATGCTGCGACTGCACAACGCCGTTCTTGTCGATCAGGAAAGTGCCGCGCAGCGCCATGCCGCCCGGCAGCTGCACGCCGTAGCTTTTGCAGATCGACTGGTTGATGTCGGCCACCATCGGGAACTGAACATTGCCCAAACCGCCCTTCTCGACCGGCGTGTTCTTCCAGGCAAGGTGCGTGAAGTGCGAATCGATCGACACGCCGATCAGCTTGGTGTTGCGCTCCTCGAAGGCCTTGACGCGGTGGTCATGAGCCAGAATTTCCGAGGGACAGACGAAGGTAAAGTCGAGCGGCCAGAAGAAAACCAGACCATAGCTGCCAGCCAGATAAGCCTTCAGATTGAAGGAGGGATTGATTTCATTGCTGGGCATCACGGCCGGAGCGGTGAAATCGGGGGCGGGCTTGCCGACAAGGACGCCAACTGAATTGCAGCAATCGGACATGCGAGAAGTCTCCTTGAAGTAATCGGGAGGGAAAAAGACCATGGCACTTTAGGCAAGAGCGCTTTGAAAAACAAGCCTTTCATTTGATTCTAGAAGATTGCCTAACCTATTGAAATATATCGCCCTCTAAAATAGATAAAAAAGGTGATTTTTTCGTTGCATGTGCGAAGGGGCTTGGCGGAACGGAATTGGCGTTATAATATAATTTCACAAACAAGGGGTTTAGCGTTCCAAGGATTTCCATGCAGCGGGTTAAACTGGACCGGATTGACCGGCGCATCCTGCACGATTTGCAGGAAGATGGCCGAATGACGAATGTCGAACTGGCTAAACGGGCGGGCATTTCCGCGCCGCCATGTTTGCGCCGCGTCAGGGCCTTGGAAGAGGCTGGCTATATTCGGGGCTATCACGCCGAGGTCGATCCCCAGGCCTTGGGTTATCACGTCACCGTCTTCTCGCATGTCGGCTTGTCCAGTCAGGCCGATCACGACCTGAAGGCCTTCGAAGCGCTGGTCGCCAGTTGGCCGGAAGTGCGCGAATGCCACATGCTGGCCGGCGAAACCGACTTTCTTCTGAAAGTTGTCGCCAGCGACTGGGACGCCTATCAGAAGTTTCTGACCACCCAATTGACGGCCGCCCCCAATGTCAGCCACGTCAAATCCGCTTTGGCGATTCGCAACTCCAAGATGGAGCCGGGCGTTCCGGTAGACCTGAACGCCGACGACGAAGGCGAGACGGAACACAACACCCACGTCGCATGATCACGCTGCGGCGCTTAAGGGCGCTGGCCGATCCTCTTGCCCACAAAGCAGGCGCCGCCCGCGTCAAAGACAAGAAACCCAGCGGCCTTTTGCTGATCGAGGCGGGCGGTCTTGGCGACGTGCTGCTGCTGGCCTGCGTGATCGACGCCTTTCGCCCCCTAGCGCAGGATCGTTTAACTCCAAGTCACTCAGGCGACGCGGAGTTAAACGTGAATCCAAGCTCAAAACAAATTTCTAGAGCGGGTCCTGGCGAAACCATTCGCCTTCTCTTGCGCAGGGAATCGGCCAAAACCGCCTTTGCCATGCCGCCCGGCATCCAGGTGGAAATCGTCGATTTCTATCGGCTGATGAAGGACTGGCGATACCGCTTCGCCACGTTGGCCCAGGTGCGCGCCTGGAATGTCAGAAGCGTTGTTTCGCTGGATTGGCGCCGGCATCCCTGGATGGATGACGCGCTGTTGATGGCGGCGGCGCATGGTGCCGATTTTTCCGCCGCCTTCGAACCCAAACCCTGGCCGAAATTTGGCGACAAGCTGCAACGCAACGCCAAGCGCCTGTCCAAGCTCGTCGCCGCCCCCCGGCCAGCCAGCATGATCGAACGCTGGCTGCATCTGGCCCAGGCGCTGACCGGCCAGCCGCCGGAAACGCCGCGCCTGAAGCTGCATGACAGCCACTTGAGCATTCCTGCCGAACCTCTGGCGCGCCCAACTATCCTTTTTTCGCCCTTCGCTTCCAGCCGCGACCGCCAACCTTTGCCGGATTTCTGGGGCGTGTTGGCGCGGGAATTTTCCGATTTCGATCTGAAGCTGCTGGCGGGACCGGGCGATGTCGAACGCAATCCTGATTTCAAGGAACTGGCGAACCGACTGGGCGTGATCGAACGCCCGTTCCAGGCCTTGCTCCCGCTGTTCAAGGCGGCCCGGCTGGTTATCGCCACCGACAGCGCCACCATGCATCTGGCATCCTTGACGGGCGTGCCCACTTTGTCGCTTTCGGCGGCGGCCTATGTCGGCGAAGTCTTGCCGCACGCCTTGGCCTTTGCGCCTGCCAATCTTAGGGTGATGGTGTCCGATATGCCCTGCCAAGGCTGCATCGGCGACTGCCAACTACCTTTCCAAGGCGAGCGCTATGAATGCGTGGCGCGTCTTGACGTTCAAGACGCGATCCGGCAAGCCAGGGAGATGCTGGGTTTACCCTGATAAAAGTCATGGCCGGGCTTGACCCGGCCATCCATGCGACATTCATAAACGTGGATGCCCGGCTCAAGGCCGGGCATGACGGAATTTGTGGCGAGCCGCAAAGGGCTCAAACATACTTCACATTCACGATTTCGTACGACTTCATGCCCGACGGCGTTTTCACTTCCACCGTATCGCCCAGCTTCTTGGCGATAAGGGCGCGGGCCAGGGGCGAGTGAACGGAAATCAGCCCCTTTGAAATATCCGATTCATGAGCGCCCACGATGCGATAAGTGGGTTCGTCGTCGGAATCCTCGTCGGCCAAGGTGACCGTAGCGCCAAAGCGCACGACATCGCCCGAGAACTGCTTGGGATCGATGACCTGGGCGCGGCTGCAAATATCTTCGAGTTCGGCAATGCGCCCTTCGATGAAACTCTGACGCTCGCGCGCGGCATGATACTCGGCGTTTTCGGAAAGATCGCCATGCTCACGCGCTTCCGCGATGGCGCGGATAACGGCCGGCCGTTCAGCGGAGCGCAAATTCCGCAGCTCTTCCTCAAGGCGGGAAAGCCCCTCGGGCGTCATTGGTATCTTTTCCATGCCGGCTCCCCTGCCGTTGTGGGAAAGGAAAAACAAAACAACCCCACCCCTCTGCTCGCAGCAGAGGGGCAGCCTGCTCAGGCGATATCTTAGGACGCCTTGAAGTAAGCCTGCAAGGGGGCGACGTCGAGTTTTCCCTTAATCATGGCCTCGATGGCCCCGGCGGCGGCCCTGGCGCCAGCCATGGTCGTGTAGTGAGCTATGTTGTTAATCAAGGCGGTACGGCGAATTCCGAAGCTGTCGGCCAGGGCCTGGGCGCCTTCGGTCGTATTGATCACCAACTGCACTTGGCCCGACAGCATGGCATCGACGCAATGCGGCCTGCCTTCCAACACCTTGTTGACAACCCCCACTTCAAGGCCCTTGGAGGCCAGATAGGCCGCCGTTCCGGTGGTGGCGATCAGTTTGAATCCCATGTCGGACAGGCTTTTGCCGATCTCGGCGGCGGCCCGCTTGTCGCTTTCGCGCACCGAAATGAAGACCGTGCCCTGGCAGGGCAGATTGGTGCCTGCCGCGATCTGCGACTTGGCGAAGGCGACGGGGAAACTGTAATCCAGCCCCATCACTTCGCCGGTCGATTTCATCTCGGGTCCCAGCACGATATCGACATTGGCAAAGCGGGCGAAGGGGAATACGGCCTCCTTCACCGCCACATGGGTCAGGGTTTTCTCGGTCAGATGGAACGAAGCCAAAGTCTCGCCCGCCATCACGCGACTGGCGATCTTGGCCACCGCCACCCCGGTCGCCTTGGCGACGAAGGGCACGGTGCGACTGGCCCTGGGATTGACCTCCAGGATATAGACCGTTCCATCCTTGACCGCGAACTGCACATTCATCAGACCCTTGACCTCAAGGCCCAAGGCCAGGGCGCGCGCCTGCTTCTTCAATTCGTCGATGATGGGCGCGCTCAGCGAATAGGGCGGCAGCGAGCAGGCGGAATCGCCGGAATGAATGCCCGCCTCCTCGATATGTTCCATGATGCCCGCGATATAGACGTCATGGCCGTCGCAAATGGCGTCAAGATCCACCTCGATGGCGTCTTGCAGATAAGAATCGACCAACACCGGATTGTCGCCCGACACCTTGACGGCGTCTCGCATGTACAACGCCAATTCCTCGTCGTCGTGAACGATGCGCATGGCGCGTCCACCCAGCACATAGGAGGGACGGATGACCACCGGATAGCCGATGCGATGCGCCGCAGAAAGGGCTTCCTCGTGCGAGGTGGCGGTGCCGTTGGCCGGTTGCAACAGCTTCAAACGCTCCAGCAATTCCTGGAAGCGCTTGCGGTCCTCGGCCAGATCGATGGCGTCGGGCGAGGTGCCCAGAATGGGAATGCCCGCATTTTCCAGCGCCTGCGACAGTTTCAAGGGCGTCTGGCCGCCCAATTGCACGATCACGCCCAGAAGCTGGCCCCTGCGCTGCTCGACCCTGGCGATCTCGATTACGTCTTCGGCGGTCAAGGGTTCGAAATACAGACGGTCGGAGGTGTCGTAATCGGTCGAAACGGTTTCCGGATTGCAGTTGACCATGATGGTCTCGAACCCAGCTTCATCCAGCGCATAGGCGGCATGGACGCAGCAATAATCGAACTCGATGCCCTGGCCGATGCGGTTGGGACCGCCGCCCAGGATCATCACCTTCTTCTTGTCGCTGGGCTGGGCTTCGCATTCGGCGGGTCCGATGCCGTCGCCCTCATAGGTCGAATACATATAGGCGGTGGATGACGCGAATTCGGCGGCGCAGGTGTCGATGCGCTTATAGACCGGATGCACGTTCAAGACCTCGCGGCGGAAGGCCACTTCGGTCAGGGTCTTTCCGGACAGCTTCGAAAGGCGCACATCCGAGAATCCCATGGCCTTCAAACGCAGCAGCTCCCTGGCGTCGCCCGGCAGGCCCTTGGCCTTGATTGCTTCTTCGGCCTTCACGATGGCCTCGATCTGGCGCAGGAACCAGGGATCATAGGCGCTGGCCGCCTGGATTTCCTCGACCGACAGTCCCAAGCGGAAGGCCTGTGCGATGACCAGCAGGCGGTCGGGACGGAACTTCGACAATTGCGCCTTTACGGCATCCTTGCCGGTGCCGCCTTCGATCTCGATCTCGTCAAGGCCCGACAGCCCGGTCTCCATCGAGCGCAGGCCCTTTTGCAAGGACTCGGCAAAGCAGCGCCCAACGCTCATCGCCTCGCCCACCGACTTCATCGAGGTGGAGAGCAGCGCCTCGGCGCCGGGAAATTTCTCGAAGGTGAAGCGCGGAATCTTGGTGACCACGTAATCGATGGTCGGCTCGAACGATGCCGGCGTGACGCCCGTGATGTCGTTGGCCAATTCGTCCAGCGTATAGCCGACGGCCAGCTTGGCCGCCACCTTGGCGATGGGAAAGCCGGTGGCCTTCGAGGCCAAGGCCGATGAGCGCGAGACGCGGGGATTCATTTCGATCACCACCATGCGCCCGTTCTTGGGATTGACGGCGAACTGCACGTTCGACCCGCCCGTATCAACGCCGATTTCGCGCAGGGTGGCGATCGAGGCGTCGCGCAAGATTTGGTATTCTTTGTCGGTCAGCGTCAGTGCCGGAGCCACGGTGATCGAATCGCCGGTATGCACGCCCATGGGATCGATATTCTCGATCGAACAGATGATGATGCAGTTGTCGGCGTGGTCGCGCACCACCTCCATCTCGAATTCTTTCCAGCCCAGCACCGATTCCTCGATCAGCACTTCGTGCATCGGAGAGGCCGCCAAGCCTCCGGCCACGATGCGCTCGAATTCCTCGGTGTTGTAGGCGATGCCGCCGCCGGTTCCTGCCAGCGTGAAAGAGGGCCGGATGATGGCGGGCAGGCCGACCAGTTTCAAGGCCTCACGGGCTTCGCCCAGCGTTTTCACAACCTGACTGATCGGGCTTTCCAGGCCGATTTTGGTCATGGCCTCGCGGAACAATAGACGATCCTCGGCCTTGGCGATGACGTCGCGCTTGGCGCCGATCATTTCCACGCCCAGGCGCTCCAGCACGCCGTCGTCGGCCAGCGCCATGGCGGTGTTCAGCGCCGTCTGCCCGCCCATGGTGGGCAAAAGCGCGTCGGGCCGTTCCTTTTCGATGATGCGCGCCACCATTTCGGGTGTGATCGGTTCGATATAGGTGGCGTCGGCCAATTCGGGATCGGTCATGATGGTGGCCGGATTCGAATTGACCAGGATGACCCGGTAACCCTCTTCCTTCAGCGCCTTGCAGGCCTGGGCGCCCGAATAATCGAACTCGCAAGCCTGTCCGATCACGATGGGACCGGCTCCGATGATCATGATGGAGCGGATGTCTGTGCGCTTGGGCATGGGCAGGCCTTATGTCTGGGCGTCTTTCGGGCGCCCTTAGATACCACGCCAGACAGCCATGGCAAGTCCCGCCATGACAATTCCGTCATGAAGCCGCTGCCGGGGCTTGAAACCCAGCATTATCGATATGACCTGTTAGAGCAGGTAGAAGTATCTATTTCACACAACTTTATCGCCCTATAATTTAACGCTATGTTTTTTAACGATTTTCGGTTTTTCCTGGCGCGAAATATCGATTACCGTTCTTGCCTGGGCCTTGGCGCTGCATGGACGCATAAGGCAAAGAGATGGCGACTCGGGTTTGAAAGGACTTGGGAAACGTGGAAATTGAGGGAGGCTGAAATGCCAACTAATTCACAGAGTTCGCGAAATGCGACCCCCCTGGACCGGCGCCGTTTTCTGATGGCGACTGGCGGCTTGGCCCTGGGAGGCGCCTTATTGCGCCCCTTCCCCGCCGCATCGCAGGCAAAAAGCCTGGGCGGCCAGCCCTTCAGCCCGCCCGACGCCCTGACTCCGATGCCGTCAAGCTGGGTGGAGCGCGGGATCACTCGCCCGCAGGGCGTCGATCTGATGCTGGCTCTCGATCAACAGATTTTCCCGGCTCTTGTGCCCTTCGCCATGAAATGGGGAAAAGAGAAGGGACTGAAACTGGCGGCCCAGGAAGGCACCTGCGGCTTGGCCAGCGCGGCGCTTGGCGAAAAAAGCGCCGACATCACCGGCATGTGCTGCCCACCTGGCGTCGTCGACCGGCTGCCGGGAGTTCGTTATTACACCATCGGCATCAGTCCGGTGGCCATCATCGTCCATCCGTCCAACCCGCTGAACGACATTACTTGGGAACAGGCCCGCGCCTTGTTTTCGGGTGCGACTCAAAGCTGGTCCGACTTGCCGATGAGCGGCATCGCCACTAAAAGCGAGGTGCAGGCCATCACCCGGCTGCATTGCAAGCCAAGGCCCGGACATTGGAAGTTGTTGATCGGCAATCCCGACGATTTCGCCCGCCAATCGCTGGACGTGACCGCCGTCAAGGACATGATTATCGAGGTGTCGCAGACAAAGGATGCGATCGGCTGGGAAACGCTGTATCACATCGCCGACAACGCCAAGCGGGGACAGGTGAAAATCTTGAAACTGAACGGCATTCATCCTTCGGATTTGCAGGCGGCGGCCGAGGGTCGTTATCCTTTCTACCGCGTCATGGGCATCTCAAGCTGGGAGGCGGGTCCCGCCGTCAATTCTAAAGCGCAAGACCTGACCGCCACTCTGGTTGCCAGCGCGCCCAAAATCGATCCCTATTTTGGCATCCTATCCGCCCAGGAACTTCGCAAAAAGGGCTGGAAGTTCAAAAACGACGAATTGGTCGGTGAGATAGGATAAGCGGATCTTATGGGGGATTTGCTCAAGAAACTGAGCCGCTTGTCCGTGGTGGCGAAGATGGGGCTTTTGGGCCTTGCGGCCCTTACGCCCATTTGGCTGATTCTGGACATCACCCAAAGCGCCAGAACGCGCGAACTGGTCGAGCGCGAATTCGCAGCAAGGCTTGAAGTGCAGGCCCATGAAGACCGCCTGCGCTTCGACGTTTCGCTGCGCGCCCACCATGTTCTGGCACAAACCATCGCCGCCAGCGACTATGCCCACGAACATATCCTGGACAAGCATGTCCGCCCCTACAAAACGGGCGTCCATCCGCCGGTGGAGATGCCCGCCGGGATCAAGGTCAAAACGCCCTCCTGGTTTCCCAGAAAAAGCGTCCTGCGCTCGTTCCCCCCCGTCTATTTCGCCCTGGTGCTCGACCCGACCGGCTTGGTGCTGGACGGCTACGCCACCAGCGCCATACCATTTCCCGACGCGCTGGCGCTGATCAATCTGCGCCAGATCGCCGTGGCCCTTGAGGATGCGCAGCTGCGCATGTTCGACGGCATTCCCTATCTTTTTTCGGCCAGCGCCATCCTAGGCGACGAAGGTAAGACGGCCGCCTATGTCATGCTGGTTTCCCAGATCGACGACGACTTCCTTCTTAGCGGCCAGGGCCTATTTCGAGACAAGAACCATATCCTGATCCTGGCCGCTGGCAATCCGGCCCGGGTATTGGCCAGCACCGAACCCGAAATCATGCCCACAGGTTCCCTGATCGACCGTTTGGAGGAGCGCTTTCTGGTCACCGGCGAGGAATTCTTCGATTACGGCGCTTCCGAGATCAGGGCCAACTTCACCACCCTGATTCCCAAGGAGCGCATGAATCTGCTTGTCCAGCCGATTCTTTCACAAGAGCGCCTGCAACGCACCTCGCTGGCGCTGACCTTGTCGCTGTTGTTTGCCGCAACCCTGACCTATTTGATCTGGCGCCTGAACCGCGTTTCCGAACGGGTCAGCCATTTTTCCCGTCAGGCCTTCGGCACGGCACTTGAGAAAGAGCGGCAGGAAGACGAGTTGAAGGGATTGGAAATCCAGATCGAGCGCATGACCGACGAGGTGATGAAGGCACGTTCCCGTCTGGAGCGCGAGGCCGAGGAAAAACTCAAACACATGGCCTTTCGCATGAAGGCCGAGACCGAGGTGGAACGATTGCGCGTTCTGCACGACGTGACGGGCCACTTGGGCGTAGGCATCATCCGCTTGGATGAGGGTGGCGTCGTGCCAGAAAACGCAACCATGCAAGACATGGTCAGAAGATTTGGCGACATCGCCCGCTTCATTGCGCATGCCGACGACGAAGGCGACATCGCGCTGGAAGACGAAACAGGCGGGTTGCATATTTTCGAACGCCTAAAACTGCGCGGGCAAGGCTTGGCCAGCCTAGTGCTGGTCAAGGACGTGACGATGCTGCGCCGCTCGCAAGAAGAGCAGAAATCGATGGCGCTGTTTCCGACGCAGAACCCCTTCCCGGTTCTGCGCGTGCATGAGAACGGCATCGTCATGCAGGCCAACGACGCCAGCCTGCCTTTTCTCGCCATGCTGGGCGCCAAGCAGGGCGGCAAACTGCCAGCCCCCTGGGACGCCAGGGTTCGCGAAGTCATGGCGGATCGGCAAATCCGTACTCACGAATGCCAAGTGGACGGCCAGTGCCTGTCCCTGAATTTGGTGCCGATTCCCGACACCGATTACATCAATATCTACGGCAACGACATCACCGAACTGCACAAGGCCCAGCGCGAACTGAAACTGGCTGCCAGCGTCTATGAATCGACGCATGACGGCGTGGTGGTGACCGACGGTCACGGAATTATTTTATCGGTCAACGCCGCCTTTAGCGAAATCACCGGCTATGCGCCCGAGGAGGCGATTGGACAGACACCGCGCATCTTGAAGTCCGACCATCACGACGAGGCCTTCTACGCGGACATGTGGAAGTCGTTGCAAGCCGAGGGGCGCTGGCAAGACGAAGTGTGGAACCGCAAGAAATCTGGCGAACTGTTCATCGTCTGGCAGACCATCACGGCGGTGCGAGACGAGAGTGGCAAGGCGCTTCGCTTCGTTGCCGTGTTCAGCGACGTGACGGAAGCGCGCAAGAAGGACGAGCGCATCAAGCACCAAGCCTATCACGATGCGCTGACCGGCCTGCCCAACCGCTTGCTGTTGCAAGATCGTCTGGCGCATGCGCTGGACTTGGCGCGTCGCGACGTCGTGCGCGTCGCCGTGATGTTCCTGGATCTCGACCGTTTCAAGGTGATCAACGACAGTTTGGGGCACGATATCGGCGACATGCTTTTGCAGGGCGTTTCCGAGCGCCTTCTCTTGTGCGTGCGCAAAAGCGATACGGTGGCCCGCCTGGGCGGCGACGAATTCGTGATCATTCTGACCGATTTCGGATCGACCGCCGAACTGGCTCATCTGGCCGAACGCATCGTTTCCCTGGTGACCGAGCGTTTTGAACTGGGCGGGCAATCCCTGCACGCCGGAACCAGCATCGGCATCGCCGTCTTTCCCCAAGACGGCATCGACGCCACCGAACTGTTGAAGAACGCCGACACCGCCATGTATCAGGCCAAGGCGGGCGGGCGAAACACCTATCGTTTCTTCGACACCAGCATGAACAGCCGCGCCACCGAGCGCCTGGAAATGGAATCCGGTTTGCGCCAAGCCCTGGAAATGGGCGAGTTTGAAGTGTTCTATCAGCCGAAAGTGCGGCTTTCCAGCACCGAGCCGTCGGGGGTCGAAGCCTTGATTCGCTGGAACCATCCGGCGCATGGCTTGGTCTCGCCTGCCGAATTCATTCCGTTGGCCGAGGATACCGGGCTGATCCTGCCGATCGGCGCCTGGGTGCTGGAAACGGCCTGCCGACAGGTCAAACAGTGGCTGGACAAAGACCTTCCCGTCGATCACGTCTCGGTCAATCTGTCCTGCCGTCAGTTCCAGGACCTGAAGCTGCTGGAACGCATCAAAGACATTCTGACCCGCACAGGCCTTGACCCCGCAAGGCTCGAGCTTGAAATCACCGAATCCACCGTCATGTCCAACGCCGCCCAGGCCGCGCAGGTCTTGCAGGAACTGAAGGAAATGGGCGTGCGGCTAGCCGTCGACGATTTCGGCACCGGCTATTCAAGCCTTAGCTATCTGAAGCGGCTGCCCATCGACGTCTTGAAGATCGATCGCGGCTTCATCACCGATCTGGGCAGCAACAGCGAAGACCTGGCCATCGTCGAGGCCATCGTGAATCTGGGACAGACGCTGGAACTGACAACCGTTGCCGAGGGCGTGGAATCGCAAGTCGAAGCCGATCTGTTGCGCAAGCTGGGCTGCGACATGGCCCAGGGATATCTTTACTCGAAGCCGCTTAGCGCCGAGCGCGCCAGACAATGGCTGCGCATGACGGTGGAACGCATGTCCGCCCCCGTCGAGATGTAACGCTTCAAGAAAATGGGGGGCTTTTCAGCCCCCCCGCTTTCGTCATGCCGCTTGGTGTCAATCCAGCAGGCTGCGCAGCATCCAGGCCGTTTTTTCGTGGACCTGCATGCGCTGAGTCAAAAGATCGCAGGTCGGCTCGTCCTTCGCATCTTCGGCCAGAGGGAAAACCTCGCGGGCCGTGCGCACGACCGCTTCGTGGTCCTTGACCAACTGGCGCACCATCTCCATCGCCTTGGGCACGCCATGCGCTTCCTTCAGCACTGTCAGCTTGCCGAATTCGGCATAGCTGCCGGGAGCGGGCAGATCAAGCGCGCGAATGCGCTCGGCGACCAGATCAACGGCCAGGGCCATCTCATTGTACTGCGCCTCGAACATCAGATGCAGCGTGTTGAACATCGGCCCGGTCACGTTCCAATGGAAATTGTGCGTCTTCAGATACAGCGTGTAGCTGTCGGCCAATAGCCGCGACAATCCCTGACCGATCGCCTTGCGCTTCTTTTCCGGGATGCCGATGTCGATGACGGGAATTGACTTTGCCATTGGTTTTCTCCTCTCGCGAATTCTCGTTTGCCATGAAAGGTTAGCCCCCTCAAAAGCATAGTTCAAATTGATTATTTCGCGCCGAGTAATCGACCAAATAACTTAGTTCAGATTAGCCAATCGGCTTGACAGCGATCATATAAGGGTATTCCCTTATACCACCCTTTCATGGCAGGAACACCCCAAGCAACATGTCGATTTCAACATCCGGTCTTGAGACCGCGAAAGGCGTTGGCCGCATCCCCGGTCTGACGCTGGCTGCCCTCGGCGTCGTCTTTGGCGATATCGGCACCAGCCCGCTCTACGCCATCAAGGAAACTTTCGGCAGCCAGCATGCGCTGCCCATCGACAAGCCGCATGTTTTGGGCGCGCTGTCGCTGGTGTTCTGGTCGATCATGTGCGTTGTTTCATTCAAATATGTGCTGGTGGTCATGCGGGCCGACAATCGCGGTGAAGGCGGCAGCTTGGCCTTGCTGGCCTCGGTCATGCGCCTTCTGGGAGACAGCGGGAAAGGCGCGGTTGTCGTTGCGCTGGGCCTGTTCGCGGCCGGTCTTTTCTATGGCGACAGCTTGATCACGCCCGCCATTTCGATTCTCTCGGCCATCGAGGGATTGGATGTCGCCAAGCCGGGCTTTTCCCACTACATCCTGCCGCTGACGCTTCTGATTCTGACCGGCCTGTTCGCCATCCAGCGCTATGGCACCGCCACTGTCGGCACATTGTTCGGTCCCATCGTCGCCATCTGGTTCGCTACGCTGGCGTTCAGTGGAATCAAGAATATCGGCTTGAATCCCGGCGTGCTATTTGCCCTGTCGCCGCATCATGCACTCCTCTTTCTTCTCAACAACGGCTTGAACGGCTTTCTGTCGCTGGGCGCTATCGTCTTGGTGGTGACCGGGGCCGAAGCGCTATACGCCGACATGGGGCATTTTGGGCGGCTGCCGATCGCGCTGGCCTGGTACGGCTTCGCCCTGCCATCCTTGTTGCTCAATTATTTCGGCCAGGGCGCTTTGCTGCTGACCCATCCTGAAGCCATCGAAAATCCATTTTTCCTTATGGTGCCCGACTGGGCCACGCTGCCGCTGGTCATCCTTGCGGCCATGGCGACCGTGATCGCCTCGCAAGCCACGATCTCGGGCGCCTTCTCGATCACACGCCAAGCCATCCAACTGGGTTACCTGCCGCGCTTGCGCATCATTCACACCTCTCAGCACGAAAGCGGCCAAATCTACATGCCCTTCGTGAATTGGACGCTGATGGTGATGATTGCCGCCCTGGTCATCGGTTTTGGCTCTTCCTCCAGACTGGCGGCGGCTTATGGAATTGCAGTCACCGGCACCATGGCCGTCACAGCCATTCTGGTTGGCATTGTCATGCTGAAAGCCTGGAAGTGGCGCAAGCGTTACGCCTATTCACTGATCGGTTTGTTCCTGGTGATCGATCTTGGCTTCTTTCTGGCCAACATCGTGAAAATTGAACAAGGCGGCTGGTTTCCATTGGCTGTCGGCTTGGGCTGCTTCGTCCTGTTCACGACCTGGAAGCGAGGCCGCGACGTTCACCTGTCGCGCATTCAAACGGACGCCATGCCGATCGAGGGCTTTCTTGAACATCTGTCCGAGAAGCTGGCGCGCGTTCCCGGCACGGCGATTTTTCTGCACGGATCCGAACAGGGCGCTCCCTTGGCCTTGATGCACAATATCAAGCACAACAAGGTCTTGCATGAGCGCGTGGTGGTTTTGACCGTGAAAACGGCCGATGTGCCCGTGGTCTCGCAAGAGCAAAGGATCGAAGCGCGCGCGCTGGACCATGGATTCCACCAAATCACCTTGAACTTTGGCTTCATGCAAGACCCCGACATTCCCAAAGCGCTGGCGTTGGCGCGCGGCGACCAACTCGGATTTTTCTACGAACCTCTGTCCATCTCATATTTTCTCAGCCGCGAGACCATCGTTCCGCAGGGAAAATCCGATTTGCCCCCTTGGCAAGCCTACGCCTATGCAAGCCTGTCGCGGATGGCCGCCAGCGCTATGGACTTCTTCCATCTGCCGGTCAACCGTGTCGTCGAACTTGGCGGTCAGGTTGAAATTTAAGAGCGATCATCTAGCGGGCGGGGGAAAACCACCCTCCATTTTGCGGTCCGGCATGGCTGCAAGCACCAACCGCCTACTAACCAACTGATTTTACAAAGACATCAAGCCATGCGCATTGTGCATGGCAGAGCTGTGGAATTCTACATGGTTAGAAAAGCTCTATCTCGTTATATAGGAAACCACGAATATTGCGGCGCAACAGATGCAGCGCGATGTTCACGAGTTTCGAGTGTGACGCTCGAAAGGGGTTCGTTGGAACCCTACGTCTCCCAGACGTGAAGCCTCCCTGTATTGACTTAGCCCCTGGTGCAAACCAGGGGCTTTCTTTTGCTTGGAGCGCCCAAACCAGCGAAGCTCCGCCGCCGCCCAAGCGGCAAGCCGCCAGAAAGCCGCCAGAGCCTCTTGCTTCTGACTGAAGGACGAAATAGCAACCGCGTGTCTTGCGGGCGCTAATGCCTGACCGTATGGCTTTTCATCGCTTTCTTCGCCGAGGTCGCCGGCGACCTCTCGTCAAAGATCGAAACTGGCACTTCGACCTTCTTCACCGCCATTTTCGGCTTCTTCGGCTCGCGCCCGCTGCGCTTTTGACCCTTGGCCATGTTTATCCTCCTGAGGTGAAGTGCGAGCGACGAAAAGTCGTCGCGCCGCCATTATCGTTGAAAACCGCATCGCGAAATCCCTGGTTCCAACGTTCCTGTTCGGCAGGCGACTGATGCGGATTCAACTTTCTGACCAAGCCAGCAACTTCAGAGATGTCTTCCAGGGCGAATTTCCTGCCTTCATTCCAGCCGCTGGCATAAATCCGGCTCAATTGAAACGGCGTGACTTCTTCCATGAGACTCTCCAATGCGGCTTGTGTCCGGTTCTGATCCGGAAAAGCTCGATTCATCTGAACCGCGCCGATCATCCTGGAGCGGCGATATGAATGCATGACTGATTGTAACAGAATCAGCGGAAAAATGGGCTTGCAGACCTTGCGGAATATACGCAAGCGATTGGAGCAAAGCATCTGGGCCTTGGCGCGCACAGCTTGGGTATATTCCGACCCGCTCCAAGACGGGTCGACACTGCTAGGATGAGCATGAGAAAAATGCCGTCTGAAAAAACCGTGAACTCGAAATTCCGCATGCCGGAATTTATGAGGGCGATCTTTAAAGGTTCACGCCTTCAATCGATGCCGCTTAACGGTTTCGATTCAGACGATCATCTCTAGGAGAAAGACAATGAGTAAGCTGATGGCTGCCGGGCTGGTCCTGGCCGTTCTTGGCGTGCTGGGTCTCGCCATTCCCTATTTCACCACAAGCGAAACCACGGAAGTGGCCAAGCTGGGTGATCTGAAAATTGAGACCACGGAAAGCACGTCGCATTCCATACCGCCAGCCGCCGCCGTAGGCGTGCTGATTCTGGGCATCGTCTTGCTGGGCGGCGGCTTTTACAGGAAAGCGTAACGGAGCGCGGACCCGATCTTCCACAATCGCAGCAACAATCGCAAAGGAACTGAAAATGGACAAAGATCGCATCGCAGGTTCTGCCAAACAGGCCAAAGGCTCCGTCAAGATTGCGGTGGGCAACGCCCTTGGCGACAGCAAGATGGTTGCCGACGGAAAAGACGATAAGGCCATGGGCAAGGTTCAGAACGCCATCGGCGGCGTTAAGGATGCCGTCAGGGACGTGTTGGAGAAATAGAACCGACAGGTTCCTGGCCTCTCAAAGATCCCTTGGCGGATAATCCGCAAGTTGGGTGCGGCGCCGACCTCCGTGCATCCCGAGACAGCCGACAAGTTTCACGAACGTCTGAAAAGCAAGAAAGCCCGGTCATCTCTGACCGGGCTTTCCTATTTGGTGGAGCCAATCGGAATCGAACCGACGACCTCTTGAATGCCATCAACCAAGGAATGACATAATTCCGTGATAGTATTTTGTGCGCATGCATTTATATTCTACGTATATTTTCCTATGTGTTTCGGCTCATATTCCTTGTATATACTCGTTTTCCGCTCTCTTTACGCTGGCGACACGCACATAAACAACCATAGGAGAATTGACATGTACGGCATACCATATCCACGCTCCGAAAAGGAATTGAAAGCCCTCGTGGCCGACAAGCGCTACTGGGATGACCGCCATCCCGAATATGATGCCTATAGGGCTTTCGTGTCTGAGACATTCCGTCGCACGTATCCTGGTGGGAGCAGTAACGGCCTGAGTTCCCCCCTAGGATTCGGGCGTTTTCCATCCGCCAAGCCGCCGATCAATGCCCGCAGCCTTCTGGACAATTTCAACCGGTACAATTCTTTGTCCAGCTACTCGCCCGATGGCGCCGATACGACGTACAAATGTCGCGCCACGGGCACATGCGACATTATGCCCTGAGCATCTGAATAGGAGATTAAGTCGTGCCCCAATCAATCGTGTCTCTTGAATGGACAAACAATTTCTCACGCTTGGACTTTGCCTCCTTCATCGCGCTCATGGATGCCGTGGGTTTCGGAGAGGCCGAAGATTACCTGCCGGAAAGCGCCAATCCCGACTATCTGGCGCGCCACTTCGGCCCCGGAACCCACGCCATCTTCGCATATGACAACGACCAGCTTGTCGGTTTCGCTCGCGCTTTCAGCGACGATCTATTCTGTAGCTGGCTGTCGGAAATTTGCGTTCATCCAGATTGGCAGCGCCAGGGTGTTGGACGTGAATTAATGGCCAGGATTGATTCACATTTGGCGCATACCGCGCTTTATGCGGAAAGCTTCCCATCCCAGGTTGGATTCTTCGAAAAGTGCGGCGTCAAACCAAAGGACAAATTGGTCGCCTGCGCGACCGGAGAAGGAAAGCAGCCGCAGCCCGAACCTCCTGCCCTTCCTGACGGAATTCGAATCAACTCAGATATAACGGGCGTCGACTGGCAACACGTCCTTGAGGTCTACGAAGCAACCGATTTCGGAGGTATGTCTTCCATCGCTCTCTCGCAAAGCTTTGGCGAGGGAATACACGGCATCTTCGCCTTTGCCCAAGACCAACTCGTAGGCCTTGCCCGCGTCATGAGCGACGGCAGCACAACGACCTGGATAGCTGAGTTGTGCGTCCATCCGGATTGGCAGCGAAAGGGAATTGGAACCGCCTTGTTGAAAACGGTTCTTTACCATTTCCGCAATACGACGATTTATGCAGAGACGTTCAAGCCTTATGCTGAGATGTTTGCTTCCTGTGGCATTCGTCCCCGCCCCATGCTGGTTGCTTGCAGCCGCAAGCCAATTACCTGATGGGAGTTTGAGGCAATGATCCCGGAACTTGACCTGTCGCGGTACGGCGTTGAACTGCCGTTGATAGCGGGACTTGATCCAGGCTCCGTCAAACGCCTTTTGGCAGAAGACCTAACAAACATCATCCTGCCGACACAACAGCTCAAGAATGCTCCAGGGGCCTACCTCCAAGGGCTTGCCGACTGGGAAATGGATTCCGATGCCTATATTGCAGATGTTGTCGAAAAACGCATCCATAAGCTGACAAATTTTCTGAGTAAGGTTTCCTTGGCGGTTATGCAAACTTTTGGTGCCCACAGTGAACCGCTGGCTTTTCAAAATTTGGCCGAGGACTCCCATTGCGGAGCGCAGCGACCTTTGCTTATTCACCATCCGGCAGGGCCACATGTTGCGAAGTTCGCCGATCCCCGCCCATACATGCTTCTAGCAGAAGTATTAAGGCAATTATCGCAAGGCATCGGGATTGACATGACCCCACCGCCGATGATCGCCGACCCGGGTCACCGCTGGTATTTTCTTCCTTACCTCGCCCCCTTCAAGGGAACGGCCTATGATCTTGATGCATTCATGTTCGCATCCGGCGCCTTGACGGCAGCGGCCTATTGTTTGCGAATGGTGGATTTGCATCTTGAGAATGTTCTGGTGTGGAAAGGGTTGCCTGTCATCATCGACCCGGAATGCATGCTGTATCATTTCGAGAGCGAAGACGCCCCCACCCGCCTAAGGAATACGGGTTTACTCAGTCACGACCATCATTTCTCCGCCCTGCGAGGTGGAGATACATCCATAACTCCAATGTTTTCCATGGGCCTTAATCTTTGCCGGGACGGCACCCTCGGCTACTATAAGTCTGTCAAAGACAACACTAATCGCATCAAGGAACCTTCGACAGGCAGGCTTGCCGATCCAGCCGATTATCGAGATATTTTCCTTGCTGGTTACGAGATGACAATCCTGTGGTTTGAGCGAAAGAAGGATTTGGTTGGCGATATCATCGGCACAATTGTTGAAGATGATTTCAGAATTCGCTTCCTGGTCCGCAAGACACGCCACTACGCCTCGGTCATTCATACGTTGAACCTTCCCTGCCTGTTCGGCCATGAATTCTGGATCAACGGCGTCAAGAACGGTTTTTTGTCTTCTGGATCTTTTCTTGAGAAACGCCCCATAGAAGCCACCGTTGCCGCCGAGTGGGGCGACATGACGGCAAGAGACGTTCCCTATTTCTGGGTCCAGGCAGGGGACAACACATTGTGTCATCATACCGGCCCGGTTCAAAAGCTAACCCTGAAAGCAAATGCTAAAACCCAAGCGCTCCTCGGCATCAAGACGTTAAGCGGAAACTGCCTGGGTGAACACCGGCAAGTCCTTGAAAGCTTTTTCAATCAAACAGCCACGGAAGGCGCAGCAAGGTTACAAAAGTTCGGATAACGGCCCCCTTCACGACCAAAATTTCCTTGTGCCCCGGTTAGTGCCCCATGCGTTCGGGCAAAGAAAAAGGGCTTAGCTGATATCAGCTAAGCCCTTCTTTTATTTGGTGGAGCCAATCGGAATCGAACCGACGACCTCTTGAATGCCATTCAAGCGCTCTCCCAACTGAGCTATGGCCCCGATGCCGCCACCTTGAAATCCCTATATGCCGGGAATCCAAAGGGGACATGAATCGTGGGGGTGGAACATAGAAACTTCCCCCCCCCTGCGCAAGAAGTTTTTTGGGGCGCTGGGAAGCCCCAAAAACCAAGCCTTTTAGGGTTCTGCGTCGCCTTCTTCGTCAATATGCTCCATGACCTCGGCCATATCGTCGTCGTCCTCGCCCAGGTCCGAGGCGTCTTCCAGGATTTCGTCGCCCTCTTCCTCGACCTCGTCGCCTTCAAGGGCTACGCCCACGACATCCTCGGCCTCGATGGCAACCGCGGCCAGCTTGGCCTTGGCGCTCTTGGCTTTTTCCTTTTCGGCGGCGGCTGCTGCGGCGGCGGCCTTCCTGCTGCCGCGCAAAGCCTGCGCCGGGTCGAACTTGGTTTCGCATTTGGGGCACACACAAGGCGTGTGCTGCATATCGTAGAACTTGCAGCCGCAGCTTGGGCAGATGCGTTTCGTTCCCCATTCAGGCTTGGCCACGCTTGCTCCTCCGTCGAGTCCGGTCTTCAAATAGCGCCGCCCCGGCAGGGCGATCCGCAAGGGCCATTTGCCACGTTAAGCGCGGTGTGTCAAAAGCATTATCACCAAACCAACAAAGCCAAGCCGGAAATGACCCCAATCAGCCCCCTGCCCCTGTCTTCATCCGCCTCCCCCCGCCTTCAGGGAACCGTCCGCGTTCCCGGGGATAAATCCGTTTCGCACCGGGCCTTGATGCTGGGCGCCCTGGCCGTGGGCGAAACGACCGTCGAAGGTCTGCTAGAGGGCGACGACGTCCTGGCAACGGCCGCGGCCATGCGGGCCATGGGGGCCAAGGCAGAGCGCGGGCAGGACGGAGTCTGGCGTCTTTGGGGCCGCGGCGTGGGCGGCCTGACCGAGCCGGAAACCCTGCTCGACATGGGCAATGCAGGAACCGGCATGCGTCTGGTGATGGGTTTGGTGGCCAGCCACCCCTTTACCGCCTTCTTTACCGGCGACGCCAGCTTGTGCCGACGCCCGATGAAGCGCGTGGCCGAACCCCTGGAGCGCATGGGGGCGCGCGTACTGGCCCGCTCGGGCAGTCGCCCGCCGTTGGCCGTGGCGGGCACCGATGCCCCGCTGCCCATCGTCTATGAACTGCCCGTGGCCTCGGCCCAGGTGAAATCGGCGATTTTGCTGGCGGGCCTGAACACGCCCGGCACCACCACGGTCATCGAACCCGAACCCACCCGCGACCATTCCGAGCGCATGCTGCGCCATTTCGGCGCCAAGGTCGATGTCGGCCCCGGCCCCAGGGGCGGACGCGCCATCACCCTGCATGGATTCCCCGAACTGACAGGCCGCCATATCCTGGTGCCCGCCGATCCTTCCTCGGCCGCCTTTCCCGCCGTGGCCGCCCTGATCGTGCCCGAATCGGAAATCACCCTGCCCAATGTCGGCACCAATCCTTTGCGTTTCGGTCTTTACGAAACCTTGCGGGAAATGGGAGCGGACATCCAATTGACCAACGCCAGGGAAATGTCGGGCGAACCGGTGGCTGATCTGGTCGTCCGGTCCTGCCGCCTGAAGGGCGTGACCGTGCCGCCCGAGCGCGCCCCTTCGATGATCGACGAATATCCCATCCTGGCTGTGGCCGCTGCCTTCGCCGAAGGCACGACGCGCATGATGGGCTTAAAGGAATTGAAGGTGAAGGAGAGCGACCGTCTGACCGCCATGGCGAATGGCTTGGCCAAGGCGGGCGTGGCGGTCGAGGTGGAAGGCGACGACCTGATCGTGCATGGATTGGGGGCGCCTCAGGGCGGCGCTTTGATCGAAGCCAATCTCGATCACCGCATCGCCATGAGCTTTCTGGTGCTGGGCCTAGCCTCGCGCCAGCCGATGCGAATCGACGATGGACGGGCCATCGCCACCAGCTTTCCCGGTTTCGTGGAACTGATGAATGGGCTTGGCGCGAAGATCACGGAGGACGGCCCGCAAGCAAGTTCGGGCATGGCGAAAAGGGACAGTGAGTGACCATGACCTTCATCATCGCCATCGACGGCCCGGCGGCTGCGGGCAAGGGAACCTTGGCCCGGCGGCTGGCGACCCATCTGAATCTGGCCTATTTGGATACCGGGCTGATTTATCGCGCCGTCGGCATGAAGGCGAAACGGGAAGGATTGGACCCCGTCAAGGCCGCCCAGATGTTGACGCCGGACGACCTGAAAGCCCCAGATCTACGCACCGAAGAAGGCGGCCAAGCGGCTTCGAAAGTCGCCAGCATCCCCGATGTTCGCGCCCAATTGCTTGAATTCCAACGCAAATTCGCAAGCCACCCTCCTTCCCCAGCCAAGGGGGCTGTTCTGGATGGGCGCGACATCGGCACGGTGGTCTGCCCGGAGGCCAATGTTAAGATTTTCGTCACGGCTTCGTCCGAGGCCCGCGCCGAGCGAAGGCATAAAGAGTTGCTTGAACGCGGGGAATCCTCTATATACGCGCGCGTTCTAGAAGAAATGCGCGAGCGCGACGAAAGGGACAGTTCCCGCTCCGTCGCCCCGCTGGTGCCAGCGCCCGACGCTGTGGTTCTCGATACCACCAAGCTCGATGCAGATGCAGCCTTCAGGGCAGCGCTCGACACCATTTCAGAAAGAACGCGCGGCTGAAAATCGTTTCATCCGCGAACATGACCAAGACCGCCGGAGACAACCGGTTGGCCTGGATAGCGACGTTTGAAAGGACTACCCCGTAATATGATGACCGAGAATTTCGCTGACCTCCTGAATGAAGCCTTTGGCACAGGCGGCTTTGAAGGCCAAGTGCTGAAGGGCACCGTCGTCTCCGTCGATGGCGACTGGGCGATGATCGATGTGGGCCTGAAGAGTGAAGGCCGCATCGCCACCAAGGAATTCGCAGCCCCCGGCCGCTCGCCCGAAGTGAAGATCGGCGACGTGATCGACGTTTTCGTCGAGCGCTATGAAGATCGCGACGGCCAAGTGATGCTGTCTCGCGAAAAGGCCAAGCGCGAAGAGGCATGGACCGTTCTCGAGAAGGCATTCACGGCGGCTCAGCGCGTCAACGGCACCATTTTCGGGCGCGTCAAGGGCGGCTTCACCGTCGATCTGTCGGGCGCCGTGGCCTTCTTGCCGGGCAGCCAAGTCGATATCCGCCCCGTGCGCGACATCGGGCCTTTGATGGGCAACCCCCAGCCCTTCCAGATTCTGAAGATGGACCGCTCACGCGGCAACATCGTGGTTTCGCGCCGCGCCGTGCTGGAAGAGACCCGCGCCGAGCAGCGTTCGGAACTGATCGAAAGCCTGAAGGAAGGCCAGATCCTGGACGGCGTGGTCAAGAACATCACCGACTACGGCGCATTCGTCGATCTGGGCGGCGTGGACGGCCTGTTGCACGTCACCGACATCGCCTGGAAGCGCATCAACCATCCGTCGGAAGCCTTGCACATCGGCCAGAGCGTCAAGGTGCAGGTCATCCGCTTCAACTCGGAAACCCAGCGCATCTCGCTGGGCATGAAGCAGCTTGAGGCCGATCCGTGGGAAGGCGTTGACGCCAAGTATCCGGTGGGCGCCAAGTACACGGGCCGCGTCACCAACATCACCGACTACGGCGCGTTCGTCGAGCTGGAACCCGGCGTCGAAGGATTGGTCCACGTCTCCGAAATGAGCTGGACCAAGAAGAACGTCCATCCGGGCAAGATCGTTTCCACCTCGCAGGAAGTGGAAGTGATGGTGCTGGATGTCGATCCGGCCAAGCGCCGCATTTCGCTGGGTCTGAAGCAGACCATGGAAAACCCGTGGGGCGGCTTCCTGGACAAGTGCCCGGTGGGCTGCGAAGTCGAGGGCGAGGTCAAGAACATCACCGAATTCGGTCTGTTCGTGGGCCTGACCGGCGACATCGACGGCATGGTGCACCTGTCCGACCTGGATTGGGAAAAGCCCGGCGAGCAGGCCCTGCAGGGCTTCAAGAAGGGCGACCGCGTCAAGTGCAAGGTGCTGGACGTCGATGTCGAGAAGGAGCGCATCAGCCTGGGCATCAAGCAGCTGACCAGCGATCCGTTTGCTGGCGCCGCTTCCAGCTTCAAGAAGGGCGATGTGGTCACCGGCACCGTTACCCAGGTGCAGGAAAACGGCATCGAGGTGCAGATCACCGAGGGCGTTACGGGCTTCATCCGCAAGGTGGAACTGGCTCGCGACCGCGCCGATCAAAGGCCCGAGCGTTTCGCCATCGGCGAAAAGATCGACGCCAAGATCACCGCCATCGAGAAGTCGAGCCGCAAGTTCACGCTGTCCGTCAAGGCCCGCGAGATCGAGGAAGAGAAGCAGGCCATGGCCGATTACGGCTCGGCCGACTCGGGTGCCTCGTTGGGCGACATTCTGGGTGCCGCCATGCGTGAGAAGCAGTCGAAAGAGGGATAAGTTAACCCTTCAAGACGGCAGTTACGGAAAGGCGCCTCTAGCGAGGCGCCTTTTTCGTTGGTAGCTTAGGCTCATGCCGTTCCTTTTGCTTGCGCTGCTATTTCTGCCTGTTCAGGCTTGGGCCCTGCCCTTGCCCGCTGAATTGCCCATGGGAGAAACCGTGACCGGAGCCGAAGCCATCGACGGCGACACCATTCGCCTTTCCAACGGCAAAGAATTGCGCTTGATGGGGCTATTGGCGCCCAAGGACGACGAACCGCTGGCGGATGCGGCCAGAAAGACGCTGGACAAGCTGGTGCGCGGCAAGAAACTGATCCTGGCCGCCGAAGCTCCGCCAGACCGCTATGGACGCAGGCGCGCCCAGGCCGCCTTGCTGGGCAGCGACACATGGCTTCAAGCCGAACTGCTGTTGCGCGGCCTTGCCCGCGTCGCCACCCAATCCGATGCAGCAAAGGGCGCTGAAACGCTGCTGGCGCTGGAAAGCCAGGCCCGCGAGCAACGCCTGGGCTTGTGGGCCGACAAACGCTACCATCTACGCCCCGCCGATGGTTTTGTTCCCGCCGGACGGTTTGAAATCGTCGAAGGCAGAATTCTGGCCACCGGACGGGGTACGGGCAAAACCTATCTGAATTTCGGCCCAGACTGGAAAACCGACTTTACCCTGACCATGAATGGCGAGGCGGGCAAACGGCTGCGCCAAGCCAAGATCACGCCCAAGAAGCTGGAGGGCCAGAAGGTGCGGGTGCGGGGGTTCGTCATTCTGACCAACGGCCCGATGATCGAGCTTAGCCATCCCGAACAATTGGAACTGCTCGACGCGCCGCCCGAAAAAGGCCATAAATCTGCCTCAACATCGCAGCCAACGACATCACCGCCCAGCGAAGAGGAAGACCCATGATCACGCGCCGCGCTCTTTTGGCCCTGGCCGCCATCTCCCTGCCCCTGGCTCTTGCGGCCTGCGAGACCACTCCGCCGCCCAAAAGCCAGCCCAGCATGAGCTTTGCCCATCTGGGTCAGTTCCGCCTTGCCGTGTCGCAGGTGGATGTCGTCAGCAGCTACAAAGCGCCGCTGGCCGCCCCCAATGTCGAGCATCTGATGAACTTCTCGCCCGAAGCCGCCGCCCGCATCTGGGCACGCGACCGGCTGGTGGCGGTGGGTGGTCCTTTGCGGGCCGAATTTCGCGTCTTGGACGCCCCGGTCACGGAAACCGATTTGAAGACAGACAAGGGCTTTACGGGCATGTTCAAGACGGAACAATCGGCGCGCTACAACTCCCAGTTGGCGGTCGAGCTGACCATCCGCGATGCGCGGGGCATGATTTTGTCTTCGGCCGAAGCCAAGGCGACTAGGGTGCAGAGCGTGCCGGAAGACGTCACCCTCAATCAAAAAGACCAGATCTGGTACGAAATGGTCGAGGCCATGATGAAGGAACTTGACGCCCGCTTGAGCGAAAACATCCGCGGCTATATGGCGGCCTATATCCGTTAATGCTGACCTCAAGCGCCGGGCGCGCCTGTGGCGCTTGGCTCCCGCTCGCGAGGACGCTCGCGCGTGTGCTTTGCACACGTCCAGGCGGCAATGAATCTTTCCTTTTGCCGCTTGGTATGGGGATCAACGCCGCCAGAAGTTGGGCGTCAGCAAGATCAGCAGGGTGAAGATTTCAAGGCGTCCCAGCAGCATAGCCAGCGACAAAAGCCAGATGGCGGCGTCGTTCAGCGGCTCGAAGGTGCAGCATGGTCCAACCGTGCTGCCAAGTCCGGGGCCAACATTGCCGATGCTGGACACGACGCTGGTCAGGGCGGAAAGGAAATCGAGGCCGGTCAGACTGACCGCCAAGGCCAGAAAAGCCGTGCTGAGGAAATAGACGACCACAAACATGATGACCGACAGCACGACGTCGTTGGAATAGGTCGATTGGTCGTATTTCAAGGTGAAAACGCGGTTGGGCTGATACATCAGCGCCAACTGCGTGCGCACGTAACGGGTCAGCACCTGCCAGCGGAAGATCTTGACCGAGCCGGTTGTCGATCCCGTACAGCCGCCGACAAAGGCCGCCAGAAAAAAGACCATCATGGCGAAATCGCCCCACAGGCTGAAATCCTGCGTCACGAATCCGGTGGTCGTAATGACCGAAATGACGTTGAAGGACGCCAAGCGCAGCGCGTCGAAAAAGCCGTCGCCCCTGACGATCCAAAGCCAAAGGGTCAGGACCAGCGAAAAAACAGCAAGCACGCCCAGGAAAGTCAGCACCTGGCTTCCCTTGGCCGCCGCTTGCCAACCTTCCTTGGCCACCCGGACGTAATAAGTCAAAGGCAACGCGCCCGAAAGCATGAAGAAGACGAGGATCCATTCAAACAGGGGATTGGCGAAGTAACCGACCGAGGCGTCCTTGGTCGAGAATCCGCCGGTGGAGATGGCGGACAAGGCGTGGCAGATGGCGTCGAAAGCCGACATGCCCGCCGCCCAAAGCACCAGGAAACACAAAATCACCAGGGCCAGATAGACAAGGATGATTCCCATCGCCATCTGGGCCGCCTTGGGCATGAATTTTTCCGACTTGTCGGACGATTCCATGCGGAAGAACTGCATGCCGCCGACGCGCAGACTGGGCAGCACCGCCACCGCCATCACGATGATTCCGACGCCGCCGATGCCATGCAAGATGGCCCGCCACAGCAGAATGCCCGGCGGGGCATTGTCCAGCCCCACGATCACCGTCGCCCCGGTCGTGGTCAGGCCCGACATCGCCTCGAAATAGGCGTCGGTATAACTCATGCTCATATGCGAGAAAACGAAAGGCAAAGCGCCAAAAGCCGACAACACCACCCAAGACAGCGACGTCAGAACGAAACCGTGGCGCAGGGTGAAATGATTGACAGACCCTCGGCTGCCCACCACGAACAGCAGGCCGGTGAAAAATGTGACCAGGCCCGAAATGCCGAAGACCTTCCAGTCCTCGTGGTGCGCGACAAGGTCGGCCAGCGCCGGAAAGAACATGAACAAGGCCAGCGTTGACACCAACAGGCCAAGCACCAGAAAAATCGGACGCAGTTCCATGAGGGTTCCAGAATGCCGTGGGAACGCGAGACTATCTCCCAGCCTACCCGTCTTGTCCAGGGGCGCCCCAAGGCCAGCGCGCCTTAAGGCCATATTTATGACGCGTTTGGCTGTTATCCGCCATTTACAAGCCCAAACCACCCTGCCATTCTGCGCCGCACCATGACCTCCCGCCCCCTGACCGCCTCCAAGGACGACCGCCCCAGCGTGGAAAGCGGCCGCCCACGCGCGCGCAAAACGCCCCGTCGCCCGCGCAACCGGAAGGGCGGATGGGGCCGCTGGCTGGTTCTTCTGTTCAAACTGGGGCTGTTGGGCGCTTTTCTGATTGGCGGGCTTGTCGTTTGGTACGCCCAGGATCTGCCGGACATCGAATCCTTGAATGCCGCCACAAGGCGACCGGCGGTAACCTTGCTTGCGGCGGACGGCGAAACCATCGCCGCCATCGGCGACGTCTATGGCGAAACGCTGGATCTCGACGACCTGCCCAAAAGCCTGCCCGCCGCCGTCCTGTCCACCGAGGACAGGCGCTTTTACAGCCATTTCGGCATCGACCCTATCGGGCTGGCCCGCGCCGTGGTGCGCAATCTGATGATGGGCGGCGTGCGCCAGGGCGGCAGCACCATTACCCAACAGTTGGCCAAGGTTCTCTTTCTGACGCCCGAGCGTACCTTGAAGCGCAAGGTGCAGGAAGCCATCCTGGCCTTCAAACTGGAAAGCAGATTCAGCAAGCGCGAGATTCTGACCATCTATCTGAACCGCGTCTATCTGGGATCGGGCACCTATGGCGTCGATGCCGCGGCAAGGCGCTATTTCGGGAAATCGGCCCGCAAACTAAGCCTCTATGAATCGGCGTTGATCGCGGGCCTGTTGAAGGCCCCCTCGCGCTACAGCCCGGCCAACGATCCCGACAAGGCCCGCTCGCGCACCGCCCAAGTGCTGGAAAACATGGTCAATGCCGAAGCGATCACGCCTGACGATGCCGCAAAGGCCAAGCGCGAGGAAGTGGCAGCCACCTCTCGCGTGCGTCCCAGCTATGGGCGTTACTTCGTCGATTGGATTCTGGCCCAGGTGGCCGCCATGCCCGGCGCCGAAGGCAAGGACCTGACTATCACCACCACGCTGGACCGCGTGGCGCAGATGAAGGCCGAGGCGCGGGTGAAGGCCATGCTTGACAGCCAGGGCGACAAGCTGAACGCCACGCAGGGAGCCGCCGTCGTGTTGGCGACCGACGGCGCCGTCAAGGCCTATATCGGCGGGCGCGACTACGACGAAAGCCAGTTCGACCGCGCCAATCAGGCCAAGCGCCAGCCCGGATCGAGCTTCAAGACCTTCGTCTATTTGTCCGCACTGGAAGCGGGCATGACGCCCGACGATACGGTGGAGGATGCGCCGATCCAGATGGGAGACTGGAGTCCCGACAACTACACCGGCAAATTCCTTGGAACCGTCACGCTGAAGACGGCGCTGGCCCAGTCGCTGAACACCGCCGCCGTGCGACTGGCCGAGGAGGTGGGGCTTAAAAGCGTCATCGCAACCGCCAGAAGGCTGGGCATTCTCTCCGAACTTCGCCCCGACGCCACGCTGGCCTTGGGGTCCAGCGAAACCAGCCCGCTCGAACTGGCGGGCGCTTACGCAGCCCTGGCTAATGGCGGCCTGTATACCCAACCTTTCGGCATCATCGAAGTGGCTGAAACCCATGGCCCGGTTCTGTGGCGTTTCGAACCCATGGAACCCAGGCGCGTCATAAGCCCGCAGGCGCTTTCCGGCATGCACGAGATGCTGGCCGAAGTCATCGTCAGCGGCACCGGCAAGGCGGCGGCGCTGGCGGGCGGCAGGCCGGTCGCAGGCAAGACCGGCACCAGCCAGAATTACCGGGACGCTTGGTTCGCCGGTTTTACAGCCGACCGCGTTGCCGTGGTCTGGATCGGCAATGACGATGCCAAGCCGATGAAAAAGGTGACAGGCAGCAGCCTCCCCGCCAAACTGTGGCGCGACGTGATGGAAGCCGCCCATGCTGGCCTGCCCGCTAGGCCGCTGGCCGATTCCTGGCACGCGCAAACGCCCATCTTCGAAGCCCCTGAACTGCCGGACATCTCGCGGGCAGTCGATGATGCGGGCGGCATGTTGAAGAAGTTGTTGAAGGGCATTGGCATTGGCGAATAGAGGTGAAACATGACCCCCTTCGTTTACCAGAACATGGTGAAGATTCTTTTTGGCCAAGGCCAGATCGCTCAGATCGCCAAGGAAATTCCCAAAGGGTCGCGCGTGCTGCTGGCCTATGGCGGCGGCAGCATCAAAACCAACGGCGTGTATGCGCAAGTGACCCAGGCCCTTTCCAAGGCCGACCATTTCTTCGTCGAATTCGCAGGCATTGAACCCAATCCCAAGTTTGAAACGCTGATGCGGGCGGTTGAACTGTCTCGCTCGGAGAAAATCGATTTCATCCTGGCCGTGGGCGGCGGCAGCGTGGCCGACGGCTGCAAGCTGATCGCAGCCGCCATTCCTTTCGAAGGCGATGCCTGGACCATCCTGACCAAGCGCGCGCCCATAGCCCGCGCAGTGCCGCTGGGCGTGGTGCTGACCCTGCCCGCCACCGGCTCGGAAATGAACGCCTATGCGGTGATCAGCCGTTCCTCGACCGGCGAGAAGCTGGCTTTCGGCTCGCCCCACGTCATGCCCGCCTTCGCGGTTCTGGACCCCGAAACCACCTTCACCCTGCCCGCCCGCCAGATCGGCAACGGCATCGTGGATGCCTTCGTGCATGTCCTCGAACAATATCTGACCTTTCCCGCCCAGGCCGCCTTGCAAGACCGCATGGCCGAATCGGTGCTTTCGACGCTGATCGACATCGCGCCGTCCGCCATGGCCGAACCTGCCGCCTACGACGCCAGGGCCAACCTGATGTGGTCGGCCACCATGGCGCTAAATGGGTTGATCGCCGTTGGCGTACCGCAAGACTGGAGCACGCATCTGATCGGCCATGAATTGACGGCCCTGTACGGCATTGATCACGCGCGCACGCTGGCGGGCGTCTGGCCGGGGTTGATCGACGTGCAGCGCACAGCCAAGCGCGAAAAGCTGCTGCAATTCGCCGAACGGGTTTGGGCCATTAAGGAAGGAGCGGAATCCCAGCGCATAGATCGGGCGATTGCTTGCACTTGCGCTTTCTTCAATTCGGTTGGCGTGCCGGCGGGGCTTCGCTCCTACGACCTTGCTGCGGACACGCCCAAGATCGTCGCCCAACGTTTGAGCGATCGGGGCAGCCTGCCCCTGGGCGAGCGCAATGATATCGACAGGAATGCCGTCGAGAGAATTCTGTCTTTGGCGATGACGGTGTGATCAGACGCACAGCGCAGAAGGATCGATAGCGCTAGGCTGATCTTACGGTGGCGATTGCCCCGTATCATCCAAGCGAGACCGTCATGTCACTTTCCATCGGCAACCGTCTGAACGGCATCATTCCCAGGGGGGCGCTGGCCCAGGTCAACCCGCAGCCGAACGCGGGCGGCGGCTTTGCACCGCCCAGTCAAGAGCCGGGTGAACAGTCGCAATTGCAGCATGGCCGGGCCAGCGACTTGGCGGGAACGATGCCTGCCGCCAGTTGGCAGGTTCTGGCCAATGCCGCCGAGCATCCTGCGGCGCCCGAGTCCAGGCAGATCGACAAGTCCTATGGCTATGTCGCCCAAGCGAACCACAAGCACGCCAACCCCGACCTTAATGCGGCCGCTTAATCACCTATTTCCTGCGCCGTTTTGACCACCACCGCAAAACGATCCGACAACTCTGCCAGCGCCACCTGATGCACAACGTCTGCGGGGATAGCGCCGCCGCAGGGATCTGGCAAATCGCGACTGGCGCAAGCCGCAGCCACCACGGTCGGCAGATATCCGATTTCCGAACAGGCGCGAACCGTCGTGCTGACGCACATATGCGTCATGAAACCAGCCACGATCAGATCCTTGCGTCCGATCTTGAGAAGCACATCATGAAGATTCGTCTTGGCGAAGGCGTTGGGCATTCCCTTAACGATCACCGTCTCGCCATCGCTGGGCAAAGCCTCGGCCATGAACCCGCTTTTGGGACCGTTGGGATCGAACAAACCGCCGCCCGCACGCCCATGATGGGCGATATGGATGATTGGCGCGTTCTTGGCCCTGGCCGTTGCGAGCAGGCGCGCCAATTCCGACTTTGCCGTCAGAATGTCGGGCAGTTCCAAGCCGCCACCGACGTCATATTCCAGTTGATGATCAATCAGCAGCAAGGCGGCCTGGGGCCAGCACGCGGCTTGCGGTTTCGCTCCGGCTAGGTCGAACAGGGTTTTAGGTGGCGTCATGGCAGCTCCTGTCACAGATAATCGGGCAGCGGGTCTTTGGAGGCGATCCAGGTCAACTCATGTTTGTTGTGAAACAGATGCACGATGCGGCTGCCTGGGAAAAGCCTGAAACGCTCAATGACGGCATGATCCGTCTCGCCTTGCAGCTTGATGGTGATCACGAAATTCCTGGCCATGCCTTGCCAGCGTTCTATCAATTCCAGCAGGCGTTCAGGATAACAAATCACATCCGAGCATAGCCAATCGACCGGACCGAAGATTTTGGGATCAAGCGCAAAAGCATTGTCCTGACGACAGGTTACATTGGGAAGGGCGGCGATCTTTGGATCCAGCGGCGCCTTGTCGATGGCCGTGACGCTGGCCCCCAACCCAGCCAGCACCCAGGTCCAGCCGCCCGGACTGGCACCCAGATCAAGACAGACTTCGCCCGGTTGCGGATAGTTGCGAATCCGGGTCAGGGCCTCCCATAATTTCAGATAGGCGCGATTGGGCGGATTTGCCCTGTCCTCGACGAATTTCGCCTCGCCGTTGGTAAAGGGGCTAGAGGTTCGAGGCGACGCCAAAAGCGTGCCCGTCTCCAGAAGCGCAAAGGCGCCCATGGGCGCCGTGGGCGCAGGCGAGGGAAAAACCAACGGTTTGGCCGACACTTTGGGCAATTGATCCAAGATCAGCTGCGTGCGTCGGTGCAGATGAAAAGCCAAGCCCGCCCAATTGCGCCCCCTTGCCTTCAGTTCCTTGACCGCCTGGCCGATGGACGCAACGGGAATGATTTCCGGCTGCAGCCAGATGTTCTGCGCCCAGGCGACCGGGCGCGGCGGATCGACCGTCGCCCATAGCCCGCCCCCCAAGGATAGGGCATCGGCCCCTAATTCATGGGCCAGCTCGGACTCGAAGCCCTGGGCCGCCAGATAAACGGCCCCAATGGAATCAATGAGTAAGCTCATGGCGCGACTATGAAGCCCCAGCACCGGACCTGACAAGCGAATCTCTTTTGCAACAGTGGCTGATATTCTCGCTTTTCCGCTTCGCTAAAGGCTAAAAACACACGGAAGCGCTCGATTCTGTGGCGCTTTTCATATATTATCCACAGGAGTTGCGGTGGCCGGAAAGGTGCTGCCGGTACGTGGTTCGTCCAAAAGGTAAGGAGACCCAAGGGATGAGAAAATCGATCGTCGTGGCGCTTTCGGGCGCTCTTCTTCTTTCCGGTTGCGCCAATATGCCCCCCAGAACGGGTGGTTCGGCCAGCGTGGGCGAAGCCATGGGAGCGGCAACAGGGGCCGTCATTGGCGGTTTGGCCGTCTATTACGGCGGACCCGGTGCCGGTTGGAGCCGCGTCGTTTATGCCGCCCTGGGAGCCGCAGCGGGTGCCTATGTCGGCGCGCAGGCAGGCGCCATGCTGTCGCAGATGGATATGCGCAAGGCTGAAAACACGGCGAATCAGGCCTTTGCCAGCCTACCCAACGGCCAGGCCGCCGGCTGGAACAATGATGAGACCGGCAATTCGGGCGTCTTCATGCCGACCAACACCTATATGATGAGCGACGGCACGTTGTGCCGCGACTTCCAGGCCAGCGTCGCCACTCCGCGCAACAGCGGCACCACCCAAGGAACCGCCTGTCGCATGCAAGATGGCAGTTGGGCCGCCACCGGCTTGACTGGTTGATCATTTACTTTCAAACGCATGACGCGAGCGGGCCGCCAAAAGCGGCCCGTTTTCTTTTCTTGGCAGATTTTCTTTCTACGACTCGACCCTGCCCATTTGCAGGTCTATTGTTGTTAATGAATTTGGGGCATACTTCGGCTTGTTCATTTGGGAGTTGGCATTTTCATGCCCTTAAAAATTACGTTGAAGCCGCATGAAAAGGCGCTGATTGGCACGGCTGTCATTTCCAATGGCGGCACCAAGGCCGAATTGGTGATCTTGAACAAGGTTCCCGTACTGAAGGAGCGTGAGGTCATCACGGCAGACGAGGCCGACACCGCCGCCAAGAAGATCTATGTCACCGTCTTGAACATGTACGCCAATCCCCGGCAGGAAAAGGACTATCACGATCTTTACTTTTCCTTCGTCCGCGAGTTCGTCAACGCTGTTCCCAACGAAAAAGTCTTGGGGATCATCATGGAAATGTCTCAGCGCATCCTTGAAGGCGACCATTACCAGGCTTTGAAGGTCTGCAGAAAGCTGATAGATTTCGAACAGGAGGTTCTGTCTCATGGCCAAGGATAAGATTAACGCCTATAGCGACGCTCAAAAGACCGCCATGTCTCCCCGCGAGGTCGAGGCGATGGCGTTGACGAAGGCGGCGTTCCTGCTTGAAGAAGCCAAGAAGGATATCGACAATTACCAAGCCTTCAGTCAGGCGCTCAGATTCAATCATCTGCTCTGGACCATCATCCAGACCGACATCACCGACAAGAACAACATGCTGCCGCCGGAATTGAAGGCCAACATCATGAGCCTGAGCATTTTCGTCGACAAACAGACCGCCAAGGCGCTGGCCGAAGGCACGGCGAATCTTCTGGATGTGTTGATCAACGTGAACCGGAATTTGGCCGAAGGGCTGCGCATTTCGCCCCCGGATGCCGCTGGCGAAGCAAGCCCGCCCGCCCCCGCAACGCCCCCACCATCTCAGACGGGCGGCATTTCCGCCTGATCTTCAGTTCCTGCCAATGATAAAACGCCCCGGTTATTCCGGGGCGTTTTTGTTTGTTGACGGCGCGTGCCGACAAAACAAAGGAAAAGGGGGCGCCGGTGGAGCGCCCCCTTCCCAACTTGACTGCTAACTTCGCTCTTAGAAGAGCTTAAGGATCGACTGCTCGGACTGGTTGGCCAGCGACAGCGAGGTAATACCCAATTGCTGGCGAGTTTGCAGCGACAGCAGGTTGGCCGATTCCTCGTTGATGTCGGCGTTCACCAGCTTGGCGGCGCCTTCTTCCAAGGTATTGATCAGGTTCTTGGTGAAGTCCAAGCGGATCTGCAGGACCGAGTTGTTCGAACCGAACGAGCTGGCTTCGGCGCGCAGCGACTTCAAACCGGCGTCAACCTGGGCGATGCCCGATTCGATGGTGGACGAGTCGGTCCAGTTGGCGGCGGTCACCGTCTGCATGGTCAGGCCCGAAGCGTCGAGACGAACGCCCGAAATGGTCAGCTTGTGGCTGGCGAATTCGTCGAAGGTCACGACCAGCGAGGCGCTGGTGCCGTTCACGAGGTTCTTGCCGCCGTAGCTGGAGTCGTAGGCCAGCTGATTGATCGCGGTAACCAGCGTATTGTACTGGCTGGCCAGCTTGGTCTGCTGAGCGGTGTCCGTGGTGCCCTGGGCCGAAACGGCAAGCGCCTTGGCTTGGTTCACCAAGTTGGTGATGGCGTCAATGCCCTTGGTGGCCTGGGTCATCTGGCTGATGGCCTGATCCATCGTGTCTTTGAGGTTGGCCAAGTCGGTGCCGCGGTTGGTAAGGCCGGACGCCGTAAAGAAGGCCTGCGCGTTATCCAGAGAGCTGTTGACCTTCTTGCCGGTCGAGAGGCGGTTCTGGGTGCGCGAAATCAACGACGCAGTGTTCTGCAACGAGAGCAGATTGGTGCGAATGGATGATGTAAGTGTGATGTCTGTAGCCATGATCGGTCTCCTGTTCTAGGTCGATTCGGTAGGCGGTTCTGCCTGCCTAGGGGTTGCGGCACTCCCACCGTGAGAAAACACAGACTTCCCCTATCGCTTGATATGTTAACAGCCCTATTCCAAGAGTCAATCTTTTCTAGGTCTGCTAACCCATCTTGCCGTCCATTTCGCCGGCGCACTGTTTCCAGGGGCCACATGGCCCAAGACACACCAGCTATAGTAGGCAACACAGGCACTTAACGCTTCACCCTGGCATCAGTTTGCTTGCCTGGGCTTAAGAAAACCTTACTTGGCCACGGGATTATCCCCCCCCAGCAGGTCTTGGCTGGGGGAAAACACCTAAGGCCTTAGATGTAGTCGGACAGGCTAAGCTGGCGGACCCGTCCGAAAGCGGTATAGGCAACTTCGAGAGCGGTCTGCTGGCTGGTCAGCAACGTTACTGCCTCAGTCGTGTTCACATTTTCCAGATCGGCCAACCTGGCCTCGCTCGTCGCTTTGAAGATGATCATGCGATCGATCGCTTTTCTGACCGTGGTGACGTTGGTTTCGATCTTGTACTGCATGGTCAGCAGGTCGCTTTCCATCTCGGAATTGTTCGCAGCGTCGTGCTGGATCGTATCATTCACCAACTGGATGACCGAACCGATCAGGCCCGCATTTCCAGTCTCGACATTGGTCATATTTCCTTGCGAGATCAGCAGCATGGCCCGGATGGCCTTCTCGATCGCCGGATCGTTGGCATTGATGCCCAATGTAAATTCCTGATTCTCGTCGACACGATGCTGAATCTGCATGTTGTCGCCCTTATAGTAATAATCGGCCCCCAGGGCGACATTGCCCGCCCGCGTAGTGGGGAACTGGCTTTGCGGCTGGATGGTGACGCCCGCCGCAATCACCTCGTTGACCGGCGCCGCCGTCAGCGTCAGCACCGAACTGGTGCTATCGATCGACGCGATGGTGTAGGTGGCGTTGTTCGCCGCCGTGCCGGTTATGGTGATGGTGTCGCCAGCCGAGAATCCAGACAAGGAGCCAACATTCGAAGCCGTAATGGTCTGCGTCGCGTTGTCGAAGGTCAAGGATCCCACGGTCGCCGAAACCGAGGCTTGCTTGTAGGTGGATTGGAAATCCGTCAACGACCCCCAGGCCAATTCGACGGGTTTGGTGTTCGTCTTACCGCCTGAGAATATGTACTGGCCGTTCATCTTCTCGTTCATGACCGACTGGACTTCCTGCAAATGCGTCCATGCCAATTGCTGGATCAGCGAAAGCGCATCCGGATCGTCCGATCCCTTGGCCAGGAAATCGCCCATCTCCGAACGGAAGGTGCTGATCGTCTGCATGACGGTGTTCAGCGAGTTGGACATGATTTCCATCTTGGTCTGCTGCGACGTGTTGGTCTGAATGAAGCGGAGCGCCAGTTCGCGCTGGTTCTCAAGCGCCACCAGACTGAAGGTGTCGCGCGCTATGCCCGCGTAGTCCTGGGATTTTTTCCCGGTGTTGACCTGGGTGTTCAGGTCCTTGAGTCGGGACTGAACATTCAGCAGCTGGCTAAGCATGATGGTGTCGGATGCCAGTGTACCTACGCGAGACATTTCTTGCCTCCCTTATTAGCGTATGATGCCGTTCAAGACTTCGAACAGCGTCTGTGTGGTGCTGATCATCTTCGCAGCTGCAATATAAGACTGCTGAAAAACGATCAACTGCGCCATTTCCTCGTCCAGATTGACCGCGCTGATCGCGGCGTCCTTACTATACAGGCTTTCCTTCAGATTTGTAAGATAGCTCAGCGTATTCGAATTGTTGTCCACCCGGGTGGCCGTATCGGACACCGTATTGGTGGCGTAGGATTCGAACGTCATGGTCTGAACCGAAATATTGCCGGCCGTGCGGAAAGTCAGCGTCGTGGTCATACGTTCGGCAAGCGCGAGCGCCGTCGTATTGTCGCCGGTGCCCAGATAGTACTCGCCCGTATCCGAGCTATATTGCAACTGCCCGCGCGCAACCATGCTGGGTGCGCTTTTGATGTCGGAGCGGACGGAAATGTTGGAGGCCGTGCCGGAGGCCCCGGCCTCCATGCCGATGCTGGTCAGCAAGGTGCCTGCCGTTTGGGTCAGCTGCAATTCCTCGCCGGTATCGGTAATCAAGCGCAACCGGTAGCCAGAACCTTCGGGAACCATGCTGGCCGTAATGCCGGTCACCGTGTTGGCGGTAACCCCCGCATTCGTATTGGCGTTGTTGATTGCGCTGACGATCTGCGTGAACGAGGCGCCCGCAGCGATGGTGATCGATCCCAGGCCGCCGATGCCGGACGACAGGTCGCCCAGGCTCCAGGTGCCGCCGGCCGGTGCCGTCCAACCTTTGCTTTGGATCGCCGACTCATGCAAGTCGTGCGGACGATCGGTGACGAAGAAATCGTTCAAACCCAAGAAGTTCGAGAATCCCTTGATCCCCGTTTCGTCCATGGTTCCATTGCCGTCGGCATCGAAGGAAATCGTGGCGTCCTGCGCATCGCCGGTAAAGCCCAGGGCGTCTCGCAACGCCGTGGTGCTGGGGACAATCAGGAAATCTTGGCCGCTCGTGGCGTGATTGACCCGGATGCGAATGCCGTCGCCCTCATTGATCAAGGTCGCCACCAGATCGGGATCGGCATCGATATTGGAGGCGATGGTGGCAATGCTGTCGCCTGCACCCACGGCGATGGTGGCGATGGCGGCGGCGCCAGACGGGTCGTAAAAGACCAAGTTGCCAGCACTGCCGGGAACGGTCGTCGACGCATCGAACGTCATCGACTTCACGCTGTCCGATGACTCGTCTCGCATAGCCAGCCCCAGCGTGGTGGACCGCAAATCGATGTCGAACTGACCGTCGGCCGCGACGGCCACCGTTGCCGTGCCCGCGCCGTTGGCTTGGATCCAGGTCTGCATCGCCGTCGCCACGTCGTCGATCACCCAGTCGCCATTCATCGTTTCTCCGGCGGCCACCATCAGCGTGTTGATGGTGGTGCGCGCCGACTGAGCGCCATCCGAGTCATATAGCGTCAGCACCGTATCGCCGTCGGTATAGCGCATGGTCTGCGTTGCCGAATCGACGAAAAAGCGCGTTCCGCTGAATGTCGACGTCAGATTCGGGAAGCCCGAGCCAGCGTTGTGTATCTGGTTGATCTCTTTCTTAAGCTGGTGGGAGACTTCGTCCATCTCCGCCTGCAGATTGGGAATGATCGTGTCGCGCATGTCGATCAAGGCCTTCATGCGCCCACTGCCGATTTCTTTGGTGATGTCGTTGGCGCCGACGTAAATGGGGGCGATGTCACCGCCCGCCTTGGTCATCCAAGATTGAATCGTGTTGGCTGCAGTATGGCTGAGCGACACCGTCTGGCTGTCAAGCAGTGTGCGGCCCTGGCCTGTGAAGATAACCACGGTATTGTCGTCACGCACAAAGGTCTGGATGTCCATGTAATCCGAGATTTCGGCCAAGGCCTGGTCGCGCTGGTCTTCCAGATCGCCGATTTCATGGCCGACCGCCTGCTCGCGCACGATCTTGTCGTTCAGCGTCTGGACGTCGGCAAGCCTTTCGTTGACAACCTGGATCGCCAGGGTAATTTCCTTGTCGGCGTTCAGGCGCAAGGTTTGAAGCTGCTTGGACATGGTGTTCATGCTGAGCGCCAGATCATTGGCGGCGCTGACTGTTTCCCATTGCGTGCTGCTCATGTCGGGCGAAGTTGCCAGGGATTCGAGCGACTGTCCGAAGGTGCCGACCAAATGGCTGAACGTCGTGTTGTCGCCCGGTCGACCGAACAGATCCTGGATGCGGCTGTAATAGGCATCCAAAGTCTCGGCGTTTGCCCAGTTCCCGCTTTCGGTGCGCAAATCTTTGCGTAGATTGTCGTCGACCGTGCGCTGGATGGCGGCAATCTGCACGCCGGCGCCGCGCCCTGCCAGCACACGCGATTCCGCAAAGACGCTCTTTCTCGAATACCCTTCGGTATTGACGTTGGCGATGTTGTGCGAGATCAAGTCCAGGCTTCGCTGCGAAACCTGAAGTCCGCTGATCGCCGTAGATAATCCAAGGGTTAGCGACATGGGATTCTCCCGTTTCCGCTAGAGTGTACGGTTGACGGAAATGGCAACCGACGGAATTCCTTTGCGCCGACCCGTGCTGACGGCGCCTTCGCGGTCGTAAACGGTGCCGCTGCTTTGATGCTTGCGCGTGGCGTCGACGACCGCCTTCAACACGCGCTGATTGGCCTCGATGGACGCCTTCAGAAGGTTCCCATTGTCGCCCACCAACTTGTCGAGACGCATAGCCAAGGCCAACACCTGCTCGCGCAGGGGCTGGCTCAGGCCTTTCATTGCGTCCGGCCCGGCCTTGGCGATTTGCTTCATGCCCTGCTCGTACAGGCGCGACAGCGCGCCCTTGCGTTCTTGCAGCGATTCGATATCGGCGAAGCGATGCGCGCGCAGGGCCTCGTTCTCGACTTCCAGCACCTGACAAAGATGCTGCGCCGCCTCGACGACGGAAACCAAAGCCGAGGTGAATTCCTTGCCCGACGCGTCCGCCTTGGCCTTGGCCTCGGCCTGCGGCTTTTCTTCGGCCTGCGGCGAACCGGCGGTGTCGGCTTGGCGCGCCACGGCCTGACGGCGAAGATTTTGCGAAGCGTTCATGGCGTCACCTCTTGAAGTTTAAGCATCTGCGCCTCGATCTGCTGCGCAAGGCCTACGCGCCCTGTCTTGGCGGTCATCTTGGCGTATTCGCCTATCATGAATGACTTGAACGAGTCCTCGCCTGCTCCGCCGCCAAACACTTGGTCGTTGCCGACCCCTTCGAACATATGCTGGAACATCTGGGACAAAAAGCTGGCCTCGAACTCCTGCGCCGTCTTGTGAATCTGCTCGCGGCTGACCTTGGCCTGGGGCAGTTTTGACTGCGCCTGCTCCAAAGCGAGATTGGCGCCGGACATCAAGCTGTCAAGGGCGTTGGCGGCGCTCATCACATCACCTCGATATCGGCTTGCAGGGCGCCTGCAGCCTTGATGGCTTGCAGAATGGCGATCATGTCGCGCGGTCCGACGCCCAGATCGTTCAAGCCCTTGATCAGGTCTTGCATGGTCACGCCCGTATTCAAGGCCATCAGCTTCTTGTCGGCGCCCTCATCGACCTGGATGTCGGTGCGGTTCACGGTGGTCGTTTCACCGACGCTGGAGAAGGGCGAAGGCTGCGACACCTGCGGCGTTTCCGTAATGCGGATGGTCAAATTGCCTTGCGCGATGGCGACCGGGTCGATGCGCACATGCTGGCCCATCACGATCACGCCGTTCTGCTCGTCGATCAGCACGCGGGCCTGTTGGTCGGGCTGCACGCGCAAGCCTTCGATATCCGTCAGCATGCCGACGACATTGCCCTTGTAGTTGGGCGGCACCTTGACTTCGATGGTCGAGGGGTCGGTCGAACGGGCGGCCGCCTGTCCCAGGAACGAGTTCACCGCCTCGGCCACCCGGCGCGAGGTTGTCAGGTCGGGGTTGCGCAACGACAGGCGGACCTGCTCCATTTTCGTCATGTCGAAATTGATTTCGCGCTCGACGATGCCGCCGTTCGACACCCGGCCCGAGGTCGGAATGTTCTTGGTCACGCTGGCGGCGTTGCCGGAAGCGGTATAGCCGCTGGCGATCGATCCTTGCGCCACGGCGTAGATTTCGCCGTCGGCGCCCAAAAGCGGCGTGACCAGAAGGGTTCCGCCCGACAGACTTTTCGAATCGCCCATGGCGCTGACCTGCACGTCGATGCGCGACCCCTGGCGGGCGAAGGGCGGCAATTTCGCGGTCACCATCACGGCGGCCACGTTTTTGGCCTTCAACTTGTCGGTCAGATCGCGAGTGTTTACCCCCAAGCGCTCAAGCATGGCGATCATGCTTTGCTGGGTAAATGCCATGTCCGACGCGTCGCCAGTGCCATTCAAGCCGACGGCAAGGCCGTAGCCGACCAGGATGTTCTCGCGAACCCCCTCGAAATCGGCAATGTCCTTGATGCGCGAGTCGGCCAGGGCGGAAACGCTGGTCCCACCGACAGTCGAAATCACCAGGAAAGCCATAAGGCTGGTGCGAAGCGCGTTGGGTAAAGCGAACATGGGCGTCGTCCCGCATGAAAACGATATAATCCATGCAGCTTCATGCGAAGGTCATGCCAACTCATCCCCCTTGTTTTCCCACCCCTTTTCCCGGCGCTGGTTTGGTTTTCCCTCTTTTGCCAGGGCAAAAATGACCTTTGGGGGGCAAAAACTGCCCAGTGCGCAAATCCAAAAAAAGAGGCAGAATCCTTTGTCTTTACGGCTCCTTAACGGATTGGGGGGCATAGTTCAGGCTGTCGATACATGTGTGGGCGGCAAAAGCCGTTCATGGTCAGAAGGTTGTCAGATGAAGGTTTCCGGCGTCGGAGCGGCCAGTCCTGCCAACAGGGCCAGCAAAACCGGCAAAACAAGCGCCAAGGGCGGAACTGAATTCGCCCAGCATCTCAGCGAAGCCATTGGCGGCGTTGAGGAAGCTGGCGTGTTCGAGTCGCCCGCTCCGGTCAGCGGCGTCGATGCGCTGCTGGTCGTTCAGGCCGCAACTGATTCCGGCGACGAAGACGCAAGGCGCAAGGCCAGAAGGCGGTTGTACGAGCGCGGCGAAAGCATCCTCAACCACCTGGACGAACTTCGCCACGGGCTGTTGACGGGTCAGTTGCCCAAGGAGCGCCTGATCGAGCTGGCGCAGCTGGTGCGCGGCAAGCGCGACCAGGTCGATGACCCGCTTCTGGCCCAGCTTTTGGACGAAATCGAGCTCAGGGCCGAGGTCGAATTGGCCAAGCTATCTCTTCGCGCCTGACGGACTCTTTATTTTTCAACAAGTTATCCACAGCAATTGGCACTTGCAGCCAAGCCAATCGATTCATATAGTGCGCAACTCGAAACGTCCCCTATCTGGAAGAAACGAGGACCAGGGATGAACGTCACGTTGCCGCCCGATTATCGCCCATCAGAAAAAGAGCCGTTCATGAATGAGCGGATGCGCGAATATTTCCGCCAGAAACTTTTGCGTTGGCGCCATGAGCTGTTGGAAGAATCCAACGAAACCCTGATGCACCTTCAGGAAGGCGGCATGCAGGAACCCGACATTGCCGACCGCGCCTCGGCCGAGACGGATCGGGCGCTGGAGCTGCGCACCCGCGACCGCGCCCGCAAACTGATTTCGAAGATCGACGCCGCCATGAAGCGCATCGACGACGGCAGCTACGGCTATTGCGAGGAAAGCGGCGAGCCGATCGGCATTCGCCGCCTGGAAGCCCGCCCGATCGCCACCCTGACGATCGAAGCCCAGGAACGCCACGAGCGCATGGAACGCACCCACCGCGAAGATTAGAACAACCCGCTTCGTCAGCAAAAAGGGCCGGGGAAAACCCCGGCCCTTTGGCTGTGCGCTGACGGCAACTTGCCGAGCTTATTTCTTCTTCTTGGCAGGGGCCTTCTTGGCAGGCGCCGCCTTCTTGGCCGGCGCGGCCTTTTTGGCAGGAGCAGCCGCCGCCTTCTTGGCCGGAGCGGCCTTCTTGGCCGGGGCTGCGGCCTTCTTGGCCGGGGCTGCCTTCTTGGCCGGAGCCTTGGAGGCCTGAACCTTCTTATGCTCGGTGATCGGCCTCGACCCCATGATGCGGGCGAATTCCTTGAGCGCATTGGCATAGTCGGCGGCCTGGGTGATCTCGTACTCGGCGGTCAGCCAATGATCGAGATCGCGGTTCGGCTTGCGGCCATCCTTTTCCCACAGTTTATAGGCCCGCTCGCGAATGCGGGTTCCGGTGGCGCCTTCCAGCAAACCTTCGGAAATCTGGAGATTGAGATTGATCAGGCTGTCCAGAATGTCGTCGGTGACGCCGTTCGCCACTTCGAAGGTTTTCTGGGCGGCAAATTGCGACAAGCGAATCAGGTTGTCGCGGATCGTCTTGGGCAACTGACATTCAGGACGCTGCATCAAAGTGCGAATGGCGACCCAAAGCTGCAAGTTGTTGTCGAGCGCGCTGGTCAGATCGGCACCGCCCTTCTTTCGGGATTCGGCAATCTGAACGGCCGAGCGGGCCAGAGCCAGCGCATCCTCTTCACCGCGCGTCAAAGTTTCAATCTGGTTCTTGGCCATCACTGATCTCCCAATTATTGCGGTTGTGCCGAAAGTACCCCTGGGCACAGAGCATAGACTATCAAGATTCCATGTGCTTGTGAATTCTGAAAGAATCCTGTCCCCAGACTTGCGGCGCCGGGCATACAACCCAGCGCCGCTTTAGTTTAGACTATTTCTAATCAGAACGGAAACAGAATGTCAAACAACTGCTGGCCGTAGCGCGGCTGTTGCAGGTCCGACAGGGTGCCTCGACCGCCATAGGTAATTCTGGCCTCGGCGATTTTTTCGGAGCTGATCGTGTTGGTCGAATCGATGTCCGAAGGCCTGACGATGCCCGAAACAGTCAACTCGCGCAGTTCATTGTTCACCCGCACTTCCTGCTTGCCCGCCAGCACCAGATTGCCATTCGGCAGCACCTGGATGATGACGGCCGCCAGTGTGACGTTGATGGCTTCCGAGCGGGTGATCTTGCCGTCGCCCGTTACGTCGTGCGTGCTACCCATGCTGGCTAAACTTGAGGCGTCGGCTCCGGGAAACAGCTTGAAAAGCTGCTTTTCGTACCCCAGCAGCGACAAAGCGTCGGTTCCTTCGCTATTGTCGCGGCTTTCCGTGGTCTTGTTGCTCAGCGTGCTGTTGTCGCTGATGCTGACCTGAATGGTCAGGATGTCGCCCACCTCGCCTGCCCGGTTATCCTTGAAAAAGGCCCTGGCACCCGGACGCCACAACGAATTGGGATTGGCGGCCGCCGTCTTGGGGGCGGGCATCGGCATGCTGACCGGTCGATAATTGGGATTTTGCGTCGGATCGCTGGCCTTCGAGGTCTTGGGCGCTTCGCCCACTTCGCTTAAGCGGTTGATGGTGTTGCAACCCGCCAGCGTCAGGCTGGCCGCGGCAAGCAGAAGCGACGTGCGTAGCGTGGTTTTCATAATGGCCTCCTGGCTCTCAATTGATGGCGCGGGCCGACTGCGGGCGGACGGTCACCAGTCCCTGCCCGATCACGGTCGCTTCCACAACGCTGCGGCTTTTCGAATTCGTCACATGGATGATGTCGCCCTGGCCGCCATCCTCGTTGGCCTGGCCCATGGCGGTCAGCGTCATGCCCGCCGACCTCAGAACCATGGTCACCGTGCTGTTCTTGGGAACCATGACGGGGCGCTGGACATCCTGTTGGCTGACAGTCTGACCCGCCTTCATGAAGCGGCGCGGCGCCTTGCCTGCAATCTGGACAGGATCGGTGATGGTATCGGCGCGCACCATGTCGGCGCTGACCGGAACCATCTTAAGATCGTCGATGGCGATCGGCTCGTTCTTCTGGATCGAGCGGGCCAGCACGGGAATTTCCAACTGACTGACGACGCGCCCGCTGACTTTGGCTTGCAGGGCGTTCGGCGTGCCGGCCGGCACTTCCAAAGTGGCCGAGAAGCGGCGCGAGCGTTCGTCGTAGGAAAGGGCGCGCACGGCCACCACGGGCTTGGCATCGACCGGAATATTGAGGGAAATGGAGCGGTTCGCCAATTCGACGGCTGAATCCGAGGCCACGCCATAGGGTGCGAGCGCCGACAACAACGCATTCTCGATGGTTTCGCGCGCGACGGTCTGTCCCGCCCGCTCGACCACGATGCGGTCGTAAAGACTGGCCGGGCGCCAAGCGACGCCTTGCTGCTGCGCCAGGGCGAAAAGCCAATTGGCTTCCAACGTGGTGCGGCTTCCCGGCTTGGGGGCATAGGCGACGGGCTTCTTGGCCTTGACGGCATCCAGATTGTCGAAGATGTCGCCTAGGACGAGGATGTCGCCTTCCACCAGGGCCTGGCCCTTGAGGACAGGGGGTGCTGCAAGCAAGGCTAGTTTCGGCTCGTCCGCGAAGGCGGGAACCGCCGACGTCAGAAAGGCCAGAACCAGAAAAGCGATGCGAAGGGCGTTCATGACCGCCTCCTACTATTTCAGCTGCGTCACGGAACCCATCATCTCGTCCGAGGTCTTGATGACCTTGGAGTTCATTTCATAGGCTCGTTGCGCGCTGATCAGATTGGTCACTTCGGCCACCACATTGACGTTCGAGGTTTCCAGGAAGCCCTGCAACAGGGTTCCATAGCCCAACTGGCCCGGCGTCGAGACTGCCGCCTGGCCCGAGGCTGGCGTTTCCAGGAACATATTGTCGCCGATGGCTTCCAGCCCCGCCTCGTTGGCAAAAGTGGCCAGATCGAACTGGCCGATCACCTGCGGCGCCACCTGGCCGTCGATCTTGGCCGACACCTGACCCGAAGCATTGATCGAAACGCTGACCGCATTGGCCGGAATGGTCAGGCCCGGCTGCACCGCATAGCCGTTATGGGTAACGATTGCCCGGTCGGCCGAAAGCTGGAACGAGCCGTCGCGCGAATATCCGGTATCGCCATTGGGCAGCGTCACGCGAAAATAGCCTTTTCCCTGCACCGCAAGGTCAAGCGTATTGTCGGTATTGAGCAAACTGCCCTGCTCGGTGATGCGGTAGACGGCCGCCGTGCGCACGCCCAGGCCCAACTGAACGCCCGACGGCACGATGGTGCCCGAGTCTGACGAGTTGGCGCCGACGCGCCGCAAATTCTGGTACAGAAGGTCGTTAAATTCTGGCCTTCTGCGTGAGTAGGCCGTGGTGTTCATGTTGGCGATGTTGTTCGAGATCACCTCGACATTGGTCTGCTGGGCCAACATACCCGTGGCGGCGATATTGAGCGACCTCATGACGCGTTCCTTTCCTCTTGAACCTTATCTCGACGTGCGTCCAAGCACGTCGATGGCCTTGCGCACGCGCTCATGCTCGTTTTCGATCATGCGCTGCACGGCCTCGTAGCTGCGTTGAACTTGAATCATCTTGCCGACTTCGACCACGGGCAGAACGTTCGATCCTTCGATCATTCCCTGCACGACATGCGGCTTATCGACATCCTGCGGTTGGGCCTCGGTCTGATAAAGACCGCCCGAAACCTTGCGCAATTCCTGATCGTTTTCGAATTTCACCAGACGCAACTTGCCGACTTGGCCGTTTTCCGTGGAAACCGTGCCGTCGGCGGCGATCGAAACCGATTGCTCGTTGGGCGCGAAAAAGAATGGCTGATCGGTGGTTGACAGGACGGGATGACCCTCGGCCGTCACCAACTGGCCGCTTTCGTCCAGGCGGAAATGGCCGGAACGGCTGTAGCGCTGGCCCTGCGGCGTATCGACGACCATGAATCCTTCGCCCTTGATCGCGACATCCAAAGGGTTGCCGGTTTCGGTTATGGCGCCCTCGCTCATGTTGCGATAGATCGAGACGTCCTGGACATAGGCCGTCTTGTCGCCGAACGGACGATCCGCCGTGCGCGATTGCAGCACATAGTCGCGGAACATCATGTTCTCGGCCTTGAAGGCCGGCGTGTTCATATTGGCCAGATTGTTGGCCACCATGTCCATTTGCCGCCAAAGAGCCGCCTGGCGAGAAAGGGCAACGTATGAGGTGGTTTCCATGACCGGAGCGTCCTTGATGGGCGTTACGACTGTTCAGCCCCTATTCTGCACGCCCCATGCCAACTTATAACCGACTGTTTATTAAGGATTTCACTTTCGAAAGCGGGTCAGGCTTTGCCGCCCTTGCCGCTCGCCTGACGTGCTTGCCGGGCAGTTCTTGCCGCTTTGCCAGCCCGCTTGCTAATGTCCTTGCAAGACACTTACCTCTTATTAACCGGCTGGGCATTAGCATGAGGGTTGAAATGCGGCCACGGCCAAGGCCTTGTGGGAGACGATATGGTTCAGGATCTTGAAGACCAAGAAGAAGGCGGCGGCGAAGAAGGCGGCGGCGCAGCCAAGAAAGGCGGCTCGAAAAAGCTGATCCTGATGGTGGCCATTCCTTTGGTGCTGATCATCGGTCTGGCGGCGGGGGCCGTCTTTACCGGATTGGCAGACCCCATTCTGGCCATGGTCGGCATCGGCGGCCACAAGGAAGAGCCTGTCGCGGCGGAAGGGGCGGCGGCACCCGGCGGACCGCAGGCGGTGGCCCAGGCGGTCTTTTACGATCTGCCCGACATGCTGGTGAACTTGAATTCGCCCGGACGGCGCCAAAGCTATCTGAAGATCAGGGTCAGTCTGGAATTGTCCAACCCCTTGGACCAGCCTCGCATCGAGCAGATGATGCCCAGGATCGTCGATAATTTTCAGGTTTACCTGCGCGAACTTAGGGTCGAGGACCTGCAAGGCGCCGCTGGCGTCTATCGCTTGCGCGAAGAGCTGTTGGGAAGGGTCAACACCGCCGTCAAGCCGGTCAAGGTCAACGACGTTCTCTTTAAGGAGATGCTGGTCCAGTAATTGGACCTGAACCCCCATGGCAGACGAAGCGCCCCGCACCGACCAAGATGAAGAAGCCTTGATGGCCGAATGGGCCGCCATGGCTGGCGACGACGAGGAAGGCGGGGAAAAGAAGGCCGAGGGCGGCGGCGCGGCGGAAGGCGGCGGCGACGAGGGCGGCGGCATGGACGCCGCGGCGGCCGCCGAATGGGAAGCCATGTTGGGCGAAGAAGACAATCCCGACATGGCGGCGGCGGGCGGCGGGCGCGAATCGACCCGCGTGCTCAACCAGGATGAAATCGACAGCCTTTTGGGCTTCGACGACGTTCATGAAGCCGGCGATCAAAAATCGGGCATCCAGGCCATCTTGAATTCGGCGCTCGTCTCCTACGAGCGCTTGCCCATGCTGGAGGTGGTGTTCGACCGCTTGGTGCGCATGATGAGCACCAGCTTGCGCAATTTCACCTCGGACAACGTGGAAGTCTCGCTCGACAACATCGTCAGCATCCGCTTCGGCGACTATCTGAATTCGATTCCCCTGCCCGCCATGCTGGCCGTCTTCAAGGCCGAGGAATGGGACAATTACGGCCTTTTGACCGTCGATTCCTCGCTGATCTATTCCATCGTCGATGTGCTCTTGGGCGGCAGGCGCGGCACGGCTGCGATGCGCATCGAAGGCAGGCCCTACACCACCATCGAACGCAATCTGGTCGAGCGCATGGTGCATGTGGTCTTTTCCGATCTTTCGGCGGCTTTCGACCCGCTTTCTCCCGTCACCTTCCGCTTCGACCGGCTGGAAACCAATCCGCGTTTCGCCACCATCTCGCGCCCGTCCAACGCCGCCATCGTGGCCAAGCTGCGCATCGACATGGAAGATCGCGGCGGACGTCTGGAGCTTCTGATCCCCTACGCCACCCTGGAGCCGGTGCGCGAGCTTCTGCTTCAAATGTTCATGGGCGAGAAGTTCGGTCGCGATTCGATCTGGGAAACCCACTTGGCCGAGGAACTGTGGATCACGGATGTCGATCTGAACGCCGTTCTCGACGTGCAGACCATGCGTCTGCGCGAAGTGCTGAACTTGAAGATCGGCGACCGCATCATGCTGAACGCCAGCCCGGATTCGCTGGTCGATCTGCATTGCGGCGACGTCGAAATGTTCTATGGCCGCATGGGCCGCAAAAGTCATCACATGGCCATCCGCATCGAAGGCAGGGGATCGTCTGCCGAAGCGGCCAAGAAGAAACCCGGAGGAGGTGCTTAAGCCATGGCTTCGCTCGGCATTGTCCTTGACGTTCTGATGGTCCTGTTGCTTGGCGCCGTTCTGGCCTATGCCGTCATCTTGAACCGGCGCTTAAGCCAGTTGCGCTCGAACAAAGACGAGTTGGCACGCGTCATCAACGCCTTCAACGAGGCGACCCAGCGCGCCGAGGCCAGCATTCCCAGATTGCGCAAAACCGCCGACGACATCCGCACGCAGCTTGAGGACCGCATCGAAAAGGCGGTCAGCCTGAAGGACGATCTGGCCTTCATGATCGACCGCAGCGACAGCATGGCCAACCGGCTGGAAAGCTCGGTTCGCATGGCCCGGGGCGAAACCATGGGCGGACAGCAAGCAACCCCGCCCGCCCCCTCGCCTCGTCTTCCTTCGGCCCCCAGAACCATGGCCGCCGCCAGACCGGCATCCAGCTTCAGTCCCCCACCATCGCCTCCGCAGGCATCGCGCCCATCGGCCCCGCCGCCGCGTCCCGCCGCCGCGCCCGCGCCCGCGCAGGCCTCGCCACCCCAGCGCCGAGAACCGCGCCTGGATGACAGTTTTCGCATGCCGCCCGACGACATGGACGATCGGTCAGAAGCCGAACGCGCCTTGTTGAGGGCCTTGCAGTCGGCCCGCTAACATGAAGAAAATATTCGAGAAATTTCGTCTATTGCCGATCCTGATCATCCTGGGCGGCCTCGTCCTGACCGTTAAGGTCGGCGGGCTGATCGATGGCTGGTCAAAGGCGCCGCCCAGCATCACCGTGGCCACCAGCGTCGAAGCTCAGCAACCTAGCCCAGTTCAACCCAAACAGGCCCCGCCCCCGGCGGGCGGCGCGCCAGCGGCCCCGGCATCTCAAGCAGCCCCGCCCCCCAATCCCGAAGTCACCTCGCCGCCCGCGGCCAGCACGGCCCTGCAATCGCCGCCCATTCCCAGCGGCGATCCGGCCAGCTACACCCCGGCCGAGTTGGAAGTGCTTCAGAAATTGGTGGCCAGACGCGACGAGTTGGAAGCCAGGGCCAAGGAAATGCAGATGCGCGAAGACTTGGCCAAGGCCGCCGAGGCGCGCCTGACCAAGAAGCTGGCTGAAATGAAGCAGGTTCAGGGCACGATCGAAGCCTTGCTGCGCAAGTACGACGAGCAGGAAGACGCTAAAATGCGCAGCCTGGTCAAGATTTACGAATCGATGAAGCCCAAAGACGCCGCCAAGATCTTCGAGGAATTGGATATGGCCATTCTTTTGGACGTTATCGAACGCATGAAAGAGAAGAAAGCCGCCGACGTTCTGTCCAATGTCAGCCCCCAGAAAGCCAAGGAAATCACCTTCGAATTGGCCGAGAGGCGCAAACTGCCCAAGCCAGGGATCGCTACGGGCGGCTGAGAAAGCGTCCTATCCATAGAAAATGGCTTGAAAAAGGCTTGCGCCCTTGAATAATAAACCGTAATACCGTTCTTGGCCCGTCCAGGGGAATGGGGGGCATGGAACGATCCGATTCACAGCATCCGATAGGAGCCATGAATGGCTGTCGATAAGAATATGAAGGTTCTCATCGTCGACGATTACAAGACGATGTTGCGTATCGTGCGTAACCTTCTCAAGCAGCTCGGGTTTATGAACGTCGATGAAGCAACCGACGGTTCGATGGCTTTGCAGTTGTTGCGCAACGCCCAGTATGGTTTGGTCATTTCCGACTGGAACATGGAGCCGATGACCGGTCTGCAACTTCTTAAGGAAGTGCGCGCCGATGCCAAGCTCAAGGGCGTTCCCTTCATCATGGTGACGGCCGAAAGCAAATCGGAAAACGTCATCGCCGCCAAGGAAGCCGGGGTTTCGAACTACATCGTCAAGCCCTTCAACGCCGAGACGCTCAAGACCAAAATGTCGAGCGTTCTGGGCGACTTCTGATGCGGGCCGCGTAGCCAGGAGAAATTCCATGCCGGGCAAGGCCGTCGATCGCGATCTCGAGCAACGTTTGAGCGAGATTCGCGAATCTTCCGGCGGCTCTGTCCGCGTGGACCAGATCGGGGAAGTCGTCCAGTCGCTGCTTGACAGCCTGAAGGGCGATCTGACGTCGGCTGATTTGCGCATCTATCAGGAGTTGGAAGGGCTGGCGGCTTATATCCGCGCCGCCAAGGCGGAAATCGCCCAACTTCGCCCCCAGGACATCAAGGAACATTTCATCTCATCGGCCTCCGACGAGTTGGACGCCATCGTCGAAGCGACGGAAAGTGCGACCAACGATATCCTGGACGCCGTCGAAGCCATCGAGGCCGTGGCAGCCGAAGCGCCGGAAGAGATCAATCAAAAACTGTCCGACCTGACCACCCGCATTTACGAAGCCTGCAACTTCCAGGACATTACCGGCCAGCGCATCACCAAAGTGGTGCGCGCCCTTAAGCATATCGAGGACAAGATCGAATCGCTGGTCAAGGCCCTGGGGGGCGAGGCGGCCGAGGCGGCAGCTTCCCCGGATGGTCAGCCTCCCGCCTTCTTCACCCATGGTGGCGAAGGCGAGCAGGAACTTCTGAACGGCCCGCAGGTCTCCGCCAAGGCCAACAAGCAAGACGATATCGACGCCCTGTTTTCCAGCTTCGACTGAGGCCCCATGGCCGGGGCTTTTCCAACGCCCGCTTTCTCCCCGTTCCGGCTTCCGATTTTGGCCGGAATTGCCCTTTGCTGCCTTGTGACCTTTTCCGCGCCGTCCCAGGCCGCTCAGGTTCGCGGCGCCAAACATGCCGACTATGCCAGGATCGTCTTCGATCAGGACGAAGCGGGCGGCTTTAGCGTTTCCCAAGACGGCGCCAAGCTGGTGGTTCGCTTCGACACTCCCTTCAAGGGCGATCCCAGAACCTTGCTCTCGGCGCTGGACGGAATCGTCACCGCCGCCAGCCTGGAAAGAGGCGGGAAAGCCGCCACCCTGACGCTGGCAGGCCGTTTCGAAGTCAAAAGTTTCTCGCTTGGCACGTCGGCGGTCATCGATTTGATGCCCGCCAAGGGTGGGGCGAATGCCGAGGCGTTCAAATCAACGCCTGCCAAGGCGGCTCAGCCCGCCGCCAAAGGATCGGACGCCATCGCTGTGCGGGTCGGCGACCATGACGAATTCAGTCGGCTGGTTTTCGACTGGCCGCAAAACGTCACCTATGACGTCGTCAAGCAGGGCGAGGTGGTCACCATTACCTTTGGACGGGCCGCCCGTTTCGACGACGCCGGATTGCGGGCCAATCTGCCCTTGTTCATCAGCGGCGCCGAAACGCAAACGTCCGGCGGAAAATCGGTCGTCACGCTGTTCGCGCCCAAGGACGCCAGGGTCCGCCACTTCACCAGCGGTCCCAAAGTGGTGGTGGACATCCTTGGCCCCGGCGGCGCCAAAACGGCAGCCGCGCCCGCCGCCCCGCTCCGCCCGGCAACGCCGCCAGCGGCGGCGCGCCCGGCACCCATCTCGGATCGGGGATTGCCGACCGATCTGGCGGGACTATCCCAGCAAACGCCCCCGGCGACGACGCCAGCGGCTGCGGCTGCGGCGCCGCCTGCTCAGGCGCCAGCCCCAGCTTCCGGCCCTGCGCCAGCCCCAGCACCGGCACCTAGCCCAGCTTCAGGCCCTGCGCCGACCCCGGCTTCCGCTCCCGCCCCGACAACGCCGCCGACTTCCGCGCCGCCGACTTCCGCGCCGCCGCCGCCCGGCGCCGAACCGCCCCCCATGCAGCCCACGCCCCTTCCCTTCCCCGCTTTGTCCATGGACGAGGACGAGGACGCGGTTCCCGACGACGGGACGCCCGGCACCACGGCCAGCTTGTCCTTCACCTGGAACCAGCCGACCGCCGCCGCCGTTTTTCGCCGCTCGGGTTATTTGTGGGTGGTGTTCGACCGCCATCAGGAACTTGACATCAGGCTCTTGCGCCAATTGGGCGCGGGCGTCGTAACCTCGGTCGAGCAACTGCCCTCCAAATCGGTCACCATCGCGCGCATCGTCACCCAGCCCGGCTACAATCCCTCGATCCGGCGCGAGAATCTGCTGTGGATTCTCGACCTGTCGAAGCGCCCCTTGAAACCGGCCAATCCCATTGATCTTCGCTTGGAAGAACAAAGCGTGGTGGGATCGCGTATTTTCATGAAGGTCAACGAGGCCGGATCGGTCATCCCTCTGGTCGATGCCGAAATCGGAGATCAGCTGTTCGTGATTCCGGTCATGCCGCTGGGGGCAGGCGTCTATCCCAAACGCGATCTTCCCGACGTAACGCTGCTGGCCACCGCCCAGGGCATCGTGGCGGCAAAGAAATCGGATGGCCTTGACGTGAGGGCCACCCGCGACGGCGCTGAAATCAGCCGCCAGCCGGGCGGTTTGCGCTTCACCAAGGACGCCGACAGGCTGGCCCGCACATCGGGCCTTCCCATCGGTCAGGCAGACATGAGCGCCATGAACGTCGCCAAATGGATTCAGGGAGATCCCAACAAGCCCGACGAAGCCATGCGCGATCTGTTGCAGGTGATCAGCCAATCGCCGCCGGAAGGCCGCACGCAGCCCCGTCTGTCCCTGGCCCGCTTCCTGATCGCTTCCGGCATGGGAGCCGAGGCTTTGGGCGTTCTGCGCACCATCGCGGTCACCGACGCCGCCTTTGCCGAGACGGCGCCCTTCAAGGCCGCCAGGGGGGCCGCCAACGTTTTGGCGCACCGCTCGCTCGAAGCGCTTGAAGATTTGCAAAGCCCAACCCTGATCGACGTGCCCGAAGCGAGATTCTGGCGCGCCCTGGCCGATGCGGACCAGGCTTACAATCCCGGTCATTACAACGACGCCCTAAAGGAAGGCGGCGGTTTCCTGTCCTCCTATCCGCCTGCCTTGCAGTTGCGCCTGGGGCTGCTGGCGGCCCAGGCCGCCGTCGATGCCGCCGACGATCTGACGGCCAGCCGCGTTATGGATATTGTGAAGCCCTTGCTCGGCACGGCTTCCGAGAAGGCCCGCTACACCTATATCGAAGGCCGGTACGAGGAAATGATCGGAGCCGCCGAAACGGCGTTGACAAAATACCGCGAAGCCGAGGGCAGCACCGGGCGTTGGGAGCGCTCGCGGGCGGGCATTGCCAGGGTCGAGTTGGAACTGAAGACCAACAAAATCACTAAGGCCCAGGCTATCCAAGAACTGGAGCGCCTGCGCTTCGCATGGCGCGGCGACGACTTCGAGTACAATCTGCTAAAGCGCATGGCCGAGCTTTATTTCCAGGAGCATGACTACGGCAATGGACTGCGCACTTTGAAGCAGTTGGCCGCCAACTTCCGCGAAGTGAAGGATATCGAACCGATCGCAGGCCAGATGAGCGACGTGTTCGCCAAGCTCTTCCAGGATGGTGAAGCCGACAAACTGCCGCCCTATACCGCCATCGCCCTGTTCGAGGAATTCAAGGAACTGACTCCTGTCGGACCCAAGGGCGACGAAATGATCCGCAATCTGGCCGATCGTTTGGCCGCCGTCGATCTGTTGGACCGCGCCGCCGATTTATTGCGCCAGCAAGTGCGCTTCCGCCTGCAAGGCGAGGAGAAGGCCCGCGTCGGCTTCCGCCATGGGCTGCTTCAGATGCTGAACCACAATCCGCAGGCGGCTATCGACGCCCTGGCCGAAAGCGAGGCGCCGGGCGTTTCCGCCGAGCTTGAGCAAAGCAGGCGCTATTTGAAGGCCCAGGCGCTGGCCGAAATGAACAAGGTGCCGGACGCCATCGCCTTGTTGGGCGAGGACACCAACCGGGCGGCCCTGCTGCTGAAGGCGGAAATCTATTGGAACAAGCAAAACTGGCCCGAGGTCGTCAATGCCTTCGAAGCCCTGGTGCCCAAGCCGGAAGCGACGCCCGCCAAGGGCGGCAAATTGACCGACCAGGAGGCCCGCTTCATCCTGAACAAGGCCGTGGCCCTGATCCTGGCCAAGGATGAACGCGGCTTGGCCCGCATTCGCCGCCAATTCCTGCCCTATATGGAAATCACGCAGTACAAGGACGCCTTCACCCTGCTGACTTACGAGCCGGGAACCGAGGGCATTTCAACCGACATGGTGGCCGCAAAAATTAAGGAAGTTGAAAACTTTCAGACATTTATGTCCGGCTATCGTAGCCGCTTGCGTGATGAAAAATTGAGTGCTATAAACTGACCACGCTTTCCGAACAGCGGGCTTCCTCTGGTGGCTTGGGTTCGGGGTTTTTTTTTGGCCTCGGCCAAATTTATTCGTGTAAGAAGGCGGGGGATGCTTCATAAGCCCTCCTTTCTTCTTCTGGTCCATCTACTGGTTAGGAGTGGGGATGATGTCGAAAGTCGCCCTTGCCCGGCTGGGGATGAACTCGGAAGCCAATCCGAGGGATACCCAAGGCGCCGCGTATCACATGACCTATGCCGAGTCGCATCAGGCCAAGGAATGTCATCTTTGGCCCGTCGTCGATAACGGCAAGGATTATTACGTCGAGAAGAACGGCGTAAAGTTCGCAGGCACCCATCTGATCATTGATCTGTGGGGTGCGTCGAATCTCGATCAGCTTGAGCTGACCGAAAACGCTTTACGCGAATCGGCGGAAGTGGCGGGCGCCACTTTGCTGCACTGTCATCTGCACCATTTTTCGCCCAACGGCGGAATTTCGGGCGTGCTGGTGCTGGCTGAATCGCATATCAGCATCCACACCTGGCCCGAGCGCAATTTCGCGGCGCTCGACATCTTCATGTGCGGCGAATGCGACCCTTACAAGTCGATTCCCATTCTGAAGCGGGCCTTTTCTCCCGAACGCGTCGTGGTCAACGAGCAGAAACGGGGCATCCTGGCGTGAGCGCCTGGATCGTCGAGAAGCTCTACGAGAGTTGGCGACAATCCTTCCTGGCATCGAAGACGCTCTTCGAAGCCAGGACGGATCACCAACACTTGGCCATCTTCGAAAATCCGCAATTCGGCCGCGTGATGGTTCTGGACGACGTGATCCAGGTCACCACCGGCGACGAGTTCGTCTATCACGAGATGCTGACGCATGTTCCCATGTTGGCTCATGGGAATGCCGTCGAAATTCTGGTGGTGGGCGGCGGCGATGGGGGAATCCTGCGCGAAGTGCTGAAGCACAAGCAGGTGACCAAGGCCGTGCTGGTCGAAATCGACCAGGGCGTCGTGGACATGAGCATCGAACATATGCCTTCGGTTTCCGCCGGGGCCTATGACGACAAGCGCGTCCAGGTGGTCATCCAGGACGGCGTCGAATACATGGCCGAGGACGGCCAGAAGTTCGACGTCATCATCATCGATTCGACGGACCCCGCCGGACCCGGCGAGGTTTTGTTCACCGAATCCTTCTATAAAAATTGCGCCAAGCGCTTGAAACCGGGCGGCATCTTCACCTGTCAGAACGGCGTGCCGTTCATGCAGGGCGACGAGCTGACCGACACGCAACGCCGCAGGAAGCCGCATTTCAAGGATGCCGCCTTCTATGTGGCGGCGGTGCCGACCTATGTCGGCGGCTTCATGGCGCTGGGCTGGGCGACGCAGGACGCCAGCTATCGCAAGCAAGGCGTGGACGTCATCAAGAAGCGCTATGACGCCAATCCCTTCCCCACGCGTTATTGGACGCCCGATCTTCACGTGGCCAGCTTCGCGCTGCCGCGTTACGTCCAAGAACTGATGGAGAAGTAAGTGGGAAATAGCGGCGACGGACCCGCCTTGGCGACCGTCGCCGTTCCCGCCTACAACTGCGCATCCACCATCATCCCGGCATTGGCCAGCATCGAAGAATCGATCGCCTATCTCAAGGCGTTGCGTGGGTCCATGGCGCTGGTCGAAGTGGTGGTGGTCGATGACGGATCGACTGACGCGACGCCTGACTTGGTGGCTCAGTTCGCGCAAGCCCATCCCCATCTCCGCCTGCTGCGCCAAGCCAACCAGGGACCGGGAAAGGCCCGCAATGCCGGTGCGGCGGCCGGAACGGCGCCCATCATCATGTATCTTGACGGCGACGATCTTTTTTTTCCCCCGCATATCGCGGTTTGCCTGGACCTTCTGGACCAACACCCCGAGGCCGGTTTCGCAAAAACGGGCGTTCGGCTGGACGAGAAAATTCATCCGGCCTGGAAAAGCGGCATCGCCAACAGCATCGTCATCAATTGCGCGGTGCGCCGCAGCGCACATGATTTCATCGGCGGCTTTTTCGAGGAACCGGCCTTCCAAGCCCTGCATGCCGAAGATGCGCTTTATTCGGCCCTGCTGATCGCCTTCTTCGCGCAGGCCAGAAGCGAACTGGAAACCGTTCACCATCTGGTTTATCCCGGCAACGCATTCGACCGGCAGCGGGCGAAATTTCAGGCCCCGCCGGAAGCCGGGCTGGAAGCCATGAGCGAAAAGGAGCAGCAGGCCCATCCAGAAGTCATGCGCCTGTACGAGGAACGCCGACTGGCCCTAGCCGCCAAGGCGCAGGCCAGGGCGTGGCAAGGCCCACCTATCAATATCGCCGGGCCAAGGGTCATCTTGGGCGATTGACCCCTTGCCAGCTTATTCCCTACAGAGTATATACCCTGCATGGAATATGAACCGACAGACCTGTTCGCCGTTCTGGCCGATCTCACCCGCCTGCGCTGCCTGACGCTGCTGGCCAAGGAGCCTTCCTTGTGCGTCTGCCATCTGGTCGATGCCATGCGAGAGCCACAGCCGAAACTGTCCAAACATCTGGGCGTTTTGCGCGAAATGGGGCTGGTGGCCGACGAGCGCAAAGCCCAGTGGGTGCATTATTCCCTGAAGACGGACTTGCCCGCCTGGGTGCGGGCGGCTCTAGATGCGGCCTTCGAAGGGACCAATAAGCAGCAACCCTATGCAGACGACGCCAAGCGCCTGAAAGCGCGGCTTTCCCCTTCTTGCGACAAGGCGGCCTAAAGATGATCGATCCCTTCAAGTTTCTGGCCGACCTGCTGACCATCCGCCTCTTGGGCCTGGATGTGACGCAAAGCCTGGGCGGCGCGCTTCACTTCTTCATCGAGGACACGGCCAAGATTTTCTTTCTGCTGGCCTTGATCGTCTTCGTCATCGGCCTGTTTCGCTCGATGATGTCGCCCGAACGCGTGCGCAAGCTGATTGGCGGCAAGCGGCGCATCGTGGCCTATCCGGCGGCCGTGGGGCTTGGCGCCGTCACCCCCTTCTGCTCCTGCTCGTCCATCCCCTTGTTCATTGGCTTTCTGGAAGCGGGCATTCCCCTGGGCGTCACCATGTCTTTCCTGATCGCCTCTCCGATGATCAATGAGATCGCCGTCATCATCCTGGCCTCGTCCATCGGCCTGGAATTCGCCGTACTCTATGTCGTGACCGGACTGACCGTGGGGCTGATCGGCGGATTGCTGATCGACGGCATGAAGCTGGAACGCTATGTCGAGGATTATGTCTGGAAAATCCATATGGGCGAGGCGGCCTTGCCCGAACATCCGGAAAGTTGGGCCGAACGTGCGGCCTATGCCTGGGGCGAGGTGAAAAGCATCCTGAAGCGCTTGTGGCTGTACGTGTTCATCGGCATCGGCATCGGCGCTTTCCTGCACGGTTACGTGCCGCAGGAATTCTTCACCCAATATGCCAGCGCCGACAATCCATTCGCCGTGCCGCTGGCCGTGCTGATGGGAATCCCCCTGTACGGAAGTGCGACCAGCGTCATTCCGGTGGCCGAAGCGCTGCTGGCCAAGGGCGTTCCGGTCGGCACCGTGCTGGCCCTGATGATGAGCATCGCCGCCTTGTCGCTGCCCGAAGTCATCATGCTAAAACAGGTGATCAAGCCGCAATTGATCGCCATCTTCGTGGGCATTCTGGCCGTGGCTTTCATCTTCGTCGGCTACGGCTTCAACTTCATCTTCTCGTGACGAAAGGGCGCTTATGAAAAACATCAAGGTTCTGGGCGGCTGTTGCGGCAATTGCGATACCGTCATGAAGATGATCGAGACGCAGGCGAAAAACCTGGGCGTCGAGGTTGCGCTGGAGAAGGTCACCGACATGGCCACCATTCTGGGCCTGGGCGTGATGAGTACGCCCGGCGTGGTGATCGACGGCAAGGTGGTGCATTCGGGCAGCGTGCCCGCACCCTCCAAGATCGACGCTTGGCTGAAAGGTTAGCGGCATGAACCAAAGACAGGCCCAGGAGAATTACCGCAAGGCCGGTGAAGCAGCGCTTGGGCATTTCAAAGGCGGTCTTTTCTGCGCCGAGAGCGTTTTGCTGGCGCTGGCGGAATTTCAAGACATTTCATCCGACCTGATCCCCGCCATCGCCACGGGCTTTTGCAGCGGCATGGCGCGCACATGCGGCCAATGCGGCGCGGTATCGGGCGCCGTCATGGGGCTTGGTCTGGCCTATGGCCGCAACCGGGGAGACGAATCCCTGGATCAGGCCTATCTGGCCACGCAACGTTTGTTGTCGCGCTTCAGGGCCGAATATGGATCGACCAATTGCGCCGAACTGTTGGGCTGCGACCTGGGCACGCCGGAAGGCTATGCCAGTTTCAAGGATAGGGGACTCGTCAAGAACTGCTTTGCCTACGCCGTCAAGGCAACGGAACTGGCGGCGGAACTGATCGAGCCGCATCCCATCAACGTTCTCGTTCTTTGCACCGGCAACAGCGCTAGAAGCGTGATGGGCGAGGCGCTGATCAACGCCCTGGGCGAAGGGCGCTGGAAGGCTTTCAGCGCGGGCAGCCACCCGACGGGACAAGTCAATCCGCTGACGCTGGAATTGCTGGCTGAAAGGGGCCACCGCATCGATGGGTTGCGTTCCAAATCCTGGGACGAATTCGCAGCCGACGGCGCGCCCAAAATGGATCTGGTGATTACGGTCTGCGACAATGCCGCAGGCGAGATTTGCCCCGTCTGGCCGGGTGGGCCAAAAAAGATTCACCTGGGCTTTCCCGACCCTGCCGCCGCCACCGGCACACATGGCGAAAGACTGGCCGAGTTCCGCAGAATCTATGCCCAGATCGAAGAGAAGATGAAGCGCCTGATCGAACTGGGACCCGAAAAAGCCGGAGACATTGCATGAGCGCCCTTTGCGAATCCGCCCAGAGCCAGAAAAAACCCATGGGCCTGTTCGAGCGCTATCTGACCGTTTGGGTGGGACTGTGCATCGTGGCGGGCGTGGGCCTTGGCCATCTGGCCCCCGCCCCCTTCCAAGCCATCGGCGGCATGGAACTCTACAAGGTCAATATGCCTGTGGCGGTGCTGATCTGGCTGATGATCATCCCCATGCTGCTGAAGATCGACTTCGCCGCCCTGCATCAGGTGCGCGAACATTGGAAGGGTATCGGCGTCACCCTGTTCATCAACTGGGCGGTCAAGCCTTTCTCGATGGCGCTGCTGGGGGCCATTTTCATAGGATTCTTGTTTCGACCCTTGCTGCCCGCCGACCAGATCGAAAGCTATATCGCGGGACTGATCCTGCTGGCCGCAGCGCCCTGCACGGCCATGGTCTTCGTCTGGTCCAACCTGACGAATGGCGAGCCGCATTTCACGCTGAGCCAAGTGGCGCTTAACGACGTCATCATGATTCTCGCCTTTGCGCCCATCGTCGCACTGCTTTTGGGGCTGTCCTCGATCACCGTTCCCTGGGAAACCTTGTTCCTGTCGGTCGTTCTTTACATCGTGGTGCCGGTCATCGTGGCGCAAGTCTGGCGCAAGCTGCTGCTGGCCAAGGGCGAGGAAGCGTTCCAGCGCGCCATGGATAAGCTGGGACCGGTTTCCCTGATTGCCCTGCTGACCACGCTTGTCTTGCTGTTCGGCTTCCAGGGCGAGGAAATCCTGAAACAGCCGTTGATTATTCTGATGCTGGCCGTGCCCATCACCATTCAGGTCTATTTCAACGCCGGTCTTTCCTACTGGCTGAACAGAAAACTGGGCGTGGCCCATTGCGTGGCCGGGCCATCGGCTTTGATCGGCGCGTCCAACTTCTTTGAACTGGCCGTCGCCGCCGCCATCAGTCTGTTCGGCTTTCATTCCGGCGCCGCCCTGGCCACCGTGGTCGGCGTGCTGATCGAAGTTCCGGTCATGCTGTCGGTCGTGCGCATCGTGAACGACAGCAAGGGCTGGTACGAAACCGGCTTACAGCGTTCTTAAGCGGTAGCGTTGCACCTTGCCGGTCAAGGTCTTGGGCAATTCCTCCAGGAACTGAATGTCGCGCGGATATTTGTAGGGCGAGATCGTCGCCTTGACGAAATCCTGAATTTCCTTGGCGGTGGTTTCGGATCTGTCCCTCTCGTCCTTCAGCACGATGCAAGCCCTGACGATTTTGCCGCGGGCGTCGTCGTCGATCCCCACCACGGCGCATTCGTACACTTTGGGATGATCCAGGATCACGCGTTCGACCTCGGTGGCTGACACGTTGTAGCCCGAGGTGACGATCATGTCGTCCGAACGGTCAGTATACCAGAAGCGCCCATCGGCATCTTGTTCCGCAATGTCGCCCGTCACGTTCCAGCCATTCTGCACGAACTTGGCTTGGCGTTCGGCATCGTCCATATATCGCCCGCCCGTGGGGCCGTAAGCGGCTAAACGCCCCTTGCTGCCCAGCGGCAGTCGATTGCCCTCGTCGTCCAGCACTCCCACCGTATAGCCGGGAACGGCACGCCCGGTCGATCCCGGCTTTTCCACGGCCATCGATTCAGAAATGAAATGAGTCAGAAATTCGGTCATGCCTAATCCATTGACCAGACGGATGCCGGTTTTGTCCAGCCAACCTTCCCACAAGCGCTGTCGCAAATGCTCGCCCGCCGACGAGGCCTTGCGCAAACTTTTCAGGCTTTGCGTTCCCGCCTGTTCCAGCAGCGCGTGATACATCGTGGGCACGGTGTAAAGGCTGGTCACTTGACGTCGTTCGATGATTTCAAGAATGGCGTCGGCGCTTGGCTTGGGCAGCAGCGCCGCCGTGGCCCGCCAGTAAAGCGGGTACATCATGAAAGCCGCCATGCCATAGGTAAAGGCCAACGAAGGCGAACCGGTGATGATCTCGTCCTGATCGATCGTGAAAACCTGCGGCCAACAGCGGCAGACCGCCAGAATGTCGCGATGAAAATGCATCGCCCCCTTGGGATTACCGGTGGTGCCTGAGGTAAAGGTGATCAGCGCCACATCGTCCGCCGCCGTTTCGACGGCTTTAAAGCCGCCTGTCTTCTTTTCCAACCGACGATCCAAATCCCCCTTGCCGGTGCAAAGGGACGAGAAATAACTGACATGGCGAAGCGCCTCGCCCGATCCCTTGGCTAGTTCCAACTCGTCGGCCAGATCGATATCGGACAGCGCAATCGAGATTTGCGCCTTGTTGAGGATGAAAACCAGTTCACGGGCGCGCAGCAAGGCCATGGTGTTCACGCAGACGCCGCCGGCCTTCAGCACGGCCAGCCAGCAGGCCACCGCCATGGGCGTGTTGGCCGAACGCACCAGCACGCGATTGCCGGGAACCAGGCCGAAATCCTCGACCAGCACGCGGGCGATGCGGTCGGCCTTGTCTTGCACCTCGCCATAACTCCAGGCTGCGTCGCCGCAGAAGAAGGCGGTTTTGGATGCGAAGCCATCGCTGATCGCGCCATCGATCAGGATCGATGCGCCGTTTAAACGGTCGGGAATGTCGGCAAGATGCGGCATCGAATAATCGAAGCGCGGCATCAAATGCGGCGGCGGCAAACGGTCGCGCGCAAACGTATCGAGATGCGCCGAAGGCACACCGCCAGGAATCCGCGTCATTCTTTCCTCCCTGTTGCCTGCGCCCCGAAGCGTCTTAACGCGCCTTCGAAGGCTTCTTCTTCTCCTTGCCGTCCTTCTCCGCTTGCAATTTCCTGTAATGTTTCCAGCCCTTCTCGGTCAGCAGGGCGTGAACGAGAAAGTCGAATCCCTCCTCGACATAGCGCTCGAAACCGGCAACCGGCTTGATGCGCCAATGTTTCAACGCCCAGCTATGGGCCAAGCTGACGAAATGATCGGTCGCCAGGGCGGCATCCACGTCGCGAAACAGGCCCGCATCGATGCCGTCCTGAATGCATTTGGCGATCAAGGCGTTGGTTTCGATCTCGGAAGCCATGATCAGTTGGCGGCGCTCGGAGCTTAGCGATTTGGTCGAGCGATAAGCCAGCACGGTGGCTTCGCGCCGCTGATCGACCACCCGGCAATAGGCCATGATCGCCGCCCGGAACCGTTCAAGCGGATCAGTCAGGCCCGCAATGGCCGCCGGTATTTCCTGCTTGTAGGATTCCAGCACATCCAGCACCGACAACAGCAGCACGTCTTCCTTGTCGCGCACATATTGATAGATCAAGCCTGCGCTGACCCCAGCCCTTTTCGCCACGTCTTGAATGGTAGTTTTGTAATAGCCCTGATGGGCGAACAGATCGACCGCGGCGGCGATGATCTGCGCACGGCGCTTCTTTACCAGTTCGGCGTCGGTCACCAGGCTTTGCACCTCGAAGGCCGGTTTGGCCAGCATGTTCGCTCCTTGGGCGGTTGTTGGAAAGACTTGACGCCCTGCCACTGAATGAATAATCATTCAATATTGCCAACCCGACGCAACCTGTCAAGAGACAGAGGTGAAAATGGCCGAATTGATCGTGGAACGCCATGACGATGGCGTGGCCTTGCTGCGCCTGAACAGGCCCGAGGCCAAGAACGCGCTGAACATGGCCTTGCGCAACCAGTTGGCGGAACAAGTCTCGGCCCTGGCGGCCGACCCGGCCATTCGCGTCCTTGTCGTCACCGGCAATGCGGATGTTTTCGCCGCAGGGGCCGATCTGGCCGAGATGGCCGAGGCGGGCGCCATCGACATCTTGCAGCGCCAAACACATTTGTTGTGGCGCGCCATCGCCCAATGCCCGAAACCCATGATCGCCGCCGTGAACGGCTTTGCCCTGGGCGGCGGCTGCGAATTGGCCATGCATGCCGATATCATCATCGCAGGATCTTCGGCTCAGTTCGGCCAACCCGAGGTGCGGGTCGGCATCATGCCGGGAGCGGGCGGCACACAGCGCTTGCTGCGCGCCGTCGGCAAATTCAAGGCCATGAAGATGCTGCTGACCGGAAAGCCGGTTTCGGCTGAAGAGGCCAGCGCGATGGGGCTGGTCAGCGAAGTGGTTGCCGATGATCAAGTGCTGCCCACAGCACTTCAACTGGCCAAAACCATTGCCGCCCTGCCGCCCCTGGCCGTAACCCAGATCAAGGAAGTGGTGCTGGCGGGCATGGATGCGCCACTGGACAGCGCCTTGGCGCTGGAGCGCAAGGCATTTCAGCTTTTGTTTGCCAGCGCCGATCAGAAGGAAGGCATGAAGGCCTTTTTGGACAAGCGCCGTCCCGTTTTCGAGGGAAAATAGACATGGAGACCGTCATCGGCATTGCGGGCAGCGGAACCATGGGGCGCGGCATCGCGCAGATTGCCGCCGCATCGGGATGTCGCGTGCTGATGTTCGACGCCAAGGAAGGGGCGGCACAGGAAGCCTGTCAAGCTCTTGCGGCCAGCTTCGTCAAGCTCGCCGAAAAGGGAAAGATGACGCAAGACGAGGCCAAGGCGGCTTCTTGCCGTCTGAAAGCCATTGCGACCTTAAGCGGCGAATTAAGCGCCTGTGCATTGATCGTCGAAGCCATTGTCGAACAGCTAGACGCCAAAAGGAACTTGTTCGCCGAATTGGAAAAGATCGTCACCCCCACTTGCATCCTGGCTTCGAACACCTCTTCTTTGTCCATCACCTCGATCGCCACCGCTTGCCAAGTGCCCGAGCGCGTGGCCGGTCTGCATTTCTTCAATCCGGTGCCGCTGATGAAAGTGGCGGAAGTGGTGGCCGGGATGCGCAGTTCCGACGCCACCATCGCCAACCTAATGGATATGGTGAAGCGTTTCGGCCATGCGCCGGTGCGGGCCAAGGACACGCCAGGCTTTATCGTCAACCATGCCGGACGCGGTTATGGCCCCGAAGCGCTGCGCATTCTGGAAGAAGGCGTCGCCGACCCAGCCGGCATCGACCGCATCCTGACCGAGCAGGTGGGCTTTCGCATGGGGCCGCTGGAATTGTACGATCTGGTCGGGCTGGATATTTCATCAGCCGTCATGGAGACAATGTACGCGCAGTTCTATCACGAACCGCGTTACCGCCCCTCGCCCCTGGTGCGCTCGCGCGTGGAAGCGGGCTTGTTGGGCAAGAAAACCGGCCAGGGCTTTTACGCTTACGACAAGGGGCAGATCGCGAAACCGGTCGAGCCGCCGCCACCAAAGGCCGCGCCCTGCCCTGTTTGGACGAATGATCCCCAGGTGACGCGACTGCTTCAATCGCTGGGGGCCGACATCGACAGCGGGAAATCTCCACGTCCCGACAGCTTGATCCTGCTGGCTTGTCTGGGCGAAGACGCTTCGGGCATTGCGGCAAGGTTGAATCTTGACGCAAGCCGTTGCCTAGCGGTCGATCCCATGTTCGGATTCGACAAGCGGCGCGTCCTCATGACAAATCCCGCCACCCAGGCCGATTATTGCAACATGGCCCACGCCCTGCTGGGATCGGATGGCAAGCCGGTGTCCATCATCAAGGACAGTCTTGGCTTCGTCTCGCAGCGCGTGGTGGCGAATATCGTCAACATCGCTTGCGATATCGCTGGCCAGGGCATCGCCTCGCCCGCCGATATCGACACCGCCGTGCGCCTCGGCCTGGGCTATCCCATGGGGCCGCTGACCTGGGGCGACAAGCTGGGAACGCAAATCATCCTGACCATCTTGGAAAACATGCAACGCCGTTCGGGCGACATGCGCTGGCGGCCATCGCTGTGGCTGAAACGCCGCGCCGAGTTGGGATTGTCGTTGCTGGCGGAAGAAACTTAGTTCTTCCCCTCGCTCAGCAGCGCATTGGCGATGACCAGCTTTTGCACTTCGCTGGTGCCTTCATAGATGCGAAGTGCTCGGATTTCCCGGTACAGCCTTTCCACCGCCACCCCGCTGACCACGCCCAAACCGCCCCATATCTGCACGGCCTGATCGATCACCTTCTGCGCTTCCTCGGTAGCGAACAATTTCGCCATCGAGGCTTCGCGCGTCACGCGCCCGCCCTTGACATCTTTGGTCCAGGCGGCGCGGTAGACCAGCAGCGCGGCGGCATCGATGGAAACCGCCATCTCGGCCAGTTTGGCCTGGGTGATTTGATAGTCGCTTAAGGCGTTGCCGAAGACATGGCGCGACTGGGCGCGTTTCAGGGCCTCGTCCAAAGCCCTTCTGGCAAAGCCCAGGGCGGCGGCGGCCACGGTCGAGCGGAAAACATCCAGCACCGACATGGCGATCTTGAATCCCTCGCCCGGCAGGCTAAGCAGCGCCGATGACGGCACGCGGCATTCTTCAAGCCGCAGCTTGCCCAGGGGATGCGGCGCGATCACATCGATGCGGCTGGCCACCTTGAATCCCGGCGCGTCGGCTTCAACGATGAAAGCCGCCAGACCCTTGGCTCCCGACGCATCGCCAAGCCTTGCGAACACCGTATAGAAATCGGCGATCCCGGCATTCGAAATCCAGGTCTTGTCGCCGGTGATGAGGTAATGATCGCCATCCTTGACGGCTGTCGTGGTCATGGCCCCGACATCCGATCCGGCATCGGCCTCTGAAATGGCGAAGGCGGGGATCAGTTCGCCCCTGCCCACCTTGGGCAAATATTTCGCCTTCTGCTGGTCAGTGCCAAACAGCGTAATCGCAGCACTTCCCAAACCCTGCATGGCAAAGGCGAAATCGGCAAGCCCCTCATGGCGCGCCAAGGTTTCGCGGGCCAGACACAAGGCGCGCACATCGAAACTTGCCGCCCGACCGCCATAGGCGGCCGGGACGCAAGCCTTCAAGAAACCCTGCTCGCCAAGTGCAACGACGAGACGGCGGGACATGTCGTCCATCCGCTCGCCTTCGCATTCGTGGTGCGGGGCGATCCGTTCCAACTCCTCGTGCGCCCAGGCGTCGATGGCTTGCGCGAACTCACGATGGCCGTCTTCGAAGAAGGGCCAGGACAGGAACGTTTTGTCAGACATCAATCACCTTCGAATTTTGGCGTCTGCTTGATCACGAAGGCATTATAGGCGCGTTCGAAGTCTTTCGTCTGCATGCAGATCGACTGGGCCTGGGCTTCGGCCTCGATGCATTCGTCGAGACCCGCGTTCCATTCCTGAACGATCATCTTCTTGGTCATGGCATGTCCGAAGGTCGGGCCTTCCGCCAGCGACTTGGCCATGTCTTGGGCCTTGGCCAACACCTCCTCTGAGGTGAAGAGGGCATTGTAGAAGCCCATGCGTTCGGCTTCCTCGCCCGGCATGGCGCGGCCCGTCATCAGCAATTCGGTGGCGCGGCCCAGGCCGACGATGCGGGGCAGAAGCGTGCATGCGCCCATGTCAGCACCCGCCAAGCCCACGCGAACGAACAGGAAGGCCACCTTGCTCTTGGGCGTTCCATAGCGGATGTCGGCGCCGCAGGCCAGCATGGTGCCAGCCCCCGCGCAAATGCCGTCGATGGCGGCGATGATGGTCTGGGGAGCGGCCTTCATCGCCTTGACCACGTCGCCGGTCATGCGGGTGAAGTCGAGAAGCTCGGGCATGTCCATCTTGACCAGCGGGCCGATGATTTCATGCACGTCGCCGCCCGAACAGAAATTTCCGCCCTCGCCGGTGATGACCAGCGACTTGATGTCGGGGCAATAGACCAAGTCGCGCAAGGTGTCGCGCAATTCGCCGTAGGATTCGAAGGTCAGCGGGTTCTTTTTCTCTGGCCGGTTCAAGGTGATGGTGGCCACCTTGCCCTCGACCGACCAGCCGAAATGTTTGGGCTTGAAATGGCTGACGGGCAGCTTCTTCATCAACGACATGTTCTGTTTCCTCTCTTCAAATGAATATCAACCGGGTATGACCAGACCGCCATTGACGCTCAACACCTGTCCGGTGATGTAGTCGGCGCGGTTGCTGGCCATGAAGATGATGGCGTCGGCCACTTCGGAAGGCTTGCCGAAACGGCGCATCGGAATGGCCTTCAGGAAGGCTTCCAAAAACTTCTCGGGTTCCGAACGCAAAAGCGGCGTGTCGGTGGGACCCGGGCAAACGCAATTGACCTGGATGTTGTGACGCGCCCCTTCGCGGGCCAGCGACTTGGTGAAGGATATGGCGCCGCCCTTAGCGCCCGAATAGACGCTTTCGCCCAAACTGCCCACGCGCCCGGCATCGGATGACACGATCACGATCTTGCCCGACTTCTGCTCGATCATGGTGGGAAAGAAGGCGCGGGACATTTCGACCGGCCCCATCAGATTCAGCTTCACCACCTTCTCGATGAACTCGTCGGAATTCTCCACGAAGGGCTGGATATGGCCCCAACCCGCCACATTGGCCAGCACGTCGATGCGCCCCTTCTCTTTCAAGATGCGGTCGCGGCATTGCGCGATCGAGGCCTTGTCGGTCACATCCAGCTTGACGAAATGCACCTTGCCGCCAGCGACCGAAGCGGCAGCCTTCTGGCCCGCCTCTTCATTCAAGTCGCCCAGATAGACCTCGGCGCCCAAGGCCGCAAAGCCTTCGACCGTCGCGAAACCGATGCCAGAAGCACCGCCCGCCACCAGAACGATTTTACCGTCGAATTTCATTCTTACTTCTCCTTGCTGAGAAAGGCCTCGACCCTTTGCCGGGTCTCGGTTTCGGATAACAGGCGGCGCGTCGCCTCAAGCTCTTCTTCATAGCCGTCGCGCGAAGGATCGAAGGCTGCGCCGATGCAGTGTTTGGCCTGCGACAAAGCCGATTTGGGCAAGGCCGCCAAACGCTGAACCAGACTTTCGGCATAGGCCGCCAGTTCGGCGCGCGGCACGGCCCATTGAACGACGCCCAGCGCCAAGGCCGTTTGGCCATCCATGATCTCGGCTCCCAGAATCAGGCGCTTGGCTGCGGGTGCTCCGACCAAACGGGTCAGACGTTGCGTGCCGCCTGCGCCGGGGATGAGGCCCAGATTGGTTTCCGGCAGGGCCAGCTTGGCTTCATTGGCGGCCACGCGCAGATCGCAAGACAGCGCCATCTCAAGCCCGCCGCCCATGGCGGCCCCGGAAATTTCCGCCACCGTCACCACAGGCAAGGTCTCGATGCGTTTGAGCACCTTCTGAATGTTGCGGATGTCCTCGACCTGCTGGCCGATGCGCGTGGGATCGACGAAATTGGCTCGCATTTCCGCCAGATTGGCCCCGGCGCAAAACACCTTGAGCGCGCTTTTGATGTGCAGAACGGAAATCTCGCCCGACACCTCTACCCTGTCCATGGCCTGATGCAGGGCAGCGATCATGCCGGTGCCCAGCGCATTGACCGGCGCGTGGTCCAGCGTCAGCAGGGCGATCTTGCCCTGTTCCTTAAGGGTCAGAAAGGCGGCGGCCATTCAGGCTCTCTCCTGATCGTCGGGGGGGGCGTTCCTTGACTGAATGGATATTCATTCAGTCACCCCCGAAGTGTCAAGAGGGGTTTTTCACCCTCGGGCAATATCGGGATTTTGTGATACAGTGGACCGAGTTACGCTCCCCTTTGTCGTTCGAGGCCCCGCATGACCAACACCTGCAAGATCGTTTTCATCGGCGCTGGCAGCGCCTCGTTCGGCGTTCACCTCTTCCGCGACATGTTTCTAAGCAAGCAGTTGGCGGGCAGCACGCTGACATTGGTCGATACCAACCCCGAAACGCTTGAGCGCATGTTTGGGCTGGCCCAAAAAATGAACAAGGAACGCGGGACGGGCATGATCATCGAGCGCACCACCGACCGGCGCGCCGCCTTGAATGGGGCGAATTTCGTCCTCAATTCCGTGGCCATCGACCGCACGCGCCTGTGGCGGATGGATTTCGAAGTGCCCCGGAAATACGGCATCCGCCACACTTTGGGCGAGAATGGCGGACCGGGCGGCCTGTTCTTCACCATGCGAACCCTGCCGCTGATCTTCGACTTCGTGCGCGACATGGAGGAGCTGTGCCCCAACGCCTTCTTCCTGAATTATTCGAATCCCGAAAGCCGCATTGTGCTTGCCTTGGGAAAATACAGCCCCATCCGCTCGATGGGCATGTGTCACGGCATCTTCCTGGCCCGTTGGTATATCGGCACCATTTTGGGGCTTGATAATCCGGAAACGCTGGACCTTTGGGCCGCTGGCCTCAACCACTTCCAGTGCGTCATGAAAATCCACGACCGCGAAACCGGCAAGGACATGTATCCTTTGCTGCTGGAAAAGGACAAGACGCACGATCCCTCGCTTCAGCCGCTGACCCGCAAGATGATGCGCGCCTTCGGCCACTGGATCACCTGTAGCGACGACCATATGGGCGAATACATCCCCTATGGCTATGAAGGCGGCGAAAAAGGCTTCGATTTCGACGGCGAGGACAAATGGCGCGTGAAGCTGCAAGGCATCATCGACGATGTGGTGTCTGGAAAGCAGCCCGCCCCCGACGAGTGGGGCACGACTTCGGGCGAACGCGGCATCGCCGTCATCGAAAGCGTCATGCACAATCAAAAGCGCATGATCGAATCCGGCATCGTTTACAATCGAGGGGTCATTCCCAATCTGCCCGCCGACCTTGCCGTTGAAGTGCCCATCCTGGCCGATGCCGCGGGCTTGCATCCCGTTTCCTTGGGACCCCTGCCCGACCCCATCGCCAAGCTGATGACCATGCAGGCCAGCGTCCAGCAATTGGCGGTGGAAGCCGCTGTTCACGCCTCGAAAGAAATGGCGCTGGAAGCCCTGCTGATCGACCCGGTGATCAATTCGACCGACGCCGCCGTGAAAATTCTCGACGAGCTATGGGAAGCCAACAAGCCCTATATCAGGAAATGTGTGTAGCCTTTTATCGGCTTCGTTACAGTTCCAATTCCTTCAGCATGTCGCGGGTGACCAGGGTCACGCCCTTTTCCGTGCGCTCGAAACGCTTGGCGTCCAGAACCGGGTCTTCGCCCACCACGAGGCCCGGCGGAATCAGGCAGCCGCGATCAAGGATCACCTTTTTCAGCACGGCATTGCGGCCGATATCGCAATCGGGCAGGATGACGGCATCCTCGATATAGGCGTAGGAATTGACCCGGACATTCGAGAACAAGAGCGAGCGGCGCACGGTGGCGCCCGAGATGATGCAGCCGCCGGAAACCAGCGCATCCACCGCCATGCCGCGCCGATCTTCCGAATCGAAAACGAACTTGGCGCTGGGCAACTGGGCCTGATAGGTCCAGATCGGCCAGCTTGTGTCGTAAAGATTGAGCGCGGGCGTCACCGTGGTCAGGTCGATATTGGCGTCCCAATAGGCATCCAGCGTTCCCACATCGCGCCAATAGGGTTCGCGCACCGCGTCGATGACGCAAGAATCGCGAAAGAAGTGCGCCACCACTTTCGACTTTCCGATCAGGCCGGGAATGATGTCTTTGCCGAAATCGTGATCCGACCCCGTCAGTTCGGAATCGGATTCCAGAAGGTCCAAAAGAAAGCGCGTGTTGAAGACATAGATGCCCATGCTGACCAGACAGCGGTCGGTCTTGCCGGGCATTGGTTCTGGATGGGCAGGTTTCTCCTTGAAGCTGACGACGTTCTTGTGCTCGTCGATCTCCATCACCCCAAAGGCGCTGGCCTCTTCCAAGGGCACTTCGAAACAGGCCACGGTGCAATCAGCGCCCCTTAGCACATGTTCCAGGATCATCTTGCTGTAATCCATCTTATAGACGTGATCGCCAGCCAGGATGATCAAATATTCCGGCGCATAGCTGCGCAGAATGTCCAAATTCTGATAAACGGCGTCCGCCGTTCCCTTATACCAGTTGCCCTCGACCATGCGTTGCTGGGCGGGCATGACCTCGATGAACTCGTTGATCTCGGCGCGCAGGAAATCCCAACCGCGCTGCACATGCTGGATCAGGCTGTGCGCCTTGTACTGGGTCAGAACAGCCACGCGGCGAATGCCGGAATTGATGCAGTTGGACAGCGTGAAGTCGATGATGCGAAACTTGCCCGCGAAGGGCACCGCCGGTTTGGCGCGCCAATCGGTCAGGTTTTTCAGACGCGATCCGCGCCCCCCGGCCAGAACCAGGGCCATGGTGTTGTTGACCAAGCGGGTGACGTCTCGATTTGTGGCATGCATGCTGCTTGACGAAAAGGGCATTCCTTGGCTTCTCCTATCCCAATTCGATATCCGGACTGCGGCCCTCGGTTGACGCAAGATTGCCACGTAAGGCCGTCTGCGACAAGCCGGGCGACACCCTTATCTCGACGAAAGTTTCATGAATCCCTTGGTTCAAGCCGCTTAATCGGATATTTTCCAGAACATGCGAGTCCTTTTCGTTTCGTCCGAAGTCTTTCCCCTGATCAAAACCGGCGGCTTGGCCGACGTGGCCGGGGCTTTGCCCCTGGCCCTGGCCCGCCTTAAAACCGACGTCCGCCTTCTCATGCCGGGTTATCCGGCGGCGCTTGAAGCGGCAACGCATCGCAAAGTGGTGGCCGATCTCGGAAACCACCTAGGGGCGGGACCGGCAAGATTGATCGAAGGGCGGCTGGCGGGAAGCAATCTGCCCCTTCTGCTGATCGATTGTCCGCAGCTTTACGCACGCGCGGGCAATCCCTATTTGGGACCTGACGGCAAGGACTGGCCCGACAACGCCAAGCGTTTCGGGCTTCTCAGCTACACAGCCGCCCGACTATGCGCCGACAAAAGCCTGATCGGCTGGCAGCCCGACATTCTGCACGGGCACGATTGGCAGGCTGGCTTGGCGCCCGCCTATCTCGCGGCCTGGGGTGGGCCGCGTCCCAGCACCATTTTCACCATTCACAACATCGCCTATCAGGGCAATTTCGATCCCAGCGTTCTGACCGAGCTGGAACTGCCCGCCCTGAGTTTTCAGCCAGATGGGCTGGAATATTACGGCAATGTCTCGTTTCTGAAGGCGGGCTGCTGGTATTCCGACAAGATCACCACGGTCAGCCCCACCTATGCCCGCCAGATTCAAAATTCGGCGCAGGGTTGCGGCTTCGAGGGATTGCTGACGGCGCGCGCGAAGGATCTGCACGGCATTCTGAACGGCATCGACGACGCCATCTGGAATCCGGCCAGCGATCCATATCTGACCCAGCATTTCCAGCCGGGCGACATGCAGGGCAAGGCCAAGAACAAGGCGGCGCTTCAGCGCGAACTGGGGCTGCCCATGCAGCCGGGACGCCTGCTGATGGCGGTCATCAGCCGCCTGAACGATCACAAGGGAATGGATTTGGTCATCAATTGTCTGCCCGATCTTCTGATGAACCAGCATTGCCAGTTCGCGGGGCTTGGTTCGGGCGACGCTTTGTTCGAAACCGGCTTCACGGAACTGGCCGACCGCCATTCGCACCACATGGCGCTGCATATCGGATATTCCGAACCTTTGGCGCATCGCATCATGGCGGGCGCCGATGTTTTTCTGATGCCGTCGCGCATGGAGCCTTGCGGGCTGACGCAGATGTACGCGCTCAAATACGGCACGATTCCCATCGTCAACGCCACGGGCGGCCTGGCCGACACGGTGGTCGATTTCGAGCTAGAGGGTCCGCTGAACGCGGGAAGAGGCTTCGTCATCGAGGAAACAAGCCCGCAGGAATTGCGCCGCGCCGTTCTGCGCGCCCTTGCCCTGTTCAAGGACAAGGTGGAATGGAACCGCATCGCGGCTGGCAACGCGGCCCTCGATTTCAGTTGGAAGCAATCGGCCAGCCATTACATCGACCTTTATTCCGGCCTGCTGCGGGAAGGGGGGGGGGCATGAGCCGACTGATCGCCGATGTGGGCGGCACCAATGTGCGTTTCGCCGTGGTTGCCGGATCGAAGCTGCTGACCGAACCGGAAAGTTTCCACTGCGCCGATTATCCCAGCATCATCGAAGCGGCACAGGATTACCTGTCCAAGAACGGTCAAGGCGCCAGCTTCGACGAAGCGGCCTTTGCCGTCGCCGCCGCCGTCACCGGCGACTGGATCGACATCACCAACAACCACTGGGCCTTCAGCCAGGCCGAGGTGGCGCGACGCCTGAACGTCAAGCGCGTCAAATTCCTGAACGACTTTACCGCTCTGGCCCTGGGCTTGCCGCATTTGCCAGAGGAAAGCGCTTTGCCGCTCAACGACGCGAAGGGCGTCAAGAACGCCCCCATCGCCGTCATTGGTCCCGGCACCGGTCTTGGCGTGTCGGGTCTGTTGCCCGATGGCAAGGGACGATGGGTGCCCATCGCGGGCGAAGGCGGCCACGCAACCTTGTCGGCGCGCACCGAGCGCGAATTCGCCGTCGTCAATCAAGCGCAAAAACAGTTTGGCCACTGTTCGGCGGAAAGGCTGATTTCGGGTCCCGGCTTGGTCACGCTTGCGGAAATTCTAGATGGCCTGGACGGCAGGCCCCCCATTCGGCGAACGCCCGCCGACATTGCCGAAAAGGCCCAGAACGGCGATTGTCCGGTCTGTTCCGAGGCTCTGGATTTGCTGCTGGCCTTCCTGGGCACGACGGCTTCGAACTTGGCGCTGACGCTTGGCGCGTTCGGCGGCCTTTATCTGGCGGGCGGCATTTTGCCTCGTCTGGGCGCCGAGCGGCTGAAGGCCTCGCCCTTGATGACGCGCTTTACCGACAAGGGTCGCTATCGCGATTACTTGGCATCCATTCCGGTCAATTTGGTCGTTCACCCCCTGCCCGCCTTTCTGGGGCTGGGCAATCTGCCGATCGAGGCGGCGCCATGATTGTCAAACGGGCCAGCGACGTTCTGGAAGACTTGATCGAGCTGTCCGGCAAGCGCGTGCTCGACGTCGGTTGCGGCGACGGCAACCTGACCCGCCTGATGACGGCCAGGGGCGCTTCTGTGACCGGCCTTGAATGCCAGCCCCAGCAGTTGGCGAAGGCCCTGGCGAGCGACAAGGCGGGGGACGAGGATTACGTCGATGCCAAGGCGGAAAACATGCCCTTTACCGACGCCTCGGCTGATCTGATCGTTTTCTTCAACAGCCTGCATCACGTGCCGCCGGATATGATGGAACGGGCAATGGCCGAGACGGCCCGCGTGCTGAAGCATGGCGGCATGGCCTATATCTCGGAACCCGTCGCCGCTGGCGCTTTTTTCGAGCTGGCCAAACCGGTCGATGACGAAACCGAGGTGCGCAGGCAGGCCTATGAAACCTTGATGGCGTCAGGCAAGCACGGTCTTTCGCCGGAAAGCGAGCATGTCTTTTTACATCCGATGACGATGGCGGATTACAAAACCTTCCGCGACCGCATCGTCAGCGCCAACCATGAACGCGCCCAAATCGTCGATGGCATGCAAGCCGCTTTGCAAGAATCGTTCGAACGCCTGGGGCGCAAGTCGGAACGCGGCTGGGAATTCCAGCAGCCAACCCGCGTGAACATTCTCAGAAAAAAATAGGGCTACTGCCCCGGAAGATCGGCCAAGGGCGCTTCGTCGCTCGCCATCTCGCCGCCGCAAAGGCAAATCCGGTTGCGTCCCGCCTGTTTGGCCGCATACATGCGCTGATCGGCCTTTTCGACCAAGCCTTGCCAATCGGCGCAGCCGTCGGCATTGCGTTCGGCGATGCCGATGCTGGCCGTTTGCGGCTGACCATCGGGGCGTTCTCCAATCCCGACGGCGCGCATGCGTTGAACGGCAATCAACGCGCCAGCGCAATCGGTATGCGGCATGATGATGACGAATTCCTCACCGCCCCAGCGCACCATCACATCGCCCCGGCGCAGGCATTTGCGAATGCCCTCGGATGCCTTGCGCAAACTGCGGTCGCCTTCCTCATGGCCGAATTTGTCGTTGATGGCCTTGAAATGATCCAGATCGATGAAGACGCAGGACAGCGGCGTATCTGTGCGAACGGCGTTGCCGAATTGCAGCTCGAACAATTCCTCGCCGACGCGTCTTGTAAAGCCGCTGGTCAGTCCATCATGCGACGCCTGATTGACCAGCGCCATCATGAAATGAAGCTGGCTCATCCCGGCCAGGGTCGCCACCGTGGACAGCACGGCCAGCAGCCACAGCGCGCCCAGAAGCGAGCTGAAGGAGAACAGATTCATGTCGCCGTAAAAGGCCACGGCGATCTGCGCCAGAATCATGGGGGCTGCGAAAACCACGCCCTCGATCACCGTGATCGGAAAGACCGACAGACCGGCCACCATCACGAAGGGCAGAAAGGCATAGCCGGTCGCCACCGCCGCCGCCGGTCCCGACAATTCGGAATGGCTGAGCAACGGATGCGAGATCAGGAAGAACAGCGTTGGAACGGCCAATAGCCATGTCAGAGAACGATGCGCGGCTCCGATGCTTTCCGAACTGCGAAAACCGAAAGCCAGCGCCGCGAAGGCAGCCGTCGCCAACAGACGCAAACCAGCCAACTCGGCCCACAAAGGCCAGCCGAAAATGATGATATCAACGGCAATCCAGACCGGCGTCAAAAGGGCGAACACCGCCGCCACCATGCGCGCGCGAGAGATGATCAACATGGCGCGCCTGCGCGCCACCAGCGGCGTATGCTGGTGGAAGAACAGCAGGTCCTGAAGCTGAGTAACGGTTAAATCGCCAAACACCTGCGTCACCAGCCCATTCAACGTCGCCACATAGGGATCAAGTTTCCCCGGCTGCATTCCCTTCCCCTTCTCACTTCAAACGGAACGTAAATACATCCCAACGAAGTGGCCTTCCCCGTATTGAGGATTATAGGTGCCGCAGGGGGTTGGCAAGGAAAAGAAATAATATGTGGTGAACGGCCTATAACCCGGCCCGGCCACCGGTCATGGGCATTTGGGTTATTTGGCGCGTCCGGCACGTTATGCTGCGCAAGTCTTCCGGTTCCAGATTATGCACGCTGGTCTTGCCCGTACAGCGGGCCATCATGGCCGCCTCGCTGGATAGGGCTGCCAGAAAATGGCTGACGGCCTGGGCCCGCCCGGCAGAGGTTCTGGCAGGCGGCTCGAAGCCCAAAAGCCCCTCGGGGCCGCATTTAGCCCCCAAGGCGATGGCCAAACTTGCTCCCAAGATCACGGCATTGGCACCCATCGCCAGAAGTTTGGCCACATCGGCGCCAGAACGCACGTAACCGAACCAGATAATGGAAATATCCTCTTCACGGTTGAGCGACCTAAGAAGGCGAATGGCCTTTCCAAGCAGCCCAAGGCGCGGACCTTGGCCGAATTCGGCCAAATCGCCGCCTAAGCCATCGCTGCCATCCAAAACAGCCAGATCGAAACCCTGATCCAAGGCCTGGACAAGACCGGCTTCAAGCGTCGATTCGGTCAGAACCACTCCCTTTACACCGTGAGTCTTCGGCAAAGGACCCGGCGTCGTCAGCACCACTCCGGCGGATTCGGAACTGGGCTGAGCGCCGGGCGGCAGCAATTGCAGCCAGGGAACGTCGCCGCCCAGGGGCGACAAGCCCAGATAGGCCGAGCCTGAGGCCCGCAATCCATCGGCCAGATCGCGCCGGACATCCTGAGGAGCCTGATCAAATCCGGCGGCGATCAAGGGCGCGTTCAAGGTCAACGAAGCGATCTTGGTTTGCGTGCGGCAGGCTTCGCGATAGGGATCGATGACCAAGCGCGACAGATTGGCGGGCAGAAAGACCAAATCGTCGAGCGAAGCCGGCCCCCCAGCCGGGAACGGATTAACCCTTGTCTTCAAACGCTGCGACAGAATGGCCCATTGCGTGGCGACATCGTCGGGCGCAACGCGCCCCATGGCGACGATATGTTCGCGGGCCAAGAAATCGTAGGTCTTGCTGGGCGTTTCCGCATCGCAACGCAGACAGCGCGCCGCCTGGGCGCGGGCGACATCGTCTGAGAAGCCTTCTTCCACCTCGCCATCCAGGCCCTTCGCCAAGCCCACGAAGCGCGGCATCTCGCGGCCCAGCCGCTCCCATTCCGGATCGTTGGCCAACATGGGGCGGGCCATTGGATGCGCCGTGCGGAAAGGCGGCGGATTGGCGCGCCCCTCGAGATGGGCCGTCAAAAGATAGGCCGCCATATGGCCTTGGCGCATGGCGTTGACGATGGAAGAGCCGCCGAACGCGCCGTCGCCGCAAGCAAAAACCTTGGGATCACTGGTGGCCAGCGAGGCGGGATCCGCCGCAATCCATCCATTCTTCAGCAGCCCCAGGCCAGACAATTCATCGCAGGCCGCTTCCTGACCGATGGCGGCGATGACCAATCCGCAGGGAATGTCGTGGTCGCTGGCTGTAACGATCTCGAAGCGATGGCGGCCATCCGCTCCAGCCTCGCCCAGGCGCGTCAACTGGCAGGTCAGAACATCTTCCTTCAAGGCAATGGGAACGGTATTGAAGATAATCTCTATCCCCTCGGCCTCGGCCCCCTCAATCTCGTGCTTGCGGGCAGGCATTTCCATGCGCCCGCGCCGATAGACGATCTTCACCGTCTCGACGCCCGGCAAGCGGCACGCCGCCCTGGCCGCGTCCATCGCCACGTCGCCGCCGCCGACGACCAGCACATGAGCGGGCATGGCGGGCCGCTCGCCAGCATTGACGCGCTTCAAGAAGGCCACGCCATCGATCAGGCGGTCAGCGACGTCTGAAACAAGATCAAGCCGCTTGCCCTTGGTGGCGCCGATGGCCAACAGTACGGCATCGTGCTTTTCCTTCAGCGCGGACAGCGAGATGTCACGCCCCAAAGCGGTATTCGTCGCCACCACGATCCCCGGACAGCGCGCCAGCAAACGCTGGATGTCCTCATCGATGACGCCGTCCGGCAGACGAAAGCGGGGAATTCCCCAAACCATCATGCCGCCCAATCGCGGACTGGCTTCATAAATGGTCACCTTGAAACCGGCCAGCGCCAAATCCTGCGCCGCCGTCAGGCCGGAAGGGCCAGCCCCCACGATGCCCACCGATTGCAAGCGCGTCGGATGAACGGGCGGGCGGACCAGACTTTCGCCCTTGTCCATCACAAAGCGCTTCAGGGCGCGAATGGCGATGGCGCCGTCGCTTTCCTCCCTGCGGCATGCCGGTTCGCAAGGCGCATCGCAAACGCGCCCGCAGATCGAAGCAAACGGATTCGAGTGCGTGATCACCTCGAAGGCGCGTTTGAAATCGCCCCGCCAGATGGCGTCCAGATAGGCGGGCACATCGGTTCCAACCGGGCAGGCGGCCTGACATGGCGAGGCGGGATTCGAGGGATCGAAATTCTTCATCGTCATGACCTGTCTTCAAAGGGCAAGCCGGTTATGGCGGCCGCCTCGGGCGTCAAGGCCACCAGATCGTCGCGGCAAAGCTGGCGCACATCGGTTTTGCCCAGACCGTGCACGATGGCGGCCATTTGCCAGCGCATCGATTCCAAGAAGCGGTGGATGTTGCCCGCCTCGACATCGGTGCGGTAGCGCTTCTCGTGCTGGGGGTTTTGCGTGGCGATGCCGGTGACGCAATAGCCCGCCTGACAGCGCATGCAGGAAATGCAGCCGCCAGCGATCAAGGCCGCCGTGCCCACCGCCACCGCCCCCGCCCCCAACGCAATCGCCTTGGCGGCGTCGACGCCATCCTTGATGCCGCCCATCAGCACGATAGGCATTTCATTTTTCTTGGCGCCCACTTCATCCAGCGCCTCGATGGCTTCGACGATGGCGGCCAGCGTGGGAATGCCGACATGCTCGATCACTTCCGCCGAAGCGGCGCCCGTCGATCCTTGAAGCCCATCCAACTCCACGAAATCGAAACCGTCCTTGAAGGCGATCTTGATGTCGTCCTTCACGCGTCCCGCCCCCAGCTTGACCGAAATCGGCTTGGCGTATCCGGTGGCTTCGCGGAACTCCTCGATCTTGATGACCAGATCGTCGGCCCCCAGCACATCGGGATGACGCGACGGCGAGCGCAGATCGATGCCCGGCGGAATGCCGCGAATCGCAGCCAATTCCGGCGTTACCTTGCTGGCCATCAACTGGCCGCCCAGGCCCGGCTTGGCGCCCTGTGAAATGTAGATCTCGATGGCGTCGGCCTTTTGCATGTCGCGCACGTTCCAGCCCAATCGGCCCGACAGGCATTGGAAAATCAACTGTCCCGCCTCGGCCCGCTCTTCGGGGATCATGCCGCCCTCGCCGGTATTTTCGGCAATGCCCGACAGGCGCGACGCGATGCCAAGGGCCAGCTTGGTCGAACGCGAAAGCGCGCCATAGCTCATGGGAGCGATCAGAACCGGCATGGACAGGGACAAGGGTTTGGCGCCCGACCGATCGCCCAGCGTCATGGCCAGATTCACCTTGGACAGCGCATCCGCATCGGGTGCTATCTCTTTCCTGAAGGCGATGTCGTTGAAATGCGGGACCGCCCTGGCCGTTCCGTAACCGCGCACGCGGTAACGCCCGGTCACCGCTTTGACCTCGATATCCTCTTTCGTCTTTTCGTTCCAGAACCCGCCGACGCTGGCCTGCGTGCAAGATTGATTGCGCAAGGTGGGTTCGGGCGTCGTGTAGCGCAGCTTGGTTCCCGCATTCACGACCTTGCGAAAATGGCCGTTGAACGGAATTTTATGACGATCTAGAAAGTCTTGAAGCGAGGCCACTTCGTCGCTGGAAATGTCGATCTCCATGGCGTCGGTGCCCAAGGAATCGATGCCGCCCGCGACATAGATTTCGCCGCCGGTCATGTCTTCGCCCAGCTTCTCGCCGGAACGGCCCAGAATCACGATGCGTCCGCCATACATCATGGTGCCCGCCATGAAGCTGGCATTGCCGCAGCAAAGCAAGGTTCCCGCCTTCATCACCTGTCCGGCGCGCGACCCCATATTGCCCTTGATGACGATTTCGGCGCCGCGGATGGCGACGCCCGCCACCGCGCCCGCATTGCCGCCCACAACCACGGTGCCATTATAGATATTGTCCCCCACCCCCCAGCCGACATTGCTGTCGATTTCGAAGCGTGCCCCATCGGTCAGGCCCGCGCAGAAATACCCGGCCGAGCCGCGCACGCGCACGGTGATCGGATGCACCAGACCGACGCCGATGTGGTGGCGCGCATCGGGATTGAGAATCTCGGCATCCTCGCCCGCCTCTCCCAATTCGCGCAGACGCCGATTGGCGTCGCGCACGCTCATGCTTGCAAGATCTAGCGTGACCATGTGCCGATGGTTCCTGGCAGGGGTTCGCGGGTGGACAGCGCTTGGCCTGGAAACAGGCGGTTCAGCGACACTTCCTCGGAAGCGATGGCGACCAGTTGATCGGTCTCCACCATCACCATCGGCTTGGCGGCCAGACGGTCCTTGGCGTAACCGATTTCGTTGCCGGTCGAGACCAGGAACGAGAAGGTGCCGTCCATGTCTTCGATGCTGTCGGTCAGGGCCTGCTTCAGGCTGGCCCCATCCGACAGTTTCTTGGCCAGATAGACGGCAATCAATTCGCTGTCATTGTCAGTGCGAAATTCGAAGCCCAGTTTTTCCAGGCGTCGGCGCCATTTCCAGTAATTGGTGATCTGGCCGTTATGGACGATGGCGATGTCGGAAAATCCCGTGGCCCAGAAGGGATGCGCCGCCTCGGGCCGCACCGCCGATTCGGTGGCTAGGCGCACATGGCCAAGCCCGTGCGTGCCCTGAATCGCCGACAGATGATAGCGCGCATCGACCTCGTGTGCCGTGCCCTCGTCCTTGACGATTTCCAGACGATGCCCCAGCGAGAACAGCTTGGCGGCATGTTCCATCGCATAGGCGAACGGGCGGACATCTCCAGCATGGCGTACGCTGGCGGCGAAACTGCCGCCCACCTGCTCGCCCGCCAACAGTTCGGCCCCCTTGTCGGCCAGAATCTCCTTGATGCGCGCAATCGAAACGGCTGCCTCGGCCCCCTCCCCCACATAAAAGCGTAGGCGGTAAAGATCGTCGGCGCCATCTGCATAGAGCGCAAAGCCGGTCGAATCCGGGCCTCGATGCTGGCAACCGTCGAGCATGGCGATCAGATCGCGACCCAAGGGACCACCAGACTGACTTTTATAAAGAATTCCTGCAATTCCGCACAAGTTGCACGCTGATCCAACCAGTTTTCAAACTGGAATCGACCCTAGCGCAGGCGAGGATCAGGCGCAAGTGTAATGAAAAATATTTTCTTGTGGGGAAACTTGCGGGTCATTTCCCCCGCTCCTTCTCCACCCTGCGCCAGTTGGCGACGTTCTTGTTGTGGCCTTCCAGGGTAGCTGAGAAGACGTGGCCGCCGGTGCCGTCGGCCACGAAATAGAGATCGTCCGAGGCCAGCGGGCGCGCCGCCGCCATTAGGCTGGCCCGACCGGGATTGGCGATCGGGCCGGGCGGCAGGCGATCGATGGCGTAGGTATTGTGTGGGGTGGCGCGTTCCAGATCGGCCTTGGTCAACGGACGCTCCATCACCCCCAGCCCGCCCGACAAGTCGTATATCGTCGTGGGGTCGGATTGCAGACGCATGCCCTTCTTCAGCCGGTTGACGAAGACGGCGGCGACATGCGGGCGCTCGGTCGCCAGACCCGTTTCCCGCTCGACGATGCTGGCCAGGATCAACAGTTCCTGCGGATTATTTAGCGGCAAGCCGTCGATGCGCGCCGCCCAGGCTTGGGCCAAGGCCTCGTCCATCGCCTTTTTCATGCGTCCGATCAGTTGGTTTCGCGTCTCGCCCAGGATGAAATGATAGGTTTCCGGCAACAGGCTGCCTTCGGCGGGCAGGGGAGAAACCTCGCCCTCCAGCGCGGTTTCGCCCCTCAGTTCTTCCAGCATCTGGCGCACCGTGCGCCCAGGGGCCAGCGTGATTTGATGGATCACCACCTCGCCAGCCGCCAGTTTGTCCATGACCGCCCTGGGCGTGGCGCCCGGTTGAAATTCATATTCGCCAGCCTGTAGCGCCTTGGCCTTGCCCTGCCAACTGGCGGCCAGCCGGAAGGCCGTGGGGCCTTCCACCACCTGGGCATCCGCCAGTTGCCTGGAAATGGCCTGCAACCCGGCTCCCTTGGCAATCACCAGCTTGGTGGGAACCGACAGCTTGCCGGGCGCGTCGATGAAATGGGAAAGCCACAGCCAACCGCCCAGAAGCGACAACGCCGCCAGCCCGAACAGGCCAGCGGCGATGCGTAGAAGCGCTTTCATCTTGAATGTCAGGGAGCGGCTTTGAAGATCAGGGCGGCATTGGTGCCGCCGAAGCCAAAGGAATTACTAAGGGCGGCGCGAACCTTGCGCTTCTTGGCCGCCAGCGGAACCAGATCAAGGTCGCACCCCTCGTCGGGGTCGCGCAGGTTAAGCGTGGGCGGCACGATCTGCTCGCGAATCGACAGGATCGAGAAAATGGCTTCGACCGCGCCAGCCGCTCCCAGCAAATGGCCGATCGCCGATTTGGTGGACGACATGGAAATTTTGTAGGCGGCATCGCCGAAAGCCCGCTTCACGGCGCCCAATTCGATGGTGTCGGCCATGGTCGAGGTGCCGTGGGCATTCACGTAATCGATGTCTTCGGGATTGACGCCCGCCCGCTTCATCGCCGCTTTCATGCAGCGATAGGCGCCGTCGCCATCCTCGGACGGAGCGGTGATGTGATAGGCGTCTCCCGACAGGCCATAGCCCACCACTTCGGCATAAATCTTGGCGCCACGCTTCTTGGCGTGCTCAAGCTCTTCCAGCACGACCACGCCCGCCCCTTCGCCCATGACGAAGCCGTCGCGATCCTTGCTCCAGGGGCGCGAGGCTTCGGTGGGACGGTCGTTGAAGCTGGTGCACAGCGCCCGGGCCGCCGCGAAACCGGCGATGCCCAGACGGCAAACAGCCGCCTCGGTTCCGCCCGCCACCATGATGTCGGCATCCTCGAACTGGATCAGACGCGCCGCATCGCCGATGGCGTGCGCGCCGGTGGCGCAGGCCGTCACCGCCGAATGATTGGGGCCTTTGAATCCGTATTTGATCGACAGATGACCGGTCGCCAAATTGACCAAGCTGGACGGAATGAAGAAGGGGGAAATACGCCTGGGTCCCTGCTCCTTCAGAACGACGGCGGCATCTTGAATCGTGCCAAGACCGCCGATGCCCGACCCCACCATGACGCCGGTGCGCAGCTTGGCTTCTTCCGGGATGTCGGCAATGCCCGCATCCTCGACCGCCTGTAGGCCCGCCGCCATGGCGTAAAGGATGAAATCATCCATCTTGCGCTGATCTTTGGGCGGCACGTAACGGTCGGCGTCGAACAGCTTAGGATCGTCCTTGCCCATGGGGATGAGCCCGGCGACCTTGGCAGCCAAGTCAGAGACGTCGAACCGGTCGATATATTTTATTCCCGACCGACCTTCGATCAAATTGGCCCATGTGGCATCGACGCTGCAACCCAGCGGCGACACCATTCCCATTCCCGTAACGACGACACGTCGCATGGCGATCCGTTCCTGCACGAACTGAACTTGACCGAAGAACGCCTTACTTGGCGTTCTTCTGGATGAAGTCGATGGCGTCCTTGACGGTCAGGATCTTCTCGGCGGCGTCATCGGGGATTTCACAGCCGAATTCCTCTTCGAAAGCCATGACCAACTCAACCGTGTCCAGGCTGTCGGCGCCCAGATCGTCGATGAAGCTGGCGCTCTCGGTAACCTTGGCTTCTTCGACGCCCAGGTGTTCGACAACGATCTTTTTGACGCGCTCGGCGATATCGCTCATGACTTCAACCTCAGTTAGTTTGTTGATTTCCCTTGTGAACCATCCAGCCATAGAGTCGCTTGCGCGCCAACAGACCGGCGGAATTCGGGGCTTCCTACCATACTTTTCCGGGCTTGACCAGCCGGGGGGAGCGATTGGCAAGGCAAGTTTTCGTCTTCCCACCCCCCAGACGGGCTGACATGAAGGGGGGTAATATCGTCTTGCCCGCGCAATATCCCATCGGATATAAGTCGCTATATCTGGATGTGCATCAGTGAATTTTGGGGTTTTCCATGAAGCGCCTTCCTTCTTTGCTTGCGGCCTTTCTTCTCGTTCTTGCCCTGCCCGCCCTGGCTCGCGCCCAGGAGAAAGCGCCGGTCGTCGCAGCGGCCGCCGATCTGCAATTCGCCCTGACGGAAGCCGCCGATCTGTTCACCCAACAAACCGGGAAAACCGTCAGGCTTTCCTTCGGCTCATCGGGCAATTTTCACCGCCAGATCGCCGAGGGCGGCCCCTATGAGCTGTATCTATCCGCCGACGAGACATATGTCTTCGACCTTGCCAAGGCGGGCCTTACCCTTGACGAGGGCAAGCTGTACGCCGTGGGACGGATCGTCCTGATCGTTCCGCCCGGATCGCCCCTGAAGCCGGACGGATCGCTTAAGGATTTAGCGGCGCAGTTGAAAAACGGAACGGTCGCAAAATTCGCCATCGCCAACCCAGAACACGCTCCCTATGGACGAGCGGCGCGAAGCGCTCTCAAATCGGCGGGACTTTGGAGCGAAATCGAAAGCAAGCTGATCCTGGGCGAAAATGTCTCGCAAGCGGCGCAATACGCGACTTCGGGTTCGGCCCAGGGCGGCATCATCGCCTATTCCCTGGCCCTCTCGCCCAAAGTGTCGGCGCTGGGAAGGTTTGACCTGATCCCCGCCGACTGGCACGATCCCCTGCGTCAACGCATGGCGCTGACCAAGAAAGCGGGGGCCACCGCCAAGGCTTTCTATGAATTTTTGCAATCGCCGCCCGCTCGCGGCATCTTCAAGCGTTATGGGTTCGTTCTGCCCACGGAGTAATCGCGGCATGGATTGGGAAGCGCTGGGGCTGTCGCTGTCATTGGGGGGCTGGACCATCGCCTTCCTTTTGCCCATCGGCATCCTAGCCGGGCGCTGGCTGGCTTGGACGAAGTTCAAGGGCAAGGAAGCGGTCGAAGCCCTGCTCGCCCTCCCCCTGGTCCTGCCGCCCACCGTGTTGGGATATTACCTGCTGGTGTCCATGGGCGCTCGTTCTCCGCTGGGCCAAGCGATTGAAGCGGTTTTTGGACAAGGGCTGGTCTTTACCTTCGAAGGACTGGTCGTGGCTTCGGTTCTGGTCAATCTGCCCTTCGCCATCCAGCCCATGCAGCGCGCCTTCGAGGCGATCCCGCGCGAGGTGCGGGAAGCAGGCGCCTGCTCTGGACTATCGCCCTGGCGCATGCTGCTTGAAATCGAACTGCCCCTGGCTTGGCCCGGCATCCTGACCGCCATGGTCCTTAGCTTCACGCACACGCTGGGTGAATTCGGCGTCGTCTTGATGGTGGGCGGCAATATTCCCGGCGAAACCAAAACCGTCGCCGTCGCCATTTACGATCGCGTCCAGGCTTTCGACAGCGAAGCGGCGGCCAACATGGCGGCCCTGCTGCTGGCCTTGTCCTTCGTCACCATCGGCATCAGCTACGTCCTAGGCAATCGCAGGAGTCCAAGTTAGCCGATGGCACTCCATATTCGCCTGCGCCAGAACGCGCCCATTCCGCTTGAGGCCTCCTTGTCATGCCGCCCTGGCGAGGTGTTGGCTGTTTTCGGCCCTTCGGGCGGCGGCAAAACAACCTTGCTGCGCGCCATCGCGGGATTGTTTCGCCCGCAAGAAGGTTTGATTTCATGCAATGGAAAGGTCTGGCTGGATACGGACAAAGGCATATGCCTGCCTCCCCAGTCCAGGAGAATTGGTTTCGTCTTTCAGAATTACGCCCTGTTTCCCCACATGACGGCGCTTGGCAATGTGGCGGCAGCAATGGGGCATCTCCCTTCTCGCCAGCGACATGGCGAAGCGCGTAAACTTCTCACTCGCGCCGGACTTGACGAGAGGCTTCATCCGCGCAAGCCCGCGCAGTTGTCAGGCGGCCAGCAGCAGCGCGTGGCGATCGCAAGGGCGCTGGCCCGCGATCCCGAGGCCTTGCTGCTCGACGAACCCTTCTCGGCCCTGGATGCGGCCCTGAAGAAGGAGTTGCTCCCCTTCGTTTCCCGATTGGCCCATGAAGCTGGAATACCCGTGATCTTCGTCAGCCATGCCATGGACGAGGTGCTGCAACTGGCCGACGCCATCGCCATCCTCAATGATGGGCGCGTGGCGGCCCAAGGCCCCTTGGAAGACGTGCTCTCCGACATTCGTTTAAAGCCGCTGACCGGTCGCTACGACGCCGGCGCGGTCATGCACGCCACCATCGACGGGCATGACGACAAATTCAAGCTGACCATCCTGCGCTTGAAGGGCGGCGCGCGCCTGAAGGTGGGACAAGCACAAGCCCCCATCGGCGCCGAGGTGCGGCTGCGCATTCATGCCCGCGACGTTGGTTTGGCCCTTACGCCGCCCTGGGACATCAGCATCCAAAACATTCTGCCCGGCGTGGTGGTGGATGTGCAGGAAAGCGACGGCCATCTGGCCGATGTCTTGCTTCATGTCGGCGGCACAGAACCCGACGCCGCCAACCACGGCACGCCGCTGTGGTCGCAGGTGACGCGTTACTCGGTGTCGCAGCTTGGCCTTAAGCCGGGATCGAGGGTCTACGCCCTGATCAAGGCGATTTCAATCGCCAGGGCCGACTTGGCGCAAATTCAGCGTTAACCGGGATTTCCATCCGCCCTAGGCCTGCACAAAAAGGGCAGGTATCGCCAAGCCAGCGTTCCAAAGGCGGCAAACCAGCAAACCGCCGAAAGATTGACGCACAACGCGAAGGCCGAGGGGATGATTTGCGGCGCGACGACCCGGAAGACGAAAGCCGCCATCATGATCCACAGCACGATCTTGTCGGGCCGTTCGAAAACCACCCGCCGCCCGGTATGGCCCTTGGAGATGCGAATCATCATGGCGGGCGTCACCAACCCGATCACCCCGAAGGTGAAAACGTGAACGGCTAGACTTCCCACCGGCTCGAACGCGGTCGCATGGATGGCGAACATCACCAGCAGATGCAAGACGATGCCCAGATAGCCCAGATGCATAATGCCGATATCCAGGCGCGTGAAGGCCAGTTGCGGCTTCCAGAAGGCGAAGCGGACGGCAAGCAGAAGAGCCAGCAGCAAAGCCAGTCCCGCCGCCAGGATGGATGGCAGCATGCTTTCGAACACGACGGCCAGCGCCAAGGCCTTGATGCTCATGTCCAGCCAAGGCTTTCTTAAGATGGAAACGCCGAACAGGCCTTTCATGAACTGGCTGAGCGTGCGTTCCAGCATGATCAGGAAGGCCAAACGGAACAGGCCTATCGTCATGCTTTGCCCCAACAGCGCCAGATCGGCGCTGAGCAACAGCTGCTTGGCCGCCAGAAACAAAGGCAGCAGAACCAGAAGATATCGATTGTCGCCGCCATAGGAATCGGTTTTGCGATTGCGGATCAAGGTCCAACCCAGCATGGCCACCGCCGCCGCGATAAACAGATTGTTTGAAATCAGGAACAGAGGCTGGGCAAGGCTTCCCTCCAGCCACATGCCGACGCGCTCCAGCAGCCAAGCGCCTGCCAGAAATTGCAGCCAGACGCCATGATAACCGCGCACGCCCACCCAGTTCTTGGTGGCGGTCAGCAAGAATCCGGCCAGAACCGCCCAGCCGAAACCGAAGAACATTTCATGCGCATGCCATTGCGCGGGCGTGAATGATGTCGGCGGCAGATCGAGAACGCCGGAATAGATCAGCGCCCACAGGAGCGGCAGCCCCATGCCCGACAGCATAGCCAGCGCGAAAAAGGGGCGAAAGCCCATCTGCCAAAGCGCCGTCATCTTTCCATCTGACAATCATCCATCTTGCGAAATATCTACCATGCCGAGTTGATGGGGGGTTTGCGCTTCGTCAAGCTCTCCTCTTGGGAACAAAAAAAGGGGAGGCCTTCCGGCACCCCGCAAGTTGATGCTTATTGTGAAACAGGTTTACTTCTTGACCATGTCCGTCGGCTTGGGCGTGGCGGCCGTGCTGGCGGGCAGGATCGGATAGGTCACCTTGGGCTGGTCGCCGGTCAGAGTCTGCAAGAAGGCCGTGATCTGATCGACCTCGACCGAGGACAGCTTGATGCCCAACTGCGAGTCGCCCATGATCGCCACCGCCTGCTTCAGGTCCCACACCTTGCCGGTATGGAAGTAAGGAGCGGTGCGGGCGATGTTGCGAAGCGGCCTGGATTGGAACCGGCATTCGTTGTTTGAACCTCTGATTTCTGAAACTGTCGGGCGCTTTCTTCCCTTACTTCATTTCAAACTTCACCTCATGAACACTGCTTATATCAATACAAAACTAAACACTTACGATTTGTTTTATATTGCTTTTATTCCCGTGACTTGGTTCAGCTTTTTTCTAACAAGCCATGTAGCACCTTGAACGAGTTTAATATACGTATTGCCTTTATTAGAAATATCTTATTTAATTTTGGCCAACCGAGTTGGCCTCAGCTCAAAAAAGAGCTAAACAGCCGGAACAAGAGCGGCGAAGCCCGATTGGTTGGAGACGACATGAAAGACCCCCGCGACGCCTGCGACCAGTCATTGGGCCGCACGGAAGTCAAAACAACGACCTGCTATATGTGCGCCTGCCGTTGCGGCATCCGCGTGCATTTGCGCGACGGCGAGGTCCGCTATATCGAGGGCAACCCGAACCATCCCCTGAACCAGGGCGTGATCTGCGCCAAGGGCGCTTCGGGCATCATGAAGCAGTACTCGCCCGCGCGTTTGCTCAAGCCCCTGAAGCGCAAGGAAGGGGCCGAGCGCGGCAGCGGCCAGTTCGAAGCCATCGAGTGGAGCGAGGCCTTCCAGATGCTGGAAGACCGCCTGGGCCATATCCGCGCCACCGATCCCAAGAAATTCGCCCTTTATACCGGGCGCGACCAGATGCAGGCCCTGACCGGCCTGTTCGCCAAACAGTTCGGCACCCCCAATTACGCCGCCCATGGCGGCTTCTGTTCGGTCAATATGGCCGCGGGCATGATCTACACCATCGGCGGTTCTTTCTGGGAATTCGGCGGACCCGATCTTGACCGCGCCAAGCTGTTCATCATGATCGGCACCGCCGAGGATCATCATTCGAACCCGATGAAGATCGCGCTGGGCAAATTCAAGAAGCAGGGCGGGCGCGTCATCGCTGTCAATCCGGTGCGCACCGGCTATGCCGCCATCGCCGACGAATGGGTGCCCATCCGACCCGGCACCGACGGCGCTTTGTTCCTGGCGCTAATCCACGAGATCATCGAACTGGGCCTGTTCGACCGCGATTTCCTGATCCAGTACACCAACTCGGCGGAGCTGGTGAATCAGGACGAGGAAAGCGACGAGTTCGGCCTGTTCGTGCGCACCGGCGAACCTGAGGATCCGGGCTGCTACGATCCGCAGAACAAACTGTGGTGGGACATTAATTCCGACCAGCCGACCGCCTCGCGCAAGCCCGGCACCGAAGGCCGTCTGATGGGCAATTACCAGCTTGGCGACGGGCGCAAGGTCAAGCCTGCCTTCCAACTGCTGAAAGAGCGCGTGAAGACCTATACGCCGGAATGGGCCGAGGGCATCACCGGCATTCCCGCCGCCACCATCCGCCGCCTGGCCCATGAAATGGGCGTCACCGCGCGCGACCACAAGATCGAACTGCCCATCGCCTGGACCGACTGCTGGGGCAAGGAACATGACACCGTCACCGGCAATCCGGTGGCCTTCCACGCCATGCGCGGCCTGGCCGCCCATTCCAACGGCTTCCACGCCATCCGGGCGTTGTCGATATTGATGACGGTGCTGGGCACCATCGACAGGCCCGGCGGATTCCGCCACAAGGCCCCCTTCCCGCGCCCGATTCCGCCCTGCGCCAAGCCGCCCAAGCGCCCCGAAGCCGTGCAGCCCAACGAACCGCTGGCTGGCTTGCTGCTGGGCTGGCCCGCCGACCCCGACGACCTGTTCGTCGATGAAAAGGGAGGCCCGGTGCGGCTCGACAAGGGCTTCTCGTGGGAATATCCGCTTTCCGTCCATGGCTTGATGCACAACGCCATCACCAATGCTTGGCGGGGCGATCCGTACCCCATCGACACTTTGTTGCTGTTCATGGCCAACATGGCCTGGAACTCGTCGATGAACACGGTCGAAATCAGAAAGATGCTGGTCGATAAGAACGAGGACGGGACCTACAAAATCCCCTTCCTGGCCGTTTGCGACGCCTTCCATTCGGAAACCGTCGATTTCGCCGATCTGGTGCTGCCCGACACCACCTATCTGGAACGCCACGACGTGATGAGCCTGCTCGACCGTCCGATTTCGGAATTCGACGGGCCGGTCGATTCCGTGCGCATTCCGGTGCTGCCGCCCAAAGGCGACAGCAAGCCTTTCCAGGAGGTCCTGATCGAGATCGGCTCGCGCTTGAAATTGCCCGCCTTCGTGAATGCCAAGGGCGAGCGAAAATACCGCGACTATCCCGACTTCATCGTCAATTACGAAACCGAGCCGGGATCGGGCATCGGCTTTTTGGCGGGATGGCGCGGCAAGGGCGGCGAACGTTTCATGTCGGGCGAACCCAATCCCCAGCAATGGGATATGTACGCCCGCAACGACAACCACTTCCATTATGAACTGCCGCGCAGCTATCAATACATGCGCAATTGGAACAAGGGTTATCTGCAGTGGGCGCGCCACCATCGACTGATCCGCTACGACGAACCCATCTTGCTGCATGTCTATTCCGAAGTGCTGCAGAAGTTCCGTCTGGCCGCCGAGGGCAAGACCAAAGGCCGCCAGCCGCCCGACGCAATGCGCGAACGCATCAAGACCTTCATGGACCCGCTGCCCTTCTATTACGCGCCCCTGGAATGGCGCTACAGCGACCCCATTCAATACCCCTTGAGCGCCATCACCCAGCGCCCGATGGCGATGTATCATTCCTGGGATTCGCAGAACGCTTGGCTGCGCCAGATTCACACCGACAATTACCTGTTCTTGCATCCGTCGGTGGGCCACGCCAACGCCTTTGAAGACGGCGATTGGATCTGGGTGGAAAGCCAGTGGGGCAAGGTGCGCTGCCGCGCCCGCTTCTCGGAATCGGTGGAACCCGGCACCGTCTGGACCTGGAACGCCATCGGCAAAGGGCCTGGAAATTGGGGGCTGAAGCCCGACGCCAATGAATCGAAAAAGGGCTTCTTGCTGAACCATCTGATCAGCGAAGAGATTCCCTGTCCGGCCAAAGGCAAGGACGCGCCGATTTCGAATTCCGATCCCGTCACCGGCCAAGCCGCTTGGTACGACGTGCGCGTGCGCGTCTACAAGGCCGATCCGCACGGCCCGGAAGAAACCTGGCCCCAATTCGAAACCAGGAAAGCGCTGCCCGGCATGATCGCCTTCACCAAGCGGGTGCGCAATTTCATTGCCGGAAAGAGCGAGGGCTGAGCCATGTCACGCAAGCAACTCGCCCTGGTCATCGATCTCAACATCTGCGTCGGCTGTCATGCCTGCGTCACCAGTTGCAAGGAATGGAACACGTCGGGCTGGGCAGGCCCGATGAGCGACACCGATCCCTACGGCGCCGACCCCTTGGGCGTGTTCTTCAACCGCGTGCAAACCTTCGAGGCGGGCGAATTTCCGCTTACGGAAACCATCCACTTCCCCAAAAGCTGTCTGCATTGTGAAGATCCGCCCTGCGTACCCGTTTGTCCCACCGGGGCCAGCTTCAAGCGCGAGGAAGACGGCATCGTGCTGGTCGATTACGACAAGTGCATCGGCTGCAAATACTGTTCGTGGAACTGTCCCTATGGGGTGCGTGAATTCGACACCAAGCAGGGCGTCATGAAGAAATGCACCTTGTGCGCCGACCGCATCTATGACGAAACCCTGCCCGAGGATCGACGTAAGCCCGCCTGCGTGCTGGCCTGCCCGGCGGGTGCTCGCATGTTCGGCGACATTTCCGACCCGGCCAGCGAGGCATCGCAAGCCATTCGCGACAATGCCGGTTTCCAGATCATGCCGGAAATGGGCACACGCCCGGCCAACCACTATCTGCCCAGGCGCAAGACCAAGATGGTCATCCATGACGATGAATTGATGCGGGCCGACAACCCGCTTTTGAAGGAAGGCGAATTGCCGCGTCCGCAGCTTTCCGAACCTTTCCTCGACGACATCACGAGCTGGTAAGGGAAACGCGCAAGATGAAACCCGCCTTCTCGGTTCTGTTCCTCACCACCCTGATCGGCATGGGCCAAGGCCTGTTGATCGCCCTGGTGGCCGGACAATTCTACTTCGTCATCGGCACCGGCAACGAACAAGACAGCGGCCTGTTCTACGCCACCGGCAGCGCCGCTGGTCTGGCTCTGCTGGGGCTTGGGCTGATCGCTTCCTTCTTTCACCTGACGCATCCCGAACGCGGCATGCGCTCGATCGTGCGCTGGCGCACCTCGTGGCTGTCGCGCGAAGTGATTCTGCTGCCCGCCTGCATGGGCCTGGCCTTTCTATACGGAGCCGCGCACTGGTTCGGCTTCGCCCCCGTGCTCATCACCTTCGGCAATCAGAAAAGCCTGGACCTGACCATGGCCATCGGCTTTCTGCTGGCCGCCAGCTGCGCCATGTTGTTCATCGCCACCGGCATGATCTATGCCTGCGTGCGCTTCGTCAAAGAATGGGCGACGCCCATGACGGTGATCAATTACACGCTAATGGGCCTGTCGTCGGGCTTCGCCGCCGCCGCCATCGTGGCCGCCGTCGAGAATGCCCTGCTGCGCGATTTTCTGGCCGGTTGGGCCGCCCTGTTCACGCTGCTGGCCTTCGCCGCCAAGGGCGTCACCTTATGGCGCAACAAGCACCTGCCAGCGCCCTTCTCGCTGAAAAGCGCCATCGGCGTGCATCACGGCAGCATCCGCCAACTCAGCCAAGGCTTCAACTGCCGCTCGTTCAACACCACGGAATTCTTCACCCGCATCAGCCCCGAAGTGAAACCCTGGCTGATCGGCCTGATGCTGGTCTTCGGCTTCGCGGCTCCCTCGGCCCTGCTGCTGGCGGGATGGGCCGACCGCTATCTGCCCGCCCTCATCGCCGCCCTGCCGATCCAATATGTCGGACTGTTGACCGAACGCTGGCTGTTCTTCGCCAGCGGCCAGCATGTGCAGAACGTGTATTATCAAAGGAAGTCTTAGGACATAATACATATTTGTCCTCGGATACGCCTTAATTGCGCCCTTTCTGATACATATCAGGATTTGTTTCTTGACATTCTTCTGAGCTTCGGCTAGTTAAAACCCATTACCGCCCTTAGTGCGACCGAAGGCCACCCTGGCACCAGCCCNCTCGAAACTGGCGCGTGAACATCCCGAGAATCCGCTGCGCTTGAGCGGCGGCCTTTTGGGCGCGCCGCTTCTACCGCAGCAACCCGTCAAGCCGCCCAATCCGTATGCACAGAAGGAAGATCTGCCCAAGCTGCCCAAGATCAATTGGGGCGACGAGAGCAGTCAGCGCATCGACAGCGAGAAACGCGCCATGCACGAAAACTGGGCGCGCCTGATCAACAGCACGCAGGATTTCGGCGGCATCATCCCCACCTTCAAGCGGCATATCGAAACCAACGGCGATGCGGGGCGGGCCGACGTGGCCGACATGATCGGGCGTGTTTCGCAAAGCAATCCCGATCATGCCCGCCTTTTCCAGCGCGAGCTTTCAACGGCGCTGGGCGGCGAGACCATTCCGGCCGGAATGGCGGGCGAGCCGGTGGGCAAGGCAGGCCTGCTGGGTGATGCGAAATCCAATCGCTTCAGCGATCCGGAATTCGAGAAAAGCTATTGGCGCAACGCCGAAGCCTACAAGGCCAACTTCGAAAGGCGGCAACGCGAAATTTTGAAAGCGGCCGAAATCAAGCCAAAGCGGCCTGAAGACTATGTGAATTACATCAGGCAACCTGATCCGCCCGCGACGGAAGAGCCGAGACAGAATGTTTTGGGAAAACGCGGCGTCATTTCGGTCAATCCGCAAGACCCCGCCAATCCCGACCGGGGCAATTTCGCCGATAGGCTTTGGGGGCGGCAGAACCAAGATCAGGACAGGCAGGTTCCCGATCTGACATCTGACCAGCAGGCAACGCGCGAGACTTTGCTTAAGGTGCGAACTCAAGGGAAGAACCTTGGGCACGAGCATTCCAGCCGAATGCTTGACCACTATCTAAACGGCAATGGCGAGCCAGTCACACTGGACAAGGATTGGGTGCGGCAACATCCGCCGATCAAGGAAGGCGAGGCCAAAAGCCAGAAGCATTTCGAGGAGTGGCTGACAGGAAATCAGACTGATAAGTCCGGCTTTGGTAGCGTCAAAGAATGGCTTTCCAGCGGCAAGCCAACGCTGGAGGTCAAGGGCATGAAATGGGATGGCGCTGGGAACAATCCTGTCTGGAAGATGGACGATAAGAGCAACGCGCTGGGAGGTCTGATGGTCGAGGGTGTTGGCGATCTTAAACTTGAGCGCAATGGCAACGATGTCTTCGTCACAGGTACCGTCAAACAACACGGCAAGGACCAATACGACTTCGAGAAGAAAAATCACAACAGTCAGTGGCTGCCCCAAGGCGTTCTGGGCGGCGATCTCACCCTGACCCGGCAACAAATCACCGAAATGGAGAAGGCTGGCGGGGCGAAAGCGTTCGAAATCAACACGGCTCCCTGGACAAAAGCCCTGGAAGGCCGTTTGAAACTGGACAATCGCGGCAACATCGTCAGCTCGCAATTCGAGTGGAATGAGGTTCCATCATCGGATAAAGTGCGCAAATGACCTTGAGGCGCAGAATCATGCTAGGCCTAGCCGCCATCGTCTTCCTGACGGTGGCGGCAGCCGGATCTTTGTTCTGGTTCAATTGGTGGATACGCAATTCCTGGGTGCGGGTGTATCCGATTTGCCACGACGGCGACACGCTCGTGGAATTCACGGAACCGATGACTGATGAGGCTTTCGAGCTTTATGCTCGCTACATGTTGTTGGATAGCGCCGAGTATGTTCGCGTTATTAACAAAACAGTTTACTCGAAAAGATGGTATTGGCTGTTCGGCGACGGGGAGCATCTTCAGATCACGGGTTTGGTCGCGGACGCCTTGGCAAAAGCGCATGGCCAGAAGGGGGGGAGGGATAGTCACTGTCGTGAAATTGCCAACAACGGCACTTTGCGCGATGGTTGGTACCATGCCGAATACTACCCGCCGAATTGGGTGCGGGATAATTTGCTGCTGATTTCTTTTGGCGTCCGCAGGGAGCGCATTGGCTATTACACACCCGTCGGAAGATTCCTGAAACGGTTTGAAATCTCCGACAACGAACCAAAACCGTGACCTTGAGGCGCAAAATCACGCTCGGCCTAGCCGCCATCGCCTTCCTGACGGTGGCGGCAGCTAGGTCATTGTTTTGGCCTAACTGGCGCTTGGCTTTTCCTACTCCACATACTCGATCTTGATCACCTCGATTTCCTCCATGCCGGTGGGTGTTCGCAACTGCACCACGTCGCCTTCCACGGCCTTGTGCAAGGCCCGGGCGATGGGTGATATCCAACTGACGGCGCCGTTTTCAAGCGAGGCTTCATCGACGCCCACAATGCGCACCCGATGTTCCTCGTCCCTGGCGTTGACATAGGTGACGGTGGCCCCAAAGAAAACCTGATCGCGCTTCTTCTGCTGGCTTTGATCGACCACCACGGCGCTTTCCATCCGCTTCAGCAGAAAGCGGATGCGCTTGTCGATCTCTCGCAGGCGCTTCTTGCCATAGATGTAATCGCCATTTTCCGAACGGTCGCCATTGCCCGCCGCCCACGAGACGATCTCGACCACCTTGGGCCGCTCGACCTTGCCAAGCTGGCGCAACTCGTCCTCCAGCGCCGCATAGCCAGCGGGTGTCATGTAATTCTTGAAACCACCCGGCAACGGCTGAACTTCCGGCAGTTCTTCCTCGGCGTCGGTTTCCTTGGTAAAGGCCTTGCTCATTTATGCTGCCCCTCAAACGCCGGGCGCGCCCTTGGCGCTTGGCTTACGCGCGAAAATTCGCGCGGGCGCTCAATGCGCCAGTCGCTTCGCTCCGCTATATTCACAGCCCGATCGATCGGCGATCCCAAGCCCGTTGCCAGGCCTCGCCAACCTGACCCGAGAAAACCAGATCGTCGCTGGGATCGATTATCTCCCAATCGCCGCGCTCAACCTCATTTTCAAGCTGGCCCGCCCCCCAGCCGGAATAGCCCAGCAGCAGCATGACGTGCTTGGGCACTTGCCCGCTTTGCGCCATGCGCCCCATGGTTTCCAAAGGCTTGCTGAGAACATAGCGCCCAGCGGCGGTGATGGTGTCTTTGCTGGGCAGATCGGCGCTATGCAACAGGAAGAGAGACCCCATCTCGACCGGCCCACCCAGAAACATGCCAAGCGATGGATTGGCGGGCATAGGTTCGGGGAGCTTCTGGTCAAGGTCGCTCAACAGATCGGCCAGCTTCGCCTCGCCGCCCGGTCGATTCAGAATGAATCCGAAAGCTCCCTGCTCGTCATGATTCATCACCAGCACGATGGAATGCGAGAATAGATTGGGCGACATGCCGGGCCTAGCCACCAGAAGTTTGCCGGAAAGGGAGGGCAACGGATCGCCAGAAGCGCAGCCCACCAGCGTCAGAACAAGCAGCAGCAATAAATGGATGGCTCGCAACATCACAACAGCCCCATGGCTTTGAAGCTGCTTTCGCCCGACCTTGAGACGATTAGGTGGTCGAACAAAGTGATGCCCAGTTTCTCGGCGCTTTCGCGAATGTTTCTGGTCATGGCGATATCGTCCTTGGATGGCGTCACGTCGCCCGACGGATGGTTGTGCACCAAGATCATCGCCGACGCTCCCAGATCAAGCGCCCGCTTCACGATTTCGCGCGGATAGACCGGCGTATGGTCAACCGTGCCCCGCTGCTGCGCCTCGTCGGCGATCAGGCGGTTTTTGCGGTCCAGGAACAGGATGCGAAAACTTTCCACTTTGTCATGGCCCATGGCGCTGCGGCAGTAATCGATCAATCGGTCCCAGCTGGCGATGATCGGCTTGTCCAGCAGCACCGCCTTGGACAGGCGCACGGCGGCCGTCTGCACCACTTTCAGCGCCGTGCAAGCGGTCTCCTTGATGCCGGGCACCGACATCAATTCCTCGGGCGTTGCGGTCAGCACGCCGGACAGGCTTTCGAAACGGGCGATCAGGTCCTTGGCCAGGGGTTTGACGTCGCGCTGCGGCAGGGCCGCCATCAGCAACAATTCCAGAATTTCGTAATCGGGCATGCCCTCGCCCTGGCTGTCCAAAAAGCGTTTGCGCAGTCGTTCACGGTGTCCGTGATAATGGGGCGGCTTCTTGTCCGATTTGTCCGATGGCTCGGACATGCGTCAGGCCGGATAGGGCGGCCGGTCGAGACCGGCAGGCGACAGGGTGAAGATTTCGCATCCTTGCGCCGTGACGCCGATCGAATGTTCGAACTGGGCCGACAGCGACCTGTCCTTGGTGACCGCCGTCCAGCCGTCGGCCAGGATTTTTGTTTCATAGCGGCCCAGATTGACCATCGGTTCGATGGTGAAGAACATGCCCTCTTCCAGCACCATCCCCTGCCCCGGTTGGCCGAAATGCATCACATTGGGCGGCTCGTGGAAGACGCGGCCCAGCCCGTGGCCGCAAAAATCGCGCACCACCGAACAGCGGTTGGCTTCGACATGGCTTTGAATGGCGTGTCCGACATCGCCCAGCGTGGCGCCGGGCTTAACCACCGCGATGCCGCGCATCATGGCTTCATAGGTCACGTCGATCAGCCGCTTGGCCTTAAGGGCGATGTCGCCCACCGGATACATGCGGGACGAATCGCCATACCAGCCATCCAGGATCACGGTAACGTCGATATTCAAGATATCGCCCGCCATCAGGATTTTGTCGCCCGGAATGCCGTGGCAGACGACGTGATTGACCGAGGTGCAGATCGACTTCGGATAGCCCCGGTAGTTAAGCGGCGCCGGAATCGCTTCGGCAGCCAGGATCTTTTCGTGGCACAGGCGGTCCAGTTCGTTGGTGGAGACGCCCGGCTTTACATATGGCGTAATGAAATCAAGGATCTCTGCCGCCAAGCGACCAGCCTTTCGCATGCCTTCGAAATCCGGGGAGGGATGAATGCGGACCCGGGCCGCCTCTGATCTTGCACGTTCCATGTTCTGATAATGGTCGAGGCGGCCTGGAACCTCAACCCCTTTGAGGTAATGAATCGCCGACCCAGCCGGTCAAAGTGATGATCTCGAAACTGGCGGGGACCCGGCCATCTGGACCCGAATGGCGCTCTTGATACAGTTGGGCCATGCGCAGCAGCACTTGGCGGGTCAGGGGCCTTCTCGATCTTTGGACCATGGCGTTGCCCTCGCCCATCCCACGCAAATCAGCGAGTAATGACAGTGGATTGGCGTATTGGACGGTCAGGGTCTCGCTGTCGGCCACCGGCAGATCAAATCTGGCGCGCTGCAACAAGCCGCCCAAATCCTTGATATCGGCCATGGGAATGACCCGGGGCGAGGCGCCGCCCGAAATGTCGCTCTCAGCCAGCAGGAACGCCTCGCGCAGTTCCCTCAGCGTGCCGCCGCCCAGCATCGAAGCCAGAAACAAGCCGCCGGGTTTCAAGACTTGGCGGATTTGCGCCAGCAGGCCGGGCAGATCGTTCACCCAGTGAAGCGCTAAGCAGCCGACGACCAGATCGGCGCAGGCGGGGGCCAGGGGTGGCAATTCGGGATCGGCCACGATGCCTGGGCTATGAGGGGCAAGTAGGGCGGCATCGCAATCCAGGGAAACCAACTGGCCAATTCTGGCCTGCCCGCGAAGGATATTGCCCATCAACCCGCCCTTAGCCCCCAATTCGAAGGCCAGGGGAAAATCACGCCTGACATCCAATAGCCGGTCGGCCAAACGCTGGGCCGCTTCTTGGAACAGGAATTCATGCGCGGCAAAACCAGCCATCGCCCTTAGGCGCTGACGCTTTAACTGACCTCTGTCGAACAAAGTGCCTGGAGAAGGGGAGGTCATGCGCCAACCCGGAAAATGGTGCTGCTGGTGAGGATTGAACTCACGGCCTCTCCCTTACCAAGGGAGTGCTCTACCACTGAGCTACAGCAGCGCCTGACGTGCAGGGCGCGCACCTTGCCATAGGAGGGCCAGGGACGCAAGCGCCAATCCCGGCCAAATTCTCCGGCATGTAAAAGCCTCGCGCCTGGGTCAGGCCGGGTCTAGAGTGTCGCCATGAACGACCATAAGGACCGCCCAAGCGACATGTTGGCCGCCATAGCGCCGGGCCTGTTCGTTTTGCTTTGGAGCACTGGTTTCATTGGTTCCAAGATGGGCGCGCCCTATGCCGAACCCTTCACCTTCCTGCTGACCCGTTTCATCATCGTCACCGCCCTGATGGCCCTGACCGCAGCCATCATGCGCGCGCCCTGGCCCGGCTCGCCCCTCCTGGCGGGGCGGATCGCCCTGGCGGGCCTTTTGGTCCACGGGGTCTATCTTGGCGGCGTTTTCGCCGCCATTTCTCTGGGTTTGGGGGCGGGAATCACCGCCCTGGTCTGCGGATTGCAGCCCCTGCTGACCGCCGTTCTGGCAGGCCCCATCCTGGGCGAGCGCGTCAGACCCAAGCAATGGGCCGGGCTGATCCTTGGCCTGCTGGGCGTTATCTTAGTGGTGGCCGAGAAGGTCCATCCCGGCTCCGTGGGTTTTGCGGGCCTGCCCTGGGCCATCGGCGCCGTGATCGGCATCACCCTGGGCACGCTTTATCAGAAGCGCCACTGCTCGGGCATGGACTTGCGCACCGGAGCCGTCATTCAGTATGCCGCCGCCGGTATGGCGATGGCGATCATGGCCTTTTCGCTGGAAACCCGCGTCATCACCTGGAGCGGCGAGTTCATTTTCGCCCTGACTTGGCTTTGCTTGGTCTTGTCGGTCGGCGCCATCACGCTTCTTTACCGCCTGATCCGCGCCGGCGCTGCGGCAAAGGTCGCCAGCTTCTTCTATCTGGTGCCCCCTGCCACCAGTCTGATCGCCTATTTCCTGTTCGACGAAACCCTGTCCTGGATCGCGTTGGCGGGTATGGGCGTCGTGGCCGCAGGCGTGGCTCTAGCCAACCGGGCCTGAGCAGAATGAAGGACAGGCTTTGGGTTTTCGCCTATGCTTCGCTGATGTGGTTCCCCGGCTTTCAGCCCGAAAAAACCAGCGCCGCCTGGATCAACCGCTATCACCGAGCGTTGTGCATTCTGTCCATCCGCTATCGCGGCACCGAAAGCAATCCTGGCCTCGTCATGGGTTTGGATTTGGGAGGCTCGTGCCGGGGATTGGCGCATCTGGTAAAGAAGGGCGAGGAAGGGAGCGTCTCGGCCATGCTGCACGAACGCGAAATGCCGACCGGCGTCTACGAGCCGCGCCTCCTGAAAACGCGCCTTCTGGATGGATCGCAGGTCATGGCCCTGGCCTTCGTCGCCAAACGCGATCATGTGCAATATTGTCGCCTGACCGAAACCGAGGCTGCGTTCAGAATTCGCCACGGCCAAGGGGAAAAAGGCCGCGCCTTCGATTATCTGGAATCGACCCTGACCTGCATGGACGAGTTGGACATCCATGACGCGAAGTTGAAGCGGATATTGAGGTTAGCGGCTTGAAACCGTTGCAGGAAGAGCGTCGAGACCGGCATAGATCGGCCATTCGCCCGCCGCCAGCATGTCCAATTCCGGATTGGGCTGGCGAAGCCTAGCGCGATACATCCACAGATTGGACATGATCCGCTTGATATAGGCTCTGGTTTCGCGTGAGGGAATGCTTTCCAAAAGCAGCAAAGGATCGTCGCGATGATCCGACTGGCGCTCCCAGCGCAGGGCCTTGCCCGGCCCGCCATTATAAGCAGCCGCCAACAAGAACAGATTGCCGTCGATGCCCGGATCCTTCAGCAAGCTCTGAATGTAACGCTGGCTTAGCTCGATATTGGTTTCAGGGTCCATGACCTGCTTGGCGCCGGCCTTGCCGCCGACCAGTCGCGCCGTGGCGGGCATCAATTGCATCAGGCCCTTGGCGCCAGCCCTGCTCTTGGCCGCCGGGTTGAAAGCCGATTCCTGGCGCATCAGCGAATAAACCAGGGCGCGGTCGATCCGCCATCCGCCATCCGGCTTCCAGGGCGGCAGGGGATAGAGGGCCGAATCATGCATGCGCCCGTCGCGATCGCTCATCACGCCGCCAAGACGGATGGCCAGCCCTGGCATGTCGGCCAATTTGGAAGCACCCAACAACGCCTTGGCCAAGTTGGGCGTCGCCCCCGAATACAGCTTCCGGAATTCGCGTTCGGCCTGCTCGGTCTCGTCAACCTGAAGCAGTGCGAGCGCACGCCTAGCACCTGCATGATTCATCAAAAGGGCGGCGTCGTCTTCGGTAAAGAGAACGTTCGAATCCTCGAAACGGATCGACAGGCCGCGCATGCGATGCGACAGCAACCCATAGAAGCTGCGCGGCTGGCTGGCCGCGATGGTAAACCAGTAATCGACCATTTCGGGGCGCTTGAGCGTCAGATTGGCCCTGCCCGCCCAGAAAGCGGCGGCGGCCATCAGGCCGGGCTGCGCATTCTCGCGATTGGCCAGGGTTTCAAAATGAATCCTGGCGTTTTCGATGCGCCCCAGACGCCAAGCGGCCAAGCCCGCGATCCAGTGGGCGCCCGGCACCTCGTCGCCCGAGCGTTGGGCGGCCTGGCTGGAAAGTTCCAGCGCATCCTCGTCGCGGGTTCTTAGGAAATAGCCGGTGGCCAAAGCGATTCTGGCCTCGTCATAGGTAACGTCGTCCAGAAGCTGGCGCGCCTTGGGGCTTTCAAGCAGACGGCGCGCCTGATCGACCTCGCCGCTTCGCAATTGCTTGCGGAAGTCGCCGCTCCAGGATTTTTCCAGGGCGCGTTCCTTGGCCGACAAGGGCTTGTCGGACTTCTTCTCGGCCACTTTCCACGAGCCGACTTCCTCGTCGATGCCGGAACCTTCCGAGAAGCCGCGCAGATAGCCGGTCTGGACCGGACGCTTGACCCCGCGAACCGCAGTCCCCTTGCCCATCATCTTGTAAACCAGGGTCGCGTCGGGATGGTCGGCGTATTTGCCCATCCATTCCTTGATTTCCGCAGCCTTGGGCTTGTAGCGACCGGAAAGAAAGCGGTCGGCCAGCAAGGTGCCCCTCAAGATAGGGTCCGTTACTCGCGCCAGTTCCTTGTCGGCGGCGGCCCAACTTCCCTTTTCTTGAAACGAGACGGCGCTTGCATAGCGCTGCACATCCTCCGCCGAAAGAATTTCGGGCAGGCTGGTTACTCGGCCTAAACGTTCAAGCTCACCCGTAACAGAGGCCGTTCTCACTGGCTGTCCATCACCGGTGACCGGCGCCGCGTCCCGCAAGGTATCTGCCCTTGCGTCTTGGGCGGCAAACAGAGCCGCCAAAGCCAGAACGCGGACCATTGCCGGAACTGCTTGTTCTATCCGGTCGGTCCAGGTCATGGCCGGGACTCGTAACTGATCACCCCTGGACGGGCAAGGAAAAGCGCCTTGGGGCAGAGTCTTTCCTGTGGATAAGAGTGATTCGTCTTTATGATTCAGACGCCAAGATCGTCTAGCTTACGGCGCAACATCAACAGATCGCGCCAAGCCTCGCGTTTCTGGGCAGGTTGACGCAACAAATAGGCCGGATGGAACGTGGCCAGGGCATGAACGGGGCGCACGAGGCCGGGTGTCGCATAATCGAACCACTTGCCGCGCAGCTTGGTGATTCCCTCGGACTTGGCCAACACGGCCTGGGCGGCGGTTCCGCCCAAAAGGACCACCAGTTCGGGATCGACCAGTTCGATGTGCCGCTCCAGGAAGGGGAGCAGCATGGCGACCTCCTGCGCGGTGGGCGTGCGGTTGCCGGGCGGACGCCAGACCAGCAGATTCGTTATATAGGACTTGTCGCGGTCAAGGCCGACTGAACCCAGCATTTTGTCGAGCAGCCGCCCGGCTTGGCCGACGAAGGGCCTGCCGATGCGATCCTCGTCGGCCCCAGGGGCCTCGCCGATGAACATCACCTTGGCTTCTGGATTGCCGTCGGCAAAAACCAGTTGGGTGGCGGTGGATTTGAGCGCGCATCCTTCCAACGCCAGCAAGGCCGCCTTCAGCTCGTCCAGCGTCTTGGCTCCGGCGGCGATGCTGGGGGCGGCAGGGTGCTGCGCCGTCGCCGCGGGCTTGGGATGGGCTGGCCGGTCTTCGGACTTGTTGGCCGATTGGCGTGCTGCTGCCAAGGAGGGGGCCAAGGAGGGGGGCGCGGGCGTCTGAGGCTGGGCCGAAACCGGCGGGGGGGCTGCAAAACGGTTGGCGGCAATCTCGCCCACGCACTCGTCCACTCCGGCGTCCAGGTACCAGCGCAGGGTCTCGAAAGGGGGCATGGCGGCTTCGATTGCATTCATGGCGACAAGCTAGCATCATATCGGGAAATGAAACAGGGCTTGACCAGGGGCGGAAAAGCCCTCCAATACCCTTTCGGAAAGTTGCTAACGGGGACGCGCCATGGAACGCGAGGTGATGGAATTCGATGTGGTGGTCGTGGGCGCAGGCCCTTCCGGCTTGGCCACGGCCATTCGCCTGAAACAACTTTGCCATGAGAAGGGGCAAGACCTGTCGGTCTGCGTGATCGAAAAGGGCAGCGAGGCCGGGGCGCACATTTTGTCCGGCGCCGTTCTGGAACCCCGAGCCTTGAACGAATTGATCCCTAATTGGAAGGATAAGGGCGCCCCCCTTCTGACCCCGGCTGGGGAAGACCGTTTCCTTTTCCTGACGGCGTCGACGTCTTACCAACTGCCGACCCCGCCCTCGATGCACAACAAGGGCAATTACATCGTCAGCCTTGGCAATGTCGTACGCTGGCTGGCAAGCCAAGCCGAAGCGCTGGGGGTGGAGATTTATCCCGGATTCGCCGCCGCCGAACTTTTATACAAGGACGATGGCTCGGTGGCGGGTGTGGCCATCGGCGACATGGGCATCGGCAAGGATGGACAGCCCACTGCCAATTTCACCAGGGGCGTCGAGCTTCGCGCCAAACAGACGGTATTCGCCGAAGGCTGCCGGGGTTCCCTGACCCGCGAATTGTGCGAACATTTCGGGCTTAGGAAGGATAGCGATCCGCCGACCTACGGCATCGGCATCAAGGAATTGTGGGAGATCGATCCCGCCAAACACCGTCCCGGCCATATCATGCACAGCATCGGCTGGCCCTTGGAAGCCAACACCTATGGCGGCTCATTCCTGTATCACCTTGAAAACAATCAGGTGGCCGTGGGATTCGTGGTCGGACTCGACTATCCCAACCCCTATCTGTCGCCCTTCGAGGAATTTCAGCGCTTCAAGACCCATCCGTCCATCCGCCCCACCTTCGAAGGCGGCAGGCGCATCGCCTACGGCGCCAGGGCGCTTTCGGAAGGCGGCTTGCAGTCCATTCCGCGCCTGACCATACCGGGCGCGGTGCTGGTGGGCGACGCGGCCGGGTTCCTGAATGTCGCCAAGATCAAGGGATCGCACACCGCCATGAAGTCGGGCATGGTGGCCGCCGAGGCCATCTTCGATGCCCTGACCCGCCCTTACGACGAAAGCCACGGGCTTGAAGTGATCGCCTATCCCGAGGCGCTGCGCCAAAGCTGGCTGTGGGACGAACTGAAACAGGTGCGCAACATCCGCCCCGCCTTCCATTACGGCCTGTGGGCGGGTTTGGTCTATTCGGCCATCGACACCTATATCCTGGGCGGCAACGCGCCCTGGACCCTGCATCACAAGCCCGATCACACCCAATTGGGCAAGGCCAAGGACTGGCCGAAGATCGACTATCCGAAGCCCGACGGCAAAGTCAGCTTCGACCGGCTGTCCAGCGTCTTCATCTCGAACACCAATCACGAGGAAAACCAGCCAGCGCACCTGACCTTGAAACATCCCGACGCTGCGATTTCGGTCAATCTGTCGCTTTACGATTCCCCGGAAACCCGTTACTGCCCGGCTGGGGTCTATGAAATCCTGCGCGATGGCGATTCGGGCAAGCCCCGTTTGGTCATCAATGCCCAGAATTGTCTGCACTGCAAAACCTGCGACATCAAGGACCCCACACAAAATATCGTCTGGAAAGTGCCCGAGGGTGGCGGCGGGCCAAATTATCCCAATATGTAAGCAAGCGTTTCCGCTTCCTTTCGGAGTTTAGATGACGTCCTTCATGCGCTTTTCCCTGTTGGCCTCTCCCCTGATCCTGGGGCTTTCGGCCTGCGTCACCACCGAATCGGGAATGTCCGAATCCGCATACGGACCGACCTTGGTGGGCGAATCCGGCTCGGGTCAGTATCTGGCGGCGCGTCACGCCACGCGCAGGCACGACACCAAGGAAGCCGCCGATTCCTACGATAAGGCGCTGAGCAAAGACCCCAACAATGTCGAGCTGTTAACCCGGGCCAGCGTACTGATGATGGCCGAGGAACGCACCGCCAGGGCCGAAGCCTTGGCCGAAAGGCTGATTTCGCTCGATCCCGAGGCGGGTCCTGCCGTCTATATCCTGACCGTGCGCGACGCCAAAAAGGGCGATTTCGCGCGCGCCGCGTCCAGGCTTTCCACCCAGCCGCGCCGCGGCTTGAACAGCTTCATGATCCCCTTGCTGGAAGCTTGGTCGTATTTCGGCGACGGACAGACCGACAAGGCGTTGGCGTCGCTGGCCCCTTTGAAGGAATCGAGCGCGCTGGCTCCGCTTTACGGCTTCCATGCCGGTCTGATCAACGAACTGGCCGGGCGCACCCAGGCGGCGGCCCATCTTTACGAAAGCACCCTGGCCAGCCCCGCCGGCCTGACCTTGCGCGCCGTGCGCGTGGTCGGCGCCTTCCATTTGGCGCGCGGCGAAAAAGACAAGGCCCACGCCTTGTTCGAACGCTACCGGACGGACAATCCGGATTCAGCCATGCTGGACCCGCAAGCCGAAGCCGAAGCGATCGCCAAAGGCAGCAAGCCGATCTCCAAAGCATCGGAGGGCATGGCCGAAGCCCTGTTCGGCGCCGCCGCCTCGCTCAAACAGGCAGGGGCTGCCGACACGGCGTTGATGCTCTGCCGTCTGGCCCAGGGGCTGCAACCTGATTTCCCCCTGCTTAAGGTGCTGATCGGCGGCATTCTGGAAGACATGAACCGTCTTGATGAAGCCAACGCCGTCTACGAAACCATACCGACGGCCGATCCCGCTTCCTGGCCGGTGCGCATCCGTCAGGCGGAAAACTACAACCGCCTGAAAAAAGTGGATCAGGCGGAAAAACTGCTAGAGCAACTGTCGAACGAGCGCCCCCAACGCTATGACGCCCTGATCAGCCTGGGCGACATACAGCGCCAAGCCAAGAAGTTCGAAGCCGCTGCCGATTCCTACACCAAGGCCATTCAGCGCATCGGCACTCTGGAAAAGCGGCACTGGCCCATTCTGTACGCCAGGGGAATCGCCTATGAACGTTCGAAGCAATGGCCGAAGGCCGAGGCCGACTTCAAGCAAGCGCTGGCCTTCGAACCCGAACAGCCTTATGTGCTGAATTATCTTGGCTATTCCTGGGTCGAACGGGGTTCCAATCTGGTTCAGGCCCGCAAGATGATCGAGCGCGCCGTCGATCTTCGCCCCACCGACGGCTATATCGCCGACAGTCTGGGTTGGGTGCTGTACCGCTTGAACGACATGAAAGGGGCCGTGCGCTTCATGGAGCGCGCCATCGAGCTGCAACCCGAAGACCCGGTGATCAACGATCATCTGGGCGACGTCTACTGGGCCGTGGGCCGCAAGAACGAAGCCCGCTTCCAGTGGAAGAAGACCCTGATCTTCGAGCCGGAACCCGAGGTCGCCGAGGCGGCCAAAGCCAAGCTCGAACATGGTCCGAACGGACGCAACGGCAAGAAGTGATTTCCTTTCGTGATTTCTGAATTCGCGCCCGCCAAACTGAATCTGTATCTGCATGTCGTGGGACGACGCGACGACGGCTATCACGAGTTGGACAGCCTCGTCGCCTTTGCGGGCGTGGGCGACCGCGTGCTGGTCAGGGAAGACGACAAACTGTCGCTGGCGGTGTCTGGCCCCATGGCCAAGGGCCTGCAGAACGAACCGGACAATCTGGTCTTGAGGGCGGCTAGACTGCTGGCCGACATGTTCGCCGTCAAACAAGGTGCGCGGCTTGAGCTTGAGAAGTCGCTGCCCATCGCATCGGGCATCGGCGGCGGGTCGGCGGATGCCGCCGCCGCCCTGAAGGCGCTGATCCGGCTGTGGCACTTGAAGCCCAGCGACGATCAGTTGTTGTCGCTGGGCCTAAAGCTGGGTGCAGACGTGCCGGTTTGCCTGAAGGGCAAGGCAGTCTTCATGCAGGGCATCGGCGAGAAACTGACGCCGGCCCCTCGCCTTCCCGAAGCCTGGCTGGTGCTGGTCAATCCCGGCATTCCCTTGGCAACGCCGCCAGTCTTCAAGGCCCGCAGCGGCCCCTTCTCGGCCCCGGCTGCCTTCGAAGCCACCCCCAACGGCATTCACGATCTGGTCCGCCTGCTGCGCGAGCGCAGGAACGATCTGGCCCCACCCGCCATCTCGCTGGTTCCGACCATCGCCGACGTCAAAAAAGCCCTGGAAGCCCAGAATGGTTGCCTACTGGCTCGCATGTCGGGCAGCGGCGCCACCTGCTTCGGCCTGTTCGCCCATGAGGAGGAGGCCAGAATGGCCGCCCGCTCTCTCACGGTCAGCCAGCCCAGCTGGTGGGTAGCGCCAGCCCCGCTGATCGGCTAACTTTCCTCACATGACCGACAAACTTGCCGCTGCCGAAGCGCTGTTTGAGGCTGGGCAACTGATGGAAGCCCAGGCGGCCTTTTGGTCGCAGCTGCGCACCAATCCCCGCCAGCCCAAGGCCTGGTCTCGCCTGGGCGAGATCGCCCTCAAGCTGGGCCAACCCGCTCAGGCCTTCGATTTCTTCGGCAACGGCTACGATTTCTCGCCCGACGATTTCGATATACGCCTAGGGTTGGGCCGCTCGCTGGCGTCGCTGGGAAGAGATAACGAGGCGATAACGCATTTCAGAAAAGCGGCCCTGATCGATCCCAATTCCAAGCAAGCCCATCTTGGGCTGGCCATGGCCATGACCGCCGTCAACGACGTCGATGGAGCGATCATGGCTTGGCGCAACTATCTGTCCATCGACGAAAACGATCCTGCGGCCATGACCGCGTTGGCCGAGTTGCTGATGCGCAAGCTGCGTTTCGACGAAGCCGAGCACCTGCTGCATTTCGCCGCCCTGCTCGATCCCGAAAATCCCCTGCCGCTGGTCATGCAGGGCAATGTGAAGCTGGCCCATCATGATCACGCCGCGGCGCAGGCCCTTTACCTGAAGGCGCTCGACATCGCCCCCGGCCACGCGCCCGCCCTGTTCAATCTGGGCAATCTGGCGATGACGGCCGACGATTTCGAAATGGCGGCAGGCCTGTTCGCCATGGCGCACCAGCAAGCGCCGCAAGATCCGCGTCTGGCCAATAATCTGGCCATCGCGCTCAAGGAACAGGGGCTGCTTGATCTTGCCCAAGACATGCTGCGCCAAGCGATCGCAAACCAACCGGATTTTGCCGAAGCGCATTGGAATCTGGCGACCATCCATTTCCTGCAAGGCCGATGGAAGGAAGGGTTCGAGGAGGCGGAATGGCGCTGGGATATGTCCAACTTCACGACGCCAAGGCGCGACTTCGCCTGCCCGGCCTGGGATGGAAAGCCCATGCCCAAAGGAACGCTGCTGGTTCATGCCGAGCAAGGTCTGGGAGATTCGTTCCAGTTCGTACGCTATGTTCCCAAGCTGGCGTCGCTGGCGGGACGTGTCGTGCTGGAGGCCGACCCCAAACAGGCCAGCCTGTTCGCCCGCTCCTTTCCCTCAATCTCCATCGTCGAGCGCGGCCAGCCGCTGCCCCAGGCCAGCGCCCATGCCGCCTTGCTGTCTTTGCCGCATTTCCTGGGCGCTCCCTTGGAATCCGGCCCTTACCTGACGCCAGACCCAACCCGCGTCGCCGGTTGGAAGAAGCGCCTAGCCGGACTGGGGCCAGGTCCTTGGGTGGGGATTGTTTGGCAAGGAAATCCCGGCTATCACGCCGACCGCAGGCGCTCGCCCGGACTGGCCCCTTTGCTGCCTTTGCTCGACATTTCCGGAATCCGGCTCGTTTCGCTGCAAAACGGCATCGGGCGCGAGCAGCTTCTCAGACTGAGCGAAGGGCCGATCGATCTCGGCAATGAGGAGGATCCGGATGTCGGACCCGGCTTCGAAGGAACGGCGGCCCTTGTCGCGGCATTAGACCTGATCATATCGGCAGACACCGCCATCGCTCACCTAGCCGGGGCGCTCGGCAAACCCTTCTGGCTGCTCTTGCCTTTCATTCCCGACTGGCGCTGGCGGATGGAAGGAAGCGGCTCGCCATGGTACCCTTCGGCTACGTTGTTCCGCCAGCCCAAGGCTGGCGACTGGGCAACCCCCGTGTCCGCCATCGCCGAACGCCTAAGGAGGCTTGATGTCTGAACTCATGGGCTGGGTCAAGCAGGCCTGGGATGCCCGCGCCCGGAACGACAACAAACAGGCCGCCATAGCCTGGGCCATGGTGACGGCTCTCGATCCCGCATCCGCCGACGCCAAGCACAATCTGGGCAACGCCCTGGCGGCGCTTGGGCGCCCGTTTGAAGCCGCGCAGAATTTCCTGGACGCCATCGAGATAGACCCCAAGCGCGCCGACAGCAGGGTCAGCCTGGGATCGATCTTGCTCGATCTCGGTCAAACCGCGAACGCCAAGGCCATTATCGACGAAGCCTTGGAACTTGACCCCGCTTCGATCCAGGGCGCTTGGAACAAATCGCTGGTTCTGCTGCGCCAGGGCGATTGGCAGCAAGGGCTTCGCCTGTTCGAAACAAGACTTCTGCTAGAGCGAGCCATGCAGCCTCCCGTCGAGGCGCCGCTTTGGGACGGCTTGCCTTTCGATGGCTCGCTCTGCGTCTGGGCCGAGCAAGGAATCGGGGATGCCCTGCATTTCGCCCGCTATCTGATTCCCGCCGCCGAGCGCGTGGGAAAGCTGACCTTGATCGTGCATCCGGAACTGATCGGCTTGCTAAAGCACGTTTTTCCCGCCTTCGAAATCTTGCCTTTCGGCAGCCCCGTCACGGCCGAGCGCCATGTCCCCCTGTTGTCGCTGGCCGGGCTGTTCGGAGTTTTCGGCCCCCTGCCGCCGTACGTGCAAGCCGACCCCGAGCGGATCGACGCTTGGCGTCCGCGCCTGGATGGAAGCGATTTCAAAATTGGCTTCGCTTGGCAAGGCAATCCGGAACATCCCGCCGACGCCAGACGCTCCTATGGATTGGAATCCCTGGCCCCTCTGCTGGCCTTCGAAGGCATCCGCTTCATATCTCTACAAACGAACGCCGAGCGGGAACCGCCGCCCCAGGTCGAGAATTTCACGCACCGACTGACCGATTTTTCCGAAACCGCCGCCGTCGTCTCTTACCTCGATCTGGTGATCACGCCCGACACGGCGCTGGCCCATCTGTGCGGCGCCATGAACAAGCCCTGCTGGGTTGGGCTTCGTCTGGGCGGCGATTGGCGCTGGGGCGATGCGGGCAAGGAATCGCCCTGGTACCCGTCGATGAAGCTGTTTCGCCAGGAACAACTGCATGACTGGGGGACGCCGATGGCCAATATGGCGTTGGCCCTCAGGGCGCTTCTTGCGATGCGTGAAGCGCTTTGAGCGTATCGTAAAGTTGTTCGAGCAGGGGGTCGGTTTCCAAACCCCGCAATTTGGCCAAATGCGCCTGGGCAAGGCGCGCCGCCAAGGGGCCGTCGCATTCGACGCCGAGAGCGCGGATGTTGGCCGCCGACGCCTCGGCAAAACCCTGCCAGCCCTGTTGCTCGAACAAGCGCGACGTCATGGCGTCGTGGCGGCGGTAATAGGTCAGCACATCTTGAAGATTGGCCACTTTTCCATGTCGGATCAGGCTTGAGACGAAACGATAATCCTCGACGATCTTTGAATCGGTGGGAAAGACTATCGCCTTGCGTCTCGCCACATCGGCCCGGATGGCGGAACTGGTCAGATGCACCGGGCTTAGGAACAAGGACGAAAAGCGAAGCTCGGCATCCTCGAGCAAGGCGGGACGCTCGACACCCAACACATTGTCCTTCTCGTCGACCACGCCATAGGCGGACCCCACCAACACATGATCGGGATGGCCATCGAAAAAGGCCAATTGGCGTTCGGCCCGCTCGGGGGCGGCCACATCATCGGCGTCGAGAAAGGCAACGATGGAAGCCTGCGCCGCTTCCATCCCCAGATTTCTTGCCCCGCCCGGTCCTAAATTCGTTTCAGAGCGCAAGACGACCAATCTGGGATCGTCGATGGCCTCCAAAATAAGCGCCGTTGCGTCCGTGCTGGCATCGTTCACCACGATCACTTCAATGGCATGGACCGTTTGCGAAAGCGCGCTGCCCACCGATGCCGCCAGGAAGCGCTCTTGGTTCCAGGCGGGAATGACGAAACTGAGGCGGGGCGGACCGAGTCTTAGCATCCCGAAAAGCGCAAGGGCTGGCCAGATGGCAGACCCTGAAGCTGGCCTTCGAACATCACCACCGATCCCCGCACCAATGTCGCCGTCGGCCAGCCGGTAACCTGCATTCCATCAAAGGGCGTCCAGCCGCAACGGCTGGCGATCCACTGATTGGTGATGGTCTTTTTCGCCTTCAGATCGACCAGCGTCAGATCGGCGTCATAGCCCAAAGCGATGCGTCCCTTGGCCGCCAAGCCAAACAGGCGGGCGGGGCCGGCGCTGGTCAAATCCGAGAAGCGTTCGAGCGAAAGACGGCCCGCATTCACATGATCCAACATCAAGGGAACCAGCGTCTGCACGCCCGGCATGCCCGAAGGACTTTGCGGATAGGGCTTGTCTTTTTCCTCGCGCGTATGCGGCGCATGGTCCGACCCCAGGCAATCGACCAGTCCCTGGCGCACCGCCTGCCACAGGGCTTCTCGGTGGCGGGCCTCGCGAATGGGCGGATTCATCTGCGCATAAGTGCCAAGCCGTTCATAACATTCCGGGGCGGCCAGCGTCAGATGCTGAGGCGTCACTTCGACGCTGGCGATATCGCGATATTGCGCCAGAAGTTCCATCTCTTGGGCTGTCGTGACGTGCAACACATGCACCAGCCGATTGGCGCTGCGGGCGATTTCCAGCAAATGCGCCGTGGCCAGCCGGGCGGTTTCCTCGTCGCGCCACAAAGGATGTAGGGCGGGCGAAACCTTGTCGCCATCGACCAGATGGCGGCGTTCCTTCAGGCGCGCCTCGTCCTCGGCATGAACGGCCATGCGCCGTTTGCCCGTTCTTGCGACCTGCAAAAGAACCTGTTTGTCATCGACCAACAGCGAACCGGTGGAAGACCCCATGAACACCTTGACGCCGGCGCATCCGGGCAGGCTTTCCCACTGGCCAAGCTGGCTGGCATTGTCGGGCGACGCGCCCAAATAAAAGGCGTGATCGACCCAGGCGCGGCCCTGGGCGCGTTTCAGCTTCTCTTTCAGCGCCTCGGGCGTCGTGGTCGAGGGCTTGGTGTTGGGCATGTCGAAAATGGCGACCACCCCGCCCAGCGCCGCGGCAGCCGTGCCGGTGGACAGGTCTTCCTTATGTTCCATGCCGGGTTCGCGGAAATGCACCTGGGTATCGATGACGCCCGGCAGCACATGCAGCCCCTTGGCGTCGATCGCCTGTTCCGCCTGTCCGGCATCCAACGACCCGATGGCCGCTATGCGGCCGCTTCGGATGCCGATATCCGCAGATTCGGTGCCGTTGGGCGTGACGGCGATACCGCCCTTGACGATCAGGTCGAACATTTCATGGCGTCCAGGCTGTCAAAAACGTCGCCCTCGGGGCGATGGCCCAGCATATGCCGTCCATGCCACAGAGCATAGAAAAGAAGCGTCCAGGCGGCAAAGCCCTGCTTGTCCGCATGGCGGAACAGCTTCTCGACCTCATGCGGATGGCAAAGGGCCTGAATACAAGGCTGGGCGGCCACCAGCGGCCCCAAGATATGACCCTTGGCGGCGATCCAGTCGCCGACCGGCACGGTAAAGCCGCGTTTTCGCTCGAAGGCGCCCGACAGCGGCAGAACCTTGTCCAGCCAGCGGCGCAGCATCCATTTGCCCATCCCCTTATGCACCTTCAAGCGATCCGGCAGGCGGAAGGCGAAGGCCGCCACCGCCGGATCAAGGAAAGGAACCCGCCCCTCGACGCCATGCGCCATCAGGCAACGGTCCAGTTTCGTCAACAGATCGTTGGGCAACCAAGCATCGCAATCGACCGCCTGGGCGATTTGCAGGCGCGTGCGGGCTTCCGAAGCCTGCTCGCGCTCCGCCTGGGCAATGCCTTCGCGCCACAGGGATGGAAGTTCCTTCAGCACGCTCAGCTTGTCGAAACCGCCATGCCGACGCATGCGTCTTGTGAAGGGCCAGGGCCGCATGGCCTGGCGATAGCGCCCATAGCCCGCGAACAATTCATCGCCCCCCTCGCCCGACAAGATCACCTTCACATGTTTCCTGGCCTCGGCGGCAAGTTTGAAGGTGGGCAGGCAGGCGTAATCGGCGGCCGGATCGTCCATGCAAGCGGCGACGCTTGGCAGTAATTTCCAGAAATCTTCCTCGGTGAAAGCGACATCGACGCGCTCGGCCCCCAGTTCCTTGGCCACGCACGCCGCATAGCCGCGCTCGTCTCTCGCCTTGGTCCCTGGGAAATGAGCCGTGAAAGCCAGCACCGGACGCTCGTTCAAGCGCGCCATCAGGGCCAGCAAGGCGGAACTATCGACGCCTCCCGAAAGAAACATGCCGTAAGGCACGTCCGAGCGTTGATGGAAGGACACGCTTTCCGAAAGGACCGCATCGAGTTCATACAAGAAAGCGTCTTGCGTCTTGTGGACGACGCCGCCCGCTGGCAAGGCGTTCAAGCGGTGGCGCTCGACGACGCGCCCTTTCTCGACCACCAGCGTTTCGCCGGGCAGCAATCGGTTGACGCCTTGAAAGATGGTTTCGCGTCCCGTGGTGAATTGCAGTTGCAAAAGCTCGGCCCTGGCGCGGGGGTTCTCCTTGGCTTCGATCAGCCCCGCGCCGATCAGCGCCTGCGCTTCGGACGCGAAAACGAAACCCAGCGGCGTTTCCGCCCAATAGAGCGGCTTGATGCCGAAGGGATCGCGCGACAGCGTCAGGCGCTTCGCAAGCGGGTCGAAAATCGCCAGAGCGTACATGCCTCGCAGGCGTTGCGCATAGCCGTTTCCGGCGCGCCGCCACAAATGAAGGGGCGGTTCGCAATCGGAGGCGGTGGCGAAGACCACATCCGGCAAATCGGCCGCCAATTCGCGGTAGTTGTAGATTTCGCCGTTGCCGATCAGCACGGCCCCGCCCGGCTCGTGCAAGGGCTGACGCCCGCCTTCCAAATCGATGATGGCCAAGCGCACCTGGACCAAGCCAACCCCATTCTCCAGATAGCGCCCGCTGCCGTCTGGGCCGCGATGGGCCAGCGCTCGGGCTAGCCTGTCCAGAGCGGATGGATCGGGATCAAGTCCGTCAAGCGTTGCGATGCCAGCAATGCCGCACATCAAGCCCCCCCGGTCACGCTTTCGAAGAATTCGATATAGCGCTCGACCACGGCTCCTTCGGTGAATTGTTCCTCATAGGCCTGTCTGCCCGCCTCCGCCATGCGCTTGGCATCCTCGGGATTGCGGATCATCCATTGCATGGCCTTGCCCAGCGCCAGCGCGTCGTCCACCGGGGCCAGCAACCCATTCTCGCCATGCGAAATCAGCGTGCCGGGACCAAGGCTGTCAGCGGCGATCACCGGCTTGGCTTGCGCCCAGGCTTCGATGACCACATTGCCCAAAGGTTCGTGGCGCGATGGACAAACGAAAATATCGGCGGCGGCATAAAGGGCCGCCACATCGTCGCGCCATCCCAAAAAGCGCACTCGCGGCTTAACCCCCACCTGTTGGGCCAGGGCTTCCAATTCGGCCCTAAGCTCGCCATCGCCCGCCAGCCACAGATAGGCGTCGGGCACCTGCGCCATCGCCTTCAGAAGAACATCGAAGGCCTTGTTCTTGTGCATCCGCCCCAAAGCGAAGATCAAGGGCGCATTCGGCGGCGTGAACAGGCTTTTGCGGTCGATGGGCGGCAGATTCTCGGCCGAGACGAAATTGGGCAGATAATGCGCCCGCGAGGCCGGCCAGCCTTCCTTCTTCAGATATTCGACGATGTCCTCGGTGTTGCCGATCAGATGCTTGCAGCGTCGATAATATTTGAGATCGTAATAGCCGCCCAATCGTCCGACATGCACGAATTCGCCTTCGGGGCAGAATTGGGTGGCGCGGTTCATCCAGGTCAGCACCAGCTTGGGCTTGAACTCGGCCACCGCTTTCTTGAAGGCGAAGCGGGTCTTGAAGTCGAAACGTCCGCCGAAGGGCAGTTCGATCACGTCAAGGCCGTGATCGCGTAGAAAGGCGGCGCGCGCCGGATGTTTGCGGATGATGATGCGTTGATCGAGGCCCTTATTGTGCAAGCCGATGGCTAGGCGGACGAAGAACGCCTCGGCGCCGCCATACTGGGCGCCCGCCATGGCCTGGATCACGCGTATCATTCCCGCTTGTCCCCCGTTACGGCAGCAAAGATTCGAAGGCCTGGGCGGCATCGGACCAGCCCCAACGCCGCTGCAGCGCCAACGCGCCATCGTGCAGTGTGCGCCAATGCGCCTCATCCGCCAAGAGCCTGACCGCAGCATCGGCAAAAGCCTCGTCGCTGGCCGCTATATGTCCCGTGCGGCCATCCACCACCCTTTCCACCACCGAGCCGATCGGCTGCACCACGGCGGGCACGCCCATGGCCTGGGCCTCGCCCACGGCCAGACAGAAGGTTTCGTTGATGTCGCCCTTGTAGAGCAGGCAGCGGGCAGTTCTGAACTCATCGACCAGTTGCGCCTTGGGAACCGGACCGCGCAGCACCACGCCCTTTTCCTTCAAGGCCTGTGCCTGCGCCAGCACTTTTTGCATGGCGCTGGCTTTCGAATCCCCCACCGATCCATAGGTGGCGGCACCCGAAAAAACATGCAGCTCGGCATTCGGAACCTTGGGCTGAATCTGACCGGCCCACAAATCGAGCAGCCAATCCAACGAGCGCAGCGGATTGGAGGTAAAGACCGCCCTGGGCGGCGGAACGGCCTTGCTTGGCTCGGCAGAACGGAACATCTCGGGAATGCCATAAGGAATGACCACCCGCTTGCCGCTAGGCGCCCATGCCGGATAGGTGGTGGCGTGATAGTCGCCGATGAAAACGATATCGGGACGCTTGACGGCCATCTTCCACAAATAGCGCCACTTCATCATGTAGGTGGCGGGATTGTGGGTCCAGAAAATGGTCTTGCGAGCACCCGGCATGCGTAGGATCATTTTGTCGCCCCGGTTGGCGACGTACAGATCAACGGTTTCGGGCCAGGGCTGATCAATCCGGCGCCATGCAACGCCCTTATGATCGATATTGCCTTCGCATTTGTTGCGCACCTCGACCGAATGGCCCCTGGCGGCCAGGGTCTCTGCCAAATTGACGAAGGAGCTTTCGGCGCCGCCCAGCGGCCCTTTCTCGGGCGTCGTGCCGTCGAAGGCGATTCCATCATCGGCCATCAAAATGCGCGCCATTACTCTTTCTCCAGTTTGGCCTTCAGATGCGACACCAGCGGATAAAGGCCCGCGCATAAGGCGACCATCAACCCATAGCCGCCTTCGCGATATCCCTTGCGCCTGACATAGCATTTAAAGAAGCGCGACAGAAAACGAACGACATTGCGACCAGTGCCGCCCCACGTTTCGCCCTGCTCGCGCAGATCCTTGGCCCTGGCGGTGGAATAGCTGTCCAGGCGCTTGAGCATATCGGACAGATTGCGATCCACGTAATGGATCAAACGTTCCTTCAGCATCGGTCCCTTGCGGCCATGCCATTCCAGCGGCGGATGCAGACGGGCATCCATCCAGACTTTCACGCCCCGCTTGAACAAGCCGGGATAGGCTGCCTTGCCGAAAGAGGCCCCCCAGCCATGACGCACCAAGCGCGCGCCCACGTAATTATCGACCGGAATTTCGTGCCAGTCGAAAGGCGTGCTTTCGATGGTGGCGCGGATTTCACAGGCCAGAGCTTCTGGCACCCGTTCGTCGGCATCGACTTCCAGCACCCAATCTTTGGCGCAGGCCGCGATGGCGGCATTTCGGCGTTCGCCTTCTTTGGCCCAGTCGCCTTCGATCACTCTGTCAGTGAATGTTTGCGCGATTTCCTTCGAGCCGTCAGTGCATTTGTCGAGCAGCACCACGATTTCGTCGGCGAATTTCAAACAGGCTAGGCATTCAGCCAACTGGCGTTCTTCGTTCTTTACGCTGACCACGGCGGACAGGCTGGGCTTAGTCATGCCGCCCTCGCCGTCGCCCGCGCCCACAGCCTTCTGGCTTCGCCTTCCGCCGCATCGACGGTCAGACTGTCCATCAGCGTGCCGGAACTGCGGTGATCGAAGTTCTTTGGAAAGATGGTGTCGAAGGATTCGTTCGTGCGGGCCACCGCAGCATGCCAGCCCCAGGGCGCATAGAAAACTTCCGAACTGGGGCCGAACAGCCCCAGGGTGGGAATGCCCGAGGCGGCGGCCAGATGCATCAGGGCCGAATCGTTGCCGACATAGAAGGCGCAGCGTTCCATGCAGGCGTAAACAGTCAGCAGATCAATCTTGCCCACCAGATCGATCACCTGATCGGCGGGCAAGGCATCGATCACCGGCTGGGCCTGGGGCCGTTCATGGGGGGCACCGAATATCGCCACCTGCGCCCCGGGCAAGATGCCCGTTGGCCCCGTCAGGCGTTCGATCAGGGCCACGAAATTATCGGCACGCCAAGTCTTGGCGACCCAATTGGTGGTTGGCCCCACGGCCAGAACCGGCCGATGACTGGGCAGCAATCCGGCGGCTTCGGCCCTGCGCTCGTCCTTGATCCAGATGTGCGGCATCGGCGTTTCGGGCAGGCCCATGACGTCGGCGATCAGGCGCACCCGATGCACCGGCTCCTTGCTGTTGGCCAGGGTATAGCGATTGGTCGATGACAAAATGTAGGCCACCACCGACTTGCGCAAATCCACCACCAGATCCCAGTGAATGTTCACGCAGGCCCACCACAGACGCACCCAATGCATCGACCAGCGCTCTTTGGGCATGGGGATCAGGCGGTCCAGATTGGGCAGTTCGGCGAATAAGGGGGCGGCGTCGGGTCCGCAGGCCACCGTCACCCTGGCGTCGGGATGTTGCCGGATCAGATAATCCAACAGCCCGGTGGAAAGTACGGCATCGCCGATGCGCGTCGCTGTGATGAACAGGATTTTCATTTGGTCAAGGCCTCGATCTCGGCCGCCGCCACGTCCCAGCCGCGCCCCGCCTGATGGATCTTGGCGTCCCGGCTCATCGACCAGAACAACTGATCGTTGCTCATGATTTCGGCGGCGACATTGGCGAAGGCGTCGGCGTCGGGAACCAGTTGCCCCGTCTGCCCATCTTGCAAACGTTCGGGAGCGGCGCCCAGGGGCCTAGCGACGGCGGGAATGCCCGAAGCCTGCGATTCTGAAAGCGTGGTCGCCAGCCAATCGTCGGCATGGCCGGGAAACAGATGCACTCGCGATTGGCGCCACACGCCGGGCATGTCGTGATCGCCCAACGGACATTCGATCACCACGCCCTGATGTTCCAGTCCCAACGCCTTAGCCAGAATGGGGCGGATCTCGGGGGCCACTTCAGCGCCCTGACGGCCCTTGTCGAGCGCCGCAGAATAAAGGGCCAGCCTAGCCTCGGGCACCTTGGCGCGCACTTTCGGCCACAGGTCCAACAGCCAATCAAGACCATGCAACGGGTGGGTGGTGCAAACCGCCAGAGGCGGGGAAACCGGCTGAATGGCGGCATCGTCCTGATATTCCGAACGCACGCCGGGCGCTATGACGGCCCCGCTGGCCCCTTTCCAGCTTTTGAAACCGGCCAGTTGGGCCTTGCTTTGAAAGACCAGCTTGGCGCCTGTCGATTCGATCATCTCGCGATTGGACGGGCGTTCCAGATAGCCGGGACTGGCCGCCACCCACAACAGACGCTTGGCGGCCTGGCGAACCGACGTCAGCAGGCCCAGCTTGCGCCAAGCGATCAGAAGATCCGTGTCGAAGGGCCGGGGATTGTCCCAAGGTTCCCACTTCGCCCCTTCGATGGTCATCTTGAAGCGGCAGCGGTTGAAGGCCCGGACCTCATGGCCCTTCATCGCCAAGGCGGATGCCAGCGAGGCAAACGCCTTTTCGGCCCCGCCCAAAGGCTGGTGGCCCGAGGTGTAGCCGTCGAAGGGAACTGAATCATCGACCATGACGATGCGCATGCGGGGGTTATAGAGCCAGACTCCCCCCCAAACAAGCCCGGACCCTTGCTTTTTGGCCGGAGAACATGCTTTTCTCAGCCAACAAATTTCAGCCGGGGAGGCGAGTATGAGCAAGAAACCTGCCTTTGCCGTCGTGCTGTCGGGCTGCGGGGTCTATGACGGGGCGGAAATCCATGAGGCGGTGCTGACGCTTCTGGCCATCGACAAGCTGGGCGGCAGCTATGCCTGTTTCGCCCCCGACATTGCCCAACATCATGTGGTGAACCATCTGACCGGCCAGGAAAGCCCGGAAAAGCGTAATGTTTTGGCCGAATCGGCCAGGATCGCGCGGGGCAAGATCGCTCCTCTCAGCGCCTTCGACGCCAGCCAATTCGACGCCTTGGTTTTTCCGGGCGGTTTTGGCGCCGCCAAGAATTTATGCGGCTTCGCCTTCGACGGCCCCGACTGCGCCGTGGACCCGGATGTCGAGAAGGCGGTCAAATCGATGCATGCCGCCGCCAAGCCCATCGGCGCCCTGTGCATCGCCCCCGCCCTCATCGCCCGAGTCCTGCATGGCGGCGAAGTAACCATCGGCAACGACGCCGGAACAGCCCAAGCCATTGAGAAAATGGGCGGAAAACATCAAATCCGGGGGCATGGCGAGGTGGTGGTGGACCATGCTCTCAAGCTGGCGACCAGCCCTTGCTACATGCTGGACGCCACCATCAGCCAGATCGCCCAGGGGGCGGAAAACACCATCAAGACCTTGATGGGGATGATCCGGTAGGCGGCATGGCGGATTTTCGTTCCTTTCGTTACCGGCTCGAAGAGCTGGGCCTTCGGACTCTGGTTGGCGGTCTCCGCCCCCTTAGCCTAGACGCCTCGTCGAACCTCGGGGCCAAGCTGATGTCGCGTCTTGGCCCCCTGGCGGGCAAGCCAAGCCAAGTGGCGCTCGACAATCTGAGGCGGGTTTTCCCAGAGGACGAGGCCAGACGCCTGCTGCCCGCCATCTGGGCCAATCTGGGCCGGGTGGTGTTCGAATATCCCCATCTGCGCAGGCTGGCCGATGATCCAGAGCGCATCCAGATTGCGGGGGCGGAAAACTTCGATCATGTCAAATCATTGGGCAAAGGCTGCGTCTTCGTGGCGGCCCATCTGGGCAATTGGGAACTGTTCCCCATGGTCATGGACCGGCTGGGCGGCCACATCTTGCTGCTCTACCGCGCCCCCAACAATCCGCATGTGCGCGATCTGGTCCAACGCTTGCGGCCCTGCAGGGGGGTTACCTACATCGCCAAAAGCCATGCCGGCATGCGCGACGTGATGCGTCACCTGTCCAAGGGCGGCTATATCGGCTTCCTGACCGATCATCGCTATTCCGACACGATGCCGGTCGATCTGTTGGGCGGCCAAGCGCGCATCGCCCATACGGCGGCCTTGCTGGCTAGGCGCTTTGGCGCCCCCATCGTCTGCACGCGCATGGAGCGCACGAGCGGGGCGCATTTCCGCGCCACCCTAGCAACGCCCATCGAACCGCAAAAGGGTGACGCCACCCACGACGTGCTGCAGGTCCTGACCCAGCAAGTCGCCAGCCAGTTCGAAGTATGGATCAAGGAACGTCCCGAACAATGGTTCTGGATGCAGAAATTATGGGCCAAGGGCGATAACAATTGATGCCAACACAAAAGCCGCCGGTAGGACTTCCGGCGGCTTTGCGGTTCCGGGCTTTTGGATCGTTGGAGGACGGAAACTTCCGAAAGCCTTGTATCTTGGAACTGGGGTGTATTCTTGCAGGTTCCCAGGAACTTCGAAGTGATCCAAGTCACAAGCTGAGAGTGACGACAATCACACCAAGTTATTTATCAAGCTATTCTATATATTCGCCTGAATAAACGCCCCAGAATTCATCGCGTTTCAGCCAGCCTTGATAGCCATCGACTTCGACCCGACAGAATTGACTGTTGCGGGGACATTGCAACAGGCGGCCAATGACGCCAGATTGGACATTGGCCAGGGGCGCCGCCTCGTCGGCGTCAGTACGCCTTAACTTGCGGATGCCGTTGCCGATCACCAACATGGTGCGCCTGCCGGTCAGCATGGTCTGATGCACCCAGCCGTCGGTGCCCTGGGCATCGCGGATTTTGCGCCAGGTATCGAACTCGGCAATGATTTCCACGGGCAGCTCACGCTTGGTGATCACCCATTCGATGGGATAGCGCACGCCGGGGCCGGTGCGCAGATTGACCTCTTCCGCCCGCAGGGACACGAAACGCGGCAAAGGCAAACCGCTGGCCGATTGCTGCGCCAGGACGGGAACCGATATCCCCGCCATGACGGCTAGCGCCAGCAAAACAATGAACAATAATCGTCGCGACGGCATAGGCACTGAGGACCCTGCGCTCCCCCGGTTTCAGGACAGGGGCCATAATAGCCGTCCCTTCTTCCAGAGAGTCAAGATTTAGGCTTAGATTATCCCTATATAGCCCTTAAGAAGGCTTTTCAGGGAGATGCCTAATGTTGCCCAAACGCCCCATCGTCGTCGTCACCCGCAAACTGCCCGCCTCCGTGGAAACCCGGATGATGGAATTGTTCGATTTGCGCCTGAACCTGACCGGACAGGCCCTGGGCAAGGCCGAGCTGATCCGGGCCATGCAGGAAGCCGATGTTCTGGTCCCCACGGTGACGGACCGGCTGGACGCCCAAACGCTGGACAGCGCCGGGCCGAATCTGCGCCTGATCGCCAATTATGGCACCGGCATCGACCATATCGACCTGTTGAAGGCCCATGAAAAGGGCATCCTGGTCACCAACACGCCCGATGTGCTGACTGAAGACACGGCCGACATGACGATGGCCCTGATTTTGTCGGTGCCGAGGCGTCTGGCCGAGGGCGAGCGCCTGATGAGATCAGGCAAATGGGACGGCTGGAGTCCCACCTTCATGCTGGGCCACCGCATTTGGGGCAAACGTCTGGGCATCATCGGCATGGGACGCATTGGTCAAGCGGTGGCTAGGCGCGCCAAGGGATTCGGCATCTCGGTGCATTACCACAACCGCAACCGCGTTCATCCCGAGATCGAGGCCGAATTGGAAGCCACCTGGTGGGAAAGCCTGGACCAGATGCTGGCCCGCATGGACATCGTCTCGATCCATTGCCCGCACACGCCTTCGACCTATCACCTGTTGTCGGCCAGACGACTGAAGCTGCTGCAGCCGCACGCCTATCTGGTCAATGTCTCGAGAGGCGAGGTGGTGGACGAAGACACGCTGACCCGCATGCTGATCAAAGGCGAATTGGCGGGCGCCGGGTTGGACGTTTTCGAGCACGAGCCTGCGGTGAATCCCAAGCTGCTGGCGCTCGACAATGTGGTACTGCTGCCGCATCTGGCCTCGGCCACGATCGAAAGCCGCGCCGACATGGGCGAGAAGGTGATCATGAACATCAAGGCCTTCTGGGACGGCTTCCCGCCGCCCGACCGCGTGCTGACCAGCCAGGGGATGTAAACCGAGCCGATTGCCATCTGTCGCGCTATGCGTTACAGTCGGCCATGATCCGCAGCTTTCGGCACAAAGGTTTGGAAGAGCTGTTCATGAAAGGCCGGAGCGCAAAGATAGCGCCCGCCTTGCAAAGGCGCATTCTTTCGAGATTGGATGTCCTGGACCAGGCGTTAAAGCCGGAAGACATGAACCTGCCCGGCTTTGATTTTCACGGGCTGCTGGGTTTGCCGAAAAGGTACACCGTCCATGTCAATGGGCCTTGGTGTCTTACCTTCGAGTGGGAAGAAAACGATCCCTTACGGGTCGATCTTGAGCAATATCATTAGGAGTCAGTCATGGCCAAGCGGGAAACGGAATATCTGGTAACGCGCCACCCGGATCGATGCCCGACCCACCCCGGCGTTATACTGCGCGAGGAAGTATTGCCCGCTCTGGGGCTTTCGGTAACCGAAGCGGCGCAAAAATTGGGCGTGGCCCGCCAGACCCTGCACCGCATTCTGGCTGAAAGCGCCTCGGTGTCACCCGAAATGGCGCTGCGCCTGGGCAAGTTCTGCGGCAACGGCCCCGACCTGTGGCTGAATATGCAAACCGCTCACGATTTGTGGAAGGCCAAGCAGAAAATGGCCAAGATCATCGCCGCCATCCCCTCGCCCAAGGTCAACAAGGCGGCCTAACCTCCTACTTCTTCCCCATCAATTCCACGAAGCGGGCGAAGAGGTAATGGCTGTCCTTGGGGCCGGGCGAGGCTTCGGGATGATACTGCACCGAGAAGACCGGCTTGCCTTCCAGCTTCAGCCCCTCGACCGAACCGTCGAACAGCGAGCGATGGGTGACCGACACATTCTTGGGTAGGCTGTCTTCGTCCACCATGAAGCCGTGATTTTGGCTGGTGATTTCCACTTTTCCCGTCGCGAGGTCCTTGACCGGATGATTGGCGCCGCGATGCCCAAGCCCCATCTTGCGGGTCTTGCCGCCCAGAGCTAGGCCCAGCATCTGATGGCCCAGGCAAATGCCGAACAGGGGCGTGCCTGATTCAACCACCTGCTTGATCACCGGTACGGCATATTTACCCGTGGCCGCCGGATCGCCAGGACCGTTCGACAAGAACACGCCGTCGGGCTGATGGCGCATGATGTCTTCGAAACTGCTTTGGGCGGGCAGCACGGTGACCTTGCAGCCAGATTCCGCCAAGCAGCGCAGGATGTTGCGCTTGGCGCCGTAATCCAACGCCACGACATGGAATTTGGGATCGGTCTGGCGACCGTAACCTTGGCCCAGCACCCAGGCCGATTCGTCCCAGGAATAGCTTTGGCGGCAAGTGACGTCCTGGGCCAGATCCATGCCTTCCAAACCCGGCCAGCCGACGGCTTCGGCCAGATATTTGGCTGCGTCGATCTTGCCTTCGGGCGCATGGACGATAATGCCGTTGGGAGCGCCCAGATCGCGGATGCGTCTGGTCAGCTGGCGCGTATCGATGCCACAAATGCCTGGGATGTCGTGCGATTTCAGCCAAGCATCGAGATGCTGGGCCGAACGCCAATTGGCAGGCTCGGTGATGTCGGCCTTGATCACCAGCCCACGCGCCGCCGGATTCAGTGTTTCGATATCCTCGGCATTGGCGCCCACATTGCCGATATGCGGAAAGGTAAAGGTGATGATCTGCCCGGCATAGGAAGGGTCGGTCAATGTTTCCTGGTAGCCGGTCATCGCGGTGTTGAAGCAGACCTCGCCCACCTTATGGCCCACGGCGCCGATGCCCCTGCCCCAGAAAACCGTGCCGTCGGCCAACACCAATGCCCCGGTCATCCTGTCCGTGGCCGGGTTGGGAGGGGCGATGTCGCTCATGTTTTTCCTTCGCCTAAGCAAAAGACCCGGCTGCAAGTATGCGCCGCTCCGGCCAGATGGCTGTGCGGGCTTGGCAGCGAGTTCGCTTCGTGAATGTCCGTTGCGCCTCTTTTACAGAGGCATGACAAGCCGGTCAAGCCCCGGATCAAGATATATTATCGTTCCAATTCAATGGACTAATCAAATCTTGCGCCCAGTCGCAAGGCAAGATAACGTCCCGCTTTCACAGTTTCTTCATGGACTAAGGGAATTGCCATGCTGCGCACGGCTTTGAACGAAGCACTCAAAACCGCCATGTTGGCCAAGGAAGCCAGGGCGGTCTCGACGGTGCGCCTGATCCTGGCCGCCTTGAAAGACCGCGATATCGCGGCGCGCTCGAAGGGCAACATGGACGGCATTTCCGAAGATGAGATTCTGGGCATGCTGCAGTCCATGATCAAGCAGCGCAGGGAAAGCATCACGCTTTACGAACAAGGCGGACGCCTGGAACTGGCCCAGCAGGAGCAAGAGGAAATTGTCGTCATCGAACGCTTCCTGCCCCGCCAGATGAGCGCCGAGGAAACCGACGCCGCCATCAAGGCGGTGTTGGCCGATGTCGAGGCCAAGGGGCTGAAAGACATGGGTAAGGTCATGACGGCGCTTCGCGAGCGCCATGCCGGGCAGATGGATTTCGGCAAGGCCAGCGGGATCGTGAAGAGTCTTTTATCCTGACCCTCAAGCGCCGGGCGGGCGCTGTGCGCCCTTGGCTCCCGCCGCGGCGGAGCGCGGCGCGCGGGCCTTGCCCGCGTGAAGCGAGATTGCACCAACAAGGCTTTTGTATAAGCTGAGGGCCATGTCCTTCCCGCCCCGCTTCCTTGAAGAATTGCGCTCTCGCCTGTCGATCACCGAGGTGGTGGGGCGCAAGGTCAAGCTGACCCGCAAGGGGCGCGAACAGTGGGGCTGTTGCCCCTTCCACAACGAAAAAACCCCCAGCTTTTCGGTTTCCGACGAAAAGGGCTTCTATCACTGCTTCGGTTGCGGGGCGCATGGCGATGTGATCGGCTTTACGATGCGCGCAGGGGGCCTGCCCTTTCCCGAAGCCGTCGAACGGCTGGCGGGCGAAGCAGGCATGGAAGTGCCCAAGGCTTCGCCGGAAGAGCGCGAGCAGGCCAAGCGCGAGGCCTCGCTTTACGAAGTCATGGAACTGGCCTGCAAGCATTTCGAAACCCACCTTAGAAGCCCACAGGGCCGCGAGGCGCTGGCTTATCTAAAGGGCCGGGGCCTGACCGACGAAACCATCGCCCGCTTCCGCCTGGGTTATGCGCCCGAAGACCGCAACGAGCTGAAAGTGGCCCTGCTGGGCGAAACGATCACCAAGGAAATGCTGGTCGAGGCCGGTCTTTTGATCCAGCCGGAAGATGGCGGGCGCGAGCCTTATGGCCGCTTCAGGGGCCGCGTAATGTTTCCCATCACCGACAAGCGGGGCCGGGTGGTCGCCTTCGGCGGGCGCATCATGGGAGCGGGCGAACCGAAATATCTGAACTCGCCCGAAACCCCCTTGTTCCATAAGGGACGCCAGCTTTACGCCCTGGCCCAGGCCAGAGAAGGAGCCAGGGCCACCGGTCGCCTGATCGCGGTCGAGGGCTATATGGACGTCATCGCGCTGCATCAAGCCGGTCTGGATCAGGCCGTGGCCCCCCTGGGCACGGCGCTGACCGAAGCCCAGATCGAGGAAATGTGGCGTCTGGCCCCGGAACCCATTTTATGTTTCGACGGCGACAGCGCTGGTCAAAGGGCTGCAGGACGAGCGCTGGAACGCGCCCTGCCGATGCTGAAACCGGGCTTAAGCCTGCGTTTCGCCACCCTACCCGAGGGCGAGGACCCCGACACGCTGGTTGCCAAGCAAGGAGCGAAGGGAATGGAGGCCGTGCTGGCAGGTGCGCATTCCTTGCTCGAACGCCTGTGGATAACTGAAACCCAATCCCACCCGATCGACACGCCCGAGCGCCGCGCCGCCCTGGAAAAGCGCCTGGAGGAGCAAACCCGCCAGATTCAAGACCAGCAAGTGCAATATCACTACCGGGGCGATATCCGGGCCAGATTGCGCAACTTGTTTTTCCCGCCGCGCCCACAGCGCGGCAAGCCATTCAAAGGAAAAGACAATTTTTCGCAATTTCCGCCCCGCAGTTCTCCCCTGGCCCAGCCTTCGGCCCCGGAGCCCAAGCTGGAGCGCCTGCTTTTAGCCTGTCTGATCAGCCATCCGGACCTGATCGACGAGGCCGCCGAATCGCTCGGCCACTTGACCTTTTCCGATCCAGCCCTTGACAGGCTTCGCCAGGAGGTTCTAAACCTCCTCGCTCAAAGTCCCGGCCTTGATTCCGACGCTCTCAGGCACCACCTAGAAGCCCACGGGTGCAAAGATGCCGTCGATTCGTTGCTGCGTACGACACTGGCACGTTTCGCCAAGGCAGACGCCGGGCGAGACGAAGCGAAAAAAGGGATGCTGCACGCGTTGGGACGGCTGCGCCGCCCCGAAATAGTTCAGGCGATTGTCGAGGCTGAGCGCCGTTTGGGCGAACAGGCCAGCGACGAAACCTGGGAAGCCTTGAAAACGTTACAGGACGAGCTGAACACGATTGATCATGTAGACGATGACGAAGACGTATAAGCCGTCCTTCCAAAGACAATCTGGAATTCAATCCCCCGACCGGGAGACGTAGACCTATGGCAAAGCAGGCCGCCCAGCCCACCGAAAATCAGGAAGCCGCGGAAGACACCCAGGACAGCCCATTGCTGGACACCCTGGGCGCCGCCGTCAAGCGCATGGTCGCCAAGGGCAAGGAGCGCGGCTACGTCACCTATGACGAGATCAACGCGGCCCTGCCGCCCGAGGAATTCTCGTCCGAGCAGATCGAAGACACCATGTCGATGCTGTCCGAAATGGGCATCAACGTGGTCGAGAACGAAGAGGCCGAGGAAACCCAGGCCGCCAACGACGACGCCACGGAACGAGAAGAAGAGTCCACGGCGGGCAATGTAGACGAGGCCGAACTGGGCCGCACCGACGATCCGGTGCGCATGTATCTACGCGAAATGGGTTCGGTTGAACTGCTGTCGCGCGAAGGCGAAATCGCCATCGCCAAGCGCATCGAAGCCGGGCGCGAAATGATGATCGGCGGCATTATCGAAAGCCCGCTGACCATTCATGCGCTGGTCGATTGGCATGACAAGCTGGTCAACGGCCAGATGCTGCTGCGCGACATCATCGACCTTGACGCCACCTACGGTTCGGGCTTCCAGGAAGAAGCCGTCGAAGCGGTTGAGGGCGAAGGCGAGGAAGCCGAAGCCGAGAAGGAAGAACCCGAGGTCGAACCCGGCGCCGAGAGCGAGGCCGAGGAAGGCGAGGAGTCCTCCATTTCGCTGGCCGCCATGGAACTGGAGCTGATGCCCCAGGTGCTGGAAACCCTGGAGCGCATCGCCGAAACTTCGAAGAAAATGCGCAAGATTCAGGAAAAACGCCTGAAGGCCTTGCAGAGCGACGAAAAGGTGCCCGCCGCCACCGAAAAGAACTTCACCAAGATGAAGCAGGAACTGGTGGAGCTGATGGAAGGCATCCATCTCAACCAGTACAGAATCGAATTCCTGGTCGAGCAGTTGAACCATCTGAACCGCCGCCTGATCGGCCTTGAGGGCCGCCTGCTGCGCGTGGCTGAAAGCTGCAAGATCAAGCGCCAGGAATTCCTCGATTCCTATTTCGGCAGCGAGTTGGACCCCAACTGGCTCGACAAGCTGAAGGTCAAGCCCGGCAAAGGCTGGAAGGAATTCACCGGCCCCAAACACGGCAAGGACATTTCCGACCTGCGCGCCAAGATCGGCGACATCGCCGCCGAGGCAGGACTGCCCATCTCGGAATACCGGCGCATCGTCGCCACGGTGCAGAAGGGCGAGCGCGAGTCCAGCAAGGCCAAGAAGGAAATGATCGAGGCCAACCTTCGCCTCGTTATCTCGATCGCCAAAAAATACACCAACCGCGGCCTGCAATTCCTGGATCTCATTCAGGAAGGCAATATCGGCCTGATGAAGGCCGTCGATAAGTTCGAATATCGGCGCGGCTACAAATTCTCGACCTACGCCACTTGGTGGATCAGGCAGGCCATCACGCGCTCGATCGCCGATCAGGCCCGCACCATCCGCATTCCGGTGCATATGATCGAGACCATCAACAAGCTGGTGCGCACCTCAAGGCAGATGCTGCACGAAATCGGCCGCGAGCCGACGCCGGAAGAACTGGCCGAAAAGCTGCAAATGCCGCTGGAAAAGGTGCGCAAGGTCCTAAAGATCGCCAAGGAGCCGATCAGCCTTGAAACCCCCATCGGCGACGAGGAAGATTCGCATCTGGGCGATTTCATCGAAGACAAGAACGCCGTGCTGCCTCTGGATGCCGCCATCCAGGGCAATCTGCGCGAAACCACCACCCGCGTCCTGGCGTCGCTGACCGCCCGCGAAGAGCGCGTGTTGCGCATGCGCTTCGGCATAGGCATGAACACCGATCACACTTTGGAAGAAGTCGGCCAGCAGTTCTCGGTCACCCGTGAACGCATTCGCCAGATCGAAGCCAAGGCGCTGCGCAAGCTCAAGCATCCGTCGCGCTCGCGCAAACTGCGCAGCTTCCTGGACAATTGAAGACGGGGTTTTAAAGTTGATTTTTGGGGACGTTTCCTCTTTCCGTCATCGCCGGGCTTGACCCGGCGATACATGGATGCCCGGAGCAAGTCCGGACATGACGTGAAACAGGGCCTGTAGCTCAGTTGGTTAGAGCGGGCGGCTCATAACCGCTTGGTCGTAGGTTCGAGTCCTACCGGGCCCACCATTTCCTATTAATATATTGTTTCTACTATATTTTATCCATTATCACCTAAAGCTGCGGCATCTAACTCCATTTGGAGAAAATTACTCTAGGCAGGTCAGGATCACCTCACTGCTGCCCTGTCACCTGTCCCAGCCATTGATAGAAACGACCGACAGCGGTGAAATGTCCCGCCCGTTCCGAACTTACGCCGAAGGAAAGAGGCTCCAGCGTGTCGCGGGTGAAGTTGCTGGGGTAACTCTCGGCCACATAATCACTGGAATGGGCTGGTGTTCCAATCAGGGCTAGGTGTCTGCAATACACATACTCATCTGGGTCAAGGCTCTGAGATTTCGCCAGCTCTTCCAAAAAATAATTAGTTCGCTGCACCAACTCGGCTTCGCCGAACAGCCAGTACCAGTTCTTGGCGATCACGTTGCCTTCTTCGATCCAGACATACCCCTCATTGAAGGGCAACATGTTGCCATAAAACATGGCATTTGCTTCCGTGGTCAGCGGGGTTGTTAATTCCATATATCCGTAGCTGCTCTTGCAAACCGGATAAATCCTGGTCGATCCGAAGCGCAGCCACCAATTGAACCAGAACAGAGAACCGGCAGCCGCCACCGCCAGGAAGGCGATGACGGCCAAACCGGACATGATTTTGCGCTTCAGGGTCATCTCTGCACTCTACCTGATGACGTAACCTCCTTCCACACGAATTGCGAGCTAACGATGTTGCCCCTGTCGTCCAGCTTCAAGCGACCTTCAAGATTTTTTGACCAAGGGTCGGTTTGGATTTCAAACGCCTTCGCGCCACCCGCCCTTTCCATGTCCGTGATCTGCTGTCTGGTCATGGTGAAATCGCCGCCCAGAACGCCCTGCGGCAACCATTCGCCGTTACGGCCTTCTTTCTTGAAGTCATAGTCGTCTCGCGCACGCTGGTTGACGGTTCCGGTGACGATGACCTCATTTCCCTTCCGCTCAAGTTTAATGTCGCCTTCTCCCTTGACCGTCAGACCACCCAACGTGTTGCTCTTGTCGTCCAGCTTCCTCCAAGAAGGATTGTCAACCGCCCCATCCCACTGCATGCCCTTGATGGTCACGGAGCCTTCACCTTCCGGCAAATGGTCCCAGATTTTTCCGAGTTTTCTGTCGCCCGGTCCCTGACCGACAAGCCAATCCTCGAAGTGCTTCTGGCTTTTTGCTTCCCCCTCCTTGACGGGCGGATGCTGACGCACCCAATCCTTGTCCAGGGTGACGGGTTCACCATTTCCGTTCAAATAGTGGTCAAGGAGATCTGCTGAGTGATCCCTACCTAATGCCTTGCCGCGATCCCTGATTTTCTCAAGCGTCTCGAGAGTTGCGCGGTGCTCTGGTTTCAGTTTCTCTATCTGGCCGAACAGATCGTTACGCTCAGGCGAAGGCCGAGGCTGTTCCGTCGCAGGCGGATAGACCTCGGCGTCCTGCCTCTGCTTCGGCGCGTCACTTGCTGTCTGTTCTTGCTGCGAGGCAAGCAACTGCTTTTGCGCAGACTCGGCTTTGTACGCCTCGACGCTTTGCCAATAGCTCTTGCGCATCTGTTCGAAATCATACTGCGCGGGTTTGCTTGGCCCTAACAAACCTGGAGCTTCGCTGTTGTCCACCGGCTCGCCAACCATCCGCGCCATGCGAGCGGGGATCGTTTCGCCGCCCAGCGCCGTTGAGAGCTCGCGCTGGAAGTAGCGGGCATGGTCGGGATTGGTTTGCGCCACGCGACCGATGACGTCGGCCACATTGCCGCGACCGCCGTCGCCGTAATCCTGGATGGTGCGGACCATGGCGGGGATGATGCCGCCGAAATCCTTGGTCAGGTTGATCACCCGCGCCCAGTCGTCATGCGAGATGCGCGTCTTGCCTTCGATGCGATGATTGTCGTACACGGTCCAATCGATCTTGGGCAGCTTTGGCAACTCATCTCTTTGAGCAAAGGGATTGGGCGGTTTTATCGGCTGCTGTGCGAACTCGGGGGCGCCTAAGAGACTACCTCTCAGACTCACCGGGTTTTCCGGATGTTCACGGGCCAGCTTCGAGACGATGGGATTAACCTTGCGCTCGCTCGTATCGGCCTCGGCCAACTGATAAGAACCGAAGCCGGATGTCTTGTTGTCCAACAGATTGTGTGAGGCTTTCTCAAGCGCCGCCTGATTGGGATTCCAGCCAGCGTCGTTATTTGGCTCGATAGTTTGCAAGCGGAAGTCTTGTTGTTCCGGCATCGGCTGTGTCATGGCAATGGCGGGTGCCAGCGCCTGGCTAGTCCAGTTGCTGTCGCTGCTGGATAAGGAAAACGAGGATGGCGAGGAGGCAACACTGTTCTCACTGCTTGCGGGATCGCCCATCGGCACGCCGGACGCAGTTGTACCATTCCCGGAGGACAGGCCCTCCGTGACCGAATTGAAGCCACCCATGGTGGTTCTCCTATGATGAAAGTTGAAACAAAAACCGCCCCAAATGCGAAAGGCCACCCGGGCTGTTGCCAGGGTGGCCTTTGGTCGCACTAAGGGCGGTAATGGCTAGGCATTTATCCCGTTTACGGGAGGCCGTCAAGACAATACCCACATCAGACAAACATCTCCTGATTATCTGCCAGACGATAGGCATTCGACTCGATATGGGGCCGAATGCCTAGATTCGGTTTTGTCCGGCATCGCGCACAATAAACCCTGCCCGCTGCCCCGCTAGGTGAGGGCGGCGCTGAAAATAACCATTAGCTTTCAAAGCGCCGTTATCTTCCCTCACCTTTTTGCAACGCTTTGAAAAATCAGAATTGTTGCACTTCTACCGGGCCCACCAAATCCCCTTTTGTGTCCGACCCGGAGACATAGGTAACGATCTGTACCTAAGACATGGGTGACAACCGCGAGCCGAACGGGTTGTCGATTGTTTGCAGGGTCTTCTGTTCCAGCTCGACCATTCCCGTCCCCCAGGGGCTGCAATCACCATCCATTTGATTTGGAAAACTGCAGAATCCCGCCCGACAAGGCAGGCGACAATGAGATGTTGTTATCTTAAGCACACTCTGATATAACCCGCGCACGACAGGTTTCGGCCTGCTTCGGTTCCGGTGATCGCGCACGAGGGGTGGATGAACATCCACCCGGCGACTCCCGAAAACCCCCCATCCGTTTCCCGCTGGTCGCGTGCCCCAGGGGCTAGCAACCTTCTTCCGCGCTGGCCGCTGTGGCTGGCGCGCGAGATCTGTTTTTGAAAGTTAAAAAATTCTGATGACTGCCACTTTTGCCGAACTCGGCTTAGCCGAGACGCTGTTGACCGCTTTGACGAGCGAAGGCTACACCACCCCCACTCCCATCCAGGTGGCCACCATTCCGCTGCTGCTTGAGGGCCGCGACGTGCTGGGCATCGCCCAGACCGGCACCGGCAAGACGGCGGCCTTTGCGCTGCCCATCTTGCAGCGCATCGCCACCACGAAAACGCGTTACGTGCCGCGCTCGCCCCGCGCCCTGATCCTGACCCCCACCCGCGAGCTGGCCGTGCAGATTTCGCAAGGCTTCGCCACCTATGGCCGCAACATGCGCTTCAAGCGCGCCTTGGTGTTCGGCGGCGTCGGCCAGGTGCCGCAGGTTCGCTCGCTGGCCAACGGCACCGATGTGCTGATCGCCACGCCGGGCCGTCTGCTTGACCTGATGAACCAGGGCCATGTGCGCCTGGACTTCGTGGAAATGCTGGTGCTGGACGAAGCCGACCGCATGTTGGACATGGGCTTCATCCATGACGTGAAGCGCATCGCGGAACGCATGCCCAAAACCCGCCAGACTCTGCTCTTCTCGGCCACCATGCCGAAATCGGTGGAAGAACTGGCCGCTGGCCTGCTGAACAATCCCGAGCGCGTCGAGATCACGCCCGCCGCCACCACGGTTGAGCGCATCGAGCAAAAGGTTCTGTTCGTCACCAAGGAAAACAAGCGCCCGCTGCTGGCCCAGGTGCTCAAGCATCATGACGTGAAGCGCGCCATCGTTTTCACGCGCACCAAGCACGGCGCCGACCGAGTGGCCGAGCAGTTGGAAAAGACCGGCGTTTCCGCGCAGGCCATCCATGGCAACAAGACCCAGTCGGCCCGCCAAAAGGCCCTGGAAGCCTTCAGGCGCGGCGACGTGCGGGCCTTGGTGGCCACCGATATCGCAGCCCGCGGCATTGATGTCGATGGCATCACTCATGTCATCAATTTCGAACTGCCCAACGAGCCTGAAAGCTATGTGCATCGCATTGGCCGCACGGCGCGCGCTGGCGCCGACGGCATTGCGCTTTCTTTCTGCGACGCCGAGGAAGTGGGCTATCTGAAGACCATCGAGCGCCTGATCCGTCAATCCATCCCGTCGCACGACGATCACGCCTACCATGCCGAAGGCATCGCGGGCATGCGCCATTCCACCTCGGCCCGCCCGGCGCAGAAGCGCCAGGGTCAGGCCAATAGGAAGCGCCAAGCCTATCAAGGGGCAAACCCCGGAAAGTCGTCGGCCAACTACAAGGGCGACAAGCGCAAGCGGGCGTAGGCCCGTTCGGCGCGGGCTGTCGATCCTTGCCAAGGATCGATGGCCCGGCCTTTGCCGCCCATAAGGCTCATTTCCCCAGCGCCGCCTGATCGGCGGCCTGCGCCAATGCGAAATCGGTCTCGGTGACGCCCCTGGCGTCATGGGTGGACAGAACCATATCGACGCGATTGTAGATATTGGTCCATTCCGGATGGTGGTCGAGCTTTTCCGCCGCCAGGGCCACCCTGGTCATGAAGCCAAAGGCTTCGGAGAAATTCTTGAACTGATAGGTTTTGCGGATGGCGTCGCGGCCCGGCAATTCGCGCCAGCCGCTTAGGCGTTCAAGATGTTCGCGCACGGTCTCAGGCGAAAGTTTTTCCCTCATGGACGACCTCTAGCTTTCTAGCCCACCCCAGCCTTATGCAAGTGGGATGGCAAAACCGACTTTTCATCCCCCCTGATTGATCGGGACCAAACGGTACCCCTTGGCCTGCATGCAGGTGGAATAAAAACGGTCTTCCCAGCCATAGCGGTCGAAATTGGGCTGCGGATAATAGCCGTGGCGCAGCGCATAACGCGTTGCCCCTCCACTCATCCGGTACTGGAACATTAGATCGTTTTCGACATCCACCGCCTGACGCCAAGCCAACCGTTCGCAGTCCGTCCGATCATTGGCCCTGGCCTCCGGACTCAGACCCGGCTTGTCCCAGGCCATCGGCGGGCCGCAGGAAACCAGCAGTAAAAGCGAAAGCAGAAGTCCAAGACGTTTCATGGCCCCAAGATGCGCTGGCTTGATGGCGAAATCAGGGCGTTAATGGGGCGGTTGCGCCATTTCTTGACATTTTGCCCCTTCGGGACTAAAAACCACCCCTCTTCAAGGCAGCTTGAGGGAACTCGCCCCCGAGGGGGCACGTCCGTCCGCGATATTCGCGCACGGGCGCGTAACCGTTTTGGAGTTTTGGCCCGCGCATGTTCGAGAGTTTAAGCGACAAACTTTCGCAGACATTCGAGCGTTTGAAGCGCAAAGCGGCGTTGTCCGAGGACGACGTCGGCGAAGCGCTGCGCGAAGTGCGCATCGCCCTTCTGGAAGCCGACGTGGCGCTTCCCGTGGTCAAGGACTTCGTGGCCAAGGTGAAGGAACGCGCCATCGGCCAAGAGGTGATCCGCTCGATCACGCCCGGCCAGATGGTGGTCAAAATCGTCCATGACCATCTGGTGGAAACGCTGGGCAGCACGGGCGTCGAGATCAATTTGAACACGGCCCCTCCGGCCGTGCTGCTGATGGTCGGCTTGCAGGGTTCCGGCAAAACCACAACCTCGGCCAAGATCGCAAGGCGCCTGAAAACGCTGGACAAAAAGAAGGTGCTGCTGGCCTCGCTCGACGTCTATCGCCCGGCGGCGCAAGAACAGTTGGCCATTCTGGCCGCCCAAGCCGAGGTGGGCAGCCTGCCCATCGTGGCGGGCCAGAAGCCGGTCGATATCGCCAAACGCGCCCTGGTGAACGCCCGTCTTGAAGGTTACGACGTGGTGATTCTGGACACCGCCGGTCGTTTGCATATCGACGAAGCGCTGATGGACGAAGTGGCCAAGGTGCGAGACGCGGCCCAGCCCATCGAGACGCTGCTGGTCGCCGACGCCATGACCGGCCAAGACGCCGTGACCCTGGCCCAGTCCTTCAACGAAAAAGTGGGCATCACCGGCATCGTGCTGACCCGCGTCGATGGCGACGCCAGAGGCGGCGCCGCACTTTCCATGCGCGCCGTTACCGGCCAGCCCATCAAGTTCCTGGGGGCGGGCGAAAAGCTGGACGCCCTGGAGGTTTTCCATCCAGACCGCATCGCTGGGCGCATCCTGGGCATGGGCGACGTGGTGTCGCTGGTCGAAAAAGCGGCCATGAACATCGAGCAGGCCGACGCCGAAAAGCTGGCGGCCCGCGCCATGAAGGGCAAGTTCGATCTCGACGATCTGGCGGGCCAGCTTAAGCAGATGCGCAAGATGGGCGATTTGAAAGGCATGCTGGGCATGTTGCCCGGCGTTGCCAAATTCAAGGACAAGATCGCCGAAGCCAAGATCGACGACAAGATGATCGCCAGACAGGAAGCCATCCTGTCCTCGATGACGCCCAAGGAGCGGCGCAACCCCGATCTGATCAAGGCGTCGCGCAAGCAGCGCATCGCCAAGGGATCGGGGACCAGCGTCCAGGACATCAACAAACTTCTGAAGCAGCATCAGCAGATGGCCGATGCGATGAAGAAACTGGGCAAGTTGGGCCAAAAGGGCCTGATGCGCCACGGCATGTCCGCGCTGATGGGGCGCGGCGGCAACAACCCTTTCCAATTCCACTGATTAACCAAGGAGCAATCGATCAATGCCCGTTTCCATTCGCCTTTCCCGCGCCGGCGCCAAGAAGCGCCCCTACTACCGCATCGTGGTGGCCGACACGCGCAGCCCCCGCGACGGCCGCTTCATCGAGAAGGTCGGCACCTACAATCCCCAGCTGCCCCAGGATCATGCCGAGCGCGTGGTTTTGAAGGCCGAGCGCATTCAGCATTGGCTGAAGAATGGCGTGGTGGTTTCCGACCGCTGCCAGCGCATGTTCGCCGCCGCCGGTTTGATGGCCAAGCCCGCCTATCCGGCGCAGACCAAGAAGGACAAGCCCAAGGCCAAGGCGCTTGAGCGCATGAAGATGGAAGCCGCCGCCGCTGAAGAGGCCGCCGCCAAGGCCGCCGAAGCCGCTGCCGCTCCGGCCGAGGCTTGATGCAGGGCCCCCGCGTCCTATTGGGCGTGGTGGAAGGCGCTCATGGCGTTCAGGGTCAGGTCAAGGTGCGAAGTTTCGCCCAGGACCCTGCCGCCATCGCCTCCTACGGCCCTTTGGAATGCGGGGATGGACGCGTCTTCAAGGCCCGGTTCAAGGGCATGGCCAGGGGCAATGTGCTGCTGACGCTGTCGGGAATCGCCGATCGCGACCAGGCGCAGGCCTTAAGGGGAACGGAACTTTACGTCCCCCGCAGCGCCCTGCCCCAACTGGACGAGGAGGAAGAGGGCTTCTATCACGCCGATCTGATCGGCCTGGAAGCCAGGCTTCCCGATGGTTCGGCCCTTGGATCGGTGGTCCGGGCGGTGGATTTCGGAGCGGGCGACCTGCTCGAAATCCGGCTATCGGACCAGAAGCGAACGGCGCTGGTGCCCTTTACCAAGGCTGTGGTGCCGGTGGTGGATGTGCCGCAAGGCTTTGTGGTGATCGATCCGCCTTTGGGGCTTCTCGACGAAGCCAAGAAGGCGGACGAAGACAAGGAGAAGACGGTTTGAGCGCCTGGAAGGCGGTGGTGCTGACCCTGTTCCCGGAAATGTTCCCGGGACCCCTGGGTTTATCGCTGGCCGGACGGGCGTTGGAACGGGGCGTTTGGGCGTTGGAATCGGTGGACATCAGGGCTTTCGCCTGCGATAAACACCGTTCCGTTGACGACACCCCCTTTGGGGGTGGCGCCGGAATGGTGATCCGCCCCGATGTCGTGAATGCGGCGATCCTGGCAGCCCGCGGGCCAGGTCCGCTGGTGTATCTGACCCCTAGGGGCTGGCCGATCACGCAAGAGCGCGTGAAGGAGCTGGCGCAAGGGCCGGGAATGACGGTGCTGTGCGGGCGCTTCGAAGGCATGGACCAGCGGGTGCTGGACGCCCACGAGGCGCTGGAGCTTAGTTTGGGCGATTTCGTTTTGTCGGGCGGAGAACCGGCCGCACTCGCCCTGATCGACGCCTGCGTGCGTTTGTGCCCAGGCGTCATGGGCAGCGAGGAATCGCTGTCCGAGGAAAGTTTCGAGCGGGGATTGTTGGAATATCCCCACTATACCCGGCCGCAAGTGTGGGAGTGCCGGGAGGTGCCAGAGGTTCTGACCTCGGGCCACCATGCGAAGATCAAGGCTTGGCGACTTGCCCAGGCTGAACAGGTAACGAAAGCGCGCAGGCCCGATTTATGGAAGGCCTACGCAGATGGTCTTGGAAAGAAGGATAAGTGACATGAATCTTTTGCAGAAGTTTGAACAGCGCGAAATGGAACGCTTGGTTGCCGAGCGTCCGGTGCCCGATTTCCGCCCCGGCGACACGCTGCGCGTGAACGTCAAGGTGGTTGAAGGCGACCGCACCCGCCTGCAGGCCTTCGAAGGCATGTGCATCGCGCGCAAGAACAACGGCGTGAACTCGGCCTTCACGGTTCGCAAGATCAGCTATGGCGAAGGCGTCGAGCGCGTCTTCCCGCTGTACGCCCCCACCGTTGCCTCGATCGAGGTGGTGCGTCGCGGCGCCGTTCGCCGTTCGAAACTGTACTTCCTGCGCGATCGTCGCGGCAAATCGGCCCGTATCGCCGAAGCCCAGGGTTCGTGGCTGAAGAAGGACGAGGCTCCTGCCGCCGCTCCTTCCGAGGCCAAGGAGTAAGCAAGCCCCATGGCGACGCCCAACACTCTGTTCGACAAAATCTGGCAGGCCCATCTGGTGGACCGCCAGGATGACGGCACCTGCCTTTTGTACATCGACCGCCACCTCGTGCACGAGGTGACAAGCCCCCAGGCCTTCGAAGGCCTGAGGGTGGCGGGACGCAAGGTGCGCAGGCCCGAACAGACGTTGGCCGTGGCCGACCACAATGTGCCGACCAAGGACCGCGACAAGGGCATCGCCGAAGAGGAAAGCCGCATCCAGGTGGAAACCCTGGAAGCCAATGTCCGCGACTTCGCCGTGCCCTATTTCCCGATGAGCGACATCCGCCAGGGCGTCGTTCACATCGTGGGACCCGAGCAGGGCTTCACGCTGCCGGGCGCCACCATCGTCTGCGGAGACTCCCACACCGCGACGCATGGCGCATTCGGCGCCCTTGCCTTCGGCATCGGCACCAGCGAAGTCGAACATGTGCTGGCCACGCAAACGCTGTTGCAGCGTCCGGCCAAGAACATGCTGATCGAAGTGACCGGCGCCTTGCCCGCTGGCGTCACCGCCAAGGACTTAGCACTTTACATCATCGGCAAGATCGGCACGGCGGGCGGCACCGGCCATGTGGTCGAATTCGCTGGCGACGCCGTGGTTGGCCTGTCAATGGAAGGGCGCATGACCCTTTGCAACATGACCATCGAAGGTGGGGCGCGCGCCGGTCTGATCGCGCCCGACGAGGTGACCTTCAATTATCTGATGGGACGTCCGATGGCCCCCAAGGGCGCCAATTGGGAAGCCGCCGTCATGTATTGGAAAACCTTGAAGACCGATCCGGGCGCTAAGTTCGACACCGTGCATCGCTTCAAGGCCGAGGACATCGCCCCCATGGTCACCTGGGGCACCAGCCCCGAGGATGTGGTGGCGATCACCGATAAGGTTCCCGACCCCAAATCGGCCCCCGACGAGGCCAAGCGGGCTGGCATGGAACGCGCCTTGGCCTATATGGGCCTGACAGCCGGAACGCCGATGACCGACATCAAGATCGATCATGTGTTCATCGGCTCTTGCACCAATGGCCGCATCGAGGATCTGCGCGCCGCCGCCGCCCTCGCCAAGGGCCGCAAGGTGGCCGCTGGCGTGCAGGTGCTGGTGGTGCCGGGTTCCGGCTTGGTCAAGGAACAGGCCGAAGCCGAGGGATTGGACGAAATCTTCACTGCCGCCGGTTTCGAATGGCGCGATGCCGGTTGCTCGATGTGCCTAGCCATGAACGCCGATCGTCTGAATCCGGGCGAGCGTTGCGCTTCCACCTCGAACCGCAATTTCGAGGGCCGCCAGGGGCGCGATTCGCGCACCCATCTGGTCAGCCCCGCCATGGCCGTGGCCGCCGCCGTCACCGGCAAGCTCACCGATGTGAGGAAGCTGTAACCATGCAGAAATTCACCAAGCTGACGGGCGTTGCCGCCCCCATGCCGATCATCAATGTCGATACCGACATGATCATCCCCAAGCAGTTCTTGAAGACCATCAAGCGTTCGGGCCTGGGCAAGAACCTGTTCTTCGAAATGCGCTATGACGACAAGGGGGCCGAGAAGCCCGATTTCGTGCTGAACAAGCCCGCCTACCGCAAGACCGAAATTCTGGTGGCGGGCGACAATTTCGGCTGCGGCAGTTCGCGCGAACATGCGCCCTGGGCGATCATGGATTTCGGCATCCGCTGCGTGATCTCGACCAGCTTCGCCGACATTTTCTACAACAACTGCTTCAAGAACGGCATCCTGCCCATCAAGCTGGCGCAGGCCGATGTCGATAAGCTGATGGACGATGCGGCCCGCGGCGCCAACGCCACCGTCACCGTCGATCTGGAAGCCCAGGAAATTCGCGGCCCCGATGGCGGCGTCATCAAGTTCGAGATCGATCCCTTCCGCAAGCACTGCCTGCTGAACGGGTTGGACGATATCGGCCTGACGCTGGAAAAGAAGGCCAAGATCGAGGATTTCGAGGCCAAGCGGACCCAGCAATCGCCCTGGCTGGCCGCCACGGGTTCGCGCTAACTTTCAAAAATTTAGGGGATAGAAAATGTCCAACAAGAAGCTGCTGTTGCTGCCTGGCGACGGAATCGGCCCCGAAGTGATGGCGCAAGTGAAGCGCGTCATCGACTGGATGGCCAAGAAGCGCGGCATCAAGTTCGACGTGACCGAGGATTTGGTCGGTGGCGCCGCCTATGACAAGCACGGCGTTCCGCTGACCGACGCCACCATGGCGCGTGCGATGGACTCGGACGCCGTCATCCTGGGCGCCGTCGGCGGCACCAAGTGGGACAATCTGCCCTTCGAGGTCAAGCCCGAGCGCGGCCTGTTGCGTTTGCGCAAAGATATGGACCTGTTCGCCAATCTGCGCCCGGCGATGGTGTTCGACGCCTTGGTCGAATCCTCGACCCTGAAGCCCGAAGTGGTGCAGGGCCTGGACATCATGATCGTGCGCGAGCTGACGGGCGGCGTTTATTTCGGCCAGCCCAAGGGCATCGAAACCCTGCCCGACGGCCAGAAGCGCGGCTTTGACAACCAGACCTACACCAGCAGTGAAATCGAGCGCATCGGCCGCGTGGCCTTCGAACTGGCCCGCAAGCGGGGCAAGAAGCTGTGCTCGGTCGAGAAGGCCAATGTCATGATGTCGGGCGTGTTGTGGCGCGAAGTGATGACCAAGCTGGGGCCGGAATATCCCGACATCGAGCTAAGCCACATGTTCGCCGACAATTGCTCGATGCAACTGGTGCGCAATCCCAAACAGTTCGACGTCATCGTCACCGACAATCTGTTTGGCGACATTCTTTCCGACACCGCCTCGATGCTGACCGGTTCCTTGGGCATGCTGCCCTCGGCGTCCCTGGGTGCACCCGACGCCAACGGCAAGATGAAGGCGATGTACGAGCCGGTGCATGGCTCGGCCCCCGATATCGCGGGCAAGGATCTGGCCAATCCGATGGCCACCATCCTGTCTTTCTCGATGTGCCTGCGCTATTCCTTCGACATGGGTAAGGAAGCCGACCTGATCGAACAGGCGGCCAAGAACGTGCTGGCGGGCGGGCTTCGCACCGCCGACATCATGTCGCCCGGCAAGGCCAAAGTCTCCACCACCGTCATGGGCGAAGCCCTGGTGCGGGAGTTGGAGAAGATTGGGTAAGGGATTGGCTGACAACTGTCAGTAATCAGCCTTAGAACGACGCCTAGCAAAACGCCCCCTAAGCCGGGGGCGTTTTTTGTTGAGCTACTGTTTTTGAAGTTGGCTCCAGAGCGCACGAAGCATTTCTCCTGTCTCAGGTCCAAGACTGTCATGATCTCTATATTGAAGGTACTGCTCAACGTCATCACCGAATTTCCCACCCTGCCTGTTTTGAACAGGCTCGGCGGAAGCTATAAGAATCGCCTCGACGTGATTCAAGACTTTTTCGATTGAGACGTTTGTTGAGTTTTTAACGGCCTTAAGATTTCCCTTCGAAAGAACTTGACGTACGCCAAACCAAGAAAATTTTGTCCATCTTTCCGCCAATGCATCATTCTGATGTTGTTTTAATCTCGCAAAAAGACGTTGGTTGTTTTTCCCACCAGCTTGGCCAACATAGACAAGTCTGTAATTTTCATCGTAAAGGCAGTAGACACCTTGTTGATCGCGAAAATCGATTGGCTCTTCAGTTCTTGCTGATATAAGAATCCCTTTGAGATGCCCTGTGTTTCCCACACCTCTTTTCCCCCAATAGACACAGGATCTATTCCAAAACAGCCCATAATTGTGTATCAGCATGCTAAACCTCCCATTGAGATATTTATGACAAATGGTGTCGCCATTTTTTTTAGTTGTCAAGCAGCGCTGCTTGACAACTAAAAAACTGGCTGGTACATTCTGGCTATATTTCTAGCCAGAATGAGTCCGCTATGTCCCGCGCCTCGTGGCCCTTGCAGGATGCCAAAAACAGCTTTTCCGCCGTCGTGGCGGCTGCCGAAAAGGGCAAGCCGCAGCTTGTCACCAAACATGGCCGCCCGGCTGTCGTGGTCGTGGAAGCGCAGGCCTTCGAGCGCATGGCCGCCAACGAGAAGAAAAACCGCCCTAGCTTCGTCGATCTTCTGTTCGCCATGCCCAAGGACGATGGTGCGTTCGAGCGCATCGAAGCAAATATGCGCGACGTCGAATTCTGATGTTTCTGCTCGATACCTGCATCCTGTCGGAACTGCGCAAGCAACGCATCCCTTCGAATGTCTCCGCTTGGCTGCAAAAGCACAAGAAGGCCGAGATGTATTTAAGCGTCGTCACCATCGGCGAGATTGAAGCCGGGATCGCCACCAAGCGCCGCCAAATCGATCCGGCCTTCGCGGCATCGCTGGATGGCTGGCTCGGTCAGGTGATCGAAAATTACGACGAACGCATTCTGCCCATCACTTTGAATATCGCAAGGCTGTGGGGGAATCTTGATCCCGCCTCGGGCAACGCGACCGACAAACTAATCGCCGCCACGGCGAAGGCACATGGTTTGAAGATCGTCACCCGCAACCATCGACATTTTGTGCCGCTGGGTGTTGCCGTCGTCAATCCGTTCGGAGAGTAGGCAGATTCCGCAGGCGTCTGTGGTCTCGTATTCCTAGGATGCGGCATCGACATTGACTATGATTGATGCTCATCTTTGAAAAGGAGCTTCGCATGCGCAGGCTCATCTTCATCCTCTGCTTTTCTCTGCTCCCCTTCTCCCTTCAGGCGCAATATGACACGAACGACCCTGTCGGCAGGGTTATCGGCAGAGCCGTAGGCGTCGCCGCAGAATCCATGGCAAACGACGGGTTCACGTCCGAGCAGAAACGGGCGATTGACGATTACTTCAGAACCAGCCGTGCCGACGACAAGGAAGGCCAGCGCGCCGAAAAACGAAGCCGCGACACGCTTCCGCCCGGCTTGGCCAAAAAAGGCAGGCTGCCTCCGGGTCTCGCCAAGCGGGATACATTGCCGCCCGGGCTGGCCAAGCGAGATCTGCCCAACGACCTTGAAAGCCGCCTGGGCCAACTGCCTTGGGGCCGCGAAAGATCCATCGTCGGCGACGATATCGTCCTGATCGACACGGCCACCAACGTCATCTTGGATATTCTTAAGGGCGCGGCAAGGCGCTGACAGCCCCTTCCCCATGTTGAAAGGCAAAACGTCCCTTATGGGGCGTTTTGTTTTTCCCCTAAACCTTCCCCCCGTCCCGCTGATGCAACACCGGCATGAGGTCGAAATAGGGGCGGATGATAGGCGATGCCGAGGTCATGAAGTCCTCGAACTGGCCGTTGAACGACACCTTGCCTTCGTGCAGCATCACAATCTGGGGCTTGAGGCGGACCAACAAATCCTTGTCATGAGTGACGATGATGGTGGTGCGGGGCACGCCCCCGGCTTCCTGATCGATATGGGTGGACAGCAGCAAATCCTGGATTTGCGAGGCGTTGACTGGATCAAGGCCCGTCGTCGGCTCGTCGAAAAAAAGGCAATCGGGTTTCATGGCCAGCGAGCGGGCGATGGCGATGCGTTTGGCCATGCCGCCCGACAGGCTTTCGACAGGGCTGTCCAGGAAATCGCGTTCCGTCGGCAGACCCACGGAATCGAGAACCTTGGCGGCGATGATCTCGACCGCCTCTTCTTCCAGATGACGCACTTCCTTGAGCCAGAGGGCGATATTGTCGAGCACCGTACCCGAAAATAGGGCGTTGCGCTGGAACACCACGCCCCAATGCTTATGCAGATCGTCCAATTGCTCGCCGTTCAGGCCCGCCAGATCGACCAACTCGCCTTCCATGCGCACATGAATGCGCCCGCTGTCGGGCTTCAATAATCCCAGGATGTGATTGAGCAGCACCGTTTTGCCGCAACCCGAGCCGCCCACGATGGCGATGAAGCTGCCCACCAGCACAGTCAGATCGACGCCTTGCAAAACCGGCTTGTCATCAAAAGCCTTGTTCAGCTTCTCGATGCGGATTTCGGTCTCTGACGGCGCCAAATCAACCATATGTACAGGATACACCAAAACAAGGAGTTATTGACACCCCACGTCATGCGCGGACTTGATCCGCGCATCCACGCATTTTTTCGGCGGCATTGATGGCAAGACGTGGATGGCCGGGTCAAGCCCGGCCATGACGTTTCTTGGTAAAACGGGTTACTTCTTTTCCAACTTCAAGACCACATAGCCCGGTCCGTTGGGGCCGTCGATCAGCAACAGCAGAGTCTTGGCGCCCGCCGATTTGGCATCCTCGACCCGCTTTGCCAGATCGCCCGGCTGGTTCATCGGCGTCTGCCCGGCTTCCAGGATCACGCTGCCAGGCTTGATGCCCTTTTCCGCCGCCGGGCCAGAAGGATCGACCGCCGTCACGACAAGCCCCTTGGTTTCCTCGGCCAGTTCGAACTTCTGTCGAACCTCGGCCGTGGGTGGGGATACGGACAGGCCCAATTCGCCCACCTTCTTGCTGGCTGGGCCGGTATCGCCCTTGTCCTTCTTCTTGTCGGCTTTCTTGCCGGGCTTGGCGTCTTCGTCCTCAAGCTCGGCCACCGTCACTTTCACGGTCTGGCTCTTGCCCTGGCGCAGCAGCACGACATCCACGCTTTTGCCGACCGGAGTTTCGGCCACGATACGCGGCAAGCGGCGCATTTCGGTCACCTTCTTGCCGTCGAACGACAAAATGACGTCGCCGCCCTTGATGCCCGCCTTTTCAGCCGGTCCCTTGGGGGTGACGCTGGCCACCAGGGCGCCGCGATGATCCTTGTCCTTAATGCCCAGATTGTCGGCGATTTCGTCGTTCACGGTCTGGATGTGCACGCCCAGCCAACCGCGTTTTGTGCGGCCGAACTTCTTCAAATCCTCGATCACCGGCTTGGCCAGGGTTGATGGGATGGCGAAACCGATACCCACCGATCCGCCGGAAGGCGAATAGATGGCGGTGTTGATGCCGATCACCTCGCCTTTCATGTTGAACATCGGGCCGCCCGAATTGCCGCGATTGATGGCGGCGTCGGTTTGCAGGAAATCGTCGTAGGGGCCTGAATTGATGTCGCGCTGACGGGCCGAAATGATGCCCGCCGTCACCGTGCCGCCCAGGCCGAAAGGATTGCCGATCGCCAGCACCCAGTCGCCGACCCGAATGACGTCAGAATCGCCGAACTTAAGGGCGGTCAGCGGCCTGTTGGGCTTGATGCGCAACAGCGCAATGTCGGTTTTGGCGTCGCGCCCCACGATCTCGGCCTTCAGGGTCGAATTGTCGTGCAGAATGACATTCACCTCGTCGGCATCGGCGATCACATGGTTGTTGGTGACCACCAGCCCTTCCGGATCGATGATGAAGCCCGACCCCAGCGAGGTGGCCTTGTGGGGCCTTGCGCCATCGGGCCGCTGCTTTTCCAGAAAGTCCTTGAAGAACTCCTCGAAGGGCGAGCCGGGGGGAAATTGCGGCATTTCCGGTCCGCCCTTGGCGGACACCGTCTGGGTGGTCGAGACATTGACCACGGCAGGCAGCAAGGCTTCGGCCAGATCGGCAAAGCTGGTTGGCGCGCCCTGAGGCTGGGCATAGAGCGGCCCAGCGCCGAAAGCCAGAAGGGAGAGGGCCAGAACGGCACACGCCAATGGCTTCAACATTCCGCAAGTCTTCATGATGTCTATCGAACCTTCACGTCAAACCCGAACATCGGGCCTATACCTCAAAGATGGCAAAATTACGGTTACCTGGCCCGCCCCGCCCCGCCAGGACCCAACAGATATTTGAAGAAGTCGCTGTCGGGCGACAAGATCAGCGTGGTGTCCTTGTCGCCAATGGCATGACGATAGGACTGCATGGCCCGGTAGAACGAGAAGAACTGCGGATCGCGGCCATAGGCCTCGGCATAGATACGATTGGCTTCCGCATCGCCCTGGCCTTTGGTGATCTGAGCCATTTTCTGGCTTTCGGCCAAAATGACCGTGCGTTCGCGTTCCGCCCTGGATCTGATCTGCTGGGCGCGTTCGGAACCCTGAGCGCGATTTTCGCGGGCTTCGCGTTCGCGTTCCGACTTCATGCGCTCATAGATGGCTTGGCTGGTCTCTTCGGGCAGATCGGCTCTGCGGATGCGCACATCCACCACCTGAATGCCGAAGCGTTCGGCATTGGTGTTGGTCTGCTGCTGAATCTCATTCATGATCTTCAGACGTTCCGAGGAAAGCAGGCTGGACATGGTGATGTTGCCCAACACGCCGCGCAGGGCGGAACTGACGATCTGGCGAAGCTGCGAACGCGCCGCCTCCTCGGTTCCCAGCGACTGGAAGAACTTCAGGGGGTCCGAGATGCGGTAACGGGTGTAGGTGTCGACGTCCAACCGCTTCTGGTCGGACAAGATCACCTGCTCAGCAGGCGGGTCCATATCCAAGATGCGCTTGTCATAGATCACCACGTCTTGGAAGAAGGGCAGCTTTATCTTCAGACCCGGTTCCTGGATCAAGCGCTTGGGCGCGCCCAACTGGCGGATGATGGCCTGTTCCTGCTGCGCGATGATGAACAGCGAGTCCCAGGCCAGAAAGCCCAGAACGATGAAGGCGGCGCCGGCGATTCCTAAGGTGCGGTTCATGGCTTGCCTCCCTGGGCGCCTTCAGGTTTTGCCTTCAACTCGTTCAAGGGCAGATAGGGCAGCACGCCCGACTTGGCGGCGCTGGGATCGATGATCAATTTGTTGGTTCCATGCAAAATCTGCTCGATGTTTTCGTAGTAGATGCGCTGCGACGTGACGTTGGGCGCCTTGATATAGGCGTTGTAGACGGACAGGAAGCGGCTGGCCTCGCCTTGGGCGATATTGACCACCTGTTCCTTATAGGCCTGCGATTCCTGCAACAATTTCTCGGCGTCGCCGCGTGCCTTGGGGATGATGTCGTTGCGATAGGCCTCAGCCTCGTTGCTGAGACGCTCGCGGTCGGCCTTGGCGCGCTGCACGTCGTTGAAGGCGTCCACCACCTGGGCGGGCGGGTCCGACTTCTGCATCTGCACTTCCATGACCTCGATGCCCGCTTCGTAGCTATCCAACATATTCTGAAGCAGGCCGCGCGTTTGCTGTTCGACTTGGCGTCGCCCTTCGGTTAGGGCCATCTGAATGGGCGTCTGGCTGATCACGTCGCGCATGGCGCTTTCGGCGGCCACCTTCACGGTGCCCTGCGGATCGCGGATCTTGAACAGGAACTGTCCGGCATCCTTGATCTTCCACAGCACGATGAAATCGATATCGACGATATTTTCGTCGCCGGTCAGCATCAGACTTTCTTCGTTGACGTTACTGTTGACGCTGGTGCTTTTGTTGCTTCTTTCCGCCGTCGAGCGGAAACCCACTTCGACCCGGTTCGAACGCGTCACCTTGGGCTTGTAAACCTTGCCGATCGGCCCCGGCCAATTGTAGTGCAGGCCGGGCTGGGTGGTGTCGGTCCATTGACCGAAGACGACCACGACGCCCTGCTCGTCGGGCTGTACGCGGTAAAGACCGGTGGCCAGCCAGCCAGCCACCAAGATGGCCGCCAAGACGCCAATCCCCTTGAACCCATTCGAGAACATGCCGTTGAAGCGATCTCGACCCTTTCTGATCAAGTCGTCAAGATCGGGCATTTGGCCGCCAGGGCCGTTGCCGCGCCCCCAGGGATTGCCGCCCCAGCCGCCGCCATTATTGCCGCCGCCGCCACTGCCCCAGGGGCCGCCGCCGCCGCTTCCGCCGCCGCTACCGCCACTTCCGCCGCCCCAAGGACCGCCGCCGCCGGAATTCAAAGCCATGTGTATCGTCCTTTTTCCGATTGCGCCTTTGCAAAATATCAGAAGCGCCTTATATGACACCAGCCGGGCCTTTAGCAACGGCAGGCACCGGAATAACCTATATCGGCAAGTTGTGGGAGGTTTCAAGCATGTCCAACGTGACCCAGGAAGCCCTTTTGAAGGCGCTCTCGACAATTAAGGACCCTGAGAAAGGCGCCGATCTGGTCAGCCTGGGCATGATTTCAGGCGTCGCCATCAAGGATGGCCATGTCGCCTTCGCCATCGAAATCGACCCGGCCAGGGCAAAATCGATGGAATCCGTGCGCCAGGAAGCCGAAAAGGCCGTCCACGCCCTGCCCGGCGTCCTGACCGTTCAGGCCGTTTTGACCGGCGAGCGCAAGAAGGGCAACGGCCAGGGACAGGGCGGACATGGTCATGGGCACGGGCACGGCGCAACCGAGGGCGAGAAGCCATTGGTTCCCCATGTGAAATCCATCATCGCCGTCGCCTCGGGCAAGGGCGGCGTCGGCAAATCGACCACCACGGTCAATCTGGCGCTGGCGCTGGCTGGCATGGGCTTGAAGGTCGGCGTGTTCGACGCCGACATTTACGGCCCTTCGATGCCGCGCATGCTGGGCATCGACAAACAGCCCGACATGACCGAGGACGGCCAGTCGATCCTGCCCCTGCACAATCACGGCGTGGCCTGCATGTCGATGGGCTTTTTGGTGCCCGAGGACGCGCCGGTCATCTGGCGCGGACCCATGGTGATGGGGGCGCTGGAACAAATGTTGCGCGATGTCGAATGGGGCGAATTGGACGTCATGCTGATCGACATGCCGCCCGGCACCGGCGACACGCAATTGACCATTAGCCAGAAAGTGCCGCTGACCGGCGCCGTGATCGTTTCGACTCCGCAGGACATCGCCCTTCTGGATGCCCGCCGCGGCCTGAACATGTTCCGCAAGGTCGAAGTGCCGGTCCTGGGCCTGATCGAGAATATGAGCTATTACCACTGCCCGAAATGCGGCCACGAGGCACATATCTTCGGCCATGGCGGCGCCAAGTCGGAAGCCGCCCGCCTGGGCTGCGACTTCCTGGGCGAAGTGCCGCTGGATATCGAAATCCGCGAAACCTCGGACGGCGGCCAGCCCATCGTGGCCTCGAAGCCCGAAAGCCCGCATGCCGAAGCCTATCGCGCCATCGCCAAGAAGGTGTGGGACAAGGTGCTTCTGATCCAAAGCGGCAAAACGGCCCGCCAGACGCCCAAGATCGTGGTGGAATAGGTTTCCCTTTTCGTCACCCCCGGGCTTGACCCGGGGGTCCAGGTGGATGGCCGGATCAGGTCCGGCCGTGACGTTTTTCAGGCTAAATAAACCGCAGCAAACCCGGCAAGGTGATCAGCACAGCGCTGCCCAGCCAGACGTAAAGCGACGTATGGTCGCTTTCCTGGCGGCCGGTGAAGCGCTCGAACAGAGCCGCCGGAACCCCCGAAATCAGAATCGACAGCACGCCCACGATCATCGTGGAGCCGATCAGTTGGTATTCCTGCTTCATGGGGATGATGCTGGGAAACCAGAAGGGCGCCCACATATAGGCGATGATCACGAAAGGCGAGACGAATCCGTTGCCCAGGCAGAGCAGCAAGATTCCCATCATCGTGTGCTGGCGGCTCATGGCGAAACTCCCATCTTGGGCAACATGCCCGCATTGAGAAAGACCATGAAGGCGATGAAGCGCAGCAGGAAGAACCAGATCGCCGTCACCAACGGCATCAGTCCGCGCGCCACCGCCCTGGGCGTGATCAGGTCGATCAGGGCAATCGGCCAGTCGGTCAGGCGCTCGAACCAACGCAGGATATAGTTCTTCGACGAGTTTTTGACGAGGATAGCCAAAACGAAACGGCCCAGACAGGTCCAGGCCACCACGGCCAAACCGTACATGACGATCCAGAAGGGCAGATGGCTCCAGAAAAATTCGTTGCCTTGCATTCCCTAACTCTCTTCAAAAAAAACGGGGCCCCCGAAGGGGCCCCGCAAGACTAGCACTTTTGACCCTTAATGGTCGATATCGGACTTGGCGTCGGCCAGCCTGACATCGCCCTTGGGAACGCGGATACTGTCGATGAAATCCTGCATTTCCTTTGAGGGCGCCTGCGTCATCAAGCTGACCACATACGTCACAAGGAACGCAGCGGGGATGCCGAAGATGCCGCAAGAGATGTTCTTGATGCCGAACCACAGGGGTGCGCCCATGAACGCGGTGGTGATCAGGTAGTACAGGCAGATGCCGAAACCGACGACCATGCCCGCAACCGCACCGACATTGCTGGTGCGTTTCCACCAAATGCCCATGACCAGCGCCGGGAACAAGCCCGATGCCGCGATCGAGAAGGCCCAGGCCACCATCGACAGAATGGTGGAAGGCTTCAAGCTCGCCACATAGGCCGCCACCAAAGCCACGCCGATCAGCAGAATACGGCTGACGATCAAACGCTTCTTGGTATCGGCCTTGGGGTCGATCATGCGGTAATAGACGTCGTGGCTGAGCGCATTGGCGATCGCCAGCAACAATCCATCGGCGGTGGAGAGCGCGGCGGCAAGACCACCGGCGGCCACCAGGCCCGAAACCACATAGGGCAGACCCGCGATTTCCGGGGTCGCCAACACGATGGCGTCCGGCATGATCCTGAATTCTGCCAACTGCAAGATGCCGTCTTCACGCTAGGCGTGGTGAAGTAGCGCATCAGAATGTGAGGCAGAGACGCGGTGCCGATCATCAAGCAGAGGATCAGGGTGAAGAAATTCATGGCGTCGGTGAAGTTGGCCTCGCCCTTGGCGTTCGCGAACGCCATGGCATGACCCTTCAAGATGCCCAGTTCCTGTTCCTTGGTGGCGATGATTTCCAACGCCTGACCATACATCAGCTCGGGGATGGGAACGCCCGTCACCTTCACCGACATCCAGACCACGGGGATCAGGTAGGCGGTGATGAGAATGATGTACTGCGCCACCTGGGTCCAGGTGACGGCGCGCATGCCGCCCAGCATCGAGCAGACCAGAATGCCGGCCAGACCAACGAACACCGCGAACTCGAACGAAATGCCCAAGAAGCGCGATGCGATGATGCCGACGCCGAAAATCTGCGCCACGACGTAAGCAAAAGAAGCGGTGATCAGCACGATCACGCCGACCGCACGGGCCATATTGCCGCCGAAGCGGGCGCCCAGGAAGTCGGGAACCGTGTATTGGCCGAACTTGCGCAGATACGGCGCCAGCAAGATGGCCACCAGCACGTAACCGCCAGTCCAACCCAGCACGAAGGCCAAGCCGTCATAGCCCATCACGTACAAAGTGCCGGCCATGCCGATGAACGAGGCGGCGCTCATCCAGTCGGCGCCGGTCGCCATGCCGTTGTAGAAGGCGGGCACGACTCGGCCAGCCACGTAATATTCCGACACTTCCGCCGTGCGCGAGAGCACGCCGATCAGCGCGTAAACGGCCACCGTCAGAAAGACGAAGGCGTAGCCGATGATGGCGTTGGGCACACCCATTTGTTCCAGGATGGCCAGGATGATGGTGAAGGCAACGAACCCGCCGGTGTAATAGGCGTAGATCTTGCCGAGATTGTCGATGAAACTGTTGCTTTTAGCAGCCATGTGACGTTGTCTCCTTACCGGTATCAGTCTTCGGCGACGCCGAATTCTTCGTCAATGGCGTCCTGGCGCTTGGCGTACCAGAAAATTGCCACAACGAAGGCGATCAGCGAACCCTGGGCGGCCATATAGAAGCCCAAGGGGAAGCCGATGATCTTGATTGCGTTCAGGCTGGGGGCGAACATGTGGACCACGAAGCTGAAGAAAAACCAAATAGCCAGCATCAGCCACATTAGCCCCGACGTCTTGGCCCAATGGGCCTTGGCCTTTTCGGGAGTAAATTCCGACATCTTGAGACGCTCCTTCTCCACTCAAGTTGACTCGTTCATGATCCAGGACGCTCTTGAGCGAAGCCCTTGGATCGGCTCTGTTAAAAAAAACAAACGTGAGATGATTGTGCAGCCCACCTGCCGCATTAGGCGCGGGCAGATTACTGGCGTGAGTTTGCGTTTACCTCCTCAGTGCGACATTTGTTTTCTTTGTTTGTGCAATGTTGATATCACGAGCCATCCTGGTTAACAAGCACTAGAAATCGAATGCACTTTGAGACATTGTGGATACTACGAAGCGTCGGGGAACTTTAGGAAATCCTTATGTTAAGCCGTATCAAGAATTGGTTGTTTCCGGGCCGGGTGGACACTCCCGAGTTACTAGCGGTTTTACTGTCCGTAGAAACTTCCAGGCTTTCCCAAAGGTCGACGGTGGGCTTTTGCCATACGAAAGCCGGAAGCAATGCGCGCTTTCTGTTTCGCGAAAAGATGTTCCTGGACGCCCTTGAGGTCTGCCGGTGGAACGCCTTCGCCATGCTGCTGGCCGATTTGTGCATGATCGTGGAAGCGTATCTGCGCCCCCAGGATGGACTGGCCCAAGAAAAGCTCTGGACTTGGCTTGAGGATGTTTACGTCCGCACCCTGGACAAACAAGAGACCCAGCACGACTTTTCCGAATTCAAGCGCCTGTTCGCCGAAAGATTGGGGCATGCCCGCCTTGCCCCGCCCGGTCGGGCGGTCGATCAGGTCACCATGAGTTGCAAACCTATCTATGACTCGCTGCCTATCCACGAAACTTTGCGCGGCGACGATTTTGAGGTTATCGATGGTCTGCTCCATTTCGGGGCCGCCACATTTCGCGAAACGCTTGAACAGCGGTGCGATCCTTCGCGTGTTGTCGAAGGACTTTAGGGGGACTCAGATACATGAAACTTGACACCTCTTCTTTGGAGCGCATCGACAGTTTCCCCTATCGGCATAAGGTGGCCGAGGTGATGACCGCCCCGGTGATCACCATCGAACCCAAGGCCACCCTGGTCGAAGCGGCGCGCGTCATGGCCGAGCGCGGCATCAGCTCGATCATGATCACCGGCCCCGAAGGAACCGCCCTGGGAATCGTCACCGAACGCGACGTGCTGCGCGCCGTGGCGCAAACGGGCAGCATCGGCATGCATCAGCCCCTAAGCGCCGTCATGAGTTCGCCGGTCGCCACCGTCAAGGAAGAAGCGCTGGTCTTCGTGGCCCTGGGGCGCATGGACCGTTTGAAAATTCGCCATCTGTGCGTGGTTGATCGCCTGAACCGCCCGGTCGGCATGGTTTCTGCGCGCTCGCTTTTGAAATTGCGCGCCGGTTCCGCGCTGGCGCTGGGCGACGAGATCGCCAGCGCGCCCGACGCCAAGGCGCTGGCGGCGGCGCATGCCAAGGTTCCCACCCTGGCTCAGGCCCTGCTTGAAGAGGGCGTCGAGCCGACCGGCATCGCCAATGTGGTCAGCACCGTTCTGCGCGACATTACCGCACGGGCCGCCGAATTGTCGGAACAGGCCATGGCCGAGGACGGCTGGGGCGGCCCGCCGGTTCCCGGCTGCCTGCTGATTTTGGGGTCCGGCGGACGCGGCGAATCCTTGTTCAAGGCGGATCAGGACAACGCCATCATCTATGATGGCGGCCCCGAGGCCGATCCCTGGTACGGCGAGATCAGCAGGCGCATCTGCGATATATTGGACGAGGCGGGCGTGCCCAAATGCAAGGGCGGCGTGATGTGCGTGAACACGCAATGGCGGCGCAGCGCCGACGGCTGGAAGGCGGAAATCGACCGCTGGATGCGCGAAGCCAAGGGCGAGGACGTGCTGAATATCGACATTTTCATCGATTTCAAGCCGGTCTATGGCACGCAGAATCTGGCCGACCCCTTGCGCGCCCATCTGTTGGAGCGGGCGGGAAAGGCAGGCCCCTTCTTGCATCTGCTGGCTGGCTCGGCCGCCGAAATGCGCCCGCCCCTGGGCCTGTTCGGGCAAATCAAGACCGTCGAGGGGCGTTTCGACATCAAGATGTCGGGCCTGCTTTTGCTGGTGGGCGCCGTGCGCGTGCTGGCCGTCAAGCACCGTATCGAGGCCCAATCGACGCGCGAGCGTCTGGCCGCACTCGCCAAGGGCGGACATATGAGCGACGACGAAGCGGCGGCGCTGTCGCGCTTGCACGACTTCATGATCGGTCTGCAAATTCGCCAGCAATTGGCCGATCTCAACAATGGCCTGGAGCTTTCCAACCGGGTTGATCCCAAGATCATGAGTCGCGCCGAGCGGTCCTACCTGAAAGACGGTTTCAAGCGCCTGAACGCCCTGGCCTGGGTGATGCAGAACGCGCTGTCGACGGTTTAACCGGTCCTCGCATCCCGGCCCCTCCCCCCTCAGTCCCCTTGCCAGATACCTGGAAACGGACCAAGGACATTGACGGGAAAGGGCGGGTCGGTTAGAAGCTGTGGCCTTGCGGAGAGATGGCCGAGCGGCTGAAGGCGACGGTTTGCTAAACCGTTGTACGGGGTAAACCCGTACCGAGGGTTCGAATCCCTCTCTCTCCGCCAAATGACCCACAATATATTGAATTACAATGCGTTTCCGGCACCAAATCTGGGCCGCCTCGTCCCTGGTACACAGAGGTGAGACACATGGGCCTGGAAACGCACATCGCCAGACGCGGCAGCCGCTACTATTTCCGCATTCGGGTGCCCGACGATCTGATCGGCTTCTTCGGGCGGCGCGAACTCAAGCGGTCGCTGGGAACGGCAAGCCAAAGGGAAGCCCGATTCCGCGCTTTACAGCTTCGCCAAATCGCCTATACCGGGTTCAGGACGCTTCGGGAGAACCCCATGCTGAAACCTGAACAGATTACACGGATCGCCCGCGCCTTCTATGAACGGTGCCTGGACTTTGACGACGACGTTCGCGCCAAGTCGAAAAGCGGCCACCTAGCAGAACGCCTCCATGACGGTCTGAAACGCAACCGCGCTGAAGCCCTGAGTGATTTCAAAACCGCCATCGCCGACGGCGATTACAGTGCCGCCCAGATATATCTGGACTCGGCCATTGCCGAGGAAAAACTGGACATTGCCAAGGGCAGCAAGGACTACGACAAGCTTGGCCAAGCCCTCATGCGCGCCTTAATCGACGCCAACGAGCGCATGCAGGCCCGCGACGGCGGCGATTTCCACGATATCCCAAACGATCCCCTGATCCGGGTTGGGGCAATGGCTCACGCTGGGAACGTAAGAGCTAACGGATTGTCATCCGACTCACAAAAACCGGCTTCCCATCTGATTGAGCGCTTCCTTAGGGAAAAACAGGGGCTTGAGCCAAAAACAAAGAACGACTATGTGGCGACCCTGGGACTTTTGGACCAGTTCCTTAAATCCAAGCCAGTCGGAGGCATCGACAAAAACGATATCGTCGCCTTTAAGGATATGCTTTTGAGGTTGCCGAGGAACTACAAAGTGGTCTTTAAGACCGACAATGCATCGCTGGCCATCACGCAAAATGAAAAGGCTCAGAGGCCGACACTGTCCTCGGACACGATCAACGCAAAATACATGTCGAATCTAAGAACCTTCTTCGACTGGGCGGTCGACAACAATCTTGCATACGACAATCCGGCATTAAAGGTCTCCGTGAAGAGCGGAAACAAAACGCGGGCATCGGATCAGCGTGACCCGTTTTCCCAGAGCCAATTGCAGACGCTCTTCACATCCCCCCTCTACATGGGATGCAAGTCGGAAAGGTCGGTCACGAAGCCTGGCCAGATCCTTGTGGCAGACCATCGTTACTGGGCGCCT
>CACUVI010000022.1 GCA_902725215.1 Rhodospirillaceae bacterium LM-1 | reverse complement strand
CGCAGGCCGACGATTTCGATTTCCTCGCCCACCTTCACAACGCCGCGCTCGACGCGACCCGTGGCCACCGTGCCGCGGCCGGAAATCGAGAAAACGTCTTCCACCGGCATCAGGAACGGACGGTCCTTGGGACGTTCCGGCTGCGGGATCGAAGCGTCAACCGCCGCCATCAGCTTCAGAATGGCGTCATGGCCGATCTCGGGCTGCTTGCCTTCCAGGGCGCACAGGGCCGAACCGCGGATCACGGGAATGTCGTCGCCGGGGAACTGGTAGCTCGAC
>CACUVI010000021.1 GCA_902725215.1 Rhodospirillaceae bacterium LM-1 | reverse complement strand
AGCCGTAATCCTCTGGGGCGGCGAAGGTGACGCAGCGATTGTTGCCGCGCTGGATGACATGCTGAGGAACCCCGGGGAGATCGTAACGGGTTTGACGTGCCATGATTATTGCCTCATGACCTCATGAGAAAAATCAACTCTGACCCCATTTTCATGCGCACTCAATGTATCACTAATCTTAACTAAACTGAAATCTACTGTATTTCCGAAAACAGATTTTAATAGAGTGATCTCATCAGGCGTTAACCCTCTTTCAGCCATTGCATTCCTCCTGTTTACAAGTTGG
>CACUVI010000020.1 GCA_902725215.1 Rhodospirillaceae bacterium LM-1 | reverse complement strand
CTTTTTCTTTCACCGGAGCTTGCTCCACCGAAAGAAAAAGAGTGGCGAACGGGTGAGTAACACGTGGGTAACCTGCCCATCAGAAGGGGATAACACTTGGAAACAGGTGCTAATACCGTATAACACTATTTTCCGCATGGAAGAAAGTTGAAAGGCGCTTTTGCGTCACTGATAGATGGACCCGCGGTGCATTAGCTAGTTGGTGAGGTAACGGCTCACCAAGGCAACGATGCATAGCCGACCTGAGAGGGTGATCGGCCACACTGGGACTGAGACACGGCCCAGACTCCTACGGGAGGCAGCCGATGTCACGGTCACGGCTAAGTAGGTA
>CACUVI010000019.1 GCA_902725215.1 Rhodospirillaceae bacterium LM-1 | reverse complement strand
GGGATGTTCACGCGCCAGTTTCGAGACGATGGGATTGACCTTGCGATCCTTCTCGCCAACGACGCCAAGCGAGTCTTCGCCAATAGACGATGCTGGTTTCTGGTCAAATTCCGCCAACAAATCGCGAGCGGCATTTTCCTGAAGCGGCCTTGGCGTCCAGGCGGAGCTTTCCGCTTCCTGCATCTGCTGCGTCATGTTGTTTGAAGGCGTCAAATCCTGACCGCCCCAGCTGTCGGTGTCGGCCCCGTTGCCCAGCGGCACGCCGGACGCGGTTGATCGGCTCGCGGAGGGCAGCGCCTCCGTGACTGAATTGAAGCCGCCCATGGCGGGTCTCCTATGATGAAGGTTGAAACAAAACCGCTCCAAACGCGAAAAACCACCC
>CACUVI010000018.1 GCA_902725215.1 Rhodospirillaceae bacterium LM-1 | reverse complement strand
TTGTCCCATTTCATGCGCATCGAAACGTCGGACATCTCGAAGCCGAGCGTGCCGTTTTGGCTCCAATCTCCGGTTTGGGCATCGGGCACAGCCGGGCCAAGGCCCAAAGACCAAGGGCCGCCCCGCCACATAAGCGAGGGGAGGATGGGTTGGGCGTTGGGATCAGGATTCGAAGTCGCAGATTCTCCGGGGCGGAAGGGCTGCGAAAGGGGTTTTACACCCCCCCCCCGTTATTTGCTGGGGATTCCCCCAGATCGAGGGCGGTGGCGCTGCCCGAAGCCAAGGCCAGGGCGGACAGGGATAAAAACAGGGAACGGGTACCGGCGCGCAACAAGGCTGCGCGGCCATTCAGTCGTGTCGCTTGATGGAACCCCGGTCTTTGCATTGTAACGAAGTAACCCCTGCGTGTAGAAGGGGAAGATGGCTGGATTCTAACGCTTTGGCAAGGTTGGAATTGGTTAAGGG
>CACUVI010000017.1 GCA_902725215.1 Rhodospirillaceae bacterium LM-1 | reverse complement strand
ATGAATGCAGCTTTTATCGGCCACACTGTTCTGTCGGATTATTCTGGCCGTGACAGGAGGTTGCTCGATCTGCTGTTTCTTTCTTCGGGCATGAAACAGGAGTTTGAACTGTCGGATGCGCTGGCAAATACCGCCAAGCACCTTGAGAATCTTGGACTATGCGCTGCTGACTTTTGGAAATGCTTCGCCCTGGTCGCGGAATTTTACCCCTCCAGAGACCGCGCCTCGGACGACGTTCTTTGGTGGCTCCGGTTCTGGAAATGTCTCAACAGCTTTGTGTAGCCGACCGCACCAACATGATCTGTCCAGTTTCCGTTCCGGTCAGCCCGGTTCCTTCCTTCGCGGATGGCTCAAATCTATGTGGTCATAGTTGATGGCGCGTAGAGCCGCAGTTTCGTTCGGCAACAACCCCGTCGAACCGTATCTCTTTTGGACAGTTTCGTTGGCGTGTCCCATCACGTAATCCTGCACCATTTCAGGAATGTTGTTTTGGCGCAAAATGTCCTTGAAGTTGTGCCGCAGACTGTGGAAGGCAAGCTTGCTGCTTTTGATGCCGGTTTCACTCAGGAGTCTGGCAAACCATTTGCTCATTGGGCTTGAGTAAAACCCATCCTTGCCCACCTGCCATTCTGGAAACAGCCTTTTGCCGTTCTTCTGACTAATGGACTCGACGTAGTCAAAAAAGCCGAGTTCCTCCAGTTTTGGGTGGATAGGAACTTTGCGCCGGGCAGCTGCGGTTTTTACCTTCTTGTTGGCCTTCGGGTCATCCGACTCATTCGTAATGTTGAAATGGTGGACACCGTTGTGCAGGATGATGTCCGCCACTTCCAACTGGCCGATTTCATTCAATCTGGCCCCTGTAAACAACCCGATCAA
>CACUVI010000016.1 GCA_902725215.1 Rhodospirillaceae bacterium LM-1 | reverse complement strand
GCGCAAGGATGGGATCAGATGGACGCCACCTATGTTGGAATCGATGTTTCGAAGGACCGGCTTGATGTGCATGTTTTGCCGTCTGGCGATGCCTTTGCCGTCGCGCGCGACGGCAAAGGCGTGAACGAACTGGCAGAAAGGCTGGCCGGCCTGAAGGTGACGGCAGTCGTTGTGGAAGCCACTGGCGGGTTTGAAACCGTGGTTGCGGCGGGGCTTGGCGGTGCCGGATTGCCGGTGGTGGTGGTCAATCCTGCTCAAGTCCGGGCATTTGCTCGGGCTTTGGGAAAGCGGGCCAAGACCGACCCGATCGACGCGGCGGTGATTGCCCGTTTTGCCGAAGCGACCAAGCCAGTTATGCGACCACTGCCGGACGCCGAGACGGAACGCTTGGCCGACCTGGTCGCCAGGCGGCGTCAGATCATCGAGATGATCGGCGCGGAAAGACAGCGGGAAAAACGGGCTTCGGCCCGCACCCGCAAAAGCATCTCTCGCGTGGTGGGGATGCTTGAAAAGGAACTCTCCGATCTCGACCAGGACATTGATGATGCCGTGCGTGGTTCGCCCGCTTGGCGCGAGAAGGAAGACCTGCTGAAAAGCGTCCCCGGGGTAGGCAACGTCACGGCGCGCACCTTGATTGCCGAAATGCCGGAATTGGGCAGCCTCGACCGCCGTCAGGTTGCCGCTTTGGCCGGACTTGCTCCCTGGACCCGGCAGTCCGGGCAATGGCGCGGCAAGAGCTTCATTGGCGGCGGAAGGGCCACCGTCCGCTCCGCCCTCTTCATGGCGGCCATGGTTGCCGCGCGCTACAATCCAGTCTTGAAGGCCTTCCATCAGCGGCTCGTTACAGCGGGAAAGCCAAAGATGGCGGCTCTCGTCGCCGTCGCTCGAAAACTCCTGACCATCCTCAACGCCATCGTCCGGGACAAAAAAACATGGCAACCCGCTTGACTCCCAAGACAGTCGCTCA
>CACUVI010000015.1 GCA_902725215.1 Rhodospirillaceae bacterium LM-1 | reverse complement strand
ACACCTCTAAAAACCGCGTTTTCGGGATCGCCCTGGCCTGATTTTGCCGCCCAAGCGACCACACGGCCATAATTCAGTTCGGATTTTTGCGTCGTAGGCCCTGATTCCAGCCCTTTTGTCGTCATGCGGGCGCAGTTCGCCTCTCAAGCCACAAAAATCGGCGCATGTTGTAGACCAGATTGATCATGCCGATCTTGGTTTCGGCCCTGGCTTTGCCAATGGTGCGCACGAAGGCGGCCATCGGCCCCTTCTGATGGGCAAAGACGTGCTCGATCTTGGATCGCACCATGGATTTCAGCGCGTTGGCCTTGCGCGTTTTCTCCGGCATCGGCTTGCCCTTGGGCTTCTTGCGGTGAACCTGCGAGACAAAGCCGTTCTTCTCCATGAAGGCCTCGTTCTTGCCGGAACGGTAGGCCGTGTCGGCCCACACGCCGCTCGCCGTGTTGGTCTTGTCGAGAAGATCTGGCAGTCTGGCGCCATCATGCGCCGCTGCGTCCGTCACCAGCCATTTGCGGATCAGCCCATGCGCACGGTCGGCCGAGACGTGGTTCTTGTAGCCGAAGGACGGGATCGCCAGATCGACCTGCGGCTGGCCATCCTCTCGCGGCTTGGCCTTGCTGTACTTCACCGTCCAGCGGGCGTCGCGATCCTTCTGGCGCAGCTTGGCGGGCTTGTCCTTCCAAGCCTCAGGGATGCGGCCCGCCTTGATCTCAGCCTTCTCGCCATCATTGTTACGCTGCTTGGGCGCGGCGACGATCGTCGCATCCAGCAATTGCCCGGACATCGCCAGATAGCCCGCCTCGCGTAAGGCCCCGTCAAAACGTTCAAACAGCGCATTGATGGCCCCGGCCTGGGTCAGACGCTCGCGGAATGCCCAGATCGTGTTGGCATCAGGAACCGGATCGGCAAGCTCAAGACCCAGGAACCGCTTCCAGGTCAGGCGGTCGCGCATGAAGTATTCCGTCGCCTCGTCGCTAAGCCCGTTCATTGCTTGCAGGACCAGAACCTTGAACATCAGCACATGATCGAAAGGCGGGCGGCCACCCTTGGCCCCGTCTGAGCGGGGGATCGCTCGTTCCAGGTCGGCGCGGAACAGTTCGAAAGAGACCTTCCGGCTCAATTGTTCCAGCACGTCGCCCTTCTTCGAAAGGCCAGCCAAGCAGGCGTCAACGTCGAAAAATCCAGCCGCCATGATCCTCTGTCCCCCACATCGTCTGATCCTGTCAGTGAATCAAATCAGCGCGACATGGGCCAGGGTTTTTAGAGGTGTCC
>CACUVI010000014.1 GCA_902725215.1 Rhodospirillaceae bacterium LM-1 | reverse complement strand
CGCCGAGACAGCAGCTCGCGTTCGTTCACGACGAGGGGCTCCACCGCAGTATCGCGTTAAGGATGACGATCCTGAATCGCGGCGGAAAAGACGCAATACGACCAATCGAGATTTGGCAATCCTAAAAGCCGCCCTGACAAGGGCTTTTGAGAATGGCCTGGTCCATGACGATCTTGCTTGGCGTCGGGTTCGTCCATTTCGTCGCGTTGATGCTCGTAATGCCCGTCTTCTAACAAAAATTGAATGTGCTGGTTTGTTGGCCGCACTTCCTTTTGATCTGCAAGAACTTGCGTCAGGGGCGCTGTTTACTGGATGTCGGGTTGCTGAGCTAAAAGCGATGCGCGTTGCAGATTTCTTGCATGATCTTCACAGGATTGTCGTCAATGACGGTAAAGGTGGTTTCAGAAGGCATGTCTCCTTGACGAAGGATGGCGCCTCATTTTTTAAGAAAATAACCAGAAGAAAAAAACCAGACGAATTCGTTTTTATTCAATCAACAGGGGGTCCCTGGGCGCGTCACGGCCATGTCCGGCTCTTTCAAAAAGCAAGCGCTGCGGCTGGCATTCAGCCTCCCGTGACCTTTCGACATCTAAGACACACCTACGCCAGTCATGCTGCAATGGCTGGAATTCCGCTTCCCGTGATTGCCAAACAGCTTGGGCATCGGGATACGAGGATGGTTGAGCGCTACTATGCTCATTTGGGAAGCTCATATATTGACGATCTTATCCGTGAAAAAATGCCGTCTCTGGTCACGTGAGTCCCAGCACATTGAATACCAAGCGGCGTCCATTCAACAATCTCCCATGCCATATGGACAACCAACGCCTGAGAAGATAATGACATCCGTCACGAAGTGAACAACAACCGGGGCTAGCAAGGTGCCGGTTTTTCGGTACAGCAACATAAGAAGAAAGCCAGAAACTGTCGCTTCTACGATCAGGAGCAGGCCTTGCGGGGCATGCAGAATGCCAAAGGCAATACTTGACGCAAAATAAAGCAGGGCCGGAGAGTTCGGAATCGCGCGGGCAAAAAGGTAACGGAAAGAAAATTCTTCTGAAAGCGCAACCAAAACAATACCTGGACCAAGATCAAGCCATCGCAACCAATCATTCTCTATATTTGGAAAGCTCGCCAGGGATAGCCCAAGCAAGGGAATGGGCACGTAGAAAAATCGATAGACCCAGTAGGTCAAAAGGATAAGAGCCAGAATACCTATCGTGGCCCCAATCATCTTCGCAGGGTTGCGCTCTAAATTGGGCCGCAGGGTCAGCCCGCCGAAATAAATTGTTAGGACGCAAATTGCGAGCCTCAGACCATAGTCAACCAGGTAGATTGAATATCCTGAAAGCGCAAATTTGGCCCAACCAGCGTAGAAAACTGTTACGCAAATAATCAGCACCACCCAAGAACGTGCAAATACGGATAACATTCTATGCTGGCTCGCTTGCGAGGAACTGTCTGAGAGGCATGATATTCCAAGACTTGCCAGATGCCAAGC
>CACUVI010000013.1 GCA_902725215.1 Rhodospirillaceae bacterium LM-1 | reverse complement strand
GCGCCACTCCCGTTCAAAACTGGGCACCAAGGGAGCACCCTCCAGAGGGGCGGCTATCCCTTTGGCAAGCTTGGTTTTTGACCCCTGGATGCGGATTTCTCGGTCATCCAGTTCAATCCGATCAACGAACAGCCTGAGATAGGCCCGCCTAAATTCCGGCCCTCCATTAAACAGCCGGTTCCGAATTTCCTGGCTGAAGCGGGCCAGCTTCTCGGGTGTGATGGCCTTGCGGGTACCGTTGATCTGACGGGTCAAGAGGTCGATCTGGTCTTTCAGCCCGTCCCGCTTGACCTTCAACTCGTTGATCCGCTCCTTGAGGGTCGAATCGGACAGCTCGGCGATCCCTTCCTCGATGGCCCGGTAAAGGTTGCGAAGATTGCCATCGGTGTTGGTCGCCTCGCGTCGCAGGCGATCAAGTTTGGCCTTACGGGTTTCCTCCGCATCCAGGCTACGGTCTATGAGTTCCGAGAGAATGTTCTGAAGCCTGTCCGGCTGGAAGACCCTTTCGGCCAGATGATCGAGAACCAGCTTGTCCAAGCCGTCACGCGGCACCCGTCGGCCCTTGCAGATAGACTTGCCCATCCGGGCGCAGGTCGAACAGGCATAATAGGCGTATCGCCCGCTCTTGCCGGTAGAGATGGTCATGCCGCCGCCGCAGGAGGCGCATTTAAGAAGGCCGGTTAGTAGCGTCGGGCCGGTAATCACCCTCGGCGGCGTCACCCTTGGGTTTTTTTGCTTCAAGGCGGCCTGAACCCGGTTAAAGTCTTCCTCGGCAATAATCTGGGGAACGGCAAACGGCTCCCATTCCGCTTTCGGCTTAGCGGATCGGGATTTCCAATGCTTCTTATTGAAGTAGTGAGTGCCAGTATAGGTTTCGCAGGTCAGGATCCGATGGATCAGGCTGACATGGAAGGGCCGCCCCCTTAATCGCAATCCCTCGCCGTTCAGCTTTTTGGCGATGGCGGTAACGCCTTGAGGCCCGTTTCCCTCGCCATAGAGATAAAGAGAAAAGATGCGTTTGACGCATTCTGCTTCTTCGGGAGCGATTTCCAATCGCTTCTTGACCCGCTCGCCCTTTCTGCCCGCTTCCACGGCTTGATAGCCGAAGGGCGGTGCCGCCCCGTTCCAATAACCCTGCCTTGCGTTCTCGCGCATGGAACGTAGAACATGTTTGGCGGTCTCGGCGCTTTGGTATTCGTCGAACTTGGTCAGGATAGAACGGACAAGATTGCTTGACGGATCGTCGCCCAGGGGCTGGGTGATCGAAAGGATTTTGACGCCGTGCCGGTCAAGTCTGCGGCGGTAATGCTCGAACTCGTAGTCGTCACGGAAAAAGCGGGACAGCGAATGAACCAGAATAGCCTCGACAGGATGTTCGACGCCAATCGCAAATTCGATCATCTCCTGGAAAACCCGCCTATCCGCTGTGGTGGCGCTGGCACCTGGTTCCGAGAAAGCTCGTACCAGCTCGTGGCCGTGCTGTTCACAATATCGCCGTGCCTGGCGCTCCTGATCTGCCAGGGACAATTCATGTTCGGCCTGACGGACGGTCGAGACGCGGTAGTAAGCAGCGATTTTCATGTTCCCCTCACTCAGAAGACAACAGATCGGCAATCACATCGGCAAGATAGACGCCTATCAGATCGATTTCATCTGAGCAGATAGGCAGTCTTCCAGGCAGGCCAGAAACGATTTCGACAGCAGGCAGAGCACTTGCCTCGGGCTTGGCCAAGGACGTGGAGTATGCGTTTGCGCCGGTGCTCGCGCCTGGAGCTCCTGAAGGTCCACCGGACTCAGGAATGGGGTTTGAGGGCCGTGAGGCCATAACAGACTGCCTGGGCCGCCGAACCTCCGGTCGTACGCTTCGCAGGTTGACCGGAGGTCCGACGACCCTGGCGTGAGTCTGACACCTCCTGCGGGCGGTCTGTAACTTCCATCCTGCGGCCTGAGCTACAGGATGGGCCGTTACAGACGATGGGATATTACACGAACAAGAGGAGTCATTCAAGAGAACATAAGGTCCGTGCCAGCGCAAAATTGCTTTGAGGGATACGCTTCTACAGGTCTCTTTAAGAGGGGCACAAAAAAACTGAAAATGTGATGCCTTAAAATTGGCGGATATCACTTTAGCCGAAAAACGGCCTGAAAAGTGATGCATCAAAAAGGCTGAAAATCACATTAGCCAAAAAATGGCCAAAAAACATCCTACATCAAAGACGGCGGATATCACATTAGCCGAAAAACAGCCTGAAAAAGTGATGCCTCAAAATTAGCGAATATCACTTTTCCAAAAGGGTCTGGCTTAGAAGGGCTGCGGGAGGGAAATCATCCAATTTTGCGCACCATGAAAATCGTATTTTTGACCCAACGGCAGCACCACGAAAGCGGAGAAGTGCGCGGGGCTTTTTTCATCTTGGATGTTTCTTGTTAAGCCATTCTTGGCCGCACATTGTGAGCTTGTCGAATAGGCACATGGCAGAAAATGCGAAGAAGTGCTG
>CACUVI010000012.1:132500-503052 GCA_902725215.1 Rhodospirillaceae bacterium LM-1 | reverse complement strand
AATCTGGGCATTGTCCCGGATGCCCCTCACCCTCCCAGCCCTTCGGGCTGGGCCCCTCCCTCTCCCGCAAGCGGGCGAGGGAATTAGGTGGGATTCCACCTCAAAAGTCGAAGAGCCAAAAAATAGGGGGCTGCAAGGGATACGACTACTCGCCCTTCGTCGCCATCATGCGCCTGCTGGCGGCCAGCATGCCGCCTTTGCGGCTGCGGAATTCGGCCTTCATCTTCTGCTCGGCCACCCACATCTTGGCCTGCGGATAACCGGCGGCGGCACTTTTGTTGATCCAGGTGCGCGCCTCGCGCTCCAACCCACCGCGCAGATAAATCTTGCCGATGGCGTATTGGGCGTCCGGGCGATCGCCCATCAGGTCTTGCATGTTTTCGATGGCAGCCTTGTCCACATCCGACAGATATCCCTGGTCGCGCTGTAAGGAGCCGACGGCAAAAGCCGGGGCGCTTTGCAAGGCGGCGATCACCGCAAGAACCATCAGAAGAAGGGGGCGTTTTGTTTCCATGGCCCAACGATGGCACTGGCGCGAATACTTGTCGAATATTTTTTATTGATGGAAATTCATCGTGTTTTATTTCGAAAACTTGACGAAGATTTCAGTAAAATTTTATGGAAATAGCCAGCCCGAGCTGTCCTTCTACGCCACCTTGGCCGGACAAACCAGCGGCGTGCGCGGGGCATGATCCAGGATATAGGCGGCATCCGCATCGTCCTGGGGCGGGAAGGCTAGGCTTTCGAAACTGAGTCGCGGCGACAAACGTTGCACCGGCTCGCCATCTCGGACCGGCAGATCGATTTCGATGCGGGCGGCCTGATCCAGCAGGCGTTCGACCAGATGAATACACATCTCTTCGGTCGTCGTGTTCAAAAGGATGCAGAATTCGTCCTCGGCGCTCTTGGCCATCAGATCGCTGCCGCGATGGCATTTCGTCAGCAGATTGGCGGTTTCCACCATCAGCCGATGCGCCGTTTCATAACCGTGGCGCTGAAAAACCTCTTTCAGATTCTGAAGGCGCACGAACAGCATGGTCCCCGCGAAATCCGCCCGTTTGGACAGCGCCAATATCTTGGGCAGAATCTGTTCAAGCGCCCGGCGATTGATGACGCCCGTCGCCTTGTCGGTGCCGCCGCCATGATAAAGCTCGTCGTCCATGTCCAGCAGACGGCGCGCCAAATCCAAACGCAAGCGCAGTTCCAACCCGTTGAAGGGCTTGTTCATGAAATCGTCGGCGCCGGCGGCCAAGGCCTCGGTCAGAGCTTCCTTATCGGTGCGCGAACTGTAAAACAGGATATAGGTGTAATGCGGACGCTGGATGGCGCGAATGGCGCGCACCAGTTCCAGCCCGCCCATGTCGAGGATGTCGAAATCCAAGATGACGATGCGCACATCCTCGACGCGGAACCACTCCAGCGCCGCCGCCCCCGAATCCTCGCCATGGACCGAATAGCCCAGCTTTTCAAGGCGCGAGCCGACGATCCGGGCGAACAACGGGTCCCGATCCGCCACCAGAACCTTGGGAGCAGGCGAAAAGCGGTCATTGCGGAGAATATCGCCATCCCCCATGGGGGCCACCTTTGGCAGTCTAAGCTGCCTATTGTTAGCCCACAGCCCGGATGCCTGCAAGCGCCCCCCTTCCCAAGCGGCCGTCTTTCTTCCAGAATGCGCGAAACCAATTTGGAAACCCGCCGTTGAACGCCCCGCCCCGTCTTGTTCTGTCCCTTGCCCTGCTGCTGCTGACCACTTCAGCGGCACTGTCCAGCATGCCCGACGCCCTGGAGTTCTACGCCAAGGGCGAATATGAACAGGCGGCGCAACTGGCCAACCAGCTTGCCGGACAGGGAAACCGCGAGGCAGAACGCCTGCTGGGCGAGATGCACGAGAATGGACGCGGCACCGTGCAAAACGATGCCCTGGCTTGGGCGCATTACAGCAAGGCGGCCCAGGGCGGCGACACGGAATCCCAATATAGGCTGGGCCAGATGCACGAAAGCGGACGCGGCGTGCCGCAGAGTTTTTCCGACGCCGTGAAATGGTATCAACGAGCCAGCCTGTCGGGGCATGCCGGCGCCAAGGCGCGGCTGGGAAAATTGGCCCTTGAGGGCAAGGGCGGCAAAGTCAGCTTCAACAAGGGGGTTGGCCTGATCGCCGAAGCCGCCCTGATGGGCGAGCCGGAAGCGGAAACGCAACTGGCGGAACTAGAGCGCCGGGGTCTAGCCTCGGCCCGCCAAATGGTTGGAGAAGCGCCAGCCGACGCCGAATCGGCCGCCATCCTGGCCGAAGTCGAGACGATGATCCACACGATCGGCGCCCCCTTGCCCCTGGGTCCCGACCTCAGACTGGGCGGCAAGCCATTTATCGCCAAGCAAGGCCAGAATTCCTGGACCCTCGTCCTGCCCAAGCCGGAAACCGGCAGCGCCAGCGAAGGGGCCGCTTGGAAAGCGGCCAGCATTCGCATGACGGTCGCCAAATCCGGCGACGGAAATCACGACATACGGATTTCGCTGCCCAGCCTGTGGCGCCATGTCAACCATGCCGGTCGCGAAACGGGGCGGCTTGAAATCGGCCGCCAATCGGTCACGGCCCTATGGTCGCCAGCCCAGCATCAATGGCTGCGCCATCATGTCATGCTGAACGCCATCAAGCTGATCTCTCCCGAAGGTGATGGTCATGTGGAATCGGTCCTGTCGCTGTTGGAAACCCAGCCGGGAAGCGAGGGCAAAGGCACCAACCTGACCCAGAGACTGCGTCTTCAGAACGTCGAGTTGAAAAGCGCTGGGCAACCCAGCGTCTCCTTTGACCTGCTGGACGCCAGTTCAACCCTGGAAAGCCTGGACGTGAACGCCTATCGGTCGGGCATAGCGCTTTCAAGCGATTCCGCCTCGCTGCTCGCGGGCATGACCGGCAAGATGAAAATGACCGGCATCAAGCTCTTGGGCGGCAAGACCGTGCGACAAGACATTGCCATCGGCTCGCTGGAAGTGGCGCTGGGCGCCCTGGGGCTGGATCAAGCGACCAGCCGCCTGAGCGCCAGCTTCGAGGCCACGAATATCAGCGGCCGCCAAGCCGACAATGTTTCGTCGCTTCTACCCGCCAACGCCCTGCCCGACCGCGTGGTCGCCAAATTGTCTTGGGAAAAGCTGCCGCTGCGCGATTTAAGCCATCAGGTTGCGGCCATGCTTATGCAAGGAGAGCGCCGTCAGGCCAATGCCGGTCAGATGATGAACGACGCTCTTTTCGACATCATGGCGACCTTTGCCGACGCCCTGATCGATGCCAAAAGCGAAATCAAGATCGAGGAGATTTCCGCCACAGGCCAAGATTGGGGGATTGAGGCCAAGGGTTTGTTCTCGCCGGAACGCGGCCAAACACTTCCCTTCTCGGGCGTCCTTAGCATCACCGGCCAGGGATTGGACGGGCTGATCAAAACGCTGGACGACGGCTCCAGCTTCGCCGCCGTCATGCTGGATGGGCTAAGGCGCACCTCGCCCCCCAAAAAGGACGAGCAGGGACGGGAATTGTTCGAGGTCACCTTCGGCGCCGACGGAGCCATCGACATCAACGGCCAGCGCTGGAGCGCGCCCGACGCCCCAGCAAAACAGCAGAGCAAACCGGGCGGCAAGCCCGTTCCCCCGACAAAAATCAAGAAATAGTCGCTTTAATCGCCGTAGCGGATGAAATCGGTCCAAGTGCGCTCAAGGCGCAAAAGCGCCTTGCTGGCCTCGGCGAATTCCTTTTCGGAGTCCGACTTCTCGCCAAGCTTGCCCGCCATTTCGGTCTGCAATTGGCGGATGGCGTTGCACAAATTCATGCCCTTTTCGGTCAGACGCAAGATGACCGACCGACGATCCTTGGAGCTGCGCTCCTGGGCCAGATACTCGCACTCGGTTAGTTTCTTGATGTTGTAGGACACGTTCGAGCCGTGATAATAGCCGCGGTCCTTAAGATCGCGGATCACCACTTCCTCGTCGCCGATATTGGAAAGCAGCAGCGCCTGAACGGCGTTGATGTCGTCAATGCCCAACCGGCGCAGCTCGATACGGAGCACGTCCAGAAAGTGCCGGTGCAGCCGTTCGATCAGGCGCACGACAGTTAGGTAAGAATCACGCACGAGAAAACCCCTTGAGAGTGATGGCGCCAGAGTACCACCAGGCGCACCCCGCCGCCCTTCGATTCTTGTTTTGCATAAGATGAAACGGTTTTGTGGCCGTTGTCCAGAGCTTGATGGTGAAAGCCCGCGAAAATGTGACGCCGTCCGTTGAAGTTCGACCAATTTGCCGGGGGCTGCGGCAAATCGCAACGCGCCCCAGCCCGTTCAAGCGAGAAAGAATTTCCAGGCCAGCGACAGGAACAGAATGGACAGGCTCGCGATCAGCAACCACCGGACCAGCCCGGCTCCCTTGCGGATGGCCAGATGGCTGCCCAGCCAGTTGCCCGCGATATTGGCGGCCGCCAGGGGCAGGCCCAGCCAGTAATCCACCTTGCCATCGGCGGCGAAAACCGCCAGAGCCGCCAAATTGGAGGAGAAATTGAAAATCTTGGCCGTCGCCGAGGCCCGAACCAAATCGATCTTCAAAAAGGCGTGAAAAGCCAAAATCAGAAAACTGCCGGTTCCAGGCCCCAGAAAGCCGTCATAGAAGCCGATGGCGAAACAGATCAGCGGCGCCTTGACCATCAGGTCGATTTGCGAGAACTCGGTCGCGTGATGCCGTTCCTTCTTGGGCATCAAGGCCGCCATGCCGGCAAAGGGCAGAACCAGCAGAATCAGTCGGCCCAACGGCTCGGCGGGAAAGGACAGAACCGCCATCGTGCCGCCATATGACCCCACCAGGGAAAAGGCGATCCCGAAGGCGGCAACCTTCCACAGCACCATTTTACTCTGTACGAAATTGTAAAGCGCCGTCGATGTGCCCAGGGTTGACGCGAATTTGTTGGTGCCCAGCGCCACATGGGGCGGAACGCCCGCCAACAGCAGCGAAGGGGTCAGCAGCAGCCCGCCCCCGCCCGCAATGCTGTCGATGAACCCGGCCGCAAAGGCGGCAAGACACAAAAGAAGAAGCGTTTCCTGAATCAATTACTTAGGCGCTTGGAAAAGGTGGCGCGCCGCGAAATGGATCAGCCTGCCCAGACGCGGATCGGTTGGCCCCTCCACCTTCTTCACCCAGCCCCAGGATTCGCTCAGCATCTCGCCCTTCGAGCAAAAGCCCATCAGGACATTCACCTTGCCCGCTTCGTTGGGCGCTTGCGCCAAAGCTTCGCCCGCGCAGAGATTGGACGCCCGCGCCATCTTGGGCGGATCGAACATCAGGGTCAGCCTGAAGTTGGGGTGCGAAGCCTGGGCAGGGTCCAGGGTGAAGCCGGTGGGGCGTTCCGGAAAGGCGTCCGCCAGGGTCGCCAGCACCAGCCGGTCCAATTGGGCCTGGCCGTCCTTGAAGGGTTCGCCCCGGATTTCCAGCAAGATCGGCCCTTCGGCCCCGGCATAGACGAATTCGCTCCAGGTGCCCGAAGGTCGCATGTAGCTTTGCTGCGTCACCGGCCCGTCCCCGCAGGCCGATAGCCCTAACGCACTGAGAAAGCTCAATAGTCCCAAAGCAGCCCTCCGCATTCGCCTTCCTCCTTAAGGATTGGAAGATACAAGGTTGCCGACCGCCCTGCCAGGGGCTATAAACCGCCCCTTATCTATCCTTCTGGAGACATGCGCATCATGGCCGCATCAGATTACAAGGTCGCCGACATCGCCCTGGCCGATTGGGGCCGCAAGGAACTGACCATCGCTGAAACCGAAATGCCCGGCCTGATGGCTGTCCGCGAGGAATTCGGCCCCAAGCAGCCCCTGAAGGGGGCGCGCATCGCGGGTTCGCTGCACATGACCATCCAGACCGGCGTGTTGATCGAGACGTTGAAGGCCCTTGGCGCCGATGTGCGCTGGGCCTCATGCAACATTTATTCGACCCAGGACCATGCCGCATCGGCCATCGCCGCCGCGGGCACCCCCGTCTTCGCCATCAAGGGCGAAAGCCTGGAAGACTACTGGGACTACACCCACCGCATCTTTGATTGGTCGGACGGCGGCTGCCCCAACATGATCCTGGACGATGGCGGCGACGCCACGCTGCTCATTCATTTGGGCATGCGGGCCGAGAAGGATATCTCGGTTTTGAAGAACCCGACCTGCGAGGAAGAGGAAGTGTTGTTCGCTTCCATCAAGAAGCAGCTGGCTGCCAAGCCGGGCTGGTACACCAAGAACGGCACCGCCATCCGCGGCGTGACCGAGGAAACCACCACCGGCGTGCATCGCCTGTACGAGATGGAAAAGAAGGGCACGCTTTTGTGGCCCGGCATCAATGTCAACGATTCCGTCACCAAGTCGAAGTTCGACAACAAGTACGGTTGCCGCGAATCGCTGGTTGACGGCATCCGCCGCGCCACCGACGTCATGATGGCGGGCAAGGTGGCCGTGGTTTGCGGCTTCGGCGACGTCGGCAAGGGTTCGGCGGAATCGCTGCGTCATGCGGGCTGCCGCGTCATCGTGACCGAGATCGATCCCATCTGCGCCTTGCAGGCCGCCATGGAAGGCTATGAAGTCCTGACCATGGAGCAGGCGGCGCCTCGCGCCGACATCTTCGTCACCGCGACGGGCAATGTGGACGTCATCACGGTCGAGCATATGCGGGCCATGAAAGACCGTTCCATCGTCTGCAACATCGGCCACTTCGATTCCGAAATCCAGGTTGCCGGTTTGAAGAACTTCAAGTGGCACAATGTGAAGCCTCAGGTGGACGAAATCGAATTCCCCGACGGCAAGCGCATCATTCTGCTGGCCGAAGGCCGCTTGGTCAATCTGGGCTGCGCTACCGGCCATCCCAGCTTCGTGATGAGCGCCAGCTTCACCAATCAGGTGCTGGCTCAGATGGAAATCTTCTGCAATCCGGGCAAGTACGAAAAGAAAGTCTATGTCCTGCCCAAGCACCTCGACGAAAAAGTGGCGGCCCTGCATCTGGCGAAACTGGGCGTTGTGCTGACCAAGCTGTCGGACAAGCAGGCCGACTATATCGGCGTGGGCGAGAACGGCCCCTTCAAGCCGGATACCTATCGCTACTAACAACGCGAATACATCCGTATGTTCGAAAGGGGGGCTTTGCCCCCCTTTCTTTTGGCCGTCTTGACGATTTCATGCCATTTCTTTTAAGTCCGTCTAAGAGGTTTGTTCTGGTGGGGATTTCATGAGACGCGTTTTATTTGCCTTGCTCTTAATCCTGCTGCCCGCTTTGGGCCATGCCGAGGTGCCGCTGAACCTGACGGCGCAAGAGCAGACATGGCTGCGCGAACGCCTAGCCCCGCTTCGCGTGCACAACGAGCTTGACTGGCTGCCCTACAATTTTAACCAAGCAGGCAAGCCGCAGGGTTACTCCATCGACTACATGAATCTCCTGGCGAAAAAGCTGGGCCTGAAGATCGAATATGTCAGCGGCCCGACCTGGGATGAGTTCCTGGACATGATGAAGAACAGGTCGCTCGACATCATGCTCAACATCGCCAACACAAAAGACCGGCGCGAATATCTGGCCTTCACGGAACCCTATTACATCACCAATGTCGGTCTGTATGTCCGCAACCGGGAGAACGGGATTGCTGATCTTGGCGACATGGCCGGAAAGCGCTTGGCGTTTCCGAAGGGTTTCTTCTTCGAAGAATTCATCCGCAAATACTATCCCGAGATCAAGATCGTCACTTTCGATTCGGCCCCGGCGTCATTTAAGGGTGTGGCCGAGGGGCGGGCCGACGCGGCGATGGACACGCCCGGCGTTGCCAGACGCATTTTGCAGGAAGAAAAGCTGACGGGGCTAAAGTTCGGCGGCAAGGTCAGCGACCCCCGCTTCATCACGACCTTCTCGATCGCCACGCGAAGCGACAACCACATTCTCAGGAACATCCTGCAAAAGGGCATGGATTCCATTTCGCCCGCCGAGGAGCAGGAACTTAGCCGCAAATGGAGCCTGAAGGAGGCGAGCGAAACAGCAGCGCCGCTGCCCGCCGGGGATATGACCTATCTCCAGCAAATCGGTCGGCTTCGCTATTGCGCCCATCCCGATCTGTTGCCCCTGGAAGCCATCACCCTGGATGGCGCCCATACGGGAGTTTCTTCGGAATTCGTCAAGATGATGTCCGAGCGGATGGACGTTCCGATGCAACTGATCCAGACGCGCAGTTGGGAGGAAAGCCTTGGCTTCATCGGCGAACGGCGTTGCGATCTTGTGCCGATGGCGTCCCGCCCGGCCACCTCCGATTCCAGCCTGAAATTCACCTCGCCCTGGTTGTCACCCGAACTGGTCATCGCGACCCGGCACGATCAGATTTACATTTCCGACATCAAGCAGGTTCTGGGCAACAAGGTTGGCGTGGTGCGCGATTCGGCCGCCATGTCCATCCTGCGCGCTTCCTTTCCCAATCTTGAACTGGTGGAAATGGACAGCGTGTCGGCGGGATTGAAGGATGTCGATAAGGGCCGTCTGTTCGGCTTCGTAGACATTCTTCCCCTCATCAGCCGCACCATGCAAAGCGAGGCCGTCAAGAGCGTCAAGATTTCCGGCGGCATCGGTCTTAGCGCCCCCTACGCCATTGGCGTTCACCCGTCCGACGCCAAACTGGCGGAAATTCTCGACCATGCCGTGACCTCTATCGACAGAGAGGCTGTGCAGACGGTCTATAAGCGCTGGCTGGCCGTCGCCTATGTCGATCGCGTCGATTACAGCTATCTGTGGCAGCTTCTGGCCGGGGTGTTCGTGGTCGGTCTGTTCGTTCTTTATCATTTCCGCAAGGGGATGCGCGTCACGGCCGAGCTGCGGGCGGCGCATTCCCAAGTCGAGGCTGCCAACCGCAGCCTGGACGAAAAGAACCAAGCGCTGGACCGACTGGCCCGCACCGATTCCCTGACGGGTCTTTTCAACCGGCATATGATCAACGAGACGCTGGGCGAAGAAGTGAAGCGCTACCAGCGTTATGGAACGGTCTTTTCCGTTATCCTGCTCGATATCGACCATTTCAAGGCGGTCAACGACACGCACGGCCATCAAACGGGCGACGTTGTTCTGAGGAAAGCGGCAGATCTGCTCAGGCGTCACACGCGGGAAAGCGATCTGGTTGGCCGCTGGGGCGGCGAGGAGTTTCTGATCATCTGCCCCTCGACCACGCTAGAAGGAGCCATGCGCCTAGCCGAAATTCTGCGCGCGGAACTACCCAGGCTCGCCGTTGGCGACGAACCCAAACAGACCGCCAGCTTCGGGGTCGCCGCCAGCCTTCCCGGCGAGACGACCGATCAACTGATCGGGCGTGCCGACCGCGCCCTCTATCAGGCCAAAGAGGCCGGACGTAACCGCGTCGTCTGCCTGTAGCTACTACAGCTACGGCTTGGCGACGTGCCACTTGCCGTTAAAGCCGTCGCCGGTCGCATCGCCCGGTTTCATGTCTTTAAGCCAGCGGTACAGGGGCTTGCCCTTATAGGCCCATTGCGGGGCGCCATCGTCGCGCATGATCACCGACCAATCTCCCATGGGCGCCGCCCCGGCGGGCGCCATCAGGGGCGGCCAGTTGACGGCGCAAGGGCCGTTGCAGGCGGATTTTCCGCCCATGTCGTTGTCGAACCAATAAAGCGTCATGCCCTTGGCGTCGACCATGACCTTGCCCATGGCGCTCTCGCCGGTCATGGCGGGCGCGTCGGCGGCCAGCGTCGGAGACAGGCTTAGCAGAACAAGGCTTAGAACGGCGGAGGCTGAAATGAGATGTTTCATGGCGGAACTCCCCGCATGCGGTGTTCCTTAGAGGTGGATGGGGGAAATGGCGATTCAAGCCACCCTATATCCCTTATTAATTTGGCTATTCGCGCCTAAGCGCCAATACGGTCGTGTCGTCGGCCCGCTCAGCGCCCGCCATGAAATCCTCCTGGGCGGCAAACAGGGCATCCACGATCCCCTCCGCCCCCGTTCCAGCGGAAAGTCCCGCCAGAATGGCCAGCGCGCGTTCCTCGCCAAACTGGTTGCGCTTGAGGTCGAAGGCCTCGCTCAACCCATCCGTATAGATGACCAACCCGTCGCCGGGTTGCAGATTCAACACGGCCTCGCTGTAGGGAAAATCCTCGCTGACCCCCAGAACCAAACCATCGACGCCTTGCAATTCGCCAACGGTTCCGTTGCTTGAAATCAGCAAGGGCGGCTGATGTCCGGCGCTGGCGTGAACCAGGGTCCAATTCTTGGGATCGAAGACGCCGTAGAAGGCCGAAACGAACATGTTGGGAATGTCATGGCGGCACAGCACGGCATTGGCCTGGGCCATGCACTCGGCGGGACTATGCACCGTCATGGCAGTAGCTCTGAGAAGCGTTCTGGCAACCGCCATGAAAAAGGCGGCTGGAATGCCTTTGCCCGACACATCGGCCACCACCAGTCCCAGCTTTCCTTCGGGCAACTCGAAAATGTCGTAGAAGTCGCCGCTCATGCTTTTGGCCGACGCCAGACGGGCGAACAGCGAATAGCCCAAGCCGCCATCGAATTGCGACGGCAGGATGCGCCGCTGTATTTCCTCGGCAATGTTGATCTCGCGCTGAATGGCCGACAGCTTGGCTTCGTTGCGCCAAGCGGTCCTTCTCTCCTCGCAGGTCTTGAAAACCCGCTCGATCGTGCCTTCCAGATCGGCGAAGGTCACCGGCTTGACCAGGAAGTCGGCGGCGCCGTCATTCATCGCCTTGCGCGCCGTTTCCAGATCGCGCTTCGACAGCAAGGCGATGCGGGGAATGCGCACCTTAACGCCGGACAGTTGCTTGAACAGATCCAACCCGCCCAGGCTGGAGGAATCGACGCTGACCAGCGCGATATCCAGGTCTTGCGCATTCATCAGATGTTGGCGCGCCGCCTCGTCATTGCTGGCAAAAACATATTCGTTGCCGACATGGCTGGGCAGGCGGCACAAGGCTTCGAAATCGGGATCGTTATCTATGACCAGGGTCTTGGGCATTATGACCGCAATGTGAAATTTTTAGCCGAAGCAAAAGGCCGCCCGGCTTTGCGCCCCCATGCTGACCGACTTTCGCCTTTGGTCAAATAGAATAATCCTCGGGTGCCAGAACAAGCGGCAGCCCTGCTTCTTCCCAGGCCTTGATGCCGCCCTGCAAATTATAAAGCGGTAAAGAAACGCCTTCCTGCAACAGCTGTTTTCCCGCCGCCACCGACCGCTTGCCAAGCGCGCAGATCAGCACCACTTTGGCCCCTTTCAGAATGGGAAAATCCTCAGGGTCGAAAACCGACATCGGCAGCAGCAAACTGCCCTTGATGTGCTTGGCGGAATATTCAGACATTTCGCGCACATCGACCAGCAACACATTGTCGCTTTCGATCAGTTCAAGAACTTCCTGGGGTTTCAAATCGGCCAGCTCGGTCATATTTTCACACTTATATCATGTTGCATGACTGCATTTTACCCTAAGGCAATGGAATTTCCTATAGCTAGCTGAGCTTGTTCTTCAAAAAATTCCAACTAAACTGACGCCGCACCAGGGGAATGGGGTTTTCGATCCAATGAGCAACAGCTCCGGCAATGGCGGTCAGGAACCGAGCGAGGCCATCAAGAAGAGCCTCCACGACCATCTTCTGCATTCGGTGGGCAAGGATACGCTGAACGCCACCTCGCGCGATTGGTATCAGGCGGCGGCGCAAACCGTGCGCGACCGCATGATCGAGCGCTGGATGGACACCATGCGCGCCTATTACGACGAGGACGTCAAACGCGTCTATTACCTGTCGATGGAATTCCTGATGGGCCGAGCGCTCTCCAACGGCATGCTCAACATGGGCATGATAGAGGCTTGCCGCCGCGCCGTGATGGACCTGGGCTACGACATGGCCGAATTGGAAAGCTGGGAAGCCGAACCGGCGCTTGGCAACGGCGGTTTGGGCCGTCTGGCCGCCTGCCTTCTCGATTCAATGGCCACGCTCGGCATTCCAGGATTCGGTTATGGCATCCGCTACGAATACGGCATGTTCACCCAGCATATCGAACAGGGCAATCAGGTCGAAGCGCCAGAAAACTGGCTGCGCTATGGCAATCCCTGGGAATTTCCCCGCCCCGGCGTGATTTATCCGGTGCGTTTTGGCGGACGGGTCATTCACGTCAAGGACAGCGAAGGCAAGTGGCGCCACCAATGGCAGGACGGCGAGGAAGTGATGGCCATGGCCTACGATCTGCCGGTGCCCGGCTATGGCGGCAAGACGGTCAACAATCTGCGCCTGTGGTCGGCCAAATCGACCCGCGACTTCAATTTGCGCTACTTCAACCAGGGCAATTACATCGAAGCCGTGAAGGACAAGACCGAGTCCGAGAATCTATCGAAGGTTCTTTATCCTTCCGATTCGACCGCGCGCGGCAAGGAACTGCGCTTCAGACAGGAATATTTTTTCATCTCGTCGTCGCTGCAAGACATCCTGTCGCGTTTCAGGAAGCATCACGAAGGGTTCGACGCCCTGCCCGACTACGTGACCATCCAGCTCAACGACACCCATCCAGCGATGGCGGTGCCTGAATTGATGCGCATCCTGACCGACGAGTATTTCTACGACTGGGAACGCGCCTGGAACATCACCAAGCGCGTCTTTGCCTATACCAACCACACGCTGTTGCCAGAGGCGCTGGAAACTTGGCCAGTCGATATTTTCGAGCGCCTGCTGCCCCGGCACATCCAGATCATCTATGACATCAACCAGCATTTCCTGGGCGAAGTTAGGGTGCTGGCACCCGGAGACGCCGATTTGTCGCGCCGCGTTTCGCTGATCGATGAAATGGGCGAGAGGCGCGTGCGCATGGCGCATCTGGCCTTCGTGGGTTCGCACAAGGTCAATGGCGTGGCGCACATCCATACCGAACTGATGAAGAGCACCATTTTCTCCGATTTCCACCGCCTGGCGCCCAAGAAAATTCTTTGCGTCACCAACGGCATCACGCCCAGGCGATGGCTGATGATGGCCAATCCAAAATTGACCCGCCTGATTTCCTCGCATATCGGCATGGACTGGGCGACGGATTTGAATGGCCTGCGCAAACTGGAAGAAATTATAGAAGACCCGGAATTCTGCGAATCCTTCCGCTCGGTGAAGCGGGCAAACAAGGAAAGGCTGGCCTCCCTGATCCGCCAGCGCCTAAGCGTCGATGTCGATCTTCATTCTCTGTTCGACGTGCAGGTCAAGCGCATCCACGAATACAAGCGCCAGCTTATGAACATTCTGTACACGATCACCCGCTACAACAAAATTCGCGCCAATCCCGATGCGCCGATCGTGGCGCGCACCATCATCATCGCGGGCAAGGCCGCACCCGGCTATGCGATGGCCAAGCTGATCATCAAGCTGATCAACGACGTGGCCGCCGTCATCAATGCCGACCCCATCGTCGGGCGTCGCCTGAAAATGGTCTTCGTGCCCAACTACAACGTCTCGACCGCCGAACTGATCATTCCGGCGGCTGATCTGTCGCAGCAGATATCGACCGCCGGCACAGAAGCCTCTGGCACGGGCAATATGAAGCTGTCGCTGAACGGGGCGCTGACCATCGGCACGCGCGACGGCGCCAATATCGAGATCGCCGAAGAAGTGGGCGAGGAAAATGTCTTCTTCTTCGGGCTTAGCGCCCAGGAAGTTCAAGACACGCGCCATCTGGGCTACAATCCCTGGGACGTCTACAACAAGGACCCTGAATTGAAGCAAGCGCTGGATCAGATCGCCTCGGGCGTTTTCTCGCCCGATCAACCAGACAGGTTCCGCCCCATCTTCGACGCGCTCACTCATGGCGGCGATTTCTATATGCTGCTGGCCGATTTTGCCGCCTATTGCGAAGCGCAAAGTAAGGTCGATGACCTGTATCGCGATTCCGAAGGATGGACCCGCAAGGCCATCTTAAATGTGGCGCGCATGGGCAAATTCTCGTCGGATCGCACCGTCTCCGAATATGCCGAGCACATCTGGAACGTGGCCGCCCTCAGCCCCCAGCCGCGCCAGACGCAAGATTGATCTTGCCCGTTATTCATCGCACATTCATTTAAAATCTGTAATATGCGGCTCTGTTAGGAGTTCACAGGCCCATATGACCAGCCATTTGCACCGCAACCTGATCCTAAGGCTTTGCCTTGGCGCCATTTTGATCGCCAGCGCGTTGGGCGTTGCCGTCTACTATTATGAACTCGAGAAAATCGACGAGGCCATTGTGGACAGCGTTACGGCCGAGGCCAGAGCCTTCGCCCCCGAAGCCGCTAGGCACGCCCCTTTGAGAGAGATGACGTCGCCCTCGGACCTTGCCAGAGATCTTGAGACTTTCCTGGGCCAGCACAGGAACCTTTCCGAGGGAAGTTTCATCGTCGCCGAATTATACGACACCGACCGCGACAAGGTGGCCGAGGCCGTCCTTCCCGGCTCGGAATGGGTCGAACGATCGCTGAAAAGCAACAAGCACCAATTTCCGAAAGGCGACTCGACCTGGTACATCAAGCGCAACATTGACGACAGGCTGTTTATCCAGGCGCTGACCCCCTTGCGCGGTGAGGCGGGAGAATTGCTGGGCTATTTCGAAGGCGTCTATGAAGTCAGCCCCAGGCGCATGGCCGAAATTTCCGATCTTCTGACGACCACTTTATCCATGGTCATCCTGTCGGTTCTGGCGACCGCTTTGCTGTTGTATCCGATCATCCGCACCCAGAATCGCGGACTGATCGCGCTTAGCCAGGAACTTCTGCACGCCAACATCCAGACGCTGGAAGTGCTGGGCAGCGCGATCGCCAAGCGCGACAGCGATACGCATACGCATAATTTCAGGGTGACCATCTATGCCGTCAGGCTGGCCGAGATGGCCGGAATGGCGCAGAATGAAATCCGCGAACTGATCAAAGGGTCGTTCCTGCATGATGTTGGCAAGATCGCCATTTCGGATGCAATTCTGTTGAAGCCAGCAAGCCTGGACGAAAGCGAATTCGCCATCATGAAAACCCATGTCGCGCATGGCGTCGATATCGTCCGCCGGTCGAGTTGGCTGGCGGAAGCCGCCAAGATCGTCGAAGCGCATCACGAGAAGTTCGACGGATCGGGCTATCCGCGCCGACTGAAGGGCGATGACATTCCCCTTGGGGCGCGCATTTTCGCCATTGCCGACGTCTTCGACGCTCTAACCTCAGCCCGCCCCTACAAAAAAGCGTTCGGGCTTGAGGAAACGCTGGCCATCATGGGCCAAGGCGCCGGGAGCCACTTCGATCCCTCATTGCTGACCATCTTCGCCAAGCTGGCCCCCAAGCTGCACACCGACTATGGTGGGCGCGAAGACCCCTCGGTCGAGGATGCAGCGCGCATCCTGACCCAGCCCTATTTCGAGGTGGCTTGATGACCCTGCCCGATTTTGTCGGCATGGTGGCGGGCGCGCTGACGACCCTGGCCTTCCTGCCCCAAGTGATCAAAACATGGAAAACGCGCTCGACACGCGACATTTCGCTGACCATGTTCCTGTCCTTCACCCTGGGCGTGGCCCTATGGCTGGTCTATGGCCTGATGATGAGCGCTTGGCCTATTATTCTGGCCAATCTGGTCACCCTGGCGCTGGCGGGAATTATCCTATTTCTGAAGCTAAGACACAGAAAAGACGAGAGTCTTTAGCTCTTGCGGGACTAGGTGTTTCCCCCTAGCTTATTGAGCGTAGGAGATTAAGCCCAGGGGACTACATGCTTGCAACAAGTGATATGCGCAAGAAGGTAAGGATTGTCGTTTTTGAAGGAAGGGGCCGGGGTATCGTTGCTGCGGAACCCATCAAGAAGGGGGAATTGATCGAGCGCTCGCCGGTGCTGGTCATTCCAGAAACCGACCGCCACAAGATCGACGAAAGCATTCTTTTCACCTATGTCTTCATGTGGGAAAAGGATACCACGGAAGAAGATCTGTACAGCCGCAAGGGTCGCGCCGGCGTCACGCTGGGCTATACCAGCCTGTGCAACCATTCGAACGACCCCAATGCCGACTTCGACCGCCTGATCGACGAAAGCCTGCTCGATCTTTTCGCCGTGCGCGACATCGCCGAAGGCGAGGAAATCACCATCGATTATCAAATGACCTTGTGGTTTCCCGGCAGCCCTTCGTCTGCTTGAAAAAAAGCGGGCCGGATAAACCGGCCCGTTTGAGTTTCGAGAGGGGAAGAGAGGAAGAGTTCAGAACGGATCGAAAAGCCCCGCCATGCGCGGCCAGGAGAAAAGAAGCATCATCAACGAGAGGGGGACTGCTAACGCAAACGCCTTCCATGTTGCTGACATCTTTTCCTCCTTGGCCGCCTAGCGGACCTTCCGGCACGATTGCCGTAAAGCAACAGTGCCAGACTTCCACGTAGGATGCGGTGACGCCCGTCACAAGAGGGGCGACTTAAGATATTTTCGTATTTTCCGCTTTAAAATTGGGGGGATTACTCCCCGCGCACTTCGATGACCAGACTTTCCAGGGCATCGATGTCCAGCACCTTCAGCGCTTCCTTCTCGCGCTTGACGATGCCTTCGCGGGCCAATTCATTCAGCACGCGGGCCACCGTCTCGCGCGTGGTGCTGACCCGGCTGGCGATATCGCTATGCACGGGGATGGGCGTTATGACGGCCTGATTGCCCCCCTTGGCGACGCTTTTGGCCAAGCGCAGCAACTCGGCATGGACGCGGTTGTTGGCGCCCAGCGTGGACAGGTCCATGATGCGCTCGGTCGAACGGCGCACAATGCGAGACAGGCTTTGCAGAATGAACAGCGTCGATTCCGGATGGGCGTGGATGAGGCGCAGAAAATAATCGGGCGGCATGGCCGCCACCACCGTATCTTCCAGCGCCATCACGCTGGCCGAACGAGGATCGCCGTCCAGTGCCGCCAATTCGCCGAAGTGACCGCCAGCCGCCACGTCGCCCAAGGTGACCTCGCGCCCGGACAGCGAGTAGTTGACGATGCGCACCTTGCCCGAAACGACGAAGAAGACGTCGCGGGTGTCGCTGTCGCGATCGATGATCTGCTCTTCCGCCCGATAACGCTTCCACGAGCATTGGCGTTCGGCCGCCTCGCGTTCTTCGCGCGACAAGCCCGACAACAGGCGTATGCCTTCCAGACTACTGATGATGTCCTTGTTCACCCTAACCCCCTTAGAGCTTCAGGCAATCTAGTAGCACGACTCGGGCGGGAATTCGAGGAAATTGCTATCCCAGGAAAGAGAGGCGCACGCGGCGCATCAGAACTTCCAGCGCTCCGACATCGGGCGCCTGGGCCTGCGGCTGGGGCTGGCGAACCAGGGGCGGCGGCATGGGCATGGAAACCCTTGGCGTGGCGTTGCCGAACTGCTGGCTTTCCGACGGGTCGAACATATTGGCATCCCGAGAGGACGAGACGGGCGTCAGTTGCGACGCCAGGGCCTGGCGGGCCATGTCGTGGCGCGCCTCGGCCTCGGCCTGGGCGGCGGCTATTCTTTGCGGATCAGGCTGCGGGGGCTGGGCCTCGGGCTTTGGCGCTTCGGCCACAGCGCTGGCGCGGTTCAAGCGATCAATTGTCCCGTCGATGGACTTGCGCACCTGATCATAGACGGCGGCCACCGTGCGCGGCCTGCTGCCCTCGTAAAAAACCGAATGATTGTTCTTGGCCGCCGCAGGCATCAACTTGGCGGCTTCCTTGCCGGGCGACTTGTCGGAAGCGCCGATGAAACGCGCCGCGCCATTGGGTCCCAAAAAGTGAGCTAGGTAGACTTCCGTAGGACCGACCTCGCGCCCCAGGCGGTTTTCCAGACGCTTTTCGTTCACCTTGGCGTATTCAGCAGCCATCAGGGCCGACATTTCGGGATCTTGGCGCATCCCCAGAATGGTCTTGCGCGCCGCATCGTCGCCGACTTCCATCACGCCATCGTCGTTGCGCCGGATTTTCTTGGCCAAGTCGCCCTGGCCGTATTTGGCGCCGTTGGTCTTGAACATCTCAAGCCAAGTTTGGCTGGTGAACTGAAACAAACCCCTGGCCGAGGTGGTCGGCGCCTTGGCGTTGGGATTAAGCCCGCTTTCCCGCGTGGCTTGGGCGACCAGGAATTCGAAACTGACCCCAGTCTTCTCGCTGGCCGACTTCAGCCCGTGGGCCACGTCGGTTCGGACGGGCTTTCCCGCTACCGCGCTGATGATCGCTTGTGGGTCGTTCAACATGAGAAACTCGTTTTCTTGACGTCATTCCAGATTACGGCGATTCATTAACGGAATGGTTAAAAAAGAGAGGACGCCATGGCTATTTCCACGCCCATCTGCGATTTCGGCTGGAAAACCCCGGTTTTCAGCCTGCCCGGCATCGACGGCCAGATATGGACCCCCGCCCGGGCCATGGGTCCCAATGGTTTGCTGGTGATGTTCATCTGCAATCACTGCCCCTATGTCCAGGCCATCGCCCCCAGGCTGGCGAGAGACTGCAAAGAACTGGCTGACCTGGGCATCGGCAGCATCGCCATCATGTCCAATGACGTCCGCCGCTATCCCGACGACTCCTTTGAAAACATGAAAGTATTCTCCAAAAGCCACGACTTCTCCTTCCCCTACGTCATCGATGAAAGCCAGGAAACGGCCAGGGCCTATAACGCCGTCTGCACGCCGGATTTCTTCGGCTTTAACCGGAATTTCGAGCTTCAATACCGGGGCAGACTCGATTCGTCGGGCAAGAATCCGGCCCCGGGCGACTCGAAAAGAGAGCTTTTCCTGGCAATGCGGCAGGTTGCCGAGAGCGGGCAAGGCCCGCTTGAGCAGATTCCCAGCATGGGTTGCTCGATAAAGTGGCGTGAGGCTTGAGCCTGGACGCTGCGGCGGCTATGGTAGCGCCCGAAATTTGAAAGAGGCCAAAGTGAACGCCAAAGTGAACGACAGCGACGCCGCCACGGAAGCCCTGATCCGCGAGGTCGATGAAGACCTGAAGCGCGACCGGGCGGAGAAGCTCTGGAAAGCCTATGGGTCCTACGTGGTCGCCGCCGCCGCCATCCTGGTGCTGGGAGTGGCCGGGAACGAGGGCTGGTCCCACTGGAAAACCAGCCAGGCACAATCCGACAGCGCCCGTTTTGCCCAGGTCAGTCAGCAAGCGACCCAGGGCAAGGCGGAAGACTCGCTTTCCGGCCTGGAAGCCATGGCCAAGGACGGCGGCGCCGTCTATGCCACGCTGGCCGAAATGAAGAAGGCGGGCATCCTGACGATTCGCGGCGAGACAGCCAAGGCGGTCGAAAGCTATCAATTGGCGGCCAACCATTCCGGCATGGGTCCCCTTTATCAAAGCGCCGCGAAATTGAACGCGCTGGCCTTGCAGATCGACAGCGGCGATTCCGCCAAGCTGGAAGCCGAACTGGCTCCCTTGGCGGCCGCGTCGGAGCCTTGGCGCCACACCGCCCAGGAACTTCTGGCCCTGCTGGCCATCCGCACCGGCGACACCGCCAAGGCGCAAGACATCTACACCCGCCTTTCCGACGACGCGACCGCCCCGCATGGCTTGCGAGCCAGAGCCGCCGAGCTTCGCCAATCTCTTGAAGCCAAAGGCCGGAGCTAGATCATGACGCTTTCATTTAGCCGCCGTTCGTTCGCGCTGGCCCTTGTCCTGTCGTTTTCCCTGTCGGGCTGCGAATGGGTGCAAGACACCTGGATGGGCGGCGACGACAAAAAGCCCCTTCCCGGCAAGCGCGTTTCCGTTCTGGCCCATGACAGCAAGCTGAAGGCCGATCCCGAAGCCGCCGAGCAGGAATTGCGCCTGCCCGCCCCCGAGGCGAACGACGCTTGGCCGCAGGCTGGCGGCTATTCGACCCATGCCATGCACCACATGATGGTCAGCGCCAATCCGAAGCGCGCCTGGACGGCGGGCATCGGCGCGGGGTCCTCGGACTATCGCCGCCTGCTGACGCCGCCGGTGGTTAGCGTCGGACGGGTTTTCGCGATGGACGTCAAATCCAGGGTCTCGGCCCATGACGAAAAATCGGGCAAGCGCCTGTGGCGGATTGATCTGACCCCCGACGAGGAAGACGGCGACGATTTGATGGGCGGCGGCTTGGCCGTCGATGGCGGGCGATTGTTCGCCACCACCAGTTTCGGACATATCGTGGCGCTCGATCCCGCCAACGGCAAGGCATTGTGGCGCACCAAGCTGGTGGCTTCGTTGCGCGCCGCCCCCACGGCGCGGGCGGGACGATTGTTCGTGGTGACCATGGACAACCAAACCCATGCGCTTGATCAGGCCACCGGCAAGACGCTGTGGACGCATACCGGCATCAACGAGGGCGCCAGCATCCTGGGTTCAACCAGTCCGGCCGCCGACGACACGCTGGTCATCGTGCCCTATTCCTCGGGCGAACTGACCGCGCTTAGAAGCGAAAACGGCACCGTACTGTGGTCCGACTCGCTGTCCTCGGGCCGTCGCACCGACGCCATTTCAGGCCTGTCCGACATTCGTGGGCGGCCCATCATCGACCGCGGCCGCGTTTTCGCCATCGGCCATGGCGACTTGATGGTCGCCATCGACCTGCGATCAGGACGACGCATCTGGGAAGCCGAAGTCGGCGGCGTGCAAAGTCCCTGGGTGGCGGGCGAGTACCTCTACACCATCACCAACGATTCTGAAGTGATCTGCGTGGAGGCCAAATCTGGGCGCATCCGCTGGGTGACGCCGTTGCAACGCTGGAAAAACGCCGAAAAGAAAAAGGACCCCATTATCTGGGCCGGACCCGTGCTGGCCAGCGACCGGCTGATCGTCACCAGTTCGACCGGAATGGCCGTCTCTCTTTCACCTTATACCGGCAAGCCGCAGGGGCTGGCCGAAATGCCCGATGGCGTCAGTCTGCCTCCTATCGTCGCCAACAAGGAGCTTTTGTTCCTGACCGACGAAGCAGACTTGGTCGTCTATCGCTGACAGAAACAGATGGGCTTCACCGTCGCCATACTGGGCCGACCGAATGTCGGCAAATCGACCCTGTTCAACAGATTGGCGGGCAAGCGCTTGGCCATTGTCGATGACCTGCCGGGCGTTACTCGCGACCGCAGGGAAGCGCCTGCCAGCCTGGGCGATTTAACTTTCACCATCATCGATACGGCCGGTCTGGAAGACGCCAAGGGCGAGGCCATCGAGGCGCGCATGCGCGCCCAGACCGAAAAGGCGCTGGAACTGGCCGATGTTGCCGTCTTCCTAATCGACGCCAGGGCGGGCCTGACCCCCTTGGACCGCCATTTCGCCCAGTGGCTGCGCAAAGGAAAAACGCCGATCATCCTGGCCGCCAATAAGTGCGAGGGCGGCGCCGGACAGCCCGGCATGCTGGAGGCCTATGCCCTGGGGTTGGGCGATCCCGTGCCGCTGTCGGCCGAGCATGGCGAGGGGTTGGGCTATCTGTACGATGCGCTATTGCCTTACGCCCCAGCGCCTGAAAGCGACGCCGAAGAAGAAGAGGGCGGCAAGGAACGTCCCATCCGCATCGCCGTGGTGGGCCGACCCAATGCCGGCAAATCGACCTTGGTCAACCGGCTGATCGGCGAGGACCGGTTGATCACCGGACCCGAAGCGGGACTGACGCGCGACGCCATCGAAGTTCCCTTTTCCTGGCAGGGACGCAATGTCGTGCTGATCGACACGGCTGGCATGCGCAAGAAAGCCAACATCACCCAGCGCATCGAACGCCAAGCGGTAGGGGATTCGCTGGGCGCCTTGCGCTTTGCGCAGGTGGTGGTTCTGGTCGTCGATGCCAACGCGCCTTTGGAGCGCCAGGATTTGACGATCGCCGAATTGACCGAGCGCGAAGGCCGCGCCATCGTGCTAGCCGTCAACAAATGGGACGCCGTGGAAAACCACCGCGAGGCGCTGGAACATCTGCACGACAGAATCTCCATCGCCCTGCCGCAGGTCAAGGGCGTTGCCGCCGTCACCCTATCGGCGCTTTCCGGCAAGGGGCTGGATAAGCTGATGCAAGCGGTGATCAAGGCCTACGACATCTGGAACAGCCGGGTCTCGACCTCCAAGATGAACCGCTGGCTGGAAGAAGCGACCCAGCGCCACCCGCCACCCGCCGTCCGCGGACGCAGGCTGAAGCTGCGCTACATGACCCAGGTCAGCGCTAGGCCGCCCAGTTTCGTGATCTTCACCACAAGGCCCGAGGAATTGCCCGACAGCTATATGCGCTATCTGACTAACGGACTGCGCGAAACCTTCAACATGCCGGGCACGCCCATCCGCATCACCCTGCGCAAAACCAAAAACCCCTATGACGACGGCGACAACTGACGGGATGGAGATTCAAATCCATGTCCATCTTTCTTGAAATCGCGATTATCGTTTTTCTGATTTTCCTGAACGGCTGCTTTTCCATGTCGGAACTGGCTATCGTTTCGGCACGCAAGGTGCGCCTGGCATCCTTGGCGGCCGAAGGCAGCAAAGGAGCGGCTGTTGCGCTGGAATTGGCCGAGAATCACGGCAGATTCCTGTCCTCGGTCCAGATCGGCATCACGCTGATCGGCATCCTGACCGGCGCCTTCTCGGGTGCCACGCTGGCAAGCCATCTGGATGGCTGGATTGAAACCGAAATGCCGTCTCTGGCCCCGGCCAGCGAAGTGCTGTCGATCTTTCTGGTCGTCGGCGCCATCACCTATCTGTCCCTGATCGCGGGCGAACTGGTACCCAAGCAGATCGCCCTAGCCAATCCCGAAAAAATCGCCGTCCTGGCCGCCCGCCCTATGGCGATGGTGGCGAAGGCCACCTCGCCCTTGATCTGGGTTCTTGAACGGTCCAGCAAGATCGTCTTGAGAATCCTGGGCGTGCGCAAATCGGACAATCAGTCGGTGACCGAGGAAGAAGTGAGAGCGATGATCGCCGAAGGCACTGAAAGCGGCGTGTTCGAACCGGAAGAAAAGGAACTGATCTCGGGCGTCATGCGCTTTGGCGACCGTAAAATCCGGGCCATCATGACGCCCCGCAATCAGGTGATTTTCGTCGATCTTGGCTGGGACGGACCCAAGATCGCCGCCACGCTGAAGGAATGCCATCACTCGCGCGTGCCGGTCTGTTGGGGCAATCCCGACGACGTGCTGGGCGTCGTGCAGGCCAAGGACATCCTGAACGCCTTCCTGGACGGCAAGCCGATGGACGTTGCCGCCCAGATCAAGAAGGTCGAGGCGGTTCACGACAACGCCCCGGCCCTGCATGTGCTGGATATCCTGAAGCGCTCGCCCATTCACTTGGCCGTGGTGGTGGACGAGCATGGCAGTTTCGAAGGCATCGTCACGATGGCCGATATTCTCTCCTCCATCGTCGGCTCTCTTTACGAGCATGGCGAAGAATATGAAGGCAGCATCGTCGAACGCGAGGATGGATCATGGTTGCTGGACGGCTATGTCGCCGTGGACCTAGCTGCCGAGCGCACCGGATGCAAAATCTTGAAACCGCAAGATGGGGATTTCACCACCGTGGCCGGTTTCATCCTGTCCAAGGCGCGCAGCATTCCGAAGGCGGGCGACCATTTCGAATGGGATGGGTGGAAATTCGAAATCATGGATATGGATGGGCGGCGTATTGACAAGGTTTTAATTCATCGCCCCGCAGCCATTTGAAGAACGCTCAATTATCTTGCCGACGAATTGGGCAGGAAATGCCTGAGACTATTATGCCCTTTTATATCAGAGCGCTAAAGATCAAGAGACGCCCTTCATTCTTCCAAACCGGTAATCAGGCAATCAAATAAATCGCCGTACCTTCCGTTCTTTCCCCCAACCACTGGGCGTGTTAAAGAACATGAAACAAGAGCGACCTGACGCGGCGGGAAAATGGCATGGAAGACCGGATAGACCATTCCGGCCTGGGTGGGTTTAGAACGGCGACGCTGATTTATGCCGGGGCATTGGCCTTGATCGCCACCTTGTCGATGGTGACGCATGTCATGGTGGACGCCATTGTGCAACGTCAGGAAGCCACGGCGCGCGTCGTCAATATCAGCGGCCGGCAGCGCATGCTGTCGCAGCGCATTCCCATGCTGGCGCTGGAAATCAGCCGGGCCGACAGCGCTGAGGCGCGCGCCCTATACAAAGCCGAGATGCAAAAGGCCATCGATATGATGGCTGTTTCCCATGACGCGCTGGCCGATGGATCGCAGACACTGAATATATCGGCGGAGAAAAGCGCCGAAGTGGCGGCTCTCTACAACGCCCAGCAGCTTGGACTGAACGGCCAAGTGGCAAGCTATCTATTGCAGGCGCGTCAGTTCTTGGCTTTGCCGGAAGAAGACATGGCAAACAGCAGCCAGCTGAATTCGATGCTGGCCGCTTCGCATGGCCCGATCCTGGAAGCGCTGGACAAGGCCGTGCGCCAGTATGAAACGGAAAGCGAAACCGCGATCCGCCATTTGCGCCAAATTCTATTGGCTTTGGTGGGCGTCATGCTGGCGACCTTAAGCGCCGAAGCCATTTTCGTCTTCCGCCCCCTATTCCGCAAGCTGGAGATCGCGCAATCCAAGCTGCTGGATGCGGCAAGAACCGACCCCCTGACCGGATGCTGGAACCGCCGCTTCCTGATGGACGCTGCCTTGCGCGAGGCTGCTCGCAAGCGCCGCACGGGAGCCACGCTTTCCGTGATGATGCTGGATATCGATCACTTCAAGAAGATCAATGACAGCTATGGCCATGCCGTCGGCGACGATGCCCTGCTGGTGCTGGTCAACGCCATCCTGCCCAGCATTCGCGCCAGCGATCTGCTGGGACGCCTGGGCGGCGAGGAATTCGCCATCCTTCTGCCAGAAACGGCATTGGACCAAGCCTGCCAAGTCGCCGAGAAACTGCGCGAGAACATTGCCGCCGCCCAAATCAACGGCGGCGAAACCGTCTTTTCGATGACGGTCAGCATCGGCGTTGCCGACATGCTGCCCGAGGAAGACGACTTTTTATTGGTGCTGGAGCGCGCCGACAAGGCGCTTTACGCCGCCAAGAAGAACGGCCGCAACCGGGTGGTCCGCTTCACCCCCGAACTTGCACAGGCCCCAGGCAAGGGATTCTAAAATTATGCTCCGCTGGCTGGGGCGCTAGGATTCGAACCTAGGAATGGCGATACCAAAAACCGCTGCCTTACCACTTGGCTACGCCCCAACACAGAGGAGCGCGCAACATAATGCGCTTGCCCTTTGGCTGCAAGCCCGAGCTTTTCATTTTCCCGATTTTCGACAGCCTGGCCCAAGGGTTGCAAGAACCATGGCTAGAACGCTGCCGGAAACCGAATCGCCAGACATTTCAAGGCAGATCGGCAAATTTATCCCGGCAAGCATTGCCCATAAGGAGGGTGCCATGCGCGAGTTCGACCTGATGTTGAAAGATTACCGCCTGACCACGGCCGAGATCTTCTATCACCTGCCCGATCACCCCAATGTGCTGCAAAGCTATGTCTGGCAGGAATACGACCACGCCCCCGATTACCCGGTGCTGCACAAATTCCTCGATTATTGGAGCCACAATATCGAGGGCACGCTGCATTCGATCTATGTCGCCTCGGCTAAGCCGCTGCGCCCCGGCGCTTGGCGCTATGCCCAGGTCAGCTTGAGCGTGCATTAATCATTGGCCCATGGGGCCAAGGGATCCTCCCCCCGCAACCAAACGGCCCGGCGGGCTGGGCCGGGCCGCTGGCAATACGGCAATCAAGCTGCATCAGTTACTTGCCTTTCACCTCGATCTTGCGGGGTTCCCGGGCGGCGGCGGGAAGTTTGGGCAGCGAAACAGTCATCACGCCCTTTTCCATGCGGGCCGTGATCTTGTCCGCATCGACCGTCTCGGGCAGCCTCAGGCTGCGCATGACGGTCTCGTGGTGCCGCTCAACGCGGTGATATTCCTTATCCTTTCCTTTTTCCTGGGCTTCGGACTTTTTCTCGCCCTCAATGGTTAAGAGACCGTCCTTCAGCGTGAGCTTGACGTCGGCCTCGTCCATGCCGGGCAGATCCATCGTCACTTCGAACCCGGTTTCGGTCTTTGCCACATCCATTTTTGGCAGAGCCGCCAGCGAACGTTCCATATCCCTCAGCATTGGCAGACCGCCCATGAAGGAATCGAACATCCGGTCGAAATCGGCCAGTCCTTCGAACAGCCAGCCGCTGGGGTACTCGAAAGACACGGGGGCCTTGGCCGCCCCTGCCTTGCCAACCGGCGCCTTGCCGGTCTTCTCCAACGTCTTGGTTGACATGGCTACCCTCCTTTGCCAGAGGTGGGATCACATCTACCCATCTGTAATATATCACTTTTCATAATTTTTTGGCATGCAGGCCTGTCATGGCCGAAATCGAATTCCCACATGGTAGTGCCTGAAGGGCGCCGTTTCGCACTGCAGCGCAATTTTATTACCGTGGTTTCCCGAAAATAAGCAGTATTGTTTCAAAATCTGGTTGCACATGCGAAATACTTCGCCTAACCTGCGGTCGTTCGCGGCGTCTATGCGGCACCGCATCATGACAATTCGATAATGGAGTGCGGAATCCATGCCCAAGACGAAGACGGCCCCTGCCAAGACGTCCCCTGCCAAGACTGGCGCGGCAAAGACTGCCGCGGGAAAGAATGCGCCCGCCATGGTGACGGTGGACGGCAACGAAGCCTGCGCTTCGATCGCCCATCGCTTGAGCGAGGTGATCGCCATTTACCCCATCACCCCTTCTTCGACCATGGGCGAACTGTCCGACGAATGGTCGGCGGACGGGCGCACGAACATCTGGGGCGTGGTCCCCGACGTGGTCGAGATGCAATCGGAAGGGGGTGCTGCCGGCGCCGTGCATGGCGCGCTTCAGGCGGGTTCCTTGTCCACCACCTTTACGGCCTCGCAAGGCCTGCTGCTGATGATCCCCAACATGTATAAAATCGCTGGCGAACTGACCAGCTTTTGCATGCATGTTTCGGCGCGCACCCTGGCCACCAACGCGTTGTCGATTTTCGGCGATCATTCCGACGTGATGTCGACCCGCCAGACGGGCTTTGCCATGCTGGCCTCGGGTTCGGTGCAAGAAGCTCACGACATGGCGCTGGTCGCGCATGCCTCGACACTGTCGACGCGTCTGCCTTTCTTGCACTTCTTCGACGGCTTTCGCACGTCGCACGAAGTAGCCAAGATCGAATATCTGGAAGATTCCGTGCTGGAAGCCATGATCGACCCCGAACTGGTGGCCGATCACAGGAAGCGCGCGCTGAACCCCGACGCCCCCAAGGTGCGCGGCACCGCTGCCAATCCCGACACCTTCTTCCAGGCGCAGGAAGCGCGCAATCAGTTCTATCTCAAGGCCCCCGACCAGGTGCAGGCCGAGATGGACAAATTCGCCCATCTGACCGGCCGCCAATATCAATTGTTCGAATATCACGGCCATCCCCAGGCCGAGCGCGTGGTCATCGTCATGGGTTCGGGCGCCGAAACGGTTCACAAGACCATCGGCTGGCTGAACCAGCATGGCGAGAAGCTGGGCGTGCTGAAAGTGCGCCTGTTCCGTCCTTTCTCGATCAAGCATTTCATCGACGCCCTACCCAAGTCGGTGAAGACCATCGCCGTTCTCGACCGCTGCAAAGAGCCGGGATCGGTCGGCGAACCCTTGTATTGCGACGTGCTGTCGGCCCTGGCCGAGGCCCGCGCGGAAGGCCGCACCAAGCTGAACCCGACCATCATCGGCGGGCGCTACGGCCTGTCCAGCAAGGAATTCACCCCCGCCATGGTGCGCGCCATCTTCGAAGAGTTGGCCAAGCCCGAGCCGAAGCGCCACTTCACGGTCGGCATCACCGACGACGTCACGCATCTGTCGCTGTCCGTCGATTCCCACTTCGAATTCGACCCCAATGACGTCACCCGCGCCGTGTTCTTCGGCCTGGGTTCCGACGGCACGGTGGGCGCCAACAAGAATTCGATCAAGATCATCGCCGACAATACCGACCTGTATGCCCAGGGCTACTTCGTCTATGACTCGAAGAAGTCGGGCGCCGTCACCATTTCCCACCTGCGCTTCAGCCCCCGAGCCATCCAGTCGCCCTACCTGATTCATCAGGCGGAATTCCTGGCGTGCCATCACTTCGTCTTCCTGGAGAAGTACGACGTGCTGCAATATGCCGCCCCCAAGGGAACGCTGCTTTTGAATTCGCCTTACGGCAAGGACGAAGTGTGGGCCAAGTTGCCCAGAAGCGTGCAGCAGGAGATCATCGACAAGGACCTGAAGGTCTATGTGATCGACGCCCATGAAGTGGCCCAGAAGACCGGCATGGGATCGCGCATCAACTCGATCATGCAAACCTGCTTCTTCGCCCTTTCCGGCGTTTTGCCCAGGGACGAGGCTATCAGCCAGATCAAGAAGGCGATCGAGAAAACCTATGGCCGCAAGGGCGACGAAGTGGTTCAGAAGAACTTCGAAGCCGTCGACGCCACCCTGGCCCATCTGGAACAGATGCCGGTGCACGGACTGGCTACGGCCGATCACGACCTGCCTCCCTCGGTGCCCGATCATGCGCCCGATTTCGTGAAGACCGTGACCGCCGTCATGCTGGAAGGCAAAGGCGACCTGTTGCCGGTCAGCGCCTTCCCGCCCGACGGCACTTGGCCGATCGGAACGGCGCGTTTCGAAAAGCGAAGCCTAGCCGACGAACTGCCGGTCTGGGAAACCAGCCTGTGCATTCAGTGCAACAAGTGCGTGATGGTCTGCCCGCATGCCGCCATCCGCGCCAAGGTGGCCGACAACGCCTTGATGTCGGGCGCGCCCGCCAGCTTCAAGTCGATGACCTACAAGGGCACCGAATTCAAGGATGCCGCCTATCTGTTGCAGGTGGCGCCCGAGGATTGCACCGGCTGCTCGCTGTGCGTCAAGGTCTGCCCCGGCAAGGACAAGCAGAATCCCGAGCGCTTCGCGCTGGCGATGGTTCCGCAGATGGGAATCATGGAAGCCGAGAAGAAGAATTTCGACTTCTTCCTTGAATTGCCCGAAGTCGACCGCACGGCTTTGAAACTCACCAACGTCAAGGCGACGCAGTTGTTGCAGCCCTTGTTCGAATTCTCAGGCGCTTGCAGCGGCTGCGGCGAAACGCCCTACATCAAGATGGTCACCCAGTTGTTCGGCGACCGCGCCCTGATCGCCAACGCCACGGGCTGTTCGTCGATCTATGGCGGCAACCTGCCGACAACGCCTTATTGCGCCAACGACGACGGACGCGGCCCCGCCTGGGCCAACTCGCTGTTCGAGGACAATGCGGAGTTTGGCCTGGGCTTCCGTCTGGCTGTCGATTTCCACGCCCAGCAGGCGCGCATCCTGGTCAAGCAAATGGCTTCGCAGATCGGCGAGCAGTTGGCGACCGAGCTTCTGCACCCTGGCCCGAACGACGAGGCTGGCATCGCCAAGCAGCGCGCGTTGGTCGCACAGCTTAAGCAAAAGCTGCTGGGCCTGACGTCGCCGGAAGCGGCTCGCCTGTTGCTGGCGGCCGACTATCTGGTCGAAAAGCAGGTGTGGATCTTCGGCGGCGACGGCTGGGCCTATGACATCGGCTATGGCGGCCTGGATCACGTTCTGGCCTCTGGCCGCAACGTCAACATCCTGGTCATGGATACCGAGGTCTATTCCAACACCGGCGGTCAGGCGTCGAAATCGACGCCGATGGCGGCCACGGCCAAGTTCGCCACGGCGGGCAAGACGCTGGGCAAGAAAGACCTGGGCATGCAGGCCATCAGCTACGGCAACGTCTATGTCGCCTCGGTTGCCTTCGGATCGAAGGACCAGCAATCGGTGCGCGCCATTCTTGATGCCGCCAGCTATGACGGCGTGTCGCTGATCATCGCCTACAGCCATTGCATCGCTCATGGCTATGACATGGCCGCCGGCCTGGATCAGCAGATCTTGGCGGTGAAGTCGGGTTACTGGCCGCTGTACCGCTTCGATCCCAGGAAGTTCGGCACCGACGAAGGTCCGATGACCCTGGACTCGGGCGAACCCACGGCGTCGCTGGACGAGTACATGAAGCTGGAATCCCGCTTCCAGTCCACCAAGCGCCAGAATCCGGCCCGCTTCGCCGACATGGTCAAGCAGTCGGAAGTGTTGCTCAGGCGCCGCTACGACATGCTGAAACGCATGACCGGCGTGGGCATGCCCAAGCTGGACGGCACCAAGGACGCGGCCGAGTAATCGGCGGCATTCTTTGCCAAGAACGCAAACGGCCCCGGAGCAATCCGGGGCCGTTTTGTTTGCTGACGGCTGATTGCTGGCGGCGGACTGCTTCTCACAGCCATCCCAAGAAATTGCCGATGCCTTCGACCATGGCCATGGGTCCAGCGCTGGCCGAGACGCGGTTGAAGGCGTCGGTGGTTTTGGGTCCGATCTTGCCGTCTTGTTTCAGTTCCTGCCAATCGCTTTGGTATTTCGGGCCGATCTGATTCAAGCCCGCCTGCAGGGCCAGCGCGTGATCGTCGCCTTTTTCCTGGCTGCCATAGAGCGGGCCAAAAATAGTCTGCGTCTGCTTGGCAAGGTCTTCTGGCTGTTGCGGCTTCTCGGCCAATGTTTGCAAGCGGCCCAGCGCGAAGCCTTCATCGACTTTGGCTGTACCATGGCTGGCGACGCTTTTCTTGAAGCCGAAATCGGTGATCGGTCCCCAGTCGCCGTCTTCCTTCAAGCGCGGCATCTTCTCCTTGTTGAGAAGATTGAGTCCCTGCTGCATCGATTTGGTGGCGTTGTTCATGCCATCGGCATCGAAGACGGGGGCCAGACGTTTGCTTATGGCATCGAGATTTACCAGCGTCTTTTGCAAGAATATAGGTTCAGGGGCACCAGGATGTTCGAACGGGCTGATCTTCCTGTAGCCGACAATGCGGCCCGTCCAATCGCGTATGGCCCGTTCCTCGCCATGGATGTGTTTGAAATACTCCGTGGTCCGCTCGCGCAGCCAGGCGTTCAAAGATTCTGGACGCCGGAAACGCTGATAGTCTTGGATCACCGTATCCGCCTCGTCCTTCGTCCAGTGCCCTGGCTCTTTCGCCGCGATATCCAGCGCCGGGCGCGCATTGGGCTTGCCGATGCGTTCCAGAAACGTCTGGCCGTCGGCGCCCAGTTCTTGCAGTTGCTCGGGTTCCACTTCCTGCGGCGGTTCGGTGGGCTGGGGCTCTTTCTCCTCTGATTTATCCGGCTGTTTCTCTTCGGGGTTGACCGGAAGCGTCAGATAGTCGCCTGCACGAATATCGCCGTTCTTGTTCAGATCGGGATTGGCGGCGCGAAGCTCGTCGACTGAAACGCCAAGCCGCTTCGACATGCTCCACAGATTGTCACCATCGCTGGCCTGGATTTTTCCCTTCGCCTCGGGATCGCGCATGTCCTGCCCGTAACTTTTATAGCGAGAGGGATCGCCCAGGCGCTTGCCGGAATCCTCCAGGACCTTGGCGGCCTTGTCCCAATCCTTGGCATCGACCGCCTTGACGAGATCGGGACCAATTTTTGTCACGTTGGCGGGCGATTGATAGGCGGCTCCGGAAATCGCCAGTTTGCGCTTCTCGTCCAACCCATCGAAGCGATTCTTGCCCAATGTCTTTTCCGCATGAGCGATGCTGGCGTCTATTTCGCGGCCCGACAAGGCCTTGGCTTGTTTGTCATCGCGTATGGCGATGTCGCCAAGCTGGTCCGTAGCTTTTTTCTGACGCTCGGCGGCGTCTTTGGCTTTTGGGTTGTTTTTGGCATAGGCCAGTTCTTCAAAGGCCTGTTTGTGCGTTTTGGATAGCGTTATCCCCGCAGCCTTGAAATCGGCTTCGGCTTCAGGCCGCACTTTCCACACGCCACCTTGGCCTTTCACCACCGGCGTATAGCCGACGCCGATGGTGGCGTTGCCATTCTTGTCCGGATAGAAATTTGGTTTGTGTCTTTCATGGCCCAACAGTTTGTTGAATAGTTTGTCTCTTATTTGCTCGCTCATCGTCGTTCTCCTTTAGTCAAAAAAAAGGCGGCGCACCATGCGCCGCCTTGTGGGAACGTTGCCTTGTCTGCTAAGGCAACGGAACTTCAGTCGTCCGTGTAGGGCATAAAGTTAAATCCCTGGCATCCTGCAGCACTTTCATCAAAGCCATCCCTGTCTACAAACAAAGCTGTTGCAGATTCCAGGCTTTGGCATAATGCAAAATCTGGAACGCATCGGAATGTCCAGTTCTCTGGCTTTTTCCTGACAGCGCTCCAAGGGGGGTGAGCTATCACGGCATAGACAAAATGCTTTTTCTTCCAAAAATGAAACGTGAGCGAACGCTCGAGCTTAAACAGATGCCGCTCGCGTCCAGGCAAGGCGCCACCCGGCGGAACCTTTGGGCCATATTCGCTTCTCAAAACTTCGTAGGGGAACTCCCCAATCTCCTCGAAAATGATGCTGTCGCCCGTGATGACCATTCTACCCAGCCAGCTCTCGCTGAAACGATCAAAAGGATACCAAGTCCCATGCATGTTGAGGCGGCAACCTTGGAGCATCCAGTTGCGATCCGGATACTGCTTTTCCTCCTTCCCATGTTCGATCATGCGCTTGATATAGGCTTTTTCTTCCTTGCTCAGCTTCGGAGGCTTGTCGCCTTCCGCCCAAGTCGTCTTCGAATCCTGTAGCAAACAGACAGCGGCAATCACGCAAAGCACAAGCAAATGGCGGCTTCGCTTCATGATGGCGATCCTTCCTGGGCGCAATAAGGGTGGTAATTGGTGTTTAATATACCATTGCTGGCAGTTCGTCAAGAATCAATTTCCAATGACAATAGAATATCTACCGCATGGGGAATTAAGACCTAACGCCTACCCTTACGATCTCGCCCGACCTGTCGCACGCAACCTCGGCCAGATCGACGAAAATGTCGGTGATCGCCTCGGGCGGTGGATGCTGCATCGGGTCCTCGCCGGGAAAAGCGGTGGCGCGCATGCGGGTGCGCACGATGCCGGGATCGACCAGATTGGCCCGCACCTTGGTGATGTCGCCCACTTCGGCGGCATAGATGCGCACCATCTGCTCCAACCCCGCATTCGAGGCGGCATAGGCGGCGTAAAAAGGAAAGACGCCCTTGGTAACGCCCGACGTCACGAACAGGGCGCGCCCGGCTTCCGACATGCGCAACAGCGGGTCCATGGCGCGGATCAGACGCCAATTGGCGGTCAGGTTCACGTCCATGGGTTCGGCCCATTCCTTGATGCCGATATGGCCCACCGGGGCCAACATGCCCAAGGCGCCCGCGATGCCCGCCAACACGTCAAGGCGCTTGAAGCGCTCGAACAGCGCCGCCCCCACCTGATCGATCTTGTCGCCGTCGCGCAAGTCCATCGGCACCAGCACGGCGTTCTGGCCGGTCAGTTGCTTGATCTCGTCGTCAAGTTCCTCAAGCGCGCCCTGGGTGCGGGCCAGGGCGATCACCGTCGCCCCTTCCTCGGCATAGCGCAAAGCCACGGCGCGCCCGATGCCCCGCGACGCCCCGGTGACCAGGGCGATGCGGCCCTGAAGCCTGCCCGCCATCACCTTGTCTCGGACAGCAGCGTATATTGGCGCGCCGCCTCGCCGCCGTTTTGATCGGTCAAAGGCACCGGATAGTCGCTGGTGAAACAGGCGTCGCAGAACAGGCGGTTCTCGCCGTCGCGCGGCCCCGCCCCCACGGCGCGGTAAAGGCCGTCGATCGAGATGAAGGCCAAGCTGTCAACGCCGATATGGCGCGCCATCTCCTCAAGGCTCATGCGCGCCGCCATCAGCTTGGCGCGCTCGGGCGTATCGATGCCGAAGAAGCAGGAATTCACGGTGGGCGGGCTTGAAATGCGCATATGCACTTCTTTCGCACCAGCGGCGCGCACCATGTTGACGATCTTGATCGAAGTGGTGCCGCGCACGATGGAATCATCGACCAGAATCACGCGTTTGCCCTCGATGCGGGCGCGGTTGGCGTTGTGCTTCATCTTGACGCCCAGATTGCGAATGCCGTCGGTGGGTTCGATGAAGGTGCGCCCGACATAGTGATTGCGGATAATGCCTAGATCGAACGGCACGCCGGATTCCTGGGCATAGCCCAGGGCGGCGGGAACGCCGGAATCGGGCACCGGGATCACGACATCGGCGGGCACATGGCTTTCGCGGGCCAGTTCGGCCCCGATGCGTTTGCGCGTGTCATAGACGCTGATGCCCTCGATCACAGAATCGGGCCTGGCGAAATAGATGTATTCGAAAATGCAAAATCGCTTGGGCGCCTTGTTGAAGGGGCGCAGCGACTTGATGCCCTGCTCGCTTAAGATCACCATCTCGCCCGCCTCGACGTCGCGCACGTATTCGGCGCCGATGATGTCGAGCGCGCAGGTTTCCGACGCCAGAATCCAGGCCTGATCCAAACGGCCCAGCACCAGCGGGCGAAAGCCGTGCGGATCGCGCACGCCAATCACCGAATCCTCGGTCAGCGCCACCAACGAGTAAGCACCTTCGACCTGTTTCAGGGCATCGACCATGCGGTCTTCGACGGTCGAGAACTGACTTCTGGCGATCAGATGCACCACCACCTCGGTATCCGAGGTCGATTGGAACAGGCAACCCTGCTTGACCAATTCGCGGCGCAACAGATTGGCATTGGTCAGGTTGCCGTTATGGCCGATGGACAGGCCGCCGAATTCGAATTCGGCAAAGAAGGGTTGCACGTTGCGCAATAAAGCGCCGCCCGCCGTGGAATAGCGGACATGGCCGATGGCCATATGCCCCAACAGCGTGCCGATCACCGATTGGTCGGCGAAATTCTCGCCCACCTCGCCCAGGCCACGATGGGTATAGAAGCGCTCGCCCTCGCACGAAACGATGCCGGCCGCCTCCTGGCCGCGATGCTGAAGCGCGTGCAGGCCCAGCGCTACGTGGGCCGCGGCGCTGGCATGGCCGAAAATGCCGAATACGCCGCATTCCTCGTGCATCTTGTCGGGGTCGCTTGCCGGGAACATGGTTCCAACTCCTGGGACTGGGGTACGCATTATTGCTTGGATTTGATCAATCGGTCCAGTTCGCTGCGATCCTTGGCGTCATAACCGCCCTTGGCGCGCTCGGGCTGCGGATTGGGCGCGGGCTTCATCAACTGGTCCAGCATCTCTTTGCTTTCAGCCGCTTCCTGGGCTTTGACAGCCGCCGCCTTGGCGCCTTTTTCGGCCTCGTTCAGGCCAGAGGGCGCCAACTCGACCAGAATGTCTGCGCCCATCTTCAGCAAAGATCGGGTCTTGGCATCGCGAATCCAAGAGGGTTGGTCATCGATTACCACCAGCCAGCCCAGAACCAGCCAAGCTAGGCAAACGATGACAGCGCCCCGCAGCAAACCGAAACCAAAGCCCAGCGTGCGGTCCAACAGGCCAAGATTGCTGTCGCGCACCCTTCTGGAAATGGCGTGGGTAATCATGGAGAAAACAACCAGAGCGGTCAGGAATAAGGCCCCGCCCGCCGCCAAATCGGCTAGCCAGGACAGGCTGATCCAATCGCGGGCAAAGGGGCGCACATGGGGAAGCCCGTACATGGCCGCGAAAATGGCCCCCGCCCAGCCGCCCAGCGACAAAAGCTCATGCACGAAGCCGCGCATGAAGGCGAACACGCCCGACACCGCCAGCACGATCAGCACCACCGCATCCAGCGCCTGAATGCCGTTCATGGCTTGTCCTCGCGAAACAAGGCGACCAGATCTTCCAGATGGCCGATTTCCCGAGGCGAAATGCCTTGGACGCCGCCCGGCGCCTTGCGCCGCCGTCTGGGGATCAGGGCGGCGCCGAAACCCAGCTTGGCGGCTTCCTTCAAACGCGCCTCGTCCTGGCCGACGGGGCGCACCTCGCCCGACAGCCCCACTTCCCCGAACACCACCAAATCGGCGGGCACCGGCCGGTCGGTGGCCGATGACAGCAAGGCGGCGGCACAAGCCAAGTCGGCGGCAGGTTCAGTGATCTTCAAACCGCCCGCCACGTTCAGATAGACATCGTTGCCCGACAAGGACATGCCGCACCTTGCATCCAGAACCGCCAGCATCATCGACAAGCGACCGCTGTCCCATCCCACCACGGCGCGCCTGGGCGTGCCCTGACCGGAAGGCGCCACCAGGGCCTGAATCTCGACCAGCATGGGCCTTGTTCCCTCGACGCCCGCGAACACGCAACTGCCGCTCACGTTGCCCCGCCTTTCGGCCAGGAACAAGGCCGACGGATTCTCGACTTCCATCAGACCCTTATCGGTCATTTCAAAAACGCCGATCTCGTCGGTGGCGCCGAATCGGTTCTTGACGGCGCGCAAGATGCGATAAGGGTGCCCTCGCTCGCCTTCGAAATAAAGCACGGTATCGACCATATGCTCCAGCACGCGCGGCCCGGCCAACTGTCCTTCCTTGGTGACATGGCCAACCAGGAACAGCACGAAACCCCGGCGCTTGGCCAGGCGGATCAGTTCGGCCGCCGCAGAACGAACCTGCGACACCGTGCCGGGCGCTGAATCAAGCGTATCCAGATACACAGTCTGGATGGAATCGATGACCACCACGTCGGGGGGCGACGCCTGATCCAGACTGGCCAGAATGTCGCGCACGCTGGTGGCGGAAGCCAATTGCACCTTGGCCTTTTCCAGCCCCAAACGCTGTGCTCTAAGGCGCACCTGATCGACGGCCTCTTCGCCCGAAATATAGGCGCAAGTTGCGCCGCCCATGGCCAAGCGCGCCACCGCCTGCAACAACAGGGTCGACTTGCCGATGCCGGGATCGCCGCCCACCAGCAGGGCCGAGCCGGGAACCAGCCCGCCGCCCGCCACGCGGTCCAACTCGTGAATGCCAGTCAGGCGTCTGGCGAAATTTTCGGGGGCGCCTTCAAGGTCAACGAAATCGATGCGCTTGCCGCCCTTGGCGGTGATGCCCTTGGGCACCGCCGCTTCGGCCTTTTCCTCAAGGATGGAATTCCAAGCGCCGCAGGTTTCACACTTGCCTGCCCATTTCGAAGTGATCGCCCCGCATTCCTGGCAGACGAAGCGGGAGGTGTCCTTGGCCATCGAGCGATTAGACCTTCACTTCCATCTTGATCGGGCCTTCCGCCCGGCCGTGAATGAACTGATCGACATAGGGGTTCTCGGCCTTGTCGATATCGGCCACCGGGCCGTCCCAGATGATCTTGCCCTTGTAGATCATGGCGATGCGGTCCGCGATCTTGCGCGCCGAAGCCATGTCGTGCGTGATCGACAGCGCCGAAGCGCCCAATTCCTTCACGCATTTCACGATCAGATTGTTGATGACGTCGGCCATGATGGGATCAAGCCCCGTGGTCGGCTCGTCGAAGAAAATGATTTCCGGACTGGCGGCAATGGCGCGGGCCAAGCCCACGCGCTTTTGCATGCCACCCGACAGCTCGGCGGGTCCCAATTCGCCCACCTCCGCCGTCAAACCCACCTGGGCCAGCTTCTCGAAGGCGATGTCGCGGGCCTTGGCCCGATCCATCTTAAGGCCCTGGATCAAGCCGAAGGCCACGTTTTCCCACACCTTCAAGCTGTCGAACAGGGCGCCGCCCTGAAAAAGCATGCCGAATTTCTTCATCACCCGTTCGCGGTCGGACAGGCCAAGGCCGATCACTTCCTCGCCATCGACCTTGATGCTGCCCTTCTCGGGCGTCAGCAAGCCCAGCACCGATTTCAGCATGACCGACTTGCCGGTTCCCGAGCCGCCGATCACCACCACCGATTCACCCTTGCCGACGGTCAGGTTCAAGCCATCCAGCACCACCTTGTGGCCGAAACGCTTGTGGACGTCCATCAACTGGATTTTGGGTTCGGGCGATGCGCTCATCTGGCAAAAAACAGTTCGGTGATGATGTAGTTGAAGATCAGGATCAGGATGCTGGCCGAAACGACGGCGTTGGTGGTGGCGGCACCCACGCCTTGCGCGCCGCCCTTGGAATTGTAGCCGTTGTAGCAGCCCATCAGGGCGATGATGAATCCGAAGACGGCGGCCTTCACAAGGCCCGAGAACACGTCCATGAATTCAAGATATTCGTAGGTCTTGGTCAGATAGGTGGCCGGATTGAATCCCAGCTTGTAGATGCTGATCACATAGCCGCCGAAAACGCCGATGATGTCGCCCACCAGCACCAGAATCGGCAACATGGTCAGGCCCGCCAGAATGCGCGGCGCCACCAGATATTTCATGGGATTGGTCGATAGCGTGACCAGGGCGTCGATCTGCTCGGTCACGCGCATGGTGCCGATTTCGGCGGCCATGGAAGCGCCGATGCGCCCCGCCACCATCAGACCAGCCAGCACCGGTCCCAATTCGCGGGTCATCGACAGCACGACCACGGTCGATACAGCGCCCTCGGCCGAGAAGCGGGCGAAACCGGTATAGCTTTGCAGAGCCAGCACCATGCCCGAGAAGATGGTGGTCAGACCCACGACCGGCAGCGAGTAATAGCCGATGTCGATCATCTGCTTGGCGATGAGGCGCGGATAGAATGGCGGGGTAAACAGATGGAACAGCGCGTTCACGGTAAACAGGGCCAGCCGCCCCGTCGCCATCAGGAAGGCCAAAATCACGCGTCCGACGGTGGTTACAAAATCCAGCACCCGATGATCCTATCCGCCCACAAACCGCCTGAAATAACGCGGCCCGAGATTGGTCAGAATCTCATAGCCGATTGTTCCCGCGGCATCCGCCGCCTCGTCAACCAAAGCGCCTTCGCCCAGCAAGGTGACGAAAGCGCCGGGATGAACGGTCCCTTCCGGAACCCCCGTCACGTCGAAGGTGATTAGATCCATCGACACGCGGCCCACCAATGGCACACGAACCCCGTTCAGAACCCCGAACCCCCGGTTAGACAATGAACGCGGCCAACCATCGGCATAGCCCACGGCAACGGTCGCAATCCGGACCCTTCCAGCAACCTTGTGGGTGGCACCATAGCCAACGGTTTCCGGCAAGTCAACGTCGCGAACCTGGACAATTTTTCCTTGCAATTGAACCACTTGCGCCATGGGGTTGGGCTGGCCCGGGGTGGGATTGACGCCATAGAGCGCCACACCCGCCCGCACCAGATCGAAATGATAGTCAGCCCCCAGAAAAACGCCCGATGAATTGGACAGCGACGCGGGCAGAGGGGGCAACAGGCGGCGCATCTGGTTAAAGCGTTCCAACTGCTGGGCATTTTTGGGGTTTTCACGTTCCTCGGCGCAAGCCAGATGGCTCATCAGCAAGCACAAGCCCGCCCCATCAAGAGCGGGGGCCAGCGCCTCGAACTCGGCCAGGGAAAGCCCCAGCCGATTCATGCCCGTATCGACATGCAAGGCGGCCTTGGCTTTGCCATCCGCCTTGGCGGTCCATTCCTTGATCTGCCCAGGCTCGTTCAGAACCGGGATCAGGTCGTGATGGAAAAATTCCGACGCCGTGCCCCCCAGCACGCCATCAAGGACGAAAATGCGCTCGCCCTTGCACAGCGCCTTGCGCAGGCGGATTCCCTCGTCCAGGCGCGCCACGAAAAAGGACGAACACCCCGCCTTGGCCAAGGCCGCCGCGACTTGTTCGGACCCCAGCCCGTAGCCATCGGCCTTGACCACGCTGGCCAGTTCCGCGCCCGGCTTCAGGCGCGCCTTCAAGTTCCGCCAGTTGTCCGCCAGCGCCCCAAGATCGATGGTCAGAACGCCACCCGCCGCCGCTTGGCTATTCATGATGCTCGGGCACGTGGTCAGACTGGGCCAAGTCGCTGAATTTGGTGGTGTTGCCGTCGAAGAACAGGCGCACCGTGCCGATCGGGCCGTGGCGTTGCTTGGCGATGATGGCTTCGGCGGTGTTCCACACCTCTTCCATGCGCTTCACATAGCGGTCGTGACGGTCGTTGAACTTGTCCTCGGACTCATCGGGGCGGCGCGTCGGCTCGGCGCGCTCCAGATAATATTGTTCGCGAAAGACAAACATCACCACGTCGGCGTCCTGCTCGATCGATCCCGATTCACGAAGATCGGCCAATTGCGGGCGCTTGTCTTCTCGCTGCTCGACGGCGCGCGACAACTGCGAGAGCGCTAGCACCGGCACATTCAGTTCCTTTGCCAGCGCCTTCAGATTCCTGGTGATGTCGCTGATTTCCTGCACCCGGTTTTCCTGTTTCGAGCCGGCCGAGGCGCGCAGCAATTGCAAGTAATCAATAACGATCATGCCCAGCCCATGCGTGCGGGCCAAACGTCTGGCCCGGGTGCGCACCGCCGAAACGGTCAGGGCCGGGGTGTCGTCGATATACAGCTTAAGCCGTTGCAATTCCTGGCTGGCCGCCACCAGGGCGGTGAAATCGTCGCCCGACAATTCGCCCTGGCGGATCTTGTGCGAGGGAATGCCCGTCTGTTCGGACAAAATGCGCGTCGCCAACTGCTCGGCGCTCATTTCCAGCGAGAAGAAGGCAACCACGGCGCCATCGGCCACCTTTTTCTTCCCGAATTCGTCCACCACTTCCCGGTAAGCCTTGGCCGCGTTGAACGAGATGTTGGTGGCCAGCGCCGTCTTGCCCATGCTGGGTCGCCCGGCCAGGATGATCAAATCCGAGGAATGCAGGCCGCCCAGCTTTTGATCCATATCGACCAATCCGGTGGGCACGCCCGACAGCTTGCCTTCGCGCTGGTTGGCCGCCTCGGCCTGACGGATGGCTTCCGTCATGGCGCGGTTGAAGTCCTGGAATCCCCCCTCGGAACTGCCCGACGAGGCCAGTTCGAACAAATTCTGTTCGGCCTGCTCGATCTGATCGGATGCCGACACGTCAAGATCGGGAGCGAAGGCCTCGTTCACCATATCCTCGCCCAGGCCAATCAACTGACGGCGCAGATACAGGTCGTAAATCAGCTTGCCGTAATCATGGGCGTTGATGATGGTGACGGCGCTGCGGGCCAAGGCGGCCAAATATTGCGGCCCGCCCACTTCGCTCAGCAAGCCGTCGGATTCCAGATAGGATTTCAGCGTGACCGGGCTGGCCAATTGGCCGCGCTCCAGCAGCTTGGCGATCGATTCATATATCCGCGCATGGACCGGATCGGAAAAATGCTTGGCTTCCAGAAATTCGGAAACCCGCTCATAGGCCTTGTTGTTGGTTAGAATGGCCCCCAGCAAAGACTGCTCCGCCTCGGGATTGGCGGGCGGGGCGCGAAAGCGCAACGGCTTGTCCTCTCCGGCGGGATTGAGCGGGCGGACATTATTGGCATCGAGTGTCGGCATGCGCGGCACACTATCAAACTGTGTGTTGCGGCGTAACTGTCATCGACTTGTTCCTAACGAGGAACACGGGGATATTACCAAAGCGCAACGACAGGCTTGCCGCCCGCCTATTTCTCACATTACTCTGGTTTAAATTATCTGGGGTGGAAGATCGTGGCGGACAATGGCGGATTGACAGGAAATATTGAAAACGGAAAAGCCCGATTTCTCAGCGACCCGTTCGAGATGGATGACGTGCAAAGCCCGGTCCAGCGGCTGATCGGCATCCATGATGAAATCCGCCACGGACTTGGCCTTGCCGACGTCACGCGCATCGCCATCGCCCTGTACGACGCGAAAACCCACCGCTTGAAAACCTTTATCCGTTCAGGCCTTAAGGAAAGCCCACTCGACCATTACACGGCCAGTCTGGACGACATCCCTTCGCTGGTCGAAGTGGCGCGCCAAAAACGTCCACGCGTGGTCGATGATCTAGAGGTTTTCAAGGCATCGCCCACCGTACACAGCACGCGCCTGATCAAACACGGTTTTCGCTCCAGCCTGACCGTTCCGATCTTCGATCACGGAAACCTCTTTGGCTTTCTTTTTTTCAATTCCGACACGCCCGGTTGTTTCAGTCAGGTCGTGGTTCACCAATTGCTTCCCTACGCCCGAACCATCGCCCTTTTCGCCATTAACGAAATGCAGTCCATCCGCATGCTCCATGCTGCGGTAAAGACGGCCCGCGAGATCACCCATCTTAGGGACGACGAAACCGGCGGACATCTCGACCGCATGGCCCGCTATTCCCGTCTGACGGCGATGAACTTGGCCCCCAAATACGGCTTCGACGATGAATTCATCGAATACATCTATCAATTCGCCCCCTTGCACGATATCGGCAAGGTTGGCATTCCCGACGCCATCCTGCTGAAGCCCGGCCGCCTGACCGAAAGCGAATTCGCCATCATGCGCGAGCATGTGGACAAGGGCATCACCATCATCGACGCCATGCGCCGCGACTTCAATCTGGACAACCTGTCGCACCTTCAGATCCTGCGCAACATCGTGGCCTTCCACCATGAAGCCATTGACGGTTCAGGATATCCCAAGGGATTGAAGGGCGACGACATTCCCATCGAGGCCAGGATCATATCGGTTGCCGACGTCTTCGACGCGCTGACCAGCGCCAGGCCCTACAAACATGCCTGGACCTCTGAGGCCGCCTTCGAATTCCTGCATGGCGCCAAGGGATCGCGTTTCGATCACGACTGCATTAATGCCCTGGAGGCAGGGATGAACGAAATCAAGGACATCCAAGCCCAGTTCGCCGAAAGCCCGCTGGGATAAGTGAGGCGCTTCTACGTTTCAAAATGATCTGCAAACATCACATCGTCATGCCCGGCCTTGTGCCGGGCATCCACGTCTTGTCTTCTGACGTTGTTGCAAGAATATCGTGGATGGCCGGGTCAAGCCCGGCCATGACGGATTGAGACATCCGAAAAGCTCCATTTCCAACGTCGAAAAGACAAAAGCAAAAAAGGCGGCTGGGTTGCCCCAACCGCCTTTTGATTTCTTTATCAGCGCCGGAAAGAAAGGCTTAGATTTCTTCTTCAGCCTCTTCGATTTCTTCCGGGGCATCGCTGGCCTGCAGATATTCCTCGGCCATCTTGACGGCGGACGTAGCTGCCTTGGCTTCGCGTTCAGCCTCTTCTTGCGAGCGGGCGATGGTCACGCCGACCTGCACCGACACTTCCGGATGCAGGCTGACCTTCACCATCGTCTTGCCCAGCACCTTCAAAGGCTGGTCGAGATTGATCTGACTGCGCTCGACCTTGAAGCCCTGAGCTTCAATGGCGTCCGCGATGTCACGCGCCGAGACCGAGCCGTACAGATGACCGGCTTCGCCAGCCTGACGCACCATGAGGAGGGCAAGCCCATCCATCTTGGCGGCCACGAACTGGGCCTCTTCCTTGCGCTTCAGGTTGTTGGCCTCAAGCTGGACGCGCTGGCTTTCGAAATAAGCCAGGTTTTCCTTGGTGGCGCGCAGGGCCTTCTTGCGGGGCAGAAGGAAGTTGCGGGCAAAGCCCGTCTTGACCTTCACGACCTCGCCCATATGGCCGAGCTTTTCCACGCGTTCGAGCAGGATGACTTCCATGAGTTGGTCCTCCTACTTCACAAGATAGGGCAACAGGCCCAGATAACGGGCGCGCTTGATGGCCTGCGACAGCTCGCGCTGCTTCTTGGCCGACACGGCGGTGATGCGCGAAGGCACGATCTTGCCGCGTTCCGAAATGTAGCGCGACAGGAGCTTGATGTCCTTGTAGTCGATCTTCGGCGCGTTGGGACCCGTGAACGGGCAGGTCTTGCGGCGGCGGAAGAACGGGCGGCGCGTTGCCCCACCGGCTCCACCGGCGCCACGGCCGGCTTCTTTTTCTTCCATCATGCTTCGTCTCCCTGGCCATCGAAGCTGCGACCACCGCGGCGCGGACGCTCGTCGCGATCGCGCGAACGCATCATGGCCGAAGGTCCATCTTCGAGTTCCTCGACGCGCACCGTAAGGTAGCGCACGATATCTTCATTCAGGCCCATCTGGCGCTCCATCTCCTTGACCACGTCGCCGTTGGCCTCGATGTTCATGAGCACGTAATGACCCTTGCGATTCTTCTTGATCTTGAAGGAAAAGCTTTTCAGCCCCCAATATTCCTTCTTGGAAACCGTGCCGCCCAGGGAAACGACCACGTTTCCAAACTGTTCGGCCAGGGCTTCCACCTGCGCGGCGGCGATATCCTGCCTCGCGATAAAGACGTTCTCGTAGAACGACATTGTGTACTCTCCTTCTGGCTTATCTCAGCCCGGATCATCCAGGCATAGCCGGCACCCTGCCGACAAGGAGGACCAACCGGAACCATACCGGCTGGTCAAGGCGCGGGACTATACAGGATTTCGCCTTGATAGCAAGAACCAAAGCCCCAGCAAAGCGGCCAGCGGGGTCAGAGGCAGATACAGCCACAATCCCAACGGCCTAGCCAGCAGGGGAAGCACCCATAGCAGGGCGAAGAAGCTGATTTCCCAGGGCCTGAAACGGCCTTCGTCGGCTTTCAGCAGCAAGGGAACCGCCAGCAGCATCAAGTCGTAATCCAGCAGATAGGGTGCGGCCAGGATGGTGCCCAGCATCAAAGACAGCGCCTTGTCGGCCAAGGACAGGCCTTGTCTTCGCCACAAAACGCCCACCGCCCAGGCCGCCAGCAGCGCTGACAGGCCTTGCGCGATCCAGGCCGCCTGCACATCCGCCCCCAGCAATCTGGCGGCGGCAAAGACATTCTGCATCTTGCCAAAACCGATGGCGCCCGCCTCGAGAACGGCGTGACGCGTCAAGGCGACGCTGTCGATGAAGGACAGCCAAGACGGCGTGCCCAGAATCAGCCAGGAGACGCCAGCCAGACCAGCGACCGACAGGCTAGCCCCGCCCACCGCCCGCCAAGAGCCGCCAGCCGCCAGGGCGACGGGAATCAGCACGCCCAATTGCGGCTTGAAGGACAAACCGCCCAGCAGCGCCCCAGCCAGCCAGGGACGTTGATCCAAAAGACGAAGGCCGCCCAGCATCAAGGCGCATGACAAAAATCCGTTATGGCCGTGGGTGACGTTGACGAACAAGCCCGGAAAGGCCCAGGCGGCCAGCCGGTTGAAGGACAGGCCCTTGGCCGCCCAGTAAAGGGCCGCGAAACTGGCCAATTGCCAAAGCGCCAAGGCCGCCAGATAGGGCAACAGGGCCAAGATAGCCGCCAGCAGCAAAAAGGGCGGCGGATAATGCCAGCCGTAATAGGCGGGAAGCGACGGAAAAAGCGCCAGTTCCACTTCGGCGTGGCGGGCGTAATTCCAGGCCGCTTCGGGCGCGCCCTCCAGCGCCAGTCGCCCGGCTGCCCAGACATTCAGAAAATCGCTACCCAACGGACGGCCCCGGAAATCTTGTCCATCGTTCGACGTCGCCGCCAGCAAAAACAAGGCGATGACGAAACCGGCCAGGGCGATCAGGCACCAAGCCTTGCGGCGGCGCGGATTGAGCCAAGCGCCTGAGCGCAACGCCTCAAGCATGGACCAGCACCCAGACCATGCCCAAGGCCATCGCCACCCCATAGGGCACGGCGCTGCTTGCCGCCAGATGGCGGCGCAGCATCTTGTTCTTGCGCCAAGTCTCGGGCCAGGGCAATCGGCGCAATCCAAGAAGAAGCAAGGCCAGAACGCCGCCCGTCAACACCATGGCGACGATAAAAATCATCAAGGGCTGCCAGCCCAGCCACAGGCTAAGCGCTCCGAACAGCTTGGCGTCGCCACCGCCCCAAAAGCGAAAGGAAAAGAAGGCAATGCCCAACGCGAACATGGCCGCCCCGGCGCCCAGATGGCGGATCATGGCGTCCATATCCAGCCCCGCCAGCCAAGCGGCAGGCAGAAAGGCCACAGCCAAGCCTAGCGTTAAGGCGTTTGGAATGCGAAAGCGCGCCAGATCGGTTCCGGCGGCGACCATCGACGCCAACAGGGGAATCAGAAGCAGAGCGGACGGCATCGCCCAAAATCCCCGCAAAGAGAAAGCGCCCTGTGGTTTCCCACAGAGCGCTTCCCAGAAAAACTTCCCGTGGCGCGCAAGGCGCCTGTCCCGATTACTGCGGGCGGGCCTGCAAGTTGGTCTGCACGTCGGTGAACATGTTCTGCAGTTCGGTACCGATCGAGAAGACGATGGCGATGATGACCACAGCGATGCCGGCCGCGATCAGACCGTATTCAATGGCCGTGGCGCCCTTGTCTTCGCTGATGAAACGGCTGAAACGGTTCTTAAGGCCGAGATAGGTATTGAGCATTTGTATGTCTCCTTCGTTGATCCTGTCCCACCGCCAACTGGGTCCTAGGGCCTTTGGGCCCGATGCGAAGCCGCCGTCCTAAGGCAGTTTTGCATCAGTCCTTTGGGCTTTCGGGCGCTCATGAACCGTCTGCGGCGCTGTCAAGTCCTCCACTGCAAGCATACCTGAAACGCATCCTGGCGCAACCGTATTTTTCCTTCTTGGGCAATGATTTCATTGAATTTTTCGGAAGGGCTTGGATTCACGCGATTTTTAGGGGATGTCGCGGAAATGCTACAAATTCGCTGCAATTTCAATGCGTTTTCGACAGATAACGCCAAGCCCTTGGAATATCAGGATAGATGCGTATTTTGCGCAATTATCGCGCCCTGGCCATCAGGCGCAGCCGGTCATAGTCGCGAACCAGCATGCCCAGATGGCGCCGTTCCAGAATGCCGTCACGCGCCAATTCGCCCAGAACCTGCGCCACCGATTCTTGGGAGACCCCGGTCCAACTGGCCAGATCCTTATGCTTGGGCATTTCGGCGATCATATACTGACCGGCTTTCTTGCTGTCGGGCTTGGCCAGATGCAAAAGTTCGGTATAGACGCGCTCTTGTTCGGACAGGGTCGAAAGCTCTGTCACCCTGGAATCCAGGCGGCGGATGATGTCGGCCAAGCGAAGCGTGACGCGCAAGGCCAGTTGGGGAAAACGCATCATGATGTCACGAAAGGACGGCCCATCCAGCGACGCCAACAGGCTGGTCTCGCTAGTTACCACCTTGGCCGAGCGCGGCTTGCCGTCAAGCGCCGCCAGTTCCCCGAAATATTCTCCGGCCACGAAATTGGCCAACGTCACCTCGCGCTTTTCGCGCGCGTAGGGGGAATAGGAAAGAACGCGCACCGACCCTTCGATCAGAAAATAGACTTCAAGCGTATCGCTCTCCTTGTCGAAGACGACGTTGCCCGACCCCAGCTGATGCCAGTGGCAATGGCTTTCGATCTCGGATAGTTCCGAATCGTCCAAACCCTCGAAGAGGGTGACGATCTTCAATTTGGATTCGCTCAGTCCGGCCTCCTCGCTCTACCCCCGGCCAATTATGGTCAGGCCCAGTTAAACTGAACAACCATAAATTTTGTGAACGCCGCGCCTTTTCATCCTTGGCCCGAACGCCTATAAGGAGTGCCTTGAATCAACACAAGGCAGGTTGTCATGATTCCTCGCTACTCGCGCCCTGAAATGTCGGCCATTTGGTCGCCCGAAAACAAATTTCGCATCTGGTTCGAAATCGAGGCCCATGCCTGCGACGCCTTGGCGGAACTGGGAACCGTGCCCAAGGCGGCCGCCCAGGCGATTTGGGAAAAGGGCAAGTTCGACCCCGAGCGCATCGACGAGATCGAGCTTCAGACCAAGCATGACGTCATCGCCTTTCTGACCAACGTGGCCGAAAATGTCGGCGAGGAAGCCAGATTCATGCATCAGGGCATGACCAGCTCCGACGTGCTGGACACGTGCCTGGCCGTGCAACTGGCCCAGGCCGCCGATATCTTGCTGGCCGATATCGGGCGTTTGCTGGCGGCGCTGGAAAAGCGCGCTTTCGAATATAAGGATTTGGTCTGCATGGGGCGCAGCCACGGCATCCATGCCGAGCCGGTCACCATCGGCCTGAAATTCGCCAGCTTCCACGCCGAATTCCAGCGCAACAGCGAGCGCCTGCAGGCTGCCAGAAAGGATATCGCCACCTGCGCCATTTCCGGGGCCGTGGGCACCTTCGCCAATATCGACCCTTATGTCGAAGAATATGTGGCCGCCAAGCTGGGCCTGGAACCCGAGCCGATCTCGACCCAGGTGATTCCCAGGGACCGCCACGCCCAATTCTTCGCCACATTGGGCGTCATCGCCTCGTCGGTGGAACGGGTGGCCACGGAAATCCGCCATCTGCAACGCACCGAAGTGCGCGAGGCGGAAGAGTATTTCTCGCCCGGCCAGAAGGGCAGTTCGGCCATGCCGCACAAGCGCAATCCGGTGCTGACCGAGAATCTGACCGGTCTGGCGCGCCTGGTGCGCGGCATGGCGTTGCCCGCCATGGAGAATGTGGCGCTGTGGCACGAGCGCGACATTTCGCATTCCTCGGTCGAGCGCATGATCGGCCCCGACGCCACGGTGACGCTGGATTTCGCCCTGGCGCGTCTGGCGGGCGTCATCGAAAAGCTGGTCGTCTATCCCGACGCCGTCGAGCGCAATTTGAATCAGTTGGGCGGCTTGGTCTTTTCGCAGCGCGTATTGCTGGCGCTGACCCAGGCCGGCATGAGCCGCGAGAACGCCTATGTCGCCGTGCAGCGAAACGCCATGCGCGTTTGGGCGGGCGAAGGCGATTTCCTGACCTTCCTGAAGGGCGACGGCGAGGTCTCAGCCAAACTGCCGGGCAAGCAATTGGATGACCTGTTCGATCTTGGCTATCACACCAAACATGTCGACACCATCTTCAAGCGGGTGTTCGGGAGAAGCTGACTTGGCGACCATGACCATCAAGATCGCCCGCGCTATCGCCCAAGACATCGGCAACAACAGCGCCGAACGGCGAGGTCTGACGGCATGGGACGAAGAGGCATGGGACAAGGCCGCTGAGAAGTTCCATCAGCTCACTGAACACTTCGGCTTAGGGCCGCTGGCAGAGCTTTACGAAGGAACTATCAAGCAGCGCTGAAGAAAATTCAACACTTGCGCCCGAAGCGCCTTTTCTTGCTGGGCAACCATCAAGACGCGACGATTTTAGCGTCCATGACGCCCACAAACTGACCACCCACACCGAGAACATCCACATGATACGAATTGTCTTATAGGTCAATATGTTGCCTAATTTTCTATCTATGCTTGATTTTGAATATTGACACATGCTTTGCGAGAACGCTATTTATTGGGGTGGTATCGCTATATCTGCGACTTATGCTTGTGCGCTAAATCACGGAGACCGCTATGACGTCGAAGCCTAAAAATGGCCTGCAACGTGGAACGACCGGCTATGCAATCAATTTTTTCAGGTCGGACATTCTGGTCAACTTGCAACTCGACCTCAAGCGTCTCGAAAGAAATGGTTTTAGCGAAGATATCTGCTCCAAGGTAAAGGTGCTTCTTAGCGCCCTTGTGAGCGCAGCGTCTGCACAGCCGAAGGGGTCTTTCTGGGGAAAAGCCATTCACGAAATTCTCAGGGAATACGAAACAACCTACAAGCAGTGGAACGACGTTAGCGGTCATGATCAAGAGGCCATCGCGCGTCGCGACGGATATCTTACAAGCCTTCAAGACATTCGACACAGCTTCGCCAATGCTTGCAGGAAAAATACTTTCCAGCTTTCCGAGGCCCATGATTTGGCGCTGATACAGGCGATCAACGATGCGTTAGTTGATACAATCAATCTTGTCCCCGGCACCTTTACCGCCTTGACGAAAAGTGCAAAACGGTTTGCCGACCGAGCAATAGCGCCCTAAGCCAAAACGCGCAAACCAGGGCAAGCTATTCTAGCCGCTCCTCTACGCCCCGCAGCACTTTTTGTATTTTTTGCCCGAGCCGCAAGAGCAAGGATCGTTGCGTCCCACCTTCTCGACGTGGCGCGGCGGCGCCTTGGGATTCACCTCGCCGTCCACGTAAAGCCAGTTGCCGTTCTCGCGGCGAAAGAAAGCCCGCTCGTGATGGGCCAGCGGCTGGCCATTCGCCTTGAAGCGAGCGACATATTCCAACCGGCCTTCCTGGTCGGCTTCGCCGCCGCCTTCTTGGCCCCGCACTTCGAAGCCCAGTCCCTCGACGCCCTTCATCGACGCTTCGATCGCATGGCGGTCAAAATCCGCCTTCGATTCCGGGGCCAGCGTGCGTTCCAGAAATTCCATATCTCCGCCGATGAAAGCCGAGACGCGCGCGCGCATCAAGGCCTCGGGCGTCGCCGCCTGTGCGCCGCTCAAGATGCGACCGCAGCAGGCATCGAATTCAAGGCCGGAATGGCAAAGACAAAGCGTCATATCGTCCCCTTCGCGCTTATCTGCAAGCGATCCAATTCTTCCAGCCCATCGACATAGTTCCTCCGGTATTCATTGAACTCAGGCGCCTCGGGCAAACGGTTCAGAGAATCTCGCAAAACAGGGGCTTGTCGCGCGGCAAAATCGGCAAGATCGAAATCGGCCACCTTGCGTAGCAATGGCAGTATTTTCAGCACGATTTGCCCGCCCGCCGGCCGCTTGGCCTGCCTGCCCAATTCCGCTTTCAAGGATGGAGCGCCTTTAAGCAGGAACGCGGCGTAACTTTGGATTGTCACTGCTTGGTCTTGCAAGACATGGCGTTCACGGATGAAGTCGGTCGCATCCAGGATTTTGCCGTCCCGGTAAACGACCGGCGCGTCCGACTTCGTATTGCACAGCCAGCCGGAACGTGGAATCAGCAAATCGGCCTGATCGCTCATTTCCCGGTCGGCCGAGAAGGGCATGGTGCGGCAACGCACGGGTTTTTCCTCATGAATTGTGCAGCGCATGTCTTCGCCCAGCGCGGGGCATTGAAACGAGGGCGGCAGGTAAGCGATCGGCGTTATGCGCAGCGCCGTTTTCTTGTCCAGACGAATTCCCAGTTCTTCAGTGAGGTCAAAGGCCTTTGCGCCCTGGCGCACCGTGCCCCACAAGACGGCCAGAGGGAAGCGGTGGGCATGTGAAAGCGCGTCGGAAATCGAAAGCGGCAGCCAGCCGTAGCAGCATTTGCCGCAGACCGTGCAGGCAAAGCGCCGCTCCATGAATTACGCCCCGCAGCACTTCTTGTACTTTTTGCCCGACCCGCACGAGCAAGGATCGTTGCGCCCCACCTTCTCGACGTGGCGCGGCTGTCCCTTGGGATTCACTTCGCCGTCCACGTAAAGCCAGATGCCGTTCTCGCGGCGAAAGAAGGCCCGCTCGTGATGGGCCATCGGCTCGCCATGCACCTTCAGACGGGCCACGAATTCGACCATGCCTTCGCTGTCGCCTTCCTGGCCACCTTCCAGCTTGCGCACCTCAAGCCCCTGCGGCTTGGCGTTCTCGATAGTTTCCTTCAATTCCTCGCGGTCGTAATCGTCCTTGGATTCCGGGGCCAAGGTGCGATCCAGGAAATCCATATTGCCGCTGGTGAAGGCGCAGAAACGGGCGCGCATCAGGGCTTCGGCAGTTTTGGCCGGTTCGCCCGCCAATACGGGGCCGCAACAGGAATCGGTCTCGCGTCCGGACATGCAGGCGCAAAGGGTCATGCGTTGTCTCCCAGAATCTCGGTCATGATCTGCTCCTCGGCCACCAAGGACAGCCTGAGGATTTCCGTTTTCAATTTATGGTCTTCCATCGGCTTGCCGTGCCGTTCGAGATCGCCCGCCACCTTGGCGAACAATTTGTCGCCAGGCGCATCCGAGAAACCCAGGTCAATCATCGCCTTGACATAGTCGTCGGCCTGCTCGCCCGAAAGCCCCAGAAGGCCCGCCATCCACTGTCCCGTCAGCTTATTGGCGCGGATGCGCGCCTTGAAGCGGATTTCCTCGTCTTGTTGATACTTAGCCTCGAAGGCGCGGTTGCGCTCCTCAAGGACTTTCTTTCCATCTTTCTTTTTATCTTCCTTCATGCGTCACCTGTCAGCGGTCGGCAACGCTTATACCCCAACTGGATCGAATGGGGTATAGTCTCGCCATGTGCACAGTGATAATCCTGCGCCAGCCCGGCGCCTCGTGGCCCTTGATCCTGGCCGCCAACCGCGACGAAATGGCAGGCCGCCCCTGGAAACCGCCCGCAAGGCATTGGCCGGACCGGCCCGACATTCGGGCGGGACTCGACGAATTGGCGGGCGGCAGTTGGCTGGGCCTTAACGATTACGGCGTGGTGGCCGGAATTTTGAACCGCGTGGGCACGCTGGGACCGGAACCCGGCAAACGCTCGCGAGGGGAATTGGTCCTGGAAGCCCTGGATCACGCCGAGGCCAAGGAAGCCGCCAAGGCGATGGCCGATCTCAACCCCCAGGCCTATCGTCCCTTCAATCTGCTGATCGCCGATTTTCAGGACGCCTTCTGGCTGAGAAACGACGGCGCAAGCGTCGATGTCTTCCCGGTGCCCGAAGGCGTCCACATGCTGACGGCACAGGATTTGGACGATTTCCAAAGCCCGCGCGTCCGGGCCTTTCTGCCCAAATTCCAAAGCGCGCCGCCGCCGCAACCCGATAAGGGCGATTGGTCCGGTTGGAAGGCGCTGCTGACGCAAACGGACCCTGGAAACGGCGCCGAGGAGGCGTCGCTGCTGATCCGCAAGCCGAACGGATTTGGAACCGTTTGCAGTTCGCTGATCGCTTTGCCCGGAATCGATGCCGAGCGCCGCCCGGTCTTTCTATTTGCGCCAGGGCCGCCGGACGAAACGGAATTTTCTATGCTGGAGCCTGACTGAAGGCCAAGACCACGTCGCCCGGGAAAATAGCCCGGTCGCGCCCCGATTTCTTGGCCTGATACATGCGGGAATCGGCCTTTTCGACCAGATGCGCCCAATCGGGCATCTGATCCTCGATCCGCTCGGCCAACCCGATCGAGGCGGTAAGAGGAGCGCCATCTGGACGCAGGCCGAAACCAGCTTCTCGCAAACGTTCGATGACCACGCGAGCGCCCGGCGCATCGGTATTGTTCAAAATGGCGATAAACTCCTCGCCGCCCCAACGCACCAGCACGTCGCCCTTGCGAAGACCGGCTTTCAGCTTGTCCGACAGGGTGCGCAGGGCCTTGTCACCCTCTTCGTGGCCGTAGGTGTCGTTGATCGACTTGAACTTGTCCAGGTCGAAGAAAGCGACGCTAAGCGGCGTGTTCTGAAGCGCCGACAGGCGGAACAAAAGCTCGATGGTCTCATTGCCGGAACGGCGCGTATAGGCCTGGGTCAGCGGATCGATCATCGCCTTGTTGACCAGGGCCGACATGTAATGCAACTGGCTCATGCCCGAGAACATGGCGACGCCCATCACCAGAACCATCAACCAAAGCGCCGGCCCATGCACCTGCAAGGACAGGACCTGCCCTTCCATGAACAGGCCGACGACGGCAAAGATGAAGGCGGGGGCCGCGAAAATCACGACCTCAAAGGCGGTCAGCGGGAACATGGCCAGCCCCGCCAACACGATATTGGGCATCAGCGAATATAGTTTGGCAACCAGTTGGCCGAACTCGGTCAATTGCAGCGGTTCGACAATGCGAATGGAAAGCAGGTAAAAGACCGGCGGCACCAAGAGCATGGCCATCAGCATGGCGTCGGCCTGGAAGCGGGTTTTCTCGGTCTCCCACGGCCAAGCTAGCAAGAAGAAGATCGCCCCCGAGGCGACGCGCAGCGCCGTCATCATTGCCCATTGCGGCCAGGGAAAAACGAACCAGTCGATGATCGACAGCATCGGCACCAGAATGCCGAAGATCGCCGACATCAATTGCACGCGCGAAATGGTCACCGAGGCCGCATGGCGTCGGATATGCTGCGAATGATAGAACGGAATGACCAGATCGACGAACTGGTCCCAGGTGATTTTGATCGGCGCAAAGATATGCTGAGCGAACGAACGCTTCACATTTCCGTTGTTGCCGCCATCGACCTCAGACTCGCCGCTCATGCCTTCTGTCTCCTACATTGGAACGAGCAATTCTATCACGACCCTAAAGAATTTAGGTTTTGATGACAACGACCCTTGCGGGTCGGCAGGAAAATAACCAATTCAGTCGGGTTTGATCGACCCGAAGCAACCGCCGCAGACTTTTTGCAGCCCCCGCTGCACCTCGGAAATGTCCAGATAGGCTAAGTCCTGCGCCTTCAAGACAGCCGCCTTGGGACCGCGCGGAGCACAAAGTGCTGGATCCGATTCGCTGGAAAACAAGACGGCGGACGGCGCGCCAGCGGCGACGATCAGATGCATTGGTCCGGTGTCGTTGCCAAGCGCGATGGAGGCGCAGCGCCCCAAGACGGCGATATCGGCAAAGCTAGTCTGGCCCGAAAGATCCACCGCCTGAGGACAGATGGTGCGCACCACATCCAACGCCTCCTGATCCTGCCTCGTGCCCAGCAGAACAGGCGTTATGCCCTGGGCGAGCCAACGCCTGGCCATCTCACCAAAACGCGCTCCCGGCCAGCGCTTGGCTGGTCGATGGGGGGCGCCGCCGGGCACCAGAAGCCCAAAACGCTGGGGCAATTTAAAACGTTCGATGTCGGCCTTGACCCAGGACAAATCAGGCGCGGGCGTGTCGTCGATGCCCGCCACGGCCAATTGCTCGGCCTGTCGGTCCAACGTGTGCATGAAATCGCGCTTGGGATTGGCATGCGGATGCGAACAGCCCCAGGCGATTCCCGACCATTCCGGCGGCCAGGGACGCATCAGGTGGAAGTAGCGGGAACTGCGCCTGGATGTTTGCAGATCGTAGACGCGCGTGAACTTTCCCTGACGCAAGCGCTTGGCTAGGCTGAAAACGCCCAGCGGATTCTTCAGGCGCGGACGGTCATCGATCCAAACTTCGTCGGCATAGGGGCTTTGTTGCAGAAAATCAGCGTAAAGCGAGGTTGTGAGCAGAACGATGTGATCGTCCTTGTGATGGCGGCGGATGGCGGCCATCGGTCCCAGCGCCTGGACAATATCGCCCAGCGCCGAGAGCTTGATGACCAGAATCCGCGCCATGCCTATTTCTTCCCTTCGATACCCAGGACCTCGCGGTAGACGTCGAGCGTGGCCTCGCACATGCGCTTTTTCGAGAAATTGGCCTTGGCGTGCGCGATCGCCTGATCGGCCCGCCTGCGGCGCAAATCGACGTCGATTTCAAGGACGTCGCTGATCGATTGGGCCAGAGCCATCGGATCGCCGGGCGGCACCAGCCAGCCGGTTTCATTCGCGATCACGGTTTCCCTGGCCCCGCCATGGTCGGACGCCACCACGGGCCGACCCATGGCTTGGGCTTCCACGATCACGCGCCCGAAGGCTTCGGGATCGGTGGAGGCCGAAACCACCACATCGGCCAGCATATAAGCGGCGGGCAGGTCGCGGCAGTCGTCGATAATGTGCACCACGTCGTCCAGCCCCAGGCGACGCGATTGCGCCACCAACTCGTCGCGGTAATCCGTCCGCCCCTGATCCGAACCAACCAGAAGGCAGCGCATATTCTCCCACCCCAATTCGTCTCGCATGCGCGCCATCGCCTCGATCAGCACCGGCTGGCCCTTCCAGCGCGTCAGACGCCCAGGCAGCATGACGACGGGAACGCCGTCGGGCAGTCGCCAAGCGGTCGATAATTGGATGATGCGCTCGGGCGAGACATGCTGCGGATCAAAGATGTCCAGATCGATTCCCCGGTGGACGACGCGCACGCGCTCCCAGCCCACGCCGTAATACTGGTGGATATGGCTGGCGATGAATTGCGAAATGGCGATCACCCGCTCGCCCCTGGCCATGACGGCGTTGTAATGACGCTTCATCGCCATCGGCCCCATATTGTAGGTGCCGTGAAAGGTGGTGACGAAATGGCATCCGGCCATTTTGGCGGCGGCCTCGGCGGACCAGGCGGGCGCTCTGGATCTTGCATGAATGATGTCCGCCTTGATCTCGCGGGCAAGGGCAGCCAACTGTTCGGCGTTCTTGCGCATCACCAGCGGGTTCTTCGATTGCACCGGCATCACCACATGCGAAGCGCCCACGCGCTCCAGCTCGCGCACCATCGGCCCGCCCGACGAGACGACGCAACTGCCCCATCCCGCCTCGGCCAGGGCGATGCCGATGTCGGTGGCGCCGCGCTCGACGCCTCCGGTAACCAAGGCAGGCAGCACCTGCAGAACGACCGGTTGGCGGATGGGGGGGGAATTGCTAGACTGCATGACCATGAACGAACCCGATGACAGACCTTCGATATTAACACGCCAAGACGGGGCCACAATCGCCTACCGCCGCCTTTCAGGCAAGGGGCCAGGCGTCGTTTTCATGACCGGATTTATGTCCGACATGACCGGAAGCAAGGCCCTGGCCCTGGAAGACCTGTGCAAGGCCAGGGGCCAGGCCTATCTGCGTTTCGATTACCGGGGGCACGGCGCCTCTTCCCAGGCCTTCAAGGATGGCTGCATCGGCGATTGGGCCGACGACGCCATCCAGGTCCTAGACCGGCTGACCGAGGGGCCGCAGGTGCTGGTGGGGTCCAGCATGGGGGGCTGGATCATGCTGCTGACCGCCCTGGCCAGACCCCAGCGAATCGTCGGCCTCGTGGGCATTGCCCCCGCCCCCGATTTCACCGAAAACCTGATTTGGAGCGAACTGACGGCGGAACAGCGAAAATCGCTGCTTGCCGAAGGGAAAATCGACGTCCCCAGCGATTACGGCGAGCAGCCCTATGTCATCACCAAGCGGTTGATCGAAGATGGCCGGAACCATTTGCTGCTGGACAAGACCCCACTGCCGATCCGCGTTCCCTTGCGCATCATCCAGGGCATGGAAGATCAGGATGTGCCTTGGGATACCGCCCTGATGATCCAGGATGCGGTGGAAAGCCTGGATGTGGACGTGACGCTGGTAAAAAAGGGCGGCCACCGCCTAAGCGAACCTGCGGACCTTGCCCGCCTGACCCAAACCCTGGCGGCGCTGCTGGATCAGCTGGAAGCGCACCAATCCACCCACATCCTGCGATAGGCCGCTTCAACCTCGGCGGCGCAACCGGCAGCGTCCAGCAAGGGCGATGATCGCAAGCGATCGCGCAAAGCAAGGCGCAACTCGGCCAATCTGGCGTGATCGAGCGCCAGCGACACCGCCTTTAGGACATATTCCTCGGGCGACGCCGCCACCAGATCGTCCAACCCCACCCGATGCAGCAGCGACGCCGAGACGCGGCTGACATGGGTGGGTCCCGCCAGCGTCACCACCGGCGTGCCCATCCAAAGCGATTCACAGGTGGTGGCCGTGCCGCTATAGGGATGCGTATCCAGGGAAATGTCCACCAGATTGTAGGCCGCCAGATGGCCGCCGCGCCCCGGAATGCGCCCCACCGTCTTGATGCGCTGGGGATCGATCCCGTTGGAAGCGAAGCGGTCGAGAATTTCCGCCCGCGCCCGGGGATCGTCCATCGACCGGTTCTTCAACATCAAAACGGCTTCGGGCAATTCCTTCAAAAGATCGGCCCACAATCTGGTGACGTAGGGGCTGACCTTGGCGTGGTTGTTGAAACAGCCGAAGACCGCCTGGCCCAAGCCTCTTGGCTTGATCGGTTCGATGTCTGGCGCCTCTTCTGGCGGGCGGAAGCACAAGAAGCCGTTGGGCAGGCGCTCCAGCCTTTCGCTGTGCAGACCGTCGCAAAATCCAACTGGATCGGCGATGGCATCGGTAAAGCGAAAGTCGATGGCGGACAGGCCCGTGGTGTTGGGATAGCCGATCCATGTTCCCTGGATCGGCGCGGGCTTCCTGGCCATCAGCGGCAGGCGGTTGTCGGCCGAATGACCCGCCAGATCGACCAGAATGTCGATGCCGTCCGAACGGATCAAGGCTTCCGCCTCGTCGTCGGCAAGGCCCCTGATCTCGCGCCACTGATCCGCCATGCCTTTCAGACGATCCGAAACCGCATCGCCATGCAGATGGTTGGCGTACAGAAACACTTCGACGGCCCGCCGATCATGCCCCGCCAGCACGGGTTCAAAGAAATAACTGACCGAATGGGTGCGAAAGTCGGGCGACACATAACCGATGCGCAATCGCTTGGCCGGATCGCGCGCGTTGGCGTGTGGCGCGGGGGGAATTTTTGACTGATGAATGTCACCGAAACGCCTGTGTTCGGCATACAACGCTTCTGGCGCGATTTCCTTGCTGTAGCACAACGTCATCAACAGATTGCTGCGCACCAGCGCGGAAGCGGGATCAAGATCGAGCGAACGGCGAAAAGCCTGGATGGCCTCCTCGACGGCGCCCTGCCCGTTCAGCACATGGCCCAAGGCTCCGTGATAGATGGCGTTGCCGGGATCGATGGCGATGGCGCGGTGAAGGGCCGCCACCGCCGCCTCGTGTTGGCCCAGAAGATTCAGGATATAGCCCATGTTCTGATAGGCGTCGGCATAGTCGGGCTTGAGCGATATGGCGAGCTTGGCATGTTCCAGCGCCTCGGCAGCCCCCTCTTCCAGGCGCAGCGCCAAAGCCAGATTGTTGTGGATCAGCGCATTGCCCGGCGCAAGCGCCACCGCTTTCTTCAACGCCGCCACGCTTTCCTTCAAGCGCCCCCTCAGCTTCAAGGGGCCGGACAGATTGTTCCAGGCCTGTGGATTCTTGGGATCAAGCGCCACGGCGGCTTCGAACTGGGCGATCGCGGCGTCGATTTGCCCCTGCCCAGCCAAAAGCCCCGCATAGGCAGTGTGAATTTCCGCCGACGGTTTAAGAGCGATGGCTTCAAGGTACAAACGCTGGGCGGTCTGCTTGTCGCCCCTGACGCCATGAAGATGGGCAAGGGCGGCGGGGATGGCCGCCAGATCGGGCGCCAACGCCCTGGCCGCCTGATAGTGGCGGCTGGCAAGCTCGGCGTCTCCGTCGCCTTCCAACAATTCGGCCAGTTGAAAATGGGCGTCGGCATCCTCGGGCAGCAAGCGAACGGCGGCTTCCAGATGTTTCCTGGCGTCAAACGACCGGTCCATGGCGCGCAGCGAACGGCCAAGCGCCAGTTGGGCCTGCCCGTCCTCGGGATTGACCGCCAAGGCGCGTAAAAGCAGTGGAGCCGCAATATTGGGTTTCAGCGTCGCCAGGGCCAGACGCCCCATCAGGGACAGCAGGACCGGATCGTCGGGATAACCGTCCTGCAAGGATGCGGCCAGGGCATAGGCCTCTTCGACCTTGCCCTGGGCTAATAATCGGTTGGCGTCTGCAAGAATGGCGGCGATATCCATGACCGCACTCTGCCCATCTTATGGCGGTTCAGCAAGAGCGGGAGCTTGATCCGAGGTCATCCCCTCCTTACTATCGCGCCATGACATCCAAAGCCCAGCCCCTGGCCCTGCTTTGCTACCAGTCCCAGCCGGGCTTTTATCCGCGTCGGATGTTCGCGCCCCATGAGGTTTTCGTCGGCCCCGACTGTCAAACCGGGCGCGACAAGTCGGGCATCGACTGCCTGAACGTCGCCCCCGGGCAATACGATCTGGCCGAAGCTGCCAAAAAGCTGGGCGTTGCCCCCGATATCGTGGTCGTGAAACCCGATGCGCTGGATCGCAACGTGCCGCGCAATCTTTCCGCCGTTCCCGGCGTCAAAGTGCTGGTTCTGGGCGATACGCACCATCTGCCCAGCCCCATCTCGTGGATGCTGGACTATGCGATATCGGAACCGTTCGATCTGATGATCTGCCACCACGCCCGCCAGCATGTGCATTTCTTCGCTCATGCCGGTCTGAAGGCGCCCTGCTACTGGATTCCCCTGCTGTCGGTGAATCCGCATCCGCAACCTCTGGCCGACAGCCATTCCTTCCCGTTGGTCTTCATCGGCGACACCGGTCGCTGGCATCCCTATCGCCGACATGTGTTGGAGGCGGTCAGAAGCAGCGGACTGGCGCTGCATACCGCCACCATCGCGCAGGCCCAGGCCTCGGCCATCTATGCCCAGGCGGCGATCAGCCTGAATGTCAGCCTGAACGGCGACATCAACCACCGGGTCGGCGAGGTGATGGCGGCGGGAGGATTGCTGCTGACCGACCGCCTTGCCCCCGAGTCTGGGCTGGAAAGCCTGTTCGAAGACGGCAAGCATCTGCTTTTGTATGGCAGCGACGAAGAACTGCAAGACAAGGCGCGCTACTGTCTGGCCCACCCCGAGGCGGCAAATATCATCCGGCGGGCCGGGCATGAAAAATTCATGGCCGAACACCATCCCGACATCAAGCGCAGGCAATTCCTGGATCTGGCGCTGGAAGGCAAGGTGGCCGAGGGATGGGATTTATCGAACGAACCCAGACATCGTTTCGCCGTTCCAGGCCCGCTGGACCTGATCAAGCGCATCGAGGTCTACGAGGTGGTGCAGGAAATTCATCGCAGCCTGCCCACGCCCCAATTGCTGTTGGCCAGCGGCGCCGATCCCGCCATCGCCACCGATTGCGCCGATCTGCCGCGCCTGTCGATCCGCTCGGCCCAGCCAAGTTCCGTATATGCCCAAACGGGCGTCGAGAATCGCATCAGCGCCGTTTCCCCCGAATCCCTGTTCGAGGGCATCGCCGCCGACGCCATCCTGACGGCCAGCAATGACGGACTTGACTCCCTGCCGCTGGAACAAGCGCCCGATATGTTGATTCTTCCCGACGCGATGACCGTTCCCTTGAACGACGCGATGGAAGGCAGATTGCGCCAGTTGGGCTATCGCAAGACGGGACGCGCCGTCTGGCGACGCGACGGACGCAAGGCGTCGGAGCGGATAGAGGCCGTTTCGCCGCCCAAGATCGCCGCCCGCCCGGGATCGCCCAGCAAGCCCCGCATCGCCATCGACGCCGTCTTCTTCCAAGATTACCTGACCGGCATCGCCAGGGTATGGGAGGAATTGCTGAGGGTTTGGGTGGCCGATGGTTTCGCCGATCATCTGTTGATCCTGGATCGCGAGGGATTAGGGCCGGAAGTGCAAGGCCTGATGCGCCGCAACCTGCCCGGCCATGACTACGAGCGCCTGCCCGAGGACCGCGCCCTGCTTCAGAAAGTCTGCGACGAGGAAAAAATCGATCTTTTCGTCTCCACCTTCTGCACCACCCCCTTGTCCACCCCCAGCATTTTCATGGGCTACGACATGATTCCCGAGGTGGTGGGCGTCAACGCCACCGACGAGCCGATGTGGCAAGAAAAGCACGACGCCATCGGATATGCGCCCTGCAAGGGCTATATCTGCATTTCGGAGAACACGGCCAACGATCTGAAGCGCCTGTTTCCCGCCATCGACGCCAAGACCGTGCATGTCGCCCATTGCGGCGTGAATCCCATTTTCAAGCCCGCCAGCGAGGACGAGGTCGCCGACTTCAAGAATCGGATCGGCGCAGACAGGCCCTATTACATGCTGGTCGGCCAGCGCAAAAGCTATAAGAACGGCGTTCTGTTCTTCAAGGGCTTTGCTGGCATGAACAATAAAAGTCAGTTCGCCATCGTCAATTCGGGCGCCAAGCCGGTCGAACAGGAATTCATCGATCTAGTTCCCGACACGCCCATCATCTATGGCCGCATGAGCGACGAGGAAATGCGCCTAGCCTATGCGGGCGCGGTGGCTTTGGTCTTTCCGTCCTTCTATGAAGGATTCGGCATGCCGGTGATCGAGGCAATGGCTTCGGGCTGTCCGGTCATTACCACGCCCATGGGGTCGCTGGCGGAAGTGGCGGGACCGGCGGCCATGTATGTCGGCCCCACCGATGTGCGGGGCATGACGCGCGCGCTTTTGGAGGTGCAACTGCCGGAAACGCGCAAGGCCCTGGTGGCGGCGGGGCTGCAGCGCGCCCAGCTGTTTCGCTGGACCGACATGGCCGACAAGATCAAGGCCGTGCTGCTGGCGGCGGCTGGGAAAAATTAAGCGCGCTCATCGGGTCCAATTTCACCTGCCCCACGGTAAGCCCCCAATGCAGATGCGGGCCAGTGGCGCGCCCGCTGGCGCCAATGCTGCCGATCCGTTCTCCTTTGGCGACGCGCTGGCCCAGCTTGACCGAAATGGCCGACAGATGCGCATAGACCGTATTCACGCCCAGGCCATGATCGATCATCACGGTCTGGCCGGTATAGAACAGATCGCCTTCGGCCAGCGCCACCAAACCATCGGCGGCGGCCAGCACGGGCGCGCCCACGGGGGCTGCGAAATCGACGCCGGAATGCGCGGAACGCGCTTGGCCGTTCAAGATGCGCTGGCTGCCGAAGACGCCGCTGATCCGCCCATCGGCGGGCTGTAAAAATCCGCTGGCGAACAGGGCTTGCGGCAGGGAGTGCGATCTGGCTTCGACGATCCACTCATTTTCGCGTTTGATGCGCTCCAGCGTTTTCGGATCGGGCGTCACCTGGCGCTCGGGCAATCCCTCGATGCGCTGGATGTCCCAACTTCTGGGGGCCACGCTCAGTTGCCTTGTATGCACCGGCTGACCTGGCTCCTCGATCAGCAACTGGGATTGCGGCCCGGCTTCGCGGGCAAAGCCCAGCGCGAAGCGTCCGTCCGGCCCCACCATCACGGGCACGCCATCCAGGGTCAGGCGCGAGCCGGGCAGCGCTTGGCCCAGCACCAAAGCCCCCTGCTCGATCCGACCGTTCAGCGACACGTCCGCCAGCGCCGGACAGGCAACAAGAAAAAAGAAGCAAATTGATATAGCAAACGTCATGCGCGGGTTTGACCCGCGCATCCACGACTTTTTCCGCTTCGCCGCGTGGATGGCCGGGACAAGCCCGGCCATGACAGAATGAAACTGCGTCACAGTAGCGATCCTTGTCTTTGATCGCCGGGACCTTTGCGCGGTTTCTGGGGAGCAGGCGCCGCCCCATCCACCTTCACGTCAACCGCGCCGTCATGGAACTCAACTTGCAAGGCGCTTTCCTTCTTCGCCCGCTCGACCGATCCGATCACGCCCCCATCCGGGCCATGCACCAAAGCATAGCCGCGCGCCAACACTGAGCGGTGCGAGAGCGTTTCGAGCAATCGGCCCGCCCGATCCAAACCGCTTTCCCAACCTTGCACATGACCCTTCCAGCCATTGGTCAGCGCGATGGCTGACTTTTCCAACTGATGCGCCTTCAGGGCGATCAATTCCCTAGGCGAGCGCAAGGCCGCCCCCAGCTTGGCTAGGTTGCCCCGCTGGCGCTCGAGATAGGCGGGATAGGCGTTAGCCAATCTTTCGGCCCGTTCGTCCAGCTTCTGCTGGGCTTCCTCCACCAGATGCGACGGCTTGGGCAGGCCGCGCTCCAGCCCTTCCAGACGCATGCGCCGCTCGTCGAGCAGACGCCCCATCGACTGCGCCATGCGGGCCGATTTCTGCTTCAGGTCGGTTACCAAATCCATGCGCACCGGCACCGCCATTTCGGCGGCAGCCGTCGGGGTGGGCGCGCGCCTGTCGGACGCAAAATCGATCAGCGTGGTGTCGGTTTCGTGCCCCACCGCCGAGATCAGCGGAATCTGCGATTCAGCCGCCGCCCGAACCACGATTTCCTCGTTGAAGGCCCACAAATCTTCGATGCTGCCCCCGCCCCTGGCGACGATCAGAAGATCGGGACGCGGCACGGCGCCGTTTGGCGCCAACGAATTGAAACCCTGAATCGCTCGCGCCACCTGCTGGGCCGCCCCCTCGCCCTGCACGGCCACCGGCCAAACCAGCACATGACGGGGAAAACGGTCGGCAAGGCGGTGCAAGATGTCTCGGATGACCGCCCCGGTGGGCGACGTGATCACGCCGATCACGCCGGGCAGATAGGGAATGGGGCGCTTTCGCTCGGACGCAAACAAGCCTTCGGCGGCCAGCTTCTTCTTGCGCTCCTCCAGAAGTTTCAGCAGCGCACCTTCGCCCGACAATTCCATCTGCTCGACGACCATCTGGTATTTCGAGCGCCCCGCATAGGTGGTCAGCCTGCCCAGGCACACCACTTCCAGCCCATCCTCGGGCTTGGCGGCCAGCCGGGCGGCGCTGCCTTTCCAGCACACGGCATCCAGCACCGCCTCGCTGTCCTTCAACGCAAAATATAGATGGCCCGAACTGTGGCGCTTGAAACCCGAAATTTCACCCCGCACCCGCACCATGGAAAAGGAATCCTCGACCGTACGCTTCAAAAGCGTCGAGATTTCGGAAACCGACAATTCGGGCAGATTGGTGCGCTGGTCGTTCATGGTCAGCTATGATACAAGAACCGCCCTGAGCGATGCCATGGGGGAGTTGACCATGAAGGTTCTTTTAGTTGGTTCGGGTGGGCGCGAACATGCGCTGGCCTGGAAATTGAGGCAATCCCCCCGCTTAGGCAAGCTGTACTGCGCCCCCGGCAATGCCGGAATCGCCCAAATAGCCGAATGCGTGCCCATCGGGGCGGAGGATGTGGCCAAGCTGGTCGATTTCGCCAAAGACCATGCCATCGATTTCGTGGTGGTGGGGCCGGAAGCGCCGCTGACCCTGGGGCTGGCCGACCGGCTGCGCGAAGCGGGATTCCCGGTTTTCGGCCCCAGCCAAGCAGCGGCCCAACTGGAAGGCTCGAAAGCCTTCATGAAGGATCTGGCGGCCAAGGCGGGCATTCCCACTGCTTGGTACGGGCGTTTCACCGATATCGAGAAGGCCAAGGCTTTCGTGCGCGAGAAGGGCGCTCCCATCGTGGTCAAGGCTAGCGGACTGGCGGCTGGCAAGGGCGTCATCCTGTGTCCCACCTTGCAAGAAGCGCTGGACGCCGTCGATCTGATGATGGCCAAGCGCGAATTCGGTTCAGCGGGCGATGAAATCGTCATCGAAGAATTCCTAACCGGCGAGGAAGCCAGCTACTTCGCCTTGTGCGACGGCCAGCGCGCCGTGGCTTTCTCTGCCGCCCAGGACCATAAGGCGGTGGGCGACGGCGACACCGGCCCCAATACCGGCGGCATGGGCGCCTATTCGCCCGCCCCGGTGGCGACGCCCGATGTCGAAGCAAAAATTATGGAGCGCATCGTCAAGCCCGCCGTGACAGGCATGGCCGACATGGGCGCTCCCTTTACCGGCGTCTTGTTCGCGGGTCTGATGATCAAGGACGGCGAACCCAAATTGATCGAATTCAACGTGCGCTTCGGCGATCCGGAATGCCAAGTATTGATGAGCCGCCTGGACGGCGATCTATTGGAAATTCTGCATGCCGCGGCCCTTGGGCGACTGGATCAGGTGCGCTTCGGCTGGAAGGATGAAACGGCGCTGGTGGTGGTGATGGCGGCCGAGGGCTATCCGGGATCGTACAAGAAAGGCACCGTCATCGGCGGGCTGAACGAGGCGGGCAAGGTGGAAGGCGTCACCGTCTTCCACGCCGGAACCAAGGGGCAGGACGGCCAAATCCTGGCCAATGGCGGACGCGTGCTGGGGGTTACGGCCGTCGGATCCTCGGTCAAGCAGGCGCAGGCAAGGGCTTATCAGGCGGTGGAGCGCATCCATTGGCCGGAGGGATTCTGTCGGCGCGACATCGGCTGGCGAGCTATTGCCCGCGAGGCGTGAGAATTCCAAACATGTTGGCGCTGAACAGATCGGGGGGCGCGGTCAGCGCCCATTTCAGAAATCCGTTCACCATCGCTTCGGTCATTCTTCGGCGCGGCGAGCCGCCCAGCGGCGCGTAAAAGCGCTCCAGCGCGTAACCCGACGCTTCGGACATCTGGCGCAGACTAAGCGGCGTATAGGCCGTCTTGTGCGTGAGGTCGCCATACTGATATTGAATGCCCCAGGGCGAGGCGGCATTGGGCACTTTCAGCACCAATTTGCCGCCGGGCGACAGATGGGCGCGGATCGCTTCCAGCAGTTTCCAGCCTTCTTCCGGGGTGAAATGTTCCAGCACGTCGAACAGCATCACGCGGTCGAACAGGCCCAGTGCGTCGCCATCCAGCGCCTTCAAGATATCGCCCTGGCGAAAAAAGGGTTTGGCCGCTTCTGGAATCACCTGCGCCAGATCGGGATCGTGATCGATTCCCAGCACGGACGTTGCCCCCTTACCTGCCAGATAGGCCAGAAACTGGCCGGTGCCGCATCCCAATTCCAAAAACCGGTGATGGGGCTGGCAGGCGGCGGGTTCCCACACTTCCCGGTCCAGGCGCTTTCGCACCTTGTCGGAAATCGTGGGCGTGGAATATTGCTTGAAACGCCCGTAGCTTTGGTAAAAGTCGCTCAAGCCTTCTAAGCCTTCAAGGCGGCGAACTGGTCATAGGCTTCCACCGCTTGGGAGCCATAGATGAAGCTGGGGCCGCCGCCCATGTAAATCGACATGCCCACGGTTTCCATGATTTCTTCGCGCGTGGCGCCAAGATCGAAAGCCGCCTTGACGTGAAAGGCAATGCAGCCGTCGCAGCGCACGGCCACCGCGATCGCCACCGCGATCAGTTCCTTGGCCTTGGGGTCCAAAGCGCCCGTGGCCGTGGCCGTTTTGGCAAGTTCCGAAAAAGCCTTGGCGACGTCGGGAACGCCCGCCCGCACCTCGCGCATGGCCAACGACAAGTCTTTCGCCATCTTGGGCCAGTCCTTGACCATTTTTCCTTCTCCTTATCCTATTTGCACTGATTGGGCAGGCGGTCGATAACGCCGCCGGTGCCAGCACTGCCGCCCTCGACCAGCCAGACGCGCTTGACCAGCGACGGATCGACATAGCGCAGCACGACATCGGTCATGCGCTTGTCCATGGCCACCATATCCAACTTGTTGCGCTTGGTCACCTGCGGCGGATTGGCCCTGAAATCGTTGATGACCGCATCGACGATCTTGGGAACCGATTTGCAGATGCTGGGAATCATCATCCAACCGTGCGATTCCAGATTCAGCGTGTACAGGCGGCTTTCCGTGCGCTCCAACCCGCGCACCGGCACATTCATCGGATTGAATTCGATCATGGGCGGGCCTTCGCCCAGCTTTTTTCCGCCGCTGGCCAGAGCCGGCCCGCTGGAAAGCAACAACCCCACGAAAAGCGCGATCAGCAAACGCATGTCTCTACCCCACCCATTCATAATATCCCCCTGCTTACAGGCAAGCGGCGACGGGATCAATCCCGTCTGGCTTGGAAAAAGGCCCTAAGCAAGCTGCCTGCTTCGGTTTCGCCAATGCCGCCAATGACTTCCGGCTGGTGATGGCAACTGGACTGATTAAATATCCGCGGTCCATGCTCGACCCCGCCCCCTTTGGGGTCATATGCCCCGAAAACCAGCCTTCTGATTTGCGCGAAGGCGATGGCCTGGGCGCACATCGGACAAGGTTCCAGCGTCACATACAGATCGCAGCCATCCAGCCTAGCTTGGCCCAAATTCTGGCAAGCGGCACGAATCGCCTCGATTTCCGCGTGCGCGGTGGGGTCCAGCCGCTCCCGGTTGCGGTTGTGCCCCAGGCCCAGAACCCGGCCCCTCGCATCCACCACCACGGCGCCGATCGGCACTTCGCCAGCCTTTTCAGCCGCATTGGCCTGTTCGAAGGCCAGAGCCATGAATTTGTTCGCATCCATCTTTCGACCTTGCCCGGACAGGCTGGACAGGTCAAGCCGTACCCATTATGTTCCGGTCATGAGCAATCCCCCCCTGATCGGCATCACGCTTGATAGCGAAGAACCTGGCGGCTATTCCAAAATGCCCTGGTACGCGCTGCGCCAGAATTACTGCGAAGCGGTCGCGAGGGCGGGCGGCGCACCTTTGGCCTTGCCGCATGAACCCGACCTTGCCGCCACTTATCTTGACGCCATCAAGGGTCTGGTGGTGACCGGCGGCGCCTTCGACGTCGATCCCGCCCTGTTCGGCGACGCCACCCGCCACGCCACGGTGAAACTGAAGACCAAGCGCACCCAGTTCGAACTGGCCATCGTGCAGGGCGCGCTCGCGCGCGGCCTGCCGGTGCTGGGCATCTGCGGCGGCCAGCAGCTTTTGAACGTCGCCCTGGGCGGCACGCTGATCCAGCACATTCCCGATGAAGTGGCGGGCGCGCTGGCGCATGAGCAACCCAATCCCAGGACCGAACCGGGGCATGACGTGATGATCGCGCAAGGCACGCATCTGGCCGCCATCTGCAAGGCCAACCGCATTCCGGTCAACAGCGCCCATCATCAGGCGGTCAAGAAGCTGGGCGAAGGGTTGGTGGCCAACGCCCTGGCCGACGACGGCGTGATCGAAGGGTTCGAATACCCCGGAAAACCTTTCGTGATCGGCGTGCAATGGCATCCCGAATATGCGATCAGTCCCGCCGACACATCTCTTTTCAACGCTTTTATCGAGGCTTGCCGTGGCTGACGGAGAACGCATCGCCAAACGCATGGCCAGGGCGGGGCTTTGCTCGCGCCGCGAGGCCGAAAGCTGGATCGCCGAGGGCCGCGTTTCGGTCAACGGCCATGTGATTTCCTCGCCCGCCCTCAACGTCACCGAGGCCGACGCCATCGTCGTGAACGGCAAACCCCTAAGGACGCCGGAACCGCCCAGGCTGTGGCGCTATCACAAGCCGCCAGGCCTCGTCACCACCCACAAGGACCCCGAAGGGCGGCCCACCGTTTTCGACAATCTGCCGCCCAACCTGCCGCGACTGATTTCGGTGGGACGCCTCGACCTGACCAGCGAAGGCTTGCTGCTGCTGACCAACGACGGCGATCTGGCCCGCAAGATGGAACTGCCCAGCACCGGCTGGACGCGCCGCTACCGGGTGCGGGTGCATCCCATCCCGACGCCCGAGGCTTTGACGTCGCTGGAACGGGGCGTCACGGTGGACGGCGTTTCCTATGGCCCGATCAAAGCCAGCATCGAACGGTCGCAAGGCGCCAACGCCTGGCTGATCGTATCCATCAAGGAAGGCAAGAACCGCGAAATCCGCAAGGTGATGGCCAGCCTGGGCATGGAAACCACGCGCCTGATCCGCACCGCTTACGGCCCCTTCCAACTGGGCCAGCTTGAACGCGGCGAAGTGGAAGAGGTTTCGGGCAAGGTGCTGCGCGAACAGGCCGGTCTGCCCGGCAAGGAAGGCAAAGTTGCGCATCATCGCAGGTGAGCTGAAGGGCCGCTTGCTGCTGGCCCCCACGGGACGCCTGACCCGGCCCACCGCCGACCGGGCGCGCGAAACCCTGTTCAACGTTCTGGCTCACGGCAATTTCGAAATGCCGGCGCTGGAAGGTGCGAGGATATTGGACGCTTTCGCGGGTGCCGGAACGCTGGGCTTCGAGGCGCTGTCGCGTGGGGCTGCCTTCGTCACCTTCATGGAAAACTGGCGCGGGGCGGCCAAGACCATCGAGAACAACGCCAAGCGCATGAAGGTGGAAGAGCGCGTGCGCGTCCTTAGCTGCGACGCCACCCGAGCACCCGCCGCCCAGATGCCGGTCGATATCGCCCTGCTCGACCCGCCTTATGGCGAAGGATTGATTCCCCTTGCCCTTGCCTCGCTGTCCAAGCAGGGCTGGCTGAAACCTGGATCGCTGGTGGTGGCCGAAGTGGGGGCGAAAGAAGAATTCCAGCCGCCGGAAGGCTTCATGATCCGCCACGAGCGGGCGGCGGGCAGTGCGGCCAGATTCATTTTTCTGGGCAGCGCCCAGGCTTCATGACCATAGCCCCTCCCCTGTTGCTGCCCGAAGTACCCGCCCTGGTGGCGGGCCTGGGCACCGTGGCGGCCGCCTTTCCCGACGGCACGCTGGAAACGCTGGATGTTCCGCAGGCCGGGCGCATCGCCAAAAGCATGAAGCCCATGGTGGTGCATCGCCTGAACATGGCGGCGCGCCTGAAGATCGACGCCTTCACGGCGCATGACCTGCTGGAACTGTTTGCCTTCGTCCGTCCGGCCACGTCCTGCCTGCCCAGCCCAGAGGGCCTGTGTCTGGCGCTGGGACTGTCCAAACCCAAGGACAGGCTGGATGCGGCCCTTGCCTTGCCCGAAATCGCCACCCGCCTTTTGTCCGAACTGCGCCAGCTAAGCCCGCGCGCGCATGCCGTGGCGCTGGGCTGCGCGGTGGCGATGACCAAAGGCGGCTGGCCCTGGGGACCATCGGTGCTGGCCGCTCTGGGACACGAAGGCGATTTGCCGCACCGCGCCAACACGCTGGCCGGATTGAAAGTGTGGGAGCGCTTGGGCGAGTGGAGCGAACATGCGCCGCCGCCGCCGCCGGGATCGATGCCGGTCGATGCCGAAGCGGCCAGGAAACGTCTGGCCCAGTTGCTGGGACAGGGGGCCGAGGATCGCCCCCAGCAGGCCGATTACGCCTCGGCGGCGGCCCTGGCCTTTCAGCCCCGCAAGATGCAAGACGCCCCCAACGCCGTGCTGGCCGAGGCGGGCACCGGCACCGGCAAGACGCTGGGCTATGTGGCGCCCGCCAGCGTCTGGGCCGAGATCAACGAGGGCGCGGTCTGGATCAGCACCTTCACCCGCCATTTGCAGCGTCAGATCGACGGCGAGTTGGATCGCCTGTATCCCGACGCCGACGAAAAAGCTAGGCGCGTCGTGGTGCGCAAGGGCCGCGAGAATTATCTGTGCCTGCTTAATCTGGAAGAGGCGGTGATGGGCCTGCCCGCCCATCCCGACGACGCCATCGCCCTTGGCCTGATGGCCAGATGGGTGCTGGCGACCAGAGACGGCGATCTGGTGGGCGGCGATTTTCCAGGCTGGCTGGCCGATCTGGTGGGGCGTTCGCGCACGCTGGGCTTGGCCGACCGGCGCGGCGAATGCATCTTTTCCTCATGCTCGCACATCACGCGCTGTTTCGTGGAACGCTCGATCCGCAAGGCCAGGCGGGCGCGCATCGTCATCGCCAACCATGCGCTGGTGATGGTGCAATCGTCGCTTGGCAATATCGGCGACGACGGCTTGGTGCAGCGCCTGATCTTCGACGAAGGGCATCATCTGTTCGACGCCGCCGACGGCGCTTTTTCGGCGCATCTGTCGGGCCTGGAAACCTACGAGCTGCGCCGCTGGCTGCTGGGCGCCGAGGATGGGGCGCGCTCGCGCGCCAGGGGCCTGAAGAAGCGGGTCGAGGATTTGGCCGAGAACAGCCAGGAAGCCATCGACGCCTTGCAAGCCGCCTTGCAGGCGGCCCAGCATCTGCCGGGCTATGGCTGGGCCAAGCGGTTGAAGGACCGAGCGCCCTACGGCGCCGCCGAACGTTTCCTCGATCTCGTGCGCGGCCAGGTGCTGGCCCGCGCCGACCAGCACAGCTATACGCTGGAATGCGACACCCTGCCCTTGAACGAAGGGCTGGCCCAGGCGGCGGCCACTTTGGCGGTGGCGCTGGAGCGCATGGCAAGGCCCCTGGCGCAACTGGTCAAGATTTTCGCCAAGAAACTCAGCGACGAAGCCAAGGACCTTGACAGCAACAGCCGCCAACGCATCGACAGCTTGATCCGTTCGATCGAGCGACGCGCCTTGGTGCCGCTTCACGCCTGGGGGCGCATGCTGGCCGAGATTGAAGCGGGCGGCGGCGACTTGTCGGTCGATTGGATGACCATCGAGCAAATAGATGGGCGCGAGATCGATGTGGGCCTGAACCGCGCTTTCATCGATCCCACCAAACCCTTTGCCGAACAGGTGATGATGCCCGCCCATGGCGTGCTGATCACGTCGGCGACGTTGACCGATTCCACGGGCGAGGCCCAAACCGACTGGCAATCGGCCGAGCAACGCACCGGCACGCTTCATCTGCCCCTGCCCGCCCTGCGCGCCGCCCATCCCTCGCCCTACAATTACGCCGACCAAGCCCGCGTCTTCATCGTGACCGACGTGCGCAAGGACGATCTGGATCAGGTGGCCGCCGCTTATCGCGAATTGTTCATCGCCGCAGGGGGCGGAGCGCTGGGCTTGTTCACCGCGATCACCAGATTGAAGGGCGTGCATGGGCGCATCGCCAAGCCGCTCGATGAAGCTGGCCTGCCCTTGCTGGCGCAGCATGTCGATGGGTTGGACAACGCCACCCTGGTCGATCTGTTCCGCGCCGAGGAAGACGCCTGCCTGTTGGGCACCGACGCCATGCGCGACGGCGTGGACGTGCCGGGCCGAGCGCTGCGTCTGCTGGTTTTCGATCGCGTGCCCTGGCCCCGGCCCGACATCGTGCATCGGGCGCGCCGCAAGGCCTTTGGCGGCAAGCAGTACGACGACATGCTGACTAGGTTCAAATTGAAGCAGGCCTTCGGGCGCTTGATCCGCAAGGAGACCGATCACGGCGTCTTCGTGCTGCTTGATCCCATGATGCCGTCGCGCCTGTTCGGCGCCTTCCCCGATGGGGTGATCCCCAGGCGCGTCGGCTTGGCCGAAACGGTGGCGGAGATTAGGGAGTTTTTGCTTAGCCCACCACCCCGACGCCAACTTTCTTAGCGGCAGCGATCAGCTCTCCGTCGCAGGAAGCCAACGGCAGACCACGCCGGATCGCCAGCTCAAGATAAGCGGCATCGTAAACGGTCAAGCCATGCTTGATCGCCAAGCGTCTCGTCTCGCCCCAGGCATGTTCGTCGGTTTCCGGGTCTACTAATATCTGCAGTTTTTCAAGACGAAGGATACCGCGCTCAACAAGCGCTTGGTCACAACGCTTGCGCCGAACGGACTGCTGGAGAACGTTAGCGACCTCCAAGCGCCAAAGCGCGGGGACAACCGCGCCCTCGACGGCAACAAGGCGCAGGACGGATTGACTGGCGTCACTATTTTCATCGTCAAGAAGCCAAGCCAACGCCATTGATGCATCGAGAACAAGGCTCACTTCCTACGGCCTTCATGCAGCATTTCAAGTATTTCGGCGCGGCTCATGCGAAACTTGCTCTTTGCCCTTTCGGCAATGATCTCTTCGGCTGCCTTGATGGCCTCCGCCCGCGAATGGGCGGCTGGCCTTCGGATCAGGATATCGCCGTCCCTGACCTCCATCTCGACCTGTTCGCCATCGCTAAGACCCGTGGCTTTGGCAATCTCGAAGGGAACGCGAACAGCTAGATTCTTGCCCCATTTTCCTACCGTCACATGCGACATCAAGACCTCCATCAATCGGGATATCCTAGCATATCCCTGACCGCTACGAAAGCCGGGATTGCCGCCCCCGCATCCATCGAAACGCCAGCGGCGCTGCCAGCATGACCAGGGCGATGCGCATCATGTGATGGGTGGCGACGAAGGGCACGTCGATGCCAAGCGCCAGGGCGATCAGCGTCATCTCGCCCAGCCCGCCCGGCATCAAGGCCAGCAGCATGGCGAAATGATCGAAGCCCGCCAATTCGCTGACCAGCCAAGACAGGGCCGCCGCTACGACAACCATCGGCGCCACCAGCACCAACGAGGCTTTGAAAGCCGCGATGACGACGGCTTTGTCCACCGAGGCCAAGCGCGATCCCACGGCGCCGCCCAGCACCACCTGGGCGATGACGATCAGTTCCACCGGCGGATGGGCGGAAGTCAGGCCCGCCATGCTGATGACGGCGCTGGCCAACATCGGCCCTACCAGCAGGTAGGCGGGCAAGCGCAACAGCTTTCCCCCCACCGCGCCCAGCACCGCCCCCAGGGCCAGAAATCCGGCATCCACCAGCGACAGCGACAGGATCGATCCAGACCCAGGCGTGCCCGAAAGCGGCAATCCCTGCGACAGGCGAATGCCCCAGGGCACCAAGGCCGCCACCACCATCACCCGCAGCGTGTGCAGGATGGAAACCAACCCCTCGTCGCCTTTCTCGGCCATCGCCAGCGCCACCATCTCCGACAGCCCGCCCGGCACGGCGGCGTAATAGGCGGTGGGCGCATCGCAACCCAGCTTGCGCCGATACCAAAACGCACCCGCCCAGATGGCTCCCGCCAAATAGACCGCCAGCGCCAGCAAGCCCGGCCACCATTCCAGCAAACGGCTAGGCACGTCGGGCGTAAAGCCGCTGCCCAGCATCAGGCCCAGCACGATCATGGTGGGGTTGCGCAATCTTGGCGGAACGCCCAGTTGCAGCTTCAGCAAGGCGCCCAAGGTGGTGGCGGCCATGGCGCCCAGCATCCAGGGCAGCGGAAAATGGATCAGATGAAAAAGCGCGCCGCCCAGGGCGGCGATGGCAAGGGTGTGTAGAGGTTTCATTTACTTGGGTCCCGCAAAATTACGCCGCCAAGGGCGGCGTGCCGGGTTCCACCCCGGCGAAAGCCAAGCGCGCCGGAGGTGCGCGCGCGGCGCCTGAGCGCATACATTAAGAAACAAATTGTTCGGTCAGAATCCGCTCGTCCAGATCATGTTCGGGATCGAACAGCACGCGCAGGCGGATATCGGCGCGTTCGCGCACATCGACGCGCGACACGCCGCGCACCTCGGTCGAGTCGGCCACCGCGCTGACCGGGCGCTTCGCTCCTTCAAGAATCTCGAAGCTGACCACGGCGGTATGGCGCAAAAGCGCGCCTCGCCAGCGCCGGGGGCGAAAGGCGCTGATCGGCGTCAAAGCCAGCAATTGCGTGCCCATGGGAATGATCGGTCCATGCGCCGACAGATTGTAGGCGGTGCTGCCCGCTGGCGTCGAAACCAGAATGCCGTCGCAAATCAACTCGCCCATGCGCTCGACGCCATCGACCAGAATGCGAATTTTCGCCGCTTGGCGGGTTTCTCGCAGCAAGGACACCTCGTTGATGGCGAGAAACTCGTGCACTTCGCCGCTCATGGTCTGGGCGGTCATCTGCAAGGGGTGCAACATCACCTCTTCCACCGAGGCCAGACGTTCGGCCAGCCCATCTTCGTGAAAGGCGTTCATCAGAAAGCCGACGCTGCCGCAATTCATGCCATAGATGGGAAGACCCAGCGGCAGATGCCGGTGCAGGGTTTCCAGCATGAAGCCGTCGCCGCCCAGGGCCACGATGACCTGCGCCTCGCTCAAGGGCGCGTCGCCATAGCGTTCGGCCAGCCTTTGGCGCGCCGATTGCGCCACGTCGGTATCGGCGGCGGCAAAGGCAAATCGTTGAAAAGGGCCGGATTTAGGCATGGGGGGGAGTATGGGGCCAAGCCCCTGAAAACGCAACGAGCGCCCGCGAACGAATCACGGGCGCTCGTAGACTGGAACCGGCAAGAAACCGGTTACTTGATCTTGGATTCCTTGAAGGCGACGTGCTTGCGCACCACCGGATCATATTTGCGGAATTCCATCTTTTCCGTGGTCTTGCGCGGATTCTTCTTGGTCACGTAGAAGAAACCGGTATCAGCGGTGCTGACCAGCTTGATAAGCACGGTAGAGGGCTTGGCCATGGTGAAGAACTCCGGATGAACGTCAGGCGCGCGAAAATACGCATATGCCGGGAAATGTCAAGGCTTAACCCCAAGATAGGCGCCGGTGGGGGCTAAAGCCTTGGCGTACAAGGATCGGTCGGACAGCAGGCCAAGGGCGACCGCCTCGGCCCGCCCATCTTGCGATTCGGGGGGGCAAAGGGTGCGCAGGCGGGCGCGGGCTTGCGAATTGCCGATCCCCACGGTGCGCCATTGGGCAAATTCGGCCGCCAGAACCTCGCTGGCGCCGGACATGGATTTATCCTTTCCCGTCAACGATGTGCATACATTGGGCAACACGCCCAGGCCTTGAAGCGCATAGCCGGACGGCGCATGCAGCCTGGACCAGGACAGGTCGATCTCGGCCCCGTTGGGCAATTCGATCACGGTCTGCACCAGCCCTTTGCCGAAGGTTGTGCTGCCCACGATGACGGCCCGCCCCCGGTCTTGAAGGGCGGCGGCCAGCACCTCGCCCCCCGATGCGGTGCGCCCATCGACCAGCACCACCATGGGCACGCCCGAGACAAGTTCGCCCTCGATGGCCTCGTGATTGACGCTGGAGACGGGATGGCGGCCCCTGGCGGCGACGATTCGCCCCGCCCCCAGGAACAGATCGGCGGACCTGACCGCTTGCTCCAACAAGCCGCCCGGATTGCCGCGAAGGTCGAGAATGACCCCCTTCAACTGGCGATCATACAGGTTCATGGCTTCGCGCAGCTTGGCTTCCAGGCTGGCCGCCGTCTGCTGATTGAACCCCACGATCTGGATATGGGCGATCTGGTCGCCAAGGCTCATCCCCACGGTGGGAGGCAGTCTGGCCCCATCCTCGGTCTGCCCGTCGCGCCTAGCCTTCAGGCGTTTGGTTTCCTCGGACCCTGCATAGCGTGAATGTAGATCGAAGCGGGCCAGCGCCGCATCAAACACCGCCTGATATACATCCTCCGGCCCAGCCTCGCTTAAGGATGTGGAACGGGACCTAGCCGCCATCAACCCCTCGATGATCAGGCGCGCCCAGCCCCTAGGATCGCCGCTGGGGGGCAGCGACGCCGAAAAAACCTTCTCGTCGCCTAAGAGAAGCTGAAACTTGCCCGTTGCGCTGGCCGCCACCAGATTGGGGTCGATCGATCCCAGCCCCTTGGCCCCTTCAAGCGCAAAGGACGCGACGTCGATCTCTTCTAGCGAAAATTCCCGAATCGCTTGGAATCCCTTCGACAGCACGGCTTCGGCTTCCAGGGCGGGAAAGGGAGTTGCCGCCACTGGCTTGGGCGCTTCGCCAGGAGGGACAGCCGTCTCCTCGCTTACGACGCAAGCCGACAGCGCAAGGGCGACGAGCAAGGCATGAATGGCGGCGCGCATGAGTCCCAATTTCCGAAACGGCGGGCATTATCCATGCCAGCGGGGGAAGAAGGCTAGGCTTTTCTGTGAAAGCGCAGCCCCAATAGAACCAGAAAGAAGCCCGTATAGAGCAGCGGTTCCGCGTAAGCGTAGAATTTGATCATCATGGCGAAATGCAGGCAAGCCAGGAAGGCGATGGGCCAGACCAGCCGGTGCAGACGCTTCCAGGCCAGGAACCCCAGGCGCTTTACCCAGCGATTGGTCGAGGTGACGGCCAGCGGGATCAGCAACAGGAAGGCCAGCATGCCGACCGTAATATAGCGCCGCTTGACGATGTCCTTCCACAATTCGCCCCAGTCGAACGACTGTTCCAGCCCCAGATAAAGCAAAAGGTGCGACAGCGCGAAAAAGAAGCACAGCAAACCCAGCGTGCGCCTAGCCGGAGCCAGGGTTGGATACCAGCGCAACAGGGGGGTTACGCACAAGGTCAGCAGCAGAAAGCGCAAGGCCCAGTCGCCCTGAAAGCGAATGATGGCTTCGATAGGATTGGCTCCCAGGCCGAACCACCAAGCCTTGACGCCCAGCCAGCCCAGAGGGAGTAAAGCCAAACTCCAGGCCGCCTTGCGCAAGGACACGCTCAATAGTTTTTCCTCAAATCCATGCCAGCGTAAAGATGCGCCACCTGATCGGCATAGCCGTTGTACATCAAAGTGTCGCGCTTCAAGATGTCGCCGATGCGCCGCTCCTTCTTCTGGCTCCAGCGCGGATGATCGACCGTGGGATTCACATTCGAATAAAAGCCGTATTCGCTAGGCTGCATCATGCCCCAGGTGGTTTTCGGCTGGGCTTCGACAAGACGAACCGAGACCACCGACTTGATGCTTTTGAAGCCGTATTTCCAAGGAACCACCAAACGGACGGGCGCGCCGTTCTGAGCGGGCAGAATGTCGCCATACATGCCCACGGCCATGATGGTCAGCGGATTCATCGCCTCGTCCAGGCGCAGCCCTTCCCTGTAAGGCCAGGAATAAAGCGGATTGCGCTGTCCGGGCAGGCGCTTGGGATCGTGAAGGCTTAAGAATTCCACATATTTTCCCCGGCTGGTCGGATTGGCGCGCTTAAGCAACGCCGACAGGGGAAAGCCGATCCAGGGGATCACCATCGACCAGGCTTCCACGCAGCGCAGCCGGTAAACGCGCTCCTCTAAAGGAAATATTTTCTGCAGGGCGTCGAAATCGAGCGTAAAGGGCTTTTCCACCTCGCCCCCGACCTCAAGCGTCCAGGGCCTTGGATTGAAAGCATCGGCATTGGCGCTGGGCGCTTCCTTGCTCTCGCCCAGTTCCAGAAAATTATTGTAGCTGGTGGCGTCCTTTCGGCTGGTTTGCGGCTCGCCCAGGGCGAACGGCCCGCCGGACGCGGGGACAAAGGCGACTCCGGCGGCCAGGGAAAGAAAGCGTCTGCGGTCAAGCCACAGATGGCGGGGCGTGACCTCGGAAGGGCGAAGGGAGGGGCGATTTTGAATCAGCATGTTTTACCAATGGGTTGTCAGAGCGGGTAATTCAAGGCGAAATATCTTATCCACACATCTTTCGTACGGGATGGCGAAAAGGTTTACATGCCATGACGGTAATGTTAAATCGGCTTCGCCCAGGATGTGGGCGTGCCATGGGGAAAGCGCCTGTCCATGAAGCTGCTCGCCTGCAACAGCAACCGCCCGCTGGCCGAAGCCATTTCGGCCTATCTCAGCCAGCCCTTGACCAAAGCGAACATCAAGCGCTTCAACGACATGGAGATCCATGTCGAGGTGATGGAGAATGTGCGCGGCGAGGATGTGTTCGTCGTGCAGTCCACCTGCTTTCCGGCCAACGACCATCTGATGGAACTTCTGATCACCATGGATGCCCTGAAGCGCGGCTCGGCCCGGCGCATCACGGCGGTGATCCCTTATTTCGGCTATGCCCGCCAGGACCGCAAGACCGGCCCGCGCTCGCCCATTTCAGCCAAGCTGGTGGCTAATCTGATTACCGCAGCGGGTGCTGACCGCGTCGTCACGGTCGATCTGCATTCCGGCCAGATTCAGGGCTTCTTCGACATCCCGCTCGACAACCTGTTCGCCGCCCCCGTCTTCGTGAACGACGTGCGCGAACGTTTCGGCGGCGAAGACGTGATGATCGTGTCGCCCGATGTGGGCGGCGTGGTGCGCGCCCGCGCCCTGGCGGCCCGCATCGGCGCCGATCTGGCCATCATCGACAAGCGCCGGGAACGCGCTGGCGTTTCCGAAGTGATGAATATCATCGGCGACGTCGAGGGACGCACCTGCATCATGGTGGACGACATCGTGGATTCGGCGGGCACGCTGTGCAACGCCGCCGTGGCGCTGATGAAATCGGGCGCCGCCTCGGTCTCGGCCTATGTCACGCATGGCGTTTTGTCGGGAAGCGCCGTCGAGCGCGTTTCCAACTCGCCGCTCAAGCACCTGATCACCACCGACAGCATTCCGGCCACCGAAGCGGTGAAGGGTTCGCCCAATATCCGCCAGTTGACCATCGCGCCCTTGATGGCTGAATCGATCCAGCGCATCTCGGAAGACCGCTCGGTTTCAAGCCTGTTCGATTGATCCGCCGCCTCTCCGAAGGACAAACCCCGGTTTCGCCAGAGACCGGGGTTTTGCTTGTCTATAATCTCTATTTTTAGCGACAATTTATTTGACAACACATCGTCATAATGACAGTCTGTTGTCATTATGACGATACATCCCCACCATACGCCCAAAGGCGCGGTCTTTACTCGCCTCGTGCTGGAAATCTTCCGCCTAAATGGCGCCCTGCTGGCTGCGGGCGACCGAATGGGGGCCGATCTTGGCTTGAGCAGCGCCCGTTGGCAGGTCATGGGCGCTTTGGCCGATCAGCCTCGCACCGTGCCCCACATCGCCCGCGAGATGGGCTTAACCCGCCAGGGTGTGCAAAGAACGGTCAATATCCTGGAAGCCGAGGGATTGGCGAGGCTGATCCCTAATCCGCACCACAAGCGCGCCAAACTGGTTGAACTGTCCCCCGAGGGGGCAACTCGTCTGAAGATGGTCAGCGAACGACAAGCCGTCTGGGCCAATGAACTGGCGGAGAAACTTGATCTTGCCGATCTGGAAACGGCTCTGCTTTCGACATCCATTTTGCGTGGCCTTATGGCGAGCGGCGAATCTTTTTGACGGAGGCTTCATGAGCGTCGGCATCATAAAATTCGTGCATATCGTCGCCGTCTGCATCTTCGTTGGCAGCATTCCTTGCCATATCATTCTAGGCATTCAAGCTGAACGCGCCGCCAACTTGGGTGAAGCCGCCCTCTTGCTTCAGACAAAATTTCTGCTGACTACCGCCTTGACCGGCAGCGGCTTGGTGGCAAGCCTAATCAGCGGACTTCTTCTGGCCCTTAAGGGACGTGTTTTCCTAAAAGCGAGATGGCTGGCCGCCAAGATCGCCCTTGCCGCCCTGATCTCATTGAACGGCGTCCTCCTTCTGACGCCCTTGGCTGGCGAAATGGCGGAGCTTGCCGCCACGGCACAAGACGTCGGCCCCAGATTGGCGGAATTGCGGGGAAAGGAAGGCTTGGCGGGAGCGATCAATCTCGCATCCATCCTGGCCTTGCTGTTTCTGGTTGTCGTTAAGCCCAGCCTGGGCCAGAAGAGCCAAAGACATGGATGAATATCAGCTTCTGCGTTTGGCCCATGTTCTGGGACTGGTCCTGATGGGAGCCGGTTTGGTCGGTGTTTTCGTGTGCGACCTACGTTCGCGCCAATGCAGCGATCTTGCCTTATTCAGCCAGATGGTCAATCTGATCGCCTTGTTCTATGACGGCATCGTGGTCCCTGGCGCCTTGTTGCTGCTGGGCAGCGGCGTCTGGATGATTGCCAACCACCACGGCGGATGGGAATTCCTGGACACGCCCTGGCTGGTCGGCATGGTCGCCTTGTTCGCCTTCGAATTCATCGAGGGCAACACAGTAACCCGTCTCTACTTCCTGCGCATGCGCCGCCTGTGCGCGCAATCGCTGGAGCAAAGAGACTGGACGGCCCAATTGTTGGACGAACGCGGGCAAAGGCTGGCCAGCTTTACTCATTTTCTGGACCTGCCCATGCTGTTCGCCATCGTAGCGCTGGGCGTATTACGCCCCACAAGCTGGTCGGCCTTTCTGGCGGGATGTCTGCTGGCGTTGTCGGTCGCGACATTCCTGTTCTTCCTTATGCCCAGGCTATATCCCTGGCGAACACCATTAGGCCCGGCGCGACAATTCGAAACCAAAGGTTATAGACCTTAATCTGCCATTTATTTTGTGGGCGAAACGGGTTGGGCCGCTTCCTATCTTTACATTAATAAAACTCCGGGATTTAAAAAACGGATGACATGACGTTCGGGGCGTCGCACAGCCAAGGAGGCGTCGATGCCGATGCAGGGGGAAATGGATATCCACTTCGACACGCAGGGGCGGCAAACTCTGCCACGCGCCCAGCAGAGAAGCGGCCTTCGCTTCGACTTGTCGCAAGCCGTGACGGCCCTGTCCTCATCGCTTGATCTGATCGGCCAGCAACATGTTTATCATATGCGCCGGGTCGCCGTGATGGCCCTGGCCATGGCGCATGAGATGAACTGGAATTCGGAACGCAAGCGCGATGCCATGTATGCCGGGCTGGTCCATGATTGCGGCATCAGCTCGGAACGCGAATTCAACGATTTGTCCGTCGCGGTCGAATGCGCCAATCCGCATCCACATTGCGAGCGAGGTGCTGCCTATCTGGCAGAATGTTTGCCGCTGTCGCGCTTTGCGCCCATCGTGGCGCACCATCACACATCCTGGAAGGCGCTGTGCCGGATGGAGGAGATGCCAAGCGAAACCCGTTTGCTGACCAATCTGGTGCAACTGGCTGATCGCGCCGACGTCATGCACCACAGCATGCATCTGAAGGGCCGCAACGAATGGGAAATCATCGGGCGCGAACTAGCACCCTATGCCGACAGGCTGTTCAACAAGGAACTGGTCGAATGTTTCAGGGGGCTGGCCGAGACCGACGCCTTCTGGCTGCGCCTGTTGCCCGAATATGTCGAAACGGTTCACTATGATTTCGACCTGCCCGACGATCAGTCGTCGCACGGCTTCGAGGAGACGCGCAGCCTAGCCAATCTGTTCGCCCGCATCGTCGATGCCAAAAGCACATTCACCGGCGAACACTCGCTGGGCGTCGGGCGTCTTTCAGTATCGCTGGCGCAAAGATCTGGCCTTGGCGAGGAATTGTGCAACCAGTTGGAAATTGCCGGGCTTTTGCACGATATCGGAAAAATGCGGGTCCCTATCGAGGTGATCGACAAGCCGGGCAGCTTCTCGCCTGATGAACGCCGCCTGATCCGACGCCACAGCTACGACAGTTTCCGCATCCTAGCCCCGGTGTTCCAGGGCACGCATATTCCCCGTTGGGCCAGCCAGCATCACGAGCGCTTGAACGGTTCGGGCTATCCCTTCGGCCTGAAGGCCGACGACCTCGATTTGGGCGCCAGAATCATCGCGGTGGCCGACGTGCTGCAGGCCCTGGCCCAGACCAGACCTTATCGACCGGCCTTCTCGCGCCCAGAGATCATCAAGACGATGAAGGCCATGGCGGATCGCGACGAATTGGATTTCGGCCTCGTCTGCTTCGTGGCCGAGGATTTCGAGACTCTCTACGCCCAGGCCATCGGCGCCGAGGGCAAGGGGTAGGATAGACATTTCTGAAGGGGCTGACCTAAATAAGGTTACAGTAAAGCCTGCTAAAACCTACCCCACCCTATTCCCGGCTTCCAGCTTGCGCCCGTCATGGGTCCAGCGGGTATCCGAGACCAATTCGGCATATTCCAGCCAGCAGCATCCGTCGCAGGGGCATTCCCTGAATTCCCATTCCACCGGCCCCTCTCCCTTCCAGGCGAAGGGCGGCGCATCGATCTTCTTTACTTTCAAGGGCGTATTGCAACGGGGACACATCGGCCAGGGACGGGTCATGAAGCTGTTCCTGCACATTTTCTAATAAACCACCCCATTTCTACCCACAGCCAAGCCCGAAACGCAATTAAATCTGGCCTTTCCGGCCAAATCGTGGCATTAACCCCGCCTTCAAGAGCCGTGGCACCCCTGGAGGCCCGGTTCGGCATCTCGCATTCATTAGGAGAGAGCAATGACTGATATTCATGTCCTCGCGGCCAGTTCGCGAGAGCGGGCCGGAAAGGGGGCCGCCCGCGCCACCCGTCGTTCTGGGCTGATTCCTGCCGTCATTTATGGCGACAAGAAGCCCCCGGTGATGGTGGCGCTGGAGCCCAAGACCTTGATGACCGAATTGCACAAGGCCGGATTCCGCACCACCCTGTACGACGTCAAGGTCGGCAACGAAGCCTACCGCGTTCTGGCGCGCGACGTTCAGTTCCATCCGCTGACCGACAATCCCCTGCATGTCGATTTCCAGCGCGTGGGCGCCAGCTCGACCATTCACGTGGCGGTGCGCGTCTTGTTCGAAAACGAACTGAAGTCGCCGGGCCTGAAGCGTGGCGGCGTGCTCAACGTCGTGTTGCACGAAATCGAACTGGTTTGCCGCGCCGACAGCATTCCCTCCAAGCTGGTCATCGATCTGGCTGGCATGGACATTGGCGATTCGGTTCATATGAGCCAGATCGCCCTGCCCGACGGCGTTCGTCCCTACAACACCAGCCAGAACTTCACCGTGGCGACCATTGCGCCGCCCACCGTGATGAAGGCTTCCGACACGCAGGCCGAACAGGCGGCGGCGGCGGCGGCTTCGGCGGCTTCGGCGGCTGCGGCCGGCAAGGCTCCGGCTCCGGCGGCGGCGGCTAAGGCGCCTGCCAAGGCGCCCGCCAAGAAGTAACGCGCGGCGAAGGCTATGTTCCTCCTGGTGGGCCTTGGCAATCCGGGACAGGAACATGCCAAAGACCGGCACAATATCGGATTCATGGCGGTGGACGAAATCGTCCGCCGCCATGATTTTTCGCCCTGGCGCAAACGCTTCCAGGGAGAAACGGCGGAAGGCAATATCGGCCCCTGCCGCGTGTTGGCCCTGAAACCCGCCACCTACATGAACCTTTCCGGCCAAGCGGCGGGCGAAGCGGCTCGATTCTTGAAAATCCCGCTCGAGAATGTCCTGGCCTTGCATGACGAGTTGGACCTGTTGCCCGGCAAGCTGCGCGTTAAAACGGGCGGCGGGGCTGGTGGCCATAACGGGCTTAAAAGCCTGGATGCCCATCTGGGCAACGGTTATAAGCGGCTGCGCCTGGGCATCGGACATCCGGGCGACAAGGATGCCGTGACCGGCTATGTGCTGTCGGGTTTCTCCAAGGCCGACAAGGATTGGCTGGACCCATTTTTGGAAGCGCTGGCCAAGCATATCGGCTTGGCGCTGTCGGGCAACGACAACGAATTCATGAACAAGGTGGCGCTGGCTTTAAAACCGCCGCCGCCCATAGAAAAAAAGCCCCCTCTAGAGAAAAAGAAGGACGAGTAAGATGGGATTCAATTGCGGCATCGTTGGTCTGCCCAATGTCGGCAAGAGCACGCTTTTCAACGCGCTCACCAACACGGCTGCCGCCCAGGCCGCCAATTATCCCTTCTGCACCATCGAACCCAATGTCGGGCGCGTAGCGGTTCCCGATCCCAGGCTGGAGCGATTGGCGGCGATTTCGAAAAGCCAGAAGATCATCCCCACCCAGCTTGAATTCGTCGATATCGCCGGTCTGGTGCGCGGCGCCTCCAAGGGCGAAGGTCTGGGCAACCAGTTCCTGGCCAATATCCGCGAAGTGGACGCCATCGTGCATGTGCTGCGCTGCTTCGAAGATTCCGACATCACCCATGTCGAGGGATCGGTCGATCCGGTGCGCGACGCCGAAACGGTGGAAACCGAACTGATGCTGGCCGATCTGGACAGCGTGGAAAAGCGCGTTACCGCTGCGCAGAAAAAGGCCAAGACCGGCGACAAGGAAGCCAAGGAACTGCTGCAAGTGCTGGAACCGGTGCTGACCGCCCTGCAAGCCGGTCTGCCCGCGCGCAAAGCCAAGATCGATGCCGATCTGAAGCCTCTGTTGGCCAAGCAGCAGCTTCTATCCGCCAAGCCCGTTTTATACGCCTGCAATGTCGAGGAAGCCTCGGCTTCGACCGGCAACGCCTTCTCGGCCAAGGTGGAAGAAATGGCGGCCCAGCAGGGAGCCGCCACCGTCATCATTTCGGCCGCCATCGAAGCCGAAGTGGCGCAACTGGTCAGCGACGACGACAAGCGCGAATTCCTGGCCGCCCTGGGTCTGGATGAAACGGGCCTGGCCCGCGTCATCCGCACCGGCTACGAGTTGCTGCACCTTGTCACTTTCTTCACCGTTGGCCCCAAAGAGGCCCGTGCTTGGACCACCCACAAGGGCGCCAAGGCGCCCGAAGCGGCGGGCGTCATCCATACCGATTTCGAACGCGGCTTCATCCGCGCTGAAACCATCGCCTTCGACGACTTTGTATCGCTGGGCGGTGAAACGGCCTGCAAGGAAGCTGGCAAGATGCGCCTGGAAGGCAAGGAATATGTCGTCGCCGACGGCGACATCTTCCATTTCCTGTTCAACGTTTAATCTTAGAAGAGCTTTGCAAGCCTCTTCTCCGCGGAACTTGCAAGCGCGTTGCCGCCCCCCTCCAAGACCCAAGTTGAATCAGACCGCGCGCAACATTGCATTCACGAAGTCTGCCTGCATTGAATCCTCCTGTTGAGTGATCCAGACTGCCCGCAAGCGCAGGCCCGCCGAAGAGACGCAATTCTCTTCACAAGGTCTTTCGCAAGATTGCGGATCGGGGTTACAGGGAAGAGATAATTTTTGGCTCTTCGACGTTCAATGTGGATTTTCAATTCATATAGAGACCCCAAACATATCGTCATGCCCGGCCTTGTGCCGGGCATCCACGTCTTATCTTCTGATATCATTGCAGAAACCTCGTGGATGGCCGGGCCAAGCCCGGCCATGACGGAATGAATATCGCGCTGAAATCCATTCCAAACGTCGAAGAGCTAAAAATTTCAGGACGACCGATTGAGACCGGCAACAAAGTTGACGATCAGCGTCCGGACAAGGCGATCTGGCTGGCAAGTTGTCACAATGTCGAGTTTGCCGCTGGAGGCCAGCGACCCAATGCCGTGCAGGCTGGCCCACAGAACCAGGGCAGCCTCGGCTCTGTTTCGGTTCTCTGACGGCTTGAACAAGGGCGCCAAGGCGGCTTCCACCTTGAGCAGCAGTTCCTGAATGCGCGCATTGAACCAGTCGGGAAGCGGACTGTTCTCGCCCAGCCGGTATTCGAACAGCAATTCCCACAAGCGGGGATGTTGATCCAGAAAGGCCAGATAGGCCATGGCCTGAGCCAGCAGATCGGCTTCAGGCTTGCCCGACAAGCGAACACCCGCCAAAGCCTGATCCAGCATGGACAAGGTTTGCGCATTCACCTGCACCACCAGATCGTCTTGATTGGCGAACAGATTATAGAGCGTGCCCGGCGAATAGCCGATGGCTTCGGCCACGCGCCTAGCCGTCAGGGCCTTGAAGCCTTCGCGTTCCACCAATTGGCGGGTGGCCGACAGGATCAGCTCGTGAAGTTCTTCACGGCTGTGATCGGAGCGGCGGGCCATGAATTCCTCATTCTTGAAAGGTAGTCGCTGCCCAAAAAAATATATTGAACGTCGTTCAGTTTCAAGATATATTCCGATTATGAACGCTGTTCAATATATTGAATTGAAAATTGGGAGGCGCATCATGGGAACTTCGCTGGCCGTCGCCGGATCCGTCGCAATCGCCCTGGGCATGGTTATGTTGAATCCATCCGCCAATGCCGCCCTTCGAAAGGAAGGCCTTAGCGACAAGGCCAAAACGCTGCTCGAACAATCCTTCCAAGGCCTGGAGGGGGAGGAGTTGGTCGATTACCACGCCCATATGCTGGGTTTGGGCGCGGGGGGCACCGGCGCTTCGGTCAACCCGAAACTGCTAAGCTGGCGTTATCCCGTGGCTCGCCTGAAGGCCAAGATATTTTTCAACAGCTCGGGCATTCGAAGCGAAGCCGAGGCCGACTTGCAATATGTCGAGCGTCTTCGCCAATTGGCGGGCGAATTTCCCCGTCCCAAAAAGCTGGTCATTCTGGCGTTCGATTACCGGCGCGACAAGTTTGGCCATATCTTGCAAGACGACAGCGAGTTCCACACACCCAGCGATTATGTGCTGGATCTGTCCATGCGCCATCCCGAACATTTCATCCCGGCTGTCTCGGTGCATCCTTACGATCCAGAAGCGCTTTCCAAGCTGGAATTCTATGCCAGCCAAGGGGTGCGCATCGTCAAATGGTTGCCCAACGCCCAGGGCATGGACCCCTCCGACCCCGCCATCGATCCCTATTACCGTCTGATGGCCAAGCACGACATGATTTTGCTGTGTCATACGGGGGAAGAATCGGCGGTGCATTCGCCTGACGACCAGCGGCTGGGCAATCCATTGCTGCTGCGCCGCGCGCTGGATCACAATGTTCGGGTGATCTTGGCCCATGCGGGCAATCGCGGCATGAACGAGGATTTGGACAATCCCGGACGGCAGGTCCGCAATTTCGATCTATGGCTGCGCATGATGGACGATCCCAGATACAAGGATCTGCTGTTCTCGGACATCTCGGCCATCACCCAGACCATTCGCAGCCACAAGGATTTGCGCATTTTGCTGGAACGCGACGACTTGCATTCCCGCCTAGTCAATGGCAGCGACTATCCCCTGCCCGCCATCGGCCCCTTCATCCAGCCATGGCTTTTGCAAATGGGCGGCTTCATCACCAACCGGGAGCGGACGTCCTTGAACGAAATCCGCCGACGCAATCCGCTGCTGTTCGATTTCGCTCTGAAGCGCACGATAAGGCATCCCAAAACCGGCGCCAGGTTCCCAGCCCATCTGTTCGCCGCCCATCCCGGCCTTGCCGGACTGGCTGAACCGCTGCACAATCCAAGCGTCGTCAAGGGGGAGAAGTGACATGACCTCGGATTTGACCAGCGTGCTGTTCAAGCGCCGCTTCTGGCCGCTGTTCGTCAGCCAATTTCTGGGGGCGGCCAACGACAATCTGTTCAAAAACGCGATGGCCATCCTGGTCATCTACCGGCTCAGCGAACAATCTCCCATCGCGCCGCAAATTCTAGTCACGCTGGCGGCTGGCATTTTCATTCTGCCCTTCTTTCTCTTCTCGGCCACGGCAGGCCAGATCGCCGACCGATTTGAAAAATCCTTCCTGATCCGCATCATCAAGTTCGCCGAAATCCTGATCGCCTGTTTGGGCGCCTGGGCGCTCTTGCTTCCCAGCGTGTTGGGTATGGTCTGCGTTCTTTTTCTGCTGGGCGTGCAGGCGGCCTTCTTCGGCCCTTTGAAATACGCCATCATTCCCGAACAGTTGGAAGAAGACGAGTTGGTCAGCGGCAACGCCGCCATAGAGGGCGGCACCTTCCTGGCGATCCTTCTGGGCACCATTGCGGGCGGCATTCTTATTTTGCAAAATGGCGGCACCTTGATCATCGCCATCATGGTCGTCTGCTTGGCGGCCCTGGGTTTTGCCGCCAGCCTGTTCCTGCCCAAGGCGCATCCCGGCAATGCATCGGTTCGGATCAATCCCAATTTTGCGGGCGAAACCCTGCATGTTCTGGGCATGATCCGTCGTCAGCGCGCCATCTTCCTGTCGGTGCTGGGAATTTCCTGGTTCTGGCTGGTCGGCGCCACCTATCTGTCGCAATTTCCCGCCTTCGCCAAGGACGTGTTGAACGCCGACGAGCAGGCGGTAACCCTGATGCTGACCATTTTTTCGATCGGCATCGGCATTGGATCGATGATCTGCACCCGCCTGCTGAAAGGCGAGATATCCGCCCGCTTCGTGCCCTTCGCCGCCCTGGCCATGGCCGCGTTCGCCTTCGACTTGTGGCTGACCAGTCGCGCGATGAATGCTGACGGATCGGTCTCCATCCAATCTCTGATCGACTTCCTGGGACATTTTTCGTCTTGGCGCGTGCTGGCCGATTTGCTGCTGCTTGCCATCGCGGGCGGCATCTACATCGTGCCGCTTTACACGATCTTGCAATCGCGCAGCCATGAAAGCGAACGAGCGCGCATCATCGGCGCCAACAATATTGTGAACGCCGCTTTCATGGTCCTGGCGGCCGGGGCAAGTGCGGCCATGCTGTCCCTGGGATTTTCGGTGCCCGAGGTGTTTCTAACCATCGCGGCGGCAACCTTGGTAGTGGCGGTCTATATCTGCGGCCTGCTGCCCGACGCCTTCTTGAAGGGCGTCTTCTCATGGACTCTGAAGCGCCTGTACGGCGTCGAGGTGCGGGGTCTTGAGAATCTGAAATCCATCGGCAACAAGGCGGTGATCGTGGTCAATCACGTCTCGTTCCTGGATGCCGTGCTGATGGCCGCCTTTCTGCCCATGAAGCCGACTTTCGCCATCAACAGCTTCATCGCCCGTCTGTGGTGGGTGAAACCCTTCTTGGCGGTGGTTGACGCCTATCCGATGGACCCCACCAATCCGATGTCCACCAAGGGCCTGATCCACGCCGTGCAGGAGGGCCGCAGCTGCGTGATTTTTCCCGAGGGCCGCATCACGGTAACCGGAGCCTTGATGAAGATCTACGAAGGCCCCGGCATGATCGCCGACAAGGCCCAGGCTCCCATTATCCCGGTGCGCATCGACGGCGCCCAGTTTACCCCCTTCTCGCGGCTGAAGGGAAAGATCAAGCTGCGCTGGTTTCCGAAAATCACCATCACCATTCTGCCGCCCTGCCGCTTTGATCTGGCCGAGGAGATCAAGGGCCGGGCGCGCCGCCAGAAGATCGGCACAGCCCTTTACGATGTGATGTCGCGCATGATGTTCGAAACGTCGAACAGTCAGCGCACTTTGTTCGAAGCCTTGCTGGACGCCAAGCGCACCCATGGCGCCGACGCCTTGGCCTGCGAGGATATCAGCCGCAAGCCCCTAAGCTACGCTCGCCTGATCATAGGAGCCATGGCCCTAGGGCGCAGGATTTGCGAGGGAACGAAGCAAGGCGAAGCGCTGGGCCTGATGCTGCCCAATGCCAATGCCGCCGCCGCCGCTTTCTTTGCGGCACAGTCGCAAGCGCGCGTTCCGGCCATGCTGAACTTCACGACCGGCGCCGCCAATGTCCTGTCGGCGTGCGAAACCGCCCGCATCCGCACCGTAATCACGTCGCGCCGCTTCATCGAGCAGGCGCGCCTGGACGCCTTGGCCGAGGCCCTGGAAGCCAAGGTCAGGCTTGTCTATCTTGAAGACGTGAAAGCCGGGATGGGGCTTTCCGACAAGCTGTACGGATTGCTGGCCAGCCCGTTCGCGCGCAGAATCGTCAAGCGTCAAGGCGTTTCGCCGCAAGCGCCCGCGGTGATCTTGTTTACCTCGGGGTCGGAAGGCACGCCCAAGGGCGTCGTGCTGTCGCATGTCAATCTGCTGGCCAATCTTCAGCAGATCGCGGCCCGCGTAGCCTTTTCCTCGACCGACATCGTCTTCAACGCCCTGCCCATCTTCCATTCCTTCGGCCTGACCGGCGGCATGCTGTTGCCCATCTTGTCGGGCATCAAGACGTTCTTATATCCGTCGCCGCTGCATTACCGCATCGTGCCCGAGATGGTCTACGACGCCAACGCCACCATCTTGTTCGGCACGGACACCTTCCTGGCGGGTTACGCCCGCGTGGCCTCGCCCTATGATTTCTACAGCGTGCGCTACGTCTTTGCAGGCGCCGAGAAGGTAAAGGACGAAACAAGGCGCGTCTGGATGGACAAATTCGGCGTGCGCATCCTGGAGGGCTATGGTGCCACGGAAACCGCCCCCGTAATCGCCGTCAACACGCCCATGCATTTCAAGGCGGGAACGGTGGGGCGCATTCTGCCCGGCATCGACTGCCGACTTGAACAAATGCCGGGCGTGCCTGAAGGCGGACGCTTGTGGGTGAAGGGACCCAACATCATGCTGGGCTACTACCGGGCGGAAAAGCCGGGCCAGCTTGAACCCTTGAACGACGGCTGGTACGACACCGGCGACATTGTCTCCATCGACGAGCTTGGCTATGTGCGCATTCTGGGCCGCGCCAAGCGGTTCGCCAAGATTGCTGGAGAAATGATCTCGCTTGGCAAGGTGGAGAGCGAAATCGCCGCCCTGTGGCCGCAGCAGCATCATGCGGTGATCGCCCTGCCCGATGAGCGCAAAGGCGAGCAGCTGATCTTGATCACAGAAAACCAGTCCGCCGCCCGCGACGCCATTCTGGCCCATTTCCGCGCCCAGGGGCTTTCGGAACTGATGGTCCCCAAGGCGATCTTGAAGGTGGACCGACTGCCCATTCTTGGTACGGGCAAAACCGACTATGTCGGCGTCAAAGCCCTGGCCGAAGCCTTCATCGCGCCCTCGCCGGGGGCGGCCAGCTAGCAAGGAAAACACCGCATGTGGCTCTTGGACCGGTGGGGTATTCCAGACCTGCCTAGTCCAAGGTTGGTGACAAGCTGAAATGTGTCTTGACCCTATCTCCATCCAGACGAAATTGTCCGAGACAGGTCAGAACCAATCGTCATCGTCAAATTTCTAGCTTTGGAAAGCACGACGCCGTCTTTTGGCATGTCCCAAAGACGGCGTCGTTACGTGTGTAGGCTCCGGCCAAACATTGGCCAAGCAGCGAACCTAATTCTACTGCTTGCGCGGCAACAGCTTGATCACCGTGACATCGACGACCCGGTTGCGTTGTTCGCTCGCCTCATCGATGGTCGATACTTTCTGGCTGCTTTCACCAGTCCAACGCGTGTCGATGTGCGCGGCGGGAACGCCGGCGGCGATCAAGGCGTCGCGCACTTGATCGGCGCGGCGCTGCGACAAGGCGACATTGGAAGCCGCGTCGCCAACGCGGTCGGTCTTGCCGATAACCGTCACGCGCGTCATGTCGTTGTTGGTTGCGACATAGGCCACGTTCTTGATGACCATCTGGCCTCTGGAATCGATATCCGCCTTGTTGGTGTCAAAGAAGATTTGATACCAAGCGCCCGCCAGCTCGGGATCGTTTGACATCGGCGCGGCGGAAGGCTTTGGAGCGGCGGAAGAAGCGCTCTGTGGCGATGCAGCTTGCTCGGCGCAGCCAGCGGCTGCAATAAGCACGAGCGATGCGGCAAGCGCCCGCATGATTTTTGCTGTCTGAAACATGATGTTCTCCATAATCTGTAACCTGTTGACGTGGGATTAGTTATTGAGCTTATCGCCAAATCGGCTTTCCAAGATTGATTTGGTCTTGATTGGTGAGCGCGCCCGTGCCTGCGCCGACGGCGCCGCCGATAAGTGCGCCTTCAATGGGGGCTCCGACGAGGAAGCCGCCAAGCGCACCGACGCCAGCGCCTATGCCGCCGCCGCTAAGGGCACGATCGCCCGTTGACGATCCGCAGGCGGTCAGCGCCGCCAACGAAGCGACAAGAGAAATAGCAAGAATGAAACGATTCATGAAGGCTCTCCTAATGATGAGGGTGGCAAGCCAAGAAGGCGAGAAAGCGTCTTGTCGAAATTTTTTGGATGACGCCTCTAGTGCATCGCAAAGCAAATAGCTCTCTCGATGGCGATGTCCAACCACTCAGGTGGCGGTGGTCTGTCTTACAGTATTACTGCGCTGCGCAACTCGATAGGTTCGGAATCTACTCTAACTTGTCAGGGGATACCGGAGCCATTCCGGCATCCCCGTGACAAAGACCTGTGCGCTGCTACTTCATCAGTTCAATGGAAGCGCGACGGTTTTGCGGTTCGCGCACGCCGTCTGGCGTTTGCATGAGCAAGTCGCCCTCGCCCCTGCCATCGACGCTGATGCTGTTCGCGGCAACGCCGTCGCGAATGAGTTCCTGCCTAACGGCATCGCCGCGGCGCATCGATAGTTTGTTGTTGTATTCCGTGGAACCGGAAGTATCAGTATAACCGATGACCTTGACCCTGAGGAATTTGCCATCAGCGATCGCTTTCGCGGCATTTGTGATGATCTGACGGGCCTCAGCAAGAAGATCTGTCTTGTCGAAGTCGAAGAACACCAAATATGGCGCCGGGGGTGGAGCCATCTTTGCGGGGGCCGGTTGCGCCTGAGCAACCTTGGGCGGCGCGTTGATTTGCTCCATTGCCGTCATAAATGCGCTGCGACAAACCGCGATCTTATCAAACTCCCACCCCTCGTATTGCTCGTGAAGCCAGCAATCGAAGTTGGTTTGGGCGGCAGCGCTCCAGACAGGATACTGAGACGGAGCGGGACCACTCAACATGTTCATCAGACGAGCGCGCGCCATTTTCAGATCGTTGGCGGCGACGGGGTCAGAGACCTTCCACTCGCCTAGCTCTTCTGGCGGCGGCGCTTTTCCAGATGCAGCGATAAGACCCTTTGTGGCAAATATCTTCTGCCCAAACCAATCATACTCATCTTTTTCGTCTTGCGCGAAGACACGATAATTGTTGGCCAGCGCCTGTGTAAACGGCGACCCGGTCGCCGCCGTCTTGTTCAACTGTTCAAGTTGGTAAACGCTGCCCGGTATATAGCCGTTTGCCGGTGTGCCGTTGCAGGCAGCCAATCCGCCCAGCAAAAGCGGCGCTGCGAAGAGAATTCTTGCCTTCATGTGCGTCTTCATAATGACTCTCCTAAATCGCTGCCTGATTGACTGTGCAGCTTAATGCGTTGAAACATTCCTATATTCCCATCTCGCATGGGCCTTCTTACGGCGTTCCCGGCTAAATCCGCCCGGCAAGCAGCAAAATAAATACAATGATGAGGACAAGGCCCAATCCCCCGCTTGGGAAGTAGCCCCAATTTGCGCTGTGCCTCCATCGTGGCAATGCGCCGATCAAAAGCAGGATCAGGACGATAAGCAAGACTGTGCCGATAGACATCGAAGCACTCCTATAGGTCTGCAAATGACGCCGAATCTAGCCGCACGGATTGCCGCTTCGCGTCACCGACCTAGATTTGCAATTTTCAATGACGTTTGGCTTTTGCAGCGCCGGGGCTAAATTTCCGGCATTCGCCGAACCAGCATCGGCGACCGTTCAGACATCCATTTCATCTGATGTAGACTAACGCATGGAGCTGGGATTCCGAAAGAGACGGAAACTACTCAAATCTTCCTGAATGTTTCAGACAAACTGCCTGCATGATTACTTTCTTTGAGGCGGCACAGCAATGAACGCCAATTTTGCCAAGGCAGGAAGCGACTTGGCGTCAGTCTTTCTCATGATCGAGGCGCGATGATTCTCGACGGTGCGCTGGCTGATTCCCAGATCGGCAGCGATATTCTTGCTAGGATTGCCCGCCAGAACCAAATCCAGAATTTGTCTTTCGCGATGAGTAAGCGTTGCCAGCATATCTTCGGCATTCTTGCGCAAAAATGAAGTTTCATTGGCGCCTTCAGACAGCGTAAGCGAGCGCTCTATGCTGTCCAGCAGCAATTTGCTGTCAACTGGCTTTTCAATGAAATCCAATGCGCCTGCCTTCATGGCGCGAATCGCCATTGGCACGTCGCTATGGCCGGTAATCATGATAGACGGCAGCGAATGTCCCGCGTCTTTCATGTACCGCAACAATTCAAATCCGCTCATTCCTGGCAAGTAAGCGTCGATCACAAGACATCCGCCTTGCCCCGGCTTGTAAGCGTCAAGAAAGGCCTCGCCGCTTCCATAATCTTGTACGGCCAGCCCTTTATTTAGGAGAAATGACTTTAGCGTCTGTCTTATATGGCTGTCGTCATCGATGACGAAGACGGTCTGTCCATTGCTATCTTCCGCCGCCATGGCTGGCAGCAACGTCTTTTTGCGCGCCGAAGGCTTTGGATTTTCAAGAAGCCGATGAATGACGCGTGTCAGTTCATTTGCCTTTACCGGCTTGCTCATGCGGACGAAATTATGGCTATCGATATCGCGCATGGTATTGGCCAAAGTGTCTCCCGTCAAAATGACGATCGGGATATTTGGATTCAGCATTTCTTGCAATTTCGAGCCAATTTGTATTCCGCTCATGTCATTGGGAAGCCTCAAGTCGGTCAAAACGATATCTGGCTGAAAACTTTTCTGCGACATAAGTTCAAGAGCGGCCAAGCCGTCATGGGCCGTTGCCGTGCGATGCCCGCATTGCCTAAGTGTAAGCTCAAGAAGACTCCGCAAATCGAAATCATCCTCAATAATCAATATATTGCCCGTTCGGTGCGGCTGTTCATCGATGGGTGCTCCGTTGACAGACGGCGCGGCTGCGCTCTCCACTTCCAAGATGTTGGTTGACGTCGCGACTTCTATGGCGAACATGGACCCCTTTCCCTTTTGGGAATGGACGCTTATCCGATGGCCAAGAATATTGGCCAAGCGCTGCACGATCGAAAGCCCAAGACCCAGGCCAAGGCGGCACTCGCGCGCTCGATTTTCAAGCTGATGAAATTCCTCAAAGATGGCTTGAAGTTCGGTTTCAGGAATGCCAATTCCCGTATCCCACACCTCGATGCTGAGCATTTTGCCCCGCCGCCGACAGCCAAGCATCACCCTGCCGCTCCAGGTAAATTTCAAGGCGTTCGAAAGCAAGTTTCTGATCATCTGTTCAAGCAAGCCGCGATCGCTGTGAACCTGAACCTTGCAAGGCAGAACATGCAAGTCCAATCCCTGGGCGTGGGCGAGATATGCAAACTCGTCGCCCAACTTCATCAACAGGTCGTTGATGGAAAAATCTGACATTATGGGTAAAACATTGCCCACATCGATCCGGTTGATATCGAGAAGCGTATTGAGAATGCTCGACATGGCGCTTAACGTCTCGTCGAGCCTTAGAACAAGTTTGCCCGCGGCTTCTCCCTTGACTTCCTTTTCAAGCAGCCCCTGAAGCAAAGTCAGCGTTTGCAGAAGCTGGCGAATGTCGTGGCTGGCGGCGGCAAGGAATCGCGATTTCGCCACATTCGCCAAATCAGCCTGCCGCTTTGCGACGCTCAGCGCCTCTAAGATGCGACGACGCTCCGTGATGTCTGTGAAGGTGATGACGACGCCTTCGACTTTGCTATCCTGGGTGCGGTAGGGCAATATGCGCCGAACATACCAGACGCCGCCCGGCCCTTCGATCTCTCTCTCAATGGGAGACTGCGCCTTGATCACCTCTCTGGCGTCGTTCGGCAACAGACTGTCGGACGCCAAAGAGTGAAGGTCCACAAGCGGCCGTCCGATGTCGCCGGGAATGACGCTAAAGATAGCCCTGGTTGCTGGCGTGAAAAAGCGGATATGCAAATTGGCGTCCAGGAACAGAGTTGCCACATCGGTACTGTACAAAACGTTTTGCAAGTCGTTAGACAGAGTGCGCTGGCTCTCCAACGTTTCTTGCAATTGGCCATTCAATGCGGTCAATTCCTCATTCAGCGACTGCAACTCCTCTTTCGAGGCCAGCAGTTCTTCATTGGTGGACTGAAATTCCTCATTGACCGACAACGCCTCCTCGTTGATCGCCTTTTGCTCTTCACTCGATATTTCAAGATTGCGGGTGGTCAGCCGCAATTCCTCTTTCGTCGCTTGAAGCTCATCTTCAAGCTCGACGACGCGCGAAGACGCGCCTGGCGCAGAGGGTCCGGCGCGTTTTGCCACCGTCTTCGGTTGGTCTATGAAGCAAATCAGCAGCAGCTCTTCACCTTCGTTCGGGACAGGCTGCACGGCGATGGAAAAAGAGACGGTATCGCCATTGTTGCTGATTTGCCCGCCATCGACGGCAATGCGGGTCTTTTCCAGGTTGGCCCTTATCATTGCCGAGGCGAGCTTTGCCGACATGCCATGGCGCACCATGGCCAGCAGGTCATTCGTGGGATGTCCAGGGGCCACGCGCAGATAGCGGTCTGTCGGGCCAAGTGAATACAGACATTCATGCTTGAGGTTGGTCAGCACCGCGGCGGGCGCATAATTCTCCATCACCATCCGTCGGCAAAGATCCCCCAGATAGGCTTGACGCGAGGGCGCCAGCCCTTGGCCTGGACGAATGGGAACGCGGACATTGCTTTCCAACGCAGGCCTGAATCCGCCAATTCGGCTAAGTCCCACATGTCGGTACAGCCGATCAGCCTTCGAGATCACTTCAAAGCGATCATTGCTGCTGCCTATCGATTCTGAATTGCCAAGCAGAAGGAGCCCGCCTTTTCTTAGGGCAAAGTGGAAAAGCGAAATAACTTTGGTTTGTGCCTCGGAGGACAAATAGATCAGCAAATTGCGGCATGATATCATGTCGAGACGCGAGAATGGCGGGTCGGCCAACAAGTCTTGCACCGTGAAAACGATCTTGCGTCGCAAGTCTGGGACAACTCTGTAGCTGTTGCCTTCCTTGGCAAAAAAACGGGCAAGCCGGTCTGGAGAAACGTCGGCCTCGATCGATTCGGGATACAGCCCCTCTCGGGCGCTGATCACGGCATCCTCATCGACATCGGAAGCGAATAGTTGAAGTTTAATGCTGCTGTTCTGCGCATCGATCTGTTCTTGAAGAAGAATGGCGTGGGAATAGGCCTCTTCGCCAGAACTGCATCCGGCAATCCAAATGCGCAGCGGTTGATCAGGTGCATGGCTGCGGATCAGATCTGGAATAATCTGTTCGGCAAGATGGTCGAAAACCGACGGATCACGAAAAAAGTTTGTGACATTGATCAGCAGATCTTTGGCAAGCAGTTGCACTTCATTGGCATCGACATTCAGGATTTCAACATATCGTTCCTTTTCTTCGGCCTTGATCGCGCGCATCGCCATGCGCCGCTCGATCCTGCGCTGCAAGGTTCCCGGCTTGTACAGCGTAAAGTCCTGCGCCGCCTTTTCCCGAAGGATGCCAATGATCTCGCTCAGCCATTTCTCTCCGTCCGCTGATGGCGCCGAACCGCTTGGGGCCGGGCCAAGGCTTAGGGTGCCGACGTGTTTCAACAACGCTTCCGGAATCTTGGATGCTTCAAGCACAAGATCCACCATGCCTGTCGCCATGGCGCTACGCGGCATGCCGTCATATCCAGCCTCGTCTGGAGACTGAACAATGACGAATCCGGAATTCTCCTTCACAACTTTCAAGCCAACGCTGCCATCGCTTCCCGTTCCCGAAAGGATTACGCATATGGCGCGCTGTCCGCATTCCTTGGCCAGTGATTGCAGCAGAAAATCGAAAGGCAGTCGGGCGCCGTGCCGGTCCTTGGGCTGGGAAAGGCGTAAAGCGCCCTGCTCAACCGACAGATATCTGCCTGGCGGAATGACATATAGATGATCGCGCTCAAGCGGCATGCCATCTGCTGCTTGCAAGACGGTCAACAATGTATGGCCGCTAAGCAAGTCAACCATCATGCTTTCATGATTCGGTTCAAGATGCTGGACAAGAATGAACGCCATGCCGCTGCTGGCGGGCAGACCGGCCACAAGTTTTTTGCAAGCATCCAAACCGCCAGCCGAAGCGCCGATACCAACCACCGGAAAGCTGAGTTGCACATCCAAATTTGCATGTTTGGGCAACAAAGGATTTGCACAAGCTATCCTGTTGGCAGTCTTTCCCTGATGCTTGTTCGATTTTTGCATTTTGAGTTTTTCCACAAGAGGGGTGCGCAATTACGCACACGCCAAATTTCGTTTTATCAGATTTATTCAACTTAAGCGATGGCTATCATTCGCTTGCCCCTCTGTAGTGGATAAAAGGAATCTGGGAAGCCTAGTTTAGAAGATTTCGCACTAGGTAATTTCCGGCTGTTTTAAGCAATGCAAGCCTTCGTTATGGTGGGTCATATCGACTCCAATCAAGGTTCACTTTGAACGCTTGCCGTCTGGTTTATCTGACGGGCCGCGTGTCGATCACATGTTAGGAAACCCATATGAACAAGCCATTCACCCCCACCAAGCGCGCGCTGTTGATGGCCGCAATTTTGTTTGCGGCGCCTTCGGTCTTGGCGCAAGGCCCACAGCAAGTGATCAGCGTCATCGATGTAAGGGCCGTCTCCACCGGATACCGGGCCAGCCAGGTTCTTGGCGCCAATGTCACCAATGAATCGAATGAAGTGCTGGGCAAGGTTGACGATCTGATCGTATCCAGGCATGAGACGGCCATCTATGCGGTGCTTTCGGTGGGCGGCTATTTAGGCATCGGCGATCGGCTGATCGCCGTTCGCTACGAAGATATGAGTCCATCGGCTGATGGGCGAGGCGTCATGCTGAAGGGGGCTACAAAGGAGTGGCTGAAGGCGATGCCTGAATTCGTCTATGCCCACTGAACAATACCTTTCAGGCATATCCGCCGCCCTGTTCATATTCGGCCCATAAGCAACAGCACAATGACGATGATCAAGGCGATGCCTAATCCACCGCTGGGGAAATAGCCCCAATTGACGCTGTGCGGCCATGTTGGCAGAACGCCCACCAGCATAAGCAGCAATATGATGATCAGAATGTTTCCTAGGCTCATAGCCCTCTCCTAAATAAGTTTGACGTACTGCGGATGCGTCTTCTGCGGCTTCCTGACATGGTCAGTACGCCGCCGCAAACGGTCGTTGCAATTCCCCCAAGAAGGAACCACAATTTTTCCAGGCCGTAGCGCGTTTCCATTGTATTGGACATATATTCAGATGGCCCATTGACCGGCTGACTGGCAAAGACAAGAAATGCCACGCCGAGGGCGAACAAAATGGCGCCTATGATTCTTTTGGCATGCATGTCAGCTGCTCCGCTTTCGCCACGCGAACGACAAGACGATTGCGAACGCTCCTAACGCCAGAAGTGTCGCGCGCTATGCGCTCGGCCCTGGCCTTGATTTGACGCGTGTCAACGCAGCCGCACAAGTGCACGAGGCTTTGAGAGGATGTGATTTCAATCCCCAACGATCCCAGCTTGTCGTGAAATCGCGCCGATATCGTGGCTATCAGCACTTCATCGTTGACGACTTCATGATCTAACTCATCGATGGAGGATGAAACGTAATCCGAACGCAAATCAGACAAGGCGAAGACCGCCAGAAAGTTCTGCCATGGATTAGTGTGCCGAAACATCGACTAAATCCGTTTCATGTCGCTGTAGTCAACCGCGCGATCAGGCGCAGGTGGCGCTATTTTGCATGGATTGTCGGAACCAAGTGATTCTCCGTCTACGGTCTCGCGATCAGATGTGACCGAACAACCGGCAAGCAGAAGAGACAGCGTCAAGGCCGTGAAAACGACACGCATGGCTTCTGTCCTTCGCATTGCCGGTTAGTCCAGTTACTTGGTTAGCGAGGGCTGCATTGGAACGAAATGACCCGGTTTCCATTGGCATCGGTGCCCATGTTGGAAATAACCTGGCGCATTCCGTAGTTCATGCAGTAATTCTGGGCAGTTTGCGATACGTTCAGCAATTCCTGATCCGTCCGGTACGTGTAGTTCAGATTGGGATTGTACTGGGCGGGCTGGTAAGGATTAGGCTGCACGTAGGCCTGGGGCTGCTGCGGCGGCTTCACGCACTCGAAGACGACTGACTTGGCGCCGCCCTTGTGCTCGGGATCGTCCGATATGTTGGCCGTGCGCGGGATGGACTGATACTGGTTGCAGAAATTTGCCGCGTTCTGATTGGCCTGGACCAACTCCTGGTCGCCCTGGAACTTGTAGGTCACGCTGGGATTGCTCGACTGCGTTTGCGTGGGAGAAGAGTATTGAGGGCCGCAAGAAGCAAGGGTCAGGCCCGCTGCCACCGTAACCGCGCAAGCGGTCAATTGAACTTTAAAAGTGCCGGAGTTAAATGCGTTCATTTTCTTTCTCCTTTTCGGCGGGACGGCAGAACGCGCGAAAAGCGCTCTCTGGTCATCCGGCCTGTGGTAAATTTGTGAATTAGACATATTGACTAAGGCAAAGGCGCATTCTTCCTATGTTGCCTTGAATGATACCTGGAAAGCACTTCGACACGTCCATTGCGGCTGAACTGTTGGTCGCCGAAGGGGCCGATGCAAATTCTTTCAGGCAGCACTCCTGCATCAATCAGCGCGCGACAAACCGCTCTGGAACGCTGGTCGCTCAAGTCTTGATTGTTGGGGTCTTTAAATCCATCGACAGCCGTCTGAGGGGGCGGCCTGCGCACCAGTTGGGGAGCAATCCGCAAGATTGCAGTTCTGTCCTCGCCTGTCAGGACTGTCTGTTTATCTTGGAAGGTTATGACGCAACAACTCGTCCAGGGTTCGTCATGACCAACATGGCTTTGCGAACCGGTCAGCTCAACAACGCCTTGCGCACCTTTGTCGCTAAAGTGCCTGATGCTTTTAGCCACAGCGATCTCCTGAAAACACCCGTTTGCCCGTCAATTGATCGCTTTTTGCCGAAATCAGATAAGCGGGGCGTGGTGATTTCCATGCATCCACAATTAAGGAAATCAGGGTTTGATGATAGGTTCGGAAATTACCCAGGGGCGATTTTCTCTGCATGTCGGCATGGAAACAAAATGAATTCATGCAGTTCAGTCAGTCGCTCGAAAGCATGGATGGCATCGTTGTCTGATGATTCTGTGATCGTGAAGGGCAAGCATAGGCCATCTGGAAATGGTCGTAGCGGCTATCAATTCTGCGCGGTTTCTGCGTAGTTTCCGAGGCTTCCGCCGCTGGCTGAACGATGAGCATTCTTAATGCATTCTTGGCTGACGTTGCTTGGCCTTATCTGCAGTTTCAACCGCACGCCATAAGCAGTCCGTCCAACTAGACATGGTTAACTCGGAGACGGCATATGTACAGCACAAGCCCCCCCCAGATTAATCATCTACTTTCGGCGCTTCCTGCAGAGGAATGCTCTCGCATCCTTCCCCATATTGAACTGGTCGAATTTCCTCTTGGCCACACGGTATGCGAGTCCGGCTCAGAAATGCGCCACGTCTTTTTTCCAACCAACTCGATCGTATCGTTGTTGAATGTTATGGAGGACGGATCTTCTGCGGAAATCGCCATCGTCGGCAATGAAGGCATTGTCGGAATTTCCAATTTCATGGGGGGGGGCACAACGCCCAGCCGGGCCATCGTGCAACGAGCTGGAAACGCTTACCGACTTAAAATTCAGTTGCTGAAGGACGAGTTCAATCGGTCGCCCAAGTTTCGTGACCTGCTTTTGCGCTATACCCAGACTTTGTTGACGCAGATGGCGCAAACAGCCGTATGCAATCGCCACCATTCCGTGGATCAGCAGCTTTGTCGTTGGTTGTTGCTTAGCCTTGATCGCCTGACAGGAAACGAGATCGTCATGACGCAGGAATTGATCGCCAACATGCTGGGCGTGCGTCGAGAAGGAGTCACCGAGGCGGCAGGAAAGCTGCAAAAGGCGGGCTTGATTGAATACAGCCGTGGGCGCATTACCGTAATCGACCGGCCTGGTCTCGAAGCGCGGGCCTGCGAATGCTACGCCGTCGTGAAGAAGGAGTTAGACCGTCTTCTGCCTGCCACAGACACTATGCAGTAGATCTGCGCGGCAGGTTGCCGTTTTGTCTTGCATCCGCTATGTGCGCGAGCGCACCGACCGCATCGTCGCTTTGCGATTATCCTGCTAATCGAATTTTCACGTCAATTTTAACTGGAGACATTCCCCATGAACAGTTTCAGCAAGTATCTTTCCGCATTCATGCTGGCTTTTGTCTTATTGCCGGTCGCCGGATGCGCGCCCACTTCAAAGCAAGAGAGTACGGGCGAGTATGTCGATGACAGCGTCATTACGACAAAGGTCAAAACGGCCATCCTTGAAGATCCTGCCTTGAAAGTTGCCGAAATTAATGTCGAAACCTTCAAAGGCATCGTTCAGCTAAGCGGCTTTGTGAGTTCGCGCGACGCAGCGAATAAGGCGGTTAGCGTTGCCCGCGGCGTTTCTGGCGTGAAATCCGTCAAGGACGACATGCGGATCAAGTAAACACTTAATTTCCGCGCGCACCAGTCATTTGTTTTTTGCGCGCGGAGCCATTCTCACGATCGAATCACTACACAAATCACTGCACAAAGGAAATGCTATGAACAAATTTAACGTTGCCCTGACCGCAATTTTGCTGGCCGCCGCCAGCAGCGCAAGCGCCCTGGCTCAAGGCATGCCTGAAAGCGACTACAAGATGAACAGGGAAAAGATTGCGGCCGATCTCAAGGCGGCAAAATCTCTTTGCGGTTCATCTGCCGGCAATCAAAACGACATTTGCATGGCTGAAGCCAATGGCAAGGAAAAGATTGCGCGTGCCGAATTGGAGGCTGCTTACATGCCAACCGGCAAGACGCGTTATCAAGTCCGCATTGCCAAGACCGAGGCTGAATATGCGGTTGCCAGAGAGCGCTGTGATGAACTGACGGGGACCGCTAAAGCCGCTTGCGTCAAGGATGCGAAACTGGCGGAAGACGCGGGGAAGGCTGATGCAAAGACACGAATGAACGCCGCCGACTCCAGCCCCACGGCAGGCGAGTATATTGACGACAGCGTTATCACGGCCAAGGTCAAGGCGGCCATTCTTGAAGAACCGACCTTGAAGGTCGCCGAGGTCAACGTCGAGACATATAAGGGAATTGTGCAATTGAGCGGCTTCGTTACTTCCCAAGATTCAGCCGCCAAGGCCGTTGAGGTTGCAGGGAAAATCAGCGGCGTGGTCTCAGTTAAGAACGACATGCGCCTTAAATAGCCTGCGGCCAGCCGCTGTCAGATATTTCGCTGGCAGCGGCTCTGTGAAGCGAGCACTGAGTATTTTCTGAAACAGCTTGAATTGTTCCAAATTGATTATGCATTAGCTCCAGAAGCCATAGCTTTTTTGCTTTGTCGGCGCGCTGCAAGCCTTTTGGCGCATGCAGGCATATGTTGGAGCAGTCATGCGATATGGCAAGTTCAAGGTTTTTCCAACCAATGATACTTTGACCTGCCCCGAACGTTCAGGGGGGGCCTAACGCCAAACAGGGACCGACCTCTCCGGCCTGTCCCTGTACGTCCTTGACGAAGATGGCTATTTCCAGCCGGCTTCCTTTTCGCAGGCCTTCATCTCCGTGGGATGCGTTTTCTCCCAAGTCGAAATCGACTGGGTTTCGTTGCTATCCATCTTGTTGTTCATGCAAGTGCAGTATTTACTGACGACTTCCGGTGCCACCTTGGCATCGGCATTGTCCTTCATGCACTTAGCTATCCACTTCATGTCATCCGCATCGGCAAGAGCAGAACCGCCCACAAAGGCTGAAACGGCCAGAGCTAAAACGAGGCTCAAGATTTTCATTGCTATCCTCCAATACTGCATAAGGAACTGATCTTCAATGACCTTCCATAAAGCGCACGCATTGTCGCACTCTTAAAAACGGTCGGTCAACAGCAGTTCTTTGGTATTTTTGCATGATCGGCTATGGCTGAACGAAGGTCGGGCATTCGTTTGCGCCAGAGCTGGCCGAACCATGTCTGGACATACGACTTCGTTATGGACCGCACGCATGATGGAAGTGCCGCTTCCATGTCCTTAAGAGGAGCTGCTCAATCCACATTATTTCAAGATACGCGATTGTGCGCTTGTTTCTCCCCGCCCCCTAATTCCCGGACAGGGTCTACCTATTATGGCGATTGCGCTTGGTCGCGTCCATTGAGCCGCGCAAGGATTTTACATGTGGCAACCAACGCAGTGCGAGATGGCGTATTTCCGTTGATATGAGACCATGTTTTAGCAACAAGGCATTAACAGGCGGCACAACTTCAAAGTTGCAGACCCAATCTTGGCACGACTACAAAACTTTTCAAAAAAATTCCGCGCATGTGACCACTGTCGAATAGGCGCCCTCCGGTTTCAAATCTGCTCCCCCGTCCCCGCCGGATCTTTTTGTCTTTGGAATTTTGGCACCTATGGCACGAATCACCCAGCCTCATGACAAAAGCCTGCAAAAGAAAAAGCCTGTTAACCTTTTGGATTAACAGGCTTTTCATATGGTGGGCGCTGTAGGATTCGAACCTACGACCCGCTGATTAAGAGTTGCCCGAAAATTGTTTAAAATCAAATAGATTTGACAAAAACCACTACATTTTAGCCCACGTAATTCCAATGGGTTACTGGACGTGTGTCAAACCAGACTCGACTGGCAGCTAGGAGTTGGCAGCGCTCTCGGCTAACAGAATGCGCTGCGCCATTTCCGTAACAGAGTAAAGCGGCCTTAAACGGAGTTCCTCTTTATCAGCCTGATCTTCGAGTTCCTGCAATGCCTCCGTTACGTTAGCTAACTGCTTTTCATTATATCCTGGATCATCGTTTGCGGGTCGATGGACTAACAATTCATGATCGCGCACAAATCCAAGAGCCGAAGGTGAACTATCACGACTAAGCTTCAGATCCCACAAGCGCATCTTAATTTCCTTAGCCGCATGAAATGGCCTCGCCGCAGAAAGAGTACAAAAATTAGCAACGAGATAAGAACCCGTGAAATCAATATTAACCTTATGTGGTTGAATCTTAATGTGCTTCTTTGGATGCGAATCTGGTCGTATCTCACTCCTAAAAAAACTACCTAATCCAGGCCTTTTGGCTACAACTTCCTCGGCAACAAGAAGAGGTAAGCGATCTTTAACGTGAGATCTAGCCTCCTCAACTATCAACTCGGAATCTTGAAACAGCTTCTGCGGTAAACTCTTGGCCGTCGATGCCAGAGAGGAAAGCCCTAACAGCCATGTTTCAGCGATAGCCTCCAACGACCTCCCCGCCCCATTTCTAATATCACCAATCTTGAGTCCTGCGATTGGCGGATGAGGTTCCGTTAATGCCTCAAGTCCACGCTTTGTGATATCAAAACGAAGAGCATCAAGTGCTGCTTCAGCAAGAAAAACAACGCCAGCACCCGCATTGCCGTAAAGGCACTGGAACCGCGAAAGCATATTGGCCTTAAGAACAATAAAATCTCTCTCTGCAACCACAGCCACACCAATGGTTAATCTTTCTCCAGACCCCATTATGGGTTCGAGGTAAATCGGCGCCCATTTCCCATGAACATCTGATGAGGGATTTGGAAAATCTTCCAGCGAGAGGCTTATTTTGTCTGTCATAGCAGCCTCGGGATACCAGCCTGTTTCGTGGCAATATTGGGTACGTGTTCCACTCTATCTTTCAAAAATGTAAGCATGGCTTTTGCGTCTTCAGGGGTCAAGATTTCCAACGCCCTACTAGCAGAAATAATGCCGTCAATATCCATGATCTGCGCGGATTCATGCATGTTAATAATGCCTCGTAGCAAAGGCCCCTTCTGAGTTCCACGGAATTTGGGGGTTAACCACTCAGACATTCTATTTCGATATTCACTATCCGCTTTCAAGTGACTTCCCGACCAATTTTGGCCAGTAAAAATATGGCCGTGGTCAATCAGCCAAATATCGTTAGGCCCTCCGAAGAGAAGGTTGCCGATATTGCGATCAACATTGGCAGCCCATGTGTCAAAAGCAAATGCAGAGCCACATTGTGCCCAGCTTATAAGTGCTTCCAACATCGACTGAGGAAGTTGTTCGCCTACTCCCGTCCAGTACTGCATTAATGAAGGTGTGCCCTTAAGTTCAGAGGCAAACAACACTCTGAAGCCCTTTCCGGAAAGAGCCTTCTCAGCGGGCAAGACGTCAGGTTTTGCCGCAGCAAGAAATATCCGCGGCACAGGAAGGCCCAGCGCAATAGCAAGCGAGGCACCAATAAGTTCGTTCGCCATTTCCTTCGGATAGATATCCTTCAGAACCGCGTGAATGTTTGTGCCATCAGCTAAATCAAGAACGCCAAGCCAAGTGTCGTTTATATTTCTGGCATTAAAGGGCCGGGCACCCGGCTGGACTCGAGCAAGCTCAACCGACATCTTCGACTATCCCCCTAACTCAAATTATCACCACTATGAGGGGAATGACGACGATAAACAACACCTTAATACATGTGCGAGCAATCCACGATAGGAGAATTCTGCGAAGGTCTGTCAAACCGCCGCTGACTACAGTGTCAAACTAGAGCTGATCTAAAAACAAAACCCCCGAAAATCATAGAGATTTCCGGGGGTTATATGGTGGGCGCTGTAGGATTCGAACCTACGACCCGCTGATTAAGAGTCAGCTGCTCTACCAACTGAGCTAAGCGCCCTGAAAGGGAGGCCCGGGGTATAGCAAAGCCGGCCCCCCTTGTCGATAGACTTTGTTGAATTTCCCCAACTTGCTCCAAGCCCTGTCTTGCGCTGGCCGTCCGCCTTGGCTACCCTCGCCTTCCCGCCGGTATTACGTCAGGCGTTTGGATGGCCGCCCGGCGGGTAATTTCATTCTTCTGCTTCACCATGCCGGGGCAGTGGCCTGCCGTTATTGTTGCAATGATGGCGCGGTTCTCGCCGGTCAAAGCGTTGCAATTCCGTTTATTATATGTTCGCATCGCGTGGCATTGCCCATCCGTTGTCTATCCAAGGGAGGCCCTTCATCCCATGAGCCGGTTTCAAGGCACCGATTCTTACGTCGCCACCGAAGACCTGAGGGTCGCGGTCAACGCCGCCATCACGCTGGAACGCCCCTTGCTGATCAAGGGCGAGCCGGGCACGGGCAAGACCGTGCTGGCCAGGGAGGTGGCCAACGCATTGGGCCGCGACCTGATCGAATGGCACATCAAATCGACAACCAAGGCCCAGCAGGGCCTGTATGAATACGACGCCGTGTCGCGCCTTCGCGATTCGCAATTGGGCGAATCCAAGGTTCACGACATCTCCAACTACATCAAGCGCGGCAAGCTGTGGGAAGCCTTCGAAGCGCCCAAGCCCCCCGTTCTGCTGATCGACGAGATCGACAAGGCCGACATCGAATTTCCCAACGACTTGCTGTTGGAACTGGACCGCATGGAGTTTCACGTTTACGAAACCGGCCAAAGCGTTTCCGCCAAGGTGCGCCCGGCGGTCATCATCACCTCGAACAACGAAAAGGAATTGCCCGACGCCTTCCTGCGCCGCTGCTTCTTCCATTACATCCGCTTTCCCGACCCCGACACCATGGCCGCCATCGTCGAGGTGCATTATCCGGGCATCAAGAAAACGCTGCTTTCAGAAGCCCTGTCCATGTTCTTCGAGGTCCGCGAGGTGCCCGGCCTTAAGAAAAAGCCGTCAACCAGCGAATTGCTGGACTGGATCAAGCTGCTGCTGGCCGAAGACATGACGCCCGGCCAGTTGAAGGAACGCGACGCCAAGAATATTCTGCCGCCCCTGCATGGTGCTTTATTGAAGAACGAGCAGGACGTGCACATGTTCGAGCGCTTGGCCTTTCTGTCGCGCCGGGATGGGCGCTGACCGGCCAGGGCAAGAATCGTGTTCGTCCCCTTCTTTCTTGAACTAAGAAAGGCCAAGGTTCCGGTCTCGCTGATGGAGTATCTGACGCTCCTTGAGGTGATGGCCAAGGGGCTGGCCGAGTACGACGTCGAGAAATTCTACTACTTGTCTCGCGCCACGCTGGTCAAAGACGAGCGCAATATCGACAAATTCGACCGTGTGTTCGGCCAGGTCTTTAAAGGTCTGGAAGGTAATCTGGACGGCGTGGAAAGCAGTGCCGCCCTGATCCCCGAGGAGTGGCTGAAGAAGCTGGCCGAACGTCACCTGACGCCCGAAGAAATGGCCCAGATTCAGTCGCTGGGCGGCTTCGAGAAACTGATGGAGACCTTGAAGAAGCGGCTTGAGGAGCAGAAAGAACGCCATCAGGGCGGCTCGAAATGGATCGGCACAGCGGGAACCTCGCCCTTCGGGGCCTATGGCTACAACCCGGAAGGCATTCGCATCGGCCAGGACCGTTCGCGCCACCGTCGGGCCGTCAAAGTCTGGGACAAGCGCGAGTTCAAGAATTACGACGATTCGGTCGAAATCGGCACGCGCACCATCAAAGTGGCCCTGCGCCGCCTGCGCCGCTTCGCGCGCGAGGGTGCCGCCACCGAACTGGATCTGCCCGGCACCATCCGCGCCACCGCCCATCAAGGCGGCCTGCTCGATCTGAAAATGCGCCCCGAGCGGCACAACAAGGTCAAGGTGCTGCTGCTGTTGGACGTCGGCGGATCGATGGACGACCATGTGCGTCTGGTCGAAGAATTATTTTCCGCGGCACGCGGCGAGTTCAAGCATTTCGAACATTTCTATTTCCATAATTGCCCCTACGAGGCTTTGTGGAAGGACAACCGGCGGCGAGAAGGCGACATCGTCCCCACGCACCAAGTTCTGCGCACTTTCGGCCCCGATTGGAAACTGGTGATGGTGGGCGACGCCAGCATGAGTCCCTATGAAATCGCCTATGCCGGGGGCGCGGTCGAGCATTGGAACGAAGAGGCTGGATCGGTCTGGATGCACCGGCTGGCGGACGCCTATCCCAGCTTGGCCTGGATCAACCCGGTGCCGAAATCAAGCTGGTCTTATACGTCCTCAATTGGCATGATAGAGCGGCTGACCGAGGGGCGCATGTTTCCGTTGACACTGGAAGGTCTTGATCTGGCCATGCAAAACCTGAACCGATGAGCGAGCAGACAAAACAGTTCGGCTGGAGAGACGAATACAGCGTCGGCCATCTTGGCCTGGATGGCGAACACCGCTATTTCATCGAGCTGATCAATCGCCTGTCGCTAGCCCTGGCCAGCAGTTTCCCCCGCCAGGAGATCCTGGACATTCTGATCATGCTGGAATCCGAAACCGACATTCACTTTCAGCATGAGGAAGAGGTGCTGAAGCTGACCGGCTATCCATCCGTGCGCGACCATGCTGAAAAGCACCGAAAACTGCTCAGCGATATTATCGATGTGCGCCATGCCGTCGAGAAGAGAACGGAAATCGACATCAAGGCCGAAAGCCACAGAATATCGGCGCTGCGTTCGCAGATGTTCGAACATATCCTGCGCGAGGATATGGCGTTGCGCCATCCCCCAAGATAGGGGATTACCCAAGTTCCTTGCGCAGCAGGGCCAACTGACTTTGCGATTCAGCATCCAGCGGATCGATCTCGGCGGCTTTTTCCAGATGCGCCGCCGCCTCTTCCGGATCGCCGAAAGACAGCCAGGACAGTCCCAACCCCTTATGATATTCCGCAGGCTTGGGATCAGCGGCTACCGCCTGATCGAATTCGGCTATCGCCTTACCCGCTTCGCCACGCTTCAAAAGAAAAAAGCCCAGCCTGGCGTGCGCTTCGGCATTGATGGGATCAAGCGCAAGGGTTTTCTTGAAGCGCCCCTCGGCGGCGGCTTCCTCGCCCAGGGCCAACAAAGCCTTGCCTAGCTGAAGCTGGTAAGCCGCCTTAAACGGGTCAAGATCGACGGCCCGCTTGAACCATTTCGCGGCATCGGCCCGCTCGCCTTCCTCGGCCAGCAGTTGGGCCAGATTGCTCGCCCCCTCGCCCGAGGGGCGCGGCGCTTCCGCCGAAGCGCGAAAATGTCCCTTGGCGGAATCGACATTGCCCAGAGCCCGATGCGCCTCGCCAAGCGTGTTGTGAAAATCGGCGCTGGAGGGCGACAGTTCCAAAGCCTTCGAAGCCAAATCGACCGCCTGTTGAGCATCGCCGTCTTGCAGGCGGGTCAGCCCCAGAAGGTGCAAGGCTTCGGCATTATGCGGTTCGATGGTAAGGATCTCGCCATAAATCTCGGCGGCCTCGGCAACCTTTCCGGCCCGATGGCGCCGTAAGGCACGTTTCATCATTTCTGCGGTCGCTGCGCCCATGCTCACCCCTTGAAGACAGGCGCATTGTAGAGCGCAAACCGGTGGCTCTGTCCACCGGTTGTTTTATGAAGGGAGAGGTTGAAGTTAAGCGCTGGCGGCGGCGACGGCGCGAGCGGGAAGAACTTCCGCTCCCGAAGCCGGAACGACCAGCGTCTCGCACATGGGTTCCAGGCGATAGGCTGTCGGATCGGACAGCAGGGCTCGCAGCAGCAGATTGTTCATGGCGTGGCCGGAACAACGGCCCTGGAAACGACCCTGAATGGGATGGCCAGCCAGATACAGGTCGCCGACGGCGTCCAGCACCTTGTGGCGCACGAACTCGTCGTCATAGCGCAGGCCGTCTTCATTCAAAATCTTGTTGTCGGCGCCGATCACCACGGCGTTGTTCAGCGAACCGCCCTTGGCAAGGCCAGCCGCCCTGAGCATGGCCACTTCCTGTTCCAGACCGAAAGTACGCGCCCGGCACACTTCCGAACGGAAGGCGCTGGAGGTGATCTCGACCTGCATTTCCTGACGGTTGATGACGGCGCTTGCGAAATCGATGGCCAGATCGACCTGGAAACTGTCGGCTGGCTCCAACGACACCATGCGGTCGCCGTCTTGCAGCTTGATCGAGCGCAGCACGCGAATGGCCATGCGGGGCGCATCTTGCTCCACTACGCCCGCGCAATCGATCAGGAAAACGAAGGGCTGGGCGCTGCCGTCCATGACCGGCACTTCAGGCCCGGTGATTTCGATCAGAAGATTGTCGATCCGGCTGCCCGCCAGGGCAGACATCAGATGCTCGATCGTGCGCACCACGGCGCCGTTCGCAGAAACGCCGGTGCACAAGCGGGTGTCGTCCACCATATCCCAGCGGGCGGGGATCAGAGCGCCGTTGCCCGCGATATCCGTCCGCTTGAAGACGATCCCATGATCCACCGGGGCGGGCTTCAGCGTCATCGTGACCTTGACGCCCGAATGCAGACCGACGCCGGTACAGGAGATGGGATTCTTGAGCGTGCGCTGGCTGATCGGGTGACCGGAGAGCTTGACGCCGCCAGCAGTTTGGCCGTTCTGCCCGTGCCTTCTGGTCATCGCATCGAACATGCCGCTATCCCCTAACCAAAACAGACCCACTAAATGCGCACTTTCACGACATCCTTGTAACAAGACCTGGGGCCAGCAACAAATCACTTCATGTTACGGATTGTTACGCATCCGCAAGGATGTTCGCGCCGTGAACAACAAGGGAAATCAATGGGATATAAAATGACACGGCCGCCCATATCTAGGGCGGCCGGGCCATTTTTCAGGGCTTGCCGATTGGTCTAATTGGCCTGACGACGCAGGAAAGTCGGAATATCCAGGGCATCCTCGTCGCCCTTGGACAAGGTGGGCCGGTCCAAAGGATCGAGTCCGCCCAAGCGAGGCTGCGAGGTCTGGATCAGCCCGGCCTGCGGCGTTTGGGTTGGCGCAGGAGCGGCAGGGCGCTTGGCCGCCCCGGTGACCAGACCGAACAGGCTGGACGACTTCTTGGCCTGCGGCTCGGCCTTGACCGGATCGGGCCGCAGCAGATCGGGCAGTCGATCTTCCTCGACACGCATCCTTGGCTGGGCCGCCCCATTCATCACGGCGGCTTCGGCGAACGGATCGGCCTTGGGCAAGGGCGCGTCCTCCAGCGTTGCCGGGGCGGGCGGAATATAGGCTTCCGCCTTGGGCGCTTCCTGGGCCAGTTGTTCGTGGGCGACGATGTCCAAGCTGGGCTGGAGAACAGTCCGCATCGGTTCGACGGGCCTCGCCATGGCGACCGTGGTGCGGGTCTGAACCTGCAAGGTTTCTGGCTGCGGCTGAGCTTGCGCCGCTACCGGGGCCGGGGCCGCCACGCTTGTCATCGGGGCTTGGACGGGGCTGGGCGCGTGCGGCTCGCTCGCTTGGTGCTGTTCGCGCCTAGCGATGAAGTCGAACACGCTGGGTTTGCCGCGCACGGCGCTTTCGGCATCGATGCCGGTCGCCACTACCGAAATGCGGATCTTGCCTTCAAGCGCGTCGTCGAAGGTGGAGCCGAAGATGATGTTGGCGTCGGGATCGGCTTCGTCGCGGATACGGTTGGCCGCCTCGTCCACTTCGAACAAGGTCAGATCGGAACCGCCCGTGATGTTGATCAGAACGCCTCTGGCGCCCTTCATCGATGTGTCGTCGAGCAGCGGATTCGAGATGGCGGCCTCGGCGGCGTCAAGTGCCCGCCTTTCGCCAGCCGACTCGCCCGTGCCCATATGGGCCTTGCCCATCTCGCCCATCACGGTGCGGATGTCTGCGAAGTCGAGATTGATCAGGCCGGGCACCACCATCAGATCGGTGACGCCGCGCACGCCCGAGCACAGCACGTCGTCGGCCATTTTGAAGGCTTCGGCGAAGGTGGTTTTCTGATTGGCGACGCGAAACAGATTCTGATTGGGAATGATGATCAGCGTATCGACGATGGCGGCCAGTTCCTCGATCCCGGCTTCGGCAAGGCGCATGCGGTGATGGCCCTCGAACTGGAACGGCTTGGTGATGACGCCGACGGTCAGGATGCCCTGTTCGCGGGCCGCTCTGGCGATGACGCCCGCAGCCCCCGTGCCGGTGCCGCCGCCCATGCCCGCCGTGATGAAGGCCATGTTGCAGCCCGACAATTCGGACAGAATTTCTTCCATCGCCTCTTCGGCGGCGGCTCTGCCGATATCGGGCCTTGATCCGGCGCCCAATCCTTGCGTGGTGCCGACCCCCAATTGAATGCGCCGATTGGTCTTCGATTGCGTCAAAGACTGGGCATCGGTGTTGGCGACAACGAATTCGACGCCTTCCAGGCCGGACTGGATCATGTTGTTGACCGCATTGCCGCCCGCACCGCCCACGCCGATAACGACAATGCGCGGTTTAAGCTCGGGATGCCCCGAGGGCAGAGAACTAAAATTGATCGCCATAAGTCCACCTCCTGCTAAGCGCCGGATCAACCGGCACAGCTTAAAAGCTAAAAGTTAAAAATTATCCCTCAACCACTGCCCAAAGCGTCCGAATTTGCCTGCGGACGCCACATTTTGTTTGGAACTCTTCTCAGGCGTCGCGGCAAGACTGCTGGCCCCATAGCGCAGCAACCCGGCGGCAACGGCAAAGGCGGGTCCCCCGGTGGCTTCGGCCAGACCGGCGAAACCTTGCGGGCGGCCCATGCGCACCTGCTTGTCCAACACCTGGCCCGCCAGATCGCGAACGCCCGACAATTGACTGGCTCCGCCCAGCAGAACGACGCGCCTGCCCGCGATGCGATCCATGCCCGAGGCTTCAAGATGGCTGCGCACCAGTTCGAAAGTTTCCTCGATCCTGGGCCTGACGATTTGCACCAGCATCGAACGCGGCATCTGGGCCGGGGCCTGATCTTCTTCCTCGCCGACCAGCGGAACGCGCAGCATTTCGCGATCGTCCGATGCCGAAGGCATGCAGCTTCCATAAAGCGTTTTCAGGCGTTCGGCCTGCGACAACGGGGTTGAAAGCCCCCTGGCGATGTCGTTGGTGACATGGCCGCCGCCCACCGGCAGCGAATCGATATGGATCACTTCGCCATTCAAGAAGACGGCGATGGTCGTGGTGCCGCCCCCCATGTCGATCACGGTGGCGCCCAAATCCTTCTCGTCATCGACCAACGACGCCAGACCGGCGGCATAAGGGGCGACAACCAGGGCCTCGATATCCAGATGGCCGCGAACGACCACGGTCGATAAATTCTTAAGCGCCCCGGACGCCGCCGTGACCAGATGCACGCCCACGCCAAGTTTTTCTCCAAACATCCCCCGGGGATCGCGAATGCCTTCGCTGCCATCCAAACGATAGCCCAGCGCGATGCAATGGATCACTTCGCGATCCGAGCTTTCCGCTGGCTGTTGGCGCGCATGGTCCAACATGCGGCGAATATCGGAATCGTTCACTTCATGGCCCGCCACCGCCACGTCGATATCGACATGTCGCGACTGGGGCTGGCCGCCCGTAAAGCCGATGACCACCTGGCCCACGCGCTCGCCCGCCATGTCCTCGGCCGCTTCGACGGCTTGGCGCACCTGCGTTTCCGCGGCTTCCATATCGACGACCAGACCGGCCCGCATGCCGCGCGAGACCTGATGGCCGATGCCGACGATCTTGATGGCTCCGTCGTCTTGAACGCGCGCGATGAAGCAGCAGACCTTGGTGGTCCCCACATCAAGAGCGGCAATCAATCCATTTCTTGGACGAGGCTTGGCCATGCGTTCAGGCATCCTTATCGTGCGATTTTGTCTTCTTTCCGGTTTCGGCGCGCCCTTCGGGGTCGCCTAGCGTTCCCACCACCAGCCGGTCGGGCAGGCGCAGGTCAATCATCAGCAAGTTCCGCTCAAGCAACTGGTAATCGCGCTCAAGGCGAGCCAAGCGCGACCAAGCGGCGGCGGTCTGGGCTTCCGGCAAGCGCACGTCGATGCCAGCGGCGATGTCGTCGAGCTTCACGTTCCAGCGACGATTGCCGACGCGCACCGCCGCCTTCACGCGTCCGGCCAAATCGGGTTCCGCCGACAGAGCAGCAAACAAGGCGCTGGCGTGCTGGGGCGCATCGGGTCCGACGATCACCGGCAGATGCGCGAATTCACCGGCCACATCGGGGCCGATTTCAGAGCCGTCGCGATCGACCAGCACGAAGCGGCCGTTTCTTTGCCATTGCGCCATCGGTTCGCGCTCGACCAAGCGGATATGCACATGTCCCGGCAAGCGCCGCTCGACCGCGGCCTGTCTGACCCAGGCCAGATTTTCAAGGCGCGCCCGCACCAAGGGCAGGTCGGCGGTTAGAATGGGATCGCCCCGCTTCAGGCCAAGGGCGGCCAGAATGGCTTCGGGTTCCTGGCGCTTGCGGCCTTCGACCGTGATGTCGGCCACCACGAGGCCAAGCCCGGATGCGGTATTGCTCAGCCCCTTCAACACCATATCGTTGGCGCGGCGAAAATAGCCTTCCTGATCCAGCCACCACAGACCTGAAGCCGCCGATCCGCCACCGGCCAGGATCAGGGAAACCAGCAGGACCGGCTTTAGCCACCGACGCTTTGGCGGCTGACGGCGCGCATTCTGGGCCTCTTGCTTCTTCACGCGTCGCATGTCGCCTCCTTGACCATCCAATCGACCAATTCGGCAAAGGAGATTCCGGCGGCCTGAGCGATTTCCGGCACCAAAGACAGATTGGTCATGCCGGGCTGGGTGTTGGTTTCCAGAATGATCAGTTCGCCCTTGGCTTCGTCATAGCGGAAATCCGAACGCGACACGCCCCTGCATCCCAAAGCCTGATGGGCCAGAACGGCCAATCGGCAAACTTCGTCATAGATCGCCTTGGATACCGGAGCAGGCACGATATGGTCGGCCTTGCCGTCGGTATATTTGTTGGTGTAGTCGTAGAAACCCTGTTTGGGGCGGATCTCCAAACAGCCAAGGGCGCGCTCGCCCATCACCGCCACCGTCAACTCGCGCCCCGGCACATAGCGTTCGACCATCACCGAGCCGCCATAAGGCCAGCTTGTCTCTTCAAACAGATGCACATTGTCGCCAGGCTGCACGATGCGCACCCCCACGCTCGATCCCTCGTTCGAAGGTTTGATGACATAAGGCCTGGGAATTGGATCGCCCTTGATCAGCATTTCGCGGGTCGCCATCACATCCTCGGCCACCGGAATTCCGGCTTGCGCGAAAACCTTCTTGGCCGACGGCTTGTCCATGGCCAGCGCCGAAGCAAGTAGACCGGAATGGGTGTAGGGAACGTCCAGGATGTTCAAGATGCCCTGGATGCAGCCGTCTTCTCCGAAACGGCCATGCAGGGCGTTGAACACCGCATCCGGCCTGGGAAAAAGGCGCGTCAGCAACTGCGCGATATCGCGCTGAACATCAATGGCGGTTACCTGATAGCCAAGGCTCATGAGCGCTTTGACCACCGAAGCGCCGGAATTGAGCGACACTTCGCGCTCGGCCGACCATCCACCCATCAGAACGGCAATGCGCTGGCTCATGACGCCCTCCTGCCCAGGCGGCGAATTTCCCACTCAAGCTCGATGCCGCTGACATCCTTGACGCGCCTGCGCACCTCTTCTCCCAGATCTTCGATATCCGCCGCCGTGGCATTGCCAATATTGATCAGGAAATTGCAGTGCTTGACCGACACCATGGCCCCGCCCTGCTTCAAGCCGCGGCAGCCCGCCTTATCGATCAGCTCCCAGGCCTTCATGCCTGGCGGATTCTTGAAAGTGGAGCCGCCGGTGCGGGTTTTAAGCGGCTGCGCCTCGTCGCGCGTAGAGCGGATTTCATTCATGCGCGCCTCGATCAGATCGGGATTTCCGGGCGTGCCGCGCAACACCGCGCCCGTAAAAATCCAATTCTTGGGCGCCGACGAGCGGCGATAGCCAAAAGCCAGCGTGTTGCCATCGACGACGTGGATGGCGCCCTTCATATCCACCGCCTCGGCCGAGACGAAGACATCCTTGATCTCGGAGCCGTAAGCGCCGGCATTCATGACGATGGCGCCGCCGATCGAGCCTGGAATGCCCACCAGGAATTCAAGCCCGGCGATGCCCGCCTGTTGGGCCGCACGGGCCACATTGGCGTCCAGCGCCGCCGCGCCGCAATGCACTTCAAGTCCGATGGTGGCGGCATTGCCGAAAGTTTTTCCCAAGCGGATGACAACGCCTTCGATGCCGCCGTCGCGAACCAGCACGTTGGAGCCAATGCCGATCACCGTGACGGGAACGTCGTCGGGAACGCCCATCAGAAAGGCCGCCAGATCGTCGCGGTCGTCGGGCTTGAACAAGACCTCTGCTAAACCGCCGGTTCCGAACCAAGTTTGCGCGCCCAGCGGCGCATCGGCTTCCAGACGGCCCCGCGTGGGCGGCAATCGATCAATCAACCTGTCTTGCTTGCGTGCGGCTGCAGCCATCAGACTCCCCCCTTCTTTTCGCCCAGGCTTTCCAATTCGCCCGGCAATGCGTTGGCCCAGGCGGAAATGCTGCCCGCCCCCAGGCACACCACCATGTCGCCCGGCCTAGCCATGCTTTGCACTAGTCCCGCCAGTTCCTTCTGGTTGGGAAGAGCCACCACCTTGCGATGCCCATGCGACAGCAAACCCGCCACCAGGGCGTCCTTGCCCATGCCTTCGATGGGACTTTCGCCCGCCGCGTACACATCGGCCACGATCACGCAGTCGGCGTCGTTGAAGCAGGTGCAGAATTCCTCGAACAGATTGCTAAGCCTGGAATAGCGATGCGGCTGCACGACGGCGATCACGCTGCCGGAAGTGGCCGAACGCGCCGCCTTCAGCACGGCGGCGATTTCCACCGGATGATGGCCGTAATCATCGATGACGGTAATCCCCAACGCCTCGCCGGTGCGGGTAAAGCGGCGCTTGACGCCCGAGAAACCGGCCAACGCCTTCTTGACCACCTCGTCTTCGAATCCCATTTCAGCGGCGATCGAGATGGCGGCCAGCGAATTTTGCACGTTATGTTCGCCGAACATCGGCAGGCGCACATCGGCGATCAGACGCGACGAACCGCTCTGGCGGTCGGCGATCAGCACATCGAACTTGGCCCCCGACGTTCCCAGACGCAGATTGATCGCCCGCACATCGGCCTGCGGCGTGAAGCCGTAGGTGATGATGCGCCGGTCGGAAACCCTGGGGATCATTGCCTGCACTTCGGCATGATCGATGCACAGGGTCGCAAAGCCGTAGAAGGGAATGCTTTCAACAAAATGCGCGAACCCTTCTTTAAGGCGCTCGAAATTTCCCCAATGATCGAGATGCTCGGGATCGATGTTGGTCACCACCGCGATGGTGGCGGGCAATTTCAAGAAGGTGCCGTCCGACTCATCGGCCTCAACGACCATCCATTCGCCGCCGCCCAGTCTGGCATTGGTGCCATAGGCATTGATGATGCCGCCATTGATGACCGTCGGATCGTAGCCGGCCGCATCCAACATGGCGGCCACCATCGAAGTGGTGGTCGTCTTGCCATGCGTGCCCGCCACCGCGATGGCCCATTTGAGCCGCATCAGCTCGCCCAGCATCTCGGCGCGCTTGACCACGGGGATCAGCCGCGCCCTGGCGGCCACCACTTCGGGATTGTCCGCCTTGACCGCCGACGAGATCACCACCACATGCGCATCGCCCAGATGCAGCGCGTCATGACCGATATAGACCTTGACCCCCAATTCGCTTAGGCGGCGCACATTGGCGTTTTCCGCCACGTCGCTGCCCTGAACCGTATAGCCGAGATTGTGCAGAATCTCGGCGATGCCGCTCATGCCGATGCCGCCGATGCCCACAAAATGCAGCGTGCCTATGGAAAGGGGCAGCGTGCGCATCAGTTAACCTCCAGATGTTGGGGAATAAGCTCGAGAACTAGGTCCGCCAGTTTTTGCGCCGCGTCGGGCTGACCGACCGCCTTGGCGCACGCCGCCGAGCGAACCAGCGTGGACGGGTTTGACAAAAGTTGAGACAAACGCCCGGCCAGCGCCTCGGCCGACAACGTATCCTCGCGCATCAGCCACCCGCCGCCCGCTTCGTCCAACTCTTGGGCATTCGCGGTCTGGTGGTCGTCGATGGCGTATCGATAAGGGATCAGCAAGGCGGGACGGCCAATGCAGGCGATTTCGGCTACGCTGGATGCGCCCGCCCTTGAAATTACCAAATGCGAGGCGGCCAAACGGGCCGGGATGTCGGCAAAGAAACTTTCGCATTCGGCATCGATTCCGGCGCGCATATAAGAGGCGCGGGAAAGAGCCAGGGATTCCGGCCTGCTCTGCTGGCTGACCTTCAAGCGAGCGCGAAGCGTTTCGGGCAAACGGGCAAGCGCATCGGGAACCATTTCCGAAAGCGCCTTGGCGCCCTGGCTCCCCCCCATGACGAGAATCGATATCCGCCCTTTGTCGTCCATGGCGGGATATGGCTTTTCGCTTTCATTCAAGATGGCGGGACGCACCGGCATGCCGGTGCGAACAACGTGCTTGTCCGTTGATTCGATGAACTTCACATGGCGAAACGAGGTCGCGACGCGCCGAACCCTGGATGCCAAAACCCGATTGGCCCTGCCAAGCACGGCGTTTTGTTCATGCAGCATGGCGGGCGCGCCCAACAGCAGCGCCGCCAGCATGGCGGGCAATGAAGCGTAGCCGCCGAACCCCACCACCACGGCAGGATTCATGCGTCGAATGAGGCCTAACGCCTGGATCGTTCCCAGACCCAAATCTATGACGGCTTTGATCTTGGATGTCAGGCCGCGCCCGGCAATGCCGCCTGCCCGGATGCGAAAGGTTTCCACGCGACCCAGAACCCCGCCATAGGCCTGACCGCGCCGGTCGGTCACCAGGGCCAAACGATAGCCGCGCCGCATCAACTCCTCGGCCAGGGCTTCTGCCGGAAAGACATGTCCGCCGGTGCCTCCAGCGGTCAACATGATCAGAGGCGAGGCGGCGGCTCTCATGACCAAGCTCCACCGCCGAAGCGTTTGCGCGAAAGCGCCAACATCATCCCCATGCCGAAGGCCAGAGCCAGCATCGACGAGCCGCCATAGGAGATGAAGGGCAAGGTCATGCCCTTGGTCGGCATCAAGTGCAGGGTTGACGCCATATTGATGACCGCCTGAAGACCGAACTGCACCAGAAGCCCGGAAACCGCCAACAGCACGAACAGGCTGTCTTCACGGTACATGCGGGCAAAGCCGCGCAGCACGATGAAGGCGAACATCACCACCACGAACAGGCACAGGAACAGGCCGAACTCCTCGCCCGCCACGGCCAGAATGAAGTCGGTATGCGCATCCGGCAGCACTTCCTTGATGCTGCCCTCGCCGGGTCCGCGTCCTAGAAGACCGCCATTGCCAAAGGCCTGCAGCGCCGTCGTCACCTGATAGCTGTCGCCCGATTGCGGATCAAGGAAGCGGGCGACCCGGCTTTGCACATGCGGAAACAGAAAATACGCCCCCACCGCCCCGCCGCACCCCAGCAGGCCGAACAGGGCCACCCAGATCATCGGAAGCCCAGCCAAAAAGAATTCGGCAAAGAAGACGACGCAAATCACCAACGTCATGCCGACATCGGGTTGCAGCAGCAGCAATCCGGCCGTCAGGCCGAACAGGCCGATGGCGATCCAATTGCCGGGCATTTCGGGCGACGTCTTCTGCGCCGCGAACAGCCATGCGATGGTGACCGCAAAGGCGGGCTTCATGAATTCGGACGGCTGAATGGAAAGCCCGCCCAGATTGATCCAGCGCGTGGCGCCCTTGACTTCATGCCCGACCAGAAGGGCCAGTCCCATTAAAAGCAGCGAGCCGAAGAAACCGATCACGGCCAACCTGCGCACGGTTTTGACGTCCAGCATCGAGACGCCCAGGATCACCACAATGGCGGGCAGCAGGAAGATGAACTGGCGGCGCACGAAGTGGAAGCTGTCAACATGAATGCGCACGGCGACCGAGGGGCTGGCGGCCATGGTCAGAAACAGTCCGGTGCCGATCAGCACGAACAGGGCGGCCAAGGTCCAGCGATCGACCGTCCACCACCAGCGGCCTACGATGCTTTTGTCGGTGCGCCCGCCGAAGCTCATGCGACGCCCCCAAGATTTTCGGGAAGCGCATTCACCAGCGCGCGGAATTGATCGCCGCGATCTTCGAAACTTTTGAACTGGTCCCAACTGGCGCAGGCGGGCGACAAAAGAACGACCGCCCCTTCGATGCCTTCTTGCCTTGCCATTTCATAAGCGGCCTGTGTTGCCGTTGCCAGATCGCCGCAATGCGTGTAATCGGCCAGACCCTCCAATGAATGCGCAAAGGAAAGGGCGGCTTCGCCGATCAGGAAGGCGTGGCGCACGCGCCCAAAATGTTCGGATAGGGAATCGATGCCGCCTTCCTTGGCTTGGCCCCCCAATATCCAATAGATCGCGTCATAGCAGACCAACGCCTTTTCGGCGGCGTCGGCATTGGTGGCCTTGCTGTCGTTGACGAAACGCACGCCATCATTGATGCCCACGAATTCCTGACGGTGGGCCAATCCGGGAAAGCTGCGGATCGCTTCGACCACGGCGCCTTGATCCAAACCCGATTCCGTGGCGGCGGCATAGGCGGCGGCGGCGTTCTGCCAGTTATGGCGACCGGGCAGCGTTCGCACGCTGTTCAAATCGATCACGGTTTCGTTCTGCCCCTTGCGGTCATCCACCAAAAGTCCATTCGCGGCATGCACCCCGCCTTTCACCTTAGTTTCGGCCGAGATGGGCACCACGGAACGGGCCAGCGCCTTCAGTTCGGAACAGATGCGCCTGCCATGTTCGTCGTCGATGCCAACGATGGCGGTGGCGGGCGGCGCCTGATTGTCGAAGATGCGCCGCTTGGCGGCGATATAGCCATCCATGCCGCCATGGCGACCCAGATGGTCGGGGGTCATGTTCAACAGTACGGCGACGCCGAAACCCGCCGACGGCACCAATTCCAACTGGTAGGAAGACAATTCCAGCACATAGGTGCCCTGGCTGCTCAAAGGTTCCAGATCAAGCGCCGGAGTTCCCAGATTGCCGCCAACCGCCACCTTGCGCCCGGCCTTCTTGAAGATGTGCCCGATCAGCGAGGTCGTGGTCGATTTGCCGTTGGTGCCGGTGATGGCGACATAGGACGCTTCGCTCCTGGCGCGCAGCAGCAAGTCGATGTCGCACAAAATGGGCCTTCCCGCCTTCCTGGCCAGTTCGGCGATCGGATGCGGCCTGGGCCAAGTGTGCGGGATGCCGGGACTCCAAACCACGATCTCGGGGCGCTTCCAATCGCAAGAAGCCAGATTGACCAGGGGAATGCCCGCCTTCCTAGCACTTTCGCGCGTCTCTTCCTTGTCGTCCCAGGCCCAGACCTCAGCGCCCGAGGCCAACAACGCCTTGGCCGCCGACAGACCCGAACGTCCCAGCCCCATCACCGCCGCCACATGACCTTTCAGAAAGGGAAGATCGATCATCGGTCTACCTCAGCTTCAGGGTCGAAAGGCCAATTAGGGCCAGAACGCCAGCGATGATCCAGAATCGGATGACGATGGTCGGCTCGGCCCAGCCCTTCTTTTCAAAATGATGATGCAGGGGCGCCATGCGAAACACGCGTCTGCCGGTCAGCTTGAAGGATGCGACCTGCACGATCACCGACACGGTTTCCAGCACGAACAGGCCGCCCACGATCGCCAAGACGATTTCGTGATGCGTCACCACGCCGACCGCGCCCAAGGCGCCGCCCATGGCCAGCGATCCGGTATCGCCCATGAAGACCATGGCGGGCGGGGCGTTGAACCACAGGAATCCGATGCCGGCGCCCACCAGAGCGCCGCAGAACACCGACAATTCGCCCGAACCGGGGATATTCTGGATTTGCAGGTAATTGGCGAAGACGGCGTGGCCGACCAGATAGGCGATCAGCGCGAACACGCTGGCGGCGATGATCACCGGCACGATGGCCAGACCGTCAAGGCCGTCGGTCAGGTTCACGGAGTTGGAGGCGCCCACAATGACGAAAACGGCAAAGGGCATATACAGCCAACCCAAATCGATCGAGAAGTTCTTGGTGAAGGGGATCATCAGGGCGTCGGTCAGCGGCTCGCGCGTCAGAGCCATGATCCAGCTGACCGCCACGATGGCGATCACGATCTGGCAGACCAGCTTCAGCTTGCCGGGCAGGCCCTTGCTGTTGCGCTTGGTGACCTTCAGAAAATCGTCCATGAAGCCAATCAACCCATAGCCGATGGTGACCAGCAGCACGGCCCACACATAGCCGTTCTTAAGATCGGCCCACAAAAGCGTTGAAACGGTCAGCGCCAGCAAGATCAGAATGCCGCCCATGGTGGGCGTGCCCTTCTTGGTCAGAATGTGCGATTCCGGGCCGTCGTCGCGGATGGGCTGGCCTTCCTTCTGCTTCCTGCGCAGCCAGCGGATCATCGACGGGCCGAACAGCAGGGCCACGATCAATCCGGTAATCACGGCGCCGCCCGTGCGGAAGGTGAGATACTTGAACAGGTTCAGGACGGCCAGTTCGTCCGCAAGGGGGTAGAGGAGATTATAAAGCACCGTCTTTCTCCTAATGACCGTTTGCGGCCTGCGCCTGAACGCCCTTGGGCCGCTCCAGCGCTTCGACCACGCGGCCCATGCGGCTGCCCGCCGAGCCTTTCACCATGACAATGTCGCCCGCCTGCACATGCGCCGCCACCAAGGGGGCCAACTCTGCCGAGTTGGCGGCATGCCCTGCGCGCATCGGCTGCGGCAATTCTTCAAACAGGCCTTCCATCAACGGGCCAGCGGTATAGACGCGATCGATCCCCGCTTCTTCCAAAACCGTTTTCAAGCCGCGATGCAGGGCGGGACCCTGCGTGCCCAGCTCCAACATGTCGCCCAGCACGGCGATGCGCCGTCCCTTGCCCTGAAGCCGTATCTGGGCCAGCGTGACAATCGCCGCCTTCATCGATGCAGGGCTGGCGTTGTAGCTTTCATCGATCAGTTCGAAGGTTTTGCCTTGCGCAATCTCGATCTCGCGCCTTGCGCCGCGTCCCTTGGGCGGCGTCATGGCTTGCAGGCTTTGCGCACCCTTGGCTGTATCGGCGCCCACAGCATGCAACGCCGCCAGCACCGCCAGGCTGTTGACCGCCCAATGATGGCCGGGCACGCCGATGCGATAGGCCAGCGGCTTCTCGCCAGCCAAGGCCAGAACTTCCGTGGAAGCGCCGACGATCTCGCTGTGCAAAAGCCTGAATTCGGACTCGATGTGGCCGCCAAAGCTGATCACGCGGGCGCCGTGCTCGCGCGCTCTTCTGGCCAGCAGCCCAAAGAAGGGGTTGTCGCGGTTCAAGACGGCAATGCCGCCCGCCGACATGCCCTTGAAGATTTCGGCCTTCGCCTCGGCAATGGCCGAAAGCGTTGGGAAGAACTCGATATGCACTGGCTCGACCGTGGTGACGACGGCAACCTGCGGCTTGGCAAGCTCGGAAAGCGGCGTGATTTCCCCGGCATGGTTCATGCCCATTTCAAGAACGGCATAGGCGGCGTCCTGGGGCATGCGGGCCAAGGTCAGCGGCAGTCCATAGTGATTATTGAGATTCCCTTGGGTGGCGTGTACAGGCGCCTGGGCCGACAAGGCCAGGGCCAGCATTTCCTTGGTTCCCGTCTTGCCAACGCTGCCAGTAACGGCGATGCGTTTGGCTAGGCTTCTGGAAACGGCAAAGCTGGCAAGGTTGCGCAGAGCCTGGAAGGTGTCGCTAACCACGATTTGTGGCAGACTGACGCCGGGAATCGGATGGTCGGCCAGAATGGCAGCGGCCTTCTTTTCTTCCGCTTGCCTTGCAAATTCGTGCCCGTCCATGTTCTCGCCACGCAAGGCTATGAACAGATCACCTTCATTCAGGCTTCGCGTGTCGATGGAAACGCCGCCCGCCACGATGCCGGACGCCATTTGAACGCCGGTCGCCTTCGACAAATCCTCGGAGGTCCACAAACCGCGCATCACTTGCCTCGCCTTTCAACGGCCCGCTTGGCTTCGGCCACATCGTCGAATGCGATTTTTTGCGAACCTACGATTTGATAGGTTTCGTGGCCCTTGCCTGCGATCAATAGAACGTCGCCATTTTTAAGGTCGGCCACCGCAGTGGCGATCGCCTCGCCGCGGTCGGCAATCTCCACGCCGGTCGGACAGCCGGACAGAATCGCCTTGCGGATCAGGGCGGGATCTTCGCCGCGCGGATTGTCGTCGGTCACATAGGCGCGGTCGGCGAGGTTGGCGGCGATCTCGCCCATCAAGGCGCGCTTGCCGGGATCGCGGTCGCCGCCGCAACCGAAGACGACGGCAAGCCTGCCCCTGGCATGCGGACGCAGATTGATCAGCGCCGTCGAAAGCGCATCCGGCGTGTGGGCGTAATCGACATAGATGGCGGCATCCTGGGCCGTGACGGCCGCCAGTTGCATGCGCCCCGGCACGGACTCGACGGTCTCCAAAGCCTCCAACGCATGATCGGCCAGAAGCCCCGTCGCCACAGCAAGCCCCAGGGCGGCCAGGGCGTTCATGGCCTGGAAGCCGCCCGCCACCGGCAACAAAATCAGATGGCGACTGCCCAGCACATCCAAGGACAGACGCAATCCCTCGCCCTGCGCATCAACCGAATGCAGTTTCAGCGCCGTTGCTTGGCGTCCATAATCGATCACATGCAGGCGGCGATTGTGCGCCAGCGACCGCAATGTTTCGAATTCAGGAATGTCGGCGTTCAGCACGGCAACGCCGCCGTCCGTCAGCAATTCCGAGAACAAGCGCGACTTGGCCGCCAGATAGCTGGCCATATCCTTGTGATAATCCAGATGATCGCGGCTGAGATTGGTGAAGGCGGCGGCGCGAAGACGAACGCCATCCAGGCGGAACTGATCAAGCCCGTGGCTGGAAGCCTCCATCGCCAGATGGGTGACGCCCTCGCCGGCCAATTGCGCCAGAACGGCATGCAACGCCACCGGGTCGGGCGTGGTTAGGCTTTCGCCGCCCGCATGACCGGGGCCGACCAGCCCCAGCGTGCCCAGACTGGCCGCCTTGAAATGGCGGTTTGTCCAAATATGGCGCAGGAACGTCACGGTCGAGGTTTTTCCGTTGGTGCCGGTCACGGCGGCCACGGTTTGCGGCTGGGCGCCGTAAAAGCGCGCCGCCAAGCGGGCCAGCGCTTGCCTGGGTTCGCGGTGAATCAGCAAGCAGGCCTTGGCACCGATGGGAAGCTGCGTGCCCGGCGGCGCCAGAATGGTGGAAGCCCCCTGGGCCAAAGCCTGGGGAATGAATGCGCGGCCATCGACGTTCAGGCCCGGCAGGGCCGCGAACAGAAAGCCGGGGCCAGCCAATCTTGAATCGGCAGTCAATCCCGTCACGTTCTGGTCAGGCATTCCCTGCACGACTTCAAATTCCCCCTGATGGATCATCTCAGTTAGATGCAACCTTGCGCACTCCCGTGCCCCATGAAGCCTGCCTGCCCGGCTGCTCGCCGCCCACCGGCTCGAAGCTGGGCGCAACGCCCAGCAGCGGACCGATTCTGGCCACCACGCGGCTGACCACGGGCGCCGCCACCCAGCCGCCGGTTGCGAAGCCAAAGGTCTCCTTGGTGCCCTTGGGTTCGTCGATCATGGCCAACACGACATAGCGCGGATTGTTAATGGGAAAGGCTCCGATAAAAGACGACAGCAAGGCCTTCTTGGCGTATCCGCCATGGACCGATAGTTTCTCGGCGGTTCCCGTCTTGCCGCCCACTTCATACCCATTGGTGCCCGCCTTCGATCCCGTGCCTGCTTCCACCACGGCGCGCATCAGCTTGCGCATGGATTCAGACGTCTTGGCCGAGATGACCCGCGAGGCATCGATCTGTTCGCCCGGCTCGCGCCGGATCAGCGTTGGCGGCACATGCATGCCGCCATTGACCAGCGTGGCGACGCCCATCGCCAGATGCACCGGCGTCACCGACAGGCCATGGCCGTAGGAAATAGTCATAGTGTTGATCTCGCGCCAAGTTTGCGGCACCTGCGGGGAACCAACTTCAGGAAGTTCAAGGCTGCTGGCGGGCTTCAGCATGCCGATGCGCGACAGAAAGGCCTTTTGGCCCGCCGTGCCCAGGTCAAGCGCCATGCGCGCCGCGCCGATGTTCGACGAATGGATGATGATCTCCTCGATGGACAGGAACTTGTTCATCGGGTGATAGTCCTTGATCTCGAAACGCGAGATCTTGATCGGCGCCCTGGCGTCGAAAGTGCTGCCCATGTTCGCCACGCCGGCATCCAGCGAAGCGGCGGCCGTGAACAGCTTGAAGGTGCTGCCCATTTCATAGGTGCCCAACGTGGCGCGATTGAACATCGCCTCGGGCAACTGGGTGGCGGGCAGATTGGGGTCGAAATCCGGCAACGAGACCATGGCCAGCAACTCGCCGGTCTGAACATCCATCACCATGCCGGTGGCGCCGATGGCGCTCGATTTGGCGATGGCGGTCTGCAACTCGCTGCGCAGACTTTCCTGCACGCGTAAATCGATCGACAGGCGCAAAGGCTCTCCGGCTTGGCGCAACTCGCCATCGAATGTCTTCTCGACGCCCGCGATGCCCTTGTTGTCGAGATCGGCTAGGCCCACGACATGCGCCGCCAGCGGGCCTTGCGGATAAACGCGCCGCTCGGAGGATTCGAAATCCAGCCCCGGCTGACCCAAGCGGTTGATTTCGTAATGCTGCTTGGGCGTCAGGTTGCGCTTGAGGTAGACGAAGGTTTTGTCGGACGTCAGCTTGGCGAGCAGGTCCGCCTCGGACAATTCCGGCAGCACGCGATGAATGCCAAGCGCCGCCGCCTTGGCGTCGCGAATGTCCTTGGGATGAGCGAACAGCGAAACCGTGGGCAGGCTGGTGGCGAGGATCTGCCCGTTGCGATCCACAATGTCGGCGCGCTCCATGCGCAATTCCGCGGGACCCTGGGAAACGGTCGGACGGACGCGATTCTCGGGATCGATCACCGTCACATCAACCAGCCGCACGCCAATGACCGAAAAGGCGAAGACGAAAATCAATCCCCCCAGCAGCAGGCGGGTGCGCCCGGTCTCGATGGCGGTTTTGCTCTCGCCTTCCAGATGGACCGGCCCCTCGCAAGCCCTGTCCCTGGATACGGGCAAGGGCCGACCGGTTTTTCCGGCGGCCCGTTCTCGTATCGACATCCATTTCAAGATGTTCATGGCTACCTCGCTTCCGCCAGTTCCGGCGGCCTTTGCAAGACGCCAGCCAAAGCTGGCGCTTGCGCAGGTGGAGGCGTTGCCTGTTTCTGAAGCGTCTTGACCGCGCCTGCGCTAGGCGCTTGCAAGACCGGCTTTGGCGGTTGCGCCGCGGCGGGCAGCATCCTGGGTTTATCCAAAACGGGCGCCGAAGGCCTTGGCGCGGATTTCGCAGACGGCAAGGGATCGCTTGAAGGCAGCGGCAAATGCGGGCCGATATTTTCGCGCCTAGGCAGATCGGCGATCATCGCCACCTGGGTGGCCGACATCGGCTCCATATTCAAATGACGTTCGGCCAGGGCCTTCAGACGCGCCGGTTCGTTCAGATACGTCCATTCCGCCTTCAAGACGTGAATGGCCTGCTGATCGGCGAAGGTCTGCCTGCGCGTTTCGGCCAAGCTGGCTTCCATGGCCTGCACTTCATGCTTAAGCAGATAGATGCCAACGCCGCCGCTTAAGCCCAGGACCATCCAAAACACGGTGACAAGACGGATCATGACGCCTCGCTTTCCCAGGACATCGCCTGGCTGCGTGTGGCAAAGCGCAAACGGGCCGAGCGGGCGCGCGGATTGGCCTGCACTTCGGCTTGCGAAGGCATGCGCCGTCCGACGTCCACAAAGCTGGGTTCATGGCTTTGCTTGGTTTCGGGCAGATGACGCGAGCCGCCCTGCCCTTTTTGCGAACGCTCTTTGACGAATTCCTTGACGATACGGTCTTCCAGCGAATGGAAAGCCACCACGGCTAAGCGTCCGCCCGGTTTCAAAATGCGTTCGGCGGCGCGAAGGCCTCTCTCAAGCTCGCCCAATTCATCGTTGACCGCGATGCGCAGCGCCTGGAAGGTGCGCGTCGCCGGGTCGATTCCGTCGTGGCTTTTGCGCATGACCGAGCGGATCACATCGGCCAACTGCCCGGTGCGGGTGATCGGCCTCGCCTTCACGATGGCCTTGGCGATGCGCCTGGAATGACGCTCCTCGCCCAGGCGATAGATCAGATTGGCCAGATCCTCTTCTTCCATTTCATTGACCAGATCGGCGGCCGTCGTCCCGCTGGCGCTCATGCGCATGTCCAGGGGGCCATCGAAACGGAAGGAAAAGCCGCGCTCGGGATTGTCGAACTGCGGCGACGAAACGCCGATGTCCAGCGTCACCCCATCGACGGCGTTGACGCCGCGCTCGGCCAACAAATGATCCATCCGCCCAAAGCAGCCGTCGATCACCTGCAGGCGCCCATTGTAATTTCCAGCCATGTCGCGGGCCGCCCGCACGGCCTCGGGATCGCGGTCGATCGCCCAAACGGTGCAAGCCACGCTGTCAAGCAAAGCCCTGGTATAGCCGCCCCGACCGAAAGTTCCGTCAACGAACACTTCGCCCGCCTGCGGCTTCAGCGCGGAAACGACCTCGGACGCCATGACGGAAAGATGCGTCATGCCCCGCCCCCCAGCTTCAGAGTGGGACGCTTCAGCCTAGCGCGCTCCATGGCTTCGGCTTTGAAAGCCTTGAAGGCGTCGGGCTGCCAAAGTTCGAAGGTTTTGCCCAGCCCCACCATCTGGACCTGATCGGAAATGCCCGCATGAACGATCAGTTCCTCGGGCAACACGACGCGCCCGTCGCCGTCGAAGGACAATTGATGGGCGCTGGCGAAAATTAGGGCGGCCAGATCGTCCTGCTCGGACGAGAAAGCGGGCAATTCGTCGGCCCCCTCGGACAGTTTGGCCATGCGCTCGATGCCGCCCGCTTCGATGGCCTGCTTGGAAAATGACGGAAAGGCCACCACGCCCGCGAAAGCGGATCCGGACAAGGCAGCGCGGAAGGAAGCCGGGATGCTGACGCGCCCCTTCTTGTCCAACCGATTGAGAAAGCTGCCCATGAACAGCTGCATCTCAGGCGTCCCCTGCCCTTGTGGCCGTTGACCAAGCCGCCCTTAACCCTCTGATCGGATAAGCCTTATGCCGATTCAGCGGGGCCTAGTGGGCGGCAACCCCACCCAAGCCGGACCTAATACGGGCGCGGTATGGGCTTGTATGGGATAACATGGTACTGTCTGGGAGTCAATGGATATTCTAAGTAAAAACATGGGAAATCAACGGATTTAGATAAAACTCAAAGCAATTGGACAGGCGAAATCGCCTTTCCAAGCCGAACTTGGAAAGATCAGCCAAACTCAAGCCGCATCGATTATTTTGTGCTTGGTTTGTTCCTGTCGGCTTCAAAGTGGCATCTACCGGGAAGGGCGGTTACACTGGCAAGACAAGAATTCAGAAAGGTTCCGACCCGACATGACGCGCAAACTTTTCGGTACCGACGGCATCCGCGGCACCGCCAACACCGAACCTATGACCGCAGAAATGGCCCTGAAACTGGGCATGAGCGCTGGCGCATTGTTCATTCGCGGCGATCACCGCCATACGGTGGTCATCGGCAAGGACACCCGCCTGTCGGGTTATCTTCTGGAACCGGCTCTGACGGCGGGATTCATCTCGGTGGGCATGGATGTGGTGTTGCTGGGACCCTTGCCCACGCCCGCCGTCGCCATGCTGACACGCTCGCTGCGCGCCGATCTGGGCGTCATGATTTCCGCCTCGCACAATCCCTATCAGGACAATGGCATCAAGCTGTTCGGCCCCGACGGATTCAAACTGTCCGACGAGACGGAGTTGGATATCGAGCGGCGCATGGAAAGCGGCCTGACAGAGGGGCGCGTCGGCCCCGATAAATTGGGCCGCGCCCGCAGGCTGGATGACGCGCTGGGCCGCTATATCGAATATGTGAAAGGCACATTTCCCAAACACTTGCGGCTGGATGGCCTGAAGATCGCGCTGGATTGCGCCAATGGCGCAGCGTACCGCGTCGCCCCCACCGTGCTGTGGGAATTGGGGGCCGAGGTGGTGAAGATCGGCGTCGAACCCGACGGTCTCAACATCAACAAGAATTGCGGCTCGCTGCATCTGGATGCGCTGCGCACGGCCGTGGTGACGCACGGCGCCGATCTGGGCATCGCGCTCGATGGCGACGCCGACCGGGTGGTGATGTGCGATGAACATGGCACAGTGATCGATGGCGACCAAGTGATGGCCTTGATCGCGCAGAATCTAGCTATTCAAGGCAAGTTGAAGGGCGGCGCCGTGGTCGCCACCGTCATGTCGAACATGGGGCTTGAGAAATTCCTGCGCGGCCTGGGGATCGGGCTTCTGCGCACCCCGGTCGGCGACCGCTATGTCATGGACCGCATGCGCGCCGATGGGTTCAACCTGGGCGGCGAGCAATCGGGGCATATCATTCTGGGCGATGTCGCCACCACCGGCGACGGGCTGCTGGCCGCCCTTCAGGTCTTGTCCGCCCTGATCGAGATAAAGAAACCGGCCAGCGAAGTTCTGACCTTGTTCAAGCCCTTCCCGCAATTGCTGGTCAATGTGCGGCTGAATTCGCCGCACGACGCCAAAATGGTCATGGAAGACGACCGCGTGAAGGCGGCCATCGATGCGGGCGAAGGGCAGCTTGACGGCATCGGGCGCGTTCTGATCCGCAAATCGGGCACCGAACCCTTGATCCGCGTGATGGCTGAGGGCGAGGACGAAATGCTGGTCCAAAGCGTCGTCGATGATATCGCCAGAACCGTGCGCAGCGTGGGACAAGTAGGATGAAGGGGAGAGTCTTGATCATCGCCGGCTCCGATTCGGGCGGCGGGGCGGGCATCCAGGCCGACATCAAGGCGGTGACGGCGCTGAATGGCTATGCCGCCACGGCAATCACCGCCATCACGGTGCAGAACACGTTGGGCGTAACCGATGTTTTCGCCATTCCAACCAAGATCATCCAGGCTCAGATGGAAGCCGTGCTGTCCGACATCGGCGCCGATTGCCTGAAGACCGGCATGCTTAGCCAATCAGACGTCATCGAGACCGTGGCCTCCACCATCCGCCATCACGCATCGCATGTGCCGCTGGTCGTCGATCCGGTGATGGTGGCCAAGGGCGGCGCATCATTGTTGGCCAAGGGAGCGACCACGTCCTTGATCGAGGAATTGCTGCCGCTGGCCACCTTGATCACCCCCAACGCGCCCGAGGCGGAAGTGCTGACCGGCATGAAAATCGAAAGCCCCGCCGATTTCGGCCCCGTGGCCGAACGACTGGCCCAGATGGGCGCCAAGGCGGTCCTGCTGAAGGGCGGGCATGTCTTGGGAGAAACCGTGGTCGATCTGCTGTATGCGGGCGGCAAGACGCAACGCTTCGCCTCGCCGCGCATCGAAAGCGGCAACACCCACGGCACCGGCTGCACGCTGGCCTCCAGCATCGCCTGCGGGATCGCCCAGGGACTGCCCTTGGCCCAGGCGGTGGCCCGCGCCAGGGCCTATGTCTGGCAGGCCATCGCCACGGCCCCCGGCTTCGGCCACGGCCACGGCCCCCTGAACCACGCCCATACGGTGGGGGAATTCACGGGGATGGAGGGGTAACTACCCCATCCAATCCGGCAGTTTTTGCGCTGCGATCATGGCGTCGTAGGTTGGGCGCGCGCGCGTGACGGCGAAGCGGTCGCCCTTCACCATCACTTCGGGAATCAAGGGCCTGCCGTTATATTCGCTGGCCATGCTGGCGCCGTAAGCGCCCGCCGTGCCGAAGGCCAGCAATTCACCCTTGTACAGCATGGGCAACAACCGCCCGGCGGCGAACACGTCCGAGCTTTCGCAAATCGGCCCCACCACATCGACGGCGCGCTTGGCCGCCCCTGGCTTGGGTTCCTTGACCGGCACAATGTCGTGATAGGCGTCGTAAAGGGCGGGACGCATCAGATCATTCATGCCCGCATCGACAACGACGAAACTTTTTACTGCCCCTTCCTTGAGGCGCACGATTTTTGTGAGCAGAATGCCCGCATTGCCGACCAACAGACGCCCCGGTTCGAAGACCAGCTTGCATCCCAGATCGCCAACGCAGGATTTCACCACCTTGGCGTATTCGCTGGGCAGCGGCGGCGTTTCGTTGACGCCCGGCTCGTAGGGCACGCCAAGCCCGCCGCCCAGATCGATCCTTTGGATGGGAATTCCATCGGCTTGCAACATCAAGGTCAGGTCTCGCAGGCGCAGAAAAGCATCCTGGAACGGCTGCAAATCGGTCAACTGCGAGCCGATATGCACGGCCACGCCCACCACCTCGATGCCATCCAGCCGCATGGCCTGCTTGTACACGGTATGGGCCTGCGTCCAATCGATGCCGAACTTGTTTTCCTTAAGGCCCGTCGTGATCTTGGCATGCGTTCCGGCGTCGATATCCGGGTTGACGCGCAACGCAATGCGCGCCGTCTTTCCCATGCGTTGGGCTAGGTGCGACAGTTCCAGCAGTTCTTCATAGGATTCAAGGTTCAACTGACCGATGCCGGATTCCAGGGCGAAGACCAGTTCTTCCTCGGTCTTGCCCACACCCGAAAAAACGATCCTCTCGGCTGGAATGCCCGCCGCCATGGCGATCCTGGCCTCGCCTTCGCTGACCACGTCGGCGCCCGCCCCCATTGCCGCCAGCGTCGCCACCACGCCCAGGCTGGGATTGGCCTTCATGGCAAAACAGATCAGATGGTCCGTACCCGCCAGCGCTTCGTTAAGCACCTGGAAATGGCGCTCCAACGTGGCCTGCGAATAGACATAGACCGGCGTTCCCACCTGTTCGGCGATCAAGGTCAGTGGCACGTCCTCGGCATGCAGAACGCCATTCCTGTAATCAAAATGATTCATGTTCAGCGCCTGGGATAGGTGTTGGGAAAGGTCGTGCCTTCCGGAAATTCCGGCTTCACCTTCTTGCCGCAGGCCGAAACGGACAGCGGCAGGGCCAGCACGGCCAGGGCCAGAAGCAGACGGATCAGTTTCATTTCGCCCTCCTGGCGGTTTCAACCGCTTGCCTGACATTGGCGGGCGCGGTGCCGCCGAAACTGGTCCGACTATTGACCGATTTCTCCACCGTCAGCACGCCGAACACATCGCCTGTGATCCCCGGCTCGACGGCCTGAAGATCGGCAAGCGGCAATTCCTCAAGCCCGCAGCTTTTCTCCTCGGCCAACTTCACGATGCGCCCGGTGACGTGATGGGCCTGGCGGAAAGGCATGTTCAGCTTTTGCACCAGCCAGTCGGCCAAATCGGTGGCGGTCGAAAATCCACTTCCCGCCGCCGCCTTCATGCGTTCCTTGTTCACGGTCAGATCGGACATCATGCCCGCCATGGCGGCCAGCACCAGCTCCAGCGTATCGGCTGCCTCGAAGACCGGCTCCTTGTCGTCTTGCATGTCCTTGGAATAGGCCAGCGGCAAACCCTTCATGACGATCAGCAACGCATTCAGATCGCCGATCACGCGGCCCGCCTTGGCGCGCGAAAGCTCGGCAGCGTCGGGGTTGCGCTTTTGCGGCATGATGGAACTGCCGGTCGAGAAGGCGTCGGACAGGCGCACGAAGCCGAATTGCGGCGTCGTCCACAGCACCAGTTCCTCGGCTAGGCGCGACATATGCACGGCCAGAATGGCGCCGGCGGCCAGGAATTCGATGGCAAAATCGCGGTCCGACACCGCATCCAGCGAATTGGCGGTCGGACGGTCGAAACCCAGCTGTTGGGCCACGAAATGACGATCCAGCGCAAACGAGGTTCCGGCCAGCGCCGCCGAACCCAGCGGGCATTCGTTCAAGCGCTTCCTGGCGTCTTGAAAGCGGCCGGCATCGCGCGCCAACATCTCGACATAGGCCATCAGATGATGGCCGAAGGTGACGGGCTGGGCGGTTTGCAGATGGGTGAAACCCGGCATTACCGTTTCGGCATGTTCCAAGGCGCGGGTCAGCAGCACCGAGCGGAAGGCTTCGATCTGGCCCAGCAAGCGGTCGATAGCGTCCCTGACCCACAGCTTGAAATCGGTCGCCACCTGATCGTTGCGCGATCTGGCGGTGTGCAGTCGCCCGGCGGCGTCGCCGATCAGCTCGCTCAAACGGGTTTCGACATTCATGTGGATGTCTTCATAAGCGTTCTTGAATTCGAAGCGTCCGCTCTCGATCTCTTTCAAGATGGCGTCAAGTCCGCCCAAAATGGCCTGGGCATCGCTAGCGGCAATGATCCCCTGTCGGGCCAGCATGGCGCAATGGGCCTTGGACTGGGCGATGTCCTGGGCGTAAAGTCGTTGGTCGAAACCGATGGAGACGTTGATTTTCTCCATCACGGCCGAGGGTCCGCCTTCGAAGCGTCCGCCCCAGATGGTGCTGGCCTTGCTGGTCATAAGGAGAATTCCAAAATGCGGTTCATGATCGGTCTTGTTGCGCTGCTGGTTCTGGGAACAAGCGAGGCCTGGGCCGCCATGCCCCTGCCTCGCGCCTTCGGCCCCAACACCTACACCATTCCGGCGGCGCTCGAAAGCCTGCTTGCGGTTGATCCCCCTAAACCGATGCCTAAAACCTCTTTTCTCGACCCGTCTGGGGCGCCGGTCAGCTTTTCCCGCTTCAAGGGCAAGCGGGTCCTGGCCTTTTTCTGGTCGCAGGCTTGCGTGCCTTGCCTGAAGACCATGCCCGAATTGAACGCCATGGCCGAGAATGGCGGCAAATATTTCGAGGTCGTGCCGATCGCCGTCGATTCCCACGGCGCGGCTGGCACCAAGGCCCTGCTGGCCCGCCAGAAATGGAGCCATTTGAAAGGCTACTCCGATCCCAATCGGGAATTGGCGACGGCGCTTGGCATCAGTATGCTGCCAACCAGCGTGCTGATCGATCCATCCGGCAAGGCTACGGCGATCCTTCTGGGACCGCAGGCCTGGAACAGCCAGGAAACCCTCAGCCTGATCGTCAACGGCCCTTCCACCCCCCTCATTCCCTCTGCCAAATAAACGGATTTCCATGTTTTCAAAACGATATCAACTATTTGTGGCTGTCGTCATGTTCGCGGCTGGCCTTGGCATGGCCGTGTTTCTGTCTCGGGGCGGCCCCGAGCCAAGCCCGCCTTCCACCACCGTCTCGGGCAAGCCGGTTCCCACCCAGGGCGAGGGGCTGGCCGCCACCGTTCCGCCCCAACTTCCCTCGCCCGTCGCCTTCGAAGGCCCGGACGGCAAGGATGTGACGCTGGACGACTTCAAGGGCAAATGGGTGATCGTGAATTTCTGGGCCACCTGGTGCCCGCCTTGCATCCAGGAAATGCCCGCCTTCAAGCGCATGCTGGATGGGTTGGGTCCCGACGCCCCAAAATTCGTCGCCATCTCCATCGACGCCATGGGCCGCGCGGCAGCCGAACCTTTCGCGACGGCAAAAGGCTGGACGCATGTGCAAGCCTATGCCGATCCCAGAAGCGATCTGTACCGCACATTCCAAAGCCCCGGCGTACCCTTGACCGTGCTGATCGATCCCGATGGGCGCGAAGTGGCCAGGCGCCTGGGACCGGCCAAATGGGACGGCGACCTCGCTGTCGGTCAGATCAAGCGGCTGATGGCTGGTGAGATGTTGTGAATAGCCCTGTCATTCTGCCCCTTTACACCCGCCCGCCCAGGCCGCCGGACGGCAAGCCGCTGCGGGTGGTCAGCGACTATCAGCCGGCGGGCGACCAGCCCAAAGCGATTGCCGACCTGACCGATGGGCTTATGAGAGGCGAACGCGATCAGGTGCTGCTGGGCGTAACGGGTTCAGGCAAGACCTTCACCATGGCCAATGTGATCGCCAACGTGAACCGGCCCACTTTGATCCTGGCCCCCAACAAGACGCTGGCCGCCCAGCTTTATGGCGAGATGAAGGGCTTCTTTCCCGACAATGCGGTCGAGTATTTCGTCTCCTACTACGACTATTACCAGCCCGAAGCCTATATCCCCAGAACCGACACCTATATCGAAAAGGATTCGGCGATCAACGAGCAGATCGACCGCATGCGCCATGCCGCCACCCGTTCGCTCTTGGAGCGGCGCGACGTGGTGATCGTGGCCTCGGTTTCCTGCATCTACGGCATCGGCTCGGTCGAATCCTATGCCCGCATGACCATCGCGCTTGAGATCGGCCAGACCATCGAGCGCGACGACCTTTTGAAAAAGCTGGTCGAGTTGCAGTTCAGGCGCAACGACATGGCCTTCGAGCGCGGGGCCTTTCGCGTGCGCGGCGATTCCGTCGACATCTTCCCGACGCATTACGAAGACCGCGCTTGGCATGTCTCGCTGTTCGGCGACGAAATCGACGCCATCCACGAATTCGACCCGTTGACCGGCGAAACAACCGTGCGCCTGGACCGCATCGTGGTCTATCCCAACAGCCATTACGTCACGCCGCGCCCGACCATCACCCAGGCCATCAAAGGCATCAAGGAAGAGCTGCGGCTGCGCTTGGCCGATTACAACGCCCAGGGCCGATTGCTGGAGGCGCAGCGCCTAGCCGAGCGCACCGGCTTCGATCTCGAGATGATGGAAACCACCGGCCACTGCAAGTCCATCGAGAATTATTCAAGGTATCTTACCGGCCGCCTGCCCGGCGAAGCGCCGCCGACCTTGTTCGAATATCTGCCCGAAGACGCGCTTTTGATCGTCGATGAAAGCCATGTCACGGTGCCCCAGGTGGGCGGCATGTATAAGGGCGACTTTGCCCGCAAATCGACGCTGGCCGACTATGGCTTTCGCCTGCCGTCATGCATCGACAACCGGCCCTTGAAGTTCGAGGAATGGGACGCCATGCGCCCGCAATCGCTGTTCGTCTCGGCCACGCCCTCTTCGTGGGAATTGCAGCGCACCCAAGGCGTTTACGCCGAACAGGTGATCCGACCCACCGGGCTGGTCGATCCGATCTGCGATGTTCGCCCGGTGGAAAATCAGGTCGATGACCTGATGAAGGAATGCCGCGAGATGGCAAGGCGGGGCAGCCGCGTGCTGGTGACCACGCTGACCAAACGCATGGCCGAGGACTTGACCGAATATCTGCACGAGCATGGCGTGCGGGTGCGCTATCTGCATTCCGACATCGACACCATCGAGCGCATCGAGATCATCCGCGATCTGCGCATCGGCGCCTTCGACGTGCTGGTCGGCATCAACCTCTTGCGCGAAGGGTTGGACATTCCCGAATGCGCGCTGGTGGCGATACTGGATGCCGACAAGGAAGGCTTCCTGCGCTCGAAAACATCCTTGGTGCAAACCATCGGACGCGCCGCCCGCAATGTCGAAGGAAGGGTGCTGCTGTACGCCGACAAGATGACGGACTCCCTGATCTACGCCATCGGCGAGACCAACCGCAGGCGCGACAAGCAGATGGCCTACAATCAGGCGCATGGCATCACGCCGGAAAGCATCAAGAAAAGCATCGGCGACATTCTGGACTCGGTGGCCGAGGCAGATTACGTCACCGTCAGCACCGGGGCGGGCGAGGTGCAGCATCTGGTCGGGCGCGACATTGATTCCTATCGGGCCGAGTTGGAAAAGAAGATGCGCGCCGCCGCCGCCGATTTGGAATTCGAGGAAGCGGCCCGCCTGCGCGACGAATTGCGCCGCGTCGAAGCCATTCAGCTAGGCGATGGGGTGGCCCTGGGCAAGGCGGGCCTGCCCCGAAGCATGGGCGAGAAGCTGCAAAAGCCCAAGAAGCGGCGGCGGTAGGCCAGCTAACAAGTGAACCACCAAGACACAAAAGCACCAAGAAAGTTTGAGTGCGGGTGTACTGGTTTTGATTTTCCTTGGTGTCTTGGCGCCTTGGTGGTTTATCCATTTACAAGCATTAGCCCAGACTATATATAAGCACACTCTAATATGGAGCTTTTCCCATGCCCAAGTCGGGTTTCGTCCATCTGGTTGGCGCCGGTCCCGGCGATGCGGACTATCTGACCATCAAGGCGGCCCGCCTCATCACTCAGGCTAGGCTGGTGGTGCATGACCGACTGGTGGGCCGGGGCGTGATGGATCTGATCCCCAAGGATGCCGAAGTGATTTCGGTGGGCAAGGAAAGCGATCATCACATTTTGCCGCAGCCGCAGATCAACGAATTGCTGCTGAAACTGGCCATGGACGGGCGCGACGTGGTGCGTCTGAAGGGCGGCGATCCTTTCGTCTTTGGACGCGGCGGCGAGGAAGCCATGTATCTGGCCGCCCATGACATCGGCTTCGAGATCGTGCCCGGCGTTTCGGCCGCCGTCGGCTGCGCGGCCAGCACCGGCGTGCCGCTGACCCATCGCGGGCTTGCCACCTCGGTGCGCTTCGTCACCGGCCATCTGCGCGAGAATGACGGGCTGGACCTGGATTGGAAAAGCCTGGCCGACCCCGCCTGCACGTTGGTGGTCTATATGGGCATCGCCAATGCGGGCAAGATCACCGAAGGCCTGCTGGGGGCCGGGCTGGCGCCCCAAACCCCCGCCATGCTGATCGAGAACGGCACCACGCCCCAGCAGCGGGTGATGCGCACAACGTTGGCCGAACTGCCCGCCGCCATCACGGCGCACTGCTTCCACCCGCCCAGCCTGATGGTGATCGGCAAAGTGGTCGATGTCGGCGCGGTGCTGGAACAGGGAATGGGGAAGCAATGAACGTCTTTCACGCCCATATCGTGACCGAGCGGCAATTTGTGGAAGGCGTGGAGCGTGGCCTTGCCTACGCTTCCTAAACCCTCTCCCCTGGCGGGAGAGGGTGGACGCGAAGCGTCCGGGTGAGGGGAAAACCGCCACATTTTCTCAAGCGTTACCCCGCAGCCAATCCATTTCTTTGTCATCACCGGGCTTGACCCATCTTTCCCATTCGTCATCACCGGGCTTGACCCGGTGATCCACGTGGATGGCCGGATCAAGTCCGGCCATGACGACAATGCGGTGCGGCCTTACCCACCAAACAACCGCTCCATCACTTCAGCAATACAGGGCTAAGGTTGGCGGCGAAGGACAAGCGGCAAAGAGCCACAATAGCCAACGCCTAATCTTGATTCCTGGGGCGCATTTTCCTCAGTTTCTGGGGGCTGCTCGATTGCACCGTCTGCTGCCTTCCGCCAGAAGGGCGATAGAACGTCATGGCCTCCCCGATTGCGCTTTCAAGGTCCTTCACTCGCGTCTCATCCGAAGGATGGGTACTCAAGAATTCGAAGCCCTCGCCGCCCTCCTCTTCCTTCGCGGCGGCCATGCGTCGCCAGAATTTCGGCGCTTCATGCGGGTCATAGCCGGCCATGGCCATGAAGATCAGGCCAAGCCGATCCGCTTCGCTCTCATGCAATCGGCTGAAGGGAAGCAGCAAGCCCAACTCGGACCCAAGACCGAAGGCGGCCTGCAAGGCGAATTGCGTCGTCGAATCCTCGTCGGCGACTGCAGCCAACAGGGCTGTGCCCGCGAGATCGACCAAAAGCCCCTGGCTCATTCGCTCGTTGCCGTGATTGGCAATGGCGTGCGCCACTTCGTGCCCCATGACCACGGCAAGTCCCGCCTCGGTCTTCGTGATGTCCAGAATTCCAGTATGGACCGCAACTTTTCCGCCCGGCAGGCAGAAGGCATTTGGCTCATCGTCATCGATCAGGCGGAAATCCCAGCGATACCCTTTCAGACGGTCAGCTTGTCCATTCTGAGAAAAATAGCTTGCGACGGCGTTCTTGATCTTGTTGCCAACCTCGCTGACCAGTTTGGCGTCTTTTGTGCCGGTGACGACGTCGCTTTCCTCGATAATCCGCCTGTATTCACGAGCGCCGAGCGCATTCATCTCGGCATCGCCATGGATGCTGATCTGCTGACGCCCGGTGATGGGAACGGTTTCGCAGGCGGCAAGAAACACCAACAGGAATGCAAGAAGTATTCGGCGCATGTCCACGTACAATCCGGTCTAGGGTTGGAAGAGTTGTGGTCAGGGCGCGGGCGACGGTCCGAAGCGATTGTCCCCTGGGGTGCCGGGCAAAAAGCCGTTTTCGACAAATGCCCAGATAGGGCCTACCAGCGGCACGAAGACGATGAACATCCACCAGCCCGCCTTGTCACGGTCATGCCAACGCTTCACCTGGATCGCGACGCTGGGCCAGATCACCGCAAGAGACACCAGCAGCGTGCCGAAAGGAACGCCCTCCCCCTCTTCGTCCATCATGGCGGAGTCGATGCCCAACGCCAGCAGAAAGGCCACAACGCAGCCCAACGCGAACATCCAATAGGTCTTTCGCGAAATGCGGCCATTCAGACTGAAAAGAACTTGCCCCATCTTTGTCCCCCATAGAAAGAAACTCGTTACATAATCGGCCTGGAATAAAGCGTTCCCCTATCCGAGGCGGCTGTCACAAAGGCCCATCCCTCTCGGGCCTTTGGGAACAGTACGACAAAATCTACATGCGCAGGCTCGACAAAATGTGGATGCGCTGTGGATGGCCGTTCACACAGCGGATTCACGCCTTCAAAGAAAAAGGCCGCCCAAACGGGCGGCCCAAAATCGATCGACAACGTCGCTTCGCTATGCGCGCAATTGATCGCGCACGCGGGCGACCAAGGTGGCCAGATCTTCCTGAGCGATGCCGTCGCTGGACAGCATGCGGGCCATCATGGGGTCGCCGAGAATCTCGGCCATGCTTGGTTCGTCATTGCCGGAGAAGCGCTTTCCCTCGCCATTCAGCGGATGGGGACCCCAGGCGCAATTTTGCAAAGACAGCGACAGAGGCGATAGCGCCGGTGATCGGCGGGCAAGGTGCGGCATGGCGTTTCTCCTTCCCACGGCTGGTTTCTTTCAAAAGAGACTAAGCGAATTCAAATAAAAAGTAAAGGACGTCAAATAATCGCAATTAGTTAAAATTTGAGTTAATGAATAGTTAAAACTAATATTGCGTCGCAAAAACTTTATGCGGCATCTCTACTGACATATGGCGAGCATCGCTTTGGGTTTCAACCCTTGAAGATTCAGGGGTTAGCACTTTCCCGGCCCATGGCCATCGAGCGCACGGCCTGCGGCGACAGCCCCTCATTTCGCAACGCACGCAAACTTTGCGCCTGATCGCGCTTGGCCAAACGCAGGCCCGACGGCCCCATCAGCAACGGATGATGACGCCATGCGGGAACGTTCAACCCCAGCAGGGCTTGCAGCAGGCGATGCACATGCGTGGCCTCGAACAGATCGACGCCCCTGGTGACCAGCGTCACCTCTTGCAGATGATCGTCCAGCGTCACCGCCAGATGATAGCTGGTGGGCGCATCCTTGCGGGCCAGCACCACATCGCCGAAAATTTCCGGCCTGGCCTTTTGCTCGCCCTGATCGAGATCGCGCCAAGTCAAAGCACCCGCCAGCGCCACGGCGCGTTCCATCTCCAAGCGCAGCGCGAAGGGCTGGCCAGCTCCGATTCGCTCCGCCCGCTGGTCCAAGGACAAGCGCTTGCAGATGCCGGGATAGAGCGGGCCGTCGGGGCCGTGCGGCGCCTGGCCGGAACTGGCGATGTCCTTGCGGCTGCAAAAACAGGGATACAACAGGCCCATGCCCTCCAAACGGTCCAGGGCTTGGCGATAGTCGGCCAGATGATCCGACTGGCGGCGCACCGGCATCTCCCATGTCAGGCCCAGCCAGGACAGGTCTTCGTAGATGGCGGTTTCGAAGTCGAGCTTGCAGCGCACGGGATCGATATCCTCGATGCGCAGCAGAAAGCGCCCACCCCGATCCACGGCCTGCCCATGGGCGAACAGAGCGCAAAAGGCATGGCCCAGATGCAGAAATCCGGTCGGACTGGGGGCGAAACGGGTGACGGGAGATGAAAAAGTCACGGAGGCGTCACAACTTCCTTAGTGTCATCTTAACCTGAAGCTACTATATTTTGACGAACCTAGCGATAGCTGGAGGACGGATGTTCGATGGCTGCCAAGCTCTTGTCCTGAACGCCGATTTCAGGCCGCTCTCTTATTTTCCCTTGTCCTTGTGGTCGTGGCAGGATGCCGTCAAGGCGGTGGTGACCGAGCGCGTCCATGTGTTGAATGAATATGATCAGGTGATTCACTCGCCCCGGCGCTCTTTATGCCTGCCCAGCGTGATTGCACTGAAAGATTATATCCCCGTTTCCAGACGCCCCGCCTTCACGCGCTTCAACGTGTTCCTGCGCGACCGTTTCACTTGCCAATATTGCTGTCAGCCCTTTCCTTCGCACGACCTGACCTTCGACCATGTGATTCCCCGCTCGAAGGGCGGGCGCACCAACTGGGCCAATGTGGTCACCGCCTGCCAAGCCTGCAATCTGATCAAGGGCTGCCGCCTGCCGCAAGAGGCGGGCATGCATCCCAGAACGCCGCCCGTCACGCCCAGTTCGATTCAGTTGCGCGAAAACGGGCGCGGCTTTCCGCCCAATCACCTGCATCAAAGCTGGCGCGATTATCTGTATTGGGACAGCGAGCTGGAAAGTGTTTAAGGGGCTTGTTTTTTAGCGCCCCACAGGGCAATCGCCGCGAACAAAGGCGAGAAAACCGCGTTCCAGCCCGCCATCGACAGGCCCAGCAAATAAAATGGCGGCACGTCACAGCGCACCACCGGGGCCGCGTTCAAGCGCCGACGCAATTCCTCGATGGTTTGCGGCTCGCCGAGATCGCCGGTGCAATCCGACGCCCATGTCCACCAATGCGCCTCGACCCCGGCATGGAATAGTGCGATGCCAGCCCCGGCAACGAAAAGCGCTCCGGCGCCGTACAAAGCCAAGCGCCGTTTGTCCGCATCGTGCCAAGGCCCCAGCGCATAGGCCCCCAAAGCCAGGGCCAACACATAGGGAACGCGCTGCCACAGGCACAAAAAGCAGGGCGGAAAGCCCAAGACATGTTCGGAAAACAAGGCGCCCGACAGCGCCATCACCGGGATCAGGAAGACAAGGGCCGCGGCTGCATCCAGGCGCTTAGCCATGATTCAGCAGAACCTTGACCAGCACAAAGCCGCCGATCAGGCAGATGGCGAAAACGGTGGTCACCAGCCCCAGGCGCTTTTCGATGAAATCGCGCACCGGCGCGCCATATTTCCACAACAAGGCGGCCACCAGATAGAAGCGCATGGCCCGCACGATGATCGAGGTGATGGTGAACAACAAGATGTCCATCTTGGCGACGCCCGCCGTGATGGTGATCAACTTATAGGGGATGATGGGGATCATGCCCTTGATCATCATGATCTTGATGGCGTTGTCGTTGAAGGCCTGCTTGGCGACCTCGAATTCGTGCTGCAGGCGATAGGCCGAGACGATCCATTCGCCCACCGTCTCGTACAGGAAATAACCGATGGCATAGCCGAAACAGCCGCCGATCACCGAGGCCACCGTACATATGCCCGCGTAATGCCAAGCCTTCTTGCGGTCGGCCAGCACCATGGGCACCAGCATCACATCGGGCGGAATGGGAAAGAACGAGCTTTCGATGAAAGAGACCATGGCCAGCCACCAAGCGGCATGCCGATGCTGGGCCAATTCCATGGTTTTATTGTACAGGCGGCGCATCGTGGCTTGTCCTTTGGTCGGGTCGGCCTTGGGTTTAACAGGCTAGGCCCAGGTCAGCAATTAAGAAAGAGACGGAAAACACCAGATAAGCCGTTGACCTTGGGCGATCTGTGGCTATGATCGCCGCCTGCGTCCAAAGCGCCCGGTGCCCCAGTGGCGGAATGGTAGACGCGGCAGACTCAAAATCTGTTGCAGGCAACTGCGTGCTGGTTCGAGTCCGGCCTGGGGCACCAAACTTTTCAACAAGTTACGGCGCGTCTGACGTCTTCCCCAAGTAAGCACCCCTTCGGGGTAGGCATGGGGTAAGCGGCCAACACCCCACCCTCCGACTTCCACCGATTCCGATTTTCTTGCCCTGTTTTGGAAATGGGGACATGGGAAATAACTGTGCTGAGCAGATTTTAGAGCAATAACAAAAATTCATAATTCAAGACCTGACCCCGTTTTTATGACCCCGTTTTTGAAAAGTGTACAAGACCTGACCCCGTTTTTGATGTAAATTGCCAAAACGAGCAAGCTAAAAAGTGTAGGGCAAACCCAGGAGGCGAGAATGACAACTGAAAAGGCCGATGTTTACGCCAATATTTGTGATGATGTTTGGAAAGTAGCCGCAACTGCCCTTAATTCCAGTGGATTTGTTTTTCCGGATGAAGCAGGCCTCCCCTTCAAAAGCATTATGAGGATCAAGCAACGCAGATGGAAAATCCGTCTTCGTAAGCACGGATACGAAGGAAAAAAAGCCATTTACATGGACAGATCTGTGCTTGGGTGCAATGGCGGTATTGTTTACTGCCAAGATAAGCATGGTAAAAATGATGCGGAGAAAATTTTAGAAGCGCATATTCGGAAGGCAAATGGATTAGGAGAAGGCTAAACTTTGGTGGAAAATTGGGGTCAGAGTCACTGCTGTCCCCAATATCTCCTGACCCCAATATCTCCTGGGTTGATGGAACCCTGGCCCCTGCATTGAAACGCCTAAACCCCTGCGTGTAGAAGGGGAAGATGGCTGGATTCTAAAAATTTGGCAAGTTTGCAATTGGGTAAGGGGCTGGCAAAATCCCTGGCTTCGAGCTAGCATGGTTCCGAATTGGAGCCAATATGGAGCCGCCCATGCCGGTTAATCTGTCCGTCAAGACCGTCCCCGATGACACGGTCCAGCGCCTGAGAAAGCGGGCGGAACGCCATCATCGCTCGCTTCAGGGTGAATTGATGGCGATTCTGGAAGATGCTGTGCGAGAGCCTGCATCGCTGTCGCCTTTGGATATTCTCAAGGAAGTTCGCGGCATCGGCCTAGCAACGCCGAGCGAAGCCGCCAGCATGGTGCGCGAGGCCAGGAATGGCCGTTAAGGTCGTCGATGCTTCTGCCCTGGCGGCTATTTTGTTTGGCGAGCCGGATGGCGAGGCGGCGGCCATGCGTTTCGCGGAAGCCGAGCTTGTGGCGCCCGCCCTGCTGCACTTCGAATTGGCGAATGTCTGTTTAATGAAGATGCGAAGGCATCCCCAGGAGAGGGACAAGCTGGTGGCGGCATTTGGCCTGCTTGCGCGCATGGAAATCCGGGCCGTTGCCATTGATCATGCGGAAGCTCTTGAGTTGGGAGAGCGAACGGGGCTGACCGCCTATGACGCCAGTTATCTGTGGTTGGCAAGGCAGCTTAACGCCGATCTCGTGACCCTGGATCGCAAACTTGACGCGGCGTGGACGGCGACTTTTCTTTGAACGGCTTCGATTGAGGGCGTGATTCCCCTAAAGCATTTTGCCAATCAGGCTCAGCCACAGATAATCGAGCGGCCAAAGCAGCACAGCCGTCAGGGCGGCCATGATCAGACACAGTCTGGCGAAGTCCCAATAGCGGGCCTGGGCGAGTTGCAGGCCGGTCATCACCGGCGGCGCCTGATAGGGCAGAATCAGGGTCGAGTAGCCAGCCACCTGCGTCATCAGCACGGCAATGATCGGCAGTCCGGTGGCTTCGGCCAGCGAGGGAGCGAAGGGGGTCAGAACGGCGGGCACGCCGGGCAAAGTGGTCGCCAAGCCCACTAGGCTGGCCAGGGCTGTCAGGCTCATGAAATTCATGAAGCCGCCGCCCGTTTCCAGCGGCAGCACGCCGATCAGATAACTGCCGACCAACCGCCCCACGCCCGCATGATCGATCACGGCACCCAGCCCGATCACGCCCGCCACATAAAACAAAGGTTCGAAATTCGTGGCCGCCAAACTTTTGGGGGGCAGAATGCCGGTCTTGGGCGTCAGACATAGGATGGCGACGGCCAATCCGACCCAGGCGGAGGAAATGTGGTGCAGCGTGTCCGTCATCCACAATCCGATGGCCAGGGCCAACAGCAAGGCCAGCCGACGCTCGGGCGCGGATATCGGCCCAGGCGGCGGTTCTTCCAACTTCGTGGGTTCCTGACCGCGATAAAGGCCCCACAGCACGACATAAAGGATCGCTATTTTCGCCAATCCCAGAACCGGAAAGGTGGAGACAAAATAATCGCTGTAGCCCAGCACGATGCCCAGCATCGCCTCGGCAGAACCGGCCAGCACCATATTGGGAATGTTGGAGGGCAGGATCGAAAAAGCGGACAGGAAAGTTGACATGATCCCGCCCAGCACCAGCCCATTCCAGCCCTTGCCGCCCGTCTCGTAACCAAGATGGCTGGCCAGCGCGGTCAATAAGGGCACCAGCAGCACCACGCGTCCCAGGGACGAGGGCATCAGAAAAGCCAAGCCAACGCCCAGCAGAACAACGCCGAACAGCGCCTTGGCGAAGGAGCGGCCCATGGCGCGCCCAATGGCGTGAGCGGCGCGGTCGCCAAGCCCGGTGGCCTTGATGGCCGAGCCGAAAACCACGCCCGCAAACAACAGCCAGAAAGCCTGCGAGGTAAAGCCCGAGAACACCACTTTGGCGGGGGCGGCCTTGAACAACATGCAGAACAGAAAGAACAGCAGCGCCGTCAGGGCCTCGGGCATGGCGCCGGTGGCCCACAAACCGATGGCGGCCAAGGCCAGTCCGGCAACGACGGCTTCGGACGGCGAGAAGGCCTGCGGGGGAACAAGGGCAATCCACAGACCAAGGGCAGCCAATATGACCGCAACCAGTTGAGCGCGGCTGAGGCGAAGCAAGGCCTATCCCGCCTTGGCGGCGATGGCGGCGCGGATGGCGTCCAGCGCGTCGTTGGCCTTGTCTCCTTCGGGTCCGCCGGCTTGCGCCATGTCGGGCCGACCGCCGCCGCCCTTGCCGCCCAAGGCTTCCGAACCCGCGCGCACCAGATCGACAGCCGAAATCTTGGCCGTCAAATCGGCGCTGACGGCAATGACCAGCGACGCCTTGCCTTCGGCAACGCTGATCAGGGCCACGATGCCCGAACCAAGGGCCGCCTTCATCTCGTCGGCCATGCCCTTCAAATCCTTGGCGGGTACATCGTCCACCACGCGCCCATCGAAGGCGACGCCGTTCACCTGTTGGGCCGAAGGAGCCGCGCCGCCGCCGCCCATGGCGGCCTTCTTGCGGGCATCCGACAATTCACGCTCCATCTTCTTGCGGTCATCCAGCAGGGCGGCCACGCGATCGGCCAATTCGCTGGGCGCAATCTTCAACACATTGGCCGCCTTGGCCAGTTGTTCTTCCTGCTCGGACACATGGGCCAGCGCCGCCGCTCCCACCACCGCTTCGATGCGGCGCACGCCTGCCGCCACGGCGCTTTCCGAGACAATCTTGAAGAAGCCGATATCGCCGGTGCGCTTGGCGTGCGTGCCGCCGCACAATTCGACCGAGAAGGGCTTGACGGCATCGTTGATCTTCGACCCCATCGACACGACCCGCACTTCATCGCCGTACTTCTCGCCGAACAGGGCCATGGCGCCCGCCTTGATGGCGTCGTCGGGCGTCATCAGCGTGGTGGTCACCTTGGCATTGCCGCGAACCTCGCGATTGACTTCTTCCTCGACCAGACGAATTTCCTCGGCCGACAGCGCCTTGGGATGGCTGATGTCGAAGCGCAGGCGATCCGGCCCCACCTGCGAACCTTTTTGCGAAACATGCGCGCCCAGATATTTCTGCAGGGCGGCATGGAGAAGATGAGTGGCCGAGTGATGGGCGCGCAGCGCGGCCCTGCGTTCGTCATCAACCTTCAATTCCACCGCATCGTCGATCTTGGCCTCTCCCTCAATCACCTTTACCTTGTGGATGATGAGATCGCCCAATTTCTTATGCGCATCCGAAACGTTCAAGCGAGCCTTTCCAGGCACGGCGATCATGCCGCAATCGCCCATCTGTCCGCCGGACTCGCCATAAAAGGGTGTTTGGTTGGCGATCAACCAGCCCTCGTCGCCCGCTTTCAGGGCCTCGACCGGCTTGCCGTCCTTGATCAACGCCGCGATCACGCCTTCAGCACTTTCGGTGTCGTAACCCAAAAATTCCGAAGCACCCACCTTCTCGCGGGTTTCAAACCAGACGGTCTCGGTGGCCGCCTCGCCCGATCCGGCCCAGGCCTTGCGGGCTTCGGCCTTCTGGCGCGCCATGGCGGCGTTGAAGCCGTCGGTATCGACGCCGATGCCCTTGGCCTTCAAGGCGTCCTGCGTCAGATCGAGCGGAAATCCATAGGTGTCGTACAGTTTGAAGGCGACCTCGCCTTCCAGCGCAGCGCCCTTTGCCAGCTTGGCGGTTTCTTCGTCCAACAGCTTCAGCCCGCGATCCAGCGTCGCCTTGAAGCGGGTCTCTTCCAGCTTCAGAGTTTCCGTGATCAGCGACTGGGCGCGGATCAGTTCAGGGAAAGCGGCTCCCATGTCCTTGATCAGGGCGGGCACCAGCAGCCACATCAAAGGATCGACGCAGCCCATCAGATGAGCATGGCGCATGGCGCGGCGCATGATGCGGCGCAAGACATAGCCGCGTCCCTCGTTCGAGGGCAAAACACCATCGGCGATCAGGAAGCACATGGCGCGCAGATGGTCGGCGATCACCCGGTGCGAAACCTTGTGCGGCCCGTCGGGTTCGGCCCCCGACGCCTCGGCCGAAGCCATGATCAGATGGCGCAAAGCATCGGTGTCGTAATTGTCATGCACGCCCTGCATGACGGCGGCCAAGCGCTCCAACCCCATGCCGGTATCAACCGATGGCTTGGGCAGATTGACCCGCTCGCCGCCCGGCAATTGCTCGAACTGCATAAAAACGAGATTCCAGATCTCGATGAAACGATCGCCATCCTGATCGGGCGAGCCGGGCGGTCCGCCGGGAATATGATCGCCGTGATCGTAGAAAATTTCCGTGCAGGGGCCGCAAGGGCCGGTATCGCCCATCGCCCAGAAATTGTCGCTGGTCGGTATGCGGATGATGCGGTCATCGGCAAAGCCGGACACCTTCTTCCACAGGTTCCAGGCCTCGTCATCGGTATGATAGACCGTCATGCACAGACGGCTCTTATCCAGTCCGAAATCCTTGGTCACCAGATTCCAGGCGAATTCGATGGCGTCGGCCTTGAAATAGTCGCCGAACGAGAAGTTGCCCAGCATCTCGAAAAAGGTGTGGTGGCGGGCCGTGTAGCCGACATTATCCAGGTCGTTGTGCTTGCCGCCGGCGCGCACGCATTTCTGGGACGTGGTCGCCCGCAGATAGGGACGCTTTTCCTGACCGGTGAAGACGTTCTTGAACTGCACCATCCCGGCATTGGTGAACATCAAGGTGGGATCGTTCCTGGGCACCAGGGGGCTTGAATCCACGATCTCGTGACCGTGTTTCTTGAAGAAGCCCAAAAAGGCTGCGCGGATGTCGTTGCTGGTGCGTGGCATGGGTTGATCCTGGCCGGTTGGTTGGCGCTTGAAAAGCCTGCCTTTCTAGCGAATTGGCGGGGTTTGGTCCAGGGCATCGTCACGACGCCGACCAAAGGGTCCGCCCTGACAGCGCAACGGGGCCGGTCGCCCGGCCCCGCTTCATTCCTAACCCAATGAAAATGTGGAGAGATTTTCTAAGGGGGTCGGGATCGCCCGATCAGTCCTCGGCCGGGGTTCCGTCCAGATCGCCAGGCCCGCCCGCCAAAGCCTCGCTCACCAGCCCGGCATTGGCCCGGATTTGCGTCTCGATCTCCTCGGCCATTTTGGGATTGTCGCGAAGATATTGTTTGGCGTTCTCGCGGCCCTGGCCGATGCGCGTCCCGCTATAGGAGAACCAGGAACCGGACTTCTCGACCAGATTGGCCTTGACGCCCAGATCGATCAACTCGCCCATTTTGGAAACGCCTTCGCCATACATAATGTCGAAGTCGACGACGCGGAAAGGCGGAGCCAGCTTGTTTTTGACCACCTTGACACGGGTCTGGTTGCCCACCACCTCGTCGCGCTCCTTGATGGCGCCGATGCGCCGGATTTCCAGACGCACCGAAGCGTAGAACTTCAGCGCATTGCCGCCGGTGGTGGTTTCCGGGTTGCCGAACATGACGCCGATCTTCATGCGAATCTGATTGATGAAGATGATCATGCATTTCGACTTGGAGACCGAGCCGGTGAGCTTGCGCAGCGCTTGGCTCATCAGGCGGGCTTGCAGGCCGACATGTGAATCGCCCATTTCGCCTTCAATTTCCGCCCGGGGCACCAGGGCGGCCACCGAATCGATCACCAGAACGTCGATGGCGCCCGAGCGCACCAGCGTATCGGCGATTTCAAGCGCCTGCTCGCCATTGTCGGGCTGCGAAATCAACAGATCGTCAAGATTGACCCCCAGCTTGCGAGCATAGATGGGGTCAAGCGCATGTTCGGCGTCGATGAAGGCGCAAGCGCCGGCGCGCTTTTGCGCCTCGGCCACCACATGCAAGGCCAGCGTGGTCTTGCCCGAGCTTTCCGGGCCATAGATTTCGACGATGCGCCCGCGGGGCAAACCGCCGATGCCCAGCCCCAAATCCAGGCCCAGCGAGCCGGTCGGGATGACGTCGATCTCGACGGCGGACTTCTGCCCCATCTTCATGATCGACCCCTTGCCAAAGGCGCGTTCGATCTGGCTGACGGCGGCATCGAGTGCTTTCTGACGGTCCATCGTATCTTTTTCCACCAAGCGCAAAGCTGTCTGACTCATATCGGCGTACCCCTTATTCCACGGTTGGCTGACAGGCGCAACTGAGGTCAATGTACGCGAAATGTTCTAGAACGCAAGCGGAACTTTTAGTGTGTTGATTTATTTGCTAATTATGTAATTTGACCTACCAATGTTCCTGTCTGGTGCCGGTCAATGTTCCTGTTTCGCCAGCACCTGCTTCACCGTTCCCGCCAGTTGTTTCAGGCTGAAGGGTTTCGCCAGGAAATGCACGTCCCTAAGGTCGTCGATCTTCCCCCTGGCTGCGTCCTCGGTATAGCCGCTCATCAGCACCAAATGGATGTCGGGATGTTCAACGCGAACCAGTCTGGCCAAGGTGATTCCGTCCATCCCCGGCATGACGATGTCGGTGATGAGCAGATCGACCGGCTCTGAATTCAACAAGTCCAGCGCCTGTTCTCCGCTTCTGGCTTCCAGAACCCGGTAGCCCTTGTTGCGCAGCGCGCGCAAGGCGAACATGCGCACGGCGTCTTCATCCTCGACCAGCAGAATGGTCCCCACACCGGAGAGATCACCGGACGTTTCCGTCTTGGACGTGCTTTCCGCCAGCGGCGGCGACGGAGAATCGCCCACCGCGTAGCGCGGCAACAGAATGGTGAAGGTGGTGCCCTGGCCGGGCGCACTATCGACCAGAACGAAACCATCTGTCTGCTTCAAAATGCCGTAAACGGTAGACAGGCCAAGACCGGTGCCCGACCCCACCGGCTTGGTGGTGAAGAAAGGTTCGAAAATGCGCCCGATATGTTCCTTGGGGATGCCGGTTCCGGTGTCCGCCACCTCGATCAGCACATATTCGCCCTTGGGTATCAGTTCGGCGCCGCGCTGGGTGGGGCGCTCGAATCTGGCCGTTCCCGTGCGGATGGACAAGGTGCCGCCGCCCTGCATGGCGTCCCTGGCATTGACGGCCAAATTGATCACCACCTGCTCGAACTGACCGGGATCGACGCGCACGAAGCCCAGATCGCGCCCATGATCGAGCTTCAGTTCGATGGTTTCGCCCAGCAGGCGGCGCAGCAGATGCGACAATTCGGACAGCGAGTCCGTGATGTCAACCAAACGCGGACGCAGTGTCTGGCGGCGCGAGAAGGCCAGCAGTTGGCGAACCAAGCTGGCGGCGCGGTTGGCGTTCTGCTTGATCTGCATGATGTCGGCAAAGGACGGATCGCCCTGGCCGTGACGCGCCAGCAGCAGATCGCAAAAACCGATCATGGCGGTCAGCAGGTTGTTGAAGTCGTGGGCGATGCCGCCCGCCAACTGCCCCATGGCGTGCATTTTCTGCGCTTGGGCGAACTGCACTTCCAGATTCTTCTGCTCGGTCGTATCGATGAAGTGCAAAAGCAGTCCTGCGGGACCATCGCCATTGCCTTCGCCGGACGAGGACAAGGGCGAAGCGAACATCGTCGCGGCGGCTTGTCTGGCCCCCATCAAGCGCACGTCGATCTGTGCCCCGCGGGCCGCGCCCATGACCAGTTTCGACAGCTGGGCCGCCACATCCATGCGATCCTCGGGCGCCAGACGTTCGGCCAAGGCATGACCGGCAATCTGCCCGGGTTCCAACCCCATCATGAAGGCCAGGGCCCGGTTGCAGGCGCTGACGCGGCCATCGAGATCGACCAGCGCCATGCCGACGGGTGAATTGGCAAACAGGCTTCCGGCCCCGCCTTCGGCCAGCGACATCGATTCCAGATCGATCTGGGGCGCATCCATTCCTTCGCGGCGCAGGGCGATCACGGCGCCGCCATCCTGGCTGGCGATACGCCAAGTTTCCACCCGGACGCCGGCGCCATCCGCCGTTTTCAATCTGGTCAGCCGACCAAAGCCGCCCGCCTGCGGCAAGGTCTCGACCAAGGCGTCGAAGGACTGGCCCGACAAAGTCACCGCCGAAACGCCCGCCCATTCCGCCATACGCTGATTGGCGAAGGTGATCCGTCCCACATCGTCCAGAGCCGCCAGCCCGAAGGGCGCTTGATCGACGATATCGGCCAGCAGATCCAACTCTTCCCGCAGGGCGACATCGATGGCCGTGCGCGCCGTCATGTCTTCAAACCGCGCCAACAGCAAAGGGGTGGCGGCGCTCTCAAGCGGCTCCAGGCGCACCATGAACAACTCATTTCCGCCAGAGGGGGTCATCAAATGCAACAGCCCCTCGCCTTGCTGACGAAGCCCTGCCAGACGAATCAGACGCTGCGCCTCCTCGCGGCTGGCTTCGTCGCAAGCCATGGGAAGCAGCCTTGCCAAGGGGTGACCGCTGACGCCGAAGATGCTCCTTGCGGCCGAATTCGCAAAAACGATCTTTCCGCCAACATCCAAAAGAAATCGAGCGCCCTGGTCGGCGTTCAGCACGCTTGCCAGATAGTGCATCTCTTGATGATCGCGCTTCAACCGCCACCCCATGAATCCCAAGGCCAGGGCGGCGGGCAGAGCCAGAACGGCGCTCATCAGCGAGCCAATCTCGGGCGACGAGGGCCAGAGCAATGGCGCAACGGCAGGCGTCAGCGCCAGCGCGCCAGCGCCCGCCGCCAGAACAGCAAGAAAGGCGATATCAGATTTTCTTTTTGAGCTTGAAGACATAACCAATCACTTCCGCCACCGCCTTATAATGTTCCTGGGGAACGGGCTGGTCCAACTCGACCGATGCATACAGGGCGCGCGCCAAGGGCGGGTTCTCGACGATGGGCACCTCATTCTCGTCGGCCAATTCGCGAATTTTCTTGGCCAGAAAATCCACGCCCTTGGCGACCAGCACGGGCGCTTGCATGGTTTCCATATCATAATGCAAGGCCACCGCGTAATGGGTGGGGTTGGTAATGACGACCGTCGCCTTGGGCACGGCGACCAGCATGCGCTGACGCGCCCGCTGCATACGGATGCCCCTTTGCTTCGACTTGACCATCGGGTCGCCTTCTTCGTCTTTATGCTCTTCCTTGACCTCCTGTCTGGTCATGCGCAACTTCTTCTTGTAGCTAAAGCGCTGGTAGAGCATATCCGCCCCCGAGATGACGATATAGACCACCAGCACCCAGAAAATCAGGCTTACCACCGTATCTTGAATCAAGGCCATGACCTGAAGCGGCGTCAGATCGGGCATCTGCGCCAATGTTCCGATTTTCGGCTCCAAAAGCAGCCAGACGATCCAGCCGATAAGAGCGACCTTGAGCAGGCTTTTGATGAATTCGACGACGGTCATAACCGAAAAAAGCCGCTTGGCTCCGGCCAGGGGATTCAGCTTCGAGAAATTGGGCTTGATGCGCTTGCCGACCATCAGCCAGCCGACCTGCGAAATCGTGCCCATGACGCCAAGGAAGAGAAGAACGCCAAAGGGCAAGGCCAGAATCATGCCGACCTTCAAGCCCAGCTCGACGCTCATCGTGCGCAAGGCGCCCTCGCTGGTGTCGATCGCATGGGGCGATTCGATGTACTGGCGCAGCATGATCAATAGGCTTTTGGACATCGGGGTGGCCAGCATGCCGACTAAAATCAAGGTGCCAGTCAGGCCCAGCCACAAGCGGACTTCCTGGGAAATGGGAACATTGCCCTCGCCACGCGCCTTTCCCAGCCGTTTACCGGACGGCTCTTCTGTTTTTTGTGATTCGTCTGCGTCTTCATCAGCCATGGATCACCTAAGGAAGGGCGTGAAAACCCCCTCGAAGTGGCGCAAGAACCAGTACATGATGCCCGGCAACGCAACGCCCAGCAAGGCCAAGCTGGCCATAAGCTGCAAAGGCATCATGACGAAGAACACCTGAATCTGCGGTGCCAGCTTCGACAGCACGCCCATGGCCGAGTAAAGAACGATGGTGAAGACCACGAAAGGCGAGGCCAGCTTGGCGCCAAGCAGGAAACTATCCGAAATCTGGCGAATGATCACCTCGGTCATGTCGCTGATCGGCGGCAATTGACCCGGCAGGAACAAATAATAACTGTCGATCACGGCACTCAGGAACAGGTGATGCATGTCGGTAACCAGAATCAGGGTGATGGCCACCATGTCGAACAGGCCCGTAATCACCGACCCTTGCTGCTGCGTAATGGGATCGATGATCAGCGCGTTGGCGAAACCGCCCTGGAAACTGATCAAGGTTCCCGCCACATGCAAGGAAGCCAGAATAATATCGACGATGGCGCCCAAAAGAATGCCGATCGTCACTTCGGCAACGATCATCAGAACCCGCGCGTAGAAATCCTCGGGCATGCCGGGAAGCATGGGAGAAAGGACGGGGGTTACGGCCAGCGAGATGCCCAACGCCAGCAGCAGCCTGGCATTGGCGGGAATGTAGCGCCCGCCCAGGACGGGCATCAGCATCAAGGCGGCGCCCAGGCGCGAAAAGACTAGAAAGAAATGAAATATGCTCAGGTCAAGATAGGCCGACAACATGAAAGCCTATCCCCCACCGGCCACCCTATCCATGACCATATGCGTGAAATCGATCACTTCATGGAGCATGAACGGCATGAAAATCAGCAGGGAGATGAAAACCACCAGAACCTTGGGAACAAAGGTCAGGGTGGCTTCCTGAATCTGAGTCAGGGTCTGAAAGATCGAGATGACAAGGCCGATCGCCAGCCCCGCCAGCAAGGGAGGAGCCGAGACCTTGATCAGGACGATCATGCCTTCCCGGATGACGTCCATCACCTCGGCCTCGTTCATGGAACCTCCGGCAGGATGTTGGGCCGCCCTTAGATGGGCATGCGCATGATTTCGTTATAGGCCGTAATGACCTTATCGCGCACCGCCATCACAGTTTGCAGCGTGACCTCGGCGGCTGAAACGGCCGTAACCACCTCGGTCAGATCGGCCTGTCCCGCAATCGCTTTCATGCTCATGCGCTCGCCGTTCTTCACGGTTTCGATGGATGTCTGAATGGCGCCCTTGACCAACCCGGCGAAATCCTCGGGGCCTTCGGTCTTGTCTTGCGAACCCAGACCCATCGTCGCCGCAGGCCTTGAAGCTGCGTTATAGGCGCTGATCGCATTGTTGATATCGACTGCCATGTCGTCCTCGGTGCCCTGGTTTTGGGGGCGTCCCTACACTCTATATATATACGTATAGCACAGATGCGGCTTTAACGCAGCAGCTCCATCGTCCGCTGGATCATAGCTTTGGAGTTGTTGATGGCCGTCAGGTTGGCCTCGTAGCTGCGCTGGGCTTCGCGCATATCCATCAGCTCGATCAGCGGATTGACGTTGGGAGTCAGCACATAGCCGTCACGGTCAGCCGCCGGATGGGTGGGGTCGAAACGCTTTCCGAAATCTCCCTGATCGGTGGTGACGCGGTTGACGCGCACGGTGTTGGCGTCCATCTCGCGATCCAGAACGTTCTTAAAGGTCACCACCTTGCGCCGATAGGGAAGCGTTCCCGGCGAGCGGGCCAGCGAGTCCGCATTGGCCAAGTTTTCCGAGATGGTGCGCATGCGCATGCCCTGGGCATGCAGGCCTGCGGCTGAAATCTTGACGCTGCTGCGAAGGTCGTCCATTGCCGTTCTCCTTTACCGCCCGCTGCCCACTGACATCTTCAGAAGCATGATCTGCTTCTGGTACAGGCTGGCGGCCATATCGTATTTGCCCTTGGTGTCGCCCACCTTCATGATCTGGTCTTCCAAGGTCACCCCATTGCCGTCGGGCTTGATCTCTTCGGGATGACGTTCTTTCTCGACGCGAAGGCTGGAGGCTTTGCTGGGCGATCCCATCAGATGGTTGCCATCGGTCACCGCCAGTTGGGGCGATGTCACTTCGGCGATAGTTTTCTTGAAATCCAACGGCTTGATGTCGCTAGGCAGATAACCCGGCGTATCGGAATTGGCGATGTTGCGCGACAGAACCTGCTGTCGCTTCGACGACCAGTCCATCTGGTCCTTGATCATGCCAAACAGGGTGAACTGCTTAAGATCCATCTTTAAAAGCCTTGCGAGACGGGGTACTCGTAGCCTGATTCCACCCTTGCAGTATGACGCGCGCGGCTTAACAAAGGGTAAAACGGCACTTCCGATTCCGACTCGAGTCGCGATTTTCTTTTCGATTCGCCTTTTTGGAACCCCAGAAAGCGCCAGGACTTCAAGACGCGCCGAACGGCGACGTGTGATGATCGTCACACCATACAGAATCGCGGCGACACCTGATATTAAGCGCTTCCCTTAATCTCGATGCGTTGCTGATGCGCAACAGCCGAGGCGGATAGCGACGACGAAGGAATCGCGTCAATCATTTTTTTTTGCAAAGAGCGAAAAAAGTTTTTATTGTGTTAGTGCGGTGGACGTCACCGCGAAATGTGGAGAGAGAACCAATGGCTATGTGCAAAACCAAGGCGGCCACTGCCGCCAAGCCGGCTGCTAAGAAGAAGCCGGCCGCCAAGAAGGCCGCGGCCAAGAAGCCCGCTGCCAAGAAGGCGGCGGCTAAGAAGCCTGCTGCTAAGAAGAAGCCGGCTGCCAAGAAGAAGCCGGCTGCCAAGAAGGCCGCGGCCAAGAAGAAGCCCGCTGCCAAGAAGCCCGCTGCCAAGAAGCCGGCTGCCAAGAAGAAGCCGGCTGCTAAGAAGGCCGCGGCTAAGAAGCCCGCTGCCAAGAAGGCCGCGAAGAAGCCCGCTGCCAAGAAGCCTGCGGCTAAGAAGCCCGCAGCCAAGAAGGCCGCGAAGAAGCCCGCTGCCAAGCGCGTTTCCAAGAAGGCTGCTCCTGCTCCTGTGGCGGCTCCGACCGTCTAAGGGACAGGCGCTTTCTGCGGCTTTCGCTGCAGGGCACTTCTCAACAGCCCAGGGACATCAAAGTCCCTGGGCTTGTTTTTTGTGGATTAGCGCGTCCTGCGATAAACTCACCCTTCCAGCATCACCGCCGCCAAGCGCTTGGCGAAGTCGTGCGGATCGGGAAGCGGATCGCCTTCCACGATGCGGGCCTGATCCAAAAGCAGGCGAATGCGGGCGCCAAGCCTTTCGACGGCGCCCTCTTCTTGCGCTTGTCCGGCCAGACGCAAGATTACCGGATGCGAGGGATTGACCTCAAGGACGCGGGCGGGCGCCATGTCCATCTGCTTATGGGCCTTGAGCATGCGCTCCATATGCAGGCTCATCTCGCCCTCGGCGGCGACCAGACAGACAGCGCTTTCGGTCAGCCGATCCGAACGCCGAACATCCTTCACCGCTTCGCCCAGCACGCTTTTCATGACGCCCAGCAGCTTTTCAAGCTGGCCTTCGCCTTCCTTGTTTTCTTCATCCGGCTTGTCTTGCTTGTCCTTGGTGGCCAGCTTCGACAGATCGGCTCCCGCCTCGCCCACCGACTTGAAGGGCTTGCCCTGATAATCATGGACCCCGCGAACCCAGAACTCATCGACCGGATCGGTCAGCAACAGCACCTTGATGCCCCTGGCGGCGAAGCCCTCGATCAGCGGGCTTTTCTTCAAGGCTTCGACGCTGTCGCCGGTCAGCGTATAGATGGCTTCCTGGCCTTCCTGCATGGTCTCGACATAACGGGCCAGGCTGATCACCCCGTCTTCTCCGGTTGCCGGGAAGCGCATCAGATCCAGCATCTCGTCCCTGCGCTCGGGTTCCTCGTACAGCCCTTCCTTCAGCACGGCGCCGAAATTGGACCAGAAGGCCAGATACTGCTCGGGTTCTTCCTCGGCCCGCTTTTTCAATTCGGTCAACACCCGCTTCACCAAGCCCGAACGCATCTTGGCCAGCACAGGATTGTGCTGCAGCATCTCGCGGCTGATGTTCAAGGGCAGGTCGGAACTATCCACCACGCCCTTCAGGAAGCGCAGCCACGAGGGCAGCAACTCGTGCCCGTCGTCGGTGATGAAGACCCGCTTCACATACAGCTTCACTTTGCTTTTGCGCTCGGGGTTGAACAGGTCGAAGGGTTTCATGGTGGGAACGAACAGCAGGCCGGTATATTCCAAAGCGCCTTCAGCCCGGTAATGGATGGTCATCCAAGGCTCGTCGAAGGCGTGGCCGACATGATGGTAGAATTCTTTATATTGTTCCTTGCTGATCTCGTTCTTCGAGCGCGTCCACAGGGCCGAGGCCGAGTTCAAGGTCTCTTCCTTGCCCTCGTGATCCAACACCACCGGCACGGCGATATGGTCGGAATAGGTTTTGACGATATGGCGCAGACGATGGGGGTCCAGGAACTCGTCCTCGCCGTCGCGTATATATAAAGTGATGGCGGTTCCGCGGGCGGGCAGATCGATGGCTTCCACCGTGAAGCTGCCCTGCCCGTCCGAAATCCAGCGCCAGCCCTCGACCTCGCCAGCCCTACGGCTGTCCACCGACACTTTCCCCGCCACCATATAAGAAGAGTAGAAGCCGACGCCGAACTGACCGATCAGACCGGCATCCTTCTTGGCGTCACCCGACAGGCGGCTTAGGAACTCGGCGGTGCCCGACTTGGCGATGGTGCCCAGATTGGCCACCAAATCGGCGCGGTTCATGCCGATGCCGTTGTCCGAGATGGTCAGCGTGCGCGCTTCTTTGTCGGGCTTAAGCGTGATGCGAAACTCGGCCCCGCCTTCCAGCAGTCTGGGGTCGGTCAGGCCTTCGAGACGCAATTTGTCGCAGGCGTCCGAGGCGTTGGAAACCAGTTCCCGCAGGAAGATTTCCTTGTTGCTGTACAGCGCATGGGCAACGATATCGAGCAGTTTGCCGACCTCGGCCTGGAAGGAAAGCGTTTCAGCAGCGGCGCTCATGGGGCAATATCCTTCTCATATCCTTGAAACCGGTCCCCATATGGGGCAGAAAGTGGCCTGACGCAAGCCCCAACCCATAGCCATCCGGCACCCATGACCGAGAAGCACCTGCCCACCCCCGATCAGCACGCCGACATCGTGGTGCGCCAGTTGGAAAAATTCATCCGCGAACAGCGCGGACCGAAGGGCTTGAACTTCTCTTCCTGGCAACAAATGGCCCGTAAGGAAATCGCCGACGCCATCCGCGCCCACAAGAAGGGCCGCTTCGAGATCGAACGGGTGCGACGGCGCATGGCGGCCGTGGTGTCGGCCTGCTTGGTCACCGTGGGTTTCTGGGCCATGACCATCTTCGTTGACAAGGCCTACGGCGCCGCCGCCGCCATGATCGCCGGAGCCGCCGGGCTGATCCTGGGCGCCATTTTGCTGGAATGGATCATCCGGCGCGCCGTGGCCCAGCATCTGGCCGAGTCGCGTGTGGCGGACCTCGCCGCCATCGAAAGCCTGGACCGCAAGATCAAGCGCCTGAAACGCGACATGGAAAAGAAGCTATCCGATATGGAGGAAGAGGCGGGGTAAGTATTCTACGTTTGCACAGCGTCCCCGGATTCAGGAACTCCGGTTGGGGCTTTCTGAACACCAAGAGAACCCAATTTAACCACCTCATTCCCAAAAACTGCTCGAACGCAAACTCTGCCCGCCTGTTTAAAGCTAAGAGAGTTCACAATCAAATTTGCATTGACCTGAAAGTAGGGATGAGAGTCATTACCCGATTCTTTGGCACTAACAGGAGAGGACTTATTAGCCTGACTCATTAGCTCTTCAGAAGGAAATTCAAAGCTAATTGATGAACTCGTTATATCCTCCCCAGGCATCAAAATTTTGATAGGTACGTTTGATTTAATTTTAGAAGCAACGTCCGTTCGGATTAGCAACTTAATCCCGAATCCAAATTTTGGAAGAATGGCCGGAAATTCTCCATGAATTATCATGTCACTTGGATAAGAGCCAATATAGCTAATTTTGCCATCAGCCTCGGTTCTGATGTCATCACAAAACACTGTGAATCCGAATATCTTAGGCTCAGAATTTTTGGACGGCATTTGGAACCTTTAGAAGCTCGACCTTTGACTGACAAGGTAGTGATTTTCCCTCTGCTATGAGCAGAAAAGGGGTGAACGAAGATGAAGTTCCCGATGTTATGACATCTGAATGCATCCTATTAACTACCGACGCAGACGCCCCTTGGGGTGTATAGCTAACCCCTGGCATATGACGATCACGAGCTGAGACAAACACCTCAACACCCAGAACATTTGCCAAATCAGCAATAGTATCGATTTGCCAGTTTGGTTGAGTATTAAACCAACGCGATACAACGGACTTATCAACGCCAAGCTGATCTGCAATGTCCTGAATCCTAAGATTACCGTGCTTCTTTCGATCAGAAATGATAGCCCAGAACAGACTAACAAACGCGGAGCGGAGCATTCCACGGTCATAGGACCGCAGACGATCAACGGCTTTCGAATTCTGTTTCGTTGACATCTTTCCAAACTCCACTCAGATAATCCGATATTTCCGTTCCCTTGAGTGGCACCTGCGTGCCGAAAACATTTTCCCATTCTTCAATCACCTTCTGGGCGGCCTTCTTGTACGCGCCTCCTGGCTTATGAAGATCATGAGCGTCACCCAACACCAGACCAACGAAACAATCTTGTCTCAAGAACCGCCCAAGAATTCGCCACCCAGGTTTAGGCTTACGAACACAAATGACCCAAACCTCGTCAACTTCATCCAGACGTTCAAGCTCAGGCCAACCATCACGCCCTCGCTTAATAAAAACTCCGTTTCTTACGGAGGTTAAGGCAACCTTTACGGACCAGCCCGCACAAAAGCGACCGATCAACACATCCGCCATTGCCCATGGAAAGCCAGAAACATCTCCATCCAAGGCATGACTAATTTCAGACGTGACATACAAATGGCGAGTTTCAACCGTACTGTCTCTTAGAGGAAGGCGCTGGACTAATAGCCTCTTACGATCCTCTGGCAATATATGTGGTAAAGTTGCGTTAGAAGTCAACAAACGCCTCACGTCATATTTTATTAGGGCTGAATATTCGTCAATAGACACCGCCAAAAGAGAGTATAGGACCGACGAAGAATTCTTCAAGTCGGCACTAGCTCATTGATTTCACATGATAATTCATGGGTCCAGGAGGGGCGCTCGCATCTTTGGGGCGAAACCACAATAGAGCTGCTAAATATTACCCCACCTCTATCTTCAATCCCGTCCGTAAACTCTCCACCAACGCCAGGGTGGCGAGGCTGGTTTCGAAGGTTTCGGCCTCGTCCACCGGGGCCTTGCCGCCCGCGATCACCGCTTTGGCGAACAGTTCGATCTCTCTGTTATGGCCCTTGTCCTGGCCCATCGTCTTCGTTGTTTTCGTGCGCCCGCCCTTGGTGATGGAAAGCGACAGGAAATTGTCCAGGCAGACCGCCATGCCGCCCGCGAACCCCTCGAAACGCTCTTTCGAATAGGCGGAATCGCCCTGGGCGGTATAGCTGAACGAGGCCAGACTGCCATCGGCAAAGGAAAGCGTGGCGGCCAATTCATCGGCTCCCTGGCTTGATCCTTGCGCCTGCACGCTCACGATCGGCGATCCCACCAGGGCGCGCGCCAGATCGACGAAATGACAGCCCTCGCCCACGATGCGCCCTTGCCCTTCGTCGGCCACGTTCAACCAGCTTTCTCGGGGAAGCGCGCCCGCATTGACGCGGATGGTTAAATTCTTGGGACCTTGATGGGTCGCCAGTTCTGCTTTCATCTTCTGGGCCAAGGGGGCAAAACGGCGATTGAAGCCCACCATCAAGAATGCGTTCGAGGCCGCCCTGGCTGCCGCGACAAGGGCCAGTTGCTCTATCGTCACCGCCAGCGGTTTTTCGACCAGCACATGCTTGCCCGCCTGCAGGGCGGCGATTACCAGATCGGCATGACTGGCATGGCGCGTGGCGATCAGCACGGCGTTGATGGCGGGATCAGCCAACAAGTCGGCGCTGTTGGTGGTGCAGACGTCGAAACCGAACAGGGTCTTCGCATGTTCCGCCGTCATGCCGCGCTGGGTGGCGATGGCGCGCATTTGCACATCCGCCCGCTTCTTGAATTCGGGCAGCAGCACCGTGCGGGCAAAACTGCCAGCCCCAATCACGCCCAGCACGCACTTGCCGCCAACCGCCTTGGGGGCGGGGAACGATTTGGGCAAGCTGGTTTCCTGCGCCGCCGCTTTTGGATAATCGAGGACGATGCCCAAATAGGGTTCCGCCCCGCTCATCACCATCGCATAGGCGTCTTCGGCGCGCTCCAGCGGGAAATGATGCGTGGTCAGCAGGCCGACATCCAGCCCATGCGCCATCAAGCGCACGCATTCGGCAAGGTTGGCGGTTTCGGTCCAGCGCACGAAACCTTCGGGATAGGCCATGTTGCGGCCCTCATAGGCTTCGTCATAACGCCCCGGCCCATAGGATCGCGACACCGTGACCGACAATTCCTTTTTCATATAGTCGGCAAAGGGGAATTCGGTGCCCGTCTTGCCCACCAGCACCACCTTTGCACGATCACGGGCAATTTGCGCCGCCACCTGAAACGGTTCGCTGGAATCGGTGGCCGCACAGATCAAGATTCCGTCGCAGCCAAGGCCCGAGGAAAGGGCCGCCACCGTGGCGTCCAGTCCATCTTCGGCCAGATTCCAGACTGCATCGGCGCCCATGCGGCGGGCCAGTTCCAGGCGGGATGGGTTGTGGTCAAGCGCCAGCACGCGGCAGCCCGACAATTTCAAAAGCCGCACGGCCAACTGGCCGATCAGCCCCACGCCCAGCACCGCCACCACATCGCCCAATTGCGGGGAAAGATTGCGCATGCCTTGAAGGGCGATGGCCGCGACCGTGCCGTAGCAGGCCTGATCGAAGGGCACCGAATCGGGCACGCTTGCGGCCAGATTGCCGGGCACCAGATCGAACTCGGCGTGATTGGCGATGCCCGCCCCGCACATCGCCACTTTCTGCCCCACCTGAAAACGGCTTTCCAGACCAGCACCCACCTCTTCCACGATCCCGGCGGCCGAATAGCCCAGCGGCAAAGGTTCGTCGAGCCGCGCCATCACCGCCTTCAAGGTGGCGCCAACGCCATCGCGCTTGGCCTTGTCCAACACCTTCTTGACGAGATCGGGGCGTTCCTTGGCCTTGCCCGCCAGACTTTTCTTGGCGAAATCGACCACCATGCGCTCGGTGCCCGCCGAGATCAGGGATGCCTGAACGCGCACCAGCAGGTGCCCTGCCCGCGCCCTGGGGGCCGGAACGTCTTTAAGAGACAGTTTGCCCGTGCGGGCGCTTTGGATGACTTGCTTCATGACAGCGCTTTTAACACCAAATGGCCCAGAACGCCCAGACCGAACAACGCCAGAAGGATGCCCGAAACATGGTTGATGCGCGAAATCCAGCTTTCGGGCAGTTTGCCCTTGGTCGCTGCGGCTAGGCTGGCCAGGGTGAACCACCACAGGGCCGAGCCAAAAAACACGCCCGCCACCAGCAGGCCGACCGCCTGACCGTCGCCCTCAAGCCCGGCTAGGCCAAGGGCCGCGAAGGCCCCCACCGTACCCGCCACCGTGGCCGGATTGGCGATCGCCACCAGAAAGGTGCCGGTAAAATCCTTCAGAAATCCCAGGGGAGTCAGCGGCACCGGGTCCATTTTTACCGGCGAGCGCCAAGTGTAGCCCCCAAGGCCCAGTAGAAACAGCCCGCCCAGAAGGGCCAGAATCGCCTCGTGGCTTTGCAAAAAGCCCGAGACAAGCCCCATGCCCATGGCCCCCATCAGGCCGAAACTGGTATCGGCCAGGGCGGCTCCCAGGCTGGCCAGAAAGGCGGCGATTCGCCCATCGGCCATCGATCTGCGGATGCACAGAACGCCCACCGGCCCCACCGGGGCGGCCAGGGCAAAACCGACGATCAGGCCCTTGAAAAACAGAAATGAATCCATCCCGGGCTTCCTATCACAAGGATGGCCCTTTTCCCACCCGGCAATCTGCCCATATGATAGAGGAAAGAGAAGAAAGCTGAGGTTGGGTATGAGCGGCGACAAACGCACGGACGACGGACCGGCCACGGGGGTGGTCATCAAGACGAGGCCCAAGACCAAAAAGCCGTCCATGTACAAGGTCTTGATGCTGAACGACGACTACACGCCGATGGAGTTCGTCGTGCATGTGTTGGAGCGTTTCTTCGGCAAAAGCCACGAGGAAGCCAATCGCATCATGATGCATGTCCATATGCGGGGCGTGGGGCTGTGCGGCGTCTACACTTACGAAGTCGCCGAAACCAAGGTGACGCAGGTGATGGATCTGGCCCGCCAAAGCCAGCATCCCTTGCAATGCACCATAGAAAAGGAATAGAGCCATGCTGGGGCGCAATCTGGAACTGACCTTGCGCCGCGCGCTGGCGCTGGCCACCGGCTCGCAGCACGAATATGTGACGCTGGAACATCTGCTGGTGGCCCTGTGCGAAGACCCCGACGCCATCGCCGTCTTCAAGGCCTGCGGCGTCGATGTCGAGCGCTTGAAGCGCGAAACGAGCACCTTCATCGAAGAAACGCTGCAAGGCCTGCATGCGCCCGACGGAGAAGACCCCAAGCCCACCGCCGGTTTCCAGCGCGTGATCCAGCGCGCCGCCATTCATGTGCAAAGTTCTGGCCGCGAGGAAGTGACGGGTGCGAACGTCGTGGTCGCCATGTTCTCGGAGCGCGAATCGCACGCCGTCTGGTTCCTGCAAAGCCAGGAGATGAGCCGTCTGGACGCGGTCAATTACATTTCGCACGGCATCGCCAAGGCGCCGGGTCAATCGACCTCGCGCCCGGTCAGCGGCGCCGATGAAGACGCCACGCCCGAAAAAGTGGTGAAGAAGGGCGAGCAGGCGCTGGCCAATTACTGCGTCAATCTGAACAAGAAGGCGCTGGAAGGGCGTATCGATCCTTTGATCGGCAGAGACGCCGAAATCGAGCGCACCATCCAGATTTTGTGCCGCCGCACCAAGAACAACCCGCTTTACGTGGGCGATCCGGGCGTGGGCAAGACCGCCATCGCCGAGGGCCTGGCTAGGCGCATCGTGAAAAGCGAAGTGCCCGAAGTGCTGCGCAACGCCACCGTCTATGCGCTGGATATGGGGTCCTTGCTGGCCGGAACCCGCTATCGCGGCGATTTCGAGGAGCGCATGAAGGCGGTGATCAACGAAATCGAGGCCACCAAGGGCACCATTCTGTTCATCGACGAAATTCATACGGTGATTGGCGCGGGCGCCACCTCGGGCGGCTCGATGGATGCTTCGAATCTGCTGAAACCCGCCCTAGCCCAGGGAACGCTGCGCTGCATCGGCTCGACCACCTACAAGGAATATCGCAATCACTTCGAAAAGGACCGCGCCCTGGTGCGCCGCTTCCAGAAGATCGACGTTGACGAACCATCGGTCGAGGACACGGTCAAAATCCTGACCGGCATCAAAAGCTATTACGAGAAGCACCACAATGTGCGCTACACGCCCGATGCGCTGCGCGCCGCCGTGGAATTGTCGGCCAAATACATCCATGACCGCAAACTGCCCGACAAGGCCATCGACGTCATCGACGAAGTGGGCGCTGCCCGCATGCTGCTCAGCGAAAGCAAACGGCGGAAAACGGTGACCGTGGCCGATATCGAGGGCGTTGTCGCCAAGATCGCCCGCATTCCCCCCAAAAGCGTTTCCACCAACGACGCCGAGGTGCTGAAGAATCTAGAACGCGATCTGAAAACCCTGGTCTTCGGCCAGGACAAGGCCATCGAAGCCTTGGCTTCGGCCATCAAGCTGGCCAGGGCGGGCCTGCGCGAGCCTGAAAAGCCCATCGGCAGCTATCTGTTCGCTGGCCCCACCGGGGTCGGCAAGACCGAAGTGGCCCGCCAGCTTTCAAAAATCATGGGCATTGAACTGACACGCTTCGACATGTCGGAATATATGGAGCGCCATTCGGTGTCGCGCCTGATCGGGGCGCCGCCGGGCTATGTCGGCTTCGACCAGGGCGGCTTGCTCACCGACGCCATCGACCAGCATCCGCATTCGGTGCTGCTGCTGGACGAGATCGAAAAGGCGCATCCCGACCTGTTCAACATCTTGTTGCAGGTCATGGACCACGGAAAACTAACCGACCATAACGGCAAGAACGTCGATTTTCGCAATGTGGTGCTGATCATGACCACCAATGCGGGCGCGGCCGACATGGCCAAGAACGCCATCGGTTTCGAGCGCACCAACCGCGAAGGCGACGACAAGGAAGCCATCGAGCGCCTGTTCACGCCGGAATTCAGGAACCGCCTGGACGCCACTATCAGCTTTGCCCATCTCTCGCCCGAGATCGTGGCCCTGGTGGTGGACAAGTTCATCATCCAACTTGAAGTCCAACTGGCTGACAGGCATGTGGGGATTGAACTGTCCGACGAGGCGCGCCAATGGCTGTGCAAGAAGGGCTACGACCGCATGTATGGCGCGCGCCCCTTGGGACGGGTTATCCAGGAAGAAATCAAGAAGCCGCTGGCCGAGGAATTGCTGTTCGGACGCCTAGCCAATGGCGGCACCGTGCGCATCGAGGTGGCCGAAAACAAACTGACCTTCGCCTACCCCGAGTCCAAGCCGCCAGCGGTTCGCGAAGACAAGCTGCCGGTGCCTGCTTAAGCCAGCCCCGAAGTGACGGTGATATTCGTATCAACCAGCAGGGTGGCGCTCTCACCATAGCTGTTGCTGGTGTAAACCGAATAGCTCTCGCCGCTCAACGAAACCGTGGATTGCGACTGCGACCAGCCCAAATCGTTCAGCAACAGCGTATCACCTGTATCACCGGCGATAACTAGCGCCTCGCCATAGTCCAAACCGGACAGCAGGCCGTTGGAATCTTCAGCAATGCTAAGAAGATTCGCCCCCGTCAATCTCAGCGTATTGTTGCCGCTGCCGGTGATATCGACCTTCTCAAAGTTGCTGAAGGAGATGCTGGTGCTTGTGAAATTAAGGTCAAGGCTGGCACCACTGAACAGCAACGTGTCGTTGCCGTCGCCGCCATTGATGGTCAGAGCATCCGACTGATAGACCAGCACGTCATCGCCCGCTTCGCCATACAGCTTGTCGGACCCGCCGCCGCCGGTCAAAGTGTCGCTTCCGTTGCCGCCATAAAGCATGTCGTTGCCGGTGCCGCCATCAATACTGTCATTGCCGACGCCGCCATACAGAGTGTCATTGCCGCCGCCGCCCGAAAGCGAGTCATCGCCGCCTTCGGAACCGCCGCCGCTGCCGGAAACCGCGTCGCCGCTGGAGGACAGAACGCCATCCCTGAACGACCAAGTCCACAGACCCGGCATGCCGGTATTGCCAACGTCGGTTTCAAGATCAATCATGTCGGAACTGTGAGAGACCGGTAGTTCGTAGTTGTTGCCGCCGCCTGCGCCATCCGACCAACCAGCGCGGGCATAGTTGTTGTAAGTGTAGTTGATGTCTTCATAGCGGAAGACGATGTCGTAATCGCCAGAATCTCCCATGTCGTAAATCTGCACTTGGAAGGCGTTCAAAGCGTCGGTTCCGTACGAATAATATCCGACATCGTCCCAGGTCACGGTAAAGACGCCGTTCGTCGTATCCAGATCGTACCAAACCAGATTGCTGCCCGTCGAATTGCCTATGTCATCGTCCGTCAAGACGCCGCTGCGCGTATCGACGTCATTGAAATAGGCCGCCAGGATGGCTGGCAGGCTGGCGCTGGTCATAGGCAGACTGAACGGATTGTAGGTGGAATAGGTCTCGCCGAAGGTGACGTGTCCGTTGGTGTTGACGCCCAGCGACGTGTAAGTGGTGCCAAAGAAGTTGATGCCGCCCGTGAAGATCGAGGTGATGTTCACAAGCGAATTGGACGAATCGTCGCCGCGGTCCACGCTATTCTCGCCAAAGCCCGACGAACCTCCCAGCCCATTGACCAAAGTGCCATCGCTGCCGGTGATCGACGAGGAACTGTCGCCATACAGAATGTCGTCGCCATCGCCGCCGTCAAGCACATCATTGCCCGTGCCGCCGGAAAGCGTGTCATTGCCAGCCCCGCCCGAAAGCGTATCGTCGCCCGTGCCGCCAGCCATCGTGTCGCCGTAATCGCTGCCGGTGAATATTTCGATATTGGCGAAAGTATCCAGCCCGATGCTGGTTCCGGTGACGCTGTTGCTGGACAGGGTCAGCGTGATGGGGCTTCCCAGGCCAGCGAAGCTTAAAGTATCCGTTCCGGCGCCGCCGTCGAAATAGCCGTTCCCGGTGCCGATATAGAATGTGTCGTTGCCCGAGCCGCCCAGCAGCGAATCCGAACCGGCGCCGCCGGTCATGACGTCATTATAGTCGCTGCCCAGGACGATCTCGACGCTGCTAAGACTGTCCGTGCCTGCCGCCCCGGTTACCGAGCCGTAGTTCAGATTGACCGTCACCGCGCCGCTGGCCGAGGCGTAAGTAGCCGTGTCCGTGCCTTCGCCGCCATCTAGCAGATCGTTGCCCAAGCCTCCGGCCAGCGTATCGGCACCGCCATAGCCATAGAGCGAATCGTCGCTCGACGAACCAGTGATGCTGTCATTAAGGCCGGTTGCGCTTACGATCTCGAAATTAGCCAGCGTGTCATTGCCCCAGGCGCCGGTTGCGCTTCCAGTCAGCAGATTGACCGTGACTCCAGCTTCTTTCTGAGAGCTGAAATAGATGGTGTCGGCACCCGATCCGCCGTCAAGATATTCGTTGCCATCGCCGCTGATCAGCGTGTCGTTGCCACCGCCGCCATAAAGCGAGTCAGCGCTGCTGCCGCCTGTCAGCGTATCGTCATAGCCACTGCCGATGACAATTTCAATGCCGCTCAGGCTGTCATTGCCAGCTCCGCCGGTTACCGAGCCCGATTCCAGGCTTAAGGTAATGCCAGCCCCCGCCACCGCAAAGGTTGCCGTATCCGTGCCTTCGCCGCCCAGCAGCGAATCATCGCCCGCCAAGCCGGCCAACGTGTCATTACCGCCCAGACCGCTGATGGTGTCGCTGCCACCGGTGCCGGTAAGTGTGTCGCTAGCGCTAGAGCCGATCAGTCCACTGCTGGCCGACGAAATGGCATTGGTGAGGTTGGCGCCGCTGAAGTCGCTGTTGAGGGATGTCAGCGAGGAGCTGAGATCGCCCGATGTGAACGCATTGGTGATCGCTTCGGTGGCTGAACCCTGCGCCACCGTGGCCACATTGGCCAGCGAGGTCAGAAGATCGGCGCCGCCCGTCGGATCGGCATTGAAGGCGGTGTTGACCGCCGAGGTCACATTGGCGATGACCGTGGCAACGGTTGCCTTGGCCGCCACCAAATTCGAGTTACCGGTCAAGGACAGATTGCTGGCCACCGAATCGATCAGCGAAGAAACGTTGGAGGAACTTGAAAAATCAACCGCCGAGTTGGATGACGTCGCCTGCGAGGCCAGGGCCGAGAAAATGGCCGCCGTCGCCGCTGCCGCCGTCACGCCGCCAGCGCCCACCATCAAAGCGCTCATGGCCGTTACCATGTTCTGCACCTGGATGGCAGCCTTCATGACCTGGGCCGCCTGAGTCACTTCCGTACCGCTTCCAGAGGAAGACGTCGCCACCGGATCGAAACTGTTCAAATCTGGCAGGCTGGTAATGCCCAGCAAGGTCGCAATCTGCGACTGAGCCGACGCCTCGCTCAAGCCCGAGGCCATCATCGACTGCATCATGGTGGTCAACGGCGTCACCACCGTCGATCCGGAAGGAGCCTTCAAAGTTCCGACCAAAGGCTGATTGGTGGAAATGTCGGTGCCGCCGAACAAAACGATCGGCACATTGGTGTTGGTGCTGGACAGCGTGTAATTGCCCTGGCTGTCGGTGGTGGTCCAGATTTCGCCCGCATCCAGGCTGCCGTCGTTATCGGTATCCAGGAACACCGTGGCGCCTGAAATGTAACCGTCGATCGCCTTGCCTGACAGGGAAACCGCCACGGGCGCCGTGACGACTTGCGTCACAACAGGCGGCGGCGGCGGGGGTGGTGGTGGCGGCGGAGCCACGACAATGACCGGCTCGGGCGGCGGCGGCGCCGATACAATCACCGGCGGCGGAGGCGGCGGAGGCGGCGGAGGCGGAGCGGCCGTCACTTGAATGACGGGCGGCGGCGCATTGGTCACCACCGTATTATCGACAACCGGACCCGTGACGTTTGAAAAAGACGTGCCCGTCAAAACACCCGACTGCTGGGCTGCCAAACCAGCCGCATTCAACGCTTGTTGGTTGGTCGCACCCTGGCCAACAGCCTGATTGAAGGCCTGATGGGCTTGCATGGCCGCTTGAACCGCTTGGTCGATCGAGGTGCCTTGTTGCAGCGCTTGGTTGATCGCCTGCTGGGCCGCCTGGGCGAATCCGGCATTCGTCGCCTGCGCGCCGCTCGTCTGACCGGCGGCACCGCTTTGGAATACGCCTTCAACCGTGGCCGCGGGCGCCGCAGGACCTTGTTGTTGCGCGCCAGCGCCGCCCGGCTGCGTCGCCGCATCGCCCGGCTGGGTCGGACTGCTTTGCTGACCGGGCGCGCCAGCAGCACCCGCCGCGGGTTGTTGCTGAGAGGCCTGATTCAAAATCTGCTGAGCCGAACCGCTGGCATTGCTGCTGGACGAGGTGTTGGCCGTTTGGCTCAACGCTTCGCGGAAACTGTTGGCAATCTGTGAAGCACTGACCGTGACCACGTTCGAAGGCACGGTGAAGAAATTGCCGATATGCACCGCGCCGTTGGCGGTGTTGTTGGTGACCGTGCCCGCCGCGTTGGTGAGCGTGATTTCACCGACGCTGCCGCCGGTTTCCGACAGCAAGGCCGTCGTCAGGCCCGCTTCCGGCGTATAGCCGCCCGCCACCATGGTGCCGCGAATGCCGATGGTCGCCACCGGCGTCTTCAAGGAAGCCGCATCGGGCGCCGATTTGGCGATCTCGCCTGAAACGAATGAGAAGGTGCCCTGCACCAGCGAGAAGGCCGACTTGCCGGTATGGGTCGAGGCGTCGTAAACCATCTGATCCAGCACCAAGCGGCCATTGCCACCCAGGGCCAAAGTGGTTCCATCCATGAAGACCAAGCCGACCGAAGCGCCCTTGGGCGTTTGCAACACATCGCCCTGGAAAACTGCGTCGCCCTTGTTCAGGACGCCCTTCGTGCCGTCGGCGTGAACAACCGTCACGCTGCCGCTTAGCGTATCCGCACGACCGATGGACTGGCCCGCGGCACCCGCTTTTGCTTGAGCGAATTCGCCGGGCGCCATATTGCCCGCCAGCCTCAAGGCCAGATCGCCGTCGATCGTGGCCCCGTTGTCGCCGATCAGGTTGCTGGGATCATCGCTAGCGAAATAGTCGCGCACCAGAACGCGCGTGCCGTCTTCGCCGATCAGAATCAGATCGGGACCCGAGCGCACATATTCGGCTCCCTCGATCAAACCGGCAACTGGCACCGCCACCGGCTGGCCGGGCTTGGCCTCGATGATGATATAGGGTTGGGCATCTGTCGCTGGCCGGACGTCGTGCGTCTGCAAGAGAGCGCTAAGCGCCACTCCCTTATCCGCCACAGTTGGGATATGTTCCTGGCCCGCAGAACCTGCTCGTGCCATGGCACCCTCGTATCCGTTTGGCAGCGCCCTCAAGCTCGCTGCTAATTCTTTGCAAACTTGCATATGGTCTTATGCCGCTAATTGTTCCGCGGTTGACCTGTATCAAATATGAGCCAATTACGATGCGATTCAACCACATCTTTCATGGCGACATTCACATTCCTTTAACTTAATGAGCAACTGACAAGTTTGGTGTTGGCAAATCAATTGGTTAAGAAGTTGTTTAGAGGGGGCTTCCCGGTGCGTGCAATTTTTGTATGGCTATTCCGCGCTGGGCGCTGAGCTGATCTCAGCCAAGGAATCCGTCGATAACGGGATTGCCGCGCATCTCGGCTAGGTCCGTTTCGCTGGGCAGTTGGGCCTTGTCGCGCTCGACATTAACCAGACAAAGGAAGCCCAGCGGCTCGCCCTGGCTGGCCTTGAACTGATGCCAAGTCATGGGGGGGATATCAACGAGGTCAAGCGGCCCAACATCGTAAACCGAATCCCCAACCAAGCATCGGCCATGACCGCGCAGAATGACCACCGCGTGGCGATGGTCGTGGCGTTCAAGCGATGAAAAGCCCTGGGCCGCCACTTCGAAATAGCGCAATTCGCCTAATAGGTCGGGGGCTTCGAACAATATCTGGCGAGTCACGTCCTTGAAGGGCACGCCCGCTTCTTGGCGATAGGCCAGCAGCGACGTGTCGTCCCAACGGAAATCCTTGAAACGGCGAACCGGCGGATGGGTCATGGGGCGTCCTTTCCTGCAACGGCTGAAACGAAAGCGCGGGATTCTTCAAGCAACCGGTCGCCCGCCATCAAAAGCGCGCCGCCGATCAGCAAGATGACATCCTGGCCATAGAAACGCAGCATCTCGGGCACGCGGGCCAGGGTCATGCCGCCCGCGGGCACCGGCAGGGCGGGCTTCATGCCGCCCCACTCTCCCTTGGCGGCATCGACAAGGCCTTGGCAGGTCTTGGGGGAATAGCCGAAACGTCCGCCATGATTGGGATAGACCAGGGCGTCGGCGCCGATCATGCGAAACAGCTTGCCCAGCAACAAAGGCGGCGCGATGCGCGCCGCACCCGCCATGGCGGGATGGGCCAGCACGGGCACCTTCAGATGCAGGGCCACCAGTTCCTGCACCACCGGCAGACCCATCAGCATGGGCGAAACCATGACCATGCCAACGCCCTCGCCCTCGACGACGCGCAACTGCTCGGCCAAGGCTTTCGGCCCGCCGGTCAGATGCGGCGCATACAGCGTTCGGCTGCCAGCCACCGCCTTCTGGCAGGCGGCGACCCTTATTGCAAAGGGCGCGTAGCTTTGGTCGCCCATGCCGTGATCGTCCTTGATGATGTCGATCCCGGCTTGCGAAAATACGGCGCAAAGGGCGGCCAAATCCTGCGACGCCAGCCCCTGGGGCTTGATGGCGGTCGCGGTCAGGGGGCGATCAAAGGCCTGCAGCTTTTCTCGCAGGCCCAGAACCCCAAAACGCGGGCCGCCATAGTGCTTCAGCAAGTCCTGGGAAAAGTCGGCGTCCAGAAGGCGCACATGGTCAAGGATCGAGGAATTGCCGAACAGCATGTTCAGCAATTGGCCGATATCACGCCCCATGGTTTCAAGCGCCAGCCCGATGCGCACCAGAAAGAAGCCGTCGCCGTCTGCTTCGATGCTGTCAACACGCCCAACCACGTCCTTCAGCACACCGGGGGCGCGGATGGCGGCCAGCGGCATCTCGACGCTTTGTTCGATGGCCAGCGCTTGGGCGCGGGCCTCGATCTCGCAGGCGGGAGATTCCAGGCGATATAAAACGGCAATGCGGTCCATAAGGCGGCAATGTGACGATGACAGATGGCTCTTGCAAGGCCATATTACATGAAGCGTCCTGATCCGGGGTATTCATGAGCCTGCATGCCGTACTGACCGAAGCGATCGTCTTTCTGGTCGCCACCGTTTTGGTGGTGCCGGTTTTCGAGCGCCTGAAGGCCAGCCCGCTGGTCGGCTATCTGCTGGCTGGCGTGGTGATCGGCCCGATCGGATTCGGCGTCGTGGCCCATGCCAGCGAGGTCGAACATCTGGCCGAACTGGGCATCATGATGCTGATGTTCTCGGTCGGCATGGAACTGACCTTCGAACGCCTAAAGGTGATGCGTGCGAAAATCCTGCTGCTGGGATTTCTGCAAATCCTGATCACCTCGGTCGTTCTGGGCGGCATCGGCTTTCAGGCGGGCTTGGGCTTTGGCGCGGCCCTGGTGGTGGGCGGCGGGCTGGCCCTGTCCTCGACCGCCGTCGTACTGCAATTGCTGGCCGAGCGTCATGAACTGGCGACGCGCATCGGCCGCGCCGCCATGGCCATCTTGCTGATCCAGGATCTGGCGATCGGCCCGCTTCTGGTTTTGGTTCCAGTCCTCAGCGCGCATGCGGGCACCATGGCGGGCGCTTTGGGCATGGCCTTCTTGAAGGCTGTGGGGATCTTGGCCTTTATTCTGGTCATGGGGCGTCTGGCCCTGCGCCCGCTGTTCCACATCGTGGCCAGATCCAGAACGGCGGAACTGTTCATCGCCACCATCTTGCTGGTGATGATCGGCACGGGCCTGACCGTTGCCTGGGGCGGCTTGTCGATGGCGCTGGGCGCTTTCGCCGCCGGACTGATGCTGGCTGAAACCGAACATCGTCACCGCATCATGGAAACCATCCAGCCCTTCCGCGGTTTGCTGATGGGCTTGTTTTTCATGTCAGTCGGCATGGTGATCGACTTTAAATTGGCCTACGAACATTTCTGGCTTATCGCCAGCCTAACCATCGGCCTAATGGTGCTAAAGGCTCTTTTGCTACTGCCGCTTGCCAGACTGGCCGGTTTCAACTGGACGGGAGCGGCACGCCTTAGCCTGATCCTGTCGCAGGGCAGTGAATTCGCCTTCGTCGTGTTTGGATTGGCGGAAAGCCTGAAGGTGCTGCCCTCGGCCCAGGCGCAACCTTTGCTGCTGGCCTTGGCCTTCAGCATGGCGCTAACCCCGCTTCTGGCTGTTCTGGGCGGCTGGCTGGGCAGAAAGTTCGAACCCTACGAAGCCCCCGGTTTCGACATGCTGGTCAGGGCGGCCCTGGGCATGCAAGATCATGTGATCGTGGCGGGCATCGGACGCGTCGGGCGCAGCGTTGTCGATCGCTTCGTCAAACGCGGCGTTCCCTATCTGGCGGTCGAAGGCAGGCGTCACCGGGTGGTCGACGCCAAAGCGGTCGGACTGGCGGCCTTTCACGCCGACGCCACCGACCTTGCCGTTCTGGAGGCGGCGGGAATCGCCAAGGCGCAAGCCCTGGTGGTCGCCCTTGGCGATGCGGAAGGGGCCACGCATTTGGTCGCCACCTTGCGCTACCTGTTTCCAAATCTGCGCATTCTGGCGCGCGCCCGCACCGAAGCCCAAGGGCGCCAACTGACCCGAGCCGGGGCCGACGAAGTGATCGTGGAACGCCAGGATGCAGGCGATCGATTGGCCAGCGCGGTGGCCGTCAGCGTCGATCTTTGACGAAGACAAGGCTTGCTAGTTTCAATTGAAACCTCGTAGTCTCTCTTATCCGGGTGAGAGGAACCGGCGGGCTTGAACAGAAAAATACTTCTCGTCGATGACGAGCCGCACATTCTAGATGGTCTGCGGCGTCACTTGAGCAAACGGTTCGAAGTTCATACGGCGCAAAGCGGCGATGAGGCGCTGCTGCTGCTGGATGGCCACGGTCCCTTCGCGGCAATCATCAGCGATCTGCGCATGCCGGGCATGAGCGGCCTTGAATTGCTGGCCGAGATGCGCGCCCGCGCCGCAAAAACCGTGCGCATGGTGCTTTCGGGATCCAACGATTTTGAAACCGCCATCGCCGCCGTCAACGAAGGCGCGATCTTCCGTTTTCTGACCAAGCCCGTCGCCCCGGACGTTCTGACCGAAGCCATCGAAAGCGCCATCCTGCGCTACGAAATGGAAAAGCGGGTCCCCGGCACCTTCGATCCCTGCGTCGATCTGCTGCAAGACGTGCGCGCCCTTCATGATGGCTTGCTGGACGGTCAGTTCAGGGTTTTCTTCCAACCCCAGTGCGATCTTGCCAGCGGCGGCATCACAGGCGCCGAAGCCTTGATCCGCTGGCAGCACCCAAAGAACGGCCTGCTGTTGCCCGGCCAATTTTTCGGCACCGCCGAGGCGGGCGGCTTGATGGGCGAGATCACCAACTGGGTGCTTGAGGCCACCTGCCGTCAGGCGGGAGAATGGAAGCGGGCGGGCATGCCGCCCATCAGATTGGCCGTGAATGTCAGCGCGCTTGATTTGCAGCGCTCAACCTTCGCCGATCTGGTCCAAGAAACGCTGAACCGCCATGGCCTGACCGCCGACTGGCTGGAAATCGAACTGACCGAGGGCGCTGCCGTCCAGGACATGGACAGCATCCGCGCCATTCTGGAAAAGCTGATCAATATGGGCATCAAGCTCAGCATCGACGATTTTGGCACTGGCTATGCGTCGCTGGGCTGGCTGCGCCATCTTCCCTTCAGCAAGCTGAAGATCGACCGCAGTTTCATTTCGGAAATCGATAGCAAGCCGGAAGCCTACCGTTTTCTGGAGTCGATGGTTCATATGGGTGCCGAGTGCCAGATGTCCATTCTGGCCGAAGGCGTCGAAACCCTGCCCCAAATGGACAAGGCGAAGCTGGCCGGTTGCGGACTGATGCAGGGCTTCTATCTGGCCATGCCTTTGCCGGCTGGAGAATTTCCCGGCTGGCTCAAAAACCGCGACGGCTGATTGCATCAGTCAGTTGCGTTGCGGCGACAATCTGAATTCGCTCACATTCTCCGCCTTGGCCAGCGCCTCGACGATCCTCTTCGATTGATCCTCGCGGGCGCCAGCCAACACCAACTGTCCTTCGAAGCGCTGCATATCTGGGTCCATGGCCAGGGACCATTCACTGACCTGATAGCCCAATCCGTCGGCCAGTTGCCGAACCAAGCCCTCGGGCGACGGCGCGTTGCGCGGCGAAGCGACCATCAGATGCAAAACGCGATGGTGCGGCAGCACGCGTTCCAGCATGCGAAAACTGCTCATGACCAGAATGGCGATCAGGGTAGAGGCGATGGCTGCGGCGTAAAAGCCCACGCCAATCAGCACGCCGATGGCGGTTGTGGCCCACAGCGAGGCGGCGGTGGACAGGCCGCGGATCGAGAATCCGTCTCGCATGATGACGCCCGCCCCCAGGAAACCCATGCCTGTCAGGATGCCTTGAACCACGCGCGTCGGATCGCCGGTCGAAGGCGTTTCGATCAAGCCGCCATACCACAGTCCGGGAAAGGCGTTGATCACCGTCAAACCCGTCGATGTCAGGCAGACCAAGACATAGGTGCGCATCCCCGCCGCCCGGCCATGATAGGTGCGTTCGTAGCCCAGCACGATGCCGACAGCCGCCGCCCCCAGCAAGTGCAGGAGAATGATGCCGTTGGCGATCAGTTCCGGTCCCGACCAATAGGCCATGAGCAGGTCCATGTCTTAGTCCTTGGAAAAGTGCATTTTAATAATCCTATACCAAGTTGCGTTAATCGTTACCGATTAACGCAAGCCTCAAGCGCCGGGCGGGATGCTCCGCATCCCTTGGCTCCCGCTCGCCAGGAGGCTCGCGCGCGGGCCTTGCCCGCGTCCAAGCGGCAATGAGTCATTCATTTTGCTGTATGTCATCATCCGCTCTGCCTTGCTTTTGCCATTCTTGGCAGGCAGTGTGACGGCAATCTTCTTTCCGCTCACGAGGCACCAATGATCCGCCGCCGCTCTTTCCTGGCCCTTGGTCTTGCTTTCATGGCCGCCTCATGCGCCATGGTCGGTGATGTAGAACCGCCTATCGTCTCGCTGGCCGATCTCAGATTTGGACGCATGGGATTGTTCGAGCAAGAAGCTCTGATCACCTTGCGGCTGCGCAATCCCAACGATCAGGCCATGCCGCTCGACGGCGCCAAGTTCAACATCAAACTGAATGGCGAGCCTTTTGCGCGCGGCGTCAGCAATGAATCGATCACCGTGCCGCGCCTGGGCGACGCCACCATGGAAGCCACGATGGTCATCAGCACCTTCGACGTGCTGAACCAATTCCTGAATATGGGAAATATCGAGGCTTTGACCTATGAACTGGACGGCACGGCCTTTTACAGCGGGCTTGGCTTCATGCGCAGATCGGCGCCCTTCACCCAGATCGGCAAGCTGAAGCTGGGCGGCGGTGGACAGAAGGGCGGCGGCGCCAACCAAATCCCCGGCCTGGATGCGAGGCCAGGGCCTAGGCCGCAAGGCGAAATCCTGATGCTTGAGCCCTTATAATTAGGCCTCAATCAGTTCGGCCAGTTGGCCGCCTTCGTCGAAGAGGGCGGCAATCAGGGCGCCGCCAAAGCCGGCCCCGTTGTCCAGCGTGATGGTGAAAGCGTCGGCCCTGGGTCCGGCATGGCTGCGCTCGAATCCGCGCACGACGTAACGAAACCCTTCGAACGAGCGATCCAGAGCGGAGAAACCACTTCCACCGCCCCACCAGAACGCATCGCCCTGCGCCGCCAGTGGACGGGCGGCATCAATGCCCGCACTGACGAACAGAAGACTAGGCGGATTGGTGTAGGCGGCATGCTGAAGCGACGACAGATATTGCGCGTGGCCATCGCGCACGCGCAAGGACTCGCGCAGCCCGTTGGTCCAGCGCGTCAGCGCCAAAATACCTTCTCGCAACGACTGGCGGCCGGTGGCCACCGACGATCCATAGGCGGCGACGGTCGAACCGATGCCCTGGGCTTCCATCCAATCCAGCACCTGACCGGGATTGGGCGCCATCTGCAACATCAGCAGCTTTTGCCACATTTCTTCCTGGGCGCCGCGCAGGAAATGGACGCAAGGTTCTTCGGTCTCTGAAAGCGCCATGACATGACGGCGCAGCAGCAGCGCTTCTTCCAGCGCCAACCCGGCATTGGGGCCAACCCCCAGGATATTGCCCAGAAAGACGATTTGATCCGTAGGCTGGAATTTGCCGATCAAGGCTTGATGCAACCGGGCCAGCCGCTCGGCCTCGCCATGCACGCTGGCGATGGCCCAAATCCGGGTTCCCGGTTTTAGTTCTGCAAAGTTGCGAACTTCGGCCATGGCTGTTGGCTTTCCCCCCACCAACAAGAATGACCGCCCCCGCGGCCGTTACGCCGCCTCGAGCAGGCTTTCCAAACGTTTGGTCGCCGCTGCGGCATCGATCCTCTCGACGGCGGCAAGTTCCGCCGCCAAGCGGTCCAGCGCCGCTTCGTAAATCTGACGTTCGCTGTAGGACTGATCGGGTTGGCTGGCGCTGCGGTGCAGGTCGCGCACCACCTCGGCAATCGATACCGGATCGCCAGAATTGATCTTGGCTTCGTATTCTTGGGCGCGACGGCTCCACATGGTGCGCTTGACGCGCGCCCGCCCGCGCAGCGTGGTCAAAGCGCTTTCCATGACCTTGCGGGTCGAGAGCTTGCGCAGCCCCGACTTCAGGGCCTTGGCGACCGGCACGCGCAAGGTCATGCGGTCCTTTTCGAAGCCGATGACATAAAGCTGTAACTTGATCCCGGCAATTTCCTGAGTCTCAAGCGCCATCACCCGACCGACGCCATGGGTGGGATACACGACATAGTCGCCGGTGCTGAACTGGTTGCTGCTGGCCATGCTGGTCAACTTCCCTCAAAAAGCCCGAGTTTTCCGGGCACGCTTCATCTCATGTCCTTGGCCGTAAAGACGACTCCCCTCCCCGCCCCATCAAGGACTGGCGGTTCAAAATTCGTCTTTGCGTACCAATGGGGCGAAACGCGCCCGACGGTCCGCGCTCATGATAAGGGGCTTTCCTTAGAGAAAGCCCCTATCGGCGCGTGTCGGTATGTGTATATCACGCAATTCGCCTAAAATACAGCGAAAAGCGTAACGAAGCGTTAAGGATCTCAACAAGCCATTGATTTATCAGCGTTTTGCCGGATTGGGACTGAGGTCGCCCTTCTTGCCCTTCTTGCCCTTCCAGCTATCGGCGTCAGGAGCAGCCGCAATCTTCTTGGTGATATTCGGCCACTCCTTGGCATACTTCCCGTTGGCTTCGGCCCATTCGGCGCCCTGGGGTTCTGAATCCGGGAAGATCGCCTCGGCCGGGCATTCCGGCTGGCAGACCCCGCAATCGATGCACTCGTCGGGGTTAATGGCCAGGAAGTTCTCACCCTCGTAGAAGCAATCGACGGGGCAAACCTCGACGCAGTCGGTATATTTGCACTTGATGCAATTCTCGGTGACGACATAGGCCATTGGACAAATCCCAATACAAAGGTGATGAGGTTCAGGCGGTCTAGCATGCCCCCAGGGGCAACTCAACCCTTTCGGCTAAATGGTTTTTCGCAGCGCCACCGGCTTTCGGCCCTTGCGACGCCTGGACATCTGGTTGAGCAGTTCGACCAGGATCGAGAAACCCATCGAGAAGTAGATGTAGCCCTTGGGAATGTGGAATTGAAGTCCTTCGGCGACCAAGGTCATGCCGACCAGGAACAGGAAGGACAGGGCCAACATCTTCACGGTGGGGTGGCGGCTGACGAAGGCCGACAGGGGTTCGGCAGCCACCAGCATGACGATCACGGCCACGATCACGGCGGCCACCATGACCGCCAGTTCCTGCGCCATGCCGACGGCGGTAATCACGGAATCGAGCGAGAAGACGATATCCAGAACGGCGATCTGGGCGACTACCATGCCAAAGGCCGCCTTGGCCTTGGCGGATTTGCCATCCCCGCCCTCGCCTTCGCCTTCCAGGCTGTTGTGAATTTCATGGGTCGCCTTGACCAACAGGAACATGCCGCCCGCGATCAGCACAAGGTCGCGCCAGGAAACGACATGGCCGAACAGTTCGAAGAGTGGTTGTGTCAGTTTGACGATGAAGGCCAGGGCCGACAGCAACAACAGGCGCGAGATCAGGGCCAGAGCCAGACCGATCTTGCGGGCTGCGGGCTGCTGCTCGGCAGGCAAGCGGCCCGACAGGATGGCGATGAAGACCAGATTGTCCACCCCCAACACGATTTCCAGCGCCACCAGGGTCGTAAAGCTGACCCACACGGCAGGATCGTACAGCAACTCGATCATTCAACTCTCCCCTTCCAACTTGTCGTACATCCGTCTCGCTTCGCTTGCCGGTCCACGCCGCTCGCCCAAGGCCAAAACGCGCACGGCTTGAATATCGCGCCCCTTGGGAAAAATCAGCACATCGCCCACTCTGACTGCCTGCGAGACCTTGGCGCCCGGCCTGCCGTTCAGGGTCACCAGCCCCCGATCGCACCAAGCGGCCGCCAAGCCCCGGCTTTTCACGAAGCGGGAAAAGAACAGCCACTTATCCAAGCGCTGGGTATCGTTCATCAGAACCGGCTTTTCAAGATGGCAAAGGGCGATGCATCCCTTTTATCCACGCTTTTCGTTCGCTGCGGCTTTCTGGACGGCAAAAAGCCATCTTCCTTGGCGCGATATCCCAGCGCCGTGACCGCCTCTTTCAGAATCTCGGGACGCAAGCCGGTCAGTTGGCACAACTGGGGCGGAAGCTGAAAAGGACTTTCAGACGCGGATAACCGGTCCAACTGCCTTGCCAGTTCCTCGGCCTTGTCGGCGCGCAGACAAACGCCGCCCATCGGAACAAAACCGATGGCCCTCCAGGCCTGGGGGTCTTGGGGGGTGAAGAGACAGGAAATGGACGATGCCGGGGCGATTGCGGGTGCGTTTCCCGTCCAGATGGACCACAGCACCGATCTGAGACGCCTAGGCGCTGGTTTAAGCAGGGCGGGCAGAAAGATGTTCAGCCTGCCCAAGCGCACGCCCAAGCGATCTAAGGACCGGCGAAGCTCGAGCGTCAGGGCCTGGGTCAGGGTTTCGGCTTGTTTCGCATCGACCATGCCCAGTCCCTCGGCCAACTGATAGGCTAGGCCGCGGGCGGGTCCCTTCAGATCGGCCCGGGCTAGGGCGAACAGTCCCGGCATGCCTTTTTCGAGCATGGCGTTCAGCCAATCCTTGAAATGCGACACTAGGCGTTGGCGCGTTTCCTTGTCCAGGCTATCGCCGCCGATCAGAACGGGAAGCGGCGCCAGGATCGAGGGGCCGCGCGCCAGCTTGGCCACAATTGCGCCCTGCCACAGGATGTGCCCCACATCGTCCAAGGACAGGCCTGCTCCTTGCTCGCCGATCAGGGCTTCGGCCCGACTGGACAGTTCGTGGGACAAAATGTTCTCGGCCGCTTGGGCCAGGGTGCGCGCCGAACGGGCGTTGTCGGCGGCCTGCGGCGTGAAGCTGAAGCCGGACAGATGTCCAACCGCATGCCCCTCGACCTGGACGGCGCCATCTTCGCCCAACTGGGCGGGCAGGCGGCCGCCTTCCTTCATCTTCCTGGCCAGCACCGAGGTGCGCCGATCGATAAAGCGCTGCATCAGGCGTTCGTGCAGGGCGTCCGATAATTTGTCTTCGATGGCCCGCGTGCGTTCCTGCCAGGCCAGCGGATCGCGGACCCAATCGGCGCGGTGTGCTACATATGTCCAACAGCGGATGCCTGCGATCCTGGCCGACAGGTGTTCGATCTCGCCGTCGATGCGGTCAAGGCGCTTCACCTGCTGATCCAGCCAATCTTCATCGATATGGCCATGGTGGCTGGTCAGGTGCAGGAATATCTGGGTCAGCAGACGCGCATGCTCGTCGATGCTCAGTTTCCTGAAATCGGGAATCTGCGCCACATCCCACAACAAGCGCACGCGGTCGTGATGATCCGCCCGGGCCATCACCGCCTCGTCCTTGGACAGGGCCAACAAGGCCAGATGATCTTCGGCGTCGCGGGCGCGCATCAAGCCGGAAAGTTTGGGGCTTCGCTCAAGATCGGCCAACAACGTCGCTACGGAAATGAATCGCAGGTCGCTGTTGCGCCACATCAAGGCCTTGATGGGCGGAAAGGCGTGTCCCTCGATGGCGGCCACGGTTTCGACAGGCAGGTCAGGACAATCGCCCGTAGTGCCAAAGGTGCCGTCCTTCATGTGACGCCCGGCCCGGCCAGCGATCTGCGCCAATTCGCTGGCGACCAGGGCGCGCGGACCACGCCCGTCGAATTTGCGCAAGGCGGCAAAGGCGACATGATCGACATTCATGTTCAGTCCCATGCCGATGGCGTCGGTGGCGACCAGATAGTCGACCTCGCCCGCCTGATAAAGCCCCACCTGGGCATTGCGCGTGCGGGGCGACAGCGCCCCCAGCACCACGGCGGCTCCACCCTTCTGGCGGCGGATCAGATCGGCCATGCCATACACTTCCGAAGCCGAAAAGGCCACCACGGCCGAGCGGTCCGGCAGGCGCAGCAATTTTCTGGGACCCGCATGTTCCAGCTTCGAAAAGCGGGGGCGGCTTTCGAACAAGGTGCGCGGCGCCAGACTTTGGATCAACCCCTTCATGCTGGCGGCGCCCAGGAACATGGTTTCGCTTAGGCCCCGGGCTTTCAATAGCCGGTCGGTGAAGACATGTCCGCGCTCGGGATCGGCGGCTAGCTGGATTTCATCGACAGCCAGGAATTCGACCTGACGGTCAAGCGGCATGCTTTCCACGGTGCAGATGAAATAGCGGGCCTTGGGCGGCAAGATACGCTCTTCGCCGGTGATCAGGGCCACGGCGTCCTTGCCCTTGACCGCCGCCACCCGTTCGTAATTCTCGCGCGCCAACAGGCGCAGCGGAAAGCCGATCATGCCCGAGGCATGGCCCATCATGCGCTCGAGCGCCAGATAGGTCTTGCCGGTGTTGGTGGGGCCAAGAACGGCTGTGATGCGGGACATGGGAGAAGATTCGTCAGGTCTCGCCCGGAATCAAGCCCGCTCTAACAACCCTTCCTCCCGAAGCGCATCCAGAACCGCCCTCGGTTTGCGGGCAATCACGGTCAGCAGCACGCGTGCCGCCCCTTCGGGCGCACGGTGCCCCTGTTCCCAGTTGCGTACCGAAGATACCGTAAAACCAAAAGCGTCGGCGAATTGCGACTGGGTCAGGCCCAGCTTGTGGCGCACCGCCCCGACATCGACCGAAGTCGGGACTTTTACCTTGACCGAACGCGCTTCGATGTCCTCGCCCTTGGCCCAGGCGACGGCCTCGCGCATGCCTTCGACGATTTTGTTCTTACGCATTTTTGCTCCTTGTGGGTGGGAGACCTCGCGCAAGTCGCAACGAAGTCCGCCACCAGCATTTTCAGTTCCCGCTTGTCGTTGGCCGACAGGTCAATCTTCTCGTTCTTGGCGTAAATCGCCAGCAAGGCCAGCGGCATGACGGGGCTGTGAAAGTAGTAGATTACCCGTGCGCCGCCGCGCTTGCCCTTGCCTTTCGCTTCGACCCCGAAACGCAGTTTGCGAATGCCACCGGTTCCGGGGATCACCACACCCGCCTCGGGACGGGTCGTCAGCAATGTCCTTAATTCATCCAATTCCTTGCGCGTCAGCAACTCGTCCGCTTCGCGGGCGAAAGTGGGGAATTCCACGAGGGTCAACATTAGTCATGCCCCTATTCATCGATTTGATCCTTTCCCCCAAGCTAAAAAGGAACAGCCAAGGATACGTCAACGACGCAATTCCGTCAATGACGCACCATTACCCAACCACCCAACTAGGGTATTGACTCACCCGAATGCCCCACTATAATGGTCGGAAATAAACCGCCTGTGAGAGGGTGCCATGGGAAAGATCATCGACTACCGCGTTGACGAGAATTGCAAAGTCGTCGTCCGCTTGGCCAATGGCCGCGAGCGTCTGGCCACCAACGAGGAATGGCTGGCCCTGTGGGCCGTTGACCCGGCGCTGACCGTCAAACTGGCCGTTTGCCGGGTTTGAAGGCTTCTTAAACGGAATCTTTACTCGGGAAAGCCACACTGGTCGGGTTCGCACCAATAACATTGGCCAGATCTCTTGAGCAAAGACGCCGACGACAAGCCCCACGCCTTACCGCCGGTGGACAACACCGTTGCCGTGGCATTGGATTACGACCCGCATACGGCCGATGAAGCCCCCCGGGTGATCGCCAAGGGCAAAGGCTATGTCGCTCAACGCATCTTGGAAATCGCCTTCGACAAAGGCATCAAGGTGCGCGAGGACGCCGATCTGGCCCAGATGCTGACCGCCGTCGATGTCGATAGCGAAATCCCCATCGAAGCCTATCTCGCGGTGGCCGAAATCCTGGCCTATGTCTACAAGGCCAACAATCAGTTGCCCCCCACGCCCCAAGGTGGCGCATGAGCGCACAAGCCCGGCACGGCGCCGACAATGACGCCAATATGCTAGAGCGGGACGCCAGTTTGGCCGCCAGCCTCGTTGGGGCGGCGCGCCGCCTGCTGGCCGAGGGCAGGTTCCTGGACCTGGGCGCCTTGGAATCGCGCATCGCCTTTCTATGCGAACGCATCGCCGTCATGCCCAAGGACGAGGCTTCGCGCTTTGGGGAGTTTCTGGGCAGCCTGAACGGCGAATTGGACGCGCTTGCCCAGGACATCGAGGCGCGCAACACGCTGCTGGCGCTTGAACGAACCGGCGGCAGCGGTGCTGCCGCCTATCGCCGCCTGGACTGAGGCGGATATGGAAGCCGACGCCTATATCCGTTATCTTCTGGCCCTTCTTTTCGTCGTCGGACTGATCATGGCCATCGGATACGCGGCTCGCCGTTTCGGCATGGGATTGAATGTCGCCCCACGCTTCAAGGGCCAGAGCAAACGCCTGTCCATCGTCGAGATGGCCCCCTTGGACGCCAAACGCCGACTTGTCTTGATCAAGCGCGATCAGACGGAACATCTGATCCTTCTGGGCGTGACGAGCGAAACCGTGATCGAAACCGGCATATGCCCTGCCCTGGCGGAGACGAAACCATGAAAAGCTGGGCCATGCAGCGCTGGTCTCTCGCCCTCGTCGCCGTCGGTCTGCTGGCCCTTCTTCCGGAAACGGCCAACGCCCAGTCGGTGACGCTTGACATGGGCGACGGCTCCTCGACCACTGGCCGCATTCTGCAATTGGTCATCCTGACCACGATCCTGACCGTGGCGCCGTCGATCATGATCATGGTGACCAGCTTTACCAGGATCGTGGTGGTGCTGTCCTTTTTGCGCACGGCGCTGGGCACGCAGAACACGCCGCCTCAGATGGTGATGGCCAGCCTAGCCGTCTTTCTGACTTTCTTCATCATGGCCCCCACCTTCCAGGAAAGCTATGAGCAGGGTTTCGCTCCGCTCGTTTCTGGCAAGGTGTCGGAAATGGCCGCGCTGGAACTTGCCGCCAAGCCGTTTCACACCTTCATGCTCAAACACGCCAGGGACAAGGATATCGGCCTGTTTCTCGAAATATCGAAAACCCCGATGCCGGAAGCGCGCGAGAACACCCCCTATCAGGTCTTGATCCCCGCCTTCATGATCAGCGAGCTTCGCCGCGCCTTCGAAATCGGCTTCCTGATTTTCGTGCCCTTCGTCATCATCGACATGGTGGTTTCCAGTGTCTTGATGTCGATGGGCATGATGATGCTGCCGCCCACCATGATCGCCATGCCGTTCAAGATCATCTTCTTCGTGCTGATCGACGGCTGGTACCTGCTGGCGGGCAGCCTCGTCAAAAGTTTTGGCGGTTAGGAAGAGACGCTCGCTCCGTTTCCATCCAGCTTCAGCATGCGCACCGCCTTGCCGTCCGGCGTGCAGGTCAGGCCCAGCCGTCCATGCTTGAGTTCAAGCGCCAATTGCCCGAAAACCTCGAAACGCCAGCCGTGCAGGGCGGGCACGTCGGCGGCGTCGTCCGCCGCTATGGCCTCCAGATCGGACTGGCTGGCCACCAGCTTCTGCGCCACGTCTTCCTTGTCGCAGGCGGTTTTCAACAGCACCCGCAGCAATTCGACCAAAGGCCCGATGCCTTTGGGCGGTTCCGATTTAGGATCAAGATGCGGGCAGTCGGAATCGGGCAGCGCCTGGGCCGTCGCCACGGCGGCCAGCAGGGCCTGGCCCCATTTGCCTTCCGCCTGCGATCGAGACAGGCCGCGCACCTGGGCCAGTTCGTCGATCGATTTGGGCGCATGCGCCGCGATTTCGACCAGGGATTCGTCGCGGATCACGCGGCCCCTGGGCAGATCGCGCTCGCGGGCCTCGCGCTCGCGCCAAGCGGCAACTTCGCGCAGAATGGCCAGGAAGCGAGGATTGGTCGAGCGCGGTTTCAAGCGCGGCCAAAAAAGTTCGGGCGGGACGATGTAGGTGTCGGGATCGGCCAGTTGTCCCATTTCCTCGGCCACCCAAACCGTGCGCCCCGTCCGCTCCAGCCGGGCAGCCAGCTTTTCATAGGCGACGCGAAGATGGGTAACGTCGGAAAGCGCATAAGCCAATTGGCGGTCGGACAAGGGGCGTCTGGCCCAATCGGTAAAGCGCAGGCTTTTGTCGATGCGCGCCTTAGCCAGCTTGGCGGCCAAGGTTTCGTAGCCCACGGACTCGCCAAAGCCGCAGACCATGGCCGCCACCTGAGTGTCGAACAGGGGCGTGGGCACGGCGCCGAACAGATGCAGAAAGATTTCCACGTCCTGTCTGGCGGCATGGAAAACTTTCAACACCTTGGGATTGACCAGCAGCTCGGCCAGGGAAGACAGATCGATCCCCTCGGCCAACGGATCAATCACCGCCGCTTCGTCGGGACCAGCGATCTGCACGAGGCACAATTGCGGCCAGAAGGTCTTTTCACGGATGAATTCGGTATCCACCGTTACAAACGCCGCAGAGGCCAGACTGCTGCAAAAGCGCTGCAAATCCTGGGTCGTGGTAATCACTTGCATCAAAGCCAGCCACGCCTTTTGAAATAGAGGTAAGGCAGAAAGGCGCACACCACCATCAGCAGCAGCGCCCAGGGATAGCCCAGAACCCAATCCAGTTCCGGCATATGTTTGAAGTTCATGCCATACATGCTGGCGATCAGCGTAGGCGGCATCAGGACCACCGCCATCACCGAGAAAATCTTGATGATGGCGTTCTGCTCGATATTGATCATGCCCAGCGTGGCGTCCAGCAGGAAGGTCACCTTGCTGGAGGTGAAGGCGGCATGTTCGGACAGCGACCCGATGTCGCGAGTGACCGACTTGACGCGAATCAGGGTTTCAACCTCGTTCCATTCCTCGGTCGCCTGATTGAGGAAGGTCAGCATGCGGCTGATGCCCAACAGGCTGTCCCTGGCCTTGGAAGCCAAATCGCCGCTGCGGCCCACGCGCAACAGCGTGGCCTGAAGATCGCGGTCCTGGCGCAGCTTGGCGTGGCGGGCGGGAAGCGACGGGCGGAAAATCTCGCGCGATAGAAGTTCAAGGTCGCTGCCCACACGCTCCAACACGTCGGCCAGCCGATCGACCACGGTTTCGAGAAGCCCCACCAGCACGGCGTCGGCCGAGGGTGAAATGCCCTTCTGGCGAAGCGCTCGCTGCGGAAAGGTCAGGAAGGGCTGCGGGGTGGCATGGCGCACGGTTACCAAACAGGCGCGGGCCAGGATGAAGGTGACGGCCGTGCTTTCTGGGTGCGGGCCGTCGGCATAGGTCAGGATCGGCGCGGTCAGGTAATAGGTGTTGTCTTCCTTGTACAGACGGCTGGTGGCCTCGATTTCCTGCATCTCCTCGCGGGTCGGCACGTCGATGTCCAGCAGATTCTGGACGGCCATTTCCTCGTCGCGGGTGGGGTCCAGCAGATCGATCCACATAGGATGGCGGACAAGGGCCGCCGCATCGCCCCGCTCGAGCCGCTCGTTGGAAGGATAGTAAACTGCCATCATGGCTGGAACGAACGCCCTATGCCCAAGAATTTCACCAATTCCCGCCCGATCCTAGTCCCTTTCGACTTTCGGGTCCATCCTTCCGTTCGACCAAAAGAAGGAGTAAAGTCGGGCGTCAGCAAACCCTTCGAGCAAGAGGCCTGCGACCGATGCTCTGCCCAGCCCGTTTCGCATCCCAGGGGCTGTTTCTGTTACTTGCTTTCTGGTCGCCCTGGGCTTTTGCCCAGGCGGGCGTGCCCGTTCTGCGCATCTCGACCGAGAATTCCGAAGATCATGTTCAGTCCATCGCCGTGGCAGGCTTCATTGACCAATTGAAGCGAAGGGCCGGGGATTCCCTGGATGTCGAATTCTATCCATCGGCCCGCCTGTTTCGCGACCGCGACGTGGTGCGCGCCCTTGAGCAGGGGCGCGTCGAAATGGCGCTTCCCGGCGTCTGGCAACTGGACCGTTTCGTCCCCGACGCGGGCATGAGCTTCCTGCCGCTCGCTTATGGCCTGGACGAGGCGCGCATCGACAAATTGCGCGACGGCAAGATCGGCGCCGCCATCAACAAGCGCATCGAGGAGGGCCTGGGCGTCAGGGTCCTGGGCCGCTGGATCGATTTGGGGCCAGCCCATCTGTTCACGATGAGGGCGCGCGTTCGCAAGATCGAGGATGTTTCCGGCCTGACCATCCGCACGCCTGGCGGCGAAGCCAGCGGGCTGCGCCTGATCGCTCAAGGGGCCAAGCCGGTCCCCGTCTCCTGGCCGGATCTGCCGAACGCCTTGAAGGGCCGCTATCTCGATGGTCTCGTGACCACGCCCGAAACGGCGGCAAGCGCCAAGCTGTGGGAGCTGGGGGTGCGTTATCTTTACGAAGACCGGGCTTATTTCGCCCAATATGTTCCCCTGGTCTCGGGACCATTCTGGAACCGCCTGCCACCCGCCCTGCAAACGGCCATCCAAGACGCGTGGGAGGCGAATGTCGCAACGGCGCGCCAAGCCGCAAGGCAGGCCCAGATCCAGGCCCGCGCCGTCTTGAAAGCCAATGGAATGACCATCACCACGCCATCGCCCGAGGAATTGGACAGGACCCGCAGGATGCTGATGCAACGGCAGCCGAATATGGTGAAGGCCCTGGGCATCGATCCCTCGCTGGTCAAACAGGCCGAGCTGCTGCTGGAGGGGCCGCCATGACGCCCCTTGATACACGCCCGCAGCGCTCGGCCTTGATCAATTTCCTTCTGATCGCCGCTGGCGCTGGCATCATGACGGCGGCCTTGGTCGGTCTGTTGCTGAACGGCCTCTACCAGCAAAAAACCGCCATCTTCGACAGCGCCCGCCACAGCACCGAGCTGAGGGCGCGCATGATGGGAGACCATGCCGCCAGAACCCTGGAGGCGGTGGATTTGATGCTGTTCAGCTTGGCCAGCGAGTTGGGCAAGTCGTCCGCCAGCCCCCAACCAGAGCAGGCTCGCCAGAAATTGCATGAGCGGCTGCTTTTCCTGCCCCAGGCGGTGACTTTGACGTTGTACGACGCCAATGGCGAGCTGATCGCCGACGCCAAACGACTGGACGCCAAGGAAAACGCCTCCGATCAAACCTTCTTCCACCGCCACCGCCACGACGGCGCTTTGTTCTATCTGGAAGGCCCCCTGCCCAGGCGCTTCGATTCCTCGGGCCGCGATTCCATCCGTCTGTCTCGCCTGATCGACAAGGGCAATGGGCAGTTCCTGGGCGTATTGCTGGCCGAAATCGACCCAGGCTTCTTTCGCGCCTTCTACCGCGAGGAAGACCCGTTGGGGCAAGACCACATCGCCCTGCTCGACATCCAGAACCGCATCCTGGCTTCCGAGCAGCCCGACCTCATGCCCTCCGGCGCCGATTACTCGAAATTGCCTCTGTTGAAGGGAATGGAGTTTCCCAAGCAATCAATGAGCGGACTTCAGCGACTTGAAAACGACGAGTTGCTGACCGTCTTTTACCAAGTCAACGATTTCCCTTTGCGTCTTGCCGTTCTGCTCGACAAGCCATCATTGCTGTTCCAGTGGGAACAAACGGCCCAGAAAACGGTTTTTGTCGTTCTGGGGCTGATCCTGACCTATTTGTGTTCGCTGGTCCTGATCGGGCTTTTGCTGCAACGGCGTCAAGCCGCCGAAACGGCCCTGCGCGTCAGCGAGGCGCATCTTCGGGCCATTCACGACACCACGGACATCGGAATCGTCCGCACCGATTCCAAGCGCCGCATCCTGGCCGTCAATCCGGCCTTCGCTAAAATGCTGGGGGCGTCTGCGGAAGAACTGGTGGGCCGCGACATCATCGATTTTACCCATCCCGAGGACGCCATCGCCAGCAAGGCCAAGTTCCAGGATCTTCAGGATGGCCGTCTTCACCGCTACAGCATGGAAAAGCGCTACCGCCGCCAAGACACCGGAGCCACGGTCTGGACGCGCGTCAGCGTCGTCTCGGTTCAGCAAGACGGGCACCCCATCCTGACCTTCGCCATGGTCGAGGACATCACCGACGCCAGACGATCCAAGGACACGATCGAGGCCTTGCTCAGGCGCAGCCAGTTGCTGCTCAGCGCGGTTGGCGAAGGCATTCTGGGGCTGGACGCCTCGGGGCGCGTGGCCTTCGTCAATCCGGCCGCCGAGAAATTGCTGGGTTACCGCGCCCAGGACATGATCGGCAAGAAAAGCCACAAGCTGGTGCATCACCATCATGCCGACGGCTCGCCGCACGAAGAGGCAACCTGTCCAATGCATGTCGTCCTTGCCGATGGCAAACCGCAACTGGTCGGCAACGACGTCTTCTGGCGCAAGGACAGGACGATGATGCCGGTTGAATATGTCGCCACGCCGATGATCGCAGGCTCGGGCATCGAAGGCGCCGTCATCGCCTTTCGCGACATTTCGCGCCGATTGGAAGCCGACAACGAAATCAAGCGCTCGAACAGCGAGCTTGAGCAGTTCGCCTATGCCGTCTCGCACGATCTGCAAGAACCGCTGCGCATGGTGGCCAGCTATGTGCAGCTTCTGGGGCGGCGCTATCAGGGCAAGCTGGACAAGGACGCCGACGATTTCATCGGCTTTGCCGTCGATGGCGCCAAACGCATGCAGCAGATGATCACCGACCTTCTCGAATATTCGCGCATCCAGCGCAAGGGCAACCCCATGACCTTGGTTGACCTGAATCAACCCTTGCAATCGGCCCTGATGAATCTCGACCTGTTGATCGGCGAAAACAAGGCGCAAGTCGCCGTGGACACGCCCTTGCCGTCCGTCAACGCCGATGCCGCCCAAATGGCCCGCCTGTTCCAGAATCTGATCGGCAACGCCTTGAAATATCGCGACAAGTTGCGCTCGCCGGAAATCCATGTCGCCGCCAAGCGTGAAGACATGTTCTGGATCGTCAGCGTCTCCGACAACGGCATCGGCATCGACCCACAATATTTCGACCGCATCTTTCAAATTTTTCAACGCCTGCACGGGCGCGAAGCCTACCCTGGCACCGGCATCGGTTTGGCCGTCTGCCGAAGAATCGTTGAGCGCCACGGTGGGAAAATTTGGCTTGAGTCTGAACCTGGAAAAGGCTCGATCTTCTTCTTTTCGCTGCCGGTCGCTTGAGCGCCCCCCTTAGCTATTATTTTACTCTCTTTTATTTTCAATTTTATTTAAATCCAGTTTAGAAACGCTCGACTATCTCTTTGGTTATATTGCGTAATCTTTTTACGGGGTATAGATTGTTAAGGTCGCTGCAACATGGCGCCCTGAAAACGACGCCTTGAAATAAGGCTCTCACGCCGATCCCGGCAAGCGAGAGCGAGAAGAGCAAGAAATGCGTTCGGAACAGTCACAGACTGTTGGCAATGGGAAACGGCGAATGCCGTTGGTGATTTTTACCCTGATCCTATTGGCCTGGACGTTGGTCGCCTGCCTGTCGGCCTATAGCAATCACGCCCAGATGAAGCAGAACTTCCATGCCCTGGCCCGCGAGCGCGGCCAAAGCCTGTTCGACCTGATGGAAGTGACGCGGGAATGGAACGCCCGCCATGGCGGCATCTATGCGCCTGTCTCGTCCCAGAACCAGCCCAACCCGTTTCTGGACGTGCCCAAGCGCGATCTGAAGGCTGACGGCCTGGATCTGACCATGGTCAATCCGGCCTATATGACCCGCCAGATTTCCGAAATCGCCAATTCGCGCGGCGGCATCGCCTTTCACATCACCAGCCGAAAGCCGATCCGCCCCGCCAATGCGCCCGACGAATGGGAAAGCATGGCCCTGAAGGCCTTCGAGACCGATAGAACGCCTTTTCTTGAACAGACGGGAACGGGCGCCGATGCCCAGTTCCGCTTCATGGCGCCCTTGATCGTCAAGGAGTCCTGCCTCAATTGCCATGCGGCGCAGGCCTACAAGTTGGGCGACGTGCGCGGCGGCATCAGCGTGACCATGCCGGCCGCATCCACCCTGGCGGCGATTGAAAGAGAAACCATGCGCATGCTGGTTCAGCATGCCGCCGCCTATATCGTCATATCCGGCCTGATGGTTCTTTTATATTTGCGCGCCCAGGCGCATATCCAAACCCTGGACGAGACGGCGCGCATCCAAGAGGATCTGGTCAGGAAGCGCACGCAAGAACTGCTTGAGGCGAATGCGGCGCTGGGGCGCTCGAACAGCGAGCTTGAGCAATTCGCCTATGCCGTCTCGCACGACTTGCAAGAGCCGCTGCGCATGGTGGCCAGCTATGTGCAACTGTTGGGACGGCGCTATCAAAGCAAGCTGGACGAGGACGCCGACGCCTTTATCGGCTATGCCTCCGATGGCGCCAAGCGCATGCAGCAGATGATAACCGATCTGTTGGACTTTTCCAGGGTGCAGACCAAAAGCGATCCGTTCCAGCCGGTGGCGATGGACAAGACGTTGGACTTGGCGCTGGGCAATCTTGATCTGGTCTTGAAGGAGACGCAAAGCAGCATCGAGGCCGACCGCGCAAGCCTGCCGGTGGTTTACGGCGACAAGGGCCAACTAAGCCGCCTGTTCCAGAACCTGATCGGCAACGCCGTCAAATACCGCGATCCGAGCAGAGCGCCGCATATCAGCATCAAGGCAGCTAGGCAGGAAGGCTTCTGGACCATAACCGTCGAGGACAACGGCATCGGCATCGAACCCCAGCATTTCGAACGCATCTTTCGCGTCTTTCAACGCCTGCATGGGCGGGGAACCTATGAAGGCAACGGCATCGGCCTAGCGATCTGCAAAAAGATCGTCGAGCGCCATGGCGGGCGCATCTGGGTGGATTCGAAACCCGGCCAGGGCACCCGCTTCCATTTCACCCTGCCCGTCCTGCCCGAGGGAAAAGCACGGGAAACCAATAAATCCGCCAAGCCGTAACGCGGCGCGTGAACCTATGTCTTCGGATCGGACACAGGGATTATTGGAGCGGGTGAAGGGAATCGAACCCTCGTCGTAAGCTTGGGGGAGCTTGGGCAATACGGTATTTTATTATTTATTTCCATATTGTTACCAATTAGCAAGGCACACATGTAAGCCTCAATGTAAGCAATAGCACCATAAACAAACCGAAACTGCCACGCCAACTACAATCACAAGACGCATTAACTAATTTTCAACATACAATACCTAGACATAGCCAATTTGCATGCTACCATTCACCTGCCCTTCATCGCATTGGCTGGGAGTATAGAGAATGAGTGTGCATCAAATTCACGTGTTCATTAGCCATTCTTGGGGGTACTCCGGCCATTACGATACCCTAGCAGACTGGATTTTTAATACGAACTGGAGAGTCGGTCAGGCCTCTTTGAATTTTCTGGATTTCTCAGTTCCCAAAAACGATCCTATTCATAACGCTCCAAATGAAAGTTCTTTAAAAGAAGCCATATATTCTAAAATTGCGAGGAGTCACGTAATTGTTATTCCTCAAGGCATGTATGCAAGCTATAGCAAGTGGATAAAAAAGGAAATTGAGAGCGCAGGTAGTTATAGCAAGCCAATTTTGGCCGTTAATCCTTGGGGACAAGAAAGAGCGTCTTCTGTTGTTAAGAACGCTGCCACAAAAACTGTCGGGTGGAATTCTGAAACAGTAATTTCAGGAATCTGGAATTTATACAGAGGAAACTAAAAATGAGAAAAGCCCTTGTCGTTGGAATTGATTACTATAATAATATTTCAAACCTTTTTGGGTGTGTTAACGATGCACATTCCGTAAAGAGCGTTTTAGAGCGCCATAGTGACGGAAGCGTTAATTTCGGAACAAAATTGCTCGTCTCCACCGGCCAACAAGATTCCCTATCAAAAACAGAACTACGTAACAATATCAAAGAAGTATTTGAGAGCCAAGTTGATATTGCTTTATTTTATTTTGCCGGGCACGGCCATATCGAGGCAACTGGAGGATACTTAATAACTAGCGACTGTAGTAGCGGCGACGATGGAATACCTTTATCTGACATTATGACCTATATTAACTCCTCCCCAGCAAAAAATAAAATACTTGTTCTAGACAGTTGTCATTCTGGTGTGGCTGGCAGCAGAAGGGGGGTGTCAAGTTATGCAGAACTGTCTGAAGGCACGACAGTTATGACGGCTTCGACAGAGTCACAGTACGCGAGTGAGGTAAATGGTTCGGGTGTTTTTACATCGCTATTTGTTGATGCCTTATCGGGTCCCGCAGGGAATCTAGTTGGTGATGTTACCCCAGGTAGTGTCTACGCGCACATTGACCAATCACTTGGACCCTGGGAGCAGCGCCCACTTTTCAAAACAAATGTGTCGTCTTTTGTATCTCTCAGAAAAGTTCAGCCTCCAATCAGCCTAGCTGAGTTGCATCGTTTAACGACCTTGTTCCCTGCCTCTGGGCACGAAATTCAGCTAGATCCTGCTTATGAACCTGAAAGTGGGCAGCCAGACCCAGTTAAAACGGAAATTTTTGCGATTCTTCAAAAATTTAACCGAGTTAACTTGGTTGTGCCGGTTGGAGCAACGCATATGTACTTCGCGGCAATGGAAAGCAAGACATGCAAGCTCACCGTTCTTGGAGAACACTACCGCAGGCTTGTCGAAAAAAATAGGATTTAAGATTCGTCATCATAGGAGCGAACATGGCTAAAGTTTTTATTTCACATAAGCAAGAAGACTCTGTCTTAGCCCAAGGCATTGCTGATCGTTTGCGACTTAATGGCCTTAGTTCATATTTTTGAAATTGGTGTCAGAGTCCCATTTCACCAAAACCCAACTTGCCTTGACCTAGTTACCCTTTAAGGGTAATATCCATTATGGATAAAAGGAAGCCGCATTACCCGCTGGCCGAGGTCCTGGCCAAGGTGAAGGCGCTGGGTGTCGCGGCCTTCACCAAGACGGCGCTTGATGGTGGGCGGGCCATGCGTCTCACCACGGGTGAAATGCTCCACGTCGTCTTCGCGCTGTCTCACGCTTGTTTCTACAAGTCGATGACCACACATGCCAGTTCCGCCGTCTGGCAGGATGTTTACCACGCAAAGACCCCCTCGGGCAAAACGGCCTACATCAAAATCACCTTGGTCGCGGATCGCCCGGTGATTCAGTTCAAGGAAAAGTGACATGAAAACGAAACTGTGTGGAAGCTGCGGCGCGGATCAACTGGCACCCTTCTCGAATGAGACCTTCGAGATCGAACATGGCGGACAAACCGTGCGCGTGGCCGGGCTTTCGGGCAAGCGCTGCACGGCCTGCGGCGAGGTCTATTTCGACGCCAAGAGCGCGAAGAAATACGCGGCTGCCGGAGACAAGCTTGTGCTGGACGAACGCGAGGCGATGAGTGCCGAGATTCGCCGCATCAGAAAGCGCCTGGGCCTCAGCCAGGCCAAGGCCGCCCGCATCACCGGCGGCGGTCACAACGCCTTTTCGCGCTACGAGCGGGGGGAGGCCATGCCCCTGCCTGCGGTCGTCAACCTGTTTAGGCTGCTCGACAAACATCCTGATCTTTTAAAGGAAATCGCCTGAGGGATTATTGGAGCGGGTGAAGGGAATCGAACCCTCGTCGTAAGCTTGGGAAGCTTCTGCTCTACCATTGAGCTACACCCGCAGGATGGCCCGGGAGAATAGGGGGTTCGGCCCCATTGGGCAAGGGGGCAGGCGGGGCGATTTCCCTGCCGTTTTCGCCCGGCTCCCCCGGCGGCTTGCGCCATTTATCCCCTCGATTTCCCGCCCCAAGCGGTTGACAGGCGGCTTTCAGGGGCTATCTTGGCCCCCAGTTCGCCAACCATAGAAAAAACAAGGACCCGCCATGGATACCGCCCGGCTTGCCGCCGACATCGAAAACGCCTGGGAAGCGCGCGACACCCTCACCATCGCCACCACCGGCCCAATGCGCGATTGCGTCAACGCAGCGCTTGAGGGCCTCGATGCGGGGCTGCTGCGGGTGGCGGAAAAGAAGGACGGGACCTGGATCGTCCATCAATGGGTGAAGAAGGCGGTTCTGCTGTCCTTTCGCCTGAACGACATCGAGCCGATCCCGGGCGCTCCGGGCGGCGCCACTTGGTACGACAAAGTGCCCAGCAAGTTCGAAGGCTGGGACAAGGCCCGTTTCAAGCAGGCCGGTTTCAGGGCGGTGCCCGGCTCCATCGTGCGCCGTTCGGCCTATATCGCGCCTGGCGTGGTTCTGATGCCCAGCTTCGTCAACCTGGGGGCCAGGGTCGATACGAACACCATGGTCGATACCTGGGCCACCGTGGGGTCCTGTGCCCAGATCGGCAAGAACGTGCATCTGTCGGGCGGGGCCGGCATCGGGGGCGTTCTGGAACCCTTGCAGGCGGGACCGGTGATCATCGAGGATAATTGCTTCATCGGCGCCCGGGCGGAAGTGGCCGAGGGCGTCATCGTGGAAGAAGGGGCCGTGCTCAGCATGGGCGTCTATCTGGGCGCTTCCACCCGCATCATCGACCGCGCCACCGGCGAAGTGTTCATGGGCCGGGTCCCCGCCTATTCGGTGGTGGTGCCGGGCGCCCTTCCCGGCAAAACCCTGCCCGACGGTGCCCCTGGCCCCAGCCTGTACTGCGCGGTCATCGTCAAGCGCGTCGATGAAAAGACCCGCTCCAAAGTCTCCATCAACGAGCTGTTGCGCGATTGACCGACCTTTCAGCCCCCCTGGGCCTGGCCCGCGATCTGATCCAAAGGCGCAGCATCACGCCCCAGGACGATGGCTGCCTGGAGGTGCTGAAGCGGGCGCTGACCAGCCTGGGCTTTACATGCCACGATCTGCCCTTCGGCGAGGTGCGCAATCTGTATGCGCGCCGCGGAAATGCCAGCCCGCATTTCTGCTTTGCGGGACATACCGACGTGGTGCCGCCGGGCCAGGGCTGGAGCGTCGATCCTTTCGAGGCCCAACTGGTGGACGGCGTTCTGTTCGGGCGCGGTGCTGTGGATATGAAGGGCGCCATCGCCAGTTTCGTGGCCGCCGTGGCGCGACTGGGCGACAAACATCCCGGCTCGATCAGCCTCTTGATCACCGGCGACGAGGAAGGGATCGCCACCCACGGCACGGTCAAAGTGCTGGACTGGATGAAGGCAAAGGGCGAGACGCCGGATTGCTGTTTGGTCGGCGAACCCACCAACCCCAAAAGCATCGGCGACGCCGTGAAGGTGGGACGGCGCGGCAGCTTGAATGGCCGTTTGACCGTGAACGGCATTCAAGGCCATGCCGCCTATCCGCATCTGGCCGACAATCCCCTGCCTAGGTTGCTGCGGATTTTGACGGCCCTGACCGCCAAGCCCTTGGACCAGGGATCGGCGCAATTCGAACCCTCGACCTTCACGCTGACCACCATCGACACCGGCAACGCGGCCACCAACGTCATTCCCGCGCAGGCCAAGGCGGGTTTCAACATCCGCTTCAACGATCTGCACAGTTCCGCTTCGCTTGACGCTTGGCTGCGCAAAACCATCGCCGAGGCTGGCGGCGACGCGGATTGGAAGCTGGATGTCGAAGTGTCGGGCGAATCATTCCTCACCCCTCAGGGTCCGTTCGTCGATGCGGTGTGCGACGCCATCAAGGACGTTACCGGCAAAAATCCCGAGCGCTCGACATCGGGCGGCACGTCGGACGCCAGATTCATCACCCGCCATTGCCCGGTGATCGAGTTCGGCCTGGGCGGGGCCAGCATGCACAAATCCGACGAGCGCGTGCCGCTTGAAGACTTGGAAAATCTGACCCGGATTTATCGGCGCGTGCTGGAACGGGTGTTGATGTCATGAACCCCCAAACCAAGGCGGAATTCGGACGCGGCCTGATGGCCGCCTGGCTGACCGCCAAAGGCGACCCCAAGGGCGCTCTGCTGGTTTCGGGCAGCTTTGCCGAATGCAAACGCTCGTTCTTCGCCGCCCTCGTCGCCCTGCCCGGCATGCTGGCGCTGATCTCCTTCAAGCTGGACGCCATGGAAAACATGGACGGGCTGCGCTATCTGGTGGTGGAGCTGATCTCATACGTCATGGGTTGGGCCGCTTTCCCGCTGGTGGCATTTGGCGTATCGCGCCAGATCGGGCGCCTGCATCTTTGGGCGCGCTACATCACGGTGTACAACTGGGCCAGCGTCATCATCCTGGCCGTCACCATCCCCGTCACCTTGCTGATCAATTCACCCTCGTTTGCCAATGCGCTGGGGGGAACGCTGAGCCTGATGACCTTGGTTATGATCATCGGCTACGAATGGCGGCTGGCCCGTCTGGTCTTGCAGGCCAGCCCCTGGCAGACGGGCTTCCTGATCGCGCTGGACCTGCTGCTGTCTTTCGCCATCGAAAGCATGAGCCACACACTGGCCGCTGGCGGCGGGTTTTAACCTTCCGCCTTGGCGTGAACATAGACGTTGGTCGGCGCTTCCTTCAGAAAGATCAGGATCGGCCAGCACTTCTTGGCCGCTCCGGCAGCCCCCAACCCGACATGCGAAACAAAGTAATCCTGCCCAAGCCGTCCCACCAAAACGTCGTTCTTTTCGGGATTGAAGGTGACGGCGCGCATGAAATAGGGCTGCCCGGCTTCGCGGGAGTCGATTTTGGCTGACAGCGCTTCCTCGTCGGTCAGCCGGTAATATGAGGCCTGGGCCAGCCGTTCCCAGGCCAGTTTCTGCAACTTGCCGCGCAGAACCGTATAGTCGGAACGCGCCACCGTCTGCACGGCGCCATCGATCAACCGGTCAGGCAGATGGATCCAGCCTTCTGCGGCACAGGCATCCACTGCAACGGTTTCCTCATTGCTTCTGGTGAAGTACCAGACGGCTCCCATGGCCAGAACGGCCAAAGCCGCCAGAATGGCCATTTTCCTGGAAAATTTCACGGCATCACCCTGCGCTAAATTCGTCAGGCCCTGGCATAGCGCCAAAGCGGCCCAGCATCAAGCGTTGCGAGCCGCAAGGGCTGGAACGCCGTAACGTTCGAACATTGCGTCCGCCGTAACGATAGCCATGCCCTCGGTTTTGGCCTGAGCGATCAACATGCGGTCGAAGGGGTCGTCGTGGTGGCGCGGCAATGATCCGGCCAGAATGGCGTGCGCAACCTCAATCCCCAGCGGAGCAAAACCAGCTTCCTCAATAATTCCGCTTATCCGGGCAACCGGAAATTCCAGCTTGCCCAGGGCCTGTTTGATGGCAATTTCCCACACGCTGGCCGAACTGACGAAAACTTCAGAACCGGGATCGGCGATCGCCTTTCTGGCCTCTGACGAAAGCTGCTCGTCGTCGTTCAGCCACCAGATCAGAACATGCGTGTCGAGAAGCAGCCTCAAGCGCTTTCCCCGCGAAAGGCTTTGGCGACGCTTTCCGGCAACGGCGCGTCGAAATCGGAATCGATGCGGATTTGGCCCTTAAGCAGCCCCGGCTTGCGCGGCGTTTTGCGCGACTGCAATCCGACCAGCCGGGCCAGCGGGCGACCTGCCTTGGCGATAACGATCTCTTCGCCCTTCGCCGCGCGCTCGACCAGACTTGATAACTGCGTCTTCGCCTCGTACAGATTGATGGCGGTGGACATGGCTAATGCTCCTTGACCAAGATTGGTCAATAATGAGGCAAAAGCGGCATTTGGTCAAGATTGGTCAAGCGTTGCTCAGGCTGCCATGCGCCGTGTTGCCGATCATGGCCAGGAATTCTCGCCTTGTGGACTGATCGTCGCGGAAGGCTCCCAGCATGCGGCTGGTCACCATGGTCACGCCCGGCTTGCGCACGCCCCTAGTGGTCATGCACTGATGCGCCGCCTCGATCACCACCGCCACCCCCTTGGGGTGCAGCACGTCATTGATGCAGTTGGCGATCTGGCTGGTCAGCTTTTCTTGGATCTGCAAGCGCCGGGAATAGATTTCGACCACGCGGGCCAGCTTGGAAATGCCCACCACGCGCTTGTTGGGCAGATAGGCGACATGCGCCTTGCCCAGGATGGGCACCATATGATGTTCGCAATTGGATTCCAGGCGGATGTCGCGCAGCACCACCATTTCGTCATAGCCGTCGGTTTCCTCGAAAGTGCGGCTGAGGATGTCCACCGGGTCGGCCTCGTAGCCGGAATAAAATTCCTCGTAGGCGCGCACCACGCGGTCGGGCGTGCCCTTCAACCCTTCGCGGACGGGATCGTCGCCCGCCCAACGGATCAGGGTGCGCACCGCGGCCTCTGCCTCCTCGCGCGAAGGCTTGATCAAGGTGGCGGCGTCGTTCTTGCGTTTGGCGGATGTCTCGGCGGTCAAGGCAGTATGCTCCCATGATTTACCCACTGAACTGAAGTGGGGTGCTTGGACCAAATCTGCAATGGCCCTAATTCAGCAGGGAATTCTGATGGGGACTGTCGAGCGAAAAGGCGGGAATGTTCACATCGAACACTTCGCCCTGCTCGGTTTCCATCTTGTAGGTGCCGACCATGATGCCGGAAGCGGTGGGCAAAGGCGTTCCCGACGTATATTCGAAGCTCTCGCCCGGTTGCAAAACCGGCGTCTCGCCGACCACGCCCGGCCCCTCGACTTCCTGCTGGCGGCCCATGGCGTCGGTGATCCGCCAATGGCGGCGCAACAATTGCACGGTTTCCATGCCCCCGTTCTCGATCTTGACCCGATAGGCCCATACGAAATGATTCTCCTCGGGGTTGGACTGATCCTCGAGATAGACGGGTTCGACCGAAACCGTGATGGCGCGTGTGATCTTGCTGTACATACCTCTATATTAGGAAGCCGTTTTGCCCGCGTCCAGGGGGGCAAAGAGGGGGAAAACGCCCCAGAAAGCCTTGACAAGCCAAAGAAGGCGGGTATTGTGCCGCCTCTTCCCGGGAATGTGGACCAGGGCACAGCCTTGATTCCCGTCTTGCGGCGCAAGCCTTCCGCTTCGGGCGCAAGAACTACCGGGACATTCGAAACTTTAAACGGGGACAAACCCTATGACGAAGCGTGCAACATCTAAGTACAAGCTCAACCGCCGCCTTGGCCTCAATCTGTGGGGCCGCGCCAAAAGTCCGGTCAATAAGCGCGACTACGGTCCCGGCCAGCACGGCCAGCGCCGCAAGAAGCCTTCCGACTTCGGCACCCAGCTGTTGGCCAAGCAGAAGCTGCGCGGCTATTACGGCAATATCGGCGAGCGCCAGTTCCGCAAGCTGTATCAGGAAGCCTCGCGCCGCAAGGGCGACACTTCCGAAAACCTCATTGAATTGCTCGAGCGCCGCCTGGACGCTGTGGTCTATCGCCTGAAGCTGGCTCCCACGGTCTTCGCCGCTCGTCAGCTGGTCAATCACGGCCATATCGCCGTCAACGGCAAGCGCGTCACCATCGCTTCCTACCGCGTCGGCGACGGCGACGAAATCTCGGCCCGCAAGAAGGCCAAGGAAATGGCGCTGATCATGGGTTCGTTGGAAAGCAACGAGCGCGACGTGCCCGACTATCTGGAAATGGACAACAGGGAAATGAAGGGCAAGTTCGTCCGCGCTCCCAAGCTGTCCGACGTGCCCTATCCCGTGCAGATGGAACCCAATCTGGTCATCGAATATTATTCGCGCTGATCGGTTACAGGTTTCTGCGAATGCCCAAGGCCCGGTTCAATACCGGGCCTTGTTGTTTTAACGCTCCGCGGCTTGTGCTAGGCTGATCCGGTCAAGGAGGACTCATGCCCAAGACTTTGGCCGTGGACATAGGACGCGAAGAAGATGGCCGCTGGATCGCCGAGATACCGGCTTTACCCGGCGTTCTCGCCTATGGCAAGGACCGGACCGAAGCCCTGAGCAGGGCTGAAGCCCTGGCCTTGCGCGTTCTGGCGGAAAGGCTCGAGAACGGCGAAACGGTTCCCGAACTGACTGCCCTGTTCGCTGCCGCATGAGTCCCTGGCCTTCCATCAAGGCCAAACGACTGCTGGCTGTTCTGCAAAAACAGGGCTGGACGATCAAAAGGCAAACCGGTTCGCATCGTACCCTGGCCTATGAAGGCCGACCGGACATCGTTTTTGCATTTCATGACAATGAGGAAATCGGGCCGCGCATGCTGGCTCGCATTGCCAAACATGCCGGGATCAAGCCTGGGGATTTGTAAACGAAAAGGGCGGCCCGTTAAGGCCGCCCTTCCCTTATGGTTTTGAAGGCAAGACACTACTTATGCTCGACGCCCTTTTCGTCGAGCAAACGGGCCAGTTCGCCGGTCTGGTTCATTTCGCGCACGATGTCGCAGCCGCCCACGAATTCGCCCTTTACATAAAGCTGGGGGATGGTCGGCCAGTTGGTGAATTCCTTGATGCCGTCGCGCAAGGATGGATCGGTCAGAACATCCACCCCCTTGAACTTGACGCCCCGCTCGCCCAGCACCTGAACCACGGCCGCCGAAAAGCCGCATTGGGGAAACATCGGCGTACCCTTCATGTACAGAACCACCGGATTTTCGGTGATGTCCTGCTTGATGCGGGCGAAGACGGGATTGTCGCTCATGAAGGCTCCTGTTGATGAATGTCCTTGGCGGATATGGGGGTTCTGCGGGGCGCTGTCAACCCGGACTCTTCTTCCAAGCGCCCCATGAATAGATGGCCAGGGCCGTCCAGATGAAGACGAAGGCCAAGCCATGGGCCTTGGTGAAAAGCTCGTCATACAAAAAGACGGCGATCAGGAATTGCAGCGTCGGATTGACGTAAAAAAGCAGGCCCAGCGTGGTCAGGGTCAGCTTGCGGGCCGCCTTGGCGAACAGCATCAAGGGAATGGCCGTCAGCACGCCGCCCAGCAGCAACAGCGCGTCCAGGCCAAGAGATCGATGCAGGAAGGCGGCCTGACCGCTTATCTGCAGCCACAGGATATAGCCGAGAGCCAGAGGGGCCAGCAGCAGGGTTTCGGCCAGCAGGCCCAGCAAGGATTCAGCCGGGGCCTGCTTGCGCACCAATCCATAAAGGGCGAAAGACAGGGCCAGGACCAGCGAGATCCAGGGCACCTGCCCCAAGGCCAGGATCAGAACTCCCACCCCAATCGCCGCCAGCCCAATGGCCAGCCATTGGCGGGCCGAGGGCCGTTCTTTCAGCAGCACCGCCCCCAGCGCCACCGAAACCAGGGGAAAGATGTAATAGCCCAGCCCCGACTGCAAAATTTGGCCGTTGGTGGCCGCCCAGATGAAGCCGCCCCAATTGACGGCGATCAGCAGACCCGAAGCCAAAAACCAGCGCAGACGCTTGACGTCCTTCACCAGGGCCAGCCCATCGGCCAGCTTGCCCATCAGGGCCACCGCCAGGGCCACGAACAGAAGCGACCACAAGGCGCGATGCGCCAGCACTTCCAGCGCCGAAACGCCTGTGAACTGGTGGAAATAGACCGGGAAAAATCCCCAGATCAGATTGGCGGCGGTGGCGTAAAGTCCGGCTTGGCGGTGGGTGATGCTCACGCGCCCTCAGGCGTTTCCGTCGTCAGGGCCAGGGCATGCAATTCGCCGCCCATGCGCCCCCCCAGAGCCGCGTAAACCATCTGATGTTGGGCGACGCGGCTTTTGCCCTTGAAGGCCGCCGAAACGATGCGGGCCTGATAATGATCGCCATCGCCCGCCGTGTCCTCGATCTCGATTTGGGCGTCGGGCAGGGCTTTCTTGATGAGGGCGACGATATCGTCGGCGGCCATGGGCATTCCGTATTCCTTTCTAACCAAGTGGGCCGGACAAGGGCTTGAAGCCGGGAATGCCCGGCACGCGCCACCAATGTTCGGCGATTGCGTTGTAGTACGACCTAAAATCCGTGGTGAAAACGAGGTCGTTGTCCTTGGCCTGGGAAAGTGGGGGTTGCGCCCCGTAAAGTCCACCCTTGACCTGACCGCCGACCAGGAAATGCGGAGCCGCCGTGCCGTGATCGGTGCCCTGGCTGGCATTTTCCTTGGCCCGGCGTCCGAATTCCGAATAGGTCATCACCAGCACGCGATCCCAAAGCCCCGCCTTGTCCAGGGCGCTTCGCAGGGCGGCCAGCGCTTGGGCGAATTCGCCCAACAACTTTTCATGCGTGGCCAACTGATTGGCGTGGGTGTCGAAACTGCCCAGCGACAGTTTGATCACCGGCGGCATGATGCCCGCCAGCAGCAGACGGGCGGCATTTTCCATGGCGCTTCCGAACGCTCCTTGCGGAAAACCCGCCTGCATCTTCACCTGGGCCAGCCGTTCGGGCACGATCTGCTGCGCGGCTCGCATATTCATGGTTCGCACGGCCAGGATATGATCCAGCGCGGGATTGTCCATGCTTTCGCCGCCCTTGCGTTCCTTGCCCTGCTGGCGCGGACCCTGGCCCTTGCGGTCCAGCGTGACCACGGCCAACTGTCCGCCCTCGAACGGACCCGACGAGCCGTTGCCCATCACCAACGCATGGGCGGGAATGGCGGGCGTTCCCGCCTTGGGCAGGCGCGCTTCCGGCAACAGCGCCGCCACCCAGCCTTGATCCTCGACCGCATCGGAATCGGAAGCGCTTTCCCAGATTTCGATCGAACGGAAGTGCGAGCGGTTGGGCTTGGGATAGCCAAGGCCCAGCGCCACCGCCACCTCGTTTTGCTTCCAAAGGGGCATCAAGGGTTCCAGCGCCGGATGCAACCCCAATTCATGATCGAGATGCAGGACCTTGGCGCGCGGGATGGCCAGCTTCGGGCGCAATTGGGCGTATAACGGCTCGTCATAAGGGACGACGGTATTCAAACCGTCATTGCCGCCGTTGAATTCGATCATGATCAGCGTGCGGTCCCAGGCGGGCGAAGCCAAGGCGTTTCGCGGCAAAAAAGCCGTTCCCGCCGCCCCCAAACAAAGGGCCAGAAGATCGCGTCTGGAAAGATCCGTCTTCATCTCATTTCACCTGATAGGCCGGATCGAGAAGAAGATGCAGGGCGGACTGACGCAACGAAGCCCCCTCGACCGGCTTCGGCGGATCGACGGGCGGCACCGACATGAGCAGACGCTGCATGGTCTGTACGGCTTTTGGCGTCGCTGCGCGGTCCAGATCGGCCAGCGAGGGCATGACGCCGGGATTGTCGATGGCCAGCGGGTTGTAGCCCGCCCCCAGCCCCTCATCACGCCCCTCGCCCTCGCGACCCCGCAGAATGCGGCGCAGGAACTGCTCGCGCATCGACAGGGTGGCCGTGGTGATCCAGGCCGTTCCGCCCGGCCAGCCCTTGACGTTGGGGGGATCGAAAAGATCTTGGCCAAGTTGGCGGCCCAATTGCGCCAGACGCTTCTCGTCGGTCTTGCGATAGCCCAGAAGGCGCAGCGTGCCCACGATCACATCGACGGGCGACTTGACCAGCGCGCCCCGGTTCTCGGGCGCCCAGAAGGCATCCAGGGTCAACATCGCCTTCAACACCGGGCGGATTTCATAATTGCCGTCGCGCAAAAGCGCCGCCAAGCGCTGCACCTCGGCCGCGTCCGGTTCGGGCGAGATGAGGTCGCGCCACAGTTTTTCGACCAGATGGCGGGCGGTTTCGGGCCTGGACAGCAAAAGCTCGATCACGTCGTCGCCGGATTGCACGATCTGTCCCAGCACCTTTTTCGACCCGGCATCGTGTCTTTTGGGATTGAACGTCACCTCGCCCAGCTTGGGGTCGAAAGCCCAGCCGGTGAAGGCCCTGGCCGCTTCCTTGACGTCCTGTTCGCTGTAATTTCCTTCGCCCAGCGTGAACAATTCCATCAGTTCGCGGGCAAAATTCTCGTTGGGCTGGCCTTTGCGGTTGGACTGACTGTCCAGATACAAGACCATGGCGGGGTCCCGGACGATTTCCTTCAGCAACTGGCCGTAATTTCCCAAAGCATGCTGGCGGAACAGCAGATTCTGGCGGTAAATGAAGCCGGGCCATTTCACCTTTTTCAGACTCGAGGTGAAATAATTGTGCCAAAACAGAACCATATGCTCGGTAAAGGGCGAATCGGCGGCCAGCATTTCGCCCCACCACCAGGACTTAAGCGCCAGATTGCGCTCGTGCATATCCTGGCGAAAATCCTTTTTCTCTTTATCATCCATGGACTTGCGACTTGCCTGCGTGGGCAGGGGTTCGTCGATGTCGGATGGCGGTTGGGTCTTCGGCTGCGAAAGAACGAGACCGAATATTTCCTCGACCGCTGATTCGTGGGAATATTGCATCAGGCGCTCGATTTCGACGCGGGCGGGCTGGCCGAATCCGGTGCGCGCCAACAGATGCCTGGCTTCATCGAAGGTCAGGGCCAGGGCCGGGGTCGCCCCCAGGGCCGACAGCAGCAAAACAAGGGAAAACAGCCGTTTCATCACGGCACGATCCTAGCGCATGACGCCATTCCAGGCCATAGGGCTGATGGGACTTGAGCAATGGGCTTTCCTGTGTATGATGCCTCGCCACATCAGGGCCGCCCAAACGACCTGAGACCCTATCCATTTACTCGGCGCGATGGGGTTGGCGGGGCGGCCATCGCGCCGAGGAAGACGAGAGGTGGCAGTCATGGATATCAAGGAAGCCCTAGCGTTCGACGACGTGCTCCTGGTTCCGGCTGCCTCGGAAGTGCTGCCGGCCGGGGTCGATACCCGCACCCGCTTCACCCGCACCATCGATCTGAACATCCCCCTGGTTTCCGCCGCCATGGATACGGTGACCGAAAGCAGGCTGGCCATCGCCATGGCCCAGGCGGGCGGCATCGGCGTCATCCATAAGAATTTGGACATCGCAGCCCAAGCCGACGAAGTGCGCATGGTCAAGAAGTTCGAATCGGGCATGGTGGTCAATCCCTTGACCATCCATCCCGACCAGACGCTGGCCGATGCGTTGAAGCTGATGGCCGATTGGCGCATCTCGGGCATTCCGGTAGTCGAGCGCAATTCCGGCAAACTGGTGGGCATTCTGACCAACCGCGACGTGCGTTTCGCTTCGGCCCCTAATCAGCCGGTCAGCGAACTGATGACCAAGGAGAAGTTGGTCACGGTGCAGGAAAACGTGAAGACAGAAGAAGCCAAGCGCCTGCTGCACCAGCACCGCATCGAAAAGCTGCTGGTGGTCGATGACGCGTTTCGCTGCATCGGGCTGATCACGGTGAAAGACATCGAGAAGGCCAAGATGCATCCCAACGCTTGCAAGGACGACAAGGGACGTCTGCGCGTGGCCGCCGCCACCGGGGTTGGCGATTCGGGCAAGGAACGCGCGCGCGGGCTGATCGCCGCGGAAGTGGACGTGATCGTGGTCGATACCGCGCACGGCCATTCCAAGGGCGTTTTGGACACCGTTTCCTTCATCAAGAAGCTGTCGAATTCGGTGCAGGTGGTGGCGGGCAACGTGGCGACCCCCGAAGGTGCTGCGGCCTTGATCGACGCCGGCGCCGACGCCGTCAAGGTGGGCATCGGCCCCGGCAGCATTTGCACGACCCGTATGGTGGCGGGCGTCGGCGTTCCGCAATTCACCGCCATCATGGAAACCGCAGAAGCCTGCAACAAGGCGGGTGTGCCCTTGATCGGCGACGGCGGCATCAAATTCTCGGGCGACATCGTCAAGGCCATCGCGGCTGGCGCTTCCACCGTGATGATCGGATCGCTTCTGGCCGGAACCGAGGAAAGTCCGGGCGAAGTGTTCCTCTATCAGGGCCGCTCTTACAAAAGCTATCGCGGCATGGGGTCGCTGGGCGCCATGGCCCAAGGTTCCGCCGACCGCTATTTCCAAGCCGAAGTGCGCGATGCGCTGAAACTGGTTCCCGAGGGCGTCGAAGGCCGCGTGGCCTATAAGGGACCGGTCAACAACGTCCTGCACCAGCTGGTGGGCGGTCTTCGCTCGGGCATGGGCTATACCGGCAGCCGCACGATTGCCGATCTGCAAACCAAGCGCGTGTTCAGGCGCATCACCGGCGCGGGCCTGAAGGAAAGCCATGTCCATGACGTCGCCATCACCAGGGAAGCGCCGAACTACCGGACCGAGAGCTGATTTCGTGACTCCGGGGGCGCGCATCCAAGCCGCCATCGAGCTTCTGGAAGAGGTCGAGGGATCGCCGCGCCCGGCCGATGGCGTTATCGCCAATTGGTTCAGGGCTAGGCGCTATATCGGCTCCAAGGACCGCAAGGCGATCCACGAACGTCTGTACGACGCGCTGCGCAGGCGCGCCCATCTGGGTTGGTGGCTTGATCGCATTGGGGTAGAGGCCTCGGCCCGCGCCCGCCTGCTGGCCCATCTGACGCTGGCCGATCACGCCAAGCAAGACGTGTTGAACGGTTTGTTCGACGGTGAGAAATTCTGTCCGGCCCGCATGTCTTCGGACGAGCGCAAATGGACGGTGGAGCTGGAGCGCCAGCGCCTGGAAAACGCCGAAATGCCTGATTGGGTGCGCTTGGAATATCCCGAATGGCTCGACGATAAGCTGCGCGCACGCTTTGGTGAAAACCTTGACGTTGAAATGCGGGCCTTGCTGCTGCCCGCCCGCCTCGATCTGCGCGTCAACGCGCTGAAAGCCACGCGCGAGGAAGCCATCCACGCATTGGCCCAGGAAGAAATCATCGCCCAACCGACCGAGCTTTCGCCCTGGGGACTGCGCATTCCCGAACGCGTCAACCTGATGGCGAGCAAGGCCTTCAAGGACGGCTTGGTCGAAGTGCAAGACGAAGGCTCGCAACTGGCGGCGCAATTGGTGGGCGCCGAACCCGGCATGTCGGTCTGCGATTTTTGCGCTGGCGCTGGCGGCAAGACGCTGGCCCTGGCTTCGACGATGAACAACAAGGGCCGCTTGGTCGCCTGCGATGTTTCGGAAGGCAGGCTGTCGCGCTCGGCGGATCGATTGAAGCGGGCGGGCGTGCATAATGTCACGCGCCATGTGCTGGACGCCACGGGCGCCAAATGGGTCAAGCGCCAAGCGGGCAGTTTCGACCGCGTGCTGGTCGATGCGCCCTGCACCGGCACCGGCACTTGGCGGCGCAACCCCGACGCCAAATGGAAAATGACGCCCACGGATTTGGCTGAACTGACCGTCAAGCAGGGCGAGATTTTAGAGCGCGCAGCACGGCTGGTGAAGCCCGGCGGCAAGCTGATTTACGTCACCTGCTCGCTGCTGCCAGACGAAAACGAAGCGCAGATCGAGGCTTTTCTGGCCAAGGCCAAAGACTTTGCCTTGGAACCCATCTCGGCCGAACGGCCCTATCTGCATCTGACGCCCGCCCAGCATGGCACGGATGGATTCTTCGCCGCCAAACTGGTACGAGTTGAATAAACCTAAGGGGAACATGCCATGACCGACCGCATTCTGATCCTCGATTTCGGCTCGCAAGTCACGCAATTGATCGCCAGGCGCGTGCGCGAATCAGGCGTTTATTGCGAGGTCCACCCCTTCAACAAGGTGACCGCCGACAGTTTGAAAGCTTTCGGCCCCAAGGGGCTGATCCTGTCTGGCGGGCCTTCCTCGGTGCTGGACGCCAATGCGCCGCTGCCGCCCCAATGCGTTTACGACTCGGGCCTGCCCATCCTGGGCATCTGTTACGGCCAGCAGTCGATGTGCCATCAGTTGGGCGGCAAGGTCGAAGCCGGACACGAACGCGAGTTCGGACGCGCCTATGTCGACATCACCGGCGACTGCGCGCTGTTCCACGGCGCCTGGGCCATGGGGGGGCGCGAACAAGTATGGATGAGCCATGGCGACCGCGTGACCGCCATCCCGTCCGGCTTTCGTTCCGTCGGCACGTCGGAAGGCGCCCCTTTCGCCGCCATCGCCAATGACGAGAAGCGTTATTACGGCGTGCAATTCCATCCCGAAGTGGTGCATACCCCACACGGCGCCAAGCTGCTGGCCAATTTCGTGCACGGGGTTTGCGCCTGCAAGAATGATTGGACGATGGCCGCCTTCCGCGCCCAGGAAATCGCCAAGGTCAGGGCGCAGGTGGGGGCTGGCCGGGTTATTTGCGGGTTGTCGGGCGGCGTCGATTCATCCGTCGTGGCGGCGTTGCTGCACGAAGCCATCGGCGACCAACTGACTTGCGTTTTCGTCGATCACGGCTTCATGCGCATGGGCGAGGCCGAGCAAGTGGTCAACGTTTTCCGTGACCGCTTCAACATCAATCTGGTGCATCGCGACGCGTCCGAACTGTTCCTCTCGAAGTTGGCGGGCATGACCGACCCCGAGAAGAAGCGCAAAACCATCGGCGGCTTGTTCATCGACGTCTTCGAGGAAGAGGCCAAGAAAGTGGGCGGCGCCGATTTTCTGGCCCAGGGCACGCTGTACCCGGACGTCATCGAATCGGTCAGCTTCATCGGCGGGCCAAGCGTGACCATCAAAAGCCATCATAATGTGGGCGGCTTGCCTGCGCGCATGAATATGAAACTGGTTGAACCCTTGCGCGAATTGTTCAAGGACGAGGTGCGCGCCTTGGGCCGCGAATTGGGACTGCCCGACGAAATGGTGGGCCGCCACCCCTTCCCCGGCCCTGGCCTCGCCATCCGCATTCCCGGCCAGGAGATCACGCGCGACAAGCTGGATATCTTGCGCAGGGCCGACGCCATCTATCTGGAAGAAATCCGCAATGCGGGCTTGTACGACGCCATCTGGCAAGCCTTCGCCGTGCTGCTGCCGGTGCGCACCGTGGGCGTGATGGGGGATTCGCGCAGCTACGATTACGCCCTGGCCTTGCGCGCCGTCACCTCGACCGACGGCATGACCGCCGATTTCTATCCCTTCGACATGAATTTCCTGGGCCGCACCGCCAACCGCATCATTAACGAGGTCAAGGGCATCAACCGCGTGACGTTTGATGTGACCAGCAAGCCGCCGGGAACGATTGAATGGGAATAAGTTGGGCTTGACGAAAACGCCTTGGTTCCAAGAATTCAAGGCCGAGATCGAGCGCGACGCCCAGGAATTGCTGGCCGCCCGCGATGCCCGCCCGCCCGAGCGCTGGTCTTACGATGAGGCCGCCGCCCGTACCCGTAATTTCTATGTCGAGCGCATCACCGGCTACGCCACTTGCCTCAGCATCACGACAGCCGAGCGCGATGAACTGCTGGGGTTGATCGACGGGCTTTGGCCACCTTCCGGGGACAAGTGAATGAGCATCGCGATCTACGGCATCAAGAACTGCGACACCATGAAGAAGGCCTTCGCTTGGCTGAACGAGCAGGGCGTCGCTTACGTCTTCCACGACTACAAAAAACAGGGCGTAACGAAGGCCAATCTTGAACACTGGTGCAAAGCGCTGGGCTGGGAGAAGGTCTTGAACCGCGCCGGAACCAGTTTCCGCAAGCTCCCCGAGGACAAGCGCTTGAATCTCGACCAAACCAAGGCCGTCGCGTTGATGCTGGAACAGCCCAGCATGATCAAGCGCCCGATCATCGAGGGGCCGGGCCTCCTGGAGCTTGGCTTTATGCCCGAACGTTACGCCGCCATTTTCAAGAAATAGCCTTCCGCCGCCACCCAACCCCCACGCCCACCAACGCCACCCATCCGCCGATGAAGGCGAAACCGCCAGCAGGTGTGATTAAGGGCCAAACCAGGTCTCCGGTCAGCGCCTTCAGAGCCAACGAACCCGAGAATAGCAAGATTCCCGCCGCAAACAGCAGGCCCGACAGATGCGCCCAGCGCTTGCCATCCGCCGCCAGCCTGTCAACGGCCAGCAAAGCCAACGCATGCCACAGCGCATAATGCGAGGCCTTGGTGGCAATTTCCGATTCATAACTTGATGCTGGAAATCCGTGCGCGGCATAGGCGCCGAAACCCACGCCGAAAGCGCCCGCCAGACCCGCAGCAATCAGCCAGACGCGCATCCTTATCCCCGCACACAGCGGGCGAAATTAAAAATGCGCAGCACGTCGCCCTGCGGCCCGGCCCCCTTGGGCAAACGCGATTCATCGCCGCTTTTGGGGCTTGAACGCTGAGCGCCCGCGCCGTGCACATCGGTCAGCTTCAGATTGGCGGCAGATTGCGAACCGCCCATCATGCCTCCCGGCGGAAAGCCGCCCATGCCCGGCGGGGGACCGCCCATTCCACCGCCCGGCGGGCCGCCTCCCATTCCGCCGCCCGGCGGGCCGCCCATCATGCCGCCACCGCCCAGATGGCCTTGCGCCGTGCCGAAGGCGATATAGACCGCGAAGTCGCCGGGCCGCCGTCCATCAAGATGAGAGGTGGAGGTCCAGAAATAGGGCCATTCGCGTTTGCCGTCGTCATCCTTGATGGCGGTGATGTCAAAGATGGGATCAAGCGCCGCCGACTGGGTGGCGGACGGCGAGCGCGTATAATCGACGATGCTGTGCAATTCCTTGGCGTTGGGCAGGCGCCAATCGTCATGGCCCGCAAGGAAAAGAGATTCGCAATAGGCCAGGGCCTGTCCCCAGTCCAGTCCCCGACCGCTGTCAGATTTGGTCCAGGTCAGGCCGGTGGCGAGATCGGCGATCGTGCCGTCTCCATTGTCCCTGAAATCGTTCTTTCCGTAGGCCGGATTGCCGCGCACATAGCGCGCATTCCAAATGCGCCCACCCGGCCCGCCATTCTGCGGATAGGCCTTGATCCGCCCATCGGCGAAATTGACGCCGAAGAAAGAGCGGTCGCGTCCCATGGTCAGGCCCAGATAGGCGGTGCTGGTTACGTATTGCGCATCAATGAAACGCCCCTGACTGGGATATTCGAAATTGAAATGACGCGTATCGATATAGGGCTTGGCATCGGCGGGGGCACCCTGCGTTCCAGGCCCGGCGCTGCCCGTCGCCCCTTGGAAATTCATCAGCGAATAAAGTTCCTTGATGGTGGGCACCCGCCAGTCGGCATGACCGCCGGTGCGGGAAGCCTGCGCCTGGGCGGCCGCATCTGCAAAGCCCGTCTTGCTAAATGACTTCTCCCACATCAAGCCGGTAACCAAATCGCTGACCGTGCCGTCGCCATTGTTGCGGTATTGCGGGGCCGGTCCTTGATATTGCGCATCTTGTCCGAAAAACGCTTGACCGGGCGATGGGCAACCGACCCGTCCCATGTCGTCGTAGCATTGCCTCTGGCCGGTATCGGGGACGGCATAGGGTTCGCCCGCCTGGGCCAATCCGCCCACCAAGCAGCCCAAAATGGCCAAAAGATTTTTGCCGCCTCGCTTCATCTCGTCCCCCTGGCCGTCCAAACTGCCCCAGCTTGATCATCAAAGGTAAAGATTTCAAGGAAAAGCCGATCCAAAGGCCCGTTCCCGGCCTTGACAGGCAGGGGGGGCGAAGCCATTATCCCGCCCTGCCTTCGGGCATGGGGCCGTAGCTCAGTTGGGAGAGCGCCGCAATCGCACTGCGGAGGTCGTGAGTTCGAATCTCATCGGCTCCACCATCAATCCTTAAATGCCGACAGCACCCGTTCGGGTAGGCGCGCCCCTGACCGGCTGGGGCGGTTGATTCTTTCCATCAAAGGCGCATGCTGATCCCACGAATTGAGACCGGATAACCGGCTCGGACACCCTGGGAGGAGTGAATAATGACCATTGAAGCGATTCTGCGCACAAAGGGCAAAGACGTTTTTACGCTGCGCCCTGAAAGTTCGGTTGGCGACGCGACGGCCCTGTTGGCCAGCAAGCGCATCGGCGCCGTGGTGGTTTGCGATTCCAAAGGCCGCATCATGGGCATGCTGTCCGAGCGCGATATCGTGCGCGGCATGAGCCAGTACGGCAAAAGCGTCTATGACATGCCGGTGCGCAATCTGATGAGCAGCCCCGTAACCACCTGTTCACCCAAGGACAGCGTGAAGAAAATGACCAGCCTGATGAACAGCAAGCGCTTTCGCCACCTGCCGGTGGTCGAAGGCGACGAGTTGATCGGCCTCGTCAGCATCGGCGATCTGGTTGGCGCCAGAATTAGCCATGCCGAGATGGAAATGGGCGTTCTGAAAGACATCGCCTTCGCCAGACGCTAAGGCCCCGACGCCTCCCCTGCCAGGGTCAGCCCGGCAGGGGGGCGGATCGGTTTTTCTCCCCCGTAAGAGGGTTGCAGCCAGGGATAAGCTGAGCTAAAGTCCGCGCCCGCTCATAAGCCGGAAGGGTGGCAGAGTGGTCGATCGCACCGCACTCGAAATGCGGCGTACCCGTAAGGGTACCGGGAGTTCGAATCTCCCCCCTTCCGCCAATTACCTCAAAATAGACGCTTTATTCCAATCTGTTATTATGACAGCGAGCATAGGCGGCTCCTTTCCAATTTTGATGGATGGAGACAGACTAAGCTTGCTCCCGCTGGGCAAAAATGGACTTTCGGCTGCATGCGAACCCGCGTCAGCCCCGGCGGACCCCAGAGACGTTCGCAAGTGCCACGAAGGCATGTTCTTGTGGTTTGTCCAACTTCATCGCTTGCGCCCGCTCGGCGGCCAATTTCCTCGCTGCTGTCCATCTAGCCGTCGCGCCCACATGTTGCTGTTGACGGGACTCCACATCGCCAGTAATAGAATGATAACAGAAACCATGTCGCCTGGGCGCCGCGATAAAGGCAAGCGGACGCCGAGCGGGTAGTCATCCGCCGGGAGATTGGGGGCGTCACCAAGACATGGAGAAGTGAAATGCGAGCTTATGTGGTTGGTCTTGTTGCCAGTCTCATTGTAGGGCTGAGCAGCGGCGCCGTGTTGGCGCAGTCGCAGACGGCCATCGACTGGTCGGGCTTCTACGTCGGCGGCCTCTTGGGCGGGACGAATACTCAGGCTCACGCAAAGACGATTGTCGGTGTCAGCAAATACCTGGACGCGACCGACGCCAAACAAATGGCCAGAGCAGGCAATAACAACCTTGTGCAGGAGCGCCCGGCAGGCGCCCTGCTGGGCGGTTACGGCAAGCAGTTCGGGAACGTCCTGGTTGGGATCGAGGCTAGCGCCAACACCCTTTTTCTCGACGATGAGCACACAACGAGCGAAGTCTATGACACGGTCCCCACTGCGCGCTTCGTCCTCAAGCAGTCGGTCAAGGCCGATTGGATGGCCACGTTGCGTCCCCGGTTGGGCTGGGCGCAGGACAATTGGCTTGGTTATGTCACCGGCGGCGCCGCCGTGACGCGGCTGAGGCTGGATACTTTGTTCTCCGACAACGCCTTCAACGGCTTTTCCCAAAGCTCGGATAAAAAATACGTGGCCGGTTGGAGCCTCGGACTCGGCGGCGAGTATGCGCTGGGCAATGACTGGTCGTTGCGGGGCGAATATCTCTACACGAGGTTCGGACAGTTGAAATCGTCGTCCGAGACGACCTCGACCAACAACTCTGGCGGCAGCTTGGCTCACTTGGCCGAGTTCGAGGCCCACGGCGTGATGGCCGGCCTGACCTATCGGTTCAAAGGGTTTTAGGCAAAGAGCAGCGAGGGATCAAGGTTGCCGTTGGCGGTTGGCGAGACATCGCATGCCACGGCCACCACGGCATCACCGGTCGATTGATAACCGGGGTTGTCATCCGAAACGGCGACATAGGTCGTTCCCGAATAATCGAACATCACCGCATCCCCCTGCCAATCGCCAGGACGCCTTGCGCCGTGCCATTTGCATCGGCAAACGCCAGCGATAGGGCATCCCCCAGGCTTTGCACGGAAGCTGTCAGGTCGCCAGCGTGATAGGCGGCATCTATCGACATATGGTTGCCGTCATCGTCCAGAAAATACAGCCTGTCGCCTTCCGACCACCAATTGAAATCCAAGATGCTGTCGCATTCCGAGGCCGAGCTTGAAAGGGCCGAGACGCATGTCCGCTCGTCGCCGAAAATGCGGTGAGCGAGTGGCATGCCATGACGGCAAGCGAAGCCCGCTTGGCCATCGCCCTTCTGACAGGCAAGCGGCGATTAGATCCAACGATCCACGCTAGCATTCATTTCAAGCGGACCGAAGCTGTGTCGATGCGATCTTTGGCGTCGATGACGACGACGTGAACAAAGCCCTCGCCGTCGGGCTGCCAGGATGCCTCTGATAATCTTTCATCCGAAGCAATAGGCATTCCGTTGACCAGCCAGCGCAGAGGCAGAGCACCCCCCTCTGCCCTTAAGGTTAACGCCCCCAAACCACCCGATTTCTGGCGCGCCAATTCAATCAGGGAACTGTCGGGGGGATAAAGGATATGCGGCTTCAGGTCGTCATCGTCTTCGAAGCGTGCCAATGCCAAAGGCGTTTCGTAACGCAAGGATGCTTCCTTAAGCAAACCCGAGGGCGCCCCCGATTCCTGAGGCAACTGATCGAATAGCTTGAACATGATGGGGGCGGCGGCCTGGCGACCGTAGAAGCCAGGGCGCGGCGTTCCATCGGCCCGGCCCACCCAAACGCCCACGACATAACCGTTGGAAACTCCCACGGCCCAAGCGTCGCGAAAGCCGTAGGAGGTGCCGGTTTTGTAGGAAATGCGCCTGGAAAGACTTCCGGTGTCGGCGATTCCGTCCGGCCTTGGTCCGTCGCCCAGAATTCCCAGGATCGTCCAGGCCGCGTCCGGGCTCATGACCGGGAAAGAGCGCTCATCAGCGGCGTCGGCAAGATAGCGCAACGGCTTGGCCTTTCCTTCGTCGCCAAGCGCGGCATAAAGCATGACCAGATCGCGCAACGTCATGCCGACGCCGCCCAGCGCCAAAGGAAGACCGATAGACGTCCGCCCCCCTGGCAATTGCAGCGTTGCGCCAGCCGTGCGCAATTGGGCGGCAAAGCGCTCTGGACCCAAGCGTTCCAGCACGGCAAGAGCAGGCAGGTTGAGTGATTGTTGAAGGGCCGCCTGCACGGTCACGCGGCCATGATAATCGCGGTCGAAGTTTTTGGGTGCCCAGTCACCGAAACGCTTCGGCAAGTCTTGGATGCGCGTTTGCGGCATGGCCATAAGTTCGTCGAAGGCCATGCCGTAAATGAAAGGCTTGAGCGTGGAGCCTGGGGAACGCGTGGCCTTGGCCAAATCGACTTGGCCTTGGGGACCGAAGAAATCATGTCCGCCAACATACATTCTGACGGCGCGATCTTTGATGCGCACGGCAATGGCGGCAATGCTGGCTTGGTCGTTATACCATTCCGCCTCGCGCTTGATGAGAGACTCGGCAGAGGCCTGAAGTTTCGCATCAAGTATCGAAACCAGTCGCTTAGAGCTTTTGTCACGCTCAATCAACCCCTGCGCCAGATGCGGCGCCAAAAAGGGAAAAGGCATGCGAGCCGTGGGCAACCCTTCTTCACCGGCCTCGTTAGCCGTTTGGCTGTCCAGGCGATCTCGCTCGACTAGGCGTTTCAGCACCTCGCCGCGTCCGGCGCGCGCTGCCTCTGGATGGTTGACCGGATGGCGCGCGGCGGGCGATTGCGGCAAAGCGACCAGCAAAGCGCTCTCGCCCACCGTCAGTTGGCTCGGACTTTTCCCGAACAGGGAAAGCGTCGCCGCCTGAACCCCCTCCACATTGCCGATGAAGGGCGCCAGGGTTAGATAGATGCCTAGAATTTCGCGCTTTGAATAACGGCGCTCGAGTTGGAGCGCTCGCAGCATTTCCACGAACTTGGCCCCAATGCCGCGCTGCCTGGGTTCAAGAAGCCGGGCGGCTTGCATGGTCAGCGTCGAAGCCCCCGACACGACATGGCCGCTGGAAACCCACTGGCCGAGCGCTCGCGCGAGCGCAAGGGGATCGACGCCCGGATGACGCCAAAAACGTTTGTCCTCATAGGCGATGAGCAAATCGAGATAGCGCGGATCGACATCCTGAACATCGGTGCGCAGACGCCACATGCCGTCCGTCGTGGTGAAGGCGCGCAGCAATTGCCCACCCGCGTCGGTGACGGCCTGAGATGCCTCTTCATAGCGCGACATGTCCGGCGGAAAAAACAGATCGAGTCCGAGCAGCAGCAGGACCCCTGTCGCCGCGCCAACAAGAAATGGCTTCCTTGGCCTCATTTCGGCGGCGCCACCGTCAGGCTGTGCGATGCGCTGACCGCCATGGTCTGCGGCTGATACATATCCTCAACCACAGCGCCCGGCATGATAAATGAGCCAAGAGTGATCGCCCTGGCGATATAGGCGGTGCGAAACCAACCTTTGCCAAGCGCGCTGGCTGAAGCCCGTTCGGCGGATGCCTTGGCAGCCGAGTCCTCGTTATAGTCGGAAGAGGACTCGTTGACGTTGAAGGCAGCTACGAAACGGTCGTCTCTTGCTTCGCGCATTCTGGCCCGGCTCATTGCCCCCAGCCACGGATAGGCATCAGAAACGCTATCCGCATTGGCAAGAACGGGGCCTTCGATCTCAAGCCCCGCCGGAAGCATGTCAACCAGGACAAGCTGGCGGAAACCCGCCTTGCCGGTAGCGCCTTCCAGAACGACAATCACACGGTCGTTCTGGCGCAGTTCCTCCAGCGCGACCGGCTCGCCATTGAGGCTCAGCACTTTCTTGGTCAGGCCGACGCCTTGCGACAACACGGGAGGCGCTTCCTTGGGCACGCCATTGGTGACGACCGAGCGCCAAACCGGCTTGTCGTCCTTGTTGGCGATCAACACACCTTTCCTGAGAACCGAATCCGGGAAGGAAAGCGATTTCGGCCCTGGCTTTGCGGCGGGCACGGCATCCCCATTGACGGCCAATTTCAGCACCGCCTTTTTGGAAACCGACTGGGCAGCCAAAACCAGCCACAGCTTTTCCTGGGTATTCAGTTGATCCGATGGCTTCATCGCGGTTTCCAGCTTGGCGGCAAGCGCCATTCCACGCTCGGCAGAACCGGCTTCGTAGGCCGCCGCCGTCATGCCCGCCAGATTGCGAAGCGGCGAGGCATAGTAATCCCCCCAGCCGTTCGTGCCGTTCAGAACCTTCTCGGCTTCATTGAAGGCGCTTTCGGCGCGCGTGCGGTCGCCCATAATGGCAAGCGCCGCCCCCAGTTGCGCCCGCGCAAGAGGCGACAAAATCTGCGGCATTTCGACATCGTGCATATAGCGCAATGCCCCGATATCGTCGGCCTTCAACCTAGCCAGAACGAAATGGGCATAGGCCCTGGCATTGGGAATTCCCTTGCGCTGATCATGCCAATAGGAGCGGAACGAGACGTTCCCCTTGGCGGCCTGCGCCAGCCAATTGCGGCCCAGCGTTATGGCTCGGTCGGAGACGGTGTAGCCCTGTTCCTTGGCGCGCGTCAGAAAGTCGATGGCGTAAACGCCAATCCAGGGATCGGCCAACTGATCGCCCGCCTGCCAAAGCCCCACGCCGCCATCTTCGTCCTGGCGATCCAGAATGCGATCAACCGCCGCTTGAACGCGCTGGCGAAGCCCCATGTCACCTTCCTTGCCGCCGTTGCCTGCGGATTCCGCGATTAGGCTTTCGTCATCGACATAGAGAAGCGGCATGGCCGTGCTGACCGTCTGCTCGGTGCATCCATAGGGATAGCGCGTAAGCGACTGCATCAAGCCCGGCAGATCGATGCGCAACCCCTGGCTGACATTCACCTTCAACTTCGCCGTTCCCGGCACGAACGGATCGAGCGACTTTGTCGTGACATTGAAGGACTCGCCAGAAGCCAATGCTCCCGCTTCCTCGATCGTGATCGGGCGCCAAGGCGTTCGGATGGCGATTGGCCACGAACGGTCCAGAGATGCCTTGCCGGGTCCGGACAGGGAAAGCGACAGCTTGCCGATTCCATCTGTTCCGCCCTTGATCGGGAAGGTTTCGACCTTGCGGCCATCTTTGGGCAAATCGAACGTCAGTTCCTTGACATCCTCCAGTTCCAGCGATCCTTCGCTTTTCAGTTTTACGACAAAGCTCCCGGCCTCGCCCTCGACATTGTGCATCATCAAGGTGCCCCGAGCCTTGTCGCCGGGCGCCAGAAAACGCGGCAGCACCACTTCGGCCACCACCGGATCGCGCACGATCAGCTTGCTCTCGCCCTGGCCCAACTTCGTCTTGCCGAAAGCGACGCTCATCAAGCGCAGTTGTCCGGTAAAATCCGGCACGTCGAACTTGACGCGCCCCTTGCCAGAACCATCCAGCTTGACCGGGCCTGCGAACAAAGCGACCGTCTTGGTTGGCACCACGGGAAGCCCGACGCCGCCCAGGCTGTCGCCGCCTTCGCGAAGAGCGCCCGCTTTGGCTTTGTTGCCGTCGAGCAGCTTGGCGTAATCGTCGCGCATGTCGAGCGCCATGCGCCTTTTGCCGAAATAGTGGTTCAAGGGGTCTGGCGACTTGAACCTTGTGAGCTGCAAGATGCCTTCGTCCACGGCGGCCAGCGTCAAGTAAACGGTTTCACTGGAGGCCGCCCCCTCGACAGAGACCGGCACTTCGACCTGCTGGCGCGGCCGCACCACCTCGGGTGTGGCGAAAGTGACGCCGAGCTTGCGCGGGGCCACATCGATGGCGGCATAGGCCAAACCGACCGCCCGCACCGGATCGCGCTTGTTGGGGCTGTAGACGGGCCGATACAAGGAAACGAGGAAATACGCCCCCGCCCCCCATTCCGCCCGCACCGGCAGTTCGACGGTCGCCCCTTCCGGGCCGACATGCAACGTCTTCAAGTCGTGGATGCGGTCCGTGGCCACCGCCACCGACACTTCACCTTCGAAGGGCGGCATGATGCGAAGGCGCGCCGTGTCTCCAGGGCGATAAGCCTCCTTATCGGACGACACTTCAACCTTGTCCGGCGTTTCGTTGCCAGCTTCCGAGGGCGCCCAGCCCGACCAGAAGCGGGTTGAGACCGTCGATTCAGATTCGCTATCCTTGACGGTCAGGCGGTAGCGCCCCCAGCTTGGACGCAACTTGATCTGCCCAAGCCGTCCGCCCTCAAGGGCAAGGCTGCCTGCATCCGCCTTCACGTCGCGTTTGTTGGCAAAATATTGCCAGCGCCCATCGCGATTGACCCAGTCATAGTCCGTCACCTCGCGGATCAAGCTGTATTCCAGGCGCTTTCGGGACATGGGCTTGCCCTCCGCGTCGAAAGCCTGAATTTCAAAAATGGCGTCGCTGCCCTCGCGCACGCGCCCATCTTTGAACAAGGGCTTCATGCCGACCAGGACCGGCGCCAAGCGAATAGGCAGATTCACACGATCCTTGACGACACGCCCGCCCGGCTCGAACAAGGCGGCTTCGATCCTGGCCTTCAGGGGCAGCGTTGTCTTCGGCATTTCGGGCAAAAGCACCGACAGCTTGGTTGCCCCCTTCGCATCCGTCTCGTCCAGTTTGAAGTCGAAGCTTTTTTCCTTGAACGGATCGTCGGCAAGGCCGAACAGATAACCCTTGGCTTCGGGGAACGGCTGCGGATCTGCCTGAACGATCAGTTCCGCTTCGCCCTTAACCCCGGCGGCAGGTGCTCCATAAAGGAACAATCCATCGATATTGACCTCGATCGGCTTGTCCTTATCGATGAATTTCAGAGGCGATTTCGCCGTCACCTTCATCTTTTGCGGTACGAAGTCCTGAACGTCGAATTCAAGGCGGTTCAGGGGCGGCAACGTCGGATCGACATAGGCCTGAACGCTCCACAGCCCGCGAGACGCTGTGGCGGGAAAATCGAAATCGAGTACGAAACCGCCTTCCGCCTTGGGTTCCAGCGTCCAGCGGCGGAACTCGGCGCCATTGGGCTTGACCAGCGCCAGCACCAAAGGAATATTCTCGACGGATTTTGCCTGCTGGTCGCGCAGCAAGGACATCAGATGCACGGTCTCGCCGGGGCGGTAGATTCCGCGATCGGAATACAGAAAGACATCAAACGGTCCCGGCATGGCGCGCCCAGAAACGCCACGATCGGACAGATCGAAGGCAGGGCGGTTCAAATCGAGCATGGCAAAATCACCCGACTGACCGTAAGCCATCACCAGACTGGGTCGTGCCCCTCCTTTTCCTTTCAGCAAACCGGACGGGAAAACGCCATGTCCCTGCCCGTCGGTCGTCACCGTTGCCAGTTCTTCCTTGTCGGCGGCGATTAAGGCGAGGCGAATCCCCTGCATCGGCTTGGCGTTGGCAAGCGAACGCGCCATCACATGCAAACCGTCGGCGCCCGACAGGGCGGTGAGCGCTACATCGGTATCGATGACCCACTGCGCTGCCTTGCCCGACCAATAATCGTTGTTCGACCGGGCGTTCTGGTTGGCGTTCTCGGCCACCAGCACATAGGCGCCGGGCTTTCTTTCTTTCAAGACTTCTGAAAGCGGAAAGGCGGTCGTGACGCGCTCGTTGGGCCTTCTTTCCACCTGCATATCGCCCGACCAAACGACCCGGCCACTCTGATTCGAGAGGGACTCGACGGCGTAACTATATAGCTTGTTCGAATTCCAATGGTTCTTGAGTTCATAGGGAAGCGAGCGGTCGTTGACGCGAATCACCTGGACATTCACGCGCTCGACATTGACCGTTTCGACCGCCACGCCAGCCGAACCGATATGCGGCAATATCCAACCGCCGCCGTTGAAGGCGACCATGGGCGTCAAATCGCCAAAGCTGATCGAAACCGTCTCCTGCTTCGCGGTCTTGTCGCCCCAATTGGAGGGAAGGCCGGGAGCGATCGTGACCCGATAGTCGCGCCCGAAGGACATTCCGCCCAGACACAGCTTCTTACCGTCAACCTTGAACGAGGGCTGGGCCGCAGGCTGGAATTTCAGGTAGTCGGCGTACTTGATCTCCGGCTTGTCGGACAATTCCTGGGTGAAGGAAAGGCAGGCTTCCGGCTGATTGCCGGAGGTCACCAAGGCCAGACGGTCAAAGGCCATTTCTGGACGTGTTGCAGTCGTATCCGAGCGGGATTCACTTGGCGTGGAAGGAGCTTCGGAACCGGTCGTCTGCGCGGTTTCCTGAGGAGCGGGGGAAGGCGTGCTTTCCAGGGAATTTTCGTGAGGCTTTAAAATGAAATAACCAATAACGAAAGAAATGGCCGCAGCCACCCCAAACATGGCTAGTTTGCGACGGTTCATAGTGCCCCCCATTACACAAATGCACGTGAAGACTATAGTGTGGGAAATGCAACGTAAAGGCGAAAAGAAGTACGATTAAAGCCGCCGACAGACTGTCCCGGCGATGAGGGGCTTGGCTTCGCGCCCCGGGCTATGGTTAAGGTGCCAAGGGCCGAACGGGTTGCTTCAACTTCGTGGCGGCCTTGCGCCAGCGCCTATTTCACTTTTGCCCTGGCTTCGGCTAGGGCGGCATAGGCTGCGCGGGTCTTTTCGGCTACCTCCAGAATGCGTTCCCAGCCTAACGGCAGTTCCTCGGACAGGTCGTGCAACTCCATTTTGGCTGCGACGGCCCGTGCCGACAATTTGCGTATTTCATCCTTCAGCGCTGCATTTTCGTCCATGAGTTCATCACCTCTCGATTGTTTCGAAAGGGGTGATGCAAAGTGCCTGCCATGGTCAAAAGATTGTTTTAAAACAATTTATCCAGGGCGGCGATGTCATGTTCCCGACAAACAAGCCGTCACGAGGCGGATGACGGAAATCTAGACCGCCAACTCATATAACCTGCGAGACGCGCTTGCCGACGGCTTTTTGCGGGATCGGTCAGGGCAATAGCCAGGGGCGTCTCGCCGCCGCCCAGGCGTTCGTCGTCTTTCGGCCCCGCATGCGCGCGTGATAGAGTGAGATTATAGATAAAAGTCTTTTGTTCAATTTCACCAGACCAGAAGGGCAGAGGATGAGCCGCTTTCTATCCGATGGCCGCCGTCTTGATGAATTTCTTCATAGCCAGTTGGTTGCCTGCCCGCAGTGCGGCAAGCGAACTGAACTTGTCTATCGGGACGGAGAGGTTCGGCTTGCCTGCTTGATGTGTGGACACTGCCGGAGCATGGGTTGCGTTCCCAACCCCGAAGGCGATCCCGCCATCGCCAACGGAATTCCTGGCGTTGATTTTTCAGCCTCGCGGATTTCCTGGTCGCTGACGGCATGGAAATCCGTCGAGCTGTGGTTGAGAACACCGTGTTGCGGAGATACGCTGTGGGCCTATAATTTAGAGCATCTTTCGTATCTGAAGGGCTTTATTGCCGCCAGCCTTCGCGAACGCCGTCCAGATCGCCGCACTCCCAAAGGTCCTGTGATTTGGCAAAATAAGGCCGCCATCAGCCGAATGCCGCGATGGATGAAGGATCACAGGAATCGGGGCGCCATTCTGGCCGCAATCGCCAAACTGGAACGAATGGCGCGACCATGATGGCTTAACGTTCACCGCAAGCCTCGGAAAAGGGCGCGGTGGACAATTATCAGGGGGGACTATGCGACTTCTGACTGCGATTGGCTTGATCATGGGGCTTTGGTTCACGACGCTCCCTGCGCAGGCGGCTTGCTCGCTCGATGATTCTTTGTTGCTGGCGAAGGCCGGCTACTCAAAGGCTGAAATCGAGGCAAAATGCGATGGCGGTGGCGCGGCCATCGCCAAAAGCGGCCCAATCGGATCATTGCCGAAAGAAATGGCCCCTGGGTCTACGTTCCGCGACTGTCCAGACTGTCCGGAAATGGTGGTGATCCCGCCAGGAAATTTCGAGATGGGTTCCGACGCAGCGGAGCAGAAATGGGTGGACAGCCTAGACGAAACATTTTTTCCGGGAAGGGCTGGTCCGGAATCGCCCAAGCATCGCGTCATGATCGGATATTCGTTTGCGGTCGGGAAATATGAGGTGACGCAAGCCGAGTGGCAATCGATCATGGGGAACAATCCGAGCGAACATAAAGACCCACGCAATCCGGTTGAGCATGTGAGCTGGAAAGATGCGCAGGAGTTCATCCGACGCCTGAATGCGAAGCTGCGCGGGGTGAAACCGGTCCCGGCCGGAGGCGATGGCCCATATCGCCTTTTGACGGAAGCCGAGTGGGAATATGCGGCGCGAGCGGGAACGACCACAAGGTTCTCGTGGGGAGACAGCCTGGAAGGTTGCGAATACGCCAATGGGCCGGACTTGTCGGTAAATTCGAAAGAAGATATGGGGTGGATGACATCGAACTGCCACGATGGTTACGGCGTGCGGACAGCGCCGGTTGGCAGCTTTCGCGCCAACCCCTTTGGCCTGCATGATATGCACGGGAATGTGGAGGAATGGGTGCAGGACTGTTTTGCCGAAAACTATAATGGCGCGCCGACAGATGGCAGCGCCGCGTCCGGGAAAGATTCCTGCGCTCACGTCGTCCGGGGCGGCTCCTACGATGCTTATCCGTCGTTCCTCCGCTCCGCCACCCGCGCAGCAAATCCATACGACAGTGGAGGATTTCGTCTTGCCAGGACGCTGTGAAATTATGCTGACTGCGATTGGCTTGATCATGGGGAACAATCCGAGCGAACATAAAGACCCACGCAATCCGGTTGAGAAAGTGAGCAGGGACGATGCGCAGGAGTTCATCCGACGTCTGAATGCGAAGCTGCGCGGGGCGAAATCGCTCCCGGTCGGAGGCGATGGCCCATATCGCCTTTTGACGGAAGCCGAGCGGGAATATGCGGCGCGAGTGGGAACGACTACAAGGTTCTCGCGGAAAGGCAGCCTGGAAGGTTGCGAATACGCCAATGGGCCGGACTTGTCGGCAATTTCGAAAGATGTCGCGTGGACGACATCGAACTGCCACGACGGTTACGGCGTGCGGACAGCGCCGGTTGGCAGATCAATTCGCGATTATTATTAGACGGAGAAAACTACTTAAGTTTTGCCAGGGCGGCCTTCATGCCTTCGGTTTGCAAATTGATGTCAAGCGGTTGGACAGCGCCTACCGGCTGCACGCTCACGACCATGCGCTTGGCTTCAGACATGGTGGCCAACGTCTGGTCGGAAAGCTGCGCCTGCGCCATGCAGCCAACCGCCGTGCACTGCGTTATCGTTAAGGGGATTGGCGCCATGCCTTCGATCTTCAACGTGGCGCCCCCAGGGATGAAAATGCCAAGCGGCAAAGCCGTCACTATGACTGGCTCTCCTTGCGGCCCGAGCCTTCCGATCGTCACCTGGATCAACTTGGGTCCGCCCGCTTTCAGGGTTTGGACCTGCGTGACGATACAGCGCTCAACCTTGGCGACAGCATGCTTCTCGCATGTGACTTCCCATTTCTCGAATTGCTGCGGCTTTGCGGCAGAGGAAGGATCAGCGGCCATAACGGCTGGCGCCGCCAGCGACAGGGCTGCGGTTGCGGCTATTATCGTCATCTTCATGCTATTGTTTCCAGTCAAGGTTCATGCCACGGGGTGTAATTTGGCGTGCCGCTGTTACCTGCGAACTCAAAGTCTCTCAGATTCGATTTTAGAATCTCCCTGAATACCTCAGCATGCCTTCGTGGGCAGAATAATTGCTGGCTGCCCACTCATAATCATAGACGGCCTCAAGCGACCATATTTTGTCGGTGCAGGCGCATGACAGAAGCGTAAGCCCACCGCCGACATTGTACAAGTTTCTTTCTGGGCTAAAGCCTGGTGTTGAGAAGTGCGGTGAACCGCCTGTGTACTCCGCCTCGCTCTTAAGCGACGGATTTAGGATCTCATAATACCATCTGCCATGTATCTCGGGCACAAAGGCTTTGCTGCCCACGGCAATGGGGCGCGCCAGCTTGGCGCCAAGACCTGACTCGAGGAAGTTGTACCTCTGGTGCTTTACATCAAGACTTACGTCGCCCGCGCCTGTTTCCTTGTAACCGCTGATATCCATATGCGTGTACTGCAAGGACGCAAGCGGCGTCATCGTAAAGCCGCGAGGGCCGAAGAAGTGATAGCCCGACGTGACGAAGCCCGTGTAGTTTTGCCCGCTATATTCAGATTCCGCAACTCGGTTCACCCCGGGAAAGGCGATATGCCGTTCGCCGGTATAGTCGCTCCAACCGAACGAGGCGCTGGCGTCGACGAAGAACGAAGCCGGCTCATAGGCAATATAGGCCGTTCCCTGGTAGGTATTGAAATCTACGCGAGCGTCATACCTGTCCCCGTCGATTCCGGTCTGAGCATATCCTGCGCCCAGGCCGACTCGCGTGTATTTGTTCAGCGGCATGTCGTAAGCAAGCATGGTTCCTAGAGTTCTTGAATTATACCCCACGAATGATTTGCTTTCTTCCTGCGATGCAAACACGCCAAAGCCCTTTATCCACCAGCCGCTTTTGTTGGCGTTCTGGGCGCAAAGCGCCTTTTGCTCGTCGCTTAGCTTCTGGCTAACCTGGCTGCACATGATTTCATCAAGCCGCGACAGCCAAAGATTCTGAAACTGCTGAGAGGCTTTAAACGTTAGGAGCGGCGTTGCTACGGCAGGGGCCGATGGCGCAAGCTGCGCCTCGGCATCCACGATCGCAGTCGCATCCGTCATGGCATTGATGGCCGCCTGAACGGTCAAAATGTCTGCGGTCGCCGTTGCGTTGTCTAGGGCGGTCGCTGCTGCGGCCGCGATAACCTGCGTAGCGGGAAGGACAACTCCGGCAGGCGGCGTTACAGATGCCGTCAACGGCGTTCCTGTAACTTTGAATGCGACCAAGCCAATCGCCGTTCCTGCCGCAGGTATGGGTTCGAAGGTGTACAGAGGATTTGTGCCGCCAACGACCGTTACCGTGACGACGGACCCATCCGTGCCGCTCTGGGCAGTTCCTGACCGTGTTTGCACCACGTTAAATATTGTGCCGACGGGGAATGTTGCAGAGGTGGGAACAGTTACGTTGATCGTCAGTGACGCGCCAAGGTTCGTAGCGCCTGTCGGACGGATATTACCGTAGACGGTTGAGCTGGCCAGTGTCGTGTTGATCACGCCGTTCGTCGTGCTGTCGGCAAGCGTCAGGGCGCCGGTAACGTTCAGGGTATTGGTGCCAAGCGTAAATGTATAGGCGTTCACCGCGCCCGTGATCGTGCCAAGAACGCCTGCCGTATTGCTGCCTCCGGTAACGGTAATGTTCTTAAGAGCAGCCGCGCCAGCGCCGACCGCGCCAGTCAAGGTCGAGCCGCTGCCAAGAATCAGCGTGCCCGTGTTGTTGGTGTTCGTCGTGATTGCCCCGGTAAGCGAGGTATTGGGATCCAACCCAATCGTGCCATCAGCCTGAAACGTAATTCCACCTGGCGAGGTGTTGGTGCCAGCGCTTTGGAAGTTTACGGTGCCCGTGCCGGTGACGAAGAAATTTGTCGTATAGACGCCACCCAGGAAGTTAACCGTCGAACCGTTGGCGCCCGCATTGATGTTTAGAAAAATGGGGCCAGCAGCAGCGCCAACTCGGCCATAGACGTTCGACGTGCCGTTGAATGTAACGATATGCGTGGCATTGGCATCGCTGACAATTGCCGGATTGGTGTAGTCGCCGCCGTTATTGTTCGTAAAGACATTCTCGTTGCCGACCGTCAAGGTGCCTGTGCCAGCGCCAGCCGTCATTGAAACGCCGCTGGTGATGCCTAAGGCGTTCAGCGCCGTAACGCCGGCGCCGATGGCTGCTTGTTGTGCGATCGCTGGCGCGGTCCAAGCTAAGAAAGCCGCAAGCGCAAGAAGCGACAGTGACAAGCGCGAAAGCAAATTTGCCACAGAACTTGTGTTGGGCATTGGCTTGCGTAGCTTCGACAACGCTTCAATGTCCCTCCTGGGGAAATCAGCGCATCTTCCCCGGCGCATAATTTGATTTAGCGTCATAAACCCCTACCTTCTCTCTGCCTTGCGCCACACCTGGAATCGGACTGGGTCTACAGTTCGAATCCCTGTACTAGCTGTCTTCATAATTGTTAATTGCTTCAGCCTTTGGCGATAGGTTCGGAATGTACTCAAGCTGGAGATTGGTCATGGGCAACGAGAACCGAATCAGGCCGGAGGTGAAGGCATGGGGGATCGGAAATTACTTAGTTCCATATTTATTGACCCAGGATTTGTGAGGGAAGCCTATGCGCTCGGGCACATCTTGGGTCGAAGAGGCTACTAGGTAATATCCGTGCCTTACTCCGCTCAGGCTTTACTGCCTAGCTTCAAGGTCTGCCATTCGGCTTGCTGTCCAGCGCATGAGGCGTATAGCGTGAGCGACGAGACTTCCGTTACCACAGGAACACTTATCGCCGCAGAAAGAGTCAGTGGAACTGATGTCTATAATTTCTTGGGCAAGCGCATAGGCGAAATCGACGGCATCATGATTGACAAGGTCAGCGGCAGGGCGATCTACGTCCTACTGTCGTGTGGCGACTTTTTTGGGATTCGGCGAGCGACGCCACCCCCTGCCTTGGGCCATCTTGAAATGCGACGCCGACAAGGAAGGCTATGTCGTCAATTTGGACAAGAAGAAACTTGAGAGCGCCCCGAACTACGACATCAACATGAAGTTCGAGTGGACGCCGGAAACTGGCCGCAAGATAGACGGCTATTTCGAGGTGCCAAGCTATTGGAAGTAAGTTGATTCCTTATGGCAATCTGAAATGTTTCAACAACGATTACAGGAGCATCCAATGAACACTTTCCAAACAAGCGACGTACGCCTTGCAAGCGCCGAAGCCGGACGCAGGCGGCGGATGTTCCGCATCGGCCTGATGCTGGCGGCAATGTACATTACTCCCGTTCTTATTGAATCAAGCCACGCGATAGCACAGGCCACGGGCGGCACCGGAGGCACGGGCGGCGCTGGTTCTGCCGGCACAGCCGGCAAGGGATCTGGTGGGGCCGGTGGTACGGGCGGTACAGGCGGTTCAGGTTCAACTGGCAGCGCGGGCGCAACCGGCGCCACGGGCGCGTCAGGCGCCACAGGCGCGGCAGGCGCCGATGGTGCTGCGGGTGCGGCAGGCGCTGCAGGAGCTAGCGGAGCGACTGGAGCAACAGGTGCGACCGGCGCGGTGGGAGCAGGTGGCAAAGCTGGAAATGTCGGCGCGACAGGTGCGACCGGCGCAGCGGGAGCGGGCGGCAAGACCGGAAATGTCGGCGCGACAGGTGCGACTGGCACATCAGGTGCGACCGGCGCCGCTGGAGCGGGCGGCAAGACCGGAAATGTCGGCGCGACAGGTGCGACCGGCACATCAGGGGCGACTGGCGCAGCGGGAGCAGGCGGCAAGACTGGCGCAACGGGTGAAACCGGAGTCGGCGGAGCCACTGGCGCAGCAGGCGCTGTCGGCAAAACAGGTTCGCCAGGTTCACCGGGTTCGCCAGGTTCACCCGGAGCGCCGGGCGCACCCGGCCCGTCTGGTCCTCCAGGCACCAATCGCTGATCATTTTCAGATTTATTACGCCCGGCATGGAGCTTTTCCATGCCGGGTTTTTCTTGACAAAATCGGCCCCATAAACCGCACAAAAGCCGGTAGGAGGGAAAAGCATTTTCTTGCATGAGCTGCTTAACAGCTGCGACAACGCAAGGCCCCTGCTACAGACAGTCCATTGATTTTAAAAGATTCACCTAAACAACCTGTGTCATATTCCTGACAAGCCAGCCGCCAAAGCGCATATGACTGAAAAATGGCATTGAAATAGCCAACGATTTGCCCGCCTCTTGAGAAATGCCTATAACGGGGGCACGTTAGGTTAGAGCCACATGAAACCTCTCATGTCCAAAGATGCGTCACCGCACATTCCAGCCCGTCGTTTGGCGTTGCTGACGGGAGTGCTGTTCGCGCTGGCCTTCAATATCTTGCTGGGCGCTTGGCTGATGGGCCTTTACCAGTCGATGTTGGAGAGGGGGCGGGCCACGGCCGAGGGCTTGATCGCCGTCTTCATGACCCATACCGGAAGAATTCTGGGCGAAATCGACCGCACGGCGCTGGAATTCAGAGACTATCCCTTGAAGCTCGGCCAAAGCGAGATTGAGCGGATCATGCTCTACAAGCGGGCGCAACAGTCGGCCATTTTGAACATTTTCCGTCTGAACGCGCAGGGCGAAATCACCGCCTGGACCGGCGGTGACTGGCGGCCCGAAGTTTCCGACCGCCCCTATTTCACGAAACATCGCGACAATCCCGAGGTCGAACGATTCGTCGATGGCCCGATGAGGTCCCGGCTCTCGCCCACGAAGTGGTTTATAAGCCTTAGCCACGGCATCAAGAAGCCAGACGGAACCTTCGACGGCTCGGTCGTCGTCACGATCGATCTGGTCAGTCTGGCGCATGAATATCAGGCCATTCTGGATACGCCCGGCGCCTCGGTGGTCATGACGGATTTGAAGGGGCGCGTTCTGATGCGCCAGCCCGAGGTGGAAGGCGCCGTCGGCTCAATGCTTCCATCCTTCCAGGGACGGGAAAACGGCTATCCGGAATTGATGCATTGGACAGCGCTTTCGCCCATTGACCGGCAGGAGAGGTTGGTTGCCTTTCGCAATCTGCCGGGCTATCCGCTGACCATCGGCGTGACACTGCTTAAAAGCAAAGTCCTGAGCGGCTGGTACACCTACCTTGCCCTGGCCCTTTTTCTGTCGCTGGCCGTGACATCAGCCACCTTTCTGGCAAGCCAGCGCATCGCAGGCTCACTGGCAAGACGCGAGCACGCCATCAGGCGTCTGCGCGAAAGCCGCGCCATCGTCACCGCCCAGCTTCAGTACCAGCAGACCTTGCTCAACGCCATTCCGGTTCCCATCGCGACCAGCGACACCAATGGCGTTTTCATCCAATGCAACAACGCCTTTTTGCGTTGGACCGGCTATTCGGTCACCGAGGTTCTGGGCAGAACCTGCCAGGACATTCTGCCCGCCAACGTCGTCGAAAAGTACCGGCAGCGCTTCGAAGACTTGCTGGAAGCGGGCGGACAAATTCAATTCGAAACCGCCTGGGCGGATCGACAAGGAGCCGAACGAAGGGCCGTCGTCTATCGCACGGCGCATCAAGGCCTTGAAAAATTGGGGTCGGCGGTCATCAGCATCGTGATCGACATCACGTCGCAAAAGCAGATCGAGGACGAATTGAAGCGCTCGAATGCCGAGCTTGAGCAGTTTTCCTACGCCATCTCGCACGATCTTCAGGAACCTTTGCGCATGGTTTCCAGCTATCTGGCGCTGGTGGAGCGGCGCTACAAACAGGTGCTGGACAAGGACGGGCTGGAATTCATCGACTTTGCCGTCGATGGCGCCAAGCGGATGAGCGGCATGATTCAAGGCCTGCTTGAATATTCCCGCGTCAACCGCAAGGGCGAAAGTTTCCGCCCCGTCGATCTGACCCAGGCCGCGCAGGACGCCCTGGTCAATTTGGCCCTGGCGATCAGCGAATGTGGCGGCACGGTCGATGTGCAAAGCCTGCCCGTGGTCAATGGCGATCCGGGTCAATTGATGCGCCTGATGCAAAACCTGATCGGCAACGCGCTGAAATACCGAAAGCCCGACGAGGCGGCGAAAGTGACCATCTCGTCGGCGCGCCAAGACGATCACTGGGCGATCACGGTGGCCGACAACGGCATCGGCATCGCGCCCGAGAATGCGGATCGTCTGTTCAAGGTGTTCCAGCGCCTGCATTCCAGAACGCAATATGAAGGCTTCGGCATCGGACTGGCCGTATGTCGGCGCATCGTCGAACGTCATGGCGGGCGCATCTGGGTGGAAAGCGAAGCCGGACAAGGCTCGCGTTTCATCTTCACGCTGCCCGCCTTGCCCAAGGAAGCCGATGCCTGAACTGCCGGAAGTCGAGACGGTTGCCCGCGGCCTAGCCAAGATTCTTGAAGGCAAGACGATCGAGAAGGCTCTTGTGCGCAGGCCCGATTTGCGCCTGCCCTTTCCAAAGGGCTTGGCGTCCAAACTGAAGGGGCTGCGCGTCCTTCATATCGGCAGGCGCGCCAAATATGTTCTCATGCATCTTTCCAACCAGCTTGTGCTGCTGGTTCATCTTGGCATGTCGGGGCGCATTCTTCTGGGACAGGGCGCCGCGCCCACCGGCAAGCACGCCCATTTCGTCTTGCTGATGCAAGATGGCGCCTGGGCCTGCCTGGAGGACCCCAGAAGGTTCGGCTGCGTCGATCTGTTCGACGCCGAAAGCCAAGAGCAGCATCCGCTGTTGGCGGGGCTTGGCCCCGAGCCGTTCGACCCGGATTTGGACGCCCGGCTTTTCATGCAGCGCCTAATCCGCAAGAAAGGACCGATCAAGCCCGCCTTGATGGATCAGGCGCTGATCGCCGGGATCGGCAATATTTACGCTTCGGAAGCGCTGTTTCGCGCCAAAATCGCGCCCAACCGGCCTTGCAACGGCCTGAAGGAGCGAGAATGCGAACTTCTGCTGCAGGCCCTGCGCAAGGTTCTGGAAGAGGCCATCGCCAGCGGCGGTTCGACCCTGCGCGATCATGTGCGGCCGGACGGCGAATTGGGCTATTTCCAGCATCATTTTGCTGTTTACGGAAAGGAAGGACATCCCTGCCCCCGCTGCAAGGACAAGGCAAGCATCCTGCGCATCCTGCAGGCGGGCCGCAGCAGCTTCTATTGCCAGCGCTGTCAACGGTAAGGTAGAAACAGGGCATGAAATGGCTTGCCGCTCCCGCCCTGCTTCTCATCCTCAGCGCCCAGGCGCTGGCCGAAGGCGGTTTTTTGTCCGGCATCAGCGATCTGCCCTTGATGCAAGGCCTGAGCGAAGACGCGCAGGCGGCCCTGGTGTTCGAAACGCCGGAAGGACGCATCGCCCAATTCGCCGCCAAGGGCCAGGTTTCGCAAGACGACATCCGTCGCTTCTACGGCGAGACCCTGCCCGAACTGGGATGGACCCCCAAGGGCCAGGGCCGCTTCTGGCGCGAGAAGGAAGAGCTGCGTTTGATCGTGAAATCGCTTCCGGCGGGCGGTTCCGAAGCCCGCTTCGAACTGACGCCCATTAAATCCAAATAAAATCCACCAGGAGAAACTTCATGAGCTATGAAAACATCATCGTCGATACCAAGGGCCGCGTCGGCCTGATCACGCTGAACCGCCCCAAGGCGATGAACGCGCTGTCCAGCGCCTTGATGATCGAACTGTCCAAGGCGATCGACGGCTTCGAAGCCGACCCGGAAGTCGGCTGCATCGTGCTGACGGGCAGCGAAAAGGCCTTTGCCGCCGGGGCCGACATCAAGGAAATGGCGCCCAAGCAGTATATGGACGTGTATCTCGAAGATTTCATCACCAAGGATTGGGAGCGCGTCACCCGCTGCCGCAAACCGGTGATCGCCGCCGTGGCGGGCTATGCGCTGGGCGGCGGTTGCGAACTGGCCATGATGTGCGATTTCATTCTGGCCGCCGACAACGCCAAGTTCGGGCAGCCGGAAATCGCGCTCGGCATCATTCCCGGAGCCGGCGGCACCCAACGCCTGACGCGTCTGGTGGGCAAGTCGAAGGCGATGGAAATGGTGCTGACGGGCCGCAACATGGACGCCGCCGAAGCGGAGCGCGCTGGCTTGGTCAGCCGCGTCATTCCGCTGGCGGACCTGCTGGAAGAGACCATGAAGGTGGCCGAGCGCATCGCTTCGATGTCGCTGCCTTCGGCCATGATGGCCAAGGAAAGTGTCAACCGGGCGCTTGAGACCACGCTTTCCGAGGGCGTTCGTTTCGAGCGCCGCATGTTCCATTCCCTGTTCGCCACGCAAGATCAGAAGGAAGGCATGGCGGCATTCGCGGAAAAGCGCGCCGCCGACTTCAAACACCGTTAAGATTATGTGCCGGGCGGCGCCTCCATCTTGCATGGAGCGCCCGCCTTGGCTATGGTCGCTCAACTTCGACCTGGGGAAAAGTTCATGGATGTCGTGCTGATACCGTTGGTCGGTCTGATCAATATCCTGATCGAACTGTATATCTACGCGCTGATCGGCGTTGTGATCCTAAGCTGGCTGGTCGCCTTCGGCGTGGTCAACAGCTACAACCAGTTCGTCGCCACGGTGCAGCGTTTTCTGAACCGCATCACCGAACCGGCCCTGGCCCCCATCCGGCGCATCCTGCCCGATTTGGGCGGCGTCGATCTGTCGCCCATGGTGCTGATCCTTGGCCTGTGGTTCTTCCAGGGTATGCTTGGCCGACTTGTTTCCCGTCTTTTGTGATCCCCTTCCCGACGGCTTGCGCCTTTACGTGCGCCTGACGCCCAAGGCCAGGTCCGAGCGCATCGAAGGCGTGATGGAGGATGGCGACGGGCGCTGGCGACTGAAGATCGCCATCACGGCCCCACCCGAAGACGGCAAGGCCAATGCGGCGCTGATCGCCTTTCTCGCCAAGCGGCTGAAAATTTCCAAATCCTCGATCGACCTGGATATCGGGGCCACCAGCCGCTTGAAGACCCTGATTATGAGCGGAGACAAGGATGAGCTGGCCGCCAAACTGGCCATCCTGGCGGGTTAGAAATTGGGGGGGAATTTGAGAAATCGTCTCTGACACCATGGATATACCCCAATTCCCCCTTCGCCCGACACAGGCTTACCGTCCTTGCCCGGTTGCAGTAGCTTGAGTGGCAGTTCAGCGAACAAACGCTGCTTGATCTCTTTCAATTCATAATTCAAGACCTGACCCCGCTGACCGCCTTCTGCGCGGTAGGCATCGCTTGCGAAAGCGGCGTATTCGGCAGCAGTCAGCATGGTTCTACCTCATCTTCATCTTGCAGGTTACGCCTGGTGTGCACGTACGCATTGTGTGCGACATAAAGAAGTATGGCTTACCGTGCAGAACAATCACGGCATCCCACAATCGAATGCGATCATGCTTTATGCCCTCGATCGCGTAATCAATCTTGGCGTTGTCAATAAGTATTTCTTGCGAAACGTAGCGGTATAAGACGCCGTCGGTTTTCTTCACAATCAGCCGGCCATTATCGACAATTAAGGGAATGATTTTATCGATATCCTGAATCCAGATTTTCCGAACTGACTCCCCTCCATAATCGCCGTCTCTCGGCATCCCGATGAAAGGGTCATCCCCCCCCCCCCGTGGGGCGTTGTAGCTGCACCTGCTTCAGGATGTGCCGAGAAAAAAATTCTTGTTGCGGTACTGAAACATCAATGCTTTCAGCTTATACCTAAATTCATCCGGAAGAATGCCGCCATCTGCAGGAGACACATGTTCATTGATGTACGACGTGACTTCCGGATAGGCCTTGAGCTCTTCTTCCGGGATCGACACCAGAAAATACGCAAAAAATGATTTCGTCTTGCCGCTCTCATATGGCTTTTCGAAAAGCTCACTGGGATGCGTGTACCATGAGAATCCATCATTCTCGGCCTCGATGTCGCTTGGCTGAAGCCGCTCGACCTTGGTTCCCTTGTAGATGATGCGCGAGCCGGGTTCGCTAACCGCTTCCTTCAGAAAATATTGTTCGAAGTGGCTCAGGTCTTTGGCATCCGGCGCCCATGAAATAGCTGGAACAAAACTCGGAAGGGGTTGCAGAACGTCATAGCCGTATTTGATTTGTTTGGTCTTCCGTTCGTCCAATGAGATGAACTTGCATGCATTAGGCTGGCGCATAAACACGGCGCTGCCGTCGGGCAGTACGGTTCCCATGCCGCCGATCTTGTTGACGAAAAAATAGCTGCCAGAATTTTCCATGCCGTTTCGCTGAAAGTAAGGTACGCAACGATTGATGCGGGTCAGAACAACCGGCTTGCCCTGGTACTCCAACTCCACCGTGATGCGAATGGGGAAGCTTTCCGGCGCCTGCAGGGCTTGGCCAAGCAGGGTCTTATCGACCTTCGGCTTGATTTTTGTCTTCCACGCCCAATAACCGCCTCCGCCTATCAGCAGAAGGAATGCGATCAAGGCAATGCCAAGCCGCAGATGACGTTTTGGCTTTTTCGCCGTCACGTCTTCTTGCTTTGGCCCCCATGGACCGGAAGCTGATTGCTGATTGCCCTCAGTCATCACCTACGCCGCCTTTTCCTTGACGCGCACTTCGCCAGCCACCGGTTTGCCGTCTTTGCCGGGTTGCAGCAGCTTGAGTGGCTTGTCCGCGAACAGGCGCTGCTTGATTTCTTTCAGCACCGCTTCCTGCCCGCCGAAGGGGGCGATGAGGTCGATGATCCAGGCCCTGTCGCCTGCATTCCAGTCGCTGGGCTTAAGGCGCGTATGACCCGCCATCAGGCGCTGCTCGGCCTCTTCGTTCAGCATGGCCCAGGTGACGAAGGCCTGCGGCTTTTCTTTGCCGCGCACCAGCCGGAACTGGCGCAGCATCACCGGCGGCAGGACCAGCCATTCCAGATCGGCGATGAACAGGTGCTTGTGGTTGGGGGATTGCGTCATCAGCCAGACCACATCCCCCAGCACTTCGGCGGGGCCATTGGGCTGACGCAAGGGCGTTGGCTGGGCTGGCGGCTGTGCCGCCTCAACAGCTTTGGCATCAGATTGCTTGGCGGATTTGTCTTTAGGCGCGCTTTTCCCGGACATGAGTTTCCCCTGAAGATCACATACTCAACCGCCAGAGATCGCCTATTCCACTCGGAATAAGGTCCCTCTTGTCAGCGCATACATGGTCCCGCAGGTAGGCTTGTTTTTGTTTGATAAGCTTGTTGGAACTTTAGACAAAGCCCCAGATGAGTCAATGGAGAGAAATTAGGGGCCATACTCATCCGTCTGTTGTCAGTTTAACGACGATCAAGGTCCGCCAAAGATCGAGGCTCTATCTTAAGCATCATGACCCTGCTGATCCTGTTCATCGCCCTGTTCCTGGCTTTGCACATCCTGCCTTCCCTGCCCGGCCCACGCGCCCGTCTGGTGGGTTGGCTGGGCGAGCGGCGCTATCTGGCGGCCTATGGCCTTTTGTCGCTGGCCTTGCTTGCCTTGGTGGGATTGGCCTATGCGCAAGCCGAAAGAATGCCGCTGTGGGACATGCGGCTTTGGATGCGCCACCTGACCCTGGCCCTGATGCTGCCCGCCTGCTATCTGCTGACCGCAGCCTTCACGACGCCCAATCCCTATTCCATCGGCATCGGCGGCAAGGGCTTCGATCCTGAAAATCCCGGCCCCTTGCGCCTCACGCGCCATCCGCTGCTGGCGGCGTTGGCCTTATGGGCGGGCGCGCATCTGCTGTCCAACGGCGACCTTCCCTCGCTTGTCATGTTCGGCTTTTTCCTGCTGCTGGCCCTGGCGGGTTTTCCCATGCTGGCCGCCAAGCGAAAGATCGCTCCCTTTCCCCGAAAGCCATTGCGCTTTTCCGATATCGGTCTGATGCGGATGATGCTGGCGCTGGCCCTTTATGCGCTCCTGCTATGGGCGCATCCCTATGCGATCGGCGTTGATCCTTTAGGCTGAATACGCCTTGACCACTTGGCGCTGCTGACCCAGCCCCTCGACCCCCAGCGTCATCACATCGCCGGGCCGCAAGAAGCGCCCGCGCTTCAAACCCACGCCAGCGGGCGTTCCGGTGGTGATCACGTCGCCGGGCTTCAGGGTCAGGAAACGGCTGACATAGGAAATCAGGAAGGCGACCGGGAACACCATGTCGCAGGTGTTGCCGTCTTGCATGCGCTCGCCGTTCAGATCGAGCCACAGTTTCAAATTCTGCGGATCGGCGACGTCATCGGCCGTGACCAGCCAGGGACCCAGCGGGCAGAAACTGTCGGCCGACTTGCCCTTGATCCACTGGCCGCCCTGTTCCAGTTGAAAGGCGCGTTCCGACACGTCGTTGCAGATCAGGTAACCGGCCACATGCGACAGCGCCTGTGCCTCGCTCACCTGAAAGGCGGGGCTGCCGATCACTAAGGCCAGTTCCACTTCCCAATCGCCCTTGAGAGCGCCGGGCGGCAGAATGACCGGATCGTTAGGCCCGGAAAGCGACCCGGCGGCCTTGCTGAACAGAACAGGTTCCGCTGGCAAAGCCATGCCCGCCTCGGCGGCATGGTCGCGGTAATTCAAACCGATGGCGAAAATATCACGAATGCCGGAAACGGGAACCCCCAGACGCACGCCATCGGGGGCCAGAGGCAAGGTTTCGGGATCGATGGCGCGCAAGTCGCTTAAGGATGATGGCGACAGGTTCTCAGGGCGGATATCGCCCAGATGGGCCGACAGATCGCGAAGGCGGCCCTTGGCGTCGATCAGGCCGGGCTTTTCGCCGCCCGCATCGCCAAAGCGCGCCAGCTTCATCAGGCGTCCTTGAGAAGTTTCTCGAACTCATCGGCGGGAACAGGCCTGCCGAACAGATATCCCTGGGCCAGCTCGCAGCCCTGGCGGATCAGGAATCCCTTCTGCGCTTCGTTCTCGACGCCCTTGGCGACCACCTTGCGCTTCAAGGAGCGGGTCAGGCCGATAATGGCCGACACCATCTTCGCCTCGTCTCCCGGCTCCTTCACGTCGCGCAAGAAGGAATGGTCGATCTTGAAACATTCGGCGGGCAGACGGCCAAGCTGGGCGATCGACGAGAAGCCGGAGCCGAAATTATCAAGCGCCAGATGCACGCCCAGGGCCTTCAAACGTTCCAGCCCCAGCATGTCGCGATGACCGGCGGGAACCAGTGCGGATTCGGCCAGATCGACTTCGACGGCGCCGGGCGAAAGTCCGCTGCCCGTCAGCAAGGCGGCGAATTTCGCGACGAAGGATTCGTTCTCCAACTCCTCGTCGCCCAGATTGAGAATCAGCCCGACTTGATAGCCCGCCTTTTGCCAGCCCGCCACTTGGGCGATGGCCTTTTCGGATACGCGGACAGCCAGTTCGGGCATCATGCCCGCCTGGCGCACGATATCCAAAAAGGCACCGGGCTGGGCCAACTGACCATCGGCTTGACGCCAGCGCACCAGGGCCTCGGCGGCAACGATCTTGCCGTCTGGCAAGGCAACCACCGGCTGGTAGTAAACCTCGATCTCGTCGCGCTCCAAGGCCTCGGCCAGCTTGCGCTCCATCACCAAACGTTCGATGGCCCGTCCGTTCAAATCGTCGCAGAAGAAGCGGGCGTCGTTGCCGCCCATGCGCTTGGCCTTGTACATGGCGGTATCGGCCGCCTTGTAGAGCTGCGTCGCCTCCAACCCGTCGTCGGGATAAAGGGCGATGCCGATGCTGCCGTCCAGCTTGATGGCGTGGCCCTCAATGTGGAACGGTTCCTTCAATGTATCCAGGGCCTTTCTGGCCACGGTGGCGGCGATGCGAAAATCGTCGATGTCCTCGACCACCAGCAGGAATTCGTCGCCCGAGATGCGCGCCACCGTGTCGCCCTGGCGCACGCACAGCGTCAGCCGTTCGGCCAGACGTTGCAGCAGCACGTCGCCCACCGGATGGCCGAAACGCTCGTTGACGCTTTTGAAGCCGTCGAGATCAAGGAACAGCAAGGCCACTTTAAGCGCCGCCCGCTTGGCCCGGGCCAGGGCGCGCTCGATGCGCTCTTCGTACAAGATGCGATTGGCCAGCCCGGTCAGTGGGTCGTGATTGGCCAGGAAGGTTAAACGTTCCTCATTTTGCTTGCGCGCCGTGATGTCGTGGAAGACGGCGACGTAATTGACGATTTCGTCGCGCTCGTTGCGCACGGCGCTGATGTCCAGCCAGCAGGGAAAAACCTCGCCCGATTTCCTGCGGTTCCAAAGCTCGCCCTGCCATGCGCCCGCCGAAGCCAGCGCGGCTTCCAGACGTTCGAAGAATTCATGGGAATGACGGCCCGAGGCCAGCAGATTGGGCGTTTGCCCCACGGCTTCATGGGCCTCGTAGCCGGTGATGCGCGAGAATGCCGGATTGACCTGCAAGATCACCCGCTTGGCGTCGGTTACGAAAACGCCTTCGCTGGCCGCGGTGATGACCCTGGCGTCGAGGCGCATGCGCTCTTCCAGCTTCTTGCGTTCGTCGATGTTTTCCACGATCGCCAAGCCCAGCTTGGGCTGGCCTTGCGCATCGCGAACCAGCGACAGCGAAAGGCGGCCCCACAAGGTGGTTCCGTCCTGGCGCAGGAATCGCTTTTCCTGGCTGGCATGGTCGCGCCGTCCTTGAATCAACTCGCTGGTCAAACGAACGCTTTCCGCTGCGTCGTCGGGATGGGTGAACTGGTCCGAGGTGCTGCCCAGCATCTTGCCGGATTCATAGCCCAACATGCGTTCGATGGCGTGATTGGCCGCCACCAACTTGCGGTCGAAACCGAACAAGGTGATGCCCAGCGCCGCCTGCTCGAAAATGGCGCGGAACATCGATTCGCTTTGCTTGAGCTTTTCTTCGGTGCGGCCGCGCTCGATGGCGTAGCGGATGGCGCGCTGCAAAGCCTCGGCGCCGCCCCAGCCCTTGACCAGATAATCCTGGGCGCCCTGCTCCAGGGCGTCGAGCGCCATGCGGTCGTCGGAATTGCCGGTCAAAATCACGATAGGCAGGCCGGGGGCCGCCGCCATTACGCGCTTTAGCGTATCCAGCCCCAGCGAATCGGGCAGGCCGAGATCAAGCAAAGCGACGTCGAAACGTTCCTGGGATAGCAATTGAAGCGCATCGCCCAGCCGGGCGGCCTCGCTGGCCTCGAAAGGCACCGGGCTTTCCGACAGCATGACGCGGACCAGCCTGGCGTCGCCCGGATTGTCCTCGACCATCAGCACGCGCAATGGGCGTGCCCCCGCCGGTCCCGAAGCGACCGGCCCAATCGCACCGGTTTCGGCAGACGTCGGCATGTTCAGCGCGGAGGCAGTTTGACGGTCTGACACCAGAATCCCTCGATCGTTTTGACCACGTTGATGAACTGGTCAAGATCGACGGGCTTGGTGATGAAGCAGTTGGCGTGCAGTTCGTAGCAGCTCATGACATCCTGCTCGGCCTGCGAGGTGGTCAGGACCACCACGGGAATGCGGCGAAGCTGGGGATCGTTCTTAACCTCGGCCAGTACCTCGCGCCCATCCTTGCGGGGCAGATTGAGGTCGAGCAGGAGAAGGTTGGGTCTTGGCGCATCGCTATGCTGGCCTTCCCGCTTCAAGAAGGCCATGGCCTCGACGCCGTCTTGCGCCAGATGCAACTGCACCTTGGCTCCGCCTTCGCGCAGGGCTTCAACTGCGAGACGGGCATCACCCGGGTTATCTTCAACTAAGAGTACATTCACCATTATATCCCCGGAACCGTACCTTATTATTTTCATGCTCCCATACAATAAGACACGACTAGACAAAACTCCCAGCTTTTTTTTCTTGTTCTTTATTGACCCCTTAAAATCCCAAACGCCAATCAAATCAGCGCCAGCGAGGCGCGGCGAGAATGTTGCATTTTGCAATTATGTAACTGATGCAGAATGCAAGCAACTTGTTGAAATTTCAAGATATTTCTTGTTACATCATCACTCCATCATATAAGTTCTTTCCACAATTGACTTTGCACAAGCGCAAGGCTGGGTTCCCGGAAAGCCAGGAACCCCATGGAGAAGGATACTATCGATGGCAACACCATCCTCCGTCGTCACATCGCAGAATCTACGTACCATCCTTCTGGGGGTGGTCAGCCTGATCCTCTATGTCGTCTTGTTTTCGAACGAAGCGGCCATCCTGGAACTAAGCCTGTCCGGCGGCTGGGGCTTTGTGGTCCCCATCGCCATCGCCTTCCTGTTTTCCTTTGTCCATGGCGCTTTCACGGGCGGTTTTTGGGACATGCTGGGATTGAAGGCGCAAACCCGAAAGGAGCCTAAGCGTTGGAGCAAGTAACTCAATTCATCGCCCTGGATTGGATGGGCATGACCGGCCTGTTCCTGGTCGGATTCGTGGGCGGCATGGTCTCTGGCTTCATCGGTTCGGGCGGCGCTTTCGTGCTGACGCCCGCCATGATGACCATGGGCGTGCCCGGCATCGTGGCCGTGGCCAGCAACATGTGCCACAAATTTCCCAAGGCGCTGGTGGGGGCTTATAAGCGAGCCAAATATGGTCAGGTCGATGTGAAGCTGGGCCTGATCATGGGCCTGTCGGCGGAAGGCGGCGTGCTGTGGGGGGCGCATCTGCAAGAAGTGATCAAGGCCGCCTTCGGCGACACCGGATCGAATCTTTACGTCAGCTTCGTCTTCGTCGTCACCCTGGCCATCGTCGGCACTTTCGTGCTGAAGGACGCCTATAAGCAGTACAAGTTGGGACCGGCGGGCAATGACGAGAAGCCCACCAAGTTCGCCCTGTGGGCGCGCACCATCAACATCCCCGGCACCATGGTCTATTTCAAAAGCATCGACGCCAAGGTCTCGTGGCTGATTACCGTGCCGATGGGGTTCTGCACCGGCCTGCTGGCCGCCACCATCGCGGTGGGCGGCTTCATCGGCGTGCCCTCGATGATGTACGGCTTGGGCGTTCCCTCGCTGATGGCCTCGGCCACCGAACTGGTGATCGCCTTCGTGATGGGCCTGGGCGGCAGCATCAAATTCGCGCTGTCGGGCTATGTCGATATTCGTCTGGCCATGATCATCTTGGCCGGATCGCTGTTCGGCATCCAGATCGGCGCCATCGGCACCACCTATGTCAAACCCTTCATGATCAAGCTGGTCATGGGGCTGATCATGGTGACTGTGCTGTTCTCGCGCCTGTTCGTGATCCCGGTCTATCTGAGCCAGTTGGAGATGATCGCGCCCATGAGCGACGAATTGGCAAATGCCTTGAAGTCGATCAGCTTCTGGATCATGGTTTTTGCCCTGTTCATGGGGGCCTCCGTTATCTTGAAGGCGATCTGGAGCGGCATGAAGGAAAGCCGCGCCCTGCAACCCACTTAGGGAGAAAGCGTCATGATGGATCAGCTGTCGCCCACCGGGCGTTTCGAACGAATCTTGCTGGCCACCGACGGCTCGGAATTTTCCCTGGGCGCCGAGCGCGTGGCCATCGAGATGTGCGTCAAGGGCGGCGCCTCGCTTACCGTGACCACCTCGGTTCTGTCCAGCCCCGAATTCGACACGATGGGGGCCGCCGACGCCATGGCGCAGAAGGAAGCCGAGGCCGAGGCCAATCTGAACCGGGTGGAGGCCATGGCCATCCAGGCTGGCGTGGCCTGCACCAAGGTCATTCGTTACGGCGACGATCCCTACAAGGACATTCTGGCCGAATCGGAACATATCAATGCCGACCTGATCGTGGTTGGGCGCAGAGGACGGCGCGGCCTAGCCCGCCTGATGCTGGGCGACGCCACGCTGAAGGTGATCTCGATGGCCAAATGCAGCGTCATGGTGGTGCCCAAGGCGGCCCAGATGTGGCAAAACCGGCTGCTGCTGGCCACCGACGGCTCGCGCTCGTCGGATGCGGCCGCCGTGGCGGCGGGGCGCATCGCCCATTGCTGCGCCGCGCCCATCACGGTTTTGTCGGTGGAAGTGCCCGGCCATTCCGCCGAGCGCCAAGCCGAGGCGCGCCAGATCGTGCAACGGGTGGCTAGGCTGTTGAAGGAAGGCGGCATCGAGGCCGAGCCGCTGGTCGAGCGCGGCGAAACCCATCACGTGGTGCTGGACGCCGCGCGCGAGAAAGGTTGCGACCTGATCGTCATGGGCAGCCACGGACGGACGAGCATGGGCCGCCTGCTGCTGGGCAGCAATTCCGAACGCGTCATCGGCAAGGCCGAATGTCCGGTGATGGTGGTGAAGGGGTAAGGGGCCTTGCACCGCAAGGTAGGTAAGGTAATTTCCAAGCATCGCCGCACGTGTTAGCTTTGGCGCATGGAAATACCGGATCAGTCAAAGCACCACCCCGATGAAGCGCACCGCCAATCTCTGGCCGTGGCGGCCAGCGCGAACGCGCCTGACGACCAGAACTTCATCGACGCGATTGCGGACCAGTGCGGCTTTTCTCAATCGCCATCCCGAACTGCCGCCACATCCAGCTTTTCGGCCTCCCCCACCGCCGCCCACACTTTGTCCAACTGGGCGCTTGAAATACAATAGGGCGGCATGACATAGATCGTATTGCCAAGCGGGCGCAGAAGCACGCCGCTCTCGATAAAGCGCTCGTATAGTATCGGCCCGATGCCCGCCAGATAGCCCTGGTCCTTCACCTTCACATCCAGGGCGGCGATAGTTCCCAACCGGCGCACGCGCTCGAACCGTACATCTGTTTTGAAAGCCGCCAGACGTTCCTCCTGCATCCTGCCCAGCGTCGCCACGCGTTCCAACACCGGTTCCGTCTCCCACACATCCAGATTGGCGTTGGCCGCAGCACAGGCGATGGGATTGGCGGTGTAGGAACTGGAATGAAAGAATGTCTTGGTCCGATCTTCGGAATAATGCGCCTCGAAAATATCGGCACGGCACAAGGTGGCGGCCAGCGGCACGGCGCCGCCGGTGATGCCCTTGGCCAAACACATGATATCGGGCGAAACCCCCGCCTGCTCGCAGGCGAACATTGAACCGGTGCGGCCAAAGCCGGTCATCACCTCATCGGCGATGAACAACACGCCGAAGCGCTCGCAGACGCGCTTCATCTCGGCCAGCACATGGGGGCCATAGATCAGCATGCCGCCCGCCCCCAAGATCAGGGGTTCCACCACGAAACCCGCCACGTCGCCCGCCTTGCAGGCCGCTTCCAGCGCATCCAGGCAGGTTTGCTCGCATCCCTCAGACGGAAAGGGAATATGCGTCACCTGAAACAGCACCGGCTCGTAGGCCTGCGTGAACACGCCGCGCGCCCCCACCGACATCGTGCCCACCGTGTCGCCGTGATAGCCGCCCGCCAACGCCACGAATTTCGTGCGCGTCTGGCCCCGGTTGCGCCAATAGCCCAGCGCCATCTTCAACCCCACCTCGACGGCGGTAGAGCCGGAGTCCGAGAAGAAAACATAATCCAGCCCGGTGGGGGCGATTTTCACCAGCCGCTGGGCCAATCGTTCGGCTTGTTCGTGCGTCAGGGCGGCGAAGATCGTTTGATCGAGTTTGGCGGCCTGATCCTGAATGGCCTTAACGATGGGCGGATGACAGTGCCCATGCGTAACCACCCACCAAGACGAAATGGCGTCGATCAATTCCTTGCCGCCGACCTCGCGCAACACCGCCCCCATGGCGCGCTCGATCACTGGCATCTTTGGATGCAGCGCATGCTGGGTGAAGGGGTGCCAGACGCGACTGGTCATGACGCGAAATCTTGCATATCGAAATTCTCAGTAATGGCCTTGGCTAGGCTTTGCGCGGTCAGCGGATCAAGCCAAGGCAAGCGGCCCAGTCGCTTTACCTTGCCGAAATCGCAGATGCTTTTCTCGGACTCAACATTGGCCTCGCCGATGAAGGCCATGCCCAAAACCGAAACGCCCCGCGCCCGCAAGGCTTCCAGGCTCAGCAGGCTGTGATTGATGGTGCCAAGCGACGTGCGGGCGCACAAGACCACCGGCAATTTCAAGCGCCGCATCAAATCGGCAAACAATCGTTGATCCGAAAGCGGGGTCAGCACGCCGCCCGCCGTTTCGATCACCAGGGGATCGGCATCGGGCACGGCCAAACCATCGGCGTCAATTTGAACGCCATCCTTGGCGGCCGCCAGATGCGGCGACATGGGCAGGTTCAGGCGATAGGCCTCGGGCAGAACCTTGGCTCCCATGCGGGCGGCAAAGGCGCTGTCGGTTTCGCCTTCCAGCCCAGCCTGAACGGGCTTCCAATAGCAAGCCTTGAGCGCGCAGGCCAGCCCGGCGGCGAAGACCGTTTTTCCGATGCCGGTATCGGTGCCCGCGACAACCAGCTTCATGGCGACCAGACCTGAGCCAGATCATCCAACATGCGCCCCATGACCTCTTCATCCACATGCAGCGTGATGGCGAGGCGCAGGCGCGATGTGCCCTCGGGCACGGTGGGCGGGCGGATGGCGCGGATATCATAGCCCTTGGCCTGCAACTTTTTCGCCAAGGCCACGGCGGCATCGGGCGCTCCCACGATGATCGGCTGAATCTGCGAGCCGCTTGGCGCGACGCCCATTTTTCGCAAGCGCTGGCCGGTGAAATCCACCAGGGCCGCCAAGCGCTCCCGCCTTTGCGGTTGTTCCTGGCACAGCTTCAGGCTGGCCCGCACCACGCCCGCCATCAAAGGCGATGGAGCGGTGGCGAAAATGAAGGGCCTAGCCCGATTGATCATGTAATCCTTCAACGGCTTGGCCAGACAGACCAGCCCGCCCATGCCCCCCAGCGCCTTGCCGCAAGTATGCAGGCAAATCACATTCTCGGCCCCCTCGAACGCCGACGTCAGACCGCGCCCGTCTGGTCCCAGAACGCCGGTGGCGTGCGCCTCGTCGATCACCAGCATGGCCTGATATTTGTCGGCCAGCGCCATCAAATCGCCCAAGGGGGCGATGTCGCCATCCATACTGTACAGGCTTTCCACCGCCAACCAGACCCGCCCCCTGCCCTTGTGCGCCTTCAGCGCATCCTCGAATGCCTGCGGATCGTTGTGGGCGACGGATTGGCGCTCGGCCCGGCTCATGCGCATGCCGTCATGCGCGCTGGCATGGATCAGTTCGTCATACAGAATCAGGTCGCCCGCTTGCGGCAAGGTGGCGAACAGGGCGCTGTTGGCGGGAAAGCCCCCCCCGAAATAGAGAGCACTTTCGGCGCCGAAGAAGCGGGCCACCTCTTCTTCCAACATTTCATGTTCTTGATGATTGCCGCGCAAAAGGCGCGAGCCGCCCGCCCCCACCGGCACGCCGCGCTCCAATGCCGCCTGAACGGCCTGGGCAAGCTCGGTCGATTCGGCCAGGGCCAGATAGTCGTTCGAGGAGAAATCATGGCCCAGCCGGGGGGCAAGCGCCCTTAAGCGCCCATCATGCTCCAAGTCCGACAAGGCTTTTCGATAGATTTCCAGCATGCCGATGAGTTACTGGAAAAGCGGCCAACGGTCAAAGATTACCGCCCGCCGACGATTTCCCCGCCCGCCTGCGCCCAAGCCATGATGCCGCCCGACAGACGGTTGATCTGGCCCTCATAACCCGAAGAGGCCAGCAGCATGGCCGCCATGCCGCAACGCGCCCCGCTGCGGCAATGGATCAGGATCTTCTTGCCGTCCGCAACCTGGGGAATGGCCGCCGGATTGAAGCGAGACAGCGGCAAAAGGCTGGCGCCCGGGATATGTCCAGCCAGAAATTCATTTTCTTCCCGAACGTCAACCACCACGGCCAAGCCTTGGCGCACCCAATCCTGGGCCGTCTGGGCGTCGATCATCTGGATATTGTCGAAGGCCGGAGCCGGGGAAGCGCCGAGATACTGTCTGAACATGGAAGAACGCACCGGTCTGTGGATGGGATGTATATTAGGTAGTTCTTACATTATAGTCTGTCAAGACCTACCAGCCGCCTTCATGTGGGAGTGGGCGGACAAAAAACAAGACGGGCGGCACCCCAGGGGAACCGCCCGCCATTCATCCGTCCAATCAGCCTTATTTGGGTGCCATCACCATGACCATCTGACGGCCTTCCATCTTGGGGAACTGTTCGATCTTGGCCAACAGATCGAGTTCATCCTTCACCCGATCCAGAACCTTGACCCCCAGTTCCTGATGCGCCATTTCGCGGCCCCGGAAACGCAAAGTGACCTTCACCTTGTCGCCTTCTTCCAGGAACTTCTTCATGGCCCGCATCTTGACCTGATAGTCGTTCTCGTCGATGCCCGGACGCAGCTTGATCTCCTTGATTTCGATCACTTTCTGCTTCTTGCGGGCCTCGTTTTTCTTTTTCTGCTCCTCGTATTTGTACTTGCCAAAATCGAGGATTTTGCAGACTGGCGGCTCGGCATTGGGCGACACCTCGACCAGATCGAGTCCGGCCTGCGCGGCCTTTTCCAGAGCTTCACGGATTTGAACGACGCCCAGCATTTCACCGTTCTCATCGACGAGTCGCACGCTGCGTGCGCTTATCTCGCCGTTAATGCGCGGCCCATCCTTAGAGGGCGGCGCGGGCAGTGGTCCTTTAACGATCAGAAACCTCCATCGGTTGCGTTAAACATTCGGCGCAAGATCTTGTTACGCCACGTCCCGCCTAATATCGGGCGGGGTCGATTCCGCCTTAAGCATAGCCACAGCCTCATCAAGCGCAAGCACTTCTTGCTTCTCGCCGCCCAGTCGGCGCAGGGCCACTTGGCGATTTTCGGCCTCGCGCTTGCCGACCACCAGCATAAACGGCACTTTTGCCAGGGAATGCTCGCGGACCTTGAGGTTGATTTTTTCGTTGCGCAGGTCGACATCCGCCTTCAGACCAGCCTTCTTGAGCGCCCAACGCACCTCTTCGGCATAGGCGTCGCCGTCGCTGGTGATGGTGGCGACCACCGCCTGGGTGGGGGCCAGCCATGCGGGCAGCCTGCCCGCGTAATTTTCGATCAGGATGCCGGTGAAGCGCTCAAGCGAGCCGAACAAGGCCCGGTGCAGCATGACCGGGCGGTGCTTGGCCCCGTCCTCGCCCACGTAATTGACGTCGAAACGCTCGGTCAGGTTCATGTCGACCTGCAGCGTGCCGCATTGCCAATCGCGCCCGATGGCGTCACGCAGCACGAATTCCAGCTTGGGGCCATAGAAGGCGCCCTCGCCGGGGTTCAGCGTATAGGCCAGCTTCATATGGTCCAAAGCGCCCTTCAGCGCCGCTTCCAGCTTGTCCCACACCTCGTCGGAACCGATGCGCTTCTCGGGCCGATCCGAGAATTTGATGCGCACCGAATCGAAGCCGAAATCTTTGTAGATGTCCAAGATCAGATCGACCACCTTCTTGCACTCGTCTTCCATCTGTTCCAGCGTGCAGAAGATGTGGGCGTCGTCCTGGGTGAAGGCGCGCACGCGCATCAAGCCGTGCAATGCGCCCGATGGCTCGTAGCGATGCACTTTGCCGAATTCGGCCATGCGCAAGGGCAGATCGCGATAGCTTTTGATGCCTTGCGCGTAGACCTGAATGCCGCCCGGACAATTCATCGGCTTGACGGCGTAAATGCGCTCATCCTCGCGGTCGGGAAAGAAGCGGGTGAAAAACATGTTTTCGCGGAACGTGTCCCAATGGCCGCTGGTCATCCACATCTGGCGGTCCATCAGTTCGGGCGTGTTGATTTCCACATAGCCCGCCTCGTCCTGGCGGCGGCGCATGTAATCCATCAGCGTGCGGAACAGGGTCCAGCCCTGGGGATGCCAGAAGACGGCGCCCGGGGCCTCTTCCTGGAAGTGAAACAGGTCCATTTCCTTGCCCAGACGGCGATGGTCGCGCTTCTCGGCCTCTTCCAGCATCGTGGTATAGGCGGTCAGCTCTTTCTCGCTTGCCCAGGCGGTGCCGTAAATGCGCGACAACATGGCGTTCTTGGAATCACCCCGCCAATAAGCGCCCGCCACCTTCATCAACTTGAAGGCTTTGCCCAGTTTGCCCGTGCTGGGCAGATGCGGGCCGCGGCACAAATCCATCCAGTCGCCTTGGCGATAGATGGAAATCGGCTGGCCATCGGGAATGGCGGCGATCAGTTCGGCCTTGTAATGCTCGCCGATGCTATTGAAATGAGCGACGGCTTTGTCGCGCTCCCACTCTTCACGCACCAAGGGCAGGTCGCGGTCCACGATCTGCTTCATGCGCTCTTCGATCTTGGGCAGATCCTCCAGCGTGAAGGGCGTTTTGGCGGCAAAGTCGTAATAGAAGCCGTTCTCGATGGCAGGCCCGATGGTGACTTGCGTTCCGGGGAACAATTCCTGCACCGCCTGAGCCATGACATGGGCCGCATCGTGGCGCAGCAACTCCAGCCCCTCGGGATCCTTCGAGGTCACGATGGCGACCTTGGCGTCCTTCTCGATGCGGGTTGAAAGATCGACCAGCGTCCCATCCAGCTTCAGGGCCAGGGCGGCCTTGGCCAGTCCGGCGCCAATGCTGGCGGCTAGGTCGGCCCCCGTCACGGCGCTTTCAAAAGAGCGGACGGAACCATCGGGAAGGGTAATCGCAACCATGGGCGGAACTCTTGATTTAGAAGGGCTTCAGGACCGGGCAGAGTAGTCCGTTTGGCGGACCTGTCAAGCCGCACAGGCCAGAAAATCGGCCTAATTCCGTGGAAAACAAGGCCGCCCACAACCGATCAGAGCATCTTTTCGTCGGGGCTGAATTGCCGCTTCGGGTCCTCGATCTCGATCACCCACTGGTCGGGATCGATGTCCAGGCTTCTGGCGATATAGGCTTCCGCCTTTGCATCCGGCGCAGGATCGACGCCGGTGGCCCTCATCCAGCCCGAATTGCCCGCCCCGTCCTGAACCTGCGACAGGATGGCGGCGGTACCGTCAAGATATGTCAATTTCAGAAGAATGCTGCCCGAATCCGCATCGCCGCGTCTGCGCACGGCCACAGCCATCGCCAAGCGATCCAGCCGCCTTAGCATCGCCTGAACCCACAAGCCGCTTTTCACCCGCGCCACAGCGATTCCCTTCCAATCTTGAAACGATCAACTATAATCCAAATATAGCACGAGGGATATCGCGCCCCGAAAAGGCCAAAGAGCAACGGGAACGACATGTTTGAACTTATACCGCCAGACGCCCGCAGTTCGATCCGCATCATGCTGGTCGAACCGGATGTGCAGTTGCGCAACAATCTGCGCCAAGCCCTGATGGGGGCCAATTTCCGCAATGTGATGGACTACGGCACCATCGAAAAGATGAAGCCCGACTTTGATCGCGAAGCGCCCGATCTATTGTTCATCGACGCCCATACGCCCGGTGGCGACGCCTGTGAACTGGTGCGCAACGTCCGCTTCAACAAGGGCGGCAACAATCCCTTCATGTCGATTGTGCTCACCGTCTGGCAGACCAAGATCGAGGATATCGAAAAGCTGGTCAACACCGGCGCCGATCATATCATCTTGAAGCCGGTGTCGCCGCAGGTGATGTTCAAGCGCATCGAAGCCTTGATCGAGCGGCGCAAGCCCTTCGTCGCCACCTCGGGATATATCGGACCCGATCGCAGGCGCGGCCCGCGCGACGGCACCGAAGTGCCGCATTTCCATGTGCCCAACACGCTGAAGCTGAAGGCGGCAAAGCGCAAGGTTGATACCGGGCAGTTGCAGAAGGCGGTCGATCTGGCGCTGGGGCGCATGAATGAGGAAATGGTGGTGCGCCTTGCCTTCCAGCTGGCCTTCCAGGCCGAGCGGCTGGCGCCGTTGGCGGAAAGCGCTTCCAAGGAGGCGCCCTTCGCACTCAAGGATCTGAAATGGGCCTTGATGGAGTTCATGCATCGCATCGACGAAGAGAACAACGCGCAAATCGTCAGGTTGGCCAACACGCTGGCCGAAACGGCGGATCGCATCGGCTTGGCTTTTCCAGGCGTCCCCGAAGACAAGGAAATCGAGCTTCTAAGAAAGCTGGCCCAGGCGATCAATATCGGGCTGCGCAGCGCCGCCACGCCCGATGAGCTGGCCAGTCAGGTCAACGCCGCCATCGAGAAATCCGAGAAACGCAACAAGGCCAAGAAAGAAGCGGCGGCCATCGCCCGACAGGCGCAGGCCGCGGTGGCCCAGGCCGACGCCCAAGGATTATGAGCTTCATCCTTCACCCCAGGCTGGAAGCCGACACCGTGCCGGTCAAAAATCTAGGACTGTCGCGTCTGCTCATGATGAATGATCGGACATGGCCTTGGCTGATCCTGGTTCCCGAACGGGCGGATGTTCGGGAAATCCACCAGTTGGCGCCAGCGGATCGCTTGGTTCTGATCGAAGAGATCGCCTATGTCGGCGAAATCCTGGAGCGCCTTTTCAAGCCCGCCAAGATCAATGTGGCGGCGCTGGGCAATATGGTGCCGCAACTACATGTCCACGTCATCGCCCGCTTCGAAAACGATCCCGCCTGGCCCAAACCGGTTTGGGGCGTCTGCCCGCCCGCCCCCTACGAGCCGCAAGCGCTGCTGAACCGGCTGAGGGCATTGCACGAGGTTTTTGACCGATGAAAGTCGTTTCAGCTTTTCTCGCGGCAATGCTGCTGGCGACATCGGTCGCCCAGGCGCAAGACGTCAAGCTGGGCGCCGATTTCGGCCCCGAAGGTTGGGGATACCGCATCAACTATCCCGTTGACTGGATCAAGGTCGAACCCACCGACTATTCGGTCGTCTTCAGCGGTCGCGAGGGAACGGCGGCCTACAACACGACGGTCAGCATCCAAAATGTGCATACGCAAGATTCCAAGGACAAGCCAGCCGCCGTGATGGGCGAAATGGCCAGACTTGAAGGACGCATGCAAGATCAGACGTCGGGTTTGGAAGTGCTGACCCGCCATCCCTTCGTTTATGAAAAGGGCGGCGTGAAAATCACCGGCGGCCAGATGGTGGCGGAATTCTCGCGCCGGGGCGACGAATTCAGGCAATGGATCGTCATCCTGCCCAGGCCGAAGGCGCCCGTCTTGCATGTCTGGATTTTCACCGGCCCGGCCGAGGACTTCCCCCAGGCCCTGCCCACCGCCAGGGCGATGCTGGAAAGCCTGACGATCAAGGGGGAGTGAGCCTACTCGATCCGGCCCAGCACGCGGGCCAGAACGATGTACAGCTTGCCGACTTCGGACGCCGTGAAAGTGGCGGTCAGAACATCGGCGCGGTCGGCGGCCTTGGCCCTGGACAACAGATTCTCGAACTCGTTGACATAGCGCACCACATAGTCGCGGAACTGCCCGTCATCGGCCACCTTGCGCCTTGCCGCATCGATCTTGCCGCGATCAAGCTGCTTTAACAAACGGCGCACGAAAATGGCCTGATCGCCCTTCTGGAAACGCCGCCATGTGTCGTCGTCGATGTCGGGCTGCATCAGGCGCGCCACGTCGACGGCCAGCGACTGCAAGCGCTCGACCACAAAGGCTGCTCCTTGCAAGAATGTTTCCAGCCCCACTTCGGAGCGCATCTGTTTTAGGGATGCAGCCTGCTGTGCCGCCGCGTCCGACGTGCGGATCAACTCGCCCACTTGGCGTTCGAAGACGCCGCCCAACTCCTGCGCCTTGGCGGCCACGCGGTCGCCGGTGGCGAACAATTCGCCGGTCTGCGATTTGAGCTTGCCATACACGTCTTCCACTTCGCGCACGGCGCCCTCGGCGGTGTTGCCAAGATCGGCCGCTTGGCGGCGGAAACTTTCTCCGGCCGCGCGCACATGCGCCACCGCCCGCTCGCTCGATCCCACCAATTCGCGCATGCTTTGGCGCAGCATGTCGTTGACGGCAGCCACGTTGGCCGAGGTGCGCCCAGCACTTTCGCCGAAATCCTGGCTGGACTGGCGCAGCATGTCGGACAGGCTGCGGCCTTGCATATGGGCTTGGTCTGAAGCCTCGGCGACATCGTGCGACTGCTGGCGAAGCGCCTCGTTGAAGGCCTTGAGCAAAGCCAGCGATTCGCCCGAGACGCGCGACAAGGATTCGCTTTGGCGCTCGATCTGCGATCCGGCTTCCTTGACTTGTTCCTCCGCCTGATCGGCCACATGGGCCAAAGCCTCGCCTTGGCGCTTCAAAGTCTCGCCCACGGTTTGCAGCCTAGATGTGGCCGTATCGGACAGTTCGGCCAATTGCTGGGTGCGCCGCTCCAGCGATTCGCCCATCACATTGGTGCGCGTCGCCGCCTGTTCGGCGGCATCCACCATTTCCGACGCCCTGGTACGCAAGGCTTCGCCCAAGGCTTCAAGATCGAAAGCCACCCGGCTGGAGGTGGTGGTCAGTTCGCTGGTCGAGCCGCGCAGCACTTCGCCAATCGCCTTGATCCTGGCCATCGCCTGATCGGAGGTGGCGGTCAGATGGCGCGACTGCTGGGCCAGCGAGGATTCCGAGAGTTTGGCTTGCGCCGACACCACATTGGCGATGTCCTCCAACTCCTGGGCCTGCTTCTTCAAGGTAGTGCGGATCTGTTCGGCCAAACGGTTCGACTGATCGCCGCCGCGCGACAATTCCGAAATCAGTTCCTTCATGGAGGTGGACAGATCGCGGCTTCTGGCGGTCAGTCGCTCGTCCGCCTCGGCCAGCAGCTTGGCCTGCGCCTGATAGCTTTCGCCCAGGCTTAGCATGCCTGCATTGGCCTTTTCCGTGCTGGCGTTCAGTTCGTCGGCCCGAGATTGTACCAGCCCGCCGATTTCCGTGATGCGTTCCTTGGCGTCGGCGCTGGCCTCTTCGAGGGCGCGCTTCGAACGGCCAAACGATTCCTCGATCGAGCGGAAGCGCTCCAGAGCCGTGTCGCTGGCCTGACCCAGTTCCCGCGACTGAACCGACACGGCTTCTTCCACGATCTTCACGCGGCCCAGAACGCGGCCCGAAACCTGTTCGATCGCCTCGACCTGTCGGCCCAGCATGGCGTCGATGCGCTCGCCCGTTTCGCCGATCCTGCGGCCCACCTCGTCGAGAGACAGGGCGCGCAAGTTCAAAAGCTCGTTCGATTTGCCGGTATCTTCGGCCAACTTGGCGCTAAGCTGCCCCACATGCTGGGCCGCCGTGGCGCAGGACGCCACCAGCTTGCCCGACTGTTCCTCGATGGCGCGGGTAATCGTCTGGGCTTCGCGGCCAGCCGTTTCAGCGGCTTTACTCAGGCTTTCTTGCTGCTGGCGCGCCAGTTCGGAAATCGTGCGCGTGCGGCTTTCCGCCTCCAGACCTGCCTGGGTCAGGTTTCCCGCCAGCGTGCGCAGCAAACCTTCCGCTTCGCGCACGCGAAGCGCTGCGGCATCCGAAGCCGACGACACTTCACCCACTTGGTGGCGCAGCATGGCCTCGGCCTCTCTGGCCCGGCCCGAAGCGGCCTCGGCCACGCCGGAAAATTCGCGCACATGCTCGCCCAGCATGCGCACCGCCGTTTGCGCCCGTTCCTCGACCGATTGCGCAGCGCCCGACAAATCGTCGGTATGGCGCTTCAACTGATTGCCCACCGCCGCCACGTCCTGGGCGGCGGAACTGACGGCCCGCGTCAGTTGGGAGGCTTGGCGAGCCAGCGAATCGGCAATCGCCTTGGCCCTGGCCTCACCCTCCTCGTCGGGATACAGCAGCAAGCCCAGGCGCTGTTCCAGATTGCGCAGATTGGCGCTTTGGCCGCCCTGGCGCTCGAATTGAAGCAAGATCAGCCACAAGAAGGCCGCGGGCAAGGCAACGCCGCCCAGAAGCCCGCCGAATTCGTGCGGCAGCATCGAAAATAGGTTGGAGAAGCCCACCGATTCCTGAACATAGGAAAAGGCCAGAGCGAACCAGAACAAGGTGACGCCCAAACCGCCCCAGACGCGCAAACGGCGCGACCGATCGGTTTTAGTCCTCCGCCAGTGCCGGGAGTCCGAAAGCGACAGTTGCTCAGGCCGATGATCCTGTAATGGCGGCGACGGCTCTGCGGCCTGCGCCAGCGGGGCCGGTTCGGGCAAAGGATCGGATGCGGGCGGAGGGGCCGATGCCGCCTCGGGCTGGGAATTGGTGGGCGCAGCCTCCCCCGCCAACACCTTTTCGGCGTCGTAGGCGATTTTCAGGGGACTGGTGCCCATCCCTGGGCGCGGACGCAATTCTTCTGCCATCATTTTTCCTTTTGAATCATCCAAGGGTCCGACTCTTCCCCTGATGCGTCAATGAATTTCTGCTATAACCCGGTCGCTACAAGACCTAGCCCCCAATCTGAGAACAGCCACAGAATGAAGGGCGGCTTGTAACCTGGTGTATCAGCCCCATTTGAAAACAATAGGGGAAACCTGCCATCGCGATCTTTTCAGCCAACGGCCTGTAATGACCAACATTTGTGCAAACAAACGGCCGCAAGACGCCAGCCCTGAAAATTGCGGCGACATCGACATGCGCATTACCCGCGACGGCACATGGCTGTACAAGGGATCGCCGATTGGCCGCAAGGAAATGGTCTGCCTGTTCGCCCAGGTTCTGACCCGCAGGCCAGACGGCAGCTATTGGCTGATCACGCCCGCCGAGATGGCCCGCATCGAAGTGGAGGACGCGCCTTTTCTGGCCATCGAACTGTTTTCCTGCGGTTCTGGCCGCGACCGCGTTGTCACCCTGCGCACCAATGTCGATGAGTTGGTGACCGTCGATTCGGCCCATCCCCTGCGTCTGGCCCCCGATCCCAAGAACGGCGAACCCGTTCCCTATGTGCTGGTGCGCGACGGACTGGAAGCCAAGCTGTCGCGTCCGGTATATTACGAGATGGTGTCACTGGGACACGAGGAAGAAGGCGAAGAGGGAAGCCGGTTCGGTCTATGGAGCAGCGGAACATTCTTTCTCCTGGGCAGTCTGGACGATGCGTAGTGGATCCCGGCATCTACACGCGGACCTTTCTTTGTGACCGTTTAGCCTGCAACAAGCCTGGGCGGCGCCGGTCTCCCGGCCTTGACGACGTGGGACGCGGCGACGCCGATCTCAATCCCGGCATGGCCCTGCCTCCCGCACCCAGGCCAGCCGCCGTGCTGGTGGGTTTGGTCGAACGCGCCGAAGGGTTCACGGTTCTTCTGACAAGGCGCACCGAGCATCTGCAACACCATGCGGGCCAAGTCAGCTTTCCCGGTGGGCGGATCGAGGAACAAGACGCCACCCCAGCCCAGGCAGCCCTGCGTGAGACAGAGGAGGAAATCGGCCTTCACCGCTCGCAGATCGACCTGATCGGCCGCTTGGACGATTACGTGACCGGCACCGGCTTTTGCGTGACCCCCCTGGTTGGGCTGATCCGCCCCCCCTTCGACCTTCAGCCCGACCCGTTCGAGGTGGCCGAGGTCTTTGAAGTCCCCCTAGCCTTCCTGCTCGCTCCGGCCAACCATCAGACTTGCGAAAAGGAAATCCGGGGGCAGCCTCGCCGCTATTACGCCATGCCCTATGGACGTCATTACATCTGGGGCGCCACGGCGGGGATCTTAATAAACCTGTACGAAGTCTTGCGATGACGAAGCCCAAGAAAATCCGACTGGACCAATTGCTGGTCGAACGCGGGCTGGTGGAAAGCCGAGCCAAGGCCCAGGCCCTGATCATGGCGGGACTTGTCTTGTCTGAAAGCAGGCGGCTGGACAAGCCGGGCATGACATTGCCCACCGACGCGCCGTTGGACCTCAAGGGCCAGGAACATCCCTGGGTGTCGCGCGGCGGCCAGAAATTGTCGCATGCGCTGGCCCATTTCGCCATCGACCCCAAGGGCTGGCTGGCGATCGATGTCGGGGCCAGCACGGGCGGCTTTACCGACGTGCTGCTGCAAAGCGGAGCGGCCAAGGTGCATGCCGTCGATGTTGGCCATGGGCAACTGGCCTGGAAGCTGCGCAACGATCCCCGCGTCGTGGTGCAAGAGCGCGTCAACGCCCGCCACCTGTCGTCCGCCGAGGTGCCCGATCCGGTGGACATGGTGGTGTGCGACGCCAGCTTCATCGGGCTGGAAACCATCCTTCCCGCCCCCTTGGCCCTGACTAGGCCGCAGGCCTGGCTGGTCGCCCTGATCAAACCGCAATTCGAGGTCGGCAAAGGCCGGGTCGGCAAGGGCGGCGTGGTGCGCGATCCCGCCCTGCATGCCGAGGTCTGCCAGCGTATCCTAGATTGGGTGAACGGCTTGCCCGGCTGGCGGGTGGCGGGGATCGAGCCAAGCCCCATCCTGGGACCTGAGGGCAATGTCGAATTTCTGTTGGCTGCGAGGAAAGGGTAGGACTAGCCTGCCTGTAACCACCAACAACGTTCCAGGAGACGTCCATGCCCCAGCCCGATCACATCGTGCGCATCCCTCTGCCCGCCCAAGAAACCTTGGACGACGACCTTCGGAAGTATTTCGGCAAATGCGAAGAAAAGCTGGGGATGGTGCCCTACGTGCTGCAAGCCTATACCGCCCGGCCCAACAAGCTGCGCCATTTCATTAGCTATTACAACGAGCTGATGCTGGCCGAATCGGGCCTGTCCAAGCTCGAGCGCGAGATGATCGCGGTTGCCGTTTCATCGCATAACCGCTGCTATTACTGTCTGGTCGCCCATGGCCAAGCCGTGCGTCAGCTTTCGGGCGACCCGCAATTGGGCGAAATGATGGTCATGAATTACCGGGTGGCCGAACTTTCGCCCCGTCAGCGCGCCATGCTGGATTTCGCCTGGAAACTGACCAGCGATCCGCAAAGCATCCAGGAGCCGGATCGCCAAGGATTGCGCGATGTCGGCTTCAGCGAATCGGACATTTTCGACATTTGCGACGTAACGGCCTTTTTCAACTACACCAACCGCATGGCTCACGGGCTGGACATGATGCCCAACCCCGATTACCACGCCATGAGCCGGTAGAGAGCCGCTCTTGATTATATACAGATAATCTATCACGTCGCTGAATCGTCACAGTTTTTGTCCTGATGGCAAGCCGGATTGTGGTGTTTTAAATCAACTCCTTGCAACAACGGGAAAAAATGCGTAGATTGGAACATCGTGTTCTAGAAAGGAACGCATGGGGGCAGATATGAAAATTGCACCATTAGACAGCCCACCCCGGACAGTGCAGCGGCAAGAAGCCGTAAAGCCTGATCCAATGCCACAACCGGAAGCCAAGCAGGCCGACGCTGGATTGGGCTATATTAGCCCAGTCATCCACGTTGACAGCGAAGCGGGCGTTGCCATCTTGCAATACCGCGACAGTTCTTCCGGCGATGTCACCGCTCAGTTTCCTTCCGAGACGGTGGTCAAGCGTTACCGCGAAGGAGAGGTGATCGCCCATCACGGGCAGAACACTTCTTCGGATTCCCGCACCGGCTCGTCCGGCGGCGAAACCAGCGCGGCACCAACGCCTGCACCGTCAACGCAGGGCGAGGGCGGCGGCGACAGTGGCGGCGGAACCTCTTCCGAGGGCGGTTCTTCCGGCGGCGACAGCGCCAAGAGCTAGGCTTACGCCTTCCTAGCGAAGCATCGCCTGCGGGTCATGGCCCGCGGGCTGGAGTGCGTTTGTCTTTCCGCAAGACAAGCATGGCCTGAGGCTGGCGGGCACTTCAAGTCCAGCCCTGTCCATGAGCGCCGCATCCATCAGCAGCGCGTCCGTCTTGCCATCGGCCGCCACCTTGCCTTCACACAGCACGATCGTGCGCGGACACAAGTCGCGCACCAGTTCCAGATCGTGGCTGACGATGACCTTGCTGTGCGAGAACCCCTTCAACAAGTCGATGATTTGGCGGCGTCCCTTGGGATCCAGCCCCGTCGAAGGTTCGTCCAACAGCAATATTCCGGGCGACATGGACAGCACGGCGGCGATCGCCACCCGACGCTTTTCGCCGCCCGACAATTGATGCGGCGCCCGGTCCTTCAGATGCCAAGCCCCCACTTGCTCCAGGCATGACTGAACGCGGCTCGCGCAATCTTGCGCATCCATGCCGAAATTCAGCGGGCCGAAGGCCACGTCTTCGAACACGCTGGGCATGAAGAGCTGATCGTCGGGGTCCTGGAAGACCGTGCCCACGGTTTGGCGCACATGAGCCAGCGATCCCTCGGTCACCCTGACGTCACCCACCGTCACATGCCCCTGGTTGGGCAGCAAAATGCCGTTCAGATGCTTAAGCAACGTCGTCTTGCCCGCCCCATTGGCGCCAACCACGCCAACGCTGTCGCCGTGCCCGATCTCGAACGACAGGCCGGAAAGCACTTGTTCGCCCCCTGGATAGGCGAAATGAACATTCTGGACGGCAAGTCTGTGATGGCTCATGACAGCGCTTTCAGAAGGACATCGCCGATCCAAGGCGCCGGATGCAAGAAGCGCAGCGCGGCGATGGCGCACAGCCAAAGGATCAGAAATCGCCAGTCCCGCTTGTCGAATTCCAGTTTGGCGACGCTGCGCATCTCACCATTGAAACCACGCAGCAACATGGCTTGGTGAACGCGCCCGGCGCGTTCCAGCGAACGCAGAAGCAACTGACCAAGTATGGCGGCATAGACGCGCCATGATGGCGGCTTGGCATTGGGCGAACGCAAGCGGAAGGCCAGATAGATGCGTCCCGCCTCGTCGGCCAGCAAGAACAGATAGCGGTAAAGCCCTTGCATCTGGGCTACGAAGATTCTTGGAACGCCCAGACGTTCGGCCGCCATGCTCAGTTTGGGAATATCCGTCGTCGCCACCAGCAGAACCAAGGCGCTGATGGTCAGCAGGCCGCGCAGCAGAATGGAGACGAAGGATATCCAGCCGCCGGAAATCGCCACGCCGCCGACCGTCAACAAAGTCGCGGTGTCGAACAGCGGATTGAACAGGCCAACCATGGCGGCAAAGGGGGCCACGGCCAGAACGCGCTTTGCCACCAAGCCCGCCGGAACGCCGGAACGCGCCCATAAAAAGATGGGAAAGGCGAAAAAGGGCAATTGCTCGCCCAACGCATATTTATCCAACGACACAACGGCCAAGGCAAAAGCCAGAACGGCCAGCAGTTTGGCCCTGGGATCAAGAGCGTGAACCGGAGAACTTTCCCTGGCCCAGCGATCTAGCTTGCCTAAATCCCTGGCGTTGGCGGCGCAGCCAGCCCCCATCAAACGGCTTCGTGACGGCGTTTCAGGGCGAAGCCCGCCAGCAAGGCGAAGGCTAGAACGAATAGCCCGCCCACCAGCCCCGAAAGCGTGGTTCCGGCATCGGGATGGACGATGGTGGGCGACTTGTCGCCAGCCTCGGTGGCAACCGCTTCGCCCTTGTCAGAGGGAAAAGCATAATCGGGCAGGAACGAAATTTTCTCTTGCAGGCTGGCGGCCAATTGATGCACGCCGCTGGAAGCGCCTTTCAATTCCTTGCCTTCGCCAGCCAGTCGATCGATCGACCATTCCAAGCCATCGGGATGCGAAGAGGCGAACCACGAGAACAGACCGCCGGACAGAACCGCCAGCACGGCCAAAACAGCCAGAGCGCGCTTGCCCACCAGCACGCCCGCAACTGGAGCGCTTGACTGGCGCGTCATCATGGCTGGTTCAACCCCTGCGATCAGCTCGATGACGGCCAGGGTGATCAAACCCTCGCCGATGCCGATTGCCAGATGGATGGGCTGCATCGCCATCAGGAAGGTCATAAAGGGCAGTTCGGCAATGCCCGAAGCCGCTGTTTGCGCCACCACGCCGAAAGCCCCCAATTGCAAGGCCAGAACGGCCGACAGCCACGTCATCCATTTCGCCGCCCGTCCCTTTGCCAGCGGCTTATAGATGAAGGGATAAACGACATAGCAGGCCAGGAATCCCATGTTGAAGATGTTGGCCCCCAGGGCCAACAGGCCGCCATCGGCAAAGAACAGAGCCTGCACGGTAACCACCGAGGCGATGGTCAGGAATGCCGCATGCCTCCCAAGCAGAATGGCCAGCAGCAATCCTCCCGCAAAATGGCCGCTCGACCCCGTGCCGGGAATCGTGAAGTTGAGCATCTGCACGGCAAAGACCAAGGCCCCCATGATGCCCATCAGCGGCACTTGGCGCTGATCGAGCGAGGTTTTCATCTTTCGCGATGCGTGGGCAATGGCGGCGCCGGAAACGACCCACATGGCGCCGCCTACTGCGGGTGACAGCAACGCATCGGCCATATGCATGAGAACCCCCGGCGTATGAAGAAATTTAAAATCGTATGAAAGGAACCTAACCCACCCGTCCGGGGGGCGTCAAGCCCCGCTCAGAAGGTTGGAGCAATTGTATGAACCCCAGTTAAGTCCTTAGAAAAAATAGTTGTTTATAGTTAAGCCCCCTGAACTTATAAGGAGGAAATTTTGGGGAGCATGCAAAGGGGATCGGCGTGCGCAGAAGACTGGGGTTGCTGTTGTTGGGGATCGTCGCCACCTCGACCTTGCTGGTCGGGGGCGGGGTGGCTTATGTCGCCCGCACGAACCTGAATGCCAGCGCCGAGCAGCGCCTAGCCGCCGTCCAGACCCAACTGCGCGACAAGTTCCACACGTTGGACGTCCTGATTTCCGAAGAAGAGAATCAGCTGAACCAGCGGCTTCAAACGGTGATGCCGCAGTTGGCGGAAGACCTGCTGCCTTGGGAGGAAAACCAGCAAGCGATTCCCGTTGAAACGCTGAATGCGCTGTCCTTGAAATACGGCGCAGATCACATTTACCTGATCGACCGCAACGGCGTCATTCTGAACAGCAATTTCAAACCCGACGTCGGCCTTGATCTCAAAACGATCAGCGAGGGGCTTTGGAGGCTGCTGGACAGCGTCTACGGCCAAGGCAAGGTCATCTCCGACCGCTACAGCGTGTCGGTCAAGACCGGCATCTTTCGCAAATACGCTTATTTTAGCCCGGCGGGTAAATCCTACATCGTCGAAGTCTCGCACGATTTATTGCCGCATCTGAAGCGGGTGCGTTCGGAGCGCTTCGTCGAATTCCTGTTTCGCGACATGTTCAATTTGCCCGCATCCGAAGGCGGCAGCATTCGCGAAATCGACATCCTGATCGCCAACAAACAGGGCACATGGTCGTTGCTGGAACCGGGGAGAAGTCTTGAAAGCGACATTTCCAAGGCCTTGCTCGCTTCGTCGGATGGAAAGCTTCGCAGGCAAAAGGGCAACCGGATCGAAGTGTATGAGCGCTCGAATCGCGTAGACGAGGGTCACGGGCCAACGGAAACGATCGTCACCAAGGTCGTTTACGACATCAGCGACATCCAGGCCCTTTCGATCAAGTTCGCCTGGACGGTCGGACTGATCTCCATCATCTGCGCCCTGGCAGCCTTTGCCTTGGCTGCTTGGTATCTGGAACGCGCCATGATCCATCCGATCATGAGCATCACCGGACGGCTGCAAGGCATTGCCGAAGGTCTGTACAGCAGGCTTCCCGCCAAAGGTTTTGCTGAACTGGCCAACATCTCGGAAACCATCAACCTGATGCAAGACAGGATCGTCTCTCGCGAGAAGGAAGCCAGAACGCTGGCCCAGAATCTCGAGCAGTTGGTTGAGGAACGCACCGCCGAGATGCGAGACGCCATGACGGCGGCCAAGAACGCCAACCGGGCCAAGTCAGATTTCCTGGCCACCATGAGCCATGAAATCAGAACGCCCCTGAACGGCATCCTGGGCATGAGCCACCTGCTTCTTCAGTCCCCGTTGACCGAAGAGCAGAAGAGCCAGATGGATATGCTGAACAGCTCGGCCAAAGGATTGCTGACCATTCTGGACGACATTCTGGACCTGACGAAACTGGAAGCCGGACATCTGGAATTCGAGACCATTCCGTTTCACTTGCCCAACCTCTGCCAGGAAGTATCGGGGCTTTTCGAAGCCAGCGCCAAAGGCAAGGGACTGGCTCTTGACGTAATCATCGGCGCCGACGTGCCGGAATGGGTGGCGGGCGACCCAGTGCGCCTGCGCCAACTGCTGATGAATCTGACCGGCAATGCGGTGAAATTTACCGAAAGCGGTTCGATCGAGATTCGCGTCGGCAAAGCCAAGGTCGAAGGCGAGACGGCTTGCCTTGAATTCTCGATTCAGGACACCGGAATCGGCATCGACGAAACCGCCAAGGCGAAGCTTTTTCAGCCCTTTACCCAAGCAGACTCGTCGATTGCCAGACGCTATGGCGGCAGCGGGCTGGGACTGATCATCTGCAAGCGTCTGGTGGAAGCGCAGAACGGCCAGATTGGCGTTGAAAGCGTGCCGGGACAAGGAAGCCGATTCTGGTTCAGCCTCGACTTCCAGTTGGCGGGGCCCCAGGAATCCCTACCGGTCGCCCAGCCGCAAGCGCCTCTGCCCGCCTTGAAGATTCTGCTGGCCGAGGACAACCCGATCAATCAGCGCGTCGCCCTGGGTTTGCTGGCGGCGCTGGGGCATCAGGCCGAGGTGGCTTTCAACGGGCGCGAAGCCATCGAACTGGCCATGAGCAAGAATTTCGATCTCATCTTGATGGACATCCAGATGCCCGAGATCGACGGGCTGGAAGCCACGCGCAGCATCCGACGCCTACCGGCGCCGCTTGGCCAAATCCCCATCATCGCCCTAACCGCCAACGCCATGCCCAGCGATGTCGAACGCTATATGGCCGCGGGATTCACGGCGCATGTCGCCAAGCCCATCGAACCGGATGAATTGGCGAGCAGCTTGGCTCTCAGCATATTGAAGCCCAGGGATTCTGCCATGCAAGGCCAAGCCAAGCCGGACACGCTGGCGACCTTGTCGAAATATCTCGGCACCGATGCCATCGTGGAACTGGGCGAGTTGTTCCTCTCCACCGGCGCCAGGGATTGTCAGGCGCTTCGCAAGCTGGCCCATGAGGGGCCGCTTTCCGATATCCGTTATTACGCCCATGATCTGAAGGGCATGGCCGCCTATATTGGCGCCAGCGAACTGAGCGAATTGACGATGCGCATTGAAATGGCGGCCAATGAAGGGCGCGAAGCCGACGCCAGAAAATTGATTCAAGACATGCCCGATGCCTGGATCGCCGCCATCGTGCGCCTAGACGACATGATGGATACTGGCCGCTTGGCCTGACCTCAACTTTTCGGAACGCTGTGCACATGCTGATGGGCATGGCTGTGCGCATGATCGTGGGCATGGGCATGATGGCCCTTCTCGCCTTGGCCGTGATGGCTGTGGGTCTGTTCGATGCTGACCGGCACGGCGTTCAACTTGCCGTGGCGCACACCGGTTTCGGCGCAGATTTCATCGGCGAAGCGCTTGACGTCGGCGGTGGGGCCGCGCAGCACCGTGACTTCCATGCAATTTTCGTGATCAAGATGGACATGCAACGTGGACAGCGTCAAATCATGATGCGCATGTTGCGCCTGGGTCAAACGCCTGGCCAGTTCCCGCTCATGATGATTGTAGATGTAAGATAGGCTGGCGATACAATGCCCCTCGGGCTTGGAGGCCTTCAAACGCTCGGTCTCCAACGTGTCCCTGAGGATGTCGCGCACCGCTTCCGACCGATTCTGGTACCCCTTTCGCTGAATGAAGGCGTCGAAACGCTCCAACAGCTCTTCTTCCAGCGATACGGTAAATCGGTCCATGGGGAGGCTCCCTTGAATTTCCCAGGCGGCAAACCAAGATACTTGGTGTCGGCGACAAAAAAAAGGGGCTGGACCCGAAGGCCCAGCCCAAGTGACGCACCAGGATGGAGGAAAAATTCCAAATGGCTTATCGGGCAAGTCCGCCCGACCCGATCAGGCCATCAGGCTGCGCCGGTCCTCCATAATCCGACGCAGAATTGGCGTCATGATCAATTCGATCGCCAATCCCATTTTGCCGCCGGGCACCACGATGGTGTTCCTGCGGCTCATCCATGAATCCTTGATCATCTGCAACAGGTAAGGGAAGTCGATCCGAAAACGGTCGGGCTTCTTGAAACGGATCACCACCAGGCTTTCATCCAAGGTGGGAATGTCGCGCGCGATGATGGGGTCGGAGGTGTCGACCACGGGCACCCGCTGGAAGTTGATGTCGGTCAGCTTGAACTGCGGCACGATATAGTGAACGTAATCGTTCATGCGGCGCAGAATGGTGGCCATGACTTCCTTTTCGGAATAGCCCCTGGTTTGCGTGTCGCGATGGATTTTTTGAATCCATTCCAGATTGATCACCGGCACCACGCCAATTTTCAGATCGGCAAACTGCGCCACATTGATCAGGCTGGTGCAGACGCAACCATGCAGCCCTTCGTAGAACAAGAGATCGGTGTTGGCGGGCAGCGGTTCCCAGGGCGTGAACTCGCCCGCTTGAACGCCGTAATGTTTGAAGGTTTCGGCATCTTCCTCGTTATGGACATAGAAGCGCCGACGTCCGGCTCCCGTTTCTCCATAGGAGCTGAAGCATTCCTCAAGTTCCTCGAACAGGTTGGCTTCCGGGCCGAAATGGCTGAAATTGTTGTTGCCCTTAAGGGCGGCATCCGCCATTGCCTCTTTCATTTCCTGGCGCGTATAGCGGTGATAGCTGTCACCCTCGATCACCGCGGGCTTGATGCTGTCACGGCGAAAAATATGCTCGAAGGCGTCCTTGACCATGCTGGTCCCGGCGCCTGACGAGCCTGTAACGGCGATGACGGGATGCTTTCGCGACATCAGGCTGCTTTCACCTTCAAAAGCTCGCGCCAGCCGGGATACAGCCGGTCGGCATCATTGGCGAAACTTTCAAAAGCGCCGCGCAGCTCGGCATGATCCCTGGCGTAATCGACCAAATTGACGCCAGCCAGCCAAGCGTCGTGAGCCTGCCTGAGCGAAAGCGCACCCGCAATGGCGCCGTCCTTATGGCCGAAAGCGCCGCCACCCGACGTCTGGATGATGTTGGTATGGCCCAGATTGTCGAAAAAGCCGGGCAAACGCAGCGCGTTCATGCCGCCCGAGATGATGGGCGTGCAAGCCTTCATACCCTGCCAGTCCTGACGATAGTAAAGTCCGTCGGCAACGTCCTTTTCCAGCATATAGGCGACGATCTTGTCGGACGGGTCGCCCTCCATCTTGCCATAGCCCATGGTGCCGGTATGGATGCCCGAAGCGCCTTGCAGGCGGGCCATCTTCATATGCACCAGCACATTGTAGCCACGCTTGGACTGGTTGCTGGTCACCATGCCGTGACCGGCGCGGTGATAATGCAGGAACTGGCTGGGGAAATTGCGCCTAGCCAGCGTAACAGACGTCGGGCCGCCCACGAAGCCATCGACCAGAAAGGCGACATGGCTGGCGTTGGGGCCGAAAGTTTCCAGGATGTAATGGCCGCGCGCCAGCATCTCGGCAGGGTCGTCGGCGGTGATGTTGGCCGAGAACAATTTTGGCTGGCCGGTCTTGTCTTGGGCGCGCTTCATGGAATCGGCCACCAGCCGGATGGTTTCCTTCAAGGGCGCGAAAACCTGATTGCCTTGCGGCTCGTCGTTCTTGATGAAATCGCCGCCCAGCCAGAAATCATAGCAGGCCTTGGCGAAGGGTTCGGGACGCAGGCCCAGCTTGGGCTTGATGATGGTGCCCACCACCATGCCGCCATTGCTCTGCGGACGGCCCAGCACGCGCCACATCTCGGTGATGTTGACGGAAGGCCCATCAAACAGTTGCAGATAGGCGGGCGGCACGTAGAAATCTTGCATCTTGGCGTATTCAATGTCGCCCATGCCCTGATTGTTGCCGATGGTCAGCGTCAAGAACGACACCAGCATCGCGCGCCCGTCAATGATGTTGCGATCAAACAGGTCGACGGGATAGGCGATCTTCATCAATTCGTTGGCGGGATCGATCTCGTAGACCAGCGCATCGACGCCCCGCGTGAAGTCGTCGGTCGTGCAAACTTCGACATTGGTGCCGGTGGAGGATTCGGCGGCGAAATGCGCAGCGGCGGCCAGATAGTCCTCGTTGCCCTTGGGCTTCATGCGATAGGCGCACAAAACGTGCCGGCCGCCCTTGATCAGGTCGGCCTCCGACAGTTTCAGATTGGCATAACGACTTGACTGGTCCATGGGAGTCCTCGGCGAAGGGTTAGCGACGCATCTTCCCTAGATTCGTTGTTCTTGTGTTGCATCTTGCCGCAAGGGAAAGTGTAGGAAAACACACCAATAGGGGTGGCTACAAACTCTTGTGGGTAGGACCACCTCAACTCTTAAGTGGGAGAAATGGGTGGGCCACAAATACAAAGGCGATGCCTACCCGCAAGCCTTGCGGATGGCGTCCATATTGGCTTTGTAGTCGGGCGTCTTGAACACCGCCGAACCGGCCACCAGCACATCGGCGCCAGCGGCCACCACCCTAGGCGCGGTGGCGGGGGTGATGCCGCCATCCACTTCGATCTCAATGGGGCGGTTGCCGATCATTTTCTTGATGCGGGCGATCTTCTCGACTTGGCTTTCGATGAAACTCTGGCCGCCGAAGCCGGGATTGACGCTCATCACCAGCACCAAATCGATCTTGTCCAACACATAGTCGATCAGGCTTTCCGGCGTGGCCGGATTCAGGGAAACGCCCGCCTTTTTGCCGAAACTGCGCACCAGCTGCAGCGTGCGGTCCAGATGACTGCCTGCCTCGGCATGCACGGTAATATAATCCGATCCCGCCTTGGCGAAGGCCTCGACATAGGGATCGACAGGCTCGATCATCAGATGCACATCCATCACCTTGGCGGTGTGCGGCCGCAAGGCCGCCACCACCAAAGGGCCGATGGTGATGTTGGGAACGAAATGTCCGTCCATCACATCCACATGCACCCAGTCGCAGCCTGCCGCGTCGATGGCGCGCACCTCCTCGCCCAGCTTGGCGAAATCGGCGGATAGAATCGACGGCGCAATCTTGACGGCAGGCATGCTCTGTCTCCCTAGGCTTTCCATCGCTTACCCGAACTTGGGGTCCAGGCTGCCATCCGCATAGCGCTTGGCCATTTCGGCCAACGGAATGGGCTTGATCTTGGAGGCGTTGCCTGCCGTGCCGAATTGCTGATAACGCTCTTCGCACAACTTCTGCATGGCGGCCATGGCGGGCTTCAGATAGGTGCGCGGGTCGAACACCTTGGGGTCTTCCACGAACACCTTGCGGATCTGACCGGTGATCGCCATGCGGCAATCGGTGTCGATATTGACCTTGCGCACGCCGTGCTTGATGCCTTCGATGATTTCCTCGATAGGCACGCCGAAGGTCTGCGGCATCGTGCCGCCATACTTGTTGATGATGTCTTGCAGATCCTGCGGCACCGAGCTTGAGCCATGCATCACCAGATGCAGATTGGGCAGCTTCTTGTGGATTTCCTTGACCACGCTCATGACCAGCACGTCGCCGGTGGGCTTTTGCTTGAATTTGTAGGCGCCGTGCGAGGTGCCCATGGCGATCGCCAGCGCGTCCACCTTGGTCTTCTTGACGAAATCCACCGCCTGCACGGGGTCGGTGACCAGCTTGTCCTTGCTGATCACGCCTTCGGCGCCGTGGCCGTCTTCCTTCTCGCCCTCGCCCGATTCCAGCGACCCCAGCACGCCCAGCTCGCCTTCCACCGAAACGCCGACCATGTGCGACATTTCCGAGACTTGGCGGGTGACATCGACGTTGAAGTCGTAATCGGCCACCGTTTTGCCGTCGGCCTTCAAGCTGCCGTCCATCATCACCGATGAAAATCCGCTCATCACCGCCGACATGCAGGTGGCGGGCGAATTGCCATGGTCCTGATGCATGCAGACGGGAATTTCCGGATACAATTCGATGGCGCCCAGGATCAGATGCTTGAGCACGATGTCGTTGGCGTACTGGCGGGCACCCCGGCTGGCCTGCAAGATGACCGGCGAATCGGTCTTCTTGGCGGCGGCCATGATGGCCAGCAACTGCTCCATATTGTTGATGTTGAAGGCAGGCACGCCGTAACCATGCTCGGCGGCGTGATCCAGCAACTGACGCAGTGAAATGAGAGCCATGTGATCGTTCCTTGTTGAGTGTCTGGTCCGGTGCGTGTTTTTTTATTTACTGGCAAACAGTTTGGCCTTGGCGGCCACCGCTTCGGCGGTGATGCCGAAATGCTGGTACAGCTTGTCGGCCGGGGCCGAGGCCCCAAAGCCGGTCATGCCCACAATGGCGTCGGACGTTCCGACATAGCGTTCCCATCCAAAGGTTGACAGGGCCTCGACGGCGACCCGGTGGCCCGGAGCGCCCAAAACGCCATCCTTATAGGCCTTTGGCTGGCGGTCGAACAATTCCCAGGACGGCATCGAAACCACGCCAGCCCGCACGCCGTCTGCGGCCAATAGATCGCGCGCCTTCATGGCGATTTCAACCTCGGAGCCGGTGGAAATAATGGTCACCTGCCTAGCGCCACCCTCGGCTTCGGCCAGCACATAGCCGCCCTTGGCCGACTTGTTCTCGCCTGCGTCCTGGCGCAGCGTGGGCAGATTCTGGCGCGAAAGCGCCAGGACCGAAGGACCGGAAACGTTCTCGACGGCGATCTGCCAGCATTCTGCGGTTTCCACCACATCGGCAGGCCGGAAGACCAGCAGATTGGGAATGGCGCGCAAACTGGCCACATGCTCGATGGGCTGGTGCGTGGGACCGTCCTCGCCAAGACCGATCGAATCATGGGTCAGAACATAGATCACGCGCAGGCCCATCAGCGCCGACATGCGCATGCCGTTGCGCATGTAATCCGAGAACACCAGGAAGGTGCCGCCATAGGGAATGAAGCCGCCATGCAGCGCAATGCCGTTCATGATGGCCGACATGCCGAATTCGCGAATGCCATAGTGAATGTAGCGGCCCGAGAAATCGCTAGGCGTGATCGGCGCCGTCACCTTGGTGTGGGTCAGGTTGGAATGCGTCAGATCCGCTGAGCCGCCGATCATTTCCGGCACTGCCGGGGTCAGGACCTCCAGCACGTCCTGGCTGGCCTTGCGGGTCGCCAGCTTGGGCTTGTCGGCAATCGCCTTGGCCTTGAAGGCGGCAATCGCCTCGCCCGCCGCCTTGGGCAGAACGCCTTTCAGCATGCGGTCGAACTCGCCCTTCTTGGACGGTTCCATCGCCGCGTGGCGCTTGGCCCAATTGACGCGCGCCTCGCTTCCCTTGCGCCCGGCCGCCCTCCAGCTTTCTGCGATGTCGGCGGGAATCTCGAAGGGCGCATGCACCCAGCCCAGTTTTTCGCGCATGCCCGCAATCTCGTCGGCGCCCAAGGGGGCGCCGTGCGTTTTCTCGGTGCCCGCCTTGGTGGGCGCGCCAAAGCCGATCACGGTCTTGCAGGCGATCAGCGTTGGGCGATCGGAATGTTGCGACGCCGCCAGCGCTTTGGCGATGGCTTCCGGATCGTGGCCATCGACGCGACATGTCGCCCAGCCGGAAGCGGCGAAGCGCGCCAGTTGATCGTCGGATGTGGTGAGCGCCGTATCGCCATCGATGCAGATATGATTGTCGTCCCACAGCACGGTCAGTTTAGAGAGTTTCAGGTGACCGGCGATCGAGATGACTTCCTGGCTTAATCCCTCCATCAGGCAGCCGTCGCCCGCGATCACATAGGTGCGGTGATCGACAATATCCTTGCCGAAGCGGGCCGCCATCATGCGCTCGGCCATCGCCATGCCCACCGCATTGGCCAAGCCTTGGCCCAGCGGGCCGGTGGTGGTTTCAACGCCCGGGCAATGGCCGTATTCAGGATGGCCCGCCGTCTTCGAATGAAGCTGGCGGAAATTCTTGATCTCGTCCAGGGTCACGCCGGGCGTGCCGGTCAAATGCAACAAGGCGTAGACCAACATCGAGCCATGGCCCGCCGACAGCACGAAACGGTCGCGGTCGGGCCAAGCGGGATCGGCGGCGTCATATTTCAAGAAGCGGGTGAACAGCACCGTTGCGACATCGGCCATGCCCATCGGCATGCCGGGATGCCCCGACTTGGCCTTCTCGACGCCATCGGCGGCCAGAAAGCGGATGGCGTTGGCAAGGTCCTTGTGCTGAACGGTACCGGACATACTTCAATGCTCCTTAGATGGCGTAATGGCCCATGGCGGCCTTGACGAGATGATAGGCGACCAGCAACTGGACCAGCGCCAACGGATGGCTTTGCCTTGCGATGTCGGTGGCGTCGATGAACTGGCCCAGATTGCCGCGCATGTGGCTGGCTTCGGGGATCAGGCTCCACAGCAATTCTTCCAACGCCTTGAAGCGGCGCTCTTCGATGTCGCCCGCGATTTCCAGCACATCGACCGGCTTGCCGTCGATGTCGCGGGCCAGTTCCAAGCGCACCCCGTTCTTGGTGCCCATATCCACCACCGGCGACAGATCGGGATGCGGCAAAGTGGGGCGCAGCGTCAGGCGCGCATTCAGCTTCGATCCCGTCTCTTCGGCGTTGCTTTCAGGCGGATAGAAGCTAACCACCATGTCGGCGAAGGTGCGCTGCGGCGCGATGAATTGCTGGCTGTCGCTCTTGCGCTTTTCCAAGGACATTAGAACATCTTCGATCGTATAGCCGCGCTTGACGGTATCGCGCTGAATCTTCCACTTCATGCGCAGGGCTTCCTCGGGTTCAAGGAAGATTTTCACGTCGTAGCCGTCGCGCATGGCCCTGGTCGTGTAGCCCAGCAGGCCCTCAAGGATGATGTAGGGCTTGGGTTCGATATATTCCGGCTTTTCCAGCTTGCCGCCGTCATGATTGTAGACCGGTTTCAAGATCGGCTGATTGTCGCGCAGCAGACGAATATGCTGCTCGAGGATATCGACGTAATTCGCCGAAGGGTCCAGGGCCGACACGCCCTTCTTGGCGCGCTCGGCGCGCTCGAATCGATGGTAGTCGTCGGTGCAGATGGTGGCCACGCGGTCTGGCCCCAGAATGGCGGCGATGCCCTGGGACAGCGTGGTCTTTCCCGAAGCGGAATCGCCCACGATGCCAAGAATGATCGGACGTTGTACGAGGCGGCTGACCGGCATGGCGCTTATCCTTCCCGCTTGTGCCAAGTGGTCAGAATCTGGCGCGTGCCGCCAGGACCCGCCACCAGCATGGTCTGAGTTTTTTCAAGATCCTTGGTCCGCTCGACGCCTTCCAGCATCAGGCCGGTGGTGATGCCGGTGGCCGAGAAATACACCAGATCGCTTTTCACCAGATCGTCCAGCGCGAACCAGCGATCCAGACTGAAACCCGCCGCCAGCACGGCTTGTCGCTCGGTGGCCAACTGCGGATCGATTCTCGCCATGAATTCGCCGCCCAACGCCTTGATGGCGCAAGCCGAGATCATGCCCTCGGGAACGCCGCCGGTTCCCATCAGCGCGTCGATTTCCGATCCCGCGATGGCAGCCAGAACAGCTCCCGCCACGTCACCCGCCGGATACAGGGCCACTCTGGCGCCCGCCTTGTGAATGGCCTCGACCAGATCGCGGTGCCTGGGCTTTTCCTGGACATAGACCGTCAGGTCATCGACTTGCTTGCCGGTTTCCCTGGCCACCACGGCCAATTTTTCCGCAACCGGCATGGCGGGATCGATCTTGCCTTTGACGGCGGCGGGACCTGCGAATTTTTCCATGTAGAAGGCGGGGCCGGGATCGAACAAGGCACCTCTGGGCGTCATGGCGATGCAGGCCATGGCGTTGGTCATGCCCTTGGCCAGATAACTGGTTCCCTCGATGGGATCGGCGGCAATGTCCAGCTTCAACGGATTGGCCGGATCGCCCAGTTTTTCGCCGGTATAGAGTTCGGGAAATTCGTCGGCGCTACCCTCGCCGATCAGCACGCGCCCATCGAATGGCAATTGATCGAGGCGCTCGCGCATGGCGTGGATGGCGGCAAAGTCGCCATGTCCCTTGTCGCCGCGCCCGATCCAATGATAGGCGGCGCGCGCCGCCGCTTCGGTGGCTTGGCGAAGCGCGTAGACGAAAAGTTCACTGGTGCAAGGTTCGGGCGGTTTTTGCATGCCTAATTCCTCCCGGGGTTCCATTTGATTACGGAACTTCTACTCTGAAGCCATCATCTCGGGTAGGTTGATTTTTGCCAACACCCACCCGGGTCGTAGCGAAAAATTCTTTGAGGGGCAAGGCTCAACCCTTTCGGGCGGGTCAGTTTGTTTCCCGCTCCTTCAAATATCTGGCGACGGCCTGGGCGCGGTTGCTCACGCCCAGCTTGTCGAACAGATTTTTCAGGTGGAATTTCACCGTGTTGAGCGAAATGTCGAACTGCCCCGCGATCTGCGCATTGGTCAAGCCGCCCGCCAAGGCGGCCAGCAATTCGCGCTCGCGCGGCGTTAAGCCCGCAAAAGGATCGGTGACCAGTTTGGCGACGTCCATGAAGGGAAAAACCATGCGCCCCGAAGCCACCTGAAGGATGGTGTCGATCAGCACGGCGGGCTGATCCTTTTTCGAGCAAAAGCCCGCCGCGCCCAGCGCCATCGCCTGCCTTGGAATGTCGGGATTGGGCGAACCGGTGTAAACGATGATGCGGGGAGCGTTTTCCCTGCCCTTTAGAGCGGCCAGAACCCCCTTCCCATCCAGGAAGGGCATTTCCCAGCCGATGATGCCGGTATCGAAATTCAAGCGACCGACAGCTTCGACAAAGCGCTCGCCATCGGCGCAAACCGCGACCAGACGGAATCGCTCGTCATTCTCGAACAGGCGGACCAGACTTTGCTGAAGCAAAGGATTCTTCTCGGCGATCACGATATCGATCGGCGGCTTGGCTGTATTCATGGCGCCGTGCACTCCCCTTCGGCGGCGAATATAAGGAACAACTGAAGAATACCTGAATCCAAGTGTGGCGCAAGCCCCACCCTTTAGAAGTGATCCAAGACCCCCTCTGCCCCGCGACAACCCCCAAACCAATCAAAGGGGTAGGAAGATACCACCATCTTTTTAGTCCCCACTTCTATGATCTAGATCAAGACTCCCCCCCGATTGCGGTGATAAAATGCCGCATCATTGTGTGATTCCTATGGGAGGGGTGTATGAATATCGATCCGACGGCTCAATTGGCGCTGATTGTTTTCGTGAGCATTATCGTGGTGACGGTTGGGCTTCTGGGCTTCATCATCACCCGCAAGATGCGCAAATAAGCCCCCGCCAAAGGGCGCAGATCGACGGCCACCTCTCCCGGACGGGAAGGTGGCCGTTTTCATTTTCCTGTAACGGAACCGATAGCCGAACTGTAACAGTTGGCGGGCCATCCTTACGGCGTTTTGACCCCACAATCGCCTATGAGGGATGACCTATGAAGACCCTGATCAAGACCTTGGCCCTGGCCCCGCTGGTGGCGCTGACCTTGGCCGCCTGCGCTTCCGGCTACAGCAAGCCCGGCTTCTACACCGAAGTGAAGGACGGGCGCCTCTGGGTGTTCGAGGAAGGTTCGAAGTCGCTGGCCGAATTCCAGAAATCCGGTGAACCGGCCAAGCAGTACACCAAGATCGGCGGTGGCCCCGATGGCATGACCATCAAGTCGGACGACATCAAGACGATCGACAAATACATGGCCGCCAAGTAAGGCGGCGAGAGCAGTCTCTCTTCCGAATCGAAGGCCGGTTTCGCGACCGGCCTTCTTTTTTCAATAATCGCGCTTCACCACGCCCGACAGGGCAAACAGGCCGATGGCCAGCAGGAACCAACCGGTCAAAATATGCAGCCAAAGATAAGCCAGGAACAGCCAGCCCAACGGAGCGGCAGGCTGGGGCAGCCAGTAGATTTCCTGCTTTAAATCCACCAGCGGCAGCAGGGCGTCCAGGGAATAGATCGCCGGCACGAAATTCTGAGCGCCATTCAGGGCAAGCCCCGAATCGGCCATGGCGCCGACAGCTTGCGCCAACCCGAAAACCAGTGACCCCAGCAGCCAGAACGCGGACAACCAGATGGCAGCGCGCCAGGGCGAGTAGCCAAAGCCGATGGTGGCTTCCAGCACATGGTTCCATAACCAGCGAAAGGTGCGCAAACGACCTTTGCGGCGAAATTCGCGTTCCTTCTCCATCAAGGTCAGGCGCGAATCGCGCCTTTGACCCAATGATTTCAGGACGCGGGCCAATTGCTCATAGGGCTGGGGCGTGAAGATGTCCGTGTCCTGGCGTTCCAGCCAGCGCTTGCGCAACGCGAATCCCAATGGCGCATTGGCCGAGAACCGCTCGTAGCGAAATCCGTCGATCAGCAACTTGCCCGGGGCGGGCCAGCTGTTTTCGCTGTCGTCGAAAACCTTGACCTGACTGTTGCGCAAATCCAGCTTGCCGCTGAACCCGCCGTCGCGCATCGAGAATATTTTTCCCAGATCGGCCGAAGGCAGGCTGATGTCGCCCTCGGCTTGAAATCCGTCCTTGAAAAAGACGCCGCCCGCCACCTTGACGCCATCGGCATAGATGGCCCTGCCGCCAGCGTTCAGGAAATGGCCGCCGATGCAAGACAGGATGCCGCCGATCTCGGCGTCGAGCAGGCGCACTTCGCCCTTTGCCTTGAAGTCGGCGCGCAGATACAGGCTGTCTCGCACCTTAAGGCCGCTGCCGTCGATGGCGGGTCCCTTCTCGCTTTCGAATTGGCCGCCGATACAAGACAGAACGCCGCCGATTTCGGCGGCGGACAGAACAAGCCCGCCCCGGCAGGAAAAGCCCGCCGTCAGCAGCACGGCGCCGCTTACCTTCATGCGGTCGGCGCGCATACCCTTTTCCACCTTGCATCCCGGCATAAACAAGCCAGCAAGCCTGGCATCGCGCAGCAGCAGCCCCTTGGGGAAATCGCAATTGACGAAATAGAGCCAGATGGCGACGTCGCGATTCTCCAGATCCAGCGCGCCATCCACCAAGATCCCCTCGACATGGATGCCCCTGGGATGCAAGGCGCCATAGGCCCCGCCGATCATCCGCGTTAGAAAATCGGCGTCCACCTTGGGTTTGCTATCCAGGGGAAAGCGCAAAAACTCGCCCGACCTAGCTGCTTTCAGAATCAGTTGCTCGACATCCGTCAATTCGGATTCCGGTTTCGTCATGATGTCCCCGCAAGGCTGATTATTGTTTGATCGTTCAACTATCGTTTCTTCGATAGCGTGCGCAAGAATGCGCCGATGCCAGCGGCGAAACAACCAACCGGCAGTCGAATCAAATCGAAAAGGGAGGATTATTTGCGCAAGGCGATGAAGGCTCAGTGCGACATGATCACGGGAACGGTCATGTGGCGCATGATATGCCGAGTTGCCCCGCCCAGCACCATTTCGCGCAAACGCGAGCGGCCATAGCAACCCATGACGATCAGATCGATATCCTCGTCGGCGGCCCTGGACAGCAGCATATTGCCAACATCGATGTCTTCGGCGAACACATGCTGGGCCTCGGCCTTGACATTGTGGCGGGCCAGATGCTGCGAAATGTCGGCGCCGGGCACGGCGCCGTGCCCGTTCTGGCCGCCATGGGGATTGATCGCCAGCACCACGACCTGCTTGGCGTCTCGCAGAAGGGGAATGGTGTCGCCGACGGCGCGGGTGCTTTCGCGCGAGGCGTTCCAGGCCACCATGACGCGCTCGCCCAATTTTTTGAAGTTTCCGACATAGGGCACCACCATCACCGGGCGGCCCAGTTCGAACACCAACTCGTCGGCAATGTCGATCGATCCGCCATCGCCGCCGATGGAATTGTCGCGCTGTCCCACCACCACCAGATCGGCGTAGCGGCCATGCATCGACAATTGCTCGACCGGATCGCCCTCGACGGCGCGCCATTCCAGCGACAGGCCCGACTTGCCCGCGAATTCGTCCCACATCTTGCGCGCCTGTTCCTGCGCTTCCTTCTGGAAGCGGGCCTGAAGATCTTGCACCTGCTGGCCCATCAGCGACTGAACGAATTCAGGCACGTCGGGCGCCGTGGCGATGAACAGGCCGATCAAATGGGCGTTTTGCGACCGGGCCAGACGAACCGCCAACTCGATGCGAGACTGGCAATTCTTGGAACTATCGACATGCACCAAAATATCCTTGTAGGGCATGGCACTCCTCATGATCCGGAAGGGTCGGTTGAATTCGCCAGTGTGGTGGCGAGACCTTAGCTCAATTCGCCCGATTTGGCACCACCCCCGATGGGGAAATCAGCAAACCGGCAGATTGTCGATCAGGCGCGTGCGGCCCAGCCAAGCCGCCGCCAGAATGCGGGCCGGGGCGGTTGGATGATCGACCGGCTCCAGCGATTGGGCATCGCGCAACTCGATATAATCGACCTTGGCAAAACCCGCCCGCAGCAGCGATTGGCTGGCCTGCAAGCAGGCCTGTCCGGCTGGCAATCCGGCCCGCAGGCTGACCGCCGCCTCGGTCAAGGCCTGGAACAGACGGGGCGCAATGGCCCTCTCCTCGGACGTTAAATAGGCATTGCGCGAGGACTTGGCCAAACCATCGGATTCCCGAAGCGTCGGCGCGCCGACGATGCGCACCGGAATGTCGAGATCAAGAACCAGACGGCGGATAACCTGTAGCTGCTGGTAATCCTTTTCGCCGAACACCGCCAGATCGGGCAGGCCTTGCAGCAAGAGCTTGGCGACCACGGTGGCGACCCCGGAAAAATGACCAGGACGGCAAGCCCCGCACAGTCCTTCCGAAACATGAGCCACCGTGATGCTGGTGGCAAAGCCCTGGGGATACATGGCCGCCATATCGGGCAGATAAACCAAGTCGCCGCCCGCCCCTTCCAGCAAGGCCTGATCGGCGGCTTCCTGCCTGGGATAGCGCGTGAAATCCTCGTTGGGTCCGAACTGGGTGGGGTTGACGAAGATCGACACCGCCACCTTGTCGGCCAGGGTCTTGGCCCGTTCCACCAGCGACAAATGGCCCTCGTGCAGCGCTCCCATGGTGGGAACGAAACCAACCTTCAAGCCCTGACGCTGCCAATCGGAAATAGAGGCCCGCAACTCGGCTGGCGAACGCACGGCCTTCATCAATCGCCCCCGCCTTCGGCCAGTTTGTTCAGCAACGACGGATTGTTCAGCACGGCATGTGAATTGTCGGGAATGACGATCACGTTCAGTTTCTTCAAATGCGTGAAGGTTCGGCTGACCGTTTCGATGGTCAGACCCAGAAAATCGGCGATGTCGGAACGGCTCATCGGCAACGCTATCGGGCTTTCGGGCTGGCCGCGCTCGACCGCCCGCTTGGCCAGCGACGCCAGGAAGGAGGCCAACCTCTCAAGCGCGGTCTTGCGGCCCAGCCACAGCATCTGTTCATGGGCGCGCATCAGTTCGCGCACGGCCAGATCGAACAGGCGCCGCTCCAGCATGGGTGCCATGTCCCTGGACTGGCCCAAAACCTTCTGCGGGAAGCGGCAGGTGCTGGCCTGATTAAGCGTTTCCGCCGTATAGGGATAGCCTTCGTCATTGGTCAGGCCGAACACATCGCCGGGAAACAAAAAACCCACGATCTGGCGTCTGCCATCGGACAGCAGCTTATAGAGTTTCACCGATCCCGAGGTCAGGGCGTAGATGTGCTGGGCCCTGTCGCCTTCGCGGAAAATCGTGTGCAATGGCGGAAATTGGAACTGGTCGCGCATCGACAGCACGCGCGTGAATTCATCCTTGGACAAGCGGGCGCAAAGCGACGTTTCGCGATTGATGTCGCAGATACGGCATAGTTGCGTCGGATAATCGCTGGGCTTGCTGCCGTCGGTATCGGCAGGATCGCGGAAATCGCGGACATCAAAAGAAGCGGTCATGTGGAAGGTGGGTCCTTCTTGATATCCTGCTTGGCAACTGGCGGAGGATCATCGTCAAACAGAATGCGATGCGCCGCACCGTCCAGATCGTCGAACTGTCCCGACTTCAGCGCCCATAGAAAGGCCACTAGGCCGAACAGGCCCAAAAGCAGCGCCACTGGTATGAGCAGCAGAAGATTAGTCACCCGCGTCTCCCAAGGCGAAGCGCGTTCACGATCACAATCACCGATGACGACGACATGGCAATCGCCGCAATCAGCGGTGTCACATGTCCCGCCATCGCCAAGGGGACGGTAACCAGATTATACAGGAGCGCAAGCCCGAAATTCTGCTTGACCAACATATTCGCCTTGGCGGCCACCCGCAGGGTCTCAACCACCGGCATCAGCCGCTCGCCCTGGAAGATGACATCCGCAGCCGTCTGGCTGACATCGACCGCCGTAGAGGGCGACATCGACACATAAGCGGCGGACAGGGCCGGGGCATCATTCAGCCCATCGCCCACCATCAAGGGCTTGTGTCCGTTCTGCTTCAGTTCTTCCAGCCGCGCCACCTTGTCGGCGGGCAGGCACAAGGCCCGCCAGTTGGGCAGACCCAATTTCCGGGCCAGGGATTCCACTGCCGCCGTCCGGTCACCCGAAACCAGATCAAGCGCCAACCGCCTGTTCTTCAAGGCATCTATCGTTTCCTTGGCATCGGGCCTGGCTGCATCCTCGAAGGCGAAGCGCACGGCAGCCCGGCCCGGCCTTGCCAGCCATAATTCCGGCCCCTCGCCGCCTTCCAATTCGTCGGAAACTTGGCACCAAGCGCGCCTGCCCAGCCGCACTCCGTCGCTTTCCAGGCCCAGCCCGGCCAGTTCGACCACATCCTTCAAGGGCATGACGCTTGGCTTCTGGCGGGCCAGCGCGCGGGCTAACGGATGGCGGCTGGCCGACGCCAGCGCTGCAGCCTCGTCCAAGTCCTTATCCGTCCAGTCGCCGGGCATCAATTCAGGCTTGCCCAGGGTCAACGTGCCGGTTTTGTCGAACAGCACATGGTCCACCTGGGCCAAACGCTCGAGCGCGGTGGCGCTTTTCAGCAAAATACCCTGGCGCATCAGGCGGCCAGAAGCCACCACCTGCACGACCGGCACGGCTAGGGCAAGGGCGCAGGGACAGGTGATGATCAGCACCGAAACGGCAATCATCAGGGCAGGCTGCCAAGCCATGCCCATCAGCAATGTCCAGCCCAAAAAGGTGCTGAGCGCCGCCACATGCACCACCGGCGCATACCAGCGCGCCACCCGATCCGCAATGGCGGCGTAGCGGGCGCGCCCTTGCTCGGCACTTTCCATCAGACGCACGATTTCGGCCAACAGGGTGGCTTCGCCGGTGGCCGTCACCTCAAGGCTAAGAGCGCCGGTCAAATTCATCATGCCCGCGAAAACCTGGGTGCCGGGCCGGGCCTGCACCGGCACCGTCTCGCCGCTGATCAAGCTGGTGTCGAGGTCGGAAACGCCATCGCGCACCTTGCCGTCGATGCCGATCCGCTCGCCGGGCGCCACCAAAACGATGCTGCCTGCCATCACCTGCTCGGGCGGCAGCAGCTTTCTGCTTCCGTCTTGCATCAGCACGGTCACAGCGCGGGCCGACAGGGCGATCAGATGCGAGGCCGCCGATCTGGCGCGTCCCCTGGCCCGGCTGTCCAGATAGCGGCCAATCAGCAGAAAAAACAGCAGAGAAATGGCGGCATCGAAATAGGCATGTTCACCCGCCCGGGCTGTTTCCCACAGGCTCATGCCCACGGCCAAAAGCACGCCCAGCGAAATGGGCACATCCATGTTGGTGCGCTTGTTCGAAAGTGCTGCGATGGCCGATTTGAAGAAAGGGCGACCGGAATAAGCCACGGCGGGCAACACGATCAGCGCCGAAATCCAATGCATGAAGGTGCGCGTCGCCCATCCCATGTCCTGGGCATGACCCGCCCAGACGGAAACGGACAGCAACATGACGTTTCCGGCGGCGAAGCCCGCTACCGCCATGCATTTCAACAAGTCTTTCTCATGGGCGGAAACGGCGTCGCCGATGCGCTTGGGATCATAGGGCACCAGCCGGTAGCCCAATTGCAGCACGCTGCGCACCAGCATATTGGGATCCGTCCCGTCAGACTTCCAGCGCAATTCCAAGCGCCTTGTGGTCATGTTGAGGCGCGCATGCGTCACACCCTGCTGGCGGGCCAGCACATTTTCGATCAGCCAGACGCAGGCTGCGCAATGCAGCCCCTCGACCATCAGGTAAAGGGCCTGCTCGCCATTGGGCAGGGGTTTTGCGTGAAGCGAGAAATCGACCGCCGAACCGGCATCGTCTTCGGGAATCAGGGGGCGAATGCTGGGGTCCAGCAGACGGCGCTGGTAATATTGGTCCAGTCCCAGGCCTTCGACCAAGTCATGCGCGGCCCTACAGCCCGCACAACAATACTGGCCGCCGATTTCCTTGCCGGGGATCAATTCCTGGCCGCAGTGGCGGCAACTGGCCATGCTACTCCGTTACGGAATTTGAATGCGTTCGGCCAGTTGATAGCTGTCTTTCTCGCCGATGGCAACCACGCGAAGGTCCCAGAGCCCGTGAAAGGCCAGTTCCGTCTCGGTCGCATAGCGCCCGTCGCCCTTGGGCGACATGGGAACGCTGACATCGTGGCCCGCCACCGTGGGACGGATCAGAAGGGCGCGCACCGCCAAGCCATCGATGGCCTTGCCATCCTTGTCCTTGAAGCTGGCAAAAATGGAGACTCGGCGCTGGCTGCCCGCGACCTGGCGGTCGATGGTTTCAACCTTGGCCGCGACTTGCCAGCCCAGGGCTTCTTGCTGGCGGGCCAGCGCGATATCCCTGTTGTAGGTGTTCCCCTTCTCGTAATGGTTCTCGGTTTCCAGACCCGAAAAGGTGCTGACCGCCGAAAAGATGAGGACGCCGTTCACCGCGACCACAACCATGAATCCGGCCACGAAGATGTAGGGATACCACCAACCCGATTTACGTTCCTTGGACATCGATTTCCTTTTACTCGGGCGCTGCAAAAACGTCGGACGCCTTGGCCGTTTCGCCGGTCAGCCTGTCGTGAATGGTAATGGTGATCGGCACTGATCCCTTGGGCGCGTCTTCGCGGGCCACGGACAGGAAGACGCGGTAATCGCCAACCTGATCGGGCTTGACGGGCAGGATCGGATTGTCGCCTTCGTTCTCGCGGCCGATGATCGAGGTCTTGGACACCTTGACGCCGTCCACGATGAAGGTGATCTCGCGCGGCACGCGGACCATGTTCAGAATCTTCAGCGTATAGCCGTTGCGGATGCCGCCATCCGACATGCGCGAGTATAAGGGGGCGCGTTCGTGGATCACGTTCAGCTTCAACCGGTCGCGGGTGCCCAGCGAGAAAACCATGATCGCGGAAACGATTACCAGCACGGCGATGTAAATCAGCGTGCGCGGGCGCAGCAGATGCACCTGCGGTTTTTCGCCCTTCGCCCGATATTTTTGATTGGCGATCGAATCATAGGCGATCAGGCCGCGCGGCAGCTTGAAGCGGTCCATCACCTCGTTGCAGGCGTCGGCGCACAATCCGCAATTGATGCAGGCCAGCTGCGATCCTTCACGAATGTCGATGCCGGTCGGGCAGGCCTGGACGCAGGCTTTGCAATCCACGCAATGGCCGCGGCCTTCGAAATTCATCTGGCCGGGCTTGGTATGCCCTCTGGGTTCGCCGCGCCAGCTTTCATAGGTGATGATCAGCGATTCGTCATCGAGCATGGCACCCTGGAAGCGAGCGTAGGGGCACATGTAAATGCAAGCCTGCTCGCGCGCCCATCCCGCCATGATGTAGGTGGTGGCGGTGAACAGGAACAGGAACAAATAAGTGCCGCTGCCCGCCGTGCCTTCGAAAATCTCGAAGATCACCGTCGTCGCGTCGTTGAAATACAATACCCAGGCGCCGCCGGTCAGAAAGCTGACAATCAGGAACAGGAAATGCTTGAACAGCTTGATGCCGAACTTGCGTCCGCTCCAAGGCCCCTTGTCCAACTGGATGCGGTGCGTGCGGTCGCCCTCGACCAGTGATTCCACCCAGATGAACAGATCGGTCCAAACCGTCTGGAAGCAGGCAAAACCGCACCAGACGCGGCCGAACAGCGAGGTTGCGGCGAACAGGACGATGGCGGCGATGATCAGAAGGCCGGTCAGGTAATAGATTTCCTGCGGCCAGATTTCGATAAAGAAGAAATAGGCGCGCCGGGCGGGCATGTCGATCAGGATCGCTTGATCGGGAGCGCCGGGGCCGCGATCCCAACGCAGGAAGGGCGACAGATAGTAAATCGCCAAAAGGACGATCAATGTCAGCCACTTGTACTTTCGATACACGCCTTGCACATTGCGCGGATAGGGCTTTTCGTAGTCCGAATACAGCTTGCTTTGCTTGCCCTTGACCTTGGCCGTGGAAGGTTTCGTCGCTGACATGGATCCTGTCCCGTTCTGATCACGAATTGGCGCCAGAGTGATGCGCCGGATGACGCGCCAGAAGGCGCGAATTCTCATGGCCGCCATGCCATTTCATCATGCCACCTTGCTGGGCGACCGACCTGTTGAATGCCGCAAGGCGGCTGGCGTATGCCGCCCAGTGGCGAGCGAGATGCCGCTTGGCGGCGGGGCTGTCAAACCCAAGCCCCAGAGAGCCTGCATATTAGCCACGCAGCAACTGACAATCCAGTTGTTTCGTAGCAGAGACGGGCCGCCGCGTAAGTGACTTTGGTTACACAGCCTTGCCCGGTCAAAACGGAAACCGCCGCCCCAAGACGAGGGCGGCGGCTCCGATTTCAAACGCGCAGGCCAAAGGCCCACACGCTGTCTTACTTCTGACCACCGCCCAACGAGTGGACGTAGATGGCCAGCATCTTGATGGTCTCGGCGGGCAGGCGAGCGCCCCAGGCCGGCATAACGCCATGCTTGGGATTGGTCACCTGTGCCACGATCGACGCCTTGTCACCCTTAACCTGAGTGAAAATGGCGTTGTTAAGCGCCGGAGCGCCCATGTCCTGATTGCCCACGCCGCCTTCGCCATGACAGGCCACGCAGTTGTCGGCGAAAAGCTGAGCGCCAGGAGCGGCGGCATCCGCCTTACCCGTGCTCAGGCCAACGATAAAGTCGGCAACCTGATCGATTTCGGCGGCTTTCAGAACGCCATCGACACCGAACTTGGTCATTTCCTGCATGCGGCCATCGGCGTCATCCGAACGGATGCCGTGGGTGATGGTCTGCTGAATCTGTTCGAGCTTGCCGCCCCAGATCCATTCGTCGTCGGTCAGGTTGGCGAAACCCAACGAACCAGCACCGCCGACGCCGTGGCACGGAGCGCAGTTTTCGTTGAAGGCCGCCTTGCCGCCCGCCATTGCATAGCGCAGCAGTTTCTCATCCTTGGCGATGTCCGCGGCTTCCTTACCCTGGAAGTCCTTGAGCCAAGCGCCACGCTGTGCCGCCTGGGCCGCCAGATCCTTGGTCAGCTCGTTGCGCGAGCTGTACTGGAACATGCCCTTGGTGTAGCTGCCCAGGAAGGGGATCGAGGGATACACGACATAGTATCCGATCGACCACACAATGCAGGCCCAGAAAATGTAAACCCACCATTTCGGCAGCGGAGTATCGAGCTCCTTGATGCCATCCCACTCATGACCGGTCGTATTCTGACCGGAGATGAGATCCTTTTCGACGTTAGCCATCGACCGCTCCTCGTTCAATCGTCCTTCAAGGGGATGTTTGCGTGCTCTTCCAACTTAGCCTTATTTTTCGGCCAGAAAGCCCACGCAACAATCCCGATGAAGACTACGAAAATCCAAACCGTCCATAAGGGGCGCGCCCACTGATATAGTTCTGTGGCGGACACGCCCCGACTCCCCTTTACCGGTTTACCAGCTCAGGCTTGACCGACTTGAAATCGACCAGCGTGCCCAGCATCTGGAGATAGGCGATCAAAGCGTCCATCTCGCTGATAACTTCAGGCTTGCCGTCGAAGTCGCCGATCTTGGCCTTCGGGTAGCGGGCTTCAACCGCCTTGGCCGCATCGCCACCCTTGGCCTGAGCCTCGAGATCGGCGACCGCGTTGGCGATCTGCTCGTCGGTGTATGGCGTCCCCACAAGGCGCAGGGTCTTCATTTCACCGGCAATATAGTTGATGCCGGCCAAAGGACGCTGCATATGGGCGTAAGTCGGCATGATCGACTGCGAGACGACGCTGCGCGGGTTGACCATGTGCTTTACGTGCCAGTCGTTCGAGTACTTTCCGCCCACACGAGCCAAATCGGGACCCGTGCGCTTGGACGCCCACTGGAAGGGATGGTCGTACTGGCTTTCAGCCGCGAGGCTGTAGTGGCCGTAGCGCTCCACCTCGTCACGGAAAGGACGGATCATCTGGCTGTGGCAGTTGTAGCATCCTTCACGGACGTAGATGCTGCGGCCAGCCAGCTCGAGGGGCGAGTAGGGGCGAACCCCTTCCACCTTCTCGATCGTGTTCTCAATGGTGAACAGCGGAATGATCTCCACCAGACCGCCGATCGCCACGGAAACGACGATGCCGACGATCAGGACGAGGGCGTTGGTTTCGAAGATTTTATGGCTAAACATTGCCACCCCCTTAACCACGAGCCGCTGCAGCGACGGGGGCCTCGTAAGGCTCTTCGTCACGCAGGTTGCCCGCGATGGTCTGGATGAAGTTGTAGGCCATGATCAGGCCACCGGCCAGGAACAAAAGCCCGCCCGCAGCGCGGATCACGTAGTACGGATGCATGGCCGCCACCGTCTCGATGAACGAGTACTGCAGGAAGCCAAGGTCATCGTACGAACGCCACATCAAGCCTTGCATGATGCCCGAGATCCACATCGCAGTGATGTAGAGCACGATACCGATGGTGGCGATCCAGAAGTGGTAGCTGACCAAACGCATCGAGTAGAGGCGTTCACGCTTCCACAGCACGGGCACCAGATAGTACAGCGCGCCGAAGGAAACGAAAGCCACCCAACCCAAGGCGCCCGAATGCACGTGGCCGACGGTCCAGTCGGTGTAGTGCGACAGCGAGTTCACGGCCTTGATCGACATGGCGGGACCTTCGAAGGTGCTCATGCCGTAGAAGCCGATCGAGGCCACCAGGAAGCGGATCACCGGATCGGTGCGCAGCTTTTCCCAAGAACCCGACAGCGTCATCAGACCGTTGATCATGCCGCCCCACGAGGGCATCCACAGCATCACCGAGAAGGTCATGCCCAGCGTCTGCGTCCAATCGGGCAGAGCCGTGTAATGCAGATGGTGCGGACCGGCCCAGATGTAGAGGAAGATCAGGGCCCAGAAGTGCACGATCGACAGACGGTAGGAGTAAACCGGACGCTCGGCCCGCTTCGGCACGAAATAGTACATAATGCCGAGGAAGCCAGCCGTCAGGAAGAAGCCCACCGCATTGTGGCCGTACCACCACTGCGTCATGGCATCCTGAACGCCGGAATAGATGTTGTAGCTCTTCAGCCACGAACCGCCGAAGAAACCGGTCGGGACGGCAAGGTTGTTGCCGAGGTGCAGAAGGGCGATCGTGATGATCATGGCCAGGAAGAACCAGTTGGCCACATAGATGTGGGGTTCCTTGCGCTTATACAGCGTACCCACGAACACGATCAGATAGACGACCCAGATGACCGTCAGGAACAGGTCGCCGAACCATTCGGGTTCAGCATATTCCTTGCCCTGGGTGAAGCCCAGAACATAGGTCGAGGCCGCAACCACGATCAGCGCCTGAAAGGCGTAGAAAACGAAGCTGCCGAGAGCAGCGCCGCCGTACAGCCCCACCTTGCAGGTCCGTTGGACCACAAAGAAGGTGGTGGCGAACAGCACGTTGCCGCCGAAAGCAAAAATGACCGCCGATGTGTGGACGGGACGAAGACGTCCGAACGAGGTCCACTCGAGGCCAAGGTTCAACGCCGGAAAAGCCAGCTGCGATGCGATCACAACGCCAACCAGGAAACCGACGATCCCCCAAAAAGTCGCGGCAAGCACGAACTTCTTGACGAGGTCGTCCTGGTATGGGGTCGCGTCCATATAGGTCGCTTGGGTCATGCCGAACTCCTGTTTCGACCGAAAATAACTCCCCCGACGGCCCGAAGGCCGCCACTCGATTCGATCCAGGCCCTTATTTTTTAGGTGGCCCAGATACTTGGACCGACGAGACAATTCCCCAACTTGGAGGCCTAATCCCCTTCGGCCCAATGCCTAGTTGAACAACGGATATACCTACCCGTTAACCACACTCAGGCTGCGGGACTATGCCCCGCGAATTCGCCCCGGCCATTGATCTGGATCAAACCGACCCACTTTTTATGAGATTTCCGTCACGTTGCCCTGCTGCAATTTCTTGCCTAATGGGACCGGAAAAGCCACAGTCCGCCCATGACAAAGCCAGACTCCCTCCCCCCGATCCGCCTGCAAAAGGGCCGCAGCAGCCGCCTAAGAGCCGGTCATCCCTGGATATTCTCCAACGAAGTGGAGATGACCGAGCAGGCCAAAAGCCTTGCCCCCGGCTCGTTGGTCCGTCTTGTCGATGCGGGGGACGAGGCCTTGGGTTCGGCCTATTTCAACCCCCACAGCTTGATCGCGGCCCGCCTTCTAACGCGCGATCCATGCCAACCCATCGACGGCCATTTTATTAAAAGCCTTATTGAACAGTCGCTTAAACTTCGCGACTCGCTTTTCGAGCGGCCCTATTACCGCCTGATCCATGCCGAAGCCGATCTTCTGCCGGGCCTGATCATCGACCGTTTCGACGATATCGTGACCATCCAAGCCAACAGCGCCGGCGCCGAAACCCTGCGCCCCTTGCTGCTGGAGGCTCTCGAGGCTCTGCTATCTCCGCGCGTCATCATCTGGGATGCCAGCAGCCCAATCCGCCGCCTGGAAGGTTTGGAGTCCGGCTTCGAAGTCCTGAAGGGCCAGTTGGATGGTCCGTTCGAGCTTTCGGAAAATGGCGCCGTCTTTCTTGCCGACCCCAATGCGGGTCAGAAAACCGGCTGGTTCTACGATCAAAGGCCCAACCGCGCCATGGCGGCCCGTTTGGCCAAGGGGCGGCGCGTCCTTGACCTTTACAGCTATGCCGGAGGTTTCGGCGTGCTGGCCGCCTTGAACGGCGCCGAATCGGTTCTCTGCGCCGACCGGTCGGAACAAGCGCTTTCCCTGGCGCGCTTGGCGGGCGACAAGAATGGCGTCGGCGACAAGATGGCGTTCGAAAAAACGGAAGCCTTCGATTATCTGGAAAAGGCCGCAAGCAAGGGCGAGAAATTCGGGCTGGTGATCGCCGATCCGCCCGCCTTCGTCAAATCGAAGAAAGATCTGGCCCAGGGCGCCAAGGGCTATCGCAAGTTGGCCCGACTGTGCCAAGCCCTGGTTGAACCGGGCGGCTTCCTGGTCCTGGCCTCCTGCTCGCACCATATGACGCCCGAGATGTTCTTGAAAGAATGCGTGCAGGGCCTAGGCCGACGCCAGGGCCGCATCCTTCACCAAGGCTTCGCTGGGCCGGACCATCCGGTCCATCCCCACCTTCCCGAATCCGCCTATCTGAAAGCGCTGTTCTTCCAATTGGATTAGCCCCTCAAACGCCGGGCGGGATGCTCCGCATCCCTTGGCTCCCGCAAACCAGGAGGCTTGCGCGCGGGCCTTGCCCGCGTGAATCGAGTCCCCCCGGAAGCATCTGAACTACCTGTTCACATCGATCAGCGTGCGGCCCCTGATCTCGCCTTTCAAGATGGCCTTGGCCAGATCGGGCAGATCGGCCAGACCGGCGGTGCTGGTCATGCCATCCAGCTTGTCCATCGGCATTTCCTTGGCCAGGCGCTTCCAGGCGGTTTCGCGTTCGGCGAAGGGGCTGGCGCCCGAATCGATGCCCAGCAGATTGATGCCGCGCAACAGGAAGGGAATGACCGTGGCGTTCAACTCGATGCCGCTGGCATTGCCGACAGAAGCGCAGGAGCAGCGATGCTTGAGCGAGGCCAGCACGGTGCCCAGCGAAGCGCCGCCCACATTGTCGATGGCGCCGATCCAGCGTTCCGACAGCAAAGGCTTTTTGGCGGCTTCCGACAATTCCTTGCGATCGACGATGCTGGCCGCTCCCAGCGACTTAAGGTAATCGTGCTGTTCAGGACGCCCAGTAGCGGCGGCAACGCGGTAACCCAGATTGGCCAACACGGCGACAGCGACGCTGCCGACGCCGCCCGCCGCTCCCGTCACCAGCACTTCGCCGTCCTTCTTGGGAGACATGCCGTGCGCTTCCAGGGCCATCACGGCCAGCATGGCGGTAAAGCCCGCCGTACCCAGCGCCATGGCGCGCTTCACATCCAACCCAGCGGGCATGGGAACCAACCATTCGGCCTTCACGCGCGCCTTTTGCGACATGCCGCCCCAATGGCTTTCGCCCACCCGCCAGCCGGTCAGGATTACCTTGTCGCCCTTCTTGTACTGGGCCGAGGCGCTCTCCAGAACGGTGCCCGAAAAATCGATGCCGGGAATATGCGGATATTTCGCCACCATGCGGCCCAGCCCGCTCAGGATCAATCCATCCTTGTAATTGATGGTGGTGTATTCGATGCCGACCGTCACGTCGCCCTCGGGCAACTGGCTGTCTTCCAGCGTGGTCAGTTGGGAAGCGACCTTGCCTTCGGCCTCGGTCAAAAGAATGGCTTTGAAGCTCATGGAGGGTTCCTTCGTCCTGGTGGTTTTATCCGTTATACCACGCCAGGACGCTGGAGGAACATCACAGCGCTTGCACCCGCTCGATCACGAAGCCGCGGTCGGGCGGGTATTTGTTCTTGATCTTGTCGGTCGCCTTCGCCTCATTCTCGGCTTCGATCTCGATGTAATGGGTATCGGCCCAGGAATCGGGATATTGGCGGTGATGCTCGCCCTCATAGACAAGGCGGCGCACTTCGGCATTGTATAATGCAATCTCATAGGGCCGCGTCATAACGCGCCTCGCTCCATGCAATGTTGACCGGAAAATTATCTTACGAAAACAGCCTGCCCGCCTGTGACGACGGTCACAGGTGATCAGGGGGCACAGGCGATCAGGACAATGCCGCTTCCAGGCGCTTCCACTCGGACTCGGGGCCCGGCAGGCCAAAGCGAAGCCATTTCGGATGTTTTGGAAAAGCGCGCAGCAAAATGCCGCGCCGCCCCAACCGTTCGTAGAGTTCGTCGGCACCGTCCGTTTCGGCCAAACGAAACAACGACGTGCCGCCCACGATCCGCATGCCCAGGCCAGTCAGCAGCCGATCCATCCGCTGGGCGTCCGCCTTCAGCGTTTGGCGCATGGCTCCGATCCAGGCATCGTCCAACAGGGCCGATTCTCCGATGACAAGGGCCGGTCCATTCAAGGCCCACGACCCCAAACGCCGCTTGAGAGTGGCCGCCGTTCCCGCTTCGCAAAGCGCAAAGCCCAGGCGCAACCCGGCAAGGCCGAAAAATTTTCCGAACGAGCGCAGCACGATCAAGCCAGGCCGCCCAGCTTCCTTGGCAACGCTTTTTGTGGGATCGGCATCGGCGAATGATTCATCGACGACCAAAAAGCCGCCCTTGGCGGCCAACACTTCGGACAAAGCGATCAGGCGAGCGGGATCGACAATCTTGCCATCGGGATTGTTGGGATTGACCAAAACGACGACGTCGAGCGAAGCGGCATCGTCCAGGGTCTCGATTTCCGCGACGTGATGGCCGGCATTGCGCCAGGACGCAGCATGTTCTTCATAGGTGGGCGACAAAACGGCGACCTTGGCGTTCTGGCGCAATCCGGGCAGAAGCTGGATCAGGCTTTGAGCGCCCGGTGCTGGCACGATCAATCTTGGATCGGCAACGCCGTAACATTCGGCTGCCGCCGCGCGCAGGCCAGCATCGGAGCCGGGCAGACGACGCCAGACCGCGGCTTCAATGCTGGGCAAAGGATAGGGGCGGCGATTGATGCCGGTGGACAAGTCCAGCCAGCCGGTCTCGGGTCGGCCAAAACGTTTCTCGGCCGCTTCCAGATTTCCACCATGGGCAATGCGCGCGCTGGTCATGCCTTGGGCATAGACCGAATCCATTCGGGACGCCACTTCAAATAATCAGATCGGAAATTGTTCAATTCCAAAAGAAAAGGCCTGCCCCAAAGGGCAGGCCCAAAAACGAGATATGGAAAACACCGTTATTCCATGCTGTTGGCGGGATCGCTGTCCTCGGCCCAATCTTGCTTGGGGGCGGGGAAACGGGCGAACCACTTTTCCAACTCGGCCACATGCGTGGCTTCTTCAAGCGCGAAGGTGGCGGCCAGCTTGCGCACTTCGTCATTGCGCGTCATGTCGGCCACCTGGGCGTAGAATTCCTGACCGCGCGTTTCGTTGCGCAGCGCCACCTGAATGACGTGATAAGGCTTCATCAGGTAATGCGATGCTTCGTTATCGGTGGTTTCCGGCGGCTCGTTGCCCGGCCAGCGGAATTCCCAAGGAGCCAGATGCGGCACCGTCACGTTAGAAGCCCTGGCCGCCACTTCGGCGGCATGTTTGCGCGAGAAATCGGCCATCTGCGCAAACAGCTCGGCCACTTCCTTGTTGTTGTGGGTCTTCATGCTGTCGGCCAGTTCTTCGTAACGCGTGGCCGCTTCGTTTTCCAGGGCCAGGGCATGGGCCAGGAATTCGCCGACATCGTCCATCGCCGTGAACCTCTTAAAGCTCTTGGCAAGATCGGTGGCGGGCTTGGGCATGGATTTCGGCACCGAGAACGAGGCCTTGGTGCCGGCATAGAGAATGCCCGAGGTGAACATGTCGTCGTCGAGCAGACGCCTCGCCGCTTCGCGCGGGTCGTTCGTCGGCTCGAAGCCGCCATGGATCATGCTCTTCCAATCGCGCTGTTCGGGACGGAAGGTGACGCAAGGGCTAAGCACCTGGATGAACGAGAAGCCAGGATGGGCGATGGCTTCCGCGATGATCTTGGACAATCCGTTGGGATCGCCCGAAAAGCCGCGCGCGATGAAGTTGGCGCCGCAAGTCAGGGCCAGCTGCAAAGGCATGATCGGCGACACGCCGGGACCTTCCGGCGTCAGGTCGCTTTCGGTCCAATCGGACTCGGTGGTCGGCGAGGCCTGGCCCTTGGTCATGCCGTAGACGCGGTTGTCCATGACGATGTAGGTCAGGTTCACGTTGCGCCGACAGGCATGCAAGAAGTGGTTGCCGCCGATCGAAAAGCCGTCGCCGTCGCCGCCCGCCACGATGACGGTCAGGTCGGGACGCGCCATCTTAAGGCCGGTAGCCACCGCCAGCGAGCGACCGTGGACGCTGTGAAAGCCATAGACGCTGGTATAGGCCGGAATGCGCGACGAGCAACCGATGCCCGATACGAAAGCCGTCTTTTCCTTGACCAGCGCCAGTTCGGCGCAGGCCTTGGTAATGGCCGACAAAACGGAATAGTCGCCGCAGCCAGGACACCAAACCGGCTTCAGATCAGACTTGTAGTCGTTCGCCTTGGGTGCGACAGGAGCTTGAATGTTCATGATCGTTGTTCCCGAATCTTAAAGCTGGTCGAGCAGGGTTTCGATTTCCTTGGGGCGCACCGGAAGCGGCCCCGGACGGTGGAATGCCTTCACCGTGCCCGGAAGATCGTAATGCGCGCGCAGGAATTTGTGGAACTGGGCGTCGTGGGTCTGTTCGACGACCAGCACCTTGGAAACGCCTTTCAACGCTGCGGCCAGCTTTTCGGGCTGGGCGGGCAGCAGCAGACGCAGGCTGACCAGCTTGGCCTTCTTGCCCTTGGCGTTCATGCGGGCCACCGCCTCGCGAACCGGGCCGGTGGCCGATCCCCAGGTGACCACCGCAACGCTGCCTTCGCCTTCAACGTCGGCCCACAATTCGCCGAAATCGAATTGCTCGAGCTTGCGCTTGCGCTTGTTCAACTGCTTCGAATGATCGGTGTCGGCGCTGGAAGGCGTGCCGCTCTCGGCATGTTCAAGACCGTCGGCGGTATACTCGCCACCCGCCATGCCCGGCACCGCCATCGGCGAAACGCCCGAGGGCGTGTCGGCATAGCGTTTGTAGCCGCCCTTGGCCAAATCCAGCGGCGAAGGTGTGAGGCGCTTGGTGTTGAAGTTCACCGTCTTGGGCTGATCGACCACGGCGCGCGACTGGCCCAGCATCTGATCCGACAGCATGATGACCGGCGTTTGCAGGCTTTCGGCCAGATGCATCGACCACTGGCCGGTGACCAGACAGTCGTCGATGGCGTTGGCCGCCGTCACCACATGCGGCGCGTCGCCGTGCAGACCGTAGCAGGCGATGTTCAAATCGCTCTGCTCGCTCTTGGTGGGAATGCCGGTCGAGGGGCCGCCGCGCATGACGTCGACGACCACGATGGGCGTTTCGCTGGCCACGGCAAGACCCAAGGATTCGGTCATCAGCGCTAGGCCGGGACCCGACGTAGCGGTCACCGACGGCACGCCGCCGAACGAGGCGCCGATGATCATGTTGATGCTGGCCAGTTCATCTTCGGCCTGCACCAAGGTGCCGCCGATCTTGGCCAAGTTGGGGGCCAGCCATTCCAGAATTTCGGTGCCGGGCGTGATGGGATAGGCGGCGCAGAAGCGCGCCCCGCCCTGCACCACGCCATAGCCTGCCGCCTCGTTGCCGCTGACGTTCCAGCGCGACGCGAAACCCGACTTGGCGGGTTCCAGAGGATAGCGCATGGTCATCGGCTCGGCCGTGGCAGCGCCTGCGCGAATGCAATCGCTGGACGACTTGATGGCGTCAGCACCCTTGTGCTTCAGGGATTCGCCCACCACCGCCTCGATGGCTTCCAGCGGCAGATTGAAGAGATGGCCGACCACGCCCAGGGCCAACATGTTGGCGCGCCCGCCCTTGATCCCTTCGGCCATGGCCTTCATGGGGAAATCGACGATGGCGGCGCCGCTTTTCGCGATGGCGTCGGGCATGTCGCCCTGCTCGGGATCGGTCAGAACGACGCTTTTCGCCGTCAGCGGCAGTTCGGCCACGAAACGGTTCACATTCTGCCAATCGACCGCGATGAGAACGTCGAAACTGTCCGATGGGCCGGTAATGGGAACCGAGCCGATGCGCACATAGGCCGCCGCCTCGCCACCACGAATCTGGGGACCCGAGGAGCGGGTCATCATGCCGTAGTAACCCGCCTTGGACGCCGCTTCGAGCAGCATCTGGCCCGCCGTCATCACACCGGCGCCGCCGCTGCCGACGAGTGCCACAGAAACCGACTGCAATGTCATGTCCGAGTCCGCCTTTTTTTGCTGGGCGGGATTCGCCATCCCGTCCCTGTTTCGATTCCGAACGCCCCGTTGCGACGGGCTTGACCCTACCCTTGCGGGCGGGTCTTCGTCCTCCACCGTCCTAGCGCTTTTGCAGTGCAAAATCAACCGGACTTAAAGAAGGGTGATAGCGAATTAATCCTGCTTTGGCAAAGGCTGCTTTCAGCCCTCCCCTTCCATTCCTATGAAGCCGCGCGGAAGGGCTGTGCCTAATTTGGTGACGTAATACCGAATTACAAGATGGGAGAGGCATTTGGGCAATTTACGTGAACCAGTCGTTATTAATTTGTCGGGATATCGAATGACCGAAGGAAAGACACCAATCTACAAGTAAGAACATATTCCGTTTGGTGAAATGCGGCGCCTCCGCATACAGCAATCCCATGGCAAATGCAGCAATCAAGGATGCGTCTTAATGCATCGTTTTCCTTGGCGGCGGCCAAGGCGGCGCAGTTCAACCATAAGGGCGATTACAGAGACGTCGGAAAATATCTACCCGAACGCCTTGAAGGCGATCAAGGTGAAGGTGTCCTTGATGCCGGGCAGGCGCTGAATGGTTTCGGTGACGAAGTGGCCGATATCGGCCCCGGCTTCCAAATAGCATTTGGCCAGCAGGTCGTACTGGCCCGAGATGGAATGCACTTCGCTGATCTGATCGGTTTCCACCAATTCGTCAGCCACTTCATAGGCCTTGCCCAGTTCGCATTTGATCATGACGAAAATGGTCTGCATGGCCTAATTCCCTGCCGGTGGTTCCCTGGTGGCGTCCGGTTCCGACGCCTGCGCCGGTTCATCCTGCGCCCCGTCATCGTCATCGCCGCCGTCAGCATCGCCCGTTTCGGGGCTTTCGTCCAGCGGGGCGGCATCGTCGGCGAAAGCGGCAACGGCTGGGGAATCGCCCAGCACATCCACGTCGTCTTCGTCGGGAATCTCGATTTCCTCGATCACGCCCAGGGCCGGGCTTTCGGGGGCTTCATCCTCGATCACCTCGTCGTCGATCTCGGACTCGTCCAATTCGCCCGGCTTGCGAAGCGGCGGCAATTTCACGGCGCGCTGCATGAAAGCGGGAATGTCGGCGCCGAAACCGATCACAGGCGTATCGTCGCCGTCATCGTCGCGGCCATATCTGCGGCCCCGGTCACGTCCACGGTCGCGATCCTGGCCGCGATCCTGGCCACGATCTTGGCCTCTGTCACGGTTCCGGTCGCGGTCGTTGCGGTCTCGCCCGCCGCGGTCGCGGCTTGGCTCGCGCTCGCGATGCGAACGCTGGGCCGGTTCGAATTGCACCTCGGGCTGATCGGCTTGCGACGGATCGACGCCATGCGACGCAACCGGCGCCGCACTTTCCACCACGGCGTCCACCACGACTTGCGCTTCGGTCTCGCTTGGCTTCTCGCGCTCGCGGCCACGGCCCCGGTCGCGTCCCGGACGGTCGCCCCGTTCGCCACGCTCGCGGCCACCCCTGGCGCCACGGTCGCGGCCATTGCGGCCCCGGCCTCGGCCTTCACCCCCATCGGCGACGCTCATTTCCGGAGCGGCAAGCCCTTCGATGGTCTCGCGGGGAATTTCCTTGCCCAGCATCTGTTCGATGGCGGCCAGGAATTTGGCGTCTTCGGGCGTGCATAGGGAATAGGCGCGGCCCGAAAGGCCGGCGCGTCCCGTGCGTCCGATGCGGTGCACATAGTCCTCGGCATGGAAAGGCAGATCGAAATTGTAGACGTGGGACACGCCCTGAATGTCGATGCCTCTGGCCGCCACGTCGGAACAGACCAGCAGGCGCACTTCATCCTTCTTGAAGGATTCCAGCGTGCGCATGCGTTCGGGCTGCGACATGTCGCCATGCAATTCAGCGGCGTCCAGACCGTGGCGCTTGAGCGAACGGTACAAGATGTTCACCGTCTTCTTGCGATTGCAGAAGATGAAGGCGTTCTTGACGTCCTCGGCGCTCAGAAGACGGCGCAGCGCTTCGCGCTTGTCCAACTCGTCAACCATGATCAGCGCCTGCTGAACGTTGGCGGCGGGGGCGGCGGGCGGAGCCACCGAAATGCGCTTTGGGCTGAAGAGGAACGTATCGACCAAGCGCTGAATTTCCGGCGGCATGGTGGCCGAGAAGAAAAGCGTTTGGCGCATGGTGGGCAGCTTGGAGACGATCTTCTCGACATCGGGAATGAAGCCCATGTCCAGCATGCGGTCGGCTTCGTCGATGACCAGAATCTTGACGTCGTTGAGCAGAATGCGCCCGCGCTCGAACAGATCGAGCAGACGCCCCGGCGTGGCGATCAACACATCGACGCCGCGATCAAGCTTGCGCACCTGCTCGTCCATCGACTCGCCGCCGATCAACAGCGCCTTCGACAGCTTGTGGTACTTGCCGTAGAGATCGAAATTCTCGGCCACCTGGGCGGCCAGTTCGCGCGTGGGTTCCAAGATCAAGGAACGCGGCATGCGCGCCTTGGCGCGGCCCGACCCCAGAATCTCGATCATGGGCAGGGTGAAGGAAGCGGTCTTGCCGGTGCCCGTCTGCGCCGTGCCCAACACGTCGCGGCCCATCAGCACCACGGGAATGGCTTCGGCCTGAATGGGGGTGGGGTGTTCATAGCCGACGTCGGCAATGGCGCGCAAAACGTCGTGGCTTAAACCCAGTTCCAGGAAGGTGACTTTTTCCTCGACCGGCGGCGGAGGCAGATGCTCCTCGTGATGCGCAAGCGGCTGCTCGTCGTCATCCGGTTCGGAAGGGTAGCGGACATCGCCCTCCGGCTCGGCAGCGAGCAGAGGTTCGGACTGGAAGTCGCCATCCGGCTCGCTGGCGCTATTGGCGCTCTCGATCGGCTCGACGGTGGGTTCAGAAGGATCGTGTTCTGTCATGCGGGGCGGATCATAGGGGTTCGGGGCGTTCTGTCAATCGATCAAGTCCCTGTTCGGACGCTTGAAGGTCATTTGCGGGCTGTTCTTCAGCCGGAATGGCGTAGCTTTCGGAAAGCCAGCGATTCAGGTCCCGGTCGGCGCAGCGGCGCGAACAGAACGGTTTCAGCTTCACATCCATGGGTTTGCCGCAAACTGGGCACCGGGGTCCGTTCATTGGGCAAGCGCCTCCAATTTATCACCTGATTCCAAAACGATAACATGTCCAAGCCGCTCCTCGGCCAAGGCCAAGGCCGGGTTCATGGCCCCCTTCAAAAGGTCAATCGCCGCCATGGGCAGAATCAGGCGGGGCCTGGCCGCTGGATTGGCGCGCGCCAGGGACAAGGCGGCCCGCAACCCTGCGCAGGCGACGGCTTCGGGGCCAAGAAAAAGATCGGCAAGGCAAGCCGAACCCCTCTCTCGGGCCAGTTCGACCAATCCCAGCGGGGTTGCGCCGCCCAGATGGACCTTCATCTCGTCCCTGGCCAATTCGTCCTTGAGAAGGCTCACGATTTTGCCCAGCCGGTTCCTGGGCAGGCCCGCGAAATCGACCAGAATCCGCCCCCCCAGATTGCGCAGCCTGAGCTGGCGGGCCAGTTCGACCGCCGCTTCCTGATTGGCCCTAAAACGCGCATCGGGGCCTTTCTGCGCCCCGGTATCGACATCCACCGCCCACAGGGCCGCCGTTCGCTCGATCAGCAGCCGCCCGCCGGAAGGCAGGCGGACCAGGGGCGACAACGCCTCTTCCAGGGCTTCGGCGGCGCCGCTGGTCTCGAACGGATCTTGGGCGAAACCGGGCCTGTTCTCCACGATCTCGTCCACTGCCCCCTTCGCTTGAAGCTGGATCAGGGGATCGGCGGGCGGCAACAGGCGCAAGGGCGGCTTGGCGCCTTCGGAAATTTCCAAGCCTTGCGGAACGTCCAGGGACAAGCGCGCCCCTTTTTCGCCGTAAGGATCGGCCTTGACGCAAACCGCCACCGCATCGCCCTCGCCCAAGCGACGCTTGCCCAGATTCAGAAATCCCGGCTTGGACAAGCCAATTTCGACGAAGGCCCCGCCAATGCCCGGCTCCAAACGAACCACCCGCCCCAGATAAACCGCGCCCAGATAGGGCGCTCCCTGGTCGCGCGCCACCCGGATCGCCGCCACCCGTCCATCCTCGATGCGGGCGAAGCGCCGCTCGCCGGGCGAGGCGGAAACGACGAGTTGAACGGTCATATCGCCCCTGCCCCCTTGAGCAGGGCATAAGTTTCATGCAGGGCAAGACCCACCACGTTCGAATAGGAACCGGACAGAAAAGGGACGAATGAAGCGGCGGCGCCCTGGATGGCGTAACCGCCCGCCTTGCCCTCGCCCTCGCCCCCGGCGACGTAACCGGCGATTTCCTGACTCTCCAGATGTTTAAAGGCGACCGTGGTGCTGACCAGCCGGTCCCAATGCAGGCCGCCCGGCCCAAGAAGGCAGATGCCGCCCAAAACCTTGTGGCGGCGACCCGACAAGCGTTTCAGGCAATCGGCCACCATCTCGGGGCTTTCCGCCTTGGGCAGAATGCGCCGCCCCAGCGCCACCACCGTATCGGCCCCCAGCACGAAAGCTCCTGGATGACGCAGCGCCACCAGACGGGCCTTCTCATAGGCCAGCCTACGCGCATGGCCTTCAGGCAATTCGTTGGGGAGCGGGGTTTCGTCGCAGTCGGCGGGATCAAACGCTTTGGGCTGGACGCCGATTTGCGCCAGAAGCTCTCGCCTGCGAGGCGAGGCCGAGGCCAGGATCAAAGTTGGCCTAGGGTCAAAACTCATGAACACCACGAACGCGACGCTGGAGATTTTGTCGTCCGAACAGGCGCTTGACCTGCCGTGGACTGGCTGTCCACAAGGGGCAAGCAACGTATTCGGGCGGCAAAATCACCGCGTCCCTCCGGGCTTCGAAGGAAATGGCCGACTGATGCGTCAAAACGCTCGACCGTATTCCCGATACGCTCATCGCGTTCTTCCTTTCATTCGGCCATTTTCTTCAGAAGCGCGTCTCGCGGGGTTCATGAGTTTTGACCCTAGAATCCATCCTATTTAAATCTGAAGGTGATACGCCCCTTGGTGAGGTCGTAAGGTGTCATTTCCACGTTCACGCGGTCTCCTGCCAGCACCCGGATGCGGTTCTTGCGCATCTTGCCCGAAGTATGGGCCAAAATCTCGTGGTCGTTGTCGAGTTTCACGCGGAACATGGCATTGGGGAGAAGTTCCTCTATGATTCCTGAAAACTCGATCACATCTTCCTTCGGCATCGTCTCTCCTGCGTCGGTTGGAAAAACGCCCTTTGATGCGTCCAAGCGCCATTAAGGTCAAGAGGAAACCTTGTTTTCCCCCCTGTCCTGGTCCAGGATGGCGCGGGGTACCAGGAATTCATGGGGGATCAAGATGTTCCAGACCGCCGAACTTGGCCAAAAAGTTTCAAGGGAAGATTTCGACCGCATTTCTCAGGATTTGCGAACCGACCTGCTGACGCTGCAAAACGAGCTTCGCGGCTGCGACTTTCCTGTCATCCTGGTCTTTGCCGGAGTGGATGGCGGGGGCAAGGGCGAAACGGTCAATCTTCTGAACGAATGGATGGACCCGCGCTGGATCGCCACCCGCGCCTACAGCATGCCCTCGGACGAAGAACGCGAGCGCCCTTTCTATTGGCGCTTCTGGCGCGATCTGCCGCCCAAGGGCCAGGTAGGCCTGTTCCTCAGCAGTTGGTATTCGCACCCCATCAACAGCCATGTGCGCAAGGAAGCCAGCACCGCCGAATTCGAAAGCCTGCTTGACCGTGTCAACTCCTTCGAAAAGACCCTGGCCGACGATGGTGCCTTGATCGTCAAATTCTGGCTGCATTTAAGCAAATCGGCACAGAAGCGCCGCCTGAAGTCGCTGGAAAAGGACGAGTTGCAAAGCTGGCGCGTGACCAAGCAGGACTGGAAGAACTGGAAGAATTACGACCAGTTCATCAACACGGCCGAACATATGATCAGCAAGACCAGCACCGGCTATGCGCCTTGGGAAATCGTCGAGGGCGAGGACAGCCGCTTTCGCAGCCTGACCGTACTGACCCTGGTGCGCGACGCCATCCGAAAGCACATGACCGAACGGGCAACCAAGCGCAAGGTGATTGCCGAATTGGCCGCTGCAGCGAACGCCAAGCGCACGGCCGAGTTGGCCAATGTTCACAGTCAGATCAAGACGCTTGAGAAAAAGGCCGAAGCCGCCACCACCAAGAAGGCAGGCAAAGGCAAAGCGAAAGCGGCAAAAGCCCAGGAAACTCCGACGGCATCCTTGACGCCGCAGGGCCAGCTTCAGCCGCGCACAGTGCTGTCGGCCCTGGACATGACGCAGAAATACGAGAAGAAGGAAGCCGGTCTGGCCTTGAAAAAGGCCAAGGCGGAGCTTGCCCTTCTCTATCGCCAGGCCAAGGCCAGGGGCATTTCGACCTTGCTGGTGTTCGAGGGCTGGGATGCGGCGGGCAAGGGCGGCGCCATTCGGCGCCTGACCGCCAGCCTGGACGCCCGCGATTACCGCGTCACCCCGGTTGCCGCCCCCACCGACGAAGAGCGCGCCCAGCATTATCTGTGGCGCTTCTGGCGCCATATGCCCAGGGCGGGGCGTCTGACCATTTTCGACCGCAGTTGGTACGGTCGCGTTCTGGTCGAGCGCGTCGAGGGCTTTGCCAGGAACGAGGAATGGCACCGCGCTTTCTCCGAAATCAACGATTTCGAGGAGCAAATCGCCTTCCACGGCACGGTGCTGGCCAAGTTCTGGGTCCACATCACCAAGGAAGAACAATATCGCCGCTTCAAGGAGCGCGAGACCATCGCCTACAAGAAGTGGAAGCTGACCGACGAGGACTGGCGCAACCGGGCCAAGTGGGACGATTATGAAATTGCAGTCAACGAAATGGTCGAACGCACCAGCACGCGCCAAGCACCCTGGATTCTCGTTGAAGGCAACGACAAGAACTTCGCCCGCGTCAAGATCATCCAGTCGGTGGCCGATCTTCTGAAGAAGCGGCTGGCCAAGTAACACCGGCTTGCACAAAAAAACCGGCAACGCTTGCAGGCGTTGCCGGTTTTGTTTTCGGAAAGGGAAGAAAGGTCAGTCTTCCCTGGGCGGCAGTTTGTGGGCCACGCCCTTGTGGCATTGAACGCAGGTTTTGCCTTCCAGCGCCGCTTGCGGATGCCTGAGCTTGGCGGCATTGCTTTGCTTCATGACATCCATCGAATCGTAGGTATGGCAGTTGCGGCATTCCCTTGAATCGCTTTTGATCATATAGACCCAAACGCGATCCGCCAGTTCCGCCCGCTTGGCGTAGAACTTCTCGGGCGTGTCGATGGTGCCCTTGATCTCGGCGATGATGTCGTTGACCGCAAAGAACTTGCGCACCAGCTTGGGACCCAGTTCCTTGGGGACATGGCAATCATGGCACTGGGCATGGGCGCCCGAGCGATTCTTGTAGTGGATCGATTCCTTGTACTCGTCATAGTTCAACTGCATCGAGTGGCACGAGGTGCAAAATTCGGTGCGGTTGGTCCATTCGATGGCGGTCACGAAACCTGCCATGCCGAAAACACCCGCCATGAAAATGATGGCGAAGAAGCCCAGGCTTTTGCACCAGGACCTCTTTTTGGACGGCGGCCGCTTTGGGTGCCGCTCGTGATGAGCGGCACCCGATGCGTCGGCGGCAGTCTCGCTATGATTCTTGGCCGGACTCATTATTCAGGCAGCGACTGAGCATGGGCCAAAATGTCGGCGGCAACAGCCGGGTCGAGCGAGCGCAAAGCCGGCATCGCCTCGGCGGGCTGCCCGTTCAGCGACTTGTGCAGAAGCTGCCAGGGATCGGTCTTCAAAGCGCCAACGGCAGCGCCGGTGCTGACCTTCTTGCCATCAACGCCGTGGCAACCGGCGCACAGGGTGTTGAAATAAACCTCACCCTTGGCGGCGTTGCCCTTCGGCTTGCCAGCGGCATCGACAAACTTGTTCAGATCGGGAAGGCCCTTCGAGATGAAAAGGCCAAGATCGGCAGCGTCCTGCGCGCCCAGCTTGCCCGCATAGGCGTGCTTGGCGTCCATGACGGCGGCGGCGATAGCCTTGGGATCCTTGCCTGCCATGCCCGCAACGCCCTTGATGCCGGTGGCGTGATCGTTCTTGCCATAAACGCCGTCCTTACCCTTGAAATCCCAGCCGTGGCATTCCTTGCAACGCCAGGACTGCTTCGGATATTTGCCCGAAGCGGGATAGGCAGGATGGGTTTCTTCCGGGCGCGACTGCTTCAATTCCTTGAACCAGTTGTCATAGAGCTTGCCGCCCCTAGCCATGGCGGACACATCTTCGGCGGCTGCCGCCGGAAGAACCGAACCGGTCAACCCCACCATCAGCGCCAAGGCGGCGATCATCGTCAGACCAAGCAATTTCATAGCGATTTCCCTTTCCGTTCGTCCCTGTGATGGCTGGTCAATTCAACGCCAGCCTTTCTCAGGGTTAAGTACTATTCACAATCCGCACTCAACACAATAACCCCACCGGGTAGCCAACGCCCGCCCCTTGAGGGAGCGGGCGAAGGCGATACGGCTTGATGTTGGCGAAAAATCAGCCCCAAGTGTCTTGGCTGATGCTCTGGTACCAGCCCGAGGCGAAGTCCGCTTCCTTCTTGCGGAATTGGGCATTCGCACCCTTGGGGCTGACGCCGCCGGAACCCTTGACGCCGTCGATCTTGCCTTCGGTGACGGCATAGACCGCCGCAACCGAAATGCCGTAATCGGGGTTCAAGAGGCTGTAGCAAGTATTGATCGCCGAGAACGGCACCGGGGCATTGCCCTTGAGCGTCGCCACAATGGCGGCAGCCGCCACCTTGGCCTGGCTGGAAGCCGAGTAACCCGATTTCGGCATGGCGCCGGCGATGCAAGCGTCGCCGATGACATACACGTCCTTGACCTGGGTCGATTCGAACGTGTTCGGATTGATCGGGCAGAAGCCAGTGGCGTTGGTCAGGCCCGACTTGATGGCCACCACGCCCGCCGACTGCGGCGGAATGATGTTGGCAACGGCGGGCTTGAACTTGTCGAAGTCGGTGGCGACGACGCCAGCCTTGGCGTCAACGCTTACAACCTTGCCGCCCTTGGCCGCCGGGACCCATTCGAGATGCTTCTCGTAGAGCTTCTCCCAACCTTCCTTGAACAAGCCCGACTTGGCAAAATCGTCCTTCGAGTCAAGGATGATCACCTTCGACTTGGGCTTCTTCGTCTTGATGTAGTGGGCGATCAGGCTGGCGCGCTCGTACGGGCCGGGCGGGCAGCGATAGGGATTGGCGGGCGAGGAAATGATGACATGTCCACCGTCCGGCATGGCTTCCAACTGCTTGTGCAACAGCGCGGTCTGAGGACCGGCCTTCCAAGCGTGCGGCATGATGTGCGAAGCGGCTTCGTCATAGCCGGGCAGCGCGCCCCACTTCATGTCAATGCCGGGCGACACGATGCACTTGTCGTAGCTGAACGACTGTCCGTCGGCGGTCACCACTTTCTTGGCGGCGCCATCGATGGCGGTAACGGTGGCGTTCACCACCTTGACGCCATGCTTGGCCGAAAGCGCGTCGAACTTGCGTTCGATGAACGACATCGGGAACAAGCCCGCCAGAACGGCGTTCGAGAACGGGCAGGTGAAATGGCTCTTCTCGGCGTCGATCAGGGTGACGTCGAGCGACGGATTGTAGCGCTTCAGATACTTGGCCGCCGTGGCGCCGCCGAAGCCGCCGCCAACAACCACGACGCGCTCGGAACCAAAGGAACAGCCGGCGATGCCGAACGTCGAAACAGCGCCCGCGGCGCCGAGGAGACCGTTAAAAGTCCTGCGTGAAATCTTTGTCATAGCGCTGGTCCCCCTCACTTCTTGGCAGTGTAATAGTCGACCATGGCGTCAAGGTCCTTCTCGGAATAACCCTTGACGATACGGTCCATGATGGTGGCTTCGCGCTTGCCGCTCTTGTAGTCGCGCAGAATCTGCTTCAGCTCGGCAGGCTTCTTTTCGTGGAAAGCAGGCATTGAGCCCAAGCTGCGTCCATCGGTGCCGTGGCAGCCGGCGCAGGCGTCGGCAGCAACTGAAATGGCATCCATGGCGCGGGCCGAAGGCGCTGCAAGCAGCGCCGCGGCCACGCAGAGTCCGGCTGTTAAGAGACGTTTGTTCATTGTGTCGATCCTCCCCGGGAGTCTGTGACGTTAAGTGGTTCGCGCTTTTTACGTCTTTATTAGGCAAAAAGTATCAAGTCGCGAAGCCGCTGACAATGCCCGATTTTGATACGGATCAATCCTGATGAAATGAAGGTAATATTAAACTTATCTAATTTAGCTACTGCAAATCTTATCGTTGACAAAGACTTACGCAGGCGGCTTGCCGGGCCGCCATTTCTTCATGTAGTTATATAAGCAAAATGAGAGGCAAGCCCCATGGGCTTCGCGGCTTGAAACCAGCTTGGGAGAATGAACGTGTTCGAAATGGATCTCTTAACAAAGGTCACGCTTGGCGCCTTTCTGTTGGGCGGCGTGCTGGGCGCCCTGGCCCTGAAAAGCAATTTCTGCACCATGGGTGCCTTGTCCGACATCGTCTTCATGGAAGACTGGCGGCGCTTCCGTTCGTGGATGCTGGCCGTCGCGGTGGCCATCTTGGGCACGCAAGGCCTGCATATGGCGGGCCTGCTCGATATCGGCAAAGCCGGTTTCCTAACTCCCAGCCTGGGCTGGGCGGGTGCGGTCATCGGCGGGCTTTTGTTCGGCTATGGCATGACCATGGCGGGCGGTTGCGGCAACAAAACCCTGGTGCGTCTGGGGGCTGGCAATCTGAAGTCGCTGGTCGTGGTTCTGGTTCTGGGCTTTACCGGCTACATGACCATGCGCGGGCTGATCGCCGTACCCAGGATCGAGTTGGAAAAGACCAATTTGGATTTCAAGGCGCTGGGCATCGCCAGTCAGGGCATTCCCGCCATTCTGGGCAGCCTGGGATTGGATGCGGCAACGGCGCGCATCGCGGCCATCGCCATCGTGGCGGGTGGCCTGTTGATCTTCTGTCTGAAGAGCAAGGAATTCCTGACCTCGCCCGTGCATCTGTTCAGCGGCATCGCCATCGGCCTGATCATCACCGGCGGCTGGGCGGTTTCCGGCATCCTGGGGGCTGACGAATTCGAACCCCTGCCCCTGACGTCGTATACCTTCGTCGGCCCCACCAGCGACACCATGCAATATCTAATGACCTTTACGGGATCGAAGATGAATTTCGGAGTCGCCGCTGTGATTGGCGTGGTGACGGGATCGTTCCTGGCCGCCATCCTGACCGGCGAATTCCACATCGAAGCCTTCAGCGACGCGTCCGACATGAAGCGCCACCTTCTGGGGGCGGCCATGATGGGCGTTGGCGGCGTGCTGGCCATGGGCTGCACCTTTGGCCAGGGCCTGACCGGCATGTCAACGCTGGCCCTTAGCTCGGTGATCGCCCTGGTTTCGATCTGCATCGGCGGCGTCTGGGGCCTGCGCTCGATGGAGGAAGGCAGCGTAATGGGCGGGCTTCGCGCCGTCTTTGTGCGCGGCTGATTTTCATATCCGGTTTTTTTTAAACAAGGAGTCGTGAATGTCTAGTGAACTTAAACCGTCCGCTCTGACCCGGCGCGAAATGCTTCTGGCAAGCGCCGCCTTGCTGGCCTTCGCGGCCACAGGCGCAACGCCCCGCGAAGCCCAGGCCACCCCGGCCGAAGTCGATGCCGCCGTCAAGAAGCTGACCAACAATGCCGCCGTCAAACCGGGCAAAGTGACGTTGGAACTGCCCGAGATCGCCGAGAACGGCGCCAGCGTTCCGATGACGGTCAAAGTCGAAAGCCCGATGACCGACAAGGATCACGTGGCGGCCATTCATATTTTCGCCGAGGGCAATCCCCGCCCCGTCGTGCTGTCGGTCAAGATAGGGCCGCGCGCGGGCAAGGCGGAATTCGCCATCCGCATTCGCATGGCGCAAACGCAGAACGTGCTTGCCGTCGCCGTCATGAGCGATGGCCAAGCCTTCAGCGCCAAGAAAGAAGTCAAAGTCACCGCCGGCGGCTGCTGAGCGGACATCGTTAGGAGATACGAACATGGCAGCAGCTCAAGTGCGCGTTCCCTCATCCGCCAAGAAGGGCGAGGTGATCGAAATCAAGACCCGCATCGCTCACGATATGGAAACCGGCATGCGCAAGGATTCCGCAGGCAAGACGATCCCCCGTCTGATGCTGAAGTCCTTCGTCTGCAAATACAACGGCACCCCGGTGTTCGAAGCCGATTTTGACACCTCGGTTTCGGCCAACCCGATTTTGTCCTTCTTCACGGTGGCCACCGAAAGCGGAAAGCTGGAATTCATCTGGACCGACGACAACAACGTCGCCGTCAAGGAAGAAGCCAGCATCACGGTGGCGTAGCCTCTTTTCGCTTGCCCCTACAAACCCCGGAAGGCTTGGCCTTCCGGGGTTTTTTATGCCCGTTTGGGATCGCTGTCCGCCATCCGCTCGATCAGATGGTAAAAGCCATTGCCTCGATGGTTGTAACGCGCCCGCCCGCTTGCTACAGTTTTATTATGTCACACGTCATCGGCTTTTCGTGGATTCTGCTTGCCGCCGCATTCCTGTCTGGCTGCGCCGCTTCAATTGCCGAACCCGCCAGTCTCGAGAGCGCGGACATGAAGGCTTTGATCGCTCAAACCAAAGCGGCATATGAAGCGGATGATCCGGCGGTCACGAAACTTTTGGATGACCTGTATGACAAGGTTACGGGGCTTCCTAAAGGCGCAAAAGAGAAGCCGGAGAGCATGGATGGCGTCGAATTCGAAAGGCGGCGCTGTATCTATTGGAAGATCGTGGATGGGTTTGATACGCCTCCCGAGGTTATTGAAGCCTCGCGGCATGGAAAGCGCTTGGCGGGATTGGCGCTGATAGAATTCGGCCCTATCGACAGCCCTGAACTTCGGATCATGATCGATTGCGGCAAGGACATCGGAAGACAGGTTTCTTTAAGTCGACTCCTCGAGGATGGAATTGCTTGGGCACGAAAGTTGAAGAGCGCCACCCCAAACGAGGCTAGAAAAATGGCCAGGGAATATGAAGATCTGCTGCAACAGCAACCCCACAACAGAACGTTCAGGTTGCTGAGGGACACGGCGCTCTGGGAGGCAAAAGAGAGAGAAAACAGCCCGGACAAATAGCCAATATACAGCGAATTGAAAGCGCTACTGTTTCCCCCGGACAGTCCTGAAACGCCTCTCATACTCTTCCGCGGCAGACCTTGCCAAGGATCTTTGCCGCTCGAGTTTGTCGAGCTTTGCTTCTGCAGCCTTGATCTGCGCCTTCAGTTCCCCTTCGGTGAGCCTTTCACGTGATAGGCCAAGCATGCCGACCATTTGATGTTCGAGGGTACGCATATACTTTTTATCAATCTGCTCCCACCCTTCTTTACCCGCAACGCTGTCCGTGTCGGTAAACTCCTTGTAATCCTCTTTGCCGGAATAGGCGCGGGGGTCCGTATTGCGAATCTTTTCGATCTCCTGCTCAAGGCGTTCGATTTCCGCCTTGGTTTCGTTGATTGGTTCTTGAAGTTGGTCATGCTCCTTCCAAGAGGCCTCCAGCGCCTCTTTTAATTGCTGCTTCCCTTCCTCGCTTTGCGGCTCGTCGGTCTGTTGGGGGAAGGCGTTTTCGTCAAGCGCCGAAGCGTCATTGTTTTCCGCTGTGTCCAGGCCTTGTTCGCCGCCGCTGGATTCCTCGCCGCCGCCGCCCTGCGCATCACCGTCGCCTGCCGCGTCATCGCCCCCTTCCATCGGGTCCGCCTCGTCGTCGCGCAGATCGAGCGGCTGATCCAAAGAATCGTTGGAAGCAACGCTCGACCAGTATAACTCGCCCCAATCCTCGCGCCGAATGCCCACCGGCCTTGATCGCGCAAGATCGGTTCCCAGAAAAGCCCGCCGCAGGCCGTCGTCGGGCAAATGATCGACGATCCCCCAGGCGAAGGCATGGGCGCGTTTGGGATCGCTGGCAGCCATCCGCTCGATCAGATGGCGATAGCGCTTGATCGCCAAGTCGTCGCCAGCCGCGATCTCCCGCGCCGCCGCTTGGTCAAGACCCTGATTGTCGGCATAGCCGGACAGATAGGCCTGCGTGCGCCGGTTGGCGGCGGAAATTTCAGCATCGACCTCGCCTGCCCTGGCCATCTGCAAGGGTGGCCTGCCAAAGGTTAGTCGGCCGCCATCCCCCCTGGCCAATGAGTCGTGATGATCGGTAACTTCTTGAGGACTGGGCGGATCCCAGGATTTGAAGATGTCCTCGACCTTGCTTTTCAGGGTCAGGATGGTCGGGCCGTCGGGTTTCAGCAACCCATCGACCTTGAGGTCGTTTTCCTGCTGGAAATCTTTGACTGCCCGATCCGACAGACTGCCCCACAGACCCAGGGGACCCTTGAAACGGTTGATATCGTAATGACCGGTCTGACCGAGCAGTGTTTCCACCCGCAGAACGTCGCGCGGGCGGTTTGCCGCCTCGCGGCCAACAGGCGCGGACAGACTGAACCAGCCGCCACCGACCTCCTTCTCACGGGACGAAGCCAACTGGTCATACCACCGACTTGCAAAACAGCCGGGCCGCGCCTAGGTTAAAATCGGTTTCTTGATCAATGGATTTCCCTGCCATGTCCGCCGCCTCAGCCCGCGCTTCCTTGGCCTATTCCTGCGCCGGACATGTCTATGCGCACATATTCGACCCCATCTTCTTCGTGGTCGCCCTGGCTCTGCCCAAGGCCATGGGACTGCCCTACGAGGACGCTCTGCTGCTGATCATCGGCGGGAAGGTGCTTTATGGCATCCTTGCCCCAGGAGCAGGCTGGCTGGGCGACCGCTGGAGCGCAGTGGGCATGATGCTGATCTTTTTTATCGGCCTGGGACTGGCAGGCATCGCCACCGGACTGGCCAACAATCCTTTCCAACTGTCTCTGGGTCTGGCTGGTCTGGGCTTCTTCGGCTCGATCTATCATCCGGTCGGCACCGCTTGGCTGGTGCGCAACGCCACCAACCGCGGCAAGGCGCTGGGATTGAACGGCATCTTCGGCGGCCTGGGTGCGGCGTTGGGCGGCATCGTGGCCGGAGCGCTGACCGACGCCATTTCCTGGCGCGCCGCCTTTATCCTTCCCGGCGTCGTCATCTTGATCTCGGGCCTACTGTTCGCCTACAGCTTGAAGAAGGGCCAAGTCGTCGAGATCAAGGAGGACCTGAAGCCGCACGCCGCCCCCAGCAAAGGCGAAACCCTTCATGCCGGACTGATCTTGACCCTGACCATGCTGTGTACCGGTCTGATTTATCAGGTGACGCAGCCCGCCTTGCCCAAACTGTTCGAAGCCCGCCTGGGCGACGTGCTGGGCGATGGTCTTCTGGGCGTGGGCGGGCTGGTCACCCTGATCTACACCGTTGCCGGTCTGTTTCAGGTGGTGGCCGGTCACTGGGCCGACCGCTATCCGCTGCGTTACGTTTATGCCGGGGTCTATCTGGCCCAGGTGCCGATGCTGCTGGCCGCCGCCTGGGTGGGCGGGCTGCCTCTGGCCCTGGTGACGATGGTCATGGTCAGCATGAACCTAGCGGGCATTCCGGCCGAAAACAGCCTGTTGGCTCGCTACACCCCCGCCAAATGGCGCGGCACCGCCTTTGGCATGAAATTCGTGCTCAGTTTCGGCATCAGCGGCCTGGGCGTGCCCCTGATGGCCATCATCTTGAAAACGACCGGCGATTTCATCTGGGTGTTCCTGCTGTTGTCGCTGATGGCCGTTATCGTGGTGGCGGCCAGCCTGATGCTGCCCCGCGAAACGCCAAAGGCAAGGCTAGCCGAAGCCGCAAACTAACCCTTTAGGGTAGGTTTCCCCTTGCTTTCGGGCGGGGAAATCCCTATGTTCCCGCCGTCCGTTGCCGCTTGATGGCTTTCGCTCCGGGGCGCACCCCGGCGGACGTTCCCCTTACATCGCACGAGGAATGTCATGGCCAAGATTCAGGTCAAAACCCCGCTGGTCGAACTTGATGGCGACGAAATGACGCGCATCATCTGGCAGTTCATCAAGGACAAGCTGATCCTGCCCTATCTCGACATCAAACTTGAATATTACGATCTGTCGATCGAGCATCGCGACACCACGGACGACAAGGTAACGGTCGATTCCGCCAACGCCATCAAGAAGCATGGCGTGGGCGTGAAATGCGCCACCATCACCCCCGACGAAGCCAGGGTGAAGGAGTTCGGGCTTAAGCAGATGTGGAAATCGCCCAACGGCACCATCCGCAACATTCTGGACGGCACGGTGTTTCGCGAACCCATCATCATGAAAAACGTGCCGCGCCTAGTTCCCGGCTGGACGCAGCCCATCGTGATCGGCCGCCACGCCTTCGGCGATCAGTACAAGGCCACCGATTTCCTGGTGCCGGGCAAGGGCAGACTGACCATGACCTTCACGCCCGACGATGGCGGCCAGCCCATCACGCACGACGTATTCCAGTTTCCAAGTGCCGGCGTCGCCATGGGCATGTACAACCTGGACGAATCGATCCGGGGCTTTGCCAGGGCTTGCATGAATTACGCCCAGATGAAGGGCTGGCCGCTATATCTTTCGACCAAGAACACGATCCTGAAAGCCTATGACGGGCGTTTCAAGGATTTGTTCCAGGAAGTTTACGACCGTGAATTCGCCGACAGCTTCAAGTCTAGAAGCATCAGCTACGAACACCGGTTGATCGACGACATGGTGGCCTGCGCCATGAAATGGTCGGGCGGCTTCGTCTGGGCCTGCAAGAATTACGACGGCGACGTGCAGTCCGACACGGTGGCCCAAGGCTTCGGCTCGCTGGGCCTGATGGCCTCGGTCCTGATGAGTCCCGACGGCAAGACGGTCGAAGCGGAAGCGGCGCACGGCACGGTGACCCGCCATTACCGCGAACATCAGAAAGGCAAGGAAACCAGCACCAACCCGATCGCCAGCATCTTCGCCTGGACCAGGGGCCTTTACTATCGCGGCCAGTTCGACGGCCAGCCCGAAGTGCAGAAATTCGCCGAAACGCTGGAGCGCGTTTGCATCGAAACCGTGGAGGGCGGTCAGATGACCAAGGACCTAGCCATCCTGATCGGGCCTTCGCAGCCCTGGCTGACCACCACCTTGTTCCTGGACGCCATCGACGCGAACCTAAAGAAGGCGATGGGGTAAATGTTGCCAGTTTGAATTTTGAGGCCCCGGAGAAATCCGGGGCTTTTTTGTTGTGATCCGCCGATCTTTGTTCCAACATCGCAATAGATCGTGGAGGCCCCGGTGCAAGTTGAAATTATTGCCATAGGCGACGAGCTTGTGTTGAAGGAAATACCAGGAGGTTATCTTCTGACGAAAAAAACGGATCAAGACGCTCCTGAAATGGGAATGGAATCGAACAACCCATGACCTCGAATTCGCTGCGCGACGCCGACATCGCCTCGGTTCTGCACCCTTATACGAATCTCTCGACCCACCCCGTCAGGGGGCCGCTGGTCATCACCAGGGGACAGGGCGTTCGCGTCTTCGACGAAACGGGCAAGGATTACATCGAGGGCATGTCTGGCCTGTGGTGCGCCAGTTTGGGATTTTCCGAACCGCGCCTAGTGGAAGCCGCCAAACGCCAGATGGATGAGCTGCCCTTCTATCACCTGTTCGGCCACAAGGCCCATCCGGCCGCCGTGCGGCTGGCCGAGAAGCTGCTGGAACTGGCGCCGGTTCCGATGTCGAAAGTGTTCTTCGCCAATTCCGGATCGGAAGCCAACGACACCGCCATCAAGCTGGTCTGGTACGTCAACAACGCGCTGGGACGGCCAGAAAAGAAGAAGATCATCTCGCGCGCCAAGGCCTATCACGGCGTCACACTGGCCACCGCTAGTCTCACGCATCTGCCCAACAACCAGCGCGATTTCGACCTGCCCATCGCCCGCATTCTGAAGGCCGACTGCCCGCATCATTACCGCTTCGGACTTCCCGGCGAAAGCGAGGAAGATTTCTCAACCCGCTTGGCCGAGAATCTGGAAAAGCAGATTCTCGAAGAAGGCCCCGACAGCGTGGCGGCTTTTTTTGCGGAACCCGTCATGGGGGCTGGCGGCGTCATCGTTCCCCCCGCCACCTATTTCCCCAAGATTCAGGCGGTGCTGAAGAAATATGACGTGCTGCTGATCGCCGATGAAATCATCACCGGCTTCGGACGCACCGGCAACATGTTCGGCTGCCAGACCTTCGGCATCGAACCCGACATGATCTCGCTCGCCAAGGCGCTGTCTTCCGCCTACGCCCCCATCTCGGCCCTGATGGTGAACGAGCGCATCTTCAAGATTTTGCAGGAGCAAAGCGCCAAGATCGGCATCTTCGGCCATGGCTACACCTACTCGGCGCATCCTTTGGGCGCCGCCGTGGCGCTGGAAACGCTGGCGATTTACCAAGAGCGCGACATCGTGGGCCATGTGCAAAAGATGGCCCCGCATTTTCAAGCCAAGCTGCGCGGTTTCGCGTCGCACCCTCTGGTGGGTGAAGCGCGCGGCGTGGGGCTGATCGGCGCCCTGGAACTGGTGGCCGACAAGAAGACGCGGGAGAATTTCGACCCCGCGTTGGGCATCGGCGCCAAGGTGGTTGCCGCAGCGGAACAAGAGGGCGTGATCCTGCGCGCCATGGCGGGCGACGCCATCGCCTTCTCGCCGCCGCTGATCATCACGGAAGGCGAAATCGACGAGATGTTCCAGCGCTTCTCAAGGGCGCTCGAGCATGTGACGGCCAGCCTTCAGTGCGCCGCGCCGTAGGTTTCGCCCTGGATGTAGGTTTCGCATTCCTTGAGTTCGTGTTCGCAAGACCCCAGCGCCGCAGCATAAAGGTCGCGCACCGACACCATACCCAGAACCGTCCCGTCCTTGATGATGGGCAGATGGCGGTAGCCGCCCTCCTGCATGCGCATGAGCGCCTGATCCGAGCTTTCGTCGGGTCCGACCGTATCGACGCGCGACGTCATGGCGATCGATACCGGCGTGGCGTCGGCATCCAGGCCCAGGGCCACGACGCGGGTCATGATGTCGCGTTCGGTGATGATTCCCCGCAGGTTCGATCCCTGCAAAATGACCAAGCAACCGACATGTTTGTCGGACATCTGCTTGGCCGCTTCCCGCACGCTGGCCTGCGCGGAAATCGAATGCACTCGGCCTTCGGATACGATATCGGGAATGATGCGTTTTGGCATGGTGTTCTCCCCTCTGTTATACAGATTAATATGGATATGGGAGGCCAAGCCTTGCGCTACAACAGCGCAATAACCCTAAAATAAAAGGATGATTAGGCAGTCTTTGGGGGCGTAAGGCGGATCAGGGCCAGTTGATTCCTGTGCCTGCGCAAAATCTCGAAGCGAAAGCCGTAAAACAGAAATGTTTGTCCGGCTTCTGGAATCCGCCTTGATTCGTGCATGATCAGTCCGGCCAGTGTGGAAGCCTGATCATCTGGCAGGCGCCATTCGAATTCGCGGTTCAGATCGCGCAAGGTCACCTGTCCGTTGGCGATGATGGTGCCGTCGGCCTGCAAGCGAACACCCGCCACCGCCACGTCATGTTCGTCGGCGATGTCGCCCACGATTTCCTCGATGATGTCTTCCAACGTGACCACGCCCATGAGCGCGCCATATTCATCGACCACCAGCGCAAAATGTTCGTGCCGATCGCGGAAGGACTGCAACTGGTCCAAAAGCGAAGTGGCGTCGGGAACAAACCAGGGCGGCGAAGCCAGCTTCTCGACATCAAGTCCCTGGGCGTCGCCCTTCTGCACATTGAGCGCCCGCAGCAAATCCTTGGCATGCAGAACGCCCACGATATTGTCGGGATTGTCCTTCCACAGCGGAATGCGCGTATAGGGGCTGGCCAGCACCTGCTCGACGATCACCGGGGCCGCCTGTCCGATATCGATCGTGTAGGCGCTTTTCCTGTGGGTCATGATCTCGCCCACTTCCACATCGGCCAGTTCCAGGATGCTTCTCAGCATCGCCCGCTCATGCTTGATCTCTTCGGAGCCTTCCGTGTGGATGTCGATGGCGCCTTTCAGCTCGACCAGCGCCCTCTCCATGTCATGTTCCGGATGACGCACGCCGGCCAGACGCAACATTCCCCAGGCCACATGCTGCACGATCCGCAGCAAAGGCAGCAGCACAAGCACCAAGCCGCGCACCACGGGCGCTACGAACAAGGCGGCGCGGTCGGCATGGGTGATGGCGTAGGTCTTGGGCAGAATCTCGCCGAACATGACCACCACCACGGTCATCGCCGCCGTGGCATAGGCCACGCCCGCATCGCCGAACAGGCCGATCAGCACGCTGGTCGCCAGGGCGGAAGCCATGATGTTGACCAGGTTATTGCCAACCAGCAGAGCACCCAGAAAGGTCTCGCGCTTTTCCAGCAGCCTGTTGACATGCTTGGCCCTGCGGCTGCCGCCCTGCTCAAGCTGATGCATCAAGGGGCGGCTGGCCGCCGTCAGCGCGGTTTCCGATCCCGAGAAGAAGGCCGACAGGATCAACAGCCCAAAAATGACGCCCAGATAGATCCAGTCAAGCTCGCTCATGACCCAGCCATTTTCACGAAATCTTGCATCACGGCGCGCACCGCTTCCTCGGGCACATTGCGTTCCAGGAAAGATTGGCCGATGCCGCGCGCCAGCACGAAGGTGATCTTGCCGTCCTTGACCTTCTTGTCCAGCGTCATATGGGCCAGCAGTTTTTCCGCGTCCCAGGACTGCCCCGCCACGGCGGGCAGGCGAACCGGAAGACCGGTCTGCGCCAGATGCGCCGCCACCCTGGATGCGTCTTCCTGCGGGGAAAGGCCCAAACGCGCCGACAGATCGAAGGCCAGCAACATACCCAGCGCCACCGCCTCGCCATGCAGCATCCGCCCGTCATAGCCCAGCTCGGCTTCAAAGGCATGGCCGAATGTGTGGCCAAGATTGAGCAGGGCGCGCAGGCCCGATTCCCGTTCGTCTTGGCCAACGATTCTGGCCTTGGCGGCGCACGAGGCCAGCACCGCTTGCAAAATGGCGTCGGGCTTCAGGTCAAGCACGTTGCGATGATTTTGTTCCAGCCAGTCGAAGAAGGCGGGATCGTCGATCAGCCCGTATTTCATTACTTCGGCGTAACCGGCCCGCAATTCGCGCCCCGGCAGGGTGGCAAGGGCCAAAGTATCGGCCAGCACCAGCCTGGGCTGATAAAATGCGCCCACCAGATTCTTGCCGCGCTTGGTGTTGATGCCGGTCTTGCCGCCCACGGAACTGTCGACCTGCGACAACAGCGTGGTGGGAATTTGAACGAAGGGAACGCCGCGCAACAAAATGGCGGCGGCGAATCCCGCCAGATCGCCGATGACGCCGCCGCCCAGGGCCAGCAGCGTCGTCGAACGTTCCACCTTTGCTGCCAGCAGAACGTCGATCAGGCTTTCCAGATGGGCGAAATCCTTGGTCGCCTCGCCCGCGGGCAAAATATGCGACGCATGATCGATGCCCGATTTTGTCAGCGAGTCTTCCAGCCGTTTTAGATACAAGGGGGCTACATTCGCATCGGTCACGATGAAAACGCGCTTGCGATCCAGAACCGGCAGAATCCGCTCGCCCGCCTGTTCGATCAATCCCGGCCCGGCCAGGATATCGTAGGATCGCTCGCCCAGATCGACCTGAAGTTTGCTGGTCATGCCGCCTCTCCCTTGCGGGCCGCAAAAGCCTCAAGCGCCGTTAGCACCGATTCGCATGTCGTCTCGGGCGGGTCGAAGCCGCTTTCCACCGTCATATCCGCCTGGGCGTAAACCGGGTAGCGCAGATCCATCAGCCGGGCCAACGTTTCCGAAGGATCGCCCTCGTTCAGCAGCGGGCGGTGCGTGCGCCCTTTGGTCCTGGCAACCAGAACTTCGAGCGATGCTTTCAGCCAAATCGAAATGCCATGCGCCTTGATCTCGGCCTGCGTTCCCTCATCCATGAAGGCGCCCCCGCCCGCCGCGATCACCTGAACCGGACCAGCCAGCAGGCGCGTCATTACCTTGCGCTCGCCTTCCCGAAAGGCCGGTTCGCCGTATTTCACGAAATAATCGGCCACGGAGCAGCCCGCCGCCTTCTCGATCTCGGCGTCGGCATCGACGAAAGGCAGGCCAAGCCGGTCGGCCAGCAGGCGTCCCACCTTGCTTTTCCCGGCCCCCATCAGCCCCACCAGCACCAAAGAGCGGCTGGGAATCATCCGGGGCGAATCGTCCTTGGTCGTTGAACCGTTCATGAGCCGCCGATACACTGCCACATCATCGCCATGATGATCCGTTATCCGGACCACAGGGCTTGGCCTGGGTTGTACCCCGCGCCGGTCCATTCTGTCCATCGCAGCCCGAGGAAATATGAAGACGCTCTCTCGAATACTGGCCTTCCTATTGCTGGCCGCCATCGGCGGCGGCGTGGTCTTCCTGGCCACTTGGGACATGCCCCCCCCCACCGCCAAGGTCGAAAAGGTGATCCCCAATGAGCGCTTCCAGAAATAAATTCATCCCATTGATGTTGCTGGCCTTTCTGGCGACGCCAGCCAATCGCGCCTGGGCCGAAGCGGCTGAGACGGTCTCCGAAAACAAGGAAACCGACGTCATCATTCCCGAGCCGGTCCAGGAAATCGGCGGAGTGTCGGGGGCGAGGCGCGATATCGGCGGCGTTCAGTCTCAGGAACTGTTGCCGGTCAGCCAGGAAACCGTGGGCACGCTGGACGAGTCTCATGGCGGGCTATCGATCGACATGTGGAAGGGAACCTCCCGGGAGGTGGTGGAAACCTTCCTGCCGCAACTGCCCTCCGCCCCAGGGGCGCGAACGCCTTACGATCTGCAGCGCCGCTTTCTGCTGACCTCGGCGGAAGTGCCCCAGGGCTTGCCCGGCCTAGGCGAGAAAGACACCGCCTCCTTGCTGATCCGCCGGGTCGAGCGTCTTTACGCCATGGCGGCCTGGGACGACGCCAGACGCATGCTGGCCCTGATACCCGAGAAGCTGCGCGCCGAATCGCTGATCCGCTACGATGTGGAAGCCCTGTTTCTTGCCCATGACGACCAACAGGCCTGCGAGCGCGCGAAACCCCATCTTGGCGCGGGCGATGACCGTTTCTGGACCAAGGCCGCCGTGGTCTGCGCCTTGATCGAAGAAGACAAGGCGCATGCCTCCATGGCGCTCGACATGATGCGCGAGGAAAAAATCGCCGATCCGTTCTTTACCGCCCAGGTCGAAGCGACGCTGGGCATCAAAATCAAGAAATTCCCGCCCCTGGAAGACCCCGGCGCAATTCATTTGGTGTTGTTGCGCGTGGCCAAAAAGCCCCTGCCCGACGGCATGGCCGACAAACTGACCGCCCCTTCGCTGCAAAAGGGCATCGCGTCCTGGCCAGAGTTCAACGCCGAAAGCCAGATGGCGGCGGCTCGCAAAGCCGAAGCCGCCGGTGCCGTCTCGTCCGACGAGTTGCGCCGTTTGTATGACGCCGCCGAATTCTCGGAAAAGGAACTGAGCGGCGACGAGAAGGAGATCATGAAGCAGAAGGGAGAGCGGCGCGCCGCCCTTCTTTACCGCTTGGCCAAGCGTCAAGACAGCGTCGAGGCTAGGGCGGAGCGGATCGCCAAGAATCTGGGCGGCGCCGGTTCCGGCAACGGACTTCTGGCCGCCATGCGCCTGCATGCGCCGCTGGTCGAGGAGATTCCCCCCGGCTCGACCATGGCTTGGTTCGCGCCCAGCGCGGTGCGCATTCTTCTGGCGGCGGGCAAGGAGGACAAGGCCAAGGAATGGGTCCCCTTCGCCAAGCCGCAGGGCGAGGTTCAGAACAAGGCGGGAGAAGCGCTGTTGCTGCCCATTTTACGCCTGATGGACGCCGTTCCGGCTCTGGAACAGGCGCATCTAGAAAATTGGCGCGACGCCGGCAAGGACATGCCTCCCGGTCGGGCCGCCCTGCTGTTCGGCCTTCTTGAAGCGCTTGGCGATCCGGTGCCTTCGCAACTTTGGCTGACCGAATCGTCCGCCAAGGCGGAGGCCGCCAACATCCCGCCCGCCATCTGGCATGGGCTGAAACAGGCCGCCGAGAACAAGTCGTCCGGTCAGGCGGCGCTTTACGCGTTGCTGGCCCTTGACGCCGCCGGGCCAGGCGGCGCCAGCCCGATCGTGGTGCCGGAAGTCGTGCGCGCCTTGAAGGCCGGAGGGCTTGATAAGGACGCCAGGGCATTGGCGCTGGAGGCGGCCATCGCGGCGGGCATCTGATTGGATCGCTTCTGCGAGTCGTTCCTGGAAATGCTGGCCGCCGAGCGGGGGGCGGCGGCCAATACCCTGGCCGCCTATCGGCGCGATCTTCTGGAAGCCCAGGGTTTTCTAAAGGCCAGGGACGTGGCGCTGGCAAGCGCCCAATCGTCCGACCTGCGGGCCTATTTGGCCAGCCTAAAGGATGCCGGAATGTCGGCGCGCACTCAGGCAAGGCGACTGTCCTGTCTGCGCCAGTTTTTCCACTTCCTGTTCGCCGAACAAATCCGCGCCGACGATCCCTCGCTGGGGCTGGACAGCCCGAAGGCAGGGCGGCCCTTGCCGAAATATCTGTCCGAGCGTCAGGTCAAGGCGCTGCTCGACGCCGCCCAGGAAAAGGCCAAGGACGGCCCGATGGGGGTTCGTCTTTGGTGTCTGGTCGAACTGCTTTACGCCAGCGGCATGCGGGTTTCGGAACTGGTCGGCCTGCCCTGGCATGCAGCGGCCCGCGATCAGGAAAGCCTGCTGATCAGCGGCAAGGGCGGCAAGGAACGCTTGGTTCCCCTGGGCGCACCCGCCCGCAAGGCCTTGGATGCCTGGCGTAAGGAGAGGGGCGACCTTCTGGGCCGCGCCGAATCGCGCTGGCTGTTTCCCGGAACCGGCGGAAAAGCTCTGGATCGTCAAACATTCTCAATTGAATTGAAGGCGCTGGCGCAGACAGCCGGACTTTCGCCCGCCAAGGTGTCGCCCCACGTTTTGCGCCACTCCTTCGCCAGCCATCTGTTGGCCCATGGGGCCGATCTGCGCGCCGTACAGACGCTTTTGGGCCATGCCGACATCGCCACCACCCAGATTTATACCCATGTCCTCGAAGACCGGCTAAAAAATCTGGTCGCCAAACACCATCCCTTGTCAAAGAAGCCCAGCTAGCTACAATACCTAGAAGTTCAATCAGGGGATAATCATGACCGTTACGCCGGAACAGAAGGCGGAGATCGCCAGCGCCCGCGCTCAATCCGCCACCACGCGCCGGGTCACTGCGCCCGGATTGGAGGAAATCCTCTATGACGCCATCCCCATCCTGGATCACGGATTCATCCGCGTCGTCGATTACATGGGCGACGACAGCTCGATCGTGCAGGCGGCCCGCGTCTCATACGGACGCGGCACCAAGAAGGTCAGCGAGGATAAGGGCCTCATCGATTATCTGATCCGCCACCGCCACACCACGCCCTTCGAAATGTGCGAGATCAAGTACCACGTCAAGCTGCCCATCTTCGTGGCCCGCCAGTGGATCAGGCACCGCACCGCCAATGTGAATGAATATTCGGCCCGCTATTCGATGATGGACCGTGAATTCTACATCCCGGCCCCCGAACAACTGGCCGCGCAATCGACCGAGAACCATCAAGGCCGCGGCCAAGTGCTGACCGGAGACGAGGCCGCCTATGTGCTGGATATCCTGAAGAAGGATGCCGAACATAATTTCTCGTCCTATGAGGACATGCTGAATCAAGATTCCAGCGGCAACAAGAAGGACGTGGCGCGCCAGGGGCTGGCCCGCGAACTGGCCCGCATGAATCTGACCCTGAACACCTATACCCAATGGTATTGGAAGATCGACCTGCACAATCTGCTGCATTTCCTGAGCCTGCGCGCCGAAGGCCATGCCCAGTACGAAATCCGCGTCTATGCCGACGCCATGCTGGACACGGTGAAACGCTGGGTGCCGCTGGCCCATGACGCTTTCCTGCGCTATCGCATGGGCGGCACGCATTTGTCTTCGGGCGGATTGGAAGCGGTCAAGGCGCTCATCAACGGCCAGAAGCCCACGCGCGAACAGTTCAACCTTTCGGCCCGCGAATGGCGCGAATTGATGGCGACGCTGGGGATGGAAAGCGATTAGGCGGCTGGGCTAAGGCCCAGATGGCGTTCGACCTTGCGCAGCCGCTCGTCCAATTCGCTGATCAGGATGCCATGGCCCAGGACGGCGGAATGATACTGGGTGACGGCTTGGCGCAGGTCGGCGACTTCGGACCGAACTTCCGCCAAGTCGTGTTTGACCTCGCGCATATCCGATTTTAGTTCGCGCACATCCCCCTTCATCTCCCGCATGTCGGCGGCGACGGAACCCAAAAGCTGGTAGGTGGCGGCGATATCGATTTCAGCCATGGCAAGCGCTCATCTTTCAAGAAGCGGTTGCAACACTATACAATAGACCCCTGAAAAGAAAAAGGCCGCCAAACAGGCGGCCTTTCTTCAACCTTCCGAGGCGGCTTCGCCGCCTGCCTTGGCGCGCCTTGGCACCGTTTTCGGGTCGGCGGTCATCGGGCGGTAAATCTCCACCCTAGCACCTTCCTCGAGCACGGCTTCCAACGTCGAAGCCTTGCCGTAAATGCCCACCTTCTGCGTATTCAGGTCGATCTCGGGAAACTGCTTTAAAATGCCCGACTTCTCGATCGCATCCTTGACGCAAGCACCTTCCGGCATGTCCACGGTCAGCCAAACTTGCTTGGCGGGCGTGGCGTAAGCGACACCGACTTTCATCTTTTGTCTCTCCCCATTAGCCGACGCTGTGCGCGCCGCCCATTTGAATCTGCTTGCCCATTGCCAAATCCAGCTTGCGCTTGGCCGCAATCAGAAGACCGGTGGCCAGGAAGCCGCCCGGCGGCAAGATCATCATTAGAACGGCGGCGTCTTCCGGGAAGATGCGGGTTTCGAGGACCTTGAAGGCCGGACCCAGCAGCAGGTTGGCGTCGGCGAACAGCGTGCCCGAACCCGAAATCTCGCGCATGGCGCCGATCACGGTCAGCGCCAGCGTGAAGCCCGCCCCCATGAACAATCCGTCCATGAAGGAAGGGATGACCGGCTCGCGCGAGGCGAAAACTTCCAGGCGGCCCAGAGGCAGACAGTTGGACACGATCAAGGGAATGAAGAGGCCCAACACCTTGTACAGTTCGTGCATCCAGGCATTGCAGGTCAGATCGACCAGCGTGACCATGGCCGCCACGATCAGAATATAGACCGGGATGCGCACTTCGTTGGTGATGTAGTTGCGAAACAAGGCGACGAAGAAGTTCGACGCCGCCATCACCAGCATGGTGGCCACCCCCATGCCAAAGCCGTTGGTGGCGCTGGTCGTCATCGCCATGGTCGGGCACATGCCCAGCAACTGGCATAGAACGCCGTTATTTTCCCACAAGCCATCCTTGATGATGGTGCCGTATTTCGTGGACATCAGCGAACCTCCAGCAATTGCGGCTTGTTGGCAGAGAAGAATTCCAGCCCCTTGCGAATGCCGGTCACAACCGCGCGCGGCGTGATGGTGGCGCCCGAGAACTGGTCGAACTTGCCGCCGTCCTTTTTCACTTTCCACATATTGGGCGGCGGATTGTCGATCGACAATCCGTTGAATTGCAAAATCCAAGGCCCTTTCTTGGGTTCGATCTTGTCGCCCAGGCCCGGCGTTTCCTTGTGCTGGACGGCGCGCACGCCCAGGATTTTGCCCTGGGGATCGACGCCCATGATGATCTTGATCTGCCCGGCATAACCCTGACCATAGGTTTCATAGGCCACGCCGGTCACCTTGCCTTCCTTGGTGGCACGGTAGACCTTGCGTTCCTTGCCGTCTTCGCCCGGCACCATGAACGTATCCAGCGCCGGATTGTTGTCGTAGATCGCGGGCGGCAACACCTGAACCAGCGAATTTTGCAGGTCCTCGATGCGCCGCTGCTTGATCGGCTCGTCGGTGAACAAATCGGTGAAGGCCAGCAATGATCCAAAACCCGCGCTGAAGGCCGCCAGAATCATCGCATGAACGTAAGTCGGCTTGTTGCTGTTGTAGCTCATTTGCCGTCTCCCTTCACCGATAACGGCTCGCCCTTGCTGTTGCGCCCGAAGGTGCGCGGGCGGACATGGTGGTCGATAACCGGCGTCAACGCGTTCATCAGCAATACCGCAAAGGCGACGCCTTCAGGATAACCAGCGAAGCAACGGATGACCCAGATCAGGAAGCCGCAACCCATGCCATAGACCAATTGCCCCTTCTTGGAGATCGGCGAGGTGACATAGTCGGTGGCGATGAAGAAGGCGCCCAGGAAAGTGGCGCCCGCCAACAGATGGAAGGTGCCGCTGGCGAAACGCTCGGGCGCCGCCATGTGCGAAATCTGGGCGCAAACGAACAGAGTGCCCATCAGCCCGACCGGCGTGTGCCACGAAATGACGCCGCGCCAGATCAGGAACAGGCCGCCCAGCAGAATAAGGATGGCCGAGGTTTCGCCAAAGCTGCCGATATGCATGCCGGTAAGCATGCTGGTCAGGTCGAAGACCTGGGGCAGTGATTCGCTAACCGGAACGCCCTTGGTCAATTCGGTCTTGATGTGGCCCAGCGCCGAGGCGGCGCTGATGCTGTCCATGTTCGACAATCCACCGCCGAAAACCATGCCCAGACTGTCGATCAGGCTAGGAGCGCCATCGGTGAACAAGGGCTTGGGCGGCACGAACGCCGTCATCTGAACCGGGAAGGAAACCAACAAGCCGACGCGTCCGACCATCGCCGGATTGAAGACGTTCTGGCCCAGGCCTCCATAAATGTGTTTGGCCAGCACGATGGCCAGGAAGGCGCCCAGCACGCCGATCCACCAGGGCGTCCAGGGCGGCAAGCTCATGGCCAGCAGCCAGCCGGTCAGCGTCGCCGAACCGTCGAAAAGCGCCGATTTGACCGGACGATCCTGCCAAGCCAAGCACCCCGCCTCGAAGGCGATGCAAGCGCCGACGGTGATCAGGAACATCAGCAGCGCGGGCCAGCCAAACAGCCAGACATTGAATAAGGTGGCTGGCAAAAGCGCCACCAACACCGTTGACATGGTCTTGGAAACGCTGGACTGAGCGTGTCCGAAGGGACCACTTTTTTCGATCGAGACACTCATGCGCTGGGCCTGTTGTCAGCGGTTGAAGTGGATGCGGCTTCGGCTGCCGCTTTCTTGGCGGCAGCTGCTGCGGCGGCTGCGGCTTTCTTGGCGGCGGCGGCCTTTTCCAGGCGTTCATTTCTGGCCTCGGCCAGATGCTTCACGCGGTCAAGCCTGCGCTTCTCGCGATCCTGCGCGTTCAGCATGCCCTTGGCGTAGTTGAAATAATGCACCAGGGGGATGTGCGACGGGCAGATATAGGAACAACTGCCGCAGGACACGCAATCCATCACGCCCAGATGCGCCGCCTGATCCAGATGATCCTTACGAATGACGGCGGCCATTTCGACAGGCACCAAGCCGCAGGGGCAAATGGTGACGCAGGTGCCGCAGCGGATGCAGGGGCTGGAAGGTCTCTCGTTCACTTCCGCCGACGTCAACGCCAGGATGCCCGACATGCCCTTGACCAGCGGCACGTCCAAGCCAGGAAGCGGCTGGCCCATCATCGGCCCGCCATTCACGAAGCGCCTAGCGTCCTTGGCAAGACCGCCGCAGAAGCCGACCAGTTCGGACAATTTGGTGCCGATCAGCGCCTCGATGTTCTTGGGGTCTTGCACGGCACCGCCTGAAACGGTGACCACGCGCGACAGCAAGGGCTTGCCCTCGCGCACCGCCTTATGCACTGCGCGGGCCGTCATCACGTTATGCACCACCACGCCCAAATCGGCGGTCAGCTTGCGGGCTGGCGTCTCAAGGCCGGTGATGGCCTGCGTCAAATGGCGCTCGGACCCCATCGGATATTGAACCGGCACGCCAATGACTTCGATATTGGCGAAAGCCTTGGTGGCATCGCGCATGATGCGCTGGGCCTCGGGCTTGTTGTCCTCGATGGCGATCACGATGCGTCCGGCGCCCAGCGTATGGGCCATGATGCGGGCGCCATCCAGCACTTCGCCCGCGTATTCGCGCATCACGCGGTCGTCGCAGGTCAGGTAGGGTTCGCACTCGGCGCCATTCAGCAGCAGCGTGTGAATCTTGAGTTGCGCGCCGAGATTGAGTTTCACCGGCGTCGGGAAGGCAGCGCCGCCCAAACCCACAATGCCAGCCCAGGCCACGCGGGCGCGGATTTCGTCGGGCGATGCCGCGAAGGGATCGGCAATGGGGGCCGGAAGATCGCTGGCCCATTCGTCCTTGCCGTCGGCCTTAAGAACGATGGTCAATTGCGGCAGACCCGACGGATGGGGCGCGGTGATTTCCGCAACGGCCTCGATGCTGCCCGAGGTGGGCGCATGGCTGGGGGCGGAAACCGCGCCCACTCCCTTGGCCAGCAGTTGGCCCTTTTTGACTAAATCGCCTGCCTGCACCACCGCCTCGGCGGGAGCGCCGATATGCTGCTGCAAGGGAATGTACAGCATGGCTGGCGTCGGGAAGGAAACGATCGCTTTCTCGGCCGTACGTTCCTTGCGGTATTCAGGATGAATGCCGCCACGAATGGGAAACAGTTTCATCTTAGTGCACCGCCTGATCGGATTGCGGCTTATGCCAATGCCACGAACTTAGGGTAACCGGCACCGTCACCATCTTGATGGCCTCGGTCGGGCAGATATTGAAGCACTTCTTGCAGCCGTGGCATTCCTGCTTGATCACGGTATGCATCTGCTTGGCGGCGCCCACGATGGCATCGACCGAACATTCTCCCAGGCAACGCATGCAGCCAATGCACAAGGATTCGTCAACCACGGCGTATTGCAGGCTTTCTTCCTCGTGATCGTCCATGTCGGCGGTCACGCCCAACTTCTTGGCCAGGGCCTCGATCACCGGCTTGCCGCCCGGCGCGCAGGCGGTAATGCTGGCCTCACCCTTGGCAAGAGCGGCGGCGTACTGCCCGCAGCCGACATAGCCGCACTGGCCGCATTGTGCGCCCGGCAGCATGCCCAGCAATTCAACCTCGAGCGGATTTTCCTCGACCGCCAGAAGTTTGGCGGCAGCCCCCAGCAAGCCGCCCAGAGCGGCTCCCATGATGGCAACACTTCCGATAGCCAGCAGCATCCGACCGATCTCCTAATTGGAAGCCATGCCGGAAAAGCCCATGAAGGCGAGAGCCAAAAGGCTCGCCGTCACAAAACCAACCGGGGGACCCATGAACAGGCGCGGCACGTCGCACAGCGCCAATCTTTCGCGCAGACCCGCCAGAAGGGCCAGGGCCAAGCTGAAACCGATCGACGAAGCGAACGAGAAGACAGTGCCGATCAGGAAGCCCTGATGGCCTTCGACAATCAAAAGCGCCACGCCCAGCACCGCGCAATTGGTGGTGATCAGCGGCAGATAGATGCCCAGCATCTGAAACAGGGGCGGCGAAATCTTGCGCACCGACATTTCTGTGAACTGCACGGCCGCCGCGATGACCAGAATGAAGGTGAAGGTGCGCAGATATTCCAACTCGTAGGGGACGAGCAGGTAATGTTCAAGCGCCCAGTTGCCCATCGAGGAAACGGTGATCACGAAGGTGGTGGCCATGCCCATGCCGACCGCCGTGTCGATCTTGGTGGTAACGCCCATGAACGAGCACAGGCCCAAAAAGCGGGCCAGAACGACATTGTTGACCAGGGCGGCGCCCACAATCACCAAGATGATTTCTTGCATTGGGCGCTCCCTAGTTCAGCTCGCAGGACTCGCTCTGCGCCGGGGATGGCGCATGGCGCAGATAGATGGGCGTCAGTTGGCCCTGGGCATTCAGTTTCTTGGCCCTGAGGCGGGCAAGAAACAAGCCCGCCGCCAAGCCCGCCACGGACGCCAGGATGGCGACGCCGTCGCCGAACCCGGCCAGATGCGCGATGATGCCGCCGCCTAGCATGGTGACCAGCGGAATGGCGTAGGCGGTCATCGAAGCGGTCACCAGCGTGCTTTCCTGAACGCCGATGACGATCCGGTCGCCAACCTTCAGCTCATGCACGTTGTCCAGCGGAAAGCGTCTAGCGTGCAAACGATTGCCGAAGGCGCTGGCCCCACAGGCCAACGACGAGGCGCAGCCGCCGCAAGACGTGGTCTGCTCGGGTTCGAGCCAAGCGACGGCTCCCTCGATGGCAACAACCTTAGCCAGCCCTTCGACGGCTGCAAAGTTGCTGGGATCGGGCATATCGTCTTCGGCCTGCATTACGCCTCCACCTTCTCAACGACGCCCGAAGGCGTGACGAACAGGGCCATCTCGCCGCCCATGGCGCGCAGAAGCGGCAAACGCTTGGCGGGATCGGACAGCAGCATGGCGGCCGACAGGCCGTCGGCCACCGTGGCCGTGGAAGCCACCACCGAAACGCCCAGCAGCGCCGGAGCCGTCTTGCCGGTGCGCGGGTCGATCAGATGGGTGAACTTGCCCGCATCGTCGAATAAGGTGCCGTAGCCGCCCGAGGTCGAGACGCACTTGTTGACGACGTCGATTTCGCTGATCGCCTCAGCCGGATTGGCCGGATTGGCGATGCCGATCTTCCAGGCGGAACCGTCGGGCTTGGCGTCCAGCGCCCGCGGTTCGCCCATATCGACGATCATCTGGGTAAATCCGTAGGCGCGAAGCACATCCGCCACGCGGTCGGTGATATAGCCCTGGGCGCCGCTGTTCAGCGTAAGGCCCATGCCCGGCTTGGCGAAAACCACGCTGCGCGTCTTGGCGTTCACTTCGACATTGCGCCAATCGACCAGCTTGCGCGCCGCCTCGATCTGGCCGGCGGCAGGGCCATTCGGATCGGGATTGACGCCGGTGAAATGGCTGAAATAGGCCTGCCAGAGGGGCTGAATGGTGGGATCGTAAACGCCGTTGCTTTTCTCGGCCAGCGTCAGGGCATGCGCCAGCAGTTCGATGAATTCCGGCGCGACGTTCTCGACCCGGCCTTCGCGGTTCAAGCGGGCCAGGGTCGTGTCGGCGCGATAAACGCTGAAGATGCCTTCAAGCCTGTTCAGTTCGGCCAGACCGGCTTCGATGGCGGCATGCGCCTTCGCCTCGTCCTTATGATATAGCGAGATCGAGGCCGGAGCGCCAAGCGCCGTTCCTTCCCAACGCGCCATCTTGGCCTGGGCCCCTTTGGCCGTCAGGAAAAGAGGCACGCCAGCGGCTGCGGCAAGCACCGTAAGAGCGCGGCGGCGGGTAAACTTGACGGTCATGGAACTCGACTCCTTCCCAGCACGGACAGATCGGCAAGACTAGCTGGTGCAAAAATTTCCCGCCAAGCAAAAATTTTTTGCGTCGCACACGCCATTTGGACGGATTTGCTGCACCTGCGTCAGCAGCATATTGTCGTGATTAGGGCTAAGCAAGAACAAAAATTTCGAAATTTCGCGTCTTTGCGCAAACTTGTCTCGCGGACACACCAAAATGGGTCGTATCACCCCTACCCGTTTTGGCAGATTTCCACGGCCCGTAAGTGCGGCGCAATATGACACTTTTCGTACATAACCTATGAGAATCAGCCCCCTTGCTCTTTTTGCGCCCCCTGTCCATGAATGCCGCATGATCGACATGTCCGATGACCTCTACCGGCAAGCGCTGCGCGACTTCAAGGCCAACCGCACCCATCTGGCGGTCGAGGGCTTCGCGAAGCTGCGCCGAATCGCGCCCGATTATCCCGGCCTGGACGTGGCCTATGCCAAGGCGCTGCGCCGCGACGCCCGCTTCGAAGAGGTGTTGGCCGCGTTCGACACGCTCAGGGGGGACGCCGTTGAACTTGGTTTCGAAAAGGCGATGTGCCTCCTTGCCTTGGGCGACGCCCAGGAATCGCTTGCCGCTTTCGATTGGGTTCTTGAGCGACGTCCCAACATGGCCGTCGCTTGGTATCACAGTCATGCTCCGGCGCTCGCGCTTCTGGGCATGGGGGAAGCCTTGCCAAGGCTTGAACGCGCCCTGGCCTGCACCGGCCCGGTCAACGGCAATTACGCGGCCCTGCTGGCCGCCTATCGCTGGCTTCAGGGCGAAGCGGCTCTTGCAAAATCCCTGGCCCGCAAAGGACGCCACCGCGTCCTGATCGATGGGCTGAAGGCGATCGAGCCGCAATTGAAGCAGGATCACGCCCTGTTCGCGCTCGCCCCTCAACTGCTTGAGCATGCCATGAACGAGGCGAGGACAGCCGGGCTTGTTCTGGAATTTGGGGTTCGGCGCGGCACCTCGCTTCGCCATCTTGCCGCCTTCGCAAAACAAGACGTGCATGGCTTCGATTCCTTTGAAGGCCTGCCCGAAGCCTGGGGAAGCGCAGGCCCGGGCCTACTTTCAACGGCATCGCAATTGCCGGTCGTTCCCGCCAACGCGCATCTGCATCCCGGATGGTTCGAGAAAACGCTGCCCCCCTTTCTGTCGGCGCATCCTGGGCATGTGCGTTTCCTCAACATCGATTCCGACTTGTACGCATCCGCCAGAACCGTGCTGTTCGCGCTGGCCCCCAGGCTGGTTGAAGGTTCGGTCGTCGTGTTCGACGAACTGATCGGCAATCCCAGTTGGAAAGAAGATGAATTCAAGGCGCTGGCCGAGTTCAAGGCCGCCTTCGACGTACAATATGAAATCTTCGCCCTGTCGCCCGCCACCAAACAGGTGGCGCTGAAAATTCTTCACGCCCCCCGCTTGGCGAAATCCCAGTAAAGCTGTCGCGCCAGTTCATAGACAGGGCCGGGCGACAGGCTGCGGTCTTCATAGCGCAAGCACGCCTGCACCTTGGCATAGTTGCCGGTCGCGAAAATTTCCTGGGCTGCGAGCAATTCGCCGGGCGTTATAGCCCGCTCGATCACTTCGACCCCCGCATCCCGCAACAGGGAGATCACCCGCTGGCGCGTGATGCCGTTCAGGAAGGTGCCGTTGATGGCGGGCGTATGCGCCGCCCCATCCTTGACCAGGAACAGATTGGTATAGGCGAATTCCGCCAAGTTACCGCAAGGATCGAGCACAGCCGCCGTATCGAACCCCTTCTGCCCGGCTTCGCGCACGATGCGCGAAATATTGGGATAGAGGCAAGACGCCTTGGCCTCGGTGGGGGCGGCGTCGCGGGCGGGCCTTCGGAACGAGGACAGACAGGCGGTAAAACCGGGAGAAGTGGGCAAGGGCGCTTCATAAACCGACAGGGCGAAGCGCGTGCTGGCGGGATCGGGAATGGCGAAACCGCTGTCGGCCCAGAACATGGGGCAGACATACAGCTCGGCATCGGCCCCGAAGCGGCGAATGCCCTCCCAGGCCAGTTCCTCAATCTCGAAGGGTGTCAGCATCGGCTCCAACCCCAGAACGCGGGCCGAAACGCAGGCTCTGGCCATGTGGCGGGCGAGGTCGGGGGCCAATCCCCGGATGGCACGGGCGCCGTCGAAAACCACCGACCCCAGCCAGACGCCGTGCGTCATCGGCCCCAGCGCCTTGGGATTTCCGGCATGCCAACCGTCGTCCAGCCAGGTGATGGCCTTCATGGTCTCGTCCGACATAGCGCCCTCGCAAGATTGCTTTTTTCAGTCCGGCATCCTGCGCCCATCAAGCCGGACTTGTCCATATCCAGGACTGGCCGCATAATCCACCCATGCGACATCTTGCCCTACTCTTTGCCCTGCTCGTTCTTCCGGCTTGCGAAAGCGGCCTTGAGGAACCCGCCAGCCTGACCGACAAGCAGGTCGGCACGACCTTGAACGAAGCGGTCAGCGAGGCCGAGCAGGCCAACGACTGGCCTGCGGCGGCGGAATATTACCATTCCCTCTTCGAACGCTCGCCCAACGACGAAAAGATCGCCCTGCGCTACGCCAAGGCGCTGCGCTATTCCGGCTACGGTCCCGAAGCGGCTGGCGTGCTGATGCCTTTCGCCGACAAGCATGCCGACAATGTGGGGCTTAGGATCGAACTGGGGAAATGCCTGATCGCCGCCACCCAGCCTGCCAAGGCGGTCGAGATTCTGAAGAAGGCCCAACTTCAGGCCCCCAAGAATTGGGAAATCCTGTCCGCCCTGGGCATCGCCTACGATTACCAGGACATGCATTCCGAAGCGCAGGAAAGCTATCTGAAGGCTTTGGACCTGACGCCTGAGAATCCGGTGGTGCTGAACAACTTGGCCCTGTCGCAGGCCAAAAGCGGCGCTTTGCCGATCGCCATCGCCACCTTGGAGCGCGCCGCCAAGCAGCCCAGGGCGCGCATGCAGATCCGGCAAAATCTTGCCGTGTTGATGGCCTTCAAGGGCGACGCCCAGGCCGCCGAACGTTTGGCCCGCCAGGATCTGCCCGCCGATATGGCGGGGCGCAACGCCTCGATGTTCCGTCTTTTCTCGGCGCCGTCGAATTGAGCGTCCATCCCGCATTGCTGCTTTGTTTGTCTCTGCTTGCCGTCTGTCTTCCGGCGCAAGCGCAAGAATTTTTCCGCGATTGCCCCGACTGCCCGGAAATGGCAATCGTGCCCAGGGGCAACTACGTTATGGGTTCCGATGTCGGGCACGAAAACGAACGCCCGCCCCACAAAGTGACGATCGCCAAGCGTTTCGCCCTGGGCAGGCATGAGATCACCTTTGACGAATGGCAGGCTTGCTTCGACGCCAAGGGTTGCGCGCGCAATCCCGACGATCACCACTGGGGGCGCGGCAATCGCCCAGTCATGAACGTCACCTTCGACGAGGTCAACCAGTTCCTGAATTGGCTGTCGCAAAAAAGCGGCAAGCGCTACCGCCTGCCCAGCGAGGCGGAATGGGAATGGGCGGCCAGAGGTCAAACCGCCAGCCTGTTTTCCTGGGGCGATAAAATGGAGCCTGGACGGGCCAATTGCCGAGGCTGCGGCGACGACCCTGTCAACGGCTTTTCGACCGCCCCGGTGGGCAGCTATCCGCCCAACGGCTTTGGCCTGTACGACATGGCGGGCAATGTCTGGGAATGGACGCAAGATTGCTGGCATCCCGATCATACCGGAGCACCCGTCGATCAAAAGCCGCGCGGGCCTGAAGCCAATCCCCTGCCCGGCCTGCCCGCCTGCATGGCCCGCGTGATGAAAGGCGGCGCTTGGTATTACTACGCCCAGATGTCGCGCCCCAGCGCGCGCGCGCGCAATGAAGGTCGCGTCCTTAGCTATGTGCTGGGATTTCGGGTGGCCAGAGACCTGGACTAGCGCGCTTTGGCGTCGGCGACCAGACTTTTGAAAAAGTCGATCTGCCAATCCACTTCCTCGGGCGACAGCGGACATTTGCCCTTATGGGCGCGGATGATGCCCGAAGGCGGCACGCGCGCCAGCTTGGCCTGAAGCTGCTGCGACAGCTCCATGCCCAACCCGGCCTTGAAGGAAAGGGCCACCATGCCCTTAGCGCTTTGCGTTTCGATGGCCTTCTTCACCACTTCCAGCGAAAGACCGGCCCGCACGGCCAGCGACCCGGTAACCATCTCGACCTTGCCTGCCGACAGGGCCTTGGCAACGTCCTCTTCCTCAAGTTTGCCCGCCGCATGAAGCTGGCGAAGTTCGGCCAGGGGGTCGGCGTTGGCGCCAGCGCCCGCAGCCCCCTTGCGCCTGGGCTGGCGCAGTTCGATCTGCTGGGTTTCCGCCTCCAGGCGCTTCTTGACCTCGCGCTCGACGTCGGCCATCACGCTTTCCGGCAAATCGTTGCGCGTCTTCAGCACATCGAGCAGATTGTCCGCCACGAATCTGGCAATGCGCCCCACGGCCCTGGCCGACAGATGCGGGCGTTGCACCAAGGGGGCGTGCCACATCTCGATGTCGGGGGCGCGTTCGATCAGACGGTCCAGGGTTTCCTCGCGGATCTGGGCGCTTTTATTCCCCAGCAACACGGCGATAGCTTCGATATCGTCCGACTTGGCGATGACGTCGGCCACCTCGGCGCCAACGCCAGCACGGCGCGAAATGGCCGCCAAGGCGCCCTTGATGGGACCGGTCGAAATGATTTCCAGCAGATCTTCGTCGGTCAGAACCGGCGAACATTCCAGCACCGGCCCAGCCACCACGATCTCGGTATCGCGAGCTAGGCGTCGGATGATGTCGGGCGGCGCGTTGGCGACGTCCTTCAGCGTCTCGGCGATGATGCGCCTGACGCGCGGCAACTGGTCGCGGGCCAGAATTTCCAGCGTTTCATAGGTGATGCGCCGGATGCGATCCTGTTCGTCGGGTCCAAGGCCGGGCGCCAGTTTGGCAATTTTCAGCGCCAAGTCGGAGCGCACGTCTTCGTCGGCATCCTTGGCCAACAGCAGATTGGCCTGCACCGGCGTCGAGGGATTCTTGGCGATGTTGCGGCGAACCTCGCTTAAAGGGTCGCCCGCCAAATAATACAGGATTTCCGGCATCAGCCCCTTATGGGCCGCCAATTCGCCCCTGGTCTTGGCGTCGGCGCTGGCGGCCAGATCCCTGGCCTCGTCATAGGCCACCGGCTTTTCGCCCTTCAGGCTGCCCAACAGGCGCTTTAACAGATTGCTCATGCGCCAGCTCCGCCCGGCAAGACCGACCTTGCGATGCGATAGCTGCCCTTGCCGGTGCGCTTGACTTCGTACATGGCTTCGTCCGCCCTGGCGATCATGCCTTCGAGCGTTTCGGAACGTCTGGGATCATGCACGGCGATCCCTAAGGAAACGCCCAGGATTTTCTCGGGCGATCCCGAGAAGGACGCCAGCGAGCGGCTGGCGTCCAGCAGCACCTGCGCACGCTTTTCGGCAACTTCCTGGTCGGCATTCTCAAGCCAGACGGCGAATTCGTCGCCGCCCAGGCGCGACACCAGATCGATCGGGCGCGTGTTGTGGATCAAAAGCTGCTTCACGGCCAGCAACGCCTCGTCGCCTTTCTGATGGCCATGCACATCGTTGACCATCTTGAAATTGTCCAGATCGACATAGATCAGGGCCGCCGGTTTGCGATCGCGAGCCAGTCGGTTGAAACGCCGCTCGATCTCCTCGAAGAAGGCGCGACGGTTGAACAGGCCGGTCAATCCATCCGTGCGCGACAGGTTCAAGATGCGCTCGTGATTGATGATTTGTTCGTTGGCGATGCCGATCTGGTTGGCGACATCCAAAATCAGCAGGCGGTCGTCGTCGCTGAAAGGCGAAGCCCCTTCCGGCCGCCAGACGCAGATGGCGCCGTTGGCCTCGCGGTGATAGCGCGACACGGCGCTTAGAACCTGCCAGCCGTTCAAGGCCAGCTCTGCCGACGAAGCCCCCCCTTCCAGATTGGCCAGCACCGCATGCACCGACTGATCGTCGCTATGCTCGCCAAAGCTGGCCGCCGACGTGAACTTGCCCTCCTCGCTGCGGAAAATCTGGCAACCGGCGCAAGACAGCGCCCGCGCCGTGGCCTCGGCCGCCGCCATCAGCATGTTGGCGGGATCAACTTCATCGCGGATGGTGCGCACGATATAGGTGAGCAGGCGTTCGCGGTTGGAAGCTCTTGCCAGGGCCGCATCGCGTTCGCGCACCATGGTGATGTCGCGGCACACGCCCCGAGCACCACGCCATTCCCCGGCCGGCCCCAATAGGGGAGCTGCCGAAACCAGCACGCAGGCCAAACTGCCATCCGCCCGCTTCATCCAAACTTCGGTGTCCTCCACCGCCACGCGGGCCGAGAAGAGGGACGATTGATCTTCATGTCCTTCCGACAAGAGGCGGATGGGCAGGCTTCCCACCAATTCCTCGGCCGAGAATCCCAGAGCACCCCTTGGCGTGACGAACACGAAACGGCCATCCAGGCCGGTTTCCCAGGAAAAATCGCTCGAGATTTCGACCAAGTCCTTATAGCGCTGGCGCGATTCCACCAAAGCTAGGCGTAGATTTCGCTCCAAGGTCACATCACGCCCAAAGACCATGACGGTGCCGGGAGCGGCCAGCGGCAGAATGGCCAATTCGTAATAGATCGGCCCGCTAATGCCGGGCAGCAGCACGGACTCGTTCATCGGCTTGCCGGTCACGGCAGCCCGTCCGATATAGCCCATCACCTCGGGCGTATGGCCTTCGCTGATCGCCTCGACCAGCGGCTGGGCACTGGGATTGGAGGCCAGGACATGCCCATCCTGCGTCACCGTCAGCACGGCCGCCTTACTTGACGTCAAGACTTCGGAATCGATGGTGAATTGCGTTTTCGTCATACCCGCTAGCGCTCTGGCGTAACCTCGGTGTTTGGGATTATCATAAGATAGCCGTCGAAACGAGTAGAAACGCATGCCCACCCCCACCTTGGACCAGCTTGACACCTGGGTCTTCGACCTGGACAACACCCTATATCCGGCCACATCCAGCCTGTTTCCGCAGATTGACGAGCGCATGCGCGCCTTCATCTCGGAGCTGTTGGGGTTGAACGCCCTTGAGGCGCATGCGCTTCAGAAGCGATATTACCTGGAATTCGGCACCACGCTGCGCGGCTTGATGCTGGTTCACGGCCTGGAACCCGACCGCTTCTTGGATTTCGTCCACGATATTGACCGTTCGGTGCTAAGCCCCAACCCGCGGCTTGACGCCTCGCTCGCCAATCTGCAAGGACGCAAGCTGATTTTCACTAACGGAACCGAAAGCCATGCCGTGAAGGTGCTGGACCGTTTGGGGCTGTCGCGTCATTTCGAGGGCATTTTCGATATCCGCGCTTCCAACTACGTGCCCAAGCCCGATCCCGATACCTATAAACTGCTGCTGACCCGTCACGACGTGACGGCAAGAAAGGCCGCCATGTTCGAAGACATCGCCAGAAACCTGAAACCGGCCTTCGATCTGGGCATGACCACGATCTGGGTGAAGGCCCATGAACCGGAATTTCGCCACGACACGGCGGACGCGCATGTTCACCACGCCACCCAAGACTTGGCGGCTTGGCTGGATCAGGCGTCTTGCGCCGGAAAGGCCATGTAGAAGCAGCAGCCTTCGCCCAGCGCCGATTCGATCCAGATGCGCCCCTTATGCTGTTCGACGATCTTCTTGCAGACGGCCAGCCCAATGCCGGTTCCCTCATGCTGATCGCCCTTGACCAGACGCTGGAAAATTGCGAAAGCGCGGCCATGATCCTTGGTATCCATGCCCATGCCGTTGTCCTTGACCCGGACGATCAATTCCCCGCCCTCGCGGGTAAAGTTGATGTCGATGCGAATGGGCCGTTCGGGCGAGCGGTATTTGATGGCGTTGCCAATCAGATTCTGGAACAGGCGCACCAGTTCCATCCAATGGCCCTGGATGGCGGGAAAATCATCGGCCACGCGGATATCGGCCTTGGCGTCTGCTATCGCCACTTCAAGATTAAGGCAGCTTTCGCGGATCACATCGCTCAACTTGACTTCGGCGAACGGCTCGGCGCTTCTGCCGGTGCGCGAATATTCCAGCAGACTGACGATCAACTGATCCATGCGCTTGGCGCCGCCCAGCGCGAAATCCATGAATTCCCGCAAATCGCCTTCCAGCGCCGGTCCCAGCTTGCGCTCGATCAGTTGCAGATAGCTTGAGACCATGCGCAAGGGCTGGCGCAAATCGTGCGAGGCCACATAGGCGAACTGTTCCAACTCGCCGCGCGAGCGTTTCAATTCCTCGGCCACGCGCCTGCACTCGGTCATGTCCTCCTTGACGCCCAGGTAATGGGTGATCTTGCCTTCGCCGTCCAGAACGGGGGAAATCGACGCCTGTTCCCAAAAAAGTTCGCCATTCTTCTTGCGATTGCACAATTCGCCGTGCCATTCCTCGCCCGCCGTGATGGCGCCCCAAAGCTGGGCATAGGCCTCGGGCGGCGTTTTCCCGGACTTCAAGATGCGCGGATTCTGCCCCAGCACCTCGCTCAGCTCATATCCGGCGTTCTCCAGGAATCTGGGATTGACGTATTCGATTTCCCCCTTGGTGTTGGAAATCATGATCGACACCGGGCTTTGCTCGATGGCGCGAATCAGCTTGCGCCGCTCCGCCTCCAGGCGGACGCGCACGGTTTCGTCGAAAACCAAGGAATATAGAATTGTCTTGCCGTCGACATTGATGGGACCGGAATGAACCTCGACATTGCGGATTTCGCCCGAGGCCAAGCGATGGCGGAAATGGAAATCCGACCGTTGCTCGCGCTTGGCGCGCTCCATCTCCTGGGCGACTTCCTCCTTGGTGGCCAAATTGATGTCGCTGATCTTCATCCGCTTTAGCTGGTCCACGCCATAGCCGTAGAAATCGGACGCCGCCTTGTTGGCGTCAACGATCTCGCCGCTTGCGGGATCGATCAACAGGTTGGGCACTTTCGATCCGGCGAACAGGCTGTGATAGCGCTCCTCGCTGGCTTGCAGCTCAGCCTGCGCCAGCTTGCGCTCGGTGATGTCGGCAACGCTGGCCACCCGCACGGGTTCGCCACTGTAAACGACATTGCGCCCGACCAGTTCCGCAGGAAAAACGGAACCGTCCTTGCGCACGGCTTCGACCTCGTAGGGGTCTTCGCATTTCTCGGCAATTTTTTGGCGGACGATGGCTCGCGATTCTTCCGTCAGCAGAAATTCGAAACTCTTGCCGACCAATTCGTCCTGCTCATAGCCGAACATCTGACAGAAAGTGGGATTGACGTCGGTGATCTGTTTGCCGTCATGGATGATCATGCCGACCAACGTCAGCTTGGTCATGCGCTTAAAGCGCTCTTCGCTTTGCAATAGCTGTCGCGAAACCGCCTGGCGCGCCGACAGCGACTGATGGAGGATCAGGAACAAGACTCCCAGTCCCAGGCTGACCAGCAGGGCGGCCAGCGTCATGAAATAATGCTGATCGTCGTGACGGGCCAAAATTTCCGGCAGAGAATGGCCGATGACGAAATTAAGGCCGTATTCCTGCAGCTTGCGATATCCGTAAATCCGCTCGACGCCATCGACAGTGCTTTTCCTTGGGAAGTAGCCCGTGTCCGGGGCATCGGGCGCCTGATAAGGAGCGCCGCTGATCGTCTTTCCCAGATGAGCGTCGTTGTCCGGGTAGCGCGCCATCAGGCTGCCATCCGCCGCCGATATGGCGAGCGACGAATCGCCGACAAGATTCAACGCCTTATTAAACCGTGTAAAGAGCTCGGGATCGGCGGAAAGGACGATCACGCCTTCGAATTTGCCTTCGTGAATGATTGGGCGGGTGAACTGAATCGTCCAGCGCCCCGATACTTTCCCTTTGAGCGGCTTGCTGATGAACAGGCGGTCTTGCACAGGTTCGGCGGCGTGTACTTTGAAATGCTCGCGCTCTCGCAGATCCACGCGTTCCTGAACCTTTTGCAAATTCGAATAGGCCAGATAGCCATCCTTGCCGATCACGCCGATCTGAAAGGCGATGTCCGAGATATGCGCGCTTTGCCGGTGAACATGTTCGGTGAATTCTTCTTCGTTATTCCAATAATGGCGCAGGTCGAACATCACCTCGTCGAGCCGCTTGATGACCGACTTGGCGTTTTCAGCGTAAAGCCGGGCCTGAAACACCGTGGCGATCTGGGCATCGGCGATGTCCCGCTCGCGACTGCGATTCAGCTCGAAGAACAGCGCCCCCCAAATGCAAGCCAAGCTGGCCGCGAACAGGAGCAGCATTTTCACAGGCAATGACACCGATTTCATCTCATCCCGTATTGATCTTTTTATCGGGTCGAGTTTGCGGCACAACTCTTCAACTGCCAATCCAAAATTTGATCACGATCAAATTTGTGGATATTCACACAATGTCACTGGTTAAATCGTTTAAATTGTCGCGTCAGCCCAGCCCGACTAAGCCGCGAGCGAAAGACATGGCTTCGAAGGGCTGCAAATCGTCGGCCTGTTCGCCCACGCCGATGGCGTGGACAGGCAGATTGAATTTTTCTGCCAGCGCCACCAGAACGCCGCCCTTGGCGGTGCCGTCCAGCTTGGTCAGAATCAACCCTGTCACATCGACCATGCTTTTGAAGGTCTCGACCTGATTGAGCGCGTTCTGTCCCGTGGTGGCGTCCAGCACCAGGAGTGTTGCGTGCGGAAGGCTGGCATCCTGCTTTTTCAGAACGCGCACCACCTTCTTCAGCTCTTCCATCAGATCGGCCTTGTTGTGCAGCCGTCCGGCGGTGTCGATAAACAGGATGTCGGCCCCGTCCGCCTTGGCTTGCGTCACGGCGTCGAAAGCAAGGCCCGCCGCGTCAGCGCCTGTTTCGCGGGCAATGACCGGACAATTCGCCCTGGTCCCCCAAACCTTCAACTGTTCGACCGCCGCCGCGCGGAAAGTGTCGCCCGCCGCCAGCAGAACCTTGCGGCCCTTGTCGCGCTCGATGGTCGCCAGCTTGCCGATGGTGGTCGTTTTTCCCGTGCCATTGACGCCCACCACCAGCACGACTTGCGGCTTCAGTCCGGGGTCGAGCGACAGCGGCTTGGCCACCGGTTCCAGCAATTTGGCGATGTCGCTTGCCAGATGCAGACGCACGGCCTCGCTGGAGGCGCCCTGCTCGAATCTGGCCTTGGAAAGCGATTCGGTCAAACGGTAAGCGGTCTTGGCTCCCAGGTCGGCGCCGATCAGCAATTCCTCGATGCCACCCAGCGCCACCTCGTCCAGGCGGCTTTTGGTGACCAGATCGCCGATCCCTTGGCCCAGTTGGCGCGATGTGCGCGACAAACCGGATTTCAAACGCTCAAGCCAACTCATGCCACGATTTGCCCTTCAAGCTGTCCGTTCACGGCGCCGGTAATCTTGACCCTGGCCACCGCCCCCGGCACGCCGCCCGCGAAAACCACCGGCAGATAGGATTCCGAATAGCCCTTGCCGGGTTCTTCGATCAACACATTGACCTCGCTTGCGATCAAGGACGCGATCAGGCCGTCCCGGACCCGTTCGCCCGCCGCCCGCAACTCGGCCGCCCTGGCCTTGACCACGTCGCCCGCCAATCGCTTCCAGTTGGCCGCAGCCGTTCCCGGCCTTGCCGAATAGGGAAAGACGTGCAGATGCGACAACCCCAGCTGCTCGATCAGACGAAGCGTTTCCTGATGATCGTCTTGCGTCTCGCCGGGAAAGCCCGCAATCAGATCGGCCCCCAGCGCCACCTCGGGCAAGGCTTGGCGGATGCGCAACAGATCGCCAGCGCGGTGACGCCTAGCCATGCGCTTCAAGACCGGATCAGCGCCCGACTGCATCGACAGGTGCAGATGCCCCATCAGACGCGGTTCGCTTTTGAACAATGCGATCAGATCGTCGCTCACTTCGGCGGGATCAAGCGACGACAGGCGCAGGCGCGAGATGCCCGGCACTTCCTTCAGAAGCCCGGCGATCAACTGCTCAAGACGCCCCCACGAGGCAATGTCCACGCCGGTCAGCACGATTTCAAGATAGCCCGCTGCGGTCAGTTTGGCGGCCTGTTCGGCGATGCGCTCGAAGGCCACCGGCCGCGACGGACCCCTGGCCTTGGGAATGATGCAAAAGGTGCAGCCATGATCGCAGCCCTGCTGAATTTGCACGAAGGCGCGGGCGCGTCCCTCGAAGCCGCCGATCAGGTGCGGGGCCAGTTCGGACAGGTCGGCAAGATCGGTGACCACCAGCTTCTCGCTTGAAGCCAATTGCAAAGGGTCCAGTTTCGCGCCATTGCCCAGCACGCGGTCCACCTCGGGCATGGCGGCGAAACGTTCGGCGCTGACCTGCGCCGCGCAGCCGGTCACGATGATATGGGCGTTTGGTCTTTCGCGCTTCAGCTTGCGGATGGCCTGGCGGGCTTGGCGTTCCGCCTCGGCGGTCACGGCGCAGGTATTGAAGATCACGGCGTCTTCCAATCCCGCCTGCTTGGCGGTATCGCGCAGAACCTCGGACTCGAAGCCGTTCAGACGGCAGCCAAAGGTGACGATGTCGATCATCCGCCCATTCGCCCCTCGGCAACCAGCGTGGCGGGTCCGGTCATCATCACATGGCCGGTTTCAAGATATTGAAGACGAAGCTCGCCGCCATCCAGTTCGATCATTACTTGACGCCCGGTCAGTCCCCGCCTGAAGGCCGCCACGGCGGCGGCGCAAGCGCCCGATCCGCAGGCCAAGGTGATGCCAGCGCCGCGCTCCCAAACGCGAAGGCGCAGCCTGTCTTTGCCTTGCAGGGAAATCGCCTCGACATTGGTGCGGTTGGGAAACAACGGGTGATTTTCGATCAGCGGGCCGTGCGCGGGCAGATCCACTTTCAAGGCGTCCGGCACGACGAAAACGGCATGCGGATTGCCCATATTCACGAAAACCGGCCCAGCGAGCGGCCCCACGGACAGATCGAGATCGGCGACGTCGCGGGCCAGGCCCATATCCACTTCGATCAGACCGTCTTCCAGCAACCGGCAGGGCAACAGGCCGGATCTGGTTTCGATCACGCAGCTTGCCGTCTTCCTTTCATTGAAGACCAGCAGGGCGGCACAGCGCGTTCCATTGCCGCAAGCGCCCGATTCGCTGCCGTCGCCGTTTAAAAAGCGCACGAACAGATCGGCCCCCTCGGCCTTGGCTGGTTCCAAAATCACGATCTGATCGCAGCCGATGCCGAAATGGCGATCCGCCAGCAGCCGAGCCTCGGCCTCGGTTAGGGAAACGGGCAGCGCGCGGCCATCCAGGACAACGAAATCGTTGCCCAGGCCGTGCATCTTCAGGAAAGACCGGTTCTTCAAGCTCATGCGCGTTATATAGGCCCGCGAACCGCAACTGTCCATTGACGCAAGAATCGTCGAATCAGATAGAATTTAGTCATTCTAGTTTTTACTTTACGTAACGACGAACCAAAGAATATTATCTGATCATAATATCCATAATAAAAATGCGATCTTTCGCCTGACGCCGGATTTAGGGGATAACGACCAACATGCGCCTAGCTGATTTGACCATTGTCGTGAAACTGTCGCTGATCGTCGCCGCGGCCTTTGCGGGCATCACGGCCGTGACGGCCTACACCTTGTTCGACATCAACAATGTGATGTTCGCCGATCGTCAGGCCAAGACCAAGGCCGTCGTGGAACTGGCCCATTCGACCGTGGCCAGCTTCGAGCGCCAGGCCCGCGAAGGAGCGATCAGCGAGGACGCCGCCAAAGCGGCGGCGCTTGGCGCCCTGAAGTCCATGCGCTACGAAGGCAACGAGTATATCTGGATCAACGACATGGCCCCCGCCATGGTCATGCATCCGATCAAGCCTGAACTGGACGGCAAGGATTTGTCGAAGAACGCCGATCCCGCAGGCAAGCTGCTGTTCATCGAATTCGTGAACGCGGTCAAGACCAAGGGCGAAGGCTTTGTCGATTATCTGTGGCCCAAGCCGGGTTTCGACCAGCCGGTGCGCAAGATTTCCTTCGTCAAGGGTTTCCAGCCCTGGGGCTGGGTGATCGGATCGGGCATCTATCTCGACGACGCCGAGGCGGCTTTTCGCGCCAAGGCCATGATCTCGGGCCTGATCGTCGCCCTGATCACGCTGATCGTGGTAGCACTGTCGATGCTGGTGGCCCGCGGCACGTCGCGCCCCATCATCGTCGCCACGCACGACATGGAAAATCTGGCGAAGGGCGATACGTCCTTCGAAATCCATGGCCGCGACCGCAAGGACGAGGTGGGACAAATGGCCGCCGCCATTCAGATATTCAAGGACAGCCTGTTGCACAAGTCGGTTTTGGAAGAACAGATCAAGGCGGAAGCCGCCAAGGAACATGCCCGCGTCGCCCGCCAGGAAGCCAGCATCATGCGCTTCGAGGAACGGGTTACACAATTGCTGCTCAAGGTTTCGTCAACCGTCGAACATGTACATCTTTCATCTGATCGCTTGGTGACAACCGCGCAAGGGTCGAGCGAACGCACATCGGCGGTGCGCGCCGTCACCGAACAGGCGTCGGCCAACATGCAGGCGGTGGCCGGAGCCACCGAGCAATTGGGCACCTCGGCGGAAGACATCGCCAGAAGAGTTTCCGAGACTTCGGGCATCACGCAAGAGGCGGTCAACGGCATCCAGCAAGCCGACGGCACGGTGGCGGGCTTGGCGGGTGCGGCCAGCCGCATTGGCGAGATCGTCAGCCTGATCAACGACATCGCCAGCCAGACCAATCTGCTGGCCTTGAACGCCACCATCGAGGCGGCCAGGGCTGGCGAAGCCGGAAAAGGTTTTGCCGTCGTGGCGGGCGAGGTCAAGAATCTGGCCAACCAGACCGCCAAGGCGACTGGCGAAATCACCTCGCAGATCAATGAAATTCAAGCCGCCACGCAAGAAGCCGTGGACGCCATCAAAACCGTGGGATCGACGGTGGACCAAGTCAATACGGTGGTCGCCACCATCGAAGAGGCGGTCGGCGCCCAGACCCAGGCCACGCGCGAAATTCTGCGCAACATCGAAGAGGCGGCGCAGGGCAATGGCGAGGTGGCGCGCCATATCAGCGACGTCAGCGACGCGGCCAACGATACGGGCAGCATGGCGCAAGGCATGTTCAAGGCCGCCGACGAATTGCTGCGCGAAGCGGAAACCCTGAAAACGGAAGTCGAGCAGTTCCTGATCGAAGTGCGGGCGGCCTAATAAAAGGCAAGAAAGGCCTGGGTGTGAAAGGCAGCCTGTTCCTTGGAATAGGCGTGCCTTCGCCCCTGCTTGCAGCCCGCTCTGGCTTGGCATCCGCCTTGAAGACAGGCGGCGCCTGCCGCGCCTTTCAAAAAGCCCATGCAGGCAGACACATCATAGCGCCCGCTTGCAAAAACGTTGGCGGGGCAAGCCGACAGGCAGGGTTTGTCCAGGCAGGCGGCGCAGATATCGACCGGCCTGGGCGGGTCTGGAATGGGCAGTCGATCAGCGAATCCCAGCGCCGCCCGATAGCCATGCCAGGGTCCGAATTGCGGATGGATCAGGGGGCCGATGGGCGAAGGGGAAAGCCCTTCCGCCTTCATCGCCCAGCGCTGAAAGGGCAACCAGGGCGGCCCGTCGAACGGATAAAGGGCCAGTGCGTCGGCATCTTGCGCCAGCGGCCCAATGACGCGCCTTGTCCAATTGTCCAGGGGATCGGCTTCATCCCGTCGCCCCGATTGAAAGGCGGGCCAGAATTCTCCCCCCAAATGGCCGATCAGCATCAAGGTGGCAATGCCCGCTGGCGCGCCGTCGTCAAAGGATGGATGCAAACAGCCCCGAACGCGCAGGCCCGATTTGGCCAGACGCTCCTCGATCAAGCCTGTTCGCCCGGTTTCTTGTCGCCGATCCTGGGTTCGGTTCCGTCGAGCAGGCGCTCGATATTCGCCCTGTGGCGCAGGAACCCCAACATGGCCAAGGTCAGAGCCAAGGCGGCGTGGGAAGGGCTGGCGAACAGGTAAGCAAAGACCGGCGACAGGCCCAGCGCCGCCAAGGCCGACAGCGACGAAATGCGCGACAGTTTCGCCGTGATCAGCCAAGTGGCGATGGCGGCCAAGCCGGTCGGCCAGGAAACAGCCAGCAGCGTGCCCAGGCTGGTCGCCACGCCCTTGCCGCCCTTGAAATTCAGCCAGACCGGAAAGTTATGTCCCACCACCGCGAACAGACCGGCGATCAGCGCCATGTCCATGTCCGCCAGGGCCAGCGCGATCAGCGCCGCCACCGCCCCCTTGACGCCATCCAGAATCAGCGTGGCGGCGGCCAACTTCTTGTTGCCGGTGCGCAGCACGTTGGTGGCGCCGATATTGCCTGAGCCGACGGCGCGAATGTCGCCCAGACCCGCCGCTCGGGTCAGCAACAAGCCAAAGGGTATCGACCCCAAAAGATAGCCGCATACGGCGGCAAGCAGAACATCGGTCAACTGTCTGCCTCGAGCGAGAAGACCAGACGTCCGTCGATGATGGTTTTCAGCACGCGCCCCTGGACGGGGCGTCCGTCGAAGGGCGAGTTCTTGGATTTCGAACGGAAGTTGTCGGCCACCACTTTCCAAGGCCGATGGGGATCGAACAACATGAAATCGGCGGGCAGGCCCTTTTCAAGGCGCCCAGCCTTCAATCCCAAGATGCCCGCCGGTTTGTGGGTTAAATTCCCCAGCACGTCCAAGAGCGACATGACCTTGTTGTGATAGAGGTCCAGCGAAACGGCCAGAAGGGTCTCGAGACCCACGCCGCCGAAAGCGGCCTGGGCGAAAGGCAAGCGCTTCGAATCCTGATCCTGGGGCGCGTGATCGGAAGCGATGGCGTCGATGGCGCCATCCTTCAACCCCTCGACCACCGCCTTGCGGTCATCCTCGTCGCGAAGCGGCGGCGACAATTTGGCGAAGGTGCGCCAGCCGTTCACTTCCAGTTCGTTCAGCGCGAAATAGGGCGGCGCCGTGTCGCAGGTGACGCGAACGCCCTTGGCCTTCGCTTGGCGAATGGCCTCGATGCTTTCCGCGGTCGAGACATGGGCGGCGTGATAGCGCGCCCCGGTCGCCGCCACCAAGCGCAGATCGCGCTCAAGCATGATGACTTCGGCTTCCTTGGGAATGGAAGGCACGCCCAGGCGCGTGGCCATCTCGCCGGAATTCATCGCCCCGCCCAGGGCCAGCGCCGGTTCCTCGGGATGTTGCACGATCAAAAGATCGAAGGTGGAGGCGTAAGACAGGGCGCGGCGCATCACGCGGGCGTCGGAAAGCGCATGCACGCCATCGGTAAAGGCCAGGGCGCCCGCCTGGGCCAGCAGGCCCAGTTCGGCCAGTTCCTTGCCCGCCAACCCCTTGGTGGCCGCCGCATAGGGATAAACCTTGACCAGCCCCACCTTGCGGGCGCGTCTCGCCACGAATTCCACGCTGGCCACGTCGTCGATGATGGGATCGGTGTTGGGCAGGCAGACCATGCTGGTGATGCCGCCCGCCACCGCCGCCTCGCCAGCCGATTTCAGCGTTTCCTTGTGCTCCTCGCCCGGTTCGCGCAATTGCACGCGCATATCGACCAGGCCCGGAGACAAGCAAGCCCCCTTGCCGTCCACCACCTGAATGCCCGAAGGCACGCGCCATCCGGCGCTGGCCTTGAAAAGATTGGGGCCGAAATCGGCGATTTCCTCGCCTTCGGTCAAAAGTGCGCCCACCGCATCCAACCCGGTGGCCGGATCAAGCAGGCGGACATTGATGTAGGCGACCTTAACCATGGTTGGGCCTCGCCTGATCCAGATTGCGGGTCAGCGTTTCCAGACAGGCCATGCGCACGGCAACGCCCATTTCCACCTGCTCGCGGATGACGCTGCGTTCGAAATCGTCGGCCACCTCGCTGTCGATCTCGACGCCGCGATTCATGGGGCCGGGATGCATGATCAAGGCGTCGGGCTTGGCTTCCTTCAGCTTGTCGTAATCAAGCCCGAAGAAGTGGAAATATTCGCGGATCGACGGGATATAGCTGCCTTGCATGCGCTCGTTCTGCACGCGCAGCATCATGACGATATCGACGTCCTTCAGCCCGGCGGCCATGTCATGCGAGATTTCCGCCCCCAGCCGGTCGGCCTTCACCGGCAGCAGCGTCTTGGGCGCGACCAAGCGCACCCTGGCCCCCATGGCGTTCAAGAGATAGATGTTCGAGCGGGCGACGCGCGAATGCAGCACGTCGCCGCAGATGGCGACCAGCAGGCCCGACAGGCGGCCCTTGCGCCTGCGGATGGTCAGCGCATCCAGCAACGCCTGGGTGGGATGCTCGTGCGTGCCGTCGCCGCCATTCACCACCGCGCAGTTCACCTTGTCGGACAATAGCTTGACCGCACCCGAATCGGGATGGCGCACCACCAGCACATCGGCATGCATGGCGTTCAGCGTCATGGCGGTGTCGATCAGCGTCTCGCCCTTGGCGACCGAACTGTTGGCCACCTGCATATTGATGACGTCGGCGCCCAGGCGCTTGGCCGCCAGTTCGAAGCTGGTGCGGGTGCGCGTCGAATTCTCGAAGAACAGATTGATGATGGTGCGACCGCGCAGAACGTCGAGCTTGCGGCCGGGCTTGCGGTTCTGATCGACATAGCTGTCGGAAAGATCGAGCAAATAGGATATCTCCTCGGAAGTCAGCCCTTGGATGCCGAGGAGATGTCGGTGCGGAAAAGCGGATGTGTTCATGAGCCATCATCCTAGGGGGTGCAGGGCCTTCGGGCAACCGTACCGAGCGAAATGGCGGATTCTAAGGGTTTTTGACCATCCGCCCCGCCCCCCTCCCCTTTGGAAGCCCGCGAATCGCCAATGCGCTGGCGCAGGGACGGCTCTGCCTGCTAAAACAGCCCCATGAGCGACTTGCCTGACTTAGCCGTCGATATTTCCGGCCTGACCAAAACCTATGGCGGACAGAATGGACGCCCGGCCAAGCTGGCCCTGGATGGCGTAACGCTGTCCATTCCCAGAGGGTCGTTCTTCGGCCTGCTGGGTCCCAACGGCGCGGGCAAATCGACGCTCATCAATATCCTGGCCGGGCTGGTCAATAAAAGCTCCGGCGCGGCCAAGGTCTGGGGCCACGACATTGACGCCAGCGTGCGTCTGGCCCGGCTCAGCATTGGCGTGGTGCCGCAGGAACTGAACCTCGACCCCTTCTTCACCCCCTTCGAAATGCTGGAAGTTCAGGCGGGCCTGTACGGCGTGCCCAAGGCCAATCGGCGCACTCTGGAAATTCTGGCCGCCATGGGGCTGGCCGACAAGGCGCATTCCTATGCCCGCACGCTGTCGGGCGGCATGCGCAGGCGTTTGCTGGTCGCCAAGGCCCTGGTGCATAGCCCGCCGGTGTTGGTGCTGGACGAGCCGACGGCGGGGGTGGATATCGAGCTGCGCCGCAATCTGTGGGACTATGTCCGCCAGCTCAACGCGGCGGGCACCACCATTCTATTGACCACCCATTATCTGGAAGAAGCCGAGGAGCTGTGCGACCGCATCGCCATCATCGATCAGGGCCATCTGATCGCCTGCGAGGAAAAACCGGCTTTGATGCAGCGCCTGGACACCAAGGGGCTTACGCTTACCCTGGCCCAGCCGATCACGGCCATTCCAGAAATGCTGGCTTGCTTCGCGCCCGAGATCAAGGAAGGCGGCAAACTGTTCATTCGCTATCGGCCAAGCGCCACCGGCGTCGGGCGCATTCTGGAAGCGGTGCGGGAATCGGGACTTGTGCTGGCCGATCTAACGACCCACGAGGCAGATCTTGAAGACGTGTTCCTGGCTCTGACCAAGGCGGCGCGAGCGGAGCATCATCAGCCGTGACATGGAAAGGCGTCATGACGCTGCTTTCCCTTCTTCTTGGCGCCTGCGCGCCGCGCATTGAATCGGCGGGTCTTGCGACCATGTCCCCTGCCATGAGCGAAGACGCCCTGATCATGGCCGACGGGGCCAAGCTGCCGCTCAGGCGCTGGTTCCCCGAAGAGCCGCCCTTCGCCGTCGTGCTGGCCCTGCACGGCTTCAACGACTATTCCAAAGCCTTCGAGATGCCGGGAGCCTGGCTGGCGAACCGCGGCGTTGCCGTCTATGCCTATGATCAGCGAGGCTTCGGCTCTGCTCCGCATCCCGGCCTGTGGGCGGGAGCCAAGACCATGACCGGCGATTTGCGCATGGCCGCCAAACTGATCCAACAGCGCCATCCCGCCACGCCGTTCTTCATTCTGGGCGACAGCATGGGCGGCGCCGTGACGCTGGCCGCCCTGGCTTCTGATGCGCCGCCTGCATGCGATGCCGCCATACTGGTCGCCCCCGCCCTTTGGGGCCGCGACGCCATGATCTGGCCGCAGCGCGCCGCCTTATGGTTGGCCGCCCATACGCTGCCTTTCGTCACCGTCTCGGGGCGCGGCTTGAACCGCAAGCCTTCCGACAATATCGAGATGCTAAGGGCGCTGGGCCGCGATCCGCTGGTCATCAAACAGACGCGCATGGACGCCATTCATGGCCTGACCGACCTGATGGACGAGGCGTTGTCCAGCGCGCCGAAACAAAAAGGCCCGCTGCTGCTGCTGTATGGCGGCCAGGAAGAGATCATCCCCAACGAAGCGACGAAGCGCTTTCTGGCCGGTTTGCCCAGACCCGACATCCAGCAGACGCGCTTCTATCCCGACCATTATCACATGCTGCTGCGCGATCTGAATCCGGAAGGCATCTACCAGGATATTTTGGATTATATCAAGCGGCCTTGATTTGCACGAATGGCAGCTTGAACGCGGGCAAAGCCCGCGCGCCGGGTTCCACCCCGGCGAGAGCCAAGGGTTGCGGAGCAACCCGCCCGGCGCATGAGGGCAATATCAACGCGCTTCAAAGTCGATGCGTGGATCGACGAAGTGATAGGTCAGGTCGCTGACCAGATTGAGCAGCAGGCCGATCAGTCCGAAAATGAACAAGGTGCCGAACATCACCGGATAGTCGCGATTGATGACGGCCTCGAAACCCAACAGCCCGATGCCATCCAGCGAGAAGATCACCTCGATCAGCACCGAGCCGGTAAACAACATGCTGACCAGGGCCGACGGGAAGCCAGCAATCACCAACAGCATGGCGTTCCTGAACACATGGCCGTACAACACCTGCTGCTCGCTTAGGCCCTTGGCCCTGGCGGTCAGCACATATTGCTTGGTGATTTCCTCTAGAAAGGCGTTTTTGGTCAGCATGGTCAGTTGCGCGAAACCGCCGATCACCATCGCCGTCACCGGCAGGGCGATATGCCAGAAATAATCGAGAATGCGGGCAGGCCAGGACATGTCGCTCCAATCGGGCGAAGTCAGGCCGCGCAGCGGGAACCAATCCAAATAGCGCCCGCCCGCGAACAGCACGATCAGCAGAATGGCGAACAGGAAACCCGGCACGGCATAGCCGATCACCATCGCCCAACTGGTCGCCACATCCATGCGCGAGCCGTCGCGGGTGGCCTTTAAGATGCCAAGCGGAATGGAAACCAGATAGATGATCAGCGTGCTCCACAGGCCCAGGCTGATCGACACCGGCAGTTTCGAGGCGATCAGCGACACCACGCTTTCGTCGCGATAGAAACTTTTTCCGAAATCGAAGGCCAAGTAATTGGCAATCATCAGCCCGAAACGTTCCAAAGGCGGCTTGTCGAAACCGAACATGCGCTCGATCTCGGCCACGTAGCTGGGATCAAGCCCCTGGGCGCCGCGATAGGTCGCCGACGGGTTGACACCGCCCGGCGCGCTGGCGGGTCTTGCCATCTCACCCGAAGCGCTTCCCGAAATGCGCCCCTCGGCGGACATGCCGGTCCCCTGGATTTTGGCCAGCATCAGATCGACCGGCCCGCCGGGCGCCAATTGCGCAAAGCCGAAATTGATCAGCATGATGCCAAACAAGGTCAGCGGGATCAGGGCCAGACGTCGGATGATGTATGCGAACAACCTTTCCTACCTCCCCTCGCCGCCCTTGCCTCTGGCCTTGGCAAGACGCTCGCTCTTTTGCGCATCAACCCACCAAGTGTCGAATTGGAAGCCCTGACGGGGGATGATTTTGGGCTGGCCGAACTTGTCCCAATAGGCAACGCGGTCATAGGCGATATGCCAATGCGGCACCACGTAATGGCCCCAAAGCAGCACGCGGTCCAAGGCCCGCACCGCATCGACCAGACTTTCACGGTCGGGTGCCGATATCACCTTGGCGATCATCGCGTCGGCGGCGGGATTCTTAAGGCCGATGGAATTGCGAGAGCCGCGCATGTCCGCCGAACCCGAGCCGTAGAAGTCGAGCAACTCGTTGCCGGGCGATTCGGAAGCGCCCCAAATATCCACCGTCATGTCGAAGTCGAAGCTGTCGGTGCGGTTCTTGTATTGCGCGGTGTCCAGCGTGCGCACGCTGGCGTCGATGCCCAGCTTCTTCAAATTCTCGACATAAGGCAAAGCGATGCGTTCGAAAGCGGGCGAGCTTAGAAGAATCTCGAAGGAAAAGGGCTGGCCGGTCTTTTCGTTCACCAGCTTGCGGTCCTTGACCGCCCAACCGGCCTCTTTCAGCAGCACAAGGGCGGCTCGCAAATTTTCGCGCGGATTGCCGTCGCCATTGGTGGCGGGCGCCTTGAACTCCTTCGTGAAAACCTCGGGCGGCAACTTGTCCTTGAACGGCTCCAGCAACTTAAGTTCGCCAGCGCTCGGCAGCCCCTTGGCCGACAGGTCGGAATTGGCGAAATAGCTTTCGGTGCGCTTGTACTGACCATAGAACAGATTCTTGTTCGACCATTCGAAATCGAAGGCCAGGCCCATCGCTTCGCGCACCCGCCTGTCTTGGAAAAGCGGGCGGCGTTGATTCATCACAAATCCTTGCATGCCCACCGGGCGCTGATTGGGCAGGATTTCCACCTTCATCAGTCCCGCCTTCACGGGGGCGGCGTCCTTGTATTCGGTGGCCCATTTCTTCGACTCGTTCTCGGCCCTGAAATCATATTCACCCGCCTTCAAGGCTTCCAGCGCCACCGTGGCGTCGCGGTAGAAATCGATGCGCATGCGCCCGAAATTATTGTGGCCCTTCATCACGGGCAAATCCTTGGCCCAGAATTTGTCGTCCAGTTTATAGACGATGCTGCGCCCGGCTTCGGCGCTGTCCACGCGGTAAGGACCGCTGCCCACCGGCGCCTCCAGCGTCGTCGCCTCGAAATCGCGCTTGGCCCAATAGGCTTTCGACAGAATGGGCATTTGACCGATGATCAGCGGCAATTCGCGATTGGCTTCCTTGCCGAAGGTGAATTTCACCTTTAGGGGACCCATCGCCTCGGCCTTGGACACACCCGCGTAATACAGGCGGTAAAAGGGAGCGCCCTTGGCCTTCAGCGTATTGAAGCTGAACACCACGTCATCGGCGGTGATCGGTTTGCCGTCGTGAAACTTGGCGATCGAGCGCAGGTTGAAAATCACCCACTCGCGCCCCTTGGGCATTTCGATCGTCTCGGCCACATAGCCGTATTCGCTGAAAGGCTCGTCGGCGGCGCTGGACAGCAGCGTCGAAAACAACTGGCCGATATAGCCAGGCGCAATCCCCTTGACGATGAAGGGATTGAGATTGTCGTAAGTGCCCACCTGGGCCAGGCGGACCTCGCCGCCCTTGGGGGCATCGGGATTCACATAGTCGAAATGCTTGAAGTCGGGCGCGTATTTCAGGTCGCTGTGCATGGCGATGCCATGCGAAATATTTGAACCCATGGCGATGCCATGCGAAATACTTGAACCCATGGCGGCGCCCTGAGCAGGCTTGGCCTCTTGGGCCTGAACGGCCATGGGCAACAACAAGCAAGCCATCAGCAAAAATCTTTTCATGAATTCAAAACCTCCAGGGCCTGGGCGTGGGCGCGCGAATCACCTGCCGCCAGGATGCTGCCATCGGATTGCAGATTGAGCGGCTGGCCTTGCCAATCGGTCACGACGCCGCCCGCCGCCTCGACCACCGGCACGATGGCGGCGTAATCGAAAGGCTTAAGACCGGCCTCGCAGACCAGATCGACAAAGCCGGTGGCCAGCAACGCATAGGCGTAGCAATCGGCGCTGCCGCGCGACAATTTGACCTGCTTGCGCAAGCGCTCGAAACGAGCCAACTGATCCGCCTTGAAGATTTCAGGCCCCGTGCTGTGCAGGGCGGCCTTGTTGAGGTCGGGGCAAGGCCGCACGCGCACGGGCTTTCCGTTCAGCGTACAGCCGCCGCCCGATAGGCCCAGCCAGCGTTCCTTGGCGACCGGTTGATCGATCACGCCCAGCACGGGTTGGCCCGCCCGCCACAAGCCGATCAGTGTGCCGAAACAGGGCATGCCGGTGATGAAGGAGCGCGTGCCGTCCACGGGGTCCAGCACCCAGACATGGCTGGCGTCCAACCGCTCGTTGCCGAATTCCTCGCCCAGGATTCCGTGATCGGGGAAGGTTTGGTTGATCAGGGCGCGCATGACGCGCTCGGCCTCGCGGTCGGCGATGGTGACCGGGCTGTCGTCGGCCTTGTCGTCAACATCGATGGGCTGGCGCCAATATTTCAGAATCTCGGCTCCGGCGGCGTCGGCCAAGCGCATCGCCAGGGCTTCGAAATCGCGCATGCTATTTTGCTCCCGCCGATTTCAGATAGGCGATGATGGCGGCGCGGTCTTCGGGTTTGGCCAACCCCTTGAAGGTCATCTTGTTGCCGGGGATCGCCTTCTTGGGGTCCGCCAGATAATTATCCAAAGCGGCCTCGCTCCAGGCTTCATGGCTGGCGGCCATGGCGTCGGAATATTTGAATCCCGCCGCCGTGGCCCTGGCCCGGCCGACCACGCCCGCCAGATTGGGGCCGACCAGATTCTTGCCGCCGGGTTCGACCGTATGGCAGGCCTTGCATTGAGAAAACACTTTCTTGCCCGCCTCAAGCGGACTGGCGGCGGCCACGTCCTGGACAGGCGGCGGGGCGGTTTCGGCGACGACGGGGGCGGGCGCTGGGGCCGCAACTGGGGCCGGGGCTGTCGGGGCCGGATCGGCGGCGGGGGGCGCAGCGGGCGTGGGCGTAGAAACCGGCGCGACCGCAACCGCCTGAACCGGAACGGGCTTGGCGGGCGCAAAGAGCAGATCGCCCAGAATATTCAGCGCCACAACGAACAAAACGGCGCCCATCAGAGCGCCACCCCAGGCAAGCAGGCCTGAAAATGAACAAGATTTTTGGCACATGATCATGTCTCCCCGTTTGCCCTGGATGCTGCCAGGGTTATAGTGTGGCCGCAACCTGTAAGAAAGTCCGTGAAATACTCATGTCCAACCCCATCATCTTGATTCCCGCCCGCCTGAAGGCAACACGGCTTCCCAACAAGCCCTTGGCAGACATTCACGGCCTGCCGATGATCGTGCATGTCTGGAAGCGCGCCATAGAGGCTGGCATCGGACCGGTGGTGGTGGCCGCCGCCGAAGCGGAGATCGCCGAGGCCGTCAACAAGGCGGGGGGTAGGGCGGTGCTGACCGATCCCGATCTGCCCTCGGGTTCCGATCGCATCTGGGCGGCCTTGTGCACCGTCGATCCGCAAGGCAATCATGACGTGGTGGTCAATCTGCAAGGCGATCTGCCCGCCATCGACCCCAAGGTGATCGCCGCCAGCCTAGCCCCCCTGGCCGATGGGGCGGTGGATATCGCCACGCTGGTGGCCGAAATCAAGAATGACGAGGAGCGGAACAATCCCAATGTCGTCAAGGCGGCCCTGGCCTTTGCAGCCGGAGCCAACACCGCCCGCGCCCTTTATTTCAGCCGCGCCCCCATTCCATCCGGCGCTGGCCCGCATTGGCATCATATCGGCATCTACGCCTATCGCCGGGCGGCGCTGACCCGCTTCGTCGATCTGCCGGTGGGCCTGTTGGAAGCCCGCGAGAAGCTGGAACAGTTGCGCGCCCTGGAAAACGGCATGCGCATTGACGCAGCTTGCGTTGACACGGTGCCGGACGGCGTCGATACTCCCGCCGATCTTGAGCGCGCCCGCGCCCTTCTCGCCAACCAGAGCTAGCCATATGCCGATTTCCGAAGCCAAACGCATCGCCTTCCAGGGCATTCCCGGGGCCTATTCCAATCTGGCCTGCCGGATCGTGTATCCCAAGCTGGAACCGGTTCCTTGCGAAACCTTCGACGACGTGTTCGCTTGCGTGCGCGACGGCAAGGCCGAACTGGCGATGATTCCGATTGAAAATTCGGTGGCCGGGCGCGTGGCCGACATCCACCATCTGCTGCCCGATTCCGGCCTGCACATCATCGGCGAATATTTCCTGCGCGTGAATCACCAGTTGCTGGGCGTCAAGGGCGCCAAGGTCGAAGACATCAAGACCGTGCGCAGCCATGTCCATGCGCTGGGCCAGTGCCGCAAGCTGATCAAGCAGTTGGGCATCAAGGCGGTGGTGGCCGCCGATACCGCGCTGGCCGCCAACGAAGTGGCCGAAAGGGGCGACAAAAGCGTGGCCGCCATCGCTTCCGAACTGGCGGGCGAAACCTATGGTCTGGATGTGTTGCGCTCGAACATCGAGGACGCCGAGCACAACACCACCCGCTTCGTCATCATGGCCCGCCAGCCCATAGCCCCCGACCGGCGGGTTGGCCCGGTCATCACCACCTTCGTCTTCAAGGTGCGCAACGTGCCCGCCGCCCTGTACAAGGCGCTGGGCGGTTTCGCCACCAACGCCGTCAATATGACCAAGCTGGAAAGCTATCAGGTGGGCGGCCAGTTCGTAGCCACCCTGTTCTATGTGGATGTCGAGGGCCATCCCGACGACAAGGGCCTGCGCCTGGCCCTGGAGGAGCTGGATTTCTTCACCCGCGAGGTCAAGATCATCGGCGTCTATCCGGCCCATCCCTTCCGCTTCGAAAACCGCCTGAAGGCGGTTGAAGAGTAATCATATCAGGATGTTGGCTGGGCATTCCCGGCCAGGGGGCCTGTGGCCGCGCATGGGCCAGCGCGCAAGCCTTGCCTAAGCCGGGGGGGTGTGATACGTAACCCGCCTTCCGTTGGGGGATCGTCTAACGGTAGGACAGCGGACTCTGACTCCGCCAGTCTAGGTTCGAATCCTAGTCCCCCAGCCAAACGCCAAGCCCCCGCAACAGCGGGGGTTTTGCGTTTGGATTGGGGTGACAGAGGGTTCGAACCTTCGTTCGACACCGAGGCCCGAAGGGCCGAAGGGGCGGCGAAGCGAGGGCATGGCCCGAGCGCAGCCAATCCTAGTCCCCAGATATCTTCGATCTGCCGCTACCGGAAAGCCGTTGGGCACCCGCGAATTGACGGCCCGAATCATGCGTTCCAAGGGCCTGGACGAACATGACAAGGTGCTGTCGCAATCTATCGCCCTTCAGATCGTTCAAACCCTTCGCTTCCGAGCCAAGCGCGGCCTTGTCGATGGCACTGAGCGGCGCAAAGGCGTGTGTTTGTGGCGGATAATCTGAATGCGCTAGTGAATTGACTCCGCCACAACGAAAGGGTAGGAATCTTCGCAACCATTCATGGAGGCGGAAGTGGCTAGTGCTATCACCGAGTCAGAATTATATGTCCCACTGCTCCAAATATTGGATAAAGCTCCTGGTGGTTTTATGACCACCGCAGCAATTGTAGTTGAGCTTGAGAATTTATTTCAGCCTGAAGGAATAGACGCAGAAATTCTTAAGAATAGGTCTGATACACATTTTTCTCAGAAGGTACGGAATATTATTTCACACAAGAACGTGCCTGGAAACCCCATCAACGACGGCCTTGTTATCTATCACAGCAAAAGACACGGCCTGGAGATTACTGACGCAGGCCGCGCTTATTTGAAACGTAAAGGGCTTTAGCTGAAACGGGCTTTGTAACCGGGCTTAAACCACGCAAGTTCTGTTGGGCCTGCGTGATCTTTGTCCCACACAAACCAAGCATAAGCCGTGGTGCCGCTACCGGTTGGCTTGACGCCTTTCGGATAAAAAGTGATCCGTTCACTGAACACCCAAACGCGGCTGGGCGAGTGGGCGTGGAAGATTGTGTTTGCTCTGTTTGCGCCTTCGAGAAAGGCCAGCCTAAGAAGCAATGCAAACTTGCCGCTCGCATTTTCTAGCGCCTTTGCAACGAAGCCCTCAGCGCTATGAAATGGGGGATTTGTGATTATGTTCTTGTGCCTGCGTTTCGTTTTCAGAAAATCTTGTCCAACCTCACCAAACCCACGATCATAAAGGTCCGAGCTTTCAATTTTGTTTCCGGTTTCAGACAGGACTCGAGACATTGCACCATCACCACAGGCGCATTCCCAGATATCACCGTGAAACGGCTCGTTATCAATCAAGGCGAACGTGGCCCATTCTGGCGTTGGGTAAAAATCAGGGCCATTGAGATCTGCGTTTCGCTTTGTCGTTGGCTTGAAACCGCCATTCAAGTTGTAGGTCGTGTCCACTGTTCCCTCGTACCAATGTTCTCGTAGTAGCCAATATGGCACCCAATGGTTACCATAATGGTAACCGTTAGCAAGTAAATGCACCTGTGAATCATCTACTAGATCAATGGGTTAATCATCACCCCTCTGCCAGCACCCCTTCCACAGGCGGCTGACGTCATGGGCCAGGGTAGCCCCCAGGACCATCATGAATTGCTCGCCGTTGCTGACCCGGCGATGGTCTTCCCGCCAGTCCATTTCGGCGGCGTAGCCAGCCAGATATGGGCCAGCGATATGATGGTGGGTGCCGATCTCGGCGCGGCGCATATGCCCCCCGCGCCGACTGCCTCTTGAAGCATTATGCCAATGTTGGCATAATGTCAGGGGTGAGCAGCAAGTCTTCAAAACCCCTTGTTTGGATCAAGGACAGCCGCAGCCGCCTTCAGGACTTTCCCGAGAAGGTCCGCGATGTGATGGGGTTCGCTCTTTTCCAAGCGCAACTGGGCGGCAAGCACATATCGGCCAAGCCTCTCAAGGGGTTCGGCGGCGCTGGCGTTCTGGAAGTGGTTGACGATTTTGACACAGACACGTTCCGAGCAGTCTACACAGTCAAGCTGGCAGGCGTTGTTTACGTCCTCCACTGCTTTCAGAAGAAGGCGAAGCATGGCATTGCCACGCCAAAAGCCGTTCTGGACCTGATCCATGAGAGGCTGAAGCTGGCGGAACAGATTCACAAGGACAGAGGCCAATGAAGCGCAAGTCGGACTTTGAGGAAAGCAGCGGCAACGTCTTCGCCGATATCGGACTGAGCAATCCCGAAGAGGCGATGACCAAGGCCCAGCTTGCCATGCAGATCATCGACATCATCAACCGGCGCAAGCTAAGCCAAGCGGAAGCCGCCGCCTTGCTGGGCATTGATCAGCCGAAAATTTCCAGCCTGATTCATGGCCGCCTGCGCGGTTTTTCCGTCGAGCGCTTGTTTCGCTTTCTCAACGCGCTGGGCCGAGAAGTCGAGATCGTCGTGCGCGCCAAGAAGGGCAGATCGGCAAAGCCCGGCGTGCGCGTCCTTGCAGCTTAGGCGCCCTACGAGAGTGAACTGGCAGCCCAATCCCCCCCTAATCCACCACGGCGTCCATCAGCATTTCGCGGAACATGGCCAGGAAATGCTGATCCAGATGGTGGCTCATCTCGCCGGTCATGATGGCAAGCGCCGTTTCCGCCTCCATCGGCGGCTTATAGACGCGCCGGTCGGTCAGCGCGCTGAAGACATCGACAATCGAGGCCATGCGCGCCAGATCATTCAATTCGGCCCCCTTCAAATTGAAAGGATAGCCGCTGCCGTCCAGCTTTTCATGATGTTGGGCGGCGATGATGATGACCGGCTTGGGGATGTCATGGGCGACTTCCAGGAACTTGATGGTTTCCGTAACATGGCTTTTCATAATCAGGAATTCGTCTTCCGACAGGCGGCCCGGCTTGTTCAAAACCTCGTGCGGGATCGAGATTTTTCCCGCGTCATGCAGCAATCCGCCGCTGGCCAGCACCAATTGGTCATCGTGCTTCAGCCCCAGCGTATGGCCGAACAGGGAAAGCAGCGTGGCCACGCGCAGGCTGTGGGCGTATGAATAATTATCGTGTTCCTTGACGCCGCTTAAGATGCCCTTGAAATCGTTGCTGGCGATGGCGTCGATCAAGGGCGCGCAGGCCTCCTTGACCGAGGTGAAGGGCACCGGCTCGCCGGCGGCGATGAAGTCGGAGATTTCGTTGAAAACGCTGACCGTGCCCTTCAGCGTGGTTTTGTCGCGCTCGGGCAGATGCTCCCAGTCGGCCTCGACATGCTTGTTGACCAGCGAGGTGATGGTGCGGATCAAGGCGCTGCGCCGAAAGGGCTTGGTCAGGCTGCTGTCGGCTCCGCATTGACGCATCGCCTGCGCAATCGACAAAGGGTCGCGCTTGGTGGTGACGATGGCGGGAATGGCGGCCAGAACCGGGTCGCGCTTCATCTCGGCGATGAACTGGAAGCCGCCCTTGGAATCGGCCTCCTCATCGACCAGAATGACCGCAGGCGCTTCCAAGCGCAGCGCTTGCAGGGCTTGGCGCGTGTCCGAATATTGATGAACGCGGTAAAGCGAAATCAGCGCCTGCGCCACTTCGTTCCTGAAAACTGGATTTGAATCGACAACGGCGATCAAGGCGACTTGCGCGGTCAGGCTCATATCCCCAGGCATCCAAAAAGATCAGCCATGATGGAGCCATTATGCGGGTGGATCAACTACCCTGCCTTGACCGGCCTTGACGCCTTCCTCTTCCAGTCTTTTGAATCCCTCGGGCACGCCGCCCGAGCGCCAAATCAGCCACAGAACCAGAATGATGAATCCCGGCGGTGCTAAGGTAAAGACGCCCCAGAAGGCCCGCATGATTTCCTTGTCCTCGGCCCATTCCTTCTGTGCGGCATCGATGGCGGCATCAACGGAATATGTGGGCGCAAAGCACAAGCGGGCGGCATCGCGCGTCACCACGCAGATGGGGCCGCCCTCTTCGCTTTTTTCGATGGCATAGGGCGGCAAGGGAGCAGGCCGGTGCGCCCCCACAAGCAGACCAAGGCCGACCCCGACGATCAGCCAGACCAGTGCGCCTGCGCCCCAAATTGCCTTCCTGCCGCCCACGTCCCGTCCTCGCCGCTATGTAACGCGGCAAAGACTTATCCTATCGGATTCTCAGCCACAACCGAACTGTATTACACCGGCGTGCAGGTCATCCCGTTGCGCTTGGCGTTGTCGATACAGTCCGCCTTGTTGTTGTACCCTTGCGTTGAGGCGCCGACGATACGCCCATTGCTGGCGGTGCGCCGCCATCTCCAGCCGTCAGCACCGCTGTAAATCTCCCAGGTATCGCCGTTCTTATCCGTGCAGCTTGCCATGATTTGTCCCCTGAAATTGCGAACCTGACTATTCTGCCTTCCCTAATGACTCTTTACAAGGGTGTTTTCTTGTAAATAATTGCTGATTGGTTGTGCTATCAACAAGCAAATGGGAGGAAGATCATGACCGACCTACGAGGAACGCCGATCGACCATGCGATCAGGGACTATCTGGACGATTTCGTCATGGGCAACGAGGGCAAGGTGACCACCAATCGACTGGAGCAGAATGGCTCTAAGTTGGCGCTGGATTACACGATCCTGCACCGGCACAACATGGGATGGCCATTGGGAGTTATCTACAACATCGAAATGAAAATTGCGGCTGCAGTGGATATCCTCAACCCCGTCACATGGGATGGAGAGGTTTGCGTCGAGGTGCTCAAGGAAAAAATCTGCGTCAGCATTCGCGACATCATCGCCATCATCATCGGCCTGTTCTCCGTCCCGGTCGCCAAGGCCGTAGACGAGATCGGGCGCGACAAACTGGAAGAGCTGCCGGGAAAGCTCGGCGGTGTTTTCAATTCCGGTATGACCGTCAGCCGCTCGCCCTGGACCGGCCATCACGGCGGGTTCAGACGATATTAGCCGCTCAACCAATCTGGCCCCAAAGCCACCCCCGCCTTGGCGGGGGTGTTTTGCAGGGCGGCTATAAGCGGGCAATCACTCGTAGCTGGCTGTCGTCTTGTCGGTTTTTCGATTGTATCTGATGGTGATTTTGTTGACCGTGCACAGATCGATATTGCTCCAGACGGCCGATGAATCGTCATCGGAATATTCGACCATCAGGTCCCATTTGCAGGTCTTCGCGCCGCGATCGAAAACGATATCGACCGCTTTTCCATCTCCCAGCGTATCCTGACCCATGATGTCGTCGCCCCAGTCATCCGCCTTGTTGGGCGAGACATAGACAGCATTCAATTCATACCCCGTCTTGTTGACCAGGGTGAAATCCTGCTTGCCCTCTTGGGCAAGGGCGGGAACGGACAAGGCGGCGGCGAACAAAAACCCTAGAAATGCGCTTCGCATAATGGCTCTCTCCTCTGGTTGTCAAAACCGTATTATTTCAGTCTGGCCGTCACCGAACGGCGGTGATGGGCGTGACCGATATTCTTGGTCAGGGGCTGGGCCTGAAAACCGCATTCGGTCAGCACGCCGATGATGTCGGAAATGGAATAGGAAGACAGGCCAAGCTCGCCCCGCATCTTGCGGTAATCGGAGCGCAGGGTTTTCACCAGCCCCTTCATGGCGTCGGCCAGAAACCCTTCCTTCATGCCAAAGCGCAACAGGGCGGAAACATCGCCCACCATGCTATTGTCGGGGCTTAGAATGTCGCCGATGACCAATAGCCCGTCCGGCTTCAAAAGCGCCTTCAAGGAACGCAACAGGGCGGGCAGTTCCGCCTTGGGCACATATTGGATCACCGAAATCATCAGCGCCAAATCGCAGGCCCCTTCCGCCGCTTTCAGATCGTCCAGAATTTCGATGGCGGGCTGCCCTGCAAAACGATTGCGCAGGGTGGCGCGCCTAGCCGCGGCCCGGTCATACAGCAGCACCCGGCCGCCTCGGCTGGCGATATCCGGGGCCATCAAAGCGTCGCCGCAGCCATAATCAAGAAGCGTAAAGGGGGGCTTGGGCAGCAGGGGCGTTATATCGGCGAACAGCCCCTTGTAATGCGCCTCCAGATGGCGCGGGCTGACATAGACCGAGACATCGCCATTCCAATATTCAAGCCAGCGGTTGTTGTTTTCCATGCGCCCCTCTGCCATCCTTCCCTGACTGACGCTGCCGTCACAAGCCGCATTCTGAGCCGCCCCGCAGGAGACCGCAAGCCGTGCTGATTTTCATTCTTCCCGATGCGAAGGCGGTCAGTTTGAAGGCTGCCGATCTGGCCGCCGATCTGGTTCGCAAAAAGTCTGGCGCCGTTCTGGGCCTCGCAGCCGGAGCAACACCCTTGGCCATGTATGGCGAGCTTGTGCGCCGACACCAAGCGGGCGAAGCGGATTTGTCGGCCATCACGGCTTTTGGGCTGGACGAGTATCTAAGCCTGGGGGCCGATCATCCGGCCAGTTGCGCCCATACGCTGCGCCAGCATTTCACCCAGCCATTGGGATTGCCGGAATCGCGCATCCATTTGTTAGATGGTTTGTTCCAAGGCGACATGGCCGCCTATTGCGCGGATTACGAGGCCCGGATCGCCAAGGCGGGCGGGCTGGATCTGCAAATTCTTGGCCTTGGCGTCAACGGCCATATCGGCTTCAACGAGCCGGGTTGCAGCCTGGGCGGGCGCACGCATCCCGTTTGCCTGCGCTCTAGCACGCTGGCCACCAACCAAAGAACCGTCTTTGCGCCGCTGGGCGAGGACGTGCCGAAATCCGCCGTCAGCATGGGGGTGGCGACGATCCTGGCTGCAAAACGCGTGCTGCTGCTGGCGACCGGCGCATCCAAAGCCGATGCCGTGGCCAAGGCGGTGGAAGGGCCGGTCACGGCAATGATTCCCGCCTCGGCGCTGCAACTACACCCAGATGCCACGCTGCTGCTCGACCAAGCGGCGGCCAGCCGCCTTCTGTTGAAGGACGACTATGCCGCAGAATCGGTTTACCTGGACAAAACGCTCTAAAGCGCGTCCAGCGTCACGCCGGCTTCGCTGAACATGATGGCCGCCACTTCGAATTCGCTCATATCCATGCCCACCGTTCCCCTGGCCTCGTTGGGATAGACGACGCGGCGCACTCCCGACTGGATCAGGCTGCGCGCACACCGCGAACATGGGCAGTGCGTGACATAGGCCGTGCAGCCCTTCAGGCTGACGCCGATCCTGGCGGCGTGGGCGACGGCGTTTTCTTCGGCGTGGCTGGTCCACAGATATTTGGCCGGGCGTTCCATGCGTTTGGGATCGTCGGTCACGCCGCGCGGAAATCCATTATAGCCCGTGGTTAGAATCTCGCGGTCAGGTCCCACCACCACGCACCCGACCTTGGTCGATGGGTCCTTGCTCCAGGCGGCTATATGCGCCGCCAGGGCGATGAATCGGCGATCCCAGCTCATGATTTTGTCTCCCAAGTGAAGATACCAACGAAAAACGGCCCCTTCAAGGGGCCGCCATCGCCAGAAGCCTTGTAACTTTTAAAATTTATAGCCGTAGCGAACGCCCAGCGTATCCATGCCCTCGTTCGGACTGGCCAGGAATCCGTTGGAGACATGATCGAAATAAAGCGAGATGCCGTTATGACCGTCGAAGCGATAACCGATTTCCGCCGGAATGTGGAACAGGACCCGCGAGCCGAGCGCCTTGTGGTCGCGGCTTCTCAATTCCAGGTCGCCATTATGCACGGCAGCGCCCAGACCCAGCCCGAAATACAGGCCGATGTTGGTCTCATAGCTCCAGACGGCATCTAAGTAGGCCTTGCTGGTGTCGCCCGACGAATTGAGGCTGCCGCCCAGGGCCGGACGAATGGCCCCGCCGAGCACAGGCAGGCTGGGCGTGAAAACCAGTTCGGCATTGAGATCGACGCCGGACTCGCGGCGAAAGCCGCTCCAAAGATTGTCCATGTCGTGATAGAGCAAACCACCCTTCACCTCATAGACCAAGTCGCCAAGTCCTTCGGCGCGGGTCGGCAAGCTGGCGACCAGAACAAGCATAAGGGTTAGGATAAAACGGCGCATGAGCAGGCCTCCGGGAAAATCGACGCTGGTCCGAACTGAATGGTCAGGATCTATCGACCTCGTTCGCTTTCTACGAGGACTGTAGCCTAAACCGCGCCACATTGATAGGTGATCGATCACGCATCATGGGCGTCGGATATCGTAGACATGGGCCAGCGCCACCCCTTGGCGGGAAACCGTCGCGATCAGTCTTGCGCCCTTTGGCACATCCCAATCCCAGCGCGTCGGCGCAATGGCGAATTGGGCCTCCTGAGTAGTTCCCACATTCTTCCAGTTTTTGGGCATCATCGCGTCGGCAATGAATTCGCGGTAGGCGATCTTCACCAATACCCTGGGTTCCTTCACCTCGCGGCCATTCGCGGCTTCGAAATCCAGATAGTCTTTCAAACGATCGACCGCCTCGGCCGTTCCGTTGGCCCAATAGTCCGTCTCGAAGAGGGGAGCGCCAGCCTTGGTGCCGCCCGCGAATGCCGTGATGCGGATATATTCGTTGGGGTGCAGGACAAAGATGGCCCACAGTCCGTATCCGATGACGGCGCCGCCCAGAACGGCGGAGGGCACGGGCCAGCAGGCAAGCCGCTTCCAGACGATTTCCGCAGCCCAGCCGGCAAGCAGGGCCAACAGGGGGACAACGAACAAGATATGGCGGATGCCGTCATAGATAATGGCCCCCGAGATGACGATATAAACCAGCGGAAAAAGGCCCGCCGTGGCCAGGATGACCGCGCCCCTGTTCTCGACGATGTTTGCTGTTAGGTTGAAGGCGATCTCTGGCACACGGTCGCGCCGGTCAATGGATTTCGCCAGTCCCAACACAGCCAGATAAAGCATTCGAATCAGGGCGAGGCCAAGAAAAACGGTAAAGGGTTCGGCCAGTCTGGCGATGAAATTGAGCGGGATGTAAAACCAGGGCAGCTCGATGGTGCGAAAGGGAATGCCCCAGACGACGGACGAATAATCGAGCATCCGTTTTCCGAAATGGCCCAGGGCCAGCGACAGCGTGCCCAGGGGATCGTCTTGAATCCAGGGCCACAGGCACCAAGTGGACAGGGCGGCGACAACCAGCACGCCTAGCGCAAGGACGCTGGTTTTCAGCGGCGTTGGCAGCGAAGGGTCGGCTTGTTTGATCGACCAAGTGAATCTGGGCAGAACATAAGCCAGGATCAGCAGAACGGCGCCGCCCGCCACATAAAGCGGCAACATCAAGCCCCCCACCCGAGAGGCCACCGACAGGCCGATCAGGAATCCGCATGCCGCCGCCTTCAGCCACAGTCGTCGGCCATTCCCGGCAAAGACGGCGACGATGCCCAAGGTCGCCCAGGTCATGGCGACCGTGAAGGGCGCGTCCACCGGCGAGTTGAACATATGGCCATAATAGTTGCCGGTCAGCAAAAGCAGACAAACGGCGACGAGGCCCACGCGCGCATTGAAAACCATGCGGCCCAGCAAGAATGTTCCGACCAAGCCGACCAGGGAAAGCATGCCGGTGGCAAGATGACGCATCTCGAAGGTGGGCAGCCAGTTGAACGACTGAAGCCAAGCCACGATGATGTGAAACCACGGGCCGTAAAGATAATCGTCATACCAATCCAGCGACGATCTGTCCGCTCCGAAGGTGGCGTAGTATTGCAGCGATTTCACGCCATAAACATCGAACAGGAATTCATCGACGGAGATGCCGTAATCGCCCGCCGTCGTAGCGACGATCACGACCATCAGCGCCATCAGCGATAGAAACAGCCGGTCGAAGAGGAGTGTGTTTCCTTGCGGCAAGACGCTCATGATTTTTTGATTGTCCCTTCCGACGCTCGATCTGCCTGCCCCAGCTTGAAACCGGCGATCAGGTCCTTGTACCAATTGGCCGAGGCCTTGGGCGTGCGCGTTTGCGTTTTGTAATCGACATGGACGATCCCGAAGCGAACTTCGTAACCCAGCACCCACTCGAAATTATCCATCAGCGACCAGACGAAATAGCCCCGCACATCCACCCCTTTGGCCACCGCGTCCGTCATGGCGGCAATGTACGAATTCAAATAATCGATACGGTCCTGGTCTTGGATGAACTGCGCGTCTTCGGGTTCCGAACGAGTCCCGAATCCGTTCTCGGTGACATAGATCGGCAAGCCATAGGTGCTGGAAATGTCATGCAGCGCATCGCGAAAGACCTCGGGGGAAATCGCCCAACCGATTCCGGTCTGCCCAAGCTCGGGCGGCGCCGCGCCAAAACCGAAACAACCGACATTGTCATCTTCTTTGACGAAACTGGGCGAATAATGGTTGAGGCCGAACCAATCCAAGGGGCGTTGAATGCGCGCCAGATCGCCGGGGCGCACGCACACGGCCTCCATCTCTTCGGCCAATCCGTCAGGATAACGCCCAAGAATCTGCGGATGCGGAAAGGATCGGTTCCACATTTCGTCCATGCGACTGCTGGCCGCCCGCGAATTGTCGTCATCCGTCTCGGGAAAACAGGGTTGGAATGTATGCACGCAGCCCAGTTGCGCTTGCGGCGCTTCGCTCTTGACCGCATCGACGCCTGCGCCATGCGACAAATTCACATTGTGGATCGAAGTCAGCAAGGCCTTGCGGTCGGCTTTGCCGGGCGGCATCCAGTTCCAGCCATAGCCGAACAGGGTAAAAAGCGACGGTTCGTTGAAGGTGGCGAAATGCGAAACCCGGTTTCCTAAGCGATTCGCAACGATGCGGGCATAGTCGGCGAACCAGTTGGCGATATCGCGGTTCAGCCAGCCGCCCAGATCATCGAGGGCTTGGGGTAAATCCCAATGATACAAGCACAAGAAGGGTTTGATCTTGGCGGCCAGCAACTGATCGATCAGACGATCGTAGAAATCCAGCCCGGCCTCGTTCACCGCCCCCTGCCCCTGGGGTAGAATGCGCGCCCAAGACACCGAAAAGCGATAGGCGGTCAGCCCCAAATCTTGCATCAAGGCGACGTCTTGGGCGCTGCGGTGATAGTGATCGCAAGCGACTTCGGCGGTATCGCCATTGGCGATCTTGCCGGGGATCGCGGCATAAGTTTCCCAAAAGCTGCGGCCTCTCCCGTCTTCGTTCAGAGCGCCTTCGACCTGATAACAGGAGGTTGAAGCGCCAAACAGAAAACTTGGCGGCAAACTGGACAGATTGGGAAAGCGGCTTTGCTTCATTTGGACTCCCCGCGGCCATAGGCTCCATCGCAGATATATCGCAGCTATGCACAACCCAACAAGACGAAACGAAAAACGGCCCCTCAAGGGGGCCGTTTTCGAAGTTGGTTGCGGGGGCACGATTTGAACGTGCGACCTTCAGGTTATGAGCCTGACGAGCTACCGGGCTGCTCCACCCCGCGTCAACTGGTGTAAGAGATGTGCCGTTTTGGCCGGTAGAAACTTGTGGCTGATAAAGCCAAAGGAAGATCCGTGAAGAGTGCTGAAGTTCCGTTCCCTTGGAAGACCTGGCGACGACCTACTCTCCCATGCCTTAAGACATAGTACCATCGGCGCTGAGGGTTTTCACGGCCGAGTTCGGGATGGGATCGGGTGTGGACCCCTCGCTAAGATCACCAGGTCGTCCAAGAGAACAGTTCTTCAGCAGTAATGTGACTTCGGGTCGTGTCTATGCAAGAGAGTATTGCGTCTCGCATTTGGTGCTTGTCTCTGCGCAAGGCAAATCAAGCCAATCGAGTGATTAGTAGGGCTTAGCTGCGCACGTTGCCGTGCTTCCACATGCCCCCTATCAACGTGGTGGTCTACCACGTCTCTCAAGGGAAACCTCGTTTCGAGGGGAGCTTCCCGCTTAGATGCTTTCAGCGGTTATCTCGTCCGAACATAGCTACCCGGCGCTGCGCCTGGCGGCACAACCGGTACACCAGAGGTTCGTCCATCCCGGTCCTCTCGTACTAGGGACAGGTCCTCTCAAGTTTCCGACACCCACAGCAGATAGGGACCGAACTGTCTCACGACGTTCTAAACCCAGCTCACGTACCACTTTAATCGGCGAACAGCCGAACCCTTGGGACCTGCTCCAGCCCCAGGATGTGATGAGCCGACATCGAGGTGCCAAACCGCCGCGTCGATGTGGACTCTTGGCGGCGATCAGCCTGTTATCCCTAGAGTACCTTTTATCCGTTGAGCGATGGCCCTTCCACGTGGAAACCACCGGATCACTATGGCCGACTTTCGTCTCTGTTCGACTTGTCAGTCTCACAGTCAGGCGGGCTTATGCCATTGCACTCAGCAGCCGATGTCCGACCGGCTTGAGCCCACCATCGCGCGCCTCCGTTACTCTTTGGGAGGCGACCGCCCCAGTCAAACTACCCACCATGCAGGGTCCCGGACCCGGATAACGGGCCTCGGTTAGACGCCAGGAAACAGAAGGGTGGTATTTCAAGGTTGCCTCCACCCGAGCTAGCGCCCGAGCTTCAATGGCTCCCACCTATCCTACACATCCATTCCCTAGCGCCACTGCAAAGTTGTAGTAAAGGTTCATAGGGTCTTTCCGTCTAACTGCGGGTACTCCGCATCTTCACGGAGAATTCAATTTCGCTGAGTCGATGTTGGAGACAGTGGGGAAGTCGTTACGCCATTCGTGCAGGTCGGAACTTACCCGACAAGGAATTTCGCTACCTTAGGACCGTTATAGTTACGGCCGCCGTTTACCGGGGCTTCAATTCGGTGCTTGCACACCTCCTTTTAACCTTCCGGCACCGGGCAGGCGTCAGACCCTATACGTCGCCTTGCGGCTTCGCAGAGCCCTGTGTTTTTAGTAAACAGTCGCCACCCCCTGGTCTGTGCCACCCCCTCTCGGTTGCCCGAAAAAGGGTACCCCTTCTTCCGAAGTTACGGGGTCAATTTGCCTAGTTCCTTCAACATCGTTCTCTCAAGCGCCTTGGTATGCTCTACCAGTCCACCTGTGTCGGTTTCGGGTACGGACTATATGCCGAGGCTATTTCCTGGATCCCTTATGCGGCCCGATCAATCCAATAAGATCGAACAACAGTTTAGGATCGTCACCTTCGGCAGGCTGGGGAATATTAACCCCATTCCCATCGATTACGCCTTTCGGCCTCACCTTAGGGACCGGCTCACCCTGCGTGGATTAACCTTGCGCAGGAACCCTTGGACTTTCGGCGACAGTGTTTCTCACACTGTTTGTCGCTACTCATGTCAGCATTCGCACTTCCGATACCTCCAGCATACCTCGCGGCACACCTTCAACGGCCTACGGAACGCTCCGCTACCGCGCAACTTGCGTTGCACCCGCAGCTTCGGTACGTGGTTTGAGCCCCGATACATTTTCGGCGCAGGACTGCTATTAGACCAGTGAGCTATTACGCTTTCTTTAAAGGATGGCTGCTTCTAAGCCAACCTCCTGGTTGTTATGGCCTTCCCACATCCTTTCACACTTAACCACGATTTGGGGACCTTAGCTGGCGGTCTGGGTTCTTTCCCTTTTGACGACGGACCTTAGCACCCGCCGTCTGTCTCCCGGATATTACTCCACGGTATTCGGAGTTTGGTTAGGTTTGGTAAGTCTTTGGGACCCCCTAGCCCATCCAGTGCTCTACCCCCGTGGGTATTCATCCGAGGCGCTACCTCAATAGCTTTCGCGGAGAACCAGCTATTTCCTGGTTTGATTGGCCTTTCACCCCTAGCCACAGTTCATCCCCGTCTTTTTCAACAGACGTGAGTTCGGTCCTCCAGTGGGTGTTACCCCACCTTCAACCTGACCATGGCTAGATCACCAGGTTTCGGGTCTAATGCATGCAACTAAAGCGCCCTATTCAGACTCGCTTTCGCTGCGCCTACACCTAACGGCTTAAGCTTGCTGCATACACTAACTCGCTGACCCATTATACAAAAGG
>CACUVI010000012.1:0-127500 GCA_902725215.1 Rhodospirillaceae bacterium LM-1 | reverse complement strand
ACGGAATGCCGGGGCCGCGATCAAGAACACGGATAATGCCGGGCGCTTGCAGCTCGACATCCACGGTTTCGCCCTCGGGGGAATGGCGAATGGCGTTTTCGATCAGATTGCGAATCGCATCGCCCAGCAAGATGTCGTTGCCCGATTCCAGTTTCCAGCGCCCCTCTGCCGAGAAGGCCAGATCGCATTTCTTCTCGAGAGCCAGGGGATATAGATCGGCCACTTGCTGCTGGCAGACGGCGTTCAAATCAACCGGCATGTCCATGGGAATCTGGCGCATGTCCAGCCGCGCGATGGACAAAAGCTGATCGACGATCCTGGCCATGCGGTCGACGTCGGCCGCCAGTTTGGGCGATGTGCTGCAATCGCGCCCCGAACAGCGGGCCTTCAGAACGGCCAGTGGCGTTCGCAATTCGTGGGCGGCGTTGGCGGTGAAGCGCTTTTGGCTGTCGAACCCCTCGGCGATGCGGTCAAGCCCGGCATTCACCGCCTTGATCAGGGGAAGAATCTCTTGTGGAACGCCCTTGGTCGACAGCCGCTCGCGTAGATGCGCGGCGTCAAAGCCTGCAGCATGGCGCGACAGGGCCTGAAGCGGGGCTAGACTCGTCCTAACGATCCAGACGATAAGCAGCAAATTGGCAACCAGCAAGGGAACGGTCAGGGGAATGACGTCGGTCACGATCTCGTGCGTCAGCCAGTTGCTGAAGGCCTCGCGCCCGCTTTCGATTTCCAGATCATGATCAAGATAGCCGCGCCACAGAAAATAGGGGGTGTTGATTCCAAGAACGATCAGGTTGGCGACGGCGATGCCGCCGATCAGCCGCTTGCCCAGCGAGAAGGAGAGCGAATCGCTCATGCTGACTTGTCTTCGGACAGCATATAGCCGACGCCGCGCACCGTATGGATGGTGACGCTGGCATGTTGATCGGCCAACATCTTGCGCAGGCGAGAGATATTGGCCTCCAGCGCATTCGAATCGATCAGATCGTCGATTCCATACAGACTGTCCTCAATGTGCTGGCGCGACACCACGCGGCCAGCCGAACGCATCAGGGTTTCCAAAAGCATCAACTGGCGGCGCGCCAGGGCGACCGGCCTGCCCTCGACCTCTGCCGATCCCCTGACCGTATCCAAAGTGACATTGCCCGCCGTCTGCACGCCCCCCAGAGTTTGGCCGGCACGGCGCAAAAGCGCCTTAAGCCTAGCCGTCAGCTCCCCCAAGTCGTAGGGTTTGACCAGATAATCGTCCATGCCCAGATCCAGGCCGTGAATGCGGTCGGTGATCTGGTCTCGGGCGGTGGCGGCCAAAACGGGCGTGGCGTCTCCCTTGACGCGCAGCAGGCGCAAAAGCTCGATGCCGTCGCCGTCGGGCAAGCCGCGATCCAAAACGATGGCGTCATATCGATTGGCCGCCAGCAGGGACATGCCCTCGTCCAAACAGCAAGCCAGATCAACGGCAAAGGGAACGCGCGACAGATGGTCGCGGACCAATTCCGCCAAATGGGGTTCATCCTCGACGACCAGGATACGCATCAGACGATATTATACGGGAACGACGTCCTGCATCAATCCCTTGGGCAAATCCGCCAGCAGGGAAGCCACGGACAGTCTTGAAATCGGATGACGCCACTGGGGGGCGACGTCTTGCAAGGGCAGCAGAACGAAGGCGCGTTCGTGAATCCTCGGATGGGGAAGCAGCGGCGAAACGCCGCTGACCTGTCCATCGCAATCCAGAAGATCAAGATCAAGCGGGCGGGGAGCGTTGGCGCTGACAGAATCTCGCTGGCGACCGAACCTAGCCTCGGTCTCGTGCAGGCGCGCCAGCAGCGCTGCGGGCAAAAGCGCCGTTTCAAGCGCCGCTACCGCATTTCGAAATTCCGGATCGGCAGGGTCGGGCCAGGCCGGGCTGCGATATATCCGCGACCAAAGGGTCAGCCGGATGTCGCCTTGTTCCTCAAGCGCCGCCGCCGCCGCCCGAAAGGTGGCTTCGGGCGGGCCGGCCAAGCTGGACAGATTGGCCCCCAGCGCGATCAGGATCACATCAAGCGGACCTGAACATAAGACCCCGGCGCGTCTTCAAGCGGCTTGACCTTGCCGCCGCCGGGCTTGCGCGCCTTGACCTTTTTGGGCGACAGCTTGGAAAGCCAGGCGTGCCAATCGGTCCACCACGACCCTTCATGCGAAGTAGCGCCCTTCAGCCAAGCGTCGGGCGTTTCGGCCTTCTTCGCATTGGTCCAATGATTGTACTTGTTGGCGGCGGGCGGATTGACCACGCCCGCGATATGGCCTGATGCCGCCAGCACGAAACGCACCGGCCCGGAATAGGCCTTGGTTCCGGCAAAGGCGCTTTTCCAAGGAGCGATATGATCCTCTCGGGTGGCCAAAATATAGATCGGCAGGTCGACCTTTTTCAGGTCGATCGGCACTTTGTCGATCACGATGCCGCCCGGCTCGATCAGCTTGTTCTTCTGGTACATGTTGCGCAGATAAAAGCTGTGCATAGCGGCGGGCATGCGGGTCGAATCGGAATTCCAATACAAAAGATCGAAGGGGAAGGGTTCCTTGCCCATTAGGTAATTGTTGATCACGAACGTCCAGATCAGGTCGTTGGCGCGCAGCATGTTGAAGGTGGTGGCCATCTCATGGCCTTCCAGGAAGCCGCGCTTGTTCATGCGCTCCTCCAGGCTGGCGATCTGTTCTTCGTCGATGAAGACCTCAAGCTCGCCCGATTCCTCGAAATCAACCATGGTGGTGAAGAACGTGGCGGTAGCGATCCGCTTGTCCTTCTTGGCCGCCATATAGGCCAGGGTGGTCGCCAGCAAGGTTCCGCCCAGGCAATAGCCGATGGCGTTGATTTCTTTCTCGCCGGTAATTTTCAAGATGGCGTCAAGCGCCGCCAGCGGCCCTTCTTTCATGTAATCGGAGAAGCCTTTGGCGGCCAAGCTCTCATCGGGATTGACCCAGGAAAGCATGAAGACCGTATGGCCCTGATCCACCGCCCATTTCACGAATGAATTCTTGGGCTTGAGATCCAGGATGTAATATTTGTTGATCCAGGGCGGAATGATCATCAGGGGGCGGGCCAGAACGTCCTTGGTCGTCGGTTCGTACTGGATCAATTGGATCAAGTCGTTCTGATAAACCACCTTGCCCGGCGTGGCCGCGATGTTCTGACCGATCTTGAAGGCGTCCAAGTCGGTCATGCGGATCGACAGCGTGCCTTTGCCGCGCTCGAGGTCGGACAGCAGATTGTCCAGACCTTTGAGCAGATTCTCGCCTCCGGTCTCGGCGGTCAGGCGCAGAACCTCGGGGTTGGTCATCGCAAAATTGGTGGGCGCCATGGCATCGACGAACTGGCGCGTATAAAAATCAACCTTGCGGGCCGTTTTCTCGTCCAACCCCTCGACTGACCCAACCACCGATTGAACCCAGCGGGCGGTCAGCAGGTAAGATTGCTTGATGTAGTCGAAAACCTCGTTGCTCTGCCAAGCCTCGTCCTTGAAACGCCGGTCGGCGGCTTCCGGCACCGCAATGGGTTCGGACTCCTCGCCCAGCATGCGCCGGGCCGTGTTCTGCCACAGCCGCATGTAATCATTCCACAAATTCATCTGGGCTTCGACCAGACGGGCCGGATTGGCGGCCAATTGCCCCATCATCTCGGCAAAGGCGCGCCCGATATTCAAGGGATCGGCCATGCCCATGCTGGGGCTTTCGGCCTGCCTGGACACAAAATCTGCCATCAGACGCTGGCTTCTTTCGGCGATGCTGGCCACCGCTTGCGACAATTCCTTGGGATCTGGCAGTTTTAGGTCGGGTTGCGGTTGCTCGGACATAGCTCTCCCCTTATGATCCGGTGCGCTGGCCCGCCCCTTTCCGGGCGCTGGGCTTTCGTTGTTAGTGTCTATATACTCCTATTTCCCTTGTGGCCGAAAGCCTGTCTGGATTATTTCCAGCCTCTTAAAGCCGCTCACCGCTGTAAGGAGCCCGAAGGCGCCATGACGTTCGAGACCCGACCGGGGATTTTTGCCCTGAAAGCCCAAGCCCAGCGCAAATCCGGCCCTTTGGCCGCCACACTGCTGGCCTCGGCCCTGGCCGCCTGTTCGTCGGTGCCCGACGCCGTCAACCCCATCGAATGGTACAAGGGAACCCGCGATTACATTGCGGGTGAGGACGGCGCCAAGGCCAATGAGAAGGCCCCGGCCGCCAATACGGCGGCCCGCAAGGAAGAGGCGGGCGAGTTCCCCAGCCTGTCCAGCGTGCCGGAACGCCCGGCGGTAACGCCTGAAAATCAGCGCGCCCTGGCAGCCAAGGGTCTGGCCGCCGATTCGGAGCGGGCCAAATATTCCGACGAGGAAATCAGACGCGACACGGGTGCTGCCACGGCAAGGCCCGCTGGCGTGTCGGCGCCGATCACCTCGGCCCCCATCCAGGCAGCGGGCACAAGCCCGGCCCCAATGGGCGCGGCTCCCGCCCGCCAGCCCGCCGTCGCCCCGCCCAGCAGCCAGCCGCTGAGCGCGCAGGAAATGTTCCAGCGTCGCATCGCCGAGCAAAATTCGCCCAAGCTGACGCCTGAAATGATGATGCAGGGCTTCTTTACCGGTCCCGGCCCAGCGCCTTCTGCGCCGTCACCCATGGCTTCGGCTGGTTCCATGGCCCCCGCTCCGGCAGGATCGGTGCCCAAGTCGCAGATGCTTGGTTCGGCGGCAGTCGCCGCCATCCCCTTCGAATCGGGTTCAGCCGAGCTGAGCGCCGCAGCCCAATCCCAACTGCGCCAACTGGCCCAAACGGCCATTGCGCAGAACAAGCGCATCCGCATCGCCGGACATTCCGCCAACCGCATGACCGATCAGGCGGGCGGCATGGGCGATATTTCCGGGGTCCGCGCCAATGCGGTCGCCCGAGCTATCATCGGCCTCGGCGTGCCGCCCGGAGCGGTGACGGTGATGGCGCTGGCCGACACCCAACCCGTGTCCAACGTCGAGGCCGCGAACCGGCGAGTCGAAATCTTCTTCGAATAACACCGAGTTAAGGCAGTTTCACATGGACCAGGAATTTCATCGCATCAAGCGGTTGCCCCCTTACGTCTTCGCGGAAGTCAACGCCATGAAGGCCAAGGCCCGCGCCGCGGGCGACGACATCATCGATTTCGGCATGGGCAATCCCGACCAGCCGACGCCCAAGCACATCGTGGACAAGCTGAAGGAAGCCGCCGACAATCCCAAGGCGCACCGCTACAGCATGTCCAAGGGCATCCCGGGCCTGCGCAAGGCGCTGTCCTCTTATTACGCTAGGCGTTTCGGGGTTGATCTCGACCCGGAAAGCGAAGTCGTCGTCACCTTGGGGTCGAAGGAGGGGCTTGCCAATCTGGCCTCGGCCATCACCAGCCCGGGCGACGTGGTGCTGGTGCCCAATCCCAGCTATCCCATCCATCCTTTCGGCTTCATCATCGCGGGCGGCACCTGCCGCTACATTCCGGTGGCGCCGGGACCCGAACTGCTGAAAGCCATCGAGCGCGGCGTGCATCACAGCGTGCCCAAGCCGGTGGCCATCGTGCTGAACTATCCGTCGAACCCCACGGCCTACATAGCCGACCTCGACTTCTACGCCCAGGTGGTGGATTTCTGCCGCCATCACGGCATCTACATCCTGTCGGACCTGGCCTATTCGGAAATCTATTTCGACATCACGCCGCCGCCCTCGATTTTGCAGGTGCCGGGAGCGCGCGAGATCGCCGTCGAATTCACCTCGATGAGCAAGACCTACAACATGCCGGGCTGGCGCATCGGCTTTGCCGCAGGCAACAAGCGGCTGATCTCGGCCTTGACCCGCATTAAGTCGTATCTGGACTATGGCGCTTTCACCCCCATCCAGGTGGCGGCGGCGGCGGCCTTGAACGGTCCGCAGGACTGCGTCGATGACATCCGCCTGATGTACAAGCAAAGGCGCGACGTGCTGATCGAAGGTTTGCAGCAGGCCGGATGGGAGATTCCCAATCCGCCCGCCACCATGTTCGCCTGGGCGCCCATTCCGCCCGCTTTCGCGCATTTGGGGTCCTTGGAATTCTCGAAAATCCTGATGCAGGAGGCCAAGGTGGCGGTAGCGCCCGGCATCGGCTTTGGCGAGCATGGCGATTCTCATGTCCGCATCGGCTTGGTCGAGAACGTTCACCGCACGCGCCAAGCCGTGCGCAACATCAAAACCTTTCTCTCCAGCTACGACAAGGTGCTGGAAGACGCTGAAAAGAAACGGGCCGCGGGATGAATGTCGAACCTTTGAAAATCGCGCTGGCGGGCCTGGGAACGGTCGGCGGCGGAACCGCCAGCCTGTTGCGCGAGCAAGCTGGCTTGCTGGAAGCCAGGGCTGGCCGCCCCCTGCGCCTCGTGGCCGTTTCGGCGCTTGAGCGCCCGGCGGGCATCGATCTGGGCAATGCCGCCTTCTACGAAGATGCGCGCAAGATGGTGGCCGACGCCGATTACGACGTGCTGGTCGAATTGATCGGCGGTGCCGCGGGCATCGCCCTTGAAATCGTCAAGGGCGCCTTGGCCAAGGGCAAGCATGTCGTCACCGCCAACAAGGCGATGATCGCCCATCACGGCGTGGAACTGGCAAAACTTGCCGACACGCTGGGCGCGTCGATCGGTTTCGAGGCGTCGGTGGGCGGCGGCATTCCCATCATCAAAAGCCTGCGCGAAGGATTGGCGGGCAACCGCGTCACCCAGGTCATGGGCATCTTGAACGGCACCTGCAACTACATCCTGACCACCATGCGCGCTTCGGGCCGCGATTTCGCCGACGTATTGGCAGAAGCGCAGAAGCTGGGCTATGCCGAGGCCGATCCTAGTTTCGACATCGACGGCGTGGACACGGCGCACAAGCTGGCCATTCTGGCCAGTTTGGCCTTTGCCATGCCCATCGACCTTGATTCCGTGACCTGCGAAGGCATCCGCCACGTTTCGGCCCTGGATATCCAATATGCCGACGAGTTGGGCTATCGCATCAAGCTGCTGGGCATCGCCCGCCAGACGGATAAGGGCGTCGAGGCCCGCGTCTATCCGGCCATGGTGCCGCTGTCTTTCCCGTTGGCTCATGTAGACGGCGTGTTCAACGCCATCGTCACCGAGGGCGACTTCGTAGGCCGCACGGTGCTGGAAGGCCGCGGCGCAGGTGCCAGGCCGACCGCTTCCGCCGTGGTTGCCGATCTGGTCGATATCGCCAGGGGCCATGTCACGCCCGCTTTTGGCGTGCCGCTGTCTTGCCTGAAGCCGCAACCGGCGGCTCCGGCTGGCGATCATCTCAGCGCCTACTACATCCGCCTGATGGTCAAGGACGAGCCGGGCGTCTTTGCCGACATCGCGGCGGCGCTGCGCGACGAGAACGTCTCGATGGAACAGATCATCCAGCGTGGACGCGATCCCGGCGAACCGGTGCCGGTGGTGATGACCCTGCATGAAGCGAGGGAATCTTCGATGCAAAAGGCGCTGGCCCGCATCGCCGCCCTTCCCGCGCTGTCCGAACCACCCCATCTGATCCGCATCGAATCCGCTTAAGCGAGGTCTTCCATGCCGATGTCCGAACCCCGCCTGCCCATGGACCGCAATCTGGCGCTGGAAGCCGTGCGGGTCACCGAGGCCGCCGCCCTGGCGGCGTCGCGCTTCATCGGCAGGGGCGACGAGCAAGCGGCCGACACGGCCGCCATGGAAGCCATGCGCGCCGCCCTTTCCGCCCTGTTCATCGACGGGCGCGTGGTGGTGGGCGAAGGCGACGTGGGCCAGGTGCCGATGCTGTTCACCGGAGATCGGGTCGGCAACGGCAAGGGACCCGCCATAGATCTGGCGCTTGACGCGCTGGAAGGAACCTCCATCGTCGCCAAGGGCGGCCATAACGCCGTGGCCGTGCTGGCGCTGACGGAGAATGGCGGCTTTCTTCCAGTCCCCGATATCCATATGGAAAAGATCGCCGTCGGCCCGGGCCTGCCGGTGGGCGTCATCGACATCGACGACGAGCCTGCGGAAAACCTGCGCAGGTTGGCCATGGCCAAGGGCGTCGAGGTCGCGGATCTGATGGTTTGCATCCTGGACCGTCCCCGCCATGAGGACTTGATCGGCAAGGTGCGCGACGCAGGCGCCAGAATCGTTCTGATCACTGATGGCGACGTGTCGGGCGTGATCGCCACGGCGCTTCCCGGCAGCGGCATCGACATCTATATGGGTTCTGGCGGCGCGCCCGAAGGCGTGTTGGCCGCCACCGCCCTGGCTTGCACGGGCGCGCAGATGCAGTGCCGCCTGATGTTTCGCAACGAGGCCGAAAAGGCCAGGGCGCGCGCCGCCGGACATTGCGACCAATCGGGCAAGCTGACCATTGCCGACATGGTGCGCGGCGAGGCCATGTTCGCGGCCACGGGCGTGACGGATGGCGCCATGCTGATGGGCGTGCGCCGACATAGCGGCGGCGCCATCACCCATTCTCTGGTCATGCGCGCCCGCAGCGGCACCATGCGTCTGGTCGAATCGCACCATAATTTCCTTCTCAAGGATTCCGGCGAAGCCGCATGAACGCCTTTCTTGGCGTCGAGCGGTCGATCAACGGGCGGCGCTGGATGTTGCGCGATGCCGACGAGCGGCTGGCGCTCGCTTTTTCCCAACGGCTGCGCGTGGCGGAAATCGTCGGGCGGGTAATGGCCGGGCGCGGCGTCACCCTGGACGATGCCGAGTCCTACCTCAATCCTTCCCTGCGCACTTTTCTTCCCGACCCCAGCAGCCTGAAGGACATGGACCGCGCCGCCGAGCGCTTGGCCAGCGCCGTCATGTCAGGCGAGCTGATTGCCGTTTTCGGAGATTACGATGTCGATGGCGCCACCTCGTCGGCGCTGCTGAAGCGTTTTTTGGAGCAGGCGGGCGGTCGCGTGCGGGTTTACATTCCCGATCGCGTGGCCGAAGGGTACGGCCCCAACGCCAAGGCGCTGCGCAAGCTGAAGGACGAAGGAGCGGGCGTCGTGGTCACGGTCGATTGCGGCACCACCGCCTTCGACCCGCTGGAGGAGGCTGCCAATTTTGGCTTGGACGTCATCGTCGCCGACCATCACGAAGCCGAGCCGCGATTGCCCAAGGCGCTGGCCGTGGTCAATCCCAACCGCATCGACGAAGCGCGGGGTTTAGGCCATCTGGCCGCCGTCGGCGTTGTCTTTCTGCTGGCCGTCGCCACCAACCGCACTTTGCGCCAAGCCGGATGGTATTCCTCCCAACGCGTCGAACCCGATCTGATGCAGTGGCTCGACCTTGTGGCCCTGGGCACCGTCTGCGACGTGGTGCCGCTGAAGGGTTTAAACCGTGCGCTGGTCACGCAAGGCCTGAAAATTATGGCTAGGCGCGCCAATGTCGGCTTGGCCGCCCTGGGCGATGTCGCCAAACTGACCGAGAAGCCCAATGCCTGGCACGCCGGATTTCTTCTGGGGCCGCGCATCAATGCGGGTGGGCGCGTGGGCGCTGCCGATTTGGGAACCCGTCTGTTGTCTTGCGACGATCCAATCGAGGCGGCGCAACTGGCGGCCAAACTGAACGAGCTTAATTTGCAGCGCCAGGAGATCGAGGCCGTCGTTCTGTTGGAAGCCATCGAGCAGGTGGAAAGCACAGCCAGCGAGGATGCGCCTTTGCTGTTCGCCTTTGGCGACGGCTGGCATCCTGGCGTCATTGGCATCGTGGCCGGTCGATTGAAAGAGCGCTACGCCCGGCCTGCTTGCGTGGTGGCGATTGAGAACGGCGTGGGCAAAGGGTCTGGCCGCTCGGTGAACGGCGTCGATCTGGGTGCCGCCATCATCGCCGCCCGCCAAAGCGGCTTGCTGATCAATGGCGGCGGGCACGCCATGGCGGCGGGCTTTACCGTAAGCGCCGACCGCCTACCCGAACTGGCTCATTTCCTGGCCGAGCGTCTGCGCCTGCAAGCCGATTCCGGCCTTGCCCCCGTCCTAACCCTGGACGGCGCCTTGGAGCCGGGAGGGGCCAATTACGACCTTGTGGAAACGTTGGAGCGTTGCGGCCCTTACGGCGCTGGCAACGAGGAGCCGAAATTCGCCCTAGCGGGCGTGCGCATCGCCAAAGCCGACATTGTGGGCATGGGCCATGTACGGGTGAATTTGGCGGGACCGGGCGGCGGCTGGCTGAAGGCCATCGCTTTCAAGTCCGCCGATTCCGAACTGGGGCACGCCTTGCTGGCGTCGAAGGGCGATCCCATCCACATCGCGGGATCGCTGCGCGCCGACACTTGGCAAGGCCGCAGATCAGCCCAACTGGTCATCGACGACGCGGCAATCCCATAAAGCCTGCCCGGAATCTCAGCCTGACGATCAGGCCATGGTCGAGAAGACGGCCCCCAGATTGGCGCTGACCGTTTCCACCGAAATGCTGGCTTCGGCATAGGTCGCCGACTGGAAGCTGGCCTGCGCTCCCCCGGCGGCGGCCGAGGCTTGGGGCGAAGCGGCCGCTTCCTCGCCGGAAACGCTGGATTTCCTGCCGCGATTCTTGTCCAACTCTTCCATCAGCTTCATCCAAAAGCCATCCACGCTCAAGCCCCCGGTGCTGACCGCTTGGCCGGAAATGCCGTCTTGATTGCGAAGACCCGCCACGACTTCCTCGAAATCGCCCTCGTTGGCGAATGTGCCCGAGACCTGGGTTATTTCCGTGATGTTCAGATGCGCCTCGAAGCTGGTGATCTTGATCACCGTATCCAGGCACTGATTGAAACGTTCCTGGCTGACCTGGCCGCTGCCGGTGGGATCGAGAATGCCGTAAATGCGCTCGGCGATGTCGGCGTCCTCGACCACCGGCATCAAGGCCTGAAGCGCTTCATCCTTGCTAAGCGACCCGTCGCCGCTGGTGTCCATTTTGCCGAACACGCCCTGGCAGGCGTCACCGCCCACGATATAGGGTTTCACATTCTGGGAGTCGGCAATCGTGCGGGCCAGTTCCTTTTGAAAGGCGTCGGTGATCTCCTGGGCCGAACTGCATGAGGCGAACAGGTCATTTTGTCCCCGACTATTGAAAGCCGAAACATTCTTGATGGCGTCGAACATGGTGCCTCCTTACGCGCAGACTCGTCCGAGGAGACACATGCAATCGTTGCGCCAAAAGAGAAACGGCGGAAATCCGCCGTTTTCATGATCGCCAACAGGCCCAGGCAGGGCAAATCCTGCCATCGGCAGGGAATATAATGCCGGTTAAGCCATCTCCTCGCCCCTGGCGGCACGTTCCAGCAAAGCGATGCTTTCCTGAATGCCATACAGCGCGAAGAAACCGCCCATGCGCGGCCCCTGATCCTGGCCCAGCAGAATTTGGTAGAGCGCCTTGAACCAATCCTTCAATTCGGGAAAGGTCTGGGCATGGGCTTTGCCGGTATCGTAGACCGCCGATTGCAGGGCTTCGGCTTCGACGGGCGATTTCTTCAGGGCCTCAGCCAGATCGGAAAGCGCTGCCGCTTCGGCGGGCGAAGCCTTGCGGTAGGTTTTGGCGGGCTTTACGAAATCATCATAATAGGCGATGGCGTAACCCGCCAATCGGTCCAGCATGGGGTGGGTTGCGGGCGACGCCGTGGGCGCGTAGCGCTGGATATAGCGCCAGATGGTAGCCTTGTCCTCGGCATGCGCCACCGACACCAAATTCAGCAACATGGCGAATCCCACCGGGGCGGCGTTGATTGGCGGCTGTCCGGCATGAATGTGCCAGACTGGATTGTCCAACCGCGCCTTTTCCTCCTGGGCCGGGAACTTCTCGACGCTGGACAGATAATCATCGACCGCACGCGGGATGACGTCGAAGAATAGCCGCTTGGCCCGCTTGGGGGCCTGGAACATGTACCAAGCCAGGCTTTCCTCGGGCGCGTATTTCAGCCAGTCTTCCACCGCCAAGCCATTGCCTTTCGACTTGGAAATCTTCTGGCCCTTGTCGTCCAAAAACAATTCGTAGGTCAGATTCATGGGCGGCTGGCCGCCCAGGATGCGGCAGATTTTCGAAGACAGCGTTACGGAATCGATCAAGTCCTTGCCGCTCATTTCGTAATCGACGCCCAGCGCGTACCAGCGCATCGCCCAATCGCACTTCCACTGCATTTTGCAGTTTCCGCCGGTCACCGGCGTTTCCTTCAGGCTGCCGTCCTCGTCCCTATAGACGATGGTGCCCGCATCCAACTTGCGTTCGATCACCGGCACTTGCAGCACCCGCCCCGTCTTCGGACAAACTGGCAGGAAAGGCGAATAGGTTTCACGGCGTTCCGGCCCCAAGGTGGGCAGAACGACATTGATGACGTCGTCATAGCATTCCAGCACGCGAAGTGCTGCGCGGTCGAAGCGTCCCGATTTGTACCAGTCGGTGGCCGACTGGAACTCGTAGTCGAAACCAAAGGAATCGAGAAAACCGCGCAGCCTGGCGTTGTTGTGATGGCCGAAGCTCTCATGCGTGCCGAAGGGATCGGGAATGCTGGTCAGCGGCTTGCCCAGATGCGGGGCCACGACATCCTTGTTGGGGATGTTGTCGGGGATTTTGCGCAAACCGTCCATATCGTCGGAAAAGGCGAACAAACGGGTGGGAATTTGCGGCGCCAACAGCTTGAAGGCGTTGCGCACCATGGTGGTGCGCACCACTTCGCCGAACGTGCCGATATGGGGCAGGCCCGAGGGGCCATAGCCGGTCTCGAACAGCACATAGCCTTTCTCAGGCGTTTTTCCCTTCAAGCGCTCCTCGAGCAGCATCTTGGCTTCCTGAAACGGCCAGGCGCTGGAACTATGGGCAAGGGCGGATGAATCGGACATGGCGGACAGCCTTCATGAAATGGAGGGGATGTTGATAGGACTCCCCGCCCTATACGTCAACATGGCTTGTCTTGGCATGCGTTGAAAGCCATCATCGCGCCATGATCGCGGGACTGATATTGGCGGGCGGGCAAGCAAAACGCATGGGGGGGGCCGACAAAGCCCTGATCCATCTGGCGGGCAAGCCCCTGATCGCCCATGTGGTCGAGCGGCTGAAGGATCAAGCCAAGGATGGAATGGCGATCAGCGCCAATGGCGATCCGGCCCGCTTCGCCAATTACGGACTGCCCGTGCTGCCCGACCGCGTGCCCGGCTTTCCAGGCCCGCTGGCTGGCATTTTGGCGGGCATGGACTGGGCCAAAGCTCATTGCCCCGATTGCCGCTGGCTGCTGAGCGCCCCCTGCGACGCCCCCTTCATCCCCCGCGATCTAGCCCAAAGACTGCTCAGCGCCTTGCAAAGCGAGGGGGCCGAACTGGCCCAGGCTTCGTCGGGCGGTCGCGATCATCCGGTGATCGGGCTGTGGCCGCTGGCCCTGGCCGACGACCTGCGCCACGCCCTGACCGTCGAGCGGCTGCACAAGGTCGGCCAGTTCGCTAGGCGCTACAAACGGGCATTGGCCGACTTTTCCATGCAAAACGGCCAGGACCCTTTCATGAACGTCAATACGCAAGAAGAACTTATGACGGCCCAGGCCGCCCTTCGCTCCACCATGCCCGAATAGCCGCATCCTCGGCGTTCAGAACCACCGCCAAACCGCCGGTGAACCGTTCCCAGTCATCGCGGTATTCGGGGGCCACGGTAGTCAGGACGGGAATTTCCTCGGCCATCAGGGCCAGCATCTCATGAGCCAGCCCCTGCCCCTCGCTTTCCAAATGCGAGAATTTGTTGACCACCACCAGATCGGGCCGTTCCGCCAGGGCGCGCCTCAGGCATTGGGTGGCGTCGGCCACGCCTTGCACATCCACTTGGCAACTGGCTGACTGGCCCAAATTCTGTTTGATCGAAAAGCGCTTGCCGCTGTCGATCTCGACCAATTCCATGGCCGTCTTGCGCCCCGCCTCGCGCCGGGTTTCCTGGATCAACCCCTGGACGCGCAAGCCCTGGGCCAGCAGACTGCGGGCGAAATCGATCAGGCGCCGTTGGGCGGTGGCCGAGTCCGGCTGAGCCAGGATGGCCGCCGGGCGTCTATATGGGTGCGCGGTTGACATGGCCCAGCTTGGCCCGTTTGATGGGCAAAGATCAAGAGAGGGGCTGATGGAAGATACGATACGTCTGGCGGAAGTTCTGTGCGCAAGGCTGTGCCACGATCTGGCAGGCCCGGTGGGCGCCGTTTCCAATGGCGCGGAATTGCTGGAGGAAGACGATCCGGCGATGCAGGGCGAAGCGACGGCACTGATGGCGGGCGCCGCCGGTCAGGTCGCTGCCCGCCTGCGCTTTTTTCGCGCCGCCTTCGGCTGGGAAGGCGGGGGAGCCAAGGATTTGGCCGAGGCCGGTCGGATTTGCGAGGATTTCCTGGCCCCGCTGGCCGGGCAGCCGGCCCGTTTCAGTCTGGAAGGCCCTAATGGGTCGGACCCTGGGCCGGAGGGGTTGAAAATTCTGCTGCTTCTATTGCTGCTGGGCGCAGAAGCCCTGCCGCGCGGTGGACATCTTGCCGTCAGCGTCCATCAAGGAAAAATCGAAATTCTGGCCCTGGGCAACGGCGCGGTTCTGGCCGAAGATCTAGCCGTTCTAGCCAATCCCTCAACCTCGCCCCCCGCCCCTAGCCCTAAAACAGCCCCTCTCCTACTAGCTATTGGATTGGCCAGACGAGCAGGCTGGAAGATCGCCGCCCAGGCCAGCCCTGGCCGGGTCGTCCTGGCGGCCTTTCGATAATTTCCTGAAAAACAGGCCGGTTAGCCGAATGGAGGGCTTCCGTTCGGACTCTTTTGCATGGTAATAAAGTAGTAAGGGGAAGTAAGAAGTCCGAAAGGCCGGAACTGGCATTATCGGGCTCACCCGGGCTTTGCGCCGCGAATGTCGCCTGATGGAGAATAAGCATGGATGACCTGTTAAGCGAATTTCTGACCGAAACGTCTGAAAGCATTTCCGTTCTCGACGTCGCCTTGGTCAATCTGGAACAGAATCCAAACGACCGCGAGATTCTCCAAAACATCTTTCGCCTCGTCCACACGATCAAGGGCACCTGCGGATTCCTGGGCTTGCCCCGCCTGGAAGCGGTGGCCCATTCGGCGGAAAACGTTCTGGGCAAGTTCCGCGACGGCGAGTTGGAAGTCGGCGCCCAGGCCGTCACCCTGATCTTGGGATCGATCGACCGCATCAAGCTGATCCTGTCGCATCTTGAACAGCACGAAGCCGAACCGGAAGGCAACGACCAGGATCTGATCGTTCAATTGAACGCCATGGCCGAGGGCAAGGCGCCGCCAGCCGCTGCCGCCGCAGCGCCCCCGCCCCCCCCGCCGCCTCCGCCGCCGCCACAGGCTTCGGTCTCGAAGAAGGAACCCTTGCCCGGCGAGTTGAGCGACGAGGAACTGCAACGCATTTTCGACGCCACCCCCGGCCCGGCGGATATGGCCCCTCCTCCGCCTCCGGCGCAGGAACAGTCGCAGCCCGCCCATCCGTCCGAGCCGCATGAAACCAAGGCGGGCCTGCCCGCCAGCGCTGCGGGGCTTCCCGCCACCCAGGGGGAATCGAAGGCTCCGGCAATGTCGGGCGACGCCAAGGAATCGGCGGTCGCCGCCCAGACCATTCGCGTCAATGTCGAATTGCTTGAAAACCTGATGACTCTGGTCTCCGAGCTGGTCCTGACCCGCAACCAGCTTTTGCAGATGGTGCGCGGCAGGGACGATTCCGAATTCTCGGCACCCTTGCAGCGCCTGTCCCACATCACGACCGACCTTCAGGAAGGCGTGATGAAGACCCGCATGCAGCCTATCGGCAATGCCTGGGCCAAGCTGCCCCGCATCGTGCGCGATCTGTCGGTGGAAACCGGCAAGAAGATCGATTTGCAGATGATCGGCGCCGAAACCGAACTTGATCGCCAAGTGCTGGAGTTGATCAAGGACCCGCTGACCCACATGGTGCGCAACTCGGCCGACCACGGCCTGGAAGGCACCGAGGACCGCAAAAAGGCGGGCAAGCCCGAACTGGGCAAGATCGTGCTGAACGCCTATCACGAAGGCGGCCACATCATCATCGAGATCAATGACGACGGGCGCGGCCTGAATATGGGCCGCATCCGCACCAAGATCGTGCAGAACGGCTTGGCTTCCGAAGCCGAGTTGGACAGCATGTCCGACCAGCAGATTCAGCAGTACATCTTCAAGGCCGGTTTCTCGACCGCCGAAAAGGTGACCAGCGTGTCTGGCCGCGGCGTCGGCATGGACGTGGTGCGCACCAACATCGAAAAGATCGGCGGCACCATCGAGTTAAAGTCCGTCGAGGGCAAGGGCACCAACTTCACCATCAAGATTCCGCTGACCTTGGCCATCGTCTCGGCGCTGATCGTCGAATGCGGCGGCGAGCGTTTCGCCATTCCGCAGATCAGCGTTCTGGAACTGGTGCGCACCACCGGCACCAGCGAAAACGCCATCGAAATGATCAACAACGCGCCGGTGCTGCGCCTGCGCGATCGCCTGCTGCCGCTGGTGTCGCTAAAGACGCTGCTCAAGCTGGGCAAGCCCGATGACGAGAAACTCGAGGAAACCTTCATCGTGGTGGCGCAGGTCGGCACCTATTCCTTCGGCATCGTCGTGGACCGCGTCTTCGACACCGAAGAAATCGTGGTCAAGCCGGTGGCACCCATCCTGCGCAACATCACCATGTTCTCGGGCAACACCATTCTGGGCGACGGTTCGGTGATCATGATTCTGGACCCCAACGGCATCGCCGCCGCCACGGGCGCCATGGCGGGCAGTTCGCAGGCCGCCGAACAGGCGCATCTCAAGGACATGCACGGCGAGGAAAAGACCTCGCTGCTGGTCTTCCGCGCGGGCGGCGAGGATCTCAAGGCCGTGCCGCTGGCCCTGGTGGCCCGCCTGGAAGAAATCGACGTTGGCGCCGTCGAACAATCGCACGGCAAGCCGGTGGTCCAGTATCGCGGCCATCTGATGCCGCTGATCATGGTCAACGAGCGCTGCCAGTTGCAGACCGAGGGACGCCAGGCGGTTCTGGTCTTCTCGGATCACGAACGTTCGATGGGCCTCGTGGTCGATGAAATCGTCGATATCGTGGAAGACGTCTTGAAGGTCGAGATCACCGTGGCTCAGCCCGGCCTGATCGGCACCGCCGTGATCGCGGGCCGGGCGACCGACGTGATCGACGCCGGTTTCTATCTGACCCAGGCCTTCGGCGACTGGTTCGGCGTGGCCAAGGAAACCTCGGCCTTCGGCGAGGAAGGGGCCAGCAAGCGCATTCTGCTGGTGGACGACAGCCTGTTCTTCCGCAACCTGCTGACGCCGCTGCTTTCCGTGGCGGGCTTCGAGGTGACGGCGGTTGAGGCGGTCGATAAGGCTTTGCAACTGCGCGAGCAGGGCTACACGTTCGACGCCATCATCAGCGACATTGAGATGCCGGGCCTGAATGGCTTCCAATTCGCTGAAGCCGTGCGCGGCGATGCGCGCTGGATGACGATCCCGATGATCGCCCTGTCCTCGCACGCCACCGAGAAGGACTTCGAGCGCGGACGCAAGGTGGGCTTCAACGACTATGTCGCCAAGTTCGACCGCGATGCGCTTCTTGAAACATTGAACCAGATCGTCACCCTTGGAGGCGCGGCATGAACCAGCTCGTTCCCGCAGGCAAGCGCTCGCTTGCCGAAGTCTCGGCGGAAACCCAAGACTACGTCACCATGTTCATCGACGGGCAGATGTTCGGCATCCCCGTGCTGACCGTTCAAGACGTTCTGGGTCCGCAGAAAGTGACCCGCATCCCCCTGGCTCCCCGCGAAGTGGCGGGATCGCTGAACCTGCGCGGTCGCATCGTGACCGCCATCGACGTGCGCAGGCGCCTGGGGTTGAAGGATCGCGAAGGCGTCACCAAGCCCGGCATGAGCGTCGTGGTCGATATGAATGGCGAGTTGTACAGCCTGCTCATCGATTCGGTGGGCGAGGTTCTAAGCCTGCGTTCCGCCTCTTTCGAACGCAACCCACCTACCCTTGACGCCCTCTGGCGCGAGTTCTCGACAGGCATCTACCGCCTGGACGGCAAGCTCCTGGTGGTGCTCGACGTTCAGCGGCTGCTTGACCTGGGCCGCTCGGAAAGCTAGTGATCAACCGTTGCATTTGGGAACATCCGAAACAGCAGAATCGAAGCGAAGGCTCTGAAACAACATGAAACTCTGTCTCGTGGTCGATGATTCAAAGGTCATCCGCATGGTGGCCCGGAAGATTTTGCAGGAACTTACGTTCGAAGTGGACGAGGCCGCCGACGGCAAGGCCGCTCTCGAGTTGTGTCAGAAAAGGCTTCCCGACGCCGTGTTGCTTGACTGGAACATGCCGGTCATGAGCGGCATCGAGTTTCTGCGGGAATTGCGCAAGCTGCCCGGCGGCGATGGGCCGAAGGTGGTGTTCTGCACCACCGAAAACGACATCGAGCATATACAAGAGGCGATTTTGGCAGGCGCCAACGAGTACATCATGAAGCCCTTTGACAGCGAGATTCTGCAAGCCAAGTTCTCGCAGGTCGGATTGCTGTAAAGGGTATGGGGTGAGATAGTAGCAATGAGTATCGAAACCGGGGTGGCGCGCCCGCCTCAGGCCAATGTAACAGACCCCTTCCGGGTAATGGTCGTCGATGATTCCGCCGTTGTGCGCGGCATCGTCACCAAGATGCTGGAAGAAGACAAGGCTATCCAGGTCGTCTCCTCGGTTGGCAACGGCCAAATGGCCTTGAACGCGCTGGAGCGCTATGACGTCGAAGTCATCGTACTCGATATTGAAATGCCGGTCATGGACGGGCTGACGGCGCTTCCGCTGTTGCTGAAAAAAGACCCCGACATCCAGGTCATCATGGCCTCGACCCTGACCCACAAAAACGCCGAAGTGACCTTGAAGGCCATGGAGAGCGGCGCCGCCGACTATGTGCCCAAGCCCACCTCATCGAAGGATCTGGGCGCCGGACAGTTTAAAAGCGAACTGATCGAAAAGGTCAAGGTTTGGGGCCAGGCAAGGCGTCGCAAACCCAAGCGCGCCGCACCTCCGGGCGGTTTTCCCGAGCGCGCCAAGGTTCCGGCCGGACCGGTGGCCGCCAGGCCCTCGGTTCCCTTGTATTCAGGCGCAGTCACCTTGCGCCCGGCAGGCACCGATTCCATCGATCTGATCGCCATCGGCAGTTCGACCGGCGGCCCGCAGGCCTTGTTCGCGGTGCTGGGCGCATTGAAGGGCGCCCCCATCCGCCAGCCGATCCTGATCACCCAGCATATGCCCGCCACCTTCACCACCATTCTGGCCGAGCACATCACCCGCCTGTCGGGTTGGAACGCCGCGGAAGGCAAGGACGGAGAAGTGATCCAGGGCGGACGCGTTTATATCGCGCCCGGCGACTTTCATATGGTGGTCGAGGTCCAGGGAACCAACAAGGTCATTCGCCTCAACAAGAATCCGCCCGAGAATTTCTGCCGCCCGGCCGTCGATCCGATGTTTCGCAGCATCGCGCAGGCCTATGGCAAGCGCGTGCTGGCCGTCGTGCTGACCGGCATGGGCCAAGACGGCATGAAGGGCGGCCAAATTCTGGTGCAAGGCGGAGCGACGATGATCGCCCAGGACGAAGCCACCAGCGTGGTGTGGGGCATGCCGGGCGCAGTGGCCACGGCGGGCATTTGCTCGGCCGTTCTGCCGCTGCCGGAAGTGGCGCCTTACATCCTCAAAGTTTCGCAGCGTAGGTAGCGGCCATGAAGCCCGAAGATTTCGACTTCATCGCGAAATTCATCAAGGACCGGTCGGGACTGGTGCTGACCAGCGACAAGTCTTATCTGCTGGAAAGTCGTCTGATGCCCATCGCCCGCAAAAGGGGCTTGAAGGGTCTGGACGAGTTGATCGGCACGGTCAGGGCCAGCCGCGACGAGGCCTTGGGCCGCGAAATCACCGAGGCGATGACGACCAACGAGTCGTTCTTCTTTCGCGATTCCAAGCCGTTCGACCAGTTCAAGGACATGGTTCTGCCCCACATCCTGAAGGTGCGGGCGGCCAAGAAAAGTTTCCGCATCTGGTGCGCCGCCTCGTCTTCGGGCCAGGAACCCTATTCGCTGGCCATGATCTTGAAGGAAGAGCAATCCAAGCTGGCGGGCTGGAAGATCGACATCGTCGGCACCGACATTTCGACCGAAATGCTGGAGAAGGCCAAGGCGGGCGTTTATTCGCAATTCGAAGTGCAAAGAGGCCTGCCTATCACGCTGCTGGTCAAATACTTCAAGAAGAAAGACGAAGTGTGGCAGATCGACGCCGCCATCCGCGCCATGGTCCAGTACCGCGAATGGAATCTGCTGACCGACCTGAAGGCCCTGGGACAGTTCGACGTGGTGTTCTGCCGCAACGTGCTGATCTATTTCGATCAGCCGACCAAAACCCGCGTGTTGGGCAATATCGCCGGCCTGATGCCCGACGACGGCTTCTTGTATCTGGGTGGCGCCGAGACGGTGCTGGGCATTTCCGACAAGTTCAAGCCCATCCCCAACCAGCGCGGCATCTACGGCATCAACAAGGATCCGGCCCCGCAAGCCCCGCCGGGGTTTGCCGCCAAGACCTGAGCGTTTTGCGCGTCGCGGTCGTCACGCCCTATTACCGCGAGTCCGATCTCGTTCTTGCCCGCTGCCTGGACAGCGTTGCGAACCAAACCCATCCCTGCACGCATATTCTGGTCGCCGACGGTTTTCCCAATCCATTGGCCGAATGTCGGCCCGATGTGATCCATTTGAAGCTGGAGCGATCCCACGACGACAATGGCGATACGCCGCGCGGCATCGGCGCCGACCTTGCGCTGTCGCAGGGATTCGAAGCGCTGGCCTTCCTGGACGCCGACAACTGGTATCAGGCAAGGCATGTGGAAACGCTGGTTCGCCTGCATGGCAAAACGGACGCTTCGGTCCTGGTGGCCGGGCGCAGCTTCCACCGCGCCGACGGCTCCGAAATTGAAGGCTTTCGCGAACAGGGCGACGGCCTTCACTATGCCGACACCAGTTGTTTGATGCTGACCGGCAAGGCAATGGACATGGCGCCCCTGTGGGCGGCCATTCCCAAGCCATTGGCCCCCATCTGCGACCGCATCTTCTGGCAGATGCTGATGGCGCACGGCTTCAAGACCGCCATTTCGGCGCAACGCAGCGTCGCCTTCACCACCCAATATACGCAGCACTTCCTGGCCGTCGGCGAACCGCCGCCCGACGGCGCCAAAGATGGTCGCCAGTCGCAAGCCGCCGCCGCCTGGTGGAACGCCCTGTCCCCAGATGAGCAAAACCGCCTGAACCGAATCATGGGTTTCCCATGACAGGAAGCCGACCTAATACCAGTTTGCAGAATAAACAACCCATTTCGCCGGAGCGATTTTTCGTGGGCAACAGGCGCGGAGCGCGCGGCTGTGTGGTTCACAGGAAGCGGTCCGCAACGCATTGCCCGCGATAAAGCGCCCGGCCTGCGGTGGGGCTATTCGTCACGCCGGGTTCGTTAGGCCGCTCGGACGATGAACCACATCGCCCGTCGCGACCTGCCTGCCCGGCCATGGCGAATAGCCACCACGAAATCGGTTGTTCATTCTGCAAGCTGGTATAAGTTTATGATCCAGACAGACAGATTTTTGGGACAAGCAACGTGACGTCATCGACTTCTGATATCCAGGCATTGATGAATGGCATCGGCCAGAAGGCCCGCCAAGCGTCTACGCTGCTGGCACAAGCCAAGCGGCAAGCCAAGGACGCCGCCCTGCTGGGCGGTGCAGCGGAGCTTCGCAAAAACGCCCAATCCATCATGGCGGCCAATGCGCTCGATATGGCGAGCGCCAAGGCCAAGGGACTGTCGGGCGCTTTGCTGGACCGCCTGAAGCTGGACGACAAACGCGTCGAAGCCATGGCCAAGGGCCTGGAGGAAGTGGCCGATCTAGCCGACCCCGTGGGCGAAACCATGGCCGAATGGACTAGGCCCAACGGGCTGCTGATCCAGCGCGTGCGGGTTCCCCTGGGCGTCATCGGCATCATTTACGAATCGCGCCCCAACGTCACCGCGGATGCGGGCGGGCTGTGCCTGAAATCGGGCAACGCGGCCATCCTGCGCGGCGGCTCGGAAAGCATCAATTCATCGGGCGCCATCATGGATTGCCTGCAAGCCGGACTGCGTCAAGCGGGTCTTCCCCAAGAAGCGCTTCAGATGGTGCCGGTCGCCGACCGCGCCGCCGTCGGGCACATGCTGACCATGACCCGATATATCGACGTCATTGTGCCTCGGGGCGGCAAGTCGCTGATCGAGCGAGTGATCAATGAGAGCCGCATTCCCCTGTTCCAGCATCTGGAAGGCTTGTGCCACACCTATGTCGATGGCATGGCTGATCTGGAAATGGCGCGCCGGATCGTGCTGAACGCCAAGATGCGGCGTACCGGCATTTGCGGGGCCACCGAAACCCTGCTGATCGACCGGGCCGGGGCGGCCACGCATCTGGCCCCCATCATCCGCGACCTTCTGGACGCGGGCTGCGAAGTGCGCGGCGACGAAAGCGTGCGCGCCGTCGATGCGCGCGTAGTGGCGGCCCAGGACGAGGATTGGAACACGGAATATCTGGACGCCATCATTTCAGCTCGCGTCGTCGATGGGCTGGACGAGGCCATCGCCTTCATCAACCGGCATGGCTCGCAGCATACCGACAGTATCGTCACCAATGACGCGGCCAGGGCCGAGAAGTTCCTGAACGAGGTCAATTCGGCCATCGTTTTGCACAACGCCTCGACCCAGTTCGCCGATGGCGGCGAATTCGGCATGGGCGCCGAGATCGGCATCGCCACCGGCAAGCTGCATGCCCGGGGGCCGGTCGGCGTCGAGCAATTGACCACCTACAAATACCGGGTCCTGGGGTCGGGCCAGGTTCGTCCCGGCTGATGTGGCCCGGCTGATGTGGAAAGCCCCCTTGCCCAGGTCGGGCGATCAGCGCAAGCGCAGCGTCGGCCTGCTGGGCGGTTCGTTCAACCCGGCCCATGAAGGGCATGTGCATGTCAGCCGCATGGCAAAGCAAGCCCTGGGGCTGGACGAGGTCTGGTGGCTGGTCTCGCCCCAGAATCCTTTAAAGCCCGTCAGCGGCATGGCCCCTTTCAGAACCCGGATGGACCAAGCTAAAACGCTGACTGCCACCATTCCCTTCATCCAGATCAGCGACGTCGAGTCCCGGCTGGGCACGCGCTATACCGCCGACACGGTGGCCATTTTGCAAAAAAGACTGCCCGGCCTGCGCTTCATCTGGCTGATCGGAGCGGATAATCTGGCCCAATTGCCGCGCTGGCGGGGCTGGACCCGCCTGATGGGCTTGCTGCCCGTTGCGGTGATGGCCCGCCCGGCTTATTCTTTGCCAGCGCTGGCGGGCAAGGCGGCCAAACGATTTGAGCGCTTCCGCACCCCACCGCGCAGACTGGTCAAGACGTCACCGCCCGCCTGGAGCTTCCTTTGGCTTAAGGAACATCCCGCCTCGGCCAGCCGAATTCGCGCCTGTCAGTCACAAGGTTAAGGAGACCCGCCATTCCCACCGCCCCGAAGAAAGCGCAAGCCAAGAAGGCTCCCGCCAAGAAACCGGCCGCGAAATCCGCCGCCGTCGCCAAGCCCCGGACCCCGGCTAAAACGTCGAAATCCGAAAAGCCGCAGGCTCTGACCCTTGTCCTGGCCACGCTCGACGACAACAAGGCCGTCGACGTCGTCGCCATCGACATCACCGGACGTTCCAGCATCGCCGATTGGATGGTGATCGCTTCCGGCACCTCGGCCCGCCATGTCGCCTCGATGGCCGCCCATGTCAGCGAGAAGCTGAAGACGATCGGCATCAAGCCCCGCGACGAAGGCCTGCCGCAGGCCGATTGGGTGGCCGTGGATGGCGGCGATGTGGTGGTGCATCTGTTCCGCCCCGAAGTCCGCAGCTTCTATGACCTGGAAGGCATGTGGTCCCTGGCCGAATCCAAGACGAAGGCCAGCCCCAAGGCCAAGCCAGCCGCGCCGGACGCGACCCCTGAAGCGGCCCCGGCCGAAGAAGCCCCGGCCAGGAAACCGGCGGCCAGGAAGCCGGCAGCCAGGAAGCCGGCAACAGGAAAACCGGCGGCGAAGAAACCGGCTCCCGCCAAAAAAGCGGCTCCGGCCAAAAAGCCCGCTGCGAAGAAGACGCCCAGCAAGACGGTAGAAGCCAAAAAGCCCGCCGCCAAAAAAGTCGCGGCAGGCAAAAAGGCGGCTTCTGTGAAAAAGGCAACGCCCGCAAAGAAACCTGCGGCCAAAAAGGCGGCACCCGCCAAGAAACCTGCCGTCAAAAAGCCCGCCGCCAAAAAGCCATCCCCCAAGAAGAAGGGCTGATGCGCTTTCTGATTCTGGCGGTGGGAAAGGCCAAAGGCAGCCCCGAACAAGTCTTGTTCGAGCATTACGCCAAACGGCTGCCCTGGCCGCTGGAGGTGACCGAGGTCGAGGAGAAACGCCCGATTTCGGGCGCCGAGCGCAAGGCGAAGGAAGCGCAGCTGCTGCTGGCCAAGCTGCCCAAGAACGCCTTCGCGGTGGCTCTCGATCCCAAGGGCGAGGCCCTGTCCAGCGAAGGGCTGGCGGGTAAGCTGGCCCGCTGGCAGGAACTAGGGCGCGACCTTGCCTTTGTCGTCGGCGGCGCCGATGGCCTTGACGAAACGGTTCTGGCCCGCGCTGAAGCCAAACTTTCCCTCGGTGCCATGGTCTGGCCGCATCTTCTGGTCCGCACCATGCTGGCCGAACAGTTGTGGCGAGCCTTCAGCATCAATAGCGGGCATCCTTATCATCGCGGATAGGTTGGAAATGCCCCGCCGAATGCCTTAATATTCAAGCGAACCGACCATTCAGGAAAATGATCATGACCGTCAGCGCCAGCCGCCCCCGTCCCGTCGTCCTGTGCATTCTGGACGGCTGGGGCTGGCGCGCCGAAAGTGCAGACAACGCCATCGCGCTGGCCAATACCCCAAACTGGGATCGCCTGCTGGCCGCCAACCCGCATGCGTTGGTGGAAACGTCGGGTTTGGAAGTCGGCCTGCCCGACGGCCAGATGGGCAATTCGGAAGTGGGTCATACGAATCTGGGGGCTGGGCGCGTGGTGATGCAGGAACTGCCGCGCATCGACCGGGCAGTGGCCGATGGCAGCATCGCCAACCTTCCCGCCTTCATCCAGGCGATTGAGGCCCTGAAAGCCAGCGGCGGCAAGTTGCATATCATGGGATTGATGAGCCCCGGCGGCGTCCATTCGCATCAAGACCATATGGCGGCATTGGTCAAGGCGGCGTCCGCCAAGGGCGTTCAGGTGGTCGTGCACGCTTTTCTAGATGGGCGCGACACGCCGCCGCAAAGTGCCAAGGATTATCTGGCCAAGTTCCAAGACGACATCCGGGAAACCAAGGCAAGCATCGGTGTGGTTTCCGGCCGCTATTTCGCCATGGATCGCGACAAGCGATGGGACCGCGTGCAACTGGCCTATGACGCTCTGGTGCTGGGGCAAGGCGTCGGCGCTCCGGATGGCCTCAGCGCCATCGCGCAATCCTACGCCAAGGGAGAGAACGACGAATTCGTCAAGCCCTGCGTGGTGGCCGGTTATGCGGGCATGCAAGATGGCGACGGCCTGTTGATGGCCAATTTCCGGGCCGATCGGGCGCGCGAGATTCTGGAAGCCCTGCTCGATCCCGATTTCTCGGGCTTTGCCCGCAAGAAGACCGTCAATTTCGCGGCCAAGCTGGGTATGACCGAATATTCGACCCGCCACAATGCGTGGATGCAAACCATGTTTCCCGCCGAGGCGCTAACCAACATTCTGGGCGAAGTGATTTCAAAGGCCGGCATGAAGCAGTTGCGCATCGCCGAAACCGAGAAATACGCCCATGTCACCTTCTTCTTCAACGGCGGCGAGGAGCGCGTCTTCGCGGGCGAAGAGCGCATCCTGGTTCCCTCGCCCAAGGTGGCGACCTACGATCTGCAGCCCGAAATGTCGGCCCTCGAGGTGTGCAACAAACTTGTGGACGCCATCGATTCCGGCCGCTTCGACTTGGTGGTGGTGAATTTCGCCAATGGCGACATGGTGGGGCACACCGGCATTCTTGCCGCCGCCATCAAGGCCGCCGAAACGGTCGATGCCTGTCTGGCCCGTCTGGAAGCGTCGGTCAAGAAGGCTGGCGGCGTGATGCTGCTGACTGCCGACCACGGCAATCTGGAACTGATGAAGGACCAAACGAACGGACAGCCCTATACCGCCCACACGGTGGGACCGGTGCAGGCCATCCTGATCAATGGCCCCAAGGGGATAGGCCTTCGACATGGGCGCCTGGCTGACGTAGCGCCCACCTTGCTGGCCCTGATGAATTTGCCGCAACCTTGCGAGATGACGGGGCGATCGCTGCTCGATGCCGCCTAATTTCTTCTCCCTGCTTCTGGTCTTGCTGGCGCTTGGAACGGCGGGCGGGGCCGTGCAGGCGGCGGAAAAGCAGCTAAAGCCCGTATCGCCAGACCGGCAATTGAAAACCATCGAGAAGGAGCTGGAAAAGGGCCGCCAAGAGCAAGAAGACCTGTCCCGCAGGCAAAAAGCCCTGGCCGACGAGCTGGAACATTTGAAGGCAGGCTTGGTCGGCGCCGCCAAATCGGCCCAGGAACAGGAAGAAACGCTGACCCTTCTGGAAGCGCGCCTGGGCAAGTTGAGGGCCAGGGACGCGGCGATGAGCAGCAGCCTGGAGCGCAAGCGCGGCCAGATGGGCAATGTCCTGATGGCGCTGGAACGCATGGCTTGGCGTCCCACCGAATCCTTGATCGCCCAGCCGACGCAACCGGCCGACGCCGTGCGCAGCGCCATCCTTTTGCGTTCCGCCGTCCCCCAGATCGAACTGGAAGCCGCCAATATCCGGCGCGAGCTTGAAGGGCTGGCCCAGGTGCGGGCCGACATCGCCAAACAGCGCGAGCATCGCTCGCAGGCCCTGGCGCGCCTGGAAGACGAGCAAAAGCGCCTGGATGGGCTGATGCGCCGCAAGTCCGATGTGATGGCGCACACCAGCGAGGAGCGCGAGCAGGCCGAGAAACGGGTGGCCAAGCTGGCCTCGGAAGCCGCCGATCTCAAGGAATTGTTGCAGCGAATCGAGGATGAGCGCCGGGCCAGGGCCGAAGCGGCGGCCCGCGAACGCGAGGCAAGGGCCAAGCTGAAGCAGCCCCCCAAAAGCGGGTCCAAGGGAGAATCCCAGCAGGCCATGTCCCATTACGAAGGCCCCGCCAGACCCTTCAGCCAGGCCAAGGGGCAGATTCCCCTGCCCGCCCGCGGCGTGATCGTTACCCAGTACGGCGAGGCCAACGACCTGGGGGCGCCCTCGAAGGGGATCAGCATCGAGACCAGACCCGGCGCCCAGGTGGTCGCACCCTATGAGGGACAGATCGCTTATGCGGGAACTTTCCGCTCTTATGGGCGTCTCTTGATCATCGAGCACGGAGAAGGCTATCTTACCCTGATTGCCGGTCTGGGCCGTATCGACGGCGCGGCCGGTCAGACGGTGGTCGCCGGAGAACCCATCGGACAGATGGGGGAGACCGCCGCCAAAGCAGTGTTGTATGTCGAGTTGCGCCGAAACGGCCAGCCGGTGAATCCCTCGCCGTGGCTTGCGGCTTTGAAGGACAAGGTCAGCGGATGAATCGCACAGCATGGATCGCCAGCGCCGTCATAGCTCTGATGGCAGCTCCGGCCTTCGCCCAGGAAAAGAACCAGGCCGACACCTACCGGCTGCTCAACCTGTTCGGCGACGTTTTCGAGCGCGTGCGTTCGGAATATGTCGAACCGGTGGGCGATCAGGAACTGATCGAACAGGGACTGAACGGCATGTTGCAAGCCCTGGACCCCCATTCGGCTTATCTGAACGCCAAGACCTTCAAGGACATGCAGGTCCAGACCAGGGGCGAATTCGGAGGCCTCGGCATTGAAGTGACCATGGAAGGCGGCTGGATCAAGGTGGTTTCGCCCATCGACGATACGCCAGCCCACAAGGCGGGGGTCCGGCCCGGCGACTTCATTACCCACCTCGATGGCGAGTCGGTGATGGGCCTGTCGCTCAACGAAGCGGTCGAGCGCATGCGCGGCGCGCCCAACACGCCGATCAAGCTGACGATTCGCCGGGTGGGCAAGGACCCCTTCGACCTGACGCTGATGCGGGCCGTGATCAAGATTCAACCGGTGCGCCTGAAGATGGAAGGTGACATCGGCGTCTTGCGCATCACTTCGTTCAACGAACAGACCAACAGTGCGCTCAAGAAGGCCGTGACCGACGCCAAGGCCAAGCTGGGCCATAACCCCAAAGGTTTCGTCATCGATCTGCGCAACAATCCTGGCGGCCTTCTGGATCAGGCGGTGGCGGTTTCCGACGATTTCCTCGATCAGGGCGAGATCGTTTCGACCCGTTCGCGCAAGCCCGAGGAAACCCAGCGCTTCAACGCCCGCAAAGGCGACATCACCGGCGGCGCGCCGCTGGCCGTGCTGATCAACGAAGGTTCGGCCTCGGCTAGCGAGATCGTGGCCGGTGCGTTGCAAGACCACAAGCGCGCCACCCTGATCGGCACCAAAAGTTTCGGCAAGGGCAGCGTTCAGACCATCATCCCGCTGCCGGGCTACGGCGCCATCAAGCTGACCACGGCGAAATACTACACGCCTTCTGGCCGCTCGATTCAGCAGGTGGGGATCGAACCCGACATCGAGGTCAAGACGGCCCGCGATCTGGCCATGCAAAGCGACGCCAAACGGGGCGAGGCCAGCCTTCCGCACGCGCTCAAGAATGACACGGCCAACGAGGCGCAGACGCCCGTCAAACCCGCCCAGAAGCAGCAAGCCCCGACCAACAAGGCCAAGCCCGCAAAAGACGCGGCGCCGGGCGCCAAGGACGGCGAGGACGAGGAAGACGTGCAGCTTAAGCGGGCGCTTGAATTCCTGCGCGGCAAATAAGTCCAAGGGGAGGGCAGTCTCCTGAAGCTACCTAGCTTTTCAGGAATTGGCTTGCGCATTTCGGGACTGGCGGGCGGGCTGACGTCCCGGCTGCCCAGCCCGGCTGGGCTGTTTTCGAAACTAGCATCACCTTTTTCTAAGCTGGCTCCGCTTTTCTCGAAACTGAAGCCTCTTTTCTCGAAGCTATCAACGCTGCTTGGCCCCGTGGGAACCAAGCTGGGAGCGCTTCTGGGGCCGTTGCGCGCCAAGCTGGCCCCCTTGGCCGACAAAGTGGAAGAAGAATTCCATCATGTGACGGACCATTTGACCGCGCATGCCGAAGGCCAGGACGGCGATCATGTCGAGATGCCCCCCGCTTTCGAGTTCGAAGCGGAACATGTCCCCGAAAAAAGGCGCACAGCCCTTTTCGCAGGCCTTGGGGTTCTGGGTCTGGGCTTTCTGATTGGACTGGGCGTCTGGCTGATGAAAAGCCCGGCCAAGGAAACGGCTCAGTCCTCGGACAACACCCCCAGCATCAGCCTGCCCATGCCGCCCAGGGCCGGTCCTGGCGCATCGCTTCTAAGCCCCTCGCCGCCGCCCGGACAAGAGGGCGTGCCTGCTGGCCAGCCCCAGCCCTCTGTGCCACAGTCAGCGGAGCCGCCGGGGAGCGCCCCTTCGCCGCCGACTGGCGAAACCCCGCCTCCCCAGCCATCGGCTCAAACGGCGGGCGCGCCTGCGCCGCCTCCCGAGTCGCCAAGCGCAGGCACCCCCGCCTTGCCCGGAATGCCTGCCCCGGCAAGCGCCCCCCCCGCCCGCCCGGATTTCACCCCTCCTTCCTTGAAAGATAGCCAGGGCGCCAAACTGACATCGCTAAGTCCGGTCACCGGCGAACCCAAATTGCCCGCCAATTCGGGACAAATGTCGGTGCCCAAATATGCTGAACTTCCAGCCATCGCGCCGCCCGCCCAGCCAGTTCTGATGCCCGAAGCGCCGCAATCGGCGTTGCTTAAGAAGACAGACGCAGGAAGCATTCCCGTCGTCGCCCCGGACGGGCGCGAATCCTGGAAAGCCTATGCCCGCCCGTTCGATTTGGCCGACAAGCGGCCGCGCATCGCCATTGTCGTGTTCGATCTGGGGCTGATCAAGGAGGCCGGAGAAGCAGGCATCGCCCGCATGCCGCCCGAGGTCGCCCTGTCCTTCTCGCCCTACAGCCTGAAGCTCGACGATTGGGTCAAACGCTCGCGAGCCGCGGGCCACGAAGTGTTTTTGGACCTGCCGATGGATTCGCGATCCTTTCCCATGCGCGATCCCGGTCCCTTGGGGCTGATTTCTTCGCTCTCGACCTCGGAAAATCAGCGCCGTCTGGAATCCCTGCTGGCCAAGACCCAGGGCTATAGTGGCTTGGTGGCCGTCGATGGGCAACGTTACCTGGGCGCTTCGCAACAGGTGGATACGATGTTTCGCGTCGTCAAACAAAGCGGGTTGATGTTCATCGACAATGGCATGTCGGGCGATCCAACGGCGACCCGTCTGGCCGAAGCCCTGGATCTGGCCTATGCCAAGGCCAATATCATGATCGACGACCGGCATTTCCGCGCCGCCATCGATATCCGCCTGCGCAAGGCCGAGGATGACGCGCAGGCAAAAGGCCGCGCCCTGGTGCTGATTCCCTCCCGCCCGCTCGCCATGGACCGCGTGGCCACCTGGGCCAAGGATTTGTCGGCGCGCGGCATTGCGCTGGCTCCCGTTTCAGCCCTCATCCCCAGCAAGGCGCCAACGCCATGATAACAGATGATCGCCCCTACCGGCTTGGCGTTGGCGTGATCTTGTTCAACAGCCAGGGCCATGTGTTCACCGGCATGCGGGCCGACACGCCGGGCGCTTGGCAAATGCCCCAGGGCGGCATCGACAAGGGCGAAGACCCCAAGGCCGCCGCCCTGCGCGAACTGCGCGAGGAAACCGGCACCGACAAGGCCGAGATCATGGCCGAGTCGGCCGATTGGCTGGCCTACGATCTTCCCCCTGAACTTAGCCGCAAGGTGTGGAAGGGCAAGTATCGCGGCCAGAAACAGAAATGGTTCGCGTTGCGCTTTTTGGGACAAGACGGCGACATAAAACTGGACTCGCATCCCGACGAAATCGAATTCGTGCGCTGGCGCTGGGCGAACTTCGACGAACTGCCGCATCTGATCGTTGGCTTCAAGCGCCCCCTGTACGAAGCCATTCATGCAGAATTTTCCCCCTTGGCTCAGCGCATCCGGGAAAAGGGCTGGCCATGAAGCGGCTTCTGGCCCTGACCGCCCTGGCTTTGGCCTTGACCTTCCTTGCCAACCAGGAGGCAGCCGCACAGAAAGGCCGCATGCCGGGCGAGGCCCAGGAAGGGGAAGCCGATCTTACACAGCGCGGCCTGTTCGCCACCGGCCTTTCCCCCGCCTTCCCCGAGGACATCGACTGCCCAGGCGTGTCTTCACCCTTCGGCTCGCCGACCCGCTATGACGGCAGTCCGCGCAAGAATGATTTCGGCGGCCTGCACAACGGCATGGACATTACGCTGGATACGGGAACGCCGCTTTTGGCCGTCGCTGACGGCGAGGTGGCGCATGCAGGCACTGCGGGGCGCTTAGTCGGCAATTTCATCTGGATTCGCTTTGCGCCCGAAGCGACCGGACTGCCCGCCTATGTTTTTGCCAAGTATCAGCATCTGAACGAACCCAGCCCCTTGCGCCCCGGCGACAGGATCAGCCAGGGGCAAACCGTCGGATTGGCAGGCAATACCGGCACCACCGGCGGCCATTACGGCTTGGGCGGCTATACGCATCTGCATATCAACTTGCTGACTAGCTCAGGCCCCGACTTCACCACTACGGGTCCGATCTTGCGCCCGCAAACCATCAGCTATTTGGACCCGATGGGGCTTTACGGCCCCAAACTGGCCGACAATCGCCTGCTGTTCAGCCTTCCCGAGTCGCAAAAGCGCCTTCCCGTCTCGGTCATGACCGTGGATGGAAAGCGCGTCGCCAACGGCTCGAAATCCATCTGGCCGGTGGCTTGCCAGGCGAAATAGCTTAAAACAAGGCGCCCGGGGTTAAACCCGGCCATGCCAGCGCGGGGATCACCGGGCAAGTTTTGCCGTTTTCATCTTTTTGCTGAGGAGAATTCTGCCGGGGGGCAGGTTGCGGGGCCTGGACCTGCCGGGCCGCTGTGCCGCTGCCATCCTGCCCGTTCATGGCGCCGTCCAAAGCAGCCCGATTCCCCTGAACACTCTTTCCAGCCTGCTGCTGGCGCATCTCTTCTTCCAACTGACGCTCCAGCTCCTCCTTTATCTTCTGCTCCAGGATCTGCTGGATGGCTGGGGCCATCTGGGCTAGGTCTTCTTCGGTCAAGCCCATGGCCTGCATCACTTTTTCGCGAAGTTCGGCCTTCAGCTTCTCGATCTGCATCTCGCCCACCCAACCGCGAAATCCCTTGTCGCGGATGGATTGCAACTCGCTCTTTCTGGCCTCCTCGGCCCGTTCGCTCTTCTGGGCGGCGGCCATCGCGGCGTCGAATGCGCCAGCCGATGTCTTGTCCTTGCCCAGATTTTCCAGCCCGCCGGTCAGGGTTTTTGCCGTCTCGATTGCGCCGATCATCTGTCGTCCTCCTTCTCCAAGAGCTGCGAGTCATGCAAGAGCGGTGCCGCCCGCTTGGGACGCCAATCGACCGGCGAGAGAGGCATATTACATTAGGATTGAATGATATGATGGGGCTAAGCCCTTGTCCCGAGACGCCTTGTGCGCCGCAGCATCGCTAAAAACCTTACAGAATCTTCTTCTTCCTTCTGGATTTGATGCATGAGTTGTGCGAAAAAACAACCATCAGCTTTTTAGGTTTTTTCTTCCCCCTCGGAGGTTTCCCATGGCAGTTCGCGTCGCGATCAACGGCTTTGGCCGCATCGGCCGTTTGGTCTTGCGGTCTTTGGCCGAAAACAAGCGCAAAGACATCGTGGTGGTTGGCATTAACGATTTGGGTTCGCCCGAAGCGAACGCCCATCTGCTCAAGCACGATTCGGTCCATGGCACCTTCCCCGGCGCCGTCTCCGTCAAGGGCGACGTCATGAAGATCGGCTCCAGCTCGATCAAGGTGATGGCCGAGCGCGATCCCACCAAGCTGCCCTGGAAGGCGCTGGACGTCGATGTGGTGATGGAATGCACGGGCATTTTCACCAAGCGCGACAAGGCCGCCGTCCATCTCGATTCGGGCGCCAAGCGCGTTCTGGTCTCGGCCCCTTGCGACAATGCCGACGCCACCATCGTTTACGGCATCAACCATGCCAGCCTGAAGAAGGAGCATAAGGTCGTCTCCAACGCCTCATGCACCACCAACTGTTTGGCGCCGGTGGCCGACGTTCTGCACAAGACCGTGGGCATCAAGCAAGGCTTCATGACCACCATTCACGCTTTCACGGGCGATCAGAATACGGTGGATACCCTGCACAAGGATCTGCGCCGCGCCAGGGCCGCCTCGCTGTCGATGATCCCCACCTCGACGGGTGCGGCCAAGGCCATCGGTCTGGTATTGCCCGAGTTGAAGGGCCGCCTCGACGGCACCTCGGTGCGCGTCCCCACCCCCAACGTCTCGATGATCGATCTGACCTTCATTTCCGAAAAGCCCGCCACTGTGGAAGCCATCAACAAGGCGATGGTCAAGGCCTCGAAGGGCTATCTCAAGGGCGTTCTGAACGTCACCGAGGAGAAGCTGGTGTCGATCGACTTCAACCATTGCCCGGCCAGCGCCACCTTCGACCTGACCCAGACCCAGGTGATCGGCGAGAATTTCGTGCGCATTCTGGCTTGGTACGACAATGAGTGGGGCTTCTCGACCCGTATGGCCGACACCACCATCTGTCTGTCCAAATTGAAGTAACTTTTGGCTAAAGCAACAAGCAGAGGTGAAACGCCCATGCCCGCTTTCCCAACCCTCGACAAGCTCGAAGTCGCAGGCAAGCGCGTCGTCGTACGCGCCGACCTGAACGTGCCCGTGAAGGACGGGCGCGTGACCGACACCACCCGCATCGACCGTTCGGCGCAAACCATCAAGGATCTGATGGGCCGCGGAGCCAAGGTGGTGGTGATCTCTCACTTCGGCCGCCCCAAGGGGCGCGATCTAGCCTTCTCGCTGAAACCCGTGGTGGGTCCGCTCACCCGGGCGTTGGATGGCAAGATCGTGGCATTCGGCGACGATTGCGTTGGTGAAGGCGCCATGAAGGCGATTGCCGGGCTGAAGCCCGGCGACGTCGCTCTTCTGGAAAATTTGCGCTTTCATCCCGAGGAAGAAAAGAACGACATCGATTTCGCCCAGAAGCTGGCGGCTTTGGGCGATCTTTACGTCAACGACGCCTTTTCCTGCGCGCATCGGGCGCATGCCTCGACCGAGGCGATCGCCCGCATCCTGCCATCGGGGGCAGGTCGGCTGATGCAGGCCGAGTTGGAAGCGCTGGGCAAGGCCCTTGAGGAGCCCGATCACCCGGTGGCCGCGATCGTGGGCGGCGCCAAGGTCTCGACCAAGCTCGACCTGCTGGGCAATCTGGTTTCCAAGGTCGATATGCTGATCATCGGCGGCGGCATGGCCAACACCTTCCTGTTCGCGCAGGGCGTGGAAATCGGCCGTTCGCTGTGCGAACGCGACATGGCCGGAACGGCCCGCGACATTCTGGAAAAGGCGAGTGCCGCCGGATGCCAGATCGTGCTGCCCACCGATGCCGTGGTGGCGGCTGAACTCAAGGAAGGCGTCGCCACGCAGGTGGTGCCCATCGGGCAAATTCCCGCCGACCTGATGATGCTGGACACCGGCCCCGATTCGGCCAGGGCCATCGTGCAGCGTCTGGCCGACTGCAAAACCCTGGTCTGGAACGGCCCCCTGGGCGCTTTCGAAACCCGCCCCTTCGACGCGGCCACCAACGAAGTGGCCAGGGCAGCCGCCCATCTGACCCAAACCGGAAAGCTGCTGACCGTGGCGGGCGGCGGCGACACCGTTGCCGCCATGGCCCATGCCGGCGTGGAGGAGCAATTCTCCTATGTTTCGACGGCAGGCGGCGCCTTCCTGGAATGGCTGGAGGGCAAAATGCTGCCCGGCGTGGCGGCGCTGGGACAAAAGCCTTCGGTCAAGAAACTGGCCCCGCCCCCCATGCCCAAGAAAATCGTGCCCAAGCCGGTTCCGGCTCCAACGCCTGTGAAGGCCGAGGCCAAACAGGCTCCCGCCAAAATGGTTGAGGAGAAGAAGGCGGCCGAACCGAAGAAGGCCGCCCCGGCGAAGAAGGCCGCTCCGGCCAAGAAAGCCGCGCCTGCCAAGAAGCCTGCAGCCAAAAAGGCGGCTCCCGCCAAGAAGGCTGCCCCTAAGAAAGCCGCCCCCGCCAAGAAGCCCGCTGCGAAAAAGGCGGCTCCAGCCAAGAAGGCGGCCCCGGCCAAGAAGCCTGCGGCCAAAAAGGCGGCTCCAGCCAAGAAGGCCGCTCCGGCCAAGAAGCCTGTGGCCAAAAAGGCGGCTCCAGCCAAGAAGGCCGTCCCAGCCAAGAAGCCTGTGGCGAAAAAGGCGGCTCCCGCCAAGAAGGCCGCCCCGAAGAAAGCCGCCCCGGCCAAGAAGCCTGCGGCGAAAAAGGCGGCCCCCAAGAAAGCCCCCGCCAAGAAACCGGCGGCCAAGAAGGGCAAGAAGAAGTAAGACGCGGACACCTTTCTGCGCCATCAAAACGGCGGAAGAGCAATCTTCCGCCGTTTTGCGTAGTTGGACGATGCTTTTCCCCTTATCGATCCACCCCGCGCAATTGACACGCTTTGGTGGAAATGAAATACTTGCAAAAGGGGAAATAAAATCCGAGATTCAAATGATCGTATTGCGCCGCACCTTCGCTTTGCTGCTGTGCTGTATCTTCTTGTTCGGTTGTCAGCAGACCTTCCGGGTTTCGGAAAGGCTTTCGGGAAACCGAGAAGCAAAAAACCGGATCGCGCTTATGCCAATGGACGTCTTATTGTACGAACTGACCGCGGGCAGCGACATGGTTCCGAATGCGGTGTGGACCGAGAACGCCAAAAAGCACTTGCTGGACGGCATCCGAAGCAATCCCGCCTTTGGCAATCTGGAACTCGTCGAGGTTCCAAATCCCCCCATCGACTCGCCTGACGCCAAACAGCTTGCTTCGTTCATGCAATTGCATGCAGCAGTCGGCAGCGCCGTTCTCGCCCATTCTTACGTGCCCGCTTATGTGTTGCCGACCAAAGGCAACAAGCTCGACTGGACAATGGGACCGCATGCCAGGAACTGGCGCGACAAGGTCAATGCCAGATACGCTTTGTTTTTGCATGTAGAGGATGGCTATGCCGATGGAGGGCGCGTGGCGCTTATGATTACGGCGGCGCTATTATTCGGCGTCGCGATACCGGGAGGAACGCAAAGCGGCTTTGCCTCGTTGGTCGATCTGGAAACCGGCGACGTGGTTTGGTTCAACCATATCGCCCGCCAAACCGGCGACCTCAGAAATGGTCAATACGCCAAGGAATCCGTCGATGCTCTCTTTTTAGGGTTTCCCCTTGGCAAGGGTTGTGTTTCATGCTGAAGCCGGGGAGGCGCTGGGGACCTTTTGCCCATTCCCTGATCGCTCTGACCCTTTGCGCTTGCGCCAACAATTCATCTCAGTTTGAAAGTGGACTCCGCGACGCAACGCTAGGCGCGCCAGTCTTAAGTGATGACAAGCCTGCCTCGCAGCAGGCGGAGGCGAACAGTGCCGACGTCGTTCTGTCCGCCTACGGCATCAGCAATCTCAAGCCCGCCGAACGCCCCGCTCTCGAAAGCGACGAGGGCGGACTGTGGTCGGCATTGGAAGAGCATGAGAGAATGGTGAGCGTTGCAGGAAATCGCATTACGGATGAAGCTCTGAACGGCTATATCAAGGACGTCGTTTGCAAGATCAGCGGCCCTTATTGCCCCCAGATCAGAGTTTACGTCCTTCGAGTTCCCGATTTTAACGCGAACATGTCGCCAACTGGAAAAATGGAGGTTTGGTCGGGTCTGCTGCTAAGAGCGAGAAACGAAGCCGAGATGGCGGCGGTTCTTGGACATGAATTCGGGCATTTTCTTCGCCGCCACACGATCCAAACTCAGCGCGACAGCGTGGCTCGCGGCAACTTCCTTCAATTTGCCGCCGTCGCCCTGGGGCTGGCCGGAGCACCCGCCGGTTCCATGGACATGATGAGACTGGCCGATCTGGCTGGAAGAATGGCCTATTCGCGCGACCACGAGCGTGAGGCCGATGGATATGGCCTGCGCGTTCTGTTTGACAACGGCTATGATTTGACAGCCTCGCCTGCCTTGTGGAAAAGACTTAAAGAAGAAAGAAGCAAGGCGGATAGCCCGGATCATTTCAATCTGTTCACAGCCTCGCACCCTTCCATCGAAGAGCGGGCAGAAGAGCAAACAAAACTGACCGAACGGCTTAGCTCTCGAATCACCAGCCCTCAGAAGGGGCGAGAGAGATATCTCGAACACATCCTTCCGCACAGGGCCGGCTTTATCGAAGATGAGATCGCGCGCAAGCCGAAGGCGGCCGCACTGGCTTTGCTTGATCTCCTGATTGAAGACGGAGTCCGTCTGGGTGAGCTATATTTCTACAAAGGCGAGGTTCATCGCCAAAGCGCGGACAAGAAAGGGCCAGAGGAAGCCCTGAAATGGTACGGAAAGGCCTTAACCAGCGAAGGCGCGCCGTCCAAGTTGCATAAATTCAAAGCCCTCGCTCATCTTAGGTTGGAGCAGAAGGCGCAAGCGCGCACAGAGTTCGAGACCTATCTTCAGAAGATGCCAAAAGCGCCGGATGCCGATCTGGTTCGCTCGCAGTTGGAGGAGTTGAAATAACATGCGGTACGCGGCGATATTCTTATCATGTCTTGTTCTGTGTTCTTGCACTTACTATTCACTGGTGGAAGGCCGTGCAAAACATACCGTCAATGACACATACGTCATCCGAACCGAGTCTCCTTGGAATGCGCGTTCCCTTGGCAGCGCCACGATTCTGTCACAGCACGGACAGAATCTGGACAGCCTGATTTTCTTTCGCCCGACAGCCGATGGAGAAGCGCCTCTGGTCATCAACACCGAATATGGCAAGAAAATGCCTATATTCAAAAAAGGTACGAGCTTTATCGAGTTGCCGGACCTGATGAAATCAAGCCTGATGGCGGCAGGCTATGACGACGTACTTATTCAGCGGACGGAAAACGCCCTGATGGATGGCAACAAGGCCTTGAGGGTCGATTTCACCATGAAGATGAGGGCCGGTCCGCTTCTTAAGGGATTTTCCATGATGAGCATAAAGAAGGACACGCTCTTTACGGTTATGTTCATGGCCGAGGAAACCACTTACTTTCCGATGGTTGCAAAGGACGCCGAAAGCCTGGTTGCCTCGGTGTCTTTGCTGAAATAGGCTCCGCTTGAGATTTTACAGAGGGCAAAGTATAAGATTTCCAATGCTATTATTGGAGATCAGGCAATGTATGTGGTGACCGGGGGAGCTGGCTTTATCGGCTCGAACATCGTGGCGGCGCTGGAAGCCCGGGGCATCACCGACATTGTGGTGGTCGACCGGCTGCGCTCGAACGAGAAGTGGCGCAATCTGGCCAAGCGCGAATTGGCCGACATCGTAGCGCCTGAGAATCTGTTCCAGTATCTCGACGCCAACGCCGACTCCATCAAATGCATCTTTCACATGGGCGCCATTTCGGCGACCACCGAGAAGGATGCCGACCTCATCATCACCAACAATTTCCGCCTGTCCCTGGCCCTGTGGGTCTGGTGCACGGCCAACCATGTCCGCTTCATCTACGCCTCGTCGGCGGCGACCTATGGCAATGGCGAAGCGGGCTTCAACGACGACAGCTCGTCGGAAGGGCTGGCCCATTTGCATCCCATGAACGCCTATGGCTGGTCGAAGCATCTGTTCGACCGGCGCGTCTCGCGCTTGATGCACAATCCCAAGGCTTGTCCGCCGCAATGGGTGGGCCTCAAATTCTTCAACGTCTATGGCCCCAACGAATATCACAAGGGCGGACAGAAAAGCGTGGTGGCGCAGATTTTCCCGCAGGCGGATGGCGGCAACCCCGCCCATCTGTTCCGCTCGCACAATCCCAAATATCCCGATGGCGGACAGTTGCGCGACTTCGTCTATATCGATGATTGCGTCGAGGTGATGATGTGGCTGCTCGACAATCCGCAGGTTTCCGGCCTGTTCAATCTGGGCACCGGCCAGGCGCGCAGTTTCCTCGATCTGGCCAGCGCCGTTTACCGGGCGCTGGGCAAGGAACCCTATCTGAAATACATCGACACGCCGATGGAGATCCGCTCGAAGTACCAGTACTTCACCGAGGCGCGCATGGCGCGTTTGCGGGCGGCGGGCTATGTGCGCCCCTTCACCTCGCTGGAAGATGGCGTGACCCGTTATGTGCAGAAATATCTCGCCGCCGAAGACCCCTATAAATAGCCAGGATCGATCATGAGCCTGCTCGCCATTCCCTTTCCGGCCTTCGATCCGGTGGCCATCGCCCTGGGTCCTTTGCTGATTCGCTGGTACGCGCTGGCCTATATTCTGGGGCTGGTTTTGGGCTGGCGCTATATTCGCAGGCTGTGCGTTCATCCGCCGCACCCGATGTCCCCCGAACAGGTCGATGATTTCCTGACCTGGGCCACCGTCGGCGTGGTTCTGGGCGGACGCTTGGGCTATGTGCTGTTCTATCAGCCGGGCCATTACCTAGCCAATCCGCTAGATATCTTTGCGGTCTGGAAAGGCGGCATGGCCTTTCATGGCGGCGCGCTTGGCGTGATCGCCGCCTTGTGGCTGTTCGCCCGCAAGAACAAGCTGTCTTTTCTGAGGATCGGCGATTTGATCTGCGCCGCCGTGCCCATCGGCCTGTTGCTGGGGCGCATCGCCAATTTCATCAATGGCGAATTGTGGGGCCGCGAGGCCCCGGAAGATTTGCCCTGGGCGATGATCTTCCCCACCGGCGGCCCCGTGCCAAGGCATCCCAGCCAGCTGTACGAGGCGGCACTTGAAGGCGCTGTCCTGCTCCTGATCATGGCGTTCTTGTGGCGCAATGAGCGGCTGCGTCAGAAGCCCGGTTTTCTGGCAGGCGCCTTTCTTGTCGGCTACGGCGTCACGCGCAGCATGGCCGAATTCTTCCGCCAGCCCGACGCGTTTCTGGGCTTCCTGGCGGGCGGCGCCACCATGGGCCAGCTTTTGTCCGTGCCGATGATCATGGTTGGAATCGCCCTCATGGTTTTCGCATGGCGCAAGGCAGCATCGAAGGCCTGATCCGCAAACATGGCCCCATCGACCTCGAGCGTTTTATGGCTCTGGCGGTGCAAAATTACTACGCCCAGGGCGCGGCCTTTGGGCGCGAAGGCGATTTCACCACCGCCCCCGAGATCAGCCAAATCTTCGGCGAGTTGATCGGCGCTTGGTGTTGCCTGATCTGGGAAAGCCTGGGAAGCCCCGCCTATTTCCATCTGGTCGAGTTGGGACCGGGGCGCGGCGCTTTGATGACCGATTTGTTGCGCGCCGCGCAAATGATGCCCGGCTTCCAAAAGGCGGCCCGCCTGCATCTGGTCGAGACCAGCCCCGCGCTGCGCGTCCTTCAAGCCAAGGCGCTGGATGGATATGCGCCGCAATGGCACGATCGCTTCGAAAGCATCCCCAACGATGCGCCGATGATTCTGGTCGCTAACGAATTCCTGGATGCGCTTCCCATACGCCAGTATGTCCGCCATCAAGATGGTTGGCGCGAAAGGCTGATCGGTCTGGACGAGCGCGGAAAGTTGGCCTGGCAAACCAAGCCTGAACCCGACCCCAACCTAGCGCTTCCACCTCATATGGCCGAAGCGGCGGATGGAAACATTGCGGAAACCTGCCCGCAAGCTCTCGCTTTGGTCAAGGCGTTGGCGGATCGACTTGGCCAATGCGGCGGCGCGGCCCTGTTTTTTGACTACGGCCCCATGGAAAGCGGGTTAGGCGACAGCCTGCAAGCCGTCAAGGGACACGCCTTCGCCGAGGTACTGCAAGATCCGGGCGGGGCCGATCTGACGGCGCATGTGGATTTTGCGGCCCTGGCCAGACAGGCCGTCGCGCAAGGCGTAAAAGCCTGGGGGCCGGTGCCGCAGGGCGTTTGGCTGCAACGCATGGGCATCTTGGAAAGAACCCGCCAATTGTCGGCCCAGGCCGATGACCGGCAGCGCGACTTGCTGATATCGGGAACCAGACGCTTGATCGATCCGCAAGAAATGGGCACTCTGTTCAAGGTCTTGGCCCTGACCCAGCCTGCCGTTTCCGCTCCAACGGGTTTCGAGGTGACATGATCTCCGTTTCCGCGCTGAACGATGTCTCACGCGTCCGCCATGGCTTCTTCACGCGCCAGGGCGGCATCAGCGAGGGCATCTACGAATCCCTGAACTGTGGCTATGGTTCGGGCGACGACGCCGCCAAGGTGACCGCCAACCGCAAAGCGGCAATGGCGGTCATGGAGCAACCTCTCTCCTCTCTGGTCACGGTGCGCCAAGAACACACCATCAAGGCGATTGCCGTGGATGCGCCCTTTCCCGAAGACCAGCGCCCGGTGGCCGACGCGCTGGTGACGGATCGCAAAAATCTGGTGCTGGGCGTGCTGACCGCCGATTGCGCGCCGGTTCTGTTCGCCGACGGCAAGGCCGGGGTGATTGGGGCGGCGCATGCGGGATGGCGCGGAGCACTGGCGGGCATTTTGGAATCCACTCTGAAGCTGATGACCGAGATGGGAGCCAAGCACCAGAATATCGTGGTCGGCATCGGCCCTTCGATCACCAGACGTTCTTACGAAGTCAACCGCGACTTCCTGATCGCCTTCATGGCCGAAACCAACGAGAACGGCTATTTCTTCCAAGAATCTGTGGTCGAGGACCGCTATAAATTCGACCTGCCCGGCTATATCTCGCGCAAACTGTCGCGGCTTGGCGTTTCGACGGTCACCCACACCCCTTGCGATACATGCCTTGAAGCGGATCGTTTCTTCAGCTATCGCCGCTCGTGCCTGCTGGGCGAGGAAAATTACGGCCGCCAACTGTCGGCCATCGTTCTCGAGGAATGATTTTCCGCGCTCGCCGCTTTTCGCTTTTTCTGCTTTTCCTGCTGGCAGCCTGTCCGCAACTGCCGCAGCCCTTTCAGCATGATGCGGTCAATCCGCTTTTGCGCCTGGACGGCCGCGCTGGCGTCGTGCTGATTTTGGAATCAAACGTGCCCAGAACCTTCGCCACGGCGCTTCGCGATTCCTTGAACCGCCAAGACGTTCCCGTCTTTTTGGAAGGCGCTCCGCAAGACGCGTTTCCGCTGCGCCTGCATCTTCGCAAGGGGACAGAGCGGGCGGGACTGGTCGAACTGGAAATGTTCTGGCAGTTGCACGACGCCGAAGGGCTGACGATCGGCCATTACGACCAACTGGCCAATGTCGCGGCGTCGGATTGGGAAAAAGGCGCGCCCTCCCTGATGAAGCGCTTGGCCGATGCGGCAGCCCCGCAATTGGCGACACTCATGCCGATAGAGGATGGCACGCGCCCATTGGTCAGCACGCCTAGCAAGCCAGCCGACAAGCAGCTTCTCATTCTTGAATTCGTCAAGGGAGCGCCCGGCGACGGCAACGAGGCCTTGGCGCGCGCCATGCGCCTAGCCTTGTCGGCCAATGGCATCGGCTTGATCGAACAAGCTGGCCCCAAGGCATTTCGCTTGCAGGGCCAAGCCAGTGTCGCCAAGGCGGGCAGCAACAGCGAATCGCTGCATCTGGAGTGGCGTCTGCTTGATCCTAACGGAGCCGAAATGGCCCTTCTGGAACTGGACGGCGCCGTTCCCGCCGGATTGCTGGAAAAGCCATGGGGGCCGATGGCGGGCGAGATCGTCGCCAGCACGGCCATCGAACTGGCGGGCCTGATCAAGGATGCGGGCAAGAAGCCTTGAACTCCGTTTGAAGTTCATTCGTTGCCGTCCCGGAACAGGCGGTCAACCGCCCAGATTGGCGTAGATGCGGCGCAACAGTCCGTGCAGTTTCGCAACTTCGTTGGGCGTGAAGCCTTCCAGAGCCGAGCGTTCGACCGCCAGCGCCTTGGGAATCAGGGCCTCGGCGATCTTTCTGCCCTTGCCGGTCAAACGCACCAGAACCGCTCGGGAATCAAGATCGCTTTTCTCGCGCTTAAGCAGCCCCCGCTTTTCCATACCGCCAATCATGCGAGACAAGGTTGAAGGATCGATGCTGGTGTGACGGACAATGTCCGACTGCATCGGCGTGCCTTCATGCCAGATGCAAGCCAGCACCCGCCATTGGCCCAAGGATATGTCGTAGCTGTCCAGGTCCTTCTCGAAGGCGAGAACGATGCGCCCCGCCGCCCGGTTGAGCAGATAGGGGGTAAATCGGTCGAGATCGAATTGTGCGCCGTCCAAGCCCGCCTCCGTGCATTCGACATATGAAATATAGCTGCAGCCCTTTTGCGAAGACCAGCGAAATTGTGGCTTGCGTTTGTTGCAAATGCAACTATCATGGCGACAACCAGAAACGAATAGGGATGAAACGTCATGTTGGAAGGGTGCGTTCCCTGGCCCGATGACTTCGCCAAGCGCTATCGCGCCATGGGCCTGTGGCAAGACATCACGCTGTTTGAAATGATGGAGCGTTCGGCCGAACGCTGGCCCGATCGCGTCGCCATCGTGGACGGCCCGCAACAGATGACCTATGCCCAATTGATCGAGCAGGCCAAGCGGCTTTCAGCGGGCTTCCACGAACTGGGCTTGCGGCCCTTGGACCGCGTGGTCTTTCAGCTTTCGAATTCCAGCGCTTTCGTCGTTGCTTTCCTGGCTCTTTTGCGGATCGGCGTCATTCCGGTGATGGCTCTGCCGCCGCACCGTCAAAACGAAATTCGCCATTTCCTGAAATTCTCGGGCGCCGTGGCCTATCTTATTCCCGACAAGGTTCGCAATTTCGATTACCGGGCCATGGCCCAGGAAATGCAGGCAGAGAATCCGGCCCTGCGCCATGTCATTGTCAGCGGCGAGGCTGGCGACGGACAGGTGGCGCTGTCGAAGCTGATGGCCTGCGCCGCCTCGCCGCCCGACTTGCGCCCCGATCCGTCGGAAGTGGCCCTGATGCTGCTGTCGGGCGGCACCACGGCGCTGCCCAAACTGATTCCGCGCACCCATAACGACTATGTGCTGAACGCAAAACTGGCGGGAAGCGCTTGCCAGTTCGACGAGTCCACCGTCTTTCTGGCGGTGTTGCCGCTGGCCCATAATTATTCCCTGGCCTGCCCCGGCATTCTGGCCGCCTTCACCTATGGCGGCAAGGTGGTGATCTCGCCAGGCCACGACGCCGACGCCATTTTCAAGACAGTCGAACAGCAGCGCGTCACGGTGATCCCGGCGGCCGTGCCGCTGATCGCCTCTTGGGTCAATTCCGACATTCCCAAAAAATACGATCTGTCATCCTTGCGCTTGGTGCAGAACGGCGGCGCACGCTTGTCCACCGAATTGCGCGTGAAATTGCGCGCCCATCTGGGATGCCTGACCCAGGAAGATTACGGCACCGCCGAAGGGCTGATCAACCTTACCCGCCACGACGACCCCGAAGAGGTGCAGCTGACCAGTTCCGGCCAACCCATCTGCGATCAAGACGAGATCAAGGTGCTGGACGCCAGCGGCAATGAAGTGCCGGACGGCGAGCCGGGCGAACTGGCGGTGCGCGGCCCCTACACCATTCGCGGCTATTACAACAACCCCGCCGCCAACGCCAAGGCCTTTACCGAAGACGGCTTTTACAAAATGGGCGATGTGGTCAGGAAGCAAGGGCGCGTCATTTGGGCCGAGGGGCGCAAGGGCGATTTGATCAACAGGGGCGGCGAGAAGATCAGCGTCGATGAAATCGAGAATCTGATCTTGAAGCATCCATCGGCGAATAGCGTCGCCGTGGTGGCCATGCCCGATCCCATTTACGGCGAGAAGGCTTGCGCCTTCGTGACCTTGAAGGAAGGCCAGAGGATGGATTTCAAGAATCTTTCCGATTTCCTTCTGGCCCAGGGCATCGCAAAGTTCAAACTGCCCGAGCGCCTGGAAGTGCTGGACGAATTTCCCATCAGCCCGGCGGGCAAAATTCTGCGCCGGACCCTGCGCGACATGATCGAGGCCAAGCTGGCCCAAGAAAAAGGAAACTGAGATGAGCGGCAAACTCCCCGGCGAAGACAGACTGCCTACCTTATTCCAGCCCTATCAGTGGGGGCGCTTCAAGCTGAAGAACCGCGTGAAATACGGGGCCTGCTGCGTTTCGAACTACAACGAGCGCGATGGGCGCATCACGCCCAGGGAACTGGCGCGCACCCGCGTCATCTCGAAAACCGGCTGCGGCATGATCACCAACCAGGGCGCCTATCCCGACCCCCGTGGCGAGGGCAAAGCCTATTTCCGCCAAGTCGCCATCCATGACGACAAGTTCCTGCCGCAGTTCGAGGAAATCGCCGGATTCATCCACGATGCGGGCGCTCTGGCCGTGCAGCAGATTCTGCATGCCGGGCGATATGGCGGCATCGATCTCGGCTATTGCGTCCAGCCTTCGGTGGTGCCGCAAACCCTGCCCCATTTCCGCCCGCCGAGAGAGCTGTCCAAGGACGACATCCGCCAAACCATCAAGGAACATGCCGATGCCGCCAAGCGCGCCGTGAAGGCCGGTTTCGACGCCACCGAAATCACCAGCTTCATGGGCTATCTGCTGGCCAATTTCTGTTCGCGCTTCACCAACCAGCGTTCGGACGAATATGGCGGCAGCATCGAAAACCGCGGCCGCTTCATGCGTGAAATGATCCACGAGATCAAAAGCGCCACGCCCGACAACCCGCTGATTGTGCGCCTAAACGGCACCGAGCTGATGGACCGCTGGGGCGGCAACTCGATGGATGACTGTTTCGAGTTGATGCAACAGGCCGCAGATTGCGGCGTCGATATGATCAGCGTAACGGTGGGCTGGCAGGAAGCGCCGGAATCGTCCATCGGGCGCGACATTCCGCCAGGCTATTGGAATCATCTGGCGGCCAGGGCCAAGAAGCTGCTGCCCGACATGCCGATCACTTTCGGCGTGCGCTTGCCCAGCCCGGAAATGGCCAACGACTGCATCGAGAAGGGCGAGTTCGATCTGTGGGAGGTTTGCCGCCCGCTGCTTTCCGATCCCGAGATGTTGGAAAAGGTGCGCCAAGGCCGTGACGACGAAGTGCGCCGCTGTGTTGGTTCGCTCAACTGCTTGTCGCGCCTGTTCCGCGACCTGCCCTATACCTGCACCGTCAATCCGGCCCTGGGCCATGAGGTGGAACCCGAATATCACATCACGCCTGCGGCTGTGAGAAAGAAGGTGATGGTGATCGGCGCTGGTCCTGCGGGCATGGAATGCGCCATTGCGGCGCGCGGACGCGGCCATGACGTGACCGTGTTCGAGAAATCGGATCGCATCGGTGGTGCCCTTCTGGGCTATGCCATGAACGATCTGGCGCACAAGGAAGACTTGCTCGACATCGTGCGCTATTACGAAACCATGGCCCAGAAGAAGGGGATCGAGGTCAAGTTCAATACCGGCATGGACCCCAAGCTGATGCGCAGTCTTTTGCATCAATACGACGTCGCCGTGGTGGCGACCGGAGCCAGGGTGGAGACAGAACGTTATCCCGCCTGCACGCAAGATGGGCTGATGATGGACGCCAAGGATGTGGCGATCGGCAAGGCGGTGCCCGGCAAGCGCGTCGTCATCTTGGGGGCGGGCAAGATCGGACTGACGCTGGCCGAAGCCCTGGCCACCAAGGGCCATCAGGTGACGCTGGTGGAATCCGAAAGGCGCATCGCTGGCGATGTGATGCCCAGTTTCAAATGGCGTCATTCGCAATGGATCCAGGAATTGAAGATTCCCGCCCTGACCTCGTCCAAGGTGCTGTCCATCGGCGATGGCGCGGTCAAGATCGTCAACGACAAAGGCGAGGAAGCGATTGTGCCCGCCGACACGGTGATCGTGGCGGGTCCGCGCAGGCCCAATCAAGACCTGATCCACGAGTTGGAATGGATGATCGACGAGGTGCATGGCTGCGGCGATTCCATGGTGCCGCGCGGCCTGACCCAAGCCATCCATTACGGCTATTGGCTGGGGGTGCGCATCTGATGATGCCATCGGCGCAAAGCTGGCAACCCGTCTTCGACCGTCACGCCAATTTGTTCGAGGCGTTGGAAGACGGGCGCTCGCTGGCTTTCCTGGACAAATCCACCTGGGACGCCGGACAGGGCGACTCCCTGGAATGTCGACTGGATGGTCATCGCATGCTGGCCCAGGCGCAAAGCTGGGCGGGAGCGGCCAACTGCCAAGCCGACATGCTGTTCGTGGGACTTCGCGATTCGTTTGACAGGCTGGATCAGGCCAAGCCCGACGAGCGCTTTGGCCTTTTGAAGGACAGCATCCACGAGGGCGAGATTCTGTTTTTCGTCATGCGCACCAAGTGCACGCTGATCGATGTCGGCTGGGAGGATTTTCTCGACCAGTTGGGCTTGGCCTTCATGGGCGCTTGCCGGTGAGCATTTTCCACAATCCGATGGGCGCTCCGGAACTGGCCTGCGACAATTGCGGCTGCCGCTGGTTCGACCGCATGACGAATTGCTGCTACGAATGCGGGCAACCCGTCACCGAGGACATGGTGGCCGAATTTCAGGCAGCCCTGGCAGAATTTGATCGCCAACGCGCCGCAGAATTAGGCTTGCCAGGGGTCAAGGATATCGACGCCGGTTGCGGCAAAATCGCTCCCGTTCCGGGTGACGACGACAAGACGGTGCCTTAGAGCCGTCGCCGCCAGCAGGCCATCGATGGCGGGTATCTGCTTTTTCAGGCGGGCCGTCATCCGTCCCCATTCGTCGGCAACCTGCGCATCGACGGGCAGGATGCGCTCTTCGAACCAAGCCGGCAACTCCACCTCAAGCCAAGCGCAGATGCGAGAACGGCGCTGCCCATCTTGCAGCTTCTCCACGCCTTTGCGAATTTCGCCCAGGGTGAGGGCGCTGATATGCAGACTTTCCTGGGGAACGGAGTCAAACCATTGCGTGACGTTCTTCGCCGGTTGCGGCTTGATCAATTCCGACAGTGCGCAGGTGTCGATCAGATAGCTCAAAGATCGATATCTCTGGGCAGCGAGCGGTCGCGCTCGATCTTCAGATCGAGACCCGCCAGCGGGGAGGCGTGCATCAGCTTGACGAGCGAAGGTTTCCGCCCCCGCAGCCGTTCATACTCGGCCTTCGACACCAGCACCGCCGTCGTTTGTCCACGAACCGTGATTGCCTGCGGACCGTCCTTGGCTGCGTGGCGCAGTAATTCGCTGAATCGGGCCTTGGCTTCCTGAACCTGCCAATGGTTCATGGCACTCTCCTGACCATTCTGACCAGATGAGAATAGCCCCATTTCACCTGGGCTTCCACCGGGAAATTCCACATTGAGCGCAGTTGGTTCCTGGAATTTCAGAAAAAACTGACTGGATCGACATCGACCTGAATGCGCACCTGCTTGGGCAGGGCGACGGCGGCCAGCCAGGCCCGCAGATAGGTTTGAATTTTGACGCCGTGCGCCGCCTTGACCAGCAGACGCGCCCGATGGCGTCCGCGCAGCAGGGCCAGGGGGGCAGGAGCCGGTCCCAGCACATCGACGCCGTCTTGCCTTGGCGCGCCATAGGCCAGGGCATGAGCTGCACGCGCCGTCATGGCAGGGTCGGGGCTGGAAACGATGATGCCCGCCAGCCGTCCGAAGGGCGGCATGCCTGCCTTATTGCGCGCATCGGCTTCGGCATCCAAGAAGCGCTCGATATCACCGCTGGCCAGCGCCGCCATCACCGGATGATCGGGCTGCCAGGTTTGCAAAAAAACGCGGCCCGGTTTCTCGGCGCGCCCCGCCCGTCCCGCAACCTGCCAGAGCAATTGAAAACTTTTCTCGCCAGCCCGCAAATCGCCGCCCTCAAGACCCAAATCCGCATCGACCACGCCCACCAAGGTCAATTGCGGAAAGTGATGTCCCTTGGCCACCATCTGCGTGCCGATCAGGATATCGATCTCATGGCGCTCCATGCGCCCCACCAATTCGCCGATGGCCCTTGGGCTTTCCATCAGATCGCTGGCCATCACTTCGACGCGCGCCTCGGGGAAACGCGCCACCGCCTCTTCGGCCAGCCGCTCGACGCCGGGACCAAGGGCGACCAGCGTTTCCTTTTCATGGCAGGAGGGGCAGGCGTCGGGCGGCGGCAGGGCGTGGCCGCAATGATGACAGACCAGCTTGCGCTGAGAGCGATGTTCCACCATCCAGGCTGTGCAGTTGGGGCATTGAAAGCGATAGCCGCAGGCCCGGCATAAGGTGAGCGGCGCGTAGCCGCGCCGGTTCAGAAACAAAAGCGACTGTTCGCCCGCCTTCAAGGTTTCGCCCAGCGCTTGAACCAAAGGTTCCGACAGCCAGGAATTGCGCCTAGGCGGGAATTTGCGCAAATCGATGCGCTTGATCAGGGGCAACTCAGCCGACCCATGCCGCTCGGCCAGATGCAGACGCTTATAGCGGCCCTGGCGGGCATTGGCCGCCGTCTCCAAGGAAGGCGTGGCCGAGGCTAGGATGCAGGGAAACGCGCCCAGATGGGCGCGCACCACCGCCATATCGCGCGCGTGATAAATGACGCCTTCTTCTTGCTTGAAGGCCTGGTCATGTTCCTCGTCCACCACGATCAGTCCCAGATCGGGATAGGGCAGAAACAAGGCCGAGCGCGCGCCCACCACCAGCCGAGCTTCACCGCTGGCCACGGCGCGCCAAGTGTCGCGCCGCCTGGCCGGAGTGATCTCGGAATGCCAGACCGCCGGGGCCACCCCGAACCGGCCTTTAAAGCGCTCCAGCCATTGCGCCGAGAGGGCGATTTCGGGCAACAGCACCAGAACCTGCCGCCCCTTTTGCAAGGCCGCCGCAATCGCCTCGAAATAAACTTCCGTCTTGCCCGATCCGGTTACGCCATCCAGCAGCGTCACCGAAAATCCCTCGCTTTGGCGCAGATCGTCCGCCGCTATACGCTGATCGGGAGACAAGATCGCTCCCGGCAGATGCAGATCGGGCGTTTGGAACAATCTGGGCGGCGCCATCGGGGCTTCGGCCAGAGCGCCCAGGCGGATCAGGTCTCGCACGGCCCCCGGCCCTACGCCAGCCTCCTTTGCGATCTCGGGGGCAGGGCGGGCCAATCCATCGGCAAGAAGCTCTTGGATGCGCTGGCGGGCAGGCGTGGGTTTGACGCCCTCGACCATATGCCAGCGATAGGCGGCCGCGCTCCTTGGCGGCTCTAGCGCTTCGGGCACGCTTAGGGCCATCTTGAGCACCGCGCCCGGCGGCGACAAGGTATAGGCCGCCACCCAATCGATGAAGCGGCGCGTCACTTGCGGCATGGGGGGCAGGTCCAACGTCGCCTCGATGGGCTTTAAGCGGCTGGACGCCACATCGCCGGACGGGCTGTCCCAAACGATGCCGACAAGATAACGATTCCCTAACGGAACGCGCACATACTGGCCCGGCTGGGCCATCAGACCCGCTGGCGCCACATAGTCATAGGCCCCCGCCAAAGGCAGGGGCAACAGCACGGCAAGGCGGGTATCGGGCGCGGTCATCGACATAGATTAGCAGCTTTGGGAATGACGACACCATGAGTGAAAAACCAATCGAAATCGACGCCATTCAGGTTCTGAAATTCCTGGAACGCAATCCCGATTTCCTGTCCCACCATCCCCAGGCGCTGGACATTCTGGCCCCGCCGGACCGCTTTGGCGAGCGGCGCGTGGTCGATATGCAGAATATGATGATGCGCCGCCTGCAAGAACGCATGGAGCGGCTAAAGGCCGATGCGGGCGAAGTGGTGGCCATCACCAGGGCCAATCTGTCCAGCCAGGCGCGCACCCATGCCGTGGTTCTGGCCCTTTTGGAAGCCCAGGACGTGAACGGCTTTCTGCGCGTCATCGCCGAAGACCTGCCGATGCTGCTGGACCTGGATGCCGCCGTGCTGGCCTTCGAGGAGGATATTTTTCCCGAATTTCATTCGCCCGTCATCGCCAAGCTGGAAACCGGCACGGTGGCCGAATTGATGCTGGGCAAGGAAGCCCTGCTGCGCGCCAGTCTCGCCATCGAGGAAGGTCTGTACGGCGCAGCCGCCCCGCTGATCCTGTCGGATGGATTGGGTCGTTTGTCGGTCAATGGCGTACCCGGCCTGATGTGTCTGGGATCGCGCTATGAAGGCATGTTCGAACCCGGCCAGGGGCTTGACCTGTTCATGTTTCTGGCCCGCGCCATCGAGCGCATGGCCGAGCGGGTTCTCAATCACCGATGAGCGACGCGGGCAAGGCACGCGCGCCGGGTTCCATCCCGGCGAGAGCCAAGGGCGCACAGCGCCCGCCCGGCGCTTGAGGGGCAAAAATATGACTTCCCTTCAGTTCACAGCCGGTCCCGACGTGGTGCAAGCGGCCCTGGATTGGCTGGGCTGGCTTAGGAATGAGAAACGCGCTTCCAAACACACGTTGGACGCCTATGGCCGCGATCTGGCGGCCTTCCTGTCCTTCCTGACCCAGCATCTGGGAGCGCCCGCCTCGCTTAACGCCTTGCAGGGCTTGAAGCCCTTCGATCTGCGCGCCTTCCTGGCCAAGCGCCAGGCCCAGAACATCTCGCGCACCAGCATAGCTCGCGAATTGTCGGCCCTGCGCGGTTTCTTTCGCCATCTGGACAGCAATGGGCTGGTGCATAATCCGGCCATCGCCGCCATCCGTTCACCCAAACTGCCCCGCAGCGTGCCCAAGGCCTTGAACCAGGACGATGCGCTGGCGGCACTCGACGCCACCAACGACCTTGACGAACCGGCCTGGATGAAGGCGCGCGATCAGGCCTTGTTCGCGCTGTTGTACGGGGCGGGCCTGCGCTTGGCCGAGGCCTTGTCCGTGAAGCGGGGCGACCTGCCGCTGGGCGATGCCATGGCCATCACCGGCAAGGGCAACAAGACCCGCATCGTGCCCATCCTGCCCTTGGTGGCCCAGGCGGTGGCCGACTACGCGGCCCAATGTCCCTATCAGGGCGAGGCCGAGTCCCTGCTGTTCGTGGGCGCTAGGGGCGGACCCTTGAATCCCGGCGTCGTGCAGCGCCAGATGCGCCGCGTGCGCAAGATGCTGGGCCTGCCGGAAAGCGCCACGCCGCACGCGCTGCGCCATAGTTTCGCCACCCATTTGCTGGGTTCGGGCGGCGATCTGCGCACCATTCAGGAATTGCTGGGCCATGCCTCGCTTTCCACCACCCAGCGCTATACGGCGGTGGACGAGGCCTCGCTCATGCGCACCTTCAACGCAGCACATCCCAGGGCGAAGGCGTAAGCCGGTCAAATATTGCAGCGGAATCCAACTAGCGGGCAAATTGGCCTCAGAAGTTTTTCTGCCAGCTCCTGAAGCGGGCCAAAGACAGGGTACTCTTTGTAACCAGTTTTTATGTACCGCAGTTCTGTTGAGGAGTGGAGTTCGCTGATTATTTCCAACACAGATGCATTAATATCACTCAGCGCTACATGATCTTCAATTCCTTGATTCCGCGCTTCGCCCCAGATAGCTTTAAGACCATGGTTCAGTTGCCTGATGCCGCTAATGCTAAAACCCTTGTGTCTCAAGTACGCCTTTAAAATTAGCTCAATTGCGTGAGCCACAAGAAACATGACAGGGACAGGTGCAACCGTCTCGTAGCCGGGTCTTGTTCCGAGAACGTCATCAGCAGCTATCGCTGCCTCGTAATACTCGCAAGCATATCGGGCCAAACCGATAGCCGTTGTGCGTTCCTCATCCCCCATGCGCGGCCAGCCATTCACGCAAGGCTACATTGACGCGGCCTTGCCAGCCACGCCCGGAATCACGAAACCGTTCCAGCACATCCGAAGACAGGCGGATCGAAATCAGTTCTTTTGTCGGCGCCTTCTGAGGCCCTCGCTTGCGCGTGGACAAGGTTTTGCGCAAGCCTTCGGGCAAATCAGCAAACGTCTTCGCCTTTGCGAAATCCTCTTTCTTCAGTTCACGAACTTCGCCGCTTTTGTCAGTCAGGGCTTTTCGTTTTTGGTTTGCCATATTTTTCCGCCTCTCTGGCATTGGCCTTGCGAAAACTGATGACCCGGATTCCTTCGGGCACAGGGGTGAAGCAAAGAATGTGTAGACGGTCACCCAAATAGCCGATGGCGATCAGGCGCTGCTCGCCATAAGCCTTGCGGTCATCGTTCAGAAAGATCGCCGTCTCAAATTCCAAGTCTCGAGCCTGCTCAAATGACAGGCCGCGATGACGGATATTCCAATCGTCCTTGTCCGGATCGAAAACGATCTTCATTCACATATTGTATATATGATTTGACCTCTGTCAAGCGAGCCAAAAATAAGCCCCCGGTTTCCCGGGGGCTTGTCTGCTCGAACGACCCAAGGAAAACTTACTTGGCGGCGGCGACCGCCGCGTCGTAATCGGGTTCTTGCGCGATTTCGGGAACCAGTTGCGAATAGGTCACCTTGCCGCCCTTGATCACCACCACGGCGCGGGCCAGTAGGCCAGCCAGCGGGCCATCGACGATCTTCACGCCGTAGCGGGTTCCGAACTCCTTGTCGCGCATGTCGGAAACCGACATCACCCGGTCAAGGCCTTCGGCGCCGCAAAAGCGCTTGAGGGCGAAAGGCAGATCGGCAGAGGCGCACAGCACGACGGCGCTGCCCAGCTTGCTGATTTCTGCGTTGAAGCGGCGCACCGAGGCGGCGCAAACCGGCGTATCGACGCTGGGGAAGATATTCAGAACCACCGTCTTGTCGGCCAGATTCTTCAGGCTGACATCGCCAAGATCGGTATTGACCAGTTTGAAATCGGGGGCGGCGGCGCCGTTGGCGGGAAGTTGGCCGTTGGTGTTGATGGGATTGCCTTTGAGGGTAATCGAAGCCATGGATCAAATCTCTCCGTTGAAAGGGCATAAACACACACAGAGAGTGGGGACCAAGGCTGGAAAGTTCAAGCCGTGACTTTCACGAATTTTCAGCGCGCCCGGGTCCGGCCAGCAGAACCAGCGCCAATGCGCCGGGAATGGCGGCTAGCCCCAGAACGGCGAAGCCAAGGCCAAAGCCCATGGGCGAGGCCCCGCCGCCCAGGTCGATGGCGAGGCCCATGGCGACGGGGGCAAAGAAGGCGGCTGCGAAACCCACCACCGAATGCAAGGCCATGGTCGCCCCCCGGCGTCCCGGCAGGGCCGCCTGCACGGCGCCCGCCGTCAACGCCGCCGAATCGCCGAGGATCAGAATTCCATGCAGCAGGCACAGCGAGGCCACCAGCGCATAGGACCCATCGGCTGTGAAGCCGATGCAAAGGGCCAGTGCCCCACTGCCCAACAAAGCTGCCAACACCAGCTTGCGACGCCCGAACTTCATGGCCAGTTCGCCGCCGATGATGCTGGAAGCCATGCCTGACAGCGACACCAGACTGGCTATGGTGGCGGGCGCGCCCAGGGCGCTGCCCGCCGACTGCGCCGCGGCGTGTGTCAGAAAAGCCACCATCCAGCCGCGCTGCCCGAACAATTCCCAGCAATGAGCGCCATAGGCAAGGATGTACCCCATCGCCTCCCTATTCTTGAAGACCGGGCGGAAATCAAGAAGATGGCCGGGTTGCGGCGGCGGCGGAGGCCGCTTCTCCAGAAAGACCAGGGCCAGCAGGAAAGCCGAAGCCGCCCCCCCTGCCGACAGAAAAAAGGCGGCGGGCCAGCCGAACCTTGCCGCCGACCAGCCCGAGACGGCGTAGCCCAAGGCCGACCCCAGGCCGAAGCTGGCGGTATAGAATGCGCTGACGCGTGGCGGCTTGGCGCCATGATAGCGGTCGAGCAGCGCCTTCAATCCCGGCATGTAGACCGCCGCCAGTCCAACGCCCGCCAGCCCCTGAAAGAGAAGGGCCGTCCAGAATCCTTCCGCCAGAAGGGCGAAGGCCAGATTGGACAGCAGCAGAATCCCCGATCCCAGAAGGAAAATGCGTTTGGCGTCGATGCGGTCGGCCAGCGCCGACAGCCAGGCCACTGAAATCGTGTAGCCCGCGAAATAGATGCCGTTGATCCAGCCCGCCTCGGTGTTGGTAAGCCCCCATTCCTGCTGGAACAGGATGAGCAGCGAGGGAAAGGCGAAGACGCCCATCACCGATCCCACCAGGGACAGGCACATGACTGCGACGAGATAGATTGACGGCATGTTGTCTGCCCTCAAAGGGCGAAGGGCGCTCTAAATGTGAATGGCCCGACCATCGGCGGCGAGCGCCGCTTCCTTCAGCGCCTCGCCCAAGGCGGGATGGGCATGGCAGGTGCGGGCGATGTCTTCCGCCGAGGCAGAGAATTCCATGGCCAACACGGCTTCGGCGATCAGGTCGCCCGCATTGGGGCCGATGATGTGAACGCCCAGCACGCGATCGGTTCTGGCATCGGCCAGAACCTTCACGAAGCCCTCGCTTTCGCCCATGGCGCGCGCCCGACCGTTAGCGGTGAAAGGGAATTTGCCGGCTTTGTAGGCGACGCCAGCCGCCTTCAATTCCTCTTCGTTGCGGCCCACGCAGGCGATTTCCGGCCAAGTATAGACCACGCTGGGAATGGCGTCGTAATTGACATGCCCTGGCTTGCCCGCCAAAAGCTCGGCCACCGCCATGCCCTCGTCTTCGGCCTTGTGAGCCAGCATGGCGCCGCCGATCACGTCGCCGATGGCGTAAATGCCCGGCACATTGGTTTGGAAATGCCCGTCCACTTTCACGAAGCCCTTGGGCGTCAATTCGACGCCCGCGCTTTCCAGCCCCAACGCATCGGCATAGGGCTTGCGGCCCACGGCCACCAGCACGCATTCGGCTTGGACATCTTCGGGCGAGCCGCCCGCCGCTGCTTCGGTTGACAAAGTCACGCCGGACTTGCCCGACTTGGCGGCCACCACCTTGCGCGACAATTTGAAATTCATGCCCTGCTTGGCCAGGATGCGCTGCGCATGCTTGGCCACCTCGCCGTCGAACGGCGGCAAAATGCGGTCGAGATATTCGATCACGGTGACGTCAGCGCCCAACCGGCGCCATACCGATCCCAATTCCAGCCCGATGACGCCCGCTCCGATCACGGCCATCGATTTGGGCACCTTGGACAGCGCCAGCGCACCGGTGGATGAAACGATCTTTTTCTCGTCGATCTCGATGCCAGGCAGACGCATCACGTCCGACCCGGTGGCGATCAGAATGGCCTTGGCCGACAGTTTCTCGTCGCCGCCCGCATTCAACGAAACGTCAACCTGCCCCGGAGCGGCAATGTGTCCCGAGCCGACGAAATAGGTCACCTTGTTTTTCTTGAAAAGGAACTCGATACCCTTGGTGTTGTCGGCCACCACCTTGTCCTTGTGGGACATCATGGCGGGAAGATCGAGTTCGATTCCACCCAGCTTTACGCCATGACGGGCAAATTCGTGCCCCGCCGCCTCGAAATGGTGCGACGAGGTCAGCAGGGCCTTGGAAGGGATGCAGCCCACATTCAGGCATGTCCCTCCCAAGGTTCCTCGCTTCTCAACGCAAGCCGCCTTCAGACCCAATTGGGCGGCGCGGATGGCGGCCACATAACCGCCAGGCCCACCGCCGATGACAACCAGATCGAATTCTTGGCTCACGAATAGTCCTTTACTTCTTGACGGGCGCCTTCTTGGCCGGAGCCGGAGGAGCGGTCAGCACCTTGTTGGCCTCGGCGACCAGGGCATCGACCTGAGCGTCGCTGGCCTTGGACGTGCAGGCGGTCGCCAGTTGGTCGCGCAACTGGCCAGCCTTGTCGAACTGGGCGGGGGTGAGCTTGGTGTAAGCCCCCAGAATGGCGCCATCCAGCTTCTTCAGATCCGCCTCGCACTTGGTCGGCGCCGGGGCCGCGGCCTTGGCCGGAGCCGGAGCGGCGGCGGCGGCCGGAGCCTTGTCCTTGGCGGCATTGTCGGCCACGAACTTGTCCATCGCCTCGCCGCCGCAAGCGGCTAGGCCAAAGCAGATCAACGCTACCGTGGAAATTTTCTTGAACATCATACTCCCTCCCTTTTGTTTCGTAGAAACGCTGGTGCTTACTTCTTGCTGGATTCCTGTATGGCTTTGTCGTTCATGTCCTTCAGATCCTGCATCAGCTTGGTGCCGCTATCTCCCAGATAGCAGGCCGACAGACCCAGGCAGACCAGAACGACGGTAGTGACTTTGCGCAGCATTTCCTTCTCCCTTTCTGACACGCGAAGCTGACGTTTAGGGAAACCGGAAAAGAGTTAGATATCAAGAAGAATCCGCTGGGGGTCTTCAATGCACTCCTTGACCCGGACCAGGAAGGAGACGGCTTCCCGCCCATCGATGATCCGGTGATCGTAGGAAAGGGCCAGATACATCATCGGACGGGCCACGATCTGCCCATTCACCACCATCGGGCGCTCCTGAACTTTATGCATCCCTAATATGCCCGACTGGGGCGGGTTCAAAATGGGGGTGCTCATCAGCGAGCCGTAAACGCCGCCATTCGAAATGGTGAAGGTGCCGCCCGTCAGGTCGTCCAGGCCCAGCTTGCCGTCGCGCGCCTTTCTACCCAAATCGCCGATGGTCTTCTCGACCTGAGAGAAGGACAGTTGGTCGGCATTGCGCACCACCGGCACCACCAAGCCCTGGGGCGTGCCGACGGCGACGCCGATGTCGTAATGGTTTTTGTAGACCAACTCGTCGCCGTCGATCTCGCCATTGACGGCGGGGAATTCCTTCAGGCCCACGATGGCGGCCTTGACGAAGAAACTCATGAAGCCCATGCGCACGCCATGCTTCTTTTCGAAACCGTCTTTGTACTGGTTGCGCAGGGCCAGCAGGGCCGTCATGTCCACCTCGTTGAAGGTGGTCAGCATGGCCGCCGTGTTCTGGGCTTCCTTCAGCCGTTCGGCAATGCGTTTTCTAAGCCGCGTCATGCGCACGCGTTCTTCGTTGGCCTGGGGGGCGCGGGGAGCCGCCGGAGCGGCAACGGGCGGCGGGGCGGCGGCGGGCGCTGGCTTCTTCTCGAGGTGATTGACCACGTCTTCCTTGGTCACCCGGCCATCCTTGCCGGTACCTGAAATCGCCGATGCGTCCAGCTTGTGTTCTTCCACCATGCGCTTGGCGGCGGGCATCAAAGGGGCGGCTTCGGCCTGGACGGCGGGCGCTGATGCGGGTGCTGCGGCTACGGCAGGCTTGGGAGCGGGCTGCGCCCCCGCCTTGGCGTCCACGCTGCCCAGAAGCGCGCCGACGCCGACATTGGACCCCGCCGGGGCGTCGATAGCCGCCAGAACGCCCGAGGCCGGAGCGGGCACCTCGACCGTGACCTTGTCGGTTTCCAATTCGACCAGCGGCTCGCCCGAGGCCACGGCCTCGCCAACCGCCTTGAACCATTTGGCCACCGTGGCTTCGGTAACCGATTCGCCAAGCGCCGGAACGGTAATGGGACTGGCCATGCTCTACCTCTTGACGGTGATGCGTGATAAGGGGGTGGCGCGCCTAAAAGGCTGCGTCAAACTGTCAAAGCTCCAAGCCAGGGCCTGATCGACCAACTCAGCCTGTTCCTGCACATGTTGGCGATGCCAGCCGGTGGCGGGCGAGGCCGACGCCTTACGCCCGGCGTAATAGGCGTGACGATGTTTGTGGCCCACTTCATCGAGCGCGAATTGCAAGCGGGGCAGCACGAACATCCAGGCTCCCATATTGGCCGCCTCTTCCTGGCACCAAATGACCCTGGCGTTGGAATAGCGCGCCAGTTCCTTCAACAGATGGTCCTTGGGCCAGGGATAAAGCTGCTCGACGCGCAGGATGGCGACATCCTTAAGGCCGCGCTTGGCGCGTTCCTCGGCCAGATCGTAATAGACCTTGCCCGAACACAGCACCACGCGCTTGACCGACTTGTCGGCAACCAACTCCTCCTTCTCGGCCAGCAACCGCCAGAAGCGCGAGCCGGGTCCGAAATCGGCCAGCGGGCTGACGCAGGCCTTGTGCCGCAACAGCGACTTGGGCGTCATGACGATCAGGGGCTTCCTGAAATTGCGCCGCACCTGGCGGCGCAGCGCATGGAAGAAATTGGCGGGCGTGGTGCAATTCAGCACCTGGATATTATCCTCGGCGCACATTTGCAGATAGCGTTCCATCCGGGCCGAGGAATGTTCCGGCCCCTGGCCTTCCATGCCGTGCGGCAGCAGCATGACCAAACCCGACATGCGCAGCCACTTGCTTTCGCCCGATGAAATGAACTGATCGACCACCACCTGGGCGCCGTTGGCGAAATCGCCGAACTGGGCTTCCCACAAAACCAACGCATGCGGCTCGGTGGTCGAATAGCCGTAATCGAAGCCCAGCACGCTGGCTTCGGAAAGCGGCGAGTCGATCACTTCGAAACGGGCCTGATCGGGCGACAGATTCGACAAGGGCGCAAAGCGCTTTTCGGTCGTCTGATCGGTCAGCACGGCATGGCGCTGCGAAAAGGTGCCGCGCCCGCAATCTTGCCCGGACAGACGCACCGGCGTCTTTTCCATCATCAGCGTGCCGAAGGCCAGCGCCTCGCCGGTCGACCAATCGATGCCTTGGCCCGATTCAACCGCCTGTTTCTTGGCTTCAAGCTGGCGCAGGATTTTCTTGTTGGCGTCGAAACCCTGGGGCACCACGCATAGTTTGGCGCCCACTTCCTTCAAACGCTCAAGCGAGACGGCGGTCGGCTCGTCGCGGAATTCCTCTTCCTCGCTCAACTGGGCTAGGCCCTGCCACTTGCCTTCCAGCCAATCGTCCTTGTTGGTTTTGAAACTCTGCGCCGCCTGATATTCCGCCTCCAGCATGGACAGGAACTTGTCGTACATGGCCTTGCCGCCCGCCTGATCCAGCACGCCCTGGCTGGCCAGTTTCGCGGCATAGATGGTGCGCGTCGTCGGGTGGGCCGCGATTTTCTTGTACATCTGCGGCTGAGTGAAGGCCGGTTCGTCGGCCTCGTTATGGCCCTGGCGGCGGTAGCAGACCATGTCCAGCACCACGTCGGCCTTGAAGGTCTGGCGAAATTCGGTGGCGATTCTGGCCACATGCACCACCGCCTCGGGATCGTCGGCGTTCACATGGAGGATGGGGGCCTGCACCATCTTGGCGACATCGGTGCAATAAGGGCTTGAGCGCGAGAAGCGCGGGCTGGTGGTAAAGCCGATCTGGTTGTTGATGACGATATGGATGGTGCCGCCCGTCATGTAGCCGGTCAGTTGCGACAGCGCGAAACATTCCGCCACCACGCCCTGGCCCGCGAAGGCGGCGTCGCCATGCATAAGCACGGCCATCACCTGGCTGCGCTCGACGTCGCCACGCTGATCCTGCTTGGCCCTGACCTTGCCCAGCACAACCGGATCGACGATTTCCAGATGCGAGGGATTGGGCGTCAGCGACAGATGCACGGTCTGCCCGTCGAATTCGCGGTCGGCCGAGGTGCCAAGATGATATTTGACGTCGCCGGAACCTTGCACATTCTCGGTGTGCGACGGATTGCCCTGGAATTCCGAGAAGATGGCGCGGTAGGGCTTGTGCAGAATGTTGGCCAGCACGTTCAAGCGGCCGCGATGCGCCATGCCGAAGATGATTTCCCTAAGGCCCATCTGGCTGCCGCGCTTGATGATCTGTTCGATGGCGGGAATGACCGTCTCGCCGCCTTCCAGGCCGAAACGCTTGGTGCCGGTATATTTCACCTGCAGGAACTTCTCGAAGCCCTCGGCTTCGGTCAAGCGCTCCAGGATCGCTTGTTTGCCTTTGTCGGTGAATTCCGTGCGGTTGCCGACGTTTTCGATGCGCTTCTGAATCCAGGCCTTTTGATCCGGGTCCTGGATATGCATGAATTCGACGCCGATCGAACCGGCATAGGTCTCCTTCAAGACCTGGGCGATCTGGCGCAGCGTGGCCGTTTCCAAGCCCAGCACGTAATCGAGAAAGATCGGGCGGTCGAGATCGGCCTCGGTAAAGCCGTAGGTGCGCCAATCAAGCTCGGGATGCGCCGCCGGTTCTTCCAACTGCAAGGGATCGAGATCGGCCAGCAAATGGCCGCGCACGCGAAAACTGCGGATCAGCATGAGGGCGCGGATGGAATCCAGCGTGGCGGCGCGCACTTGCTCGGGCGCAATGCCCCCCGCCTTGGCGTCCTTGCCCTTGGCGGGCGGCGTCGGCTTGGCGTCGGGATCAAGGCTGCCGATCACCTTGGCGTCCGAAGGATGCCAACTGGCGCCTTGCAAATCTTTCAGCACATTGGGAGCGCTGTCGGCCAGCTCTTGGAAAAACGAAGCCCAGCCCGGATCGACAGAGGCGGGATTCTCGGCCCAGCGCGATTGCATCTGGGACAGAAACACGGCGTTGGCGCCGTATAGGGCGGTTGGGTCCAAGTGCTGGTGCTCTCCGAATTTGATTTTGTTATTGCCGGTCGTGGGGAGGCTTCTCCCGCCTCCCCACACCGGTTTAATGGGTATTCCTGCTCAACCTTTCAAGAGCTTGACCATGGTGCTGCCCAGCGCCGCCGGGCTTTCCGCCACGGCAATGCCCGCCGAACGCATGGCTTCCATCTTGTCGCCAGCCGTGCCCTTGCCGCCCGAAATGATGGCGCCTGCATGGCCCATGCGCCGCCCCGGAGGAGCGGTCACGCCCGCGATGAAGCCGACGACAGGCTTCTTGATCTTGGAACGCTTCAGGAAGTCGGCGGCCTCTTCTTCAGCCGAACCGCCGATTTCGCCGATCATGATGATCGATTGCGTTTCGGGGTCGCTCAGGAACAGGTCCAGACAGTCGATGAAGTTGGTGCCGTTGACCGGATCGCCGCCGATGCCGATGCAGGTGGTCTGGCCCAAACCGGCGGCGGTGGTTTGCGCCACCGCTTCATAGGTCAGGGTGCCCGAACGCGACACGATGCCGACCGTCCCCTTCTGATGGATATGGCCCGGCATGATGCCGATCTTGCAAGCGCCCGGCGTGATAATGCCCGGACAGTTGGGTCCGATCAGGCGGGTCTTCGATCCGGCCAGCGCCCTTTTCACCCGCACCATGTCCAGCACGGGAATGCCTTCGGTGATGCAGACGGCCAGTTCGATTCCGGCATCCATGGCTTCCAAGATGGCGTCGGCTGCGAAGGGCGGCGGAACATAGATCGCGGAAGCAGTGGCGCCGGTGGCGGCCACGGCGTCTGCCACCGTGTTGAAGACCGGCAGGTCAAGATGCTTGGTGCCGCCCTTGCCGGGCGTGACGCCGCCAACCATCTTGGTGCCATAGGCGATGGCCTGTTCGGAATGGAAGGTGCCCTGCGCGCCGGTAAAGCCCTGGCAGATCACCTTGGTCTGTGCATTAACGAGAACGGCCATCTTATTTAGCCTCCTTGACGGCCTTGACCACCTTTTCGGCGGCGTCGGCAAGATTGTCGGCTGAAACGATGGGCAGGCCGGAATCGGCCATGATCTTCTTGCCCAGCGCCACGTTGGTGCCTTCCAGACGCACCACCAAAGGCACGTTCAGGCTGACTTCGCGGGCCGCCGCGACGACGCCTTCGGCGATGACGTCGCAACGCATGATGCCGCCGAAGATGTTGACCAGAATGCCCTCGACGTTCGGGTCGGACAGGATGATCTTGAAGGCGGTGGTGACGCGCTCCTTGGTGGCGCCGCCGCCGACGTCCAGGAAGTTGGCAGGCTCGCCGCCATACAGCTTGATGATGTCCATGGTGGCCATCGCCAGACCGGCGCCGTTGACCATGCAGCCGATGGAACCGTCCAGCTTGATGTAGTTGAGCGAATGGCGCGCAGCCTCCAACTCGGCCGGATCCTCTTCGCTTTCGTCGCGCATCTCTTCCACCGCTTTCTGACGATAAAGCGCGTTGTCGTCGAAGTTCATCTTGGCGTCGAGCGCGATCACCTCGCCCGCCCCCGTAACGACCAGCGGATTGATTTCCACCACCGAAGCGTCGAGGCCCAGGAAGGCTTCGTACATGCCCGAGACGAACTTGGTGAAAGCCCCCACCTGCTTGCCCTCAAGCCCCAGCCCGAAGGCCAGCTTGCGGCAGTGATAGCCCTGTACGCCGGTCACCGGATCGATGGCCTGCTTCAGGATTTTTTCAGGCGTATGGGCCGCCACTTCCTCGATCTCCATGCCGCCTTCGGTCGAGGCCATGATGGTGACCTCTGAGGTGGCGCGGTCGATCAGCATGCCGAGATACAGCTCGCGCTTGATGTCGCAACCGGCCTCGATGTAAAGACGCTTGACCTCTTTGCCGGTGGCGCCGGTCTGTTTGGTGACCAGCACGCCGCCCAGCATTTCGTTGGCGTGCGACTTGACCTCGTCGACCGACTTGGCCAGACGCACGCCGCCGCCCGAGCTTTCCTTGCCCTTGAACTTGCCCTTGCCGCGCCCGCCCGCATGGATCTGGCTTTTCACGACATAGACCGGACCCGGCAGCGACTTCGCCACATCCTCGGCTTCCTTGGCCGAATAGGCGACGCCGCCTTGCAGCACGGCCACGCCGTACTTGGCCAAAAGTTGCTTGGCCTGATACTCATGGATATTCATCTAAAACGTCTCCTTGCCCTTATTGATCTTATCCCATCAGCCCCTTGGCGGTGGCGATCAGCGCCCGCACCGCATTGGCCGACTTGTCGAAACCGGCCTGCTCTTCGGCATCCAGTTCGATCTCGACGACGCGCTCGACGCCCTTGGCGCCGATCACCACCGGAACGCCCACGAAGATGTCGTCTGGCTGCTTGTACACGCCCTTCTTGACCAGGGCGGCGCAAGGCAGCACGCGCTTCTTGTCCTTCAAGAAACATTCCGCCATCTCGACGCCTGCCGCGGCGGGCGCATAGAAGGCCGATCCGGTCTTCAGGAGATTGACGATCTCGGCGCCGCCATCGCGGGTACGCTGGATCATGGCGTCCAGCTTTTCTTGCGTCGTCCAGCCCATCTTGACCAGATCGGGCAACGGAATGCCTGCGATGGTCGAATAGCGGGGCAGCGGCACCATAGTGTCGCCATGGCCGCCCAGCACGAAAGCGGTGACGTCTTCCACCGACACGTTGAATTCGCGGGCCAGGAACAGGCGGAAGCGCGCCGAATCAAGCACGCCAGCCATGCCGACGATCATGTGGGCGGGCACGCCCGAGGCTTCGCGCAACGCCCAGACCATGACGTCCAGCGGATTGGTGATGCAGACGATGAAGGCGTCGGGGCAATTGGCCTTGATGCCAGCGCCCACCGATTGCATCACTTTCAGATTGATGCCGACCAGATCGTCGCGGCTCATGCCGGGTTTCCTGGGCACGCCAGCTGTGACGATCACCACGTCGGCGCCCTTCAAATCGGCATAGTCGTTGGTGCCGCTATAGGCGGCGTTGCAGCCTTCGATGGGCGTCGACTGGGCGATGTCCAGGCTCTTGCCCTGGGGGACGCCCTCGGCGATGTCGAACATCACGACGTCGCCCAGTTCCTTAAGGCCGATCAGGTGAGCCAATGTGCCGCCGATATTGCCGGCGCCGACCAGTGCGATCTTTTTGCGTGCCATAGAAGAACCTCAAAGCTCTGGGTTTCGGATGGAAGAGAATGCCTGTGCTTGATGAAGCAAGGCACCCCACTTATGGGTGGTGTCTTACTACCTCGTTTCCCTACCCAACGCAAGCGCCTGGAAGCGGTCAGGATGGACATCCCCACCCTATCCATGCAACATCAGGAAGATGCTGACTTATTTCCTTTATTCCTTACGCCATGTAAAGCGCATTTCGCGGCCAGCCATCATGTTGCTTGCCGCCCAGGCATTCCTCTGCCCGCAGGCAGGCCAGGCTGCGGAAATCTTGAAGCTGGGTTTCGTAACCTCGCTCAGCGGCGGCACGGCCAATCGGGGCCAGGATTTCGCGGACGGTTTCAAATTGGGACTGAAAAGCCTGGGCGGACGGCTTGGCGGGGTCGAGACGGACTTGATCCTGATCGACGACCAGGGCCAGCCGGAGGCCGCCGTCAAGGCCGTCGGGCGCATGATCGAGCGCGAGCATGTGCATCTGATCAGCGGACCCGCGTCTCCAGAAACCGTTTTGGCGGTTGCTGCAGCAGTCAAAACAGATGGCGGCCCCTTGTTCGTCAGCCCTGCCTTCGGACCCGTCTCGCTGGCCGGTGCGGATTGCCGTCTGGGTTTTTTCTCGCTGGTTCCCTCGGACGAAGTGTTTGCGGAAACCCTGGCCCGCGCCCTGTCCAGCGAATCGCCGGGCGGCGCATCGGCAGCCCTGATCCCCGCAAACGTCTTGCGGGCGGCAAGGCAGGCGGAAACCATGCGCGTCCTTCTGCCCGATTTGGAACTGTTTGAGACGACGGCTGGCGAACTTGTTTTCGACAAGTCGTTTCAGGCCATCAAGGCAAGTCAGCCCAGAAGCGTCGCGGTTCTGTTAGGCGGCGGCGTCGGCATTGGTTTTTTGCGTCAATTGCATGCCAAGGGCCTGAAGGGCGGAAAGGCCGTATTCGTTGACTGGCCCTTGATGGAACCGGCTCACTTGCAGGCTTTGGGCGAGTCCGCCATCGGCCTAAGGGCAATTGCGCCTTGGGCCGACGATGTCGAGAATCCCGTCAGCCACAAATTCGCCGCCGACTTCGAAGACGAATATCGCACCCCGCCCTCCAGTTTCGCGGCACTCGGCTTTGATCTGGCGCTGATTCTCGATCAGGCCGTCAAGAACATGGGCGGGCGGGTGGCCGACCGCAGCCAGTTCGCCAAGGCCTTCGCCAATTCCCAAGCGCAGGGCGCCCGAGGGCTGATCCGCTTTGCCAACAATCATTTCGCGCTAACCCCTTTGCATCTGCGCGAAGGGATGCGCGACGCCAAGGGGCGCTTGGTGGCGGCCCGCAAGTCAACGGCAAACGTCGCCGCCGACCGTCATGCAAGCGCCTGCCGCCTAACGGCTCCCGAGGCTCCGGCCCCCGAAGAATCGGGGAACGCCAAAAAGCCAGTAAAACGACCCTAATTTTAGCGAAGAATGCCGCCAAAACGGAAGAAGTAGGATGGATGCAAGGGAGGCAGAGGGCCTTCCGCCGTCTCCAATCCGTTCATCAACTGCGCCTCGGCGCCCTCGTGCAAGCGCGTATAAATATCCTTGCACAGACGCCTAGCCTGGGTTCCGGCCCATTTCTCGGGCAATAATTCACTGGGCAGCAAGGGATCGCGCAGCAGCACTCGGCGAAAATCGTGCAGCATCAAGATGCGAAGCGCAAAGGCGGTGGCCGAATCGGGTTTCTCGCCCGCCGCCAGCTGATCGAGAACTGGTTTGAAGCGGGCCTGAAAACCCTGATAGCCCTTGGACAGGCCGTCCAGATCCCAGCTTTCCCGCACCAGTTCCTTCAAGGACTGCGCGCCCTGGGGACGCACATGGCGCGACTTCATCACCACCACATCGTCGATCATTTCATGCGTGCCCAGCGTGGCCGCCAGTTCGGCGGCGTCCGCATTGGGATGCGCCAGCAAGTTGGGACCCACCTGGCCGAAACCCTGCCAGGCCAGTTCGTTGCGCAGCAGATCGCGCCGCTCGGTCGAAACGCCGCCCGTCAAAATCAGCACCAAATGCCAATCGCCGTCCCAAGCGATTTCCAAGGGGGCGTAAATGCGCCGATAGGCCGCTTCGAAACGCCGCCAGCCGATTTCCGTCAGACCATAGGTCGAACGCCGCCCGATGGGAGTCGCTTTCAACCATTCATCCTTGATCAGGCGAAAAACCGCCGTGCGCACCATGCGTTCGGACATGCCCAAAGGCTCCATCAGTCCGATCAGATTGCCCAGCCACACCGTGCCGCCGTGCGGGCCGATGGCATCGCCATAGACTGTAACGATCAGCGACTTGGCCCGGGGCTTCAGCTCCGCGAGCAGCTTATGGGCAAGGGCGATCAGTCGGGGCTTGGCATTCACGGCGGCTAAAACTTTCGAAACGAGGCGGTCATGGGAAACTCATACGCAGAATCAAACCTTTGACCAATAGGAAATCGTGTCCATAATGCCCGATGCGCCGTTGGTCCGGCAATATGATACAGATTTTGCTAGCTTCAGGCAAAAAATTGCGGCAAAATGGTACTACAAAGCCGGATTAACGCGGCACGAACAAGTTTATGGGAGGATTGGATGAGCATGAAATCGTGGAAAAACCTTGCCTCGGCGGCTGCCGTGGCCCTGACCGCCTCTTTCGGCGCGGCCCAGGCGGCTGAACCCATCAAGATCGGCGCGTTCCTGTCGGCAACCGGCCCCGCCTCGTTCCTGGGCGACCCGGAAAAGAAGGTCCTGGAAAAGTACGTCGCCGAGTACAACAAGGCGGGCGGCATCATGGGCCGCAAGATCGATCTGATCCTTTATGACGACGCGGGCGCCGCCGACAAGGCCTCCAGCTTCGTCAAGCGTCTGATCGAAAACGACAAGGTCGATGTGATCGTCGGCGGCTCGACCACCGGCACCACCATGGCCGCCGTTCCCCTCGTCGAAGCGGCGGGCATGCCCTTCATTTCGCTGGCGGGCGCCGTCGTCATCATCGAACCCGTGAAGAAGTGGGTCTTCAAGACCCCTCACACCGACCGCATGGCGGCTGAAAAAATCTTCAGCGACATGAAGAAAAAGGGCATCACCAAATACGCCATGATTTCCGAGAACGCCGGTTTCGGCAAATCGGGCCATGACGAAACCTTGAAGGTGCAGGGCAATTACGGCATGACCTTGGTTGCCGACGAAACCTATGCCCCCAAGGACCCCGACGTCACCGCGCAGCTGACCAAGATCAAGAACACGCCGGGCGTTCAGGCCGTCATCAATTGGGGCTTTGGCCAAAGCCCGGCGGTGGTGACCAAAAACTACAAGCAGCTTGGCATTTCGGCGCCCCTGTACCAGTCGCACGGCGTGGCCTCGAAGGACTATATCAAGCTGGCTGGCGATGCCGCCGAAGGCGTTCGTCTGCCCGCCGCCGGTCTGGTGGTGGCAAGCCAGTTGCCCGACAGCGACATGCAAAAGGCCGTCGTCGTGAAATTCCAGAAGGAATATCAGGCTGACTTCAAGGCGGAAGCCTCGACCTTTGCCGGTCACGCCTTCGACGGGTTGCAAATGGCGCTGGCCGCCATGCAGCGCGCGGGCGGAACCGACAAGGCCAAGGTCAGGGACGAGATCGAGAAGACCTCGGGCTATATCGGCACCGGCGGCACCGTCCATATGAGCGCAACCGATCATATGGGCCTCAATCTCTCGGCCTTCCACATGGTCGAGATCAAGAAGGGCGACTTCGCTCTTAGCAACTGATCTCACGTCATTTGATGAGTGACCCTTCGCCCTGCGCAAGCAGGGCGAAGGAAACTCGGCAAAGGGGCTATCCATGCTTTCGGCCTTTCTCCAATTCCTGATTTCAGGGGTGACCGTGGGCGCCATCTACGCGCTGTGCGGCCTTGGATTCTCGATCATCTACAACGCCAGCCACGTGATCAACTTCGCCCAGGGCGAGTTCATCATGATCGGCGCCATGAGCGCCGTGTCGCTGGTCGATGCGGGCGTGCCCATGCCGCTGGCCATCGTGCTGGCGATCCTGATCACGATGGCCGTGGGCGTTCTGCTGGAGAAACTGGCCGTCGAACCGGCCAAGCGCGCCAGCGTCACCACGCTGATCATCATCACCATCGGCGCTTCCATTTTCCTGCGCGGCTTGGCGCAAGAAGTGTGGGACAAGAATTTCCACAAACTGGAGCCGTTCACCGGCGAAGTGCCGATCAACCTTCTGGGCGCCGTCCTGATGCCGCAGACCCTGTGGGTTCTGGGCGTGGCGGTCATCGTCATTCTGCTTCTGGCTTGGTTCTTCAACCGCACGCTGGAAGGCAAGGCCATGCTGGCCACCTCGTTCAATCCCTTGGCCGCCCAGTTGATGGGCATCAACACCAAGCGGGTCCTTATGATCAGCTTCGCTCTTTCGGCGGCCCTTGGCGCCATCGGCGGCATCGTGATCACGCCCATCACCTTCACCGCCTACGACAACGGCATCATGCTGGGGCTTAAGGGCTTCTCGGCCGCCGTCCTGGGCGGCCTTGGCAACGGCATGGGCGCCGTGGTGGGCGGCCTAGTCGTCGGCATCGCGGAATCGATGGCGGCGGGCTACCTGTCCAGCGCCTATAAGGACGCCGTGGCCTTCGTCATCATCCTGGCCGTGCTGATCTTCCTGCCCAACGGATTGTTCGGGCGCAAGGGAACGGAGCGCGTGTGATGAAGGGCGTGTCTCGCTGGGCAGGACTTGGCGCCCTGGCCGTTTTTCTGGCCGTGCTGCCGCAAGCGCTGCCCAATAATTATTACGTCGATATCGCCGTGCTGGCCGGTTTCAACGCCATCATTTGCGTGGGGCTTAATCTTCTGATCGGCTATGCGGGTCAGATCAGCCTGGGCCATGCGGGATTCTTTGGCCTGGGGGCCTATTGTTCGGCTGTGCTTGTCACGCATCACGGCTGGCCGCCCGTTCTGGCGCTGCTGGCGGGCGCCATTCTGGTCGGCCTGATCGCCTTTGCCATCGCGCGCCCGATCCTTAAGCTGAAGGGCCATTACCTGGCCATGGCCACGCTGGGCATCGGCATCATCATCTCGATCGTCATCAACACCGAAGCGGGCATCACCGGCGGACCCGACGGCATCGCGGCAGGCCCCTTCACCCTGGGCGGCTTTACCCTGCAAGGCGAGCGCGACTGGTATTGGGTGGTGGCGGGCCTGTTGCTGCTGACCATATGGCTGGCCACCAATCTGGTCGATTCGCCGGTTGGCCGCGCCTTGCGCGCCCTGCACGGTTCCGAGGTGGGGGCCGAAGTGGTGGGCGTGGACACCACGCGCTACAAGGTCATGGTCTTCGTGGTCTCGGCCGTCATCGCCAGCGTGGCGGGCAGTCTGTTCGCCCATTACGTCCCGCAGCTGACGCCGACCAAGGCCGACTTCTTCAAATCGATCGAACTGGTCACCATGGTCGTCTTCGGCGGCATGGCCTCTACCTTTGGCGCTTTGGTGGGCGCCGCCTTCCTGACCACCTTGCCGCAATTCCTGACCGTGTTCGAGGATTACGAACCGATCATCCTGGGCGGCATCATGATGGGCACCATGATCTTCATGCCCAGGGGCTTGGTTCCGACCATCGCCGCCTTCATCCAGCGGAGGCGCTCATGACGCTTCTGCGGGTCGAAAACCTAAGCAAGGAATTCGGCGGCATTCATGCCGTATCGGAATTGTCCTTCGTCATCAATCCGGGAACCATTCATTCGATCATCGGCCCCAACGGCGCTGGCAAGACCACGCTGTTCAACCTGATCACTGGCGTCTATACGCCCAGTCTGGGCGCCATTCTGTTCGACGACAAATCGACGGCGGGCAAGGCGCCCTATGAGCTGGCAAAGCGCGGCATGTCGCGCACCTTCCAGAATTTGCAGATTTTCTTCAACATGACGGCCATCGAGAACGTCATGGTGGGCAGGCATCTGCATCTGGACCGCCGCTTCTTGCCCTCGCTTTTGCGCCTGCCCGGCATTGCCAAATCAGACGCCCTGGCCCGCGAGAAATCGGCGGAACTGATGCGCTTCGTGGGCCTGGAGGCCTATCTTGACGCAGATGCCGACGCCATGCCCTACGGCGCGCTCAAGCGCCTGGAAATCGCCAGGGCCTTGGCGGCGGAACCTAAGCTGTTGCTGTTGGACGAGCCTGCCGCAGGCCTGAACGCCACCGAAAGCCGCGAAATCGACGAGGTGATCGTGAAGGTGGCGCAAAGCGGCGTCACCGTGGTGCTGGTCGAACATGACATGAAGATGGTGATGGGTATTTCCGACCATATTCTGGTGTTGGACTACGGCAAGAAACTGGCCGAGGGCACGCCCGCCGAGGTGCGCAACAACCCCGCCGTGGTGGCCGCCTATCTGGGGGGTGCCCACGCATGATGGAAATTCGCGGATTGGTCAGCCACTATGGCCGCATTCAAGCGCTTTCGGGCATCGACCTGAAGATCGAAAAAGGCGAACTGGTGGCCCTGGTCGGCGCCAACGGGGCTGGAAAAACCACCATGCTGCGCGCCATCTCGGGGGTGCAGCCGATGAGCCAGGGCGCCGTTTGGTTCGAAGGCCAGGACATCACCCGGCGCAAGGCGTCCGATCGCGTCGCCATGGGGATCGCCCAGGTGCCCGAGGGCCGCCAGATTTTCGGCCCGCTGTCGATCGAGGACAATCTAAAGCTGGGCGCTTATCGCCGCCGTGGCCCAGACGTCGCCGCCGATTTGGAAAATGTCTATGCCCAATTCCCGATCCTGAAACAGCGCCGCGACCAGCCAGCGGGCAATTTGTCGGGCGGCCAGCAGCAGATGCTGGCCATTGGCAGGGCGCTGATGAGCCATCCCAAGCTGCTGCTGCTCGACGAGCCGTCGATGGGCCTGTCGCCCCTGCTGGTCGAGGAGATCTTTCGCACCGTGGTCGAGTTGAAAGCGCAGGGCACCACCATTTTCCTGGTCGAGCAGAACGCCACGGCAGCCCTGGCCATCGCCGATCGCGGCTATGTGCTGGAGACCGGCAAGGTCGTGCTGCAAGGCACTGGCCGCGAATTGCTGACCAACGACCAAGTCAAGGCCGCCTATCTGGGCGGCGTGTAGCCGACAGTAGCCAAGCCCACCCTGTCGGGTATAGGCTTCGCTCCTTGGCGGAGCAAGCAGGGGACTTGGCTATGTTGGAAGGCAAAATTCTGGTTGCGCAGGGCGGCGGCCCGACGGCGGTCATCAATCAATCTTTGGCCGGGGTGGTGATCGAGGCGCGCAAGTTCTCGACGGTGACTCAGGTTTACGGCGCCTATCACGGCGTGCGCGGCATCGTGAACGAGGACTTCATCGACCTGACGCAGGAAACCACCAACAATCTGGAACTGGTGGCCAACACGCCGGCCTCGGCCCTGGGATCAACCCGCGACAAGCCGGATCTGGCCTATTGCCAGGAAATCTTCAAGGTCTGCAAGGCTCACGAAATCACCACCTTTTTCTATATCGGCGGCAACGACTCGTCGGATACCGCCCGGATCGTATCGGAGGAAGCCAGCAAGGCGGGCTACAATCTGCGCTGCTTCCACATTCCGAAAACGATCGACAACGATCTGGTGATCAACGACCACACACCGGGCTTTGGCTCGGCAGCCCGTTTCGTGGCCTCGGCCTTTGCGGGCGTCAATCTCGACAACCGCGCCCTGCCGTCCGTCTATATCGGCGTCGTCATGGGCCGACATGCGGGCTTTCTGACCGCCGCCTCGGCGCTGGGGCGCAAATACAATGCCGACGGCCCGCACCTGATCTATTTGCCCGAGAAGAATTTCAGCCTGGACCGCTTCATCGCCGACGTGAAGCGCGTTCACGATGAGCATGGACGCTGCATCGTCGCCGTTTCCGAAGGCATCCACGACGAAACGGGCGAGCCGATCATCAGCAAGCTGATGCAGAACATCGAGCGCGACGCGCATGGCAATGTGCAATTGTCGGGCACCGGGGCGCTTGCCGACCTGCTGACCGATCACGTCAAGAAGACGTTGGGCGTCAAGCGCGTGCGCGGCGACACGTTCGGCTACCTGCAACGCTCCTTTCTGGGTTGCGTTTCCGACGTCGATCAGCGCGAAGCCCGCGAGGTTGGCGAAAAGGCCGTGCAATATGCGCGTTGGCGCGATTCGGACGGCTCGGTGGTCATCGAGCGCACCGGCTTCTATTCTGTGGAATATCACCTGAAGCGTCTGGACGAGATCGGCGGCAAAACCAAGGTGATGCCCGACAATTTCATCGTGCCCGAGGGCAACAACGTGACCCGCGATTTCCTGATGTATTGCCGCCCGCTGATCGGCTCAGGCATGCCCGACGCCTTCCATCTGCGCAATTACAGGGTGCCCAAAATTCTGCAGAGATAAGTGATACTTCGATCAAAAGCCGCATGCCGTCGCATTAATGACCATTTGCAGCGTTAAATTGGCGCGGGCAGAGTCTGTTACGACTCTTTTTAGATGCGCTCGAACTGTGTTAGAACAGTGAACGGCACCTAGGGTCAAGACTCATTAACCCCGCGAGACGCGCTTCTGAAGGAAATGGCCGAATGAAAGGAAAAACGCGATGAGCGTATCGGGAATACGGTCGAGCGTTTTGACGCATCAGTCGGCCATTTCCTTCGAAGCCCGAAGGGACGCGGTGATTTTGCCGCCCGAATGCGTTGCTTGCCCCTTGTGGACAGCCCGTCCACGGCGGGCCAAGCACCTGTTCGGGCGGCAAAATCCCCAGCGTCGCGTCCGTGGCGTTAATGAGTCTTGACCCTAGAAGGCACTCTTCGGAACCATGTTGAACGCCACGGCGCAACCCGCCCCACTCCCTAACTTCAAGTGGGAATCGCAGCGCATCCTTATTTTGGATAAGGATGATCAGTTTCGATTCATGGCCCGAACCTTGTTTCAACGTCAACGCACCAGCGAGGTTCTAAGCACGTCTTCGATGGCCGAGGCAGTGCTGCATCTGATGGCGTCGCCGGTCAGCGCCTGCTTGGTCGGGGTGGCCGAGAACGAGCCGGGCGGCGTCGAATTCCTGCGCTGGCTGCGCGACCGCAAGGCAAGCCCCTGCCCCGACGTGCCGGTGACGGCATTGACCGATTCCAAGAACCCCGCTTTCATCCAGAAAATCTGCCGCTTCGGCATCGAAGGCCTGCTGCGCAAGCCGGTCTCGCAGGAAGGACTGACCAGACGCATCAGCCAGATGATCATCGAACCCAAACGCATGGTCATCGCGCCGGGCTATCTGGGACCTGACCGGCGTATCCTCGAGAACAGCGAGGCTTTTGGCGGAGCCGAACGTCGCCGTCCCTCGGAACCCATCCTGACTGAAGATCGGCCTAGAGCCGCCGTGGTGTTGGCTCCCGCCGCAAAGCGGCCCGAGCCGCCCAAAGCCCCAACCACGCCGGTCGCGACAGCGCCAAAGCAGGCGGCAAGCCGTCCCGCGGCGCCGATCCCCCCATCGCAAGTTCCTATTGCCGACAGCAGGCCCAAGGCCCCGCAAGCTCCACCCCTGACTGCTAGCGCCAAACCGGCGGCTGCGCCAGCCGCGCCGATGGCCGCCGCTCCAAAGCCAGCAACGCCAGCGGTTGCCGCGGCGATTGCCGCCTTGCCGCCGTTGCCCCCGGTTCCCGAGTTCAAGCCGGGCGCTCCGCCCGCAACCGCCAAGGCCCAGCCTCCGGCTAAGGCGCAGGCCCCCATTGCAAAACCGGCCCCCGCCATTCCGGTTCACAAGCCCGTCGGCACTGGCACCAAGCTGGATATGGGCGAAGCGCCGCCCACGGGCGCAAAGACAGCCGGTTCGAAATTGGATATCGATGCGCCGCCTTTGCCCGCGGCCAAGCCCGCGATGATTGCCGCCCAGCCACCGCCCGTCGCTCCCGCGCCAGCCAAGCCGCCCGCGGCCCCTGCAGCACCGCCCAGGCCCAAGGTAAAGCCGGTCAAGCTGGCCTTCGACCTGAACGGTATTCTGGACGCCCACCGCAATTGGGTTCTGTCGCGCGGCACCGAAGGGGGGCGCGCCGCCCTTTCCCGTCAAGTCATGACCGGCGTCGATCTATCCGGGGCCATTCTGACCCAGGCGGATCTGACCTATTGCCGCATGACGGGCGCGGAATGCTCCGAAGCCCGCCTGGAGGGCGCCGATCTGCGCTATGCCGAGATGGCGGGGGCCGATTTGACCGAGGCGGTGCTGGGTGCTGCGCGCCTGCGTCACGTCAATCTGGAAGGCGCTAAGCTGAAGGGCGCCAATCTGCGCGGCGCCGATCTATCGGGAGCTGACCTGCGCGGCGCCGATCTTGAAGGTGCGCAAATGCATGGCGCCATCATGTTGGATACGCTGATCAACGACACAGATCTTTCGGCAGCCGAGGGTTTGACCCAGGCTCAGATCAATAAAGCCAAGCGCAATATGCAAACAAAATTGCCACCTGGCGTGCGCCTTAATCTGGGCGAAGACGAACCGTCCTCGGCGGCGTCCGCGACGTGAGCGAACGTCCAAGCGGCATCGTCGTCTGCATCAACAACCGTTTTACGGCCAGCCGCCCTTCCTGCGCGCTAGGCGGATCGGAAGCCATCGCCGATGCGCTGGAGCAGGGCCTTCTCGAGCGCGGCCTGCCGTTGACCGTCGAACGTTTGCATTGTCTGGGCGAGTGCGCCAAAGGACCCAATCTGCGTCTGACGCCCGGCGGACGCTTTTTTCATCACACCAAGCTGGCCGACGTTCCAGCCATCCTGGACGAGATCGAGAACATTTTGAAGGGCGGTTAGTTTTATACCTCGACGCCGGGTTTGCGCTTCGACTTCGGAAAATCCAGCTTGGGCGTATCGACAAAGCGGGCGCTGGCCTGGAAGACCACGGTGCCTTGCAGACCCGAGGCCGAGGTGATGTTCTCGACAATGCGGTTCAGCCCAAAACGCATCTCGCTGGGCAGGGCCGCCGGCGTGCGAATGATGAAGTCGATCTTCTTTTCGGGGCCGCGCATCAAGCCGTCGATTTGCATGGGGCCAAGTTTCGACAGGTCGAGATCGACGACGAAGCGCGTGCCGCCGCCCTTGCCCTTCCTGCCGCCCTTGCCTTCGCCGTCATCCACTTCGTCGGGCGTGTTGCGCACGTGAAGCTGAATGGGTTCGATATGTTGCCCATTCATCATGGGGATGATGTGGCTGCTCCAATTTCCCGACGAGGTCGAGCGCGGACGCGCCGAAACTTCCGCCAACTCGCTAAATTCGGATTCCAAGCGCTTGACCAATTCACGCCCGCTTTTGCGCTCGATCGATTCGATGGTCCGCTCGCCCAACCAGGATTTCATGTCGCCCTGGCGCACGGCTCCCATATAGGCCGCCATATTGGCGGCTAAACGCGGCGAAAGGCTGGGCAGGGCGGCCAACAGCCGCTGAGCGCCCGACGGATCGCTGAACTTCAAGGCGTCGAGCGTTTCCTCCATCGCGGGCCAGGCCGAAGAGGCGTAGGGCGTGGTTTGCGCCATAGCGTCGCCTTTGACCGCCTGCGGCGGAATGGGCTGCCCCACCACTTCCAGCGTCAGTTTCGTTCCCGGAGCCATCGGCCCGGTATTGATGGCCAATAGTCCGGCATTGGTCGCCACGATCGGCTGGCCGTTCGACGTGTTGGGAGCCACGGTGCCGGTCAGAAGCAGCGGCACCGCTGCCGGACGCTGACTGAGATTGGGATTTTCCGGCGGCATGAACAAAGTGGGCGAATAGGGCGCCCAGTTGTCGCGGCTGGTTGACATCCAGGGCGACGGGGCCGCCTGCGGCGCAGCAGGCGCTTGCTGCGGCGGAGCCTGCCTGCCTTGCATGTTCATGCCGAATTGAAGCGTGGCGTCTCTCGCACCTTGCGATTCAGCGCCCGCTCCGGGTGCGGCCACCGCTCCCGCCGTTTGCGTGGCGGCGGCCTGCGCAATGACGGCCGGCGCTGGTATGGCGCCGGTGGCCAAGGATGGATTCGTCTGCGCGGCAGCAGCGCCTGCCAAAGCCTGCGAAGCGGCGGGCGGCGTGACCGCCATGATGCGCACGGCAAGCTGGGTGCCGGGCTGCCAGGGTTCGGCCAGGGAGGTTTGCAAACCCTGTCCGGATTCGCTCGAGGCGAGAACCGTGGCCGGAATCCCGGCCATGGCCGGAGCTGCGGGCGTGCGCACCATCGCTGCCGCATCCGCCTGCACCTGGGCGTTGCTTTGTCCGCCAGCCATGCCGGGAACGGCGTTGGGCAATTGCGTCGCCTGCGCCTGGGCAACCGGCTGCCCATCGACCGCCATGATGCGAAACTGCGCCGACTGGTCGCCGATCTGGTTGACCTGCAAGGTCAATTGGGTTCCCACCGCCAGGCTTTGCGGCACGGAAAGGCGCAATTGGAAATTGCCGGTATCGGTGGACAGGGTCAGCAGACCCTTGGCGTCGATCTGCGAGATGCTGGCGTTGAAACTTGCCCCTGGCGACAGATTGAAGATGTCCAGGGGAAGGGCGCGCGATTGCGCGCTGGCCGCCGTCGTCAAGGTTGTTTGCGCATTCTGAATGTCTTGAATGCGCTGCAACAGCTCGGGCGTGACGGCGGGAGGGATCATGGCAGAGGCGAGTTCAAGAGTTGTTCGGCGATGGCCTCGACATCCTGCGCCGCTTCGGCATTGGGCGAGCGGATCAGGATCGGCGTCTGACTGCGGATGGTGTCGCGAACCTTGGCATCCCTGCGCACCACGCCCGCCAGGGGGGGGCTGAATTTCAAAAAGCCCTCGCAGGCTTTCTTCAGCGTGGCAAAGGTGCGCTCGCCTTCGCGCACCGAATTGGCCATGTTGATGACGATGCGCAGATCAAGCCCCGGGCGCTCCATATGCATGACCTTGATGAAGGCGTAGGCGTCGGTCAGCGACGTGGGTTCGTCGGTGCAGACCACCAGCACGGTGGCCGCCGTTTCCGCCAGCATGCGCACGGTTTTCTCGACGCCCGCTCCCAGATCGAGAACCACCTGATCATAGGCGCCGCTCAGCAGCACCAAATCGTCGGTCAGAAGTTGCAAGCGGCTTAAGGGGATGTTGGCTAGGCTTCCTGATCCAGAGCGCCCGGCGATGACGTCAAAGCCGCCTTCCGGGAAATTGGTGGCCGCCTGATTGAGCGTAAGTCTTCCTGCAATCACGCCGCCCAGATCCTGCCTTGGCATCAGGCCTAATTGAATATCGACATTGGCCAAGCCAAGATCGCCGTCGAACAAAAGTGCTCGTTGATTTTTGCGGGCCAACGCGTGGGTCAGGGTAATGGCGAACCATGTCTTGCCCACGCCTCCCTTGCCGGAGGCGATCGCCGTCATGTTGCGCCCCTTTGGACGCGCCTGCGGACGATGGGCAAGCGTGGGGGTCATCGGCGGTATCGTCATGTCAGTGCCTCGGAATAAGAGGGATGTTCATGTAGGGCGTTGGCCACTTGCTCGTCGGGATCGGCGACCAGAAGGCGGGCCAAGGAGACGGGATTGAGCGCCACCAAACCGCTGGCGACATGCGGGCTGACGGCCACTTCGCAGAACATGGCTTCAGCGCTTGCGGCCGCCGCCAGCACGGCGCCGAGACGGCGCGTGGCGTCAAGCCTAGTCGCCAGCAGGCGCGTGACGCCAAGGTTTGCATAGATTTCGCCCATCTCGGAGGCTTCCGAAGAATCGCCCCCCGCCGCCATCACCATGATCGGTTCCGCTTTGCTGGCTTCCACCAGATCGGCCAAATAGGATTGATCGCGGTCCTGGAAGGGATTGAGGCCGGGAGAATCGATAAAGGTCAGATCGTAAAGACCGGCATTGTCTTCCAAAAGTCGCTTCAAGGCTTCCGGACCTCTTGCCACCTTCAACTCGATATCCATGATGCGGGTGAACGAGGCCAGTTGCTCGACCACGCCAGCGCGCACGGAATCGGTGGTGATAACGCCAACCCGCCTGCCCTTCATCACAGAACGCGCCGCCAGCTTGGCCACCGTAATCGTTTTGCCGCCGCCGGGCGGCCCCAGCAGGATGAAGGGTCGCGGCGCGCTTTTGTCGGGCAGCGGAGCAAAGATGAAATTGGCGTCCAGCGCCGCGGCGCAGGCCATGACGGGATCATCCGAATCCACCGCCGCCGCCGCCACCACCAGTCGTTCGATCAAACGCCCCGGCACGCCGTGGAACGACAGGGCTTGGCGCACCGCTTCCGAGATGAAGGGGCGCATGCCGCCGCCCAGCATGCGCTCGATAGCGTCTTCCTCGGCCTCCGAGCTTTCCAGCGCCGCCGTGATATGCACCTCGCCCGTATCCGGGTCTTTCTGGGTCGAAACGATGATCGCCTCGTCGCCCAGCTCGCGGCGCACTGTCTGCATGGCTTCCGCCATGCCGGGTGCTGTGAAAGTTTTAAGGCGCATTATGTTTGTCCCTCAAGCGCCGGGCGTTCGCTCCGCTCACTTTGCTTGCGCGCGCATCGGCTATCGAGACCATCATTTTCATATCTGCCCCAGGGTTTTGATTTTCGCCTTGGGGTGGATCTCGCTTTGCGACATCACCACGGTCATGGGACGGAAGCGTTCGATGATCGAGCGCACATAGGGGCGGATCATCGGGCTGGTCAGCAGCACCGGCGTTTCGCCTTGCATGGCGAAGCGTTCGAAATTCTGGCGCACCTTGGCGATGAATTCCTGAAGCCTGGAGGGCGCCATCGACAACTGCTTCTCCTCGCCCGAACCGATCAGGGATTCGGCAAAGGCCTGCTCCCATTCGGGGCTGAGCGTGACCAGCGGAATGAATCCCTGATCCGACGTGTTCGAATCGCTGATCTGGCGGGCCAGGCGCGCGCGCACATGTTCGGTGATGGTCATGACGTTGCGGGTATGGCCGCAGGCTTCGGAAATGCCTTCCAGGATAGTGGGCAGATCGCGGATCGAAATGCGTTCGGTCAACAGGTTCTGCAACGCGCGCTGCACGCCGCCCACCGTGATCTGGCTGGGGATCAGGTCGCTGACCAGCTTCTGATGCTCCCTGTCCAATTCGTCCAACAGCTTTTGCGTTTCGGCGAAGGACAGAAGCTCGCTCATATTGTCCTTCACCACTTCGGTCAGATGGGTGGTGATCACGGTCGGCGGATCGACGACCGTATAGCCGCGGAACAACGCTTCCTCGCGCGAGGTCAGGTCGATCCAAAGCGCGGGCAGGCCAAATGTGGGTTCGCGGGTCTTTTCGCCGGGGATGGTGATTTCCTCGCCCCTGGGGTCCATGACCAGCAGCATGTCGGGACGCAGATCGCCGCGTCCCGCCTCGACCTCCTTGACGTACACGACATAGGCGTTGGCGGGCAGCTGCATATTGTCCTGGATGCGAACCGACGGCATGACGAAGCCCATGTCTGAAGCCAAGGCGCGGCGCAGGGCCTTGATTTGCTCGGTCAGTCGCTGGCCCTTGGGGCTGTTGATCAACGACAAAAGTCCATAGCCAAGTTCCAGACGAACCAAGTCGATCTTGAGCGCCGACGAGATCGGCTCTTCGGCCACTGGCACTTCCTGTCTGGCCTGCGCCTCGGCGACCGCCTCTTCCTGTTCGGTCTTCACGCGCTGGGTTTGGTCAATCCGCCAAGCTAGGCCGCCGGTGACGCCCGCCAAAATGGCGAAGGGCAGGAAGGGCAGACCCGGCATCAGACCCAGGAAGGCGATCAGGAATGAACTGACGCCCAACGCCTTGGGATAACCGCCCAATTGCCTGGACAAGGCCTTGTCGGCGGTTTCGCTCAAGCCCGCCTTGGACACCAGAAGACCGGCCGAGGTGGAAACGATTAGCGCCGGAATCTGGCTGACCAATCCATCGCCTACCGTCAATTGGGTATAGGTGTCGAGCGCCGTCATGAAGGGCAAGCCCATCTGCACGACGCCGATGAAGATGCCGCCCAGGACGTTGATGAAGGTGATCATCAGGCCGGCCACGGCGTCGCCGCGCACGAATTTCGAAGCACCGTCCATGGCGCCGTAGAAAGAGCTTTCCTCTTCCAGTTCCTTGCGCCGCTTCCTGGCGGTGTTCTCGTCGATCAGACCCGACGACAGATCGGCGTCGATGGCCATCTGCTTTCCGGGCATGGCGTCCAAGGTGAATCTGGCCGCCACCTCGGCGATGCGCGTCGAGCCTTTGGTGATGACCACGAAATTGACGATGACCAGGATGGCGAAGATCACGATTCCGATCACGAAATTGCCGCCCATCACGAAACCGGCAAAGGCCTCGACGACATGGCCCGCCGCATCGGTTCCTTCATGACCCTTGGACAGAATCAGGCGCGTCGTCGCCATGTTGAGGGCCAGACGCAGCATGGTGGCGAGCAACAGCACCGTGGGGTAGGAACTGAATTGCAGCGGGCGCTCGATGAAGACCGAGACCATCAGGATCAGCACGGCAAAGGTAATCGAGACGGCCAGCGACAGATCCATCAGCCAGGGCGGCATGGGCAGGATCAGCATGACCAGGATCATGACGACAGCCATCGCGAAGGCAATGTCGCCCCGGCGCATCGCCGCCGCAAAGCGATTCAAGCCCGGACCCCAGGAACCCATGCTCATCCCGCCGCCGACGTTTGCGTCCGCACCGTCTTCCTGCGCAGCACCATCGATTGGCGCTTCGGCCATTTAGGTCTCCTTACTTCTTAAAGGCCTGCCCGTTCGCCCTCGCCGGGCGGCGGCACCTTGTAGCCTTCCTCGCCATACTGCTTCAGCTTGTTCCTAAGCGTGCGGATCGAGATGCCCAAGATATTGGCGGCATGGGTGCGATTGCCCAGGCAGTGATACAAAGTGTCGAGAATCAGGTCACGCTCGACATCGGCAACCGTGCGCCCGATTAGGCCCTGCGTCGTCTTGTCGGCGGCTACGGTCGTCTCGCCTTGCGACTGTCCATCGCTGTTGTTCAGCATGATCGCCTCGGGTCCGATCGTGCTGTTGGTGGCCAGCAGCACGGCGCGATGCAGGGTGTTTTCCAACTCGCGCACATTGCCCCGCCAGACATGGCGCTTCAAAAGAGTAAGGGCGTCCTCGCTTAAGGGCCGCTCGGGAACGCTGTTGGCGGCGGCGTAGAATTTGGCGAAGTGGTGCGCCAGGATCTCGATGTCCTTGGGCCGCTCGCGCAAGGGGGGCAACAGCAGCGTCATGACGTTCAGCCTAAAATACAGGTCCTCGCGGAAGGTGCCTTTCTTGACCTCGTCTTGCAGCGCCCGGTTGGTTGTGGCGATGATGCGCACATCCACCTTGACCGGCTTCGAGCCGCCCAGGCGGTCGATTTCACGCTCCTGGATGGCGCGCAGAAGTTTCGATTGCAGCCGCACATCCATTTCGCTGATTTCATCCAGAAGCAGGGTGCCGCCCTGGGCTTCCTCGAACTTGCCCAGACGGCGCGCCACCGCTCCGGTGAAAGCGCCTTTTTCATGGCCGAACAATTCGGATTCCAGCAGCGTTTCGGGAATGGCCGCGCAATTGACGGCCACGAAGGGCTTGTCGGAGCGCTTGCTTTTGCGATGGATATAGCGCGCCATCAGTTCCTTGCCGGTGCCCGATTCGCCGGTGATCAGGATCGACGCGTCGGAGGGCGACACTTGATCGGCCAGTTTCAGGACCTGGGCCATTTTGGGATCGGCCGAGATCATGGCGTGGCTTTCCTCGGCCACGGCCGCCAGAACGGCGGCGATCAGTTCGGCATCGGGCGGCAGCGGCACATATTCGCGAGCGCCCGCCCGAATGGCGCGCACGGCGGCCTGGGTGTCGGTCGAAGTGCCGCAAGCGACCACGGGAACGATAATGCGCTCGGCGGCCAGTTGATCGACCAGCCCCTTCACATCCTGGCGAACATCGATCATCACCAGATCGGCGCCCTTGCCGGAGCGCAAAATCTCCAACCCCGGCTCGATGTCGTCGGCATGCGTCACCTTGGCGCCGCGTCCGATGGCGATCTGACTGGCGGCCCCTATCTGTCCGCCCAGAGATCCGATGATGAGAAGGCGCATGGTAACCCCGTATCCTGAACAGCCTAGCTGCGATCCGCCTTGATGATTTCCGTCATGGTCACGCCGAGGCGGTCTTCCACAACCACCACTTCGCCGCGCGCCACCAGCCGGTTGTTGACATAGATGTCGATGGCCTCGCCAACCTTGCGATCCAACTCCACCACGGCGCCGCGGCCCAGCTTGAGAAGCTGATGCACTTGCATGGTGGCCTTGCCCAGCACGGCGGAAACCTGCACCGGAATGTCGTAGACGGCCTCAAGGTCGCGCGACGAGCGCGGAATATCCGGCAGCTCGATATGCTCTTCCTCGGGATCGCCCCTCAGTTCGTTCAGTTCCAAATTATCGGCCATGACATCCTCCAGATCTACTCTGCTTCATCCGTTTGTGCTTCGTCGCCCTCGGGCGCCAAATAGCGTTCGACGACCGCATCCACTTCGGCCAGCAACCGCTCGAAATCCCGCTCGGCGCCGCCATCTGCCCATTCCACCTTGCAATCGGTCGAGGCTAGTCCCGGCGCTCCGATCACCACCACGCGGCCCTCGAAGCCGCTTTCCGTGACAAGCCCGTCGATCTTGGCGCGCACGCCTTCCGTCAGCTCCTCGGCCACGCGCACAACGACGCGGGGTTCCTTGCCGAGGCGCATCAAGCAATCGCGCAGCAGGCCTTCGATGTCGCCCAGCCCTTCCCGTTTCGCCAATCCGGGGGCCAATTTTCTAAGCAAGGCCTGAGCCACCTGGATGGAAGCCCGCTGATTGGCCTCGGCCGATCTTTTCTCGGCGGCGAACAGTCCCGCCAACTGTTCCGAGATCGCCCGCACGGCGTTGCCCTCCAGAAATACCCGGCTTTCCTCGGCTTCCCGCAAACCATCCTCGCGCCCTTTCTGGTAGCTTTCCTCCCTGGCGAAGTACAGCTCCTCCTCTGAGAAAACGGGCGGCGGCGGCGGCTCGGGTTCGCTTTCTTCCTCGATGTCCTCGACCTCGTTCTTGGGCTGCGGCCTGACGACCGGCTTGTCGAACGACAGATCGAACATGAATTTGCGCACCTGCGCCATTCCGGCTTCTTTCCCATTTTGTACGGGCATTAGTATACAAGCTCGTCTTCGGCGCCGCCCTCGGAAATAACGATCTGGCCGCTGGCGGAAAGGTCCTTGGCCACCATCACAATGGCGGTCTGCGCCTCGTCTACGTCCTTCAGACGCACGGGGCCAAGCGCTTCCATGTCTTCTTTCAGCATCTTGCCCAAGCGCTCGGACATGTTCTTGAAGAAGAGTTCCTTGACAGCGTCCGAACCGCCCTTGAGCGCCAGCGCCAGCTTTTCCTTCTCGACATTGCGCAGCAGGATCTGAATGCCCGAGGAATCGACGCGGGTAAGATCCTCGAAGGTGAACATGAGCTGCTTGATGCGCTCGGCCGATTCGCGGTTGCGTTCTTCCAGCGCCGACATGAAGCGCGCCTCGGTGTTGCGGTCGAGGTTGTTGAAGATTTCCGCCATCACCTCGTGCGAGTCGCGTCTGGCCGTGCGGGCCAGATTGCTCATGAATTCCGTTCGCAAGGTCTTTTCAACGCCGTCCAACACTTCCTTCTGCACAGCCTCCATGCGCAGCATGCGCATCACCACTTCCATGGCGAAATTTTCAGGCAGCAAGGACAAGACGCGGGCGCCATGGTCGGATTTGATCTTGCTCATCACCACCGCGACGGTCTGCGGATATTCGTTCTTTAGATAGTTGGCCAGCACCTGTTCGTTCACATTGCCCAGCTTGTCCCACATGGTGCGGCCGGCGGGGCCGCGAATTTCTTCCATAATCAGATCGACGCGATCCTTGGGCAGGCCCTTCATCAGCAAGCGTTCGGTGCTTTCGAACGATCCGACCAGCGAACCGGTCGAGGCCAACTGGTCGGCGAATTCGATGAACAAACGCTCGACCAAGGTGGCGTTGACCGAACCCAGATTGGCCATCACCTGCGAAAGTTCCTTGATTTCCTCGTCGTCCATGATCGAGAACAATCTTGAGGAATGCTGCTCGCCGATGGCCAGCATGAAGATGGCGGCCTTCTGCTGCCCGGTCAAAGTGCGAAAGTCTTCCTTGATGCGCGCCACGACCTAGCTCTCCCCGGCCTATGCTTCCTGATACATCCAATTGCGGATGATCGACAGCGCCTCTTCCGGATGCTTCTCGATGATCTCGCCGATCTTCTTGATCGACGATGCCTTGACTCGGCCCTCGACCTTGTCGATGTCGATAAGCTCGTCGAGGGACTCCATTTCTTCTTCCATCGGCACGCCGGGTGCTGGCGGCATGCCCGGACCTGACAGAGCGGGTGACATGCCCGGCTCGGCCAGGAGCTTGCGCCCAGCTTCTCCCGCCGCCGCCGGCATGGTCTCGAAAGCTCTGGTGACCAGCGGACGGACCACCAGCAAGATGACCAGGATCGCCACCACGCTCAAGACCAGAATCTCGGCCATGCGCATGATCTGAGCCTGTTCGAAGCCGAAGATCAGGTCGAGCGGCTTGTCGGCTTCCGCATCGCCCTCGGCGAATCGCATATTCACGACATCGACCTGATCGCCGCGCTTGTCGTCGAAACCGATGGCCGAGCGAACCAGGGTTGCGATCTGGTCCATCTCTTCTTGCTTGCGGGTTTCGTAGGCGCGTTGGTCGCCGTCCTTATTATAGACGCCATCCACCAGAACGGCCACGGAAAGTCGCTTCACCACGCCGGTTTCGCGCACCTGCTTGGTGACCTTCTTCGAAATTTCGTAGTTCACCAGCTCGTCGTTTCTGGCTTCCTTGTTCTGATTCTTGGTGGCGCCAGCGATGTTGGCATTGGTGTCGGGCAGGTTCTGGCCCACCGTCACCGGCATGGATTCCTGGTCTTGGGCCTGAACATCCTCGGTGATGGTGCGCGTCGAGCGCACGACCTGCGATTCCGGGTCGTATTTCTCTTCGTTCACCACCAACTGGTCGAAGTCGATATCGGCCCTGACCTCGGCCCTGACCTTTCCAAATCCGACCGTCTTTTCAAGCAGATCCTCGATCTGACGAGCCAGACGCTGCTCGTAGGAAATACGCATTTCCTCGGCATTGCGGTTCATTAGCTGCTTGTCGTCCTCGAAGCCCCTGGCCAGCAGCGTGCCCTTGTCATCGACGATCGAAATCTTTGTCGGCTGCAAGCGCGGCACGGCGGCCGCCACCAAATGCTGGATCGACGACACCTGCTGGGCGTTCAGACGCCCGCCGCCGTTCATTTTCAAGATGATCGAGGCGGAGGGTTCTTGCACCTCGCGCGAGAACATTTCGCGCCGGGGCATGACCAGATGCACCCTTGCAGTCTTAACGTTGCCGACCGTCTTGATCGAGCGAGCCAATTCGCCTTCCAGCGCCCGAACCAGATTCAGGTTCTGCATGAAGCTGGTCGATCCCAAGGGATCGGACTTGTCGAAAATCTCGTAGCCCACCGATCCGCCTGCGGACGGCAGCGCCTGCTCGGCCAGCTGCATGCGCAGCTTGCCCACCTGATCGGCAGGCACGAAAATCTGATTGCCGCTCCGAACCTCGTAGGGAATCTTCAGCCCATCAAGACGCTGGGCGACATGCCCGGCATCGGACGGCTCCAGGTCGCCGTACAAAAGCTCCATCGGCGCCGAACTGACGCGAGCAGCGATGAAGATGATGAATCCGATCATGCCGATGGCCACGCCGACCATGGCGGCCAGGCGGGCGGGTCCCAGATTGCGCAACGATTGTAAAAAGGCGTTCACGGCAGGCCTCGATCAAGAACGTCGCAACAGCTTGCCCCTTGTCATCAAGGGGCTTTCCTAGTTTCGAGTCTGCTCCAACCACGTGAAAAAGAGGTTAACGCCCGGCAATTTTTGCCGAGAGCTGGGAAAAAATTTCCGCCTCGTCTCAAGGAGATCGTTTGCAAGACGACACCCGGAATGCCGCCCGTCGCCAGCCAAGCCAGGGCCAAATTGGCCGCAGCTCATGCTTCCTGAGAAGCCGCCAGCATCGCCTTCCAGACCCGCCCGGCCCGGTCAGGCGAAATATCGCCCGCCAAAACCGCAGCCGCCAGCATGTTGTTGCTGGGCCGCCTGGGTACGAAGGCCAGATTTTCCTGACCCAGCTTTTCAACCAGGTCCAGGGCCGCCTCCAGGCGGGTCCCTTCGCGAAATTGCATCGATTCAGCCATGACCCGCTATCCTTTTCCTAACCTGCGGTCTTTGCCGCTTTTAGTCGCTTTTAATTGATATGGGTCTAGCCCCAGTTCTCCACCAGACTGGCCAAAAGTTATACACAGAAAAATTGCTCTCCCCACCCTCTTGGCGCAAAATCATGGCGATCCGGCGCAACTTCGGTTAGCTTCCGGCCATGACCGGGAAACGCATCTATCATCTGTGCCGACAGGCGGATTGGCTTTTGGCCGCCGCCAAGGGTGTCTATGAAGGCTCGGACCAGGACCGGTCGGACGGGTTCTTGCATTTTTCCACCAGCGATCAGATCGAAGACAGCGCTGCGCGCCACCGGGCAGGCGAGGCCGATCTTTTGATGCTGGTTGCCGATTCCGCCCTGCTGGGCGACGCCTTGCGCTGGGAGGCTGCGTCTTCGGGCGAGCTCTACCCGCATCTTTACGCGGCCTTGCCGCTTTCCGCCGTGCTTGAAGTGGTGCCGCTTCCCCTGGGTCCCTCGGGAGAGCACGAATTTCCCCTGCTGACGGACTGACTCCCTTGTTTGACATTTACCCCCTGCTTTGGCCTTTTCTTAGGCGCCTCGACCCCGAGGAAGCGCATCTGCTGGCCCTCAGGGCCTTGTCCTCCGGCCTGTTTCCCAAGCTTGCGAAAACGGATCCCCAGCTTCTGGCCCAGGAGCTGTGGGGATTGCATTTCCCCAATCCGGTCGGCTTGGCGGCGGGGTTTGACAAAAACGCCGAGGTGCCTGACGCGCTCCTGAATCTGGGCTTCGGCTTTGTCGAGATCGGCACCGTGACCCCCCAGCCCCAGGCGGGCAATCCGCGCCCCCGTCTGTTCAGGCTGGCCGAGGACGAGGCGGTCATCAACCGCATGGGTTTCAACAATGACGGCGCCATCGCCGTGCGCGGCAGACTGGCGCGCCACAAAAGCAAGCCCGGCATCATCGGCGTCAATATCGGCAAGAACAAGACCACCGAGGACGCCGCCGCCGACTATGAGAAAGGAGCCGTTCTGCTGGCTCCCATGGCCAGCTATCTGGTGGTCAACATCTCGTCGCCCAATACGCCTGGCCTTCGCGCCCTTCAGGGCCGTGATGCGCTGTCGGCTCTTTTGGGCCGCACCAAGGCCGCCCTGAAAACCGCCGTTCCCGAAAATTCGCCGCCCCTGCTGGTCAAGGTGGCTCCGGACCTGGAAAGCCAGGACCGCAAGGATATTGCCGACGTCGTCCTGGCCAACGGCATCGATGGGCTGATCGTTTCCAATACCACCATCGCAAGACCCGCCAGCCTGCGCTCGGCGCAGCGCAACGAAACGGGCGGCCTTAGCGGCAAACCGCTGTTCGTCGCATCCACCGAGATGCTGGCCGATTTTTACCGTCTGACCAAAGGCGCCATTCCCTTGATCGGCGTTGGCGGCATCGCCTCGGGTGCCGACGCCTACGCCAAAATTCGCGCAGGCGCTTCGCTGGTTCAGGTCTATTCTGCCCTTGTCTATAAGGGGCCGGGGCTGGTCGAGCGCATCAAGCGCGAACTGTATTACCTGCTGCGCCGCGACGGATTCACGCAACTTGGTCAGGCGATCGGGGCGGACCATCGATGAACGGCGAAATTCTGCCCGGTTTTGCGATCCTGGCCGATCGCTATGACGGTTTTATTCTCGATCTCTGGGGCGTCATCCATGACGGAACCCAGCCCTATCCAGGCGCCGCCGACACGCTGGCCCGACTGAAGGAACTGGGCAAGCCAACCGTGCTTTTGTCCAACGCGCCCAGGCGCGGTTTCGCCCTGATCGAGGCGATGGGCAAGATGGGCATCGAGCGCGATCTGTATGGATCGGTCATGTCCTCGGGCGAAGCCGTCTATCTTGAACTGAAGGCCAGAACCGACCCCTTCTTCAAGAATTTGGGGCCGCGCATCTACCATCTGGGGCCAGAGCGCGACCGCAATGTCTTTGAAGGCCTGGATTACCGCGATGCCCCGCTGGACAAAGCCGATTTCGTCTTGAATACCGGGCCGGTCGATTTCTCGGAAACGGTCGCCGATTATGAGAACGTGCTGGCCAAGGCGGCGTCCAGAGGCCTGCCGATGGTCTGCGCCAATCCCGACCTGACGGTCATCCGTCTGGGAGAACCCGTGGTCTGCGCGGGCGCTTTGGCCGAACGCTACCGCGCCTTGGGCGGCAGCGTGGTCCAGCGCGGCAAGCCCGATCCGGCCATCTATCCCACCTGCCTGCAAGCCCTAGGCTTGAAGCCAGGACAAAAAGCGCTAGCAGTGGGCGATGGCCTGCATACCGACATTGCTGGCGCCAATGCGGCGGGCATCGACAGCGCGCTGGTGATCGGCGGCATTCACCGATCGGAGCTGGGGATCGATTGGGGACAGACGCCAAGCCAAGCCGACGTGGAGATGTTGATCCATCGTCACGGCGCGACGCCAACCGCCGTCATTCCCACCTTTCGCTGGTAGGGCTGGAACAAGTCCAACGACCAATCCGCCTTTGTTCTTGACAATATTCTCCTGTTAGTCATAGGCTCTTTTCGAGCTTCCCGAGCCGTTTCGTCGGCAGGACAACTTGCGCGCGCTGGCCAGCAGCGCCAAGCCCTGCCGTTGGGGCGAGAACTCAGAGGCTTCCCAAGCCACAATCGTCATCAACCATCCGCCGCAGGCGGCAATGGCGCGGTCGGCGCGCCTGAGCCGGATTGCCTGTGGCCGTCAATGAAGGAAGCATTCACCATGTTAACCCCACCATTCCAGATCAGGAAAGTGATCGGAGACGATTACAACGTCGATCCCGACGACACTTTGAACACCAAACAGGCACTCAACCGTCTGGGCTATTATGCGCCGCCGCAAAGCTACGGCATGACGCCTTACCCCGACCGGCTGATGTTCAATTCCCTGAAAGCCTTTCAGAAGGACATGGGCTTGAAGATCGATGGCCTCATGCGCCCAGGCGGGCCGACGGAAGCCCAGATCGGGCTTAGGTTGGCGGAAAACGAAAGGGATAAGTTCAACAAACCTGTCCCGATGCCTTCACACCAGGGCAACAATCAAAAGGATTGCAATGCCTCGGGCCGGGGCTGGGATAGAATCGATGAATATACCGCCAGAGACCCAAACACTGGCGCAATCTACAAATGCAAGCCTAGACCCTGGTATGATCCACGCGACAATTGGCAGGATACGGGGGAGAGGAACAATAACCCGCTTCCACCTTATCGACGCAAGTAACCTTTTGGTTCCCGGCAGGCGCTCCTGCCGGGAACGCATTTTGCGGAGCACGTCATGCAACTTTCCAAATGCCATTTCCTTGTTGCCGCACTTGCGGGCTTGCTCATGTTCCAGCAAGCGGCCATCGCTGAGGACTATTCGACCGTTCTCTACGAATGGGAAAGCAAGACGCCCTCTGCCGACATCAAGCAGCAATTATGGAAATTGAACCAGGGCATGACACCCTTTGCTGAAAATGGCGATCCGGCTGCGCAATTTTACCTTGCCCGTTCACGCGGCCACGACCTATCCCCGCTATTTGACCAAGCCCAATCTCTCAACTGGCACCTGAAGGCGGCAGAGGGCGGGTATGTTTTCGCCATGCTGGAGTACGCAGAGATGATTTCTGCCGATCCCACCCAACAACAGATCGCGCGTAGCTGGCTCGAAAGAGCGGCGAAAATATCGCCGGATGAAGCCGCATTCTTGCTGAGGGCGGAGAGGATTATGAATAAATCCCTCTTCAATCGCTATGAAGCAAGCCGCCTCTTGGATGACGCTGCAACCAAGGGCGATGTGAGCGCCATGGAGGTCTTGTGTCTTTCTTCCTCCAATATCTCCCGTTTCTCCCGCCGCCCTCTAAGCACCTGCGAGAGAGCCGCCGCAATCGGTTCTGTACCGTCGATGTTGCATTTGGGAATGCTTTATGAAGCGCGCATGGACGACTTCTTCGTTTCTCCGTCCAGAAAGGAAACCGCTCTCTTCGCTCTGCGCGATGAAGCCAAGAACTTCAAGCCCGACCAGATGAAGGCGCGGCACTGGTACGCGAATGCGGCCCAAGCGGGAAACGCCAAGGCCATGGCCCGTTTTGCCCGCTTTCTAGTCCAGGGTCTGGGTGGGAAGGCCGACATGGAGAATGCCCTGACTTGGGCGCAAAATGCAGCCGCTCAAAACGAACCGGAAGGGCTTGCCGTGATGGGGTTGATTTTCTCCAACGAGCGGCTCGGCCATAAGGATGGTCAACGCGGCGTGGATATGTTGTTGCGCGCAGCCCAGCAGGGCAATGCGCCCGCCATGCTGAATCTCGTTGTTATGTACGCTCATGGCCAGGACGTGGCGCGTGATTTCCAGAAGGCCTTGGCGTGGGCCTATCTATTGCAAGAGGAATTCAATTTGCTCGTTGCCATGGAAGGCTATGAAGGTCTTGTGCTGTTGGATGTCTCTCAGGTCTGGGGCGATCTGATCGCCCAGTTGCCGCCCGAGGCGGCGTTGCAGGGCCGACGTGCCGCCCAAGGCCTGCGAGAGGACTTGGCCCGTAAGGGATTCTGGCCCTTCCGCACGCGCAGAGAAACCTACGCTCTGACCTATTGACCGATGTTCTCTGCCGATGCGCAAATTTTTCTTCTTAGCCATATTTACCGTCTTCATGGGCGGAGCCGTGGCAAACGGCCTAGGTTGTCCTGGCGACAAGACACGCAATGGAATTGACTTCTCCCTTCCCTGCGTCTTGCAAAGTCCAATAGAGGAGGCCGATGCGAAGGTCTTCTTTCCTTCCGAATCTGCCCGGCTGACCTTGCAAGCGAAAACCACGCTTGATCGTCAGGCCGCGACATTGCTCGCCTATCCAGAATTGCAGGTCGTCACTGAGGGATTTATCGACAGCCGCGAGAGGCGCGCCGAGCAGAAGCCCGGCCTTTTGGCGCTCAAACGGGCGTTGGCGGTCCGGGAATATTTGATACATAGGGGCATCGCCGAAGTGCGGGTCGAAGCCCTTGCCAGTCATACGCCCGCCCTTATCCCCCGCCAAGAAGATGCGGAAACCCTCTCCCTCATGCGCTTTGTTCGAACCCGAACGCAAGAACGCTGACGAGGAAGAGCCTCAGTGCACGCTTTGAGGTTCCAATTCGTGCTGACGCACGGCGGCGAAGGCGACGTCGCGCGAAGGGGCCATGCCGATCGGCGTGCCATCGGCCGAGAAAATGGCCCATTGGCTGGCGCCGCCCTCCTCGACCTTTCTGACGAAGGCCAAATTCTGCGCGCCTAAGGCGGCGAAATCCTGGGCGGTCAGCATCACGTGATGCGCTTGCGCTTCCCGGGGCGATTTGCTGGTTGTCATATTTTTCATCACACAGTCTCCACGTCGATGGTCTTGGCGTCTTTCTTGACGCCGGCCTTGCGGTTGCCCGTCTGGCCGCCTTCGATCTTGATCGTGCGCACCCGGCTTTCCGGTTGCGGACGCATAAGGTCGATATGCAAAAGTCCGTTGTCGAGATGAGCGCCGAACACCTCGATGCCTTCCGCCAGGACAAAGCTGCGCTGAAACTGGCGGGCCGCAATGCCGCGATGAAGGAAGATGCGTCCCTCCACCTCCTCGGCCTGGCGGCCCCTGACGGTCAACTGGTTGTCCTCGGTCGCGACCACTAGGTCATCGAGAGAAAAACCGGCCACCGCCAGCGTGATGCGCAACCCGTTCTCGCCGACCTGTTCGATGTTGTAGGGCGGATAGCCATCGGCGGAAGCCTTGGAGATCCTGTCCAGCACGCGCTCGAACTGATCAAAGCCCAAAAGCAACGGACTATTGAATACCGGCATACGCGACATAAATGCGTCCTCCTATGAAGCGAGGGCGATTGGTTCAAAAGGCCCGCTGGGCGGCACCTTCGAAACGGCAGACCATCATGGCCTGTTCCTTACTATTTTGGTAAAGATATGCTTTGCGTCAAGATGGCCTGAAGATGAACCCTGTTTTTCCCTTGGCATGGATTTTGGCGGGCGGTGCCGCCCTGATCGCCTTTCTGACCCCAGCCCTCTGGAACGGCTATCCTTTCGTCTTCTACGATTCAGCCGATTACATCGAGGCCGCCTTCACCTTCGACATGCCGCCTTTCCGCCTACTGCCCTACGCATTTCTGGTTTCGCTGGGCCGGATTGCCAACAATTTGTGGCCCGTGGTCCTGGCGCAGGTCTTTGCCTGTTTGCTCGTTCTGGGCTTATTGGCAAGGCTGGGGGGACGAAACGGGATGCCGGGGCGGTTTCTGGCGGTCGCGCTGGGCGCCGCCATTCTCACCCCCGCTTCCTGGTACGCAGGATTGATTATGCCGGACGCCTTCGCGGCCCCCGCCATTCTTGCCGGAACGCTGATTTTGGCGGGCTGGGAGCAATTGGGACGTCTTAAATATCTAGCTCTGCTTCTGATTCCGCTTTTTGGCATGGTCCATGCCACGCATCTCTTGGTGCTGGCGGGCCTGAGCCTGCTCGGCTTGATCCTGTGGGCCTTGCGCCAGATTCCCAGGAAGGCGGCGCTGGCTTTGGCAGGCGCCACGCTGATCTCTTGGCTGGCGGTGCCCAGCCTGCATGCCATGACCCAGGGCGGCTGGTTCTACAACAAGGGAGGATCGGTTTTCCTGCTGGCCCGTCTGGTCTCTGGCGGCGTCATTCAAAAGGATCTGCCAAGTTTGTGCGCCGAGAAGCCCTATCTGATCTGCGCCATGCAAGAGCGCCTGCAGGGCGACGAGAACGAGTTTCTGTGGGGACGCGGCGGCGTGTTCTTTGGACGCGCAGGGTCCATCGATGTCTGGATGGTCGAAGCCCCGGAGCTGTTGAAACGGACGGTCCTGGCCCACCCTGGCGAAACCGCGGGGTTTATGTTGAGTACGGCGGGACGGCAATTCTTCGCCTTCGGACCCGGCGACGTTTTCGACCCCATGTCCTTTCACATGCAGCGCGCCTTCGAGCGCCGCTGGCCCAGCCAGATCGAGCCGCTGCAGAACGCCCGTCAGGAACATGGATGGAGCCAGGGCAAGGCTTGGCTTCAATATGTCGGCGTTGCGGCCATAGCGCTGGGCCTTTGCGGGCTGCCGCTAATGCTGTTTCTGGCCGTTCGCAGCCATGATCGACCCCGAGCGTTGCTGGCCGGATTGATTCTGGCGGGACTTGTCGGCAATGCGCTGGCCTGCGGGGGATTATCGTCGCTGGCCGACCGATATCAGGCGCGGGTGGCTTGGCTAGGCTTGGCCGTCTTGCTGGCGAACTGGGATTGGCTGCAAGCTAGAATTTATACGCGACGCCCAAACGCAGGCTGATGTCGTTGGGGCTGATTTTGCCCGTTCCACCGGCGCTGTCGGTGTATTTCATGCTGTTGTAGAAGACATAGCTGGCATCGGTGCGCAAGAACCAGTTGTCGGTCATCAGATAGTCGAAGCCGACCCCGACCAGAGGGCCGTGCAGCGTCTTCGACTTGGAAATGCTGGGCGCACCCGCGTCGCCGGGACGATTGCTGGCCAGCTTGAAAGAAGACGCCTGATAGCCGCCCTTCAGATAAACCAAGCCGTCATCGAACACCGGCGTGCCGACGCGAAGCGCGCCGCCGTAATTCCACGACTTCGACAAGTCATGCTTGCCGTTGTCCACCTTCTGCTTGGCCGAAGCGTGGGCATAAGCGCCCGCCAGTTCGCCGCCCAGATAAAGCGACCCCATTTGCGTGCCCCAGCCAAGGAACAATCCGCCCTCGGGGCCGTCCACCGTATGCGACTTCGAACCGCGCACCGAATGTTCTTCCTTGGTCTTTGCCAGATCGTACCCCGCCTGAGCGCCCAGATAGAATCCCGACCAATCGCGCGCTTTTTTGTAATCGGCGATGGGCGTCGGCGCCATGACGGGTTCGGACTTTGCGGCAGTTGCGTCGGCCACTTTGGGTGTTGGCAAAGGTTCGGGCGGTGCCTCGGCCACCTTGGCGGGAGTTTCTTTGGTCCACCAGAAGGCCATGCCGCCGCGGCGCACTTGAGCGCCCTGGGCATCGACCAGATCAATGACCAGTTGATAGCCCTGGCCGTCGGCGGGATGCGGCTCGACCTGAACAATTTCGACCGGCTCGCTGGCCGAGAGGATCACTTTCGAGCCGCCATCGACGGCCTGGTATTCGTAACCGGTGATGCGCCCGCCCGCCTTGGTCGAACCCTTGGCTGCGGTCTTCCAGGTTGCACCCGGCAGAACCAACGAGACCGATTTTCCGTCCTTGCCGACCGAATAGGCGAAATCGGTGCTGGCCGACAGATCGATAATGACACGCGTTTTGTCGCCGCTATGACCGACCCTGAGGCCATGAACGGTCGCCTGAACTTCAGGCGCCATCAAGGGGGGCGCGTCGCCAACCTGCGCTGAACCGGCCTGATGAGGCGAGATGGGTTCGGGAAGCGGCCCTTCAACCTTGGGAACGGGAGACGCTGATGGCTTGGGCGGCTCTTCCTCGCCTTCCTTCACCATCGGCGGCGGGACGGTCAGGGGCGCTTCACCCTCATTGCTGACCAGTTGCACGGCCTGCGACATGGCCGGGCCAAAAGCGGTATCGATGATGGTTTCTTCGTCGTCGAAGGGGGCCAGTTCAAGGCTGGGCGGCATGGCCAACGAAATGCGCTCCGAGCGCATGGGCGCTTCGCCTGCCAAGCCCACAAGGCCCGCCGCCGTCCCGCCAAGGGCGACAGCCCCCAGCCCGGCCAGTATCAGGGATCTTGTGGATGACATCCGAATCGGCTCCGCCCCTACCAAAGTTTGTAGACTATGAGGGCCAGACACACAATATGTCAAGGGCCGAGGGGTTAAGATCGGTTAATCTATCTGACCGGATGTGACGGAGCGAAGCGAAGCCAGGGCATGCGATTCTGGCAGAATCAGAAACGGCTGGTCAGTCGAGCCAGTCGGATTCCTCGTTGTTGTAGGGCCACATGGGGCGCCCCTCTCAGTTGTTCGCACTTGCGATATTGCATCGCAACATAATATAGGTCAAATATGCTGCCATATCCAGTCTTATTGCCGCGAGACCCATTCCTCCTTACCTTGCTAGAGCAGATCGGAAGAAACCTGAGCCGATAAACGGCTCGGGGTTCGAGCGTGAATCTGCTCTACCAATTTGTTTTAGCGAACGATTCACGTTTAACTCCGGATCACACCGGTGACTCGGAGTTAAACGATCGTGCGCTGGGGGAAAGGGCTTGAAATGACAGACAAACCAGATTTCAAAAAACGCCTGTCGGCTTTGCGCAAAGAGATGAAGCGCCTGGGGATCGACGGATTCATGATTCCTAGCGCTGACGCTTTCCAGGGCGAATATGTGCCAGCCTCCGAGCGCAGGCTGGCCTGGATCTCGGGTTTCACCGGGTCGATGGGCCAAGCCGTCGTTTTGGCAGGCAAGGCGGCCTTGTTCGTCGATGGGCGCTATACGCTGCAAGCCGCCAAGGAAACGGACGGCAAGCTGTTCACCCTTGTCGGCACGCACGAACAAACGCTTGTCGCTTGGCTGACGGCCAATCTCAAGGATGGGCAGATACTGGGCATCGACCCTTGGCTGGTCACGGCAAACGGATACCGGCTGTTGGAAGATGGCTGCGCCAAGGCTGGCGCCAGCCTGCGCCAGTTGGACGCAAATCCACTTGATGGCGTTTGGCGCGACCGCCCAGCGCCACCAGCATCGAATGTGGCGGCGCATGACTTAGCCTATGCGGGCGAGGATCGAGCCGACAAGCGCCGGCGCGCCAGCCGCTTGCTGGTTCAGGCCAAATGCGACGCCACCCTGATCGCAGCGCCCGAATCCGTTTGCTGGCTTTTGAACCTTCGGGCTGCGGACGTGCCCTATGCGCCCCTGCTGCGCGCCTTCGCCCTGCTGCATGCCGATGCCAGCGTCGATCTGTTTTTGGATGAGAGCCGCTTGCAAGCCGATTTGGGCGACGGCGTGCGCCTGCACAGCCAAGACTGCCTGATTTCGCAATTGAGCGCCCTGGGCCGCGCAAGAAAATCCATCAGCGTCGATCCGGCGCAAACGCCCCTGTTGCTGACGGATTGCCTGAAATTTTCAGGCGCCAGGATCGTTCACAGCCCTGATCCGTGCCTGGGTCTTCGCGCCGTCAAGAACCCGGTCGAGATCGCCGGAGCCAGGGCCGCGCACCGGCGCGATGGCGCCGCGCTGGTCCGTTTCCTTGCCAGCGTAAAGGCGGGCGTTCGTGAAACGCAGGCCGCCAAGGCGGTCGATGCCGAAAGGGCCAAAGAAGATTTGGCGCAAGGCCCCAGTTTCGGCACCATCGCCGCCCACGGCGCCAATGGAGCCATCGTGCATTACCGGGCAAGACCGGGGCGCGACGCAAAACTCAAGCCGGGCAACCTGTTCTTGCTGGATTCGGGCGGCCAGTATCTTGACGGCACCACCGACGTCACGCGCACGGTTTTCATCGGCCCCGGCCAACCGACGGCGGACATGAAACGCCTGTTCACGCTGGTCTTGAAGGGCCATATCGCGCTGGCCTCGGCTGTCTTTCCCAAGGGAACGCAAGGCGGCCAGCTGGATGCGCTGGCCCGCCAATTCCTGTGGCGGGAAGGTTTCGATTACGACCATGGCACCGGACACGGCGTCGGCAGTTATCTGTCGGTGCATGAAGGCCCGCAGCGCATCGCCAAATCTGGCGGCGCGGCGGCGCTGGAGGAAGGCATGATCCTGTCGATCGAACCCGGCTATTACCGGACGGCCGCTTTTGGCATCCGCATCGAAAATCTGGCGCTGGTCGTTCCCGCCAAGCGCCTCAAAGGCGGCGAGCGCGACATGCTGGCCTTCGAAATTCTGACCAAAGCGCCTATCGACAAACGCCTGCTGGCGCCCGGACTTCTGACGAAATCCGAACGCCAGTGGCTGAACGCCTATCACCTGGGGATTAGACGGGCGCTCGGCTCTGGGCTGTCGGCGAAACCAAGGGCTTGGCTGGAGCGGGCAACACTGCCGCTTTGACTCTTTTCATGCCTTGCGAGATCAGGACCAGCGCGGCATGGCCCAGCACGAAGGCCAGCGACAGGTTGGCGATGCCCTCATGCAGATCATCGCTGGGCAGATAGCCCGACAGCGAGGCCAGAACAGCCCCCATCAGCACAATCAGCCCCGAAGCCACGAGCAACATATTGCGGCCCTGCAAGGCCTGCGGATCGAGATCGCGACTTTGACGACGGAACGCCTTGATCTGGGTGGCATTGGGCCAAGGCAAGGACCAGGGAGATTTGTCCGAAACCAACAACGCCGCCAACAGACGAAAAGCGCCCAGCAAAATCACGAACCAGCCGGAAGCGATGTGCATGCCCATGGCGTCGTCTCCGGTCAGAAAGGCCACGATATACGACCCTGCGAATAGACCGTGCCAGAACAACAGAAGGTTGAAGGATAGGCCGCGCATCAGTCGTCATCCCGATCGTGATGACTGTTTCCGTGATGCTTGTCGCCGGATAGCATGCCGCCGGAATAGGCCGCCCCGGCGCCCGCCAAAACGATGCCTAGAAGGATGAAGGCCAGTGTCTTTTTCAGCATGGAAACGCTCCTTGGGGAACCAATCTGGCCCCAAAGATAGTCGCGTCATGCTGAACGCAGCCTGAACTGGATCAACCGATCAGGGCGATCCATTGGTCTTCGGTCAAAAGGGAAATGCCAAGCTCGCGGGCCTTGGCTGCTTTTGATCCTGCATCGGCGCCCGCCACCACATAATCGGTCTTCTTGGAAACCGAATCGGTCACTTTGGCGCCCAGCGCCATGGCCTTGGCCTTGGCTTCGTCGCGGGTGAAGCGAGAAAGAGCGCCGGTGAACACCACCGTCTTTCCCGCCACGGGAGAATCGATGCTGGCCTGCCTTTCCGCTGGCAGAATGGTCAGAAAGCCAGCCAATTCATCGACGCCCGACAGATTGTGTTTTTCCGCAAAGAACCCCACCAGATCGGCAGCCATCTTGGGGCCGATTCCGTTGATGGATTCCAGCGAGTTGCGGGCCTCCGATTCGGGATCGGCAGCGGCCAGCAGGTTGACCCGCAGGGTTTCAAATGTTTCGTAATGCTGAGCCAACAGCCTAGCCGTCGCTTCGCCCACTTGCGGAATGCCCAGCGCATAGATGAAACGCTCCAGAGAAATGACACGTCTGGCATTGATGGCGGCGAACAAATTTTCGGCAGATTTGGCGCCCCAGCCGGGACGGTTGCGCAGCGGCGTCAGCGATTGGCGGTCGCGTTCTTCCAGACGGAAAATATCCGCCGTGTGCGAGATCAGCCCTTCGGCCAGAAAGGCCTCGACATGTTTCTCGCCCAGCCCTTCGATGTCGAAGGCGCCACGAGAAACAAAATGGCGCACCCGCTCGACCACTTGCGCCGGACAAATCAAGCCGCCGGTGCAGCGTCTGGCCGCCTGTCCATCTTCCCGCACCGCCACGCTACCGCAAACCGGGCAGGTCTTTGGAAATTCGAAGGCCGACGGATTTCCCTGGCGCTTTTCGGGAACGACCCGCACTACCTGAGGAATCACATCGCCCGCGCGCTGAATGATCACCCGGTCGCCTTCGCGGATATCTTTTTCGGCGATGTAATCTTCATTGTGCAGCGTGGCCCGCGAGACCAGCACGCCGCCGACATTGACGGGGGCGAGATGCGCCACCGGGGTCAGCACGCCGGTGCGCCCGACCTGGATGTCGATTTTCTCGAGAACGGTTTCGGCCTGCTCGGCGGGAAATTTGTGGGCGATGGCCCAGCGGGGCGCGCGGTCCGAAGCACCCAGCCTCTCCTGCCAATCGGCGCGGTTGACCTTGTAGACCACGCCGTCGATATCGAAGGGAATGTTGGGCGATACCCGCCATTCCGCCACGTCGTTCCAATATTTCACTAATTCTCCCGCGCTCCAACACAGGCGGCCCAGCTGGTGGTAGCGAAAACCCCAGCCTTGAAGACTCTCGATGAATTGGCTTTGCGTCTCTGCCGGATATTTCTCGCTGCAAGCCCCCCAGGCATAGGCGAAGAAGCTAAGCGGGCGCTTGGCGGTGATGGCGGGATCAAGCTGGCGCAGGCTTCCGGCGGCGGCGTTTCTGGGATTGGCGAAAATCTTCTCGCCCGCTTTTTCCTGCGCCTCATTCAGCGCGAAGAAGTCCTGGCGGCTCATATACACTTCGCCGCGAATTTCGATGAAGTCGGGATAAGGCGCTTTCAATTCATGCGGAATATCGGCGATGGTCTTCAGATTCGCGGTGACGTCTTCGCCAACTTCTCCGTCGCCGCGCGTCGCACCCTTTACGAACGTCCCATGCTCATAAGTCAGCGAGGCCGACAAACCATCAATCTTCAGGTCTGCGTAGAAATCGATGGGATGATTGGGATCGTCGCGCAGTTCCTTTAAGTAGCGGCGCACCGAGGCGATGAAATCCTCGACATCTTTTTCGTCGAAGGCATTGTCGAGCGACAGCATGGGTGCTGCGTGCCTGATTTTGGCAAAGCCCTGCGCGGGTGCTGCCCCCACTTTGCGCTTGGGGCTGTCTGGGCGCTTCAGATGCGGAAACTTCGCTTCGATGGCTTCCAGGCGCTTCATCAGCGCATCATACTCGGCGTCGGTGACCAGCGGCGCGTCGTCCTGGTAATAGGCCTTGTCCAGCTTGGCGATCTCGCGCGCCAAGTGCGCCAGCTCGCCCGACGCCTCCAGATCGGTCAGTTGATCGACCGGAACCGGCCCCTTGCTCATGCCCGTCCCATCAGACGCCAAGCGGCCTGGCGGGCCTCTCCGGTGACTTCGGCGCCCGACAGCATGCGCGCCACTTCCTCGATCCGGTTTTCAGGGTCCAGCGGTTCGATGCGAGTCGTCATGGCGCCCTTGGCTTCCGCCTTCGCCACCCGGTAATGATGGTCGGCCTGGGCCGCCACCTGGGGCGAGTGGGTCACCACCAGCAACTGAAGCGAGGAAGCTAGGCGCTTCAATCGCTCGCCCACCGCCGCCGCCACCGCGCCGCCGATGCCGCTGTCCACTTCGTCGAAGACCAAACTGGTCACCGGACTGATGCCCGCCAGCACGACCTTGAGTGCTAGCATGAAGCGCGACAATTCGCCGCCCGACGCGATCTTGTTCAAGGGACCGGGCGCAGCACCCGGATTGGTCGCCACCTGAAAAGCCACGCGCTCCATGCCGGTTTCGCTCCAGTCGGCTTCGCCCAATGGCTCAAGCATAGTGGCGAATCGCGCCTTATCCAGCTTCAAGGGCGCCAGCTCCCTGGCCACTGCGTCGTCCAGCTTCGCCGCCGCCTTGCCGCGCTGGACCGTCAGTTGGCGCGCCAGCTTAAGATAAGATTCGCGGGCCTCGGCCTCGGCCTGAGCCAAACGCGCCAATCCCTTGCCGCCGCCGTCCAGATCGGCCAAGCGATTTTCAAGCCTGTGCGCCAGATCGGCCAATTGCCCAACCTCGACGCCATGTTTGCGCGCCACTTGTTTCAAGGTGAACAAGCGTTCCTCGACCTGTTCCAGATGCGCCGGATCCAAATCGATTTCGCTTTGCAGCCGCTCGATCTGCGCTAGGCCCTCTTCCGCCTCGATGGCAGCGCGCTCCAAAGCCTGGATGGCCCCGGCAAGGGCGCCGCCCGCCTTCTCGGCCACCTTTTCAAGCTGTCGGCAAGCGGTGCGCAAAGCGCCCTCCACCGAAGCGGGACGGGTGAGCGTTTGCAGCGCCCCGTTCACGCCCTCGGCCAGTTTCTCGGCATGCATCATCAGGGCGCGTTTTTCGGCCAGCTGCGCTTCCTCGCCCGGCTGCGGGGCCAGCTTCTTCAACTCATCGACCGCGAAACGCAATTCCTCTTCCTCGGCCCTGGCCTTGGCCAAATCCGCCTCGGCCTGCTTGCGCGCCGAAGCGGCGGCGCGCCACAGGGCGTATCCGCCCCTGACCTGGGAAGTCAGGTTGTCCAGCTGGCCGAAAGCGTCCAAAACGGCGCGGTGAGTCGCCGGATTGAGCAGGCTGTGGCTTTCGAACTGGCCGTGAATTTCCACCAGCGCATCGCCCAACTGACGCATCAGGCCAACGCTGGCGGGCTGATCGTTGACGAAGGCGCGCGATCGGCCATTGGCCTCCACGATCCGGCGCAGGACCAATTCGCTGCCGCCATCAAGGCCCTGTTCGGCCAGGATGGTCGCCGCCAAATGGCCGGAAGGAAGATCGAAAACGGCGGCGACGCTGGCCTGCCCGGCGCCAGCCCGCACCAAGCCGGAATCGGAACGCGCCCCCAGGGCGAGAGCCAGAGAATCGAGAAGGATGGATTTGCCAGCGCCGGTCTCGCCGGTCAGGGCCGAAAGCCCGCTTTGGAAATCGATGTCCAAGCGCTCGATCAGCACCACGTCGCGGATGGCCAGGGCGCGCAGCATCGAATTCCCCTTAAGGCCGGACGTCTACCACAGCTTCCACCAGGACTTTTCCTTTTTGTCGGAACGAATCTTGACGTTCTCGACATTTTCGTAGCTGTCGATATACCACTCGCTGCCCGGAAAATTGTGGCCCAGGACGCTGGCGACCTTCTTGGCCTCTTCGGCCAGCCCCAGCGCTTCGTAGCTTTCGACGAGACGGTGCAAGGCCTCGGGCACGTGGGTCGTGGTCTGATACTGATCGACCACCACCTTGTAGCGGTTGATCGCAGCCAGGAAATGGCCTTGCTTCTGGTAATAGCGCCCGACGGTCATTTCCTTGCCCGCCAGATGGTCGCGGGTCAGGTCGATCTTCAACTGGGCGTCGCGCGCATAGCGGCTGGTGGGGAAGCGCGTCACCACCTCGGACAGCGATTGCAAGGCCAACTGGGTCATTTTCTGATCGCGCCCCACATCGGCGATCTGGTCGTAATAGCTAAGCCCCTTCAGGTAATAGGCATAGGCGATGTTGCGATGGCCGGGATGCAGCTGAATAAAGCGATCCAGGGCCAGGATGGCGTCGTCATACTTGCGCGCCTCGTAATTCGTGTAAGCCGCCTGAAGCTGCGCCTGGGTGGCCCAAGCGGAATAGGGATGCTGGCGCTCGACCTCGTCGAATTCCTTGGCGGCAGCGCCCAGATTGCCCTTGTCCAGCTGATCCATCGCCTGGTTGTAGATTTCCTCGACCGGGCGTTCGACATATTCCTCCTCTTTCGAGGCGCAGGCGGCAAGCGCCAGGAGACCCAGGGCGAGGACGAGGGGGCGGCGAAGAGACAAGGGCTGGTTCCTTTTCATGGCACGGGACTATATCATGCCGGTAGCCCCCTGGGGCAAGGGGGGTTAAAGCCCTGTTGCAGCCTTTGTTCCATAGTCTATCATCCAGCCAACGAGATAAGCCCGAGGCCCGCCATGAAACCCGACCATAAAGACATCGTTGCCGTTGAAACCGCGGTCGTCGGCTGCGATGGGGGCGAGGGCGCGCTTGGCCACCCCCTGGTCTTCCTGAAAATGGACGACAGCCGCCAAGTCGAATGCCCCTATTGCGGACGCCTATTCCGGCTGAAGGAAGGCCTGACGCTTGACGGCGGCCATTAGAGTCCGGTGAGCGTTCCTCTTAAGCACCTCTATCTGATCGACGGCTCGGGCTTCATTTTCAGGGCCTTTCACGGCTTGCCGATGATGACCCGCTCGGACGGCGTGCCGACCAACGCCGTTTATGGCTTCGCCACCATGCTGGCGCGCCTGATGACCGAAAGCGACGCCGATCATCTGGCGGTGATTTTCGATGCCGGGCGCAAGACGTTTCGCAACGAGATTTATCCCGACTACAAGGCGCACCGCCCGCCAGCGCCCGAGGAATTGGTGCCCCAGTTCCCCTTGATCCGCGAAGCGGTCGAGGCTTTCGGGGTCGCCCAGGTCGAGCTTGAGGGGTTCGAGGCCGACGATCTGATTGCCGCTTATGCCGAACTAGCCCTAAAGCAAGGGGCAAGGGTGACCGTCGTCTCGTCCGACAAGGACCTGATGCAGTTGATCCGCCCAAACGTTGGGCTTCTGGACCCCCTGAAGAACAAGAAAATCGGCGAAGCCGAGGTGATTGAGAAGTTTGGCGTTCCCCCCGACAAGGTGGTGGATGTTCAGGCCCTGATCGGCGATCCCACCGACAATGTGCCTGGCGTTCCCGGCATCGGCGTCAAAACGGCGGCTGAATTGATCGGTCTTTACGGCGACCTCGACGGCCTGCTTGCCAAGGCCCATGAAATCAAGCAGCCCAAGCGACGCGAAACGCTGCTCGCCAATCGCGACAAGGCCCTGATGTCGCGCGAGTTGGTGCGCTTGAAGGCCGACGCGCCGACGCCGCTGGGGCTGGCGGCGATGGAGCGCCGCCTGCCCGATCCCGCCCGTTTGCGCGATTTTTTCAACCGCATGGAATTCCGCTCGTTGCTGGCCAAGCTGGGACCCGGCCTTGCCGCCGGGCCGGCGGCGCCGACGGCACCGGCGCCCGCATCCGCACAAACCAGTTATGAATTGATCCAAGACGAAGAGCGCTTGAAGGTCTGGGTCGGCCAAGCGCAGAGCCAAGGCTTGCTGGCGGTGGATACGGAAACCAGCGGGTTGGACGCCCTTTCAGCTGATCTGGTCGGCGTTTCGCTGGCGCTCGGCCCAGGCAAGGCCTGTTACATCCCGCTGGGTCATGAGGGTAAGGGATCGCAAGGCGATCTGTTGAGCGCGCCCACCCCGCGCCCGAAGCAGATTCCACTGGCGACGGCGCTGGAAATTTTGAAGCCCCTGCTGGAAGACGACGCCGTCTTGAAGATCGGCCAAAACATCAAATACGACCGGCACGTGCTGGCGCGCCATGGAATCGATGTCGCCCCCTTCGACGACACGATGCTGATCTCCTATGTGTTGGACGGCAGCCTGCACGGCCACGGCATGGACGAACTGGCCAAGCTGCATCTGGACCGCGACACCATCAAATTCGAAACCGTCTGCGGCAAGGGCAAGGAACAGATCGGCTTTGCCCAGGTCGAAATGGACAAGGCGCTGGCCTATGCCGCCGAAGACGCCGACGTCACCTTCTGCCTGCACCAAACCCTAAAGCCCCGTCTGGCCGCCCAACGACTGGTCGGCGTTTACGAGGAATTGGAGCGCCCCTTGGTGCCGGTGCTGGGCGATATGGAGCGCCTGGGCATCAAGATCGACATGCGGCGTCTAAGCGCCCTGGGCGAGGATTTCGCCAAACGCATGGCCATCTCCGAGGTCGAGGCCCAGGATCTGGCCGGTCGCCCCTTCAATATCGGCTCGCCCAAGCAGTTGGGCGAGGTCTTGTTCGACGAGATGAGCCTGCCGGGCGGCAAGAAAAGTGCTAAGACCGGTGCTTGGGGCACCGACGCTTCGGTGCTGGAGGGTCTCGCGGCCGAAGGCCACGCCCTGCCCGCCAAAGTGTTGGAATGGCGCCAACTGGCCAAGCTGAAAAGCACCTATATTGACGCCCTGATCGGCATGGCCGACCGCAACCACCGGGTCCATACCAGCTTTTCCCAGGCGGTGACCAGCACGGGCCGCCTGTCCTCGTCGGAACCCAATTTGCAGAACATCCCCATTCGCACCGAAGAAGGGCGCAAAATCCGCACGGCCTTCATTGCGGAACCCGGCCATGTGCTGATTTCAGCCGACTATTCGCAGATCGAACTGCGCCTTGTCGCCCATGTGGCGGATGTGAAGGCCTTGAAGGACGCCTTCGCCATGGGGGCGGACATTCACGCCAGCACAGCGTCGCAGGTGTTCGGCGTCCCTATCGAGGGCATGGACCCCAGCCTGCGCCGCCAGGCCAAGGCGATCAATTTTGGCATCATCTACGGCATGGGGGCCTTTGGCCTGTCGCAGCAACTGGGCATTCCGGTCGGCGAGGCCAGCCGCTTCATCGAGGCCTATCTGGCCCGCTTCCCGGAAATCCGCATATATATGGAGCGCACCAAAGAGACGGCCAAGACCAGGGGCTATGTCACCACCTTGTTCGGGCGGCGCTGTCATACGCCGGGCATCAATTCAAAAAACCCGAACGAACGCGGATTCGCCGAAAGGGCGGCCATCAACGCGCCAATCCAAGGCGGGGCCGCCGACATCATCAAGCGGGCCATGATCCGCCTGCCTGCGGCCTTGCTGAAAGCGGGGCTGAAGACCCGCCTGCTGTTGCAGGTTCACGACGAATTGGTCCTGGAGGCCCCCGAATCGGAAGCCCCCCAGGCTGCGGCCCTGGTCAAATCGGTGATGGAAGGAGCCGTCAGCCTGTCGGTTCCCCTGATTGCCGAAACAGGCATCGGGTCCAATTGGGGCGAGGCGCATTAACCGCTTTGTTAACCTTTGGCGCGAGTCGCGTTAAGGAGTCTGTCGATTCATTTTGAATCACGCCCAATCATTTTTGAGGCAGATCAAATATCGCTGAATTAACCATGGTTTTACCAACTATTGTGTAGTTCATATGCATCATCCCCAAATTCTTGTTTCCATCCCGGATCGATAAAATTTGTGGAAAAAGTCTGTTTTTCCTTGCCGGACCCATTCAAAACAAGGTAAGCAACTTTGTCACAGATTGAAACAGTCCGTGTAGATGACCTCGCGGGCCTGGTTCATGGCTCAACAACGATAGGGTACCAAGGCTCCGCACCAAGGAGCTTAACGCTGGAGAGGGAAACCCTCCCACCCGCTTAAAGAAGGGGAAGACGCATGAGGGGTAAGAAGACTTTGTTCGCAGTTGTGGCCGCGCTGATGTTTGCAGCGGTCCCTGTCACTTCTCAGGCATCCCCCAGCAAAAACATTTCCATTCAGAAGCCTAAAGCCCAAAAATGGCAGTGCGTTCCCTTCGCGCGCCTGAATTCCGACATTTCGTTGCGTGGCGACGCTTGGCGCTGGTGGAAAGCCGCCGAGGGCCTTTACGAGCGTGGCCCGCTTCCCCAGGTGGGATCGGTCATGGTCTTCAAGCAACATGGCAAAATGAAGCGCGGCCATGTCGCCGTGGTGACTACGGTCATCGACGAGCGCAAAATTCTGATCGATCACGCCAACTGGGACCGCGGCCGCAACAAGGGCAAGGTCAACACCCATGTCGCCGTGATCGACGTCTCGGACGAGAACGACTGGTCGCAGGTCCGCGTCTGGTACGATCCGGTCAAGGATCTTGGCTCCAAGAGCTATCCGATCTACGGCTTCATCTATTCGCCTTCCGAGGATGGCGTGGAAATCACCATGGCCACCGACGCCGAGCTGCCCATGAAGGGCGAGCGGCTGGAAGCCGATCCAACCCTGGCGCTGGACAGCGTGAAGGATGGCGATCTGGCCGTTGGCGAAAGCGCCACAGAAACGCCGTAAGATATTCTTTCTTCCGACATGCGAAGGGCCCCAACCGGGGCCCTTTTCATTTTTGGGATTTTTCTACTTCCCCCTCGTCCGGCAATCGAGCAGCCAGACGTCGTAGACAGGATGTTCGACCCCCGACAAAGCCGGGCTGGAGGCGAACATCCAGCCGCGAAAGACGCTTTGCGGCGTTTCATGGCGGCGCATGTCCCAAACATCGAGAAAGGCCGTGCTTTCGGGCGTTTCCTCGGCCGGACGGCGGTAACAGACGCGTACGATCATTTGCAGCGTGCCGAAGCGCAGCGTATCGCCCACCGGCGCCTCGATGGTCTGCACGCGGGCAGTGATCTTGTCGAGGGCCTGAAGAACGGCAAGCGGCATGGCCACATCGTTGGCCAGGACCGGCTTGGAAAGCGAAATCCCCAGCGCCAAGGCGCCAAGCGGCAACAACCGGAGAAAACGCGTCATTCCGGCTGGGCGTCCTTGGGCGGCTTGGCGGGGTCTTCGGTGGCCAGGAAAATGATCTCGCCCACCAACTCTTCCAGCGCTTTCTGGTCCTTGGTCTTGGCCAGTTGGCCGCCCGGCTCAAGATGGGTTTTAGCGCTTCCCGGCTCGATCTTGACGTAGGTGTCGCCCAAAAGACCATCCGAGCCGATGCTGGCCTGGCTGTCGGCGGGCAGTTTGATCTCGGCGGCGATCGACAGGCTTAGGACGGCGCTAAAGCTGATGGGGTCCAACTTCTGGCCGGTGACGGTGCCCACCTTGATGCCGTTGATGCGCACATCGGCCCCGGTCGGCAGGCCGCCGATCTTGGAAAAGCTGGCCGTCAACTCGTAACCTTTGATCTTTTTCACATCGGCCGTGCCGTAGGCGAAGATGAGAAACATCGCGGCGGCGACCAGGACCACGGCGCCCAGGATGGTTTCGACGGGATTGCGGTTCATGGCGAGCGTCCCTGTAACAAAGTAGGCCCTGTCGAGGGCAAGGAAGGCAGAACTTCCGGTTCCGGCGCTGCTGGCGGCGCCAAGGATTTGGCGAACTCGGCCCGTCTGGCCTTGGCCATGCCGACGATTTTTTCCAGCAAATCGACCAGATCGACCGAATCCTGGGTATAAGTGATGGCGTTGCCAGCCTTGAGATTTTCGGCGTCGCCGCCCGGCTGCAATTCAATGTATTTGGCGCCCAAAAGCCCATCGGTATGGATCAAGGCCGAACTGTCCTTGGGCAGTTCGACGCCGGGCTTCAGGCGCAAAGTCACGATGGCGCGGTAGGAATCGTCCAGCTTGTAACCGGCCACCTTGCCGACAACGATGCCGGAGAGGCGCACCTGCGCCCCGTAGGACAGGCCATCGGTGCGCTTGAAAGTGGCGCGCACGTCGTAGCCCGGCTCTTCCTTCTTTCCGGTTCCCGAATAGACATAGGCCAGCAGAAGCGCCCCGGCGGCGATAACCATCCCACCGGTCCATGCTTCAACCCCGCGGCCTGCCCGCATCAACGGCATGAATGTCCCCCCATCGCGCTGCCGACCTTCAGTTGGGCTGCCAGGGCTGGTAATCGCCGCTGGCCTTTTCGCGCTTGCCGCCCATCAGATCGTGCCCAGGGGGCAAATAGGCATGAGCCGAACCCGTCTTGTTGGACTGGTGTTCCCTTTGCCAGCTTTTGGCGGGATCGGGGGTGAGGGGCGAATCGCTGGTGGCATGCAGCCAAGCGTGCCATTCGGCCGGAACGCGGCTGGATTCCTTGTCGCCCTTGAAAATCACCCAACGCTTTTCACGGCGCAGAGAACCGGCAGCCGGTTTCCAGCATTTGGCCTTGTAGTAACGATTCCCCTGGGAATCGGTGCCGACAAGCAGGCCCCGAAACAGGGTGTAAAGGTGGGTGCCGATGTCCATGAGACCCCTCGAGTCACAACGCAAAACGCAGGGACTATGGCACTGCAACGCTTAATCGTCCAGAGGAACGAAGAAACTACATGATGTGGGGTTAAAGGCAAGTTAACGCAAAATCTGGTTGCGCTTTGAACCGCTCTACCCTAGTCTTGTGGGTCTTGGGGGATACACCAACAATATCTTGGGAAAACCGGGAAAACCGTCCGAAATCACAGTCGATTCATAGAGGGGCCGCTATGCGAATCGCTCGCTACTATACCACCGAAGGCAAGTCTGCATACGAAGGCATTGAGTTTCGCGAAGCGACAAGCGAGATCCGCAACCCCGACGGATCGGTGGTGTTCAAGCAAGACAAGATTCGCGTGCCCGCCAGTTGGACGCAGGTGGCCGCCGATGTGCTGGCCCAGAAATATTTTCGCCGCAAGGGCATTCCCGCCGTCACCAAGGCCGTCGAAGAGGCAGACGTTCCCACTTGGCTGTGGAAGCGCGAACCCGATCAGGCGGCCATGGCCACTTTGTCCGAGAAGGAACGGTTCGTCGGCGAAGACAGTTCCACCCAGGTTTTCGACCGTTTGGCGGGCACCTGGACCTATTGGGGCTGGAAGGGCGGCTATTTCGACACAGAGCGCGACGCCAGGGCCTTCTTCGACGAAATGTGCGCCATGTTGGCCCGCCAGATGGGCGCCCCCAACAGCCCACAATGGTTCAATACCGGCCTGCATTGGGCCTATGGCATCGACGGACCTTCGCAGGGCCATTACTACGTCGATCCTTTCACCGGCATCTTGCAAAAGTCGGACTCGGCTTACGAACATCCGCAGCCCCACGCCTGCTTCATCCAGTCGATCAGCGACGATCTGGTCAATGAAGGTGGCATCATGGATTTGTGGGTGCGCGAAGCCAGATTGTTTAAATACGGCTCGGGCACCGGCACCAATTTCTCGCGCTTGCGCGGCGAGAACGAGCCGCTTTCGGGCGGCGGCAAATCGTCGGGCCTGATGAGTTTCTTAAAAATCGGCGACCGCGCCGCGGGTGCCATCAAATCGGGCGGCACCACAAGGCGCGCAGCCAAGATGGTGGTGGTCGATGCCGACCATCCGGATATCGAGACCTACATCAATTGGAAGGTCACGGAAGAGCAGAAGGTGGCCGCCCTGGTCGCCGGATCGAAGATGGCCGACAAGCATCTGAACGAAGTGATGAAGGCATGCCGCGAATGGGACGGCAAGGACGACGGTCAGCGCTTCGACCCCCTGGTCAACAAGTCGCTGAAGAAGGCGATTCTGGGCGCGCGCCGGGCGATGTTGCCCGAAAACTATATCCAGCGCGCCATTCAGTTCGCGCGCCAGGGTTTCACCTCGATCGAATTTCCGGTCTACGACACTGATTGGGATTCGGAAGCCTATCTCACCGTTTCGGGTCAGAACTCCAACAATTCCGTACGCCTGACCGACAGTTTCATGCAGGCGGTTTTGAACGACGGCGATTGGAATCTTCAGCGGCGCACCGACGGCAAGGTGGTCAAGACCCTGAAGGCCCGCGACCTGATGGATCAGATTTCCGCCGCCGCCTGGGCATCGGCCGATCCCGGTCTTCAGTTCGACACCACCATCAATGACTGGCACACCTGCCCGGCATCGGGGCGCATCAACGCTTCCAACCCGTGCTCGGAATACATGTTCCTGGACGACACCGCCTGCAATCTGGCGTCGCTCAATCTCGCCACCTTCAAGAACGCCGACGGCAGCTTCGACATCAAGGGATTCGAACATGCCTGCCGCCTATGGACCCTGGTTCTTGAAATCTCGGTGATGATGGCGCAGTTCCCGTCCTCGAAGATCGCTGAGTTGTCCTATCAATTTCGCACTCTGGGCCTGGGCTACGCCAATCTTGGCGGCCTGTTGATGTCGATGGGCCTGCCCTATGACAGCGATGCGGGCCGCGCCATGGCGGGCGGCATCTCGGCCCTGATGACCGGCGTCTGCTACGCCACTTCGGCTGAAATGAGCCAAGAGCTGGGCAGCTTCCCAGGCTATGACGTCAACCGCGACCATATGCTGCGCGTCATTCGCAATCATCGGCGCGCCGCGCGCGGCGACTTCCAGGGCTATGAACGTCTAAGCACCGCGCCGATGCCCATGGACGCCGCCAATTGCCCCAACCAATCCCTGGTGGCGGCGGCCCGCAAGGCCTGGGACCAGGCTTTGGAACTGGGCGAGGCGCACGGTTTCCGCAATGCCCAGGTCAGCGTGATCGCCCCCACCGGCACCATCGGCTTGGTGATGGATTGCGACACCACCGGCATCGAACCCGATTTCGCCATCGTCAAATTCAAGAAGCTGGCGGGCGGCGGCTATTTCAAGATCATCAACCGCATGGTGCCCGACGCGCTGAAGAAGCTGGGCTACAGCCAGCAACAACGCGACGCCATCGCCGCCTATGCGGTGGGCCACGGTTCGCTGGCCGGTGCGCCTTTCATCAATCACCAGTCGCTGGCCGGACTTGGTTTCGACGAGGCGGCGCTGTCCAGGCTGGAAGCCGCGCTGGCCAACGCCTTCGACATTAAGTTCGCCTTCAACAAATGGACGCTGGGCGAGGAATTCTGCCTGGAAAAGCTGGGCTATACCCGCGAGCAGTTGGACGACATGACCTTCGACATGTTGAACGCCCTGGGCTTTTCAAAGGCCGAGGTCGAGGCCGCCAACACCTATTGCTGCGGCGCCATGACCATCGAGGGCGCGCCGCATCTGAAGGCGGAACATCTGCCCATCTTCGATTGCGCCAACGCCTGCGGGCGCATCGGCAAACGCTATCTGTCGGTGGACAGCCATATCCGTATGATGGCCGCCGCCCAGCCCTTCATCTCGGGCGCGATTTCGAAAACCATCAACATGCCCAACTCGGCCAGCGTCTCGGAATGCAAGGAAGCCTATATGCTGTCCTGGCGTCTGGGGCTGAAGGCCAATGCGCTGTATCGCGACGGATCGAAATTGTCGCAGCCTTTGTCGGCCGTCTATCTTGAAGACGATGCCGAGGAGGCAGAAGCCGCGCCGCAGCCGGTATCGATGGCGGCCCGCACCGAACAGGTGGCCGAGCGCATCGTTGAGCGCATCATCCAGCAGGCGCAAAGAAAGCGTCTGCCCGACCGGCGCAAGGGTTACACCCAGAAAAGCATCGTCGGCGGCCATAAGGTTTACATCCGCACCGGCGAATATGAAGACGGCAAGTTGGGTGAAATCTTCATCGACATGCACAAGGAAGGCGCCGCCTTCCGCAGCCTGATGAACAATTTCGCCATCGCCATTTCCATCGGCTTGCAATATGGCGTGCCGCTGGAAGAATTCGTGGAAGCCTTCACCTTCACCCGCTTCGATCCTTCGGGGATCGTCGAGGGCAATTCGGTAATCAAGATGGCGACCTCGATTCTCGATTACCTGTTCCGCGAATTGGCGGTTTCCTATCTGGGCCGCAACGATCTGGCCCATGTCGAGATCGACGATTTGAAGCCCGACAGCCTGGGCAAGGGCCATGCCGAGGGCGATCTGTCGGAACGCCCCGGCATGGGCGCCAATCTGGGCGCGGTGGTCGAGCGCATCACCAGCCACGGCTATGTGCGCAACAACTTCTATGTGCTGAACGGCGGCATGGCGACCAAGGCCAAAACGGTGGAAGCCGAGGCGCATCTGGCCCAAGCCGTGGGCGCCGAGGTGATGCTGGATGCGGGCATGCAGGCCAGCGCCCAGGTGGTGAGCCAAGCCACCATGACCGCCTTCGATTCCAAGCTGGATCAAATCCGCATGGCCCGCATGAAGGGCTATGAGGGCGACGCCTGCGGCGAATGCGGCAACTTCACCTTGGTGCGCAACGGCACTTGCCTGAAATGCAACACCTGCGGCTCGACGAGTGGGTGTTCGTGAGAAACGGAAGGAGCGCGTGATATGGCTAGTTCGAAATCCAAAGGTGGCACGACGCGTACGATTAACAAAAGCGCCATTACAGGACGCATTGTCTCGAACGCAAACGCAGCCCAGCATCCTAAGACGACTTACAAGCAGACGATTAAGAAGAAATAGTTTTTCTGGTGCGTTTGCTTGAGCCAGCCGCACGAATGCTTTTAGCTGGCTACGCGATGTTATTGTGGATTTGTTGACAGCGCCAGGGGCGCTTGTTAGGTAAGCCATGGCTCTGATCGAAGGGTTTCGTGTTCAGAATTTCCGTGTGCTCAAGGATGTTTCCTTGGGCAGATTGCGTACTCAGCAAGATGAAGAGGCACTTACACCACTTACTGTAGTCATAGGTAGAAACGGCGCAGGAAAGACTACACTATTTGACTCTTTTGGTTTTCTTGCAGATTGTCTCGCTTTTGGCGTTGAGACTGCCTGCGACATGAATCAACGTGGTGGATTTGAGCGTCTACGTTCGCTCGGTTGCAGCGGCCCAATTATTTTTGAAATTTACTATCGTGAATCTTCAAGCGAACGCCCGATCAGTTATGAGGTCGCTATTGGCCTTGACAGGTCCGGACGCCCCTTTGTGCAACAAGAAGTATTAAGACAAAGGCGCAGAAATCAGAGACACGGTCAGCCCTTCCCGTTTTTACGATTGGAGAATGGGAAAGGAACGGTATGGGCTGGAGAAGAAGCCGTGCAGGCTGAGGAGGGAGAAGAAGACAACTCAAGCATGCCTGTTGAGCTGACCGATCCACGCCAATTAGGGATAACGACGTTAGGAACGCTGAGAGAACACCCCAGAATTAAGTTGTTTAGAGACTTTCTTAAGGGTTGGTACCTTTCCTATTTTACGCCGGATGCTGCGCGTAGCCTGCCAAACGCCGGACCACAAAAGCACTTGAACATTCATGGCGACAACATTGGGAATGTCGTGCAGTTTCTAGAGCGGGAGCACAAGGATCGTTTCAAGGTAGTACTTGATAGAATTGCGTCAAAAATTCCAGGCATCAGCAATATCGACACTTTACCTACTCAAGACAAACGCTTACTGCTTCGCTTTAATGACGGAGCCTTCAAAGATCCGTTTTATGCGCAGCAAATGTCCGACGGTACGCTTAAGGTTTTCGCATATTTGCTTTTGTTAGAGGACCCAGATCCCTCACCGTTTATCTGCATTGAGGAGCCTGAGAACGGCCTTTATCACAAGCTCCTTGAGGCGTTGGCGCAGGAGTTTCGCGCACATGCGACAGGCAGAAAGAACGCGCCACAAATCTTTGTGACGACGCACCAGCCATATTTTGTAGACGCGTTAACACCAAAAGAAGTCTGGATACTAGAGCGCGGAAAGGACGGTTTTTCAACGATACGCCGAGCAGCTGATGACCCTGTTGTCAGCAACATGGTTGAGCAAGGCCTTCCCCTTGGGGGGCTTTGGTATAGTGACTATCTTGATGCGAGAAGTTAATGCATATCGAATTATTGGTTGAGGACAGCTCTGGCAAAAAATTGCTTGAAATTCTTGTTCCGAAAATAATTGGCCCATATGGCACGCCGCACACGTGGCGACTTCATTCGTATAAGGGCATAGGGCGAATACCAAAAAATCTACACACACAAAGCGACCCATCAAAGCGGCAGCTACTTGATCAGCTTCCGCGCCTTCTTAAGGGCTATGGCGGCGCTCCTGGTATTGATGCTGTTGTAGTTATTGTTGACAATGACCAGAGAGATTGTGTCGATTTCTTGAGTGAACTCCAGGCAATGCATAGTGGTTGCTCCCCGAGGCCTACAACACTTTTTCGTTTGGCAATTGAGGAAATAGAGGCTTGGTACTTAGGTGATCGAACGGCATTGCGGAATGCCTACCCAAGAGCAAAAACCCAAGCTCTCGGAAGGTATACCCAAGATTCCTTATGCGGAACTTGGGAATTACTGGCTGACGCACTTTATCCGGGCGGTAGCGCCGCTATCAAGCAAAAGGGATGGCCATTACCTGGACAAATAAAGCATGAATGGGCTGGAAAAATTGGTTTGCTCATGGATGTTGAGGTTAACTCGTCCCCGAGCTTCAATAAGTTCAGAGATGGCCTAAGAAGAATTACTCATTACTCGCCCCCATGACCCTGCGCTCCGTTTTTAAACTTGTCGCCGTCAATATCGGCCTGTTGCTGGCGGGCGCCGTGGCCGTCGAGCTGATTTTCGGCGACTGGTTCGCCGACGGGCTTTCGTCGCTCAACGTGCAGCGCGACTATGAGATCCGCTATTCGGCCAAGGGGCTGTACGAGGGGGCGGGCGAGATCGTCTATAAGCGCGACCATTGGGGCTTCCGCGGCGATTACGGAGCCGACCCGGCCAAGATCGACCTGCTCACCATCGGCGGCAGCACGGCCAACCAGATTTATCTGCGAGACGATCAAACATGGCAGGCGGTGCTGGGCCAGGACCTCAATCTACGCATCGCCTCGGCGGCCATCGACGGCCAAAGCAGCATCGGCCATCTGGCTGCCTTCGATCGCTGGCTCCCCCAGGTGCCCAACCTGAAACCCAAATGGGTGTTGGCCTATGTCGGGCTGAATGACGTTCTCGTGGGCGACAGCGCCAATGCCGACCGGCTGGAACATTTCCCGTCGCTTCAGCACCATATCAGGCGCAAAAGCGCCATTTACCGCTTGGTCCAGACCGCAAAGGGCGTGCTGGCCGCCAACAAGGGGCGCATGGTTCATCACCGGGTCGATTTCGAGCGCGCCCGCTGGACCACCAGCCCGACGCGCCAAGACTGGCCCCAGGCCCGCGCCCAGGCGCTGGAAGCCTATAAGGGCCGCATCCGCGCCCTCCTGGTCCATATCCGCGCCTTGGGGGCAACCCCCATTCTGGTCACGCAACGCCATGGCGATTGGCGCCAGCGTCCCAATGGCGCGGTCGAGGGCGTCGTCGAGGACAAAGCCGCCACCAACGGCGTCGATCATCATATTCTTATGAACCTTTACAACCAGGCCACGCTGGATGTCTGCCGGGCGGAAGGGGCAATCTGCCTCGATCTGGCCAACGAGCTTGTATTCGAAGAGGGCGACTTCTACGATCTGGTCCACAACACGCCCCCGGGTGCGGCCAGGATCGGCCATTGGCTGGCGAACAAATTGAAGGGCATCGTCGCAAAACCATGAGCGCCATCGAAGACAAACTGGCCCAACAGGGCATTGCCTTGCCCCAGGCTGCGGCGCCGGTGGCAAATTACGTGCCCTTCGCGCTGACGGGAAACCTGCTGTTCATGGCCGGTCAATTGCCGCTGAAGGATGGCAAACTGCTGGCCGTGGGCAAGCTGGGCGCAGAAGTCGGGCTGGAGGACGGTTCGCTGGCCGCCCGCCAATGCGCCATCAATCTGCTGGCCCAGGCCAAGGCGGCGCTGGGCGACCTTGACCGCGTGAAGCGCGTCCTGCGGCTGGGCGTTTTCGTGGCGTCCGCGGCGGATTTCACCGACCATCCAAAAGTTGCCAACGGCGCTTCGGACATCATGGCGCTGGCCTTCGGCGATGCGGGCAGACATGTCCGCACTACGGTCGGCTGTCCATCGCTGCCGCTTGACGCAGCCGTCGAAGCCGACGCAATTTTCGAATTCGAATAAAGGGGAAACCGAACATGCGCCTAGTCACGACCGCTATCATGATGCTTGGCCTTGCCGCCTGCGCCCAGACGCCGCCCGCAGCAGAAAGGGCGCCCGAGAACCTGATGGCCGTGGTTTCCGCCACCACCACGGCACGCGTCGCCCCCGACAGCAAATCGGCCAAGGTAATGGTGCTGCCCGCGAACACCTTGATCGCCATCGAGGACGGGGCCGACGGCTGGTATCTGGCGGGTCTTGAAGCCTACGGCGATTTCGGCAAGGGTTGGCTCTACCACGATTTCCTGACCATTGATCCGCCCCGCAAAAAGGAGGGCGGTTCCTGGTCCCTGCCCGCCGTCATGAGGAACGATTCGCTGCTGCGCGACGGCCCCGGCACTTGGGCAGGCAAGCTGGACAGTTTAAAAGCGGGCACAAGGGTGCGCGTGGTCGAGCGCCAGTTGGACTGGTATCGCATCGATCAGCCCAAGGCGGGCTGGATCAAGCACGACACCGCCTATATCGATGTCCGCACCTATCTGAACGCTAGATAGCGCCGCCCTTCATCGCCCAAAGTGGAAACGGCCCCAAATGGGGCCGTTTTCCGTCTCGGGAAAGCCTCTTTCACAGCCATCCCAGTTGTTTTCCGAGATTCTCGGCAAAAGCCATAGGTCCTGCAGAGGATGCGACGCGATTGAAGGCGTCGGTGGTTTTGGGACCGATCTCGCCATCTAGCTTCAAGTTCCGCCAATCATCGACATGCTTGGGGCCAATCTCGTTCAGCCCCAACTGCAAGGCCAGCGCGTGATCGTCGCCCTTTTCCAAACTGCCGTAAAGCGGGCCAAAAATGCTTTGCGTCTGTTTCGCCAAATCTTCCGGCTGCTGCACCTTCTCGGCCAGCGTTTGCATGCGCCCCAGCGCGAAGCCTTCATCGACCTTGGCAGCACCATTGCTGGCGATGCTTTTCTTGAAGCTGAAATCGGTGATCGGTCCCCAGTCGCCGTCTTCCTTCAGGCGCGGCATCTTGTCGCGATTGAGAAGATTGAGGCCTTGCTGCATCGATTTGGCAGCGCTGCTCATGCCATCGGCATCGAAGGCAATAGCCAGTCTCTTGCTCAAAGCATCGAGATTTTCCAGTACCGCTCGCTTGTTCTGCCTGGGCATGATGGGCGGCGTCATTCCATTATTGCCGTGTATGACTTTGAAATAATCGCTAACCCGCTCGCGCAGCCAGGCGTTCAAAGATTCCGGACGTCGGAAACGCTGGTAGTCCTGGATGACGATATCCGCCTCGTCCTTCGTCCAGTCCCCTGGCTCTTTCGCCGCGATGTCAAGCGCTGGGCGCGCATTGGGCTGGCGGATGCGCTCCAGGAATGATTGTCCATCGGCACCCAGTTCTTGCTTTTGCTCGGGTTCCACTTCCTGCGGCGGTTCGCTGGGCTTGGGCGGCGCCTGCTCCTGTCCTTTCTGCTCCTGCTGCTGTTCCTGCCCCTCGTCGGGTTTCTTCTCTTCGGGTTTGGCGGGTTCGTCGATAATTTTTTGGATCTTCGTGTGAAAAGTCTCCAGCTTGCGCTGGTCCTCGGGCCTGTCCTTGTATTCCGCGGCCACCGAGCGCCAGCAGGCGTCGCTGTCCGCTTCCAGCCCCAAAGCGCCGCAGTGATTGCGCATCACGGCTTCCCAATTGCGCCGATGGCCGGTCACCTCGCCTTTGTCGTTGGTTTCCTTTTGGGCGATGACGTGCGATTCGCGGGCGATGCCGGCGGCGTCGCCCTTCTTCGCCGCCTCGACCAGCTTGGGCGACCCGTCCAGATTGCCGACATTGAAATGCACCGCCGCGATGGTAGCCTTCTGCCCGTCGGTCAGTTTGTCCCAGGCCTCGGCCCCGATCTTCTCGCGGATTTTGGGTGCGCGTTCGGCGATTTCTTTGTCGAGTTTGGCGTTGACGTCGGCGTCGCTGAGATAGGCTTTGGCAACGTCTTTGTAATTATCTGCTGGCTGGTGTTTTCCTTTCTCTTCAGTTCTTTTGTTGACCATGGCGTCATAGGCGTCCTTCTTTTCCTGCTCGGTCATCAAAGGACCATTCCTTCCCTCCTTTCGCAGATTGAGTTTCAGGAAAGCATCCTTGCCATCGACATTGAAGCCGACGCCGATGGTGATGATGCCCTTCTTATCGAGATAGGGGTGGTAGACTGTGCCTTCGTTCTGGCCGATCAGCTCGCGCATTTTGGCCTTGGCGCTGGCGGGCAGGGTGTAGGCGGATTGAGATTTGACGTTTGACATAGTACATTTCCTTTCGGTTGCGGAACGCGCTTGTTCCCGCCAATGCCGGGAGGGCGATGACTTGAGAAAAGCGTTGCGTTGTTGGTTATGGGCGGCCTTAGTTGCCTTGGCGCTCCAACCCGGGACGGGATGGGGCCAGGACCAGGAGATGCGGCTGCCCTATGACACCCACTGGCCCTTAATTCCTGAAAATCAGGGAATCAAATTCTTTCTAGGTAAATGGTATCCCACAAATTCTTCAGAATACGAGATTTTTAACTACAAGATATTTCACGAGGATGGCCAAATTACCTACGGCAACAACTACGCCGGCAAGGCTTTTTACAAAGTTGTTGGCACGGGCAAAAACTTTGTTTTGTTGTTCGTAAAAAGGCAGACATTCAGAAACTCCGAAGTTGTACATAGTGGTTATGATTTCATGTTTCTCCATGCTCCTTCCTTTCGCAAGAACACCCCGGATCGTCCGCCCGCCATTGCAGGCGAGGGCTCTTTGTGGACAGAAATCTGTGGTTTCAATTTCTCGCCCAAATGGGACAAGAAGCGCACCCCCGACCACCTGGGCGAGGACGACTGGCAATTGCCGCCCGACAAGCTGCGCGAACGCTGGGACAACTACAAGCCCTGCAACCCCAATCTGCCCGAAGCAAAAGCCAGTCCGGAATATCCCCTTGGTTCTAATGTGACCTCGATTCTCAAGTACCAAAGCGCCGGTCGCGATTTCAAGCCAACGCGTCCGCCGATAAAAGATCGATAACGCTTTCTCAGTTCCTCGCTCATCTTCCTTCTCCTTTTGTCAATAAAAAAGGCGGCGCACCATGCGCCGCCTTGGGTAACCGTTGCCCCGACTTTTCAGGGCAACGGAACTTCAGTCGTCTGTGTAAGGGGTAAAGTTAAAGCCAGGACATCCTGACGAGGCCTCATCAAAACTGCCTTTGTCATCGAATAGATTCAAAGCAGTTGTTATGTCTGGGCAAAGAGCCACATCTGGTACGCATCGCCATATCCAATGTTCCGGTTTCTTCTTGCTATTGCTCCACGGCGGATGAGCTATGACTAGGTATCTGTCCTTTTGTTTTCTAACTGAGCCTGTGTACACGCTCTTACTCAGTTCAAATATATGCCGCTCGCGCCTCGGCAATGCGCCGCCGGGCGGAACCTCGGGTCCATACTCGCTTTTCACGACCACGTATGGGATTTCGCCAACCTTCTCGAAGATAATGCTGTCGCCCGTGATGACCATCCGGCCCAGCCAGCTTTCACTGAAGCGATCAAACGGATACCAAGTGCCATGCATGTTGAGGCGGCAGCCCTGATACATCCAGCGCTTGTCCGGATATTGCTTTTCCTCTTTCCCATGTTCGATCATGCGCTGGATATAGGCCTTCTCAGCCTTGGTCAGCTTCGGAGGCTCGTCGCCTTCCGCCCTGGCCGCGCCACCCATCAGCGCCAAGATTGCCGACAGCAGACATAGTACTGACGCCCGCCAGAACGCATGAAAGCCTAAGCCTTCCGTCATGACGGCGATCCTTTCCGGGCGCAATAAGGGCGGTAATGGTGATTAACTATCGCAATGCGGACGCCGCGTCAAGGATTATATTCAGATCCGTCCCGCCCTCTATTCCGACGGCACCGGTCGCGGCCTGCGGTTTTCGTCGATGGCGACATAGGTATAAACGCCTTCGGTGACCTTCACCACCTCGTCGCTGTTGAAGCGGCGCACCCAGGCTTCGACCCGCACACCGATCGAGGTGCGCCCCACCTTCAAGATGTCGCAATAGCAGGTTAGTTGATCGCCCACGAAAACAGGCTGGTGAAAGGTCATGGAATCGACCGCCACCGTGGAAACCGTGCCCTTGGCCCGGCGATTGGCGCAGGTGCCGCCAGCCAAATCCATCTGGCTCATCAGCCAGCCGCCGAAAATCTGGCCGTGCGGATTGGTGTCGGCAGGCATGGCGATGGCCCGCATCCAGATGTCGCAACGCGGCATGCCGCAGTGAAGATCGCCAGGATTCCGGTCGCTCATCGACTTACCCACAAAAAGTTGTTGGCCCACAAGATGTTGTTAGTATTTTCAAGGGTACCACGAGATATCCTTGAAGTGCTATCGCTTGATTCCTATAATCCGCCGCCATGTCTGATCTATTCCAAAATTTGGCCCCCAAGGGGGGCAATGCCTATACCGCCAAGGATATTGAGGTTCTGGAGGGGCTGGAACCCGTCCGGCGCCGTCCTGGCATGTATATCGGCGGCACCGATGAGCGCGCCCTTCACCATCTGGTCGCCGAAGTGCTGGACAACGCCATGGACGAGGCCCTGGCGGGCCACGCCACCTGGATCGATCTGGCGCTGGAGGCCGACGGCTTTGTCACCGTGCGCGACAACGGGCGCGGCATCCCCATCGATCCCCACCCCAAATTTCCCAAACAGTCGGCGCTGGAAGTAATTCTGACCACGCTGCATTCGGGCGGCAAATTCGGCTCGGACGCTTACAAAGTTTCGGGCGGCCTGCATGGCGTGGGCGTATCGGTGGTCAATGCGCTGTCCGACTCACTGGTCGTCGAGGTGGCTAGGGACAAAAAACTCTATCGCCAGTCCTTCGCTCGGGGCAAAAGCCAAGGCAAGCTGGAATCCCTAGGTCCCGTCAACAATCGGCGCGGAACGCAGGTGCGCTTCCATCCCGATCCCGAGATTTTCGGACCCCGGGCGCATTTCAAGCCAGCCACCATGTACCGCATGGCGCGCTCGAAGGCCTATCTGTTCCGCGGCATCGAAATCCGCTGGTCTTGCGATCCCGCCTTGATCCGCGACGGCGAAAGCACGCCCGCCAAGGACACCTTGCATTTCCCCGGCGGCTTAAGCGATTTCCTGTCGGCGGCGCTGGCGGGCAAGGCGCTGGTGGTGCCCGCCCTCTTTGCCGGTCAAGCCCCCTTGGCCGACGATATGGGCCAAGTGGAATGGGCCGTTGCCTGGCCTGCCGATGAGGAAGGCTTTCTCAACTCCTACTGCAATACCGTGCCCACGCCGGAAGGCGGCACGCATGAACAGGGATTGCGCTCGGCCCTGGGGCGCAGCTTGCGCGCTTATGGCGAGATGGTGGGCAACAAGAAGGCCTCGCAGATCACCGCCGAAGACGTGGTCAGCGGCGCTACCGCCGTGTTGTCGCTGTTCATCCGCGACCCGCAATTCCAGGGCCAGACCAAGGAAAAGCTGGCCACCGCCGAAGCAGCGCGTCTGGTCGATACGGCCATCAAAGACCATTTCGACCATTGGCTGACCTCGGACCCACAAGCCGCCCGCCTGCTTTTGGAAAAATGCATCGAGAAGGCCGACGAGCGCGCCCGTAAAAAGCAGGCTAAGGAAACCAAGCGCCAATCGGCAACGCGCCGCTTGCGTCTGCCCGGCAAGCTGGCCGACTGCACGCGCACCACGGCTGGCGGCACGGAACTGTTTCTGGTCGAGGGCGATTCGGCCGGTGGCTCGGCCAAGCAGGCCCGCGAGCGAGAAACCCAAGCCGTACTGCCTTTGCGCGGCAAGATATTGAACGTCGCCAGCGCCACGGCTGAGAAACTGCACGGCAATCAGGAACTGAAGGATTTGATCGAGGCGCTGGGTTGCGGCACGCGCGCCAATTACGACGACGAAAAATTGCGCTACGAGAAAGTGGTCATCATGACCGACGCCGATGTCGATGGCGCGCATATCGCCTCGCTGCTCATGACCTTCTTCTATCAGGAAATGCCCAAACTGATCGAGAATGGGCATCTGTATCTGGCCCTGCCGCCGCTGTACCGCTTGATGGCGGGCAAGCTAAGCGCCTATGCCCGCGACGACGCCCATAAGGAAGAACTACTGGCCAAGGAGTTCAAGGGCAAAGGCAAGGTCGAGATCAGCCGCTTCAAGGGCCTGGGCGAAATGCCGCCCATGCAGTTGAAGGAAACCACCATGAACCGCAAGGGACGCACCTTGTTGCGCGTGCGTTTGGCGCATGGCCGCAACGAGGAAGACATCGAGGAGGCCAAGGAAGTGGCGCGTATGGTCGATACTTTGATGGGCAAGCGCCCGGAGTTGCGCTTCCAGTTCATCCAGGAACGCGCCAAGTTTGTTCAGGAGCTGGATGTTTAGTGTCCGTCCGGTTCCGCCTTGAGGAACGGCGTCAGATCGACAGGCGCGTCATTCCCCCACCGGTCCTGATGCACTAGGCTTTCCAGCGGCAAGCGTTGCCGCCAGCCCGCCAATTCCAGTTCTGGCTTGTCCAGGAAATGCGTGACATAGCCGATGCATAGATAGGCGACGGGCACGACGCGCTCAGGGATTCCCAGCGTTTCCTTCAATGCCTCGGGATCGAGAATCGACACCCAGCCCACGCCCAAGCCCTCGGCTCGGGCGGCCAGCCACAGATTCATCACGGCGCAGACCGTGCTGTATTCGTCCATCACGGGGATATGGGTGCGCCCGATCACCACCTTGCCCGCTCGGTCGGGATCGCAGGTGACGCACAGATTGACCGGAGATTCGACAATGCCTTCCAGCTTCAAACGGGCATAAGCCGCCCCCTTCTCGTCGTCGAACATGGCCCTTGCTTCGGCATTGGCCTGATCGAACAGGGCCTTCACCCTGTTTCTCAGGGCCGCATCCTGCACCAGCAGAAAGCTCCAGGGCTGCATATATCCGACGGAAGGCGCATGATGGGCCGCCATGAGCAGCCGGGCCAGAATCTCGTCGGGCACCGGATCGGGCTTGAACTGGGCGCGCACGTCGCGCCTTGTGAAGATGGCGTGGTACAGCCCTTGGCGGGCGGCCTCGTCGAACGTAAAGGGAGCATCGGTCATGAGACGGATCATAGCGTCATCTTTCGCAGTCGGGCCAGGAAAGTTGGTCTTGTTGCCGCTTCTTCTGGCCGCCTGTGGCGGCGGCACGGTCTACGCCCCCTTCCAAGCCGTGGACGACCTCGATTCCTATTTGCGCTACGCGGCCCCTGAAGGCGAAGCCCAAGTCGAGATCGTCGGCAATCCCTTTTCCTCCTCGCCGCAGGCGCTGGCCCAAGGCTTGGTCCAGGGCTTTGCGGGCGGGGTCGCTTATGGCCCCGACCTGCGATTTTCCACGAATTCCCGCAGCGCCCGCACCGGCTATCGCTTTGTTGTGGCCTTTGCCGCCCCCGTCACGGCAACGGGGGACGATTTGTGCCGAGACGCGGCAAATCTTGCCCTCTCGCCCAGGGCGCAGCCTGTACGAGTCAAGGCGGCCTTTTGCATCCAAAACCGCGCCTATTCAGAGGCGGCAGGACAGCTGGGCGAAATTTCCGACCCGTTTTCGGCCCCATTCAGGCTGTGGGCAAGAAACCTGATGCGCGCGCTAACCCCCACCCCGGTTCTCGACGTTCAGTCCGACTGACTGGCACGCCCGATGCGCCTTCCTGTTCTCAAAGGCCTGGACAAGCCTTTTTCCCCAAGAAGGCCGTCCAAGACCGGCAAGACAGGAGGCTGTCATGGGCTATCCACTCTTCGATTCCGAGTTCACAAACTGGCAAGGCGACCTCGAGACCCGGCTGAAAGAAGGTTTTGGCCGGTCGATCCGCGATTTGGGCGTTGAAGGAAAGACGCTCCTGGATCACTATTACGCCGGAGTTTCGGTCTTCGGCATGCTGGATGAAATTACCCGCCAGCACAGGCTGTCGCGTTTCGGGTGATTTGGTCGGGTCCCGATCATCCAAGGGGGAAGAAAGTGGTCGTGAGTTCGGTGTTTCGTTTGCTGGCTGGCAGTCTTGTCGTCCTGGGGGTTTCGCTTGCCCCCGGTTTGTCGCAAGCCCAAACCAAGCCATCGCCGCCGTCAGCCGCGACCAGCGAAAAGAACGTCTTGCAGCCCCCGGCGGCAAAACCGCCCGCCGCCGCCCCGCAAAAAGCCTCGCCCCCCCAGCCCACGCCAGCCCCGCGCACGAATGTAGAAACCAGGGTCATTCCGGCCTTTGTGCCCCCCGGCCCGCCGCCGATGGCGGATGCGGATTTTAGAAAACCCGTCTTGGCCGTTCTGAAGGCGGCGCAGGCCATGAATCCCGAGGAAGACGCCGCCCGCTGGGTCGATGCGGGTCCCTGCTGGGTGTGGATCGGCATGAAGCGCGACCAAGCCTGGGCGAAATACCGTTTTGCCTATGAAGGCTCTTGCCGCCAGGGCCGGGCCGATGGCAAGGGACGTTTGAAGGTTGAAAATCAGGACCTCCAGGGCAAGTGGGTCCCCTTGTTCGATTACGAGGCCAACTTTATCGGCGGAGTTCCCTTGGGCGACGCCATCGAAAGTGGAAGCGCCAAGCTGGCGGTCGGCTTGCCTGATCGTTCGGTCCTGTCTTGGATGGGTGCTAGCCTAAACGAGGAAAGCGAAGTCTTCAGCGTCGGCAAGGCCGACGATCAGGGCCGCGTGGTGCCCTGCGCCGCGCACGGCATCATGGCCGTAGCACTGGCCACCGACATCGGCGGCGAACGTTTCAAAAGCCTTCTGCGCCGTTCAGTCTCGGTGGTCGCTTCGCAATGCCCCGGCCGGGTGCGCAATTTGTGGCTGGCGACGTTGGTGCCATCGGAAGGTCTGGTTCTTTCCAGCCGTCAAGGGCTGGCTGGCGCCGATCCGGTGCTGGCGCAGGCGGAAATTCGCGAAGGGGTGATCTATACCTACAGTCAGCGATTCTCTTCGCCTCCGGCTTTGGCCCCGCAAGGAACGCCGGTTCCGGGCGCCCAGCCGCTGACCTGGACGCCGCCAATCGAGGAGTTGGATCACCAGCTTCTGCTGGTCATCGCCCTGCCTGTCTTCCTGCTGCTATTGCTGCTGGTGGCGATGCGCGTCGCTTATGCCTCGACTCGCCAAGTCATCGGCTCTCCCGCGCCTGCCGTCAAGGTGAAGCCAGCCAATAACGCAAAACGGCGCTGATCGCGACCGGTTGCTCCAAGGGCGGCAGATGCCTGCTTTTCTCCACCACGACCAGCTTGGCGCCGGGAATCAGCGAAGCCATTTCGCGATGGATCTCCAAGGGGGTCAACTGGTCCTGGCGACCGCATAGAACCAGCGTTGGGCACGAGATGCGCTCAAGATCGGCCCGTCCATCGACGCGCCCCATGATCGCCTTTTGCTGGCGAATGAAGGCCTCCATCCCCACGCGTTCGGCCATGGCCAGCACGGTTCCCGCCACGTCGGGACGCTGCAAATGATCGGGATGGACCAGCATGGGCAGCAGGCGGGGCGTAACACCCTTGAAATTTCCGGTCTGCGCCAATTCGATCAAACCCAGTCTTCTTTCCTTGGCTTCGTCCGTATCGGGTTTAAAGCTGGTATCGAGCAGGGCAAGTCGCGTGACCCTTCCTGGCGCCTGACGCATGATTTCCTGGGCCACATAGCCACCCATCGACAGGCCCAGAAGTGCGAATCTAGGCGGGGCAGAGGCCAAAACCCGGCTGGCCATCGCCTTGATGGCGTCGTCTTGCGTCAGATCGGCCACCTCGAAATGCGCAAGGTCAGACAGGCTTTCCACCGCCGCGGCGAACAGATCGCCGTCGCACAGCAGGCCGGGAAGCAGAACGACCGGCAGGGTCATGGGTCGTCTCCTATTTGATCAGGGCGGACAGTTCCTTGAATTCGGGCGTTCCCGCACAGCCCAACCATTCGAACAGAACCATTTCGACGGTCACGATATCCACCCCGTTCTTCTGAAGTCTTTGTCTTGCCGTCTCGATGCTGGCGGGCTGGCGCGACGAACAGGCGTCGAGGGCTACGAACACGTCATAGCCCGCAGCGCGAAGACCCAGCGCGGTCTGAGTGACGCAGATATGGGACTCGATGCCCGCCAGAACCGCCTGCGGCCGCCCAAAAGCGGCCACGCGATCCAAGAATCCCGCTTCGCCCGTGCTGGCGAAATGCATCTTGGTGAACAAGGCCCCGTCGGGAATGAAGGGCCTAAGATCGGCCTGGGTCGGCCCCAACCCCTTGGGATATTGCTCGGTGACGATCAAGGGAATGCCCAGGCGGCTGGCGGCCCGCATCAAGATGGCGGCCCCCCACAACACCTTGCGGGGTTCCGCCATGACCGGCAGCAGCCGCTCTTGAATATCGATCACCGCTAAAAACGAGCGTGAAGCGTCTAGAAGCATCGCAACCCCCCGAAAAGTTAACCACATAGGTTATAAGCCCATTGTCCGGTTCAAGGGCCATCGCCGCAAGAAGTGTAGCGTCAACCCGATTCGAAAGGTATAGTCTCATAATGACGTTTATTCTGAATGAGATGGATGTTTCCAGCGTGCCGAGACAATAGATGAGCGTGAAAAGCGGCCTATCCGAGGCGGATGTCCAGCGCCTGCTTGCCAACCCCTCAGCCGAGGCGCGGGCCGATACGGCAGCCAAGCTGGCCGAAGGCTTCAACGCCCGCACCCTGACCGATTCTGAGCGCCGCTTGGCGGAAGACATTTTCCGCATCATGATGCATGACGCCGAAGAGCGCGTGCGCCGCGCCCTTTCCCTGCATCTGAAAAGCAGCCCCGAAGTTCCCCGCGACGTGGCCCTGAAACTGGCCCACGACGTCGAGACGGTAGCGGTTCCGATGCTGAAATATTCGGAAATCCTGACCGACGAAGACCTGATCGAGATCGTGCAAAGCCAGGGCACGGGGCATCAATTGGCCATCGCCAGCCGCCCCAAAGTGTCCGAATCGGTTTCCGAGGCCCTGGTCGAAACCAAAAGCGCTGTTGTCGTGGAAACCCTGGTCGCCAACGAGGGCGCCGAGATTTCCGAAACCT
>CACUVI010000011.1 GCA_902725215.1 Rhodospirillaceae bacterium LM-1 | reverse complement strand
AGATGGCGGAGTCCCACCGAGGCAACGCGGATTTCTGTCCTCCAGGGCCTGACCACGCACGCAGCTTCCGAAGCGTCTGCCTGCTGCGCGTTGCTGTCTGAGATGCTCTGCAAGGCCATCCGGGGGGATCCAAAGGAAGAAGTCCTCGACATCGCACCTTCGCCAGATTGGCCTGAGTCCGTCCGCTACTTGGCGGCTGGATCATGGCGAATGAAACCTCCGGCTGCCCTTGATTCATCTGGCCATGTCGTGGCTACCCTTGAATCAGCGATTTGGGCGTTTGCAAATTCGCATGGCTTCGAAGCCGCTGTCCTGTCTGCTGTCAACCTGGGCCATGATGCTGACACTGTCGGAGCGGTCACTGGGCAGATTGCAGGTGCTCATTATGGGATTGCCTCCATCCCAGCAGCGTGGATGTCGGTTCTTCATCGGCGTAACGACCTTATGGAAATCGCTGACGCACTGTTCCTGCTGGGGGAAGTGACTTATCGAAGAGGCAATCCTGCCTAATCAAGCGAGATCATCCTTCTTTCAACCGCCAAAGAGACTGATAATGAACTGAGCTGCAATGCACACGAGGCGTGTCCGCATGATGAATATTGGAAAATCTAGGAGAAATTGATACCATCTGGCACCAGACCAAGATCCTTCTCGACTACGGACTCTCAGACGGCTACTTTTGCATCAGGTCTATTGGCGGAAAAAGAATGGATAAGAAAGATAACCTTACCAATATATTAATAGTAATATTGGCTGTCATTGCTTTTAGATTTTATAATCACGGTGGAAATCACCACTTTTTTGACAGATTTATTTCAAATGTCCAGTACTTAATAAATGGAGAATCGGTCAATAACAGCCCCCAAAGGGGTTCATTGCAGTACCGAATTGATAAAGAAAACCAAGAAAACCAAGAAAACCAAGAGATGGAAAATACGATGAAAATGTTTAAATGAACTACCGTCTGACGATGGCGGGTTCATGACGAAGCTCAATCATTGCTTGTCCATCGGATATGGTGCTTGAATGAGCTTGGAACACATTGAACGTATCCCTGCGGCGTGGGCCGCCTTCTGTAATCCGGTCATTTCGCCGATTCTGCCGTGATAATTGGCGGGATGGAGAGATAAGAAGTGTCCACAACCTCAACAATGGACACAACTTTGACTGGGCGTCGGCGGAATCGCTCATGGCCTGAGGAGTTGAAGCGGGAGATCGTCGCGGCATCTCTCGCGCCGGGGTCTTCGGTTTCGGCGGTTGCAAGACGCTATGATGTGAACTCGAACCAGCTGTTCGGTTGGCGGAAGATGTTCCGCGATGGTTCGCCCGCCCTGGCCGGTCCGGACACCCCGCAATTGGTCCCTGTGGTCGTGAGCCCTGAGCGGCGGGACGATACAACGCCAGCTCTGACTGAACTGGGGATAATAGAGATCGATTTGATTGGCAGCAGGTATCGCCTTCGCGTCGGCAACGGCGTCGATGCAAGGGCGCTTCAGCTTGTCCTCGATGTTCTGGAGCGGCGATGATCCCGGTTCCCAGTCATGTGCGGGTCTGGCTGGCGGTGGGGCGCACCGACATGCGGCGCGGCATGAACGGCTTGGCCCTTCAGGTCCAGGAAGCGATGAAACGCGATCCCCATGCCGGCGATCTGTATGTTTTTCGCGGGCGCGGCGGCGATCTGATCAAGATCATCTGGCACGACGGTCTTGGGATGTCGCTTTACGCCAAACGTCTGGAGAAGGGGCGGTTCATCTGGCCGTCGCCCGCCGACGGCGTGGTGTCGATTTCCGCTTCACAACTGGCCTATATGCTGGACGGCATCGACTGGCGCAATCCGCGCCAGACCTTCCGACCGGATAAGGCGGGATGATGCGCTTTGGTGCGCACATTTTCTTTTGTTTGCCGTCATTTTCTGCGAGTCAGACGGATCAATTCGTGATTCAATTTCGGTCATGGATTTTGCGACTTGCGACCTTCCTGACGACATCGAAGCGCTTAAAGAAGCGCTTCTTGTCGAGCGCCAGGCTCGCCAAACGGCTGAGGCGCGAGCGTCCGGAGCGGAAGCGCTAATCGCCCATCTGAAGCTGCAGATCGCCAAGCTCAACCGTGAACGCTTCGGGCAACGCTCGGAACGCAGCATCCGCCTTCTCGATCAGCTTGAGCTGCAACTGGAAGAGCTGGAAGCATCGGCCACCGAGGACGAACTCACCGCCGAGACTGCCACGGCCAAAGCTGCCACCAATGTTACGGCCTTCACCCGCCAGCACCCTTCGCGCAAGCCGTTGCCCGAACATCTGCCGAGAGAACGGGTCGTCGTTCCCGGCCCGACCTCCTGCGCCTGCTGCGGCGGCACGCGGCTTGCCAAGCTGGGCGAGGATATAACCGAGACCCTGGAGGTCATCCCCCGCCAGTGGAAGGTCATTCAGCATGTGCGCGAGAAGTTCTCGTGCCGAGATTGCGAGACCATCGCCCAAGCCCCGGCCCCCTTCCACACGATCCCGCGCGGCCTGGCCGGACCCAGCCTGCTCGCCATGATCCTGTTCGAGAAGTTCGGCCAGCATCAGCCCCTGAACCGCCAGGCCGAGCGCTATGCCCGCGAGGGCGTGAACTTAAGTCTATCGACGATGGCGGACCATGTCGGCGCCTGCTGTTCTGTTTTGGACCCGCTCTTCAAGCGTCTCGAAGCTCATACGCTGGCGGCTGACCGCCTGCATGGCGACGACACCACTGTGCCGGTGCTGGCAAAGGGCAAAACGGACATCGCAAGGTGCTGGGTCTATGTGCGCGACGACCGCCCCTTTAAAGGCCAAGCCCCGCCGTCTGCGGTGTTCTATTACTCGCGCGATCGTAGCGGAGAGCATCCGCAGGCCCATCTGGCCAATTACGCGGGCATTCTGCAGGCTGATGCCTATGCGGGTTTCAGCAAGCTCTATGCGCCGGATCGCAAGCTAGGCCCCATCGCCGAAGCCCTGTGCTGGAGCCACGCCAGGCGCAAGTTCTATGAGCTGGCAGACCTTGCCGCCCAGGCCAAGCGCAAATCGAAGGGTAGGAAAACAGCCGTCATCTCGCCCTTGGCGCTGGAGGCAGTGAGGCGCATCGATGCCCTGTTCGCCATCGAACAAGAAATCAACGGCCTGGGCGCAGACGAGCGTCTCGCGGTCCGGCAAGAGCGCAGCGCCCCCCTGGTTGCCGATCTCGAATCCTGGATGCGCCAGGAACGAGCCAAGCTCTCGCGCCATGCCGACGTGGCCAATGCCATGGACTATATGCTGAAGCGCTGGGACGCCTTTGCCAGATTCTTAAACGATGGCCGCATTTGCCTGACCAACAACGCAGCGGAACGGGCACTTCGCGGCATCGCTCTGGGCCGTAAATCCTGGCTGTTCGCAGGATCAGATCGCGGTGGTGTTCGCGCCGCGACCATGTACAGCCTGATCGTCACCGCCAAGATGAACGGCGTCGATCCCCAAGCCTGGCTGGCCGACGTGCTGGCTCGCATCAACGATCACCTGGCAAGCCGCATCGACGATCTGCTGCCCTGGAACTGGAAGGCGTGCGACGTCCTGGACAGAAAAGCGGCCTGAGCCAGGCGGCAATAGCTGGCCTTCACCAAAGCATATACAGCCGCGTAGCTCACCGGATGGATCCCATTGAACTTCAAAGACAAACAAGAGAAGGTTCATCCGCAGCCTTCTTCCCTCCGCCAAATGACCCACAATATATTGAATTACAATGTGTTTCCGGCACCAAATCTGGGCCGCCTCGTCCCTGGTACACAGAGGTGAGACACATGGGCCTGGAAACGCACATCGCCAGACGCGGCAGCCGCTACTATTTCCGCATTCGGGTGCCCGACGATCTGATCGGCTTCTTCGGGCGGCGCGAACTCAAGCGGTCGCTGGGAACGGCAAGCCAAAGGGAAGCACGATTCCGCGCTTTACAGCTTCGCCAAATCGCCTATACCGGGTTCAGGACGCTTCGAAAGAACCCCATGCTGAAACCTGAACAGATTACACGGATCGCCCGCGCCTTCTATGAA
>CACUVI010000010.1 GCA_902725215.1 Rhodospirillaceae bacterium LM-1 | reverse complement strand
CCAGCTGCCGTCGATTTGGAAGTAGCTTATATAGCTTGTTCCAGAAATCGGGTTGCGGGCAAACCCTTTCGTTGGATCGAACGAATTCGATTATTGAAGCAAGATTATTCATTGCCCTTCCCCTTGTTGCTATCCGCCTCAAATGGCGAGTATGAAAATCCGCAGCTCTCCATCTCAATTAAAATGACTTGGCAAATTGATTCAAGAATCACCTTGCCTGTTCCAGTGCAGTTACATATTCCACGGTCCAGGTGCCTCAGGCATTTATTAAGAAAAACGATGGGCTAAACGACGACGCTCTATCTCCCTGATCCTCGGCATTGCTCTTCATGTATAGCGGAACACTATGAAGTGCTTCACCGATCTCCAACACTACAACAGGAAGATCAGCTGCACAAAGAAGGCTCGCTTGGCACCTCATGCTTACAAAGGCATGATGAAGAATTCTCGCTAGGGTGTTTTGAACTTCCGGACGAGTTTGAATGTCGATATAGCCGTTTTCCATAAGCCCTCAACAATATTGTTTTGTCATCTGCTATCAACAGAGCAGCTATTGAAAGAACTTCACGCTTTCAAATAGTTTGTCATTGTTTGCAAACTTTGTTGGGTTACTGAACATATTGCCGTCCCTCCATGCACTGCCGATAAGCCGCATCGTATTCTGTCACTGCTTTGCCGAGTCCAATAAAGAACCCCAGACCTGCACCGGCAGCAGCTCCAATCCAAGCGCCGTCTCCTGCCGCGCCCTGGTACGAACCGGCGACGGCTCCTTCGCCTGCTCCAACAAAGGCGCCCACAAACATGCCTCCAAAGGCATTGTTGCCAGCCGAGCCATTCAGCCTGTCGGCCTGCTCCAGACAGGTGTTTCTATCCATTTCGAATTTCTCCGTAGCGAAGGCGGTATCATCCTTTGGCTCAAACGACGCGCAACCACCCAGCAATGCGCTGATCAGTGCGGCAACAATCATCGGCCTTGTCAGCAGGTTATATGCCATGGACGGCACCATTCTTGATGGGTGGTTCAATATCACACATTGATATAGAAACTCCTGGGGTAAGCAGTGATAACATGAACGGAGTACCATTCACCTCATGCCTCATTGGCGAACAGCGGAAAAGAACCTGTTTCGTCAGAAATTTTTATCTTCCTATTCTTCATTGATACAAGTAGGCAGCCAATTGTTGATAGCCATATTCGATTTTTCCAGCTGCTCCTGGCCTAACAAATCGCGGGCTGCCTTAATAAGTGCTTCTGCCTCACCGCGCACTGAACCTTCCGGCAGCCTCATAAGTGCCAAACTGCCCCAGATGTAAGCTTTTTCAGGATCTGGGGCTGTGCCTTGGCCCAAGAGAAGCATCTCTGCAAGGTTCGACTGTGCGTAAGGTTCACCCTGATCGGCGCTTAGTTGATTCCAAAAAAGTGCTTTTTCATAATCAATCTCGACGCCCAAACCCTTTTGGTACATCCATCCAACGCAAGCCTGAGCAATCTCGTCGCCTTGGTGTCCGGCTTCTTGAAACCAATGCAATGCCTTGCGATAATCTTGAGCAGTCCCCTTTCCTTCAAAATAAAATTGTCCAAGGTCGTTCTGAGCGACTGCTAGCCCCTGGCTTGCAGCTTTGAGACACCATTTAAATGCCTCACCGTAATTCTGACATATGCCTTGTCCGTCAAAATAATGGCGGGAAAAGCGAAACTGTGCATGCGCGTGGCCAGCTGCAGCGGCCTTCTCATACCAATATAGTGCTTTGTCATAGTCCACCGGCAAGCACCCCCCATCATCATACATATAGCCTAATGCGCATTGGGCATTTTTATCCCCCAGAATCGCCAGTGAGAGCAGATGCTCGAATGAAGAGCGAGGGTCTTTCTGCTGAGACGCCGTTTGAGTGTCACTAGACATTTTTATGAGCTCTGAATTTTGGTGGAGTTTCTTAGTCAAACAATCCTCAATCTGGCCAATAGCATCATGGGAAAGGCCCTGGCTATTTTCCGTCATTCCGCCATCCCTCTGTGATCAATAGGACGTTGGGACATTGCAACTGATTACATGCCTTTTCCAAAGGAGGATGACGCATGCACATGCCAGAACTGGTCACATTCAAATTCATAAGCCACATTGCAAAGTGACCAAATTTGACATGTCGCCGCCATATGCATTGCATATGACCACCAGCCTCTACCACCAAGCCATCCAGACGGGTGGCTTTGCAGATGTTTCAAAACCGTTCGAGCGCAAGCGGATGCTGCGCCAGGCGGCGCAAGAGGCTGCCGATGTGGCCATGTCGCGGCTGTCGATCTATCAGGTTCGCATGTTGGCCCGCTATCTTCTGCCGCTGTCGGCACGCCAAAGCGACGGGTTGGATCAGCTTGTCAAAAGCGCAATCTCGCTTTGGGTCGAGGCAAGGTGGGACAACGCCGCACCCAAATATCCAGATCATGATGTGGCAGAGATTCTTGAAGGCATCGCCTTTAACCGCCCTCTGGAAGACAAGGAAAAGCAGGCGACGCGCGACACAATTAACCTAGCCATCATGGCTATCATTCTCGTACTTGCGAACTTAGCCTACATGGCAGGCAAAGAATATATTTCACGGCATGGCTGGCCAGCTTACGCGCCTCGGGTGAACGAGGTCAGCCAGCCGCTTCGGAGCCAGCACATCGACCTTGTCGCCCCAGGCATACAGATGCCAGGCCATTTCGAGATCGCTGCCGGCGGTAAAGCGCACGACAAGGCTGCCGTCCTTCTTCCGTTCAACAGTCTGGTTGGGATGGAAAACGAAGTCCTGCGCGAAGGGAGCCGCTTCAGGTTTGAAGCGCCAAACCACCTCGAACGGTTCGTCGCCCTGGAAGAGGCCGAAAGAACGCGCCGCGAACTGTTTGAGATTGAAAGCCGGATCGCGAATGAAAGGCTCGGATTCAATCGTCGCTTCCTCGATGTGGGCGAGGCTGAACAGGGCGACCTTGTTGGCCTTGGGGTTTTCGTGCCACGCCACCAGATAATGCCGATGCCCATGCAGGAACCCATAGGGATGAACGAGACGCCTGTTGACGCGCCCCGTCGTCCGGTTGCGATAGGCCAGCGTTACCTTCCGGCAGGCCTTGATGGCTTGCCGCAGGTCTTCGATGACCATAGGGGCGATGTTGGGACGCGGCCCTGGCCGCATGGCCAGCCCCTCGGCCTCCAGCAGGGCTTCGAGATCGGGTTCCACCCGCCGCGCCACCTCGGGCTTCAATAGCGCCTTCAGCTTGGCGGCCAGGGTCGCCAGTTCCGCCGCCTCGTCTTCTCGGTTGTCGCGTTCCAAGAGCTGAACCGCCGATTCCAGTGCGGCCAATTCCTCGGCCGTGCAGGTTGCCAAACGGTCCAGCGTTCCCGGCGGAATGCGCCAGCGCTTGGTGCGCTCGTCTCCAGGAACCTCCTCGGCCTGCGGGAAGGTTCGCAAAATGGCATCGCGCATGCGCATGGCGGTGCGCCGCCCAACCCCAAAGCGGCTTTCGATATCCCCCAGGGTCAGCCCGGTGCGCGCCGCCTGCATCTCCATGGCTAGCTGCAACAGATTGTCGGCTTTCTCGTAGCGCACGCGACACCCCCATCTTGCCCTAGTGTGTGACCAATTCTGACACAGTCGTCTGGTTAGATAAAGTCGATAATGCAACCGGTGGCTGTTATGCGTAATGCCGTTCTTCTCGCCTCACTTGGCTTGGCGCTTTCACATCCTGCCAGTGCCGAAACGCTGGTTGGGGTGCCGGTCGTGATCGATGGCGACACGATCGAGGTTGCCAACAAGCGCATCCGTTTGTTCGGCATCGACGCGCCAGAGAAGCGCCAGTTCTGCCTGTCGGAACAGGGCGATTGGCCTTGCGGACAGGTGGCGACACGGGAACTGACACAGCACCTTTCGGGCAGGGCTGTTGTATGCAGCGAGCATGGACGGGATCGCTACAAGCGCGTGATCGCGACCTGCGAGATCGGTGCCGATGACGTTGGCGCCTGGATGGTTGGCCATGGCTGGGCCCTGGCCTATCGTCATTACAGCCTTGCCTATCTGCCCCAGGAAGAACGGGCCAAGGCCAACGGCTTTGGCATCTGGAACGGAGCATTCACCAATCCCTGGGATTGGCGCAAGGCCAGAAAGCGTCCCTAGCGGCCAACATGACCAGATTGGTCACCCATCAGGCCTTGAATAGGATCTGAAGGAGTTGGACATGGTTCGCTACGAGCGCCTGGATCTTGAAGTTGTCGTCTATCATGAAACCCACACCGTCCATCAATATGATTGGGAGGTGGGGTTTCACTGCTGGATGCTGCCCAAGGGGGATTATGCCATAGCGAGATGCCATGTTCCCGACGAAGATATTGTTGACGAGCATGGGCAGTTGTTAGCCGAGCTGGATTGGGCGCTGCAAGACTTGTATATCCGCATCCCCGACAAGGTTCTGCGGCTTACAAGCCATTGCACAGCCCATCAATGGCTGGCCTTGGACGCCATGCGCCATGTTCAGGGATTTGATAGCTTCCTGGCGCAGGAGATCAAGGGTGCCGGGGTCAATTTCATCCTGGCGGCCTGGGAGTTAGGCGAAGCAAAACGGCTATCTGATCGGGCAAGAGCAACGCTTAGCAGGCGCATGATGTCCGAGGACCGGATTTCGCTGCTCCGCGATCTGACGGGCAGCGAGGATGTAAACAGGGCCACCTTGAAATTGATCACGAAGGCGGATGACGTGGATATCAAAGCCGAGTTCCTTCATGGAATTATCGGCCTCTCCGCCAATTCATCGGCCCGCAAGGCAACACTTGCCCTGCCGCGGATGTCATCCTGGCTTCTTGATGGCTTGGTCGACGTTCCGCCCTGGCTGCAACTGCCCGTTTTGGCGCGGATCATGGCAGCCGATCAGATCGGTGGATACAAAATCGAAGAAATCATCACACCCGAGATTCGTAACTGCGACAAAGCAACGCAAGACAGGATTGTACGTTCGCTATCGACAGCCAAGACCTGGGATGAAGTCGAAGAGCGCTTGCTCCGCTGGCAAGAGAAGCTGAAACCCGACAACAGATTCCCCAAACCGCCAATTCCCGGTACCAACTTGCTGCGCCCCATCCGAAGCATCCATGAGCTTCAGAAGGAAGGATGGCAGATGTGCCACTGCGTGGGGAATGACACCTATGTGTCCCAGGCGATGGATGGCCGAAGCTATTTTTACAGGTGGCTTGGCGAGGAACGAGCGACGGTCGAGTTGTATCCGCATTTCCCGACCAGGTGTTGGAAACTGTGCAATGCGCTTGGCCATCGCAATCAAACACTGAAGCATGAAACCATGGCGGCCATCATGTCCGTTCTGGCCGAGCATCTTCCCCCGCCGCCCATCGACACCTATGTTGCCGGTGCCGGGTTCTGGCTGACGCTGGAAGAACGCTCGAACCTTCGCTGGAACACGCAGCTTGATTTCAGGCGCGAACCAAGCCCGCAAGGCAAAGAAGAGACCATTGCCCTGTATCTGCCGGCCGGCGCCAAGATCGGCTATCTGCCCAAGGTGGAGGCCGCAATGCTGATCCAGCAATCGGACCAGGGGAAGCGTTTCTCAATCGTCATCAAGAACGACGAGCGGAATGGCGATACCTTGTCGGTTTCGATCATGGAAGAGGAAGCCCAGGCGCCAGACATGGCGACCTGACAAGCAAGAACAAACCATGACCGGAACTGTCATGCATCGCAGCTAGGCTGTCAGCATGAACGCTCTGCCAAGAACTTCCCCCTTCATTGTTCGCCAAGCCGAACCCTGCTGGCGCATGACTGCGACGGCTTTGGTGGGGCAGAGCGAAATCGGGCGCGTTGCCTATGGGCGTTGGGATCATCAGTTCGGGGCCTGGGTCGAACAGGATGGCGACTGGCTGCCATTCTACCCTTCCATCCCCTTCCTTGGAAAATTCGGGGTCTGGCTGGAGCCCAAGGGTGAGCGGACTGATCGCTGGTACGAAGAGCGCGCCATGAAGGCCGCCTATTTCAACCTGATTCCAACCTTCGTGCGACGGCTTGCTTCGGCGCATGGCCGCAAGCAATGGCAATGGCTTCAGGCCTATTGGAACACATACGCAACCGCAAATTCATCAAAGGAGATGCAGAATGGATAAGACTTTCTGGCTGGTCGTCATTGTGCTGATGGTGGTTGGCTCACTGCCCGTTTGGATCGCCTATGCTAGGCGACATCCCGCTAAAATCTGGATCGGCACTCTGTGCATCCTGACTGGTTGGACAGGCTATGCCTGGTTGATAGCACTTCTCTGGTCGCTGTTGCCATTCAGAAAGCTGCCCGAGATCACCGTAACCGAGGTGGATATATGTCTGTCGCGGCGGCAATAGCGCTGGGCAAAGAATTATTTAGTGTAAGCAATTTGGGAAAATGCCCGCGACGACTTGGCCGGGAACGTCCTGAAACATCACAGTTTGCAGCGATCTGTTTCCTCGTCGACAGCAGGCATATCCCAAGAATGCCGAGCCGCCTTTCCCCGTGGCGCTGAAATATCCTCTTCTTGATTTCTGGATCAGTTTCCGGTTCCGTGATCCAGTCGATAATTTTTTTGAAATAGGCGTCTATGAAGGCCTTCTGAATATCTTCGGCGAAGACCCGGCTTATCAGCTGAGATTCGTAGCACATATAACCTCCTGTTGCCTTCGTGACTTGGAGGAATGCTCAAACGCCAAACCAACTCGCGAAACGGCCATCATTGGCAGCAAACAGATTCTTCGAATTTGATGAATATCTCAAACGCGCCATGAAGCGCGTGCAGGGTCATTATTGAAAATTGATTTTGTAAATAGATTTTTAGAAAGGTTCTCTTGGATGTTTTTCTCCGATCCCCTATCGCAGAATTTTAATGACGCCCGCAAGCAGCAGGGCGAGCCGGACGAGATCGTGCTTTCCGTTGTCGAGCCGCCCGCGAAGGCGAAAATAGAGCGGCGCAAGATGATTGCGGATGAGAACATTGTCGATCCGCTCGATTATTTTTTTAACGTCGAACTGGAAGACACGCTACCCTGGTTTGACGCCGACGATTGCGTTAATCAGGTTGTCGAGGATTGCTTTAAGGAATCCTTCATTCCCCGCGATGAGGATCAGACAAACATAGCGGTGAAGGATTCTTCAATCGGTTTGCCTTCAGCAGAACTGTTTTCATCAAGTTCGCCCCAGTCCTCGAATCCATATCACGGCACTTCAATTTTGCTGGGCTATGCGTTGCAAGATACAAAGCAGCCGATCGGCTTTACGCAGACGGTGAGCGCACAAAATTTATCTGTGAAAGAGCCGGTCCTATACGACGGCGAAGGACATTTGCTGACACTGGGTTCAACCGGATCCGGAAAGGGCGTCAGTTGCATCATCCCGACTTTGCTGTCTTACACAGGCCCTGTCGTCGTCGTCGATCCGAAAGGTGAGGCGGCGAAGTTGACCGCAGGATACAGGCGCGACATTCTGGGACAGAGGGTGCTGATTGTTGATCCCTGGCGTCTTGTCGCTGAGCAAACGCATGCGCTGAATCCGCTCGACGCCGTCGACATGAATCAGCCGGGCTATTTCGAAGCGGCGCAGGCCTTGGCGAGTCTGATAATTGCAACGGATTCCGGCGAGCAGAGGGTCGATCCGCACTGGAATATGAGGGCCAGGCAGATCGTCACCAGCCTCTTGATGCTGCTCGCCAGACACTTTCCGTCGCATCTGCGCAATCTGGAAATGTTGAGCCGGATTTTCTCGATGCCGCCAGCGGATTTTGCAAAATTGATGGTGGCCGCCGACCGCTCGCCGGTAGCAGAAATATCCAGACTGCCCGGCCAAGTGCTGATGGCCGCGGATAAAGAGCGATCTTCTATTTTCTCATCGGCCCTGCGTGGCTTGGGCGTCTGGTCTTCATCCTTCCTGCTGCCCGCTATCGATCGTTCAGACGTCAAGTTGGATGAGATTATCGATGGGGCGCCGCTCACGATATATTTCGTCATCCCACCACAAAATCTCAAGACACATGGCGGACTGCTCAGTGTGTGGATTGGCACCATTTTGAATGCGATTTTGAAACGAACGCCGGGACAGAATCTACCCAAAACCCTGCTGATTCTCGACGAGGCGGCGCAATTGGGTTATCTGCCTCAAGTTCCACTTCTTTACAACTTGGCGCGTGGCTTTGGTGTCAGGGTTTGGACGATCTGGCAAAGCCCAGCACAATTGAAAATTACCTATCCCGATGACTATGAAAATCTGGTCGACCAATGCCACGTGCTTCAGTCGTTCGGAATCACCAATTCTCGAATGGCCCATCAAATCGCACATCTCGTGGGCGGCGTGACTCCGGAAGAAATTCTGGACATGCCGAGCGATCAGAGTTTGGTTCTTGCGCAGAGTTTTTCCGATCGCAAGCCACGATTCTTGACGAAGCCAAACTACCTCACAAACAAGCTGTTGTGGGCGCGCTCCGGCCTTAGTCTCGGCTGATCCGCCACACCTAACTCAAACCCGACCGTCTGACGGCTTTACCAATTCGATGAGCAATCATCGAAGCGATTTTGCACACGCGAATCGCATCACCCAAGCGGCTCTGTCCGCACAACATAAAGGATACATCATGTCTGAATACACACGATTCGAAGTCAAACCGTTTCGCCGATTCTACGATGGGCAGCGGCGCTACATCATGGCTGCGGCCGCTTACCGCAGCGGCTCACGCCTTAACTACGGTGATCGTCAGTTTGATTTCTCACAGAAGAAGCAGGACGTCATCGTCAGCGAAATTTTGCTTCCTGATTGTGCGCCCGACATTCTTAGAAACAGAGGCGTTTTGTGGGGTGCGGTCGAAGCCGCCGAACGCATGGCCGATGGACTGCTTGCCCGTGAATTAATCGTCGATTTGCCGCAGGGATTAGCGCCGACAATGTGGTGGGAGGCGGTGCGAAGTTTTGCCAGCACACAGTTTGTTCAGCAAGGAATGATCGTCGACTTGGCGATCCATCAACCGGACCGCCTTGGCAAACTGTCATTTCCGCATGCGCATCTGTTGCTGACCGTCCGCAAAGTCGGCCCAGCCGGATTTTTGCACATTGAAAACGAATGGCGGGAAGCCCTTCACGATCCCGTGCTCAAGAAGACCTGGAGCCAGGCCTTTGCTTGCGAACACACATCCAACATCTAAGGAGTCAAGACATGACTGCGAACAACGAGAAAGACGGCGGCACCACCGTCGTCGCCACCTTCAGCTACAACAACAATCTCATGCTCGATGCGCTGCGTGAATTCTTGCGCACACTGCACGAGGGCGGCGTCGATCCGAAAGGCGAGCAGATCAAATACACCCTCTCCGGCTATCTGGTTGAGGCGCTGGCGGTGACGATCGCGACCTCCACCTTTGTTGGCGATGGCGAGGACTACGCCCATATTATCGCGAACCATGCCTTTAAGCGCGTTACAGATCGAATGCATGAGAAATGGTACCACGATCTGAAGGAAGAGGCTTTGGCCAAACGCCAAGAGGATGACGAGGTCGATCTTTCCGAGATCGCCCCCCAGGGCCAAGCGTGAGGCAACAAATGGGACTTTATTTTCTCAGCATCACGCCGTCTGCATTTGGAAATCATGCATTCCCGATTGAGGTGGCCTGGACAGCGCTCAGTGACAACGGCATTGAATCACACCTGATCGCCCCGCCGGAATCATGGCTTCATCCGCCATGGTTCTGGTCGGAGACAGCACAGGTACGACACGTAATCTCAAAAGAGCAGCTATGCGCCGAGGGTCTTCCTGTCTCGGAGATTTGTGATCGG
>CACUVI010000009.1 GCA_902725215.1 Rhodospirillaceae bacterium LM-1 | reverse complement strand
CCTGGATTTCCGGCGATTTCAGCATAGCGCGAACCTGACCGATGACGGCGGCCTCGATCTCGCCCGCCGCAACTGAACGCACCGGACATTCACCATGGCCTGACCGGATCGCTCTCATGCAGGTGTAATAGCGATAAAGCCTGCCGGTCTTTCGGGTGTAGGTGGGGGCCATGGCCCGCCCACAATGGCCACAATGAATCAGGCCTTTCAATGGCGCCGGGGTTGCCGAGCGGGCCGCACCGGCCCGCGCCCGGGGCGACTTGTCGGCCAGCACCGCGCGCACCTTGTCCCAGGTGGCTGTGTCGATGATCGCCTCATGCTCGCCGGGCCAGCTCGTTCCCTTGTGAACCGCCTCGCCCAGATAAAGCCTATTGTTCAGCATCTTGTAAATGTTGTTCTTGTTGAAGGGGCGGCCACGGCGATCACGCCCGCCCTGGGTGGTCCAGCTTTTTGTGCAATAACCGTCCGCCGTCAATTCCTTGACCAGCAGGGTGGCCGAGCCGATCTTCAAGAACCGTGCGAAGATGTTGCGGACCAGCTTGGCCTCCTCCTCGTTGACCACCAGCTTGCGAGCGACGACGTCATAGCCCAGCGGCGGGTTGCCGCCCATCCACATCCCCTTCTTGCGGCTGGCGGCGAATTTGTCGCGGATGCGTTCGCCAATCACCTCGCGCTCGAATTGGGCGAAACTGAGCAAGATGTTGAGCGTCAGGCGGCCCATGCTGGTCGTGGTGTTGAACGACTGTGTGACCGAGACGAAGGTGACATTGTGCCGATCAAACACCTCGACCAGTTTCGAGAAATCCATCAGCGAGCGCGAGAGGCGGTCGATCTTGTAAACCACCACCACATCGACCTTCCCGGCCTCGATATCAGCCAGCAGGCGCTTCAAAGCCGGGCGCTCAAGATTGCCGCCCGAGAATCCGCCGTCGTCATAGCGGTCGGGGACCAGCGTCCAGCCTTCCTGCTTCTGGCTGGCGACATAGGCTTCGCAGGATTCGCGCTGGGCGTCGAGGCTGTTGAATTCCATATCGAGGCCCTCTTCCGAGGATTTTCTGGTATAAACAGCGCAGCGGATTTTGCGGATGATGGCGGGCTTCATGCTGCGGCCTTCCGATGATTCTTAAGGCCGAAGAAAATTAGCCCGTTCCATCGCGTGCCGGTAATCGCCCGCGCAATGGCTGAAAGCGATTTGTACGGCCTGCCCTGATATTCGAAGCCGTTATCCCTCACCGTGACCTGATGGTCGACGCCCTGCCATTCGCGGACGAGGCGGGTTCCTGAGATGGGCCGATTGTTGGCAGGCTGCCTGCGCTTCATAACATTGCCGCCGTCCAAATCCTCGGCCAGTTCCTCCAAGCGGCGAATGGTTTCGGGCTTCAATCCGCCATAGGCCAGTTCCTGGATGCGGTAAGCCAAACGGCTTTCCAGGAAACGGCGATTATAGGGCGGCGGCTTTTGGCCATGGAGTTCCAGCCACAGCTTCTTCAAATCAGGCGTCGCCGTTCCCTTGAGGGCCGCCAACCGGGCCAATACAGCTTCTGTCATGCGCGTTCTCCCATGTTCATAAGGGTGTTCGCATGACCGCTCTGGCTGGGCACGAAGTCGAGGGAACTTTCTCCGCTTCCTGCTTGTTTAGTGCTGGACTTCCTGGCCACAAGACGCATGACGCCGGTGGCCAGAATCTCGGCCACTTCGTCGAGCCGCTCGGCAGCGGTCATGCGGTTGGGAGAAAGGGCGTTGGTCATCGTGGCGTGCCGGCGTTTTGATTGTTGGCCGGAAGCCAGGGTGACCACAAAAATTACGCTAAACAAGCGATATCAATGCGCTATAGAAGCCCATCGAAAACAAAAGAACATCCAGGAAGTTTTCAGAATCTCATCGCTGATTGATCCCCAGAAATTCACTCAAGTTCGACCATCTGATTGGCAAGCTTAGATCAAGGCAGTTTTGCCCGCGCCAGCATAGGCACTTCTGGCGCCATCGACAGGCTCTCGGCAAATGCAATGGTGGTTGGCTCATTGCCTAGAATAAAGTCGAGCACCGAGCCCAAAAAGGAACGGTCCGCCAAACGATCCCTTATGTCTTCGATGCTGCTGCATCCTGTCAGATTGATGAACCTGGGCATCAGTTCTTCATCAGCAGCGATAAAGGCCATGGCCTTGAGTGCGATCGTCTCGGCATCCTCCAAGGTGAGACTGGCAATTTTATCCTTCTGGCGCGGTTGGTAAGGTTTAAACGGGTCCACTTGTCCTCCAACATATCCAAATGTCACGGCGATATGGCAACAGGGCCGGACTTGTCACACGAAGAACCATCGCCAGATTCCCACGAGATCAATGATCAGAAAGACTGCCTGCAACAAAATGAGGCTGGGCTCGCGCATCGCCCAGCCAGCATAAGTCCAGAGCGATGATGAAATCGCCCATGCGATGAATCCCCAGCCGACAACGCCGACATTGGCCGCAACGAGAACCGCGCCCACAATGCCTGCTGCCGTGCCCATCCATTTTGCGGCCAAAAGCAATGGCGTGTTGTTGCGCCGCATCACAGTCTCCTCGCCGTCCAAATAACCCGGCCAACGATGTTGACCTCTTCAGCGGTGCGCTCATAGGCCTGATATTCCGGATTGACCGAGCGGATGATGACCTGAGGTGGATCCGAGTGGGGAATGTGCTCGACGCGTTTGGCCACAAGCCCCATGCCATCCCAAATGACAAAGATGCCGGGCGGCACCGGCACCTTCTGGCTGGTATCGATGAGAATGCGATCCCCGCTGGCGAGAAGAGGCTCCATGGAATCGCCGTCAATGGTGATCATTCGAAGATCGGAGGCCTTGGCCCTGAACTCGTGACGGATCACTGGCTCTGGAAACAGCCAAGTTTCTTTTGTTTCTTCGAACCCGTCATTAATGACCCCGTGACCGGCCGAGGCGCGAACATCGACTTCTGAGACAGGCGAAAACCCATCAGGAGCCTTTCTTGAGCGAGCAGGCGCCTCATCCCCACGGACTGATGATGCGTCTGCTGATCGCGCCTTTCTGGGTGGAATGACTGCGTGGCGCAGCTCGTTCTCATCCACGTGCAGAAACGCGGCCAGGGCGCTTCGCAGATCTTCCGGCAGCACCTTGGGCGTTCCCCGAAAGATGAACTGGTGCAGGTAAGCCGCATTTCTCCCAACGGCGAGGGAGGCGTGCTTGAGGTCGGTGTCCCCATCCTGAATGAGCTGAAGCAGGCGGATGCGAACGGGATCGAGGTCCATGGGGGTCTATCTCCTTGAATCGGCACAATAGGAAATTAACAAACTTTTCCAATTGACGCAATGGGCGTTCGTTGATTTGAATATTCCTATCATGAAAACAATTGCAGAACAGTTCCGCCAGAAAGTCGAGACCTTCCTCGAGGCGACAGGGTTCAAGCCCAGCGAGTTTGGACGGCAATCCATTGGCGATACATCGTTTGTTCTTAATCTTCGCCGTGGCCGTTGCCCCCGCCTGGATACCGCAGATCGTGTCATCGCCTTCATTGATGAGGTCGAGCGAAAAGCCCGCCCCCGAACGGATAGGAGTGAATAATGGATAATTGTCCTATCAAGCATCTCAACCAGGCGGAGCTGTCTCGCCGATGGAGCCTTAGCCCCCGCACACTGGAATGTTGGCGCTGGCAAAAGGTGGGGCCGCAATATCTCAAGGTCGGCGGGCGGATCGTCTACCGCCTTGAAGACGTCGAGGCCTATGAGGCAACCCGGCTTCGCGAGGCGGCACGATGACCGCCCAAAAGCATCTCCCATCACGCGCCGCCAATTCTGTTCTTGGGCCAGCTCACCGTCGAGACAGCGCGAAATCACCCGAATTGCCGCCTGGCGGCAAGACCAGCGATTCAACCGGGCTGGAGACATCGACATTCGTTTTTTCGATGTCGGAGCTTGACGATTGGTTCAAGCAGGCCGCGCCGGGAGAGGCGGTGATCTATCACCGAGGCCTTCTGGTCGCCGACAGGGCAACTGCCTTCCGCTCAGAACTCAAACAAGTCGCTGACCGCGTCAGATGGCTGGCTCAACGAGGACAGGTGTTGCTGGTTCAAAAGCGCATCGACGCTGAGAACTGCGACTACGTCGCCGTTAAGGCAGCCAAACCCCGCCCCCTTTCAACTTATTGAATATGGAGCCGCGCATGTCTGCCAACTCTTTTGAACGCCACGGCATCGATCATCTGTCTCCATCATCCCTGAATCTCTGGGCTGCCGAACCGGCGCTCTGGGTCATGGAACGGCTCCTGGGCCGCAAATCATCTTTGGGCGCTAATGCTGCGCGCGGCAGGGCGGCCGAACATGGCATCCATCTTGGTCTGCTTGACCCGTCTCTGCCAGTGGCGGACTGCGCCAAGGCGGCAGAATCCGCTTTCGACCGCGAGATGGCCCTCAATCCCGACGAGCGGCGCGAATCCGAGCGCAGGAACATCTCCGGCTATGTCGAGCAGGGCCTGAAGGAACTGCGCCAGTACGGCATTCCCACCGCCTACCAGGAAAAAGTCTCGATCAGCCTCGATGACGTACCGGTCCCAGTCATCGGCTTCATCGACTGGCGCTTCGACCAGCATGGTCTTGTGGTCGATCTCAAGACGGCTGAGCGTCTGCCTTCCACCATCTCAGATTCCCATGGCCGCCAGGGTGCTGTCTATGTCGGCGGTCACGGAAATTTCGGGATGCGGTTTGCCTATGTGAAGCCCAGCCCAGGCAAGTCCGATGGTCGGGCGGTCGCCGTCTATGAAATGTCGGGCGACGACGTCCGTCGCCATCTGGATGCCCTGCGCCAGATCGCCATCCGGCTCGGTCGCTTTCTCGCCCTGTCCTCGGATGCGGCGGAACTCGCCGGGCTGCTTGTTCCCAACTACGACACTTTTTATTGGAACAACGCCACCACGCGGGCCAACGGCACCGCTGTCTACGGTTTCTGAGAGGCAAGACATGGCTGAAGCACGATCCTCAAAACGCATCCCGTTGACCCAATGGCATTTTGCGATTGTCGATGCCGAGGACGTTGAATGGCTCTCAGAGTTTCGATGGTGTGTCCTTCGCACTCGGAGTGGAGCTCCTCGTTATGCGGTGAGAAGGGAGAACAAGCAGTTCATCTTCATGCATCGCATGATCATCCCTGCCCCGAACGGCATGGACGTCGATCATATCAACGGAAACGGCCTTGATAACCGTCGCCACAATCTGCGTTTCTGCACTCGCTCCGAAAACCTTCAGAACATGCGGCCACGCGGCGGCTCATCCAGCTTTAAGGGCGTATACCGACATAAGCGCGACCAGGTCTGGCGAGCCTACATCGATGTGAACAAGGTCCGCCTGTCGCTCGGCTCTTTTCAAGACGAAACAGATGCCGCGCGCGCCTACGACGAAGCAGCCCGAAAACACTTCGGGGCCTTTGCCCGTCCAAACTTCCTTCAACTTCACCCTGAAACCAGCACAGAGGAGTAACTGCAATGCCTCTTCACATCGGCGGTACCGGCAGCGGCAAACCATTCGTCAAATACAACGCCAAGGCGGACAAATGGTTTGCGCGCGGCGAGGACGGCTCAGACCAGGAAATCGCTCGCCCTACATTCATCATCGATCTTCCCAACATCGCCACCGGCTGGCTGATGTTCCGCGAGGGCCAAGCGCCAGAGCGTTGCATCGACCCCAGCCTCGATCAGGCAGCCCCGTCGCCTGGGGAAGGATTCAAGCGCGGCTTCGTGGTGATGACCTTCAGCCAGAAGTTCCTGGGTGGCGCTGCCGAGTTCTCAAGTGCGTCGATCCATCTCTCGAACGCGATGAAGGATATTTATTCTGCCTGGGAAAACCAGCGCGGTCAGCATCCGGGCCAGCTTCCCGTCGTGGCCTGCACCGGGGCAGATCCCATGAAGGACAAGTACGGCACCAATTACCGGCCCAAATTCGAAATCGTGAAGTGGGTTGATCGGCCGTCAGACCTTCCTGATGCAAACCCGATTGATCCTTCGGATATCTGGAAAAGTCAGGGAAGCGGTCTTGGCGCGCCGTCACGCCCGCAGGCAGCGCCGGTTTCGCCTCCGGCCAGGGTTCCGCCGCCGGTGCCTGCCCAGGCATTGGCCAGCGATCCAATGCTGGAAGCAGAGTTCTGACCATTACAGCAGGCGGCTCCGGGTGTCTTCCGGGGCCGCCTCCCTTTCCCTTTGATCTCTCGGCTTCAGCCCTTGTCAGAAATGGCTCACCCCATCGAACCCGATTCCGGTCAGATGCTCCATCACCTGGAGCATCTGTTCGATGGATTTCTGGACGGCTGCCAGGCAGGGCGGATCGAACTGGCCTGGACCGACGCCAGGGATGGGCGGCTCAAACACGCTGCCTTGTTCGGCACCGATCGGTTGGAAGAGCTGGTCGAGCGCGCCGTTCTGGAAAATTCCAAGCCGGGCCAGAACGTCTATATCGGCGCAGCACTTCGCAAACCGGATATCCCACCCTTTGGCCGTTGCAGCGACGATGATTTCCTGGCCCTCACCGCCTATTATGCAGACCTGGACGACATGGGAGCCGCCGAGGCCGCCAAGGCGCTTTACCAGGAAGCGCCGCCCACCGCCGTGGTGGCGACAGGCCGCCATCCTCATCTGCGCGCCCAGTTGATATGGCGTCAAGAGACGCCCGAGTGCGACCCTGACCTCTGCCGTCGCCAGAATCTTGCCATCGCCGATGCCCTGGGCGCGGATCGCACCGTGGTCAATCCCAGCCGCGTCCTTCGCCTGGGCGGCTCCATCGCCTGGCCCGCCAAAGCTGGCAGGGTCATCGAGCGCACGGAATTCATCACCTTCAATGATGGCCGCCCCCGGATGTATCTGCCGGGCCAGATCGCCAAAGCATTCCCGTTAGTGCAACCATCACTCACAGCGGTGCCGTCCTCATCGCCGGTCCAACCGCCTTTGCTGCCCCTGACGTCTTCGTCCCAAATTGCCCCCGCGTCATCGGCGACCATCCTCAATATCGGCTCGGAATTCGACGGCGTTTCCGTCGAGGATTGCTTCGCCCGTGTTCTGGCTGGCGATCATTGGCATGACAATCTGGTGCGCCTGACCGGCCATTGGATCGCGCGCGGCTGGTCCGATGCCGAAATCATCGCCGCAGCCCAATCCTTCACCTTGCCCGGCTGGACCGTCTCGCAGACCGCCCAGGAGGTAACGGCCATGATCGCGGGCGGGCGGAGCAAGTGGAATGTTCCCAATCCAGCACATCAGGTGGAGGATCACCCGGCGGTCGTTCCCCTGCTGCCCGCCTTTCTCGACAGTCTCAACCTCGTCATGCTGCCACGACGGCGCTGGCTGCTCGGTCGTTCGCTGCTTCGCGGGCATCTCACTCTCCTGGTCGCACCTCCCGGCGTTGGCAAATCCACCCACGGCATTGCGCGCGCCGTCGCTGTGGCCACTGGCCGCGACATCACCGGCGAGACGATCCACGAACAGGTCCGAAGCTGGATTTACAACACCGAGGATGACGCTGACGAACTGAAGCGCCGCCTGGGTGCTGTTCTTCAGCATTGGTCCATCCCCTTTTCCGAAGTAAGGGGCCGCGTCGCTCTCAATTCGGGCGCCGACCGCCCTCTGCTGTTCGCCAGAGCCGACCGCAATGGCATGGTCATCCGTCTGCCCGATGTGGACGCCTGCATCGCCAGAATCCAAGAACATGCCATCGGATTATTCGTCGTTGACCCTTTCGTCGAAACCCATGAGCTCAACGAAAACTCCAACGAGCAGATCAAAACGGTGGCAGCCATGTTCCGCGAAGTGGCCCGTGCCGCCGGTTGCGCCGTCCTCCTGGTTCATCATACCGCCAAGCCGCCGCAGGGCGCCAGCGACGGCCATGCCGGCAATATGAACACGGCCAGGGGGGCAAGCGCCCTGGTCGGCGTCGCCCGCGTCGTCCAGACCATCTTCGCCATGAGCGAGAAGGACGCCGAGCGCCACGATGTGGCAAAAGAAGAGCGCCACCTGCATCTGCGGCTCGACGATGCCAAGGCCAATCTCGGCCTGATGAGCCCGAACCCACAATGGTTCCGCAAAATCGGTGTTGAACTTCCCAATGGCGACGAGGTGGGCGTCCTGGAGCCCGAGGATCTGGGTCCGGCCAGCCCTGAGGAGGAGAGGCCCGGCACCTCGGACCTTCACCATACCATCATCGCCGTGCTGCTGGCCCGCGCCAGCGAGACGGAGATCTCCATCAACGCTGCCGCCCGTCTGCTCGCCTGGTCCGACGACGAGCGGTTTCACCGTTATCGCTACACCGATGGGCAAGGACATCAGCGTGTCAAACGCTTCCTGCGCGATGCCGTCAAGGAAGCTGGCCAAGCCGCAATCTCTCTTGTCTCCGGCGGTCAGTCACATGGGTTCACCTTCGACACCTCCGTCAATCCCCCCCTGCTCCGGCGCTTCGAACGACCCTTTGTTCAAGCTGATCTGCCCGCCCAAAAGCCCGACTTCAACGAGGAGGACGAACTATGAATCACACCCCGTGTGCCCCTTGTGCCCCTTTTTTGGAAACCCGGGGCACACAAGGATTTCTGCGCGTGTGTCCGTGTGCCCCCGACCTTCGGGGCACACCAGGGGGCACACACCTCAAAAACCCAACAAAACCGCTATGTGCCCCGTGTGCCCCTGATTCTCCCCCCCTACGGGGGGGAGGGATGGCGCGGCTAACGCGCCGCCACCACCTCCCTCCCTGGGGGCCGATCGATGGTGAAACACGCCACCTCGTGATCGTCGCCGAAGGTGGGGCATGACCACCTCATCCCTTCGTCGCGCCCCGGGCATCGATCCCGCCAACGATCCGGGTGCTCCGCCCGAATATGTCATCCAGGCCATGGTCGATGGTCTCGATCAGACCGCTCAGGCCATGGAGCGCAAATGGGGCATCGACCGCCTGCGACTGCTGGTCGGCGATCTGCTGCGCGCCAAGTTCGACGCCCAGAAGGACAAGCTCGATGCCGCCCTCTCAAGCCGCAGCGAAGCCTACGTCCGGATCCACGCCGAGGGCATGAAGCGGGCCTGGGCCGTCCTCGACAAGGCCGCCAGCGAAGCTGGGCACAAACCTCTCTCGCCCGAGGTCTGGGAATGTGTCCTGCCCACCAACGGCGAAGTGGTGGCCATCGTGCGCACCGAAGCCGACGCGCATCACGTCTGCCGGGAGGCAAAGGTCTTCACCCTGGCCGAGATCGCCCGGCTGATCGAATCCCTGGGCCGCACCGTTCTGGAAACCAAACGCGCTTTCCCCGGCGCAGAAATCACCCGCATCAGCAAACCCGAGATCGACTGGGAACGGGGCGACCCGATCCCGTTCTGACCCTGACCGAAAGGAGCACATCCATGCCCACGACCCAGACAGCAATCGAAACCACGCAACCGGCCACTGTGGTGTTGCGTCAGGTGGCGAATGACAGGCTGACGGCGATCCTTGCCCTCGATCTCGGCAACACGACCGGCTGGGCCATGCGCCTGGACGATGGCGCCATTGTCTCCGGCACAGTGTCGTTTCGGCCAAGCAGGTACGATGGCGGTGGCATACGCTACCTGCGTTTTCACTCCTGGCTGGAAGAGATGCTGCGCCAAGCGCCAGCACTCTCGGCGGTGTATTTCGAGGAAGTTCGCCGACATGCTGGAACCGATGCGGCGCACATCTATGGCGGATTTCTGGCCCACCTCTCGTCCTGGTGCGAACAGAAGCATCTGCCCTATCAGGGCGTGCCCGTCGCCACCATCAAGCGCCATGTCACCGGCAAGGGCAACGCCGACAAGCAGGCAGTGATCGCTGGCGTCAAAGCGCGCGGCTTCGTGCCCTCCGATGACAATGAGGCTGACGCCATCGCCATTCTGCTCTGGGCTGCCGAGACCCAGGGAGGTGTGCAATGAGATATTTCCCCAAGGGTTATGGCGGCGAGCGACCTGACCCTGAACAGGTCAAGCGCGAAGGTTGGAAGCAGCAAGGCGTGCTGGTGATCGCCGAAGACGATCAGCGCCTGAACTGGCCCGAGCGCGAACTGGTCAAGCAACTGGGCTCGAAGCTCTACGGCCCGCGTCACAAGCAGGAGGCTGGTCATGGCAGATAATCACTGGACACCGCTATTGGTCGAGGACCGCATGGTGGATGCGGCGGATGTTCTCAAGCGCCTGCCCGAGCAGAGAATGCAGGGGTATTTCAGCACATGGCCACCAATGGTGCGGGAGTTCTGGGAATCTTTTGGTCGAGACGAGGTACGCATCCGCCGCGGACCACCCTCCGCCGCCGCCATCGATCGCATGGATGAAACCCTGGCCTGGTTGGCCTGGCTGGATCCGTTGGAAGCGAAAATCGTCTGGCTGCGCGCCTCGGGAGAACGCTGGAAGGAAATCTGCTGGCGGGTCGGCTTGGCTCGCACCGCCGTGCATCAGCACTGGATGTTCAGCCTGTGCGTCATTACGTGGCGCCTCAATGGGCGGCAACTGCCGCGCAACATGTCCAAGCGTCGCCTGATCGAGCAGACCCAGACTTCGAAATTCCAAGTGGTTGTTAGAAAACCGTCCGGCGAACAGTTTTCGACCGGACAGATTTGCGAGTTGGAGGCTAAGCTGACGCCAAGATTGGATTTGTGCGCCTGCGAGGATTAGCGATGAGCCTTCACTGCCTGGAACGGATTGACCAGCTTGGCCCCCAGGCCTTCCACGTCAGCCATGTTGCGGGTGGCCAGCGTCATGCGATGCACCTTGGCCGTGGCGGCAAGCAGGCCATCGATGGTCGGAATGGAACGCCCGCCCGCCATGCGGCCCCATTCCTCGGCAACCGCGTCATCGACCGGCAGGATGCGCCCCTGGAAAGCCTCGCGAACCTCGGCCAGCCATTTCTCCAGCGCCTTGGCGCGGGCAGGCTCTTTGGGCCGGGCGCGCTCAATACCCTTACGTATCTCGCCCAGCACCAGCACGCTGAGATAGAGATCGGCATCGTTGATCCGCTCATACCAAGCCGCCACGTTGGCGTCGCACCGTTCGCCCTTGCGGACCTCGGAGATGATGTTGGTGTCGATCAGGTAGTTCACAGATCGACATCCCTGCCGAAGTCGCGGTCGCGCTCAAGCTCGATGCCTTCGAGAGGAGCCGATGCCAGCAGCGCCTTCAGTCCTTTCGCCTTTCCGGCCCCGAAGCGTTCCCGCAACAAGGCGCGCGCCTCGCTCTCGCGCCCAGGATCGGAAAGCGCACTGACCACGCCCTTCACCAGCAAGGCATCATCCTTGCGGACCTGCACCTCAAGGCGGACGATCCCCTGCTTCTTCAGGCGACGTCGGTATGTGGACACTGCATCCTTGCGCATAGCGGTCATGACGGCATCCTTGAAAAACTCCGGAATCACTTCCGGAAACACTGTTACCGGAAATGTTACCGGAAATATCAGGGGGCGTCAAACGCCTCGCAAGTCTTTGATAATGCACGGGTCCTCCCTGGCATGCAACCTATGCTGGCGTCCACAGCCCAAAAGATCGCTACCGACAGCCTGAAAATTTGGGTTACCACCCGGTTACCAGTTACCACCTTGGGGGCGCGCAAGTCTTTGATTTGCGCGCCTTTTGCCGTTTCAAAGGGTGGTAACCGAGGGTGGTAACCGACCCCGTCAGGTTACCAGTTACCACCCCCCAGGTTACCAGTTACCACCCTCCAGGTTACCAGTTGAGGTTACCACCCCATGTCCCTGCATCTTCCCGAAGCGGTCGAGCATTGGCCGACCGAACGGCTGCGCCCGTATGACCGCAACGCCCGGACCCATTCGGACAGCCAGGTGGCTCAGATCGCCGCCAGCATGATCGAATTCGGATGGACCGTG
>CACUVI010000008.1 GCA_902725215.1 Rhodospirillaceae bacterium LM-1 | reverse complement strand
CCAGCTGGGCTCTCAGCGTGCTCCTCTGCGCTTCGCCGATGGGAGTCTTCGGGACGACTCATTGCGTACGTGTCGCCCGATTGCTACGGCGGACGCGGAAAATCGGGCAGAACGGGCACCTTCGCGTCCCCTGTTCAACGCCAGCCCATGTCAAAATGCAGCCAGTTCCTGGGCAAGTTCTTGCAATCCGATAACTTCAATGCCCTCTGCAAGCGGGTACCGATCTGCGCCCGAATAAACAAGAAACGATCTGGCAGGCTTCAGATCCTCGCGGGCATGATGGAAGCCTCGCTCTGGCTTGGGCGAAAGACCCCGTTTGATCTCGATGGCCCACAATCCGATTCCGCCACCAAGATCGATCACGAGATCGATTTCCGCTCCAGCGCCGGTACGGTAGAAGCTTGCTTTGGCCCCTTCGGGTGCTGCGGCAAGAAGCGTCTCGATCACGAACCCTTCCCAACTGGGGCCAACCACTGGATGCCCCGCCAGCTCATCCAGGCTCCGAAGACCAAGCAGGGCGTGAACCAGTCCGCTATCTCGCACATAAACCTTGGGCGATTTGACCAGCCGCTTGCCCATATTGACATGAAATGGTGAAAGCCGCCGCACCAGCAGCAAGTCGACCAGCAGGCCGACATAGCTGGTAACCGTGGGCGCACTGACCGATAAGCCGGAGGCCAGGCGCGAGGCATTGAGAAGCCCGCCTTGATTATGGGCCAGCATGGTCCACAGACGTTCCAAGGTTTCGGCAGGAATGCGTGGGCCGAACTGAGGCACATCACGCTCCAAATAAGTGCGAATGAAACTTTGGCGCAAACGGAAACTGTCAGTATCGCTTTTCGCCAAGAAGCTGTCTGGAAATCCGCCGCGAAGCCATAATCTGTTGCACGCCGCCCCGTTTCCATCGACTTCCAACGCATCCAACGGCCCCATATCCACATAGTCGATCCGTCCGGCCAACGTCTCGCCCGACTGACGCAATAGATCGATGGCAGCCGAGCCCAGGATCAGGAACCGCCCCGTCCGTTTTCCCTTACGTCGTCCAAGATCAATCAGGCCGCGCAAAGATTGAAACAGTTCCGGCACCCGATGGATTTCGTCAAGAATGACCAGCTTGTCCTCATGCTCCCTAAGAAACAATTCAGGGTCAGAGAGCTTGTTGCGGTCACTCATCGCCTCAAGATCGAGATAGAGCGAAGGTCGGGTCTCGGCAATGGCGAGCGCCAAGGTTGTCTTTCCGACTNGTTTTCCCTTACGTCGTCCAAGATCAATCAGGCCGCGCAAAGATTGAAACAGTTCCGGCACCCGATGGATTTCGTCAAGAATGACCAGCTTGTCCTCATGCTCCCTAAGAAACAATTCAGGGTCAGAGAGCTTGTTGCGGTCACTCATCGCCTCAAGATCGAGATAGAGCGAAGGTCGGGTCTCGGCAATGGCGAGCGCCAAGGTTGTCTTTCCGACTTGGCGCGGACCAATCAGCGCCACCGCAGCCTGGCGGTCCAGCGCTTCGTGGACTTTTGCAATGATTCGCCGATTAATCATCGCTGCATTATGAAGACGGCACTTTCATTTTGCAATGATATTCAGGCAATGAATTTTGACTCAACCACGTAGAGCAGAAAGATGCGCCCAAACGCCTTACATTTCTGAGGGGTGGGCAGTCACGAGAAAATCCTCCTTGCCGAAGGCCACCAAACTGGTACAAACTGCCGGAGAGAGGCAGCTCGGCAAGCGCCGCAACTTATTGTAATTCAAGCGTTATTCGGAACGGATCAGAGAATCCCTCTCTCTCCGCCAATAGCTTTTTCCAGACATTCTCTGGCCTGCCCGAAAGAGCCTGAAAAGCCCAGCAATGGCGCGGTGTTGGGGCCGTGGCCGTTGACCTTGGCGGCCCTGTTCGGGGCGAATTTCCCCCAAAACTCCTTCTCTGTGGCCCGTATTCTCCAAAGGCTATTGACTTCGCTCGGAAGGTACGGGTTTTCGATCTCATGTAAATTCAGATAGTTACGGGCCGCAAAGCTGTTGACCTTTTCGCAGCATCAGGCGGGAGCGAAAAGAGTCTGGGGGCGGAATCGGCGGCCAACTACCTCCCTGCGCGGCCTATTTATTACCTGCTATCGCCCCACAAAAGATAATCGGCTCAAGACATGCTTCGTTCTAGCCGCTCCTTGCGCTTTGGCCAGTCTGGCAGCACACGATCCAGAAGCTCAAAAAATGCTGGGCCATGGTGAGGCTCGGACATGTGGCAGAGTTCGTGGGTCATGACGTAGTCGATCGAATCGGTCGGCGCCTCGATGAGCCGACGATTGAGCAGCAGCCGGCCGGCTGGTGACATCGATCCCCACCGCTGTTGGAGGTGGCGGATGATAAGCCCCTTGGGCCGGAAATCGTCCGGGTCCGGGAAGCGAAGAAGGTTGACCTCCAGGCGCTCGGCAAACTTAATCTGGGCGCGTTCCCGATACCATCGTTCGACAAGCTCGCGGGTTATGTCGGGCTTCGCGGGGTGGTGCGTCTGAACCACGATAAAGCCTCGAACAAGCTTCACCGTCGCCTGGATATGCGGCACCACCTTCAGCCGATATTGACGGCCAAGATAGAGATGGGTCTCACCGGAGACGTATTGGCGCTCCGGGGTGCGCGGAAGATATTGGATGAAATAGCGCTGCTGACGCATCACCCAGGCAGCGCGCTTGCGCACTTTGTCTTCTATGGCCGCCAACGGGGCGTCCAAGGGAGCTGCGACAACGACGGTCGCATCGGGCTCGACGGCGATTTCCAGCGTCTTCCGATCACGGCGCACAATGACGAACTCGATGGTGTGCTCGCCATATTGCACGCTGTGTCGCACGGCACTCATCCTGGAAACCTTGCCCGCGCAAGGTCCATGATCCTCAGTTCGAGGTCGTCCATTACTTCGACGGGCAGTTCGATACCCTTTTCATCCCTGAGAACATCAAAGAAATAGTCGTCAATAGCGTTACGCATCTTGTTCTGAGCAATGTCGTTGGACCACACGTCCACGATATGATGGGCCTTGATGATGTCGATGACGGTGAGAGCGATGGTCGCGGCCTCCTCCTTGTCGATCGGAGCGCCGTCACGGGTGACGAGCGCGCCTTCAAGGATGCCGAAGAATGCCTGCCCGTCGTCGTTCCCTTTGATCGCATCCGGCATCTCGTGGCCCCGGTCCTTGCGGGCGACCTTGCTGGCCAGATCGACAACGCTCTGGAGGTACTCCCGCTCCGAAATGCGCCTGGCCCGATAGTCGCGGATGGTTTCCTCCAGCAGCTCCGAAAAGCTGCGGTAGAAGGCCGGGTCCTCATCCATTTTCTCCGTGATGGCGCGACGGGTGGCGCTGGCGATCCGGTCGGCTCGCGAGGCTTCGGAAACGCCAGTCTCCTCAACCACGGCCTTCAGAGCATCCGGGTCGTTGATATTGACCATCTCGATAATGGTTTCGGCTGGCAAGGCCACCACATGGTCATCGAGAAGCTTCTGGATCTTTGGCTCGAACTCCTTGATATCAACCTTTTCCTGGTATCGCAATTGGACCGAGCGCCGCAGTTCTGAGAACTGTTTCCAATCCCTTTTCATGGCCGCGATCTTGGCCTCGTCAAACACGTCAAGCATCTTGTCGGAGGACAAGGAGATGTGCAGGCAGCGGCTGAAGGCCTTGAGCCGTTCGTAGAACTCGTGGCGGATCGCCTCATCGGCCAGGAACTGCTCGAACTGCTCCATGTCCTTCTTGTTCTTGACCGGCTTGAACAGGTCCCAAAGCTGGTCGTGCAGTTGGGGCAGACGCCGGATTTCTTCCCGCACGTCATGGACGGTACCCGCCAGATCGTTGGCGTCGAAGCCATCGAAGGCGCTGTAGGTGGTCAAGGCCGCATCCAGCTCGCCCAGCAATCCCTCGTAGTCGATGATGAAGCCGAACTGCTTTTCGGTCTCGTCCTCCTCGTAAAGCCGGTTCACGCGGGCGATGGCCTGCAACAGACTGTGTTCGCGCAGCGACTTGCAAACATAGAGTACCGTGTTCCGGGGCGCATCGAACCCAGTGAGCAGCTTCGAGACGACAATGAGAATTTCAGGATCGCTGAAGCCCTTGAAGGCGTCGATAATCTGCCGGTTGTATTCGTCCTCGGTCTTGAAGCGGGCCATCATCCGCGCCCAGAAAGCGCGCACCAGATCCTTCGATTCCTTGTCGATCTCCTCGTTGCCCTCGTTGTCATCGGGGGGCGAGATGACGATTTCGCTGGTGACGTGCCCGATCTCGTCCAGCACCTCCTTGAACCGGACGGCGGCGGCCTTGGAGGGTGCCACAAGCTGAGCCTTGAAGCCGGTTCCCTGCCAATGCTTGCGGAAATGCTCGGATATGTCGAAGGCCTTGGCCCGGATGGCCTGGCTGGTCTTCGACAGGGCATCCATGCGCGAGAACTTCTGCTTGAGGTCGGCCTTCTGCGCGTCGGTCAGGCCCTCGCTGATCTTCTCGAACCAGCGGTCGATGACGTCGCCGTTGACCTGTTGTTCGACCAGGCGGCCTTCGTACAGCAGGGGCACCACCGCCCCATCGGCCACCGCCTCATCAATCGCATATTTGTGGATCAGGCCGCCGAAGGTGGAAAGGGTATTCTTCTCCTTCTTCAGCAACGGCGTGCCGGTGAAGCCGAGATAGCAGGCCTTGGGCAGGAAGCGACGCATCCGGGTGGCAAAATGGCTGTCGCCGCCATAGCGCCCGGTCTGGGAGCGATGGCTTTCATCGACCAGGACAAAGATGTTGGCGTCATCATCGATGTCGGTCGCCCCCCTGGCCGCCGTGTCGAACTTGTTGATGATCGTGGTAACCAGCGGAGCCTTGTTGCGGATCAGCTCGATCAGGTTGGCGCCGCTGACCGCGCGGATCGGCTCCATCTCGCAGGACTTGAAGGTATCCTTGATCTGCTTATCAAGGTCGTCGCGGTCGGTGACGATGATGATGCGCGGGTTGGGGATGGACTTGTCCAACGCCAGGGCGCGGCCCAGCATGACCATAGTCAGGGACTTGCCCGACCCCTGGGTGTGCCAGATGACGCCGCCCTTGCGCCGTGCATCAACAGATAACTGCCGGACCCGCTCCACCGCCTTGCGGATGCCGAAGAACTGCTGGTGGCGGGCCACCTTGCGGGTGCCGCCGTCAAAGACGGTGAAACGGCGCACCAGATCGAGCAGCCGTTCCGGCCGGCACAGCGCATGAATCGCCCTATCCTGGGCGGTGACGGCGCGTGGGCCTTCGGACGCCATGGCCACGAAATGGGTGCGGGCACCCGCGAAATCGCCGGAGAACACCGCATCGGCCTCGGCATCGGTCAAAGGCCGGTTGGCCGCCTTCTCGATATCCTCGTTGCGATCCTCGTCATCCCGCCAGGTCTGCCAGAACTGCCGGGGCGTTCCGACGGTGGCGTATCGCGCCTCGACCCGGTTCATGACCATCAGGACCTGGGCGAAGTGGAACAACTGCGGAATGTTGTCTTCATTCTGATAGCCGATCAGTTGGCTGCCCGCCTTCTTCAGGCTTTCGGTCGGCCGCTTGTTCTCGATGACCAGGAAGGGGATTCCGTTCACATAGGCGACGATGTCAAGCCGCTTGGTCTGGGCGCTGGCGGTCCGTTCCACCGACAACTCGGCTGTGACGTGGAAGACGTTGTTGGACGGCGTCTCCCAATCGATGAAGCGGAAGGAAAAGGACTTCGAATCCCCCTGGATGGTCTTGGTGATGGTGGTGCCCAGGACAAGGGTGTCGTAGATGTCCTGGTTGGTGCCCCGCAAGCCCTTCTGCCGGTCGGGCGTCGGCTTCAGGCGCCGGATCGCCTCGTGCGCGTCGGCAAGGTCGAACGGGTACCCCCGCCCGCGATGGGTGAAGCGGTTGATGCGCAACAACTGGTCGGCCAGCACGTCGTCGAGCACGACGTTGCGCAGGCGACCAGCGCGCTGATGCACCGCATCGGCCTGGGACAGTGGAGTGAAGCCCAGGGCGACCAGCAATTGCAGGGCCGGGATCTGGGACTGGTGTTTCTCGGCGGCGTTGAAGGTCATGATTCGCCCCCATCTTCCAACACGTCGTCCTTAATTGTCTGGGCTATGTTATCCAAATCAGGAAAAAGGGATGCTCTATTGGTACCAAGCGCCCGCAATCTTTTACGGGTCTCTTCTTTGATTTTTCGGTCAATGATGATCTTTTCTTTCAAAAAGAGTTGGGCGCCGAGCGATTTCTCAAGCGACTTGTAGTTTGTATGCAAGGTAAATTCAGACTGCTGTACTTTCATGCGCAAGTTCGTGTACGGAGCATGGATAGCAAGGATGCGATCTGACGTTTCCGTGAACAACCTCTCACCTGCGCCACCATCACACTCTTGAGGATATTCTGCCTTGTGCAACTTATTCAGTTGGCTGGGATCCAGTGCCCACAAGCAACCGTCCTTGTCGTCATGCTTGGAACTGCAAACCGCAAAGTAAAGCGCCGTGAGAGGAGATGTCGTCCAATCCAACAGTCGTGTTGGCAGGCCATGATGCTGCATTAAAAAATTACATTTTGGGATCCCAAGCGGATGGGCCGCCGGATCCAGAAAGGTCGTTTGATTTTCAAATTTCAATCGCAACGTTTTTTCAAGTGCGACCGAGGGACTTGGCTGCCGCGCTACAGCGGTTTTCAGTTCCCAGGCAACATCGCCATGCCCACGAAACCATAGACTTGAGGATAGCTGGGAAATTTTGGAGATCAGGTCGTCCGCTGATTTGTAGTGATACTCAGGAATGAGCGTCTTCCCAATCGGCATGGATAGCGCACGCTCGTCCTCAATATCCGCATAATCTTCCAACTCTGCTGATACCGAGTAATCGGTGATCTCCCACTTATCAGCATCCTCGTCATAAAGGATGGAACCTTCGACATAAATGTAGATAGTATCGCCGCAAAATGGCACGTCGTCCTTGCGCGGTTCACCGTGGAGTTCGCCGCGACACGTAAAGGCATATTTACCTGCATCGACCTTATCGACGGTTATTTCGTCAATATAGTCTTCAGTAAAAATGGAGTTTGTATCCGCGATGATCGAGGATACCTCTTCGCCGCAATCCCACGCTTGCCGTGAGGCCCAATCCTCCACCAGTTCAATCAGTTGCTGCTGGAGTTCCTCCTCCTGGCGCGCCATCAGATCTTCATCATTCATGACTTCACCCTCCATTCGCCGGTCAGCAGCTTCTGCATCAGGCCGCGCTTCTGACGGGTGAGGGTTTTGATTTCGGCCAGCAAGAGGCCGATTTCGTCTTGGGCCGTGTTGAGAATAAATGAGATTTCGCGCTGCTCATTGTAGTTGGGCAGTTTTACCCGAAGCGCGGCAAGGTCATCGTAATAGGTCCGCATCCGCACGCTGCCCGACCCACCAGCATTGATGTAGTGGTCCCAGAAATGGCTCTGGCGCAAGTGATCGAGATAGTCGGGGTCAAGCTTGCCGGGTAGGCATTCGAATAGCACATAATCGGGACTGACCAGCACTTCGGACGCCAACCGCAGCATGGCAATGGAGCCGACATTGATGCGCATCGGATTGTAGGCAAAGGCGCGGGGCGGCAAGATTTTGTATTTGGTCAGGTCGCCACCGATGGTCTGCTCGCGCATCGGCACGATGCCCCGCGAATTGGTGACGCCCATCACCATATCGCGCCCAATACTACCGTCGCGGTTGCGCTGGGTCAGTTCCCGCGTGACCTCGTTCAAGCGACAAAGCTTCCATTCCCGGTGGCGGCTTCCACGCTGAAGCGTCCCGAAAATCAGACCGTCCGCAAGTGTCGAATAGAGCTTTTCCTTCGCCGCCCGCAGCGCCTCCAGCTTTTCGATGGCCTCGTCCCAGGTGCGCAGGATTTCAGCGATCTTGCGCTGCTCGGGGAGGGGGGGGAGTGGAAGCGGACAGTGCTTACGAAACTCTGTCGGATTGATGTTCGCTTGGCTAACGCCTCTGGTGGAAAGGCGCTTCAGAGCCGTTTGCGCGATGACCGTATTGAGCCAGAAGTTTACGAACTCCGGATCGGCTTTCTCTCGATCAACGTCTAGCCTGACGAGATAGGACGCAAAAACTGCGTCCGAGTCCACGCTGACAATCCCAACTTTTTCGACAAGATCGGCGCTGTTGGTCCGGTTGAGGAGTATGTCTCCTCGCCGAAGCCGCATTTCATTCCAATCCGCTCCACCGTCATCAACGGTGGCCAAGTCGGTAAGATTTACAGCCCCATTGTTTATGTCGCGCATTCCGACGATCGGCGTGTTGCCGACAGTATCACCGGGTTCGCTCAGACCGTATTGCGTTCCGAGGAGAGCTTCACCGACCGGCACGAGATGCCAGTCTTCCGGCAACTCGCTATCGAAAAGAGAGCGAGTGAAGGCAGATTTCTTGCTCTCTAGCTTAATCATCCCCGCCCCCCTTCTTCCGCCCCTTGGCGGTCGTGGAGAGGGCTTTCACCTCCCTGTCGAAATCGGATTCGAACAATCGGTCCTGGATGATCCGGTATTTCTCGAATTCACTGAAAGCGTGGGCCTGGGCGATTTCGGCGCTGACCCTTCCCGCGTCCTGCAAAATTTCGCGGTCGGTTGCAGCGATAAAGCGGTTCAGGCGGGTTTCCCAATCCTGCATGGTCATGGGGATTTGCCGCAGCGCCATATCCTCCGCTACATCCAGATAGGCGGAAACGAGGCGTTCCAGTTGCGCCATTTCATCATCGGTCAGATAGTTTTTTGCAATGCTGACATCGAATTTCTGAATCTTGCCGCCGGGCGCGTCTTTCCATGTGGTCAGGCCCATATGCTGTTTTTCGGCATTGGCGCGGGTGTAAACCACCTCTGCCGCCGTTTGGCCGTGAATGGCCCAATGCAGCTTGTTCTGAACGGTAGCGAAAAAGCGCCTGGTGGCTTGCGCCGTCACATCATAATCAATGGCGGTCGCGTAGATATCGGTGATTTTCTGATAGAATTTGCGTTCGCTGATCCGGATCTCGCGGATGCGCTGAAGCTGTTCTTCAAAATACTGTTTGCCAAGAATGGAGCCGTCATTCTTCAGGCGTTCATCATCCATGACATAGGCTTTGATGGTATATTCCCGGATGATGCCGGTCGCCCATTTGCGAAACTGCACCGCCCTTTCGGAATTGACCTTGTAGCCAACGGCGATAATGGCCGACAGGCTGTAATGCCTGGTGTCATAGGTTTTTCCGTCAGTGGCAGTTATTCGAAAATTTCGAATAACTGAATTTTCTTCAAGCTCCCTGTCATCAAAAATCTTTTTAAGATGGTAGTTGATTGTATGGGTCTGAACATCATACAAAACCCCCATCATTTTTTGAGAAAGCCAAATATTTTCATCGGCATAAACAGCTTCGACACCACCTTCGCCGCTGGCCGCGATGAAAGTCAGATATTCCGCTGCCGATGACCTGATGGTTATTTCTCCGGAGGGCTTCTTGCTCATAGGCCCAGTTCCTTGAGATACCCCGCCATGCGGCCGCGCACCTCGGCCAGTTCGCCCTCGATCCGCTCGATGTCCTTTTGCAGGGCGGCGACGTCGATTTCCTCTTCCGGCTCGAAAGTATCGACATAGCGCGGGATGTTCAGGTTGAAGTCGTTCTCGGCGATCTCGTCGGGGCTGGCAAGGTGGGAATATTTCGGGGTCTCCGCCCGGTTGGTATAGGCCTCCAGGATCTTGCCGATGTGTTGCTCATCCATCACATTCTGGGTTTTTCCCGGCGTGAACTCCTTGCTGGCGTCGATAAACAGCACGTCACGGCGCGCCTCGTTCGGCCCACCCTGCTCGCGGGAACGGTCAAAGACCAGGATCGCCACCGGAATGCCGGTGGTGGTGAACAGGTTGGCGGGCAGTCCCACCACGGCATCAAGCAGGTTTTCCTCGATCAATGCCTGGCGGATGCGCCCTTCGGCCCCGCCCCGGAACAGCACGCCATGGGGTACGATCACCGCCACACGGCCGCTTTGGCGCTTGGCGATCTCGATCATGTGGGTGATGAAGCCGTAATCGCCCTTGGATTTGGGCGGAATGCCGCGCCAGAAGCGCTTGAACGGGTCGGCGGGCGCGTCCTCGGCGCCCCACTTGTCCAGGCTGAAGGGGGGATTGGCCACCACCACATCGAACTTCATCAGATGGTCGCCCTCGACCAGCGCAGGGCTGTTCAGGGTGTCGCACCACTCGATGCGCGCCGCGTCCTTGGCGTGCAGGAACATGTTCATCCGCGCCAGCGCCCAGGTGGCGCCGTTCACTTCCTGGCCATAGAGGGCGAAGTTGTCCGAGCCGACTTCCTCCGCCGCCCGGATGAGCAGCGAGCCCGACCCGCAGGCCGGATCGCAGATGGTGTCGCCCGGCTTGGGTGCCGCCAGCTTGGCCAGCAGACGCGACACGGCGGCGGGGGTATAGAATTCCCCGGCCTTCTTTCCGGCGTCCGAGGCGAAACGCGAAATCAGGTAGATGTAGCATTCGCCGATGATGTCCTCGGTGACCCGCGACGGGCGCAGGTCGAGGGCGGGCTTGGCGAAATCCTCCAGCATGTTCTTAAGGCGGCGGTTGCGATCCTTGACGCGGCCCAGATTGGCTTCGGAATTGAAGTCGATGTTGCGGAACACGCCTTCCAGCTTGGCGCGGTTGGTGTCCTCGATCTTCTCCAGGGCGATGTTGATCAGCTCGCCGATATTGGCTTCGTTCCGCTGCTCGTGCAGGTCGTAGAAGCTGGAACCCTCCGGCAGGATGAACCGCTCGCGCTCCATCCGGCGGCGGATGCGCGCCTCGTCACCGCCGTATTGCTGGCGGTAACTCTCGACGTGGTTGTTCCAGAGGTCCGAGATATACTTCAGGAACAACATCACCAGGATATAGTCCTTGTACTGCCCGGCATCGACGACGCCCCGGAAGGTATCGCAAGCAGCCCAAGCCGTCTGGTTGACCTGTTGTTGCGCGAGTTGGTCGGTCATTTCGCTTTCCTTTCCTGCCCGGCGGTGGGGCGCATGCTTTTGGCTCGTTCGGCGAGGATCATGCCGGTCAGCCGCTTTCGTCGTTCGGCGGCCAGAATGCTCAATTCCTGCTCGCGCCCGGCGAGGGCGTCAATGGCGATGATTTTTTCCTGGGTGGCGATGTCGGGGATATCCAGTTCAAGATCGTCGAGGCTTGACCGGGGCACCATACGGATGTTGGTGCCATAGGAGGTTTCGTCGAAGTGACGCTGGGCGGCAGGCTGGTTGATCGCCCAGGCCAGATATTCCGGCAGTACCACGTCACGCTTGGGGCGGAGCACGAGAATCGGCAGCACCGCCACCGCCGGCTCGACAAAGCGCTCATCCAGGGCGCAGGCGGTGGTGCGCTCTCCGCGCGAGCGGAACAGCACATCGCCGGCGCGCACGAGATACCGATCCGCCACCCCTTCAAGCGGCGCCCGCGCAAGGCGATCCGGATCGACCACACCCTCGACGGAGATGTCGCGCAGTTGGATGGTCGGCACTCCGCCGAACTCGACGGGCTCCAGCTTGCCCCGGGCGGTGAAGCCGCTATGGATGGTGCAGGCGTCGTGGATGCGCATGGCAATTCCTCTGTAACAAACGCTACAGAGAATATGCCGGGGATATGGGTGCGTCAATGAGATATTTCGCTGTAGCTTCGCCTACTGCACTATGCGATCAAGCTTGAGCTATGCGGTTCCGTCGACTGGCGCTTTTACTGCGCGCCTCGTGGCCGTTTCTCGAGTATCTCACGCGAAAAGACAGCTGACGGCAACTGTAATTGACCATGCCGTGCTGCGCAGAAAAATGGGATGACGGCAGTTAGGGCTACGATTGCGGTGCGTTTGAAAGCTCCTCATAAAGTTTCAGCATGTTCGGGAGGTGCGGCATCAGTTGGTCAGCATACTTCAGTGCGTGGACGTGTGTCGCTCGGCATTGCGCAAGGGTGGTCAGAATGCTCTTGATCCGCCCTTCAATATCAAAGCTCGGTTTGTAGGTAGTAAGCATCTGGCCAAAAACCTCGCTGACCACTTTCTCGTTGCCTAGAGCAAGCCTCTCAAGTGCCTCCAGAAAGCGGTCGGCATTATGGTAGATGGCGACATGTGGGGCGACAGCGACCAGCAGCCCATGCTCACGTTCTCCAACAGATGACAGATAACAACTGAAGGGACCAAGCGCTGAAAGGAGCTTTGTAGGCGCTACGTCCAAAGACCTTGCCCAAGCCACGCAACGCTCCCAGAAGGCAAGGATTTTCTCGACATGATTCCCCTCGAGTTCCTGGCGGCTCACAGAGAATAAGTACGAAGCAATAATTATCAAGTCATCTGCTCGCCGTTCATCAAAGAGATAGGTAAACCGCAAGCCGTCGAGTTGCTCATGGCCCCAGAGGTAAGCAAGGCCGATACGCTGTAGGAGTGTCGCGCGCGCGTGCTCACCCGTCTTGTCCTGTCGCAGCGCCCAATCCAGCACACCGAACTCGACGAGATCGGCATAAACGACCGCCGTGGCCGGAGAGTACGAGAGACCTCCGAGCGCGCAAAGGCAATTAGCGGGAATCTCGAGCGGGAAGATCGCGGAGAAATTATTCTTGGTCCACTCCGCGCTAAGATAGCGAAGTTGGGAGATGTTCGACGCCGCAATGGTCGAAAATTCGTAGTTGGCATTCTTGCACTGTGCAACCTCGGCATCGAACGCGGGCTGCAAGGTCAGCCATGCCTTCTCATGAGTGCCTGTTGCCTCGTGCTCAACGCGGCATATTCGCAGCGCGCAATTGATCATGGCCTCCACGGCCCTGCCCTTCGAGGAGTTGATAGCTCGATTCATTGAGTCTTTCGGGTCGGGCCCCATATCTGCGGACGACCTTTGGAGCAAGATGACCACGAGGGTCCACGCCTGCTGGAGCAGGTCGGGGTGGAACGCGGTCTTGTCGTCGCGGGTGCCGTCTTCGAGAAGACCTGAAATCAGAGGCGGAATCCAATTCCGGTTCGGCGACAGATCCTCATCCTCGGTTGCGGCTTCCTCCCAGAACGCAAAGGGCGTTATCAGCGCGAAAAAAAAATTCAGAAGCTTTGGCCACGCGTCATCCCAATTCAGCTTCATTCGTTCTTCGCCGACGTCCCACAGCTTCTTGAATCCGCTGATCACCCCGCACTGGTATTCTCGCTTTGCTTCGCTGAACTTTGGCAGGAGCGGGAGAAATCTCTCAGGGCTTGCTACTACGGCCTCCGCAAGTGCATCAACTAACGCTCGTTTGGTCGGGCCGTTCCATGAGTTCGTCATTGGCGTGAACGCGTTCAGCGCATCAATCAGAGAGCCGTCGTCGGCAAACGCCTGTAGCTGCTGCACCGTATAGGGCGAATCGCCAAAGCCCCAATGGCTTTCCATGTACGTATGAAAGTCTGGGTGGGATGACATGCCGCCGAGCGCCTTGTCAGCCCGCAGGTCGGTTAACCTCTTGCCTGCTTCCGTTGATCCCTTGCCCTCGATGGCAGATAGCCACAGCCGTTGAAGACGCCGCAGCCTAACATTTGCGTCGTCTCCGCCCTCCACCGTCAAGGCGCAAATGGCATCGAATGTGGCCTTCTTCTCCTCGGGCGTGAACTCGCCAAAGTGTGATTTTAAGAAGCGATAGGTCTCGTGCAGGTGCCCGGGTTCGAAAAGCGAAGGCGACAGCAGGACCAGAACTATGTCGCGGAAGACAGCAAATTTCTCGTCGACCAGATGAATCGCGATGCGCCGCACGATCTGTGCCTTGTCATTCAGGAGGGGGACAATGAATGCCTTTGCGGTGGGGCTATCCTTTTCTGTCCAACTCAGAAGTACATCGCGCAGCCCTTCGACGACGATATTGACTATTCCGTCACACGAGTGGTTCTGCTGATGGTCCTCGATCGCCGGGCGCGAGAGCCAGCTCGCACGCTCGTCCAGATCCTCCGAATAAGCCTCGCGAACTCGGTCCAGGAGGATCGTTGCCGCAGCATTGCCTGCAATGCTGCCGAAAGCGGAGGCATGCTCGTTCACAAGCTTCTTGAGCCAGTAATCCTCAACCACCCCGTGGGGCGCGCGTCGGCCTTCCCCGAGTTCCTTTTCGTCTTTCCATTGGATCGCCGTCGCGTGATGGAGAAGGCGGCAGGCTTTTTGCCAGTCGTCAGGATCAGCGCTGTCGACAAAATGACGCAGTAACCCGCCCGCCAGTGTAGAACCCACCATCGAGGGGAACCTTCCGCCGAACCATAATGGCACCAGGTCGATGTCGTTCATCGTAACCGCGCGCGTCGGGACGAGAGAGAGGATTTCCGCGAAGACGCGGGTCGTGTGGTAATTGTCCGCGAAAGTCCCGTCAGTAGCCGGGGTGCGGCTCACGGTACGAATCACTTCCATTACCTTCTCGGCCAATACCAAGTCGCTCTCATCTCCTGATCGCTTCGCCACGGCCTTCAGGTAGTCGAGAATGTGCCAATACGGGATGCGGAAATACCCTACCGTATCGGCAGGTAGGGGTTGAGGATTGCGCGTTGGATTGAAAAGGCCTGTTTCGGCAAGTGCGTCGAAGAACTGCTCAAAATCGTTGCGTTGGACGAGAAGGTCTACGCCGTGCCGCTCGAATTCCTCGCCTTCTGCCATTCGCCTGACGAAGGCCTGCTGACTAGCGCTGAGCTTAGCCATCGAGCATCCCCTTCATCTCGACCAGTTTCTCCGTCTTGAGGATTTCGGCGGCGGGCATAAGGTCCGCCAGCTTCTCCACCTCCTCGATGAGTTGGTCCCAATCTCGTTCGTCGCGCGAGAAAGGGATCATCTGGATGCCATTTTCCAGATAGTACCTCTCCAGTGTCCGGCGGATCTCCTGCTCATGACTGAAGAATCCCTGAAGAATGTAGTGTCTGATTTGCTTGTTTTCATCGTTCACCTGTCGAAGGTCGGCCTTGCCGATGACGTATTCGAGGATTTCGAGCTCCTCCAAGCCGTAGCCGATGAAAAGGACTGTCTTTCTCTTTTGGAACAGCGCGTGAAGAAAGGTGAGGACATAATTTTCCTCTCCGTGGCGGTCATTCGCGTAATGGCGGATATAATCCTGCGTCGTCACGATCAAGTCGTCAGTTTCTCGCAGCGAGCCGTGCAGGTGGATCACCGTGTTGGGAACGCTCAGGCAATCGGGCGCGAGGTCACGGACCTTATAGATTACGTTCGGGGTGGGCCTGGCAGCGAAGTCCTCCTCGGGTTGCCCACAGGCAATTTGCGCCTCGGGCGCAGGGTGGCTGGAGTCCAGCCATTCGTCGTAGTTTGTAGTAACGAAGGTTCTTCCGAGTTTGGAAAGAGCGCGATAGAGCCGCTGCCCGTTCGAGTTAACCAACCCTTCTTTCGGATATAGCACTTTCTTGAAATCAATCTTGAGCTTGTGCTCACGCTCCATGCTTCGGGCCAGCGAGAGCTTCACGCGGGGATGGAGCGTTTTAATCTGATCAAGCTGAGCGTGGGTGAAGCGGCCTTGGTCGACGAAGAATCGCAGAGAGCTGTCGGCGAATTCCGTCCAGCTAGGGCAACCGGCAACCTTTGAGGCCCCCGCGCCTACGAAAGGAATAAGCTGACCGAGGCGTGCGGCTTCCTTCAGGCCAGCAAGTAGATCGGGATCGTGGTTCGGATTAGCTGCCAAGATGCTAACATTCTCCTTAATTGAGCGGCATAGCTCCACTCGCTTATGACTGCGAGTATGAACATGCTTCCCCTAGGCCATGTCGGCAACTGTAGGACGAGTTGAAGTCCGCAGCAAGAGTTGATCAATTTACAGAGATTACGTAGCTCGAATTGCGAGCCTCCCCTAGAAAAGGGAACCCCCTGTCATCGCCGACCCATGCACAGTGTTTCCCGCTGCTCCCCCCAATCCACCGGCACGTCTTCGAGTAAGTCGGCCAGTTGGAGGGTCCGGGGCTGGCGGCCTTCCAGGATGGCCTCGACGATGTCGGGGGCCAGCAGGGTCAGGCGGAAGATGCGGCTGACATAGGAACCGTTCAGCTTCTCGGCCTCGGCCAGTTCGTTGAGCGAGCGGACCTGACCCTCTTCGATCATGCGCTTCCATTTGTAGGCGCGGGCGAGGGCCTTCAGCAGCGCCTCGTCGGGCTTGGCGCGGGACCGCTCGGGGATGCCCCCGCCCTCGGGCACGATGATCTGCTTGCGCCCGCCGATGCGGCGTATGGTCATCGGAATGCGAACGGTCATTGTGTCCTGTGGCATCATGCCGCCTTCCTTTTGCGCTGCGCGTTCATGTCGGCGACCAGGCTGGCCAACCCCTCGATTCTCAGCTTCAGTTCAACGTCGCCAAGATGGACGACCACTTTCTCGACCAGAAGCTCCAGGATGCGGGCTTGCTCGGCGGGGAACAGTTCGTCCCACAGGGCGTCGAATTCCCGCAACGCTTTCCGCACCTCAGACGGCGCAATCCCATCAGCCAGTCTTTCCGCGCGGG
>CACUVI010000007.1 GCA_902725215.1 Rhodospirillaceae bacterium LM-1 | reverse complement strand
GTTTCTTCAAATCCACACGAAACGTCGAAGAGGCTATTTTTTGTTTAGCTCTCCTGAACCTTGTGTTGTTTGATTCGTCTCTCCCGTCTGTCCGTCTTGTCTCCAGACTAAGACTGCCTCAGGGAACCTGCACCATCATAGTTATTCTGAATACTGCCAATATTTCCAGGACGCAGATTTGGGACTCCGTTAATGCTTTCCTTAAGCGACTTGCAAGCAGCATCCTCTTGGCTTAGAGTATGTCAAACACTGACATATAGGTTGCCCATGTCAACTAACGTCCATCTCACCCCCGAACTTGAACGTTTTGCGAAGTCCTGCGTTCAGGATGGCCGCTACAATAATGTCAGCGAGGTGGTGCGGACGAGTTTGCGCCTGTTGCAGGAATCCGAGGAGCGGCGCTCGAATTTCAACGCCATGCTGAAGGCCGCCGAGGCTGAAGCCGACCGGGAAGGCGGCTTCGAGTTGGTTGACGTTCTCGCTGAGGCCGACGCCATCATCGCCGCCCATCATAAATGACCGCAGCCCGCCTGTCGCCACGCGCCAGGGATGATCTGCTTTCGGCCATGCGCTGGATCGCTAAAGACAGCCCAGCATCCGCCATGGCCCTTCGCGACGCTATTGCCGCTGCGGCAAGGCGCATCGCTACGCATCACGACATCGGCGTCTTGCGTTCAGAACTGGCGGACGGGCCATACCGTTTCTTGGCGTTGACGGGCTTTCCTTATCTGCTCGTCTACAATGCAGATCGCAAGCCGCCGCTCATCCTGCGCATTCTACATGGGGCGCGGGATTTGCCCGAGCTTCTTACGCAGGACTAATGCGCCTCTACGCCTGCGGCTGGCTGTGCCACCAGATGCGGGCTTCGGCGCACAGGCCATCCTTGAAAGAGGCCTTTAGCACGCCGTCCAGCACCATGCGGGGCAACGGGTCGCCGGGCTTGCGGGCCACCAGATTGGTTCCTGTCGATTTTGCCCAAATCTGGAAAAGTTCCTCGGACGCGACCTGATAAGTCGTATGCCAATGGGCGATGCCGGGACCGAGAATTTCATAAGTGAGTTTCACGTCTTCTTGAAGCTGCACGCGCTTCCAATATTCAATCAACTGCGCTGTGCCGCTTTGAACCTGGAACGGCGTGTTGTGATAGCGCCCTTCGGGCTGGAAGAGGGCCGCGAACATCTGCGGATCGCGCTGTTCCCAGGCGGCCTTGTAGCCTTGCATGAACTTTTCGATGTCCATTCTTAACCTCTCTCTACCAGCGTGGCTCTTTTGCTTGTGGGTATAGCGGATATTTATCTGAGGAGGCTCAGACGTCTATCCCCAAAAACATGCATTATCTGAATAGGCCCCATATGTCAGTTTTCCACCGATACTCCCTATCGATTTTGAGGCATCCCAAACCCGAACACTCCGAAAAACCTTTCTTGAGCGATTTTCAGCCACCCTGCATCAGCGCTTCCAAGTTGGCCGGAAAGGATGGCTTTGTCGATGGTTGCTATTTTGTCAAAACGCACCATCGAGTCGGTTTTAAGGCCATTCCCCTTGGTTGGCGCGATAGGCATCGCGTCGGGATCATTGCGCGGCACCGAGGTGATATACGCCACCACAATGTCTGTGCGCCGCTCATTTTCTCTTGAAATCACAAGCGCCGGACGTCGTTTGGTTGCGGTCAGGTCGGTAAAGGGAAAATCCGTCAGAACGATGGCGCCTAACGGAATGCCCGTCATGAGCGGAAACGCTCAATTAGATCGGCATCGCTGTATAGATCGGGTTCGCCAGCCAGCCAGTCGACGCTCCTCCTGCGGCATTGATTGCCGTAATCGACAGATCGTTCTTCTCGATGCTTTCGACGACGACACGCAACCGCTGGTCAGGCGAAATCCCCCGCTTACGCAGTTCTTCCGTCAACTTGCCCAGTTCGATGTCATTCAAGACCTGAATCATAAGATTAAAGTAGTTCTTGGGCGCCTTTGCGACAACTAATATCTTACCCCCGCCCCGCCTCGTAAAGGGCAATCGCCGCCGCGTTCGAGACGTTCAGGCTGTCCACCGGGCCTTCGGTCACCATGGGCAGGCGGGCCAGCAGGCTGCAAGTTTCGCGCTGCTTCTGGCGCATGCCTTCGCCTTCCGATCCCAGCACCAGCACCACCTTCTTGGGCAGCGGCGCCAGTTCGGGCAGGGTCTTTTCCGCCGTGGCTTCCAGCCCGATGGCGACAAAACCCTCGGCCTTCAATTCCTCCAGCGCCTTGGACAGATTGACGACCCTGGCCAGCGGCACCGATTCCAACCCGCCCGAGGCGGCCTTGGCCAAAGCGCCAGATTCCGGGGGGGCGAAACGGTCTTGCATGATCACGCCCAAGGCGGCAAAGGCGGCGGCCGAACGCAGCACAGCGCCCACATTTTGCGGATCGGTCACCTGGTCCAGCATCACCAGCACGGCGCGGTCCTTGATGAAGGCCGAGCGCTTCAGATCGTCGAAGGACAAATCGGGCAGGGGGTTGACGGCCAGGGCCAGGCCCTGATGCACCGTACCGGGCGGCAACAGCGCGTCGATTCCCTGCCGGTCGCTGGTCTCCACCTTTTTCACCCGGGCCAGCAGGGCGGGGTCCAGCTCTTTCACCCGGTCTTCTGTGGCGACCAGACGGCGGCAAGTGCGTTCCGGGTTGCGCAGGGCGGCGTTCACAGCGTGAACGCCAAACAGCCATATGCCTTCGCCGCCGCTCAGCTTGGCCAGTTTGGCGCGCTTCGGCCCGCCCTTGCCCGCGTATTTCAGGCGCTTTTCCTTCTTGCTCATGCCTGCCGAAGCCCCAGGGCGGCGTGAAGGTTGCTGATTATCGGTCATATTTCTGGCCCTTTCGCGAGCGGCTTGGATTCAGGAAGGCAGACGTGCTAGCCTTCCAGACATGATTTAGAACGCTCCGGGGACCCTAGCAGGGTTTCGGGTAGCGTTGGATTTGTTTATGCTTGTGTTTTGAAGTTGACAAGGGCCGCGAAATCCTTATGTTTCGCACTTCCGCCGAACCGGTTGGCCGGTGGCGCGGAGGGGTGGCCGAGCGGTCAATGGCAGCAGACTGTAAATCTGCCCTCTACGGAGTTCGAAGGTTCGAATCCTTCCCCCTCCACCACCGGCTGGCGGCGACGGGAGGAATAGGTGTCGGATCAAGGGCTTACTGGGCGGGTGTAGCTCAATGGTAGAGCAGAAGCCTTCCAAGCTTACGACGAGGGTTCGATTCCCTTCACCCGCTCCAAGGCCCAGGTCGCCCGGCGGTCTGTATATATTAAAGTCGAAGTCGATAGGTTAGTCACTTTTGTTCGGACACATTGGTAAAGCATCACAGGAGCACGCAGGGTCATGGCAAAGGCGAAATTCGAGCGGAACAAGCCGCATTGCAACGTCGGCACGATCGGACACGTTGACCACGGCAAGACGTCGCTGACGGCGGCGATCACCAAGGTCCTGGCCGAGACGGGCGGCGCCACCTTCACGGCCTACGACCAGATCGACAAGGCTCCTGAAGAGAAGGCGCGCGGCATCACGATTTCGACGGCGCATGTCGAATACGAGACGCAGAACCGCCACTACGCGCATGTCGACTGCCCCGGCCACGCCGACTATGTGAAGAACATGATCACGGGCGCAGCGCAGATGGACGGCGCGATCCTGGTGGTTTCGGCGGCCGACGGCCCGATGCCGCAAACGCGCGAACACATTCTTCTGGCCCGTCAGGTCGGCGTTCCCGCCCTGGTGGTGTTCATGAACAAGGTCGACATGGTCGACGATCCCGAGCTGTTGGATCTGGTCGAAATGGAAGTGCGCGAGTTGNGAACAAGGTCGACATGGTCGACGATCCCGAGCTGTTGGATCTGGTCGAAATGGAAGTGCGCGAGTTGCTGTCGAGCTACCAGTTCCCCGGCGACGACATTCCCGTGATCCGCGGTTCGGCCCTGTGCGCCCTGGAAGGCAAGCAGCCCGAGATCGGCCATGACGCCATTCTGAAGCTGATGGCGGCGGTTGACGCTTCGATCCCGCAGCCGGAACGTCCCAAGGACCGTCCGTTCCTGATGCCGGTGGAAGACGTTTTCTCGATTTCCGGCCGCGGCACGGTGGCCACGGGTCGCGTCGAGCGCGGCGTTGTGAAGGTGGGCGAGGAAATCGAAATCGTCGGCCTGCGCCCGACCACCAAGACCACGGTGACCGGCGTCGAAATGTTCCGCAAGCTGCTCGATCAGGGTGAAGCGGGCGACAACATCGGCGCCCTTCTGCGCGGCACCAAGCGTGAAGACATCGAGCGCGGCCAGGTTCTGGCGGCCCCCGGATCGATCACGCCGCACACCAAGTTCAAGGCCGAGGCCTACATTCTGACGAAGGAAGAAGGTGGGCGTCATACCCCGTTCTTCTCGAACTACCGTCCGCAGTTCTATTTCCGCACGACCGACGTGACGGGAACGATCAAGCTGCCGGAAGGCGTCGAAATGATCATGCCCGGCGACAATGTGGCGATGGAAGTCGATCTGATCGCCCCCATCGCCATGGACGAAGGCCTGCGCTTCGCCATCCGCGAGGGTGGCCGTACGGTTGGCGCCGGCGTCGTCGCCAAGATTATCGAGTAGCTGGAATTGTCGCTTGGCCTGGGATTGTTCCCCGGGCCATGCGGCTTGGCCATAGGAGTGTAGCTCAACTGGTAGAGCACCGGTCTCCAAAACCGGGGGTTGGGGGTTCGAGCCCCTCCACTCCTGCCAGTCGGCAGCAGCGCCAGAACAGTAGAGCTTAGACGAAAAGAGAGATGGCAAACATCACACCAGGCCAGTTCGTCCGGCAAGTCCGTCAGGAAACCAGCAAGGTTACCTGGCCGTCGCGCAAGGAGACGTCGATTTCGACCGCGATGGTGTTCGTCATGGTCTTTCTGACGGCTATCTTCTTTTTCGTGGTTGATTTCATGATCTCGCAATTCGTGCGATTGATCTTCGGTTTGGGAGCGTGACGACCGTGGCGATGCGTTGGTACGTCATTCATGTCTATTCGGGCTTCGAAAAGAAGGTGGCCCAGTCCATCAAGGAGCAGGCCGAGCAGAAAGGCATGGCTTCGCTTTTCGATCAGGTTTTGGTGCCGGTCGAGGAAGTCGTCGAGGTGCGCCGCGGTTCCAAGGTGAACGCCGAGCGCAAGTTCTTTCCGGGCTATGTTCTGATCAAGATGGATCTGAACGACGACGCTTGGCACATGGTGAAGAATACGCCGAAGGTCACCGGTTTTCTGGGCGGGCGCGGACGGCCCTCGCCGATCACCGACGCCGAGGCCGAGCGCATCATGAAGCAGGTTCAAGAGGGCATCGAACGTCCGAAGCCCTCGATCAGTTTCGAGGTTGGCGAGCAGGTTCGCGTCAGCGACGGCCCATTTACCTCGTTCAACGGTTTCGTCGAGGAAGTGGACGAAGACAAGGCAAGGCTCAAGGTGGCCGTGTCGATCTTCGGTCGCTCGACCCCGGTGGAACTGGAATACTCCCAGGTCGAGAAGGTCTAGGAGCAAACAGCGCGGGAGGCTTGCCACGCCGCACCGCGCACACCCTGGGCTTCGGCCCATCTATCTGAGGTGGTACCATGGCAAAGAAGATTATTGGCTATATCAAACTGCAAATTCCGGCCGGCAAGGCCAACCCGTCGCCCCCCGTGGGTCCGGCGTTGGGCCAGCGCGGTTTGAACATCATGGAGTTCTGCAAGGCGTTCAACGCGGCGACCCAGCAGCTTGAACCCGGCATGCCCATTCCGGTGGTGATCACGGCTTTTTCCGACCGTACTTTCACGTTCATCACCAAGACGCCGCCCATCACCTATTTCTTGAAGAAGGCGGCGGGCATCCAGAAGGGCACGAAAACCCCTGGGCGCGGCGACAAGGTGGGCAAGGTGACGATGGAGCAGATCCGCGAAATCGCCGCCAAGAAAATGCAGGACCTCAATTGCACCGATGTCGAAGCGGCCAGCCGCATGATCGTCGGTTCTGCCCGCTCGATGGGCATGGAAGTGGTGGAGTAAGCCAATGGCTCTCGGAAAACGTACGAAGAAGGCCCAAGAGGGCATCGATCGCAACGCCTTCTACAAGGTCGATCAGGCGATCAAGATGATCAAGGCGCGGGCGACCGCCAAGTTCGACGAAACGATCGAGATCGCGCTCAATCTGGGCATCGATCCGCGTCACGCCGACCAGATGGTGCGCGGCGTCGTCGATCTTCCCAACGGCACTGGCAAGACGGTGCGCGTGGCGGTGTTCGCCAAGGGCGCCAAGGCCGACGAGGCCAGCAAGGCGGGCGCCGACATCGTGGGCGCCGACGACTTGGCCGAAAAGGTTCAGGCGGGCCAGATGGATTTCGACCGCGTCATCGCCACGCCCGACATGATGGGTCTGGTCGGCAAGCTGGGCAAGGTGCTGGGGCCGCGCGGCCTGATGCCCAATCCCAAGCTGGGCACCGTGACCATGAATGTCGGCGACGCCGTCAAGGCCGCCAAGGGTGGTCAGGTGCAGTTCCGCGCCGAAAAGACCGGCATCGTGCATGCCGGCATCGGCAAGGCCAGCTTCACCGAAGTGCAACTGGTCGAGAATGTGAAGTCCTTCGTGGACGCCATCAACAAGGCCAAGCCGCAGGGCGCCAAGGGCACGTACCTGAAGAAGGTGTCGCTGTCCTCGACCATGGGGCCGGGCGTTAAGCTGGACATTCCCAGCTTAAGCGGCGCCGCCTAAGGCAACAAGTTTCCATCAGCGCCGGTTTAGGCCGGTGCTGGCGGGGGAAGGACGCTTTCGGGCTTCCTTCCAAAACCTGTCCGAGACTGTGGGTATGCCCAATCGGGGGCATTCAAAGGGTGACCGCCCGCATAGACAGAGGCAAACCTTTCGTTCCCCTATGGGGCGCGGCTGGAACTTCTGGGACAGGCGAACCGGGCCGAAAGGGCAAGTTCGCCCCTTTGGCCCTCGTCAGAGATGGACGGGACGGAGAAATCCGAAACGTCCAAATAAAGCGGAGACGTAAACCGTGGACCGGAACCAAAAGAAGCAACTGGTCGAACAACTGCACGGATCCTTCGCCGAGACCGGTCTGGTCGTCGTGACCCATTACATGGGCCTTACGGTGGCTGAAATGACCGCTCTGCGGAGCAAGATGCGCGCGGCTGGGGCCAGCTTCAAGGTGACTAAGAACCGGCTTACGCGTCTCGCCTTGAAGGATACGGCGTACGATACGCTGGCTGATCTGTTCAAGGGTCCTACGGCGATTGCCTATTCAAAGGACCCTGTGGCAGCGGCCAAGATCGCCGTCGAATTCGCCAAGACCAATGAGAAGCTGGTGATCGTGGGCGGCGCCCTCGGCAGCAAGGTTCTGGGTGTGGAGGGCGTGAAGGCCCTGGCCACTCTGCCCTCGCTCGACGAGTTGCGCGGCAGGATCGTCGGCATGGTGCAGACGCCTGCGACCCGTATCGCTGGCGTTCTCCAGGCCCCGGCGGGTCAGCTCGCCCGGGTTCTCAAGGCCAAGGCAGATCAAGGCGCAGCCGCTTAAAAGCCAAACCGCAACAACCCAGAATTCAAGCTGCAATAAGGAGTTAGTAAAATGGCTGATCTTGCCAAGCTGGTTGACGAACTTTCGGCCCTCACCGTCCTCGAGGCGGCCGAGCTGTCGAAGATGTTGGAAGAAAAGTGGGGCGTTTCCGCCGCCGCTCCGGTGGCCGTTGCCGCCGCTGCCGGTCCGGCCGCCGCTCCGGTCGAAGAGAAGACCGAATTCACCGTCGTCCTGGTTGATGGCGGCGAGAAGAAGATCAACGTGATTAAGGAAGTCCGCGCCATCACCGGCCTTGGCCTCAAGGAAGCCAAGGATCTGGTCGAAGGCGCTCCCAAGGACGTCAAGGACGGCGTTTCGAAGGACGAGGCTGCCAAGCTGAAGAAGCAGTTGGAAGACGCTGGCGCCAAGGTCGAGGTCAAGTAAGACCTCGCTTTGTTGCAAGTGAGTACCTATCTCTAAACCCGGCGCCGAAGGGGGAAACCCCTTCGGCTTCCGGGCGTTTTCCGCCTTGAGAGTGCCCGGGCGGGAGATGAAGTTCAGAACAGGGTGCTGGACTGACAGTTTGATGATAAGGAGCGGCAATGGCTAAGTCCTACACGGGTCGCAAGCGGATTCGCAAAAGTTTCGGACGGATTCCGTCCATCGCGCCCATGCCGAACCTGATCGAGGTGCAGAAAAGCTCCTACGATCGTTTCTTGCAAATGGACACGCCGCCCGAGAAGCGCGACGAATCCGGCCTGCAGGAAGTTTTCAAATCGGTCTTTCCGATCAAGGATTTTTCCGAGCGCGGCACCCTTGAATTCGTGCGCTACGAATTGGAAGCGCCGAAATACGATGTGGATGAGTGCCAGCAGCGCGGCATGACCTTCGCCGCCCCCCTGAAGGTGACCTTGCGTCTTGTCGTTTGGGACGTGGACGAGGAAACCGGATCCCGTTCGATTCGCGACATCAAGGAGCAGGATGTGTACATGGGCGATATGCCGCTCATGACCGCCAACGGCACCTTCGTCATCAACGGCACCGAGCGCGTCATCGTCTCGCAGATGCATCGCAGCCCCGGCGTCTTCTTCGACCACGACAAGGGCAAGACCCACAGCTCGGGCAAGTATCTCTTCGCGGCGCGTGTGATTCCTTACCGCGGCTCGTGGCTCGATTTCGAATTCGACGCCAAGGATTTGGTCTATGTGCGCATCGACCGCAGGCGCAAGCTGCCCGTGACCACGCTGCTCTACGCGCTGGATTCGGAAGAAACCGCCAAGATGCGCGCCAAGAAGGCCGCCGAAAGCCGTCCCTTCGACCTGACGCTTGCCAAGGGCATGTCCAGGGAAGAAATGCTGGGCTACTTCTACAACACCACGCTTTACAAGCGCGGCAAGAAAGGCTGGCGCACCACCTTCGAGCCTGAGCGCATGAAGGGCGTCAAGCTCACGCATGATTTGGTTGACGCCAAATCGGGCAAGGTGATGGCCGAGGCCGGCACCAAGATGACGCTGCGCGTCGCCAAGAAGCTGAAGGAAGGCGGGCTTGACGAATACATGGTCACGCACGAGGACCTGATCGGTGTCTATGCGGCCAATGACCTGATCAACGAGAAGACCGGCGAAATCTTCGTCGAAGCGGGCGACGAGTTGACCGACGCCATCTTGAACGAGTTGGAAAAGGCGGGCATTACCGAACTGCCGGTTCTGGCCATCGACCATGTGAATGTCGGCGCCTATATGCGCAACACGCTGGCCGTGGACAAGAACACCTGTCGCGAAGAAGCGCTGATCGACATCTACCGCGTCATGCGCCCGGGCGAGCCGCCCACCTTGGAAACCGCAGAAGCGCTGTTCCAGGGCCTGTTCTTCGATTCCGAGCGCTACGACCTGTCGGCCGTCGGCCGCGTGAAGCTGAATGCGCGCTTGGGATTCTCGAACATTCCCGACACCATGCGCGTCCTGCGCAAGGATGACATCCTGGGCGTCATCAAGGTTCTGGTCGAACTGAAGGACGGCAAGGGCGAGATCGACGACATCGACAACCTGGGCAACCGTCGCGTTCGCTCGGTCGGCGAGTTGATGGAAAACCAGTATCGTCTGGGCTTGTTGCGCATGGAGCGCGCCATCCGCGAGCGCATGAGTTCGGTCGATATCGATACCGTCATGCCGCACGACCTGATCAACGCCAAGCCCGCGGCTGCCGCCGTGCGCGAATTCTTCGGCAGCTCGCAGCTGTCGCAGTTCATGGATCAGACCAACCCGCTGTCGGAAATCACCCACAAGCGCCGCCTGTCGGCCCTGGGGCCGGGCGGTCTGACCCGCGAGCGCGCCGGTTTCGAAGTGCGCGACGTGCATCCCACCCATTATGGCCGCATCTGCCCGATTGAAACGCCGGAAGGTCCGAATATCGGCCTGATCAATTCGCTGGCCACCTTTGCCCGCGTCAATCAATACGGCTTCATCGAAACGCCCTACCGCAAGGTGACCGGCGGGCGCGTGAGCGACGATGTGATCTATCTGTCGGCCATGGAAGAAAGCAAGTACACCATCGCCCAGGCCAATGCGGCGCTGGACGCCAAGGGCCACTTCACCGAGACCCTGGTCAGTTGCCGTCAAGGCGGCGAATTCCTGATGCTGCCGCCGTCGGAAATCACCTTGGCCGACGTCAGCCCCAAGCAGCTGGTTTCGGTGGCCGCCGCTCTCATTCCCTTCCTTGAGAACGACGACGCCAACCGCGCTTTGATGGGATCGAACATGCAGCGCCAGGCGGTTCCGCTTCTGCGCGCCGAAGCGCCTTTGGTCGGCACCGGCATGGAAGAAGCGGTAGCCCGCGATTCCGGCGCCGCCATTGCCGCCAAGCGTTCGGGCGTCATCGATCAGGTGGACGCCACCCGCATCGTCATCCGCGCCACCGAGGAGACCAGCGCCTCGGCCTCGGGCGTCGACATCTACAATCTGTTGAAGTTCCAGCGTTCGAACCAGAACACCTGCATCACGCAAAAGCCGTTGGTGAAGGTGGGCGACATCGTCAATATGGGCGACATCATCGCCGATGGCCCCTCGACGCAGTTGGGCGAGTTGGCCCTGGGCCGCAACGCCCTGGTCGCCTTCATGCCCTGGAACGGCTACAACTTCGAAGATTCGATCCTGATCAACGAGCGCATCGTGCGCGATGACGTCTTCACCTCGATCCATATCGAGGAATTCGAAGTCATGGCCCGCGACACCAAGCTGGGTCAGGAAGAAATCACCCGCGACATTCCCAACGTGGGCGAAGACGCTTTGAAAAACCTTGACGAGGCGGGCATCGTTTATATCGGCGCCGACGTCAAGCCGGGCGACATTCTGGTCGGCAAGGTGACGCCGAAGGGCGAAAGCCCGATGACGCCGGAAGAAAAGCTGCTGCGCGCCATCTTCGGCGAAAAGGCCTCCGACGTGCGCGACACCAGCTTGCGCGTGCCTCCGGGCGTCAACGGAACTATCGTCGAAGTTCGCGTCTTCTCGCGCCGTGGCGTTGAAAAGGACGAACGCGCCCTGGCCATCGAACGCGCCGACATCGAGCGTTTGGCCAAGGATCGCGACGACGAACGCGCCATTCTGGAGCGCAGCTTCCATGTCCGCCTGCGCGAGCTTCTGCTCAACCAGACGGCGGGCGGCGGTTCCAAGCACGCCAAGCAGGGAACGCTGTTGGAAGAGTCGGTGCTGGACGCCATGCCGCCCCATCAGTGGCGCCACATCACCGTGGCCGACGATGCGGCCATGAGCGAAGTGGAAGAGCTGAAGCGCGCTTTCGACGACAGCATCGACAAGTTGCAGGCCCGTTTCGAAAACAAGGTCGAGAAGCTGCAACGCGGCGATGAACTGCCGCCGGGCGTGATGAAGATGGTCAAGGTCTTCGTGGCCGTGAAGCGCAAGCTGCAACCCGGCGACAAGATGGCCGGACGTCACGGCAACAAGGGCGTCATTTCGCGCATTCTGCCTTCGGAAGACATGCCGCATTTGGAAGACGGCACTCCCGTCGATCTGGTGCTGAACCCGTTGGGCGTGCCTTCGCGCATGAACGTCGGTCAGATTCTGGAAACCCATCTGGGCTGGGCCTGCGCAGGCCTTGGCCGCGAGATTGGCCAACTGTGCGATCAGGTCAAGCGCGAGACGCAAAAGCCCGCCAGCCTTCGCACATGGTTGAAGGAAATGTACGGCGAAAAGGTCTTCAAGACCGACATCGCCAATCTTTCCGACGACGAGGTCATGGAACTGGCGGAAAACCTGCGTCCTGGCGTGCCCATCGCCTCGCCGGTCTTCGACGGCGCCCGCGAGTCCGACATTGTCACGATGTTGGAGCGCGCCGGTCTTTCCTCGTCGGGTCAGGTGACCCTGACCGACGGACGCACCGGCATGCCCTTCGACCGCAAGGTGACGGTGGGCTACATCTACATGCTGAAGCTGCACCATTTGGTGGACGACAAGATCCACGCCCGCTCGATCGGCCCTTACTCGCTGGTCACCCAGCAGCCCTTGGGCGGCAAGGCGCAGTTCGGCGGACAGCGTTTCGGCGAAATGGAGGTCTGGGCTTTGGAAGCCTATGGCGCCGCCTACACGCTGCAGGAAATGCTGACCGTCAAGTCGGACGACGTCTCGGGCCGCACCAAGGTTTACGAGGCCATCGTTCGCGGCGACGACAATTTCGAAGCCGGTATTCCGGAATCCTTCAACGTGCTGGTCAAGGAACTGCATTCTTTGGGGCTCAATGTCGAGCTGATCCAGAAAGAATTCTAAGAACCCAGACCAGGAACGGAGTCGACACATGAACGAATTAATGAAGATTTTCGGCCAGGTCCGGGGCACGCAGAGCTTCGACCAGATGCAGATTTCGATCGCCAGCCCCGAGCGCATCCGTTCGTGGTCCTACGGCGAAATCAAGAAGCCGGAAACCATCAATTACCGCACCTTCAAGCCCGAGCGCGACGGCTTGTTCTGTGCCCGCATCTTCGGGCCGATCAAGGACTACGAATGCTTGTGCGGCAAGTACAAGCGCATGAAATATCGCGGCATCACCTGCGAAAAGTGCGGCGTCGAAGTCACGTTGGCCAAGGTCAGGCGCGAGCGCATGGGCCATATCGAGCTGGCCAGCCCGGTCGCCCACATCTGGTTTTTGAAGTCCTTGCCGTCGCGCATCGGCCTTTTGGTCGACATGCCGCTCAAGGACCTCGAGCGCGTTCTGTATTTCGAGAATTACGTCGTGGTCAAACCCGGCCTGACGCCCTTGAAGCAGTTCGAGCTGATGAGTGAGGAACAGTATCAGAAGGCGCAGGAAGAATACGGCGATGACGCCTTCCAGGCGGGTATCGGCGCCGAAGCGCTGAAGATCATTCTGTCCGCTCTCGACCTCGAGCAGGAAAAGGAACAGGTTCGCGTTGATCTGCGTGAAACCTCGAGCGAGGCCAAGCGCAAGAAGCTGGTCAAGCGCTTGAAGCTGATCGAAGCCTTCTTGGAGTCCGGGTCCAAGCCGGAATGGATGATCCTGGAAGTGATTCCGGTCATTCCGCCCGAGCTGCGCCCCCTGGTGCCCTTGGATGGCGGTCGTTTCGCCACTTCGGATCTGAACGACCTGTACCGCCGCGTCATCAACCGCAACAACCGTTTGAAGCGCTTGATCGAACTGCGTGCCCCCGACATCATCGTGCGCAACGAAAAACGCATGTTGCAAGAAGCCGTCGATGCGCTTTTCGACAACGGCAGGCGCGGTCGCGCCATCACGGGCGCCAACAAGCGTCCCCTGAAGTCGCTGGCCGATATGCTGAAGGGCAAGCAGGGCCGCTTCCGCCAGAACCTTTTGGGCAAGCGCGTCGATTATTCTGGTCGTTCGGTCATCGTGGTCGGCCCGGAATTGAAACTGCATCAGTGCGGCCTGCCCAAGAAGATGGCGCTGGAACTTTTCAAGCCCTTCGTCTATTCGCGCCTCGAGCGCTATGGCCTGGCCACCACCATCAAGGCGGCCAAGCGCATGGTGGAGAAGGAGCGTCCCGAAGTTTGGGACATCCTGGAAGAGGTGATCCGCGAGCATCCCGTCATGCTTAACCGCGCTCCCACTTTGCACCGCCTTGGCATTCAGGCCTTCGAGCCGGTGCTGATCGAGGGCAAGGCCATTCAGCTGCATCCGCTGGTTTGCACCGCCTTCAACGCCGACTTCGACGGCGATCAGATGGCCGTGCACGTTCCGCTGAGCCTTGAAGCCCAGTTGGAAGCCCGCGTGCTGATGATGAGCACCAACAACATCCTGTCGCCCGCTAACGGCAAGCCGATCATCGTGCCCAGCCAGGACATTGTGCTGGGCATCTATTACATCACCCATGAAATTCCGGGCGATGTGGGCGAGGGCATGGTGTTCACCGACATCGGCGAAATCCAGCACGCGCTGGACGCCAAGGCGGTGACCTTGCACGCCAAGGTGCGCGCCCGTTACCGCGGCGTCGATTCCGAGGGCAAGCCGATTACCGAGATCGTCACCACGACGCCCGGCCGCATGCTTTTGTCCGAAATTCTGCCCCGCAATCCCAACGTGCCGTTCAGCCTGATTAACCGTCTTCTCACGAAGAAGGACATTCAGAACGTCATCGACATCGTCTACCGCCATTGCGGCCAGAAGGAAACGGTGATCTTCGCCGACCGCCTGATGGCGCTGGGCTACAAGCATGCCTGCACTGCCGGCATCTCGTTCGGCAAGGACGACATGGTCGTGCCCGCCACCAAGACCAAGTTGGTGAACGACACCGAAGACCGCGTCAAGGAATTCGAGCAGCAGTATCAGGACGGTCTGATCACCCAAGGTGAAAAGTACAACAAGGTGGTTGACGCTTGGTCGCACTGCACCGAAAAGGTGGCCGAGGAGATGATGAAGGAAATCTCCAAGATCGAGCCGGGCAAGCCCATCAACTCGATCTATATGATGGCCCATTCCGGCGCTCGTGGTTCGGCGGCTCAGATGAAGCAGCTGGCCGGCATGCGCGGCTTGATGGCCAAGCCTTCGGGCGAAATCATCGAGACGCCCATCATCTCGAACTTCAAGGAAGGCTTGTCCGTTCTTGAATACTTCAACTCGACCCACGGCGCCCGTAAGGGCTTGGCTGACACCGCATTGAAGACGGCGAATTCGGGTTACCTGACGCGCCGTCTGGTCGATGTCGCGCAGGACGCCATCATCACCGAACCCGATTGCGGCACCACGGAAGGCTTCACGGTTTCCGCCGTGGTCGAAGGCGGCGAAGTGATCGCCAGCTTGGGTGAGCGCATCCTGGGCCGTTCGGCTTCGTTGGATATCGTTCACCCGGTGTCCGGCGAAGTTCTGGTGCCCGCCGCCCATCTGATCGACGAAGAAGCCGTCGAGCGCATCGAAGATTCGGGCCTTGAAATTGTCGGCATCCGTTCGGTGTTGACCTGCAAGAGCAAGACCGGCATCTGTGCCGCCTGCTATGGCCGCGATCTGGCCCGCGGCACGCCCGTCAACGCAGGTGAGGCGGTGGGCGTGATTGCCGCGCAGTCGATCGGCGAGCCGGGCACGCAGCTGACCATGCGCACCTTCCACATCGGCGGCGCCGCCCAGCGCGGCGCCGAGGCTTCGGCCATCGACACCAATTTCGACGCCAAGGCCACCTTCACCAACCTGAACGTGGTGAAGAACTCGGTTGGCAACACCATCGTGATGAGCCGCAACTGCGAACTCATCTTGCTGGACGCCACGTCGGGCCGCGAACGCGCCCGCCACCGCGTGACCTACGGCGCCAAGTTGCTGGTCGAGCCGAACGCTCAGGTCGTCAAGGGCGCCAAGATCCTGGAATGGGATCCGTACACCCTGCCGATCCTGACCGAGCGCGCGGGCATCGTGCATTACGAAGACTTGGTCGAAGGCGTTTCGATGCGCGAAGTGTTGGACGAAGCCACCGGCATCGCCAGCAAGGTCGTCATCGATTGGAAGCAGCAGCCCAAGGGCAACGAGTTGAAGCCCCGCATCGTGCTGAAGGACGCCAAGGGCCATGTCATCAAGCTGCCCAACGGCACTGAAGCGCGTTATTACATGTCGGTCGATACAATCTTGTCGGTCGATAATGGACAGGAAATCAATGCGGGCGACGTGATCGCCAAGCTGCCTCGCGAAGGATCGAAGACCCGCGACATTACGGGCGGTCTGCCCCGCGTGGCCGAACTGTTCGAAGCCAGGAAGCCCAAGGATTACGCCATCGTGGCGGAAATCGACGGCCGCATCGAATTCGGCAAGGACTACAAGTCCAAGCGCCGAGTTTTGGTGGTGCCCGAAGATGGCGAAGGCGTCGAGATTTTGGTGCCCAAGGGCAAGCACATCACCATCCAGGAAGGCGACTATGTGCGTCGCGGCGATCCTCTGACCGACGGCAACCCGGTTCCGCACGACATTCTGCGCGTGCTGGGCGTCGAGGCCTTGGCCGCCTATCTCATCAACGAGATTCAGGAGGTCTATCGTCTGCAGGGCGTTAAGATCAACGACAAGCACATTGAAGTGATCGTTCGCCAGATGTTGCAGAAGATCGAGATCATGGAGCCTGGCGACACCACCATGCTGACCGGCGAGCAGGTTGACCGCACCGACTATGCGGTCGAGAACGCCAAGACGGAAGCCGAAGGCGGCCGTCCGGCCCGGGGCATCCCGGTGTTGCAGGGCATCACCAAGGCCAGCTTGCAGACGCACAGCTTCATCTCGGCGGCGTCGTTCCAAGAGACCACCCGCGTTCTGACCGAGGCCGCCGTCTCGGGCAAGATCGACGATCTGGTGGGCTTGAAGGAAAACGTCATCGTCGGTCGTTTGATCCCTGCCGGCACCGGCTCGGTCATGAACCGCTTGCGCGAAATCGCCGCCAAGCGCGACCGCGAGATGGCTGGGGGAACGCAAGAAGCGCTACCGCCCGCAGCTCCTGCGGCCGAATAGGCTTTTTGGACGCATCAAGGCCCCCGGGATCGTGTTTCAACCTGTCCCGGGGGCCTTTTTTCTGAATAACGACTTGGTTTGAAAGAGCCCAACATGCACGCTTATCGCACCCATACCTGCGGCCAACTGCGCGAAACCGACGCTGGCAACGACGTTCGCATTTCTGGCTGGGTGCATAAGAAGCGCGATCACGGCAATCTGCTGTTCGTCGATCTCAGGGATCATTACGGCCTGACGCAATGCGTGGCCGACACCTCGGCCCCGGCTTTCAAAATTTTGGAAGCGCTGAAGCCCGAAAGTGTCGTCACCATTACCGGCAATGTGGTCAAGCGGTCGGCGGATACGGTCAATCCCAAGCTGCCGACCGGCGCCATCGAAGTGGTGGCGAACGGCGTCGAAATTCAGTCCACCGCCGACACGCTGCCGATGATGGTGGCGGGCGAGCAGGAATTTCCCGAGGATATGCGCCTGAAATATCGCTTCCTCGATCTGCGTCGCGAGAAGATTCACGCCAACATGGTGCTGCGCTCGAACGTCATCGCCAGTTTGCGCCGTCGTATGATCGAGCAGAATTTCACCGAATTCCAGACCCCCATCCTGACCGCTTCGTCGCCGGAAGGGGCCCGGGATTATTTGGTGCCGTCGCGCATCCATCCGGGAAAATTCTATGCGCTTCCGCAAGCCCCCCAGCAGTTCAAGCAGTTGCTGATGGTGGCGGGATTCGATCGCTATTTCCAGATCGCCCCTTGTTTTCGCGATGAGGACGGACGCGCCGACCGCAGCCCCGGCGAATTCTACCAGCTCGATTTCGAGATGAGTTTCGTGACGCAAGACGACGTCTTTACCGCCATCGAGCCGGTGCTGGCCGGGGTGTTCGAGGAGTTCGGACAGGGGCGCGCCGTCTGCAAGCCGCCCTTCGTGCGCATCGCCTTCGACGAGGCGATGCTGAAATACGGTTCCGACAAGCCTGATCTGCGCAATCCGCTGATCATCGCCGATGTGACGCAAGCCTTCCAAGGATCGGGCTTCGGCATTTTCGCCCGCGCCGTCGAGGCGGGTTCGGTGGTGCGCGCCATTCCGGCGCCCGGCGCGGCAACGAAACCCCGCAGCTTTTTCGACAAGCTCAACGACTGGGCGCGCGAGAATGGGGCCGCCGGTCTTGGCTATATCGTTTTCGAGGCGGAGGGGGCCAAGGGGCCCATCGCTAAGAATCTCGATGCCGAGCGGCTGGAAAAGATAAAGGCGCTGACGGGCGTGAAAGCGGGCGACGCCGTTTTCTTCGCCTGCGACAAGCCCTTGACCGCCGCCAAATTCGCAGGAAGCGTGCGCACGAAAATCTGCAATGAACTTGAACTGCTCGAACAGAATGTCTTCAAGTTCTGCTGGATCGTCGATTTCCCGATGTACGAGATGAACGAGGATACCGGCCTGATTGAATTCAGCCACAATCCCTTCTCGATGCCCCAAGGCGGCATGGAGGCCCTGCTGAATCAGGACCCCTTGACCATCAAGGCCTATCAATACGACATCGTCTGCAACGGCGTGGAATTGTCGTCGGGCGCCATCCGCAACCATCGTCCCGATGTCATGCTGAAGGCTTTCGAGATCGCTGGTTACCCTGCCGAAGAGGTCGAGCGGCGCTTCGGCGGCATGCTGAACGCCTTCCGCTATGGCGCTCCGCCGCACGGCGGTTCGGCTCCCGGCATCGACCGCATCGTCATGCTGCTGGCCGATGAACCCAATATCCGCGAAGTGATTCTGTTCCCGATGAACCAGCAAGCGCAGGATCTGCTGATGCAAGCGCCTGCCGAAATCGACGATAAGCGATTGAAGGAATTGCACATCAAGCTCGACCTTCCCAAGAAGGCGATCAAAAGCTAGACAAGGAAACGGGCGTGCCCAAGGAAAACCGGCGCATTCTATTTACGACGGCCGAGGTGTTGCGGGCGCTGATGGAATATACAGCCTTGCATAACCGCCCGATGGGCAAGGGCGATGTGGTGTCGATGCTGTACGATCCCAAGGAAGATCCGGCTTTGGTGCTGATGGTCAGCGGCGCCGACGGCCAAATCGAGAATCACAGTTTTCGGCTGGCCGAACTGGGGGCGGCGATCATCACCTTCTGCCGCAGCCATAAAGTGCCGCTGCCGCATAAGGGAAAGAAGTCGCTGATCAAGGTGGACGACGCCGTGGCCATTACCGTCGGCCACGAATGGGAGATTGGCTAGGGCGGCTTAAGCCACGATCTTCACCGGCTCGGGCGGGGCGTCTTGCCAGCGCAAAACATCCAGCACGCGTCTGGCGCGTTCGATCGCTTCCGGATTGTTGGCAGAGTAGCGCTCCTCGAATTCCACGCGCTGCTGCCAAGCGGTCACCATGTCCTTGGGGCGATCGGGCTGGGCGTGCTCGCCGGTCAATTGACCGATCGTCTTGTCGAAGTCGGGATGCAACTCGGATGGAAAACCGACCATGCGGTATTCATCCCAACTGAGCGTTCCGTCCATATACATGTTGTAGGCGAAGTCGGCCAGTTCGCGGGGCGTCATGCTGCGCACATTGGCCCGCTCGCTGGGGGCGGGCAGCATCAAGATCCCGCTTTCCGCTTCCTTGATCGCCAGGGCTTTTTTGGAAAGTTGAATCTCTACCGCCGGAGCGTCAGATGTAGACGCAGATGGCGGGGCCTGCGTCTGCTCGCCGGGAGTGCCCAGCCTTGGCTCGAGCCTGCCTTCTTCCTTGGCGCGCGGGTCATCGCTTCTTGTTCTGCCGAACAAGGAAAAGTCTTTGAACAGCGATGTTTCAATGCCCAGCATAACTTCCCCGTTAAGATCGCCTAAGCCGCAGCCTCGCCCAAGGACAGTCTGGGTTCCGAACGACGCTCTCGCTTGGTTGCGTACATCGCCTGATCGGCATCGATCAGAATCTGCTGATGCTCGTCCTCTGGCCCATAAGCCTGAAGCCCAAAACTGGCGCGCAGCGAAATCAGATTGCCGTTCCAGATGATGCAGCT
>CACUVI010000006.1 GCA_902725215.1 Rhodospirillaceae bacterium LM-1 | reverse complement strand
CTCTTGTCCGCCCACTCTCGGATCAAGAGAGCTGTAAGTTCATCAAGTGGGTATTGGCCAAGAGTTGGCAGCAATTGCGCATTAACTGTGTAATATATTCTTTCAAATCCACGGCGATTATCACGATACCACTTCATATAATCAACCAGCGCATGGGCAACGGTGAAAGGTGGGCTTGAAGATAGGTCGGGATATAGGGGCTTTTCAGAGGCTTTTTCTGGCGGTCGGTAATCCTGCTCAGAAAATGAAGCAAACCAATTTTCTGCCTTTGTAATTGCCTGGGCGAAGGTCAGCACATTTTTGCCATTGGATGTTGTAAAGTCGTCGGCTTCGCCCAGCTTGCACTGAATGTATCCTCTGCTCGTTTTTCGAATGCGGGCATACCAGGAGATAGAGCAGACGCCTTTTCTATAGCCAATGTGGCGCCCAACTTCCAGGGACTGCCAATGGGGAGCATCCATAACTCGCAATCGCTTTCGGTTATCCTTTGAACTCAGATCCATATCCCGTGCAATCTGAATGAGGAAAAATGCAGCCTAGATTTTCTGCCCAATAGACCGGCATCCTATAACACTGATCAGCAGATTACAGTGAAATCGTTCCGCTATTTTCTGATGCACAGAACAGTGAAGAAACATTTCACGTGTTGATGGGATGCGGTTTGACGCCCCTCCATGCACCGTTGATAGGACATGACCTGCCATGGGTCTTTCATCCAGCGGCGATTAGAGCCTGGGCCGTTGTTGAGCTTGCCCCCAACCTTGGACCAGGCTGGCCTGGAAAATTCTCGCTTATTGAGCTTGCCCCCAACCTTGGACCAGGCTGGCCTGGAAAAATCCCGCTTCATCTGACCGTCCGCTGGCCGGGGGTGTCGACCGGAAGATGAAGCCTTGCAGGCACTTGGTTGCCGATCGCGCTGTGCGGCCGGACCATGTTGTAGTCTCTACGCCAATCCTCGCATTTTTCTCTCGCTTCGTCGAGGCTCATGAACCAGTTGACGTTCAGGCATTCGGCTCGGAACTTGCCGTTCAGGGATTCGATGAAGGCATTATCGGTCGGTTTTCCGGGACGGCTGAAATCGAGCGTGACGCCCTTCATGAAGGCCCAGAGGTCCAGCTCCTTGCTGATAAACTCGGGTCCGTTGTCCAGGCGAATCGTCTTTGGATAGCCAACTTCCCCTGCCGCTTTTTCCAAGGCTGCGAGGCTTCCATCATGCCCGCGAGGATCTGATGCCTGCCAGATCGTTTCTTGTTTATTCGGGCGCAGATCGGTACCCGCTTGCAGAGGGCATTGAAGTTATCGGATTGCAAGAACTTGCCCAGGAACTGGCTGCATTTTGACATGGGCTGGCGTTGAACAGGGGACGCGAAGGTGCCCATTCTGCCCGATTTTCCGCGTCCGCCGTAGCAATCGGGCGACACGTACGCAATGAGTCGTCCCGAAGACTCCCATCGCGACGGCGACGATCACTCTATTGCTCCGGCTTCCTGACATGCATCAAGCCACTGTCGTTTGTTGTTCCAAGATGCGTTTGAACATAACGTCTACATAGGTGGCCTTGCCCTCCTCCTCCTGGAACAGTATGTTCCGCGCACCCATGGCATTCTTCTCAACAGGCCATCTACAGCCCGGCTTCTCGCACAAACACTTTGGCAACTGCCTGCCAGTAATGTTGCGCCAAGCTTTGCCGCTCTGCCTGGAAGATAACCGTCCCACGAAGTTCCCTTTTCAAGGGGACATTGTCCAAAAGGGCAGGACGCAGGTGAACTATATAAAGACTATCTTGTGAAACGAACCTGCCATTCTCAACTGGATGCACATCCAATGGCCCACCATAAGTACTAGCCAAGTGCGGTTGCGGCAAGATTTTGGTTGATACGGGATCGATATCCTCGATAACAGCACTGATTGCACAGCTAATTTCACCTTCAGGGATGAACCATCCCATGCCGCCCATGTGAAGTCGCTCCAAATCCTGTTCTGTGACATAGGCCGTGATGCGATGGTCGTGGGCATTCACCACAGCCAGTAGCGGTGTTTTGTCATCCACCCAGCGACCAGGGGCAAGTCCGTCTTCCAGAAGCGCAATGCGGCCTTTGCCAGGCGAGTGGATCGTTAGCGCCTCTCGCTGAAGCAGATAGCCCGCCAATTCCGCCTGGGCAGCTTTAAGCTGTTGGCTAAGGACCAAGAGGTTCTCTATCGTACTTGGTCTAGCGGCCGATCGTTGGCGCTGAAGCTCCAGCCCGGCAATCCTGATTCTTGTCTGGCTAATTTGCTGTTCAAGCTCTAGCGACTCCAATATCGACAACTGTTGGCCGGGCGACACATCCTGGCCGGACTGAACAAGGAGCTCCTTGATCTCAGCAGGCACCGGTGAATACAAGCGCACAACGGACTGCTCTCCTTGTAGGGCCGGAGCTGATATTTCGGATTGCCAAGGAACAAACAATCCGGCCAGACCCAGCAGAACCGTCAACCAGGACAGTATCGAGCGTGAATTGAGGGCGGCAAACTTGCGAAGAGCCCACCAGGTCTCGAATTCATGAAAAATCGGCAGAACCAGGAACCAACCGATCTCGACAGCGAACATAACAAAGCCTGCCAGCTTGAAGGTGACGTGGTAGACAAGAAGGGCAATGCCGATTACAACGGCCAACCTATAGAAGTTGATTGCATAGCCGAGAACAATCAGTAGCCGCTCCCGGCGTTTATCGGTAGACTCGGGCGCTGGCAGGGACAGACCCAAGAACCATCGGCGCAGATGCCAGCCCAACATCGCCAGAGAACGTTCGCGCAGATTCTCTGTACCCAGCAGATCGGACAGCAAATAATATCCATCGAAGCGCATCAAGGGATTAAGGTTGACAGCCAAGGTTGACACCCAGGTCACTGCCGCCAACAATGCGCAGGCCCGGCTAAACGTGCTGCTGGGAAGTAGATTCCAAAGCAGGGTTGCCAGCACGGCCAGCATGAGTTCAGCCATAACTCCGGCGGCTCCGATCGCAAGGCGCTGGCGTTGATTGCTGAGTTTCCAGGCCCCCGTGGTGTCCGTGTACAGCACCGGCCACATGAAGATGAAAGCCACTCCCATCGAGGGCACATGGCAGCCGTAATGCTTGGCTGTCAGCGCATGAGCGAATTCATGACAGGTCTTGGCAAGAACAAGCGCCAAGCCGATATAAAGGCCGCCCTTAACGTTCAGTGAGTCGGCGACCAGACTTGTGAACACGCTCCACTGACGAAGTGTCAGGTACATGCCCAGGCCGCCAGCGACCAACACGAACCAAAAGAAGGCACGTGAGAAGACGCCCGCAACATGCGGGAGGAGCTTGGCCAGCAGTTGGTCTGGATGCAAAAGCGTTATACGATAGAAGAGGTAATTGTGTATAAGCTGGCTGGCTAGGCCAGGACGTGTTTGCTTGGCTTGGCGTGTCAGCAGTGATTGATAGGATGCCTGATCAGCTCGGACCAGGTTGTTTACTTCCAGAAATCTAGACAGATCCTGAACATCGATTGTTTCGATATGCAAAGGTGTTTCATGGACGACAGAGCGTGCAATCGCCTGCATGTCGCCCAGTTTCCAGCGCAGCAGCATTTCAGCTTCGCGCCATCCAAGGCGGAAGTAACGGTTTTGCAGTGGATCGAACAAGGTCCAGCTGGGCGTGCCCGTCTCATCCTTAGGCCCAGGCAACAGCTTGAGATCTGTCCGCAGGGCAGGCAGGGTACCGATGGCAGTGGATGTCATGTCAAAAGGCCAAGCTTCTGGCGGATTGCCGCTAGCGGACGGCGGAAGATGTATTGATATAAGGGAACTTTCTGGCCATAGAGCTTGGCGGTGCCCTTGAGACCAATTCTGGGAGTCTTTTGCGTCTCCTGCAAATGAGCTTTGACTCTATACGCCATAAACCCTTCCGGCATGGGGGTCGCGTCAAAGCTGATTTCTGAAACCGTGCCTCTGATCGAAGAGAATGGTGTGGTGTTAAGATACAGCTGCACCTGAGCACCCACACCCAGGTCGATCGCGTCGTCCATCGGCAAGGCAATTTCCATCAAGACTTGGCTGGGATCTGCAATGCGCATCACCCGTTCGCCGACGTTGACCGGCTTGCCTTCCCACTCCTCTTTGGAACTAAAGATGACGATACCCACCTGCTTTGCCCTAACGATCGAGCGCTCCACTAGCTGTTGTGCATAGGCGACTTCTGCCGTTTGCGCCTCGAGTTGAGAACGCAGCAAAGTGATCCTAGCCTTGCTTTCCGGGTCGACAAAGGCAAGCTGCTGGGTTTTCAAAAAGTCAGCCTCGGTAACCTTTCTGGCATTTTCAGCCATTTCCAGTCGGTTACGCAACGTTGTCGCTTCAAATTCGAATAATGGTTGAGAAGGGCGCACGGACGAATTCGGCTCGACCAGAACTTTTCCGATGACGCCAGCCATCGGGGCCGTTGCAATCACTGCATCGCGTGCACTGATCGCAGCCGGCGCCAGCACGGACTGGCGGACGGGGATGAATAGTGTGCCGATGGCTAAAGCTGCCAGGCTGCTAGTCAGAACCGGCCTGGGGAAGTTAGAAAAAAAACTAATCCTGCCCTTGCTTTCTGTTTCCAATGCTTTCAGCGCGTGTGCATACAAACCTGTGATGCGTTCTGCCAAAGCCGTATCGGCCTCGGACCAGGCGGGTTCGCGAGCCAGCCACAGGTAGCCGATCGGCATTTTGCGTTTGTCTAGGAGAGGACACCAAAGGACCGACTTGGGCGAGAACTCGTCCCAGGCAGCGGCAAGCTCGACGGGCAGGGTCTCTTTGGCCACCGAATGGAGCCGGTTTGCTGTTTCCTTACCGAGTTCCACTGCCGCCACCTTGGTCAGCCAGCGGGTGAAGGAGACCGTGCTTTCCGGAACAGGTAGGCCAGAAACAGCTTTGACAACAGGCTTACCTTGTTGGCTCATACCCAGCAAGACGGCTGTCGCATAGGGCAGCAGACTGAAGGTTCGATTGACGGCAACAAAGCCAAACTCACTTGTTGTTTTGGCCGCTCTTGCCTCTTCACCCAGCGCAACTAAGGCGGTGAGCAATTGGGTGGACGGATGATTGTGGGACGCCGCCACGCCTTACGGCCCCTTCAACAAGGCGATACCGCTCATTCCTGCTAACAGTTCCGGGTAATGTCCGGAGATTTCACCCGTAACCTTGATTGACTGGCTGGCTGCATCGACCCGGGCCGCAATCTTTAATATCCGTGCCGGATAGCGGTTGCCCGTTTCGTCAATCTGTACATTGAATTTCTGCCCGATTCTAAGCCAGACCAGCCAGCGCGACGGCACGATCAACTCAAGGCGCAAGCTGGTGTCGTCCAGGATATCCAGGACAGGTTGCCCCATTGTGACATTCTGGAAGGGCTGGGCCCGACGCTGAACGACACGGCCGTTGAATGGCGCCCTGATCTGACAATAGTCTGTCATGCGCGAATTTAGAGCCAGTTCGGCTTTGGATTTTGTCACGGCTGCTTCGGCTAAGCCAAGATTAAGGCCACTGCCGGCACCCAGTGCATCCAGCTTGCGTTGCGAGTCGAGCGACATTTCAGCGCTTTTGAGTTCGGACTGTGATTTCTGTAACTGTGCCTGCTGAATTGAGCAGTCCATTGAAACCAATGCCTGGCCCTGCTTGAAGCGCTCGCCGTCGCTCACCGACATGGACTGAATCTTGGCCGCTATCTGGCTGGCCAGGGTGGTTTCAGTCGTCGGCACCAGCAGTACACGCACTTGATCTTGCTGGGGCCGCTCATTGGCCGCCTGCGCATGAACGTCTGTCGCAGCTGCCAGCAACACAACGGCAGCACCTGCCAGCCGCAAGAAGGCATCAGGGGGCATTGGCCGCCACCTTACGAATAGTCGATTTACAGAAATCAAGATCCCTCCCCAACTGATGGCACAGGTTGGCCAATTGGTCTGGACGGCCCTTGACGAACAGGCGGAAGAGCTTCCCGCGCTTGAGCTTCTGGTGGGCCTCGATCATGGTCGGCATGGCTTTAAATTCAGGTCTGTCTCTAATCATCTCCTGCCAAGAACTTTTAGCCATTTGGATCGAGCTGTAGGCTCCAGCCTGGGCGATATAACTTCCCCCGGATTGTAGAACGGGCTTCATATCGGAGATGGAGAACGCCTCCATTTCGAAGCCGTTCTCCTTCATTTTAAGTGCTGGTTGCCCGCTATCGACATCAGTAGGTATTTCTTTTGTTTTTTGCACATCAATTTGGGTGGATGGCACGAAACTGGGTGCAGGAGGCAGAGGGGGGGCGGGGGTAAGTGGTGGGGACGAGTCGATCGTCCATGCAGGTCGCGACACATCTCTTGCTGGCCCGGTAGGTGCCGCCAAGGCGCGTAAAGGCTGTGGCTTTGTCTCTGCAGGCCAGGCGTTAAGCGCTGTATCGGCAGCCTTTCCAGAAAAATCATTGTTGGATAGCAGGTCTTCCGGCACGTCGACTCCGACGCTCAGGCGAAGGCTTGATATGGCGTTTTCAAGTTCGGCATAGGCCACATCGCGCTTGGCCTGGGAAAAAACACGGTTAGCGTCGCGCCGGATAAGATCCAGCTCACCACTGGTTGCTGCTTCTTTGCCCGACTTCGCCTGTTCAAGCAGTTTGTTATCGATAAAGTAAAGTTCAGCTGCATTCTCATACTCGCCCATGGCAAGAATCGCCCGGCGGTAGGCGACGTGAACCTGGGCCAATATGGCCACGCTAAGCGCCAAACGTTTTTGGCGGTCTAGCTTCTCTCGCATCTCGGCTAAATCAACACTCTTGGGCCCGCTGACCAGATTGATCAGGTTCCAGGTTAGCTTGACCCCGGCTTCGGCCCAGGTTTTATGAAGCAGGTAGGTGTTGCTGCTGGCATCCAGACCGCTGCTAAATTCCAGACCGGGTAACATCCTGAGTAACGTCTTTCTCGTTTCATCGGCACTAATGCGGGCCTGATAGTCTTCAACCCATAATTCCGGACGTTGTTGCAAGGCCATTGTTTCAAGCGGCTTGATGGCAGTCGGCAGGTCTGGAGTGAGAATTCTTGTGTCGTCGGGAACCTCTAAGCTCCACTTTGCTCCAGGTGGAATATTCATTAACCTTGCAAGGTCTGCCTTGGCGCTGACAATGTCACGCTGCAACTGTTGCATCTGGCGCAAGATATCTAGAAGCGTGCGCTGGTATTCCAACGCCTGGACTGGCGGCTCCAAACGTTCTTGCTCAATGCGTTTTGCACTTGCCAGCGCTTTTTTAATGCGTTCGGACGTCTTGTCCAGTTCTCCGCTTAAGCGCTCTGCACTGACGGCCCGCCAATAGGCTGCACGCGTCTGCTGCACAAGATTGTGAAGTGCCTTTCGCTTTTGTTCGGTGGCAATTAGGAGGCGGTTGCCCTGCTGCTTTGCAGCGAGATAACTGACTCCAAAGTCAAGAATGTTCCAACTGGCATTCAGCGAAGACGTTCCGACAATTGTATCTTCAGATGTCGATGGGCTTGTTCCGATTTCGCCCGTTTTCAGATCTTTGCTGACAGTAGCTACAGGATTTGATCGGGCCGCATAGCCTGCCTGCGCCGTCAGCTTCGGCAAAAAATCATAGGCCGTATTGTCTGTCACCTGCTGGGCAACGGCCTCTTCCATCAGCTTGACCCGGCCCTCCAGATTGTAGCGAATAGCCCTTTGCAGGGCCTCGCTCAAGGTCACGGATTTTACCGGGATGTCTTGTCCCGCAAATGCTGCCTGCAGATCTTCGTAGGCGGTCTGAGCCCGCTCACCTGGCTTTTGCGGGGTAACGGGAACAGCGCAAGATGCCAAAACAACAAGCATGGCGGCTGAATAGCCAACCCCTTTCCAGCCGAGACCGGCCCCCAATGTTGAATTGTTCCTGTGCTTCATTTTCCAGCAAGGCTGAATTCAAACTCTGGGAGAAACCAAGTCCTTCAGACTCGCCTCACCCCAATCCTACAACTAGTAGGATGACCTTTTCTGGTTAACAAAAGCTTGTTACAGACTGCAATTTATAAAATTACGGGCTATTGGAGGTGCATCATGTTGACCAGCGCCGCCGTCTGGCTTGAACAACCTTTCTGTTCGAGCCAGGCGGACAGGATTCTTTCATGTGTGACCGAGGCCGGAATTGGGTGAAATGTTAACGCAACCTGATTTTTTCCCATTGAAAAGACAAGGATATCCCCGTCTTTGAGGGTTAGATCCGGAGGAGCCGCCAGCTTCTTAAAGCCGCTTTCCCAAGGGGCGGCAGCCGACCAATGCCCATCCTGGCGGGCAATTTTTGTATCTAACGTCTTGCTGTCATCACTGCGCCAAAACACCAGTTCCTTGCCTTCAAGAAAACAGCGCTGGCCCGGCTGGTCGACGGAAATCAACCACGGCTCGGGCAGGTAGGCTTTCAAGGTTCCCGCCTTCTTGGCGGCAATCAGGGCGTCCATATTGGCATCGCGCGTCACACCCAGGTTGCTTTTGTCGCTGCTGCGAGGAGCAAACATATCCTTAACTGCAGATAGGGTGCCGCCTTGACCGCTTGCGGCAGCTGGAACCGGCGTCTGGTCGTAGGGCCCTTTAAGATGCAGAACGGTTCCATTTTCGGCGATCAGGTTCAAATTCTGCCCTGGCCCAAGCTTAAGAGGCTTGTCACTACTCAGTGTCTGGCCGGGTTTGAAAACGTCGGATGTTGAATCCATGACGACCAGTTCAACTGCTTGCGCCGCCTGGGCTATCAGCTGCAGGAAACCTAGCAATAACAATGGGGTCAACAGACGCATACCATAGCCTCCTGCGTGGGCCTGATGACCCATGGTGAATTTAAGCTGGTTTATGATAGATTTGCTCGACGGATATCTCAAGCCTGCCCATGGCAGGGGTTATTATGGTGCAATCAACTCCCCTTGACCAGCTGAAGGCATTGAGAAAGGTTGGCAATTATCATTTATGCCAAGGCAACGGCCAACAGGCTTTAGCCACCTTCAGACATGCTGCAACTCTCTCGCAGAACGCCCTGCCTAGTATGACCGATCTCGGTCACGCCTATTACCAGCTTGGCCACCTGGACGACGCGGCCCAAATTCTTCAGCAGGCTATGGAAAGACATGGTCCGCATGTCGTCTTGCTGGTCAACCGGGCCAATGTCCTGGGGGATCTTCGCCGTTGGGAAGAGGCCAAGGCCTTGCTCGAACAGGCAATCGATCTCTACCCCCATTGCGAAGAATGCCACAGCAACCTCTTGTCCCTGCTGACGTCCATGGAAGGCCTTGAACCATCCCAGGTGTTTGCGGCGCACAGGCACTTCGGCCAAAGTCTGGAAGGCAGGATTGTTCCCTTGCCCAACATGGAGAGGCGCTCAGTGGAGGAGGCTGGGCGCAAGATCCGAATCGGCTATCTGTCGCCGGCTCTTTATAACCACATCATGATTCAGAACCTTCTGCCGGTCCTGGAGCACCATGACCGGGAGCGTTTTGAAGTTCACGTCTACGCTCACGTCCCGGCCCAAGATAACAAGACAAATTCCATCAAAAATGCCGCCGACAGGTGGACGGAGATACACGCCCTGAGTGATCCTGAAGTGGCACGGCGGATTCGAGCGGACGGCATCGATATCCTCGTCCATACGATGGGCCATTGGGCTGAAAACAGGATTTGCGTGTTTGCCTACCGGTCAGCGCCAGTTCAGGTTTCCTATCTTTACCAATCGCCAACAACAGGCATGACGCGCTTTGACGCCCTGCTGGCTAATGAAAATCTGGACGGCGGCTTATGGTCAGCCCATGCCACGGAAAGAATTGTCCATCTCAAAACCAGCCATGTTACCGTCTACGAGCACGCCCCCCCCTTGGCGCCTCCTCCTTCTGAAGCCAACGGCTTCATAACCTTTGGCAGCTTTAACGCCCCGAGAAAAATCGGCAAAACCTGCCTTGACGCCTGGGCAGCTACCCTCCGGCTGGTTCCTGATTCACGCCTACTTCTCAAGGGCCGGGGTATGACACTGTCGTCATTAGGCCAGAGCCTTCGGGCAGCTCTCCAAGAGCGCGACATTGATCCCGGGCGTATCGAACTGATGGACTGGGTGCAAAATCCACAGACAATGTTCAATCAAATCGACATCCACCTGGACAGCTATCCATTCAATGGCGGTCGCACGACGGAAGACGCTCTTTGGATGGGGGTGCCGGTCGTCTCGCTAAGCGGCGGTGGCATCTATTCAAGGATGGGAAAAAGCAACCTCTTGCGACTTGGGCTAAGCGATTTGTGTGCGGAAAGCCTGGGGGAATTTGCAAGCATTGCCGCCCGCCTGGCAGCAGACAGGCCAAGCCTGTCTGCCTTCAGGTCTGGCCTGCGCCACTTGTTCAAACAATTTCACGACCCCGTTACGCATGTGAGAGAACTGGAAAACATCTACCTGTCTCTGTGGCAGTCAAGAAAATAGACACGCATCTTTTCTTAACTATTTCCGATATAGCATTTATACTTTCATTAATTGTTTTCTGTATGGGGAGCAGGAGGGGCTGTGGAAAGCGATCGCCAGGAACTTGCATCCATTCGTCGGCTCTTTGCCCGAAAGACTGGGCGCTTCCCATCTCGCCGCAAGATGCTGGCCCTTGAACCACGCATGATGTTCGATGCAGCTGCAGTTGTAACGGCTTTAGATGCGGCCAGCCAAGACAATCATTCAGACACGACCCATATTACCGAAACTATGGCGTCAGCGCCGGAACCACCTTCCCCTCCTTCCCCCAAAGAGATTGCCTTCGTCTCGACTGACATTTCTGGCTGGCAAAAGCTAGCTGAGGCAGCTCAAGACAAGGGGGCCGAGGTTATTACGCTGGATCCTGGCCAAGACATTCTTGAGCAGATGGCAAACGCCCTATCCGGCCAGCACGATGTCTCAGCTTTGCATATCTTTACCTATGGCGTGTCGGGAGCAATTGAATCCGGAGGCGCAATCCTAAGTGCAGCAAACCTAAGCCAGCACCAGGAAGAGCTCTCAGCCATTGGTTCATCCCTGACCGCCCAGGGCGACATCCTGCTTTATGGCTGTAATGTCGCCGATGGCCCCCAGGGTGGTTTATTCGTCGATCTGCTGGGGCAGTACACTGGTGCGGATATTGGAGCTTCAATGAACCGAACCGGCTCAGCTGGCTTGGGTGGCGATTGGACGTTGGAATTTCAGAGCGGCACCATAAATGTCCAGGTCATTACGGCACCGCTGTTTCAGGGGGTGCTGGATGGGACGACGACTTTGGTTTCAAGTAATAGCAGCGGAATTGAGGCAAATGGCGGTTCAAGTTCCCCCGCAATTTCGGCTAATGGGCGCTATATCGTTTTCGAGAGCCAGGCCAGCGATCTGATGGCCGGCGACACCAATGGTGCTAGCGACATCTTTGTTAAAGATATGACAACCGGAGAAATAACCCGGGTTTCGGTCGATAGCAGCGGAAATGAAGCAAATGGCGGTTCAAGTTCCCCCGCAATTTCCTCAGATGGGCGATACGTCGTCTTTGCAAGTACCGCGACGAACTTAGTATCTGGGGATACTAATGCTTCTAGCGACATTTTTATTCACGACATGACGACAGGAGCGACCACTCGTGTTTCCGTCGACAGTTCAGAAAATGAACAAGTAAATGCTTCGACGGGACAAGCCTCCGTTTCTTCTGACGGGCGATATATTTCATTCTCAAGCTTTGCCCCCCTGGTTGCAGGCGACGCTAATAACAGAGAGGATATTTTTGTTAGAGATACTGTCCTTGGGACTACGACGCGCGTATCTGTTGATAGCATTGGCACACAAGCTGATGATCATTCTTTTAGCCCTATGATTACGCCGGATGGACGCTATGTCGTGTTCGCGAGTGATGCAACGAACCTGATATCAGGTGATACCAATGGTATTTCAGACGTTTTTATACATGATGTGCAAACTGGGACAACTACACGAATTTCCGTTGATAGCAGTGGGAATGAGGCAAATAACGGCTCATATTCTCCCTCAATTTCTTCAGATGGAAGATACGTTGCTTTTAGGAGCTCTGCCACCAACTTAGTGGCTGGAGATACAAACGTTGCTACCGACATTTTTCTAAAAGACACTCAAACAGGTACCCTCACACGAATTTCCGTTGATAGCAGTGGAAATGAAGGAAATAACGGCTCAACCTCGTCGCCTGCAATTTCAGGAAATGGTAGCTATGTCGTATTTGATAGCAGTGCAAACAACCTTGTATCTGGCGACACGAACGCCGCTCAAGATATTTTTAGATATGAAATACAAACAGGTGTGACTGAGAGGATAAGTGTTGACAGCTTAGGGAACGAAGCAAATGGCATATCTAACAATTTGACATGGGGCAGCATAAGTTATGACGGAAATAAAATCGCGTTTGGAAGTTCCGCCACGAATTTGGTTTCCGGTGATACAAATGGCGTCTACGACATTTTTCTCCGCGACCTAACTCCCCCCCCCGTCACGGAACCACCGGCGCCAGCCCCTGTTTTTTCAGAAACGGCTGCCGATCTACCGCCGCCTCCACCACCGCCGCCAGCGGATACAACGCCGCAGCCCTCACTTCCTACAGATCCGACAGCTGACTCGCACGGCGATACAACGCCACTTGCCTTATCCGCCGACGCGCCACCGCCACCGCCTCCGCCGTCCCAGGACATGGCGCAAGCACAAAACACCGTGGCGGCCGATGTCGGAGCGACGGTCCAAGCCATGAATGATGCAGGTTTGTCCCGTGCAGAGCAGGTCGCCGTTTTCGAGAGCATTAGTTCAAAGGATGTCGTGACTGGTTTGCAGAACAGCAACACTCCCGCTGCCCAGGCGGCCGGTGCGATTCTTGCCCGCGTCGTTTCTGGCGAACACGTTTCGCTTGCCCAGATCAAATCTCAGTTGAAGGATGCCGGGGCCTCGCAAGAGGACATGATGTCGTATCTGTTAGCCTATAAGCGGGTCAATGATGAAGCCAGAGACAATCTGTTCTCTGAGGCAGCAGCTTTGTTGGCCAAGGGCAACCTAAATCCCTTTACCGATGCTGCGCTAGCTCAAGCATCGCGTGAGGCCATCCCGTTGGGACCCAAGGTTGCCGTTCTTATCGGTATTGACGACTATTCGAATCCCATTCCCAAGTTGGGAACACCTATATCTGACGTTTCTAGCGTCGCCGCCGAAATGGAAAGAAAATTTGGTTACGACGTCAAGCTGCTGAAAAACCCCAGCGCACGTGAGATCGTTCAAATGTTTCTGAAGTTAGGCGCTGGCATGGGCGAGAACAGCAACCTTGTCGTCTATTTTGCAGGTCATGGCTATATTGCAAAAGATACCGGCGTTGGCTACTGGCTTCCCAGAGACGCGCGGGCAGACCGCCCGGACGCCTGGATTTCTACCAAGGATATCGCTGACTTTCTGGCAAAGGTAAAAGCTCGTCAAACCATGGTGATCTCAGACAGCTGCTATTCTGGTTCTTTGACCAGAGAGTACAAGTTTGGAAGCGACATGGCGGGTCTTAAGCCCGCCGACATGGAGAGCCAGAGATCGGTCGTTGTCATGTCCTCAGGCGGTGAAGAACCTGTCGTTGACGCAGGTTTCCCTGGCCATTCTCTGTTTGCCGGGAATTTCTTGAAGGCACTCGACAAAGCACCAAAGGAATCGATAGGGTTTGACCTGTTCAATTCGGTCCGCAAGGAAGTCGTTAAGGCCGCTCCTCAGACTCCACAGTATGGAGCTTTGCTTTCAGCTGGCCATAAGGTGGGATCCGATTTCGTTCTGTCGGGCCAATAGCACATGCCTAACAACCAAAATGGGAGTACTGTAAATTTTCTCCAAAACTCTATTGTCAAAGGCGCTGGCGCTTTAGTCGGCGTAGCCTTGCTGGCAACTACTTTGTCTGTCTTGGGTATGCAGGGGCTTCCTGTCCTGACACTGCTAGGTAGTTGGATCGATGACTTTAGAATTGCCACACTGCTTCCTAATGAGCCAAAACAGCCAGACATCGTTCTTGTGACGATTACCGAGGATACCCTGGCCAATTTTCAGTATCGCTCACCAATCGATCGCAAGTTTCTGAGCAACCTGTTGCAGGAACTTGATCGCAGAGAGGTAAGGGCTATTGGCCTTGATATTCTGCTCGATCAGCCAACCGAACCCGAGAAGGACAACCAGCTTTACCAGACCTTGCGCAATATTAAGTCCCCCCTTGTCATCAGCTATGCGCGCGAAGAAGAAACACTAAACCAAAATCAGGTCGCTTTTCTTGATTATTACGTTCCCTATGAACTACGCGGTTTTTCCAATCTGGTTAAGGATCCTCTGGATGGAACCGCGCGTTGGATTTACGAAGGCCGTGCCTTGCCTGATGGTCGTTTTGTACTTGGCTTCTCAGCCGCTCTAGCCCAAAAATTGGGTTATGCAGTTCCAGGTAAAGAGGTGCACATAGCCTGGCACGGTTCGCCAGATAGCAATTCGCTCCCCTTTACCTCCTTTCCCGCGCATAGTATCAGCCTGTTGCCGACAGCTTGGTTCAAAAACAAAATCGTTTTGATTGGTTCTGATTTGCCTTTGACAGACCGCCACCGTACACCGTTTTCAACACGACATCAGATCAGCTCTAGCCAGTCGCCAGGTGTTGCCATCCATGCTCATGCGCTTGCGCAGCTTCTGGATGGCAGATCTTCGCCCTATCCAACTTTTTCTTTTGTTGTGTCGGCAACCTTCATAGCAGCTTTGGTCGGTGCTGGGCTGGGTTATATCGGTGCAGGGTTAGTTATCCGTGTTGGCATGGCCACGGTCTCGATTTCTGTGCTTTGGCTGTCTGGCTTTATGCTCTTTCATAAGACTGGATTCTTGCTGCCACTGGCTGGGCCAAGCTTGGCTTTGGCCTTGGCCCTATGGGCTTCCGATGTCTATTCAAGACGCAAAGAACGTGAGCAGCGTCGCTTTATCAAAAACGCCTTTGCGCTTTATGTGGCACCCGAGGTGGTGAATGAACTTGTCATCCATCCAGAAACCTTGGCGTTGGGCGGCGAGCGGCGCATGCTGTCCTATATATTCACCGACCTAGCGGATTTTACGACCCTGTCTGAAACCATTCCACCCCATGAACTAGCTGAGATTCTAAATCAATATCTAGAGGAAATGTGCTCGATATTGTTCAAGCATGGCGGCACGGTAAATGATTTCATTGGGGATGCCATCTTTGCCATGTTCAACGCTCCCAAGTTTCAAGAGGACCATGCGAAACGTGCGCTCGCTTGTGCGCTAGATATGGATTTGTTTTCTGAGGCCTTTAGAAAGACAATTCATTCGACCAAAGGAATTCAACTGGGCGTGACACGTATTGGCATACATTCTGGCGAGGCGATTGTCGGCAATTTTGGTTCCAAAAAGCGCTTCAAATACACGCCGATTGGCGACCCAGTCAACACAGCGTCCCGCATCGAGGGGCTGAACAAGTACTTTGGTACCCGTCTTTGCACGACCGAGAATACGCTAGCCTTTTACGCTAAGACGCCTTCACGGCCCTTGGGCAGAATTATTGTCAAAGGCAAAAGCCAACCTCTGGCCGTATTCGAAATCCTTACGCCTGAGCAGGCAGAGTCTTCATATTTCACGCGCTTCCGGGAAGCCTATGCTTTGTTGGATGCTAAGGACAGCGGTGCTTTGCTAGCACTGCAGGCGTTGGCTAATGAGAATCCGGCCGATGGCTGCGTTGCACTTCACATTAAGCGTCTTCAAGCAGGTGAAACTGGCTCTCTTGTTCAGATGAGTTCGAAGTAGAACCACCGTTCTGCCGTGCCTTCAATCCGGCCAACTTGTCGCTAAGACGTCTGGCGTGGCTTACCCACTGCAGCATGACGCGACGAATCAGAGGATTAAGGTTTCCAAGCTGCGCTTCAAAATCGCGCTTCGGCATGACAAGCAATATTGCTGCAGAGCTTGCACGTGCCGTTGCCGAGCGCGGCGCCTTGTCGATCAGGGCCAGCTCTCCCAGCAGTTCGCCGGGACCAAGGTGATTAATGATCGTCTCTTGGCCGTTGCTTGTAGTAACAACAATGTCCACACCCCCTGAATAAACCAAGAAAACGCCTTCTGGTGGATCGCCACGATTAAAAATGACCTGGCCAGGAGAGAAAGTCATTTTATCAAATTTTGTTTTGGGCTGCTTATCTGCATCCTCCGCCTTGTTCACCTGTTCGGCCAACCGGTTTAGAATCTGCAACAAAGGTTCATGTACTGCCTTGTGAAGCATGGCATGTTGCAAGCGCTTGTGAAGCTTTCCAAGGACACGGAGCCAATCTTTCTTGTCGGTGCCGGCTTCAAAAAAGTCTTTTGGCTGTGTGAATTCATTAAAGAGGTTTCGGACAGCCACCAGCGCCTCGTTCTGGTACTTATGCCCCAGGGAAGTGCTCATAAAACTTATCAGAAAGCCCAGCTTTGTAGCTCCGATGGGCAAGCTTTGGACAATTTTACGCATCGACTCCGGTGGTGATAAATCACATGTGTCGCTGGTATGCAGACTTTGCATACGCAGCACCACAGCATCGTGAATCTGAATTCCACCGATTAGGCCACTTTCATCTGAAAGTGCAGCCAGGATATTGGCAAACGCGCCGACGTTGCTATCGTGCCCTTCCTTGGTTAACTTAGAGAATCCCTTGAGTTGACGCGCAACAAGACTGCTCAGGCAATGCCGGCAGATTTCCAGACGACCTCCGGCCATAAAACGACTGAGTTTACCAAGCACAGGCTGCGGTGTGTTTGGCTTCTCGGTAAAACTGCCTTTTATGAGGTTAATCAGAACCTCAAGTGCTGAAGCTAGATCGCGCTGCGGGCCAATGACTTCAGTAATTGCCTGGGGATTATCGAGAATCTCCGCCACCGTCTGATCGGCAAGGGTTTCGATTTCACTGTCCCGATTGCCAGCTCCTAGGTCCAGCATGCGTTCGATCTTGTCTTCCCAGCTAGTACCGTCCTTGATGTGGTTGGCGATCAGGTATCCAGAGACGAAGCGCCGGTAATCTGCCATCTCTATCGTTACCAAGCTGGCATGGGCGTCGGCCATTCCCTTTTCTTGCAACGTATGCAGATAGTGCGCCAGCTCCTTCTCATCATCGGCCCAGCTTTTGACCTGGCGGGCAAGTTGGTCAAGCTTATCCAGATGTTCAATCGGCGCTTTGCCTGTAGCCTTGGCATGCAAGGATGACACCTTCTGTAGCGCCTGATTATACAGATCATCCTTTCTGAACAGCACACGCAAATGGTTGGGCAAATGAATCAGTTCTGTTGGCGTAACTCCATCTTTAGTCAGGTAGCTCCGAAATATCCGGCCAATAAGGAGCTTTGACGTTGACGATAATAGATCATAGGCGTCTTCGCAGACGGGCGCCTGATCAATGGGATTGATGCGATCATTCCCTGCCGGTTCTACGCCTTTTTTTTCAAAGACCACCCGTTCCGACCATTTGGCAATGCGTATCACACGCACCATTTCGATTCTGTTGTCTTTAAGGAGACGCTCCGCCGTTTGGATGGCCTCCTTTTCAGACTCATGCGCAGAAGTTGTTCCCCAGCGCTTATCGCCGAAAGTCTGCACTTCAAATTGAGCGTCTTTAAATCCCGCCATCTTGGCCCCCTAAAGACGTTCGTATCTTGAAATTTCACAGCTTAGTCGGCGCACCCTTTGCCCGACTATCGTCATAACTTTTCTTAACAGAGGTGAAAGCTGCATGATCTGTGCATCAAATTTTCTACGGGGCACCACGATCAGCTGGACATCTTCAACCACACGAACGGTGGCGGAACGTGGCATCCCGTCAAGAAGTGCCAGTTCACCAAATAATTCACCCTTCCCCAGACTGTTGAGGCGGACGAATTCCCCGCTTTCTCCTTTGGCAAGGATTTCAACCAAACCAGATTCGATAATGAAAGCCTCGTCGGCGGGATCGCCTTCCTGAAAGACAAAGTCGTCCATCTTCAAACGCCGGATGTCAAAGCCTGCAGCTGTTTTATCAGACGGCAGGTCTGGAAGTTCGATCACGCGCTGCCCCCAAAAGTTGTTGTACTTTCTCCATTAGCCACCTGCGCCATTTTTCACGCGAAATGTGTCTCATGCACGTAAGATTAGTCCAGATTGATGCTTCTTGCAAAGCTATCTGGAACTCTGAGCATGTATTGAGGGTAAGCCCCGTAGTAGATTAGCCCGCTCATACGTACCTTATCACCTGGCGCTAAATAAATGCCTAAAATGGCATTATGGAGTCATCAACGGGATTCGCTTTTTAGAAAACGGAATGGCTAAATCGGCTTTTTTAAGAAAAGGGCTTCAATTCAAAATTGGCGGTTCAAAACCCCTCTACGCGGACATGGAACGGCTTTCAACCCCTATTTAAATAATCCATGAAACCTCAAAAAGGTTTATTCGCTTCCCTTTTGGAAAATCCGAAAACGGATTAAAAATACATATCCAGCCAGATGCATGGATTTATTTTCCTGATATACCATGCCCTGGAAATAAGGCATGCCGGCAGCTAACATTTTCGCAAATTCAAGACGGTCCCGGCTGCGCTTGGATGCGCCTTTCCTCTTTTCCGAAAACCATCTTATTGATGTGTTTTCTCCACTCGAAAAACATTTCCCCAAAAGGCATATCGAAAAATAAACATCCTGGGGAAAATTTCCCCCATCAGCAATAATTTTGAAAAACGATTTGGGGAAATTTGTTTTACCGTATCCAGACGTCCTCGGCAAAACCCATGCAAAAATCAGCCTGGAAAAGATTTCCCCACATGCGATAAACGCACCGATTTCAAAAGGGGAAATTCCCCACACATGGCAATAGACATGGTGCGCTCAAGGGGAAATCACTATATTTCAAATACGTAGCCGATGCTAAAAGATCGGCTGGACGCTAATGCTTTCCAAAAACGACTTCGGACAAGATCACCGGCAGTACGAAAAACAAGCCAAAATTAACTATTCCCCAACGCAATGTCAATGAAAAACATGCTTTGGGGAAGACATAAACGGTTGTATGGAAATTGTTGGATAACCGTAATGGAAAAATGTACTTATTATACAACGGCTTGGCGGGGGATGGTGGACTTCCCCAATTGAGGCCAGACGGGGCTGGCCTGAAGGGGGAAATGGTTGGGAAGGGGGATATGGGCAAGAAGCAATTGCGCGCCACCAAGGTCTAAAATCAATGACGCGCAATACCTCAAAGTGGGATGGTGCATCCCACTTTGATTGCAGTTCTAACATCGACGGGACAGGCCGTCGGCCTGTCCGTGGTATTCTCCTGCCTAACGTCCCTAACCACCAACATCCTTTTTATAAGGAATCGGCTCGGTCAGACCTGCATCTGCACCGCCAAAAGGCGGTGCCGCCATCGAAGATCAATTCCAAATTCCATCGACTAAATGGCCCTGGCAGGGGCCTGAATTTGAAAAGTCGGATAATGCCGACGGGTCAGATAATCGGGTTTAATTCGAGTGGTATTATCGAGTTTCATGCCCTGTCATATCCCCCAAAAACTCCGATACCGGCTCGACACCCGAGACCATCAGAAAATCCCTCGCACGCGTGCAGGCGACATAAAGCAAATGTCGCTCGGAAGCATAAACTTCTTCCAGATCGGATTCGTCCGCGACATTTTCCACGCGTTCATTCAGCGGGATAATTTCGTCGTCGCAGGCCATGACTGCAACGGCGCGAAATTCCAGACCCTTTGCGTCGTGCATGGTGCCGATGGAAATGCCCGACGTATCCCGCGGGGTGCTATCTGAAAGATGATCTGCGGGCAGACCGCAAATTTCCGCCACCATCTTTGCCCGGTCGAGCTGATTTTCAGACCGAACGAAAATTCCGATTTCCTCAGGAGCAACCCCATCCTCAACTAAATCCATGATCCAGGCGGCTACGCCATCTGCCTCGGCATTGGCGTCGTTGAAAAATTCAATCTTCGGGGTCGGGCCGTCGAACAAGGAAATCGTCCCCTTACGATTTTCGCTATTTCCATCGACATCGGAAATTTGGCTTGGCAACAGCCGGTCCGCTTGGCTGCGAATTTGATGCGACGTCCGGTAATTGATTTTCAAACTCTGCGAGCGGCCACGAATATCGACCCCCAGCGACCGCCAAGAAAATGGCTGCTGGAAAATTCGCTGTCCCAGATCGCCCGCAAAAAATAGCCCTTCCGGATTCTTACCGCCCATTACCGACAAAAATCGCAATTCGGCAACCCCGACATCCTGCGCCTCGTCGACCACCACATAATCAAACGGAGACGCCTCCTTGAAATGCGCTGACAGTCTGGCGAACAGGCCCGGCCAGGTCGTTAGCCCTGACGCTGCCAATTGGGAACGAAGCTGGGAAAACATTGCCCATAAGCCTTCCCTTTGCTTGGGGCCAAGCCGGGTCTTACGGCCCAGGCGGGCCACGTCTCGGTAATCCTCCCAACAGTCAATTCCCCAGGCATCGACCACATCCGACCATTCCGACAGCATGAACTTGCGCGAATAATCGAGATCAAGAGCCTTGCCGATCCCCTCCAGCAACACAGAGATTTTCTCTGTTTCGGCAAAATTCGCACTGCCAAAGGCGCTTTCATACAGCTCCCGGCCAATCGCCCTAATGGAACGAACTGTGATGCTGCCAAGAACCTCTGGCTCGTTCCCGGCAAGGCGGCCAATCTTGACATCAAGGTTTCTGGCCAGAGATTCCGAGAAGGTTGTCAGAAGAACCTTGGTCCCAGGATGCTTACGCGCCAGATGGACGGCGCGATGTAAGGCCACGATCGTCTTGCCGGTGCCCGCCGAACCCGAGATGCGAGCCGGTCCTCCATATCGCTTTTCGACCACTTGCTTCTGGGCGGGGTGGAGGAAGATCGTCCACTTGTCCCAGGGATAGTCGAAGGCGCGCTCCAATTCCTCGATATTCTCAAGCAACCGGAACCGGCGCAGTGCGTCGGGATGAGCGAATGGATCGGAATCGTCAGCAATGGCCGAAGGCAAACGCAAGACGCCATTGGCGGCATAGTCGAGCAGAGCCTCTGACGCCTCGGCTGGCAGATGGTCAGCCAAATCGAAGAAATTGTTCTCGGTGGTGTTGCGGACATCCTTGATCCATTCCGGAGGTACGCCAACGCTTAACAGTTCATCCTCGGACAAGGTAAGGAATAGGGGCGGCTGAAAGCGTTCCTGCGGCACATCGGCGGCCTGGGCTACTGGCGCAGGCTGGTAGACCGTGAACTCCTCTACCCGTTCCCTGATCTCAACCAACTGGGCGGCCCCGGTGGTGGGGTGGCGTTCGATCTTGCGCCGCTCGGCCCAGTCATAGGCGTCGTCATGATGCGCCACATAGCACAGCAACAGGCTGGCATCGGTTTTGTGGACGATCAGCCGAATGTCGGCATTCACCCGCACTGACCAGAAATGGGCGTCCTTGGATTTCTCGATGCGATGAAAGCTAAGGCCCGGCGACGAGGGATCAATCTGCAAATCGAAGGCCGATGTCTTGACCGCCTTCTGCTCAACCGCCGTCAGACGGATCAGGCTTGCGGTAAAGCTGTCGGCGATCAGGTAATGCATGGTCTCACCACTTCCTGATATCGACGATAAGGGCGGAATGGTCCGAGATTCCGTCCAACCGTTCAGCATGCGAGTAAAAGACATCGACGACGCGCTCAGCCAGAGATGGCGAGGCGAAAGCATGGTCAAGGCGAAACCCATTCCCGGCGTTGCTAATCCAAGTAAACTCCTTGCCATCAGGGTTGCGTCCACGCCACAGATCGGCAAAGCCAACTGCTTCCATACGGTCCATGAAGGGTGCGGAAACCAGCGTTGCGCTAGGCTCGTCGATATAATGCTTGCCGGTATTGAAATCGCCGACAAACATGCATGGCTTATCCGCACGATCTTTTGCGGCACCCACCACCGCCTCCCAATAGGGAGTCTTGGCATTGTTGTTCGGCATATAGACGCCAACCAGGGAAATTCCCAACACCTCGGCGTCAAGCAGCATATGCGGCTTTTCCAGGCCGGGATTTAAGGGCCTTGCCAGTTCAACATGGTCTCGTGAAGCGATCAGGACACTGTTGGCCTTCTCAGGCGCTTCAAGCGTATGGGTGTACAGAAATCCCATTTCCTGAAGCTTGATGTTCAGCACTATGCCAGTTCTGTCGTTTCTGAATTCCGACAGCACCACGATATCCGCCCGATGGCGGGCAATGCGGGCAAGAATGTCCGTGGCGCGCTTGCCGCCTCCGTGGCGGATGTTCCAAGCCATCAAGCGCCAGATGGGATGTGGTTCGTTCGGCCCCGTCTTGTAGGGTCCATCTTCAGCGCAAACCGTCCAATTCCAAGCGGCCTTGTGCCCCTCCCAATATTCCAACGGACAGGCGACAAGGCTTTCATCTATGCCGTTGTTATGCCGTGTCAGATAGGCGATCTCGCCACATGTCTCGCAGCGCGAAATGGTCCACGAGGTGGCTGTCGATCCAGTCAGCCGGTCGCCGTCCCAAGAATCTGTTTCGTCTGTATGGCTGGCCAACACGCGGTGCGCCGTTGGATGTCCGCACTTATTGCAAGGCAGAGGGGGCGTAATGTCTGGAAGCGAAGAGGCACAGTCAGCTTGCTGAATATCCCACTCGGTTTTCTTCCTCATGGCGCTAGAATAGCGATGCTTGGCCAACGGCCCGCTTCAACGGCGGGTGCGCTACGGGGACATGCTCGGCGGCATTGCGAACGCGTTCCATATAGGCCCGCCCCGTTGTACGGCTTCGAGCCAGGCGAAGGCCTCCCTTCTCCAGCAACATTTTGTTGCCGGGGGCGATTTCTTCTATGTTCTGGTATTCGGCAACGAACAACGGTTTGCCAACCGCCAGCGTTCGCATGCCGGCATGAAGCGTTCCACCCGTTGCACCCGCCTCGATGACGATCATCGCCCGGCTTAAGGCGATAATCATGTCGTTGCGCTCCATGGCGCGATAGCTTTTCCAGACGGCAGCCGGTTCGAACTGGCTGACAACCAGCGTCCGTTTCCAATCCCAGACTGATTGCAGATCTTTCTTAATGCGGAAATGATCGATTCCTTCCGGCAGCACCAAAATGGTCGTGCCTCCGGCCTTCAGGGCTGAATAATGGGCCGTAAAGTCGATCCCTGCCGCGTTCCCCGAGATCACGACATAGCCATCCTTGGCCGCTTGCTCGGCACAATCGGCAGCGGTTTCAAGCCCTTTCGCGCTGGCATGGCGCGAACCGCAAAAGCCAATCCCTTGAGAAGCCAGCAGATCCAGATTCCCCTGGGCGTAAAGCAGGGGCGCCTTGCGGCCAAGCATCGCCAGCACCGACTCGGGATACCGGGCCAATCCTGGGGATAACTCGAAAACGGCAGGCTTATCCATCATCTAGCCTTTTGCCACGCTCAAAGGACTGCAAGTCCAGAATTCTAACACAAAAACACGCCTATTGGTTATCGTCATCCCGAAGCGTTTTGACAGCGCAGAGGCCGTAGATATCTCCCGCCCCGGCGGCTCGTAGCTTCGAGGCCACGAATTGCAGGGTTATACCCGACTGATATTTGTCGTCGATCAGGATAATTGAAGGGCGGTTCTCAAGAGCGGGCGAAAAAGAAAGCCCGGCCTGCTCCCAGGCTGCCCATTTGTCATTAATGCTAAGGGTCTTTATCGCCCCTTTCTGGCCTGCATAGGAAAACCTGGTTGTCAAATTCTCGATGCCAAGAGCTTCTGCAATCTTTGCCGCCAAGGTTGACGGGAGATCATAGAGCTTTCCAGGGCGCGGGGGCACAGCGGCGATGTAGCGCGTATCTCGATAGAATGGCAGCTCACGGATGGTAGAAACATAACAGCCTACCAGTCCTGCAATCGCTTCTTGACTGAACTGTCCTTTTGCCATCGATTCCCATTTACCCAACTGGGTATGGGTCGAATTCTGATTGTCGGTCAAATTCTGATCGAGGGCGACGGACAGTTCCAGGCAATCGCGCAGAAAATGGCGGGTGCCTTGGCGACGGACCCAATCAGAAACTAACAAAAAATCGTTTTCGGATTTAAATGAGTGAATGAATTTCGAATTTTTCGGACTGTAGTAGAGATCAAGACCTGTCTCTGCATTAAAAAGCAGCCCTATGGTTTCAACGAATGAAACGGTAAAGATACCAATATACGGGGAGCTAGATCTTCTCGGCTGCTCCTTGTTCGCATAGGCAAATGAAATGCGCTTGGGCGTTAGCGCATGCAGCTTTTCAACGCGCTCTTTTGTGATGTCAGGATAAAGATCAAACATCCTCACCCCACCCCGAACACTTTCATCACCTCGTCGCCGAGGTGGTTGATGACCTTGACGGCGATGCGCCCGGACGAAGGTTTCTCGAAGGGGCGCGAGGTGTCGCTGTACAGGCTTTCCCAGGCCTCGGCGTCGATCTCGGCTTTCAGCGTCGTCTTCAACGCCTTATAGGGATCGTTGGCCCCCAGGAAATAGGCGTGGCGGACGAAGAAGCTTTCCTCGTTATAGTCGGTGTCGATAAACCAGACGGCGATGGTGTCGGGCCCGCCCGATTCAATCTCGCCGGTCGAGGGATGGAAGACATCCACCCCCTTGATCTTCACCTGAATCCGCTTGTCATCGCGTTTCACGATCTCGATATCGGGTTCGCCGAACACCACGAACAGATTGCCCGCCCCCGTGGTCTTCAAGTCACCCCCCATATGCAGGTCGGGATTCATGCGGGCCTTCAACACCGGAATACGGCCCAGCTTATCGAACTCGGCCGAATGGGCGTCGTAATTGAATGCGCAGGCGATCAGCACATCGAAACCGGCATCGCCAGCCTCACGCGCCGCAGCCACCAGATCGGGGCGCGACACGGTGCCGAACTCAGGCCCGATCAGAATGCCCGCTCGCTTTTCCTTATCGCCCTCCATAAAGCGACCTTCGGCGCCGATGAAATCGCCCGGCCAGCCGGTGAGCGAGGTAAAGGTGATCTTATCTTGCTTGTGCGCCTGCTGAACCCCGGCGGCCTTTAGATTCTCCAGGATCATCTGGGCGAAGTCGGTCTCGTCACGCTGGGCCTTGCGCTTGCCTTCCTCTGCTTCAAGCTCGTCGATCAGTTCGTCGTCCTGGCCGGTCGCCAGCACGCGATGCGGAGATAAGCTTTCCACCGTGAAGGGGCCAGCCACCCGCACCTTGGTGTTGTCGGGATAGGGCTTGTCGTAGAGATATTCGAACTCGGCCTTGGCAGCGATCGAAGCGTCAATTTCCTTCTGCCTTGCAATGCGGGCTTCCCACCAAGCGGCATGGGCTTTCTTGGCGGCATCGGGCCAGGCCTTCTCAGCCTCGCGCGGGATTTCCCATTCCTGCCAGGCCTTCAGCTTTTTATCGTCACCCCCGGGCTTGACCCGGGGGTCCACGTGGATGGCCGGGTCAAGCCCGGCCATGACGGATGAAGAAGGTGCTGTGCGCCCCAGCGCCTTGTTCAATTCGGCGCGAAGTGGTTCCAGCTTGTCCTGCCACTTGTCCCAGATGACGTCGATCTCGGCATTGTTGGCGATGGATTTCAGGGTGATGTGGGGTACCCGCTCATACACAAAGCCCTGGCGGATGTCGCCGCGCGTCGGCATTTCCTTGGGCACCGTGCGGGTGACGTCACCTTCCTTGCGCTGGCCCTCAGGTGAATCGGCCAGAAGGTAGAAGGGATAACGCGCCCCCATGATGCGGGCACGGGCCAAGGCCAGTGAAACCCGCGAGGTGTCGATGGTGATCCAGCGCCGCCCCCATTGCTCGGCGACATAGGCCGTGGTGCCCGAGCCGCAAGTGGGATCAAGCACCAGATCACCAGGGTCGGTCGCCATCAGAATGCAGCGTTCAACAATACTTGCTCGGGTTTGAACAACGTAAACTTTTGGGTCAGCAGTGCTTGAACCAGATGATGTGTCTGACCAGGTGTTATTGAGTTGGTTTGCGGAAAAGTCTCCAAGAAAACGCTTGAACATCAAAACCTTCTCGTGAGCCAAAAGTCTGTCGGCTCTACGAAGTCTGAGAATACCATTTTCACTGGTGCGCCATCCTCTGCTCTTTGAAGGCCTGAATGAAAGTCCTTTCAAAGAAACTTCAAATCGCGTGCTTTCTCCACCAGTTTGTGATGTTGCGTCCTCGTATAGAAAGGGGCGCATTGCACCATCTAATTTTATAAGACCTTTACGCTCTTCTAGGGACAGAGGATGATGCCGTCCAACGTCATCTTCTTTATGAGAATATTTTTCAGTTCCCTCTTCACCAAGCTTTTTTTGTTGGAAGAGTGATCTATATTTTAGGCTTGAGCTGTTTCGCGAATACCAAAGAATGTAATCTGAAGTGCTGGGCAAATATCTAGATGTCGCACCCATTGTCTTTGCAACAGAAATCATCGAGACAGCATTACCCTCCCCAAACACCTCATCCATCAGCGCCCGCACGCGATGGACATTCTCGTCGCCGATCTGCACGAAGATCGAGCCGGAGTCCGAGAGCAGATCGCGCGCCACGGTCAGGCGGTCGCGCAAATAGGTGAGATACGAGTGGATGCCGTCGCGCCAGGTGTCGCGAAAGGCGCGCACCTGCTCGGGCTCGCGGGTGACATGTTCTCTGTTGCCGTCCTTGACGTCGCGGCTGGTGGTCGACCACTGGAAATTGGAATTGAATTTAATGCCATAGGGCGGATCGAAATAGATGCATTGCACCTGGCCACGCAAGCCTTCACGCTCGGCCAGGCTGGCCATGACCGAGAGCGAGTCGCCCAGGATCATGCGATTGTTCCAGTTGATGTCGTGCTGATAGAACTCGGTCGCCGCCTCTTTATCCGGATAGCCGTTGAAATCGGCAAACAGATCGACCGTGGCGCCCACTTTCTCTTTGGCGCGTTCCTTTGTTTCGCGCTTCAAATCCTCGATCAGAACCTTGGGATGCACCTTTTCCTGGATATACAGAGGCGGGGCCTGCACCACCAGATCGGACCAGTCTTGTTCATCTTTGCCGCGCCACACCAGTTGCGGATCGAGATCGCGGTTGCGTCGTTTATAAGCCAGACGGATGGGCGACTTTTCCTCCTCGGCCATCACCGACTGGAATTCCGCCGTCGGAATATTGCGCCGCTTCGCTTCCTTGTGCTTCAACGCCTCGACGTCAATGGGCTTCTTGGGCATTGGAATCAGTCCTCCAGCCCTTCGGGCTTGGCAAGAGATTTTCGTTCTTCCGATATAACGCGCCGCTCGACCTTCTTGATGTCTTCCGCAGGCTGAAGGCTCTCCGGACGGATGCCGCGATCAAGCAAGGTCTTTCGCACGGCCTGATTATTGGTTACATGTTCAGCCGAGATGGAGCTCTCGCTTTTCATCGCATGGGCCTGGGCGTTGAAGATCGTGATTTCCGTGGCGAAGTCCTTGGCCTTCAGAATGATCGTCGGCGCGAAATCGGCCAAAGGACGCGTAGGAGGCACTTTCCATTGCGCCTTCATGGCCTGCGTCGATTTCCCAAAAAGTGCCCGATCACCATTGCTGCGAATCAGCGCAAAGTCGTGGTTGCCGCCAGTCTGTTCATAAATTACGCTGGAAAGTTCCTTTTCCGTTTCGCTTAGCTTGCGACGGGCGGCGATCCGCTCCACTTCCAGCAGACGCTGCTCGATCATCTCTGCCTTGCGCGTCTGAATAGCAAAATAAGTCTGAGCAAAGGCGATTTCGGATTTTGCCGGATCGCCATTCTGAGCAATCAGATAACAGGCAAAGCGCGTCAGCATGATGTCGTCGATCTCGCGCCTAGCGCCCGAACCGAGTTCGACCATTTTCCCGACATCGGCAAAATGGTCCTGGACGTCATGACCTGAAACCTCGCAAGCAGTTTTAGCTTTCGATATAACGCCTTGAAAATTATCCCATTTTGTATAGCCAAGAAGGAACTGTAGATCGCGGGCTAACCAGTATTCCACCCCCGATTCGGTCTGCTGAGCGTGACCCTCGAAACTTTCCGTCAGTTGATGAACGATCTCTGCCTTCATGGCTTGCTTTCTCCTGATACAAAACCCGCCACCAACGCGTCGAACTTCTGCTCGATCTCGTAGACCGCCGTGAACTCGGCGAAGGCCCAGCGGCCGAACTTGCCCAGATTGTTGACGCCCGGCACCCAATAGGCCTGCATGGTGTTGGCTTTTTCCTTGGCGTCCTCTCGCCGATAGCCCTTGATCTCGACGATCAGGTTCAAGGGATCGGGCTGCCCATCATCTATGCGCAGGATAAAGTCGGGCAGATATTTGTGGGGGGTCGAGCCCTTGAGGTACGGTACTTCAAGCCCCAGGTTCTGGTTCTTCACATAGGCCAGAACGCGGGAGTGCCCTTCGGCCACGCGACAGAATTCGGCTTCCCAGTCGCTGTCACAGATCACCCAGTTGACTTGGCATTTGCGCATGTCGGTCTGCCAACGCAATTCCTTCGAGGTCGTGAAATTGACATGTGCGCTCGATCCCTTGGGGTTATAGGGATCGAGGATCGCCTTGACCGGTTTCTCGCCCACCAGGGCCAGGGTAATGGCCGCCTTGATGCGCTCGGCAGCCATGTCGGCAATATCCTTGTAGACCAACATGCCCGGCATGGTGCCGCCGGTACAGCGCAGATAGCCGCCGTCCAACCACTGTTTGGCGATGCGCTTGACCTGCCCGAACAGATGCAGCTTGGGTTCCTCGCCGGGGTCGCGAAACTTGGTGTACAGAAGATGTTTGGCCAGGTGGAACAGGATGGTGGACGAGCGCATGTCGTTGAGATGCTCGATCGTCAGGTCAACACCTTCGCCGACGATGCCTTGCGTGGTGGTGCTGGTTGGCCCCACAAGGTCAGGGGTGAGTTCCAGAACTGAATCTGGCGTGAACTGGGCGGTTAATCGCTCTTCCGGTAATTCAACACGGTAGCCTTCGACCCTTGGGAAGATGATTTCCAGCGCATCGCGCTCGGGCCGAACGGCATGAACGCGGATGGTTTCCTTGGGCTTGCCGACGGGGGCGACGACCGGCTTGGCGTTGAAATCGAACGGCACGCCCAGCACATCGGCATATTCGACGTTGAACAGACCTTCCTCATTCAAATCGTAAGATTGGCGGCGAAGCGCACGGCCCACCACCTGCTCGCACAAAAGCTGGGTGCCGAAGGCGCGAACACCCAGGATATGGGTGACGGTGTTGGCATCCCAGCCTTCGGTCAACATGCTGACCGAGACCACACAGCGCACCTGCTCGCCCAGCTTGCCCTTCTTGCCGACCGTGTTCATGACCTCGCGCAACAGGTCCTGGTCGCTGATGTTTTCGGCCTTTCGGATATCGCCAGTGCGCTCGACGATTTCGCGTCGGAACTGAGCGATCTCGTCGGCTGCCATTTCGTGAAAATTCTTATCCAGCGCCTCGCCGGATTCCAACTGTTCGCTGTCAATCAGCAGCGTGCTGGGGCGGGCCAAGCGGTTGCCATAGCCATCATAATTGCGAAACAGTTCGAAGCGGCCATTGACGAGCGTGGTTGAGCCGTCGTCGTTCAAGCGCTCGAATCCCGAGAGGAAATCGTGGATCAGCTTCGAGGTTGAGGTATTGTTGCAGACCACGATAAAGACGGGCGGCACTTTGATGCCAGCCTCTTGCCAGGCTTGATTCGTTTTCTCGTAGTGGCCGTAAAGGGCTTCCAGCGCCGTTTGCAATTCGGCAGGCAGCGCCAAGGGGTCGGCGGGCTTGCCGCTGCCGCGCCCCTTCTTGGGCATCTTCTTGCCGATATAGTTCCAAAGATCGCGGAACTTCGGCATTTCGCCGCCGGGGATATTGTCGGCTATCGGCACGCGGGGCAGCTTCACGATGCCGCATTCGATGGCATCCATCAGCGAAAAATCGCAGACCGTCCAGGGGAACAGGGTTCCCTCGGCATAGCCCGAGCCGTTAAGGAAGAAGGGAGTGGCCGACAGATCGAAGACTGCGCGCAGACCCAACTTGCGCTTGACCATTTCAAGGCCGGAAATCCACAGGCGGGCGGCTTCGTTGTTCTTCTCGGCCTCTTCCTTTTCCTCGCCCTTCAAGGCCTCCTGCGCTTCGGTCAACGGTTTTTCACGGTAGCAGTGGTGCGCCTCGTCGTTCAGCACCACGATATTCTTCATACCCATCAGTTCGGGCATGACGCGCTGGATCATCTGGCCTTCTGTTTCCAGCGTTTCCAGCTTTTCCTTGCGCCAACCTTCCAAGGCTTCACGGGTGCCCTTGGCGACGTTCAGCCGCTCGCGCAGCTTGAAGGCGTGGTAGTTCGTGATGACGATCTTGGCTCGCTCGACATCGCCCAGCATGTCGCCAGGAACGATCTCGCGGTGGCGGTAATAGCTTTCGGGGTCGTTGGGCAGCAGAACGCGCAGCCGATCACGGATGGTAATGCCGGGTGCTACGATCATAAAACCGCGCGAAAAGGTCTTGCTGCTGGGATGACGGACGGCATTCACGGTCTGCCAGGCGATCAGCATCGACATGACAGTGGTCTTGCCAGCCCCCGTGGCCAGCTTCAGCGCCTGTCGCAATAGTTCGGGGTTGGCTTGTTCGTTGGCGCCTTTGACATGCGCCCAATATTTCGCGACTCGGGCACCCAATTTGGGCGCAACCTCAGTCAACCAAATGATCGTCTCGACCGCTTCGACCTGACAGAAAAAGGGGCGAACGCCCTGGAAGTTGTGGTGCCGCCAATGTTGCAGCAGGCGGGCGGTTTCCGGCGTGACCTGCCACTGATCGGGGTTGGGCAGCTTGCGCCAATCATCCACATGCTTGCGGATTTCGTTGATGATGGGGGTCGGGTTGTATTCCTGATCGGCCGTGGACAGGCCATCGCCTGCATCCAGCACCATTTCCCCCTGGTCCTTGGAGGCTCGCTGCTTCTTGGCCTTGGGGATGGGGGTAATAAGGTCCGAACGGCGCCGATGATCGACGATGACGTTCGTCGGCTGGCCGCTGGCATCCAGTTCCCAGTGCCGGGCCGGATACGCGTATGGCGAATTCAGAATCGGATGTTCAAAGAAACTCTCGGTCATGCGGTCCCCTGACTGGCCGCCCCCAAGCGGCCATGCGTATGATGGCATTCTGGCCCACAGGCTTCAAGCGCAAGATGACAGTCAATGCCGCCTATTTCGTGTGTATTTTGCTTGGCTGGTCTGCCGCTAACTCCTTGAGTGACTTATGAACCTCGATCATCGCCAAGGTGTCGAGTTCGCAGTATCGGAGCAGGGATTCGCGGATACTGGTTGCGTCTTCATCGGGCGCAAGGTTCCCAGAAGCAAGTCGCTCGAAAGCGGTTTGGGCGGCCTGGCCGTCGGCGATGCCATCAAGACTTTCATAATCGATATTTGGTGCGAGAGCTGGCCCAACCTTCTTGATCGAAAACGAGCCGCTGAATTCCGGAAAATAGACATGTGCGCGCACGACTGGCAGCAGGTCGACCAGCCGCTTGGCAATCCGATCTAGCGCCTTGGCATGTTCCGGAAAGAGCGACGCCATTTCGCGGATGATGCGATGCTCGAACGATGAGTAGACGACAATCGGCTCGTCTGAGCCATCGAGCGCCGCGATCAAGGCTTCGGTGAAGGCCCGCCTGGGATCAACATCCCCCTTCGCCAGGAACTCCTCATGCGTCAGATTGCCTTTGGCGTCCAGCCGATGCAGCGACCATTGAAACGGCAAGGCCTGGAAAGGTCGCGTTCCCTCGTACAGCGGAATCGCCGGTCCCACGGTTTCAAAGTCGAGATAGACGGCTGGCGGGCCGAATAATCGAAGCGCCTTCCTAAGGTCCGGCGAGACCCAGGGCTTGCCGTTCTTCAGAACAGTTCTCACCCTGGCCTGCGTTTCGTTCAATTCAAAACTGTCGGGAATGGCGCGAATGCTCTCGATGCCCTGAGCGGACAGTTTTTCAAGCTGCTGCCCCGTTATGCGGGGCAGATGAAGAACCCAATCCTCGGGCTTATCCTTAGTGCAACGATCCCAGAAGGGGCAATAATCCGGGCAGTGCTTGCCGGGCGCAATATCCGGATGCGTTGAGCGCGCCAGGATATCGAACAGCTCGGCCGCTTGCCCGGGAATGTCGGGCAGAAGGGCGTTCACGGTTTCAGACAGATCCTCGCGGGCGAAATAGGCTGCCCAGTCGATCTCGCCAGCACCACGTACATAAGACGTGTCGATATGCACAAGCTCGATCGAGCGCAGGTCAAGCCCGCAGCCGGAGAGGACATAGACTTGAACGGCTAGGTCGTGAATGTAGTCGTCCTTCACACTGCCGCTTGATTTGACTTCGCGGATACCCCAGCCGCCGCCCGGCAAACGCTCCAGGACATCAACGCGAATACGAATGCCCTGATATTCAAGTGCCGCCTCGAAGATTGCCAGAACCGCTGGATCGACCATCAGATCGCTTGTGCGTTTGACGGCCTCGGCATGCTGCCATGGCGCGAAATCGATCAGCACGCCGCTAGGAAAGAGCAGATGCGCCTTCTTGCCCACCTCGATACCGACATAGGCCGCAGAGCCCGGCTCGGGCTCGGCATAGGGCGCAGGCTCATGCCAGCCCAGCCACAGCCATTTCGGGCATGTCAATCCCTGTACATAGCGAGACTTGGTGAGGTATGGCGCATCACGAGGCATGGGGCATCATAACTTTCCACGGACATGGCTGATAGGGGGATTGCTCATCCCCCTACCTTCGCTTTCGACCGTTTGTCCTCGATCTGGGCAAATTCCTTGTCTCGTTCGGATTTGGCCTGGTCGAGACCCTGGGCGCAATCTGGTCGGCCCGCAGGCACGCCAGAGCCGCATTGGGTTTGCAGGTCGGTCATGATGCGCGTCCACTTGTCCTCAACGGCCTTGCGTCTTCCATCGTAATAGAGATCGCGGTCGGTGAGGCTTTTGAACCGCTCGGGCTCCAGCACCAGGGAGAAACGCGGCGGAAATTTCTGCCCGGCGCCGCGCGCGGCATCAACGGCGACACCGATGATGCCGCCAAACAGAAGATTGCCGAAAATCCAGCCATCCAGCTTGGTGTCCAGAACCGCCGTCGTGTTCTTGTAGCCACTGGCCTTGCAGGCGATGGTGACAGGGGCCGCTGACGACGGCAGCATGACGCTGTTGGGCGTTTCGACCACGCGCGTGAAATCCTGGCCGTGCAGTTCGCAACGGGCCTTTTCGGGATCGGTCTCGATATAGGTGCCGGAATTGTTGTCGCTGACGATGCTGGCGCAGCCGGGCAGAGCCAGGCCAAGAGCGAGTGTGGGCAGAAGACGATGTATGCGAACCATGACGAACCCCCTTGCTGATAGGACATCGTCATTTAGGCAGGTCTATGTGTCAGATTCGGGCATGCAACATACGCCTCGGGAAAGCCAGAATCTCAGACACTAATGCTACACGCCTTGAATTCTCCAGTTGCCTCGTTGAGTGCATGAATCTTCATCCGGGCCTGGTATGGAAAGCATTCCTGAATCTCACGCGGTCGGGTCTCGGTATCCCTTGCGACTGTAATAATCCCCCTGAAAATGCCGTCGCAATGAGAAAGTGCCCACTTCAGATTATCCAATCTCTCACGATTTCCAACCTTATCGATCCATTTTTCTGCATCATGTCCAAAAGCATCGTATTCGGCAACGCCATTACTAACTTTCAAGATATCCTTCCATAGCGTTACCACTACAATGGCGCCATCGTCAGATCGGCCTGACCAACTCCATCGCTGATTCTTCTGTTTCGCGCCAAAGTGCTCGAAGCATGATTTAAGGGTCCAAACTGGCATAAGTACGACGCTCCCCTGTCCTTGCAGGATTGAACTATTCACGAAACCCGATTTATAAGCCAGCTTGTTAGACCTGCATCAAGCACCATTTGTGCAAACTTCTCAGGGCCAATTATCGTTACGCTGGGGTCTGCACAAGAAATTTCTCTTGGGGGATTTTCCTTGCCATCAACTGTGTGATAAACGAAGAACATGCGCCCAAACTGCTTCATATTCTGAAATGCTTCCAGGTATTCCTCATTGAAATTAGTCTGGTTGGCGCTGCTCTTCACCTGAACAAAAGCGCGTTCCCCCGTGGTTGGAAGCTGAAGCACCATATCGACAGTTTTCTGTGTTTCTCCGACAACGCTTTGCCTGCGCCAGCCACTGCCAGAGAATACAAGATCAACAAGCAGCTCAAAATCCTTTGGGGTCAGCTTTCGCATCATCAAAACAATTTTGCCGCACAAAGCGTGGCATAATTCTTTTGCCTCCCCAGCCGCTTGAAATCGCATGCCGTTAATCCGACGGATAATGTATTCTATATCCTCCTTATCTCTAATTTCTGAACTGGCCCCTCGAAAAGCAGCTAGCCGCGTAATTCGGCCAGAGATGTCATCCATATGTAATGGCTTGTCATTTATGTCGCTATCGTTCCAACGGATTTTTACCTTGCGAAAGGTGCCGTCTTTATCGTGATGGCAAGCGATTGGTTCATCCTTATCTGCAAACGCCCACCTAAGTTTATTGTGAGAAAATGTTATCCAAAGAATCCCATCATCTTCAAAGAAGGCCTTCACTTGATTGCTAAAATTTGTAGCTACGCCTTTTGTTCTCCCTGAGGCATGGAATTTCTCAGTAAGGGCTTCCCAATCGCCATTCTTGCAAATATCAAAATGCGTTTCAGTTCTGAATCCCAAACGAATAATGCCTTTTTCGAAGCACTCGCTCTCCCATATACCACCTTGGCCCAGCTTGATGTAGCGAACGCGAGATGCCGTGACCATGTTAGTCCCCCCTGTGATGCCAATCAGATTCTTGCAACTTCTTTATGAAGGCTTCAACGTCACCGAGCACACCATGCTTTTCAGCCCAGTGAATATGAGAGATGAGCCGTTCCTGCTTTTGCTCGTCAGTTGTTTCCCACCAAGCAGCCAGAATAAGCGGTAAAGAAGGCTCCCATCCACCAGATGAAAGCT
>CACUVI010000005.1 GCA_902725215.1 Rhodospirillaceae bacterium LM-1 | reverse complement strand
CCATCTGCAGACGGCCACGGGGGCGAGGCGCATGATCGAACCGTTGCCTGCCGCTTTTGGATTATCGTCGCCCGCTATCGGGTTGCCAGTACGCCTGAACCTGCCGATTGCTTGCAGCGTTGTCCGCCCCACTCCGAAGCACCTACCCGTCGAAGAGTTGGTTCCATGCTCAACCCATTGCGAAAAGCGGTGCATGAGGTCGGCTGGGTCGAGGGCTGGATCGATGAGCAGGCTTTCCGCAAGGCAGATGGCCATGGATGTGTCGTCGGTCCACTGCCCGGCTGCTAATCGAAATCGACCACCTCCTAACATCCCAGTCACAGGTGGAAAGGTTCCTCGGTCGCAGAACTCTACCGGTGCGCCCACAGCGTCTCCGATGGCGAGCCCGACGAATGCACCAACAGCTTGTCTCCTAGTTATTTCCAAGTATCCCCCACATCCTTTCCACATTGCAGAAAAGACAGTTTGCTGCTGCCCTTGCGCAAGCTGTCACAGCTACAGCCAATGACGACGGTAATGGCTGTGCATATCAGCCCCCCAACTTCAGAATCACATCCCTATGATTAGCGAGCAGATGTTCGTGAAAAAAATTACGACTCAGTAAAATCGCTGAACTTAAGCGTATTAAAGTCAAAAAATAGGCGCACAGCACCAGTTGGTCCGTTGCCGTTCTTTGCTATAATAATTTCAGCGCTATTCCACACTTCTTCAAGGCGTTTCATATAACACTTGTGGCGATCCCAAAACTTTCCTTCTGGCTCGTTACGGCGGCGCGTAGGCTCTAACTGTTGCCAATAATTCTGTTCTCGGAAAACAAACAGCACCACATCTGCATCTTGCTCGATAGATCCAGATTCAGAAAAGTCTGCCAATTGTGGGTGCTTGTTCTCCCGCTGTTCAACAGCGCGCGACAACTGTGAAAGTGCCAGCACCGGAACATTGAGTTCCATGGCTAGTGCTTTCAAGTCTTTTGTAATGGCGCCGATTTCCTGGCTTCGCTTTTCCATGCGTGACAGCGCAGAGGCCCTCAATGATTGAAGGTCGTCAATGACGATTAATCCCAGCCCATGGATGCGGGCCAACCTTCGTGCCTTTGTGCGCAGTGATGAAACTGTGAGGGCGGGAGAATCATCAATTATCAATTTTAGCTTTTGCAAATCCTGGCCTGCCTGAATCAGCGAAATAAAGTCATCACTATGCAATTGACCTTTATGAATTTTGTCAAACGGAATGCCGGTCCGTTCAGACAAGATGCGAGCTGCCAAGTTTTCGGCTCTCATTTTTAATGAAAAAAACGCGACAACAGCGCCATCAGTTACAATTTTGCGCCCAGACTCATCAGCGCGTTCGCTGTAAGCATTCGCTGCGTTAAAAGCAATATTGGTAGCAATCGCCGTTCTTCCCATGCCGGGTCTTCCTGCTAGAACAACAAGTTCAGAAGGGTGCAATCCTCCCAGCTTGCAATCTAATTCGACAAAACCTGTTGATACCCCAGAAGGCTTTCCTCCACGTCGATAGGCAGCCTCTGCCAAGTTGATAGACATGCTTGCTGCGTGATTAAAATCTTTTTGGCTTGTGTTGTCGTCACTCACCGCCGCTAACTCAAAAATATTTTGTTCCGCGTGCTCAATTAACTCGATTGCAGACACTGACAGGCCAACAGAAAATGCTTCTCGGAGCGTTTTGTTGCAAAATTCAATTAGCTTACGGCGAAGGTAAAGATCGTTAAGCAGCTTGGCGTATTCACGAGCATCAGAAATGATGCCACCAGAATCAAAAAGTTTATCCAGGTATTGATGGGCCCCCACCTCAGCAAATAATTCGTTAGATTCAAAGTGAGATTTCAGATTTACCATGTTTGGCAGCAGCCCGCGCTCAAGCAGCTTTGCAATTCCCTCATAAATCTCCTGATGTATTTTGATCGAAAAGCAACGAGCCTCAAGAAACTCCGATAAGCTTTCAAATACGCTGTGGTTACGCATGATAGCGCCAAGAAGCGCCTGCTCGGCTTCAACGTTGCTGAAGCTTTGGACGTCTACTCCTAAATTCTGATCCTCAACATGCGGACAACCCTCATTTTCATTGTGAGGTAAATCATTTTCAACTCTCATCTTTTGTTCCTCATAGTTAAATTTTGTTGGCCACCTTCTGAATATGTTGACTGGCCCTAAGGAGACATTTTACTGGCACCAAGATTGGCGTTTGTCGCCATGGTATGGGCGCGCCAGACCTTTCCGGATCAGCTCAGAAGCTATGTCTGCACCGTTATCCTCAAGCACGGAAGCTCGCACGCGACCGCCATATTTGTCAGCAAGGATATTCTTGAGCATGATGGTTTTACCTTCAAGGCGGGCGAGGGTTTCCTGCGCCGCCACGGCTTTGGTTCGTTCTTCCGGGCACCGGGCTTTCAGTTCCGGAGCATCAATCCCATCGATTCTGACCGAAGTCTCCACATACTGCCCTAGCCAGATATGGGAGCGTACTCGAAGCGTGTCGCCGTCCACGGCGCGAATGACCTCGGCCGCAATCGGTCCAGCCAGACGATCGGCCGCCTGGGTTCCTGAGGTTATTAGGCAGGCCAAGAGGGAAATTGCCAATAATGGGTGCGTTATTTTCATGTGGGGGCACGCTCAATCATATTCGATATGGTCATCGTCCGGCTCTGTCATTGGCTTTTCAATCTCGTCTGCCATCCACCTCAAAAGCAGAACAAATTCCTTGCTGTCTCCACCACTGTAACGTCCATAGATATTTGCAGCAGCTATGCAGGCTTGCGATGCAGCTCCAGCTAGAGAAAGGCCTCGCTGGTTACTAACCGCAACAACTAATCCTCTTAGAACTTTCTCAAAATCCCCCACAGCTAATTTTTTTTGTGCCTCAATTTGATCAAAAAAATCCTCACTCATTTTAATCCGGCCTTTTTGAAACTACGGGATCCATGCATTGCTGATAACCTTCATCAATTGTCCCTGCTTTGGATTTAAACCTTCGTCTTCAGACGAAAAGAGGCTTCAGGTCGTAAGATTAGACGGACGCTGAATCGTTTTTGACGGCTGGAATTCCGAGTTAATCAGAATTATTCACCATGACGCGATCACCCGGCTGCCATCACCGATCAATTGCGGCGTCTGAGTCCGGCCCAGCTTGGCGGCTTCTTGCGGTATGCGCGCGGCAAGATAGGCTTCGAGCTTGGCCGCTGTGATGGTGCGATCGTCACCAGCGGCCTCGCCTTCCAACCCCTTCATCAGGAAATAGCTAAACAAGCCGTGCTTGGTCTGAGTAAGTGAACTGGAAAGCTGATCGTTCCCGGCTGCGGCAAGAATCGTGACATTGGCTGGCACGGCTTCGTCTTTGGCTTTCACCATGATGGGGCGGGCCGAGGCCACCAAGGTCTGCTTGCCTCTGGTGCCACCTGAATAACAGGTATCGAGGAAGAAGGTGGCCGACTTGGCCCCGCTGTCCACGATCATGTCGATCAGTTCCTTGCGGCGCAGGGCGGAACGATCAAGCAGGGCGCGATTGCCGTCATGGGGCAGCAGATACAAATCACGCCCGTCATCGGAGGCAAGGCCATGGCCGGAGAAGAAAACAAAAACATCCGACTGGCCTTTGAGAATTTGGGGTTTCAGCCATGTCAGGATGGCCGCCTCGACATCCACTCGCTGGGCGCCAGCACCGGTCAACAGTTTGACCCGTGACGCCGGAACGCCCAGCGCATTGACGGCGTAGTCGTAAAAGAAACGGGCGTCATTCTCGGCAAACTCAGCCGGGGGGACGCTTTTGTACTGCTCGATCCCGATGACCAGGGCGATGGCGTTGGGCCGGGATTTGCCGTGCATACGACTGGGGGCCAGCGAAGCCAAAGTCGTTTCCGTGGAAGCCGCCAGGCGCGACACCTTGACCCGCGTTTCGCTGGTTTGGCCCCATTCGTCCGTCGCCGACAATCTGATTTCGCTATCGCCCAGCGGAATGCCTCTGCGAACCAAGAAGGTCCCGTCTGATTTGATGGCGACATCCGTGCCGTCCACAACAAGCGAGGTGATACGCCCTTTGCTGGAAACCTTCCCGGCAATGTCGATGGCTTGCTGCGTGGTGGTGGGAACAGATTTTATGGAAACTGCTGGGGGCTCACTTGGATGCGTTTTCTGAGTGAGTGTCGCTTTGGTCGTTAGAGGTAAGGGATTTTCCAACGGTGAGCTTGCAGTGGACTTAATCTGACCGGCAGCTCGTTGAGATTCAGAACCCCGGTTTCTTTGTAGGATTGCCACAACATCTTCGCCAAGAACCCTTTTCCGGTTCATTAAATTACTAATTGCAAATTCCTCGGCTGCTTGATTTGGCGGAGCAACACGAATGGTCCGCGTTACAGTATAATAAACAACATCGGAGAGTGCGACATAAATAGATTGATTTGGCTTTATTGAAATATTGATAGGGCCATATCTTTCGCTTGTTCCAACAGGAATCGTGCTAAGAGCGTAGGTGCCTGGCATAACCTCAAGATCGAGATATTCATCAGAAGCTATTTTACCAGCATCAATTCCATTAACGATGAACTGAAAGTGAGCTTGATTTCGAAAGTCTCCAGTTACTGTCTTAGATCCAAAAAGAGGGTTGTCGCTATGGTAAAAAAAATAGATGCGACTTTTCCCGTCCTTGGCCCTAAAATTTGCGACGTCCTCTGGCTTGACTGTTGCTGCGCATGAGCAAAGGGAAAGGAGAAGTAAGAGTAAACTCAGCACCCTATAGGCAGACTGATTGCAGACCAGTGCCGCGTTTACGATCGAGCCAGGCATGATGAGTTCCTCTTTCCATCGACAGTCAGTTGAAGCATCAAGGTGCATGTTGCGTTAGCTCTGCTGCCTGCCGCCCCGCAGATTCTTCTTTACCCACCGTCTCATTGTCAGTTAAAAAAATTACGTCAATTGTTTCCATGGCAATCTTCCCAGTAACGTGCAGTGACACGCATAATTTTTCGGCCAATGATTCAATGGCTCGCCAGTGCGAAGGCGTAGCGACAAGTCTCTTGGCCTCATCAAATAGAGGTGCTGCCGCTCTATCAAGAATGCAATCATCATCAGGATTATTTACGATTTCGCTCTCACATAGCTTCTGTAGAAGCTTGTCGAGGGATTTGCGATCTGAAGCATATTTTTTACAGCCGCTTTTCAGAAAATCTTTGTCAAAAATAAATCCTTTTGGATTGTAATGCTGCTCTGCCGCAAACCCAGCAAGCACAATTACTGATTCAGATTCCGTAATGAGCTCTTGCTGCTGGGGTAAACTGGCTGTCGTTTTCCCATGATACAGGCCTTCTACTTCGTATAGGCACACATCACAAATATTTTTGCCAAAGTGCCGCGCAATAACAGCATGCCCAGCTTCATGAAGTGCCATGGAAAAGTGCTCCGGGTTGTTCCTACTAAATTTCACCATGACGCTATCACCCGGCTGCCATCCCCGATCAATTGCGGCGTCTGAGTGCGCCCCAGCTTGGCGGCTTCTTGCGGTATGCGCGCGGCAAGATAAGCTTCGAGCTTTGCCGCTGTGATGGTGCGATCGGCACCAGCGGCCTCGCCTTCCAGCCCCTTCATCAGGAAATAGCTAAACAAGCCGTGCTTGGCTTGGGTGAGCGAACTGGAAAGCTGGTCGTTCCCGGCTGCTGCCAAGATCGTGACATTGGCGGGCACTGCCTCGTCCTTCGCTTTCACCATGATGGGGCGGGCCGAGGCAACCAATGTCTCCTTGCCCCGTGTTCCTCCGGAATAGCAGGTGTCGAGGAAGAAGGTGGCCGACTTGGCCCCGCTGTCCACGATCATGTCGATAAGTTCCTTGCGGCGCAAGGCCGAACGATCCAGCAATGCGCGATTGCCATCGTGGGGCAACAGGTACAAATCACGCCCATCATCGGAAGCAAGGCCATGGCCGGAGAAGAAAACAAATACATCAGACTGACCTTTAAGAACCTGCGGCTTCAGCCAAGTCAGAATGGCTGCTTCCACGTCCACCCTCTGAGCATTCGCACCGGTCAGAAGTTTGACCCGCGATGCCGGAACACCCAACGCATTGACGGCGTAGTCGTAAAAGAAGCGGGCATCGTTCTCGGCAAACTCGGCAGGGGGGACGCTTTTGTACTGCTCAATGCCAATGATCAGGGCGATGGCATTGGGCCGGGGCTTGCCGTGCATACGGCTGGGGGCCAGCGTAGCCAAAGTCGTCTCTGTTGGAGCCGCTAGGCGCGACACCTTGACCCGCGTTTCGCTGGTCTGGCCCCATTCGTCCGTTGCCGTCAATTTGATTTCGCTATCACCAAGCGGTATCCCTCTGCGAACCGAGAAGATCCCGTCTGATTTGACAGCGACATCCGTGCCATCAACGGTAAGGGCCGTAATTCTCCCCTTGCTGGAAACTTTCCCGGCAATGTCGATGGTTTGCGAGGTGGTGGTGGGAACAGATTTTATGGAAACTGTTGGGGGCTCACTTGGATGCGTTTTCTGAGGGAGTGCCGCTTTGGTGACTTGCTGTGAGGGAGCTGGCGGAAGCTGACTAATGGACTGAACTTGATCTACATCTTTGAATTTGCCAGCTTGTGCAAATGCACTTTGTTTTGGTTTAATGTTGTAGCCGATAACCCCCAGCGCTTGGTCACGATTTATTATGGCACTTTTTGCAAATTGCTCAGTTGCATGCTCTATAACAACGCGGCCCACATAATTGTGGATTACAACATACTCCGTTTTGTTTTTTACAAAATCAATAGAAAGCCAATTTTCAGGATTGTGGTTGTCCTTATTAGGAATAAGCCCCATTTTTTGTGTTGCACTTACAGAGTAATTTCCTGGTGCCAGTTCAATGTCTAAAAACTGGTCGGCTTTTATTGAGCCAGCAACAGTGCCATCAACATATACACTAAATCCTGTTCCCCATATATCCAGTGCCTTGGTCCCCGTCCATTGATTTTCGTTATAAAAAAACACAAATAGCCTTGAGTTGCCATTGGTTATAACAAAACGCGCATCATCTCCAGGCGACAAGCCTTTGCTTCCACTTTGAGAAGCACATCCTGAAAAAAGAAAAGCAATAATGAATTGGATTAATATTCGAAGTAAGGGAGAAGCTACCATGACGCTATCACCCTGTTGCCGTCTCCGATCAATTGCGGGGTTTGGGTGCGGCCAAGTTTGGCGGCTTCTTGCGGAATGCGCGCGGCGAGATAGGCTTCCAATTTGGCCGCTGTGATGGTGCGATCAGCACCCGCGGCGTCACCTTCCAGCCCCTTCATCAGGAAATAGCTAAACAGCCCGTGCTTGGCTTTGGTGAGCGAACTGGAAAGCTGATCATTTCCGGCGGCTGCCAGAATCGTGACATTGGCTGGCACGGCTTCGTCTTTGGCTTTCACCATGATGGGGCGGGCCGAGGCCACCAAGGTCTCCTTGCCCCGCGTTCCACCGGAATAACAGGTATCAAGGAAGAAGGTGGCCGACTTGGCGCCGCTGTCCACGATCATGTCGATCAGTTCCTTGCGGCGCAGAGCCGAACGGTCCAGCAAAGCGCGATTGCCATCGTGAGGCAACAGGTACAAATCCTTCCCATCATCGGAAGCAAGGCCATGACCGGAGAAGAAGACGAAAACATCCGACTGGCCTTTGAGAACCTGGGGTTTCAGCCATGTCAGGATGGCCGCCTCGACATCCACTCGCTGGGCGCCAGCACCGGTCAATAGTTTAACCCGTGTCGCCGGAACACCCAGCGCATTGACGGCGTAGTCATAAAAGAAGCGGGCATCGTTCTCGGCAAACTCGGCAGGCGGAACGCTCTTGTACTGCTCGATGCCGATGATCAGAGCAATGGCGTTGGGGCGGGGCTTGCCGTGCAAGCGGCCAGGAGAGAGTGAAGCCAACGTGGTTTCCGTTGAAGCGGCAACGCGCGTTACCTTGACCCGTGTCTCGCTGGTCTGTCCCCATTCATCAGTCGCGGCCAATCTGATTTCACTGTCACCAAGGGGAACGCCCCTACGAACCGAGAATGATCCGTCAGGTTTGATGGCAATGTCTGCACCATCCACAGCAAGCGAGGTGATACGCCCTTTGCTGGAAACCTTCCCGGCAATGTCAATGGTCTGCGAGGTGGTGGTGGGAACAGATTTTATGGTAACTGCTGGAGGCTCACTTGGAAGCAATTTCGGAGTTGTTTTCTCGTCAATGCGTAACACAATTCCTTCACGCGGAGTCGGTACGGCACTTTCTGCTGATGACGATTTCGGAGGGGGGGCTGCTTTCGCAGCCGAAGCTGCTGATTTTGTTGCCGGCGCACCTGGAGCCGTTGTCTGTTGTGATTCTGTCGACAGCCCTTTCGATTTCCATTGCCTTGCCAAATCCTGCGCGTGAGCCACCTGCTGAGGTGTTAAAATCATTTCTAGACGCTCCAGACTTTCTCTGGCGTCGTTGGAAGGTTCGTCATTTTCAGATGCAGCAAGAGCAAACCACATATATGCCGTTGTGAGGTCTCGCGTTACGCCTTTGCCCTGGCGGTACATGTTACCCAGTCTTAATTGTGCATTGGAATTCCCCTGATCTGCGGCCTTGCGATACAAGCGAACGGCTTCGGCATAATTCCGAGCGACACCTCTGCCTGTTTCGTACGAAAGGCCCAGTCTATCTTGTCCGTGGGCATCCCCCTGATCTGCGGCCTTGCGAAACCAACGCACGGCCTCGGCGTAGTCTTGGGGAACGCCCTTGCCTTCTTCATAGCAGTAACCAAGTGCTAATTGTCCATATTTATACCCCTGATCAGCTGACTTGCGATACCAGCGCACGGCCTCGGCGTCGTCTTGGGGAACTAACAAGCCAGTTGAGAAAAAATAGCCCGTGGCGTATTGGCTACCGGCATCCCCATGATCAGCGGACTTGCGAAGCCAGCGCGCGGCCTCGGCACCGTCCTTGGCGACACCTTTGCCTTCAGAATACGCCTCCGCCAACCTGTACTGCGCAGTAGCATTCCCCTGATCGGCTAAAGGTTTCCATATTCTAACTGCAGCTTCAAAGTTGCCACGATTGAATGCAGCTTCTGCATCTTCCATAGGACCTGCGTCGGCACAGTTGATGCCATCCGCCAAGAGAATCATAACGGCGAGCGCCATTCTCATCATGATCTTCATGGCCGCTTGCTCCCCACAGCATGATTCATCCCTGGGCATCATTGCTCGTAGCGCCTTATTCCGCCTTTACGGTTTTTTCCGCTTCCTGGCCTGCACCAACTCGCGCATTCTTGATTTCCTGCTCCAACTCCTGGAAGGCTTTGGAGGCGCGCAGACGACCCTGAAGGATATCATTCTTCTTGACCTGATCCACCAGGATTCGATTGGCGTTGCCCAGCGGATATTGGGCCAGCACATAGGCGCGATATTGTTGCCCTGCCGAGATCAGCTTCTTCTCGGTGATGTTGTAGCCCGCAAGATTGACCTCGGTAATCAGGTTGGAGGTTACCCGCTCGGCCTCGCTCAGCACCTGGGTGTTTTCTCCGGCGCCGCTTTCCGACAGGAACTCCTTCATCTTGCTGGACAGCTTGCTGTTGATGCGGTCGGCCAGCGAGCGTTTGGCGCCAAGCACCGCCTTGTCGATGGCAAGCTGCAAATCAGCCGAGGTGGCCGTGCCGGGGGCGTAGATCGAGAACTCGTCCGTCGGCGGGCTGAGATACCAGGAAGGAACCTCGTTGACCGAATCCTTGACCGTGACGACCCGATCCTCCTGCTTCTTCTGCTCCTGCTGTGCCGTCCAGCCGGGTGAACCGGGAGGCGGCGTGGCGCAGGCGGCAAGAGCCAAAGTGGCGCCGACAAGAACGAATGAGGGAATGCGAAGTTTCATGACTTTCTCCTTGTCAGATCGGTAAGGGCATCCTGAATGGTTTTAACCTCGGCCTCGACCGGGATGTTGGCCCTGGTGAGATCGCGAAGCTCGACAAGGGCCCGTTCGGCCTTGCCGTAATCGCCGGTTTTGAGATAGGCGAGACCGGCGCCATAGAAAGCGTCGGCGGCTTCCTGCAACTGTCCGGCGTTGTAGTGAAGAACGCCCGTGTTGTACCAGGCAAAGCCGTTGGCCGGGCTGGCGTCAATCGCCATTCTGTAAGCGGCAAGGGCGCGATTATAGGCACCCTTCTCGGCGTTGACCGCTCCCAGCGCATTCAGATAGGTGGGATTGGAGCGATCCAGGGCAACGGCCTTGATGATGGAAGGCTCGGCTCTGCCGTAGTCGCGGTCCAGCATCAGCACGCGGCCTTTAAGAAAATGAGGGGAAGACATCTCGGGAGCAAGGGTAATGGCCTGGTCGGCGGCCATAATGGCACCGGCATGATCTCCCTCGGCAAGACGCCAGTTTCCCACCGCCGTTTGAGCCTGGGGATTTTCGGCTGCGTGCGCCAGCAGGGCATCGACCACAAGCTTGCCGTCGGCCCCTGCGAAGCGGCGTGTGGCGACGGCCTCCAGCAGCGCTTTCTGTTGCTCGTCCGGCGACTGTTTTTCCAGGCTGAACAGAAAAGCCTCGGCAGAGCTTAGGCGAATAATTTTGATAGGCTCAGCCGCCGGATCATCCTGGAAGGCCACCTTGTTGTCCGGGATGGTGGAGACCAGGCGGCGGGTGAGATCGTCCGTCACGCGAAGAATCTGTTCATCTCGAATGTTCGAGACCGCATCCACGACGCTCATGGCAACGCCAACCGGGTCCATGGGGATGTTGCCGCCATGGCTTGCCGCGACATGCTTGCCTTCCCACAGCAAAGCACCGTCGGCTGTTCTGATCATTCTAAGGTCAACGCCCACAGCCACCCGCGAATAGACTCCAAGGAACATCGAGCCATACTCGGTGACTTCTCCCTCGATTGCAGCATTGCATTTCAGCCGCTCGCCAAGCGCCTTGCGGTCGTCCTTCACTTCAGCCAGCACATGGTCAGCACGCTCAAGCCGAACCTGCCTTTTTGACTGCGTGGCCAGATGGGCATAGAGGGAGAGACGGACCTTGGCCGCATCGTCGGCGCTGATTTGGGGCTGAGACGGGCCTCCAATTTTCAAAGGCAAAACAGCCACACAATCAGGCGCCGCGTTTTTATAGGCCTCATGGACCTGGAAGGACACCTCGTTGATGCCCAGCAAGCCGGTTTCACCCTCGCCCTTATTGACGTAATGCGGAGATGCGCAAGCCGACAGGCTGGCAAGGGCAATGGCTGAAAGGAGGGAGCGGGAAGAGATCATTCGCTTCCCCGCACGATATTGTAGGACCGCCGCACGATGCGGCTATCCTGTCTGGGCAGTTCAGAAAGCAGTCTTCTAAATTCGTCGAGAGAATAATTGTCCCGCAGATCCCTTGGCTTCCTTGTGGCGACCACCATCAAATATTCATCGACCATTTTGCGCCCCGGCAACATGCCAATGGGGAAGCCCACCTTCAGATCGTAGCGCTTGGCACCCGCCGTCGTGGGCACGGTGATAGGCTTTTCGATATGTTTAACGTCATCGAATTGGTTGGGGAAAATCCTTGAGATTTGAGCGTCGCCTTTCTCGTAAGGCAGCCACTGAAAAATTTGCACGGCCATGGGCTGACTTGGCTTCAAGGTCACCACCAGGGGCTCTCCGTCCCGAAAGACCGAATTGTTGAGGCCAACGCCGATGGTGAAGCTTGGGTCCGGTTGCCCTTCGGCGGCGCGCACATCCGCTTCCAGCGAAACTAGGCACTTTCTATATCCCTCGACCTCGGGCACGGTCTCAATCTTGCGGCCCCGGATGGCGCGAATATCGCCACTGACCGCCGTCCAGACCATGGAATTATGGGCACACTCTGCTTCATCGCCTTGTTCGGAGCAGCGCATCACATCTTCGGAGGAGAGGGTTTCGCCTGTAATCTGGCGAACCGCCTCGGACCTGGCTCTGTCCTCTGCGGCCTGACAGGCTTCGGCTTCAGGCATGACGGGTGGGAACGTATAGCTTCCCTCGGCATGCACCCAGTCTGCCGATGCTGAAAACGGCAGGGCCAGCAACAAGCAAACGAGGGTGACCAGTATTCTCATTGTCGCCCTCACTTCTGAGCCGCAACAAGAACGGCGCGGGGCAGCATTTCTTGATAAAGGTCTTCCAGGTTTCTTTCTGCTCCACCTCTTTTCCCGTCTGATGGCTCTTTCCCCAGAAAGTGCAGAATGCGGCTGGCCTTGATGCCGATACTGATGTCTTCAATCAGAGTCCCGCTTTTCTCAAATATCCCGGCAACGTCCATCTTGGCCATGGTGACGCCAATTAAACGACCTTGCTTATCAAACACGGGACCGCCGGAATTGCCCTTGTTGATCTTTGTCGTCATTTGAAACGTGTTGGGATCGTTGCTGACACCGCTAGTCTTGGCGACAATGCCCTCTGTCAGGGCTGGCTGCTCGTCGCCGAGAATGCTGATAAGGGGAAAGCCCATGACAATGGCGGCACGCCCCGGAACCGGATCGACCAAGTCGGCAAACGGCGTCACGGCCCCCTCGGGAAAGGGCTTGCTGATTTCCAGGAGCGCCAAATCATCTTCCTTGGAAACCTTGATAAGGCGGGCAATGCGGACATAACCCGTACCGTTACGGACAGCCAGTTTCCGCGTCCCCTCGATCACATGTTTGTTGGTGATGATCAGCCTGCCGCCTTCCAGCACGATGCCGCTGCCCGTCATGATGGGGGAGCCCGGCGCAAAAGGCAGGGGCTCGGGGGCCGAGCGCGGAAGTGGCGCGATTTGCACGGGGGTTCTAGGCTGTGCCGTGGGCTTTGGTGGCTCTTCAGCCTTGGCCAAGGGGGGCTGTGGTTCCTCGGCCTTGATGGGCGGCGGGGCGGGTTGGATTGATGGCTTCGCTGGCTCTTCCACCTTGGCCTGAAACTTCGGCGCTTCCTCAGCCTTGATGGGTGGCGTGGCAGGCGGCAGCAGGGGCTTCTGCGGTTCTTCCACCTTGGCCAGGGCCTTAGGCGGTTCCTCGGCCTTGGGGGGCTGCTTCAACTGGCCTTGCGGATCGACCGCCTTCAGCCAGGCCACCATGGCGGCAGCGCTGCCCTGGCGGTTGCGGTCGAGATAGAGCTGCTTTGCCTCGGTTCTCGCCTGGACGGCTTCCGCCTTTCTGCCAGCAGCCCACAGGAGCTGCCCCAGAAGGTTTTTGGCGTCAGCGGCAGTGGGATGGATTCGGATAAAAGTTTCAAGCTCCCGAATGCCAGCGGAGGGACCCTCTTGCAGCGTTATATAACGCGCCAGCACAAGGGCAACATCCTCCTGATCAGGTCGATTGCGCTGTAATTTGCGCAGGCGTGTCATGGCCTCAGCGTTATGCCCAATACGCTGGTCGGCGATGGCCAGCACCAAATGGGCGGCGACGATATCGGGATCGGTCTTCAGGGCCATCAAAGCACTTTTACGGGCGCGGGAAAGATCGCCAAGGACAAGCTGGGCATCGGCCATGCCGATATAGGACTCGGCCTCGCTGTCGAGCGATGACATGGATGCGTGCTCGAAGAACTCCAGCGCCTTGGCTGGTTTGCCTATCGCGAGATAGATGCGGCCCAGCAGAAGATCGACCTGGGCTGCCATGGCATCATTGTTGATTTCCAACTGCTTCAAAACGGCAACGGCCAGCTCAAACTGTTCGGCATCGATCAGGCCACGGGCCAGCTCGATGGTTGGCTTGGCCCCTGCCTCAGGCGGGTTGGCGGCAGACCCCACGTGAATCAGGCCAACACTCAAGACCAGCGCAATAAGGGCTCGATGCAAGAGTTTTTTTGTCATAAGTACGGCAAACATCATGTCCCCTTTCTTGCGCACCACGCAGGCTGTTTCCTCATATGACGGTCAGGCCAGTGGATTTATCTGGAATTTCCCAGGCAAGCGTCCCAAGCACAATCCGCCCCCAAATACAGAACCCAGGCTACTCGGTTTGGTTTATTAACAAAAACAAAAAAACGCGTTACATCATGCGCCTGACATTTGAAAGCTAGCCAGTAACGAGACAGGCTGGCTTATTAGGCGTGGCGCATATAGGGCCGGTAATCCATAGCCCTTGGTGCATGGTCGGCAAAAAAAATTCCTCCGTCCGTCTAAGCTTGGTAACGACCCGGCTCATTGCGGAGGAAGCCATGTTCAGACCGATACCGTTCCTTCTTTCTCTTGTCCTGGCCGCCGCTGCTTTTCCGGCAGAGGCTGCGCAGCGTTACTGGCTGGTAACCCCTGACGAAGCGGCCAGCGTTAGCCTGATGGAAGAAAGCAACGACTCCTATCTCATGACAGTGGGGACCGAGGTCGGTTCTGGCCCCCAGATCATCATCAAGACCCCCAAGTTACTCGACAAGGTGCATACACCGGTCGACATGCTGGTTGAATTTGCACCCGGGTCCAGCGGCCTTCCTCCAGACATGTCGACACTGACTATCACCTTGCGGGGGTTCGTCACGTTCGATATCACCGATCGCCTGCGCGAATATCTTCAAAAGGATAAGCTTGTGGTCGAGGGGGCGGACCTTCCCATCGGCACCCACCGCATACGCATGGCTTTGGCCGACACGGGAGGCAATCTAACGGCTCGCGATCTGACGTTGATTATTTCCAGTGCGCCATGAAACGGCAGGGGCACTCCCCCTGGAGCTTGGCAAAGCGTAAAGCAATCTGAACATCAATGGTTTTGAGGAGGACGAGATGATGACGCGCCTTGCAGCACTTGGGCTATTGGCCTTCATGGCAATTTCTTCTCCGGTATTAGCCGCCTGCGAGTGCCGGTGCGTCAATGGTCAGATGCGGCCACTTTGCTCAAGCTCTATGGATCTCCCGCCAATTTGTCCGCCAACCATTTGCCAGATAACGCCCCCATCAATTCCCCCAATCCAGGCCCCTATGATTCCCCCTCTGGGAACCAGCAATTGCCGTCAGGCCCAGGTGTTGAATCCATATTCCGGACAATACGAGTGGCAAACCATTTGCCGGTAACTGGGCGGGTGGCCAATTATGAGGTGGCGAGAGGTTGGGGTTGAGCATGTTTCTAATAATCGCGGTTTACGTGAGGGCTCGATAAATTTACTATCCGTTCAGAGAGCGACAATTCTGTATTTCGGCATGGGGACGTGCGATGAGCTTGAGGCGTTGCTGGCTGATGTCGGCGATCATCTTTCTGGCCTTCTTCCAGGCCATGTCCCTAGCGGCGGCGGCTGAGGCTACTGACGCCGTCGCCGTTGTTATCGGCAATCGTGCCTACCAGAATTCGCATGTGCCTGCCGTCGAATATGCCCGACGCGACGCGGATGCGTTCAAGCGCTATCTGATCGACATTCTTGGCTATCGCGATGGCAACATTATCGATCTGCGCGATGCTTCGCAGGCCAGGTTGGAGTCTGTACTGGGGAATGAGCGGACCGCACAGGGAAAGCTGTGGCAACTGGTCAAGCCGGGCAAGTCAGACGTCACCGTCTTTTTCTCAGGCCATGGGGTGTCGGGGCAGTCGGATCGCAGGGGATATCTGTTGCCGGTTGACGCCGATCTGGAAAGGCCGGAAATCAGCGGCTTTCCGATTGAGTTGCTGATGAGCAATCTCTCGAAGCTGGGCGCTAAAACGGCAATTCTTTACGTCGATGCCTGTTTTTCTGGTGACTCCCCCAAGGGTACGCTGACGCGTGCGGCATCGGCGATCACCCTTGTGCCCAAGGAACCTGTGGTGCCTGCTGGGCTTGTCGTGCTGACCGCTGGCCGGGCCGATCAGGTTGCAAGCTGGGATGAGAAAAAGCGCCACGGGCTTTTCACCGAGAACTTGCTCGACGGTCTTTATGGCAAGGCGGACCGTTCCCCGCATGGCAATGGCGATGGCAAGGTCAGTGCGGCGGAAATCAAAACCTATCTTGACGATGTGATGACTTACGCAGCAAGGCGTGAGTTTGGAAGGACGCAAAACGCTTCGCTTTACGGGGCAGGGGATATCATCCTTGCTTCGCTGCCTGGTGGGAAATCTCGGGAGCGGCCAAATATCAAGGATGCCGAACAGGAAGCCTCGCCCCAAGTGACGGCACCGGCCGCCCAGACTGTTGCTCCGAGTCCTTCCGCCAAAGAGGCGCTATTCTGGCAGTCGATCCAGGGAAGCAACGATCCCGGCGATTTTGATGCTTATTTGAGAAAATATCCCAAGGGGCTGTTTGACGATCTCGCCCGCAATCGAATTCGGGCGTTGAAGCAGGAAAGGCAGGTTGCGGGCGGGCTGGAGCCTTCACCCGCGCCTGCCCCCACACCCGCCCCCGCCCCTGTTCCCCGTCCGTCTCCGCCCCCAGCGCAACCTCCTTCGCCGACTCCCCTCCAACCTGGACAGACCTTCCGCGATTGCGCGGATTGCCCCGAGATGGTGGTGGTGCCAGCGGGGAGTTTCAGCATGGGCTCGAGCGACGGTGATGCTGAGGAAAAGCCGGTTCATCCTGTCACGATCCCGCGATCATTTGCGGTGGGCAAGTACGAGGTGACGCAAGAAGAGTGGCAGTCTGTGATGGGGAGCAACCCGAGTTACTTCAAGGGCAGCCACAATCCGGTTGAGAGGGTGAGCTGGGACGATGCGCAAGCCTTCATCCAGAAACTGAGTGCGAAGACGGGTCAGCGGTATCGGTTGTTGAGCGAGTCGGAATGGGAATATGCGGCACGGGCGGGAACGGGAACGAAATATTCTTGCGGAGACAACAAAAGCTGTCTGTCAAGCGTCGCGGTCTATTATGCCAATTCGGGCAATCGAACAGCCTCTGTGGGTAGCAAATCGCCCAACGGCTTTGGTCTTTATGACATGCACGGGAATGTGTTTGAATGGACGGAGGATTGCTGGAATGAACGCTATGCTGGTGCACCTGGCAACGGCGCCGCCTGGACAAGTGGTGATTGCAGCCAGCGCGTTCTGCGCGGCGGGTCCTGGGACTTCAATCCGTGGCTCCTCCGTTCGGCCTACCGCCTCGGGGGCCCCGCCGGGAACCGCAACAACGGCAGCGGGTTCCGGCTTGCCAGGACGCTTTAGCCTCATGGATCCTTGCCTCATTGCCTCTTGGGTGGGGGTCCCGGGGGAGGGTCTCCCTCCCCCGGTGCAGGATTGGAGAAGTCTGAGATGATTAAGCCAAAACCGGCGAGATTGCTTTCGGCCTTGGCCTCGGCAATCATCTTTCTGGCCCTTTTCCAGGCCGTGTCACTTGCGGCGGCGGCTGAGGCTACTGACGCCGTCGCCGTTGTTATCGGCAATCGTGCCTACCAGAATTCGCATGTGCCTGCCGTCGAATATGCCCGCCGCGATGCGGATGCGTTCAAGCGCTATCTGATCGACATTCTTGGCTATCGCGATGGCAACATCATCGATCTGCGCGATGCTTCGCAGGCCAGGTTGGAGTCTGTACTGGGGAATGAGCGGACCGTACAGGGAAAGCTGTGGCAACTGGTCAAGCCGGGCAAGTCAGACGTCACCGTTTTCTTCTCAGGCCATGGGGTGTCGGGGCAGTCGGATCGCAGGGGATATCTGCTGCCGGTTGACGCTGATCCGGAACGGCCGGAAATCAGCGGCTTTCCGATTGAGTTGCTGATGAGCAATCTCTCGAAGCTGGGCGCTAAAACGGCAATTCTTTACGTCGATGCCTGTTTTTCTGGTGACTCCCCCAAGGGTACGCTGACGCGTGCAGCATCGGCGATCACCCTTGTGCCCAAGGAACCTGTGGTGCCTGCTGGGCTTGTCGTGCTGACCGCTGGCCGGGCCGATCAGGTTGCAAGCTGGGATGAGAAAAAGCGCCACGGGCTTTTCACCGAGAACTTGCTCGACGGTCTTTATGGCAAGGCGGACCGTTCCCCGCATGGCAATGGCGATGGCAAAGTCAGTGCGGCGGAAATCAAAACCTATCTTGACGATGTGATGACTTACGCAGCAAGGCGCGAGTTTGGAAGGACGCAAAACGCCTCGCTCTATGGAAGGGAGGACGTTATCCTTGCCTCGCTGCCTGGTGGGAAATCTCGGGAGCGGCCAAATATCAAAGATGCTGAGCAGGCAACGCCCTCCCCAGCACCGCCCGTGCCGACTGTCGCCCCTGCTCCCGGCGACAAGGAGACAGTGTTCTGGCAATCGATCCAGGGAAGCAACAATCCCGACGACTTTGGTGAATATCTTAGAAAATTTCCCAAGGGTCAGTTCGCGGGCCTAGCAAACAATCGGCTAAAATCTCTGCAGAAGGCACCACCGACATCCTTAATCGTGCCCGCGCTCAGAGATGAAGATGAAGATGAAATATTTAAGGTCGGGAAGGCAGCATATGCACGGGGCGATTATGAGCAAGCGCTCAGTTCCTGGCAGCACTTAGCTAATCAAGGTGATGCTAAAAGCCAGAATATTTTGGGCCTTATGTACCATAAAGGCAAAGGCGTTTCTCAAGATAATAAAGAGGCAGTCAAGTGGTTTCGAATGGCGGCAGAGCAGGGCTATGCAATATCCCAGGGCTACCTTGCTCAAATACTCTTTAGTGGCAATGGCGTATCTCAGAACTATGGTGAGGCAGTCAAGTGGTACCGGGCGGCCGCGGAGCAGGGTGATACAGAATCCCAACTATTCCTAGGATATATTTATTTAAAGGGCGTCGGTGCACAACAGAGCGATCATGAGGCTGCAAAATGGTTCCAACGAGCGGCAGACCGGGGGGACGCCACTGCTCAAGCGATACTCTCAGGATTATATCTTAACGGCAAAGGGGTTGTTAGAGATCGGGTCTTGGCCTACATGTGGCTTAACTTGGCTCACGCACAGGGGGAGCCTTCTGCTCTGCAGACTTTGCATAAAGTTGCGGAAATTCTGCAGCCATCTCAGCTAGCTGAAGCTGAGCGGTTAGCGCGAGAATGGAAGCCTAAGCAGAAGTAGTCGTACTGCACATGCTCTCTTGATAATCATCAAAAACACTTCTTTGACCGTCTAACGTATGAGTTAAAGACGATCTCGAAAGGGGAGCACAATGTGGGTATGTCTGGCTCGTTCTGTTGCGAAAAAATCTTCTAATGCGTCATCTTCGGTTCCGGGAGACACCCCATGAAAGCTGGGAATAAATTATTTGCTCTTTTTGTTGTGGCGTTTGGAATCCTATTTTTTTCCAACTCAGCTGAAGCAACTTTAATGAAAGTTATCAAGGAGGCGCTAGAGGCACTGCTTACACATAAACCTCATCTTCCAGACAAGCCATACACTCCTCTGCCTCATTCAGCTCCTCACACTGATAATTATCCAAAATTTGAAGGCCCAGATAACGCTTCGCCTGGGCCATATCCATACTTTGTTTCCAGAGGAGCCAAATTTGTTGAAGAAAAGTTTTTGAAAAGCTGTGAGGAAGTAAAACTTGTTGTACCTGGGGATATGGTTTCCGTAGAAGGCGCTTCACAAATAGCCGTTCGCTCTTGCCCACGCTCTACGTGCCAACTAGTGAAGACACTTTCGCCAGGAGCATATGTACTGACAGTCATCTCAGTCGTTGAGCCAAAGAAGGGGGAATGCTGGATTAATGTTTCTGAAACTGGGCAAGCCGACCCTGGATTTATCATGCATGGAAGCATGTCCATAAGCTTGCTTACTCAATTCTCTGACACAGCTGAAGGCCAGACTTTGAAAAAAAGACTGCCTTTTCGCGACAAACTTTTGGGAAAAGAAAATTCCTTTGGCCAAGAGTTTTACCAATTTTCTGATAAGGCCTCCGCGCCTTCAACTTCCAAAAATGAGAAGTAAGTTTTCGGGGGTGTAATCGTAAACCGCTTCGTTGTCCGTTTAAGATATTAACGGTTAGAAGCTGCGGTATCGCTGATGTGCGTGCGCCTCAGTGCATCGGGACATCTTAATGAAATAAGGAGTGCTATGGGCCTTTTTTTGATACGATACGGCGAGACGCCAGATTCAAAGAATTCTGAAGGTTTATTATCGACCTTCGGACTGGCCACAGCTTTGTTCTGTCTGCTTTCCGCCTGCACCTCCTTCATGCCGCGAGACGATACGCCCGAGGCCAAGGCCCAATTTGAAAATGACCGCCGTGAATGCTTTGACCAGTCGAACAGGAAAATACCCGCCGACAAAAACCCTATAGGCCTGATGTTTGTCGGGGCCTTTCTTGGGGCTACCGAAGGCGCCACGACAGGTGCATACCACGGGGAGGCCGGAGAATGGGCTTGGATAGGCGCCGCCGCTGGTGCAGGGGCTGGCTTCCTGGCTGGTCTTGGCGCTAATATTTATGAATCTGATAAAACATATCGTCTGTGCATGGAGGGCCGCAGCTACGTAGCGGCCAAACTCAGAATGAATGAGAACCTCCCCTAGCCGACCTCTCCCATATCCCCCTATCCCCAATTGCTGAACTGCGATAGGCTTCTACGCGTCAATTGGGGGTACTGGGTAATCTCGTACAATGAAGTTTCCAGAAGACTTGACCCTTGTCCGGGCGGTGCTGGCAGGTGATCGCCAAGCCTTGGAGCGCCTGTTGCGCCGCGTCGCAAAACCTGTTTGGTCGGCCTGCCGGTTGCTGACGCAGGATGAGGAGGAATCCCAATCAGCCTTCATCGCGGTGGAGGAAGCGCTCTGTGCCGATGGGTTCAGGCGTTTAAGGCCCTATAATGGCTCCAGCCGGATTGAGACCTTTGTTGTCCTGATCGCCCGGGATGTTCTGGCCGCGCGGCTGTTGCAGTTCTTCCAAACCGATGCAACAGGGAAAGGGTGGTCCGCCTTCGAGCGCTTCTTTGAGGCGGACATTCGCAGAATCTTGGCGCGCAGGTTGCCAGGCGGCGATCATGAAGACAGGCGGCAGGATGCCTATCAGGAAATCTGCCTAGCCCTTGTCACCGACAACTTCCGTCGCCTGAAGGCCTATAGCGGGATGGGCAGCTTCACCGGCTTTGTGGTGCAAATGGTTGACCGCCTGCTGATCGATTTCATCCGCCGCACAAGCTCACGCCGCCGTTTGCCGACAGCCATCCTGCGTCTTGGCTCTTTGGATCAGGCAATCTTCCGCTATGTTTACTGGGACAAGGTTTCCTTATCGTCCGAGGCTTTGCTTGCCGCGGTCGGACGGGATTTCAACCCGCGCCCGGCCATGGCCGAAGTCAATGAGGCGCTGGAGCGGGTTAGGAAGGCCCTGCCGCCCGGCTTTGACCCGGCCTCGGGCAGCCGGGCGCAGACGATTTCGCTGTCGGAATGCGAGGAAATGCCCGCCGGTAGCGAGGAGCATCCGTCCCCCGAGCAAGCTTTCCTGTCCAAGGAGGCTGAGAAGCTTTTGTCGATTGCCGCCACGGTGCTGCGTGAGACGACCGAAACGCTTTCGGAGGCCGAACGCCTCTATGTCAGGATAGCCCTGAGCGGAGAAGGGCAGATGCCAGCCCGCGACGTGGCCCGTATGATGCAGCGGCCTGTTGAAGAGGTCTATAAGCTGAAACAGCGGGTGATGGGGCAGCTTCGGGAAAAACTTGAGGGACATTCTGCTGTCAGAGACTGGTTGGCGTCCGTCTAATGGATAGTCAAGGAGAAAACACCGAGTGACTGTTAACGACCTTCATGCCCTGTTTGAGCGATTGTTCGGCCTTGAGGACAGCAAGGCCGCCGCCCCTAAACACGCTGTCGGCCAGGCGTCGGGGCGGGCTGACATTTCTGCCGAGCTTGACAAGGCTGAAGGTGGTCATGCCGAGTTTGCCGATAATCCAGACGAGTCCGTGGCTGTATTGGCAGCCTACCTGGATGGGGGCTTGGGCGATGAGGAAATGAAGGCCATTCATGCTAAATTGGCCCATTCACCAGCGGCCTTTGGCGAAGCTGAGGCGGCGTTGGCATTCCTGGACGCTGTCCAGAATCACAGCGAAGCGCCCCCGGAGAAGCTGATTTTGACGGCTGGCTCTCGGTTGCCGCAGACAGTTCCTTCGGCGTCCAAGGGCGTCAGCCCAAAGTCCCGCTTTGCGTGGTGGTTGTCGGGGTCGTTCGCGGCAATTGCGGCTGCCATTGTCATTGCGGTCTTCATCTTTGGCCATCTCCAGAACTCCGGTAGCAACTCCGCCCCGGTGGCCAAGACATCCCCATCCGGCCCTTCCTCTCAACCAACCACCGAGATTGTTCGCACGCCACCTACCAAGTTGCCCGGTTCATCGCCGACGGACGTTGCAGGCGAAAAGAAGCCCCCTCAACAGGGTGATATTGTTCCCGTTGGTTCCAGCGAAACAGCCCCGGCACCCGCAGCCAAGGCTGGTGGGGAAAAAGCCGACTGCGCCCAGCCTAAAACACCGCGGCAAGGTGGGGAACTAGCCCCCAAGGATGCAGTTGTCCAAAAAGCAGATCCCTGCGCTAAAGACCCCGGAAAACCCACGACGCTTCCCGCCGCTTCGGAGGAACGCGTTCCAGGGCCATTACGGGGTACGGGGAAACCTATTCAGTTGCCAGAAAAACCAGACGTCGCTCCGGTGCTCAGGCGATAAGCTGTGGCTAACTTCGGAGCGGAATTGTGAAGGAAGACCCTCAATGTGGAATGGAGAGCAGACACTGACAGGCCAACAGAAAATGCTTCTCGGAGCGTTTTGTTGCAAAATTCAATTAGCTTACGGCGAAGGTAAAGATCGCAAACCAGCTTGGCGTATTCACGTGCATCAGAAATGATGCCACCAGAATCAAAAAGTTTATAATTATGAAATACTGCCCGTTTTGGCGCCTCTGGAAAGGCGCAACAATAAATTTATTTTGCGCATTTTGGCCCGAAGCTGTTGCTTTTTGTGATTCCGACTCATGGCTCGAATAATACCTATTTTGCTCTCGGCCTCACCTCGACACGTTTCGGAATCGATGGCACCAAATTCGTCCCGAAACGCCAGAACGCGCGAATATTCGTTCAGGTATGGTTTCGCGTTTTGCCGGTTTGTCGCATCAGCGAGGTCATTTTTCACCTAGACTTTTTGTTCGATTTATGCGCTTTTCCAAGCGCTCTGGGCGAATTTCGTACTCTTCAAGTTTGAAGATAAGCAAGGGTCCCCCGTGTGTACACATTCTCGGCTTTACGACGGGGCAGCTAAGGGGGGCTCCGCCCCCCTCGCACCCCCCGTTGCGCGGAATTTCATAAGCTTCGCAGAAATGCGCTGATTTCAGGCGTCATGGGTTTTTTGAGCGTTCAGGCGTGAAAAGAGATTGCGCAAAAAATGGGGTTAATCTCCGATAACTAGCCGCGAGGCAATGCACATATCCAAATGGACGAGACCCTTTTTGCCATTATTTCACCCCCCTGATCTTTGAAGCCGACAAAGATGCTGAGCTAAAGAAACATTATCAGCTGTTATTGCTGTCGAAGATATATTTCGTCCGCATTCGTTCGACAGTCAAGACGATCTGCAGAGTATCGATCAGCGATATGATGGTCATATTCATATTCGCCTGCCGTAGGCCAATGCAATCTTCGTCGCCCACGATAAATCGCGCTGCTTTCTGACTTTGTTCAGCCTGTCAAAGAAATCGTCGGCCATCAATTTAACCACCCGTCTTCGTAGAGGTTTAAGTCCTCAGGATCGATCACCCCGCTCTCCCGCAGGGCCTTGGAAAGTTTCACGCGGGCCATCATACGCTCGCGGGTGGCGCACAGATCGACGACGCCGGCACGTTCCACCAAGTCGCAGGTGGCAAGGCGCACCGGGTGGATGACAAGGAGGTCTTCAAACGGGTTGGTGATGATGGCGAGCATGACTTGCCTTTCGATGTTGTCACAATAATAGGATAAAGTTTATCCTATAACAAGCCGATTCCGTCTGCTTGTCGCCGGGATAGAGTTTATCCTATCCTTGGCACATGAAACCTGTAAGCGATGCCCGTAGGCAAGAGATCGAGGCTTTTTCCGAGGCGGTGCGGGCCGCTGCTGCCCGCCTTGCGCCGCAAGCCCGCGATGCGGAACGGATACGTCGGCTGGCAGAGCATCTGAAAGCAGGGCCACCTGCCGTCAAGAAATGGTTCTACGCGCAGAACTGTCCAAGGGGCGGGGCGGCAAGTGCCATCTCGCGGTTACTTGAGCAGATCACTGGGCCAGAAAGCGACCTGACCTTTGATGCGAGCGAGATCGGGCAAGATCGGCACTGAAATTGCCAATCACAGGGGGAGACGCAGCCAGCCAACGCAGCCTGTTAGGCCAAAAGCCGGTGCAACCAATGTCATTAGCAGGCTTTATTCTTTGCGCCCCATGTGCGAAAAGTGTCGCTAGGGGACCGTTCTTCCTATTGGGGCCATGGACAAGAAGAAGCTAAGCGAGCGCGATATCTGCACCAAGTTCATCACGCCTGCCCTTCGTCAGGCGGGGTGGGACGAGATGTCGCAGCAGATCCGCGAGGAATTTGCCTTCACCAAGGGCCGCATCATCGTGCGCGGCAAGCTGGTCAGCCGGGGCCAGGCCAAACGGGCCGACTATATCCTCTATTACAAGCCCAACATCCCCATCGCCCTGATCGAGGCCAAGGACAACAACCACAGCGTCGGCGACGGCATGCAGCAGGGCCTTGGCTACGCCGAAACGCTCAACATCCCCTTCGTCTTCTCATCGAACGGCGACGGCTTCGTCTTCCACGACCGCACGGGAACCAGCCCCCAGCAAGAGACCAATTTAGGCCTGGATGCCTTCCCGTCGCCCAATGATTTATGGGCGCGTTACCGTGCCTGGAAGGGCCTGACGCCCGAGGCCGAGCAGACCGTCTTGCAAGATTACTACGATGACGGCAGCGGCAAGACGCCCCGCTATTACCAGATCAACGCCATCAATGCGGCTATCGAGGCCATCTCCAAGGGCCAGGACCGCATCCTGCTGGTCATGGCGACCGGCACCGGCAAAACCTATACGGCCTTTCAGATCATCTGGCGGCTGTGGAAGGCGGGGCGCAAGAAGCGCATTCTGTTCCTGGCCGACCGCAACGTGCTGATCGACCAGACCATGGTCAACGACTTCCGTCCCTTCGGCGGGGTTATGGCCAAGCTCAGCAGCAATTCCAAAACGATTGAAAAGGCGGATGGCACGGTTGCCGATGTCGCCACGGCCATCGACACCAAGCGCCAGATCAACAAGTCATACGAGGTCTATCTGGGCCTTTATCAGGCCATCACGGGGCCGGAAGAACGGCAGAAACTGTTCAAGGAATTCTCGCCCGGCTTCTTCGACCTGATCGTGATCGACGAGTGTCATCGGGGCAGCGCCGCCGAAGATTCCGCCTGGCGTGAGATCCTTGAGCATTTCAAGGCAGCGACACAAATCGGCCTGACCGCCACGCCCAAGGAAACCAAATACGTTTCCAACATCCACTATTTCGGCGACCCGGTTTACTCATATTCCTTAAAGCAGGGCATCCGCGACGGCTTCCTGGCCCCTTACAAGGTGGTCAAGGTTCATATCGACCGCGATGTCGAGGGCTACCGGCCCGAGAAAGGCCAGCTTGACCGCGATGGGGAAGAGGTCGAAGACCGCATCTATAATACCAAGGATTTCGACCGCACCATCGTGCTGGACGACCGCACCGAGCTGGTGGCCAGGAAGATCACGGAATTCCTGAAGGAAAGCGGCGACCGCTTCCAGAAAACCATCGTCTTTTGCGTCGATCAGGAACATGCGGCCCGCATGCGCCAGGCCCTGATCAACGAGAACGCAGATTTGGCGGGCGAGAACCACCGCTATGTCATGCGCATAACCGGCAACGATGCCGAGGGCCAGGCCCAGCTTGGCAACTTCATCGACCCGGAAGCCAGATATCCTGTCCTGGTCACTACCTCGCGCCTGTTGTCCACCGGGGTCGATGCCCAAACCTGCCGCCTGATCGTGCTGGACCGCGAAGTGGGCTCGATGACCGAATTCAAACAGATCGTCGGGCGCGGCACCCGCGTGCATGAAGACACCAAGAAATTCTATTTCACATTGATCGATTTCAGGGGCGCTTCCAGCCACTTTGCCGACCCGGAATTCGATGGCGAGCCTGTGCTGATTTACGAGCCAGGAGACGATGATCCCGTCTCGCCGCCCGATGATGTCCCGCCGCCTGATGACCAGGACGATCCCATCCCCCCAACCCCCGGCGATGAAGAGACCATTGTCGATGGCTTCCCGGAAGACCCCTCAGGCGGCGAGCCAAGGCGCAAGGTCTATGTCGATGGCGTCAAGGCCATCATCATTGCCGAGCGGGTGGAATATCTCGACGAGAACGGAAAACTGGTCACCGAAAGCCTGCGCGATTACACCAAGAAGGCCCTGCGCTCTCGATTTACCAGCCTGGACGAGTTTCTTCGGCGCTGGAAGTCGGAAGAACGCAAACACGCCATCATCGAGGAATTAGAGGCCGAGGGCCTGTCGCTCGATCCCCTGGCCGAGGAAGTGGGCAAGCAGTTCGACCCCTTCGACCTGATCTGCCATGTCGCCTTCGACAGGAAACCGTTATCGCGGCGCGAACGGGCCGATAACGTAAAGAAGCGCGATGTCTTCACCAAATACGGCCCCCAGGCCCGTGCCGTGCTGGATGCCCTTCTGGCCAAATATCAGGACGAGGGTATTATCAATCTCGACGACCCCCGCGTTTTGCAAATCCCGCCCTTCGACCGCATGGGAACCCCCATGCAACTGATCAAAGCCTTCGGCACCCGCCCGGATTTCGAACGTGCGGTGCATGAGTTACAATCCGCTCTTTACCAGGAAACCGCCTAGATCATGTCCGTTCGCACCAGCGTTAAATCCATCCAAGACATCATGCGTAAGGATACCGGCGTCGATGGCGATGCCCAGCGCATCAGCCAACTTTGCTGGATGTTCTTCTTAAAAATCATCGACGACCAGGACCAGGAACTGGAACTGCTGAACCCCGGCTACCGCTCGCCGATTCCCACCAAGCTGCAATGGCGTTTCTGGGCCGCCGATCCCGAGGGGATCACCGGCGAGGAGCTGATGACCTTCATCAACACCGATCTGTTCCCGGCCCTGAAGGCGCTTCCCTTGTCGGGCAAGTCCGGCGACCGGCGGCGCGTGGTGCGCGATGTGTTCGAAGATGCCTATAATTACATGAAGTCCGGCCAGTTGATGCGCCAGGTCATCAACAAGATCCATGAAATAGACTTCAATAACCTGACCGAGCGCCAGCACTTCGGCGACATCTACGAGCAAATCTTGAATGATCTGCAAAGTGCGGGCAATGCGGGCGAATATTACACGCCGCGTGCCGTCACCGCCTTCATGGTGGACCGCATCGACCCCAAGCCTGGCGAAATTCTGTTCGACCCCGCTTGTGGCACCGGAGGCTTCCTAACCTGCTCGCTGCGCCATATGCGCGAGCGCTATGTGAAAAAGCCCGAGGACGAGCGCACCATGCAGGCCGCCCTGCGCGCCGTCGAGAAAAAACAACTGCCGCATATGCTGTGCGTCACCAACATGCTGCTGCACAATGTCGAAGACCCCGGCTTCGTGCGCCACGACAACACGCTGGCCAAGCCCTATATCAGCTATACCCAGTCGGATCGGGTGGATATCGTGCTGACCAACCCGCCCTTTGGCGGCAAGGAAGAAGACGGCATCGAAAGCAACTTTCCCAAGCACTTCCAAACCCGCGAAACCGCCGATTTGTTCCTGGCCCTGATCATCCGCCTGTTGAAATCGGGCGGGCGATCCGCCGTGGTGCTGCCAGATGGCACTTTGTTCGGCGAGGGCGTAAAGACGCGCCTTAAGGAACATTTGATGGAGGAGTGCAATCTGCACACCATCGTGCGGCTGCCCAATTCCGTGTTCAAGCCCTATGCCAGCATAGGCACCAATCTGTTGTTCTTTGAAAAGGGCGAGCCCACCAAGGACATCTGGTTCTATGAGCATCAGGTGCCGGATGGGCAAAAAGCCTATTCCATGACCAAGCCGATCCGGCTGGAGCATTTCAAAGGCTGTATCGATTGGTGGGGCGGTGCCAAGCGCAAGGGGCGCAAGGAAACGCCGCAAGCCTGGAAGGTCAGCGCCGAGGATATCAAGGCCCGTGGCTACAACCTGGATATCAAGAACCCGCACACCGAGGCCGATGACCACGGCAACCCGGAAGAATTATTGGTGAAGTTGAACGAGGCCGAAGACCAAGCAGCCAGCCTGCGCAACCGGTTGAAAACCATCCTGGCAGAGGCCCTCCTTCGATGAGCGCTTTGCTATGAACCCCGACCTGTTGCTGACTCATTATGATCGCATCGCCGACGCGCCAGACGCCATCGCCCGCCTGCGCCGCTTTATCCTCGATCTTGCCGTGCGCGGCAAACTGGTGCCGCAAGACCCGAATGACGAACCAGCATCGGAACTGCTCAAGCGGATCGCGAAGGAAAAGGCCAAGTCAACCGGGCGAAACAGATTTCTTTCTGAAATCGATGACGCCGAAAAATCGTTCGATGCGCCTGCAAGCTGGTGCTGGGTGAGAATGGGGAACGTGTTTTCAATAAGAACGGGTTTCGCTTTTAAAAGCTCGACATACGCTGACAATGGAACTCTTGTTTTTCGGGTTACCAATTTTGACCGAGATGGTTCGTTTGATCTGTCCGACGTGGTGTTTTTCCCAACCGAGAAGATCGACTCAAAAATGTCTGGTTTCTTATTGGAGCCGGACGAGATCATAATGGTGATGGTTGGTGGCACAATCGGAAAGACAACGATCATCGATCCGTCGATTCTTCCAGCGCTCCTAAATCAAAATATGTGGCGCATTCGTTCCTTCGGCGGCGTCATGTCGAGCAAGTTTGAGTACCTTCTCATTAAAAATATAAACCAGTCGATCCAGGGCCTTACACAGTCAACTCATGGACACTTCGCCATGAGTGATTACGAAAAGAGGGTTTTTCCCCTCCCCCCTCTCGCCGAACAACACCGCATCGTCGCCAAGGTCGATGAGCTGATGGCGCTGTGCGACCGGCTGGAGGCGGCAAGGAAGGGGCGCGAGGCGACCCGCGACCGGCTGGCACTTTCCAGCCTTGCCCGCCTGAACACCCCCGATCCCGAAACCTTTCAGGCCGACGCCCGCTTTGCCCTGAACAACCTCTCGGCCCTGACCTCGCGCCGCGACCAAATCAAGCAACTCCGCCAATCCATCCTGAACCTTGCCGTGCGCGGCAAACTGGTGCCCCAAGACCCCAATGACGAACCGGCCTCGATCTCTCTTGATTGCCTTGCGCGCGCGCGCGATCGCCTTGAAGACGCTGGAACAATTAAGCGGCTAAAACCGGTCCCTGCGGTAAAGGATCATCCGTTCCAATTGCCGAGATATTGGAGTTGGGCACGATTGTGCCAGATTTGCGATGTTGTAGATCCAAATCCATCGCACAGAATGCCCACTTATTTGACTGAAGGCGGACATCCCTTCATATCTTCTGAGAATTTTGCTGAAGGTGACAAAATTAAATTTGGTATTGGCAAGCGCATCAGTTTGGCCACTGTCCAGGAGCAGACTGAACGTTTCCCTATACTCGAAGGTGCTTTTGGGTTCTCTCGAATTGGTACCATTGGAAAAAGTCGTCCCTTGCCAATGAAGAGGGATTACGGGATTTCTCATGCCGTTTGCGTTGTCAACCCTCTCGATGTGGGACAACTTTCAATGCGTTATCTTCGCCTTGCGATGGCAGTTGACGCTGTTCTCGATCATGCGCATGGAGGAACGCGGAGTATTGGTGTTCCAGATCTTGGCATGGCAGTCATTCGAACTATGCCACTCCCTATCCCCCCCCTTACCGAGCAACACCGTATCGTCGCCAAGGTCGATGAGTTGATGGCGCTGTGCGACCGGCTGGAGGCAAGCCTATCAACCTTCGACAGCACGCGCAGCAGCCTGCTTGAATCCATCCTTCATCATTCTCTGGCCCAGGCTGCGTGAATTGCAGAAGTTGCCAATTGGAGGTCGTAATGGATTTTGGATTGCTTATTGGGCCTGCTGTGGTCGCAGCCGTTATATCCGGCCTAGTTGCGACAATTGGATTTTTGATCACAAGTGGGACATCGATCACTCTGCACAAAGAGAAACTGAAGGCAGATATCGATTTGGCAGAACGGAAATTTGCACTTGATGCCCGATTGGCCGACAGAAAAAAGCGCCAAGATTTGGCCGAAGAAGTTCTCTCAGGCTTTTATGAAGTTAGAGACGTTATGATGTCTATCCGATCCCCCGGTGGTTACGAAGGTGAAGGAAAAACAAGAAAGCGGGATCCCCTAGAGTCAGAAAACGAGGCTCAGAGAAAGGATGCCTATTTTGCCATTTTGGAGCGACTGGAAGCTCGTCATGAAGTGATCGCAAAGCTGAGAAGTCGCAAATACCGTATGGCAGCATGGTTTGGTGGAGACGCCATAAAGCCATTCCAAATGCTGCATGAAGCCATTGTTAATGTCACAGTGTCAGCTCAGATGCTTGTTCGGACTGCGGGAGATGGATCGCGACAAATCAACCCATCTTCTCACCAAAAATGGGAAGCGGCCATTTGGTGGGGCGCGCCTGACCCAGACCCGGTTGCGACTAAAATTGATGAGGCAATTGTAGGCATTGAGAATATCTGCCAGCCAATACTTCAGGAGACTGAATCGCGTAGCGCGACGGAGCAAGATAATCGTTTTCTGAGATGAGGTTGGAACGGATATGCAAATTAACGAATCCTCATGCCCAATTTGCAGATCATCAGCCAGCGTTGTTCAATTCGACGGGGATCGTATTGTCATCCAATGCCCGCGCTGCGGAAGCTTCTATGCCTCCGGATCAGTTTATGGATATCTTTCACCTGAGCGAAGCGACCTGACTGATTATAGGCGGGCTGTTCTTAGCCATGAAGTTCACAAAATGCAGCGGCACACCAATATGCCCTTGCTGACGACGAGCATTATGAACAATTGCCTGGAGCGCGAACTGCCAACCCCTGCCGAGCAAGGGAACAATCTGATCATCTGGCTGGGCGTAACAGGCAAGAGGAACCCTGGTATCTACTCACAGCCGGTTTACGATAATTTGCGTGGTATTCTCGGCTGCATGACCGCCAATGATGTGGAATATGTTGTTGGCAGTTTGCTTGATCAGAAGCTGATTGAGGGCCGTACTGATGGCGGGTCGGGCACTCTACGGCTATCGTTTATGGGCTGGGAGCGGTACGACCAGCTTCTGCGCGGAGATTTTGTTAGCCGTACAGCGTTTATGGCGATGCCGTTCAACAACCCCCTGCTTGACCGAGTTTACAAGGACATCTGGTGCCCGGCTGTCAAACGTGCTGGCTTCGATCTCGTGCGCCTAGACGAAGAGCCGAAGGCGGGTGTCATTGATAATCATCTGCGTGTTGAGCTTCGCAAAGCGCGGTTTGTCATTGCCGAGCTAACCAGTGGAAACAACGGCGCCTATTGGGAAGCCGGTTTCGCCGAGGGGCTTGACCGTAAAGTCATCTATACCTGCGAGAGGACCTTCTTCGACGTCAACCGAACGCACTTCGATATCAATCACTGCACGACAATTATCTGGGAAGAAGACAATCTGGATGAGGCGGGGCGGAAGCTAACCGATACCATCCGCGCCACCTTCCCCGGAGAAGCCAAGCAAACGGACGACTGAAAAGCACATGGCTTCGATAAGCACCTCCTTCAAGCGCTTCATCGGCATCGATTATTCTGGCGCTGAGACGCCGACATCCAGCTTGAAGGGGGTGCGCGTTTATATGGCGGAGGCCGGAGCAAAGCCGGTTGAGATATTGCCGCCACCTTCGCTTCGCAAATATTGGACGCGCAAGGGGGTTGCGGAATGGTTGGTCGAACGATTGGGCGATGATGTGCCGACACTGGTAGGCATCGATCACGCCTTCTCGTTTCCGCTCCGCTATTTTGAGGTGCATAGACTTCAACCCGACTGGCCCAGCTTCCTGGATGATTTTCAGCGCCATTGGCCAACCGATGAAGACCATACCTATGTCGATTTTGTCCGCGATGGTCTTTGCGGAGATGGCGCGGCCAGGATGGGCAATCTTCGTTGGAGGCGTTTAACCGAAGAACGGTCTGGTTCGGCAAAGTCTGTCTTTCATTTCGATGTCCAAGGCTCGGTCGCCAAATCCACCCACTCCGGCCTTCCTTGGCTGCGCTATATTCGCAACCAGCTTGGCTCTCTCGTCCATTTCTGGCCCTTTGATGGCTGGACCATTTCAGCTGGGCGCTCTGTCGTCGCAGAAGTCTACCCTCGGCTCTGGAGCAGCCAATTCCCCCGCCAGGATCGCACCTCCGATCAGCACGACGCCTATTCGGTCGCCGCCTGGCTTTCTCAAGCAGACCGCAACGGCACTCTGGTTGACTTCTTCAATCCAGCCCTTACCCCGCCCGAACGCACCGTCGCACAGGTTGAAGGCTGGATTTTGGGTGTGAAGTGAATGAATGCACCCTCCAACATTGAGCATTCGCTAGTCAGATCGACAATCTGGTCAGCGCCATGGCGGCCTTTTCGGCTCCCGGCATGGGCCAAACGAGCTTGCCGCAGAACTATCAGGACCAGTTGGCGCCGGTGATTGCTGCCAATTGCCATGCGGGATGAGTGGGCTAAAGCATACTCATCACCGACCGTCAGTCACCTTCATACTATTGATGGACCTCTAGCCGTGCAAGTCAGCCGTCAGAAGACGCTTACGCCTTATCGACCGTCGGATATCTTTCTCCGCATGGCGGCGATTTGCGCTTGAGTTAGATTAACTGCCTTCGTTCCATTGCCATTGCCTGACGCTCCTTTAGCAATCACGATTTGATTCCCGTGATTGGCCGTTACAGTTTTCTGGGCTTCAGCAGTCTTCTTCTTTTCCTCAAGCTCTTTGCGCCTAAGTAGATGTGCCTGAAGTGCTGCCCTGTACATCTGTTCACTCAGGATCAGGAGATGCCTTTGATAAGCTTCGTTAAATTTTCCAACTGCTTCGTCAAGCCTTCTATCCGCATCGTCAGCTTCTTTTCGCGCTCGGTCTCGTTCGGCCTGCGCTCCAACGCCGCGATCTTGATTTTCATATCCGTCAATTGGTTCTGAAATTCCTCGTTTCTGCGTCTGACTTCCTTGAGAAGTGAGTCTTCCAGATTCGTAAGCGCCATTGATCTTTTCCTTTCCACCGGTGTCTTGTGAGGTACCATAAACAGACTCATAGCTCTTCTGGTCCATGACATCTCTTAGGTATGAGTCTAGGTTGTCGTACTGTCCGGGCTCGCATTTTGAACTGACTTCATCAGACCAGTCTGGTCCGCCATACCGTTTCAGATTGAACGCGGCGATTCCTTTAAACCGCGTTTGATATCGTTTCTCGATTTCTTCTTTGACCAGGATGCGTTGATTCTTGCCGTTCAAACCGATGGCCTGCGGCGATGTGAACAGCTCAGAAAAGATGGCGCCGCGTAGCCGTTTCCGATTATTCTGTAGCTCGATTGTAACATATGCCCTTCCGATTCTTGGAATTCTGAGCCCTATTAACATGAGGGTCTTGATGACATCGTTTCTGCATCTGACGATGCCTTTGTGAATTAGCGGGATGATGTTGGTTGCGAAAAGCTCAGAAAGCGATGCCGGTGTTATTTGCCCCATTCCTTTTGCGACTGCGGCAATTTTTTCAAGATGATCTGCAGATTTGAATAAGCGTGCGCGGGCCGGATCTTCCGGGTCCGCCCATCCGTATTTCTGATTGCACTTGTCGCGAAACGCTCGCCATAACTCCCAACTTGCATCCGTCGCGGGGTTGGGGTTGATGCTCATAATTTTGCCGTTGGCGCATTGGATTGATCGGACAGTCAGGAAATTCAGTTCAAGCCGACCTTTGTCGGTGTGCGCCACCCAAATGAACGGTGGGCGGCGTTTGCGCGGGATGCCGGCGAAGGCCGTGTCCTCGAATTCGCGCATGACTTCGCGTGCGAATTTTCTGGCGGTGCCAGAGTGACTGTTGAAGTCTGATACTTTGATATCGTTCGCTTCGAAGCTGAGGACACAGGAGGAATATTTCCTTTGGAATTGGCAAGTCTCGATCGCCAATTGAAGGAGCTTGGGATTTCCTTTCAGAAGCTCGGGCGGCGGGACGCGCACATAATCTTTCCAGGATTTATCCGGCAACTGCTTTTTTACTTCCTTATTGAGCAAGTAGCCGATGGCGCGTTTTGCGCTGTCTCTCTTGTCGCCAAAATGTTTTGACCACAGGACAATCATTTGCGGCCTCGCTTCGGCAAGGGATCGCTTAGTTTCTTCTCGATCAGAACTAGGACGGAAAGAATGTCGACCGCGTCTGCGGGCGCCGAGTGGGCCTGAGCCCAGTCGGCGACCCTTTCAAGTGATTCTGCGACCGTGCGGAGGGATTGGTCGTCTTGAAGAATTGGCGCCTGATTGACGATCTCAGCGCCAAGGCAGGCTCCGCGAACATAATCGGAAAGCTTGAAGCCGGCCTTTTTAGCAGCGGCTTCGATCGCTTTCCGTTCGCTCGCAAAAACGCGAATATGAAGATCGGGACCTTTGTCGGATTTGGGCATAGTCGTCGTCCACAGTTTTTGAAGCTGTGGTCAAGCGTCTATCCGCCCTTGACCTGTCCAGGGCTCTGTGTCCCCAGATCGACGATGGCCCCCCCATCGGCAGGTGCGCATTCCGGCTGCGTTGCCGCCGTGAGACAATCAATATTGCATCACAGAACGCCCCAGGTATCTGAGGGGGCGCCTCTCAGTGCTCTTGCGTGAACGTCTGTCATAAGCAGCGCTGACTGTCAAGCTATAAAAACAATCATCCCATTGCGCTATATATTGTCGGCAACCGCTCCCGATGCGGGAGCAGCCAGTAATATAATATTACTTCCCGCCGAAGACCTCATTATACCAAACCAGCATTGTGAATTCGCACATGTCACCGCGTAGGTTGCCGGTGTTTCTGAAAAAGCCTTCCTTCCTGAGGTCGAGCGCGCAATTGCCGATGGCGTCTCTGATGTCCTCTCCCGTTACCGGTCTTGATTCGGATAATTTGAGCAACCGCGCCATATATTCGTCGACGCGCTGATTGACGAGAATTTGAGGAAAAACGGCGTGCCTGAAAAAATGGTCGCAGGCGCCTGGGACTTTCTCTTTCTCAATTTTACTGCTTTTCGTCAGAATGCCATTGCATCTGTCGTAAAGAATTTCTATGTCGTCGTTGGATATCGAAACAAGGCCGATATATTCGTCCAGTTCGCCGTTCAGGATTTGAATGATGGGTCCGAGATTGTACTTCTCGACAACGACAAGCTGCGACGGCGGCATTTTTTCTTTTGAACTTCGTTTTGGCGCGGCGTTCGCGGGATGAGCTGGCGCCAAAAGCGCGACCATCATCAGAAACACTGCCAGAACAGATGCAGGAGCGGGACTCTTTTTCATTGCTGGCTCATCCCCGACATCGGCCGCCAAAGGCGCGCCATGTATTCGGCGGAAGCAATGTCCGGCCGGGCCAATTCTTTTTTCAGGTACGCCTTGTTCTGAACGGCCAACAACGTTATGGCGGAGCCATCAGAGGCATTGCCCCTCTGGGCTGCAATCATGTACCATTTAAGGGCAAGAACTTTGTTCATTCTCACGCCTTTCCCCGATTCATAGAGAACCCCCAGGTTGTTCTGAGCCGCAGTGTCATCCTGATCCGCCGCCTTTAAATACCATTTGGCGGCCTTGGCATAGTCCTGGCCAACGCCCTGCCCATTTTCGTAGGCGACGCCGAGATTGTATTGAGAATCCCGAAAGCCTTGTTCGGCGGCTTTCATACACCATTTAACGTGCTCGTTAAGGTTCTTGGGAACACCCTCACCATTACGGTAAAGCACGCTCAGATTCGCCTGGGCGAGAACATTTCCCTGCTCGGCGAGAGGCAGCCAGCTGCTGTGCGCCGACAGATAATCCCCTTTCTCGTATGCCGCAATTCCATCTTCAAGCGGCCCGGCAAGGGCGCTGGAGAAAGGCGGCAGACAGAGCAGCGCCAGCAGGGCCAGGCGCTTGGCCAATGTGTGAGAATATGTCAGCGATGGCGCGATCATGCGGGCCAGCAGTTCATTTCCTTGCCCCGACCATAAATCTGATTGACTATAGGTGCCCCGTTATCGATGTGCCGACGCGCCAAGGATTCCCAGGAAGATCGGCGAGGTCATAAGACCTATGAAGGCGCATACGATCCCGATGCCGCCCCAGACGAATTGCCTTTTGATGACGGCGATGGTTCCCAACAGCAGGGAAAGCGGCGAGAACAACATCGACAGGAAGAAAATACTGATTAGCCCGAAGATGAAAGATGCAATGCCAAGCGCGTTGCTGGGGCCGTTTTGAATGATAACTGTGGTGGTCGCCGCCTGCGTTTTGGGTGCCGTAGCCATTTACGCCTCCATGCTGATTGAATTTTTCACGATGAGTGAGAACGGATGGTCGAAGCTGTGGAAGAAGGCCGCAGCACAGCTAATCCCACAACGAGATTCCGCAAAGTATGCCGCAGGCGTCATTCGCAGCCGATCTCCTGGCGCGGGCCAAGCAAACTGCCGACATTAATGACGGCCCGCACTTTCGGACCTGACGGATTGTATTGGCGGTATTTCGCGATATAGTCGTGCCGGGCGATGATCTTGCAGATGGCCTGCAGATCGCCCAGCATGTCGTCGGATTTTGTGACGACCAGCCAGAAGGCGCTATAGTTCCCCTGCAGCTGAACCTGACCGCGAGCCGAGAATTTGTCGATGACGGCCTGGACAGCCGGGGTGATCTGGCGCTCGAAGTCTTTTCTCTTCGCAGCGTCCTCGGCATTCTTTCGTGCGGTTTCCTGCCTCCTGGCTTCGTCATTGGTTTTTTGCTGGGCCGTGCAACTGTCGTAGGCGGCTTTCTCATCCTTGAATTTCGCCAGCCTCTCTTGGTACTCGTTCAATCTTTCCCGGTAGTTGTCCTGGGTTTTTTGAAGGCGGGTTTTGCACCTAGCCATGATTTCGGCGGTGCGGCTGCCTTCGCATGACGTGAATTCAGGCTTGAATGGCTGCGAGGGTTCCGTCGGCGGAAACATTCCACATGGATAGACGACCGACATTTGCGAAAGGGCCGCTCTCTCTGGACCGGCAAACACGGCAAGCATGACGGCGATAGCCAAAAGAAAGCGCATTCTGCCCCCTTCAAAAGTTGGAAAGGTGCTGCCCGCCCAAATTTCCAATCCAAGCCCCCCTATAAAACAACGGGTTCCGGCCAGCAGCACCGCGTACTATCGGTATGGACCTGTTTATCACTGAGTGTAGTCGGTGGTCAAGGCCATTTGCCCGGCTGACACTCCGGGCATGGACAAGAAACTCCGATTCGGCACCCAGCTAAGGGCCATCCGCAAGCAGCGCGGCCTTACCCAGGAGGAGCTGGCCGAGATGATCGACCGTTCTGTCGATGCGGTTTCCAACATGGAGCGCGGCATCAGCCTGCCCAGCTATGAAACGCTGGGCCGTCTGGCTGACAGGCTGGGGATACCGGCCAAGGACCTCACCGCGACTTTGGAAGGCGACGAGACCATCGATCCTGAACGGATCGACCTGGAAGCGCGCCTGAACGACATCGCCCGCTCGCTCGACAAGCAGGGCCTGCGCATCGCACTCGAGCAGATCGCCGTTCTCGCCAAAGGTCATCAGCGTTAAGCCAACTCGGCGAAACGGCCATCACTGGCCGCAAACTGATTCTTCAAATTCGATGAACATCTTCAAACGCGCCATGAAGCGCGTGCAGGGTCATTATTGAAAATTGATTTTGTAAATAGATTTTTAGAAAGGTTCTCTTGGATGTTTTTCTCCGATCCCCTATCGCAGAATTTTAACGACGCCCGCAAGCAGCAGGGCGAGCCGGACGAGATCGTGCTTTCCGTCGTCGAGCCGCCCGCGAAGGCGAAAATAGAGCGGCGCAAGATGATTGCGGATGAGAACATTGTCGATCCGCTCGATTATTTTTTTAACGTCGAACTGGAAGACACGCTACCCTGGTTTGACGCCGACGATTGCGTTAATCAGGTTGTCGAGGATTGCTTTAAGGAATCCATCATTCCCCGCGATGAGGATCAGACAAACATAGCGGCGACGGATTCTTCAATCGGCCTGCCTTCGGCTGAACTGATTTCATCAAGTTCGCTCAAGTCATCGAATCCATATCACGGCACTTCGATCCTGTTGGGCTATGCGTTGCAAGATACCAAGCAGCCGATCGGCTTTTCGCAGACGGTGAGCGCACAAAATTCATCTGTGAAAGAGCCGGTCCTATACGACGGCGAAGGACATTTGCTGACACTGGGTTCAACCGGATCCGGAAAGGGCGTCAGTTGCATCATCCCGACTTTGCTGTCTTACACAGGCCCTGTCGTCGTCGTCGATCCGAAAGGTGAGGCGGCGAAGTTGACCGCAGGATACAGGCGCGAGTTTCTGGGACAGAGGGTGCTGATTGTTGATCCCTGGCGGCTTGTCGCTGAGCAAACGCATGCGCTGAATCCGCTCGACGCCGTCGACATGAATCAGCCGGGCTATTTCGAAGCGGCGCAAGCCTTGGCGAGTCTCATCATCGCAACGGATTCCGGCGAGCAGAGGGTCGATCCGCACTGGAACATGCGAGCTAGGCAGATCGTCACCAGCCTCTTGTTGCTGCTCGCCAGACACTTTCCGTCACATCTGCGCAATCTGGAAATGTTGAGCCGGATTTTCTCGATGCCGCCAGCGGATTTTGCAAAATTGATGGCGGCGGCTGACCGCTCGCCAGTGCCGGAAATTACCCGGCTGCCCGGCCAAGTGCTGATGGCCGCGGATAAAGAGCGATCTTCTATTTTCTCATCGGCCCTGCGTGGCTTGGGCGTCTGGTCTTCATCCTTCCTGCTGCCCGCTATCGATCGTTCAGACGTCAAGTTGGATGAGATTATCGATGGCGCGCCGCTCACGATATATTTCGTCATCCCACCACAAAATCTCAAGACACATGGCGGACTGCTCAGTGTGTGGATTGGCACCATTTTGAATGCGATTTTGAAACGAACGCCGGGGCAGGATTTGCCAAAAACTTTGCTGATTCTCGACGAGGCGGCGCAATTGGGCTATCTGCCGCAGGTGCCGCTTTTATACAGCATTGCTCGGGGTTTTGGAGTCAGGGTTTGGACGATCTGGCAAAGCCCAGCACAATTGAAAATTACCTATCCCGACGACTATGAAAATTTGATCGACCAATGCCACGTGCTTCAGGCGTTCGGAATCACTAATTCTCGAATGGCCCATCAAATAGCCCATCTTGTCGGAGGCGTGACGCCGGAAGAGATTCTAGACATGCCGAGCAACCAGAGTTTAGTTCTGGCGCAAACTTTTGCCGATCGCAAACCACGCTTTTTGACAAAGCCCAACTATCTTCACGACAAACTCTTGTGGGCACGATCCGGCCTCAGCCTCGGCTGAACCGATCACCTGAATTCAACCCAGCCGTCTGACGGCGCCAAAGTTCGATGAGCAATCATCGAAGCGATTTCGCACGCGCGAATCGCATCACCAAGCGGCAAAACCCGCGCAACATAAAGGATACACCATGTCTGATTACACCAGATTCGAAGTCAAACCGTTTCGTCGGTATTTCGATGGCCAGCGGCGCTACATCATGGCCGCTGCCGCTTACCGCAGCGGCTCGCGATTGTATTACGGCGACCGTCAGTTCGATTTCTCACAGAAAAAGCAGGACGTCATCGTCTCGGAGATTCTGCTTCCGGACGGTGCGCCAGACATTCTCAGAAACAGAGGCGTTCTATGGGGTGCGGTCGAAGCAGCCGAACGCATGGCCGATGGACTGCTCGCCCGTGAATTGATCGTCGATTTGCCGCAGGGATTGGCGCCGACAATGTGGTGGGCGGCTGTGCGAAGTTTTGCCAACACACGGTTTGTTCAACAGGGGATGATCGTCGATCTTGCCATCCACCAGCCCGACCGTCTCGGCAAATTGTCATTACCGCATGCACATTTGCTTTTAACGGTTCGCCAAGTCGGGCCATCTGGATTCCTGCATATCGAGAATCAGTGGCGCGACGCTTTGCATGATCCCGCGCTTAAGAAGGTTTGGGGTCAGGCTTTCGCTTACGAACACACATCCAACATCTAAGGAGTCAAGACATGACTGCGAACAACGAGAAAGACAGCGCCACCACCGTCGTCGCCACCTTCAGCTACAACAGCAACCTCATGCTCGATGCGTTGCGTGAATTCTTGCGCACACTGCATGAGGGCGGCGTCGATCCCAAAGGCGAGCAGATCAAATACACTCTCTCAGGCTATCTGGTCGAGGCGCTGGCGGTGACGATCGCGACCTCAACCTATGTCGGCGATGGCGAGGACTACGCCCATATTATCGCGAACCATGCCTTCAAGCGCGTTACAGAACGCATGCATGAGAAATGGTACCACGATCTGAAGGAAGAGGCGCTGGCCAAACGCCAAGAGGATGACGAGGTCGATCTTTCCGAGATCGCCCCCCAGGGCCAAGCGTGAGGCGACAAATGGGGCTTTATTTTCTCAGCATCACGCCGTCGGCATTTGGAAAACATGCATTCCCGATTGAGGTTGCCTGGACAGCGCTCAGTGACAACGGCATTGAATCGCATCTGATCGCCCCGCCGGAATCATGGCTTCATCCGCCATGGTTCTGGTCGGAGACAGCACAGGCACGACACGGAATCTCAAAAGAGCAGCTATGCGCCGAGGGTCTTCCTGTCTCGGAGATTTGTGATCGC
>CACUVI010000004.1 GCA_902725215.1 Rhodospirillaceae bacterium LM-1 | reverse complement strand
CCGTTAGGTCAAAAATACGATTTTCATGGTGCGCAAAATTGGTCACCACGATGAGCCAGAAATCCTCCATTACGCAATCACCGCAATTTGTCCCATATGCGCTGTCGTTGGACACCTTAAGTTAAGCGCGCCCAAGCACAGGCTGGCAGTTAAGCAACTTCACGGAATCTGGGATATAGGAATGGTCCTTGCCCTGTCTGCCGTAACCTTCGCTACGAACGCCGCCCTCTTGGTATTAATCTCTTGCCCTGCCGACGATTGAAGGTACCTGTTGCGACATTCGACAATGGCGCCAGACAAACCTCTTTTTCTCTGCTCTTCCGAGCATTTTTCCAACACATAATGATCGAAAGCCATTTCTTCTTTGCTAAACGCTTCTTCTTCGCTCTGGCGAGGCCACGCGCCAATCACGAATGTATAGTCCGCACGCTTTGAGCGAGCCTCGTCGGCATACACCCCGTGCCCTTCAATGATAGTAAACTCGAAATCACTTTCATCGCCGGGTTTTAGCATATGAATAAAGTCTAGAGGGGAAGCTACAACGCTTGACCCTTCTCCACGATAGATTCCAAACTCATGGTATCCAACGTTGCGAGAGGAAATATTTTTTACTTTGCAGGTATGCCATTCTTTGTACTTTACAAGTAGTCAGCTGCCAGTCATTCCCCCGGTATATGCGTCTGATACATTTTTCTCACACCCACTAACTTGAAGTATATCCTTTGCTTTGGCGGACAACACGACTTTGAAGCCGTTGCCGAACAGGTAGTTGTATCCCCCAAAGTACAAAGCAGCTAAAACCAAGCTCCCAAATACAACCATCTTCTTCGACATTACGCTCTCTCCCCTTAATAGTGGCCTTCTGGGCAATTTACTTTATCGCGCAAGAAATCTACACAGTGAGAGGCCGTTGGAAAAGGGCCAATCACCCAGGGCAACATCCTTGCTAGCCCCGAAGGGTCGATACAGTGCTTCTTGACTATAAATCATGCCTCAGCAAAGCTTTCAGGCACTTGAAGGGGATCGAACCGCGTGACAGAAGACCTCGAAAACCGCTTGCAGGATGGGGAACGTCTCTATGGTCCCATGCTTGACGAAACCACCTACCGCGTACGGGCGGGGGAACGTCTTCGTGCCGCCAGACTGGCTCTTGGGTACACGTCCGGAGAAGATTTCGCAGACGCCACAGGCGTTTCAGAAAGCTCCTTGTCTTGCTGGGAAGACGGATCGGATTGGGTAAGCCCCTGGTACGTCAGTAAGCTGAGAAAGATTTTCGGGATTGATCACAACTGGCTTTACGAAGGCTCTTTGGTTGGGCTGTCTGACGATTTGTTTGCCGCCATTCATGGACTGGATCAAGAAAAGTGAGCCTAACTTTCCGTTGGCTTCCAGCCGACACATTCCAAGTGGTTTTTGTTTGGGAAGGGTAGAATGAGCCTTGAGCTTCTAAACACTATCGGCACTTGGTTGGGGCCAATTATCACGGCTGTCGGCTTTGTATTTGTCTGGAATCAGCTGAAGCGCGAGCGGGTCTCATTGGAAACCCAGACGGCTTGGCAAGTCTACGGGCTTAGCCTTAACATTCAAACTCTATTTATCGACAACCCGGAGCTACGCCCATACTTCCACGACGAGGCCCCCATGCCCGTGGCCGAACCGGAACGCAGCAAGGTGCTTGCCATGGCGGAGATCATTTGCGACCACCTTGAGAGCCTCGTCCTTTCGAAAGAAGCTATGGATATCGACGTTATGAATGTCTGGGTGCCCTATATGCATGGGCTATATCGCAAAAGCCCAGCGATCCGCGACTTCCTGCGCCATGAAAATGAAGGCTACAGGTATGCCAAGGAATTCACGGACATCATCTCATCTGCAGCGTCAGGCGCAAATGGGTAACCCGCTCGAGTTTGAAATCAGACGACTTGCCGCTCCAAAAGAAGCGCAACAAGTGGCGACGTGGATCTATGACGAATGGGCACGCTACGAGCCGGACATGACATGGGAAAACTGTTTGGCCGTGGTAATGGACTCGATTCAGCCGGGCGTGGCCATCCCCGCCTTTTTTGTCGCTCGCGTGAATGCGCAGCTGGTTGGCTGCAGCAGTATTATCGCCAGCGACCTGCCGACAAGGCCTGAATTGGGACCGTGGCTTGCCAACGTTCTCGTTTTGCCGGAATACAGAAATCAAGGCCTTGGCGGAAGTCTGATAAAGGCGGCGATGTCACATGCAGCGCTCCTGACCGAGAGATTGTATCTTTATACGCACGACAAAACCGAGCTTTACGCAAAGCTGGGTTGGAACCCCCTTGGCAGCGACCATTATGCAGGAAAGAACATCGTTCTGATGGATTTCCAATTCTCGAAAGCATCCTTCTAGCGGTCTTGTGTCAAGTGCGCCGGCGTGAACAGTTCAGGCCAGATTATGCCCACTTGGCAGACAGCCCAAGCTAGCTGATGATGTTTGCCAGCAGGGCTACCGGTTCGCGGCGTTCACAGCACGAGTATCGAACAAGTCCAAAACGATGGAATGCACATGGGATTCTATATTGCAATCTTCAGTGTTGGCTATGGTGCCTCGGAACTGCTGGTTTTGCTCCTGGCGGATTGGCCGTGGAGCCTTGGCTTGTCCTTGACGCTTCTGGCGGGTGTCGGGTTGGTGTCATGGTTTTGGGGAGGGGATAGCCGCGACAACAGGGCCTGGGAGGTGTTTGCCGTCGGTGTCGCTGTCAATCTAGAACTGTTGGTCGTTCATTTCTTTGGGTGGTTGCTGGCAATTGGGTGCAGCATCGGCTTTGTCGCACTCCTATTCGGGGTGGGTATTCTTTTCGGTGCCCGCAAGACGAACAAGCCGCCCGAGTTGGAAAGCGTACCCAAATGGTACCGCCCCTCGACGCCTGAGGCGGCGGCCAAAGTCAAGGCAGCCCTGGCCAGATGGAAAGAAAAACGCACCAAGTAATAGACTTTGCAAATGCCCGTTGCCGGATGTGAGAAAACAGACGCTTACCTGATAACTCTAGGAACTCAAAAATGACATGGATTCCCATCGAGACAGCCCCGCAAGACGGAACCCGCATCCTTGTTTACGATGCCAATCCCTTTGAAGAATACGACCGCTACGCTGTCGTCAAATGGGAAGACACAATCGGTACCTTCGAGAATGCCGATGGCCGCTCCATCTGGCCAACTCATTGGATGCCATTGCCTGCGCCTCCTTCAGTGCCGCAAGCATCAACAGATTGAAAGGGCAGCATTTTGGGATTTGTCATTCTCATCGGCGCTGTCTTTGCGCTGGCGGCAATTTGGTTTGTCTTCTCGCTTGCTCACACCTATTTGCAAGGGGTCATCAGTTCCGCGTGGCTTACCCCGGGGTTCCTGATTTTTCTGATCTTGATTTCATCTCTTGCCCTGAAAGACAAGGGGCCAAGGAAGGAAATCTTCTTTGTCACGTCCTTGCCGTTTGCCTATCTGGGCATCCTTTACGTGCTCTTTCCTGAGTTGACGCCATTTATCCTCGATCCGAATACTGCAACCGGGGGCTGGGCGTTTACCCTTGCGGTGGTGCCATCCTTTCTCGTTCTCTGGATTATGCATCTTGATCGAAAGCTACGCAAAAGCGCGGACAGTGAAGGCTAAGCGCCAGTTGTGGGTGATTTGGCGTTTAGCTTCCGAAAGACCTAGCCAATCTTGGGCTGTGAAATTGCGATGACGATATATCCGGCTTCAGCTTCAATTTTCCTGGATTTCGAGGCATCGTCCTTTGACGGCTATCCCGTCGAGGTTGGCTGGGCCGTGGTTGATCATGAGACGGGGGTTATTACAACGGAAGGCCACATTATCAGGCCAACCCAGGGGTGGCTGGATGACACAGAAAACTGGAATCCGTCGGCGCAGAAAATCCATGGGCTAAGCCTGCAGGATCTAGAAGAGCACGGCGAGAGCGTCCAGGCCGTTGCCAAGAGGATGGAGACGGCGCTGGGCGGGCATCTGGAAATCTATTCCGACAATGTCGCCTATGACGGTTTCTGGATGAACCAACTGGCCGTGGCCGCTGGATATATGAACGGGCTGGATATCCATCTTTTGCCAGTCGAAGCGTCTCTTCTCGCGCCTGATCAAAAATGGAACTCCCGGTTCTATGCCGATCAGAAGAAGTTTCTAGATCTTGCCGCGTTTGAAGCGCAAAAACTGTCCGCGCCTAATCATCGGGCATCTGCCGATGCGGCGTTCTGGGCCACCAGCTACCTGATTGCCTTGGGCCTAAGTCCGGTATTGAAGAAAGGAAAGGGGTGGAGGCAAGCATGATGGCCAAGCATGGTTGACGACTTTCTGGCTCAACTGATGAAGCACGGGGCGGCTTCGCTTGTCAGCAATGCTCCGGTACAAGTGTCGGTTCTTGAGGTGGCTGGATTCAAAGTTCCGGTGACGATTTCCGCCCCGCCTGCAAACGTCCCACTGTCCTGGGTCGTCTCCTTGCGCTCTGCCTACGGCCCCTATGCCGCCGAGGAGATGCATACCCTTCCTGTGCCAGCCTTGCGCCCATTATTAAGGGCGCTGGTCAACGGCTTGGACAGGTGGCTGGTAGCAGCGCAATTGGACAAGCTGGTCTGCGTCAACAACTGGCTGCTTTCGACAAACTTGTATCCGCATTGGACCGGTGAAGGGCTAGCTGCCTTTCTAGACCAAGTGACACGCAGCTATCCTGATCACTTCATCGCCTTCCGTTCCTTGAATTATCGCCATCACGCGGCATTGCTGCAGGCATTCAAGCGTGACGGCTGGTCCATTCTTCCGTCGCGCCAAGTCTGGCTGGCGTCACCCAAGGCCGACGGCGGGCTCATGACGCGCGACCGCAAGAACGACGCAAGACTGCTTAGGAAGACGGAACTCAAGCGGGAACTGGCCGATTCTTTCACGGATGCAGATTGGGAACGCGCCGCCGAACTCTATGCCATGCTTTATCTGGAGAAATATTCCCGACTGAATCCGGTGTTCACGCCCGCTTTCCTACGCTGGGCCTTCCAAAGCGGATTCATGCGCATCGAGGGGCTGCGCGCCAGCGATGGACGGCTGTTGGGCGTCGTCGGGACCATCGCTTCCGGCAGCGTCATGACGACCCCGCTGGTTGGCTATGACACAAAGGCCTCGTCCAATTTGGGGCTGTACCGCCTTTTGACGGCCATCGCTTTTGAAGACATGGAGCGCCGCGGCCTGAGTTTTAATCTGAGTGCCGGTGTGGGAGGGTTCAAGAAAAACCGGGGAGCCAAGTCTGAGATCGAATACACAGCCTTATGGAGCCGTCACTTGCCTGCGCCGCGCAGATGGCCGATAAAAGTGTTGGAACTTCTGCTGAATCGGATTGGCCGTTCTTTGATGGAAAAATACGAGCTATGAGCGAACTGCCTTCGATTGCCGCTTGGCCCGATGGATGGTGGGCGGTTTGCCGAGGGCGAGACCTTGCTGACCGTCCATTGGCCGTCACCATTCATGGCACGCCCATTGTGCTTTTCAGGTCAGGGCAAACAATCGGCGCCTTGGAAGACCGCTGTCCGCACCGCATGGTGCCGATGTCGGCGGGACGCCTTAGACAAGATGAACTGGAATGTCCCTATCACGGTTGGCGTTACGATGCCGCCGGCTGCTGCAAGGCAACCCCCGGCCTAGTGGACGAAACACCGGACCACCCGGCCCGCAGGCTCCCTGCCGCAAGCGTGCAGGAGCGAAACGGCTTGGTCTGGGTCACCAAGAACTCAGTTTCGGCAAGCGATCCTTATCTGGGGCCGCTTGCAGCTCGGGACGGTCATTTTCCGCTTATCTGGAAGACCCAGGCGGCTGGAAACCTAGCCGATGTCGCCGAGAATTTCCTAGATGGTTTTCATACGCATTATGTGCATGCTGGCTTGATCCGCAAGGAGGGGGCGAGGCGTCCGGTGACGGCACGCATTCATCGGACGCAGGATCGGGTTGAAATCGAGTATATTGGCGAGGGCAAGCAAAGCGGCGTCATATCGCAATGGTTCGAGCGGGAACGGGCCAGCAGTTTTGCCCGCTTCATTCTTCCCGGAGTGGCCGAGTTGGAATATACGTCCCCCAATCGTACCGAACTGACCATAACCGCCTATTTCACGCCTAGCCAGGAAGACCGTTTCCTGGTTCATGCCGTCGTGGCGCTCAAGGGCGGCCCAATCTTGGGGCTTCTCAAGCAACTGGCGCTGGCCCCTTTCTTCGCGCTAGCACTTTGGCAGGATCAGAAAATCGTCCGTCTGCAGCGCGAAACCATCCGCCGTTGGGGAGGGCCGAAATTCGTTTCAACCCGTCTGGATGTCATGCGTCCACACATGGAGCGACTGCTGAAGGACGGCCCGCAGGCCGGGCAGGATATTCGGCACGAGACGACCCTGTTCCTTTAGTCCAGAGCCTCTCCATTCCATTCCGTATCGACTGTCGTGGCGGCCAGGGGCGAGCAGCGATAACGGGCTGCCAACAATAGTCCTTCCGCCAAAGCCAGCCATTGCGTGATCGTCGGCCCCCGATCACCTGGACGGCCCACGGCATCCTGGCCCCGGCGCCAATCGCCAACGGCGGACTTCAATCGGCCTGATGCCAGCGCTCGCGGCAAACCGATCAAAAGCATGGCTAGCCCCACCATGGGAGGCGGACCGCCGGAAGGGCGCGCTTCGCCATTGCCCAGAAAGGCGTCAGGCAAGCCATCCTGGGGCTTGAACAGATGCACGCCGCTGGTCGCGCGGGGATTACATTCAATGACATGCCAGCGCCCATCCTGAGACAGGATCATGTCGAAGGCGAACTGGCCATGAAGGGCGTGACGCTCGGCAAAGCGTGCCGAAAAGGCCTCCACCTCTGGAAGATTAGCCGGCTCGAACAGGATGCCGGACCCTTTTCCGACCCGGTGCGCCGGCCGATAGGCGGCAAAAGCGGTCAGCCGTCCTTGGTTGGCGACGGCATATGTACAGAACTCCTCGCCCGCCACGAATCTCTGGCAGGCCCAGGGAACGGCGGCGCTGGGCTGGACCTGCAAAATTTTTTGGGCGTTGGGACGGATCAGCGCCTTGCTGGCAAATCGCGAGTAAGATGGTTTCAGAACCACGTCTGTGCCAAGCCTTTCAAGCGCGTTTTCCAAACCCTGACGATTTTCGGCACGGTAGGTTTCGGGAACGTCAACGCCCAGGCCGCCGGCAACCTCGGCTAGGCGCGATTTGTCATGCAGCCGGGCCATGGTTTCGAAATTATGGCAGGGGACATCGCACATGCTTGCGAGCCGCTTCTTGTGTCTTGCGATGAAGAAGGCCTCTTCGCAGGTCGGCAGCAGCAGGTCGGCCTTTTCAAGGTCGATCAGCTTGGCTAGGTGGTCCGCGAAGACGCGATGGTCGTCTCTTGCCCAGGGGAGCCTGTGGTGGCGGACAAAGGCCTTGGACAGGCGGCTGATTGGCCAGCGCAGACGGTCGGCTCCGACAACGCGCCAGCCAGCCGCCGCGAACAGACGCGCAAGGTCAAGGGCGGCAGGCGCTCTGGTTCCGGTGATGATAACTGTCCGCTGGCTCATTGCGCATCTTCCATGAGCGAAAACTCGCGCACGACACGGCGCAGTTTGGTGGCGTGGTGTTCGATTGGCATGAAGGGCATCGTTTGAATATGTGCTGGCTTAGCGCCAACTCTTCTGATGGCCTCGGCCAGCTTGGCCGCGGCGTTTTTCGCCTGTTCTTCGGGAACCGCTCCTTCCAAGGACAGGCTAAGGCGTTCGGGCGAATGCTGTCGGACATGAAAGTCGCTGGCTGCTGGAGCGGCATCCAGCACGGTGGCGCGCACATCGTCGGGAAACAGCAGGACCATGCCACCTTGGTCTGATGGAAAGGCCAGGATATCGTCTCGCCGTCCTTCGATCCGGGCAATCGCCTGCAAGGGCGAGCCGCAGGCGCATGGCGTGGGACTGGCGATCAGAATGTCGTTCATTCGGTAGCGAACCATCGCCTGGCTGCGGCGCGAGAAATCTGTAATCAAGGGGGTAAAGGCATGCCGTTCCTTGTCGAGCCACTGCTTCTCGACCAGAATACAGTCTTCGTTCAGGTGCAAGGTGCCAAGACGGCAGGTGATGCCCAAGAAGCCTTCCGTGCATTGGTAGATTTGATGAACCGGTTCGCCCCAAGATCTTCCTATGATGTTCGCTTCGCGCTTGTCCAGCACTTCGGCGGCAGAAAAGGCGCGTTCGGGTTGGATTGCCCAGTTCTGGCGAGCCATCAGGGCCAGAACATGGGCGGGAGCTATCAGCAAAGTCGGATGGTAGGCTTCAAGCGCTTCACGATGTCGATCCAGCCCCTGCGAAAGATCGAAGAAGCGAAACGTTAAACGCCCGCTATGTTGCGTTGCCCTGTACAGGTTGCTGTTGGCGGCCAACATCAGGGCGGCCCGGTGACATTTCAGCAATCCGCCGGGTGGCAGGGCCTTGGCCAGCATGACTCCCGCCCAGTGTTTCCGCTCGGCATCGTCAACCAGGAAGACACCCCGGTTGCCGCTGGTTCCCGAAGACATGCCGATCGTGTAGCCCTTGGGCGAGACGCCTTGCCTAGCTTGGCGCAAGGCGTCGTCGAATGACAGGCCAAGTACGTTCAAGTCCTTGAAATGATCCTGGACGAATTGCTTGCCCGCTATCGGGAATTCATCCAGTGGCGCGTCGGCCATGTTGCGGTAAAGCGGCAGCTTTGCAAGGACGCTCTTACGGAATATCTGCATTCTTCTGTTCTGCCAGTTCTCCAACGCCTGCCGATCCTTAAACGAACGCAGAAAACGTGCGGCCAGGAAATGTCGAAGAATGGCCGGGCTGAAGTCCATGCCCTATGTCCCCGGATCATGCGTTGGCACGACACGGCTACCCGGATGCGCTGCCGCCCAGGAACTCAGCCGGGCCAAGCTGTCGGCGTAGCCCTTGCGGTCATGATGAACCCGCATCGCCAGCGGATGGGGAAGCATGCCGTCATCCAGGCTTTTGCATCGCCAAACGGCGTCAGCCGCAAACAAGACGCTTTGCCCGGTTTCAGTTTTGACATCCAAGCCAAGCTGTCCCGGCACATGGCCGGGCAGGGGAATGAGGCGCAGGGTTTCACCGCCAACTTCAAGGAGGCGGGTATTCGGGAAGAATGAGTTCTCGCATGTGTTCAGGTCATCGGCGAAAGACGCACGGGATTCGAAATCATCCGGCACGAGATCGGCCAGGAAACCTCGCCGAAGTCCGGAAAAGCCGGATCTTCTGCGAACCCAATCCCAGGCTGCTTTTGAGCAGATGAACCTAGCCTTGGGAAAATCGTGCAATCCGCCAATGTGGTCGGGATGGAAGTGCGAAATGATGATGGTGTCCACATCCTGGGGTTTGATGCCAATTCCCTCAAGCGTGACGGCAGCGTCTTCTCCCAGTGTGATCGGCAACAGTCTTGCGTAAAGAATGAATGGTAAGTGGTTCATGGCGCGTCTGACGTGGCGCGAATAGCCAGTATCAAACAAAATGATACCGCCCCGGGCCGGACGGATCAGGCCGAAGCTGGCCGGGAAGCGTGTGACGCGCCATCCATCGCGCCGTCTGGCCATGACTTCCAGGCTGGAACAATGGCCAGACGTGAAGATGTCAACTTTGGCCATGATGCTCTTTCCACCATTGTCCAAACGTCGCCAATCCGTCCTCAAGGCTCTGCCTAGGTGCCCACCCCAGGTCTCGTTTCGCCGCAGTAATATCCAGGGTTTGGTCGTAGCCGAGCAGGCCCAGGGAATAAGTGGTAACGGGTGGCTCCCAGCCGCCCATGAGATGTGAAGCCCCCTCCACCAACCCTGCCACGAAAAGAGCTGCTTTTAGGGGGACAGGGCGCAGACTGGCCTGCATTCCCATCGAGTCCAACGCTGATCTTAGCAATTTCTCGACGGATATTGGGACTCCGTTGCTGATGTTGTAAATGCGTCCGGAAACCCCCGCTGCAGACGCAGCGCATAGCAGGGCTTCGACGACGTTAGCGACACAGGTTACGTCTACCATGGCCTTTCCACCATCAGGCATAGGGACGATTCCGCGTCTGGCAACCCTTGCCAAGCGGGGTGCAAGGGCGCTGTCCCAGGGGCCGAAGATACCACGCGGTCGCAGGATAACCGCGTCAAGTCCTTCGTTCGCCGCCTTCAGAACCAACTCTTCGCCTTTGCGCTTGCTGGCGGCATAGGCGTTGACGGGACTGCTGGGAAGCGGATCGCTTTCCTGAATGTTCCGTTTAGAGGTGAAATCGAAGTAGACCGAGGTGCTGGAGACGAAGACCACGCGCCGTACTTGCGCTTTTTTTGCGGCCGCAAGGACATTTGCGGTGCCAAGCACATTGGCCCTTTCAAAAAGCTGTGCCGCAGCCCATTGCGATGAAAGAGCCGCGCAATGAAAAACCGTCTCGTGACCTAACATGGCACCCGTCATTTGTTTGGCCTGCTCAAGGTCGATCGGCAGGAACCTTGCGCCCATTTGTTCCAGGGCTTCTCCGGCACGTCTGTTCCGTCCCAGTCCCGTGACCTGGCACCCTTCAGCCGCCAGTCGTTGGCAGAGATTGCGGCCAAGGCAGCCTGTCGCGCCGGTCACAAGGACTTTCATCAATATTTCAGTGCCATGCCGCCCAGCGTAATGCCGGCTGCGGTGCCAACCAGAAGGGCGATGTCTCCCCGTTTCAAACGTCCTTGTTCGATGGCTTGATGCAAGGCGACCGGCATCGAGGCTGAAACCTGGTTTCCCACCTCAGCGTAAATGTCGATGATTTTATCCTTAGGCACCCGGGACAAGCGCCGCAGGTGATCGAGCGCCGTAGCACTTGCCTGGTGCGGTACGATCGCCGAGACATCTTTTAGCGTGATGTTGGCGGATTCCATCAGCGTTCTTAGAAATCTTGGAAAATGTTTGGCGGCCAGCTTGTAGGCTCCAATGCCGTCCATCTGGAAAACGGCGCCTTTGCGAATCGCCTCTGGGTCGCTACGCGCGTCGATCAGGGTGCCGCCCGCCCGCAGCTCGCAGGTGCGGGCTCCTTCCGACCATGCTTCAAACAACGCCGAGAGAATCTGTGACTCGCCGCTTGTGTCTTGTTCGAGAAGAACAGCAGCAGCACCGTCTCCAAAATTCCCGCAGACTTCTAACGTTTCCCAATCAAGCGCCTGAGAAGGTTTCTCGCTGGAAACGACAAGCACTCGTCGGTACCGACCCATGGACAGAGGATAGGATATGACGTCAAGAGCCGATAAAAAGCTAAGACAGGTGGCGTTGATGTCGAGAACAGGTGTTCCCTTATCGGCCAATCCCAACTGACGCTGGATCAGAATGCCCTGGGTGGGAATCCATTGTTCCATGACAGCGCTTGCGGAAACGATCAGATCCAGATCATCGGCGTTCCAATTGGCGGCAGCCAAAGCCTTCCTTGCCGCATGAACAGCCATTTCACTGGTCAGCATATTGCCGGCGAAATGTCGGGATCGAATGCCCAGCCGCTTCTCGCAGGTCCCCTGCTTTAGCTTTGCCTTAAGATCAACTTCTTCCGAGGTAACAGGCGTACCAGGCAGATAGGTTGCCGTGGCGACGATGCGAATGCCAAGAGGAGAGGAGGGCGTGCCGACTGCCATGATCTAAACCTTTAGAACCCGAAGACAAGCCTGAGTTATCGTTTCAGCGTATTGAGAAAGGGGCGGCTTTATGCGTCCATAGACCAGCCCTACGGCAGGCTGCAAGACAAGCCCAAGAAGGAGATTTGCCGCAAGCCCAGGAGAACGTTTGGCGATTTCGCCCCGCTTCATCGCGCTGACAATCATCTTCTGGATGACTTCTACAGGGTTGTCATCGTCATTCTCGACCCTCGGCAACGCTTGATGCTGGGTCAGCATTAAGAAGCGGAAAAGCATGGGGTCATCATCGAAGAATCTGCAAAATTCTGAAATGGTGGCAGACAGCCTAGCTGGAAAGTTAGGATGTCTTTTCTGAATGGCCGTCAGTTGCTGAGCAAATACTTTGTAATTCGACGAGAATAAGTCCCACACCAACGAATCCTTGGATTCGTAATGGCGGTACAGCGTGCCTTCGGCGATGCCTGCGGCATGGGCAAGGTCGCGGACGGTCGTTTCAGCAACGCCCTTCTCGACGAATTGCTTTAAGGCTTCCTGGTGAATTTTTTGACGTGTTGCCCTGCCATCTCGCATAGCGGCTTCAGTTGTTGTGAGTGAGCGTTCACTTATAATGCGAGAGAGACAGAGCGTTGTCAATAAGTGGATAACTCTCAGATATCGCTTCGACTTGTTGAGGATTTTGCATAGCCGGGCTTATGCAAATAGGCATCTAGCCTGTCCTGCTTCTGGCCAGACAACCGCCGCTCCCGTTGATACGAGTGTGACTTTTCTGTCAGAGTGCCGTTGCGCGGCCCGCCAGCTGAACTTGCCCCAAACCTTGCTAGACCAACCCCAAACGAGGCCAAAACGTAGGGTATTGTGGAAAGTGTGCTTGGGCGTATACTCTTGAAAATGAACAGTCTTTACTGAAGCGGCGTTTCCCGAAAAGCGTTCTCGATGGTAGGCGTCTTAAATTGCATCTTGTGATTCCATTCTGGAGGGCGGCTGGGGGATAGAAATCGCTATAAACCAGTGCCCATCTTCTTCCTGCGGGGCGCACCAAATTCTCTTCGCCGTGGGGGCGGCAAAACTATGCACAATCTTGTGTCCCGGGTCATGGATGCCCGCCTTGTCGCCCTGTTCGATGCTTGGCTGAAAGCTATCGAGGGCAAGGATAGGGTTGACTCCCCTTTAACCAGCTTTCAGGACTTTGCCGACCACCTTCTGATCATCGACCCCCTGGACGAACGCCATCGCTACAGCCACTACGGCAGCGCCTTCACCAAGGCCTTCGGAGCGGATCTGACTGGCCAGATCATCGACCTGGTCCCCACCGACATCCTGCCAGCCGACCGGCGCGGCATCCTCGATTTTGAATACACCTTCGCTAGGCATGCCAAACGCCCGCTTTGGCGCTCGCATACGGCCGTTTTCGAACAGGGGCAAGCACAAACTTGGCAAAGGCTGGTCTTGCCGCTGGGCGAAGACCGACTGGCGGTCGGCGCCTATCCGGTCCAGGCTTTTCATCAAGACAGGCCCGAGGAAAAACTGCTGCGGCTGGTCATCGACCGCATGCCCGTGGTGCTGGACGACAGGCGGAAAATCCAAGACTTGGCCTTGTCGATCGGCGACTATTGCGACAGCCAGCAGCAGGTGGCGGAGCTTGAGGTTCTGGCTTCCAGCGATTCGCTCACCGGCGTTGCCAATCTGCGCCATTTCCTGCACTTGGCCGGATTGGAACTCGATCACGCCCAGCGGATGGAACGCGCTTTTTCCTTGCTGGCGCTCGATATCGACCATTTCAAGCGGATCAATGACACGCAAGGTCACGCCATTGGGGACAGCGCCCTGAAAGCCTTCGTCCAGGCCTGCCGGACGGCGCTGCGCGAATACGACATTCTGGGGCGTCTGGGCGGAGAAGAGTTTGGCGTGGCGCTGCCCAACACCGGAGCCGAGGGCGCCCTGGTGATCGCCCAACGCCTGCGCCAGCATGTGCAAGACATCCGGCTGACCTTGCCAAATGGCGACGACTTGCAATTCACGGTCAGCGTGGGCGTCGCCGTTTTTCTTCCCGACGACGAACCGATGGTTGGGGGAATATCCGCCCTGATGGAAAAGGCCGATCAGGCGATGTACCGTTCGAAGAACGAGGGTCGCAACCGGGTGACGCTGGCTGGTTAAATCATCTCTTCCCAACTTCTGCTCAAGCGCATGGCCGAGTTGATCAGCCCGACCATCGAATAGGCCTGCGGGAAATTGCCCCACAACTCGCCGGTTTGCGGGTGAATGTCCTCGGACAAAAGCCCCAGGGGATTGCGCCTCGACAGGATCGATTCGAAAATCGCCTGCGCCTCCTTCTTGCGGCCCAACGACGCTAAGGCGTCAACATACCAGAAGGTGCAGATAGTGAAGGCCGTTTCGGGCAGGCCGAAATCATCCTCGACGGCGTAACGCAGCAACAGATCGCCTTTCTTCAAGTCGCGGCCAACAGCATCGACGGTAGCGGCGAAGCGCGGATCGTCCGCTTCAAGAAAATCGAGTTCGTGCAGCAGCAGAAGGCTGGCGTCCAGCGTGTCTCCGTCCCAGGTTGCTACGAAACTTTTCAAGGCAACGTTCCAGCACCGCGCGCAAATTGTCTCGTGCATGCGATCCGCTTCGACGCGCCAAAAGGTTGCGCGCTCGGTCAGTTCAAGCCGTCTGGCAATCCTGGACAAACGGTCGCAGGCCGCCCAGCACATCAGGCTGGAGAAGGTGTGAATGGAATGTTTGCCTCGCAATTCCCACAAGCCGGCATCCGGCTTGTCGAAGGCTTGGATGGCGCGCAGACCCAGCGTTTCCAGCCGTTCGAACAATTGCCTATTTCCCGTCCGCACCAAACGGATGTCGAAGAAAACATGCGTGGCGGCCAGAATGACGCTGCCATAAACGTCGTTCTGCACTTGCTCATAGGCCTGATTGCCCACCCGAACCGGCCCCATCCCACGATAGCCTGGCAAGTAGGAAGCGATGCGTTCGACCAAATCGGCCCTGCGCGTAATGCCATACAGGGGGCGCAACTCGCCATCGCTGACGATATTGGTGATGTAGCCCAAATAGTCTTCCATAGTTCGGGTAGCCCCCAGCCGGTTCAGGGCATGGATGGCGAAATAGGCGTCGCGGGGCCAGCATAGGCGGTAATCCCAGTTGCGCCCGGTATCGGCGGCTTCGGGTATCGACGTCGTCAAAGCCGCCACGATGGCGCCAGTTTCTTCGTAATTGCACAGCTTCAGGGTGATGGCGGCGCGGATCACGGCTTCTTGCCAATCGAAGGGAATGGACAGCGAGCGCACCCAGTTGTGCCAGTGATCCAGCGTCTTTTCATGAAACAGGCGCGCCGTCTCCTCGATGCCCGCCATCAGACTTTCGTCGGAGCCAAGAATGAGGCTGACGGGCACATCCAACAGGAATGGCGTTTCCTCGGCGATGTAGACCAGCGGCGCGTCAGTCGTCAACCTCAGCGCGATATCGTCAGAGACGAAACGAATATGGTTGCTGCCCAGGGTCACGCGCGGAGCTACGCTGCCCCAGCCAAAACGCGGCCTTAGGCGGATGCGGACCTGAGGTTTTCCGCTTAACGGAAAGATGCGCCGCACCAAGGTGGGGGGCCGGAACATTCTATCATGCTGGGCGTAGCGCGGGACGAAATCCACCACCTCGACGGAACTTCCGTCGGCGGCATGCAGCCTAGTGCACAGAACGGCGGAATTTGGTGAATAGTACTGCTTGGAATATTTCTGATCGACCAATTCAATGGCGAAATATCCACCGTTTCCTAATTCGTCAGGCCTGTAGGGAACGGCGCCGCCCAACAGCGCGTCGAAGACGGGTTGCCCATCCAAGCGTGGAAAGCATCCCCAGACGATCCTGGCCGCGTCATCGACCAGCATGGCGAGATTGCAATTTCCGATGACGCCCAAATTTAGGTTTGTCACGAAGCATCCTTTCTCTGATTGTATTCAAGAGAGCGGCAAACAGGCCCGGCCAGCCATTCGGCAATCTCGGCAACCGAGACGGCCTTATATTGAGCCAACGTGGAATCACTGCTGCCGACGTGAATGGAAATGCCCCCTCTCTTATTCACCTCGAGAAACCCTTCTTCATCGGTCACATCGTCGCCTACAAAAACAGGCAGGCGGTTCTTGAAGGGGGGATGTTCAAGGAAATGAGAAATCGCCGCCCCCTTGCCGACGCCCTGAGGCAGGATTTCGACGACCTGTTTGCCGTCCAGCAGGCGCAGCCGCCCTTCTTGACCGGCAATGGCCTTCAGCGCCAGCTGACGCGCTTGCAGGGCATCCATCTGTTGATGGCGGTAGTGAAAGGCTATCGAATGCGTTTTCAACTCCACCATGGACAGTGGAATGCCATCGGAAAGCATGGCCAAACGTTCGGCGACTTTTGGAATGACCGCATCGGCTGAACCAAGCAGGGACGCCTGGCCATTAAGCCTGATTTCAGCGCCGTGGCAACCAGCGACATCCAAGCTGGCGGCCCCCAAGAGCGCATCGAGCGAGGCCAAGCTGCGCCCGCTCACCAAGGCCACCGCTCCATTCAAGGCCCGTTTCAGACAGATCAGAAGCGACAATAGGCCGTCCGGAACCAGCACGTCGTCGGGATGCTCGGCCAGATTAAGCAAAGTGCCATCGACATCCAGAAAGACCGCCCAATCAGGGCCATTCGAATCAGGTACAGGCAAATTCATCTACACTGCCGCTCCTCCGGCTTTCGCGATGTTGGATTCTATCCGCTCGCGCTTTCTGATGCGCGACGCGTCCAGCAACATGCGCCCCGCCCAATAATAAACATTGTTCTCGCTGACCATCTCACGCATCAGATGCATGCGCTCGGCCTGCTGTTCAACAGGCATTCGCAAGGCGTGGTCAATGGCGTCCGCCGTGACCCTGGCGTCAAAGGGATTGACGATCAAAGCCTCCATCAATTCACGCGAAGCGCCCGCGAATGTGCTTAGGATCAGCACGCCCTCTTCGTCGTCCCTGGCCGCCACGAATTCCTTGGCGACCAGATTCATCCCGTCATGCAGGCTGCTGACGATGCACAAATTGGCGGCTCGGAACAGCTCGTAGACTTGTTCCGGCTCGTGATGTTGGGCCACCAGCAGAATCGGCTTGTAGTTGCCGCGCCCGAATTTCCGATTGATCTCACTGGCGATGCCTTGCGTCTCGCGCTGGATTTCCTGATATACAGGCAACTTGCTGCGACTTGGCGCCGCCACTTGCAGCAGCACGAAACGTCCGATCCATTCCGGGTGGCGCTCAAGCAAAATTTCGACGGCCCGGAAGCGGTCGGGAATGCCCTTCGTAAAATCGAAACGCTCGACGCCGACGGCCAGCAGCGTATCGGACGGCATGTCGAAACGCGCAAGAACCGCCTTGCGGCAATCTTGCGTCGGAGCCTGCCCGACCATCGCCGCCGGGGGCCAATCGATGGAAATCGGATAGGGCCGGACCAGCGAACTATGTCCGCCCACCGAGACTGTCGCCTCTTCGCGATCAATGTGGCATTCGATAAACCGGTCAGCCGTTTCGATAAAGTTGTTGCAGTGAAGCTGCGTGTGAAAACCGATAACCGAACTTCCCAGCAATCCGTTGATGATCGCCTCTCGCCATGGGCAGATGCCGAAAACTTCAGAATTGGGCCAGGGAATGTGCCAGAAGGTGATGATGGTGGCGTTGGGCAGACGTTCGCGGATCATCCGCGGCGCCAAGGCAAAATGGTAATCCTGCACCAGAACCAGAGGGTCCGGGCGTTGGGCCTCCCTTACCACTGCGTCGGCAAACTTGCGATTGACCGCCACATACTGCTCCCAATCCGGCTCTCGGAAAACAGGTCGGACATAGGTGATATGACACAAGGGCCAAAGGCCTTCGTTGGACAGACCGTAGTAATAACCGTTCTGCTCCTCCTCGGTCAGCCAGACGCGGCGTAGCGTGTAGACGGGATCGCCGGGCGGCACCGCAACATGCCCCTGCGCATCGCAGGTTTCCTGATCGGCAGAGCCGCTCCCATGAGCCACCCAGGTCCCTTTGCAGGCCCGCATGATCGGCTCCAACGCCGTCACCAATCCGCTTGCAGGCCTTTGCATGACGATCTGGCCCGCATCGTTGAAATTGTGGATGTAGGGCTCCCGGTTCGACAACACCAACACCTCGACACCGGGCAACTCATTGTCCAGCACATTGCGCAAGGTTTCCGGGGACCAATCGATGCGGATGCCGGTAGCGGTGCGGCGCGAAATATCCAGATCGCGCAGAAGCTGGCGTATTTCGCCCATCATGGGCGCCAGTTGCGGGTCGCTGGCCAACTTTGGGCGGTATCCGCCAACCGGGGCGTTCAAGGCTTGGCGAACCGAACGTATCCATCCCCGAAGCGTCAGTTGAGCCATCAGAACCGTAACTCCGGCCGCCACGATGGACAAAACAGCCAGGAAGCCCATGAGATAGAGCCTAGCCGTAGAGCTTCGCCGATCAATAAAGCTAAGATCGTTCAAGATGATCAACTGGCCCAGTTGCTTGCCATCCCCTCCGGCCAGAGGAAAAATTCCAGACAAGACGGGTCCATGAGCTATCTCTTGGGCCTGAAACAAGGGGGCATCGCTTGCCAAGGAGGCTGGGCAAGCTAGGCCTTTTGGCCAGTTGGCGCTGCCAACTTGCAACTTTCCGTTGGCATTGCACCATCCGACGGCCAGGACGCGCTCGTCCTCCGAAATACGCTCGAACAGGTTTTTGATCTCGCGCGGCGATGGCTTGCTAGCCAACGCAGCCAGCGAATCGCGCACTGAGCTGAAGACCAGGCGCGAGCGCATTTCAACGTCGTTTTGGAACCAGCGGGCGATCAGGTGATCGGCCAGGGGAGTCAGCAGTGCGGCCAACACAGCCAGGGCTGCGAACAGCGGCGCGCCAAAGCGCAGGAGCAGGCGCATGAAGCCCTCCTTGCAGTTGGTGGTCGTGTTTGCCCTAACGGACTGAACGCCGTTTGGACGCGAAATCTTATTATAGTGATTGAATGCGGCTCTGGCTTCCGAAGTACGCCCTAGGGAACATCACCTATAGGGGATCTATCTCGCCGACCCATCTTTTGAACATCGGGCAATTCATGGCATGGCCGCACTGGCCATGCTCGTCGGCGCAACCCAAGGCATGCGACCTTTGATGCCAGCTTTGGCAATCAGCGTCATTGCTGCGCAACGGAAGATGCGAAATCGCGACTTGTTCGACATGAAGGGAAATCATGGCGCCGCCTCCTTATGGGCAACCCGCTATCCGACAATGATAAGGAATGTTCCTGAAGGATCGGTTAAAGCATCCCGGAAGAGGCTGGTTGAAGGCCTCTTCCGGGCATCTTGTCTGCCGGTCGCTTACTTAGCGGGTTGGGCGGGCGTAGCGGGCTTGGCCGGGACGGCAGGCGTGGCCGGAGTGGCGGGCGTCGCCGGAGCGGCAGTCGGAGCCACCTTTTCCTCTGCCTTCTTCTCAACCTTGGCTTCGACCTTGTCGGTCTTGACCTCGGCCTTTTCGGCAGGCTTGGCGGCCTTCTGCTCAACATTGTCGATCTTCTTCTCCACCTTTTCGACAGCCGCCGCAGCGGGCTTGGCCGGAGTAGCGGGGGTTGCAGTCTGCGCCAGAACCGGCCCCGCCGACAGGGTCGCGCCAATCAGGGCGGCAACGGCAAAAGCGGACAGCTGGTGGCGTTTCAAATTCATCATCGGAATGTTCCTCGTTGTCTTGGTTGTGCTAGCGTCCCCGAACTGGGGACAAAGCCATATCACCATCCTTACAAGGCGTTTTCAGGGCGCAATCGTGGCGAATTGGTGGCGCGTTCGCGCAAATGAAAAAGGGGCCGCGCCAAACGGCACGGCCCTTCGCAAAAATCGGCGCCGATCAGCGGCGCAGTTCGATCTCGACGCCCGGCTCGCCCGAGAACTCGACCAGTATATCCTCGTCGAGCACGATATACTGACAGGCCAGACGATGCGGCGGCATGCGTCGATAAGTCTCGGCCTCATCGATCAGCTTTTTTGTGAGCTTGCCGTTGACCGAAAGCGTCAACTTCTCCTTCTCGGTCAGATCCTGGGCCAAAGGCTGTTTGTCGCCCAGGACCGAAATCTTGACTAGGCAGGAACCGCAATTGCCGTCCTCGCACTGGCAAGGAATGCTGATTCCATTCTTCTTGGCCAAAGCCAGAAGCGTATGCGTATCACCCGCCACGGCGTAAACCGTGACATCCTTCTCCAAGGTGGGTGCTGAAAAAGTAACGTTCGGCATGGGGACCCCTATAGGTACAATGTTGCCCAGCCCAGAACGACCAATAACTGGTCACTACCCGCTTGCCGATTATAGTTTAGGCAACCACCCCCGCGTCAACGCAAAACGCGCCAAAATCCATGAATTTTTAAGTAAATCCGTAGAGCGAATTTACTTAAATCAGACCCGCCAGGGGCGAAGACGGATCGGCATACAGCTTTTTGGGCATGCGCCCGGCCAGATAGCTGAGCCTGCCAGCCTCTACCGCCGCCTTCATGGCCCTGGCCATCAAGATGGGATTTTTGGCCCCGGCGATGGCGGTATTCATCAACACGCCGTCGCAGCCCAGTTCCATGGCGATGGCGGCGTCCGACGCGGTGCCCACCCCGGCATCGACCAGCACCGGCACGGCAACGCTTTCCTTGATCAAACGAATGTTCACGGGGTTCTGGATGCCTAGACCCGAGCCGATCAGCGACCCCAAAGGCATGATGGCGACACAGCCCATCTCCTCCAGTCGCTTGGCCTGAATGGGATCGTCGGAACAATAGACCATGACCTTGAAGCCGTCCTTGATCAGCGCCTCGGCGGCCTTGATGGTTTCCGGCATGTTGGGATACAGCGTCTTCTGGTCGCCCAGCACTTCCAGCTTCACCAAATCCCAGCCCCCGGCCTCACGGGCTAGGCGCAAGGTGCGAACCGCGTCGTCGGCAGTAAAGCAGCCCGCGGTGTTGGGAAGGTAGGTGTAGTCCTTGGGACTGACATAATCGACCAACATGGGCTGGCTGGGATCGGACAGATTGACGCGGCGCACCGCCACAGTGACGATCTCGGCGCCCGAGGCCTTGATGGCCTTGGCCGTTTCTTCGAAATCCTTGTATTTGCCGGTGCCGACCAAAAGACGGCTGGTAAAGCTGCGCCCCGCCACCTGCCAGCCATCGTCCGATCCTCCGCCGATGAAATGGACGATTTCCAGCTTATCGCCGTCGCCAAGCTGCGTCGCGTCATAGGCCGATTTGGGCACGATCTCCAGATTGCGCTCGACCGCCACCTTGCGTCCATCCAGCCCCAATTGAGCCAGAAACGCCGCCACCGAGACCGGAGCCGCCAGATCGCGCGCTTCGCCATTCACCGTCACTTGCATCACATCACCTGAAAAGAAATCGAATCACCGGGCAAAGGTAGGGACCCCAGAGGAAGTTGACAAGCCGGGGTTTAATCCATTGCATAGCCGGATGCGTCTTCTTGGCCCCCTGCTCGACCTTTTGCTGCCGCCCCAATGCCCGTCCTGCCGGGCCTTGGTCGCGCAAACCGGGACATTGTGCCCCGATTGCTGGAAAGGCATGGATTTTCTGGCCCCGCCCCTGTGCCAATGCTGCGGCCTGCCCTTTTCCTTCGATTCAGGGGAAGAAGCGCTTTCCTGTGCCGCCTGCCTGGACAATCCGCCGCCCTGGAGACAGGCTCGTTCAGTCCTTCGTTACGACGACGCCAGCAAGCGGCTCGTTTTGGCCTTGAAACATGCCGACCGCACCGATCTGGCCCCTGCCCTAGCCCGCTGGATGCACCGGGCGGGAACCGATCTGCTCAAAGGCTGCGATCTGATCGTGCCGGTTCCTCTGCATTGGCTGCGCCTGTTCGCAAGGCGCTTCAACCAATCGGCCCTGCTGGCCCACGAGTTGGGACGGATCGCGGGCAAGCCGGTGGCGGCCAATCTGCTGGCCAGAACCCGGCGCACCCAAAGCCAGGGCCATCTGCACCGCACACAGCGCTTTGGCAACGTATCGGGGGCCTTTGCCGTCCGCCCGCGCCAACGGGCCGGAATTCAAGGAAAAACCGTTCTGCTGATCGACGACGTGCTGACCAGCGGCGCCACGGCGGCCGAATGTTCCCGGGTGCTTCTGAAGGCCGGCGCGGCCCAGGTCGATGTTCTAAGCATCGCCAGGGCGGTGTTGGATTAGGAAGTGGAAATCTCCCGGCAAATCGCTATATTCCGGGCAGCAAAGCGGAGCGAGCCATGCCACGTATCGAAATCTACACCACCCAAATCTGCCCCTATTGCGACCGCGCCAAGCGCCTATTCAAGAAGAAAGGCGTGGAATGGGAGGAGATCGACGTCTCCTACGACGAGGGCCTGCGCGCCTTCATGACCCAGCGCGCGGGCGGCAAGCGCACGGTGCCGCAGATTTTCATCGACGACATTCATGTCGGCGGCTGCGACGACCTGTACGAGCTTGAGCAAGACGGCAAGCTGGACCCAATGCTGGGCCGATGAGCGATCACTCTCCCTTCACGGCGGCCTGCATTCAGACCAACGCCACCCCGGACATCGCCCACAATATCAAGGCGGCGTCCGAGTTTGTGCGCGCGGCGGCGGCAAAGGGAGCCAAGCTGGTCTTGATGCCGGAAAACGTCGCCATGATGGATTTCGGGCGTCCAAATATTCTGGCCAAGTCGTTCCCCGAGAAGGACCACCCCGCCCTGCCCGCTTTTTCCGCCCTGGCGGCTGAGTTGGGCATCTGGCTGCATGGCGGTTCCTTGCAAATCCTGTTGCCTGACCAGATGGTCGCCAACCGCACCCATGTCTTCAATCCCAAGGGCGAATCGGTGGCCTTCTACGACAAGATCCACATGTTCGACGTTGATCTGGATGGCGGCGAAAGCTACCGCGAATCGCAAACATTCAAGCCCGGCGAACGCGCCGTGGTGGCGCAAACGGATTTTGGCGGGCTGGGTCTGGCCATCTGCTACGACCTGCGCTTCCCCCACCTGTTCCGAGCGCTGTCGAAGGCGGGTGCTTGCATGCTGACAACCCCCGCAGCCTTCACCCGCCAGACCGGCGAGGCGCATTGGCATGTGCTTCATCGCGCCAGAGCCATCGAAAACGGCGGCTATATGCTGTCGCCCGCCCAGTGTGGCGAGCATGCCGGAGGGCGTCAAACCTATGGCCATGCGCTGATCGTCAGCCCCTGGGGCGAGGTGCTGGCCGATGCCGGAACCGAACCCGGTTTCATTGCCGCCACCATCGATCCTGGCGAGGTTGTCGCCGCAAGGCGCAAGATTCCCGCCCTCACCCACGACCGCCCCTTCACTCTGGTTTAACCGATATGACCACCCTTGCCGAAGCGCTTCCCAAGAGGCGCACCTTCGCCATTATCTCGCACCCCGACGCCGGCAAGACGACGCTGACCGAAAAACTGCTGCTGTTCGGCGGCGCCATTCAGCTGGCCGGGGCCGTGCGCGCCAAGGGCGAGCAGCGGCGCACCCGCTCGGACTGGATGAGCATCGAAAAGGAACGCGGCATTTCGGTATCCGCTTCGGTGATGAGCTTTGAATTCGACGGCTTGTCGATGAATCTTTTGGATACGCCGGGCCACGAGGATTTCAGCGAGGATACCTATCGCACCCTGACAGCGGTGGATTCCGCCATCATGGTGCTGGACGCCGCCAAGGGCATAGAAACGCAGACCAAGAAACTGTTCGAAGTTTGTCGCATGCGCGACATGCCGATCCTGACCTTCGTCAACAAGGTCGACCGCGAAGGACGCGACCCGTTCGACCTGCTCGACGAGATCGAAAAGACGCTGGCGCTGGACGTCACTCCCGTCACCTGGCCGATCGGCATGGGCCGCGACCTTAAGGGCTGCTACGATCTGCTGCGCGACCGCGTGCTGATGTACGACCCCGGCAAGGGCGATCATCTGGCCGACGAAGTGATCGAGATAGGACTGAGCGACGCCAAGCTGGACGAGCTGATCGGCTTGGATGCAGCGGCGAAACTGCGCGAAGAGGTCGAACTGGTGCGCGGCGCTTGCAAGCCCTTCGACATCCAATCCTTCCTGGAAGGGCATCTGACGCCCGTTTTCTTTGGCAGCGCCTTGAAAACCTTCGGCGTGCGCGAATTGCTGCAAGGCATCGCCCAATACGCCCCCATCCCCAGGCAACAACCGGCAGCCCCCAGGAATATCGACGCCACGGAAGAGAAGGTCACCGGTTTCGTCTTCAAGGTCCAGGCCAATATGGATCCCAACCATCGCGACCGCATCGCCTTCTTTCGGCTTTGTTCCGGACGTTTTCAGCGCGGCATGAAACTGAAACACATCCGGTCCGGCAAGGTGATGGCCATCTACAACCCGGTCTTCTTCCTGGCCCGCGACCGCGAACTGGCGGAAGAGGCCTTTCCCGGCGACATTCTGGGCATTCCCAATCACGGGCAACTGCGCATCGGTGATGCGCTGACGGAAGGCGAGGATCTGCGCTTTACCGGCATCCCCAGCTTCGCGCCCGAAGTCTTGCGCCGCGCGCGCCTAGACGATCCCATGAAAGCCAAGCAACTCAAGAAGGCGCTGGAAGATTTGGCCGAGGAAGGCGTGAGCCAGTTGTTCAAGCCGATGGACGGCTCGGCCTGGGTGGTCGGCGTGGTCGGCCCCTTGCAGTTCGACGTCATCACCACGCGCATCGAAGCGGAATACGGCTTGCGTTGCGGCTTCGAGGATGCGGGCTTCGATACGGCCCGCTGGCTGAAAGTCGATGATCCCACGCTGATCAAGAAGATGAGCGAGGGCAACAAGACGAACATGGCCGAGGATCGCGACGGACAGCCAGTCTATCTGGCCCGCAACAACTGGCAACTGAACCGGCTGCAGCAAGATTTCCCAGGCGTGAAATTCCTGGCGACCAGGGAGCAGCATTAATGTTGCATCATCCGCAACATTAATTTGCGAATTTGGCGGATTGTTTACGCAGTGCCCGAGCGCCATCTTTTGGGAAACAGCCCAAGGATTGCCCCATGTCCAGCCTACCCGCCCTCTTTGTTTCCCACGGCGCCCCGACCATGGCGATCGAGGACACCCCGACCCGCCGCTTCCTTGAAGGCCTGGGCCGGGAATTCGAGAAACCCAAGGCCATCGTCGCCGTCTCGTCGCATTGGAGCGCTGCAACGCCCGTCATTGGCGGCGCGCCAACTCCCAAAACGCTGCATGACTTCCATGGCTTTCCCCAGGAACTATACGGCATCGATTATCCGGCCCAAGGCAATCTTGAACTGGCCAAACGGGTTCAAGCGCTTCTGAAAGACAGGGGGGTCGAAGCGGCGCTTGATTCCCAACGCGGCCTTGACCACGCCGTCTGGACACCGCTTCGCCTGATGTATCCGTCAGCTGATATCCCCGTCGTGCCGCTGGCCGTGCTGCCCGGCGAAAGCGGAGCGTTCCATTATCGAATGGGCGAGGCGTTGCGCCCCTTGCGCGACGAAGGCGTGCTGATCCTGGCTTCGGGCGGCATCACGCATAATTTGCGCGAATACATGATCCGCCAACCGGATTCGGAAATCGCAAGCTGGGCCGCCGCTTTCTCGGATTGGGTTTTGGAGCAATTTACGTCGCGCCATGATGGCGCGCTGATGGAATGGGAAACCGCCCCGCAAGCGCGGCGCAACCATCCCACGCCCGAACATTTTCTGCCGTTTCTCGTGGCACTGGGAGCGGCCACGCCAAACCTGCCCGCCAGATGCCTGCATCGGGCCTTCGGCTGGGGCGTGCTGGCGCTGGACGCCTACGCCTTCGATTAAGTTCTCAAGCGGGAAATCCGTCTATGTTTTTGGCGCAACCGTCAGAAGCTTCGCCATTCGTCTCGATATGGCGTTTGAAGGTGGGAATGATGCCGCCGAAATCCTGCGTGCTGTTGATGAGGCGCGCCCAGTTTTCGTGCATGGCACGTTTCTCGTTATCGATGCGCGGCTTGCCCTCGGCGCCCCAATCGATTTTCGGCAATTCGGGCAGTTCGTCCCAAACGAAACAGAAATGGAAATTATAGGTTCCCGTCACGCTCCAGAACGTAATTGCCGTAACTTCCCGGCGGATAATAGGGTTTCTCCCAGCCGACAAGTTCGTAGACATAATCGGCGATCCATTGATCGGGCGGGCGGTCGAAATATCCCCATCCCCACAGGTCAAAATCGTAGAAATGCTGGCGGACCTTGTCCAGCCCGCCCGCGTTCCTGAGATAATGTTCCATGAATTCAGCCGTTCCGCCCAGGATGGAGGCCTGGGACCATTTCATGCTCAACAATCCCCAATCCGCCTCGCGGCTGAAGACGACAAGCGGATAAAGGACGGCGACGGGAAGATTAATAATCTTCCCACCCTCCCTGCCGTACAGTTCAGAAACATCCAAGATACCGCTGGCACTAGCGTAAGATTCGCCAGTCGAGGCGCAGACTTCCTCCACGCCCCGTTCCTTCAGTGTGCGAAGGAAGGCATCGTACTTATCTTCAGAATCTTCGCGGCCATCCCGCCGCATGCCACAAACGGGACCGGCATAGGTTACCCAGCCGAATCCTTCGCAGAAGGGTTCAGGTATGGCGACGCTTTGCCAGGCTTTGTCAACGAAGCCGCCTTGCCTGTGAAACTGCAAGACTTCAGACCCTTCGCCACATTCTTCCAGCACAACAGATGGAAAAATCCGTAGACAGGTTGGCAACCAGTCTTTCTCAAATTCCTGGAAGCTGATGAGGCGGCTTCGTGACATGACTATTGGCTCCATCTATTCACTGTAATACCTCCGTTTGTGTTTATACTTAGCACTCCCTTTTTGGGTTTGCACCTCGAAGGTTGGCTGTCCATCCCGGCTTGTACTGGGATGGAGGTTGGCCGTGACGCTTTCGTCCTTGGACTTCCAGACGATGGTGCCATTATCCTTGCGTTCAATCTTCCTAGTGTCCCCCCCAACATCACGGATGAAGGCCTCCCAATCTTTCTTGGCGGCAGCATATTCCTGGCCCTTGGGCACCGGAGGCGCAACGACGTTCGATGCCTCGCCATCGATGCCGTTCAAGATGCCGCTGCCATAGATACTTTTCTGCGTCTGTTCTTGGACAGTTTTGTCGGCGATGTTGCCGATCGCATGATCCATGTCGGGGTGCGATTTCCCCTTTCCCAACTCCACGGGGGCGATCTTTCTGATTTCCGTTGCAATCGGCAGATCGACCTTTGACGGTCGTTGCTCGTGGATGATGTTGTCGCCCTTTTTTGATTCCTGGGCTGGGAAGGTCTCCTTGCCCGGCAGGTGCTGCGGTTGGCCGGGATAACCTTCCAACGGGGGCGGTTTTCCAGCGTTGGCAGGAAATGTTTCGATCTTCGGCTTCGCGGCTTCGGGATCGGCGATGCTGGTCTCGTTCTTTCCCAGCATCTTGCTGAACCAGTTGGGTTCCTTGGGATGCAGTTCCGGATGTGCCGCCCAATAGGCGGCGGCAGCCGTCGATGCAGCCGCAGCGCCCTCGATCACGTAAGGCGCCGCCAGTGCTGCGGCGGGTCCGGCTGCGACTTGCGTTTCATCGCTGGGCTTCTGGCCGATTCCGTCGGGACGTGGGTCTTGCTGCTGCGGATAGGCGCGCATGTCCGCCGATTTCATAGACTCTCTCTGCCGCCTCTCGAAGTCGGCCTTGTAGGCTTCGGCGCTGCGCCAATAGCTTTTCTCGAAATCCGGATCGCTGAAACGATTGGATTTCGCTTCACCCAACAGGCCAGCATTCTCCACCGGCTCGCCAGCCCTGCTGGATTGAATGGTCTCGCCGCCCAACGCCGTTGCAAGCTCGCGCTGAAAATAGCGGGCGTGGTCGGGATTGCTTTTCGAAACGCGCCCGATCATGTCGGCCACGTCGGCCCGCCCGTCTTCTCCGTTCGTCTCGATATGGCGTTTGAAGGTGGGGATGATGCCGCCGAAATCTTGCGTGCTGTTGATGAGGCGCGCCCAGTTTTCGTGCATGGCAATGGGTGAACAGACCGAGTTTGACAAGATGCTATAAAATTACCATTCGGTCTGCCCAGTCACTTGCCCTAGCCATTGATAGAAGCGACCGACAGCAGTGAAATGTCCAGCGCGCTCCGAGCTTGCGCCGAAGGACAGCTGTTCAAGCGTGTCGCGGGTGAAGTTGCTTGGGTATGCCTCGACTGTGTAATCATCAACCCCGACAGGAACCCCCATACGAAACAAGTCACTGCAATAGTAACTCCTGTCTGAATCAAGGCCGTGAGATTTTGCCAGTTCTTCCAAAAAATAATTTGTCCGCTGCACCAACTCGGCTTCGCCGAACAGCCAGTACCAATTCTTGGCGATCACCTTCTCTTCCTCGATCCGAACATACTTTTCCGTCCACCTCCGCATGATGCTTTGAAAAAGGGCGTTGGCTTCCGGGGTCAGAGGGGTTGTGAACTCCAGATATACCGGGCTGGTTCTGCAAACTGGGTAAATCCGGGTCGAACCGAAGCGCAGCCACCAATTGAACCAAAACAGGGAAGAACCCGCCGCCACCGCCCAAATGGCGATGGCGAGCAGGCATAGCAGGATGTTGCGCTTCCACTTCATTCGCGCACTTTACCCGATGACGGAACCTCCTTCCACACGAATTGAGAGCCGATGATGTTGCCCTGATCGTCCAGCTTCAAACGGCCTTCCAATAGCTTCGTCCAAGGATCGGTTTTGATCTCGAACTGTTTCGCGCCACCGGCCTTTTCCATATCTGTAATTTGCTGTCTGGTCATGGTAACATCGCCGCCCAGAACGCTCTGGGGCAGCCACTCATTGTTTCTGTTTTTCTTGTCGAAGTCGTACTTGTCATAGCCGGATTGGTTGACGGTTCCTGTGACGAAGACATCATTGCCCTTACGTTCAAGTTTCAGGTCGCTTTCTCCCTTGACCGTCAGACCACCCAACGTGTTGCTCTTGTCGTCCAGCTTCCAAACAGGGTTGTTAGCGGCCCCATCCCACTTCATGCCCTTGATGGTTACCGTACCATCACCTTTCGGCATATGATCCCAGACTTTTCCAAAGCTACTGTCATCTGGCCCTTTTCCGACAAGCCACTCTTCAAAATGCTTCTGGCTTTTGGCCTCGCCTTCTTTGATCGGCGGGTGCTGGCGCACCCAATCCTTGTCCAACGTGACCGGTTCTCCATTGCCGTTCAGATAGTGGTCGAGCATTCGGCTGGAATTCTCGTGCCCAAGATTCTTCCCTTGATTTCTGACCTTGAGCAAGGTGTCGCGTGTCGCCTGCTGATCAGCCGACAGATCGGGAATTTTCCTGTCCTGATTCTGGCCCTGCCGCCCCCAAAGCTTGTCGGCGAAATTGCCCCGGTCTGGATAGTCCGGGTTTTCCGGGTTGGTCGAGATTTCGCCCCTTTTTCCGGGATCGACTTTCTGCGGCTCATCCGCCGATTTCATAGACTCTCTCTGCCGCCTCTCGAAGTCGGCCTTGTAGGCTTCGGCGCTGCGCCAATAGCTTTTCTCGAAATCCGGATCGCTGAAGCGATTGGATTTCGCTTCACCCAACAGGCCAGCATTCTCCACCGGCACGTCCATCCTGCGGGCTTGAATGATCTCGCCGCCCAGCGCCGTTGCAAGCTCGCGCTGGAAGAAGCGGGCGTGGTCGGGATTGCTTTTCGAAACGCGCCCGATCATGTCGGCCACGTCGGCTCGCCCGTCTTCTCCGTTCGTCTCGATATGGCGTTTGAAGGTGGGAATGATGCCGCCGAAATCCTGCGTGCTGTTGATCAGACGTGCCCAATTGTCATGCATGGCGCGTTTCTCGTTATCGATACGGCGAGCCGTCCATAACTTACGCAGTTTTGGCAGGTCGCCCAACTCTGAGAAAGGGTCGGGCGGCTTTACGGGCCGTTGTAGTTGGCTCGGCTCGCCCAACAAACCGCCCTGCAGACGCACAGGATTTTTGGGATGTTCCTTGGTCAGCGTCGAGACGATGGGATTGAGTTTGCGATCATCCTTGCCAATGTCGCCAAACAAGCCGTTGCCGAGGGCTGATGTGGGTTTCTGGGCGGGAGTTTCCGCCTCCTGCATCTGCTGCGTCAGGGCGGTCGCGGGCGATAAATCCTGGCCGCTCCAGTTGCCGCCATTGCCCGTCTCGGGCAGGACGAAGCTGTCATCGTTGTTGGCCGCCTTGCCTAGCGGCACGCCGGACGCGGTTGTACGGTTCCCGGAGGGCAGCGCCTCCGTGACTGAATTGAATCCGCCCATGGCGGTCCTCCTTTGCGATGTGTGCGTGAAGCCAAAACGCGAAAAGCCGCCCGGGCAGATGCCAAGGCGGCTTTTGGACACAGTAAGGGCGGTAATGCTTAAGGCTTACACGATAATAAGGCTGGCGTCAAGAATTAAGTCTTTAAAGCCTATGGCAGGTCGTTATACCTGCTCGGATGCGCTGGGAAATTTCAAGACTGCCGTCAGCAGGATCGCTAGGCCCGCCAGGGCCGAAATCATCCAATAGGCGGCGGCAAAGCTGCCATTGGCCTCGGCGATGATGCCCGCCAGGGCGGGGCCTGCAATCTGGCCCAAACCGAAGATGACGGTGATGGTGCCGAATCCCTTCACGGCCAGCGCAGGCCCCAACACGTCGCCCACCACCACCGCCATGATGCCGGGCACCGCCCAGGCCGAACAGCCGAACAGGACGATCGCCAGATAGATGCCCCACACATCGGGATGGATCGCCACCAAGGCATAGGCCGTCATGTGCATCGCATAGGGCAACATCAAGCCAACCTTGCGGCCCAGCCGGTCGGACAGGCTACCGAACAATGGGCCAGAGAGCAGGCTTAGCCCGCCCACCCAAATCCAAAACCGTCCGGCTTCCGCCTCGCTGAAACCGAAATCGCGCACAAGCGTCGTCACCATGAAGGTGGCGAACACGGCATAGGTGGCGCCATACAGAAAATAGATGGCCCCCAGATGGAGCAGGAACCGCTTGGCATTGGCCTTCGGTTGCGGCACATGACCGGGCGGCAGGGGCGGCGGCTCGCCGCCCACCGGCTCAAGGCCCAAATCCTCGGGATGGTTGCGCAGGACCGCATAGGCAAGAAACGCTCCGGCCACCGAGACGGCGCCCAGAAGCGACCAGCCGATGCGCCAGCCATCGTCGCCATAGGTGCGGTTAAGAAGGGGAATCACCGTTCCCGCGAACATGATGGCGAAGCCAGATCCGATCACCATGAAACCGGCGGCGCGGCCTCGCATATGGCGGGCGAACCAGTGCGAAACCAACCCCATGATCGGCACATTGGCGGCCGCCGAGCCGACGCCGGTCAGCACATAAAGGACCATCACGGTCAGAAACCCCTCGGCCCTCCCAACCAGCAGCATCGACGCGCCGACCAGAAACAATCCCAACGAAATGGATTTGCGCGCCCCCATCCGGCGCACCAAGGCGCCTGCCATCAGCACAGCCATAAGATAGCCGATGAAGTTTCCGGTGCTGATATAGCCCATTTCGTCATAGGACAGGTCAAGCGAGACCCCCATCGAGGGCAGCAGCATGCCAAGCGCGAAGCGGCCCAGCCCCAGGGCCACGAAGACGGTCATCGTGCCGATGGGAACGATGAACCAGCCGTAATGAATCTTTCTTGGCAGCCCCATGTTTTATCTTGTCCTCTTTTCTGCAATCATGGCGGCGGTTCGTGCAATAAGCAAGTCGGTACCAAAATGCGTAAAATGACCCATATCGGAATCATCGGAGCTGGCGCCTGGGGCACGGCGCTGGCCGTTTCGGCTAGGCGATCCGGGCTTGAAGTGACGGTTTGGGCGCACGAAGCAGAAGTCGCCCAAGCAATCCAAACCAGACATGAAAACCCGATCTTCCTGCCCGGACTGAAACTCGATCCCGGCATCAAGGCGGTCACCGACCCCGACGCCATCCTGGGCGCCGATGCCATTCTGGCGGTCGCGCCCGCCCAATTTCTGCGCCCAACCTTGCAGGGCTTCGCCAAGGGCTGGCCGCAAGGCCTGCCCATCGTGATCTGCGCCAAGGGGATCGAGCAAGGCTCGCTGGCCCTAATGACCGAAGTGGCCGCCGACGTCCTTCCCCAGGCTCCGCAAGCGGTGCTATCCGGCCCCACCTTTGCCGCCGAAGTGGCCAGGGGTCTGCCGACTGCCGTCACCTTGGCCTGCACGAACGCCAAGCTGGGAAACAAGCTGGTTCAGGCCCTGGGCACGCGCAGCTTTCGCCCCTATCTGTCCGACGATCCCATCGGGGCGGAAGTGGGCGGAGCGGTCAAAAACGTGCTGGCCATCGCCTGCGGCATCGTGACCGGCAAAGGGTTCGGCGACAATGCCAGGGCCGCCCTGATCACCAGGGGCATGGCCGAGATCGTGCGCTTGGCCGTGGCCAAGGGCGGCAAGGCGGAAACGCTGATGGGGCTTTCGGGTTTGGGCGATTTGATCCTGACGGCCAGTTCCACTCAATCGCGCAACTTTTCCGTCGGCATGGCGCTGGGCCAGGGCAAGACTTTGGCCGAGGCCTTGGCGGGCAAGCAATCGGTCGCCGAGGGTGTTGCCAGCGCTGCCTCCACCGTAGCCCTTGGCGTCAAGGTTGGCATCGATCTGCCGATCGCATTGGCCGTCGATGCCGTTCTCAACCAGGGCGCCGAGTTGAACGCCACTATCGAAGCCCTACTGTCGCGCCCCTTCAAAAACGAGGTTTGAAACGATGCTGTTCGCCATTTTGTGCCGCGACAAAAAAGACGCCTTGCCCATCCGTCTCGCCAATCGCGAGGCGCATCTCGACTATATTCGCGAGAACTGGCTGTCCAAGATCGTGACGGCAGGCCCCATCTTCGGCGCCGACGGCCAAAGCATGGCGGGCAGCCTGTTGATCATGGAGCTTGCAGACCGCGCCGAAGCCGAGAACTATCTGGCGGGCGATCCGTATGGAAAAGCGGGCTTGTTCGAAAGCTGCGAGGTTTGGCCTTATAAAAAGGTCTTTCCGTGAATTACTGGCTGCTGAAGTCGGAACCGGAAAGCTGGAGCTGGCAAGACCAGATCAAGAAGGGCGTCGAGCCTTGGACCGGGGTGCGCAATCATCAGGCGGCCAAGAATCTGAAAGCCATGCGGCTGGGCGATCAGGCTCTATTCTATCATTCCGTGACCGAGCGCAGCATTGTGGGCATCGTGGAAATCGTGCGCGAAGCCTATCATGACCCCACCGACGAAACGGGAAAATGGGTGTGCGTCGATGTGAAGGCGGTAAAGTCCCTGAAGCGCCCGATCACTCTGGCCGAGATCAAGTCAGTTAAAGCATTGCAAGACATCGCCTTGGTCAGGCAATCGCGCCTGTCGGTGACGCCGCTTGAAGACGGGGCTTGGCAAATGTTGCTGAAGATGGGCGGGCTTTACCAGTAATGCGCCCGGATGGGGTGGCCGCGCATTTTCAGATCGACCTTGATGATGTGATCGACCAGCCAATGGCGCAGGAATTTCAGCATGTCCTCGTTGCCGACCGGCTGGGCCGCCTTTTCGCCTTCCATGAAACGCTGGGAAAGATCTTCCAGATCGGCGATCAGGCGCTTGTGGTGGTCCTGATTTTCTCGCAAGCCCTTGTAGTGCGAGGTTGACTGCATCCCCTCCTCGCGCGAGAAATGCTCACGCGTGTAGGCGCGCAGGCGGCCGAAAAGAATGCGCAGACCGTCCTCGCGCTCGCCCCTGGTGGTTTCCGTTTTTTGAATGACGATTTCAAGCTGATTGATGATGTCGACCAGATGCCGGTGATCGGCATCGATCACTTTCACGCCAACGCTCATTTCTTCGCGCCATACGATCGGCATTCCTTTTGAAATCTCTTTGCAGAAGTTGACACGGCCCAGATAATAATCTACCCGCCTCCCTAATCGTTTCAACCATAAGGATTGTGTGTGATTAGCATTCCCCTGTCCGACATCCCCGATCCCGGAGCGAAGGCCTTCGTCATCGAAAATGCCGACGGAACCCTCGTCTCGGGTTTCGTGGTCCGCATCGGCCCCTTGATCCGGGCCTATGTCAATTCTTGCCCGCACACGGGCGCCCCCTTGAACTGGCAGGAAGACAGATTTCTCGATTATTCCAAAACTGACATCCTGTGCACCATGCATGGGGCGCGTTTTACCCCCGAAACGGGCCATTGCACCATGGGGCCCTGCAAAGGCAAAAGGCTTACCCCGCTTCCCTTTGAAATCTCTAATGAAACGATTCTAGTCCAACCCTTGTCTTGAACGCTTTTCGTGGCATAATCGGCCCATCGCACCGGCCAGCCAGCGCGCAAGGTTCTGGTTTGCCAAAATCATTAAGGATGAAGGGAGAACATCCACCCATGTCAGATCAACACATCTTCCCCGTCAGCGCGCAAGCCGCCAAGGGAGCCTGGATCGACGAGGCCAAGTACAAGGCCATGTACGAACAATCGATCAAGGACCCGGCGGCGTTCTGGGGTCAGGAAGGCAAGCGCGTCGATTGGATCAAGCCCTTCACCAAGGTCAAGGACATCTCCTTTGATTCGCACAATGTCCACATCAAATGGTTCGAAGACGGCACGCTGAACGCCTCGGCCAACTGCCTGGATCGCCATTTGGCCAAGCGCGGCGATCAGACCGCCATCATCTGGGAAGGCGACGATCCCAACGAAAGCGCCCACATCACTTATCGCGATCTTCACGAGCGCACCTGCCGTCTGGCCAATGCTATGAAGGCCCAGGGCGTGAAGAAGGGCGACCGCGTCACCATTTACCTGCCGATGATTCCCGAAGCCGCGGTGGCCATGCTGGCCTGTGCGCGCATCGGCGCCATTCATTCGGTGGTCTTCGGCGGCTTCTCGCCGGATTCGCTGTCCAACCGCATCCAGGACTGCGATTCCAACATGCTCATCACCTCGGATGAAGGCTTGCGCGGCGGACGCAAAGTGCCCTTGAAGGCCAATGCCGACAAGGCCCTGGAAAGCTGCCCCAGCATCAAAAGCGTGATCGTGGTCAAGCGCACCGGCGGCAATGTCGCCATGAAGGCGGGCCGCGACGTGTGGTATCATGACGTCTGCGCTGCCGCCTCGCCCGACTGCCCGCCAGCCGAATTGAGCGCCGAAGACCCGCTGTTCATCCTGTACACATCGGGATCGACCGGCAAGCCCAAGGGCGTTCTGCACACCACCGGCGGCTATATGGTCTACGCCTCGATGACACATCAGTACGTCTTCGACTATCACGACGGCGACGTCTATTGGTGCACCGCCGACGTGGGTTGGGTCACCGGCCACAGCTACATCGTCTATGGCCCGCTGGCCAACGGCGCCATCTCGCTGATGTTCGAAGGCATCCCCAATTATCCCGACGCCTCTCGCTTCTGGCAGGTGGTCGATAAGCACAAGGTCAACATTTTCTACACCGCCCCCACCGCCATCCGCGCCCTGATGCGCGAAGGCGAGGCGCCGGTCAAGAAGACCAGCCGCGCCAGCTTGCGCCTGTTGGGTTCTGTCGGCGAACCGATCAATCCCGAAGCCTGGCTGTGGTACTATAAAAACGTCGGCGACGAGCGCTGCCCGATCGTCGACACTTGGTGGCAGACCGAAACCGGCGGCATCCTGATCACCCCGCTGCCGGGCGCCATCGCCCAGAAACCGGGTTCGGCCACCCTGCCCTTCTTCGGCGTGCAGCCGGTCATCGTCGATGCCGAAGGCCGAGAGCTTTCCGGCGCCACCGAAGGCAATCTGTGCATCGCCGATTCCTGGCCGGGTCAGATGCGCACGGTGTTCGGCGATCACGAGCGCTTCGTGCAAACCTATTTCTCGACCTACAAGGGCATGTACTTCACCGGCGACGGCTGTAGGCGCGACGCCGACGGCTATTACTGGATCACGGGGCGCGTCGATGACGTGATCAACGTGTCGGGGCACCGCATGGGCACGGCCGAGGTCGAAAGCGCCCTGGTGGCGCATCCCAAGGTGGCCGAGGCCGCCGTGGTCGGCTATCCGCACGACATCAAGGGCCAGGGCATCTATGCCTATGTCACCTTGAAGGCGGGCGAACAGACGACCGAGGAATTGCGCAAGGAACTGGTCAACTGGGTGCGCAAGGAAATCGGCCCCATCGCCTCGCCGGACCTCATCCAGTGGGCGCCGGGCCTGCCCAAGACCCGCTCGGGCAAGATCATGCGCCGAATTCTGCGCAAGATCGCAGCCAACGAGTATGACGCCCTGGGCGACACCTCGACGCTGGCCGATCCAACCGTGGTCGAGGACCTGATCGACAACCGCATGAACCGGGCGTAGTTTTTACGCTTCGGCCATTCGATGAAGCGGCGCGGGCATCCCCCGCGCCGTTTTCTTTTTGAAAGACAATGTCTCTCGGCTATTCCCCTGCCCCACACCAGGACTGACGCGTCCCGCCGTCATAGCGGCGCGCCAAACCAGCCTTGACCAGTTCCGACGACAAATCAGCACCCGACGCATCTTGAACCTGGGCCAAAACCCGGCCTCCATATTTGTCGGTCAGAATGTCGCGCAACTGCACCACGCCGCCCTCGATGCGGGCCGCCAGAAACTGCTTGGCCGCCACGGCTTTCTCGCGCTCGGATGGGCAGCGGGCCTTCAGCTCCGGCGTGTCCGTGCCAAACAGCCGGACAGAAGTCTCAACTTCTTGGCCCAGCCAAATATGAGCCTTCACAAGAATCGTGTCGCCATCCACCACCCGCAGCACCTGAGCGGGAATGGGACCCGCCAAACGATCTGACGCAAAGGCATCGCCGACAGCCATTCCCAAGAAGGCTGACGCTAGGACAAATGCTCTCAATACGACACATAACATCATACTCTATCGTATAGAGCGATTTGACGGGCGTGTCAAGTCAAGATAGGAATTTATATAGAACATAAGAGGAATTTATGCAATACGGACGGTTTGCGTTGGCTCGCGCACTAGAAATCGCTGCATCGCCCCTTGCGTTCCCAGTCGCCAAAGCGTGTCGGTTCCGCCCCTTGCGGTCCGCCGCTTTCCCGTTCAACGCCTTCTTGAAGCGGCAAGGGATTTTCTTGGCGGCTGATATGCGGGGTTAAGCCAACAGGCGGCGGCTGCCCCGCTTTCACGGGGCGCTTCAGCAGCGGAACATTCTTGGCATTCGCGTCAGTCATGGCGCGATCATGCGCCAGCGCGGCTAGTAACGCCAGACACCCAAAGTTGCGGAACGACCGTGAGGGGAAATGGCGCGCCATGCCGGAAGAAGATGGGCACTGGTTTGCCGTCATCTTCATGGACGGCTGAAAAGCATAATTGGGAAGCGTCCGCTGAATTAATGTAAGTAAGATTCAAGACCTTCCCCCATGATGCGCCCCAACCTAAGCCCTGCCGGAGGCGGCAATTACCCCTCCGGCAAGGGCCTATTGCTGACACGTTTACTCAAGCGACGCGTGAACGACATTTTTCGAGCGGTTGTAGGTCAGCGTGATCTTCTCGACCGTGCAGAGATCGACGGCTTGGTCCCACTCGACCGCTGTTCCGTCTTCGAATTTTACGGCCAGCTGCCATTTGCAGGCCGTCGTGCAGTTATTGAAGTGAACCTCCTTCGATGCCCCGTTAGAGAGAACACCGTCACCCATGATGTCTTTGCCCCAAGCGCTTGAATTGGGAGTGGCAACGTAACCACCATTGTCCGTCGTCAAAATATCTGGCCCCCCCGCATCAGCGGGAAGCAATCCTTTGAGGCAAAACTTACACTCGGTAGCTGCTGTTGGCGCGAGCGTCCTCGACCTTGTTGGGGGCGTAGTTCTTCCACTTGTCGTGGTAATAGCGCATCCGCATGTCGCCATCGGAAGCACGATTGAAGGTCAAGAAGACATTGCGCCGCGCTTCGGAGCTGGCGTTGGAAGGCGAGCCGTGCGGCACGTAGGAATCGAAAAAGATAACGTCGCCAGGACCGCCCTCAATTAGCACATATTCGTCCTCGGGCTTATAGGGCGGATCATCATGCGTCAGCACCTGCCATTCCGGCCCCATCAGTTCCTTCTTGTAATTTCCCGAGCACATGAAACTTAGCGCCGCATTGCCCTTGTGGTTGGCATCGACCATGATTCCCATGGTGATGAAGAAATCGGAATAGGCGTTCCAGCCCGCGGCCTGATCTTGGTGCAACTTGTCGGGACGGCAGCCCGGCACCTTGTAATTGACCTTCTCCTTAAACAGCGTGGCGGGTTCGCCGAGAAGATCGGCAAGAATCGTCTTTGCCCGCTCCGTAATCAAAAGCGCCTCTTCGGCAGGGTTCAAACCGCCAAACAGGTTCTCCACACGCACCAAAATTGGCTCGCCGGTCAACGGACTCTTTTCATAATATTTCGCCTCTTTGCCCTCTTCCGCCTTAGTGTCGCGCAAGCGATCCAGGAACGCGGATAGCTTGACCATCTCTGCCGGACTAAAAAAACCCTTGAAGATCAAGAAGCCTTGTTTCTTGAAATTTTGCTTCTGCTCGTTCGTTAGCCTCATATTCGTGTCCCTCATCTTGCTGTTTTGAGACAAAACCGGGCGTTGATGCCCGTATTTCAATCAAGTAGCTGACCGCATCCATAACAGGGTCAACAAATTTCGAATTTATAACCTGCTGAAATCTCTTGTATGATCGCCAGAGACTGTCAACGTTCTGCCACAATAAGCATTTTCCCTGAAGCATTTTTTTGGTAACACAGGGGGCCAAAAATACAGTTTGGATGAATCTATTTATTAAAAGCCGCTTCTTGAAAGGCGAGAAAATAATGAGTTCTCAAAACAAGCCGTCCATCTCCAAGGCCAAGCGCTTCCGCGAGTTGCTGACATCGCCGAAACTTACCTTCCTGATGGAAGCGCATAACGGCATGTCTGCCAGAATCGTCGAGGATGCGGGGTTCGAAGGCATTTGGGCGTCCGGCCTGTCGATCTCGACGGCTTTGGGGGTTCGTGACCGCAACGAGGCTTCCTGGACCCAGGTGCTTGAAGTTCTGGAATTCATGACGGACACCACCTCGATCCCGATCCTGCTGGATGGCGACACCGGGTATGGCGACTTCAACAACTTTCGCCGACTGGTCAAGAAGCTGTGCCAGCGTGGCGTTGCCGCAGTTTGCATTGAAGACAAGATATTTCCCAAGACAAATTCGTTTCTTGAGGGCGACCAGTCGCTGGCCGATATCAGCGAATTTTCCGGCAAGATTACGGCAGGCAAAGACAGCCAGACCGACGAGCATTTCTCCATCATTGCCAGGCTCGAGGCCTTGATCGCCGGGCGCGGCATGGAAGAAGCGCTGAAGCGTGCCGAGGCCTATCATAAAGCAGGTGCCGATGGCGTGCTGATTCATTCGAAAAAGTCGAACTCCGACGAAATTCTGCATTTCTTAAAGGAATGGGGGAATCGCTGCCCGGTCGTGATCGTGCCCACCATGTACTACCAGACACCGACCGAACGATTCCGCGAGGCGGGCGTTTCGACCATCATCTGGGCCAACCACAATCTGCGCGCCTCTCTGGCCGCCATGCGCGAAGTCAGCCTGAAGATCCGGCAAGAGGAAAGCCTAGTCGGAATCGAAGGCCATGTAGCCAACCTGACCGACGTTTTCGACCTAACCGGAACGCATGAAGTGACCGAGGCGGAAAAGCGTTATCTGCCCGACAACCGGCGACGCATTTCATCGGTGGTTCTGGCGGCATCGCGCGGCAAGCAGCTGGCCGAACTGACCCAAGACAAGCCGAAATGCATGCTCGACGTGCGCGGCGAGCCAATCTTGAAGCGGCTGGTCCGCTCGCTGCACGGGGCCGGATCGGATGATGTGACTGTCGTCGGCGGCTACAAGCACGAAGCCATCAATTTTCCCGATATCCGCAAGGTGGTCAACGACAAGCACGAAAGCACGGGCGAACTTGCTTCTCTGGCCTGCGCCGCCGACCGCCTGAAAGGCGAATGCATGATCGCCTATGGCGACATCTTGTTTCGCGATCACGTTCTAGGATTGATGCTGGGCGCCAAGGGCGACGTCGTGCTGGTGGCCGACGCCAACCGACCTGACCCCGCGCAGAGGCCCTCTGCCGACTTGATCGCCTGTTCCTCGCCTTGCACCCCGGAACATCTGATTCACGATCAGCCGGTCGATCTGTTGGAAATCGCGGGCGGTCTGGACTGGAAGAATGCCCATGGCGAATGGATCGGCTTGGTCCGGTTAAGTCCCAAGGGAGCCGATCTTGTCCGTGCGGAATTGGCGGCCCTCAAAGAGACGAATGAGATCGACAAGGCATCGATGGCAGATCTGCTGCGTCGCCTGATCGCCAAGGGGACCCGACCGCAAGTAGTCTTCACTTCGGGCCACTGGCTGGACGTCAACGACGCTTTCGGCCTTGCCCGCGCCCGCAACTTCCTGTGATTGGACGGATATGATCAAGGCTGAACAATTTCTGTCCCAGGCGCTCCAGAAAGGGATCGGCTTTTACACCGGCGTTCCCTGCTCGTTTCTGACGCCCTTGATCAATCGCGTCATCAGCGACCGGTCCGTTCAATATGTCGGTGCCGCCAGCGAAGGCGAAGCTGTGGCCATCGCCGCAGGGGCCTGGCTGGCCGGGCGCGAAACGGCTGTGATCTGCCAAAATTCCGGCCTTGGCAATACCGTCAATCCCCTGACCTCGTTGAACTGGCCGTTTCGCATTCCGACCTTGATGATCGTGACATGGCGAGGCCAGCCCGGATTGAAGGACGAGCCGCAGCACGAACTGATGGGAGAGATCACGGCGGGGCTGCTGGATGTGATGCGGGTGCCGCACCGCCCCTTCCCCACCGATCCCGACGACATCGCCCCAGCCCTCGAGGCCGCACACGCCTCGATGAGCCAGACAGGCTTGCCCTTTGCTTTCATCATGGCCAAAGACAGCGTTGCCGACGAAGCGCTGAATCAGCCGCAGCGCGAAATTCCCCCACCTGGAATCTATGCCGATTTGCGTGCCCTGGCCGGGCGCGCCAGCCGGGTTGCCCTGCTGGAACGAATGCTGGCCGCCATTCCGCCCCAAGCTGCGGTTGTCGCCACTACGGGCAAATGCGGCCGCGAATTGTTCACGCTTGCCGACCGCGAGCAACATCTTTATCAAGTTGGCTCGATGGGTGGCGCCAGCGCCATGGGGCTTGGCGTTGCCTTGAATTCGAAGCACCCCGTCATCGTTCTCGATGGCGATGGCTCCGCCCTGATGAAAATGGGCAACTTCGCCACCATCGGGGCCTATCGGCCCGACAATCTGATCCACATCATCTTCGACAACGGCGTTCACGATTCCACTGGCGGGCAAATGACCGTATCGGACAGCGTGGATTTCGCGAAGGTGGCGCTGGCTTCGGGCTATGCCCGAGCCGCCACCACCGACGACGCCCAAGGATTCGACAAAGCCTTCAAGGCGGCCCAGCAAAATGCCGGACCGCAACTCATTCACGCCCGAATACAGCCGGGTTCAATGGACAAACTGGGCCGTCCAACCGTGAAACCGCCCGAGGTGGCGCGTCGCTTCAAGGCCTTTCTTCAAGCGACGTCAACCAATGTAGGACAGTCATGAGCCACAACACCTGGATCCACAAGATTTCCCGCGTATTCGTTCGCCCCCTGGTCGATACCCCAGTCACGCCCAATCAACTGACAACCTTGCGACTGGCATGCGGCATTGGCGCGGCATCGCTTGTTGCAGTTGGCGACGACAAACTGACCGCCATTGGCGCAGGCGTGTTTCTGGCATCGATGGTCCTGGACCGTGCCGATGGCGAACTGGCTAGGCTGTCAGGCAAAACCAGTCCATGGGGGCACAAATACGACCTGATCGCCGACAGCCTGTCGAATGCCTTGATCTTTGCCGGACTGGGAATTGGCCTGCGCGGCGGCTTCTTTGGTCTGTGGTCGATCCCTATGGGGTTTCTCGCCGGAGGAGCGGTTGCGGCCATTCTTTGGTTGGTGATGCGCGCGGAATCGCAACAGGGAGCCAGAGCGGCGGAAATATCCGGATCGGGCGGTTTCGACCCCGATGACGGTATGCTGGCCATTCCAGTGTTGATCTGGCTGGGATTGTCGCAAATTCTGCTGGCACTGGCGGCAATTGGCGCCCCGGCCTTCGCCATCTATTTTTTCCTGAAATTCAGGAAGTTCCTTTTCGGGTCCGCAGCCTGACAAGGCTGAACGCCGTCCAAAGCGTGTAGATCGTAGCGCCGATACCCGCCGCGATGAAGAACGGTTCGAGCCAGCCCAACCAAGCGACGGGGGCGATCAAGTAAATGCCGTCTTCGAGTTCGAAGCCTGCGAAGGCAGGATAGCCGATGGCTTCTCCCTCCTCGAACTTGCTGGCCTTGTCGATCCCCAAGTTAAGAAAGACAGAGATGACGGCCGAAAATGTGCCCGCCGCTCCCAGCAAAACGGCCCAGCCGCCCAACAGGCTTTGCGAAAAGCCGATTCCCATCGACAGGAACAGAGCGCCGAAACTGATGCCGCCCGCCACATAATCAAGATAATAGCCGAGCTTCGAGGTCTTGCCCGACTGGCGGGCCAGTTCGCCGTCGAAATGGTCGAAAAAGCGTGACAGGGCGAACAAGGTAGCTCCCCAGCCGATCGACGTCGCATCCCCCTTGGTGATCAGCCAACAGCCGATCAGGGCCACGAGAATGTTGAAAATCGTGACATGGTTCGGGTGGATCGGCGTCTTAACCAGAGGCCGCACCAGCACACGAGCCGCTTTTTGATCCCAAGGGTCGTTTTTCATGGGCGGAAAGCTGATCTCGCGCGCCACTTCTGTCAAGACAAGTCTTCACTCAGGGCCGCTTCTTGGCTAATCTCGGACCATGAATCAGACAGCCGCCTTCCCCCTTGTCCGCCGCCTGTCGTCGTTTGTGACGCCGCTTCTGTTGCGCCTGCCCGTCTCGGCCAATCAGGTCACGCTGGCCTCTCTAGTTTTTGGCCTGCTGGCTGCTTGGCTATTGGCCATGAACGCCCAGCTTGGCGCCGCCCTGCTCTTGCTCGTCGCCTACATCCTCGACAATTGCGACGGCGAAGTGGCGCGCGCCAAGAACCAATGTTCTGAATTTGGAAAACGGTTCGATTCCTTCGTCGATTGGCTCGTCCACACGGCCTTCTTCATCGGCCTTGGCCACGGTGTGGCGGCAGAAAGCCAGTCGGATATCTGGCTCTGGCTGGGCTATATCGCCGGAACCGGCGGAACCATCAATTATGCCTTTGGCCAGTATTTCGAAACCATCGACGCCAAGAAGACGGCCGAAACCGGAACCGAGCCGTCCCATGCCCCTCATGGCTGGATCGAATGGTTGGTTTTCATCTTTCGCGAATTGTCGCGCGCCGATTTCTGCTTCCTGGTCTTGCTGCTAGCCCTCGCGGATGGGCTGTGGTTGCTGTTGCCCGCAGGCGCCATCGGCGCCCAGGTCTATTGGGGGCTGCAATTCCTGTCTTTTGCCCGTCGCTTTCACGCCTAACCCGGCCATGCGCCTTCTTAAAATCATGTATCTTGTCGTTGGCACGGTCCTGCTTGGCTTCGTCGCCATCCAGACCGATCTGACACAGGTCTTGGCAATGGCCGTCCAGATTGGGTTCTGGGGGTTTCTGGGAATTCTATTGCTGTATCTCGCGGCTTTTGCCATCGACGCCTTTACCTTTCACATGGCACTGGTCGAGACGCCTCTGACGACCAACTGGTTCTGGCGAATCTTCAACATCCGCCTAGTGGGCGAGATGTTCAACGCCATCCTGCCCGCAGGCGGCATGGGGGGCGAGCCGGTCAAGGCTTTCATCCTCAAGCGCCGCTACGGAATTGGACTGAAAGCAGGCACCGCTTCGCTGGTGCTGGGCAAGACGGTGAACATGATCGCGCTGGTCCTGTTTCTGGCGATCGGCTTCGCCTTCATGCTGGACTCGGACAAGCTGCCGGTTTTCTACAAGCTGATCGGCGGCATGGGACTTGGCGTCTTCGCACTGTCGATTCTCGCTTTCTTTATCATCCAACGGGGTAGGCTGACCTCAAGATTTAGCGCCCGCATCGCAAAGCATCCCGTCGGACTTCGCATCGCGCATCGTATCGATCAAATATTGGAATTCGACGACATGCTCGTCCGGTTCTATACGCAGCACAAAACAAGATTCGTCTCGGCCATAGCCCTGGCCTTCGTCAACTGGCTGCTGGGAATCTTGGAAGTATGGGGAATTTCATGGTTGCTGGGCCACCCTGTGAGCCTGATCGATGCTTGGATCATTGAAGCGGCGATTCAATTGGTTCGCACTGCCATCTTCATCATGCCAGCCTCCTTGGGCGTGCAGGAGGGAACGTTCCTGCTATTCTACGCCGCGATCACTGGATCTGCGGAACTGGGTTTGGCCGTCGCCCTGGTGCGGCGCGGACGCGAACTGATCTGGCTTGCCTGGGGCGGACTGGTCGGACTCGCCTATCTTTGGTGGCCGAGACCGCATACGACGCAAGTCAGCGCCATTCCCGAACCGGACGTCGAATGATAACGGCCCTATTCAGGCGCGCCGCTGGCAACCCCCAATTCCCCTAGCACAAACCGCACTGCGGCAACGGCGTTCGCCATATCGCTTGTGGTCAACCTGCCAATGCAGCCCATTCTGAAACTGTCCGCAACCGTCAACTTTCCTGGATAGATCAGAAATCCTTGGCGGCCCATCGCTTCATAAAATGTTTGGAAGTCGAAGGCCGGATCGGCGGGCATGCGAAAGGTAACGATGATCGGCGCCTGCACATCGTCGGATAAAAGCGTTTCAAAGCCCATGGCCCGCATGCCGCCAACCAACACCTTCAGATTGTCGCGATAACGCCCGCCACGTCCGGCAACGCCACCCTCGGCATCGAATTCATCCAACGCCTGGGACAGAGCCGCAACGACGTGAGTGGGGGGCGTGAAACGCCATTGACCGTTGGCCTTGAAGCCTTGCCACTGATCGTAAAGATCGAGCGCCAGGGAATGGGCATTCCCGACTGAGGCCGCCAACCCGTCCTTGCGTGCGATAACGAAGCCAAGGCCAGGCACGCCTTCCAGGCATTTGTTGCTGGATGCGGCAGCAGCGAGAAACGGTATTTCCCCCGCATCAAGCGCCAAGGTGCCAAAGGCGCTCATCGCATCGATAAACAGTTCCCGCCTATGTCTGCGAACGACCTCGGCGATCTTTGAAACGTGATTGAGAATGCCCGACGTGGTTTCGCAGTGAACGACGGCAACATGGGTAATCGCCTGATCCTGGCGCAGTCTTGCATCGACTTCGGCAGGAGAAACCTGGACATCCTCGGCCCATTCCATGAAATCGACCGCGCGTCCCAGCGTTCTGGCGATCTTGACCATGCGATGGCCATAGGCACCGTTGACAAGAACCAGCAGCTTAGCCGCACTCCTGGGCAGAAGCGTTCCTATCATCGCCTCGACGGCAAAGGTGCCGCTGCCCTGGAGCAAGACGACCTCATGGCAGTCTTGGGCGTTTGCGATAGCGCCCAACCGCTGGCGCAACCCCGCATTCATAGCGACGAATCCAGGGTCGCGAGATCCCCAATCGCGCAGCATGGCCTCCTTGACCGTGGCCGAGGTCGTCAGCGGACCCGGCGTCAGCAGCAGGGGAACCTTGTCCATGGTCAAGCGCCCTCCAAATCTATAACCCTGCCTAGCCATAGCATAATTCAGCTTGAGGGAACCATAGCCAGGCCCTAGTGTTACATTTTTTTGACAGCGTTCAGGGGAAAGCGAAATGCGGGCGATCATGCTGGCGGCGGGAATTGGCAAGCGTCTATTTGGCGGCGACGAGGAAGCCCCTCCCAAAGTCCTGTTGGAATTCGAGGGCATCTCGTTGCTTGAACGGCATCTGTCGATTCTAAGAGGTCTTGGCGTACAGGATCTGACATTGGTCGTCGGCTATCGTCAGCAGCTTTTGCGGCAAGCCGTTTCTCGACTGGGTGCCGACGGTTTCGTTCGCTTCGTCGAAAACCCCGATTTCCTGAAAGGGCCAATTCTGTCGATGTGGCTGGCCCGCGACGTCTTGAACGGCGCCGACGATGTTTTGTTCATGGACGCCGATGTGTTGTATCCGGCGCAGATGATGCGAAACCTTGCCAACCGGGCGGGAACCGCCTTTCTTCTCGACCAGAATTACACGCCTGGCGACGAACCTGTGAAATTATGCATGAAGAACGGCCTGATCGTTGAATTCGGAAAAGTCCTCCCCCCCGATCTCGATTACGACACGATCGGCGAATGGCCGGGATTCGCCAAATTCGGTCGCGGCGAAAGCGCCAAGATGGTTGCCGCCCTCGCCCCCTATATCGAACGAGGCGACCTGCATCTGGCCTACGAACCGGCGATGCGCGATCTGATGCTGGCGGAACCTGGCGCAGTCGGGGTTGAAGACATTTCAGGCACGCCCTGGATCGAGATCGATTTTCAAGAGGACCTGGATCGCGCTAGATTGGAAATTCTTCCTGGCATTCGCCGTCAGGAACAAGCTGCGTAGATTTTCAGCCGTTTCTGTTCTTGCCGTGGCGCTTCGACGATCAGCTTGCTTCCACTTCGGCCCAGAAACACAACAATCCATGCTCGCGATTTGACGTATAACGGAAATGTGACGGCAAGCGACACCAATGGAGACGCCCCGATCTACCCAGTCTTGCCTTCGATGGGTTCTGTCCGTCGTCAAAATATCTGGAACAGCCATGGCGTCTGATTAACGGAGGATCTGGCCCACCCCTGGTTAACGTTAAGCTGAGATTTGCATGTGGCGCAAGCGCCGGTTCTGGATCGTTTGCTTTTTGATGTCGTTTCTCCTTTCGATGATGGCAGCTGAACGCCGGAAGTAGACGTCGGCGGGGGTTAGGTTGCCCAGGCTTTCGTGGTAGCGGCGGTTTTCGTCAGAATTTTCCGAATTCAAGTGCCCGCCGGGAGGGCCAAGCTGGCGATGTGAACGCAATCGTCCT
>CACUVI010000003.1 GCA_902725215.1 Rhodospirillaceae bacterium LM-1 | reverse complement strand
TAACCAAACGCTCGATGCACGGCCCTGGCCCAGCCGCGCAGATTCTTCTCGCCCATCCAGGTTGCTACCGGGACGCTGAAACCTGTTTTGGGCCGGTGCAGGATTTCGGGCGGCAGGGCGCGCTTGGGCGCTTGCGCCATGTCGGCCTTGTTAGCCCTGAAGGGCAGCAAATTCTGAAACAGCGCCACATCGACCAAGGGCGTTCTGATTTCCAGCCCATGCGCCATGCCCGCCCAGTCGGTGTCGCGCAGCAACTGGTTCTTCATGTAATTGCCGATTTCCAGGGCCGCCATGCGGTCGCGGTCTTTGCCCAGACCGGAAATCATCCGTTCGAGATGCGCCAGAACCGCCAGGCTTTCCAGCCCTTCGCGGGCCATTTGTTCGCCCAGCAAGCCCGGCAATTCCCAAGGCATGAACAGGCCGCGCTTCAACAAGTACGCGCCCGCCAATGTGCCACCATATTCCAACAGTCCTGCGGCCTTGGGCGAGGTCAGGGCGCTTAGCCAGGGTGCGAGCGCTTGGCGGAAGGTGCGGCCAAAGCCGGGCCATTGTTGTGCCCAGGCCAAACGTTCCGCCAAGGCCGGAACTTGGGTGAATGTATCGTAGCCCGCGAACATCTCGTCGCCGCCCACACCCGACAGCGCCACCTTCAGCCCCAAATCATGGGCCGCCTTGGCAACCAGCCAGCTATTGACGCCATCGATGCTGGGCTGGTCCATGTCCATGAGAATCTGGCCGCGCCAGTCATGGAATTCGGTCGGCGTAATGTGGCGCACGGCATGGCGCACCCCCAGATGGCGGGCCAACCTTTGAGCCAGCGGCACTTCGTCGGCGGGCGTGCCCGCCAACTCAGCGAATCCCAGGGTGAGGGCGTCGATTTGCGACGCCTCTCCGATCTCGCAGGCCAGCGCCGCCACGGTGGCGGAATCGCGCCCCGCCGACAGGAACAATCCCACTGGCACATCGGCCACCAGATGGCGCGACACCGATTCCGACAGCGCTTCTCGCAAGGAGATGTTGCTCTTCTGCGCCGCCGCCATCTCGGCAGCCGGATCGAACCAGCGCGATTCTTGTGCATGACCGCTGGCATCGATCCACAGGGATGAACCGGCGGGCAGGGCGCGGATGTTCTGGTACAGCGTAAAGGGTTCGGGCACATGGCCCCACAGGAAGAAACCGGCATGGCCCGCCGGTTCCGGCGTCCGTTCAATCCAGGGCAATGTCAGCAGCGCCTTGACCGACGAGGCGAAGGCGATGCGATGCGCGCTCCTGGCGATGTACAGGGGCTTGATGCCGAAAGCGTCGCGGGCCAGGAACAGGCCCTGCTTGGCTTCGTCCCACAGGGCCAGCGCGAACATGCCCTTCAAGCGGCGCAGCATCGCGGGCCCTTCCTGGGCGTACAGATGCAGCAATACTTCGGTGTCGCTGTTCGATTTGAAGACACAGCCCTTAGCCGTCAATTCGGCGCGCAGATCGCGGTAGTTATAGATTTCGCCGTTGAAGCTGACGGCCAGCTTGCCATCCGCCGAATGCATCGGCTGGGCGCCGGTGGGATTGAGATCGATGATGGCCAAGCGGCGATGCGCCAGCCCGATTTTTCCAGATGCATGAATCCATTGCCCCTGACCATCGGGGCCGCGCTTCGCCATGGCGTCGCGCAAACGGGCAAGCTCGTCCGCATCCACCGGGGGAGCGTTTGAATCGATGCTGAAAATGCCTGCGATGCCACACATGGTCAGCCTTATATCATGCCCGTCTTGCCCTCGTCCCGATCCAAGCGCCGCCCACAATCAGGACCAGCGCCCCCAGAATCGACAAGGATGGCTCGGCTAGGCCGAAGGCGATCAGCATGCCGACGGTGATCGGCGGCGTGAAATAGCCAAGCGTGCCCAAGGTCTGGATGTTGCCGTGCTTGCAGCCCCAGTCCCACAGGAAGAAGGCCACGCCGACCGGCCCCAGCCCCAAGGCGATCACGGCCAGCCATTGAAGGCCCTGCGGCCAGACGGTGGTCTCGAAAGCCAGATGGCAGACCAGGGCCAGCAGGGAAGTGGCGGCGCAAAAAGCGCCGACGGCGTCGGTGGGCACGGCTTTCAATCGGCGCGACAGCACCGAATAGGCGGCCCAGACTACGGCGCAGCCCAGGGCCGCCAGATGGCCGGGCAGGTGGGCGGGATCGAAACCGGAAAAGCTGCCCTTGGTCACGGCCAGCGCCGCCCCCAGGAAACCCAATCCCGCCCCCAGCACATGGCGGGGACGCAGGCGCTCGCCGGGCAGGAAGGCGGAAAAAAGAACGATCAGCAAAGGCCAGAGATAATTGACCAGACTGGCCTCGACCGGCGGGGCCAGTTTCAGCGCCAGAAAATACAGGGCGTGATAGCCGAACAAGCCGCCGATGCCGACCAGCCAGGCTTCCTTGGGTTGGCGGAAATGCCTGATTGGATTATCGCCCCGGATCAGCCAAACCGCCACCGAAGTCAGACCAGCGATGCCGAAAGTCAGCGCCGTCAGTTGAAAGGGCGGCACCGGTCCGCTGGCCGCCGTCAAAACGGCCAGCGTGCCCCAAAGCAAAATGGCGATGGCGCCGGTTAGGGTGGGGGTTCGTTCTCTAGGAGCATCCGCCATGCGCACTACCAAAAATGACGCCCCTCTCCCTCAGGGAGAGGGTGGACGCGAAGCGTCCGGGTGAGGGCGGTGGGTCGGCAATTTCCCCTCTCCCCCGAGGGGAGAGGGGTGGTTTGGTTCAATACATATGCTGGCCGCCATTGATGGACAGGGTCGAGCCGGTGATGAAATCGGCATCGTCGGCAACCAGGAACAGAACGCCCCTGGCGATGTCGTCGGCGCGTCCCAAGCGGCCGGTGGGAATCTTGGCGATGATCTTTTCCAGCACGTGATGCGGCACCGAGCGCACCATGTCGGTATCGACATAGCCGGGCGCTATGGCGTTGACCGTGATGCCCTTGGCCGCCCCTTCCTGGGCCAGCGCCTTGGTGAAGCCGTGAATGCCCGACTTGGCGGCGGCATAGTTCACCTGGCCGTACTGCCCGGCTTGGCCGTTGATCGAGCCGATATTGACGATGCGCCCAAAGCCGCGGTCGCGCATCGAATCGATGACCAGACGGCACAGATTGAAACAACTGGTCAGGTTGGTGTGAATCACGTCCTCCCAACTGTCGTAATCCATCTTGTGTAACGTGCCGTCCTTGGTGATGCCCGCATTGTTCACCAGAATCTCGATTGGGCCGAGCTCGTGTACGATCTTGTCGATGCCCGCCTTGCATTCGCCGTAATCGGCGACGTTGAAGCGGTAATGCGGAATGCCGGTTTCTTCGGTGAACTTTTGCGCGGCCTCGGAATTGCCGTGGAAATTGGCGACCACCCGATAGCCCTTTTCCTTGAGCATTTCAGCGATGGCGCGCCCGATGCCGCGCGTGCCTCCGGTAACCAATGCGATGCGTCCAGTCATGATGCGTCTCTCCTTAACTCATGTTTTAATTATCGTTGAATGCTTAGTTGCGTTCGATGCAAAGCGCGATGCCCATGCCGCCGCCGATGCACAAGGTGGCCAAGCCCTTTTTTCCGCCGCGCTTGGCCAGTTCGTGGATCAGGGACACCAGCACGCGACAGCCCGATGCGCCTATGGGGTGGCCGATGGCGATGGCGCCGCCATTCACGTTCACCTTCGATGTATCCCAACCCATGCCCATATTGACGGCGATGGCTTGCGCCGCGAAGGCTTCGTTGGCTTCGATCAGGTCAAGGTCTTCGTGCTTCCAGCCCGCCTTCGACAGCGCTTTTTGCGAGGCGGGAATCGGACCCGTGCCCATCACCTTGGGGTCCACGCCCGCCGTGGCCCAACTGGCGATGCGGGCCAGGGGCTTGATGCCGCGCTTGGCGGCTTCGGCTGCCTTCATCAGAACGCAGACGGCAGCGCCGTCATTGATGCCCGAAGCATTGCCAGCCGTTACCGTGCCGTCCTTCGCAAAGGCGGGCTTCAGCTTCTGGAGGCCTTCCAGCGTTGCGCCCATGCGCACGAATTCGTCGGTGTCGAACAGCTTCTCTTCCTTCTTGACGGTGATTTTCACCGGCACGATCTCGTCCTTGAAGCGTCCCGACTTGATGGCGGCCTCGGCCTTGTTCTGGCTGGCCAGCGCGAATTCGTCTTGCATGAGGCGGCTGATCTGGAATTCGCGGGCCACGTTTTCGGCGGTGATGCCCATATGGTAATTGTTGAAAACGTCGGTCAGGCCGTCGACGATCATGGTGTCGACGAAGCTCATCGGACCCATTTTGACGCCGCCGCGCAAATATCCGGCATGCTGCGAATTGCTCATGCTTTCCTGGCCGCCCGCCACCACGATGGTGGAATCGCCCGCCAGCAGCGACTGCATGCCCAGCGCCACGGCGCGAAGACCCGAGCCGCAAACCTGATTGATCGTCATGGCCGACGATCCTTCCGACAGTCCGGCATTCAAGGCCGCTTGGCGCGCCGGGTTCATGCCGTTGCCCGCCGTCAGGATCTGGCCCAACAACACCTCATCGACATCGGCGGCGGCGACTTTGGCCCTGGCCAGCGCTTCGCGAATCGCGATTTCGCCCAAGCCTGCGGCCTGATAGCCGGACAAGGAACCCGAGAAAGCGCCGACGGGGGTCCGGCAGGCGCTGGCAATCACGATATCGGTCATGGAACTGTCTCCAGAAGGAAAAGGGCGGATGGATCTTAGTTTGGCGGTTGAACGGGCCGCGTCAACCGCAATTTGTCAGAAACCGCTTGCCCGGCAAGCCGGTGGGTGCTTCATTCAACCTTCGACATATAGCACATTGTGAAGAGGTTGGAATGAAAAGCCAGTGGTCTGACAAGACGGCCAAGGAAGCGATCAAGCGTTACGCCGCCCAGGGCGTGGGCGAGGATTTGGCGCTGCGCGTCTATACGACGAGGCTATTGGGCCAAGAACCCAGGCTGGTCTTGCATGGCGGCGGCAATACGTCGGTCAAGACCCGCATGGCCCCCAGGGGGGGGGAAGCCGTAGATGTTTTGTGCGTCAAGGGATCCGGCTGGGACATGGGCGACATCGAACCGGCGGGCCTGCCCGCCGTCCGCTTGCAGCCGCTTCAGAAATTGTCGGCGCTGAAGGAGCTGTCCGACGAGGACATGGTCAATTTCCAACGCATCAATCTGCTGGATGCGTCCTCGCCCAATCCGTCGGTGGAAACGCTGCTGCACGCTTTTCTGCCCCACAAATACATCGACCACAGCCATGCCAACGCCATTTTGTCGCTGACCGATCAGCCCAATGGCGAAGACCATGCGAAGGCCGTGTTTGGCCAACGTCTGGCGATGGTGCCCTACATCATGCCGGGCTTCTCGCTGGCCAAGAAGGCTCGGCAGACGTTTCTGGCCAATCCCAAGGTGCAAGGCTTGGTGCTGTTGAAGCATGGGCTATTCACCTTCGGCGACACGGCTAGGCAAGCCTATGAGCGTCATATCCGTTTTGTGTCGATGGCCGAGCGTTATCTGGCTCGGGCCAGAAAGAGCCGGGCGCGCGTTTTCATGCCCGCCCGCCAACCAAAGAAAATCGCCTCCCTGGCGGAAGTTGCTCCCATTCTGCGCGGTCGCATGGCGCTTGATCTGGGCAACGGCGCCTTCAAGCGCTTGGTGATGGATTTCCGCACCAGCCCAGAAATTCTGGCTTATGTGAATGGTCGCGACGTGGCGCGCATTTCATCGGTCGGAACGGTGACCCCCGATCATGTCATTCGCATCAAGGGCTGGCCGCTGGTGGTTCCCGCCCCGGAAACGGGCAAGCTGAACGAATTCGAGATCCAGGTCGATCAGGCGCTGGCGCGCTATGTCGCGACCTATCGCGCCTATTTCGAGAAGCACAATGCCAAGGCCCTGCCAAAGAAGAAAATGCTGGACCCGATGCCGCGGGTGATTCTGGTGCCGGGGCTTGGACTGTTCGGCTTGGGGGCCAGTAAGAAAGACGCCAGGATCGCCGCCGATCTGGCCGAAACCACCGTGTCGGTGGTGACCGACGCCACCGCTTTGGGCCGATTCGAAAGCATCCCCAAGGCCAAGCTGTTCGACATGGAATATTGGTCGCTGGAACAAGCCAAGCTGGGCAAGGGGGCCGAGAAAGCGTTGGCCCGCCAAGTGGTGGCTGTGACGGGCGGCGGTTCGGGCATCGGGGCGGCGGTGGCCAAGGCCTTTGCCCGCGAGGGCGCCGAGGTGGTGGTGCTGGACCTCAATTTGCAGGCCGCCCAGGACATCGCTCGTGAGGTCAAGGGCTTGGCTCTGGCATGCGACGTCACCAATCCCTTATCCGTCAAGGCGGCCTTCGATCGGATCGCCGAAATCTATGGCGGCCTGGACATTCTGGTCTCGAACGCAGGCGCCGCCTGGCAGGGGCGGATCGGAACGGTGGACGAAGCGGTACTCCGCCGCAGCTTCGATCTGAACTTCTGGGGCCATCAGCGCGTTTCGCAGGCCGCCGTCGCCTTGTTTCGCGCCCAGGGCACGGGCGGGTGCTTGCTATTTAATACTTCGAAACAAGCGGTGAACCCCGGCAAGGATTTCGGCCCCTATGGCCTGCCCAAGGCCGCCACCCTGTTCTTGATGAAGCAATATGCCCTGGATCATGGGCGCGAAGGCATTCGCGCCAATGCCGTCAATGCCGACCGCATTCGTTCGGGCCTGCTGACCGACGCCATGATCGCGTCGCGCGCCAAGGCCAGGGGCCTTTCGGTGGCTGATTACATGGCTGGAAATCTGCTGGGACGCGAGGTTGACGGCCAGGATGTGGCGCAAGCCTTCGTCGATCTTGCCAAGGCCGGTAAAACCACGGCCTGCGTGGTGACCGTGGACGGCGGAAATATTGAAGCTTCGATGCGATGACATTCGACAAGTTATAGTACGATATAATACGAATTCATGGCTTGATTCCGGAAAGAATCTAGGGCTTTTATGGTGCCGAGATGAATGCATCGTTAACGCCCCCTTCTCCGGCAAAATCGGCCCCTGCGCCAAAACCTCCAGCCGTCGCCAAGCCGGCTGCGAAGCAGGTTTCCCAGACCGTTGCGAACGGCTCAAGACCCGAGCGGGATCGCTATCTGGCGATGTCTTTTTGCTGGGCCGATCTTCTGTTCGAAATGGACGAGGCGGGCAAGCTGGTTTTCGCCACCGGGGCCACCGAACCTTTCGTCGGCAAGAAGGCCGCCGAGCTGGTAGGAAGCAATTTCGCCGAGCTGTTCATTCCTGAGGAATTGCCCGATGTGCAGCAATTCCTGCGCGGCGTCTCGCAGCGCGGGCGCTTCGACACCAGCATCTTGAAGCTGAAGCGCAAGCAGGGCCTGCCTTTGCCGGTGATGGCGGCGGGCTATTGCCTGGACGGCGTTTTCTATGTGGCGTTGAGAATGCGTTCGGGAAGCATGAGTTCGGCCACCGACCGAGTGGAGCGCAACGAGAAAACCGGGCTGGTCAATCACGAGGCCTTCTCGGAAACCGCCAGTCAGCGCATCAAGCAATTGGCCGAGATGGGCCAAAAGGCCGAAGTGTCGATCCTGTCCTTGGAAGGGTTCGGCGATCTGAAGGGCCGCCTGCCCGGGGCGGTGGCCGACAATCTGCTGGCCAGGGTCGGCGAGACCTTGCGCGCCAACGCGGTGGACGGAGACGCGGCCACCCAGATCGGCGACAACCAATTCTCGCTGGTCCATCAGAACTCGCTGGACATGGCCCAATTGACGGCCCAGATCCAGGAATTGGCCAAGTCGGCCGATCCCAAGGGCGAGGGTGTGAAGATCGATACCGCCAGCCTAAATATGGAAGGCGCCGAGACCCTAACGCAGGAGGACATGGCCAAGGGACTGCTCTATGCCATGAACAACTTCCAGCGCGAGGCGGGCAAAGGCTTCAATCTGGCCGATCTATCGACCAACATCAAAACGCTGGTCGCCAAGGGCGTTTCGGAAGTGAACGGCTTTAAACGGGTGGTGGCGGAAGGCAAGTTCTTCGTGGCGCTTCAGCCGATCATCGATATCAAGAACGGCGACGTGCACCACTATGAAGCCCTGTGCCGATTCAATACCGCGGTTCCCGGCGAATCGCCCTACCGCTACATCACCTTTGCCGAGGAAACCGGCCTGATCCACGATTTCGATTTGGCGATGGCCAAAAAGGTGGTGGACTGGCTGTCGAAGATGCCGCGCAACAACAACAAGTACCGGGTTGCCGTGAATATTTCTGGCTTCTCGATTGGCGTGCCGCAATATGTCGAGGCGCTGCACGCGTTGATCAAGGAAAATCCCTGGACCCAGGGCAAGCTGATGTTCGAGATTACCGAAAGCTCGCGCATGAGCGACCTTGAAGCCGCCAATTCCTTCATCCAGGCCCTGCGCAAGAAGGGCCATCATGTCTGCCTGGACGATTTTGGCGCGGGTGCCGCCAGCTTCCAATATCTATCGGCGCTGGAAGTCGATGTGGTGAAGATCGACGGTTCGGCGGTCAAGAATGCGCAGAAGGCCCCCAAGGGGCGCGCCTTCCTGTCCGCCTTGACCGAGCTGTGCACGCGCCTGGGCGTGGAAACCATCGCCGAGATGATTGACACGCCCGAAACCCTGTCCTTCGTGCGCGACTGCCGCTGCGATTACGTGCAGGGCTTCCTGTTCGGCAAGCCCTCGGCCAATCTGGCCGATTTCAATCCGCTGCCCAACATCAACCTGTTCAAGCGCCGCCCGGGTTAGGCCGGCTTTCGCCCGTCTTGAAATAGTAGGGCTTGACGCCCATCGCTTGGCCGATCTGACCGATCACGAAATGCATGAGCGGCATGGTGGGCTTGGCGAATTCGACGTGAACGCAGTCGTCGCGGACCTCGATCACCTTGCATTCCGCCTTGATGAATTCCGCCTCATTCTTAATGGAGCGAATGATCAGGCTGACCGGGTTGCCGGGAAAATATCCGCTCGCCTTGAATTGAAGTCCGTCGGTTGAAATGTTGACGACCGGGTGGGTTTTGCCGCCGATCTCCACCGTCAGATTTTCCGCCAGATATCGGATGTGTTTGCGCCGCTCTACATTGTCGCTCATGGTGCCGCCTTTGCTCTTTGAAGCCGCTTCGGCCTCTTTTTCCCTCAGCCGCATATGTAGGCAGTGGGGAGTGGCGGAAAAAGGGGGGCGGGTCAAAGTCGGTAAACCTTATCGGAACTGTACTTGCCATGTCCCGGAAGCGCTTGGAGTGAAACAAGATTTTATATACAGTCTGGATAAGTTGGCGTTGGACGGTTATTCTTGAAAACGAAAATGTCCCAGCCTGGCGGAATGATGAAGGCAAAAGAGCGCATGCTTGATCTGTCCGGTCTCACCTTTCTGGTGGTGGACGACAATCGCGACGTGCGCTCCATGTTGCGCGAATTCTTGCGCTGCTTTGGCGCCAAGAAATTCCTTGAGGCCGACGAAGGAGCCGACGCCCTGGCGATTATCGATCACAAATCGGTCGATATCGTGATCACCAACTGGGAAATGCGCCCCATAGACGGGCTAGAACTGGTGCGTCTGATCCGCAGGCAGCCGACGGCCGAGAAGCGCACCCTTCCCGTCATCATGGTTTCCGGCCATTCGACGGCGGCGAATGTCCGACTGGCTCGCGATCAGGGGGTGACGGAATTTCTGACCAAACCCATATCGGCCAGCGAGCTTTACAAGCGGGTCGAGGAGGTGATCTTGCGTCCTCGCCCCTTCGTGCGCGCGCCGAAATATATCGGCCCATGTAGGCACCGCCACGACAAGTCCAGCTATGAAGGCCCGAAGCGGCGGACCCAAGACGATGATCTCTATGCGGCGACAGCAACATGACCCCTGAAAACGACAACGCGCCCGCGCCAGACGTCTTTATCGATCCGCCTTCGGACAGTTTGAAGAAAAAAGCGCCGCCCATCGCCCGCAGCCTGGAAGAGGCGCTCAAGAAAACCCAGGAAGTCGTGGCGCTCGCAGGCAAGGGCTATCCACAAAGGCTGGCCCGCGACCTTGCCCGCATGCGGGAACTTTCGGCGCAGTTTTCGGAATCGCCCTCAGTGGAAACCATGGAGGAGCTTCGCTTCCTGGCGCATGACATGAAGGGGCAGGGCGGGCAGTTCGGCTACGGGCTGGTGACGGAGATTTGCGATTATCTGCAAAAATACCTGAAGGATGCCGATACGCCTTCCATGAGGACGGCGGAAATCGTCACCGTGCATGTGAACGCCCTGATCCTTGTTGAAAGCAGGAAGATGATGGGAGATGGCGGCAAGGCTGGAGATGTGCTGATCGACAGCCTGGCCAAGCTGGTGAAATGAGATAAGTCGCGCATTGCCTTTCTAAATGTTTCCTTCGCTTGATAACAGTCACGCCCTTGGCAAAAGCTGTCAGCGCCAATAATTGACAATGATCAAGCCGCAGGGACAATGTGCGCGCGTATGATTGACGATTGTCAATTGCGCGAAGAAATATGCGCGCCAGGAGATTGACAACAGTCAAATCATAAAATCGATCAACAGGGATAATCCTTTTGCAAGTCCACCTCGTTGGGCTGCAAGAGGAGACCACGATGCGTGGAGGTCAAGCCGGCGCGTTGCAGAAGATCGCAACACGCACTTTCATGTTGATGGCTTTGTTGCTGGCGGCCAGCCAAGCGCAGGCGAATTTCGGAGCGTTCGAGAAGGATGTGCCGCTTGCCGAAGTGTTTCCCGGCGCGGATTCCTTTGGCCCAGAAGAAGGTTCGCCGCCCGCAACTCCCGCATTCAAGGATGGAAAGATAGTCGGATACGTCTTCGTCACCAGCGACATTGGCTATTCCGGCAAGCCCATTCGTCTCAGGGCCGCCATGGATGTCAACGGAACCATCGTCGGCGCCAAGGTCATCGAACATCACGAACCCATTCTGCTGGCGGGCATTCCCGAACAGAAACTGTTCGATTTCGCCGCCGCCTATGTCGGCAAAAGCGTGATCGAAGTCACGGCGCCGGGCGCCAAACGTCCGGCGGTCGAAATCGTAAGCGGCGCCACCGTTTCCGTGATCGTGATCGATGACGGCGTGCTGCGGACGGCGCTGAAAATCGCCCGTAGTCGCGGTCTGGCTGGGTTCGCGCCGGGTGCCTCGGGTCCGCGCGACGTCATCCGCGATGTTCCGTTCGTCGCCAAGAATTGGCAGACGCTGATCGGCGACGGGTCCGTGCGCAGGCTTTCGCTGACGCATGGCGAGGTGGACAAAGCCTTCAAGGCGATCGGCATCGGCCCCGAAGCCCACGGAGCGGCGCACAAGCCGGACGACACATTTATCAATCTGCACATCGCCTTGGTCTCGCCCGAGATCATCGGCCGCAATGTGCTGGGATCGGCCGAGTACGACGCGATGCAGGCTTGGCTTGCGCCAAAGCAACCGGCCATCATCATCGCCGCCGAAGGCTCCTATTCGTTTCGCGGCTCGGGCTATGTGCGGGGCGGCATCTTCGACCGCATCCAGGTTATTCAAGAAGGAATATCGATCCGGCTGAATGACAAGGTCTATCGGCGCATGGGGGCCATCGAGGCCGAGGGCGCACCCAACTTTCCCGAGATCGGTCTGTTCAAGATTCCGCCAAGCGCGGAATTCGATCCCGCCAAGCCCTGGCGTCTGGAAATGCTGGCTCAGCGCGATACCGGGGCCAAAGACCGATCCTATACGGCCTTCGCTCTAGACTACATATTACCGCCCGACCTGATCGAGCAGGCGGCAGCCGAGATCGAGCCTGAGGGGGCGGCCTTGTGGCAGGGCATCTGGCGCAATCGTCTTGTCGATGTCGCCATCCTCAGCCTATCGCTGATCATTCTGACCTTGATTTTCTTTTTTCAAGATCTGCTGGTGAAGCGCCCGCGCCTGTTCGTCAGATTGCGCATGTCCTTTCTGGCCTTCACCACCTTGTGGATCGGGGTCTATGCGGGCGCCCAGTTGTCGGTGGTCAATGTCTTCACCTTCAGCCACGCCCTGGTCACCGGCTTTCGCTGGGACTTTTTCCTGCTTGAGCCGCTGATTTTCATCTTGTGGTGCGCCACCGCCATCTCGTTGTTGTTTTGGGGGCGCGGCGCCTATTGCGGTTGGTTGTGCCCCTTCGGCGCGGTGCAAGAACTGATCAGCGCTGGCGCTAAGCGGTTGGGCGTAAAGCAGGTGACGCTGAAATTCGCCTGGCACGAGCGGCTCTGGGCATTCAAATACGTGATCTTCGTTGCCTTGATGGGCGTGTCGCTTTACTCGCTGGCCAGCGCCGAGCGCTTGGCCGAGATCGAACCGTTCAAGACGGTTTGGCTGTTGCGCTTCGCGCGCGAATGGTACTGGGTGCTGTTCGCTGTCGGCACCCTGGCGGCAGGAATTTTCATCGAGCGCTTTTACTGCCGCTATCTGTGCCCGTTGGGCGCGGCCCTTGCCATTCCAGGACGCATGCGTCTGTTTGAATGGCTCAAGCGCAGGCGCCAGTGCGGCTTCGAGTGCCAGAAGTGCGCCAAGGAATGCATGGTTCAGTCCATTCACCCCGATGGTCAGATCAACCCCAACGAATGCCTCTACTGTCTGCATTGTCAGGTCGTCTATCACGACCACGATTCCTGCACGCCGTTGCTGCTGAAAAAGCTGGGTCGCAAAAAAGCGTCCGAGGCTCTGCAATCAGGCGCCTGAAGAGCGCCGGAAAACCTGCCGAAAGGATGACGGGCCTTCGGCAGGTTAAACAAAAATGCCGTCGAAACCTGAACCACATACATGAGAGGTGCTCACATGACTTCGAATTCGGAAAATTCATCTCTTTCGCGCCGGGCCTTGTTCGGCGGCACGGCAAAGGCAGTAACCCTGGCGGGTGCTGCAGCGCTTGGCGGCGGCTCGCTGATGGCCTCAGGGCGTGCTGAAGCCGCAACGGGCAAGAACAGCGCCGAAGTGGCGCCGGGACAGATCGACGAATATTACGGCTTCTGGTCGGGCGGCCATTCGGGCGAGGTTCGCATCCTTGGCCTGCCGTCCATGCGCGAATTGATGCGCATTCCCGTTTTCAACATGTGCAGCGCCTCGGGCTGGGGCCGCACCAATGAATCGCTCAAGATCCTGACGGAAGGGCTGTTGCCCGAAACCAAGGAATTCCTGAAGAAGCAGGGTCTGAAGACCTATCAGCATGGCGACACCCACCATCCGCGCCCGTCCTATACCGGCGGCAAGTATGATGGCCGCTACGTCTTCATCAATGACAAGGCCAACACCAGGATCGCCCGCATCCGCTTGGATGTGATGAAGACGGATAAGATCATCGAAATTCCAAACGCTCATTCCATCCACGGCTTGCGTTTGCAGCGCTTCCCGAAAACAGGTTATGTCTTCTGCAACGGAGAAAACCGCATTCCGATGCCCAATGACGGGTCGGTGTTGGACGAGCCGTCCAAGTATGTGTCGGTCTTCACGGCGGTAGATGCCGAGAGCATGAAGGTGCAGTGGCAGGTCATGGTGTCGGGCAATCTCGACAACAACGACGCCGATTATGCGGGCAAGTACGTCGCCTCCACCTGCTACAATTCGGAAGAGGCCACCACGACGGAAGGCATGATGTCTGCCGAGCGCGACCACTTGGTGGTGTTCAACATCAAAGCCATCGAAGATGCTGTTAAGGCAGGCAAGGCCAAGACGGTCAATGGCGTTCCGGTTCTGGATGGGCGCAAGGCGGCCAAGTCGCAATTTACCCGCTACATTCCGGTCGCCAACAGCCCGCACGGCACCAACGCCACGCCGGACGGCAAATATGTGATCGCCAACGGCAAACTGTCGCCGACCGTCACCATCTTCGAATGGAAGCGCTTCGACGATCTGTTCGCGGGCAAGATCAAGGAAGAGGAGTCCATCGTCGGAATCTTGGAAGTTGGCCTGGGACCGCTGCACACCAATTTCGACGGTCGCGGCAACGCCTATACCTCGGTCTTCCTGGACAGCCAGATCGTGAAGTGGAACATCGACGAGGCGATCCGCGCCTATAAGGGCGACAAGTCGGTCAAGCCGATCAAGCAAAAGCTGGATGTGCATTATCAAGTCGGCCACACCAACGCGTCGATGGGCGAGACCAGCGAAGCGGACGGCAAGTGGCTGGTGGCCTTGTGCAAGTTCTCGAAAGACCGCTTCTTGAATGTGGGTCCCTTGAAGCCGGAAAACGATCAGTTGATCGACATCTCGGGCGACGAGATGAAGCTGGTTCATGATGGCCCCACCTTTGCCGAGCCGCATGACGCCACCATCGTTCATCGCTCGAAGATCAAGCCGCGCGACAATTGGGACCGCAATGACCCCATGTTCGCCGATGCGGTGGCGCAGGCCAAGAAGGATGGCGTCAATCTGGAACTTGACAACAAGATCATCCGCGACGGCAAGAAAGTGCGCGTCTATATGGTCAGCACGGCTCCCAAGTTCGGCCTGGACTCGTTCAAGGTCAAACGGGGCGATGAAGTGACTGTCTACGTAACCAACGGCGACGATGTTTCCGACCTGACTCACGGCTTTACCCTGGTCGGTCACAACATAGCCATGGAAGTCGCTCCGCAGGCGACGGCGTCGGTCACCTTCACGGCTGACCGGGCAGGCGTTTGGTATTATTACTGCCAGTGGTTCTGCCATGCTCTCCATATGGAGATGCAGGGCCGGATGCTGGTGGAGCCTTAAGCGATGAACCGGCGCGGACGCGTTGGCGCGGCAGTTGCGGCCCTGGTGGCCGTTCTGCTGGCGTATGCGCCGTCCGCGCTGGCCGTCACCGTCAAGGTGGATGCAAAACCGGGCGCCTTGGCCGCAGCTTTGGCCAAGGCGCGTTCCGGCGATGTGCTGACATTGGCGGCTGGCATCCATCAAGGCGGGCTGGTCCTTGCCAAGGCGGTCACCTTGCAAGGATTGCCAGGCGCCGTAATTGAAGGTAGGGGCGAAGGCAGCGTGATCAGGGTTACCGTGCCTGGCGTCGCCATCCGCGACTTGACCATCCGCAAGTCGGGAATTCGCCCTGTGGATTATGATTCCGCCATCTTCGTCGAGAAGCAGGCGGGGAACTTCACCGCCTTGCGAAACTGGCTGGACGGCAATCTGTTCGGAATCGTGCTTCACGGAGCGGACAAATCCGTGGTCAAGGACAACCGCATCGACAATCGCAGCGACGTCTACGACACGGAGCGTGGAAACGCCATCCATCTGTGGGCGGTCGATGACAGTCTGATCGAAGGCAATCGGGTCAGCGGAGGGCGTGACGGCGTCTATGTCGAGGCCAGCCACGGCAACCAGATCAAGGACAACCATTTTCAGAAGGTGCGTTTTGCGATCCATTACATGTTCGCCAATCGGGGAAAAATCATCGGCAACCGGTCGAGGGGAAACCGGATCGGTTTCGCCTTGATGTATTCCAACGATCTGGAGGTCAGGGACAATGTTTCGATCGACGACGAAGAACATGGGCTGATGCTTCACACCTCGCATCGTTCGCTGGTCGAGGGCAATCGCATCCGGGCGACGCGCGAGAAATGCGTCTTCATCTATACGGCCACCAGCAACGTCATCCGCGCCAATCGCATCGAGAATTGCGAGCTTGGCCTGCATTTCACCGGCGGGTCTGAAAACAGCGTCATCGCCAACAACGCCTTCGTGGACAACCGCACCCAGGTCAAATATACGGGAACCGTCTTTTATGAATGGTCCGAGGCGGGACGCGGCAATTATTGGAGCGACAATCCGGCCTTCGACCTGGATGGCGACGGCACCGCCGACGCCGCCTACCGTCCGAATACCGTCATGGACCGGCTGGTCTGGCGCTATCCCCTGGCCAAGCTGTTGATGTCCAGCCCGGTGATGGAGGCGCTGAAGATCGCGCAAAGCCATTTTCCCGCCTTGATGCCGGGCGGCGTGATCGACAGCCATCCCTTGATGGCGCCGCCGCCCAGCTTTGCCTTGGGCGCGGAGTCTGGATCATGAACGCCATCGTCATCGATCATGTCGGTAAGACCTATGGCGCGCAAGCCGCGCTGGCCGATGTCTCCTTCAGCTTGGCGGAGGGAGCGCTGCTGGCCTTGCTTGGCCATAACGGCGCTGGAAAGACCACGCTGATGAAGCTGATGCTGGGGCTGATTCGTCCCACGTCGGGGCGCGTCGAGGTGCTGGGCTGCGATCCGGCGGGAGCTGCGATGGAGTTCAGGCGCCATCTTGGCTTCCTGCCCGAGAATGTCGCGTTCCACGACGAAATGACGGGCCGCGACACCTTGATCTTTCTAGCGCGCTTGAAAGGCGTGGCGTCCAATTCCTGCGCGGCCCTGCTCGAGCGCGTGGGCTTGGCCCCTGCTGCGGATCGGCGGGTGAAGACCTATTCCAAGGGCATGCGCCAGCGGCTTGGCTTGGCGCAGGCTTTGTTGGGGCATCCGCGCATCTTGCTGTTGGATGAGCCGACGACTGGTTTGGATCCGGTTCTGCGGGCGGAATTCTTCGACATTCTGGCCGAGTTGAGAAAAGGCGGCACGACGGTGTTGCTGTCCTCGCACATTTTGACGGAATTGGAAGCCAGGACAGAATTGGTGGCGATCATGCGCGCTGGAAGGTTGGCGGCCTGGGGCACGCTGCCCCAGCTTCGGGCTGCGGCGGCCATGCCTGTTCGCATCCGCCTGTCAACGCCAGGAGCGGCATCGCGGGTTGCGAACCGCCTAGGCGGGGTTACGATCGCTCATGTCAACGATCATTCCGTCGATCTGACCTGCCTGCAAAGCGAGAAGATGGCCGTGCTGCGCCATGTCGCCGGTTTGGACGCTGAGGTTCAGGATGTCGATATTCATTTGCCGACGCTAGACGACATCTATCTTCATTTCGGCCATGGAGAGGTGATCCAATGAACGCCATTCTCGTCATCGCCGGGAAAGAATTGCGTGACGGACTGCGCAACCGCTGGATCATCGGCGCCACTCTAGTTCTGGCTTCTCTGGCTTTCGCCCTTGCCTTGCTGGGGGCGGCGCCCACGGGCGCGCTGGCCGTCAAGCCGCTGGCGGTAACGGTCGTCAGCCTAGCCAGTCTGTCGATTTTTCTGCTGCCGCTGATTGCTTTGCTGCTGTCCTATGATTCGGTGGTGGGCGAGATCGAACGCGGCACCATGCTGCTGCTGCTGACCTATCCCCTGACACACACCCAGTTCTTGCTGGGAAAAATGATGGGACATAGCGCCATTCTGGCTTTGGCGACATTAGTGGGCTATGGCGGCGCCGGGTTGGCGGTGGGGTTGGGGCAGGGGGGAGATGCCCAAAGCTGGGGCGCCTTCGCGCTGCTGCTGGCGACATCCGTGATGTTGGGCATGTCCTTCGTTTCACTTGCGACACTGGCCAGTTTGTTGGTGCGCGAGCGCAGCACGGCGGCGGGGATTTCGGTGGCCTTGTGGCTGCTGTTCGTCGTGGTGTTCGATCTTGCCATTCTGGGGCTGCTGGTCACGGGCAAGGATTGGCTTGCCCCCTGGGCTTTCGGCTGGTTGCTGATGGCCAATCCCGCCGATGTCTACCGGCTGGTCAATCTGACCGGCTTCGAGAATGTCCGCATGTTTTCAGGCATGGCCGGGGCGGCAGCCGATTTATCTTTTCCGCCGGGCGCTCTGCTCGCCGTTCTGGCCGCCTGGGTGCTGGTCCCTATGACGGCGGCGTTGATGATTTTTCGGAGACGTGAACTATGAAGACTGGAAGATTCTTCGTCATGGCCTTGCTGGCTTTGGCCTTGTCGGCCTGCAAAGACGACAGATCGGCAGCGCTGCCTGCTCCGCATGAGCCAGGCCCCGATGCGGTGGGAACCATCTGCCGGATGGACTTGGCGGAGCATACTGGGCCGAAGGGGCAGGTTTTCATAAAAAGTCAGGACAAGCCCTTGTGGTTCTCGTCGGTGCGCGACACGTTCACATGGCTATTGATCGACGAGGGAACGGGGCGGCAATTCGCCGCCATCTATGTCAACGACATGGGAAAATCATCCAGTTGGGAAAAACCCGATGCGGGCGCTTGGATCGAAGCTAGGAAGGCGTTGTTCGTGACGGGCAGCGACCGGGGGGCCGACATGGGCGGCGGCGAACTTGTTCCTTTTTCCACGCGCGCCCTGGCGCAGGAATTTGCGGGCAAGCATGGCGGAGCGGTGGTGGAATATTCTGAAATCACCAGCGAGTTGCTGGCGCAGACAGGCGTTGCGCCGCCCGGCCCCGCCGCAACGCATGCAAGCAGAGGGCATCATGAATAAGCTAGGCCTGACACGCAGACGCTTCATCGCCATTGCCGCCTGCGTCGCCGCCCTTCCCAGAGCGGCCAAAGCATCCGAGACCGGGCGTGTGCGCTGGCTGGGCAAGGCGCTGGGGGCCAATGCCGAGATCGTGCTTGAGCATCCCGACCGGGCTTTGGCGCAGCAGGCGCTGGCCGAATCACTCCTCGAGGTCGAGCGGCTGGAATCGATCCTAAGTCTGTATCGCTCGGAATCGGCGATTTCCAGGCTGAACCGAGACGGACGCCTTGCCTCCCCGCCAGCCGATCTGTTGCGGGTGATGGGGGAAGCCGCAAGGCTTTCGAAAATCTCGCAGGGCGCTTTCGACATCACTATACAACCACTGTGGAAACTGCATGCCGACAGTCTGCGCCGCATCGGGCGCCCGCCTTCCTTGGCCGAGATCGAAGTCGCCAGGGGGCTGGTGGATTGGCGCGCCGTGACGGTTTCACCTGAAAATATCGAATTCGCAAAACCCGGCATGGCGGCAACCCTGAACGGCATCGGCCAGGGCTATGCGACCGACCGCGTATCCGAATTGCTCAAGCGCAAGGGGTTCGACAATGTGCTGGTTGATCTGGGAGAGCCGCGCGTACTGGGGCCGCGCGCCGACGGCTCGCCCTGGCCGGTCGCCATCCGCGATCCCATGCTGCGCGGCATCGCCCTGCATCGCCTGACCATAGCCGACGGCGCCATGGCCACCACCGAGGCGCTGGGATCGTCCTTTCCGGGATTTGGCCGCTACGGCCATCTGATCGAGCCAACCAGCGGGCAGCCCGCCCTGGGCGTGCCCAGCGTGACGGTGCTTGCCCCCTCGGCCAGCTTGGCCGATGGATTGTCCACCGCCATCGCCGTGGCGGGCGCCGATAAGGCTGCGGCCATTCTCAAAGAGGCTGGCATCGGCAAAGCTATCCTGGTCTCACCCGACAGCAAATTGACCTTTGTCGAATAGAGGCATGATTCTTGCCCCTTGCGCGAAGCATGGCGCAGCTTCGCTGCCGTGATTTTATATATGGCGGGTTCTGGGGAAATCTCGGCGGTATGCCGCGAGAGCAAACCATCCATACGGGCGGGTGGCGGAGAGAAGGGGACTCTCTGATCTGCTCAAAATAACTCTTTAATTACAGCACGTCGCGGCGCTTGCCGAGCTGCCTCTCTCCGGCAGTTTGTACCGGTTTCGTGACCATCGGCAAGGGGGGGGGAGATATTGCAAGGAAGGGCCCCTCGCCTCATCCGGTTTTCATCGTCTAGAGTGGTCCCTATCAGTGGGCACACTGGAGCAATTTGCCGACTCTCCGCTATGGTTGAGCATCAAGCGACGGAAATTTCACAGGCGAAGACATAAGTTCTGCGGTAATAGACTCAGAAAACACCGCGGTCATTAAGAAAGACTGCATATTTCCTGTCCTCGACAAGGATGTGGTTGACAATCCAGCCATGCAAGAACTCAAGCAGTTCCAGCGCATCCACCCCCCCTGGCTCGATAACCTTCTGAGCCATGTCCTGCACTTGATCGATCAGAGCTTTGTGATGTATTTTGTGTTCACTGCATTGAACGTATCCGTAATGTTCTAGCAACTCTTCTTCTTCCTGGAAGTGGTATCGGGTGTAGTCGAGAAGAAACTCCAGAGATTGAATTACCTCAGAGCGGCCTTGTCCGCATTCAATTGAATCGAGAAGTGCATTAGCTGTGGCAAAAAGCCGCTTGTGTTGGGTGTCGATGCGCTGAATGTTCACACTGTACTCAGGCCGCCATGTCAACAGTACGCGCCCGTGTGTGTCGATTCCCGTCATAAGGCTGCTGCGCCGCTGAAAGCTTTCAAACAGCTTCCAGCGAACGTTTGGAATGCGCTCAAGCAATCTGGCTGGGATCATATGAATTTGACTGGGTATAGCGACCTTCAATGTTGCGATGCAGGGGATGTCAAATATGGCGAATTCCTCACCGAAAAAGTCGCCTGGCCCTAGCTCCTCAATCACCGTCGTGCCGATTGATCGCAAAATCTTGCCGCTTTCGACCAGACCGACCATGCGTTCTCGCGTGTCGAGAACTGCCGCTTCGTGATGTTGGCGGACTTTCATTTCGGCGGCGATGGCGTTAAGCGTGCCAGTCGAGACAACGCCGGCTAGCAAAGGCTGGCGAGACAAGAATTCCCTTCGCTCCAGTAATGCAGAAATGGTTCCGAACAGCTCGTGTTTGTGCACAAAGGTTGCATAAAGTTCGCATGGGATTTCCAGCACCTGAACGAAGCTCATGGCTCGCACGGTCTCGGCCGACGGCAACCCATGCAGTCCAACCATTTCCCCAAGAAGGGCGCCGGCAGACAACGCCACCCGGAAATCCGTTTCATCAGCCAGCACCTCGACTTGCCCCGTCAGGAGAAGATAGATGTTTTTGGGAACGTCCCCGGCTTTCTGGAGAATGGTTTCCGGGTTGAATGTCTGGATCGGTCCGTTGAGAAGCGCCCCCAGGTCATCCCCGTCGATATTTGGGAAATAGTCGTGCAAGAATTGATAAGCGGAACGTCCAAGGAAGTCACGGTGACTGGCGATCAGAACATCAGCACTTCCAAACGAAGCGCCTGACCCGATCCTACGTTGCTCTGGGCTTAGGGCGAGGGCGGTATGGGCCAGAATGATCTTGCGAGACCTATCCTCGGTGAAATCATTTACATCACCATGGATCAATCCACCCCCGATATCCACCTTCTTGATATTAGCCGGGGCGCGATAACTCTGGGCTACCTCGTCGAACTTGGTTTGGCTTAGGCCGGGCTTGTCGGCATCCTTGGTTACCATGCCTTTCAGAATGCCCAGTCCGATGATGTCTGCGAAATGTGCATAAGTTCTGTAGCCGTCCGCCGCCATGGCTCGAAACTCGAAAATCGTCGTCTCCACTGGATGCGGTGAGAAAATGGGCTTCACGTCCAGGCCGCCGACGCCGTTCCAGGTGTCGATGTTAAGATCCACCACGTCGAAGAAGTCCTCGAAGTCGCTCTCCTCGATGGATAGCAGGGCAGAGAGCTTCTTCGCAACCGTCGCCCGTACCATGGGCACAGCCAGGAACTTGATCTTCCTGTCGGCCTGCATGAGGGTTGTCAGGCCTGCAAAATGGTCGTCATGAGCGTGGGTCTGGAAAACACCCTCCACCTCGTTGATGCCGATGCCCAGAGCACTGAGAGTGTGGCCGAGATTGGGGCCTGCGTCGATAAGATAGCATCGGCCCTGGAAGACCAGCACCGATCCCATGCTGGGACGATGGATGTCCCAACCATCGCCTTCGCCGGAATGGACTACCGCGAAATAATCTCTACGAAACTGGAAGGCGCCAAGCGGAAACGGACACTCATACTCGGCGCCGTGAGGCAGGTTGAGGTCAACGCTTGCCGTCTCGCCGTCATGTGATATCTCGAAGACGTTGACATCCGTTCGCCTCAGGGTTACGCCCCGGATGTCGATCGGATCGTCATCAAGGGCTAATCCTTCGAGCAACGTGCTGGGGTGCTGGATGCGGCCGAAAGCAAAACGAAGCTTCAGCCGCATCATCCAATCGGAATCATCCGGGGATACGCCTGCTTCAATAAGTTCTTCACGGGATATCAGGCCGTAATTGCCGCGATAGATGTACTGCATCTGCGCTTGAAGCTGGTCCCGGCGGCCCACCAGAATGGGGCGCTGCCCGGTGTTGTTGGGGTGGTTGGGCAGAAGCATCCCCTGACGGTAAAACATTTGAAGGACCGGGAATTCCGCCAGGTTGGAAAAGGCGCCGTTCTGCACCATCATATCTGACAGCAAAATGGCATTGGGGCCGGTTTCACAGCGAACGCCGCCCACCTCTGTCGGGCGCACCAATCCTCGGCGAATCAAATGCTTTACGACATCGGCGGGGCAACCGCATAGAAGCCGCAAGTTTGTCTGGGGAACCTCCACCCAATAGACGCCTTGGGTAACCTCCATACAAAGAATGCCGACCATTTTCCCAATCCCCGTTGTTGTTGGTTGCCGAAAATTCTTTACAACCCAGCCGCGATGCGGCACCTGGGGGAAATCAAAGCGTCTCCATCGCTACGGCTTCAAACAAGGAGCGACAAACGACCGGGGACGTCACGAGAGCCTGGAATAGCGACGTCCCGGCATCAAGTTCATCAGCGAAGGATGTGGCCTCAATGCTCCTGACACCCATGGTCCAGCCCGCGAACAAACGACGGATTAATCTCCCTTCGCAAACTAGCGTCACATCCCGATGCCGCTGATCCTCACGGATCTTTGCGTAAATGCGGCAAATGTCAGCCTCACCTCCTTCCAAATATTGCACGAAGGTGCCGTCGAAATGGATAAGATGGCCGGTGATCCCGTTCAATTGATTGAATGCCCGCGATTCGGCCACAATAGCGTCCAACAGGGACGGCGTCACCGCAGCATTAGGACGGCTGGCGTAGATCAGGAAGCAAAGATTGACCTTATCGCGTTTCTTTGCGCGACGGGAGTTGGCTGCCGCGATCAACAAGTCGTCTGGTGGCATTGGTCTATAGAACAGGTATCCCTGGATGGAGTCACATCCGAGCGCGCGCAGCACATTCCGCTGCCCTTGCGTCTCCACGCCTTCGGCGACAACACGAAGCTTCAGGGATTTGGACAACCGGCATAGAGCCGACACGATCACACCGCTCTCTCGGTCGGTGTCGATGCCCTGGATGAATTCCTTATCTATCTTAAGGACATCGATGTTCAGACGCAGCAATTGTGCCAACGACGAATAGCCGGTGCCAAAATCATCCACGGCGATGCGCATCCCTAGTCCAGCTAGCCTGTCGATGATCTCGCGGTTGGCGTTGGGGTCCGCCATCAAGGAGGTTTCCGTGATCTCCAGAAGAAGACGTTGAGGATCGGCGCCTGTTCGGACGATAATCTCCGCAAACCGATCCACGAGTGCTGGGTCAGTCATCTGGCGCGCCGACATGTTGAAAGAGACGTAGGGTGCGTCGTTATCCGATTGCTCATGCCACCGACGCTCGGTCCGGCACGCTTCCTCGAAAATCCAGTAACCGATGGCGACAATGGTCCCGTTCATCTCGGCGACGGGAATGAAAACAGTTGGTGAAACCTCGCCATCGGCTGAACGCCACCTCAGCAGAAGCTCGGCGCCGACCACCACCGAGGTGTGCGTGTCCACAATGGGTTGAAACACGGTGTAAAATTCGCCCCTCTCCAGAGCGGAGCGTAAACCGACGGAAATCGACAGGCGATGCTGAGCTTCATCCTGGAGGCTTTCGTTGAAGAAGCGCCATCCCGCACGCCCAGATTCTTTGACGGAATACATCGCGGTGTCTGCTGCCCGAATGAGATCGTCGGCGGCATGGGTCGAGCCATGTCCGACGGCAATGCCAATGCTCGCGGTCACGAACAGCTTGTCCGCCCCATGCAGGACCGGCTGCTTGGCAGTAGTCAGTATCCGCTCAGCCAGAGAAGACAGCATAGCCGGAGAATCAACATGCTCGCACAGTACCACGAATTCGTCGCCCGCCAGCCGCCCAACCGTATCGCCCGGGCGCACTGCATGGATGAAGCGCTGTGAAATTTCCGTGAGCAGATGATCTCCCGCCTCGTGCCCGAATTTGTCATTCACTGCTTTGAATCCGTCGAGATCGATGAACAGCAGGGCGATGTTGTCCCCGCGCGATTTCGAGCGGTGGAGGGCTTTTTCTAGGCGCTCATGGATCAGGACGCGGTTGGGAAGCCCAGTCAGGGCGTCATGGGTAGCGCGCCGGGTCAGTTCCTCCTCGGCTTGCTTCGCCGCCGTCAGGTCGCGCATGGTTGTGACCAGCACCCAGGCTTCGCCGCTGCGGAACTTTGCGATGGACGCTTCCAAGGGGAAGAACGTGCCGTCCTTGCGGTAACCGCTGATCTCTCCCCGCTGGCTCATCCGCCTCTCGGTTTCGTCGCTCGCCAGGAACCGGGAAAGGTGCTCCTGGTGAAGGGGGCGGATATGAGGCGGGACCAGAAGGTTGACCGACAGACCGATCAATTCGCCTTCTGTATAGCCGAACATCCCGCTCACAGCGCGATTGGCATCGGTGATGAAGCCGTCCTGGTCGGTGGCCAAAATGGCCATGTCCGCATGGGCCAGGATCTGCTTCGCGGTTCCGAAGCGGCGGTAAGCGCCAGCCGCCTCAGACGCCAAACGTGCTGCGACCTGTGGGTTGGATGGTGATTCGGTAAAATGAGGCATTGCCACAGACGGGGCGTAACGCTCTGGAATCTGTGGCGGGATCGGACCGAAAGCCTTGACGACCTCGAACGTGCCGGAACGGTTGCAGCGGGTCAGAAAGGAATTGACGGTCGCGTGGTGGGATCTGGGGTCCATGCGGACCTCTCCTTGCGGACCCGGCACGGTGACGGTCTCCAGCGCCTTTGCCAAAGCTTCCGGCTCAAAGCTGCCGGCCATGCGGGCGGCCTCGGCGAAGGCCTTGACGCAGATATAGGTGCCTTCGCCGAAATTGGTGAGCACACCGTTACCGTCGGGCCACAGCCCCGAGACGCCAGGCAATGCGCGCAGCCGTGCCAGATAAGCCCGCGATCCCGGAGTTTCGACGGACATGAAGTAGGTGTTGCTGGAATAGAGTCCATCCCGAGACTCGGGGGAAAGTCGGGCGGCGATGATCTCGTCGAAATGCCCCATAACCACGGACATGTGTCTCTTTACACCCATCTCAGCGAAGCGAGACAGCAGGGTGATCTGGTCGGAACCCGCGAAATAAGGCACGAAGACGTCGGCACCAGATCGGGCGACGCGCTCTAGCAGGACATCGATTTCTTCTGTGCGGACACCGAGGGGAAGGTACTCCTCACCAACGATTTCTCCGTTCAGCGCCACGAGGGAACGCTTGCAGGCATCGATGGAACCGCGCGGCCATTCATAGTTGTTCCCCGCGAAGAACATTTTCGGGCCGTAGCGCTCGACCATGAACGGAATCATTTTGTCGATTTGCTGGTTCGGCAGAGCCGCGAAATGGAAGAACCAGCGTGACGAGATGCCACCTTCGTAGAAGGAAAAATTGAGGTAGGGGACACCCAAGGGATCGGCCACCTTGGCCGCCACGTCGATACGTGCGTTCGAAAGCAGGTTGCCGATGATGGCGCTGCACTTGTGCTGCTCGATCAGCCGCCTCGCCGCGGGGACCGCCGTTTGTGGCATGCTGCCGTCGTCTTCGATGACCAAATCTAACGGTCGTCCAAGAATGCCCCCCTGTTCATTGATTTCCGTGCATGCAATCGTTGCCGCCCAGACGATCTCCTGGCCGTATATGTCGACCAAGCCGGATAAAGGGGGCATTAGCCCCAAGCGGACAGATGAGTTCGTCATGCCACCTCAACGCGGTTGCGTCCGTTCTGCTTAGCCTGATAAAGCATTTCGTCAGCGGTCTTTAGCATGGATTCCAGTGACGTGCCGATACCGTGACAGACACCAAAGCTGGCTGTGACCGGAATCCGATGGCCCGCATGGATAATTTCCTCTGCCTCCAACGAGGCCCGCAATTTCTCGAAAAATGGATGCAAGGCACAGTCATCCATGCTGACGGCCAGAATGGCGAATTCTTCACCGCCGAAGCGGGCGACCACGTCCGTCTGTCGGCAGAGACTGCGCAGCAGAGATGCAACACGCTTTAAAATGGCATCGCCGCCATCGTGCCCGTAGGTGTCGTTGACCTTCTTGAAGAAGTCGATGTCGAGCATCGCAGCAGTCAAGGCGACCTGATCCCGCTTGGCGCGGGCAAACAAGGTTTCCCCGGCCTCGAAGAAAAACCGGCGATTATGGATGCCTGTCAAAGCATCCTTGGTTGCCATGTCGGTTAGGCGCTCCACCATGTCCAGCATGCGGATGTTCTGCATGACGCGGCAGAAGAACTCCTCACGCAGGTACGGCTTGTTGATGAAATCATTGGCGCCGAACTTGATGAACCTAGCCGAGAGCGCATTGCCACCGCCAGATGATACGCCGATAATCGCCAAGCGATCTTGATCATGCGTGGCCCGCATTCGTTTGACCATTTCCACGCCATCCATGCCGGGCATGTTATAATCTGTGATCACAAGTCGAATGTCTGGATTGTCGGCAAGGAAGCCCAATCCGGCTTCCCCGCTTTCTGCCTCGAATACTTGAAATTGATAGCTTTTCAGCAAATCAGCGGCATATCCCCGGGCGGTCCGTGAATCGTCCACCACCAGGACCTTGATATTCCGATTGCGATGCAGCCTTCCGACTAAGTCTACCAGATAGCTTAGGCTGGAAGGTGTTTCCTTAACCACGTAGTCGAGCACGTGTTCAGCCAGAAGGCGTTCGCGCAGATCTTCCGAGAACACCCCCGTAAACACGATGCAGGGAATGCCCTGATCTTGAAGCCAGCTTACCGCTTCACCGTTCGGGGCATCGGGCAACACCAAATCGACCACGGCGAGACTGAACCGCAACTCACTTTCCGTAACGGCTTTTATCGCTTCAGCCAGGGAGAGTGTGGATACCACCTCGGCACCTACGCGTTCTCCAACCGCCTTGCTAACGATAGAGTTAAAAAATTTTGAATCTTCTACAACTAAATAACGGGAACTATCCATAGTTATGCCCCTGTGAGCTGCCGCTTACTTCGGGGGCAGCTTGTTAAGCTTGCATAGCTCTCCTCTCAAAGTCCATAGGGCTTAAATAGCCCAGTGTGGAATGCCGCCGCGTAGGGTTGTAAACGCGCTCAATGTAATCGAATACATCGGCTTTTGCCTGCTCCCTGGTGCGGTACGTCCTGTTGGCCGTCCGCTCTGTTTTCAAGGATAAGAAGAAGCTCTCCATGGAGGCGTTGCCCCTGACGTTTCCGGACCGGCTCATGGAACAGGCGACGCCTTTGTCGAACATCAAACGATGGAACTACTCGCTGGTGTATTGGCTTCCTTGATGTGCGTTTCCAAGCCCATGTGTACCACCCCTGTGTGTCTGTGGTGAGGCCTTCCGGGTTTTATGCCAGAAACGCTTTGCAAATCAAGATATCGCAGGCCATTTGGCTGAGAGAGGAACGGATTCTCCGACCCGGTCATAATAACTCTTTAATTACAGTGCGTTGCGGCGTTTACCGAGCGGCATCTCTCCGGCTGCTTGGCCAGTTTGGTGGTCCTAGGTAAGGAGGAATTTAGCGCGATCCCCATCTTGTCGTGTGTGTCCAGTAGGCGTAGATTATAGATGTTAGTCATGGGTCCTCAGTATACCCAGAACCGCCCAGCGCCAAGAACGCATCAGCGTCCGCCTGTGTCCCCAGTCCAAGCTAAAACTGGAACGGGCGGCGGCCAGGGTCCTGAGGGATTTTGTGGTCGATGTCGCTCTCCAGCGGGCGGACAGCGTGGTGCGCAAGATTGAGACAATCACCTTGTCCTCTGAAGAATGGCCCCGCTTCCAGGACTTGCTTTTGAACCCGCCCGAGCCGAATACCCGCCTCAGGAAGGCGGTGTGCGGCCATGAGCGGGTTGTCCGCAAGTGAGGTTTGAGGCTCGATCAGTCCTGATCGAGCCGCTTTCGACGCATCGTGACCGTAAGACCTTCTTCCGCGGAAACGAGTTGTTGGACCGCTATATGCGCGAACAGGCAGGGCAGGACGCAAGGCGAGGCACAACATGGGCTTTCATTGCAGGAACGTCAGATCAGCCACAACGAATTTTGGGTTTCTACACGCTTAGCGCGGCTTCGGTTGTAGCTGCGGAACTTCCCCTGGCACTGGCCAGGTAGTTGCCCCGCCATCCGATTCCGGCTGCTTTGTTCATGCTGCGCGCTGACGGCTGGCCAGGAATTTCTCGAGGCGATCTTCCTCTGCCTCGTCCAGGTCGAGACTGACATGCGTTGACGTCGCAGTCTTAGCCATGACAGAACCTTTCAATTCGCCTAGCTGCGGCGAGGAAATGCTAACCTCGGTATCGCGATCAGCGCCGTCCAGCGGCCTGTCAAGCACGGTTGCGCCAGACAAGGCGATGTCGTGCAACAGGCAAGATTGAGTGCGCCCCGCATAGGCGACCGTAACGGCCATGTTGACCGTATGGCGCTCGCCCGCCTTTCCGGTGCCCGAGCGCATGATTTCCTGAAGTTTTCCATGCATCGCGCCAATGCGTTCATTGACCTGCGCCGCCGAGGCGCGCACGGCGTCGGAGACGGAGGCGGATTCCGAACTCGATTGAGAAACCTCGGCGATGTTTTCCGAAGATTCTCGCGTTCCTTCGGCGGCCTGCGCGGCGGCTCTGGCGATTTCCTGCGTCGCCGCCGATTGTTCCTCGACCGAGGTAGCGATGCTTGAGGCAATGGCATTGATGTTGCGGATGGTGCCGGTAATGCCGTCGATCCCCTGAACGGCTTCGCGAGTTGCCGATTGAATGGCGTTGATCTGGCCGGAAATCTCATCCGTCGCCTTGGCTGTTTGGTTGGCCAGGCTTTTGACCTCGTTGGCTACCACGGCGAATCCCTTGTCGGCCTCGCCCGCACAGGGTAAGCAGGTTTCCCCGCTGGGTGCGGAACTGCATGAGATCGCCTTCCCAATGGCCGAATTCGCTGCGCGAAGCTGCATTTTGCGGGCGCTCGTGAATGGAGCGGCGTCCTTGCAGCGGCTCGCGCCGACTTTTGAAATATCGCCGCCCCCGGCAAGATTTGGCATGGGGCAGAAAGCGGTAGAGCTTCTCTTGCAGAACGCGCGGTCGGTAGATGAAGCGGTAGATTGTCTCGACGCCCACGCTGTGCTCTGATCCTTCCTGCCTGAGCCTGCCCGCGATCTGTTCCGGCGACCATCCCATCGCAAGGCCGTCGCCGACATAGGTCCGAAGCGGGTTCAGGCGCTCGATGCGCGATAATCGTCGCCGTCGGGACAGCGCCATGCGGTCCGCCGAAGCGGGCTTGTAGCCGCTCTTGGGCAACGCATTGCGCCGCAGCTCGCGGCTGATCGTGGACGCAGATCGACCCATCAGGCGGCCAATCCCTTGAAAAGACATCCCGTTCTCTCGAAGTCGGGAAATCTCAATCCGATCATCAAGATCGAGTTGGTCATATCGTGTTCCCATCGCAACTCCGGATGATACCGGTGTTGCACTTCAGATGAGAAGGTAGCCGCTCCATTGCCCTTTCCAAAGAACCGAGCGGGGCCATGATGCCCCGCGTCAGCAGAAAGATAAGGCCTGACATGATCGCCCAGATTACAGCGCCGAGTGCGACAGGAACGTAGACCGCCTTGTCCAGAGCGCTTTCCTTCTCGGCGAAGGCCTGTTTGTAATCGTCTGCCAGGGCATTGCGGATGCGCGCCAATTGCGCTTCGGCCTTGGTGACGGCGGCCGCCGATTTCTGCTCGTCGTCGGCTGTGGGCTTTTCCTGAATTTTTTTGACGACGGCGGCAACTGACTCGACGCTTGCTTTCAGCGTTTCCAGCGGCTCTTTCATGGATGGATCAGGACATGAGCAAATGCTGGGCCATCAAGCTGTGTATAATGTTTTCAGGAAGTTGACGGAAAATACAAATTGGTTGTAAGGCGGCGCGTCACCTGCCGGTAACACACAAATATTACGCCTATTTAATGCACGGAATCATTTTGCTGCATCGCACTCATCCGCCGATGGCGCTCATCGAACGCGGAACCGCCGCTTCGTTCGTAGCGCTCAGGAAATCGTGTCCCGACGGTTTGCCCCGGATGGCTGAGACAATGGTTTCCTTCAATTCCTCGTCAGAGCCGCCAGAGCGCAGCAGTCCGCGCAGATCGACTGATTCGCCCCGATCCAGGCACAGTTTCAGCTTGCCGTTGCTGGTCAGGCGCACGCGGTTGCAGCTTGCGCAGAAATTGGCGCTCATTGGCGTAATAAAGCCAAGTTTCCCGCCAGTCTCTCCGACACGCACATAGCTTGCCGGCCCGCCGGTTTCCTCGCAAAGCGGCGTCAAACTCCAACGTTGCGCCAAATGCTCGCGCAGGGCTATGTGCGAAGTGGCCGGCCGCAATTTGGCCGGGCCCATCGGCATGACCTCTATCAGCGTCAGATCATGGCCGCTCATCCCGCACCAGCGGATCATGGTATCGATGTCGCCATCCGTTGTTTCGACCAGAACCACCATATTGATTTTGACTTTAAGCCCGGCCTGTTTTGCAGCTTGAATCCCCGAAAGGACGTTGCCCAGCGCGTCGCGCCCGGTAATGCTTTGGAAACGTCCGGCGTCCAGACTGTCGAGCGAGACGTTGAGCCTGCGCACGCCAGACTTGGCCAGATTCTGCGCATGGCGATCCAATTGGGTGCCGTTGGTGGTGAGCGTGACCTCGTCAAGGCGTTGAAGGCGGTTCAACCTTCCGATCAGCTCCACCACGCCCCGGCGCACCAGAGGCTCGCCGCCAGTTATCCGGATCTTGGTTACGCCCTGGGCAACGAAAGCCTTGCAAATCCGCTCAATTTCTTCCAGAGACAGGATTTCTCGCCGTTCCAAAAGAGCGCGCCCCGGAACGTTGCAGTAGCCGCATTTCAAGTCGCAACGGTCGGTTATGGAAACTCGAAGATAGGTGATCTGGCGTCCAAAGTTGTCTCGCATCATGCTTTCTTTATGTGTCCGAGTGGATTGAAGCGTCGTTACACCCCATGCCAAATTCTTGCCAACTGAAGAACTGACCGGTCGCCTTACAAAGAATAGGTTTGTGCGCCGCACCATGTTACCGCACGGTAACGTCACTTGATCATGCGAGGCGCGAGATGTGAAGATTCGGTAACATCGCTTTCCGCGACATCCTGCGAATCCCCTAGAAATCGTCGTTTCCAAAAATTGGCACGCTCCTCGCAAAAGAAAGGGCAAATCCCTTCGGCACGCCATGCCGGAGTGAGCACTTGCAATAACCAAGGGGAGGAAGCAGATGGCGATTGGGCTTCAGGCTGACCCATCGGAAGGCGTAGCTGGCAAGAAGCGCTGGGCGATGGTGGTCGATCTTCGGCGGTGCATTGGCTGTATGGCCTGCGTCGCCGCGTGTAAGGCTGAATACGACGTGCCGCTGGGCGTTTGGCGCACCACGGTCAAGGTGAAGGATTTGGGACAGTACCCCAACACCAAGCGCCAATTCATGCCGCGTTTGTGCAATCACTGCGACAATCCGCCTTGCGTGCGCAATTGCCCGACCGAGGCGACGTACAAGCATGCGGAAGGTTACGTCTTGCAACGCTATGAGCGCTGCATTTCTTGCCGCACTTGCATCGCTGCCTGCCCCTACAATGCGCGCCATGTGCTGCCCAACAATCGCTCCCGCGTGAAGATTGGCGGCGTGGTCGATAAATGCACCTTCTGCGAACATCGCGTTGCCAATGGTCTGGTTCCTGCCTGCGTGCAGACCTGCCTGGGGCGCTCGCGCATCTTCGGCGATCTCAATGACCCTAACAGTGAAGTCCGCAAGCTGGTGGCCAATAAGGCCGTGGCGGTGTTGAAGCCCGAGAAGGGCACCAAGCCGCAGGTGTATTACATCCAGCCGGCGCAGAAGATCACCGACCAAATGTCCAGTCCTCCCGAGTCCTACGCCGCCAAGGCAGACGCGGAGGCGTTCTACCGCCATAACAAAGGGCGGCAGTTCTTCGGCGGCGTCCTGTAAGGGGGAGACGGAACATGTTCGAATATAGCTGGTTTCACATTGCGCCTTGGGGCGCGGAATTGTCGGTCTACTTCTTCTTGATCGGCATGGCCGGAATGTCTTATGCGCTTGCCACCGCGCCCGATTTGTTCGGCGGCAAGTTCGAGTCTTTGCGCGCCATCCAAACGCCCGGCCTTGCCGTTGGTCTGATCGTGATCGGCATTTGCGCGCCGCTCCTGATCCTTGATCTCGGCCAGCCGGGGCGCTTCTTGTACCCGATCATCTATTTCCATTGGACATCGCCTTTGTCCTGGGGATCGGTGTTTCTGGTCTTGTTCACCGCCTGCATTGTCGCCTTCTACTGGGCGAAGAATATTGGCAACCGCAGCGATCTGTTGAAGCCCCTGGCCATCATCGGCTCGCTGCTTGGCTTGTCGATGCCGCTTTATACCGGCCTTGACCTGATGGTGAACACCACCCGCGAAGTTTGGGCGACGCCCTGGATGCCCGTGATGTTCACGGTGTTATCCATTTCTTCCGGTACGGCGCTGATCGCCTTGATTGCCAAGGTGCGCGGCTCCGCCAACACCGACGCCGTCGCCATCCTGCACACCATTCTTCTTGCTTCGGTGGCGACGACCTTCGCTCTCTTCCTGGGTTTGGTGGTGTCCTTGCTCTATGGCTCGGGCGAGATGCAGCAGGGCTGGGCCATTCTGAACGGCCAGTACGGCATGCAGATTTGGTTCCTGACCTTCGTGATCGGCATTTTGCTGCCTCTGGCGATGCTGGCTATGCCAGCCGTCGGACGTCAGCCGACCATTCTGGTCGGTGCGGGTCTTGCCAGCATGGTGGGAGCTTTCATGGTGCGAGAAGTGCTTCTCGTGGCCGGTCAGCTGCCGCAGCTTTACTACTAAGCGAACGACAACGGAAAGAGAGAGGGACGTTGCCATGAACAAGCATTTCCCAATGAGCCGCCGAGGCTTTTTGAAGCTGGGTGGATCGACCGCTGCCGTCGCTAGCGCGCTGGGAGCCAGCCGTCTTCAAGCGATGGAGCAGGAACTGGGTGGAAAGGATTTTTCACCCGTCACCGGCAAGTTGCGTGAAGCTGTTCCCTATACCTGCTTGGTGTGCAATATCGAGGATGGCGGCATCGCCTATATCGAGGATGGGCGCATCGTTAAGCTGGAAGGCAATCCGGATCACCCGGGCAACCGCGGCAAGCTGTGCGCCAAGGGCAATTCCGGTTTCTTGCACACTTATGACCCGGATCGCATCATGACGCCCTTGCTGCGCACGGGTAAGCGCGGCGAAGGTAAATGGAAGCGCATTTCCTATGACGAGGCGACCACGATGCTGGCCGCCAAGCTGAAGGAAGTGATCGACCGTTCCGACGCCGCCAACGATCCGGCCATCCGCAACGAGATCGTCTTTAAGTGGGGCCGCAACCGCACCGGCGGCGGCATCCAACGCTTCATGGGCGCTCTTGGTTCGAACACGATGGTGGGTCACACGAACATCTGTGAATCATCGAAAAAGATCGGCCTGGAACCCGGCTGGGGTCCGGACATCGAATCTGCGGATTTCGCCAACACAAAATACGCCTTGATCTTCGGCGGCAATGTCACCGAAACGGCCTACTTCCACAACCCCAACGCCCAGAGATTGGTCGATGGCGTCGTGGCCAACAAGGCCAAGCTGGTCTATTTCGATCCGCGTCATGCCAATACGGCGGCGGTGGCCGATGAATGGTTCGCGCCATTCCCCGGCACCGACGTTGCCGTTGCGTTGGCCATGTCGCACGTCATCATGAACGAGAAGCTGTACGACGACGCTTTCATCCGCACATGGACGAATGTGACGCCCGAGCAGCTGATCGCACATCTGAAGACCTATACGCCGGAATTTGCGGAAGCGGAATCGGGCGTGCCAGCCAAGGATATTCGGCGCATCGCGCGCGAATTCGCCACCACCAAGCCCGCCACGACCTTCTCGTACCGCGGTCCCTGTAAGCATGTGTATGGCTCGTACCAAGAAGCCGCCATCCAGATGCTGAATGTGATCACCGGCAACGTCGAGAAGAAGGGCGGGTACTGCCTGCCACGCGGCATGGGTTATGGCCAGCCCAGCCCCAAGCCGCCCGGCGGCAAGGCGCCCAGCATTCTGGGTCAACCGCCCAGCTATCCTCTGGCCGGTCACCAAGTATCGACGCACATGCCTTATCAGTTGATGAAGGGCGATGCCAAATGCTCGGTGCTGATGACTTATTACGACAACGGCGCCTACACCTATCCTTCCAGCCATGTGTGGGAAGCCCTGCTGAAGGACGAGAAGCTGATCCCGTTCTACTGCTCGTTCAGCCCCTATATGTCGGAAAATGCCGAACTGGCCGATCTGATCATTCCGGATACGACCTATCTGGAACGTTGGGATCCGGAATCGATGCCGAGCGACCTGCGTCCCTGGCTGGGCATTCGCCAGCCGGTGATCAAGCCGCTGGGCAACACCCAGGAATGGCGCGATACCACGATCCAGGTCGTCAACAAACTCGATCCAGACGGCAAGTTGGGGATCAAGCAGTATTTTGCCTTCAAGAATGGCGAGGAATGGGTCAAGGCCCAGTTCGAAGGCATTCCCGGCCTGAAGGAAGACGGCGGCTTCGATTATCTGAAGAAGAACGGCGTCTGGCCGAAATACGGCAAGATCGATCCGGTTACCGGGCAGATCGTCGATAAGAACGGCGATGAAGTGCCGGCCGAATACGGCCTGCACGCCAAGGAACTGCCCGCCTCCGCCATGGATGGCGCCAGCGTTGAAGCCAATGGGGCCATCAAGAAAGGCGGAAAAACCATCGGCGTGCGCGTGAATGGCAAGAACTGCGCTGGTTTCGGAACGCCCTCGGGCAAGATCGAAATCTTCAAGGAAAGCTATAAGAAATATGGCTTCAACCCGATGCCGGTTTACAAGCGTCTGGCGTCGCGCGACAAGAAGGCCGATGAATTGGTTCTCATCACCTTCAAGGTCAATGTGCATACCCAAAGCCGCACGGCTTCGGTGAAATATTTGGCCGAGCTTTATCACAAGAATCCGGCTTGGATTAATCCGAAGACGGCCGCCGCCAAGGGAATTGCGGACGGCGATCTGATCCGCGTCACTTCGTCCGTCGGCTATATCGTAACCCGGGCGCATGTCACCGAGGGCATCCATCCCGACGTGGTGGCGATCTCTACCGCCTGCGGCCATAATTCCTACGGTCGCTTGGCGCAGTTGAAGATGAAGGAGAAGCCAGCCGAGTACGCGCTGGGCGGCGATCCTGACGTCGATAACAACGTCTGGTGGGATGATAAGGGCGTTCACCCGAATCCGATCATCAAAATGCAGGTCGATCCGATTGGCGGTTCGCAGGGCTGGTACGACACCGTCGTGACGGTGGCCAAGGCCCAAGCGGGCGACAAGTACGGCGACACCAAGGCTAGCCTGGAAGCGTCGATGAAGGATTATGAGGAAACCTTGCGCTACGCCTATACGGGCGACATGCACAAGGCCAATCATAAGGAAGTCGATATCGACTGGGCGCATCTTCCCGAGCCTAAAGCAGGCGGAGGACATTAAGAAGCTCCTACCACTTAACGCGATGGCGGCAGCCTAGGCCGCCGCCATCGCGATCTTTCTCCGGCGGAAAGTATGTGAGGAGTTCTCGATGCAAACCTTGATAGAACAAGTGGCGCACGGCGTGCGTCAGGATGAATGCAAGGCCCAATCGGCTTTGTTCAGGCTTTTGGCCCGCACTTTGGAATATGAAGTGGACGAAGCGTTCCTGGAACGCTTGAGGGGAGAACTGCAAGAGCCGCTGGCGGAATCGGGTGCGCCTGTTCCGCAAGACATGCTGGACGGCGATGCGAACGAAATCATCGCGAACTTGGCGGTTGAGTACACGGCGCTGTTCGTTCAGCCCGGCGCCATATCGCCTTACGCCTCTGTTTTCGAAACGGGGTCCATGGCTCAGGTTCAGTGCGACCGAGCCACGCGCTGGTATCAGGAAAACGGCTTTGCTTTCAAGCACCGTTACAGCGGCGAGTTTCCTGATCATGTGGGGACTATGCTGGCTTTCGTTTCCGCCCTGTTCGAACGCGAAGCCAATGCCCTGGAACAGGGAGATGAAGCCCTGGCCGAGGAGATTCGACAGTCACGCGAGCGTTTTCTGATCGAGGAAATCGGCGGTTGGGCGCCTGGATGGGCGAAGGTTGCGGCGCAAGCGGCGCAACATCCATTCTATGAGCATATGCTGAACCTGACGGAACGCGTGCTTTGGGATGAGCTGACGCAGATCGTCCCGCCAAGGCGCATGCGCGAATTGACGGAAAAGAACGCCAGGGGACCGACGGTCATCAAGAAGGATCCCGGCTTCAGGAAGGCTTCTGGCTTGTAGCGCTGTGTTATAGAGGAGGAAAGAGGATGAGCATCCGGCGGCGCATCCTCCTGGTCGAAGGTTCTGGGCGCGGCTTTCTGTGCCACTATGCGCATGCCCTGGCTTTGGGTCTTGACGAGCTTGGGCATGAGGTGGCGCTGATCACCGGCACGCGTGACGAATTGTCTGCCTGGAATTTGCCTTTCGCAAAATCGGCCTGCCTCAATCAGGGGCCGGGCGGTTGGTTGTGTCTGGCCCGCAAGGTGATCGCCTTCAAGCCCGATGCCGTGCATTTCCAGTGGGTCGGCCAGCCATTGCTGGCTTCGTTGTTTGGCCTGTGGCTGAAACGGCTAGGCATTGGCGTCGTCTATACGCCGCACAATCTTTTGCCGCACCGGCACCGTTGGCTATCGACCCCGTTCTTTCATCTGTTCTATCGCATCGTGGACAAAATCATCGCCCGCGATGCGCATTTGGCCTGGGGACTTGAAGAAATGCTGGGGGTGGGCAGCGAGCGCATCGCGGCCTTGCCGGGCAGTCCCAATCTTCTGGCGCACCCCATGGCGCCCAAGAAAGCGATCGCCGAATTGCCGGATCGCAAAGACGGGGAAATGCGTCTGCTCTATTTTGGCCATGGCTCGTCGCGCAAGGGGCTGGGGCTGCTGCTCGAGGCGCTCGAGCTTCTAAAGGATGATCCAAGGCTTCATCTGATCGTGGCTGGCGAGGGCGTTCTGCGCCAAGGCGAGAGCGCTGCGCTGGATCGCTTGTCGAAGCAAGTCCGTACGACCGTGATTGGCCGCTATATCGAAGCCGACGAGGTGGGGGAGCTATTCGCTCAATGCGACCTCATGGTCATGCCCTATGCCAAACAATGTAAAAGTCCGCTGACGGATCTGGCGGCGGCATTCCGTCTGCCGGTGCTAAGAACCGACCGCGTCGAGGCCGCCTATTTTGCCGATGGCGTTCACGGTTTTACCATCGAAGGCGGAAAGCCCGACTTGCTGGCCCGCGCCATTGAGGACTGCATCTATCCCGCCACACTGGCCGCCTTGCGCGAGGAGTTGGCGCGCGAGGAAACCGCCACGGTCGCCATTGCGCGCTTAGCGCAAGCGCACGCCCATCTCTATCAAGGCCTGATCGAAGAAAAGACGCAGGCCGCTTTGGAAGGGGCGCGCCGCCATGCCTGAGTTTCGCACCTTGATCCTGTTGGCGCACAAGCGCCACCTTCCGGCCCTCGTCAAGCTGATGAAGAAGGAGCGTCCGGTCTTCGAAAGCTACCGCCTGCTCTCGACCGTTGAGGTCGGCACGGTCATCGAAAAGGAAGTTGGACTGGAAGTGACGTCGGTCTTTCCTGGCAGCAAGGGCGGCGAAATTCAGCTTTGCGGCCTAGTCTGCTCGAACTCGGTGGCTGCCGTCTATTTTCTGCGCGATCCCTTGTCTGCGGGCGGTTCCGAGCCTGAAATTTCCCCATTTTATCGCGCCTGCGATCTCAACAATGTGCCACTGGCCTCCAATCTGCTGACGGCTGTGGCGCTTACCCACTGGTTGGGCAGGAAATTGCCCGAGGAAGAGGAATGAAAACGGAAAGCCGCGATCAAGTCAGCGATTTGTTTCGCAGCAGCTATCTGCTGGACGATCCGGCTCTGTGCGTCAATTCCAGGGCGCGCAAGGTCATTTGTACCGATTGCGAAAAGGCATGCGCGGTTAAGGCGATCAAACCAGGTGTGGACAACATCTCACTGAACGAGGATGACTGCACCTTGTGCGGCGCTTGCGTTCCTGTTTGCCCAGCGGGGGCGCTTCGCCTGTCCGTGTTCGATCCGGCAAAATTCCTGGAAGCGGCGGCCCAGATGGACGAACTGCATGTTCATTGTTCGGAAAGCCGCGATGGCGGGGGCGGAATTGTCATTCCCTGCCATCTGATGATCGATGCGAGGCTGGCGTCTGTGGCAACCAATGGAGGCAAGCGGGATTTGATCTTGCATGGCCGCCCGCAATGCCACGAATGTCCGCGCGCCAACGCCAAGAATCATGCGCCGCCCCTTTCGCAAGCCTTGAAACGTTGGTTTGGTCCATCTTCCCGCGCTGTGCGTTGGGCCAGGGCCGGAGAGGAAGCGCAAAGCAAAGCCAGCCAGCATCTGGATCAGGCACAGGCCAACCGGCGCAACTTCTTGCGCTTGGCTGGCGCCAGGGCCATCTCGAATATTTCCTGGCTGGTGCCTGCTTCTACCGGCACGCTCGCGCAGGAGGCTGGCATCTATGTGCCGGGCGAGTTCAAGCGCAAGGAAGAACCTTATCAGCGCGCCCTGGCGGCCACGGCAAGCGCCTATGTCTGGCATGAGAACCCGCTGCTTCCCTTCATGTTGCGCCGAATTTCCGATGCCTGTTCGCATTGCGGGATCTGTGCCGACAGATGCCCAACGGGCGCCTTGGGCCATGCGCATGGACCTGGATGGAAAGGCATTGATTACGAGGCGCAGGCCTGCACGAATTGCGGTCTTTGCACGGCCATTTGCCCCGAGGCGGCCATTTCGGCCCAGGCGGCAACAAGCTGGGAAATGGTGGTTGAGCCGCGTCAGCCCTTGACTCGCTGCGAACTGGAACGTTGTTCACGCTGTGGGCAGCCTTTCAAGGCAAGTGACGATGCGGTCTGTCCGGCCTGCAACAAGGAAACGGATATGGATGCGGCTTGGATGGCGATGCTGGGAGGTTGAGTGCGTTGGAAGCTGGGTGCAAGTATAGCGGTCTTGTTGGCTCTGGCGTCGCTTGGTTGGTGGTGGATCACGCTTCCAAGAACGCCGGAAGAGTTTTTCAAGATCAGGTGCGCCACCTGTCATAAGCTGCCCGATCTGTCGGGATACAAACGAGACGAAATCGCAGGCATAGTTCGCACCATGCGAACCAAGAACGGAGCCGACAAGGTAATCGACGATGACGAAGCCGAAATCATCACGCGTTATCTGGAAGGAATGAAAGAGTGACTGTGTCCACGCTTGAGGAACTTGTTCTGGCGGCGCTAAGAAGCGTTACCCTTGGCCAAACTGGACCGGATATCGTTTCTTCCGGTTTGGTTTACGACGTCGTGGCGACGGGTCCGGCGGTTCGCGTGCTGCTCGATCCCGAAAGAATTCCCGATGGCGATGCCGATGCATTGGGCGATTTCCTGGCGCCTTTGGTGGAAGCCCTGCCTGGCATCGAGCGCGTTATCGTCAAGCCGCGCCCCAAGTCGATTGCCAGCCAGGAAGCCAAGCCGGTGGCTCGTTACATACTGGGCGTGCACAGCGGCAAGGGCGGCGTCGGCAAGTCTACGCTATCGGCCAATCTTGCCGTGGCGCTGGGGTTGCTGGGGCTGAAGGTTGGCGTTCTTGATGCCGATGTCTATGGCCCCTCAATGCCCACCTTATTCGGTCTTTCCGGCCGTGCCGAGGAAATGAACGGCAAGATCGAGCCGCGTGCCGCTCATGGCGTCAAGATCATGTCTCTGGGTTTTCTTTTGCCACCGGAGAAGGCGCTTGCTTGGCGTGGGTCGCTGATCGACGAAGGCCTGCCGTTGCTGCTAAGCGAGGTCGCGTGGGGTGATTTGGATATTCTGCTGATCGATCTTCCCCCGGGAACTTCGGATGTGCATCTGGCCCTGGCCAAACATGCGCATTTGTCGGGAATTCTGACCGTCACCACGCCGGGAAGTCTTGCCTTGATCGATGTGAAGCGCGGTATGGAAATGTTTGCAGACTTGGCTATTCCCTGTTTGGGCATCGTCGAGAACATGGCGTCTGTGGCCTGCTCGGATTGCGGTCACGCCATCCCTGTTTTTGGCCAGGGTGGAGCGCTGGCCCTTAGCGAGGAAACCGGCTTGCCCTTGTTGGCGTCAATTCCATTTATCCCGGAATTATCGATCACCGGCGATGCGGGCGTTCCTTATGTCATTGCCGCAGGCGATGCTCCCACTTCAAAGTCGATCACGGCGCTCGCTGTAAGAATAGCCAAACAAATCCCGGCGGAGGCCTTGCCATGAGCGGCTGCGGTTCATCTGGCATCGCCTTTTCCTCCCAGCAGCCCGTTCCGGGCGTGCGCGACATCATCTGCGTCGCCAGCGGCAAGGGGGGCGTTGGCAAGTCAACCTTAACCGTCAATCTTGCGGTTAGCTTGGCGAGTCATGGTTTGGCGGTCGGCGTTTTGGATGCCGACCTTTATGGCCCGTCAGTCGCCTTGCTGCTGGGAACCGATAACGAGGTTCTTGTCACGCAAGAAGGCAAGGCCGCGCCGAAGCTGGCTCATGGCGTTCATTCCCTGTCGGTGGGCAATCTGTTGGCTCCCGAGGCGGGGCTGGTGTGGAAGGGGCCGTTGATCGCGCAAGCCATCGAACAAATGGTCTATGATGTGGCTTGGCCGGAGTTGGATGTGCTTTTGATCGATATGCCGCCGGGCACTGGCGATATTCCGATCACGCTTCTTGAGCGCATTCCTGTCTCGGGCGCGGTCGTGGTGTCTACGCCGCAACGTTTGGCGGCGGTGGACGCCGAGCGGGCGATAGCCTTGTTCCATGAATATGACGTGCCGGTATTCGGCATTGTCGAGAATATGGATGGATATGTTTGTCCCTGCTGCGGCAAGATCAACCGCCTATTCCAAGGCGGCATCGTAGAGCTCATGGCCAAAAAGAGGCATGTCGCCTATTACGGTTCCGTGCCGCTGGATCCGACGGCCAATTCAGCCGCCGATGCCGGAACGCCCTTCGTAGTTCAAGACGGGCAGAGGCCGTCCGCCAAGGCTATCGCCGAGGTGGCGGGCCGACTCATGAAATCGTTGCAGCGCGAGCGCGCCAACCCCAAGATCGCCGAGGACGCATGACTCATCTGATCGTTGATTGTCAGACGCATGATTTTGATTGGAGCGGCGCGAGCGGTCTGTTGGCCCACGCGGCAGATCTGAAGCCGCAAACGGCTGTCGGGCACGAGTTGTTGCTGTTGCGAGGCAGCCCGCAAACCTCTCCCGAATGGGCGGGTCAGCCCAATGTCCTTTGGTTGGCAGAGCAGGGGCTGGAACAGGCGGCTCGTTTGCGCGATTTATTTCCTGGCGAGCGCGTACTGGCTTGCGCAACGGCCAGCAGGCCATCCTCCTACTACCTCATGGGAAAGCATTATACGGGCGACGGCTTCAGCTATTACGTCCCCGACATGTCAACCTATAAGGCCTATCGCATCGCGGAAGGCGACGAGTATTTGTCCGATTGGCTGCCGCGGGCGACAAGTCTTGGCTTCGACGAAATCCTTTTCGAAGCGCCTGACGCCAGGGCCGAGGAGAAGGGCTTCGATCTCGAATTGTTGGAGAAGATCAAAAGAAATTACGCAGGCCGGATTTTGCTGTCCGGCGGCGCAACGGAATTTGTGCATTTCGAGCGGCTCGTCAAGGAAGGAGGGTGCTTTGCAGCCCTTGTTTCCCAGGCTTGCGCTTTGAAACTGGGGATTCAGAAGATAGCGGATCTTCTGAATCCGCCGCCCGAGGAAACGTCTCCCCCGGAAACAGAAGGAGAGGCCGCCTGACTACGTATCAACGGTACGCTCTCGTTCTTTTCCTGACCCCCTTCCTCTGGTTTGGCGGAGGGGCGTTGGCGGAACAGGAATTCAGCTACGTGTCGCCGGACTCGGTGGCTGACGCCCTGGTCTCGCCAGCGCCCCCACTTATCCTGGATGCGCGCGGACGCGACATCTATGCCGAAGGCACCGTTCCCGGCGCCGTCAATGCGGGGCGTGACCCCAAAGGCTTCCTGCCCTCGAAGGGAAGCGGCCAACTTGTGCTGATCTTGAAGAAGGGAGCCACCTCCTATCTCAAAAGAAGTTGGTCCGAGCGTCTATCGTCCTATGGATATAAGGTGACTATTCTGAATGGCGGTTTCGATGCATGGTTGGCGGCGGGGCTGCCGGTCGAAATTCCCGCTTCCGGCCATATCAAGCCCGGCTCGACGCCCTACATCATTCCGCGAGGTCTTTGCGAGACCAACACCCCAGCCCAGGTGCGCGAATGACATGGAGGCTTGCCCTGTCATGGCTGCTTTTAACGTCATTTCCACTGTTTGCCGCCGAGCCTTGCGAGTCTTGCCATCTCGAAACCCATCGGCAGTTTGCCGCCACCGCCATGGCCAAGGCTGCCCGTTCGGATGATTTCATTCAGGAATGGGGGCAGGGCGGGCGAAATCCCGCCTGCCTGTCTTGTCATGCGCCTTCGGGGACGGAAGGAGTTGTTTGCGTCGATTGCCATGGCCTAGGCCCGCACCCCTATCCCCGTTTATCGGTACCGGAGACTTGCGCGCGCTGTCATGACGCCCCGGGAGAATCGACGGTTCGCCGCCACAAGACCAGTTTGGCGGCGCGGCGCAATCTGAATTGCCTGTCTTGTCATGTAAAACCCTCGGCAGGTTCACACGGCTTCATTGGGGCCACCGATCCTGCATTCTTGCGTACTGCCGCTTTACTACATCTGGCGGTGCGCAACGATTTGGGCAAGCAAATTCTAGTCGCCGCCATAAGGCCGAGAACCGGCCATGCGCTTCCCGGCGGCACAACGGGCCGCTCCGTCTGGCTGGTAATCAAGGGGATGGGGCGGGGCAATGCTGAGCGCTGGCGCGAGACTTGGCGCTTCGGCTGGTGGCAGGGGCCGAAAGGTGAGTGGGAAGATGCTACTCTTGCGCCGGATATTGGTGCTAATCTGGAAGTGGCCGAGCCTGGGCGGCAAGGAACCGATTGGATCGAAGCGGAGTTGATCTTTCGATTTCGTCCCGGCCCCTTCGAGGAACCGGATCCCAGGCAGGTGACGATCAGCAAGGCGCAAATGACCTTGCGGCGATAAAAGTGAATGGGAGGACGATGACTGGCCTTATCACCAGACGCAGGGCACTGGCGCTTTTGGGTGCTTCCATGTTTGCCCACCCGTTGCGGGCAGCTGAGGAGGAGCGCCCTGTCCGCTTTGGCCTGACGGCCGTTGTGGTGCGTGAGAATCTGCAGTTCTTCGAGCGCTGGCGGCACTATCTGGAACAGCGCATCGGGCGGCCCGTGCGATTTGTGCAGCGCCGTTCGTACCGGGAAATCATGGGGCTTTTGCAAACCGGCGAAATCGATTTCGCCTGGATTTGCGGCTATCCCTATGTTCAGAAGCGCGAACCTGAATTTCTGGAACTGATGGCGGTTCCCGTTTTCATGGGCGAGCCGCTATATAGCTCATATATCATCGTCCACCGCGACAATCCCGCGACGTCGCTGTCCGATCTGAAGGGCAAGGTGTTCGCCTATTCCGATCCGGATTCCAACTCCGGTTATTTGGTGCCGCGCTTTTTGCTGGCCAGCACGGGGGCGCTGCCTGACAATTTTTATCGCCTGACATTCTTTACCTACAATCACGCCGAAACAGTCGAGGCCATTGCCAACCGGGTTGCTGATGGCGGTGCGGTTGATTCTTATGTTTGGGAGTTCATGGCCAAGACTAGGCCCGCAGTGACCGAACGCACCAAAATAATTCTTCGTTCCCAGAAATTCGGGTTTCCGCCTTTGGTCACGCGCAGCGCCGCCGATCAGGAGCTGAAACGGCGCATGCAGGCTGCCATCTTGGGCATGAAGGAGGATATCGATGGGCGATCCCTTCTGGCGGAATTGGCTCTCGATAGTTTTTCCCCCGCCACCCCGGTCTTGTTCGACGGTATCCGCGCCGTGGCCCAGCGCATGAGCGAAGGCGGAAAGCCGTGATCTTCTCGCACCCCAGAACCTGGAGCCTTTCCGTCAAGCTGCCGCTGACCATCACAGCGGTGGTCGTGGGCGTGGCCATTACCGTCGGCATGGCGATCGTGGTGCAGGAGCGGGATCGCATCCGCGAGAACCTGGAAGAAAAGGCGCTGGTCATTGCTAGGGGCGTTGCCGGCGTCGCCTATGAAGCCGTGCTGCGTAGCGACTATTGGGGGCTTTACAAGTCGTTGCAGTCGATGACGGCGCCGACAGACCCGTCCGACAATTCTACAAGCATTCTAGGCGGCATGGTGCTGGATACCGAGGGGCGCGTCCTGGCGCATTTGAATCCTGAAGCCAATCCCGTTGGCATGCCCTTGCTGGGCGCCAACCCCGAGCAACGCAAGTGGCTGCGCGAGGTGCTGGAAGTGAATGCCCCACATATCCATATCTCCAGGAACGAAAAGGGCGGCTATGTCGAAAGCATCGTGCCGGTGCAATCCGAAGGGTCGGTGGTTGGCGTTGTCGTGCTGCATCTTTCAACTCAAGAAATCTTTACACGCACCTTGGCGGCGGCGGGCATCATCTTTGCCATTGCCATCGCCCTGGCAATTATCGGCAGCATGCTGGGGGCCTATATCTCCAGACGCATGATCCGCCCCTTGAATGCCCTGGCCAGCGGCATGGATACGGTGGGGCGCGGTGACTTCACCCGCATCATTCCCGTCAAGCCCAGGGACAAGGACGAGATTGGCCAGTTGGTCGAATCCTTCAACCGCATGACCGGCGAACTGGCGGGCAAGAAACAGTTGGAACAACAACTGGCGATGAACGAAAAGCTGGCGGCGCTTGGGCGCATTGCCGCCGGCGTTGCGCATGAGGTGAACAATCCCCTGGGCGGCATGTTGAACTGCCTGGACATCTTAAAGAAGAAGCCGGGCGACGAAACGCTGATCGAGCGCTACTTGCCCTTGCTGGAACGCGGCCTGAATCGCATCCAGGCTATCGTTCAGGGCTTGCTGGTCGAACTGCGCACCGATCAAGCCGATTCCTTCGGCGATGGCGGCTGCGTCGAGGACGTGAAAGAATTGATCGCTGCCGAAATTGGTGATCGGCCAATCCAGCTTTTGTGGTCGAACCAGATCGACAGCTCTACTTGCGTCAGCTGCGGCCATCTTCAGCAAGTGGCGCATAATCTGTTGCGAAACGCCGTGCAGGCGGTAGGCGACAAGGGAACGGTGGCCTTTCGCACGCAGGTGTCGGGCGGCAAGTTGCTGATTGAGGTCGAAGACAATGGCGCTGGCATTCCAGAAGAAGTTCTTGCCCATCTGTTCGATCCTTTTTTCACCACCAAATCCTCGGGAACCGGCCTCGGCTTGTGGATTACCTACCGGCTGGTGTCGCGAATGAATGGCGAGATCGAGGTCGAGTCCGAACCCGGCAAGGGCAGCCTGTTCAGGGTCAAGGTTCCTTCGAAGTCCGTTGTCCTGCCAGCGCTTTCGGGGGCGGCATGACGACGGGGGCGCAGCAGAACCTTTCCGGCCTTCGTGTTCTATTGGTCGAGGATGACGAAATCATGCGCCTGTCGTTGGCCGACTGCCTGAAGATGGAGGGCATTGAGGCCGCGACGGCGGGAACGGTGGCCGAGGCTCGCCGGTTTCTAACCCAAGGCCATGCCGATATGGTGATTACCGACATCCGACTTCCCGACGGTTCGGGGCGCGATTTCTTTCATGAGATTTCCGCAGCTCTTCCCGGTGTTCCCGTCATGTTGATGACGGCTTATGGGTCGGTGCCGGATGCCGTCGAACTGGTTAAGGCAGGCGCTACCGATTACCTCACCAAACCTTTCAAATTGGATGGTTTCGTCTCAACGGTGCGCCGTATCCTGAACAACGTTTCAGAAGCGAGAGAGCATCTGAAGTTGAATCAAGATGGGGCCGAGAACCCCTTCCAACCAGGCAAAGGCTTGCTGGGAACCAGTGCCGCCATGCGGGGCGTCGAGCGGCTTGTCGCGCGCGTGGCGCCTCTCGACAGTTCCGTGCTGATTACGGGCGAATCCGGCGTTGGCAAGGAAGTGGTGTCGAATATGATTCACCATAATAGCCGTCGGCGAGCGAAACCATTCGTGAAGGTCAATTGCGCCGCCATTCCCGCCAATTTGGTGGAAAGCGAACTGTTCGGGCACGAGAAGGGCGCCTTCACCGGAGCCGACAAGCGTCGTCAGGGCCGTTTCGAGCAGGCCGATGGCGGCACCATCTTTTTGGACGAGATCGCCGAGATTCCACCCGAGACGCAGGTCAAACTGCTGCGCGTGTTGCAAGAGCGCGAGATCGTGCGTCTGGGTGGGTCCGAAAGCATCCCGCTCGATGTGCGTATCCTGGCGGCAACCCAGGTGGATTTGCAGGCTGCCATTGCCTTGGAGCGTTTTCGAAGCGATCTGTTCTGGCGTCTCAACGTCATCCGTGTCGATATTCCTCCTTTGCGCGATCGGCCAGAGGATATTTTATTTTTGGCCAGACGCTTCATCCACGATTACGCGGCGGCGATGAGTAAGCGTATTTCCGGCCTTTCGGCGGAAGCAGAAATCCGCATCAAGCAGTGGCCGTTTCCCGGCAATGTCCGCGAGTTGAAAAATATGATCGAGCGCGCCGTGGCTCTGTGCGACGGATCGCGTCTTGAAGTGCACGATCTCTTCTCCTCGGTCTTGCAGCGCGAGAAATCAGCCAGCAGTGAAAACGTCTCATTGAAGGCGGCAGTTGAAGAGGCGGAGCGCGATGTCATCCGCTCAACCTTGGATCGTTGCCAGGGCGCAGTTGGCCAAGCCGCCGAGCTGCTGGGCATTTCAAGAAAAAGCCTGTGGGAAAAAATGCGCCGCTACGGCATTCAGAAAGCGGGGGATATGTGATGCGCTTTCTTGGCTTTCTTGTTGCGCTGCTCTTGCTTTCTCTTCCGCTGAAGGCCCAGCCTCTGGTAACGGCGGACTGGCTTGCCTCCCAAGCGAAGAATGAGGAGGTTCGGATTGTCGATGTTGGGCGGACGTCGGCGGAATATCTGACGGCACATATCCCAGGCTCCGCCTTTACTGACTATAAGAAAGATGGCTGGCGGATCGAGCGAGGCGCCGTGCCCGATGTCATGAACACGGTGCCCGCCCTGGAAACATTGTTGGGTCGGTTAGGTGTTTCGGCGGAAAAACACGTGGTTTTTGCCGCTCCCGGCCAGTCGGCTTACGACATGGCTGCGGCGACGCGACTTTACTGGACCCTGAAAATGCTGGGTCATGAAAAGGTTTCCGTGCTTGATGGCGGGCTTGCTGGATATGCCCAAATGAAGCTGCCGCTAGAATCCGGGCCTGCGCGACCAGCCAAGCAAGCTGTTTATACCGCCCGCTCGGTCTTTGGTTTGGACGCAATGCTTCCCGAAGTTTCTGAAAGCAAGTTGCCTCTGGTTGATGCAAGGCCAAGCGACGAATTTCTGGGCATCAACAAGAGCGACAAAGTTCTGCGCCCCGGCACTTTGGCGGGAGCCGTCAATCTGCCCTTGGTCTGGATGACGGTGGATGGGAAGGGGGCATTCCGCAAGCAGGCAGAACTGAAATCCTTGTTCGCTTATGCCAAAGTTCAGTCGGACGCGCCGATGATCGTTTTTTGCAATACCGGTCATACGGCATCATTGGTCTGGTTCGTGGCGCATGAGTTGCTGGGGAACGATCAGGCCCGTCTTTATGACGGCTCGCTGGCCGAATGGACGCTTTCGCCGGAAAGGCCTCTAATGAAAATAGTTAAATGAGTCGTTCTCGGCGCCCCAGCTTCCATTGCGAATGCAGCATGCCTTATCAGGCGCCCGAGCCCTGAATCTACAGCCTATGAACATTCAGGCATGCAGATGCTGGTCCACATCCGTATTCAGCAGACCCTACGGTCCTCAGCTATGACGTTGAGCGGGAGCTAAAGCCTCCGGCTTTGCCGGGGCCAGCCCCAGGCACCGTTCATAAAAGGTGCGGGCGATCCGTGCAATCTGTTAAGGCTTCAGCAAGGGGTTCTTTCGAAGCGTCCTGAACCCGGTATAGGCGATTTGGCGAAGCTGTGAAGCGCGGAATCGGGCTTCCCTTTGGCTTGCCGTTCCCAGCGACCGCTTGAGTTCGCGCCGCCCGAAGAAGCCGATCAGATCGTCGGGCACCCGAATGCGGAAATAGTAGCGGCTGCCACGTCTGGCGATGTGCGTTTCCAAGCCCATGTGTCCCACCTCTGTGTACCAGGGACGAGGCGGCCCAGATTTGGTGCCAGAAACGCATTGTAAATCAAGATATTGGGGGGTGTTTTGGCGGAGAGAGAGGGATTCTCTGATCCGTTCCGAATAACGCTTGAATTACAATGAGTTGCGGCGCTTGCCGAGCTGCCTCTCTCCGGCAGTTTGTACCAGTTTGGTGGCCTTCGGCAAGGAGGATTTTCTCGTGACTGCCCACCCCTCAGAAATGTAAGGCGTTTGGGCGCATCTTTCTGCTCTACGTGGTTGAGTCAAAATTCATTGCCTGAATATCATTGCAAAATGAAAGTGCCGTCTTCATAATGCAGCGATNCGAAGCGTCCTGAACCCGGTATAGGCGATTTGGCGAAGCTGTGAAGCGCGGAATCGGGCTTCCCTTTGGCTTGCCGTTCCCAGCGACCGCTTGAGTTCGCGCCGCCCGAAGAAGCCGATCAGATCGTCGGGCACCCGAATGCGGAAATAGTAGCGGCTGCCACGTCTGGCGATGTGCGTTTCCAAGCCCATGTGTCCCACCTCTGTGTACCAGGGACGAGGCGGCCCAGATTTGGTGCCAGAAACGCATTGTAAATCAAGATATTGGGGGGTGTTTTGGCGGAGAGAGAGGGATTCTCTGATCCGTTCCGAATAACGCTTGAATTACAATGAGTTGCGGCGCTTGCCGAGCTGCCTCTCTCCGGCAGTTTGTACCAGTTTGGTGGCCTTCGGCAAGGAGGATTTTCTCGTGACTGCCCACCCCTCAGAAATGTAAGGCGTTTGGGCGCATCTTTCTGCTCTACGTGGTTGAGTCAAAATTCATTGCCTGAATATCATTGCAAAATGAAAGTGCCGTCTTCATAATGCAGCGATGATTAATCGGCGAATCATTGCAAAAGTCCACGAAGCGCTGGACCGCCAGGCTGCGGTGGCGCTGATTGGTCCGCGCCAGGTCGGAAAGACAACCTTGGCGCTCGCCATTGCCGAGACGCGTCCCTCGCTCTACCTGGATCTTGAAGCGATGAGTGACCGCAACAAGCTCTCTGACCCTGAATTGTTTCTTAGGGAGCATGAGGACAAGCTGGTCATTCTTGACGAAATCCATCGGGTGCCGGAACTGTTTCAATCTTTGCGCGGCTTGATTGATCAGGGGCGACGCAAGGGAAAACGGACGGGGCGATTCCTGATCCTGGGTTCGGCTGCCATTGATCTGTTGCGTCAGTCTGGCGAGACGCTGGCAGGGCGCATCGACTATGTGGATATGGGGCCGTTGGATGCGTTGGAAGTCGATGGAAGCGGGGCGGCGTGCAACAGATTATGGCTTCGCGGCGGATTTCCAGACAGCTTCTTGGCGAAAAGTGATACTGACAGTTTCCTCCTGCGCCAAAGTTTCATTCGCACTTATTTGGAGCGTGATGTGCCTCAGTTCGGCCCACGCATTCCTGCCGAAACCTTAGAGCGTCTGTGGACCATGCTGGCTCATAATCAAGGCGGGCTGCTCAATGCCTCGCGCCTAGCCTCCGGCTTATCGGTCAGTGCGCCCACGGTTACCAGCTATGTCGGCCTGCTGGTCGATTTGCTGCTGGTGCGGCGGCTTTCACCATTTCATGTCAATACGGGCAAGCGGCTGGTCAAATCGCCCAAGGTTTATGTGCGAGATAGCGGACTGGTTCACGCCCTGCTTGGTATTCGTAGCCTAAATGAGCTGGCGGGGCATCCAGTGGTTGGCCCCAGTTGGGAAGGGTTCGTGATCGAGACGCTTCTTGCCGCAGCACCCGAAGGGGCCAAAGCAAGCTTCTACCGTACCGGCGCTGGAGCAGAAATCGATCTCGTGATCGATCTTGGTGGCGGAATCGGATTGTGGGCCATCGAGATCAAACGGGGTCTTTCGCCCAAGCCAGAGCGAGGCTTCCATCATGCCCGCGAGGATCTGAAGCCTGCCAGATCGTTTCTTGTTTATTCGGGCGCAGATCGGTACCCGCTTGCAGAGGGCATTGAAGTTATCGGATTGCAAGAACTTGCCCAGGAACTGGCTGCATTTTGACATGGGCTGGCGTTGAACAGGGGACGCGAAGGTGCCCATTCTGCCCGATTTTCCGCGTCCGCCGTAGCAATCGGGCGACACGTACGCAATGAGTCGTCCCGAAGACTCCCATCGGCGAAGCGCAGAGGAGCACGCTGAGAGCCCA
>CACUVI010000002.1 GCA_902725215.1 Rhodospirillaceae bacterium LM-1 | reverse complement strand
CTCTATTGTAAAACCCTCTCCCTCTGGGGGAGATGTAGGCATTTGTTGGGTACCCTCTCCCTCTGGGAGAGGGTGGCGAACATCGTGAGCCGGGTGAGGGCTATGTCCGTTCCGGCCTATCCTGCAACTCCTGAAGAATGACCGCGGCGACGCCATCGGTATTGGCAAGAATGTCGTTATTCCAGAATCGCATTACCCGCCACCCTTGGGATTCAAGCCATTTCGTCCGGCGCAAATCGGCTTCGCTATCCGCATGTTGTCCGCCATCCGCTTCGACAGCGAGCATTCGTTCGATACAGGCGAAATCGAGAACATAAGACCCGCAGGGATGCTGTCGGCGGAACTTGAAGCCGCCCAGATTTCGTCCACGCAGAATGGACCATAATCGCCGCTCGGCATCGGTCATTGCTTGGCGCAGGGAACGGGCTTTGCCGGTTGAAATATCCATCTCCCCCTCGCCCCGACCCTCTCCCCACAGGGGAGAGGGAGGAATTCTTGGTTGCCCCTCCGCCATCGGGCGAGGGGCTTTTGCCCCCTACAATATCCCCCTGAAATAGGCGATGGTGCGGCCCAACCCTTCTTCCAGCGCCACCTTGGGTTCCCAGCCCAGCTTGCCCTTGGCTTGCGTGATGTCGGGACAGCGCTGCAAGGGATCGTCGGTCGGCAGCGGCTTGAATTCCAGCTTCGATGAGGATTTGGTCAGCGCGATGACTTTCTCGGCCAGTTCCAGCATGGTGAATTCGCCGGGATTGCCCAGATTGACCGGACCCGTCACCTCGTCGGGGGCGGCCATCAGGCGCACGAAACCTTCGATCAGATCATCGACATAGCAAAAACTGCGCGTCTGTTGGCCGTTGCCATAGATGGTGATCGGCTGGTTGGACAGCGCCTGGACGATGAAATTCGAAACCACGCGCCCGTCATTGGGGTGCATGCGCGGTCCATAGGTGTTGAAGATGCGAGCCACCCGGATGCGCAAATTGTGCTGGCGCTTGTAATCGAAGAACAGGGTTTCGGCGCAGCGCTTGCCTTCGTCGTAGCAAGCGCGGGGACCGATGGGATTGACGTTGCCGCGATAGCTTTCCGGCTGCGGGTGGATGTCGGGATCGCCGTAAACCTCGCTGGTCGAGGCCTGGAAAATCTTGGCCCTTGTGCGCTTGGCCAACCCCAGCATGTTGATGGCGCCATGCACGCTGGTCTTGGTGGTCTGCACCGGATCGTACTGGTAATGGATGGGCGAGGCCGGACAGGCCAGATTGTAAATCTCGTCCACCTCGACATAGAGCGGAAAGGTCACGTCGTGGCGCATCAGCTCGAAACGCGGGTTGGCGAACAGATGGGCCACGTTCTGGCGTCGTCCGGTGAAGTAGTTGTCGACGCACAGAACCTCGGCTCCGTCATTGGCCAAACGCTCGCACAGATGCGACCCCAAGAATCCGGCGCCGCCGGTAACCAGAATTCGCTTGCCGGGATACATGCGTCCATCCATGTCAGGTGTGAAGAATCCAGCGTTTATCGCCTTCCAGCCCCAGGGCCGTCAAGGTGCCGGTGCGCCAGGCCCCGGTATCGATCCCCGCACGGTTCTGGCAAAGCTCTGGCTCGAAGGTGACAGTATGGCCGTGAACCACCAGCTTGCCATGCGCCGCCGCGCTGTCCAGGAAGGCGTCCCTGATCCATAACAGATCGTCGGGAACCTGATGCGACAGGGCGATTCCCGGCCGGATGCCCGCATGGACGCACAAAATCGTGCCATCGACATGCTTAAGCGGCATATTGGCCATGAACATCCGCTCCTCGGGCGTCAGGCGCTCGAGAAAATCCTTGTGCAACCCTTTGATTTCCCTGGAGTCCAAGATGGCGGGCAGATCGACCCCCCAACTTGCCAGGGTCGGAGCGCCGCCATTGAGCAAAATCCACTCGAAACCGCCATGCAGCGGGTGGTCCAGAAAACGCAGCAGCATGTCTTCGTGATTGCCCTTCAGGCTGATCAACTCGTCGATTCCCTCCGGCGGAGGCTTCATCAGGCGCTGAACAACCCCCCTGGAATCCGGCCCGCGATCGACATAATCGCCCAGGGTGACCACCTTGGTCTTGGCCGCCCGGCTCTTTTTGGCGTCCTTGGCAATCTTAGCCAGCATTTTTTCCAAAAGATCGGGCCGCCCATGAATATCCCCGACCGCGTAAAGACGGGTCCCTGGGCTGGGTGCATATCGTTTGCTGTGAGGCATCGCCTCTGGTTCCTGGAAGATACGGATGTTTTGTGTTAACGAATGGAGAACGTCACCATATTTAACCATATCTTATCGCTTGTTGGACAGGATTGATAGGTTAGGGAGACTATAGATCGCGATGGCGCTGGAAGCCGCAAGAGCAGGCAGGGAATACGTTACCCAGGAAAAACTGCTTCACGACACCGTGGAGCGGCTGGGGCGCGACCCGGCTGACTGGTTGGCCGTGCAGGTCTACCTGTCGCGCCTGCTGCCCGCCAACCGCAGCGAACCCAAAATACGCATTGCGCTGCGCATGTTCGACCATCTGGTCAGCAGCTTCCGCTCGCAGATTTTTGTCCTTTCGAACCAGGATATCGTCGTCCTGGGCAAGGACATGCGCCAAGCGGACATCGAAGAAGTCATCGACAAGCTGAAATCGTTGTTCAAAAACGATCCTCTGACCTTTTATGAATATGGCGGAGAAAGCAAATTCTACCAGTGGTATGAGCTAACCTATGGCTATCCGGAATTTTTCGAGCTTTGCCGCCAGCTCGTGGTCTGGGCCGAGGAGAACAAGGCGCGCGTCAAGCCGCCATCCGCCGAACTCCTGACCCCGCGCACGCTGTCCACCGCCTTGAAGGCGGTCTCGACGATCGACATCAGCCCCTTCCTGCGCCGCCAGTCGGTGATCGGTTTCACCGAAAGGGGGCGCGGCACCTTGGCGTTCCAGGAATTCTTCGTCTCAATGAATGACCTTGAGCGCGCCGTCTCCACCGATACCCGCTTTGCCGGCAGCCGTTGGTTGTTCGACCATCTGTGTCAGATGCTCGATCTTCGCGTCATGGATTCTGTCAAACGCCTGCCCCAGGCCTGCGTGCCCAAGACGCTTAGCCTCAATCTCAATCTGACCAGCCTATCGACGCCCGCCTTCGCCGCATTCATGGATTGGTGCCAGGGGCGCATCGGCGTTGTCGTCGAAGTGATGCCGGTCGATGTTTTCAACGATTTCTCGGCCTATTTCAGGGCGCGCGACATGCTGCACGCCAAAAACCACCGCATTCTGATCGACGGACTGTCGCATTTAAGCCTGGGCGTGATCGATCCCACCCAGTTTGGCGCCGACCTGATCAAAATGGTTTGGACCCCGGAACTGCCTGCCCTGATCGAGAACTTGTCCGCGAAAAGCAGCCGGAACTGGCTGGAAGCCATGGGGCTGGGGCGCGTCGTGCTGGCGCGCTGCGACAATGAAAAATCCATTCTCTGGGGCATGGGACAAAACATCACCATGTTCCAGGGGCGTTTCCTCGATTCCATGATGGCCGCCGTCACGATGGAGAAATGCGAGAAAAGCGGCGGCTGCTCGCTGGCCCAATGCACGCAACGCCGAGGCGTCGTTTCCGGGCGCATCCGGTCGGAATGTCCGAATCCGCTGATGGTCGATCATCAGCCCGACATCCGTTCGATAAGGAAATAGGCGATGGCGCTGCCCATTCTCGATTCCGCCAAACGCGCCCAAGCCAGCCAGGAAAGCCTGCTGGTCGATTATCTGTTCCGGCTTGAGAACTTCAAGAAGGGCCGACGCGCCATCCGCATCTATCTGTCCAAATTGGAAGCGCAGAACCGGCGCACGCAACATATCCGCGCCGCCGCCTCCAGCTTTGACGTCATGGTCAAGCGCGGCGACGGCCAGTTGTTCTCGCTGGGCAACGGCGATTTAATCTTCGTTTTCAAGACAGAGGCCGACGACGACGTTCAGGCGGTGATCGCCCGCCTGCGCTTCATGTTCTCGGACGATTCGTTGTTGCTCGACGACATACCCGGCGTGCGCGAACAATTCTGCGCCAGGTACGAAATCGCGCGCGACTACGAACAGCTTTTGGCCGAAGCCCAGATCATGGCCGAAGAAGAGGAAAAGAAGCGCAAGGTCAGCGAGGCCGCCAATCAGCAATTCGCAGCGCCCCAGGCGCGTCAAGGCGGCATTCCGCTGACGCCCGAACTTCTGGGCAAGATCGAAGATGCGCTCTCGCAGGCCGACCTGTCCAATCTCGTGCGCCGCCAGTCTGTTTGCGCCATCGTGGGCAAGGCGGCCCCCCAACATGTATCGACCGAGTTGTTCGTCTCGATCGCCGACTTGCGCCAAACCTTGATCCCCAACGCCAACTTCACGTCAAGTCCCTGGCTGTTCCAGCATCTGACCGAAACGCTGGATCGGCGCGTCCTGTCGCTTTTATCCAAGAACGACGACCGCTCTCTGACCCAGGATTTTTCGGTCAATCTGAACGTTTCGACGCTTATGTCGCAGGAGTTCCTGAAATTCGACGACAATGTGCGCTCGGCGTCGCGCGGCACCATCGTTATCGAACTGCAAAAGACCGACATTTTCTACGACCTCAGCGCCTTCATGTTCGCCCGCGACTTCGTGCATGAGCGCGGCTATCGCATCTGCATCGACGGCTTGACGCACCAGGCCATGCGCTTCATTGACCGCGCCAAACTGGGCGCCGACCTGATTAAGCTGGTCTGGTCGCCCGACCTGCCCGAGATCGTCGAGAACGAGGCCGAACGCGAGAGGCTGGCCCAACTGATCATCGAACGCAGCCCAGGGCGCATCATCATGTGCCGCTGCGACACGGTCGAAGCCATCCAGATTGGCCAGTCGCTTGGCCTGACTCTTTTCCAGGGCCGCTATGTCGATCAGCGCCTGTACGACATCACACAGCAGGGATTGCGAGCCAAGCGGCTGGGGCGGCGCTAGGTTCATGTCTGTTCCCACTTCTGCGGTTCGCGTCGAGAACCTAGCCAAAAGTTTCGGCGCCACCCATGCCGTGGACCATATTTCCTTCACTGTGCCCAGGGGCGGCTGCGTGGCCCTGCTGGGCGGCAACGGGGCTGGCAAAACGACCACCCTGTCCATGCTTCTGGGGCTGTTGGTGCCCGACGATGGCACGATCAGCGTGCTGGGCGAAGACATGGTGGCCCATCGCTTTCGGGTGCTGGACCGCATTAATTTCTCCTCGCCCTATGTGGACCTTCCCCATCGCCTGACTGTGCGCGAGAACCTGTCCGTCTACGCCATGCTGTTCGGTCTTCATCATCCCCGCCAGCGGGTCGAGCAGTTGGCCGAGGATTTCGGCGTCGCCGAACATCTGGACAAGCCGACGGGCCGCTTGTCGTCGGGCCAGCGGACGCGCGTGGCGCTGGCCAAGGCGCTTCTCAACGATCCCGAACTGCTGCTCTTGGACGAACCGACGGCCTCGCTCGATCCCGACACCGCCGATTGGGTGCGCACAAGGCTGGAAGACTGGCGGGCGAAAAGCGGGGCCGCCCTGCTGATCGCTTCGCACAACATGGCCGAGGTGGAGCGGCTGGCCGATTCGGCCCTGATCATGAAGCAAGGCCGCGTGGTGGAACAAGGAACGCCGCAAGAACTGGTCGAGCGTTTCGGGCGCTCCAATCTGGAGGAAGTGTTCCTGCATGTCATGCGCAGTCCGGAGACAAGCGCATGAGATCGACCCCCCGCATGCGCGTCGGCGCCCTGGTGCTGCGACATTACTATCTGTTCCGGGGGTCTTGGCCGCGTATCCTGGAAATGGCCTATTGGCCCACCATCAATATGCTGGTCTGGGGACTGACCAGCCAATTCCTGGCCGGGAATTCAAATTGGGTGGCGCAGGCAAGCGGCGTTTTCATCGGCGCCGTGCTGTTGTGGGACGTGCTGTTTCGCGGCAATCTGGGGGTGGCGCTCGCCTTTCTGGAAGAAATGTGGTCGCGCAATCTGGGGCAGTTGTTCGTAAGCCCGCTGCGTCCCATCGAATTGGTGGCCGCCATGATGATCATGAGCCTGCTGCGCACCACGGTCGGAATCCTGCCCGCCGCCTTGCTGGCGATTCCGATGTTCGACTTCTCCATTTTCAAGCTGGGCTGGCCGCTTCTGGCCTTCTACGCCAATCTACTTTTCTTCGGCGCCGTAATGGGGCTGGCCGTCTCTTCGCTTGTGCTGCGCTTCGGGCTGGGGGCGGAAAGCCTGGCCTGGGTGCTGATCTTCGCCCTGGCCCCCATTTCCTGCATCTATTATCCGGTCTCCGTGCTGCCCGCCTGGCTTCAGCCCGTGTCCTGGGCGCTTCCCTCGACCCATGTCTTCGAAGGTTTGCGCATCGCGATGCTGGAGGGGCGCTTCGACCAGGGCCATTTTTTGTCCGCCCTGTGCCTGAACGCACTTTACGCCATCGCAGCCGCCAGCCTGTTCCTGTTCGTCTTTCAGGTGGCGCGCAAGAAGGGGCTGCTGCTGAATGTGGGGGAATAGCCTGAGGGGTTTTAGGCCAAAGGCAGGGTGAAGAAGAACGAGCTGCCTTCCCCCGGCTTCGACACCACCCAAATCCGCCCGCCATGCCCCTCGACGATCCGTTTGCAGATGGCCAGCCCGATCCCGGTTCCCGGATAGGAAGCGCCATGCAAGCGCTTGAAGACAAGGAAGATGTGATCCCAATACTGTCTTTCGATTCCGATCCCGTTGTCCGAGACGCAAATGGTGGCATGGCTTTCGTTCGCCGTAGCGGTTATGCGAATTTTGGGCGGGATGTTTGGCTTGCCAAAGCGGATGGCGTTGACCACAAGATTTTGCAGCAATTCCGTCAACTGCATCGCGTCGCCCAGCACGGTAGGCAGGCAAGCGCCGTCCACCTCGATCAAAGCTCCGCTTTGCGCCGTCATGTCCCGCAGGCTTTCCACGGCGTCCTTGGCCAAGGCGGCAAGATCGACGGCGGCGAACTTGCGGCCAGCCCCTGAGATTCTGGAATAGCTCAACAGGTCCCTGACCAATTCCCCCATCCGTTTGGCGCCGCCGACGATGAAGCCAAGATATTCCCTCCCATCGTCGTCCAGACGATCCGCATATTTGCGTTCGAGAAGCTGGGAATAGGCCACGACAGTTCGCACCGGCTCTTGCAGGTCGTGCGATGCGACATAGGCGAAGCGCTCCAATTCCACGTTTGATCGCATCAACTCGTCGGTCTGTCTTTCGCGCAGGTCGATCATGGCGTTGATTTCGCGGGCCACTTCGACCACCTCGCGAGGACCGTCGAGACAAGCGCGGGCGTCCAGCTTGCCTTTCTTAATGGCGCGGGCCGTTTCGGCAAGTTCACGCATCGGCCCAACGATCCGCCTTGTCAGCAAAAACGAAATGACCGCCACCAAGCCCATGCCAAAAAGGCCAAGCAGGGCGACCGAAGGAAGCACCTTTGTCAGAATGGCGCGAGGCGTATCGGTGGGAACGCCGATCCAGGCGATCCATCCGCTTGCCTCGATCCGTTCGAAGAAATAGGTCCGCTCGACATCATCGATGCCGCTTGTCGTCGTCTCGCCAATTCCCATCTCGACGAAGTTCGCGAATGCCGTTCTGTCCTTCAGGCTTTTGCCCACCCAATTGTCGGCGTCCTTGCTTCGCCAGACGATCGTTCCATCCGGGGTCGCAATGCCCGCCACGCTGTCTTCATGCAAGGGCAAGTCGCCAAGTCTTGGAACCAGGGCGGTAAGATCGAGAGGGAAACCCAAATAGCGCAAATGAACGCCTTGATCGTCGTAAACCGGAAGAATCAACACCGAGACCCAGCGCCCGGTAATGGGGCCAAGAAAGGGTTTGCCGACCACAAAGGTCTTTTCCGCCTGGGCGCGCTGGAACCATTCGGCCTTGGCTACATTGACCGGCTTGCCGCCCGGCTGCGGCACGGCGGAGCAAAGCGCCGTTCCATCCAACTCGATGGTCGTGGCATTGGCGAAACGCGGAAAGATTTCCTTGAATTCCCACAAGATGCCGTCGCATTTCTCCTGCGTTGGCGTGCGGACCAGAGGCCGGTTGGCGATACGCTCCATGGCGTCGCGATTGTCGTTCAACGTTCCCGCCACTTCATTGGCGATGCTGCCCAGAACGGCGCGGGCGGCATTCCTGGTCTCGCCTTCCACCCGCTCGGTGGTTTCATAATAGGTAAGGCCCAGCATGGCCAGCAGCAGCAGCAGAACCGAGACCAGAATGAATGTAAGATACATGCCGACCGTCACCGGGCGCGCCATTTTCTCGGTGGCGAGCAAGCCTGCTCTGGCCTGGCGATTCTTGCCCGCCAAATTGCCGATCAGTTCGCGATCCTCCTGGATCAGCGTTTTCATCAAGGCGATGACTTGTTTGCCGTCAGTTTCCATCTGAGGCGTCTGGCCCGCCAAGTCGCGATTCGCCTTATCCAGCAATTCCCGGGCGGCATCGAGCATGTGCGCGTGACGGGCGATGTGGTCGCTGACGCGAGAGCCATAGGGTTCATGTGGAAGCGCTCGCATCAATTCCTCTTCAAAGGAACAGTGCGAGGCAAGCCGTGTATAAAATTCCGACAGCTTGCGGCGAAGCGTTTCAATGTCGCCGCCTGCTGCGATCAGGTCCTCGACCTCGCCGGACAAATCGACCAGATGCCGATGATCCAGGTCGATTCTCTCATGCCCGACAAGCAAATCGCTCGACCAGACGAAACTGCCCAATATGCTCTCCCAGGAATGGAATCCAGATGCATGCCTGAATTATTGCCTTGATGCTACAGCATATGGCGGCTTGGGACCATCTATTCGAGGGCGCAAGAATTTTCCTTATTTGAGCGAGCGACCACTATTTCTATGTAGTTTCTGACTGGCCTTTCCCGCTGACCATCGCCTCGGCGAAGGTGGCCATGCCGGTATGGCAGGCCACCGCCCCCTTGACGATGCCAATGGCCAGCGCCGCCCCCGACGCCTCGCCCAAGCGCAGACCCAGGTCAAGCAAGGGCGCTTTGCCCAGTTTTGAGCAAAGCGCTCGATGCGCCGGTTCCGCCGAGGCGTGCGCCACCAGGCAGTGATCAAGCGCCATCGGATGCACAAGATGCAAAGGGGCCGCCGCCGCCGTGCAGACATAGCCGTCCAGCAAAACCGGCACGCGCATGAAGCGCGCCGCCAGAACGGCCCCCGCCATGGCCGCCAGTTCGCGCCCGCCCAAGCGGCGCAAGGCGTCGATGGGGTTGAGAATTCCCGGCTTGTGCAAGGCCACCGCGCCTTCAATCACTTGGGCCTTATGGGTAAGTGCCTGGCCCTGAACGCCGGTGCCCGGCCCCGTCCAGTCCTGGGCTTCTCCCCCGAACAAGGCATGCGCCACCGCCGCAGCCGCCGATGTATTGGCGATGCCCATTTCGCCGATGGCCAACAAATCGGTGCCCGGCTTGACCGACGCCATCCCTTTGCAGAAAGCGTCGATGAAGTCACGCTCGCTCATCGCGGCGTCTTTTGTAAAATCCGCCGTCGGGCGGTCAAGATCCAAAGCGGTCACCATCAATTCGGCGCCGAAAGCCCAGCACAATTGATTGATCGCAGCCCCGCCCTGCTGAAAATTGGCCACCATCTGGGCCGTGACTTCGGGCGGAAAGGCCGAGACGCCCCTAGCGGCAACCCCGTGATTGCCTGCAAAGACAATGCAACGCGGCGTATCAAGGCGGGGCGGATGGCAATCTTGCCAAGCGCTCATCCAGGCGGAAATTTCCTCAAGCCGGCCCAACGCTCCGGGCGGCTTGGTCAGTTGCGGTTCCCTCTCCTGGGCCTTTGCAAGCGCATCAAGCCCAGGCCCAGGCAATTCGCCAAGCATTTCAAGGATGTCTGGCGTCGAGGCGGGGATGCGGGCGGACATGAAAGACCCTTCTTGATGAACGGTTGGCGGGGGGCAAACTCTCCTATAACCTTGCCCGTCCTGTCCATGACCAAGATCAGGTTTTTATCTTGAACGACATTTTGCGCGACATTCGCCTTGCGGTCTTGTTCCTGACCCGGTTGCCGCTTGGCCCCATGAGCGGGGAAACCGTTCCGCTGGCCCAAGCCATGCGCGCATTTCCCCTGGCGGGCGCCTTGATCGGCTTGGTCGGGGGCTTGGCTTTGCTGCTGGCCGAGCAGATGGAACTGCCGCCCTTGGCTGCCGGATTGTGCGCGGTTCTGGCGATGATCCTGCTGACCGGCGGATTGCACGAAGATGGACTGGCCGATTGCGCCGACGCCTTCGGCGCCATGGGCGACAGGGACAAGAAACTGGCGATCATGAAGGACAGTCGCCTGGGCGCTTTCGGCGGCTTGGCTCTGATTTTTTCCGTCGGTCTGCGCGCGAGTCTGCTGGCCGCCGTGCCCGCCGCCCAGGGCTGCTGGATGCTGATCGCCGCCGGAGCGGTTTCCAGGGCCTCGGCCCCCTTGGTCATGTCGGCATCGACCCCGGCCAAGCCCGAAGGCCTGGGGGCGACTTCGGGCACGCCCGACGGCGCGGTCGGCCTTTGGGTTCTAAGCACCGGCATCCTTGTGGCCTTCATCGCCTTGGGCGGTTCCGCCCTGGCGGCCGTGGCCTATGCGGCCTTGGCCGGTGGATTGATGCTGCTTTGGGCCAAGCGCCAGATCGGCGGCTATACGGGCGACGTGCTGGGCGCCGTGATCCAGGTTGTCGAGATCGCCGTGCTGTTTGCGGGACTGTCATGAAGGCCGCCTGCTGCTGGTGGATTGTCCGACACGCGCCGGTTCCGGGCGCCAAGGGCCATATCAACGGCTGGAGCGACGTCGATGCCGATGTGTCGTCCGTTTCGCCAAGATCAATCCTTCCCGCAAAACCCAAGGCCGTTGTGGTCTCGCACCTGAAGCGCACCAGCCAGACTGCAATGGCGCTGGGTTATGCGCCCACGCACATAGAAACCGATCTGGCCGAGCAGAATTTCGGCGCTTGGCAGGGCAAAAGCTGGGATGAGATCGCAGGCCCGGAAGGGCGCGCCTTCTGGTCGGATTTCGCCCGCAACGCGCCGCCCGGCGGCGAATCCTTCGTCCAGCAGATCGAACGCACGGCGCGTGCGCTTGAACGTTTGAGCGACGAAATCGGAAACGGCGACATCGTGGCGGTGCTGCATGGCGGCACCATCCGCGCCGCCCTGGCCCATGCCCTGTCGCTCGACCCTTTGAAGGCGCAGGCCTTCGAAATCGAGAACTTGGGCCTCACCCGTCTGGACAGAACGACGCACGGCTGGCGGATCGGCTGCGTCAATGAACGGTTGTTCCCATGATCACGCTGGTGTTGGGCGGCGCGCGTTCCGGAAAAAGCGCCTTCGCGGAATCGCTGTTCTTGCAAGGCGGGCTTTACATCGCCACCGCCGAGATACTGGACCAGGAAATGCAAGCGCGCATCGATCTGCACCGAAACAGGCGGGGCGCTTGCTGGACGACGCTGGAAGCCCCCTTCGATCTGGCGGACGCCCTTCGCTCGCAAGACAAGCCCGCCCTGGTCGATTGCCTGACCTTGTGGACCAGCAACCTGTTGCTGGCCGGGCGCGATGCCGCCTTTGAGGTGGAGGATGTCGCCGTTGCCCTGCAAGCGCGCTCGCAAGATACGGCTCTGGTGTCGAACGAAGTGGGGCTGGGAATCGTGCCCGACAATGCGCTGGCGCGCCGCTTTCGCGACCAAGCGGGATTGGTCAATCAAAGAATCGCCGCCATTGCCGACCGCGTGGTCTTCGTCGCCGCCGGTCTGCCGATGGTCTTGAAAGGAAACTTATGAGAAAAATACCCGTTACCGTGATCACCGGCTTTCTGGGCGCTGGCAAGACCACCTTGGTCCGCCATCTGATGAGCCATGCGAACGGGCGGCGCATCGCCTTGGTGGTCAATGAATTCGGCGATGTCGGCGTGGATCGCGAGTTGCTGCTGGCCTGCGGCGACGCCGCCTGCTTGGAAGACGACATCGTGGAACTGGCCAATGGATGTTTGTGCTGCACGGTGGCCGACGATTTCCTGCCCGCCATGACCAAGCTGATCGAGCGCGCCCAACCGCCCGAACATATCCTGGTCGAAACATCGGGCCTGGCCTTGCCCAAGCCGCTGGTCAAGGCCTTCGGCTGGCCCGGCATCAAAACAAAGGCCACGGTGGATGGCGTGGTGACGGTGGTCGATGGCCCCGCCGTGGCGGCGGGCCGCTTCGCCTCCTCGCCCGAAGAAATGGCAAAGCCCGACCACGAGAATCCGCTCGACGAAGTGTTCTCGGACCAGTTGGCCTGTTCGGACCTGGTGCTGCTGAACAAGACCGACTTGATGGACGCACAAACGCTTGCCACCCTGACCAGCGACTTGAAGGCGCGCTTGCGCCAAGGCGTCAAGCTGGTCGCCACGCATCAAGGCAATATCGCCCCTGAAATCCTGTTGGGCCTGTCGGCGGCGGCCGAGGACGATTTGGCGGCCAGGCCCTCGCTGCACGACGCCATGGACGAGCATGATCACGAGGACTTCGAGAGTTTCATCGTCGAGCTGGGCGCCATCGCCAACTTGGACGATTGGGAAGCGAAACTGAAATCGGCCATCGCAACGCACGACATCTTGCGCGTGAAGGGTTTCCTGGACGTGCCGGGCAAGCCGATGCGCTTGGCCCTGCAAGGGGTTGGCATGCGGATCGAACGATATTTCGACCGCCCCTGGAACGAGGCCGAGCGACGCGCCAGCCGTCTGGTGGTGATCGGCCAGAAAGGGCTGGATAGCGCCGCCATTCTTGCCGCTCTTTCGGACTGATCGATGCATCTTCTCGCCGCCGAGGCCGGACTGATCGACGACGGCAGTCAGGCCGTTGATCTGGAACAGTCTCCAGCCCCTTTGGTGGTGCTGTCCATGGCCGATGCCGAACTGGCCCTGTTGGCCCAGGCCCAGGCAGGCCTGGGCGTCGATGCGCCCGACCTGCGGCTGGCCAATATTTCACGCCTTGCCCATCCGATGTCGGTCGATCTTTATGCCGACAGCGTTCTCAAACACGCCAAGCTGATCGTGGCGCGCCTGCTGGGCGGTCATGCTTATTGGCCCTACGGGGTTGAACAATTGTCGGCCCTGGCCAAGCGGCACAATATCAAGCTGGCCTTGCTGGCGGGCGACGCCAAGCCCGATGAGGAACTGGCGGCCTTTTCAACCTTGCCGCCCGACGTCTTGTCCCGGCTGCACGATTATCTGGCCCAGGGCGGCCAAGCCAATGCGCGCCAATGCCTGCTTTACGCCGCATCGCTGATGGGCCGCCAAACCGACTGGCGGGAGCCGAAACCCTTGCCGCCCGCGGGCTGCTGGTGGCCGGGATTGGGCGAAACCACGCCAGACAAGATTGCGCCGCATTGGAGGCAAGATGCGCCCAAGGCGGCGATCTTGTTTTACCGAGCGCTGTCGCAAAGCGGCGACACGGCGCCCATCGCCGCTTTGACGACGGCTCTGCAGCAGCGCGGCCTTGATCCCCTGCCGATCTTCGCCACCAGCCTGAAAGACCCGCTGGCCGCCGGTTTGATCGAATCGCTCCTGAACCAATATCCGCCAGCCATCATCCTGAACGCCACCGGCTTTGCCTTGGGCGAGGCGGGAAGCGACCCCCTGGCGGCTTGCGACGTTCCCATCTTGCAAACCGTTCTGGCCTCGTCCAGCCATGCCGACTGGCAAGAGGGAACCAGGGGACTGCCCGCCCGCGATATTGCCATGAGCGTCGCCCTGCCCGAAATCGACGGGCGCATTCTGGCGGGCGCCATTTCGTTCAAGGACATGTCGCCCCGCGATGCGGCCACCCAATGCGACATGGTGCGCCATGTGGCGCATGACGACGGCATTTCGCACGCAAGCCAACTGGCCGCCGGTTGGGTGCGGCTGCAAAAGACCCAAGCAGCCGATCGGCGCATCGCCATCATTCTTGCCAATTATCCCAACCGCGACGGACGGCTTGGCAACGGCGTTGGACTGGATACGCCCGCCTCGGCCTGCGAAATCCTGAAAGCCTTGCGGTCCGTCGGTTATGACGTCGGCAACGCCCCCGAAGATCCGCAATCCTTGATGCGCTTCCTGCTGGCCGGTCCCACCAACGATTTAAGCAAGCCAAGGCAAGGCGGCGAGAACCTGCCCCTGCCCGATTATCTGTCTTTCTTCCATGCCTTGCCCCAGGCGGTGCAGGACGCCGTTCTCAACAAGTGGGGTTCCCCCGAAACCGATCCGTTTTTCATGCCCGGCGAACTGTCCTGCGGCGGTTTCGCCTTGGGCATCCATTGGTTGGGCCATGTCGCCATCGGCGTGCAGCCGGCCAGGGGATACAATATCGATCCCGCATCCAGCTATCATTCGCCCGATCTTGTCCCGCCGCACGGCTATCTGGCCTTTTATGCTTGGCTGCGCGACAGTTTCAAGGCCCATGCCGTGATTCACCTGGGCAAACACGGCAATCTGGAATGGTTGCCCGGAAAAGCGCTGGCCCTCTCGCCCGCCTGTTTTCCGCAGGCCATCCTGGGGCCTGTTCCGCATTTCTATCCCTTCATCGTCAACGATCCCGGCGAGGGCACACAGGCCAAGCGCCGCAGCCATGCCGTGATCATCGATCACCTGACCCCGCCGCTGACCCGCGCCGAAAGCTACGGCGCGTTGCAAGAACTTGAGCAGTTGGTCGATGAATATGCCGAGGCGGCGGGCCTTGACCCCAGACGCCTGCCCGTTCTGGCGACCGATATCCTGTCGCACGCCAGACGGCTGGGGCTGGACGATGATTGCGCCATCAAAACAGACGATCCCACCGATGTGGCGCTGAAAAAACTGGATGCCCATCTGTGCGACATCAAGGAGCTGCAAATCCGCGATGGGCTGCACATTTTCGGCCAGTCGCCCCAGGGCGATCAGCGCATCGACCTTCTGGTCTCGCTGGCGCGCACCCCCAGGCTGGGCAAGGCGTCGATTCTGCGCACCCTGTCGGACGATCTGGGTCTGGGCTTCGACCCGTTGGACTGCGCCTTCGCCGATGATTGGACCGGCCCCAAACCCGCCATTCTGGCCGATCTTCTGCCCCAGTCCTGGCGCACGGCGGGCGACACGGTGGAACGGTTGGAGGCTTTGGCCCGCCAGTTGATTGGCGGCGAACGGGTTTGCGATGCCGCCTGGACACATACGCAGACCGTTCTTTGCGAGATCGAAACGGCGCTGGGACCGGCGCTGGACGCCTGTGGACGCCAAGAGATCAAGAACCTGCTGCATGGGCTGCGGGGGGGCTTCGTGCCGCCCGGCCCATCGGGTGCGCCTACGCGCGGGCGGCCCGACGTTTTGCCCACCGGGCGCAATTTCCACTCGGTCGATACGCGCTCCTTGCCCACGCCAGCCGCCTGGCATCTGGGCTGGAAATCGGCAAGCCTGCTGATCGAGCGCCATCTGCAAGATCATGGCGACTGGCCCAAGGCGATGGCGCTGTCGGCCTGGGGAACCAGTTGCATGCGCACCGGCGGCGACGATGTGGCCCAGGCCCTGGCGCTGATGGGGGTGCGGCCTTGTTGGGACAGCGGCTCGGGTCGCGTTTCTGGTTTCGAGATTCTGCCCCTGTCGGTTTTGGACCGGCCACGCATCGACATCACCTTGCGCGTCTCGGGTTTTTTCCGCGACGCTTTCCCCGGCCTGATCGATCTGGTCGATAGCGCGGTGCGCGCCGTGGCGGCTCTTGACGAACCCGAAACGATGAACCCGCTGGCGGCAAGCACGAAATCCGAAGCCGCGATATTGCAGGGCACGGGATGGGATCAGGAAAGTTCGATGCGCCTTGCCGCCAGCCGCGTCTTCGGATCGAAGCCGGGAGCCTATGGGGCTGGCCTGCAAGCCCTGATCGACGAGAAAGGCTGGCAGGGCGATGGCGATCTGGCCAACGCCTATCTGGCCTGGGGCGGCTATGCTTATGGCGGCGGGGCCGAGGGCGAGGCCGCCCGCGACTTGTTCGAAAACCGGCTTTCCAAGGTCGAGGCCGTGATCCAGAACCAAGACAATCGCGAACATGATCTGTTGGATTCGGACGATTACTACCAGTTCGAAGGCGGCTTGGCGGCAACGGTGCGCAACTTAAGCGGCGTCCAGCCCGCCATCTATCATCCCGACCATTCCAGGCCCGAAACGCCCCGCATCCGCACGCTGCAAGAGGAACTGGCCCGCGTGGTCAGAGGGCGCGCCGTCAATCCGAAATGGATACGCGGCGTGATGCGCCACGGCTATAAGGGGGCTTTCGAAATGGCGGCGACGGTCGATTATCTGTTCGCCTTCGCCGCCACCGCCCGCTGCGTTTCCGACCATCATTTCGACGCCCTGTTCGACGCCTATTTGCGAGACGATGCCGTGCGCGCTTTCATTGAAGAACACAATCCGGCGGCGCTTTCGGAAATGCAGGCCCGCTTCCAGGAAGCCATCGACCGCGAACTGTGGCATCCTTTCGCCAACGACGTGCGGGAATTGTTGGAGGAAAAATGATGACAGAAACCGACTCTGCCTCCCTCTCCCATCACGACCGCATGGCCCGCAAGAAGGCGGCCCGCGACAAGATGATGGCGGGCAAGACGCAGGAAAAGGGACTGATCATCGTTCATACCGGGCCGGGCAAGGGCAAGACCACGGCGGCGCTGGGCCTAGCCATCCGCGCCCTTGGCCACGGCATGAGGGTTTCGATCATCCAGTTCGTGAAGGGCAAGCGAGATACCGCCGAACGCCATATCCTGGAACGCTTCGCCCCCCAGCTTGAAATCCAGGCCCTGGGCGAGGGCTTCACCTGGGAGACCCAGGACCGCGAGAAGGATATTCTGGCCGCGAGTAGGGCCTGGGGGGTTGCCAAGCAGCACATAAGCAATTCAAACTATGGTATGATTATTTTAGATGAATTGAATATCTTGCTGCGCGACGCCACCTTGCCGGTGGCAGAGGTGCTAGAAGCGCTGGCCGCCCGCCCGCCCATGACGCATGTGGTGATCACCGGACGTGGAGCGCCCGCAGAACTGATCGAGATGGCCGATCTGGTCACCGAGATGACGCTGGTCAAGCACCCGTTCAAACAAGGCGTTGCGGCCCAGGCGGGCATCGAATTCTGATGCGCCGGGCCAACGCCACCCCTGCCCTGATGATTCAAGGCACCGGATCGGATACCGGCAAATCGCTGCTGGTGGCGGGCCTTGCCCGCGCTTTCGCCAATCGGGGCCTTAGCGTGCGGCCCTTCAAGCCGCAGAACATGTCGAACAACGCCGCCGTGACGCAAGATGGCGGCGAGATCGGTCGCGCCCAGGCTTTGCAGGCCAGGGCGGCGGGCGTCGCTGCGTCGAAACACATGAATCCGGTTCTGCTTAAGCCGCAGACCGAGGTGGGCGCGCAAGTGGTGGTGCAAGGCCAAGTGATCGGCAATGCGGGGGCGCTGGATTATCAAAGCCTGAAGCCCAAATTGTTGCCCCAGGTGCTGGACAGTTTCGACCTGTTGAGCCGGGAAGCGGACCTTGTGCTGGTGGAAGGGGCGGGCAGTGCCGCCGAAATCAATCTGCGCGCATCCGACATCGCCAATATGGGATTCGCCCTGGCCGCCAATGTGCCGGTGTTGCTGGCGGGCGACATCGACCGCGGCGGCGTGATCGCCCAGATCGTGGGCACGCACGCCTTGCTGTCCGATGCCGAGCGCGCTCTGGTCAAAGGCTTCATGATCAACAAGTTCAGGGGCGACGCCCGGTTGTTCGAAAGCGGCATGACCGAGATCGCCAAGCGAACGGGCTGGCAAGCCCTGGGCCTGATTCCCTGGTTCGCCCAAGCCAAATTCCTGCCCGCCGAGGACGCCATGGGGCTGGATCAATTGGGCGGCAAAGACCAAAAGGGCAAGATCGTGATCGCGGTGCCCAAACTGCCCCGCTTATCCAACTTCGACGATTTCGATCCCCTGCTGGCCGAGCCGGAGGTTTCGCTGATTTTCGTCGAACCCGGCCAGCCGATCCCGGCCAGCGCCGACTGGATTTTGCTGGGCGGCTCGAAGGCCACCCGGGCCGATCTGGCATTCCTGTTCGAGCAGGGCTGGGATATCGACATCAAGGCGCATTTGCGCCGCCAAAAGCCCGTGCTGGGCCTATGCGGCGGCTATCAGATGCTGGGCCGCAAGGTTTGCGACCCCTTGGGGCTTGAGGGCGAGCCGGGCGACAGCCAGGGCCTTGGCCTGCTTGAGATCGACACCGAAATGACGCCAGACAAGATCACCCGCGAAGTGACGGGCACGGCCCGCGTCAACGATGAAATCGTCACCGGCTATGAAATCCACATGGGGCGCAGCCATGGTCCCGACGGCGACAGGCCCATGCTGGACCTGCCCCACGGTCCCGACGGCGCGGTCTCGAAAGATGGGCTGGTCATGGGCTGCTATCTGCATGGATTGTTCCAAGCTAACGGCTTCAGGCGCCGATTCCTGAATCTGTCCTCGACGCTGGATCATTCCGTTCTGATCGAAAGCACGCTCGACAAGCTGGCCCTCCATCTGGCGGCCCATCTCGATCTCGATCTGCTGCTTACAATTGCCAGGGAAAGGTCAGGTTCAGTTGCCCGCCCTTGAGCAAAAGCCACAAGCCGCCCACCAGCACGGCATTCAGGAAACAGCCGACCGCCAGCATGTACAGCGAGCGGCGGATGTCTTGCTGAGTGGCCCGCGCGCGCAACTCCCTGCCGATCCAAGGCTCGTTGCTGGGGCCTTCCGGATAATGGCGCGGCCCCGACAAAGACAGGCCCAAAGCCCCCGCCATCGCCCCTTCCGGCCATCCGGCATTGGGCGAGCGGTGTTTCCTGGCGTCGCGGACCATCACCCAAAAGGATTTGAACGGATTAGCCGTGGGCACGAAAAAGGCGGCCAGCACGAACAGCAGGCCGGAAAGCCTGGCCGGTATCAGGTTCATCAGATCGTCCAGCCTGGCCGAGGTGACGCCGAAGGCGCGGTAGCGTTCGGTCTTGTGGCCGATCATGCTGTCCAGCGTGTTGACGGTCTTGTACAAAAGAAGCCCCGGCACGCCCAGCAGCACATACCAGAAAACCGGCGCCACCACCCCGTCGCCGAAATTCTCGGCGCAGGATTCCACGGCGGCGCGCGCCACCCCATGCTTGTCCAACTGCTTGACATCGCGGCCCACGATATGCGACACCGCCTCGCGCCCGCCCGTCAACCCCTTGGTTTTCAAGGCGCGGCTCACCGCCAGCACATGTTCGAACAAGGAGCGTTGGGCGATCAGCATCCAGGCCAAGGCCAGTTCCAGCACCCAGCCATAGACGAAACTCTGCTTGACCTTCTCCACCCCGATTCCCGCCGCCAGGGCCAGACCCACCATCAGCATCAGCAAAACGAAGCCCCTGAACGCCCGGTCCATGGCATGGCGGCGCGGCCGGTTCAGTTTTTTCTCGAGAAACCCGGCAAGACTGCCGACAATCTTAACCGGATGGGGCAGAATGCGAAAGACAAGCGGGCTGTCGCCCAACAGGGCGTCCAACGCCAGCGCGGCCAGGATGAGTAGCAAAGGGTCCACCGCATGGGGACCGGAAGCGATCAGTGAAAACATTTGTGTAAAATAGCGAAAGGACTTCGGATATGGCAAGAACCGGTATCATGATTTGCGGCCATGGCAGCCGCGATCCGGAAGCCATCGACGAAATCGAGCGTCTGGTGACCAAGCTGGCCCCCCGTTTGCCCGAATATGAGGTGGCGGGCAGCTATCTGGAATTCGCCCGCCCGATCATCCGCGAAGGCCTTGAACTGCTGCTGGAAAAGGGGTGCGAACGCATCCTGGCCATTCCCGGCATGCTGTTCGCCGCCGGACATGTCAAGAACGACCTGCCCTGGGAGATCAACAGTTTCGCCGCTGACCACCCAGAAACCCCCATCGTCATGGGCCGCGAGTTGGCGATTACGCCCCTTTTGCTGAAAGCCGCCCAGGAACGCATCCACGCCGCCGAACAGCATGCCCATCACGATGTGCCGCGCGAAGAGACCTGCCTTGTCGTGGTCGGGCGCGGCACCAACGATTCGGACGCCAATTCCAACGTCGCCAAGGTGGCGCGCATGTTGGGCGAGGGCATGGGCTTCGGCTGGACCGAGGTGGCCTTTTCGGGCGTCGCCCATCCCAGGGTGGACGAATGCCTGAACCGGGTCGTCAAGCTGGGTTTCAGACGCTATCTGGTTTTCCCCTACTTCCTGTTCACCGGCGTGCTGGTCAAGCGCATCTACGAGCAGACGGCCGAAGTGGCGGCGCAGTTCGCGCAGATCGAATTCATCAAGGCGCATTACCTGGACGATCACCCACTGGTCGTCGATGCCTTCATCGAGCGCATTCGCGAAACCGACAAGGGCGAAGGCGCCATGAACTGCCAACTGTGCAAATACCGCGAGCAGATCATCGGTTACGAAAAGGACAAGGGCGTGCAGCAGGCCGGGCACCACCATCATGTGCGCGGCATCGGCACCGACGAAGAACATCGCCACCACGATCACGACCATGACGAGCATGACCATGGTCACGGTCACGGCCACCACAAGGGACACGCCCACGAACCGCATCACGGCCACGATCACGACCATGGTCACGGACATTTCAACCCGCATCACGGCAAGCGCTGATGGACTATGTGAAGGACGGGGCGGAAATCTACCGGCAATCCTTCAAGGCGATTCGGGCCGAGACGGATTTGAGCGGCGTATCTCAAGACAACCAACCTATTCTGCTGCGCATCGTGCACGCCACCGCCTCGCCGGACATCGCTTCCCATTTCGTCTGTTCGCCAGACGCGGCGCAAGCGGGAATGGCGGCACTTTCGAAAGGCGCGCCGATTTTTGCCGATTGCGCCATGGTGATGTCGGGCATCATCAAGAACAGGCTTCAGGGCAACGACGTGATCTGCACCCTGTATGACGACGGCGTGAAGGAACTGGCTGGCCAGATGAAGACCACCCGCTCAGCGGCGGCAGTCGATTTCTGGAAGCCACGCCTGAACGGCGCCATCTGCGTCATCGGCAACGCGCCAACCGCCCTGTTCCGCCTGCTGGAACTGGTCGCCGAGGGCTTTCGCCCCGCCCTGATCCTGGGCTTTCCGGTGGGATTCATCGGCGCCGCAGAATCGAAAGACGCACTGATTCAGCATCATCTGGGCGTGCCTTTCGCAACGCTTAAAGGGCGGCGCGGCGGCAGCCCGATGGCGGCGGCTGCACTTAACGCGCTGAGCGGACCCGAGGGGGGAGCATGAGTGATCGCATCGCCATCGTCGGAATCGGCGAGGCCGGATTGGTGGGCCTGAAACCGGCGGCGCGCGCGCTTGTCGAGAACGCGAAGGTCATCGTCGGCGGCTGGCGTCATCTGAGCATGATCCCCGACGGACCTGCGAAGCGCATCGAATGGACGACGCTGGAAGAAACCGTGGCGGCCATCGAGGCGAATGCCGAGCACGATCTGGTGGTGCTGGCCAGCGGCGATCCCATGTGGTTCGGACTGGGCGCCACCCTGGCCAAGCGGTTCGGCCCAGAGCGCCTATTCGTGGTGCCGACGCCCAGCGCCTTTTCCTTGGCCGCCGCCCGCCTGGGCTGGCCCTTGCAAGACACGCTTTGCCTGACCGTCCACGGAAGGCCCCTGGAAAATCTGGCGCTGCATCTGGCGCCGGGACAGAAAATCCTCGCTTTGGGCAATGACGAATTCACCCCCTTGAAAATCGGCGATCTTTTGCGCCGCCACGGTTTTGGCGACAGCTTGGTTACCGTGCTGTCGCATCTGGGCGGCACCAAAGAACGCATTGTGACGGGGATCAAGCCGGGCCTTGGCCTTGACGTCATCGCCATCGATTGCGTGGCTGGCCCCGAGGCGCGACTGGCGTCGCGAGCGCCCGGCCTGCCGGACGACATGTTCGAGCATGACGGCCAGATCACCAAACGCCATATTCGCGCCGCCACGCTGTCCATGCTTGCCCCCCTGCCCAGACAGTTGCTGTGGGATATTGGTGCCGGAGCCGGATCGATCGCCATCGAATTTCTGCGCGCCGCTCCATCCGCCGCCGCCGTTGCCTTCGAGAAGAACGCCGAGCGCGCCGGACGCATCGGACGCAACGCGCTGTCGCTGGGCGTGCCGCATTTGGAAATCGTCACCGGCTCTGCGCCCGACATTCTGAAGGAGCGAAAGGAAGCCCCGGATGCCGTCTTCGTCGGCGGCGGCGTTTCCGTTCCCGGCGTTCTGGAAAGCGCCTGGGCGGCGCTGAAGCCCGGCGGGCGGCTGGTCGCCAATGCGGCGACGCTGGAAGGCGAAGCCTATCTTTTCGCTTGGCACGCCCAGCAAGGCGGCGATCTCGTTCGCCTGTCCATCGACTATCTGGAATCCGTCGGCGCCTTCAAGGTTTGGAAACCCGCCATACCGGTGACGCAGTATTGCGGAGTGAAGCGTGGCTAGACTGATCGGAATAGGAGTAGGTCCGGGCGATCCCGAACTGATCACGCTGAAGGCGGCGCGCCTTTTGAAGGAAGCGCTCGTCATCGCCTATCCTGCGCCGATGCAGGGCGAAGGGTTGGCGCGCTCGATTGTAGGCGACTTGATCCCAGCGGGGCGCGTCGAAATACCGCTTCGCATGGAAATGAGCCTGGATCGCGATTCCGCCAATGCCGCCTATGACGCTGGCGCCGTCGAAATCGCCAAACACCTCGAGGAAGGGCGCGATGTCGCCGTTCTGTGCGAGGGCGATCCCTTGCTGTTCGGCAGCTTCATTTATTTGATGGAACGTCTGGGCGACCGCTTTGACGTGCAGGTGGTGCCCGGCATCTCTTCGCCCATGGCTTCCGCCGCCGCCGCCCTGATGCCGCTGGCCGTTCAGGACGAAGCCGTGCTGCTCATCCCCGCCAGCCGCAGCGAGGAGGAGCTTGAACGCTTGATCGCAGGCACGCAGACGGCCTGCCTGTTCAAGGTGGGACGCCATCTTGATAAAATTCGCCGCGTGCTTTTGCGCCTGAACCGATTGGACAAGGCGCGCTATGTCGAGCGGGCCAGCCAAGCGCATGAACAATGCCTGACCTTGGATCAGGCCATCGCCAAGGGCGGCGTCTATTTCGCCATGGTCCTGGTTCGCTCATGAGACAGCGGATCGTTCTTGCCGTTCTTGACGAACGGGCCGCCGCCCAGGCTGGCCGCCTGAAAACCCTGCTGCCCGAAGCGGAACTGCATGGACTGGCTAAGCGCGTTGCGGTTTGCGACGTCGCCTTTTCCGATGCCATGACGCATCTGGCGCAATTATTTCAATCCGGCGCGGCCATCGTCGGATTCTGCGCCTCGGGAATCCTAATTCGCGCCGTAGCCCCCTTTCTTTCAGACAAGCGGGCCGAGCCGCCGCTGATCGCAGTGTCGGCAACCTCCGTCGTGCCGCTGCTGGGCGGCCATGCGGGCGCCAACAAACTGGCCCTGCAAATCGCTGGCATTCTGGAGCTTCATGCCGCCATCACCACTTCGGGCGACACGCGCCTAGCCATGGCGCTCGACGATCCGCCGCCCGGCTGGAATCTGGCCAACCCCGAAGCCGCCAAGGCCATCGCCGCCGCATTGCTGGCGGGCGAGAAGGTGCGCCTTGACGATCCGATGAAGCTGGCGAATTGGCTTGATGCGCAACTGTTCTCGCCGCAGAGCGATTTATGCGTGCGCGTCACCGAACGCCATATCGCCGATCCGGGCCGCGACCTGATCTTGCATCCGCCCATTCTGGCCCTGGGCGTCGGCTGCGAGCGCAATCTGGCGCCCGAGAAGTTGATCGCGCACGCCAAGGAGACGCTGGCCAGCGCGGGATTGTCGCAAAGCGCCGTCGCTTGCGTTGCCAGCCTCGATCTGAAAGCCGACGAACGAGCCATGCATGAACTGGCCCGCAGCCTGAACGTTCCGGCCCGCTTCTTTGCGCCGGATGAATTGGAAGCCCTAACCCCACGCCTGCAAAATCCGTCAGACGTGGTTTTTCGCGAAACCGGCTGTCACGGCGTGGCCGAAGGGGCCGCCCTGGCCGCAGCAGGAACCTTATCGGAGTTGATCGTGCCCAAGTCTAAAACAAGCCAAGCCACCGCCGCCGTCGCCCGCTCGCCGCAACCGATCCAGCCGGATCAGGTGGGCAAGGCGCAAGGTCATTTATTCGTGGTCGGTATCGGTCCCGGAGCGGCCGAGTTTCGCACGCCGGATGCCTGTCGTGCCCTTGCCTTGTCTACCGATCTGGTCGGCTACGGGCTTTATCTCGACCTGATCACCGACCTGATCGCGCCCCACCAGCGCAGGCATGACGGCACGATGGGGGCCGAGGAAGACCGCGTGCGCCAAGCCATCGAGCTGGCGGCCGAGGGGCGCACCGTTTCGCTGGTCTGCTCCGGCGATGCGGGCATCTATGCCCTGTCCACGCTGGTTTTCGAACTGCTGGAGCGCGAGGGCGACAAGCGGCCCGACTGGCGGCGCATCGGCATCGAGGTAGTGCCGGGCCTAAGCGCCCTTCTGATGGCGGCTGCCAGGGCGGGCGCTCCGCTCAATCACGATTTCTGCGTGATCTCGCTGTCCGATCTGCTGACGCCGATGGACACGATCCGCAAGCGCCTAAAGGCCGCAGCCGAGGGCGATTTCGCGCTGGCCCTTTACAATCCCGTCTCCAAGAAACGGCGCGAACAGATCGTCGAGGCCAGGGACATCCTGCTCAAGGAACGACCGGCCACGACGCCGGTGATGGTGGCGCGCAATTTGGGGCGCGACGACGAGCGGCTGGATATTTTCCCGCTTTCAGATTTAGGGCCCGACAAGGCCGACATGCTGTCGATCGTGCTGATCGGCAATTCGGAAACCCGCATCGTCACGCATGGCGGCCAGACACGGGTTTACACGCCCCGAGGCTATGCAGGAAAACATCGCAAGGGCAGCCAGCCATGACCATTCATTTCATTGGCGCCGGACCCGGAGCGCCCGATTTGATCACGGTGCGTGGGCTTAACCTTATCCGCGCTTGTCCGGTAATTCTGTACGCAGGATCGCTGGTGCCCGCCGAAGTGGTCGCCGAAGCGCCCAAAGACGCCCGCGTCATTGACAGCGCCAAACTCAACCTGGACGAAACAATCGCCGAGATGCAAGCCGCCCACGCCAAGGGGCTGGATGTGGCGCGCGTGCATTCGGGCGATCCGTCGCTTTACGGCGCCATCGCCGAACAGATGCGCCGACTGGATGCGCTGGGCATTCCTTATGACGTAACGCCCGGCGTGCCCAGCTTCGCCGCCGCCGCCGCCGCCCTGAATATGGAACTGACGCTGCCCGACGTGTCGCAAACCGTGATTCTGACCCGCACGGCGGTCAAGTCCTCATCGATGCCCGAGGGCGAGGATTTGGCGACGCTTGGCAAAAGCGGGGCCACCCTGGCCTTGCACCTGTCGGCGGCCAATCTGGCGCATGTCGTGGAAACGCTGACCCCGCTTTATGGCGCCGATTGCCCGGTGGCGGTGGTTTACCGCGCCAGTTGGCCCGACCAGCAAATCGTGCGCGGAACGCTTTCGGACATCCGCGCCAAAATGAAGCAGGCTGGCATCGCCAAAACCGCGCTGGTGCTCGTTGGGCGCGTGCTGGGCAACGGCGACTTCACCGAAAGCCGTCTCTATGCCGCCGATTTCAGCACGGAATTTCGCAAGGGCGTCGCCCCCCCCCCATCTTGATCATTCATCTTGCGTTCAGACTGTGGGTTATACTTATTATAGCTCATGGGAAGAAGGCCCCGACAAACAAGGGGCTGGCCGCCAAATGGCGGCATGGGAGATGGAAGGAACGGTCATGAATTCGCTGTATCTGAACAGGCGAACCTTTTTGGCGTCGCTGGGTGCGGGCATGCTGGGCGCCAGCGGCCTTTTGAGCGCCGACGACAATGATGCCCCACTGCCGGAACCGGTCAGCGTCGAAGGCACGCCGACGGTCTTGGAATTCGAGGCCAGGGTCAAGAAGTTCATCGAGCAGAACAGCCTGGAGGACGGCTCCGTCCAGCCCAAGGCAGGCGCATCCACCGATGTTTTGCTTTTGCTCAAGCGTTTTACCTTCACGCCGGCCTCGCTGGAACTGAAAAAGAATGTGGCCTATCGTTTCCAGATCATGGCGGGCGACATTCCGCACGGCGTTTGGATCAAGCCCAGCGAATACGGCCCCATCAGCCTGACGGCGGGCGAAGTCCTCGAACGCAGCTTCACGTTCCGCAAACCGGGCCGCTATTTCATCTTCTGCTCGACCTATTGCGGGCCGGGACATGACAAGATGCGCGCCCAGGTTCAGGTGGTCTAACGCAAGAGCTGATCGGCGATCCAGGTCAGCGCCTCGTCAACCGTGCTGGCTTGCGCAGCGCCGCTTTCCCTGGGCCGCTTGATCATCAGAACGGGAATCTTCAAAGCGCGCGCCGCCGCGATCTTGCCAAAGGTCGCGTCGCCGCCGCTGGCTTTGGTCACCAGCAGATCGATCTTGCGCTCTTGCATCAATCGGATCTCGTCTTGTTCCGAAAAGGGCGGACGGCCCAGCACCAGTTGCCAGTTTTTCGGCAAGGCGCGTTCGGGCTTGTCGATCAGGCGCACAAGGCACCAAACCTGCTCCACCTGCCTAAACGCATCCAACTCCATGCGGCCGATGGTCAGAAAGGCGCGCGTGCCGAGCGTCGGCATCAAGGCCGCCGCCGCGGCCATGTCATCGGCGAAAATCCAAACATCGGCGGCGTCGCGCAGCCAGGGCGGGCGCGCAAGCGTCAACAGCGGCACCCGCTGTCGCTGGCAAGCCTGCTCGGCATGGGCCGAGATGTTCCTGGCGAAAGGATGCGTGGCGTCGATCACCGCCCCGATTCGCTCGTCCCTTAGATAGGCCGCCAGCCCGTCGGCCCCGCCAAAGCCGCCCACGCGCAAACGGCCCGGCAAATCGGGCAGCGTGATCATCCGTCCGGCCAGCGAGCTGATCAGACCAATATCGCCGTCGATCCTGCGGGCCAGTTCCGCCGCTTGCGCCGTGCCGCCCAGGATAAGCAGCCTAGGACGCATGGCCGATCACCCTTCCAGCGCGATCCACCACCAACACATCCATAAGGACATCGCTTCTTGAAAGCGCGGCTCGCGCCGCAAGCAGTCCTCGCTCCGCCACCCGTTGACCCAGGGGATAACCTTGCGCCAGTTCCAGCGCCTGCGCGGCGCTGACGGCCTTGGCGATCCTGGCCGAAACAGCGGAATCGCCCGCCAATCCCGCCAGAAAAGCCACATCGACCGAACTTTGCTTGGAATGCAGGTCAAGCCCCCCCGCCGCCAGCTTCGACATTTTGGCAAATCCGCCCGCCAGCGTGACGCGCCGCACGGGGTTGCGTCTTAGATATTTCAAGAAAGCGCCCGCAAAGCCGCCGATATCGATCAAGGCCCGCTCGTTCAGTCCGTGAAACTCGCCAACCGCCCGCTCGGAAGCGTCGCCAGTAGCCCCGGCGACGTGATCCAGACCGTTCGCCCTGGCCACATCGACGGCGCGGTGAACGGCGCCAATCCAAGCGGCGTTGGAATAAGGCGTCACCACCCCGGTCGTGCCCAGGATCGACAGCCCGCCCACAACGCCCAGGCGCGCATTCATGGTCTGCTTCGCCAACGCCTCGCCGCCTGGAATGGACAGGGTGACGATGAAATCTTGGCCGAATTCGGCCAGATTCGCAGCGATCTGGGCGCGCGGGCCGGGCGTGACGGCAGGCTCTCCGATGGCGATGGGCAGGCCCGGCAATGTCGCCACCCCCACCCCTTGGCCCGCCTTGAAGATAAGTCCGCAACCGGGCGGCCCTTGCTCCACTCGTGCCAGGATCAAGGCACCGTGGGTCACGTCTGGATCGTCGCCCGCATCCTTGACCACACCCGCCATGGCCCATCCCGCCCCGCCTTCCGTGGCCGCCAGATGGAATTGTGCCTGAACGCCCTTGGGTAGGCGAATCGTCACCGGATCGGGCCATTGGCCCGTCCGCAGAAAGGTCGCCGCCGCCTTGGCCGCCGCCGCCGCGCATGCCCCTGTCGTCCATCCTTTTCGCATTTGGCTCATTTGTGCCTATATTGAATGCTGTCGCCCACAACCGCAAACACTGAGATGAACATGAAAACCCTTCCCCTGCTTACCGGTCTGCTGCTTATGGCCCTTCCCGCCCAAGCCGAGGAAATTGGCGAAGTCAGCACGGTCTTCAAATTCCTGGGACCCAATTCCAAGATCGTCATCGAGGCCTTCGACGACCCCAAGGTCGATGGCGTGACCTGCCATCTCAGCCGCGCCAAGCAAGGCGGCATTTCGGGTGGGTTGGGACTGGCCGAAGATCCTTCGGACGCCTCGATCGCCTGCCGCCAAGTGGGGCCGATCAGCATCGTCAAGGAATTCAAGAACGGCGAAACCGTCTTCAAGCAAGACACGTCCTTGCTGTTCAAGACCATGCAGGTGGTGCGCTTTTTGGACAAGAAGCGCAACGTGCTGGTCTATCTGGTCTATTCCGACCGGGTGATCGAAGGCTCGCCCAAGAACGCCATTTCCAGCGTTCCCATCATGCCGTGGAGCAAATGAGCGGATTTCCCGATATCGACCCCGGCACGGTGTGGCTGGTTGGCGCCGGTCCCGGCGATCCGGGGCTGTTGACCTTGCTGGCCCACCATGCCCTGTCGCAGGCCGATGTGGTCATTCACGACGCGCTGGTGGGATCGGGCGTGCTGGACATGATCCCCGCCAGCGCCCAACGCATTGCCATGGGCAAGCGGGCAGGGCGAACCTCACCCGTCCAAGAAACGATCTCGGCTCTGATGATCGAACACGCCCAGGCGGGTAAGCGAGTGGTGCGCCTGAAGGGCGGCGATCCCTTCGTCTTCGCCCGGGGAGCCGAGGAAGCCTTGGCCCTGGCCGAGGCGGGCATCGCATTTCGCATCGTGCCCGGCGTGACGGCAGGCATCGGCGGGCTGGCGATGGCGGGAATTCCACTGACCAGCAAACAAATATCGTCGGTGGCGATGGCGACCGGCCACGGGCCGGATGGCTCGCTCGACCCCAAGCTGGACGTGGAAGGACTTGGCCGCTCGGCGGACATGCTGGTTTTCTACATGGCGATTGAAACGCTGCCCGAACTGACGGACAGACTGCTGAAGTCGGGTCGCGATCCCCAAACCCCTGCCGCCATCGTCAGCCACGCCAGCTTGCCTGACCAACAGGTGCTAACTTCCTGTCTGGGCGAATTGCGTGAAGCCGTCAAACGGGCCAAGCCGCCAACGCCCGCCCTGCTGGTGATCGGCGCCAACGTCGCCTTGCGCGAAAGGCTGACGGCATGATGCGGCTTCTTCTGATCCTGATCCTGCTGTCGCTACAGGCCGCCCCGGCTTTTGCCAAGCCCAAGAACTGCATGACCAGGGCCGAGCAGACGGTAGAATGGCAAATCCGTCACGCCATCCGGCTGCGCGAATTCGCCTGGCGCTGCGACGAGCCGCCCTATAACGCGGGAACGCTGGAAATATGGAAGCGCATCGACGAGAAGAACGCCGCCCAATTCAAGAAAATGACGGACGCCAGGGCCAAGGTGTTCGAACGAGAATTCCCCACCCAGCACAAAACCTATATCGAGAACTGGAACGGGCGGATCATCATCCGCTATCGCGATTACTATCTGTCCAACATCGATTGCGCCCAGACAAAAAAGCAGCTTCTCGACATCGATAAAACTGGCTTTAACGCCTTCACGAAAATGGCCGGTAAATACAAGCCGGAAGTTCTGATGGATTACAAAATCTGCTGATAAACGGGATCAGGCGGTCTCGACCAGCACCAGTTCGCTCGAATCGATCGCCTCGAAGACCACGCGTTCCTCGCCCGCAATGGCCAAGCCGTCGCGGGCATCGACCAATAGCCCATTCGCCCGCACCCGCCCCTTGGCGGGCACCAGATAGCCGAAGCGGTCCTTGAAGCCAAAATCCACCGTCTCGCCTGGCTCGAGATGCGCCCCCAGCACGGCAGCGTCTTGGTTGATGCGCAGCGCGTCACCGTCTCCCGTCCGGCCCGACGCCAGCGCCACCCAGCGCCCGGATCGCTCTATTCCGGGAAACTGCCGGTTTTCCCAGCGCGGCTGGGCGCTTTTTTGCGCCGTCATGATCCAAATTTGAAAGATCAGCGCGTCTTCGCCTTCCAGATTGAACTCGCTATGCGTGATCCCGCTGCCAGCGCTCATCACCTGCACGTCGCCAGCCCGGGTATGGCCGCGATTGCCCAGCCCATCCTCGTGGGTAAGCACTCCCTTGCGGATGTAGGTCACGATCTCCATGTCGCGGTGCCCATGGGGCGGAAAGCCCGTTCCGGCCCTGATTTCGTCGTCATTCCACACCCGCAGCTTGCCCCAGCTCACCCTTGCCGGATCGGCATAGTCGGCAAAGCTGAAGTGATAATGGGCGTTCAGCCAGTCGTTTTGAAAGCGGCCCAGGCTCAAAAAGGGGCGAAGTTCGATCATAAATCGGTATTTAAGCCGCAAAGAGTTTCCCTTCAAGCCCGGCATTTTCAGGATTCTTGAGAAAATCGGTTGGCGGTGATAGGCTGTTTGGCGAAAATTGCGGAGGCAGAAGCCATGAGCGATCTTGTAACGGCAGCGGCGTCGATGGCGTCGGCCAATGGGCAGGACCACATCACCCTGATGGGCCTTAAGATGCAAAAGCAGGCCGAGCAGATGGTGGTCAGCCTCGTCGATCAGGGCGCCGCCCAGGTCAAGGCGCTCAACCAGCAACCGGCCCTGAACAGCAGCGGGCCCAAGGGAACCCAGGTTAACCTTTCGGTTTAATATTTTTGGCCAATTCAGTCGAACGCACCTCCAGCCAAGCCAGTTCAAGCGCCAGCCAGTTGGGGTCGCGCACCTCTTTGACTGTCGAAACGGCAGGGGCTAGGCGCAAGGTCGGCTCCAAAACACAGGCTCCGCCGAGCGAATTCCGCTTTCGCAATCTGGGGTTGGAGGGTGAGAAACCCAACAACATGGATGTGCCGCGCGGCCACTATCTCGACATTCTGGTCTAATCCCGCCAAACTGTCCCCATGACGGGGGAAGGAAAAGCAGGGCCAAGCGTGCTTCGGGTGCCGGATGGCGATGACCGCCCCCGGCTGACCTGTCCCGATTGCGGCTATGTCGCCTATGAAAATCCCAGGATCGTGGTGGGCGCCATCTGCGTTTGGGATGGGCGGTTTCTGCTGTGCCAGCGCGCCATCGAGCCGCGCAAAGGATTCTGGACTCCGCCTTCCGGCTTTCTGGAAATGAATGAAAGCACCGAGGAAGGAGCCATCCGCGAAGTGTGGGAGGAGGCCAGGGCCGAGGTGGAACTGGACGGCCTGCTCGCCCTGTACAGCATTCCCGCCATCGGCCAAGTGCATTTGATCTACCGGGCGCATCTGAAACATCCCGGATTTGAGGCGGGGCCGGAAAGCCTGGATGTGCGATTGTTCGCATGGGACGATATCCCCTGGGACGATCTGGCCTTTCCCAATGCCCGCTGGTCGCTTGAACATTGGCGGCAGATGCAAGATGAACCCCTGGCCTCGCTGATGGGCGTGCCCGAGGAATGGCGTCATCGCCTGGGCCGGGAACCCGCGCCCAGTTCGCCCTCCGCGCCCAAGGGTGCGACATGATGAAGCGCCTATGCCTCCTTGTTCTTCTGCTGGCCCTTCCGCTGTCGGCCAGAGCGGATGTTGGAGCGGGCCGGACCCTGATCGAGCAAGGGTCTTACGAGCAGGCTTTTTATATGCTGCTGCCCTTGGCCGAGGATCAGGACCCAACAGCGCAATATCTGATCGGCGGCCTGTATCTGATCGGGCGCGGCGTTCCCCAAGACCCCGGTGAGGCCAGGAAATGGCTGACCAGAGCCGCCCATAACGGCCATGCCGAAGCCACGATGGCGCTGGGCGACATGGCGGCCAAGGGTTTCACGGGCAAGCCCGACCCGGCCCAGGCTTTGGTCTGGTACCGCCGAGCGGCCGAATTGGGCGTGGCGGCGGCGCAGAACAATCTGGGCATCGCCTTGGCCAGCGGCAAAGGCACGCATCGCGACATGAAAAGCGCTGTCATGTGGCTGGAGCGCGCCGCGCGCCAAGGCAACGCCGAAGCGCAATTCAATCTGGGACATATTCTGTCGGCGGGCGGGCCGCAATTGAAAGCCGATCCCGAGGGTGCTCTGATGTGGTACGCCATCGCGGTCAAATCGGGATTGAAGGAAGCCGGGGACGAGCGCAACGCGCTTACGAAAAAACTGGGCAAGAAGTCGAAATTGGCCCTGGCCAGCGCCCAGCGCTTCGTGGCCAAGCCGGAAACGGGGGGACGCCCATTGCCGACCCCGCCGGTCGAGCAGCAAACAACCGAGCCGCAAGCAACCGAACCGACGCCAGCGCCGCCCACGCCAACCAGATCGACAAAGGCTGAGAAACCCGAAACGCCCCCCGCGACCGCTCAGCCCGGCGCCAAGCCGGTCTCGCCCCTGCCGCCCACGCGCAAGATGAGCCGCGCCAGCTACAAAGTGCAGGTCGCCAGCGGCCCCAATCAGGGAGAGATTTCCAAAGAGGCCAGCCGGTTGCGTTTCGACATGGCAGAATTATTGGCCAATCTTGAAGTGTCGATCGTCTATGGCGAAGCGGGCTTCACCGCCCTGATGGGACCCTTGGCAACGCCTGACGAAGCCGAAGCCCTTTGCGCCAAGCTGAAGGCCAGGGGCCATAAACATTGCTCGCCGGTGCCGCCATGAACGAAAGCGCTGACTGGACCCGTTCCATCCCCGCCCTGAATGGGCTTGACGAAGCAACGCGCAAACGGCTTGTGGCCTTGTCCCAACCGGTCACGGCTCCCGCCGGAACAAGGCTGTTTGGCGAAGGCAGTCCCTGCCAATCCTATCTGATCGTGCTGTCGGGGCAGGTGCGCGTTCAAAAGGTGGGCGAAAACGGACGCGAGATCGTGCTGTATCGGGTCGAGGCCGGGGAAACTTGCGTGGTCACCACCGCCTGCCTGATGAGCCAGACCGATTACGACGCCGAAGGCATCGCGGAAACCGTCATCACCGCCAGGGCGCTGCCCATGAGCGGCTTCAAGGAATTGCTGGCCCAATCGGCCCCCTTCCGCGATTTCGTTTTCAGGGCCTATGCCACGCGCATTTCCACGCTTCTGATGCTGATCGAAGAGGTCGCCTTCGGGCGCATCGAGCAGCGACTGGCCGCCTGCCTGATCGGGCGCGCCCACGGCAAGGCCGAGTTGGAGGCTACGCATCAGGACCTAGCCTTCGAACTAGGCACAGCCCGCGAAGTGATCAGCCGCCAGTTGAAGGAATTCGAACGCCGGGGTTGGGTCAAACTGGGCCGCGGGCAAATCGCCCTTGTCAAACCCAGCGCGCTGGAAAGTTTGGCGGGCAAGTAAATCATCCCCTCTGTGACCTTGTTACAGACCCAGGCCATGCCCAGGGGCTAGGTTTGTCTCATCAAGCTATTCGCTCATTTTGGAGAACGAGACATGTCAAAGAATGTTGGCGGCATCGACCGCATCCTGCGCATCGTCGTGGGTCTGGCCCTGATCGGCGCCACCTTGGCCGGTCTGCTGCCGGTTTGGGGTTGGATCGGCGTCGTTCCGCTGGCCACCGGTGCCATCGGCTGGTGCCCGGCTTACCTGCCCTTCGGCATCAAAACCTGCAAGTCGGCGTAATACTAGCGCGGGATCGTTTAGCTCCGTGTCACCCCGGTGACACGGGGTTAAACGTGAAGCGGCAACTCAAATCAAATTGCTCAGGCGCGCATTTCGCCGCCTAGCTTCAGTGCTCGCCCAGAAGAATGTCGATTTCTTCCTGATCCATCGCCTTGGTGCTGCCGTGAATGATGGCGCTGGTCAGTTCGCCCAGCCGTTGCAGCAGTTGCGTGGCTTCCGAAACGAAAATCCGTTCTTCATCGGGCGAACGCCCGTCGATCATGGCGGCTTCGAAGCGTGAAATGGTGGTTTGGACCAAGCGGTTCATCTGCTCGACCGCCTGCTCGAACGGCCTGCGGAATTTGCTGGGGACATGGTTATAGGCCTCGATGGCCAGTTCCTTGTCCTTGAAACCGGAGTCCTGGAAATGTTCGGGATAGGTCTTGGGATGCCATTCCTTGGCTTCCTCGATGCATTCCGGACAGTCGGGAAGCATCTCCAGCATCATGACGATTTCGTTGAAGTGATTCAGATAGTCGGTGGCAAGCAAAGTTTGCGGATTGATGTTGGCGCCGCTGACTTTCTGGCGCCATTCCAGGAACGACCCCAGTTCCTCTTCAGGAATGCCATCCAGATCCAGTTCTTCAGCCATGTTCCCTGAACCCCCCGCAGGGTCGGCCGATTAAACCGCACCCAGTGATGGTCGCGACTCGCCTTGGTGGATCACCGCCACCATGCGCACGTAATCTTCCCACCCTTCCAGGAATTCTTGAAGGGCGATCATGACGCAGCCATCGACTGTGTTGCCCGTCTGATCCGCCAAGGCTTCCAGGCGCTGCCCGATCTCCTCGTTCACCGTAATGGACAGGTTCCGCATTGCCCTAATATCCCCTATAGCCCGAGTCGCGACTCGGTTCCCACGAGTCCGATTCGCAAGATATACAGGAGTTTCGCGGAGGCTGGCTACTAAATATTGCCTGTGTAAGCAAAAATCTTAACGATTCGATCTATCCCTGGCAATCAGCAGCCCATAGGTCAAAGGGCAGGCGACGGCCATGGCCAGGATGATGACGGCCATCGGAACCGCCGTTCCGTTATGCAGATGGCCCGCCAGAACGCCCGCCAATGCGCCGATGCCGGTCTGAAGAAATCCCAGCAACGAAGAAGCCGCCCCCGCCATCTGAGGAAAGGGGCCGATCGCCCCGGCGCTGGCGTTGGGCAGGACCAATCCGACCGAGAAGAAGAGAAGGCTAACCGGAAAGACCACGCCCGCCCAATGGGCTGGTCCCCATATCGCCAGCGCCGTCAGCAGCAGCCCGGCCCCAGCACCCAGCAAGGCGCCCAGCCCGATCATGCGATCCAGGCCCAAGCGCAGGGTAAAGCGCCCGGCGGTCAGCGATCCGCCCATATAGCCCGCCACCACGGCGGCAAAGCAAAAGCCGAAATTGCCGGGGGCGACGCCCAGCACATCGATCAGCACGAAAGCCGAACCCGAGATGAAGGAGAACAGGGCCGCGAATGAAAAGCTCATGGTCAGCGTATAGCCCATGAATCGCCGGTTCTTCAGAAGAGACAGCAGATTGCCCAACAGGCGGTACGGCGCCAGGGCCTCCGGGTCGCGATGTTGATTGGTTTCCGGCAGCAACGCAAACAGGGCCAGCAGCATGGCGCTGCCAAAGCCCATGAGAGCGATGAAGTTCGAACGCCAGCCAAACCATGTTTCCAGAAACCCGCCCAGAATGGGAGCCGCCGCCGGGGCCAGCGCCATCGCCGAAGCCATGTAGGACAGAACGCGGGCCGAACCTTCGCGGCCATAGACGTCGCGCACCACGGCGCGTCCCAGAACCGGGCCGCAGGCAGCCCCCACGGCTTGCAGGAAACGGCCCAGAATCAGCATGTCGATGGTGGGGACGAACAGGCAGAAAATGCTGGCCAGACTGTAGAGCAGCATGCCCGCCAGCAAGACGGGACGCCGACCGAAGCGATCTGAGAGCGGGCCGTACACCAGCATCATCATCCCGAAACCGGCCATGAAGGCGCTAAGCGTCAGCTGCGCCGAAGCCACATCGGCGTTGAAGGCCCGCATGACGGCAGGCAGCGAGGGCAGGTACAGATCGGTCGAAACCGGACCAATCGCCACCATGGCCGTCAGCAGGACGACCAACCCCTTCGATTTCATCTCCAGTCGCACAAGATGCCTTTCACGAACCGTAACGATGCAGGCCGGCCCCATAGCGGCGCAGCCAGGACTTGGCTTCCGCCGTGTGCGTCGTCAAACGGGCGACCAGCCGCCAGAAGCGGGCCGAATGATTCAATTCTTGCAGATGCGCCACTTCATGGGCCACCACGTAATCAAGCACATGGGCGGGCGCAAGCACCAAGCGCCAGGAAAAGGCCAGATCGCCATAGGGCGTGCAGCTTCCCCAGCGCCCCTTCGTGTCTTTCAGCGTGATGCGACCGACCTTGGCTGCGATTTCCTGCGACTTGTCGTGCGCCGCCCGCGAAATTTCCTGGCGCGCCCGCTCCTTCAGAAAATCGCGCAACCGCCTTGCCAGATATTCGGGTTTTCCGGACACGAAAACCGCGCCACCCTCGACCCAAACGCCGCGTTTGGCTTGCGGCATATGTTCGATCCGGTGATGGACCCCCAAAATGGGAATTTCCTGATTGTGGGCAAAGGGGATGCGGGGCGGCAAACGATCAAGATGCTGTTGCAGCCAACCCCTTCGGCTTTCCACGAACTCCATTCCCTCAGACAGCGCCACGCGGTAAGGCAAAACCAAGCGCACCGTCTCGCTGATCGGGTCAAGGCGCAAGGTCATGTTGACCGCGCCCTTGCGGCGCGTCACCTCCAGCGGCAGCGTCTTGCCGCCCAGCAGGACATCGGCAGGTGGTTGCGCCCGCAAGGCCATCAGTCCACGGGCGCTAGGGAGAAGCCGATATCCGCCAACTGCCGAGACAAGGCATCCGCCTTGTCCTTGGAAAGATTGACCTGAGGCGGGCGGACCCGCCGCCAGCCTTCCTTTCCGGTGTGAAGCGCCAGCAATTCCTTCATGGCGGCGATCATCGGCATGCCTTCCATGATGCGGCGCACGCTTGTCAATTTTGCTTGCGCTTGGTCGGCCCGCTTGGGGTCGGACGCCGCCTTGACGACGGCTGCGGCCAGGGGCGAGGCGATATTGGCGCAAGCGGTGATGCATCCAGCGCCGCCCGCCGCCAGAACCGGCAGCAGACCATCGTCATAACCCGCCATGATCGCCAGTTCGGGAAAGGCCTTGATCAGCGACAGCGTATGCACAAGCTCGCCCGCGCTGTCCTTCAATCCGGCAATCGTTCCCGGATAAGCCTTCATCAAACGTTCGATCAGGCTGTGGGTGATGGGCACGCCCGACAATTTCGGGAAATGGTACAGGTAGAGGCGCAGGCGCGAATCGCCCACCTCTTCGATCACGCGTGCATATGAGGCAAACACGCCATCCTCGGCGACGTTCTTGTAATAGAAGGGCGGTAGGACCAGCACGCCCAAGGCCCCCATTTCGATGGCCCGTTTGGTCAGCGCCACCGTATCTGGAAAGGCGCAGCAGCCGGTACCGGGAACGAGGTTGGCGCCCGGTATTCCCGCCTCGGCCAAACCATCCAGAATCGCCAGCCGTTCCGAAACCGAGAAGGAATTGGCCTCGCCGGTGGTGCCCAGAACCGCCAAGCCGTCGCAGCCATTCGCCAGCAGCCAGCGGCAATGACTGACCAGCGCCTGAATGTCCGGGGTCAGATTTGCATCCAGGGGCGTCAGCGCCGCCGCCCATACGCCTTTTGCCAAACCGGTCATGCCAAGCCTCCCTTACCTTATATTTCCGGCCAGTCTACTTCATGATCGGAAAGATTGCCCGCCTTGGCTTCGGGAATGGCTCGCCCACGGATCGATATCTTTGCCCGATGCACCGAATCTGCGTCTCCCGTCAGCAGAGGGTGCCAGCGCGGCAGGTCCTTGCCCTCGCTTAGACGGCGATAGGCGCAGGATTTCGGCAGCCAGACGATTGAAGCCAGCCCCTTGGGAGTCAAGGAAATGCAATCCGGGACGTAATGTCGCCGCTCCTTGTACTGCATGCAGCGGCAGCTTTCGACATCCAGCAAACGGCAAGCCACTTCGGTGTAAACGATGCCGCCGCCGTCTTGGGTGTAGTCGAGCTTGTGCAGGCAGCATAAACCGCAGCCGTCGCACAAGGATTCCCATTCCTTCTTGGTCAGATCCGAAAGCGGCCGGTCACGCCAGAACGCGATCGAAGCGGCGGATGAAGTCCGCGACATCGGGCATGATCTCCTCGCGCCAGCGCCGTCCATTGAAGATGCCGTAATGGCCGACCTTCTCTTGCAAGCGGTGGTGATGCATTTCAGCGGGAATATTCTCGCAAATCAGATGCGCCGCCCAAGTCTGACCAACGGCGGAAATGTCGTCCTTTTCGCCCTCGACGGTCATCAGAGCGGTTTTCCTGATCTGCGCGGTATCGACCAAGCGGCCCCTAGAAACCCACTCGCCCTTGGGCAGCAGATGCTCCTGGAAAACCGTATGAATGGTCTGCAAATAGTAATCGGCGGGCAAATCCATCACCGACAGATATTCGTCGTAAAAAGTTTTGTGCTCGGTGACGCCGTCGCCGTCGCCCTGGACCATGTGGTTGAACAGCTTCACATGCGCATCGACATGGCGATCCAGATTCATCGCCATAAAGCCCGACAATTGCAGGAAGCCGGGATAGACCCTGCGCCCATGGCCGGGATGATTGATCGGCACCACATGCACCACATTGCGCTCGAACCAGGACAATGAGCGGCTTTGCGCCAGCTTGTTGGGCTGGGTCATATTGTGGCGCGTATCGATGGGGCCGCCCATCAAGGTCATGGTGCGGGGCTGGCAGGGATCGTTCATCCCCGCCATCAGGGCCACGGCCGCCATGGCCGGCACCGAGGGTTGGCAGACGGCGATCACATGTGTTTCAGGCCCCAGGAAGCGGATGAAATCGATCACCATATCGACGTAGTCGTCGAGATCGAAACGCCCCTTGTCCAGCGGCACCGTACAGGCGTCGATCCAATCCGAAATATAGATGTCATGATTGGGCAGCATCGCTTCCACCGTGCCGCGCAACAGCGTCGCGTAATGGCCGGAAAGCGGCGCCAGCATCAGCACCTTGGGGTCCTTGCGCTTCTTGGGCAGATCGCGCTTGAAATGCAACAGATGGCAAAAGGGGCTTTCCGCCCAAGCGATTTCCTCTTCGATCGCCACCGACTGGCCATCGATGACGGTGTGGGTCAGACCCCATTTGGGTTTGGGATAGCGCCGGGTGGAGCGTTCCAGAATCTCGCAGCCCGCCGCCACGGCGCGCCCGAAACCGGTATAAGCCACAGGCACCCAGGGATGGGTGTAGACCTGCTGCAGCGCCTCGGCCATGGCGCGCATCGGCGTGAAGGCGGCCCGTTGCATCTCATGAAGATAATAAAGCATCAGCTTCCTCGCCCAATTTGGCATTATATTACCGATTTATGGAAGAGATGGGAAAGCCTTTGTTGCAGTGCAACGGAAAAACTTCAGCGGCCGATAATTAATTAGCGATCAGATGCAGGAAGCTGCCGAAAACCCTGTTTCGAATCAGCCCCATAGATTCAAGGCGACCATCCCTGGCATCCCAGGCGTCAAAGGCGTTTGCGCCCTCTTCCTGGCTTTGGATGGTGGCGTAGTGAAATTCATGCCCCCTGAATGACGCGCCCCGCCCCCCGAAAGGTGTGTCCGCCAGCCCCTGAATTTTGCGATAGCCCAGATGCAGGCGGCGTTTCTGGAAGCTGGTGACCAGGGGCAACAGGCCCGCCATGGCGTGGCTTTTCCCATCGGCGTCGATAATGGCTTGTCCCAACGTCATGAAGCCGCCGCACTCGCCGTAAATCCAGGCGTCGCGCGCTACCGCCGATTTCAGCCCCGTCAGAAAACCTTGCGCCTGCGACAAAACAGGGCCGTTCAATTGCGGATAGCCGCCGGGAAGATAGACCGCGTCCGCAGCATTGCTTGGTCCCTCTCCGGCCAAGGGCGAAAAGAAGGTTAATTCCGCCCCAAGCCGTCGCCATCCTTCGAGAACGGCAGGATAGGCAAAGGCGAAGGCTTCGTCCTTGGCAACCGCAATGCGTTGCCCCAAGACCGGCAACGGCGCTTCGAAAGCTCCCCGCAAACCAGTGCCTTGGGCCAGCGCCGCCAGCCCATCCAGATTGATGTGCTTTTCCATCAAATCGGCGGCCCGCTCGATGGCGCTTTCCAAGTCGGGATGTTCCGCCGCCTGTACCAGTCCCAGATGGCGGCTGGGCAGGCTTAGCGCCTCGATGCGCGGTACGGCCCCCAGAATCGCCACATCTGGACAAGCCTTGCGGCAGGCCCGCTCTACCATGGCAAGGTGCCCCTCGCCGCTGACCCTGTTCAAAATTACGCCAGCCAGCCGCACATCGTTTCGATAACTGGCGAAACCCTTGAGCACAGCGCCCGCCGAAGCGCCCATGCGGCTGACATCCAGAACCAGAATCACCGGCCAGCCGGTCAGGGCGGCCAAATCTGCCGTGGACCCATCCGGCCCATCCGCGACATTGGCGCCGTCAAACAGGCCCATCACGCCTTCGGCCAGAATGAAATCCGCCTGATTGGCCGCTTCGCCGATCAGCCCGGCCAACTGCTCAGGGCGCATGGCCCAACCGTCCAGATTGAAGCAGACGCGACCCGAAGCCTTGGCGTGAAACGCCGGATCGATATAATCCGGCCCCACCTTGGCGGGAGCGGCGGCAAGGCCCCTGCGGCGATAGGCGCGCAACAGCCCAAGCGTGATCGTCGTCTTGCCCGAACCGGTGGCTGGTGCCGCCAGAACAAGACCCAGACACTCGGTCACTTCACGCTTTCTTCCAGCGCGGCCGCCATCTCGGCAGCTTGCGTTCCATGCGAGAAATGGCGAATGAATTTTCCGTCCGGCCCCATCAGATACAAAAGCGCCGAATGATCGATCAGATAGCCGACTTCGGCATCCTCGGCCTTCACCTTGGCGAAATAGACGCGGTACTGCTTGGCGGCGGCGGCGACCTGTTCAGACGTGCCTGTCAGCGCCGCCATGCCGGAATAGAAGGCTTCGCCGTAATCGGCCAAACGCTCCTTGGTGTCGCGTTCGGGATCGACGGAAATGAAGATGGGCTTTATTTTCGCTGCCTTCTCCTTGCCGATCTTGCCCAACGCCTCGGCCATCGTGCCCAGCGAAGTGGGGCACACGTCGGGGCAGTAGGTATAGCCGAAATAGACCAGCAGATATTTGCCGGGGAAGGACTTCTCGGTTACCTCTTTTCCCTGCGGGTCGGTCAGGGTGAAGGGGCCGCCGATGGTCACCGGCGACGGAATCCCTCCCGCCCCCGATCCGGTCAGAAGATAGCGAATGCCGATCCCAAGCCCCAAAGCGACCAGCAGGGTCGCTGCAAAGATCAAGACGGGACCCAATCCCTGCGGCAGCTTTTTCATCTTGCCCATATCAACCTCGACAAAATCGACTAAGCGATCAGACGCCAAGCCAGAACGGCCAGAACGCCCGCATTCAGCACCAACAACATCGGCGCCACGCGCTGGACCAGCCCCCCCCAGCGCTGCGACGCCAGTTGGCCCAACCCCGCCACCAGCACCAGACCGGGCACGGTGCCAAGCGCGAAACCCATCATCGCCATAGCGCCCGACAGCGCTGAGCCGGATGCCGCCGCCGCCGACAGCGCCCCCCAAACCAAGCCGCAGGGGATATAGCCCAGGACCAGTCCCAGCGCGTAGCCTCGCCATCCCGTGGGGGCGGCGAACAGCGGCTTGGCGAAAACCGACAATCGGCGAAACAGCGCGCCGTCGCCATTGCCCGCCTTGATCAGTCCCAGACGCGGCACCGCATATCCCAGGAACAGCAAAGCGGCCAACATCAGCAGTCCTGCCGAAAGCCAACGCAATCCGGTAGCTGCGCCGATCGATCCGGCCAGCACGGCCGCACCGGCCCCCAGCAGGCCATAGGTGGTCATGCGGCCCAGGTGATAGGGCAACAGCAACGCCATCGACAGGCGGCGCCATTCGCGCATCTGCGAAACGGGACAGGATTTCATGCGCTCGGCCATTTGCGACAGCGCGAAGGGTCCGCACATGCCCGAGCAATGGGTCAACCCGCCGACGAGGCCGGTCAGCAACAGGCTGGCCATCAGCCCGCCATCTGTTGAAATGGCGGTGTGGCAATAAGAAAGACCCGATTGCAAAAGGGCCGAAAGTGTCGCGCTATCCATGGCGCCAGAGCATATCCCCCGACGTCCGCCCCTTCAACCAAGCGTTTGGCGCGTCTTGGTTGACTTGGATCAACAATTTCCGAACTTTCGCGGACAAGCGCAGGATCGTTTAAGTCCTAGTCACTTCGCGACACGGGCCAGAAAGGCTTCAAGCTCGGCGCCCCAATAGTCTGGATGGCGCAGCACGAAATGCCCGCCCGCCCTTGGGTCGTCGTAATAGCGAAGCGCGCTGTCGCCTGCCCCTTGCGCATAGGCATCTTGAACGCGGCGCATCAAATCGATCGGCGTCAGATTGTCGTTGGCTGCGTAAATCCACAAAGACGGCACCTTGGCGCTTTGCCCGAACCGGCGTCCGGCTTCGATCAGATTCTCTTCCGGCGGACAATTGCGCTCGCCCTTCGGATTGCCGCCTCGGCCACCCGCGAAACTGACGGCGCCTCGCACCCCTGGGATCGCTTCCGCCGAAGCCGCCAGCACCGCCCAGCCGCCCGAAGATTGCCCAACCAGAACGATCCTCTCCCCGTCGATGCCGGGGATGTCACGCAGGTGCAGAACGCTGGCCCGAATGTCCTCGGCGGCTTTTTGTCCCGCCTTCAAGTAATCCGGATTCGGGCAGGAATAGGCTTCGTAGTACAAGCCGCCCGACTTGCCGAAGGAACGGCGCATGACCATGGCCGCCGCCCAGCCGCGATCAAGAAACCAGCGAGCGAGAAAGTCGAGATCCTCGGGCTTTTGCGACTTGGCCCGAGCACCCGTTCCGTGATTGAGAATGGCCAGCGGAAACGGGCCCCGTCCGTCCGGCATCCGCAAAAGACCTTCCAAATAGACCGTTTCGCCGTTCCGGTTGGCGGGAAAGGGAATTTGCAGCCTTTCCTGACGCTCGTCGGCCAAGACGGGCAGGTTCAAGACGGACAAACTCAGCAACAGGGCCAGAAGATATGCCGTTGATGCTAGAGCGGATCGTCTGAATTGCCGGATCACTTTGCGTTCGCGCCGCTCAGATAGCGCCGCTTGACATGCGCCTTGAAGGCGGCAGCGGACAAAGGCGCGCCGGTTGCCCGCTTCAGGATGTCGTCGGTCGATCCAAAGCAGCCTTGGCTATGGATGTTCTCTTTCAGCCAGCCCATCAATGGTTGGAAATCGCCATGTTCCAGACCATGGCGAAGACCGGGGGTTGCCGCCTCGGCGGCCGCGAAAATCTGCGCCGCCGACAGCGCTCCCAGCGTATAGCTGGGGAAATAGCCGATGGCGCCATCGTACCAATGGATGTCCTGCAAACAGCCTTCGCGATCCGAAGGCGGCACGATGCCCAGCAGGCGGGTCATGCATTGGTTCCAAGCGCCGGGCAGATCGGCCACTTTCAGATCGCCCCGGATCATGGCGCGTTCAAGCCTGAAACGCAGGATGACATGGGCGGAATAGGTCAATTCGTCGGCATCGACGCGAATGAATCCGGGTTTCACCCAGGCCAGTTTCCGACGCAAGGCCTTGGCGTCCCAACTGCCGCCGAAAGCCTCGTCCAGCAGGGGGGCTAGGAATTTGGCGAAAGCGCGCGAGCGGCAGGCCTGCATCTCGACGATCAGCGACTGGCTTTCATGCAGCGCCATACCCCTGGCGCGGCCCACCGGCTGATGGCGCCAGTCCTTGGGCAGGTTCATTTCGTAAAGCGCATGGCCGGTTTCGTGCGCCACCCCCATCAGGGATTTCAGCGGTTCCGCCTCGTCGTAGCGCGTGGTGATGCGCACATCGTAAGGCGTGCCGCCAGAAAAGGGATGAGCACTTTCATCCAGGCGGCCTTTGTTGAAATCAAAGCCGATGACGCCCATCAAGCGGCGCCCCAACTCCTTCTGACTCGTTTGCGCAACCTTGACCGACGGATTTGGCAACGCGTCGCCCTGGCGCTCCAGCACCAGCGGCAGCGTGTCGGCGATGAACTCTTCCAGATCGGCGAATAAATCCTCGATCCTGGCTTCCCTGGCCTGCGGCTCGTACAAATCCATCAGAGCTTCGTAGGGTGTGACGCCCAAAGGCTCGGCCTTGGCCTGTCCCGCCTCTCTGGTCAGGGACATCACCTTTTCCAGGGGTTTTTTCACCAGCTTGAAGTCGCCCTTGGCTCGGGCTTCGCGCCAGACGATTTCGCAAGCCGAGGTGGCGCGGGCCAAGGCTTCGATCAAGCGCGCCGGCACGGCGCGGGCATGAATCCATTGGCGCGACATTTCGCCCAGATTGGCGCGCTGCCAGCCGTTCAGTTCCAACTGGTCCGCCTTGCGGATCAGCGCCGACACCTGGGGCGATGCCAGCAGCTTGTGATGCAGGCCCTTCAGCGTGGCGATTTCCTCGGCTCTGGCCGAAGCGCCGCCTTCGGGCATCATCACGGCGCCGTCCCATTGCAAAATGGCGATGGCGTCCTCGATGCGCAGCAGACGCGAAAACAGCGTCTCCAGCTTCTGGTAGGCATTTTGGGGCATTGTTCTTTTTTCTTATTGCGTTCCAGGATGCGACATCAGGAACATAGCCATCCCCGGCATATCTTCCAAGGACAATAAGGGACGATCCAGGCCGGAAAGCGCCGTGGCGTCGCTGGCCACCGCCACCACCGACGGGTCGTCGGGCCACAAGGGCGCTCTGCCATGTTCTGGGCGGAACACCTCAATCTTGGCGTGCGGATAGCGTTTGAATCCCTCGATCAGCACCAGATCGGCGGGCGACAATTTGGCCAAAAGCTCGTCCAGCCCCGGTTCCTCGATTGGCGAACGGATATCCACCCTGATCCAGCGCTCCGGTCCCGCCATCAGGCTGGCCACCGCCCCCGCCCGTCTCGCTTCGAACCCCGGATCTCCCGGCTGATCGGCCGAAGCGCCGTGATGCGAATGCTTGACCGTGGCCAGCCGCAACCCGCGGGCGACCAGTTCGGGAATCAGGCGTTTAAGCAGGGTCGTCTTGCCGCTGCCGCTGGAACCGACGATGCCGAAAATCTTCATGCAGGCAGCCTATCAAGCTGGGCCAGAGCCGTATAGAGGCCGATTGCCGCCGCCTGGGCGACATTGATCGAGCGCTCGCCCGCAAGCAGGGGGATCGATACCCGCAACCTGGCAACCTGATGCACGCTATCGGGAGCGCCCCGGCTTTCCGAACCGAACAGCAAGATGTCGCCCGGCACGAATCGGGCTTGCGGCAAGGAAATAGCCCCCTTGGTCGTGAACAGGACCAACCGCCCCCCACTCGCCCCTCGCCAAGCCTCGAAGGCGGACCAGGATGCGTGGCGCGTCAGTTGAACGCGATCCAGATAATCCATCCCAGCCCGCCTTAACTTCTTATCATCCCATAAAAAACCGAAAGGCTCGATCAGATCCACCCCTGCTCCCAGGCAGGCCGCCAGTCTGAGAATGGCCCCGGCATTCTGGGGGATATCAGGCTCAAACAAGGCCAGCCGCAAGCCGGTCTTTTCTTTAGAGATTTGTGATATAGCGCCCATTTCTTATATTTCAGCCTTTTCAAACCTACCCGCTTCGGGTATACGACCATCCGAAATCCGTAGCGGCCAGAAGGGGAGTGATGGCCGTCAAGGTGCCTTTCGTTGTTTTCGGATTGCTCCGAAAATTTGAAGATTAAGTGAGCCTGTGTTCCTTGGTCAAATCGACCCCCTGGAGCCAGGCCTTGAACCGAGGGAAACAGATGGCACAACCCAGTTCCACCCCGCCCGATGACAACAAGGGACCCAACGGCCCCCGCCGCGACTTCCTCCTGATCGCCACGTCCGCCGTCGGCGCCGTGGGCACCGCTTTGGCGCTGTGGCCGTTCGTGCACAGCATGAACCCTGCCGCCGACACTTTGGCCCTCTCGACCACCGAAGTCGATCTGTCGAAGGTGGCCGAGGGCATGTCCATCACCGTGACCTGGCAGGGCAAGCCGGTTTTCGTGCGCCACCGCACGGCCGACGAGATCAAGCAGGCCGCCGAGACGCCGATGGCCGATCTGCGCGACCCCAAAAATGACAAGGACCGTGTTCAGAAGGCGGAATGGCTGGTTCTGATCGGCGTCTGCACGCATCTGGGCTGCATCCCGCTGGGCCAGAAGGCGGCCGACCCCAAGGGCGACTTCGGCGGCTGGTTCTGCCCCTGCCACGGCTCGCACTACGACACGTCGGGACGCATTCGCAAGGGACCCGCTCCTTTGAACCTGCCCGTGCCCAAATACACTTTCCTCACCGATACCTCGATCCGTATCGGCTAAAGAAAAAAAGGATAAAGGCTCATGAGCGCCCCTGCTTTCGACAACAAGATCATCAAGTGGATCGACGAGCGCCTCCCGCTGTTCACCATGCTGGAGCATTCGACGACTTCCTATCCCACGCCCAAGAATCTGAATTACTGGTGGAACTTCGGCTCGCTGGCCCTGTTCGCGCTGGTCATCATGATCCTGACCGGCATTTTCCTGGCGATGAGCTATACGCCGCATGTCAGCATGGCCTTCGATTCTGTCGAACGCATCATGCGCGACGTCAATTACGGCTGGCTGCTGCGCTATCTGCACATGAACGGCGCCTCGTTCTTCTTCATCTGCGTCTACATCCACATCTTCCGCGGCATGTATTACGGCTCCTACAAGGCGCCCCGCGAAATTCTGTGGTGGCTGGGCCTGCTGATCCTGTTGGCCATGATGGCGACCGCCTTCCTGGGCTATGTGCTGCCTTGGGGCCAGATGAGCTTCTGGGGCGCTACCGTGATCACCAACCTGTTCTCGGCCGTGCCCGTTGTTGGCGATTTCATCGTCACTTGGCTGTGGGGCGGCTTCGCGGTGGACAATCCCACGCTGAACCGCTTCTTCTCGCTGCACTATCTGCTGCCCTTCGTGATCTTCGCCCTGGTGGCGCTGCATCTGATCGCGCTGCACACCTCGAAATCCAGCAACCCCTCGGGCATCGAGATCAAGGGGCCGCAGGACACCATTGCCTTCCACCCCTACTACACGATCAAGGATCTGTACGGCGTGGGTGTGTTCCTGCTGGTGTTCCTGGGCTTCGTTTTCTACGCGCCCAACTTCTTCGGCGAGCCGGACAACTACATCCCGGCCAACCCGATGGTGACGCCGACGCATATCGTGCCGGAATGGTACTTCCTGCCTTTCTACGCCATCCTGCGCGCCATTCCCGACAAGCTGGGCGGCGTGATCGCCATGTTCGGCGCCATCATCGTGCTGTTCGCCCTGCCCTGGCTGGACAGCAGCAAGGTGAAAAGCGGCCGCTTCCGTCCGGTCTTCAAGTGGTTCTTCTGGCTGTTTCTGGTCGATTGCGTCGTGCTGGGCTGGGTCGGCGGCAAGCCTGCCGAAGGCCATTACATCCCGATCGGCCAGGCTGCCACCGCTTGGTACTTCTTGCATCTTGTCGTCGTGCTGCCGCTTCTGGGCCGTCTGGAAAAGCCGTTGGCTTTGCCTGCCAGCATCAGCGCAAGCGTTCTGAAGGAGAAGGCATAATGTTGCGCACCATTCTTATTCCGGCCGCACTTGCCTTCGGCCTTGCCGCAACGCCCGCTTTGGCTTCCGGCGGCGCACCTCTGACCAAGCAGTCCTGGAGCTGGGACGGCGTGTTCGGGGCCTATGATCAGGCCCAATTGAAGCGCGGCTTCCAGGTCTTCCACGAAGTGTGCAGCAACTGCCACGGGCTGAAGCTGGTGGCCTATCGCAATCTGAAGGTCATCGGCCTGTCCGAGGAAGAGGCGAAAGCCGTTGCCGGCGAGCGCGAGGTCAAGGACGGCCCCAATGACGAAGGCGAGATGTTCAATCGTCCGGGCAAACTGTCCGACCATTACATCCCGCCCTTCGCCAACGATCAAGCGGCCCGCGTCTCCAACAACGGAGCGCTGCCGCCCGATCTGTCGCTGATCACCAAGGCCCGCGTCGGCGGTCCCGACTATGTCTACAGCCTGTTGATGGGTTATGCCGACACGCCCGAGGGTTTCACCCTCAATGACGGCATGAACTACAACAAGATTTTCGCTGGCAACCAGATTGGCATGGCCCCCCCAATCGCCGACGATCTGGTCACCTATGCCGATGGCACCAAGGCCAGCGCCGATCAGATCGCGAAGGACGTCGTGTCTTTCCTGAACTGGGCCGCCGAACCGGAAATGGATGCCCGCAAGAGCATGGGCCTGAAGGTCATGTTGTTCCTTCTGCTGCTGACCGGCCTGTTCTACGCGCTCAAGCGCAAGATCTGGGCGGACGTGCATTAAATGATCCTCAAATCGACGGCCGCCCCACCAACCCCGTCGATTTGAGTAAGATTTTAGGGTAAGGATTAGGCCGCCGGGGGGAACCCAGGCGGCCTTTTTCTTTTCTGGAGCATGACGGTCATGAAGGAAACAGTTCTCGGCATCATTGGCGGCAGCGGCGTGTACGACATTCCGGGCCTAAGCAACCCCGCATGGAAGCGCATCGACACCCCCTGGGGCGAGCCATCCGACGAGTTGCTGTTCGCCGAACTTGACGGCCAGAAATTGGTCTTCCTGCCTAGGCACGGACGCGGGCACCGCATCCCGCCCTCGGAGCTGAACTATCAGGCCAATATCGACGCCATGAAACGCGCGGGCGTGACCGACATCTTGTCGGTCAGCGCCGTGGGTTCCTTGCGCGAAGATCTGCCGCCCGGCACCTTCGTCGTCGTTGACCAGTTCATCGACCGCAGCTTCGCCCGCGTCAAATCTTTCTTCGGCACCGGCTGTGTTGCCCATGTCGGCCTTGGCCATCCCGTCTGCGGACGTCTTGGCGATTGCGCCCAGGACGCGCTTAAGGAACTGAACATCCCGCATCAGCGCGGCGGCACCTATGTGGTGATGGAAGGCCCGCAATTCTCGACCCTGGCCGAATCGATCCTCTACCGTTCCTGGGGCGCGCATGTCATCGGCATGACCAACATGCCGGAAGCCAAATTGGCCCGCGAGGCCGAGATGTGCTACGCCACCATCGCCATGGTCACCGATTTCGACTGCTGGCATCCCGACCACGACCATGTAACCGTCGAGGCCATCGTCAAGGTCCTGCTGGAAAACGCCGACAAGGCGCGCGCGTTGGTGCGCCACATTGCGCCCAAATTGAAAAGCCGCCCCCTCGCCTGCCCCAAGGGCTGCGACCACGCGCTGGACAATGCCTTGATCACCGCGCATGACAAACGCGACCCGGCGCTTTTGGCCAAGCTGGACGCCGTGGCCGGACGGGTGTTGGGGAAGTAACATGAAAATCAACGGCATCCCTTACCGCACCATTTGGCCCGCCCCTGCTGGCCAAGCTGTAGAAATCATCGACCAGACGCGCCTGCCGCACGAATTCGTCACCGTGCGTCTGGAAACCATGGAAGAGGCGGCGCACGCCATCATGGAGATGCTGGTGCGCGGAGCGCCGCTTATCGGCGCCACGGCGGCCTATGGCGTGGCGCTGGCCATGAATCACAACGCCTCCGACGAAGGCCTGGAAAACGCCTATGCGACGCTGTTGGAAACGCGGCCCACCGCCATCAATCTGCGCTGGGCATTGGATCGCATGAAGAAGCGCCTGACGCCGGTGCATCCGGGGGCGCGGCCCGAAGCCGCCTGGGCCGAAGCGGCCGCCATTGCCGATGAGGATGTCGAGATTAACGCTTCTATTGGCCGCAACGGTTTGGCCCTGATCCAGAAGGCTTGGGAAGCCAAGGGCAAACAGGGCCGCGTGAATATCCTGACCCATTGCAACGCCGGATGGCTGGCGACGGTGGATTGGGGCACCGCCATCGCGCCCATCTATGCCGCGCACGACGCCGGAATCCCCGTCCATGTTTGGGTGGACGAAACGCGCCCGCGCAACCAGGGGGCCAGCCTGACGGCGTGGGAGCTGAAAAGCCATGGCGTGTCGCATGCCGTGATCGTGGACAACGCGGGCGGCCATTACATGCAGCATGGCTTGGTGGACTTGTGCATCGTCGGCACCGACCGCACCACGGCCAGAGGCGACGTCTGCAACAAGATTGGCACCTATCTGAAGGCTCTGGCCGCTTTCGACAACAAGGTGCCGTTTTATGTGGCCCTGCCCAGCCCCACCATCGATTGGACGCTGGAAGACGGGATAAAGGACATCCCCATCGAGGAGCGCAATGGCGAGGAAGTCAGCCACCTACAAGGGCGCACTGACGACGGGCGGATCATGAAGGTGCAGGTGACGCCCGTGGGCAGCCCGGTCGCCAATCCGGCTTTCGACGTCACGCCCGCCCGCTTGGTCACTGCCTTGATCACGGAAAAGGGCGTGTGCGCCGCCAGCGCCGAGGGGCTTAAGTCGCTTTTTCCGAATCGGTAAGCCAATCGGATAACGGCTGGTAAAGTTTTTCCACGGCTTTGCCGCCCACCATCATGCCGATGTGACCGGCGGAAAGCTCGATCAGCTTGGCCTGGGGCAATTGCTTCATCACGGCCCTGGCCGAAGCGGGCGGCACGATGCGATCCTGCCCCGGCACGACCACCAGGGTCGGGCAGGTCAGTTCCTGAGGTTTCACGGCCCGACCGGCGATCTTCCACTCACCCTTGAAGGGTTCGTTCCCGCCATACCAGCCGAACAGGGTTTCCTCGGCCACTTTGCGGGTCAGCGGCACGCCGTCATTCACCCAATCTTCCAGCGCCACGAAGGCCTGCGCCTGGGGCGAGCTTTGGTCCAGATGGGCAAAGGCCCTGAACTTGCGCACAGCCAGATCGGGATCGAGGGCGGCGAACAGGCTTTGCAGCATATCCAACGGCAATTCGCCCAGCCGATCCAGCAAAGGCTCCAATCCGGGCCTCAGGCTGTTCAAAAGCATGGCCTGTTCTGCCTTGTCGGCATGAAAATCCCAAGGCGTTGCCAGCAGGGCGATCTTGGGAACCGCCTCGCTTCTGCGCTGCGCCAAGGCCAGGGCCAGCAGGCCGCCCATGCAATAACCGACCAACGACACTTTGCCGCCATGCGCGCGCGCGCATTCCCGAAGCGCTCGCTCCAGCCTGCCCGCTATGTAGTCGCTCAGACCGAAGGCCCGCTCGCTTTCGCCCGGCGCGTCCCAATCGATCAGGAAAACCCGGTGCCCCTTTTCCGCCAGAAATCTGGCTAAACTGCGCCCCGGCGCCAGATCGAGAATGTAAGCCCGGTTGACCAACGAGGGGACCAGAAGAACCGCCCCCAGCCTGCCCGTTCCCCCATAATCGAGCAGGCGGGTCGTGCCCTCGGCCCACAGGACGGGTGGATCGGTCAGCGAGCGCCGGTAAGGATGGGTCAGCCAAGCGGCAATGCCCTGCTGGAAATCCTGAATCTGGCTTTCGGCCTCGGCCTGGACGGCCCTATGCAACGCCTCGAGGTTTGCGCTTTCGAGTTCCGGGGCCAGGCTTGAGAACGGCCCTTTCAAGGACGGCGAGGCGTTCTTCAAGTGCGGCAAGGCGGCCAACGAACTCAGCAGGCAGGACATCTGGGCCGCCAGATGCAGCATCAGCGGCCTGGGGCCTTGGGCGCGGGGATTGCGGGGCATGTGCCTCTCCCGGTTTCATAACGCCTTGCGCGAAAACGGCCATGCCCTGGCTCATGGCCTGAAAACTGTTGGTCAGCGCCTCGGCCACCGCCTCGGCCAGGGCAGGATCGCCGCCCATGCCGCTCATCTGCTTGTTCCAAAGCTCGAGATAGCGTTTGGCCAAGTCTTGCATATCGGAGGCTTCGGGTGGTGGCTTGCCGGTCATGACATCGACTATCCCTCAAATGACCGAAGCGCGAAAGCAGATTAACCAACTGAGGGCGTCAAATTATTACTGTTCCAGTTTGATGGCAATTATGGTTCACTGTGGGCGGGAAGGGTCAGTCATGTCCTAATTAGAGCGGGGTTTGCGCCATGGACTATACGACGGCCAAAGAGAATGACAGCACGGCCATCTTTATGAAGGGCCGCCTGACCTTCAACGACCACGAAAAATTCCGCAACTTGCTTGACGAACTTGAGGCGCAGAACGCCGTTCATCTGGTGGTTGATCTGCAATCGCTGGAATCGATCGATTCCGTCGGCCTGGGCCTGTTGATGATCGCCCGCGACAAGGCCAAGGAACGAAACGGCAAGTTCGTCCTTCGCAATCCGCAAGGCGAAGTGAAGCGGGTGTTCGCCATCAGCAAGGCCAGCGTTCTTTTCACGATCCAATAACCGCGATTCAAGTTCGAGAGCCGGGCATGGCCGGCGCCGCAACCTTGAATCGCGCGCGCGCCAGCTCTGTCGGCACACATGTTGCGCTGAGGAGAGATGAGCATGATCCCAACTTTGTCGAATTTACGCATTGGCTGGCGCGTAACGCTGGCCATGCTGCCCTTGGCCCTGGGACTGGTCTGGGTTTCCGCCCAGTCGCTGCAAGAGCGTCACACGGTCACGCGCCAGACGGAAGATCTGATTCAACTGGTCGGACTGGCGGTAAAGACCAGCGGCGCCGTTCACGAAATGCAGCGCGAGCGCGGCGCGACGGCTTTGTTCCTGGGCAGCAAGGGCACGAAATTCGGACCCGAACTGGCCGAACAGCGAAAAGTCACCGACAACGCCCTGCGCATCTTTGAGGGCGCGGTCAAGGGGATCGACGCCCAAAGACTGGACGGCGATTTCGCCAAGGCGATCGGTCAGGCGCAAGACTTGGCCAAACAACTGGCGTCCGGGCGCGGCGCGGTCGATTCGCAAAGCGGTGCTGCGGGAAGCGCCATCGGCGCCTATACGCGCACGATTTCGCAATTCATCGCCCTGATCGGACGATTGGGGTCCTTTACCGACGATGGCAAAACGACAAACGCCATCGCCGCCTACTTCACCTTCGTCGTCGGCAAGGAACGGGCGGGTCAGGAACGCGCCGTCGCCGCCGGCGGTTTTGCTGCGGGCAAATTCGAACCCGCGCAATATCGCCGTTTGGTCGAAGTGGTGGCGGAACAGAATCTGTCCTTTGCGACCTTCCAGAACCAAGCCAGTGCCGCCCAGGCGGGCCTGTTGCGCCAGGCAGAGGACAGCCAGACGGCAAAGGATGTGCTTGCCATGCGCCAAATCGCCGTCGGCAGCCTGGAAAGCGGGAATCTAGGATCGGTATCGGGCGAAGCATGGTTCCAAGCCGCCACCAAGCGGATTGACCTCATGAAGGAGGTCGAAGACAAAATCGCTGGCGATCTGTCCGCCCTAACCAGCCAAGTCCATGAAAGTTCGAATCAAACCTTCATGACATTGGCGGCGCTGCTGGGCCTTCTGCTAGCCGTCACTCTGGTCGTGGTGATCGTCATGGTGCGCAGCATCACCACGCCTGTCGGGCGGCTGGTCGGCGTCATGGGCAGGCTGGCGGGCGGCGAGGTCGAAATCGAGATCCACGGCACGAAGCGCCAGGACGAAGTGGGCGACATGGCCCGCGCCACTCAGGTCTTCAAGGAAAACGCCCTTGCGAAAATCAGGCTTGAAAGCGAACAGGCGGAAACCAAGCGCCGGTCCGATGCCGAGCGGCGCCAAGCCATGCTGGCGATGGCCGATAATTTTGAATCGAGCGTCAAGGTCGCCGTGGAAACGGTGGCCGTCGCCGTGGGCGATATTCGCGGCATCTCGCAAAATACCGCCAAGCGTTCGGAAGTCAGCGGCAGCAGTTCGTTGATGGTCGGCGAGGCGGCCTTGTCCACGTCGGAACGGGTCGAGGCGGTTTCCGCCGCCACCCAGGAAATGACGGCCTCGGTCAACGAGATCGCCCAGCAGGTCCAAAGATCGACCCAGGTGGCCGGCCAAGCGGTAACGACCATTTCCTCGACCGACCAACAGATGCGCGACCTGTCCGAAGCCGCCAAGCAGATCGGCACGGTCGTGCAACTGATCACCGACATCGCTTCCCAGACCAACTTACTGGCGTTGAACGCCACCATCGAGGCGGCCAGGGCGGGCGAGGCTGGCAAGGGCTTCGCCGTGGTGGCGGGAGAGGTCAAGAATCTGGCCAATCAGACCGCCAAGGCAACCGAGGAGATTGGCCGCCAAGTAGCGCAGGTGCAGGCAGCGACCGACGAAGCGGTCAGCCAGATCGACGAAGTCACCCGCGTCATCCGGGAAATCGACGCCATCTCGACCTCGATCGCCAGCGCCATCCAGGAGCAAGAGGCCGCCACCCGAGAGATCGCCCGCAACATCGAGGAAGTCGCCAACGAGGCGAACCGGGTCTCGGACGGGGTGGCCAGCGTCACCCAATCTTCGGCCTCGGCCTGTTCTGGATCGGTTCGGGTGATTTGGAGCACAGAAAAGCTGGCCGGGACCGTTCAGGCCCTTCAGAAGGAGGTGATGGGCTTCCTGGACCGCGTGCGGGCTTGACGAAAGAGGGAGCGGGCGGGACGATGACCCGCTCGCTCCCGCGAGCGCGAAAGACCTTTTGCGGTGCGGCGAACTGTAGATTAGGATGGCCCTCATTCTTCTGGGCATCCGCCCCCCGGAAAGGAACGACCATGTCAGAGCAGACAACGACCGAGACCGCCGCCCCGGTAACGATTAAGAAATACGCCAACCGCAGGCTCTACAATACCGCAACCTCCAGTTATGTGACGCTCGACCACCTCTGCCAGATGGTCAAGGACGGGGTCGAGTTCCAGGTTTTCGACGCCAAGACCGGCGACGACATCACCCGCTCGGTCCTGACCCAGATCATCGTGGAAGAAGAAGGCAAAGGCGGGCAGAACCTGCTGCCGATCAGCTTTCTGCGCCAATTGATCGGTTTTTACGGCGACAATCTGCAGCATCTGGTGCCGCGCTATCTCGAAATGAGCATGCAGAGCTTCGCCACCAACCAGGAACAGTTTCGCAATATGCTGCAAAACGCCTGGGGGCCGCTGTTTCCCTTCGGTCGCCTGGACGATGTCGGCAAGCAGAACATGACCTTCTTCGAAAACGCCATGAAAATGTGGGCGCCCTTCATGAAACAGAATGCCGAAGCCATCCAGGGCATGTCCGCCCCCCAGGCTTCGTCGTCTGCTTCCGGCGAGCAAAGCCCCCAGGCCCTTTCCGACCTGCAAAGCAAGATCGAAGGGCTTCAGCGACAGATCGACGACTTCATGTCACAGGCCCGCAGGGAAGCCGCCAAGAAATAGAAGCCGCCCCGCTTACCCCCTCCCCCCGCCGGAGGGGGTAAAAAAATGCGTCTGACGCAAAATTTTCTCTTTCATTCCCGCACAATTCGAGTATATAGCCACTTATAGACGCATACGCGCACGTGCCTCTGGCCCACGGGCAATCTCGGAAGGTTAAGCAACGACGTTGTTGTGTTCTTACTTGTCGCCAACGGCAACTTGTGAGGATGTGACCATGTCCGAGATAAAGCGCGGCAACGCGCCTAATCATCATTCTGTTTCCGCCGGCCTCCTGGGCTATTTCGGGATGGCTGTACTGTGTTCGGCCCGCGTCGTTCTCGAGCGGAAGCTGGAGGATTGGCGTCGATGAGCCAGAAAATTGCCCGTTTCCTTGCCGAACGGCAGCCTGAAACGCCCTGCCTCGTGGTCGATCTCGACGTGATCGCCGAGAACTACACGGCGCTCAAGAACTCGTTGCCGATCGCCCAAGTCTATTACGCCGTCAAGGCCAACCCGGCGCCCGAGATCGTGTCCATGCTGAACGGCATGGGGTCGAGCTTCGACACCGCCAGCCTGACCGAAATCGACCTCTGCCTGGATTGCGGGGCCGAGCCGTCGCGCATTTCCTTCGGCAGCACCATCAAGAAGCAGCGCGACATCGAAGCCGCTTTCGCCAAGGGCGTGCGTCTGTTCGCCTTCGACAGCCAGGCCGAGTTGGACAAGCTGACCCAGGCCGCCCCCGGCGCTTCGGTCTTTTGCCGCATCCTGGTCGATAACGCGGGCGCCGACTGGCCGCTGTCGCGCAAATTCGGCTGCGAGATCGAGATGGCCCGCGATCTGCTGATCCAGGCCCGCGAGCGTGGTCTCGACCCTTACGGCGTCTCCTTCCATGTCGGCTCGCAGCAGACCGACCTTAGCCAGTGGGATGTCGCGGTGGGCCGCGCCGCCATGCTGTTCTCGGCGCTGAACGAAGCGGGCATCGAGCTGAAGATGGTCAATCTGGGTGGCGGCTTCCCGGCGCGCTACCGAACCGACGTCGCCGACATCGACGCCTATGGCGACGCCATCATGAAAGCCATGACCCATCATTTCGGCAACCGCCTGCCCGCCATGATCGTTGAACCCGGCCGTTCTCTGGTGGGCGATTCGGGCATCATCCAGACCGAAGTGGTGCTGATCTCGAAGAAAAGCTATGCCGAGGACGAGGCCCGCTGGGTCTATCTCGACATCGGCAAGTTCGGCGGCTTGGCCGAAACCATGGACGAGGCCATTAAATACCGCGTGCGCACGCCTCACGACGGCGGCAAGACGGGACCGGTGGTGATTGCCGGACCGACCTGCGATTCGGCAGACATCCTGTACGAAAAGGCGGGATATGAGTTGCCGCTTGGCCTTGAAGTGGGCGACAAGATCGAACTGCTCTCGACCGGCGCCTATACCACCACCTATTCCTCGGTGGGCTTCAACGGCTTCGCGCCCCTGAAGGCTTACTTTATCTAGCACTCAAAGACACCCGGCAAGAATTGCCCCGCCCGGCAGGCCATGCCGGGCGGCATCGTCTTGCACCCATTGAAATGACTTGGCTTTCCGGGACCGCATCCTGGCACGGCAATTGCTGCGGTCTTCCCAGGAATTTTCACTTGCCAGGAGCCGGACCATGTTATGGGGCGCCTTCACAAACAGCATGACGGCCATGATGGCGCAAAGCCATTCCATGAACGTCATCAGTCAGAACGTCGTGAACATCAACACGGCCGGATACAAGAAGACCGAGGATCTGTTCAAGACCTCGTTGTCGGAAAGCTATCCTGGCTGGAACATCTTCGGCGTCGATAAGGTGACGCGCCAAGCGGTGGATCGCCAAGGCACCATCCTGGGCACCGGCGGCAATCTGGACATGGCCATCAACGGCCAGGGCATGTTCATCCTAAGCCCAACGGCGGGCATGCCGGATAGAGAGGCCGACTATACTTTCGGCCGCGCGGGAAATTTCCTGTGGAAGGTCGATACGACCGACACCTCGACGACCGCCGCCGCCGACACGACCTATAGCGTCTCGTACAGCGACACCTGGAACAGCACGACCAGCCGGGGCGCCGAGCCGCCATCGTCGAATTTGCGTCCCACCTACCTTTCGACGCCCGACGGCCAATATCTGCTGGCCTTCGCCTCCGACCCGACAACCGGCGTCTTCACGACCTCGGACGGCCTTTCCGACCTGACGGCGGTGCGCACCGACGCCTATACCCTGTCGGCGGGCATGGCCACCAGCACGCTGACCATGCGCGCCAACATCGATTCGAACACCAACAAGGACGATACTGTCGAATTCGGCATTCCTGCCTACAAGGCGGTGGAGAATCCGGATAGCGGCGTCACCGACTATCTGTCCGACCAGATCAACTTCGTGCTCACCCCCGACCCGACATTGGAAAATGTCTGGTCGCTTGACTTCACGCTGGGATCCAACAGCACGTCCGGCACAGCGACGGGCGGCCCTTATACCCTAACCTTCGACGGCGATGGGCGACTGACCACGGTCGATCCGGCGGGAGCTGGCGGCGACCTCTTCGTCGATACCTCGATCGCCTGGAACGACGTGAACTTCACATCGACCGTCACGACGGCTTCGACGGCGACCCCGGTCACGGCATCGACGATCAGCATCGATTTGTCGGGCCTGACCCAGTATTCGGGCAACAGCCTGATCTATAATTTCGAGCAAAACGGCAATGTGAACGGCTATTTGCGCGATACATACTTCACCAATGACGGTTTCTTGGTTGGCAGTTACAGCAACAACGAAACCAGACGCATGTATCAGATTCCCGTCGCCACCTTCGACGCCCCCAACCAACTGATGGCGCTGTCGGGCACGCGCTGGGCCTATGACGAGAACGCGGGCGACATTACCGTGCGCGCGCAAGGCGTCAACGACGAAGGGCTGATGACTTGGACGGCGGCGGCGGTGGAACAGTCGAACGTGGCGATCGAGGACGAGTTCACAAAGATGATCATCACCCAGAAAGCCTATACGATGGCGACCAAGGTGTTCCAGACCGCCGACGAAATGACGACGACGGTCAGGGACCTGAAGTGACCTGAAATGGTCATGGCCGGGTTTGACCCGGCCATCCACGATATCAGCAATTGCCGCATGGATGCGCGGATCAAGTCCGCGCATGACTTCATTCCGACTTATTTCATCTTCTTGACGCGGGCGTCGGCCAGCCACTGGCGCAGGCTGGCTTCGGGAAGAGCGCCCGGAATGATGTTGTCGCCCATGACAAAGCCGGGCGTGCCGCGGATGCCCAACGATTCCGCCAAGTCCATATTGGCCTTCAGCATCTTCACGATGTCGTCGCCCGCCATGTCCTTTTTCAGGCGCACAGGGTCAAGGCCGACGCTTTTGGCCAGTTCCATCACGCTCTCTTCGTTGTAAGCACCCTTGTGGCGCATCATGGCGTCTTGGAACTCCACATACTTCTTCTGCTTGGCGGCCGCCAGCGCCGCCTTGGAGGCGAACACCGATTCGGCGCCCAGGATGGGGAATTCCTTGAAGATCAGCTTGACCTTGCCGTCATCCTTGACGACGCGCATCACGACGTCATGGACCGATTTGCAGTAGCCGCAGCGGTAATCGAAGAATTCGACCAAGGTCACGTCGCCCTTGGGATTGCCGCCCACCGGCGAATTGGCGTCCTCGTAAACATCCTTCTTGCGATCCGTCAGCGCCTTCTTGGACTCGGCCTCGGTCGCCAGACGCTGCTTTTCCTCAAGCGCCTGGATGGCGTCGGCGATCAGTTCCGGATTCTCCATCAGCATTTCGCGGACGATCTTGCGAACCTCCTGGGCCTGTTTGAGGCTAAGGGTGTTGTCGGCGGCGGCGGCGGGAAGGCTGATCGACGCGGCAAGAAGCAGGCTGGCCAACATTTTACGCATGAGTCTGTCCATTCCTTTCAAAGGGGGCGTCATCATGGCTTCTTGACGCCTGTCACGCAACGTTCTAAGCCAAGTTTATGACGAAAAAAGGGCGCACAGGCGGACATATCGTCACCGAACACCTGCTTCGCCAGGGGGTGGAGCGGGTCTTTTGCGTGCCCGGCGAAAGCTATCTGCCCATTCTGGACGCCCTGTACCGCAAGAAAATCAAGACGATCGTCTGCCGCCAGGAAGGCGGGGCCGCCTTCATGGCCGAAGCCCAGGCCAAGCTGACGGGAAAGACTGGCGTCGTCTTGGCCACCCGCGGGCCGGGGGCCGCCAACGCCGTCATCGGCATCCATACGGCGATGCAAGATTCCACCCCCCTGATCCTGCTGTTGGGCGATGTGGGGCGCGATTTCTATGGACGCGAGGCCTTCCAGGAAGTCGATTTCGCCGCCATGTTCGCACCTTTGTGCAAATGGGCGGCCAGGGTCGAAGACATCGCCCATCTACCCTCGATGCTGGAACATGCTTTCCAACAAGCCGTCTCCGACCGGCCCGGCCCGGTGGTGCTGGCCCTGCCCGAAGATTTGCTGCGCGAGGAAGCGGCACCCCCCAAGGCCAAGGTTCTGCCCGCCTTTCGTCCCCAGGCAAGTCGCGACCAGCTTGACGCGGCGGCGGTCTTGCTGAAAAGGGCCAAGCGCCCGCTCTTGATCGCGGGCGGCAGCCAATGGACAGAGGAAGGCCGGGCGGCCCTGGACCTGCTGGCCAGAAAGTGGAAACTGCCCATCGCCGTCCCCTTTCGCCGCCAAGACCTGATATCGGGCCAACATCCCGGCTTTGCGGGCGACCTGGGCATCGGCCCCGACCCCCAATTGCTGAAGGCGGCAATGGAGGCCGATCTTCTGTTCCTGCTGGGCACGCGCCTGGGGGAAATCGCCAGCCAGGGCTATCGGCTTCCAGTAGCCGGACAAACCGTCATCCATGTCCATGCCGGAGCGGGCGAGTTGGGCAAGGTGTTCCACGCCGATCTGGCCATCAACGCAACGCCCGATTCCTTTGTCCAAGCCTTTTTGGAGCCAAGCGCTCCCGCAAAACCGGCTTGGTCCGCCTGGACCAAGCAATTGCGCCAAGCCCGTCAGGAATGGTCAAAGCCGCAACCGACCGGCGGAACCCTGGATGCCGGACTGGTCATGGAGACGCTGGAACGCCTGTTGCCCGACGACGCCATTCTAACCGTCGATGCCGGGAATTTCGCGGGCTGGCCGCAACGTTTCCTGACCTTCGGGTCGCGCCGCCTGCTGGGTCCCACTTGCGGCGCCATGGGTTACAGCATTCCCGCCGCCGTCGGCGCATCCCTTCAGGAGCCTGATCGTACTGTGGTCTCTTTCGTTGGCGACGGCGGAGCCTTGATGACCGGACAGGAATTGGCGACCGCCATCCAGCACAAGGCCAAGCCCATCATCCTGATCTTCGACAATGGCATGTTCGGCACTATCCGCATGCATCAAGAAGCGCGCTATCCAGGCCGCGTGGTGGCGACCGATCTGCAAAATCCCGACTTCGCTTCCTGGGCCGAAAGTTTCGGCGCTTTTGGCCAAACCGTAACCAAAACCAAAGATTTCGAACCCGCCTTCAAACGGGCCATGGCATGCGGCAAGGCGACCGTGCTGCACCTGAAAACAGATCCCGACATCATCACGCCCCGGATGCGATTGACGAAAATGAAACCCAAGCCATGAGCGTCTGGGTTCTGGCAGATACTGCCGCAGGACACGCCAACCAAGCCTTGGGCGTGGCGGAAGCGCTGGGCAGGCCGTATCTGGTCAAACCGATCGCCTATACCAAGCTGGCTGGCCTGCCCAACTTGATGCGCGGCTCCTCCTTGATGGGGGTGGCGAAGGAAACGCGGCGCGACTTGATCTCGCCCTGGCCTAGCTTGGTGATCGCGGCCGGGCGGCGCACCGCCCCGATTGCCCGCTGGATCAAGCGGCAAAGCGGGGGAGAGGCCAAAATCGTGCAGATCATGCATCCCGGCACATCCGCCCATGATTTCGATCTGATCGCCCTGCCGCTGCATGATTCCCATCCTGACGCCGCCAACCAGCTTCGCATCACGGGAGCGCCGCATCGGCTGACGTCTTTGAAGCTGACGGCGGCGGCGCAAGAATGGGAAGCGCGCCTGTCGCATCTGCCGCGCCCCTATCTGGCGGTACTGGTGGGCGGAGCCACGCATAAGCGCCCCTTCGACGATGCTGCGGCGGCGCTGCTGGGCCAACAGGTGGAAGCCCTGCGCCGACAATCTGGCGGCAGCCTGCTGGTCACGGGCAGCCGCAGAACGCCGCATCGCGCCTGGGCGGCTTTGACCGCGCAATTGTCGCAGCCCAACGCCCTGTTCGACGGCCATGGAAGCGACAATCCGTATCTGGGCTTTTTGGCTTTGGCCGACGCCATCGTGGTGACGGGCGATTCGGTGTCCATGGCCTGCGAGGCCTGTTTCACGGCCAAGCCGGTTCACATTTTCGCCCCGCCCGGTTTCGTGGGCGACAAACATGCAAGATTGCATCGAGATTTGTACGAGCGCGGTTACGCCAGTCCGCTGGGCGCTGGCAATTCAGTCAAGGCGCAAACGCCCTTGGACGCCGCTGGCGAGGTGGCCCGGGAAATCAGCCGGCGATTTTTTTTCTAAGCACCAGACAGGCCCAGCCATCGATCAGGATGCGCCGCTCAAGGCTTAGTCCCTGCATCTGATGGGCCGACAGCACCATGCGTTCCTGGCGCTCCAACAGCCCGGCCAGAACGGCAACGCCGCCCGGCTTCAGATGCGCCTTCAAATCCTTGGCCAAGCGCATGAGCGGTCTGGCCAGGATGTTGGCGAAGATCAGATCATAGGGCGCTCGCCTTGCGATTTCCCAATGCCGATAGCCAGGCGCCGTGACGGCAGCAACGAAGGCGCTGGCCCGATTGTCCCTGGCGTTGGCCTTCGTGACGCGCATGCTTTCGGGATCGATATCCGACGCCATCACCCGACAGCGCCATAATTTCGCCGCCGCCAATCCCAGAATGCCCGAGCCGCAACCGACATCCAGCACATTGGCAAGACGCCCCTTCTTCGCCAGACCATCAAGGGCCAGCAGACAACCTTTGGTGCTGGCATGTTCGCCGGAACCGAAAGCCGTTCCCGCATCGACCTTCAGGGCGATGGCGCCAAAGGGCGGCGCTTCGGTGACGTGCGATCCATGAATGAAGAAGCGGCCCGCCTGGATGGGCGGGAACGAGGCCAGATTGAGCGAAAGCCAATCTCGCTGCTCGAGACGCCCGAATTCCACCTCGGGCATCTCCATGTTCTGGGCGACCGCCATGGCGGCGATGGCCGACAGAGTTTCAGGCCGCTCGATCGGATGACGCGACAATCCTTCGACGATCCACAGGCCGCCATCGCCTTCGTCCTGTCCTTCGGCGGCAAAGCGCGACACGGTATCGGCAAGTCCCTCCAAAGAGTCTTCGAAGGCGGCCGCCTTGTCTTCCGATACGACCAAGGCCACGCGCCACAAATCAGTTCCCGCCGTCATGCCTTCCTCACGAAACTATCCACCACTTTCTTGGCTCCCGCCTTGTCGAACAGAATGTCCAGCCTTGTGCCATCGACGTCCAGCACCCGGCCATAGCCGAATTTTTCATGAAACACCCGATCACCTTCACAGAAACCGGCTTCGGATTCCTTGATGAAGTTGCGCACGTTCTCCTTGGCCTTGGCGGCGAAACGCTGGCCCCATCCGGCGCCGGTTTCGGCGAAATTGCGAGACACGTCCAGCCCCTTCATACCCCGGTTCTCGACATGCGCCTCGGGCAGTTCCGAAATGAAACGCGAGGGAGCCGGATGCACCCACTGATTATAAACGCGCCGTTCGCCCGAATAGGAGATCACCGCCAATTTGCGCGCCCTGGTAATGCCCACATAGGCCAGACGACGTTCTTCTTCCAAGCCTCGTTCGCCTTGATCGTCCAAGGCGCGGGGGTGCGGAAACAAGCCCTCCTCCCAGCCCGGCAAAAAGACGGCGTCGAATTCCAATCCCTTGGCGCCATGCAGCGTCATCAGGGTCACCTTGTCTGCGTCTGCGCCAGCATTGTTTTCCATGACCAGGCTGACATGTTCCAGGAAGGCGGTCAGGCTCTCGAAGGGTTCGATGGCGGAATAAAGCTCCTTCAGGTTTTCCACCCGACCCGGCGCGTCGGGCGCGGTATCGGCCTTCCACATGGCGATATAGCCGGACTCCTCCAGAATCTGCTGGGCCAGATCGGCTGGCGAAAGACCGCCAACCAAACTGCTCCAGCGCTGGAAATTGTCCAGAACGGTTTTCAGGCTGGCCTTGGCGCGCGGCTTGATCTCGTCGGTCTCGACCAGATTCACCGATGCCGCCAGCATCGAGACGTTCATGGCGCGAGACAATCGGTGGATGATTTGCAGCGTGCTGTCGCCCAGGCCGCGCTTGGGCGTGTTGACGATGCGCTCGAAAGCCAAGGAATCGTCGGGCTGCGCCACCACGCGCAGATAAGCCAAGGCGTCGCGAATTTCCTGGCGCTCGTAGAAACGCGGCCCACCCACCACGCGATAAGGCAGGCCGATGGTGATGAAGCGTTCTTCGAATTCGCGGGTCTGGAACCCGGCCCTGACCAGCACCGCCATCTCGGCGTAGGCGATGCCCTCTTTCTTCAGAACCACCATGCGGTCGGCGATCTGGCGCGCCTCCTCCTCGCCGTTCCAAAGCCCCATCACCTCGACCTTGGCGGCACTTTTGGATGCGCCCTCGCGCCCGGGACGCAAGGTCTTTCCCAGCCGCCCGGCATTGTGGGAGATCAGGCCGCTGGCCGCCCCCAGGATATGTTCGCCGGAACGGTAATTGCGCTCGAGCCGGATCACACGAGCGCCGGGAAAATCATGCTCGAAGCGCAGGATGTTGTCGATCTCGGCGCCGCGCCAGGAATAGATCGACTGGTCGTCGTCGCCGACGCAGCACAGATTGCCGCTTTTCTGCGCCAGCAGGCGCAACCACAGATATTGCGCCACGTTGGTGTCTTGATACTCATCAACCAGGATGTAGCGGAAGCGTTCCTGATACTGGGCCAAGGCATCGGGATTCTTCTGGAACAGTTGCAGGCACAGCAGCAACAGATCGCCGAAATCGGCGGCGTTCAGCGTTTGCATGCGATCCTGATATTGCCGGTATAGCGGGATCAGGCGCTTGTCGGGATCGTCGGCTTCGGGCACTTGGTCGGGCGACAGTCCCTTGTCCTTCCAGGCCTGGATTTCGCGCAAGATGGCGGCGGGCGGCCAACGTTTGGGATCGATATTGCCTTCATTCAGCAACTGCTTGACCAGACGCAACTGGTCGTCCTCGTCCAGCACGGTGAAATTCGATTTCAACCCCACCGTCTCGCCATGCGCGCGCAAAATCTTGACGCCGATGGAATGGAAGGTGCCGAGCCAAGCCGAACGCGCCGCCGGTCCCACCAGCCCGGCCACCCGCTCTTGCATCTCGCCCGCCGCCTTGTTGGTGAAGGTGACGGCCAACACCTGCCAAGGCTGCGCCTTGCCACTGTCCAGGATATAGGCCAAGCGGGCGGTCAGAACGCGGGTTTTGCCGGTGCCCGCACCCGCCAACACCAGAACCGGACCTTCGACGGCCAGGGCAGCCTCGCGCTGTTCGGGGTTTAGCCCGTCAAGATAGGGATAGCTAGGCGGCGGCGCTGGCAGGGCCGGGCCTGCCAGCGGCTCGTCATCAAGGGCGAATGGATCGGACATGGGCGGCAATATAAGCCATGCCCGATCCGATATTAAATCGCTTATTTGTCGGCAGGCTTCAGAATAAGCCCGTAAAGCTGCGCCAAGTCCTTGCCCTGGCTTCTGGCGATATCTTCCAGGGGTTGCGAAGGGCTGGCGACCTGGACCCCGCCCGCTTCCAAACGCTGAACCAGTTGGCTGGGTTCGATCCCCATCATCGGCGCCAGACTTTCCAGGGGCGCCTTGGCCGTCACATCCACCATGGCTTTCATCGGATTGCCGCCAAGCGACGGTCCCAGCGAAGCCGACAGCATGAATGCGCCCAAGGCCAGCGCCGCCGCCCCCGAAAGCGCCCATGCACGTTTCGATCTCAGCAGGTTCATAAACCCCTTCCAGTGCCTAGCGACATGCAGAACCGCCGCCAACATGAAGGCCATGCTCAGCCATTCATGTGCCGACTTCAGATATTTGTCGCCGATATGAAAGAAGATGAGCAGGCCGGTTGCGCCGACCACAAAAAAGGTGGCGATGGTCAGTTGAGTGGCATAGCTGGCCAGGAAGGTCTTCTTGGCTGGCGCGTAAGTTGTCGCAATCATGTTGTTAAGCTCGCGCTTTGTCGTTGAAAGATGGCGGACCTTATCAGGCGAATGTTTCTTGGGTTTGTGGCCTGCGTAACAAAGTGTATCTTTGGGCCGCATGGACGCCCTGATTCTTCTTGTCTTTCTGGCCACCTATCTCGGCATGGCTGCGGGCCGCGTGCCGGGTCTGAGGCTGGACCGCACCGGCATCGCCCTCTTCGCTGGCGTGCTGCTGCTGGCCGTTGGCGCTGTGCCGGTGGACAGTTTGGGATCGCGCATCGATCTGCCCACCTTGCTGCTGCTGTTCGGACTGATGATCGTCTCGGCACAGTTTCAGGGCGCTGGTTTCTATCGCTATGCGGCGGCAAGGATCGCTGGCGCGCAAGGCCATCCGGTGGTTCTGCTGGCACTCACCGTGGCGGTGGCGGGCGGATTGTCGGCCATTCTCGCCAACGACATCGTGGTTTTCGCCATGGCCCCCATTCTGGCCGTGGGTGCTCGCGAACGCGGCCTTGACCCCCGCCCCTTTCTGATCGCGCTGGCGGGGGCCGCCAACGCTGGTTCGGCCATCACCGTCATCGGCAATCCGCAGAATATTCTGATCGGCCAAGTGGGCGGGCTGGATTTCTGGCGTTTCATCGGCGTTTGCGCCGTGCCGGGCCTGCTGGCGTTATTATGCGTTTTCGCCGTCACCTGGGCGGGATGGCGAAAAAGCCTTGCCCATCTGACGCGGGATACGCTGCCCCCGCCCGAACCCGCGCAGCGCTGGCCCACCATCAAGGGCGCACTTTCGGTGCTGCTGCTGATCGCCGCCTTCGCCACCCCTTTTCCGCGCGAACTGGCGGCACTGGCCATCGCCGCCATTTTGCTGGCCAGCCGCAAGATGGCAAGCCGCGAGATGATCGGATCGGTGGACTGGCATTTGCTGTTGCTGATCGCCTGCTTGTTCATCGTCACCAGCGCCTTTGCCCAATTGGACATCGCGGCATCGGGCGTGGCGCTGCTGAAGGATCATGGCTGGCGGCTGGACTCCTTAAGCGTCATGACGCCGGTCATGCTGTTCTTGTCCAACAGCATCGGCAACGTGCCCGCCGTGATTTTGTTGTTGTCGCTATTCGGCGTGCCGGACGCCGGAACCCTGCATGGCATGGCGCTGTTGTCCACGCTGTCGGGCAACCTGCTGCTGACTGGTTCGCTGGCCAATATCATCGTCGCCGAGCGGGCGCAATCGGTCGGCGTGCGCCTGGGATTCCTGGATCACGCCAAATCCGGCATCCCGATGACGCTGCTGAGCTTGGCGTTTGCCGTGGGCTGGCTGTGGGCGATGGGGGAGATGGTGTTTTGATGAATATTCGATTTGCTGTATCTCTCACGGCAGCCAATAGTCTCGGCTGCCATGGCGGACGTGAAGCACATGCACGGTATCGCCATCGATGGAAAAGAAGATTCGCCATGGCGTTCCGCGCCCATACAGCACTTGGCGGATGTCGCAATCGAAAGCCTCGCTTTCCGGCGCGAGCGCGTGGGATTCCGGCAAACTCTCGAGGCCAAGGATTTTATCGCGGATGCCCGTCAGCCATTTGACTGCGTATGCAGGATTCTCGGCGGCGAACCATTCGTGGGCTTGGCGGATGTTGTCGGCTGCAAAGGGCGTGATGATCACCCTGTAGCGCTTCATGCAATGTCGGCTTCAAGTTGATTGAAGAAGCTCCGCGCATCTGCTCCCTGTCCTTCGCTGGCCTGAAGCAAGCCCTTGCGAATGGCGCTGACCGTGTTGGCATATTCGATCTGATCCTGGATGTCCTGCCAAGCCCCAGCATCCATGACGACCAGCGATGGCTTGCCGTTAACCGTCAGGATCGACGGTCGGCCCGTTTCCTTGAGGTGCGACATGAAGCGACCGGTATCCCGCTTAAACTCGGTCAGGGGTCGAATGTCTTTGGTAATGTCCATGGCCAACGCACCAACAAAGCATCAAATAAGATGCGAATATAGCGCATTTCTTGATGTGAGTCGATGCGATGTTTGGCTTCCTAGTTGCTCTCCGGCCCGCTCATGAAGTTGGGCAGCCAGCTTTCATGGGCGTCCACCAGTTCCGCCAGGGGAATGCTGGCCGCATCCAGGCGAAGCGCGTCGCCGCCAGTGGTGCCGATCATGGCCGCTGGAATTCCAGCTTGCGCCGCTTCGATCAGGATGGCCGCTGCTTCCGCAGTGGTGGCGGCCAACACATAGCGGGCCTGATCCTCGCCGAACCAATAGGCATGTTCGGCCAGCGTCGTGGGTTCATTGGCCAGCATCACACCCAAGCCGCCCGCCATCGCCATTTCGGCGACACTGACCAGCAGCCCGCCGCCCGACACGTCGTGGCAGGCGGTGACGCGGCCAGATGTAATCAGGGCGCGCACGAAATCGCCGTTCTTCCTCTCAACCGCCAAATCGACCACGGGTGCCGACCCCGCTTCCGTGCCGCCGATCTCGCGGGCGTAAATGGAAGCGCCCAAATGGCCCGCCGTGGCGCCGATCACCAACACCGCTTCGCCCGCCTGCTCGAAGGCGATGCCGACGCGCTGGTCCAACTGGTCGATGACGCCCACCGCGCCGATGGCGGGGGTGGGCAGGATGGCTTGGCCGTTGGTTTCGTTGTAAAGCGAGACATTGCCGGAGACGACCGGGAAATCCAACGCCACGCAGGCTTCGCCCATGCCCTGAATGGCCTTCACGATTTGGCCCATGATCTCGGGCTTTTCGGGATTGCCGAAATTGAGGTTGTCGGTGACGGCCAGCGGCCTAGCCCCCACGGCGGTCAGATTGCGCCAGGCTTCCGCCACCGCCTGCTTGCCGCCTTCATAGGGATTGGCTTGGCAATAGCGCGGCGTGCAGTCGGTGGTGATCGCCAGCGCTTTGTTGGCGCCGTGCACGCGCACCACGCCCGCATCGCCGCCGGGCCTGCCCACCGTATCGCCCATCACCATATGGTCGTACTGGCTGTAGATCCAGCGCTTGGAACACAGGTCGGGCGTGTTCAGCAGCTTCTTAAGCGCTTCCAGCGGCGCAACGGCCTTCACCGATTTGGCGTCGATGGGGGCAGCCAGCTTGGGTTCCACCCAGGGCCGGTCATATTCGGGGCTGGCCAGCGCCAATGGGTCGATGGGCAGGTCGGCCACCACCTCGCCATGGCGCTTCAGCACCATATGTTTGGTGTCGGTCAGCACGCCCACGATGGCGAAATCCAGTTCCCACTTGTCGAAGATCGCCTTGGCGATGTCTTCCTTGCCGGGCTTCAACACCATCAGCATGCGTTCTTGCGATTCCGACAGCATGATCTCGTAGGCGGACATGCCCACTTCGCGCATCGGCACCTTATCCAGGTCCATCTCGATGCCCAGCCCGCCTTTGGACGCCATCTCGAAGGACGACGAGGTCAGACCCGCAGCACCCATGTCTTGAATGGCGACGATGACGTCGGTGGCCATCAGCTCCATGCAGGCTTCGATCAGCAGCTTTTCGGTAAAGGGATCACCCACCTGCACGGTGGGGCGCTTCTCTTCCGAATCTTCATTGAATTCCGCCGATGCCATGGTGGCGCCGTGAATGCCGTCGCGCCCGGTTTTGGACCCCACATAAACCACCGGATTGCCCACGCCAGCCGCCGCCGAATAGAAGATGCGGTCGGCAGGAGCCAAGCCAACGGTCATGGCGTTGACCAGGATGTTGCCGTTATAGGCGGCATGGAAATCGCACTCGCCGCCCACCGTCGGCACGCCCACGCAATTGCCGTAACCGCCGATGCCCGACACCACGCCCGACACCAGATGACGGGTCTTGGCGTGATCGGGCGAACCGAAACGCAGCGCGTTCATGTTGGCGACGGGGCGCGCCCCCATGGTGAAGACGTCACGCAAAATGCCGCCCACACCCGTGGCGGCGCCCTGATAGGGTTCGATGAAACTGGGATGGTTGTGGCTTTCCATCTTGAAGATGCAAGCCAGCCCGTCGCCGATATCGATGACGCCCGCATTCTCGCCGGGGCCGCAGATGACCCAGGGCGCTTTGGTGGGCAGGGTCTTCAGCCACTTCTTCGAGGATTTGTACGAGCAATGCTCGCTCCACATGACCGAGAAAATGCCAAGCTCGGTCAGGTTGGGTTCGCGGCCCATGATTTCGAGAACCAGCTTGTATTCGGACTCAGACAAGCCGTGCTGCTTGATGACGTCTGGGGTAATCTGGCTCACTTCAAAGCCTCCAGCAAGGAATCGAACATCGGACGACCATCTGTGCCGCCCAACTCGGCCTCGGCCAGCCTTTCGGGATGCGGCATCAAGCCCAGCACATTGCCTTGCATGTTGTAGACGCCCGCGATGTTGTTCAGCGAGCCGTTGGGATTGGCGCTATCGGTCAGGTTGCCTTCCTCGTCGCAATAGCGGAAGGCGACTTGGCCTTCATCCTCGATCCTGGACAACATGTCGGGGCTGGCGAAGAAATTACCGTCGGCATGGGCGATGGGAATGCGGATCACTTGGCCCTTGCGGTATTTCGAGGCAAAGGCGGTGTCGTTGCGCGAAACGGTCAGATGCACGTCCTTGCAGCAGAATTTAAGGCCGCGATTGCGCATCAGCACGCCCGGCAGCAATCCCGCCTCGGTCAATATCTGAAAGCCGTTGCAGATGCCCAGCACATGCACGCCCGCTTCCGCCCGGCGCTTCACTTCCTGCATGATCGGCGAATGGGCCGCCATGGCCCCCGAGCGCAGATAGTCGCCGTAAGAAAATCCGCCCGGCACCACGATGAGATCAAGGCGCGGCAATTCGGTGTCCCGGTGCCAAGCCATCAGGGGCTTTGCGCCGGTGACAGCCTCGAGACTGACCGCCACATCGCGGTCGCAGTTAGAGCCGGGGAAGACGATGACGGCGGCTTTCAAGGGATTGGCCTCGAATCTGGGGAAAAACCGCCTTCTTCATAAAGCCAAGCGCTGGCTTTGGCAAAGGAAGCCGTGAAAGTCAAGGAATCCAGGGTGTTAGAAGCGGGTCACCAGATCGATCAGCCAGTCGGGAAGCAGGGCCACGAGTCGGGTTTCCAGCGCCTTGTCCAAGCCGCTCAATACCAGAATGCCCACGAACAGCAGAGCGCCCCCTAAGATCGGCTTGGCCAAGCGGCTGAGACCAGCCATTCGCCGGACGCCGCCCCGAAAGGCATAGGCCAGAAGCACCAGGGGCAATCCCGCCCCCAGGCCGAAGACCAGCATGATCAGCCCGGCCCCGCCCGCACTTCCCGCCTGGGCGGCCAAGCCGACGGCAGCCCCCAGCGTGGGACCCGTGCAGGGCGACCAGACGGCCCCCAGCAGCAATCCCAGCAGGAACTGGCCGCCCAAGCCATCTGGCGTAAAGCGGGCCAGCAACGCGTTGCCGCCGCCTGTCAGGGGCGACAAAGCCTGGGCGAAGCCCCGCTGCAAAGCCGGAACCAGCAGCACCAGACCGAAGACGGCCATCAGGGCGGCGGCTCCGTTTCGAAAGAGGCTGCCATCAAGGCCAAGCGCAAAACCGAACAAGGCCAGAAAGAGGCCAAGCGAAGCGAAGGACAGGGACAGGCCGGCAGCCAGGGCCAAGGGTCCCAAACGGTGGCCTTGGGCTGCGCCGCCGATCAGCACCGGCAACAAGGGCAAGACGCAAGGCGAGAGCGTGGACAACGCTCCCGCCACGGCCGCCAGACCCAGGCTGCCCGCGCCGATCACGCCTACATGCCCTTCTTGGGCATGGCGTCCATGCCCACGCCCTTGTCGATCAGGGCGCGGATTTTCATGGGATCGGTTTCGCCGGTCGAGCGGCCAGCTTCCTGCTTGCCGGAAAAGACGATCAGCGTGCTTTGCATCTGGACGCCGAATTGCTTCAGCACATCCTTTTTGCTGTCGAAATCGACTTCATAGACCATCAGATGGGGCTTTTCCTTCTCGATGGCCGAAACGGTGGGTTTCTGTTTGGTGCAGGTTGGGCACCAGGGCGCGGTGACGTGAATCAGCACGGCCTTTCCAGCCTCCTGATCGGCCATGAAGGCCTTGGCGTCGTAGGGCGTCGCCGCAAAGGCTTGGCCGAAGCCAAAAAGCACGATGGCGGCGGCAGTCAGGAATCTTGCGAACATTGACGGTCTCCTTGCTGGTGACAAAAGGAAGCGATACCCCATTGCCAACTGGTTCGAAGCCTCTTCTCGAAAGGTTACGGCTTGTTTTTAAGTTTTTTTCCCTGAACACTGGCGCCGATGCGCGCCAGCCAGGATCAGGAAAGGGAATGGGGCGCCCTGATGCGCTTGGCGCAAGAGGGCGACAAACGGGCCTATGCCCGCTTGCTGGGCGAAGTCTCCCCCTTGCTGCGATCCGTCGCCCTGTACAAGCGCTGCCCGCCCGATCTGGCCGAAGACATCGTGCAAGACACGCTTCTTTCCGTTCACACGGCAAGACAGACCTATGACCCTGAACGCGCTTTCATGCCCTGGCTGATGGCGATCTTCAGCCACCGCCTGATCGACCGGCTGCGCCGCGACTATCGTCTGCGCGCCAACGAAATCGCCTTCGATCCCTGGCACGTAACTTTTCAATCGCTGCCAGCGAAGGAAGAAGGGAATGCAAGACAGGCTGCAAGCGACGTGGCCGACGCGTTGGCCCAACTGCCAGCCGGTCAGCGCCAAGCCTTGGAGCTGATGAAGCTGCAAGGGCTTTCGCTGAAGGAAGCATCGGCCTTGACGGGCCGCAGCGTTCCAACCCTGAAAATTACCGTCCACAGGGCCATGGCGCGGCTTAGGAAATATCTGGCCCAGAAGGAAAATGGCCATGCAGACCAATGAGTTGATCGCCCAATTAAGCGCCGACCTTCGCCCGGTGCAAAGAATAGCCCCGCCCGAGCGCCGCTTGATGCTGTGGCTTTTGCTGGCGGCGCCCTATCTGGCCGTCATCATCGCCATCGATGGATTGGCCCCGGAACTGGGGCAACGGATTAAAGAACCGGGCTTTCTTCTGGAACAAGCGGCGGCGCTGGCCACCGCCTTGCTGGCGGGCTACGCGGCGCTCAGTCTCAGCGTTCCCGGACGCCCAAGCTGGACTTCCTGGCTGCCCCTGATTCCGTTGTCGCTATGGCTGGGGTCGTTGGGACAAGGCTGCTGGCAAAGCTGGCTGGCGCTGGGTGCTGGCGGCCTTGATCCCGGCAACGACATCACCTGCATTCCGTCGATCGCCCTGGGCAGCTTGGTTCCGGCGGTCGCCATGGTCTTTATGCTGAAACGCGGCCTGATCTTTGCGCCGAAAAGCGCTTTGCTGCTGGCCGCCCTGGCCTCGGCGGGGCTGGCGGAACTGGCCCTTCGCCTGCACCATCCGGTCGATGCCAGCCCGGTCGTTCTGGTCTGGCACGGCGGCATCGTTTTCGCCATAGCGCTGCTGGGACGTTTTCTGGGCCCCAGGCTGTTGCCAAGCGAAACTTAAACCATGCCGATGGCCTGCATGTAGAGTTCCAGCAGTTCTTCCTGCTCTCTACGGTCCTGGGGGTCCGACTTGCGGATGCGGATCAGTTGGCGAATGATCTTGACGTCGAAGCCTGCCGACTTGGCTTCGGAATAGACATCTTTGATGTCGGCGGCCAGAGCGGCCTTTTCCTCTTCCAAGCGCTCGACGCGTTCGATGAAGCTCTTCAGGCGCTCGCCCGTAATCCCACCCTTGTCGCCCGCTTTGCCCGTCATGATCCTGTCCTCCCGGATTGAAGGCCCGGAACATAGCCTCCCGCCAGCCATTCAGGCAACCCCCTGGTTAACTCCCCTTGCGGTTAAGGTTTTTTTCCCCATATCCCGGCCAAGAGGCTAATCTAGAGGGGTCTTGAGGCCGCTGCCGGTCAGGGTCCGAAACCCCGTCACGAGGAAGAGAAGATCATGGATCTCGAGAAATATTCCGACCGCTGCAAGGGTTTCATGCAGTCGGCCCAGATGCTGGCTTTGCGCAGCGGCCATCAATTGTTCACGCCCGAACATCTGCTGAAGGTGCTTTTGGAGGATCAGGAAGGGCTGGCCGCCAATCTGATCGGCGAGGCGGGCGGCGACGCCAAGGCGGCGCTGAAGGCGGTCGAAGCCGAACTGGCCAAGATTCCCAAAGTCGAGGGAACCGGCGCCGGGCAAATCTACCTGACGCCCGAACTGGCCCGCGTTCTGAAAAGCGCCGAGACATTGGCCGAGAAGTCGGGGGATTCCTTTGTCACCGCCGAGCGCCTGCTGATGGCGCTGGCCATGGCGGCGGGCACCCCTTCTGCCAAGGCGCTTGGCGAAGGCAAGGTGACGGCGCATGCGCTGAACAAGGCCATCGAGAATGTGCGCAAGGGCCGCCAAGCCCATTCCGCCAGCGCCGAAAACACCTATGACGCGCTGAAGAAATATGCCCGTGATCTGACCCAGGCGGCCCGCGACGGCAAGCTGGACCCGGTGATCGGCAGGGACGAGGAAATCAGGCGCACCATCCAGGTTTTGGCGCGTAGAACTAAAAACAATCCGGTGCTGATTGGCGAACCCGGCGTCGGCAAGACGGCCATCGTCGAAGGCTTGGCGTTGCGCATCGTCAATGGCGACGTACCGGAAGCCTTGAAGGACAAGCAGTTGATGGTGCTGGACCTGGGTGCTTTGGTGGCCGGGGCCAAGTTCCGGGGCGAGTTCGAGGAGCGCTTGAAAGCCGTGCTGACCGAAACCACCGCCGCCGAAGGCAACATCATCTTGTTCATCGACGAGATGCATACGCTGGTGGGTGCAGGTGCGGCCGAAGGATCAATGGACGCCTCGAACCTGTTGAAACCAGCATTGGCCAGGGGTGAGTTGCATTGCGTGGGAGCGACCACGCTGAACGAATACCGCAAGCATGTCGAGAAGGACGCGGCGCTGGCCAGGCGTTTCCAGCCGGTCTTCGTGGATGAACCCACGGTGGAAGACACGGTCTCCATCCTGCGCGGCATCAAGGAAAAATACGAATTGCACCATGGCGTGCGCATCGCCGACGGGGCCTTGGTCGCCGCCGCCACCCTGTCGGCCCGCTACATCACCGACCGTTTCCTGCCCGACAAGGCGATCGATCTGGTTGACGAAGCCTCGTCCCGCCTGCGCATGGAAGTCGATTCCAAGCCGGAAGCGCTGGACGAATTGGACCGGCGCATCATGCAGTTGAAGATCGAGCGCGAAGCCTTGAAGAAGGAACCAGACGCCGCCTCGAAGGACCGTTTGCAAAAGCTGGAAGGCGAGTTGGTCGGTCTTGAAAAGAAGGCGGCCGAAATGGCGGCCTCCTGGAAATCGGCAAAGGACGGACTGGCCAACGCCACCAAGATCAAGGAATTGTTGGAACAAGCCCGCATCGAAGTCGAGAAGGCGCAGCGCGAAGGCAAGTACGAGCGGGCGGGCGAACTGCTTTACGACCAGATTCCAAAGCTGGAAAAGAAGCTGGAAAAGATGGATGGCGGCGCCGACAAGGGCAGCTTGAAGGAAACCGTGACGCCCGAACTGATCGCGGGCGTGGTGTCGCGCTGGACCGGCGTGCCGGTCGACAAGATGCTGGAAGGCGAACGGACCAAGCTGCTGGCCATGGAAAAGAACCTGCAACGACGCGTCGTCGGCCAGGAAGAGGCGGTGATCGCCGTCTCGAACGCCGTGCGCCGCTCGCGCGCTGGCCTGTCCGATCCGCACCGGCCCATCGGCTCGTTCCTGTTCCTTGGCCCCACCGGCGTCGGCAAGACCGAACTGTGCAAGGCGCTGGCCGAATTCATGTTCGACGACGACACGGCTTTACTACGCATCGACATGTCGGAATATATGGAGAAACATTCGGTGGCCCGCCTGATCGGAGCGCCCCCCGGCTATGTCGGCTATGACGAGGGCGGGGCTTTGGCCGAAGCCGTGCGCAGGCGTCCCTATCAGGTCATCTTGTTCGACGAAATCGAAAAGGCGCATCCGGATGTTTTCAACGTGCTGCTTCAAGTGCTGGATGATGGCCGCCTGACCGACGGCCATGGCCGCACCGTCGATTTCAAGAACACGCTGATCGTTCTGACCTCGAACCTGGGCGCCGACATTCTGGCCAACCAACCTGAGGGCGAGGATTCCGCTGTCGTCAGGGAACCGGTCATGGAGATGGTGCGCGCTTCCTTCCGCCCGGAATTCCTAAACCGCTTAGACGAAATCCTGCTTTTCCACCGGCTGGGCCGCGCCCATATGGACGGCATCGTCGATATCCAGTTGGGCCGCCTGCGCAAATTGCTGGCGGATCGCAAGATCACGCTGGAATTGGACAAGAAGGCCATCACATGGCTGGGCGACCAGGGCTACAACCCGGCCTATGGGGCCAGACCCTTGAAGCGGCTGATCCAGCAAGCGCTTCAGAATCCTTTGGCCGGACTGTTGCTGGAAGGAAGCCTGAAGGACGGCCAAAAGGTGAAGGTTGGCGTCAAGGGCGATGAACTGGACATTCACCCGGCATGACCTGTAAAATGGCGACATGAGGCTTCGAAGCATCCTGCCGCCATTCTCCCCAAAACGCCTAGCCGCTTGGCTGGCGGTGGTGGCTTTGCTGATGCAGGCCGCTTTCGTGCCGCCGTCTTTTTCGGCAGCGAACCAATTGAATGCCGATGCGCATGTTCTGTGCTCCGGCGCTTCGCTCCCTCAAAATCCGTCCGACACCGCCAATCAAGATGGCTGCGTCTATTGTCTGGCTGGCGCCTGTTCGCCCGCCATCGCGCTGGCGCCTCCCCTTGACGAACTGCCCTTGCCAAGTGGGTCTGGTCAAGCCCTGGGACCAACGCCTGGCATCGGCATTGCCCTATCGATCACCTCTCATCCCCGCGCGCGCGGGCCTCCGCAGAACGTCTGATTTCCCCCATACGATCACGATCTATCCATTTTATCGGGAGTATCAGACATGTTGCGTACCTTGTTTCTGGCCACGGCAATTTGCTTGGCAGCGATGACCGCCAATGCCCACGACTACAAGCTGGGCGAGTTGACCATTCAGCACCCCTGGGCCAGAGCCTCGGCGGGCATGGCGGGTGCTGGCGGCGCCTTCTTTACCATCGTCAATGGCGGTGCTTCGGACAAGCTGCTCAAGGCCGAAGCCGACGTTTCCAAAGTGGTGGAACTGCACACCCACATCAAGGACGGCGAAGTGATGCGCATGCGCCAAGTTCCGGATATCGATGTCGCGGGCGGAACGGAAACCAAACTTCAACCCGGCGGGTTGCATGTCATGCTGATTGGTCTGAAAGCGCCCCTAAAGGAAGGGCAGGTCTTTCCGCTGACGCTGACTTTCGAGAAAGCCGGGTCGGTCACCGTTGAGGTGCAGGTGCAGGGCGTGGCGTCCAGCCAGCCAAGCCATGGCCCCGCGGTTCAGGATAAAAAGCAGGAAATGCAGCATAAAGGCCACTAAACGAGAAAGGGCGGCAGGATCAACCTGCCGCCCTCATTCTGTCCGCAAGAAAAAAGAACTACTGCGCCGCCGCCATTTTTCCGAGCACGGCGGCATCGGCCATCTTGCGCTCGGTTTCGCGGCGCGCCTGATGGAAAATATCCAACTCCTTGCCCGCCAGTTTGCGACCCGACGGCATCTTGATGCTTAAGGGATTGACTTGGCTGTTGTTGACCATCACCTCGTAATGCAGATGCGGCCCGGTGGAAAGACCGGTCGAACCAACATAGCCGACAACTTGGCCCTGACTGACGCGCTTGCCCGCGCGCACGCCCTTGGCAAAGCCGGACAGATGCGCGTATGCGGTGGAAAAGCCGTTGCCATGGCGGATGCGCAGATAATTGCCGTAACCCTTGTTGACGCCCGCCATCTCGACCACGCCATCGCCTGCCGCCTGAATGGGCGCGCCATGGGGCAAGCCGAAATCGATTCCCTTATGCATGCGCGAATAGCCCAAAATCGGATGCCTGCGCGAACCGAATTTCGAGGTGATGCGAGCGCCATCGGCTGGCGTGCGCAGCAGGGCCTTTTTCACGCTTTCGCCCTTGTCGTTGAAATAATCGACCAGCCCATCGGCGGCCTTGAAACGGTAGTAATGCAAGGGCTTGCCGGACAGCGTCATCGACAGATAGTAAATGTCGCCGTCCTTGACGGCATTGCCCTTCTCGTCGGTCCAGCGCTCGTAGAAGACTTGGAAGCTGTCGCCTTCCTGGATGTCGCGCTGGAAATCGACGTCGTAGGACAGCACGCGCACCATGGTGGACAGCACATTATGGCCGATGCCCGCCTTGATCGCTGCATCGTACAGGCTGGAATCGATCCGCCCCTCGGCGCGCACAATTTCATGGCTGAGCGGCTTTTGGCTTTCCGTGACGGAAAAACCGCCATTCTCGCCGCGCGTCAGGTCAATCTTGCGCGCATAATCGGGTTCGAAGGAAAGCCCCATGAAGCGAGCGCCGCCCAGCCCGTCGGGCGTGGGTTGGAAGGTCACTTCGATCTGCTGGCCGCTGCGCAAGTCGCGGGGATTGAACATTTTGCGCAACGCGCCGATGGCGGCATGAGCCTCGCCCGCCTCGGCGCCCTCGTCGATCAAAATCTGGGCCAACGTGTCGCCCGGCTCGACGGCCAGCAGGCGAACCATCGGCAGCAGAACCTCTTCTTCAAGCAGGCTGTCGCCGTTCAGCGTCGAAGCGCCGAGATTGGTTTTGGAATAGGCGGAATCAACCAGAGCGGCACCAGCACCTTGAATGTGCCCGCCCGTACCGGGGTCGATGAAAAGAAGCGCCGTGGCGGTTAGAAGGGCCAAGCCAAGAATGCCTCGCCGAACGATTCGTCCCGTCTCCATGCCGACCGATCCCCTCTTTCCCGTTCTTATGACGGTAAAAATGCGGGAATTAGCCCAACCTGTCAACCGACACATTGATTCCGAACGATAATTTATTCACAGCCCCACAGGTCATGCTGACCTTTTCTAGGAACGCAGACCTTAAGACCACCCTAATTACACACATGACTAGTGTTGATTCAGTAATAATACGAGGTTGTAGTACTATGATATATGTTGGAAATCTATTCGGTGGACTTGGTTTCGCACATACATTAGGCTTTACGGAGATTGGTCTTGCGCTCACTTATGTAAAATACCGCATTCAACTTTTTTGCTGCGTATTTTCGAGATAAAGGGGAGATCCAATGAAACATCCAACGTCACTCGATTCAACCATGCCCCGGCGCGCCTTGCTGGCGCGTGGAGCCAAGCTGGCGGGTGCCTGCGCCGCGCTGGCGGCTTTCGGCCCCCTGGCGCTGGCGCCCGGCAAGGCCTTGGCCCAGGCCAAGGGCATCCAACCCGAAGAAAGCCTGCAACAGACCATGGACCGTTTGTTCGGCAAGCGCCCGATCAAAGAGGCGGGCAACGTCTTCGAATTCAAGATTCCCATGATCGCCGAGAATGGATCGGTGGTCGCCGCCCGCGTCGAGGTGAAAGGGGCGATGACCAAGGACAAATACGCTAAGGCCATCTACATCATCGCCGACAAGAACCGCCGGCCGCTATCGGCCAAGTACACCTTCACGCCCGATGCGGGCGGGGCGCTGGTGGGCACCAATCTGCGCCTCGGTGACACCACCAATGTGCGGGCCGTGGTCGAAATGAGCGACGGCAGCCTTTATCAAGCCATCCAGGAAGTGCGCGTGACCGTCGGCGGTTGCGGCGGCTGACCCCGCCCTCTCGTTCCGCCAACGCCACATCGCATCCTTAAGGAGATTCATCATGGCCGAAGTCAAGATCCGCCTTCCCAAAACCGTCGCCAAGGGCGACGTGATCGCCGTCCGAGCGCTTGTGACCCATCCCATGGAGGTCGTCGAGCGCGGCAAGGACGGCAAGGTCATCGAGAAAGTCTACAACTTCATTCACACCGTCACGGTCACCTTCAACGGCAAGACCATCATGACGGGCGAAATGACCCAGTCCCTAAGCGCCAATCCTTTTGTGGAATTCCCGCTCAAGGTCAACGAACCCGGAAAACTCGTCATCACCTTCGAGGACACGACGGGCGAGAAGCACACCGGCGCTATCGACGTCGCGTTCTGACGCAGACCCGAAAAAAAATAATGGGGAGGCCAACATGCATCAATGGACATCCTGGCGATCCGTCGCCATCGCTACAGGAGCGGCGCTGATCGTCGCAGCCTGCGCCACCGCCGTTCCTGAATGGACGTCGCAAGCGATCAAGGAATCGGCGGCGCCCTTGGAAATGAAGGACGGCAAACAGGTTCAGATTCGCTACAACGAAGGACCCTACAGCCCCTTTGCCGCCATCGACTGGTCGAAGTACCGCACCTACGCCTACAACGAAACGATCCCGCAGCCGCCCGTCGTCAAGGCTGCGATGCCCAAGGACGTCAAAGGCGACGTCGAGAAGGGCAAGAAGCTGTTCCAAAACCGCAACAAAGCGCCTTGCACGGGGTGCCATGTGGTCAGGGAAGATATCTGGCCGATGGGCAATGTCGGCCCCAATCTGTCCCATTTCGCCGAAAAGAAATTCAAGGACGAATTCGTCTATCAGATGATCTACGACATGCGTTCGGTGAACGAAGACAGCCACATGCCGCCCTGGGGCACGTCGGGCGCCTTCACGCCAGAAGAAATCGTGCATCTGGTCGCCTATCTGCAAACCCAGAAGGGACCCGACGTCAAGCGCAAGGACCCCAATATCGACCCGTCCACGCGCTATGTCTCGGAAGGTTTCGGCGACAATCTCGACCCAACCAACAATCCGGCCATCGCCATGGCCGAAAGCGCCGCCGCCAAAGTGTGGAAAAAGGCGGGGCCGAACGGCAAGACCTGCGAATCGTGCCACGCGGGCGGGCCTGCCAAGATGATCGGCGTCGCCACCAAATGGCCGCTGTTCGCCAAAACCTACAACCGCACCATGGCGATAGAGGATTTCCTGGGTCCGCACAGCAAGGATACCATGGGGGCCAACCTGCTTCCCGCCCAGGGCACCGACAACATCCTGACCGCCACCGCCATCAAAATGGCGTCCAACGGGATGAATCAGAACATCGACATGTCGTCGCCCGAGATGAAGGCCGCCCTCGAGCGCGGCAAAGGTTCCTTCTACAACCGGGTCGGCCAACGCAATCACGCCTGCGCTGATTGCCACACGCCGGAAAGGGGCGGCGGACATTTCCTGGGCGGGCGCTTGCTGCCCCAGGTTTCGATGCCGATGAACCTGCATTTCCCCACCTACCGCACGAACTTCGCCAAGGTGTGGGATATCAGGAAGCGTTTCCAGTGGTGCACGCTGCCGCTGGGCATGAACTTCATCCCCGGCGATTCGATCGAGTACGCTGAACTCGAGCTTTATCTGGCCTCGTTCGGCCAGGGCAAGCCCTTGCGCGTACCCGGCTTGGGTCACTGAGCATGACGAACTCCCCGGCGTCTTCGGATGCCGGGGAGATTTTTTCGCCTTAATTCGGAGGCATTCATGGACGAGGTAACACGGCGCGACTTTCTCGCCCTAGCCGCCGTGGCGGCGGGCGCATCCCTGATCAGCAAGCGCGGCATCGGGGCGGAAATGAAGCCCGAGAACCTGACCGACTTTCAGGCGATGGGCAATGTGACGCTGCTGCACATGACCGACAGCCACGCCACGCTGTTGCCCATGCATTACCGAGAGCCGGACAGTCTGTACGGCGTGGGCGGCGAAGCGGGCAAACCGCCCTATCTGACCGGAAAGGCCCTGCTCGACCATTACGGTTTCAAGCCGGGATCGCTGGAGGCGCACGCCTACACACATCTTTCATTCGCTGAATTGGCGCAACAATACGGACCCATGGGCGGCTATGCCCACATCGCCGCCCTGGTCAATCGCGTCAAGACGGAACGCCCCGGCAAGGTGCTGCTGCTGGACGGCGGCGATACGATCCAAGGATCGGCCACCGCGCTGTGGACGCAAGGGCGCGACATGATCGACGTCGTCAACCAGCTTGGCGTCGAGGTATTCTCGCCGCACTGGGAATTCACCTATGGCATCGACAAGGTGCGGGAATATTTCGGCGACGCCGAAAAGCAAGGCGTCTTCAAGGGCGATTTCGTTGCCCAGAACGTGCGCGACACCCAATGGCGGGAGCCGGTCTTCAAACCCTATACGGTGCGCGAGACGGGCGGCGTCAAGATCGGCGTCATCGGCCAGGCATTCCCCTACACGCCGATTTCGCATCCGCTGCGCTTCGTCCCCGACCTGACCTTCGGCATCGAGGAAGGGCGGATTCAAGAACTTGTCGATACGCTGCGCAACAAGGAAAAGGCGGATGTCGTCGTTCTGCTCAGCCACAACGGCTTCTCGGTCGATTGGAAGCTGGCCGGGCGCGTCAAGGGCATCGACGTCATCCTGGGCGGCCACACGCATGATGCGCTGGCCCAGCCGGTCAAGGTCGGCAACACGCTGGTCATTCAATCGGGCGCGCACGGCAAATGGCTGTCGCGCCTGGACCTTGATGTGAAAGACAAGCGCGTGCGCGGCTGGCGTTACAAGCTGATTCCCGTGCTTTCGAAGTCCTTGCCTTCCGATCCGGCCATGGCCAAGCTGATCGAAGACATCCGCGCCCCTTTCAAGGACAAGCTGTCCGAGAAACTGGCGGTGTCGGAATCGCTTCTCTGGCGGCGGGGAAATTTCAATGGCCCCTTCGACGAAATCATCCTGGATGCTCTGATGAAGCATTACGACGCCCAGATCGCCTTCTCGCCCGGCTTCAGATGGGGTGTGAGCATCCTGCCCGGTCAGTCGATCACCCAGGAGGATGTATTCACCCATACGGGCCTGACCTATCCCAATACTTGGTCGCGCGAACTAATGGGAGCCGAGATCAAACACATCATGGAAGATGTGGCGAACAATCTGTTCCATCCCGATCCCTATGCCCGCCAGGGCGGCGACATGGTGCGCGTGGGCGGCGCAAGCTACGCCATCGATCCCAGAAAGCCGATGGGCCAGCGCATTTCCAACATCATGGTGGCCGGCAAGCCGCTGGACCAAGCCAAATCCTACAAGACGGCGGGCTGGGCTTCGATGCAGGAGATGAAAGGGCCACCATGTTATGATGTGGTCACGGCCTATCTGCGCGGACAGGGCAAGGTTAAAATCGAAGACCGCAACCGCGTGCAATTGATCGGATAGGGAGAAAGCCCATGAAACGGCGCACCGTCTTGACAGGCTTGGCTGGCGTCCTGGCCGCAAGCGTTTCCCCTGTCGTCCTAAGCCGTTCTTCGGCGGCAGACCTGACCGGCAAGAACAAGCGCGTGGTCATCGCGGGCGGCGGCGTTGCCGGATGCAAGACGGCGGTCGAATTGCGCCGTTTGCTGCCGGATGCCGAAATTCTGCTGGTCGAGCCGCAGCCCAGTTTCTTTTCCGGCCCGGCCACACTTGATTGCGTTTTCGGGCGCAGGCCCTTTGCCGACGCCATGCGCGGCTACGAGCTATTGTCGGCCAAGGGAATCAAGGTCGTCCGCGGCCAGGTTCTGGGGGCCGAGATGAAAAAGAACTTGGTCGAGACCAGCAAAGGCTCGTTCGTCTATTCCGCCCTGGTGGCGGCCAGCGGCATCGAACTTGCCAATGAAACGATCGAGGGATTGCAGGCCGATCCCGAGGCCAATCTGTCGCTCTACGACCGCCAGGCCCTGTCCAAGCTGCATTCCCGCCTGTTCGCCTTCAAGGGCGGCAACATCGTCGTCAGCGCGCCGCCGGGTGCCGTGAAATGTTCGCCAGCCCCCTATGAATACGTCTTGCTGCTGGCCCATCATCTGAAATCGCGCAACATCAAGGGCAAGGTGGTGCTGATCGATGATAGGCCCAATCCCCAGCCCCAAGTGGTGGCCGATGGGTTCAGCACCGCCATCGGCGCATTTGGCCCCTATATCGATTACGTCTTTCAGGAAAGCGTTGCCCGCGTCGACGTCAAGAAGCGCGAAGTTGAAACCAGCATGGGCGATAAAATTCCCTATGATCTGCTGTCGCTGATTCCCCCCAACAAGGCAAGCAAGCTGGTCGGCAAGCTGGGCATTCATGGTGCGAATGACAGCTTTGCCGATGTCGATCCCTTAACGCTGCGCAGCAAAGCGAACGAAGCCGTCTTCGCCCTGGGCGACGCGGCGCGCACGCCCTATGGCTTCAGCGCCGCCGCCGCCTTCGAAAGCGCCGTTCTATGCGCAAAAGGAGTGGCCGGTCAGCTTGGCGTCAAGCAGCCCGACATCACGCAAGAAAACCCGGCCCGCGTACAAACCGCCTGCTATCCCTATCTGTCGCCCGACCTAGCTATGCGCTCGATCTCACGCTATGCGGTGCATCTGGACAAGGGCGCTTTGAAGCTGCACTCTGATCCCGACGCCGAGGCCAAGGGCACGGTCGAGAACAAGGCCGCCCGCCTGAAATGGGAACGCGACATGCTGGCGTCGATCTTTGGCTGACGAGGACTAGCGATGAAGAAAATGCTGCTGATTCTGGCCCTGGCCTTCGCAACCGTTCCTGCTCGGGCGGGCGAACTGGTGATGTTCGGCTTCGAAGGTTGCCCCTATTGCGCCGCCTGGGAGCGCGATGTCGGCCAACATTACGGCAATTCCGACGTTGCGCCGCTGCTGCCCTTGCGGCGCATCAACATCAAGGCGGAACGCCCCAAGGGCTATGAGAAGATCGCCGATATCCGCCTGTCGCCCACTTTCGTGATCATGGCCTGCAATGAAGAGGTCGAGCGCATCCTGGGCTACCGCGATTCGGGAACGTTCTGGGATTTGATGGATATGGCCGCCACCAAGGCAAAGGCGCGCGAAGCTCAGGCCAAGTGCTGACTCCGACCTGACTTGGCAAAACGCAGAATCAAGTAGCCTGCCAAGGCGGAAGCGAAAGATCCCAGCAGCACGCCCAGCCTTGTCGCATTCAGATGGTTGTCGTCGGCGAAGGCCAGGGTGCCCACGAACAAGCTCATGGTAAAGCCGATGCCGGTCAGAACGGCGACGCCATAGAATTGCATCCATGTCGCACCTGTCGGAACGTCTCCCAGGCGCAGCTTGATCGCCATCCAGGAAAAGGCGACGACACCCGCCTGCTTGCCCAGAAACAGCCCCAGCGCCGTTCCCAGCGTGACAGGATGCAGCAGGGCGTCCAACCCCACTCCGCTTAACGGAACGCCTGCATTGGCCAGGGCGAACAGCGGCAGAATGCCGAAAACGATCCAGGGATGCAGGGAATGCTCGATCTCCTGGGAAGGGCTGGGGCGCGGAAGGATCAATCCCACCGCCACGCCCGCCAGCGTGGCATGCACGCCCGACTTCAGCACGCAAACCCACATGAAGGCGCCAACCAGCACATAGGGCGCGATGCGTCGCACGCCCGCGCGGTTCAGGGCAAGCAGGCCGACTAGGCCAATGCCAGCCAGGGCCAGCGACAAGGTGGACAGGTCCGTCGTATAGAAAATGGCGATGACGACGATGGCGCCCAAATCGTCAAGGACGGCCAGCGCCAGCAGAAAGACCTTCAGCGATACGGGAACGCGCGTTCCCAGCAACGACAGCACCCCCAGCGAAAAGGCGATGTCGGTCGCCGAGGGAATGGCCCAACCAGCCAAGTTTTGCGGCGACTGCCAATTGAAAAGAGCGTAAACGGCTGCGGGGACAGCCATGCCGCCAAGCGCGCCAAAGGCGGGCAAGGTCGCCTTTCGCATGTCGTTCAACTCGCCCGCCATCACCTCGCGCTTGATCTCGATGCCGACCAGCATGAAAAAGACGGCCATCAGGCCGTCATTGACCCAATGCAGCAAGGTTTTGGACAGGGCGTAATCGCCCACCGCGACCGAAATCTTGAGAGCCAGCAGTTCTTGGTAAAGCCCGCCCCAGGACGAATTGGCCCAAACCATGGCCAGGGCGGCGGCGGCGGCCAGAAAAAAGCCGCCTGCGGATTCTTGGCGCAGAAAATGAACGATTGTTTTCAATGTGACCTTCCCTTCCGAACAGGGTGCATATAAGCCTTTTCGGAGGTTTGGCAAGCCGGGATGAACCTCTATGCCGCCCAAAATGTCGGCGCATCAACCAAAAGATGGGCGACCTTCTTTGAAAATGAAAGAAATTAAGCGTTGAAGTGGCGAGATGGGCCGCCTAGCATGCCACTCAAGGTGGTTATCCATGGGGGGATTCATGTACGATGCCAATCCTGCTATCAGCGCGCCCTCGGCTGGCGCCGCGCAGCCTGTGCGTCTGGTTTTTTCTGGCACGGCATCTGAATATTTCAGCATCTGGATCGTCAATCTGATTCTAAGCTCCCTCACCTTCGGCATCTATTCCGCCTGGGCCAAGGTGCGCAACAACCGCTATTTCTACGGCAGCACGTCGCTGGACGGCGCCAGCTTCGAATATCACGCCAAGCCCATGCAGATCTTGAAGGGTAGGCTGATCGCCTTTGCCCTGATCGCCATCTACGCCATCGTGGGAAACCTAGTTCCACCGGCAGGCTTGGCCCTGGGCCTGCTTTGGCTTTTCCTGGCGCCACTGGTGATCAATCTCGGGCTGCGCTTCAATGCGCGCATGAGCAGCTATCGCAATGTGCATTTCGATTTCGAAGGCTCCTACGGCAAAGCCTTTCTGGTCGTCATCCTCTTGCCGATCGTCACCCTGCTGACGGCGGGAATTCTAGCGCCCTTGGCGCATCGCGAAATGTCGCGCTATCTGGCCAACGGCTATCGCTTCGGCACAAAACGGTTCAGCGCCGAACTGCCGCTCGGCGGCTTTTACATGATCTATTTCCAGGCCCTGGGATTGTTCCTTATTCCCGCCATCGTCCCCCTCTTCCTGTGGGCGGTCGGCGGACCGCTAGATTTTAGCGAAATCGGGGCGCTCATTCCCCTGTTCCTATATGCCGCGATTTTGCTGCTGGCCCTCTTCGTCCGCGCCAAGGCGCGCAACCTCGTCTTCAACAGCGCCCAGTTGGAAGGCGGCCATCGTTTCGCCTCCAGCCTCAGCCCCTGGCGCTACGCATGGATATCGGCCAGCAACCTGTTTTTGATGGTGGTCAGTCTGGGCTTCCTTCTGCCCTGGGCGCGCGTGCGCATGGCCAGATACATCGCCGACAACACGATGGTCATTCCGGCAAGCGATTTGTCGGGCTTTGTGTCGCAGCTTGCCGCCAACCAGCAATCCTTCGGCTCGGAAATGGCCGATCTGGCCGATGTGGAGATCGCCTTGTAATGGAGCGCCTGACGGGCTGGCTTTACGAAAGGAACAGTTCCAGCCGCAGCAAGGCAATCCTTGACGTGGACGCCAACGGAAGAACCTCCATTGACGGGGTGGTCCTGGGGGCTTGGCGGGCCATTCAAGTTTCCGATCGCATCGGCAACGTGCCCAGGCGCTTGACGCTGCAAGATGGCCGGGTTCTGGAGACCTTGGACAATGACGCCGTTGATCGCCTGGAAATCCGCTTTCAGGGCCAAGCCAGCGCCCGCATTTTGCATCGTTTGGAATCAAGGTGGCGATGGGCGGCCGCTGCCCTGGCCGCCACGATCCTTCTGGGTTGGCTGACCATCGCTTACGGCATCCCGCTTGCCGCCAACAGGCTGGCCTTCGCCTTGCCGCAGACGCTTTTGGCCATGGCCAGCCAGCAGACGCTGGAAGCCTTCGATCAACTGGCCTTCCACCCTTCCAAGCTGGAAGAGAAACGCCAATCTGAAATCGAGGCCCTGCTGTTGCGGGCCGCCAAGGCCGCCGACAGCGACTATGACTACCGCCTTGTCCTGCGCGATGGGGGCAAGATTGGCGCCAACGCCTTCGCATTGCCCGATGGCGCCATCGTCATGACGGATCAGCTGGTGGATCTGGCGGAAAACGATCTGCAAATCCTGGCCGTGATCGCCCATGAAATCGGCCATGTCGAAAGACGGCACGGCATGCAGCGCATGGTGCAAAGCTCGGCCATGGCCGCCGTGGCCCTGTTCGTATTGGGCGATGTGTCGCAGGTTTTGGCCGCCCTGCCCGCCATGCTGCTGGAATCGGCTTATTCGCGCGATTTCGAGCGCGAGGCTGATCTTTTCGCCGTCGCTTTGATGCGAGAATTATCGCTGCCGCCCGCCCATCTGGCCGACTTTCTCGAGCGCATGGAAAAAGAGGATGGGCAGGCGTCGGTCCCCGGCTGGCTGTCCACCCATCCGCCAACGCCGGAACGTCTGCGCCTGATCCGCGAGGCGGAAATGCCGCCCCGCCCCTAATTCGGTATCCTCGTACCGAATTTATTGCAATGGCCGCTGGCCCAAGGTACAGTTTGGCCATGACTAAACCAGCCCAGCCCCTGAAGAACAGGCACGCCGCCGTTACCGGTGGCGGGCGCGGCATTGGGGCGGCGATTGCCGAATCCCTGGCCAGCCAGGGGGCTAACCTTACTTTGCTGGGCCGCAAGGCCGAGGCGCTGGAGACGGTCGCCGCGCATCTTCGCGCCACCTATGACGTTCAGGTCTGCATCAAGGCCGCCGATATCGGCGACGAGCCACAGGTCAAAACAGCCTTCGCCCAGTGCATGGACCAGCAGGGGCCGGTGGATATTCTGGTCAACAATGCGGGCATCGCCCTTTCCGCCCCATTCATGAAAAGCGACGCCGCCTTCTGGAAGAAAATTCTGGATGTCGATCTGATGGGCGCCGTCTTTGCGGCGCAGGCCGTGCTGCCCGGCATGCAAAAAGCCAATTGGGGACGCATCGTCAACATCGCCTCGACCGCCGGGCTGACCGGTATGGCCTATATCGCCGCTTATTGCGCCGCCAAGCATGCGATGGTTGGCTTCACGCGTTCGCTGGCCATCGAACTGGCCAAGACGGGCGTCACCGTCAACGCCGTTTGCCCCGGCTATACCGACACCGACATCGTCACCCAGTCGCTGGACACCATTACCGCCAAGACCGGGCGCTCGCGCGACGAGGCCCTGGCTCAACTGCTGGCCCATAATCCGCAAGGTCGGTTGGTGCAGCCTTCCGAGGTCGGCGGCACGGTGGCTTGGCTGTGTTCCGACGCCGCCAACTCGGTCACCGGCCAAAGCATCGTTCTGGCCGGTGGCGAATTGATGCCGTAAGCGTAGAGCCTCTGCCGCCAGTTGTCGGCCCCCTCCCCGGCGCAGGAATTCTCTGACTAGCATCGTCGGCAGAGCCTCTTCTTCGCCAAGGAAAATGATAGCGACAACAAAGAGTTGAATGAATTCGTCTAAGGGGGAATAAAAATTTCTCGCTGATCATCAAGTATTAATGCGCTTTGAACCCTCTCTCCGCTTTTCGAAAAGCCTTCGTCTTGCTATTCTCTCCTTGGGGTGGTGGCCGCCGGTCTTGGAATGGATCGGCGTCGCTTCAGGAGTTCTGAAGCGAAAGCGAGGGATGTGTTTATGCGTATCTTCGACAAGCCGGGACTGGCGGCATTTTGCTTGGTCGCCTGCTTACTGACGGCGTTTCAGGCAAGGGCTCAGACCGCGCCGCTGGATGTCGGCATTTTTCCGCACTTAAGCGTGCGCACGCTGATGGAGCGCTTCCAGCCGCTTAGGGATCACATGGAACGGCGCCTGCAGCGGCAGGTGACTTTCGTGACCGCCCCCGATTTCCAAAGTTTCGTCGAGCGAACGCAGGCCAAACAATATTCCTTCGTCATTACGGCGCCGCACTTCGCCCGCTTGGCGCAATTGAAGGCGGGGTACCGCCCGCTGCTGCAACCGAAAAGCCCGATGCGCGGCGTCTTTCTGGTGTCCGCCGCTTCGCCGATTTTCAAATTGTCCGATCTTAAGGGGCGCAAAGTCGCAACGCCCGACCGTTTGGCAGTAGTGACCGCCATGGGCGAGGACGCCTTGCAGATGGAAGGCGTCAAGATTCCGCAGGACGCCACGCTTCTCGCCTTGCCATCGCACAACGCGGCCGTGCTGGCCCTGAGACATGGGCAGGCGGAAGCCGCCCTCATCTCGGAATTGCAGTTTCTTCAAATGAAGGCCGAGGAGCGGGCCGAGCTAAGACCCATTGCAACCACAAAGACCTTGCCCATGCCGCTTATTTTCATGGCCGGACCCAACATGCCGGGATCGGAAGCCGATGCCATTGGAAACGCCATCCTCGATTTTGCGAAAACGGATGAGGGCAAACGCTTCTTGGACATGACGCGCTACCAAGACATCGAGCCGACCTCCGAAGCGGAAATGAAACAGTTGGATCCCTATCTTCCGGCACTTGAGCGGGCGCTGGGCGAAAAGCCATGAGCGGCGTTTGCAAGTGGTGCCGTTTGGGCGTGAAGATTCTGTCTGCCAGTCTGGCGATCGAAGTCCTCATGCTGCTGCTGCTGCTGGCCAGCACCAGCGCAGTCTCCAACTCGCGCCTGGAGGCGCTGTTTCACCTGCGCCTGGACGAGGTCGGCAAATTGTTCAATGCCTCGCTATCCGGCCCCTTGGCCTCGCAGGATCTGGCGACCCTGCAAGACGTCTTGGATGCCCTGCGCAACGAAGAAGCCATCAGCTATCTCGTGCTGGTGAACAATCGCGGCCAGCGCGTGGCCGCCAGCGGCTGGGCGGAAAGCAAGGAATTGCCGCAGCCCATGGCCAAGCCGGTCATCGGCAAGCGCTTCGACGCCTCTTTGCCGATCACGCTGGCGGCGTCGCACTACGGCACACTTCATTACGGCGTGGAAACCGCTTTGCTGGCCGAAGCGCAGCAAACCCTGCTGGCCAGGGGCGCTTTGATCGCCGGTCTTGAGGTCTTGCTTTCGGCCATTGCGCTTTCGCTGATCAGCCTGCTGCTGACCCGCCGACTGGTCCGCCTGAGCGAAGCGGCGGAAACCATCGCCAAGGGCGATCTGTCGATACGTGTGCCGGTCGGCGACAAAGACGAGGTGGGAAAGCTGGCCGTCAGCTTCAACGCCATGGCAGACGCCCTTTACGCCCGCATGCGCGCCCTGGCCTTGAGCGAAGAGAAATTCTCCAAGGCCTTTTCAGGCAGCCCGGACGCCATGATCATTACCGATTCCGAAAGTCATATCCTGGACGTCAATGCGGCTTTCGAGCGCATCTTCGCCATGCCGCGCCGCGAGGCCCTGGGCGCCCAGGTTTCCGTTCTTTGCGCCGCCGACTGCGCCCAAGCCTTGGACAAAATCATCGGCTCTCCAGATTCCATCAGCGGCAGCGAGATTGTCTTGACCAGGGGCGACGGCAAGATGCTGTCTTGTCTGATTTCATCGGACAACATCGAGTTGGCGGGTTCCGCCTGCCGCATTTCGATCCTGCGCGACATTTCGGCCCGCAAGGAGATCGAGGCGGCTCTTGAGCGCTCAAACCACGATCTTGAGCAATTCGCCTATGTGTCGTCGCACGATCTGCGCGAGCCTTTGCGAATGATCAGTTCATATGTCAGCTTGCTGGAACGGCGCTATGCCGACAAACTGGACGACGACGCCCGCGAGTTCATCGCCTACGCCAAGGACGGCGCCGAGCGCATGAACCGCCTGATTCTCGATCTCCTCGACTATTCCCGCGCCACGCGCGACGACAAGCCCTTTGCCGCCTTCAATCTCTCATCGGCGCTTCAAGGCGCCTTGGACAATATGCAATTGCTGATCGGGGAAAGCCAAGCCACGATAACGAACGACGGCGCGTTGCCGCAAGTGGCTGGCAACATCACCCAGATCACTCGGCTGTTTCAGAATTTGATCGGCAATGCGATCAAATACCGCTCGCCAGACCGCCCGCTAGTCATTTCCATCAAGGCTGCGCCTAGCGATCATCAATGGACGATCTCGGTCGCCGACAACGGCATCGGCATCGACCAGCAATATTTCGAACGCATCTTCATGATCTTCCAGCGGCTGCACGGTCGTGGCGTCTATGAAGGCACCGGGATCGGGCTGGCCGTGTGTAAGCGCATCGTCGAACACCACAAGGGACGCATCTGGGTCAAATCGGAACCTGGCGTTGGCAGCACCTTCCTATTCACCCTGCCCGCCATCGACGGCACACCCTGATCAGCCTTCGCCATCTTCCGTCATGGCGTCCTGACGAGCCTGGGCAAGCGCCCAGTCGCAAAAGGCCCTGACCTTGGGTCGTTTGGCAGCACCTTCCGGATAAACGACATAGAAGGCGAAATTTTTAGGCATCGGCACTTCGAAGGGAATAATCAGGCGCCCTTCCTCGATATCCCTGCGAATGACCGCCCTTCGCGCCAAGGCGACGCCCGCCCCTTCGACGGCGGCCTGGATCGCTTCTGCCCCGGTGCCGAAACGCATGCCGCGATCAGGGTCGATCTCTTTTACATCCGCCGCCGCCAGCCAGATGCGCCAACTGTCCGGCTCGACCAGATCATGCAGCAGCGTATGCCTGGACAAGTCCTCGGGCCGCTTCAGGGCGGCAGGGCCGTTCATCAGTTTCGGGCTGGCGACGGGCACGCTTTTCGCCTGAAACATGCGGTGCGCCGCCAGTCCCGGCCAAACGCCTTGTCCATGACGAATAGCGACATCCACGCCGTCGCGCACGAAATCGGCCAGCTTGGGCGTGCTGACCAAACGCAGTTCGATCTCGGGATGGGTTTCTTGCCAATCCGCCAATCTGGGGATTAGCCAGCGTGACAGGATGGTGGGCGAGATGCTGACATTCAACACCCCCTGGCGGTCCTGGTCCTCCATCAAACGCCTAGTGGCGCGCTCGATCTCTTCGAACGCTTCCTTCAAGACGGGAGCGTAGCTCTCCCCCGCCGGAGTCAGTTCCAAGGCGCGCGTCAGGCGCATGAACAGGGGCTGGCCCAGAAAATCCTCCAGCGACTTCACCTGATGGCTGACCGCCGCCTGGGTGACGTGCAGTTCCTCGGCCGCCCTGGTGAAACTGAGATGCCTGGCCGCCACTTCGAAGGCCCTAAGCGAGGTCAGAGGCGGCAAGCGGGTCATAGATTAGTTTTCCTTATCCTATTATTGTAATTTTCGTCTGTTGTGCGCGCATTTGTGTAGGCGCATAACTCAACATAACTTATGGATTGGCGCAAGCCAAGCCCTTTTGACAGGAGAGTTCGATGACCCATTCAGCGCTTGGATTCCTCCCTCTGCTGGCTCGCTGGCGTGAAAACGCCCAAGGCCGGTCTAGACTGGCTCGCCTGCCTGAAGGCGCTTTGAAGGATCTTGGCCTGTCCAAGGCCGATGTCTGGGCGGAAGTTCAAAAGCCCTTCTGGAAGGAGTGATCCGCCATGAGCAAGACAACCAAGGCGACCCCGCCGCCGCCGGTCAGAAGCGCGCTTGACATCCCCGTGACCAAACTGCGTTGAAGATGGCGCGCCAAGGGTCTATGTGTGGATGCATGCCTTCATCCCCACCCCGCCCCAGCCTATTCTGGTTTCGCCGCGATTTACGCCTTGAAGACAATGCCGTCCTGGCGCTGGCGGCTGGGCGGGGCGGTTCTTTGGCCCTGATCTATGTTCTGGATCCAAGCCAGAGCCGCGCCAACGCCTCGCACTGGTGGCTGAAGCGAAGCCTGGCCGCCCTAAATGCCGACCTTGCAAGATTGCGGCAAAGACTGTTCGTCTTTGAAGGATCGGCGCTTGACGTCATTCCCGCCTTGGCCAAGCGGATCGATGCCGAGCGGGTTCTATGGAATCAGGTCTTCGAACCAGAACAGAGGAAGCAAGACGCCCTGCTGGAGGAAAAATTGCGAACCCGCGGCGTTGAGGTCGAGACGGGGCAATCGTCTCATCTGTTTCCCCCCGGATCCATCTTGAACAAAAGCGGCCAGCCCTTTCGCGTCTTCACGCCCTTCTGGAGAAGCTGCCGCCGGTCGATGCCCTTCCACGCCATCGCGCCAGCCCCCAAACACTTGCCGCCGCCGTTGAAACTTGACGGCCATTTTGACTTGGATGCGCAAAGGGAACCCGCCTGGGCCAATCAATTCGCCTTGCATTGGCAGCCGGGAGAGCGCGGCGCCAAGCGTCGGCTCGACGATTTTATCGACAATGGGCTTGCCGACTATGGACGGCGGCGCGACCTGCCCGGCGTCGATGGCACGTCGCGCCTGTCCGCTCACTTGCATTTTGGAGAAATCGGCCCCTTTCAGATTCTGGCGGCTATCGAGAAAAAGCGCCTGATCGCAGCAGGCATCGAGGATGGGTGCGAAAAGTTTTTGTCCGAGCTGGGCTGGCGGGAATTTTCCTGTCAGTTGCTGGCACAATTTCCGCAACTGGACAGTTTGGAATTCAAGGCCGAGTTCCGAACTCACCCATGGCGGGCCGACGACGGCGCGGTAAAGGCCTGGCAGAAAGGGCAAACCGGAATTCCCATCGTGGATGCCGGCATGCGTGAATTGTGGGCCTCCGGCTGGATGCACAACCGGGTGCGCATGATCGCGGCGTCCTTTTTAGTCAAGCAGCTTCAGCAGGATTGGCGCTGGGGATTGGCCTGGTTCAAGGATGCGTTGCTGGATGCCGACTTGGCCAGCAACGCGGCAAGCTGGCAATGGGTGGCCGGATGCGGGGCCGACGCTGCTCCCTATTTCCGCATCTTCAATCCGGTGCTTCAGGGCCAGAAATTCGATTCTGATGGCAGCTATGTTCGCCGTTGGGTGCCGGAGATCGGGCGCTTGGACAACAAGCTGCTGCACACGCCTTGGCTGGCGGTCGAAGCCAATCCCAGCGGCTATCCGCTGCCGATCGTCAACCTCGCCCAGGCCAGGGCCGCAGCCCTGGCCGCAAGAAGGCAGTGACCTATTTGCTGATGCGCAGGTTGGACAGTTCCTTGGCGATTTGTTGGAAGGCTGCGTTCAACTGATCCGACGAGGGCGATTCGAAATATTTGCTGGTGTCCGAAGCGCAGTTCCTGAGCTTGGTTCTGACGTTCGTGCCGATCCCGGTGCCCAGCGCAATGGTATAGATAACGATGTTGCTTTTGCCATCCGTTTGCAGCGCCTTGATGTTATTGCAAACCTCGGTCAGTCTGGCGTCCTCGTTGGTTACGGCGGCGCTGGCCCTGCTCGAATAGCCGCTGATGCCGCTGGTGCCCAGCGTCTGCTCGTCGGTCGTGTAGCCATAGCCAGTATAGCTGTGATCGGGGCCACTGTTCTCGGTGCGGCAATTACTTTGGCGGATCGAGGTGTTATCTCCGTCGGTCAGAAGAATGATCGCCTTGTTCCAGCCGTCTGTTCCATAATCGACGCCTTCGGAAAAGGGCGTGCCCGGCGAAATGACGCGCCAAGCCCAGGCTAGGCCGACATGAACGATGGTGCCCGTGTCGTCGCCCCAGGGTACGAGCGCGGATATTTCCTGCTCGATCGAGCTGCGATTGTTGGTCAAGGGCAGGATGGCGCGGGGGCAGGCCTTATTGGGACCGGATTGATTGTAATTGCTGTCTGTCGCCGTCTCGTCGATCGAATACCAGCGCGAGCCGACATTGTTGCTGGAGGTTACGCCGTGACTTGAAGAACGGTTGGTGCAATAGGTGTTGCCGCTGGTCGAGCCTGGGCGGGAATAGGGTTCGCGAGGCCAGAAATAGGGCGCCCATTTGCCATTGGTTCCCAGCGTGCCGTCATAGACATCCGTCACATCGGGCGAACTGGTCGTATGTGTGGCATCCTCGCGCTCGCGCACGCAGCCCTTCCAACTGGTGCCGGTCGAAGTGCCGTCGGCGTTGGTCGTATAACTGCTCAGATTGACCGTAACTCCGCCTGTTATCCAGGGCGCGTATTGCGAAACGCCCCATTTCACATAATCGGTGTTGCTGGGGCCGATATTAACTGCCGTCGCGAACGGCACCATGCCCACGCGCAATTTCTCAGGCTGCGTCTGGTCGCCGAACAAAATATCCACCAAATCCTGCGACGCCGTGCGCAAGGCCTGAATTTTTCCGCTGGACGCCATGGATCCGGTTGTGTCCAGCGCCAGCACCACTTCAAGTCCCTTGATCTCGCGCGTGATTTCGTTGGAATAGGAGACGTCCAGATAATTCACGCCGACGACCGAAAGAAAAACCGTTTCCAGATTGACGCTGGCGCTAAGGGCCACCGTGTTGTTCACGCTATCGATGGTCATCTGTAGACCGGTCGGGGTTCCCATGACCTCGGCCGGATAGTTCTTGTAGAAGAAATTCTCCATCGTCGTTTGCAAAGCCGCCTGATCGCCCTGGGTGGACCCCACGGCTAGGCCAGCGGCATCAAGGGCGTAGGCCAGACGCGACCTAACGACATAGGCCCTGGAAATATCGACCGCAACGCCAATGCCCAGAATCAGCGGAACCAGGGCGATGGCGAGAATAACCGCCATATTTGCCCGCCGGTCGCCCAGAAAACGCTGCAAAATCCTGCTCGCGGACATGGTCCGTCTCCTAGCTTGAGCAAGTGGAACTGGTGGTCGAACATTTGACGACCGGCGAACGGCGCGGCCGCAAGAAGGACATCTCTTCCAGAAAGACCGTATCGGTGATCAGAGTGCCGAACATCGGCGTGTAGGAGTATGTCAGATAGGCGATCACCACGCCCTCGCCGGGCTGGCCAAGGCCTACCGCCTGGGTCAGCACGCTGCTGCCGCCCGTTGTGCCCACGATGCGTTGCCATTCGATTTCCGGCGCGCCGCTGGTCGTGTTGTAGCGGACGCTGGCGATATTGATCGACAAGCTGGTCGTGGAGTAGGGATCGAAGATCCTTTGCGCGGCAACGATGACGTCATCGACCTCGGCTGGCGTGATGACGCTTTCCTGCGACACCAGATCGGCAACCGTTTCGGTGGCGGCGACGATCTTGCGTTCGATGAGCAAAAGCGCCGTCAGCTCCACGGTCGCCATATAGATGGCGATCATCATGGGAGCGATCAGGGCAAATTCAACCGCGGCCGTCCCCCGGCCCTTGCCGAATTTGCCCGCCCATTTCCTGATGGATGAAATAAGCATGTCAGCTTCCCGCCGGCGTGAACGGCTCGTTCCTGAAAACGACGGTCGTTATCAGCTGCATCGTCTCTGTTCCGTAAGCATAGCTGATCAAGGGCGTCATGAAACTCCAAACCCGGGCCACGCGCACGATGACGATGTCTCCGGGCTCGGTGTCGGCATAGCTTGAAGGCACCAGATTGCCGTTGGCGTCGAACATGCTGGTCATGCTGGACAAAACAAAAGTGGGAAAGGTATCGACCGTATAGGTCAGATCGTTGCACGACATCATGTGATAAAGATTGTCGCAAAGCAGATTTTTAAAGGCCGTCTCCGGAGCGCCATCGTTCTGCACGACGCCCGTGCGCACTTGGCGCGCCGCTTCCTGCGCCGCCCCTTCCATGACGACGGAATGCAAAAGCATGACGCCCGATTCGATGATGCCGAACAGAAGAATCAGAAACGCCGGGGCCAAGAGCGCGAATTCGACGCTAAGGCTGCCGCGCTCCTTGCGGCGGATCGGGTTTCTGAAAAGGGCGGAAAGGCGGAACATGGCTTTTTCCTGGTTTACTCTTAGCTTCATCCTAGGGCATTTTAGCAACGGGTCCTGTGACTAGGGTCACTCGTTCGAAGATATTAGGCCTGCGGAGGGAGAGTAAGTCCGGCTCCCGATTTCATCAGTTCCGTTCAATTGTCTGGGACAAAGGGTTAGGGAATGCGGAGTTTGCTGAACATACTGCCAAACGGCGTCAAAATGTCCATCCTGGATGTTGGGGCGGCTCTGAGCGAAGCGCCCCCTTACCAGCCGCTGGTCGATGCCGGTCGGGCGAGAATCGTGGGCTTCGAACCCGATTCCCAGGAATGCGAGAAGTTGACCAGGAAGTACGGAAATTCCCACAAATTTTATCCATACTTTGCCGGAGACGGCGGGACTTCCACTTATTACCAGACCAACTGGCCGCTGACCGGGTCCCTGCTTGAACCCAATACAGAGCTTCTGGAAAAGTTCAACAACCTGTCGGAACTGTGCCAACCCGTCGCCGAACATCCCACGACGACCAAGCGGATCGACGACATCGGCGACATCCGCGACATCGACTTCATCAAGATCGACGTGCAAGGAAGCGAGCTTGCTGTTCTTGAAAACGCAGTCCGCGTATTATCGACCACCCTGCTGGTGCAGATCGAGGTGGAATTCGTCGAACTGTACAAAGGGCAGCCGCTTTTTGCCGACATCGACCGATTTCTGCGCGGACAGGGCTTCCAATTTCACACTTTCGACGGATTTGGGACACGGGCTTTCAAGCCCTTGCTCCGCAACGGAGACGTCAATGCCGGTTTTCGCCAGATTCTGTGGTCAGACGCCATTTACGTCAGGGATTGGATGAAGCTGGACCAGATGTCCGAGATCAAGCTGAAGAAATATGCCGTCCTTGCCCATGACCTGCTGAATTCCTGCGACCTCGCCAATCTTGCGCTCATGGCCCTTGATCGCAAGACGAAGGGAAATTTTTCGGCGGCCTATCTCGAGAAGCTGACCGGAAAGCCGTAACGCACATGAAGATCAAGTCAAGCATCGACAAAGCCCTGGCGGATGCGCAAAAGCTGCACGCAAAGGGAAAGCTGCGCGAAGCCGAGGCGATTTTCGCAGCGCTCATCAAGGCCTATGGCCGAGATGCGCCCATCCTGACAGAATTGGCAAAGGCGGCAGCCATGATGGGTGAGCGCGAGGTCGCAATCTCGCTCTTTCGCCGTGCCGTCGCCGCGGCCCCCCTGGCCGCCGCCGCGCACTACAACTTGGGCAAGGCATTAAAGTCGGACGGATCAATCGCGGATGCGATTCATGCCTACAAGACGGCGATACAGCTGGACCCCTTGATGGCTGAGGCCCATTACAACCTGGGAAACGCGCTGTGCGATCAGGGACAAACGCAAGACGGCGTCGCCGCCTTCCTCAGGGCCACTGCCGTAGAGCCGGAAAACGACATGTACTGGAGCAACTATCTGTTGGCGCTGAATTATCTCGATTCATGCTCCCCACAGGAATGTTTTTCCAGACATCGCCAATGGGGAGAGCTACGCGAAAGCGGCATTGCCGATGGAAGGCCTGCGTTTTCCAATAAGAAGGATCCGGAGCGGCGGCTTGTCCTGGGCTATGTTTCAGCTGACTTCCGCACACATTCCGTCAGCTACTTCTTCGAACCGCTTGCTGCCACGCACACCCGCAGCCACTATAAGGTTGTTCTTTACGACAACCAACCTACTGATGACGACGTCGCCAAAAGGCTGAAGAGCGCCGCCGATTTATGGCGACCAATCCGCCGTCTCGCGGACCAGGACGTTGAGAGGATCATCAGGTCCGACAAGGTCGACATCCTGGTCGATCTTTCCGGTCATTCCAGCAACAACCGCCTGGGACTGTTCGCCAGAAGGCCCGCCCCCGTTCAGTTGACCTGGATCGGCTACCCCAACACGACGGGGCTGAAGAGCATTGACTGGCGATTCACAGACGATATCGCCGATCCGCCAGGAGCGACGGATGATCTACACACGGAACGTCTTTTCCGTCTGCCGCACGGTTTTCTGTGCTTCCGTCCACCCGAAGCGGCGCCGGAAATCGTTGCAAGAACAGCTTGCCCGCAAGATCGGGTTGTTTTTGGGTGCCTGAACAACTTTTCCAAGATCAGCAATTCCGTTCTGGCTCTTTGGGTGGCCATTCTCAAGGAGCTTCCGCAAGCCGCGCTGCTGCTGAAGAATCAGGCCTTCGTCATGGAGGCTTCGCGCAACCTGTTTATGGAACGCCTGACGGCGCTTGGAGGAGATGGCGCCCGCGTCGAATTGCTGCCCCCCGTCGGAGACAAGACCGGGCATCTTGAAACCTACAACCGGATCGACGTGGCTCTAGACACCTTTCCCTATGCCGGAACGGCCACCACCTGCGAGTCTCTGTGGATGGGAACGCCCGTCATCACTCTGACGGGGGAATCCCATGCCAGCCGAGTAGGCGCCTCCTTGCTTGAGCGGCTGGGGCTTCATGAGCACATAGCCGCAACCCCTGACCAATACGTCGCCAAGGCAGTGGCCTTGGCCAAAGATTCCGAACGGCGTCACTTTCTCAAGCAGAACCTGAGGAACATGATGCGCAACAGCAATCTTATGAATGCGCCGCTTTTCACGCATTCCGTCGAGGGTGCCTATCGTCAGTTCTGGCGGGAATGGTGCGAGAGAAATTGACCTGAAAGGCTTTTCCAGACCTGCGCGTTCAGGTGGTTGGGAGACGGAGTGAACAGTTGTGGGACAAGCGTTACGGACCGCTTGTTCAAGGCCGCATTCAGCACATGGCGGCGATGCATGTCTATGGAAGCAAACCCGCTGTTGCACAGCCATTCCAGATCGGGGGTGACACCTGCAAAATATGAAGAGTGGCCCTTGATTCGTTCGTGTTGCTCCACGACCGACGCTATGAACCATTCTCCCTTGCGGTCCTTGGGGTCAAGCAGATCGTAGCGAGAGCAGGCCGGCCAGAATGGTTCGTTGATGTCGATGCTGCCGCGCTTTCCCCCTGCAATGAATAACTTTAGCGCCCATTTGGACAGTCGCGTCTTCCCCGCTTCCCAGGCGACTCTGGCCAGCGTCGACAGGCGCGGAAAGCTAGGCGACGTTTGACACAGCGCCTCAAGCGTTCCGCAAGAAAAGAGAAGGGCGGCGTATCTGTCCGGCAAGGAACGTTGTTCATCGCGCCAAATGGCGTAACCCGCCAGGGCTTCGAGATAGTCTTGGCCGAGCGGCGCGCCTTCCTTGAAAACATTCGCGAAGGACCGGGCAAATTTCTGCTTGCGAAGGCGGTTTAGCGCTGCGCGGCGCACATTGCCATCTATGGAAACTTGTCCCGGCATCGCGATCAAAAAGCCTTGCTTGCGCATGGCATCCTGGCGATCAGGCTTTGCTGCAAAGAGATTGAGTTCGAGACTTTCGACATCTGCCCCGGCATCATGAGGAACCAATAACCGCGATCCCGGCAACAGGGAGAATAGCTGGTACCCCATCCCAATGAAGCAATCGATGACCTTCTCGTTCAAATCCCCCTCGGCTGATTTGATCTCGAACATCACCAAGGGAGAGTGACGCGTGAAAAAATCCTGCCCCCCGCGCAAGATGTTCACTTCCTCGCCCTCGGCATCGATTTTTACGAAATCTATTTTTGCCCAAGCGTGGCGCGCTTGTTCCGCATCCAGACTGGTTATGCGCACCATTTCCTGACCTTCGCCCGGCGTGGCGCCAAGCTGGGAGAGGGCGTTCAACTCACTTCCCGATGCAGAGATCGATAGATATCCCTCTCTCTCCCCGTCCGACATCGCCGCCGCCACAATGGCTAGATTATCAAGTCCGTTGGACTTACAGCTTTGCTCAAGCAGACTGCGGGTCGTGCCGGATGGTTCATAGGCGAAGACACGTCCACCCCGTTCGCCCACGCGCTTGGCCATCGGCAGACTATAGACGCCCAGGTTCGCACCGATGTCGATGACGTCCATTCCTGGCCGCAGCCAGGAAATAACGAACTCCGCCTCCTTCTCGAACCATGCTTCCTGCTCAAGCAAGACGTAGGTCGTGATCGAATCGATATTCGCGGGAACCGTGACCGAGACTCCCCCGGATGTATGCAGATTCAGCCTGTCCATTTTTTCAGCTCTCAAATTCCACTTGAACGGCGCGACTGACGTCAAGCGCCTGCCGCCATCCTGGCGACATGCCCGCCAATTGCCAAGCAGGAAGTCAGGCCGGGCGATTCGATGCCGTAAAGCCCGATGAATCTTGGATGGGCGCGTTCGATCACGAAATCCTGTGCCGGATCGTTTGGTCCTTGCACCTTGGGGCGGATGCCCGCATAGCCCGGTTCCAAGGCGCCGTCCTTCAGGCCAGGCCAATAGCTGCGGATCGCATCATAGAAAGCCAAGCCGCGCTCAGGATCGACCCGATAGTCGATCTTGTCCACCCATTCCACATCGGGGCCGAAGCGCCCCCGTCCGGCTAGGTCGCGGGTGAAATGCACGCCCAGTCCGGCATGGCCGGGCACGGGATAAACCAAACGCGAGAAGGGCGTTTTCCCCGCTAAATTGAAATAATTGCCCTTGGCGAAATGGCAATGCGGGATATGGGCAGGCGGCAACCCGACAATCTCGCGGGCAACCGCCCAAGCGCCAAGACCTGCCGCATTGACGACAAGCCCGGCTTCAATCTCGGTCGGCTCGGCCCCTCCCACCCTAAGATGGATGCGCTCACCGCTCAATGCGCCGCCCACGACCGGCGACCTCAGGGCCAGAACCGCCCCCTTGGCCTCGGCATCGGCCAGCAGCGACAACATCAGTGCATGGCTGTCCAGAATGCCTGTATTGGGCGAATAAATGGCGGCTAGGCAGAACAGGTCCGGTTCCAGGCTTTGGGCCTGGGCCGCCGTCAAATCTTGCAGCCCCTCAACGCCATTGTCCTGGGCTGATTGCTTCAGCTTCTCCAGAAGCGGCATTTCGGACTCATTGGTAGCCACCAGCAACTTGCCCAGGCGCTGATGGGCAACCCCCCTGGCTTGACAATAGTCATAGAGCAGGCGACCGCCTTCGACGCAGAATCGGGCCTTCAAACTGTCCTTGGAATAATACAGACCCGCATGGATGACTTCGCTGTTGCGCGCACTTGTCCCGGTGCCGATGGCGCCTTCGGATTCCAAGATCAGAACATCGCGTCCCGCCTGCGCAAGCGCCCTGGCGATGGCCAACCCGACCACGCCCGCCCCAATCACCACGGCATCCTGACTTTCCATGGCAAGATTGTGGTCTTTCGCCCAGGGGGTGGTCAAGTCGGGCCTGACAGAGTAGATTCCCAACCTCTTCAATGGAGCCAAGAATGACGACCCTCCCCTCGGTCTGCCCCCATGATTGCCCCAGCGCCTGCGCGCTCGACGTGGAGCTGTTGCCAGATGGCCGAATCGGCCGTTTGTCGGGCGCCAAGGACCATCCCCATACGCAAGGCGTCATCTGCGCCAAGGTCGCCCGCTATGCCGAACGGGTGCATCACGAAGGCCGCCTGACCACGCCCTTAAAGCGCACCGGCGCCAAGGGCGAAGGCAAGTTCGCGGCCATTTCCTGGGACGAGGCGCTGGATGAAGTCGCCGACCGCTTCAAGGACGTTGCCCGCCTGCACGGCTTGGAATCCGTCTGGCCCTACCAATATGCGGGCACGATGGGCTTGGTGATGCGCAATTCGCTAGAGCGCCTGCGCCATGTCATGGGTTATGCCGGACAGCATTACACCATTTGTTCCAGCGCCGGGGGCGCCGGTCTTTTGGCGGGCGTCGGCGCCAAGCTGGGCGTCGATATGCGCGAAATGGTGAAATCGGACCTGATCGTGATCTGGGGCACTAATGTGGTGGCCACGCAAATTCAGGTGATGACCTTGATCACCGAAGCCAAGCGCAGCCGTGGAACCAAGCTGGTGGTGATCGATCCCTACCGCAACGCCACCGCCGAAAAGGCCGACATGCATCTGATGCCAAGGCCCGGCACAGACGGCGCGTTGGCCGCCGCCGTCATGCATGTGCTGCTGAAGGAAGGGCTGGCGGACCTGGACTATCTGGCCCGCCTGACCGATTTTGGCCCCGACGTCGAGGCGCATCTTTCCAGCCGCTCGCCCGCCTGGGCGTCCAAGATCACCGGCCTGTCCGAAGATGAAATCGTCGCTTTCGCCCGCCTGTACGGCTCGACGAAGAAAAGCTATCTGCGCCTGGGCTTCGGCTTTACCCGTCAGCGCAATGGCGCGGTGGCGGCCCATGCCGTGTCTTGCCTGCCCGCCATGACGGGCGCATGGACCGTCCTGGGCGGCGGCGGACTGATGAACAACAGCGCTTGTTTCAAAAGCCTGAGGACGCATCTGCTCGATGGCTCGGACGCCGTCAAGCCGGGCATTCGCCAGCTTGACATGAGCCGCATCGGCCCCATCCTGACCGGCGACAAGCAAGACATCGGCCAAGGCCCCGGCGTGCATGCCATGCTGATCCAGAACACCAATCCGATGGTGGTGGCGCCCGACTTCAAGAAAGTGCAGGCAGGCTTCATGCGCAACGACCTGTTCGTCTGTGTGCATGAACAGCGCATGAGCGAAACGGCGCTGATGGCCGATATCGTTCTGCCCGCCACCACATTCTTGGAACATGACGATCTGTACAGCTCGTACGGCACCAGTTTTCTTCAAGCATCCAAGGCGGTGATCGCCCCGATTGGCGAGGCGCGCAACAACCATGATGTGATCCGCGCCCTTGCCAAACGGCTTGGCGCGCAGCATCCGGGTTTCGAACTGACCGCCTGGGAATTGATCGACGCCACCTTGTCGATCTCGGGCCTGCCATCGGCCGAGGAAACCGCCCGTCTTCGCTGGATCGACATGTCGCCCGGCTTCGAAGCCACGCATTTCCTGAACGGTTTCGGCCATGCGGATCGGCGCTTCCACTTCAAGCCGGATTGGGGCCAAGATGACCTGCCCGTCTTCCCCGATCATTACGCCGCCATCGACGCCGAGGACGAGCGCCACCCCTTCCGTCTGGTGACGGCCCCGGCCCGCCATTTCCTCAATTCCTCGTTCAACGAAACGCCATCCTCGCGCAAGGCCGAGAACACGCCCACCGTGATGGTGCATCCCGCCGACCTTAAGCGCCTGTCTTTGGCCAATGGGCAAATGGTGCGCGTGGGCAACGAGAAAGGCTCCTTGCTGCTGGCCGCCAAATCCTTCGATGGCGTGCCGCCGGGCGTGGTGATCGCCGAGGGTCTGTGGGGAAACGCCGATTTCCAAGGCGGCGCGGGCATCAATCTTCTGACCAGCGCCGATGCGATTCCGCCCAAGGGCGGCGCTCCCTTCCACGACACGAAAGTCTGGCTGGCGATGCCATGACCAGCCTTCTGGTTTTCGGAAACGCCAAGGGCGGTACGGGAAAATCCACCCTGGCCGTTCACACGGCGGTGGGGTTGCTGCGCCAAGGCAAGCGCGTGGCGGCGCTCGATCTCGATCCCAATCAGGGATCGCTGACCCGTTACCTTGAGAACAGGCGCAGCTTTCACCCCAACTTGCCCGCGCCCGACATTCTGCCGCTGGCGGCCGATGCCACGTCTGAGGGTCTGCTGGCGGCGATTTCGCAATTGGCCCCCAATGCCGATGTGATCATCCTGGACACGCCGGGATCGGATACGCCCCTGGCGCGCGCCGGACACGCCGTGGCGGATACACTGATCACGCCCCTGAACGATAGCTTCCTTGATCTCGACGTGTTGGCCAGGGTTGATCCCGCCAGCCACAAGATCGTGCGGCCCAGCAGCTATAGCGAAATGGTCTGGAAAGCTAGGCAGGACCGTTTCAAGCAGGATCGCGGCCAGATCGACTGGATCGTGGCGCGCAACCGCATCTCGCAATTGGGATCGCGCAACGCCAGGGCCATGGAAGGCGTGCTGGGCGATTTATCGACGCGCATTCGCTTTCGCCAGGCGCCGGGGCTATCCGAGCGCGTGATTTTCCGCGAACTGTTCTTGCAGGGCCTGACCTTGCTTGATCTTGCCGAGGCGCAGATATCCTATACCATGTCGCATGTCGCGGCGCGCCAAGAACTGCGCAACCTTCTCGACGCCATAAGGATATAGGAAATGTCTTGGCTGGTTTTCGGCGTCTTCGCCGGTATCGGGCTGATCTTGCTGATGCGTTGGCTGTCGCTGTCGAAGCCCGGCCAGGCCAAACGCGCTCTCACCTGGGGTTTGGTCAGCATCATCGTGCTGACCGCCGCTTTCCTAGCCATGACGGGAAGGTTGGCATGGGCGGGCGCAGCACTTTCGGCGCTGATTCCCTGGGCGATGCGGGGCATGCAGGCGCATGCCCTGTGGCGGCAATTCAAAAGCTATACCCAAGGGACGTCCAAAACCTCCTCCGGCCAGCAAACGCCGCCCAGGCCGGGCCAGCAGCGCATGAGCAGCGAAGAAGCCCATGCGGTGCTGGGCCTGAAACCAGGAGCTTCCAGCGACGAGATCCAAATCGCCTACAAGCGCTTGATCCAGAAAATGCATCCCGATGCGGGCGGCAGCGACGCCCTGGCCGCCCAGATCAATCAGGCGCGCGACGTGCTGATGGGAAAGCGCTAAATCAGACGGCTTTGGCGTGGCGTTGTTCGCCCGCCTTCAGATAGGTGTCGAAGACGGCGCAGACGGCGCGCACCAAGGGGCGCCCCTCTTCGGTAACCGCGATCACATGGCCTGAAATGGCGCAAATGCCATCCTCGGCCAGCGGCTTCAGCTTTGCCAATTCCGAAGAGAAATAGTCTGGCGATTGACCGAAGCGCCTTGCCGTTTCATCCAGATCGACGGACAGATCGCACATCAAACGTTCGATTACGGCCCGGCGCAGCTTGTCCTCATCCGAAACCGCAACGCCGCGCGTTACGGCCAGCTTGCCTTCGCGGATCACGCGTTTATAGGCGTCGATGCTGCCTTCATTGCCGACATAGCCCTGCGGCAGCGCGCCGATGGACGACGCGCCGAAACCGATCAAGGCCGAAGCGCTGTCGGTGGTGTAGCCCTGGAAATTGCGAAACAGACGCCGTTCGCGCAGCGCGATCGCCAATTCGTCGTCGGGGGCCGCGAAATGATCCAGGCCCACCGCCACGAAGCCCAGTTCGACCAAGCGCTTGGTGGCCGACAGATATTGGCGCCAGCGCTCGGGCACGTCGGGCAGGGTCGCCTCGTCGATCAAGCGCTGGTGTTTTTTCATCCAGGGCACGTGCGCATAGCCGAACAGCGCCACGCGCTTGGGCCGAAGGTCCGCCGCCCGCTCCACCAGATCGATGACGCTGGCCTCAGTCTGGTGCGGCAAGCCGTAGACCAGATCGACATTGATGTCTTGGATGCCGCTGGCCCGCAGCCAGTCGATCACGCGCAGGCTGACCTCGTAGGGCTGGATGCGGTTGATCGCGCGCTGCACCTTCTCGTCGAAGTCCTGCACGCCGATGCTGGCCCGCGTTACGCCCGCCTTCGCCATCGCCTTGATATATGGTTCATCGGCCGTGCGCGGGTCCAACTCAACCGCGATCTCGGCATCCGCCACCACATCGAAATGCTTGCGCATGAGATCAATCGTGCGCGACAAATCCTCGGGCGTCAGGATCGTGGGACTGCCGCCGCCGAAATGGATATGGCGGGCCTTTCGTTTGCGCCCTAGCCGGGCGGCCACCATCTCAACCTCGGCGAACAGGACCGACAGATAGTCGGCCACCGGTTCGTACCGCTGGGTGATCTTGGTGTGGCAGCCGCAAAACCAGCACATCTCCGCGCAGTAGGCGATGTGCAGATACAGGGACAACGGCAAATCCGCAGGCAAATCCGCCAGCCAACCCTCATAGGTCGCGGCATTCACCCCGGCATGGAAATGCGGGGCGGTGGGGTATGACGTGTAGCGCGGCAGGCGCAGATCGTATTTATCAAGCCATTCTTGTCGCATGGCGCAACCTTAGCCTTTTCGCCCCCGGCACGGCAACCCTTGAAGACCTGTGGTTTTCCGTCTAGCCTTATCACATGCAAATTCTGGCCCTTCTTTTCGATCTGGACGGCACCTTGGTCGATAGCCTGCCCGATCTGTCGCATGCCCTCAATCTTCAACTGGCCGAAGAGGGGCTAAGAAGCCTGGAACAGGCAGAGGTGCGCCTGATGATCGGTGACGGCGCCAAAAAGCTGGTCGAGCGCGCCTTTGGCGCCGCTGGCCGAGCGCCGCTTGCGGACATCGAAGCCAAGGTCAGCCGCTTTCTCGAGCTTTACGAGGAGTCTCCCGCCCAACGCACCACCGTCTATCACGGCGTTGTGGAAACCCTTTCCGCTTTGAAGGAAAAAGGGCTGAAACTGGCCGTGGTGACCAACAAGCCGCAGGAGGCGACGGAAAGGGTGCTGGCTGGCCTGGAACTGGGCGGTCTGTTCGATGCGGTGGTGGGTGCTGGACGGACCAAGGCACTGAAGCCCGATCCCGCACCCCTTCTGTTTGCCCTCGAAAAACTGGGCGTCGGCAAAGAGCAGGCGGTGATGGTCGGTGACAACGCCAACGACGTCGATGCCGCCAAGGCCCTGAACATCCCAGTGGTGGCGGTCACTTATGGCTATGCGCGCACCGCTCCCGAATCATTGGGCGCCGATCTCCTAATCGAGAGCATGAGCGACCTGCCCACGGCCCTTCGCTGGTTTTCCGCCCGATAAGTTTTTCTTCGCACCTTGATTCCGCTCCCTCCACACCCCTTCTTCAAGCAATGAAGAACTGAGGAGACGATAGAGCGTGACCGAGAAAGCCATCCTTTGGTCCCAATCCATGAGCGTCGGCATCGACGAGTTGGATGCGGCACATTTGAATTTGATCAATCTGGTCAACAACCTGTTCGAAGCGGGCCTGAAGCCCGGGGCGCAGCAGAATCTTGAGGCGGCCGTGGCGACGCTCATGACGCATACCTTGGCGCATTTCGCGCATGAGGAGGCCTATCTGAACAGCCGCAACGCGGCGGTGGCCGCCAAGCATCAATCGGAACATATCCGCCTGTTCGCCGAACTGGAGGCGATTTGTCAGCGCCTATTGAAAGAGGGGGGAAAAGAATTCGATTCGGCCACGGCCGCCTTCCTGCGCCATTGGATGGTCAGCCACATCATGGGGCACGACAAGCGCGATTATCCCAAACTGGCTAAGGCGTCTTGAATTCGCCGACCAGCAAAGAATCCGAATAAGTCAGATGGCCCGCCCCTGCTCCGGGATTGAGCGGGTAGCCGTAGGCGTGTCCTGGAAAAACGCCCTGTTTCAGCCCGCCAAGTCTGGGATCGGCGGCCAGCACGGAATAAAGCGCCGTCTGGTCGAAAAAGCCGAACAATTGCTTCTTGTCCACGAAATGCGCCAGAAAGCGGGCCTGGGATCGGGCGAAGGCCAGCCCCATGGGGGTGGGGCAAACGCCAACCAGATTGGCTTGCGGCTCGTTCCAGGGATCGACCATCGCCCCTTCAAGGCGGCGGATCGCCATGTCGCTGCCTTTCAGAACCGACCACAGCGGCGCCAGGGGTTTCAACGCCACCGCATCGACATCCATCACCAGAAGCGGGCGGGCATAGCTTTCCAGCAGTCCGGGCAAAGCCAGGAAACGGGCCGATGCGTAGTAGGTGTTCACGAAATTGCGCGAATGCCCGGAAAGCGGCGGGCGTTCCAGGCTGATGCCAACCCGAAGCGCCCTGGCGGCAGCCAAACAATCTTCGTCGGGATGGATCAAATGCACATGCAGGCCAACCGTTTCGCCTTCAAAATGGCGCAGCGACGCCAGCAAATTCGCCGCATAGCGGTCGAAATAGCCCTTGTCGCAGCCAATGACCGCCAGCGGTCCCTCGCCTTCTGCCCTTTGCACCCAGTCGAAGGCGTGCGGATTGACGGGCAGGTCCTTAAAGAAGCCGGGGTCGAGCCGGATGCCGCTTTCCACCCAGGCAAAAAGCTCCCTGGCCCGGGCGAATTGGGCTTCCGCCCCCGCCCAATCGCCTGACTTTGCCAACAGACAGCCCGCCCGCGAATAAGCGAAGGGAAGGTCAGGCTCGATTTTCTGGGCCTCGAGATAGGCGGCTAGGGCCGCCTGGGTCCGGCCCAAGGACCTGAATGAATTGCCCCGCCCGATGGCCCCGGCATAGCCGCCTCCATCCTGCTGGCCCGCGATCTCGTTCAGGGCCTGCCAGACCACATTGTAAATGCGCAAATCGTTGGGCTTCAGCATCCTGGCCTTCAGCCAGGCATTGGCGGCCGCGAAGGGATCGTTCAACGCTTGGCAGGCCGAAGCCAAGCCAAGCCAAGCTTCGGCCCTGTCTTGCATCAGAAGCGTCGCCCGTTCGAACGCTAAGCGGGCGGCCAAACTGTCTCCCAATCCCTCGGCGGTCAGGCCCAGCCCCAGCCAGGCGGCGCCATTGTCGGGATCGATCTCCAGAACGGAGCGATAGGCCCCGTCAGCTTCGCCAAAACGGCCCTGGCGGCGCAAATCGTCGCCAACTTCCAAAAAGCGCAGGGCGGAAATGAGAAACGGGTCGGCCATGGCCCACTATACCCATCCGGCCCTCATGTCCCAAGCCCTTCCCAAGCCAGGTTTTACACCTTATATTCAGAACTGCCGGGAAACCGGCTATGGCGCTAAACGCCTTGCAGAATAAGCATTGCGGACCCGGGGGCGGTACCCGGCGCCTCCACCATTCCAAGGCCTGGTTGTCGGGCTGAGCTTGGGGGCGAAACAGGATCGACGCGTGTGGTAAAGGCAGGGTCTGTGCCCGGTATGGTTCCGCCGTTAGCGGGCCGTTTTACAAGAGCCAACGACAACGAGGCTCTCGCCATTGCCGCGTAATCTACGCCCCTAACGGGGCATGATTATAGGCTTTAGCGCGGTTCGGGGGGCACCGGGCAACAGAAGCCCCCCACTTATTATCGTGAACAAGGCCCATGCGGCCTCGTTCTCTCCTGGCAAGACCCAGGGTTGCCAAGCAACCCGCCCACCAGCTTCGCAGGCAATGTTTAATTGGCGCGCATCGCGCGCAGCGCCTAAGGGACAAATATAAAGGGGACCCATGACAGACAGCGCCTTCCGATACGATAAAATGGTTGAAGACGCGCTGAAGGGCGTGGTGCGCCAGTGCCTGTTGCAGGTGGGAAAGCGCGGCGGCCTTCCCGGCCAGCATCATTTCTACATAACCTATCGCACGCGTCATCCTGGCGTGGCCCTGCCCGCCCATCTGCGCGAACGCTACCCTGAGGAAATCACCATCGTTCTTCAGCACCAGTTCTGGAATCTGGATGTCGGCGAGGAAGGTTTCTCGGTCGGACTGTCCTTTGGCGGCATGCAGGAAACGCTGGTGGTGCCCTTTGCCGCCATCACGGCTTTCGCCGATCCTTCCTGCAAGTTCGGCCTGCAATTCCAGACCGAAATCGTGGCCGACCCCAAAGCCAAAACCGAACCGGCTGAGCCGCCTGTCGCCAAGGACAACGGCGCCAAGGTCGTAACGCTCGACGCCTTCCGCAAGAAATAACGTCCACTCTTCGAGGTTTCCATGGCTGACACCGCCTTCTCAGAGATGTTCCCGCTTGCCCCCGACGCCACGCAATATCGCCAGATCGCCAAGGATCATGTCGGGGTCGAGAAATTCAAAGGCAAGGATGTGCTGGTGGTCGAACCCAAGGCGCTGGAGATTCTGGCCTTCGAAGGCTTCAAGGACATTTCGCACCTGCTGCGCCCCAGCCACCTGAAACAACTGGCGGCGATTCTCGAAGATCCCGAAGCAAGCGAGAACGACCGCTTCGTCGCCTTCGACATGCTCAAAAACGCCAACATCGCGGCGGGCATGAAACTGCCGATGTGCCAGGATACCGGCACCGCCATCATCACCGCCAAGAAAGGCGGCCAGGTCTGGACGAATGGCGGCGGCGACGAGGCGGCCCTGTCGGCGGGCGTCAAGCGCGCTTATACGGAACTGAACCTGCGCTACAGCCAAGTGGCCCCCGTCTCGATGTATGAGGAAGTGAATACCGGCAGCAATCTGCCTGCCCAGATCGATATTTCGGCGGTGGACGGCGACGCCTATAAATTTCTGTTCATGGCCAAGGGCGGCGGCTCGGCCAACAAGACTTATCTTTACCAACAGACCAAGGCGCTGCTCAATCCGGACAGCCTGCTGAAATTCCTGGACGTCCAGATCCGCACGCTGGGCACGGCGGCCTGCCCGCCCTATCATCTGGCCATCGTCATCGGCGGCACTTCGGCGGAAATGTGCCTAAAGACCGTGAAGCTGGCCTCGGCCCGCTATCTCGACGGTCTGCCGACCGTGGGATCGAAGGCGGCGCACGCCATCCGCGACCCCGAACTGGAAGCCATCGTCCATAAGATGACGCAGAACATGGGGCTGGGCGCACAGTTCGGCGGCAAATATTTCTGTCACGACGTGCGCGTCATCCGCCTGCCGCGCCATGGCGCCTCGCTGCCGGTGGGCATGGGCGTTTCCTGCTCCGCCGACCGCCAGGCGGTGGCCAAGATCACCAAGGACGGCCTGTTCCTGGAAGCCTTGGAAACCGATCCCTCGAAATATCTACCCAAGATCGACGAAGGCAAGCTAAGCGGCCAGGTGGTGAATGTCGATCTGTCGAAGCCGATGAGCGAGATCAGGGCCACATTGTCGCAATATCCCATCAAGACCAGATTGGCGCTGACCGGCACCTTGATCGTGGCCCGCGACATCGCGCATGCCAAGCTGAAGGAGCGCCTCGATTCCGGCCAGGGACTGCCGCAATATTTCAAGGATCATCCGGTCTATTACGCGGGACCCGCCAAAACGCCGACCGGCATGGCGTCGGGATCTTTCGGCCCCACCACGGCGGGGCGCATGGACAGTTATGTCGATCTGTTCCAGGCCCATGGCGGCAGCATGGTCATGCTGGCCAAGGGCAACCGTTCGAAAGCGGTGACCGATTCATGCAAGAAGCATGGCGGCTTCTATCTGGGATCGATCGGCGGCTCGGCGGCCCGTTTGGCCCAGGACTGCATCAGGAAGGTCGAAGTGCTGGAATATCCCGAACTAGGCATGGAAGCTGTGTGGAAGATCGAGGTTGAGAATTTCCCCGCCTTCATCATCGTCGATGACAAGGGCAACGACTTCTTCGAGAAGCTCTGATGGCCTCATCGGCTGGCTTCGCGGACTATGTTTGCGAACAGCTGGAAGGCCTGGGTCGCGTGCAGGCCAAGCGCATGTTCGGCGGCTTCGGTTTGTACCTGAACTCTCCCATGTTCGCCCTCATCGCCGATGACGAGCTTTACTTGAAGGCCGACGAAAGCAATCGCGAGACGCTGCTGCGACTGGGCGGAAAGCCCTTCAAGCCGTTCGAGAACAAGCCTATGATGATGCCGTACATCTCGGTTTCGGCGGATATACTGGACGACGCCGAGGCCCTGGCAGATCTGGCCAAAGACGCCTTAAGAGCCGCCGCCGCAGCCAAACAGCCCGCTCGGGCGCGTCCCGGAACAAGAAGGAGAGTATGATGCATCGCCGCGCCATCTTCCTGTTGCCCATCCTTGTGGCCCTTACCTTGCCCGCCTGTGCCGCCGACAAGAAAGCGCCGCCGGTCATCGCGGGCCATGTCTCGCGCATTCAGGAAAGCGCTATGTTGAACGGACAGGCGCTGACGCAAAAGGGCGCCATCGTGCATGTCGGCGACACGCTTTCCACCGGCAAGGAATCGCGCCTTGAATTGCGCTTTACCGACGGCGGCACATTGGTGTTGGGCGAGAACGGCCAATTGGTGGTCGATGCCTATCTCTACGACCCCGTGAAAATCAAAGGCAACAGCCTGCTCAGCGTCGCCCAGGGCGCTTTCAAGGCGACCACGGCGGGCATCGCCAAGCTGGAAGACCAGCCCTATAAAGTGCGAACGGCGGTGGCGACCATCGGCATTCGCGGCACCACCTTCTGGGGCGGCGGGCTGGGAGAAGGAAGCGACTACAATGTCTTGGTGCTGGAAGGCAAGGGCGTGGTGGTCGAGAACCAACAAGGCAAAGTGGAACTGGCCGGGCCAGGCCTGGGCACGTCGATCAAGGCGGGCGGAGCGCCTGGGGCACCCGTTGTCTGGTCGCCCGAACGCCAAGCCGAGGCGGCGGCGACGGTGTCGTTTAAGTAATGCCGCTCAGGAAGCGCTCGCTGTCGATTGCCGGGCACCGAACCAGCGTGGCGCTTGAAGCGGAATTCTGGACGGCGCTGGAAGAAATCGCCCGCCAGCGCGCCATCAGCCTAAGCCAACTGGTGGCCGAGGCCGACGAGGCCCGCGAAGGCTCGGGGTTGTCCAGCCAGTTGCGCTTGCTAGCACTCAGCCATTATCAACAGACCAAGCCATGACCCTTCTGGAGGCCTTGCCGGTTTCGGCGCCGCTGCTCAGCGGCTTTGCCGCCGTGGCGCTGGCCATCGTGGTCTCGCCCGGCCCCGACACGCTGCTGATCTTGCGCCATACCCTCACCTCTGGGCGCGGCACCGGCTTTGCCACCGTTTTCGGCGTGCAAGTGGGCGTTGCGATTCACACGCTGGCCGCCGCTCTGGGCCTGACCCTGCTGATCGCGGGTTCGCCTGTGCTGTTTCGCTTTGTCGCCCTGGCCGGGGCGGCCTATCTGGGCTGGCTGGGCATCCAGGCTTGGAAAAGCGCCGCCCTCGATTTTGCCCAGGATGCTGCGGATGGCGTTTTACCCTGGCAAGGCTTTCGTGACGCGATCCTCACCAATCTGCTCAATCCCAAGGTTATTGTGCTATTTCTGGCCCTGATGCCGGGTTTCGTCGAGCCTGAGAAAGGGCATGTGGGATTGCAGATGGTGACGCTGGGCCTGCTGCTGGTCGTCATCAACACGGTCTGGCAGGTTGGGCTGGCGCTGGCCGCCGGCTGGGCGCGCGGCCATTTGCTGAAACCCCTGTGGCAGAAGGCGATCAACCGCGCTTCGGGCGCGGTGTTCATGGCCTTCGCCATCCTGATGCTCGTCGAGCATGGATTGCGCCACGGTTAAAGCCCCTTCAGGATGTTCTTCAGAATCTTCGAGGGTTTTTCCTTCGGCGCCGGTTGATCCGCAGGCGGCGAGTCTGTCGCAGAAGAAGGAGCCTGCGGTTGCGCCGCCGTGCCGCCGCCCAGCAGTCCGTCCAAGCCCTTGGCCTTCAGCCCCTTCATCAAGCCCTTCTCGACCGCCCAGCGTTGCAGGTCGTCGATATCGACGAATTTGCGCGGCGCGTCCAGGGGGCCTTGCAGGCGAACCCCCAATGACGGACCGTTGGCGCTGCCCGTCAGCTTGAAGGCGAGCTTGGCGTCCTGGGTCCATTGCGGCAGATCGGCCTGCATGGTGCCCGACCCTGTGCCGCCATCGGCCACCAGTTTGATGTCGTTGCTGGTGACGATGCCGTTATTGGCCTTGAAACTGGCCGACATCTGGCTGAAGGCGGTTTTGCCGCCGCCGGAAACCGTAGAAGCCAGTCCCGCCAGCGCCGCCACATTGCTGATATTGGCCAACTGACGATTGACGGCGGGAAGATCGATCCCTTCCACCACGCCGTCCTTGGCGGCGAAACCGCCATTGCCGGTCAGATGCGACACCAGTTCTGCCTCGCTTTTGCCCGACGACGCCAAGGTGAATTGCGCATCGTACTTCCCGGCAGCCTGATGAAGACCCGCCAATTCGTTCAGGGTGGCTTTCAGATCGGCGCCAACCAGCGTCGCCTTGCTCTCGACCTGCATGCCAGCCCCCGCCACCAGACGCGCCTGGGCGTCCAGCGCGCCGCCCCACAAGGTTGCGGTCAGTTTCGACACCGTAAGAACGCCGTCCTTAAGTTCGGCGCTGGCGACCGGCTTTGACATGCGGATGCCCGACACGCGCAAACCGGCTAGGCTGATATCCGCCTTGGCGTCGATATCCTTCAAGCCCGACAAATCGATGGGCGATGAAGACCAGCGCGCGCCGCCGCCCTGGGCCAGAGCCGCCAATTGAACGCCGATCTTTTCTGGCAGGGGCATGCCGTGACGGCCAAGCGCCGCCGTCTTCCTAGGCATATAGGCGTCCAGATCGATCTCGCCGCCCGACAGCTTCGCCGTCAGTTGAGGGCGAGCGCCGGTCAGCAGAATCTGCGCGCCGCCCTCGACTTTTCCTTTGCCCAGATGAAGCGCCAGATTGGAAAGATCGATCTTCGCAGGATCGGCCGATAGCGACGACGCCAAGTCCAGCGGCCCCCAATGGCCGTCTTGCTTGAGCAACTGCGCCGCGTTGGGATGCTTGAGCGAAAGTTTGCCGTCGAAACGCGGGGACAGGCTGACGATGTTCTGAATCTTGCCGTCCAGCTTCGCATCGGCACCCTTGGCGTTCACAAGCGCCGACAAATCCAACCCTTCCACCCCGCCATCCAGCATGGCGGTCAAGGCCAAGGGGCCAAGATCGTCCAATCCCGATGCCGAAAGACCGGCTATCGCCGCCAGCAGGGCGGGCTGACGGCTGACCAACTCAAGCGACAGTCTCTTAAAACTGGGCAGGCCCTTACCGAACCCTTCGATGCCGCCCTTCAGGCGCAGGTTTGATCCGGCCAGATCGCCCACGCCCGCATCCTTGAACATCAGATCGCCATTCAGCAACGAGCCATCGATCAGAATCTTGTTGGCCGCCGTCTTCTTCCAGACAACATTGTTGGCGGTCAACCGGACATTGGCGTCAAAGCCCGTCAGGAAGGCCAAGGGAGAGGGTTGCGCCTTGGAAGGGGAAGGAGCCAAAGCCGCACTTTTCGCTTTCGCTTCGACCGGAGCCAAGGAACCGGAAACGTCCTCCGCTTCCGCTTTTTGCGAAACCGGCTGGGCCGCCAGATATGAGTCGAGATCAAGACGGCTCAGATCGAGCGCCAATCCCACGGCGGGCCTAGCGCCCGGCTTCAAAATGGCCGCGCCTAGCAGGCGCGTTTCATCCAGCGTCACGTCCAGATTGGTCAGCCGCACTTCCTGCGATGTGCCCTGAACGCTGGCCTTCAGTCGGAAATTTTGCAGACGGTTGGCGGTAAGGTTCTTGGGCTCGCTGCCCAACCAGGCCAGAGCGGCGCGCATCTTGGGCGTCTGCGCTTCCAGATTGCCTTCGAATTTCAAGCCCTGCGGCACATTGTTGACGAAACCGAAGAAGGCCGCTTCGCCGCCGCCCGGCAATTGCAGCGACGCTTGACTGACCGTCAGTTCTCCTGCGTTCAGTGCAGCGTCAAAATGGACTTGATCGATGGCCTGCCCATTCCAGGCCACGCTGCCCACGCGCAGATCGATAATGGCGGAAAGATTGCCCGGCAATTGCACTGTCTTTGCCGATGGCGCTTTGGCCGGTTCCTGCGGCTTGATGTCACCCGCCGCGGATTTTTCGGCCCCGCTTGTGGCCGCAACCGGCGCCGCGACTGCCTGCGGCATCGTCCCCTTGGGCGTCAGGCGGTCAAGATCGAGGCGGTCCATTTCAAGCCGCGCCTCAAGGCGGCTTTCAGCGCCCAGAACCAACTTCAGCTTTCCATATCCCTTGCCGCCCGCCAGTTCGATGCGGGTCTCATCCAGCGAGATCGTATCGGCCGAGGCGGCCATGGTCGATTCGATGCGCAGCGGATCGGGTGCTAGCCCCTGGGCCACGCCCAACGAACGGGCCAAGCCTTCCAGGCTGGGGGCCTCGACGACCAGCTTTCCTCTGGCCGCATAGCCGCCGGAGAGCAGACTGAGCAGCCCGCCGTAACGGGCCTTGAAGCCGGGGCCGGGCAGGGTGAATTCGATATTGAGCGGAGAGGCGCGGTCGCGGCGCATTTCTTCCAGACCGCCGGACAGCAGCACCGGTTGGCCCAGGAAATTCGCCTGTCCCTCGAATTTATAGGGACCCATCAGGGAACCGGCCTCGGCGTCCAGTCCAATGCCGTCGAACTTTTGCTCGGCCTTGGTTCGGGCGTCCTTCACGATCACCGTGGCGTTCGACAGTTGAAGGCGATTGATCTCGACGCTGGGCGCTTGGCCCTTGTCTTGGGAGGATGGCGCATTCTTGTCGCCTTGCTGGGACAAGGCTGGCTGGGACAATGCTGGCTGGGCGGGTGCGGGCGATGTTTTGGGCAGCCAACTGGGCGAGCCATCGGCCATGGTTTCCAGGGTCACCGTCACGCCGTCCAGCAAAATGGCCTGAAAGGCGATGCGGCCCTGCACCATCTTCAAAAGCGACAATTCGACGCGCGCCTTGCGCAGGTCAAGCAGATCGGGATCGGCCGCCCCTTTCGGCGCTTTCACCTTCACGCCACGCAGAGTGACGGCGGGCGAAGGCAACAGCCTGAAGTCGATTCCCGATTCAATGCTGACCGGATGGCCAAGGGCCTGCGTCAATTTGCTTTCGATCTCGGGGCGGAAACGCTCGGCCTGGACGAACAAGGGGGCAATGTATCCCACCGCCGCCACAGTCAGCGCGATCGCGCCCAGAACGATCAGGGGCTTTCGAAAGGGTTCGATCCGCCTCATATCCAATTTCATACGCGGATCACCTTCCCGGGATTCATGATGTTCAAGGGATCGATGGCTCTTTTCAGCGTGCGCATCAGATCAACGGCGGGGCCGAATTCCTTTTCAAGATAATGCATCTTGCCGGTGCCGATGCCGTGTTCGCCTGTGCAGGTGCCGCCCATGGCCAGGGCGCGCTCGACCATGCGCCCGCTCAATCGCTTGGCTTCCGACAGGTCCTTCTCGTTGCCCGGCTCGATCAGAAAGATGGTGTGGAAATTGCCGTCGCCGACATGGCCGACGATGGCCGCCGTCAGGAAGGATTGCGAAATGTCGGCCCGCGTATCTCCGATGGCTTCGGCCAGCCGCGAGATGGGCACGCAGACGTCAGTCGTCAAACCCTTGCAGCTTGGCTTCAAGGCCAGCGCCGCATAATAGGCGTCGTGCCTGGCCTGCCACATTTTCGAACGGTCCTCTGTTTTGGCCGCCCAGGTGAAGCGCTCGCCGCCCTCTTCGGCGGCGATGGCGCCTACCGTCTCGGCCTGTTCCGCCACCCCTTGTTGGGAACCATGGAATTCGAAGAACAAGGTGGGCTTTTCCAGAAGGTCGAGCTTGGCGAAGCGATTGACCGCCATCACCGAGGTTTCGTCCAGCAATTCCATTCTGGCCACCGGAATGCCGCTTTGGATGATCAGGATCACGGTGTTGACGGCGGCCTCGACGCTGGGAAATGAGCAGACGGCCGCCGAGATGGCTTCCGGAATGCCGTACAGGCGCAAGGTCAATTCGGTGATGATGCCCAGCGTACCTTCGCAGCCAACGAACAGATGGGTCAGGTCGTATCCCGCCGCCGATTTCTTGGCCCTGGACGCCGTGGTGATGATCTGTCCGTCGGGCAACACGACTGTGGCCGACAGCACGGCCTCTTTCATGGTGCCGTAGCGCACGGCGTTGGTGCCGGAAGCGCGGGTCGCCGCCATGCCGCCCAGGCTGGCGTCTGCCCCCGGATCGACCGGAAAGAACAGGCCCTGATCTCGTAAGAATTCGTTCAACTGCTTGCGGGTGACGCCGGCCTGGACCGTCACGTCCAAATCCTCGGGCCGCACCGAGACGATCTTGTTCATCCCCATCAGATCGATGCAGACCCCACCTTCCAGCGCCGCCACATGACCTTCCAGCGACGTGCCGGTGCCGAAGGCGACGACGGGCACGCGATGCTTCGCGCAGGCCTTGACGATGGCGCTGACCTCTTCGGTCGATTGGGCGAAGGCCACGGCGTCGGGGGAGGCAGTCTCGTGATAGGATTCGTCATGGCCGTGCTGCTCGCACACCGCGCCCGAGGTGCTGAGACGCTCGCCCAGCAAGGTTTTCAACTCGGCGATCAATTCAGGGGGAGCCGTCCGGCGAACTGGCTTGTCCATGGTCGCATTCTCCTAAATCAGCAGCCCCGCCACGGCGCCGGTCATCAGACTGGCCAACGTGCCGGACAGGATCGACTTCACGCCAAGCTCGACGATCTCGGCCCGTCGCGTCGGGGCCAAAGCCCCCATGCCGCCGATCATGATGCCAAGACTTCCGAAATTGGCGAAACCGCACATACCGTATGTCATGAGGAGGCGTGAGCGCTCGTTCAAGGCCCCTTGGGGCAATTGGGACATTTTGAGGTAAGCCAGCAGTTCGTTCAACACCGTCTTGACCCCCATCAATTCGGCGGCCACGAACACATCCTGGGCGGGAATTCCCATCAGCCAGACCAGCGGCACCATCGGCCAGGAGAAAATGCGTTCCAGCGTCACCGGCCTGCCCGCAAAATCCGGCAACAGATTCAAGGCGGCATTGCCCAGATAGACCAGCCCGACCAGCACGATCAGCATCGCCGTGATGTTCAGCAGCAGTTGAATGCCGTCCTGGGTTCCTTTGGCGACGGCATCCATCGAACCGGCATACAGGGTTTCAGCGGCAAGCGCATCGCTGGCGGTTTTTCCCGTGTCCGGCACCATGATCTTGCCCACCATCACCGCGGCGGGAACGCTGATCAGCGAGGCGGTCAGCAGATGGCCGATGGGATCTGGAATGACGCCGTTCAGGAAGGTGGCGTAAAGCACCATCACGGTCCCGGCGATGGTAGCCATGCCGCAAGTCATGACCACGAACAATTCGCCCCGGCTTAAGCGCTCAAGATAAGGCCTGATCAGCAGCGGCGCTTCGACCATGCCCAGAAAGGCGTTGGCGGCGGCGCTGACGCCGACCGCGCCGCCCACTTTCATGCTTTTTTCAAGCAGGAAGGCAAAGCTGCGCACCACCAAGGGCAGGATGCGCCAGTGATAAAGCAATGCTGATAGGGCGCTCATCAGAAGCACCAGGGGCAAGGCCTGGAAGGCCAGCACGAAACTGGAGCCGGGGGCGTTTTCGGCGAAGGGCAGCGCCCCGCCGCCCAGAAAGCCGAACACGAACGAGGTTCCTGCCTGGGTCGCCCCTTGTAGGACGGCCACCAACTTTCCCAGTGCGGCAAAGGCTTCCTTGACGCCCGGAAATTTCAGCAGCAAGGCGGCCAGGGCGATTTGCACGGCAAGGCCCGCCAGAACTAGACGCCACGAGACGAGGCGCTTGCCTTCGCTGAACACCCAGGCGACGGCCACCAAGCCCAGAAGCCCGGCAATACTTTGCAACTGTTCCAAGCGCCTTCCCCTTCCATTCCTTCCCGACACTACCCCCTGGGCTTGGGGCTGGCAACGGCTTGGCGTTTCACGTTAATCTAATGGATGCGCCCCTTGGACCCCAGCCTGTTCAGCTTGCGACAGCCCACCAGCCAGACCCTTCCTCTGGTGGTCGCCGTTCCGCATGCAGGACGCGATTACGGGAAACGATTTTCAAGCGGAACCGTGATCGACTTGCCGCAATTGCGCGTCACCGAGGATGCCTTCGCCGATGAACTGGCGTCCCAGGCGCCAACCCTGGGCATTCCCCTGCTGTGCGCCCTGTTTCCCCGCATCTGGCTGGATGTGAACCGGGACGCTGGCGAAATCGATCCCTTGCTGACGCCGGACAGTGCCGCCGAAGGCTCGTTCCTGGCTTCCAACAATGTGCGGGCCGGGCTGGGCGTGGTGCCCAGGCTGCTGACAGGCGGGCGGACGATCCACGCGGCCCAGGTGCCAATGGCCGAGATCAAGGCGCGCCTGTCCATGGCTTGGCGTCCCTATCACGACTGCCTAGCGGAATTGACCGAAACCACCAGACGACACTTCGGAACCTGCCTGCTGATCGACTGTCACAGCATGCCCAGCGGGCGCGAAATCGATCCCGTCGACATCGCGCTGGGCGACGGCTTCGGCGCCACCGCCGATCCATCCATCGTTTTGGAAGCCGAACGGTTCTTCCTGGAACTGGGGCTGAACGTCTCTCGCAACCAGCCCTATGCGGGCGGCTATACGACGCGCCATTACGGAAAGCCCGAAAACGGAATTCACGCCCTGCAAATCGAGATCAGGCGCGGCCTTTACATGGACGAGCGCAGTTTCGAACGCCAGCCGGGACTGGTGGAACTGACGACCCATCTGGGCGACTTGTTTGCCCGGATGGGTCGGGTCGTTCACAGCCTCGCGTAATATAAGACGGCCCCCAGAAGGGCGCTGGCCAGCAGCACTTTCAGCATGCCCATCTTGAATTTCAGCGTGGCCAGAATGGCCGCCGCCGAAAGAGCCAGCGCCAGCGCGTCCAGACTGGACAGGTCGGGAACCAGCAATTTCATGCCGAACATCCGCACTTCGTCCAGCTTGGCGAACAAGACATGCAGCGCGAACCAGACCGACAGGTTCAAGATGACGCCCACCACCGCCGCCGTGATCGCTGACAGGGCGGCATTCAGGCTTTGGTTGCCGCGCAGGGCTTCGATATAGGGCGCTCCCAGGAAGATCCAAAGGAAGCAGGGAACGAAGGTGACATAGGTGGTCACCACCGCGCCGATGGTTCCGGCCACCAAGGGGTCAAGCGGGCCGGGATTGCGCCAAGCGGCCAGGAAACCCACGAATTGCAGCACCATGATCAGCGGTCCCGGCGTGGTTTCGGCCAACCCCAACCCATCCAGCATCTCACCCGGTTGCAGCCAGCCATAAGTGCCCACCGCCTGCTGGGCGACATAGGCCAGCACGGCGTAAGCGCCGCCGAAGGTCACCACCGCCATCTTGCTGAAGAAAATGCCCTCCTGGGTGAAGACGTGGCCGCCCCCCAGAAATGCGGCGAAGAGGAGAAGGGGAGCCAACCACAAGGTCAGCCAGACCGCCGATACTTTTAGCGCGCGTCCCGCCGACGGCTTGGTGTGGTCAAGGTTTCCCGCCAGAAAGGCGGCGTCGATCACCGCTTCGTCTTCTTTCTTGACAGCCTTCTTGGCTTGCACGAAGACGTGCGGCCACTTGCGCCCCCCAAAAAAGCCGATCAATCCGGCGCCTGCCACGATCAGGGGAAAGGGCAGGTCCAGAAAGAAGATGGCGAAGAAGGCCAGACCGGCCAGACCGTACATGAAGCGGTTCTTGAGGGCGCGTTTGGCGATGCGCAGCAAGGCCTCCACCACCACGGCCAGCACGGCGGCCTTGATGCCGAAGAACAGGGCTTCGACCACCGGCAATTCATGCAGCGTGGCGTACAGCACGCTCAAACCCCACATCACGACGGCGCCGGGCAGCACGAACAGAATGCCCGCCGCCAAGCCGCCCTTCGTGCGATGCAAAAGCCATCCCATATAGGTGGCCAGTTGCTGGGCCTCGGGTCCCGGCAGCAGCATGCAATAATTCAGCGCATGCAAGAACCGGCTTTCGGAAATCCACTTCTTCTCATCGACGAGAAGCCGGTGCATCAGGGCGATCTGTCCAGCCGGCCCGCCAAAGCCGATCAGTCCGATTTTCAGCCACAAGCGAAAGGCCTCGCCAAAGGAAACCTGCCTGGGTGCTTGATTGTCTTGTGGGTCCATCATGTCCTCACGCTGACCAGCTATGAGTTTCAGTCTGGCAGTTTTTCAGCCAGGCGTAGAGTGAATCGTAGATGAAAGGGCGACCCTACCCGAGAGCCGACGGATTTTCCTTCAGCGTGAAAATGAAATTGCTGCCGCCGCCAGGTTCGCTTTCGATCCAGATGTCGCCGTCATGCGCCTTGACGATGCGCTGGCACAGGGCCAAGCCAATGCCGTAACCGGGAATGGACGCGCCCGCGTCGCGCTGAAATAGTTGAAAGACGCGCTCGCGCCTGTCTTCAGGAATGCCGATGCCGTTGTCGCGCACCGAAACCTTGATCTCGCCCTTGCCTGGAGAAAATTCGACGCGCACCTTGGGCGCGCGATCTGGATGGCGGTATTTCAGCGCGTTCTCGATCAAATTCTGGATCAGGCGGCGGATCAGTTCCCGATTGCATCGCACATTGGGCAGGTCAGCCCTGGCCGCCACGTCGATAGCACCGCTGGCCGATGCGGCAAGGGGCTGCAGCATGTCCGCCGCTTCTTTTGCAATCTCGGGAATGCTGCCGCTGGAATACGAATCGGCAGATTGGTGGCCGACCCTGGAATAATCGAGCAGCCCCAGAATCATCGCGTCCATCTGCTGGGCGCCCGCGCGGATATGTTCAAGAAACTCGGCGCCTTCGCCGGTCAGGACATCCTTGAAGCGCCGATCCAGCAATTGCGCGAAGCCATTGATGTTGCGCATGGGGGCGCGCAGATCGTGCGAAATGGCATAGGCGAAACTCTCCAACTCCTTGTTCGAGCGGACCAGTTCGGCGGTTCTCGTTTCCACGCGCTGGGCCAAAGTTTCGCGCTCGCGGGCCAAATCCCTGGCCGCCAGATTCTTGGCGTGCAGGGCGCGAGCCAGGGAAACGGCCAACACGATCAGGGCCAGCACGAACAGCGTCAGCGTCAGCAGGTGCCAGCGATAGGCCTCGAGAAGATCGGGCGGCTGGTTCAGAATGATTGAACCCGGTTGCAGATGTTTGCGATCATCCCACCCCCACTTGTCCAACTGCGTCCAATCATAGACATAGCGCATGCTGGCCGGATGGGTGACCGGCCTGTCCTGGCTGATGTCCTGAACCGCCTTGCCGACATTGCGGCCGAGAACTTCGATGCTTAGCTGATATCCACCGACAACGCCGCTGCCCATCAGGCTTTCCCAATGGCTGAAGAGGGGCGCGTTCGCCGTCTCGGCGATGCGGCGCGCCGCCTCGAAGGGCGTCAACTGCGCGCCGCGGCCATCCGAGAACATCAGCAGGTAATAGATGATCGTTCCCGGCGGCAGTTTCGAGGTTCTGGCGATCGTCTCGTCGAGCGGCAAATCGAACAACTCATCGACCGGAAGATCGGGGGCAACCTTGTCCTTGGCCCGCAGGAAATGTTCCAGCCTTGTCCGGCCCATCGCATTCGCCGTCTCGACGATCAGCGCGATGCGCTTGGCTTGGCTAAGTCGCAGCGCCTCGCGAAGCGAGGTTTCGTAATCCGGCTTGACGGTGATGCTGACATCGCGCTCGGGGGACATATTGATCGCCGCCAAATCCGCATCGGCCAATTCAAGATAGATGATGGGCGTTTCTTCGCCCAACAGGTCGCGGCTTGCCGCCGCCAGCGCCGACGCCGGAAGCGCCCAAGCGATTACCGCGTCGAACCGTTGGTCTTTGTATTTCTTGGCGATCAGCGCGCGCACGCCCTGCGCGGCCTGGTCGGCAGGCAGGCGCGAGGCGTCGAGAAATTCGAAATAGACGTTGCTGTGCCCCGCACGGTAGCCAAGTACATGATCCAACCCGCGCTCAAGGGCGGCTTGGGCGGGCAGGTCCTTGTTAAAACTGGACAAAACCAACAGATTCAGCCGCTCCGGGGCCGCAAAGGACTCTCGGCCCGGCAACAAGGCAATGAAAACCAGAAGCGCAAGCAGGCACGCGCGCCCCCACATCCGCGAGGGCCTATTGCAATCAGGCATCTTGTTGTTCCGTTCAAGTGGAACTTATTTTGTAATATTAGCAAAATATATAGGGGTATGTATTTGCCGAAACAACGGGTCACCCCCGCAAAAATGCGGCCCTGCTCCCGCCGGTTACAAAAAAAGGGGCCGCACTCATTGAACCCATTGAATTTAATTAATTGAATTTCGGAGCCATCCTTACTGCAAAAGCCGTTCTATCGTATTTGCCCGCATTGCGCTAAGATCGGGCCCATGAACAAGATGCTCGAACGCGCCATCGCCCAAGCCACTCGCCTGCCCGAGGACGAGCAGGAAACCCTTGCCTCTTTGATGCTGGAAGAGATGGCGAGCGAAAAGGCGTGGGACGAGAGTTTCGCCAAGTCGGAAACGATGCTGGCGGCAATGGCAAGGCGAGCCAAGGAACGCCACGCCAAGGGCGAGACGACGCCGCTGGCTTTCCCGGCGGATAAATGATCTCGCACGCCACGCCGGAATTCTGGGCGTGTTTCGAGAAACTCCCCGACCGCATCCAACGCAATGCCAAGGCGGCCTACGCCCTGTGGGCCGCCGATCCCCACCATCCCAGCCTGCATTTCAAGCCGATTGCTTCAGCGGGCGAGGATGTTTGGTCGGTGCGCATCGGCATCCACTGGCGAGCGCTGGGCACGAAATGCGGGCCGGAGATGATCTGGTTCTGGATCGGTCCGCATGCCGACTATGACCGGCTGATTGGTTGATAACCGCAGCTTTGATGCAAACTCGCTCCCGCCGGTCACAAAAAAAGGGGCCGCAGCGAACTGCGGCCCAAGTCTAGGGAGGAAACGTCCAAGAAAGCAGACAAGTCAGCGTCGTTGACGCTCAATTGCTGCAGTGCGAAATATAGCGATACAGATGTTGCGGTGCAAGAGCATTTTTGCATAGCTGATAAACTCTTTTCCTCTCAGTCACCTATTTGATTCCTCCGTAGCGGGTCGTTTTCTGGCCCGCTTATTGCTTGGGGTATCACGGAAAATCAGGAACCGTTGCCATGTCAAAGCGTTGCCCTCGTCTTATCGCCCTTCCCGCCCTGCTGCTGGCTTTGCTGGTTTCAGCCCAGGCGGCCGCCCAAAGCGACCCTTTTGCCTTGTGCAGCACCCAAGTCGCTAGGGCCGAGGCCGAGGCGGGCATCCCCAAAGGCCTGCTGGCCGCCATATCCGCCGTTGAATCCGGGCGTTGGGACAAGGAGAGGCGCGCCGCCATGGCTTGGCCCTGGACGGTGACTTCGGGAAGCAATGGGCAATTTTTCGCTAGCAAGGCGGAAGCGATTGCCGAGGTCCGGCGCATGAAGGCGCAAGGCATTCGCAACATCGATGTCGGTTGCATGCAGATCAACCTGCATTTCCACGCCGAAGCCTTCGATTCCCTGGACGAGGCCTTCGACCCCGCCACCAACGCCAGCTATGCCGCCCGCTTCCTGGGTTCGCTTTACCAGACCCATCAAGATTGGATGACGGCGGCCAGCCACTATCATTCGGCCACGCCCGAATTGGGGGCGCGCTACCGGGCCAAGGTTCTGGCCGCCTGGAACGGCGAAGCCGCCCCGCGCGACCCCATCGGCCAAGAAACGCTTCAGACGGCGGATTGGACCTTGGTTCGCCCGGCATTCGCCAAGCCTGCCGACGGCGCCACGGCCAAACTGGCTTCGGCGCCCGCCATCCAGCCAAGGGCGCTTGCAACCGCTCCCAACGCCGTCAGTCCTTCGCGCCAACCCGCCAAAGCCCAGGCGTCCGCCCACATCGCCCCCCCTCCCAACGACGCGGCTAGGCTGGAAGCCAAGGCTTTCGCCAATGCTTGGCGCGAAGCAAGGCTGGCCGAATACAAGAACCGCAAGACGGTCAGGGGCGGCGTTTAACTGCTTAAGTTTCGGGGGTTTTCGAGGCGGTGGCGGAAGCCGCCAGGGCTTCGGCCTCTTCGGCGGCGATGGCCGCCTGTTGGGCGCGTCGGCGCTTCATGGTGCTAAAGAACCACAGCACGACGAACAGGGTGACGAAACCGCCCATGATGTGGAATTTATACGCCCCCAGCCATTCGCCCATGGCGACGCCCAGGAAATAGCCGCCCCAGGCGAAGGCATTGGCCCAAACGGCGGCGGCGATGAAATTCAGAATGAAATATTTCAGGCGCGACACCCCGCTCATGCCGATCACGAAGGGGCTGATGTTGCGCACGCCGTAGATGAAGCGGAAGGACAGGATGAACAGGGTTTGGTGATCACGGACCATGTGGAAGGCCCATTCGACCTTTTTTTCCATGCCCGGCCATCGGGCCAGCAGGGGCTGTCCGTAGCGCCGACCGATATAGAAATAGAACTGATCGCCGATAAAGCTGCCCAGCAGCGCGAACAGCATGACCAGCCAGATGTTGATGTGATAGGTGCCTTCCTGGGCCAAGTATCCCAGCACGATGATGAAGGTCTCGCCTTCCAGAAAGGTCCAGATCACCACCACCGCATAGACAAGGTAATGGTAGCTTTCCAGAAAGCTGCGAGCGTGCTGTAAGATCTCGTCCAAGATGGTCCCGGGTGCAAAGCGCTGGCGTTTTTTTCAATGTCGGCAAGACGGAGGCTTCCGTCAATGGCCGATCTTCCTTTTCGGAATACCGCTATTTGTGACCCGCCAGGGGCAGACTGTCCAGCGGATAAAGCCGCGTCACATGCCCCATCTTGCGACCGGGGCGCATTTGCGTTTTTCCATACAGGTGCAGTTTGGCGTTGGGCTCGCCCAACAGGGCTTCCCACTGGCTCGCCGCCTCGCCGATCAGATTGGTCATCACCGCGTCGGAATGTCGGCGAGGCGAGCCTAAGGGCAGGCCGCAAACGGCGCGCACCACCTGCTCGAACTGGCTGGTCAGGCAGGCGTCGATCGTCCAATGGCCGGAATTGTGGGGCCTGGGCGCCATTTCATTGACCAGCAGATGGCCATCAACGGTCAAGAACATCTCGACCGCCAACACGCCCACCAGATTCAGGTTCTCGGCCGCCTGATGGGCGATGGACAACGCCTTGTCGCGCAGATCGCTGGAAATCGGCGCCGGCGCCGTGGTGACGTCCAGGATATGGTGGGTATGCACATTCTCCACCACGTCCCAAGCGGCCCAGCTTCCATCCGTTCCCCTGGCGACCAAGGCCGATATTTCCCTCTCGAACGTCACAAAACCTTCAAGAACCGCAAGATCCGTCGCCAGACCGGCCCAAGCCGCGTCCAAGTCGGTGTCGGGGCCGATCTTGATCTGCCCTTTGCCGTCATAACCAAGCCTAGCCGTCTTCAGGATCGAGGGCGTGCCGATTTCCAAAATCGCCGTCTTCAGATCGGCAGCCGAAGCCACCTCGCGCCAAGGGGCCGTCTCGATGCCAAGATCGTTGAAGAAGCGCTTTTCGCAAAGCCGGTCCTGGGCGGTTTCCAGCGCTTTCGCTCCGGGCCGCACGGGGACCAGACGCTCGAGAAAACGCACCGGACTTGAGGGGATGTTTTCGAATTCCAGCGTGACCGCATCGACCTGGGAAGCGAACCTAGACAGCGCCGCCTCGTCCTCGAACGACGCCACCGTGACGGCGTCCGACACCTGGGCGGCGGGGCTGTTATCCTCCGGCGTGAAGATATGCGCCCGATAGCCCAACGACGCCGCCGCCAGGGCTGTCATGCGGCCCAATTGTCCGCCGCCTAAAATGCCAATGGTGCCGCCGGGCGGAATCGGACGATGAGAGGACATGGAAGGATTCCGTCAGACCGGTTCGTCGGCCACCGAACCCGTCTGGGTGGCCCTTCTTTCATCGACGGCCTGGGCCAATTTGGAGTCCGACAGGGCCAAGACGCTGGCGGCCAGCAAAGCGGCATTAACGGCGCCCGCCCTTCCGATGGCCAAGGTGCCCACGGGAATGCCCGCAGGCATCTGGACGATGGACAACAGACTGTCCATGCCCTTCAGCGCTTGGCTTTCGACGGGAACCCCAAATACCGGCAAACGGGTCATCGAGGCGGTCATGCCGGGCAGATGGGCGGCCCCGCCCGCACCCGCGATGATGACCTTAAGGCCCCTGGACACTGCGCTTTCAGCATAATCGACCAGCCGCTTGGGCGTGCGGTGGGCCGAAACGATGCGCACTTCGTGCGCCACGCCAAGCTCGTCCAGGACACCTGCGGCATGACGCATGGTCTCCCAGTCGGATTGGCTGCCCATGATGATGCCGACCAACGGCTGGCTCATAACGCGAAAGGCCCTTTAGCCACAGGAAAGCGGGGATTATAGGGAGGACGCCGCCGGATGCAATAAATAACAAAGGGCCAAAAATAACAAAGGGCCGGTCCTAAGACCGGCCCTTCAAGAGATTTGGGAATGCCTGGATCAAGGACTAAGTCGATGCATCTCGTCCTTAAGCCGCAATTTCTGGCGTTTCAATTCGTGAATTTGAACATCGTCGGGACTGGGGCGGTGGGTCTCGTTTTCCAACGCCGCCTCAATCGCGGCATGTTTGGTACGTAAAGATTCCAGGCGGTCCTCTATGCTCATCTCGAGCCTCCATGTGAGTTGGTGGCCCAAGAATCCTAACCGAAACTTGCTGTGGATAAAACAACAACTGGGTCAGCAATTATGACCTTGCCGGGGAATGGCTTAAGGCGGAAGAGAAAAATCGATATTCCGGCCCTGTATGTTGCGATGCAGCACTTCACCCCCGCCCCCGCCCATTTTGTCGAAATAGCGCAGCACCACCGGCTTTTCGGCCGAGAAGGTGATCACCCAATGGTCCAGCAGGCGCCTGACCTCGGTATCCAGATTGTTGGGCAGGCATTCGATCACATAGGCGGCGTAGCGCGATTTGAGGTGGGGGGGGCAGAAATAGGCTTTGTTGGGCGACAGGGCCAGGGGTACGAAATCGGTGCGCCCCTTGAATGTGGTCAGAATGCCCTCGGTGACTTCGGGCATCAGATAAGAGAACACATCGTCGAAGACGATCACGCCGTCTGGCGAGGTGGCTTCGAGCGCGATTTTCGAATCGGCCAGGATATGCGTCAATCGATGGTCGCCATCGACATGAAACAATCGGGCCTTGCCCTGACCCACCGTTTCCAGGACCCGCGCCGGTTCCTTGGTGGTGTCCGCCTTGACCAGATTGAAGCGACCCAGATCGAACCCCAGCTCAAGCGCATTGCCGATGAAAGCGTCGGGATGGTTGTAAGGCGGATTGGGCCAATATAGATCGAAGATGTCGATCGCCTGCATCCGCTCTTCCGGCCTTAACAGATGCGCCATCAGAAAGGCCGAGCGGCCGTGCAGAACGCCGATTTCCGCCATGTCGCCCGCAACACCCGCCCCCTTCTGCGCCAAATCCAGGGCCAGAAACAATCCGGCATCCAAGGGCGACAGAAAGCCCTGCACGCCGTCCATGCGGTTCGAGATGTAATCGAGGGCGGGCAGATAGGGCGAGGCTTCCAACTTCCTTATACCTTGGCTTCGCCGACATAGATGCCAAGCCCCTGCGCCGAACGCAGCAGGGGGTCGTCCAGCGAAACCGAGCGCGTGACGCCCGCCACTTCGGCCAAGGGCACGTCGGTGACGCCGCGGCCTTGCCAAGCCACCATGCGGTCGAAACGCTCATAGGCCACCAGATCGACCGCATGCACGCCGAAGGCCGAGGCCAGAACGCGGTCGCGCATCGAAGGCGTGCCGCCCCGCTGCACATGGCCCAGCACCGTATAGCGGGTTTCGGCGCCCACCAGCTTGGCCAGCTTGTCGGACAGGTAATGGCCGATGCCGCCATAACGCACCTGCTGGTCGGAATGAGCCACCGTGACCGGGCCGCCGGTTTCCGTTTTCACGCCCTCGGCCACCACCATCAGCCCGTGATTGCGCCCCGACGCCTTCACCTTGTCGAGCTTGGCCTTGACCCCTTCCAGCGTATAGGGAATTTCAGGGATCAAGATGACGTCGGCGCCGCCCGCCACGCCGGAATGCAGGGCGATGTGCCCCGCGTCGCGGCCCATCACCTCCAGGATCATGATGCGATGATGGCTGGCCGCCGTGGGCTGCAAACGGTCCAGCGCTTCGACGCAGACATCGACGGCGGTGTTGAACCCCACCGAGGATTGCGTCAGATGAACGTCGTTGTCGATGGTCTTGGGCACGGCGACCAGCGGGATGTTGCCCTGCTGGGCCAGCTTGCGGATGATGCGCAAGGAGCCGTCGCCGCCGATGGCGATCATGGCGTCGATGCCAAGCTCGCGCACCGCCTCGATAAGTTCGTTCGACCGGTCCTTCTTCGTGCCGTCCGGCATTGGAAAGGCGAACGGATCGCCCTTGTTGGTGGTGCCCAGGAAGGTGCCGCCCTGGCGCAGCATGTCGCCGCCGCAAACGTTGAGATCGAGTTCCAGATACTGCAAGGGCCGCTGCATCAGCCCCATCGTGCCGTCCTTGATGCCGATCACCCGCCAGCCATAGCCGTCGACGGCCCTGGCCACCACGGCGCGGATCACCGCGTTCAACCCGGCGCAATCGCCCCCCGAGGTCAGAACCGCTATCGTCTTTTTGTGGCTGTTGGCCATGCGCATTGTCCCTTATGTAACTTGTTCAAATGGTTTTGAGTCTGCTAGTCTTGGCCCATGATCGACGAGACCCAGGAAGAACTCAAGGCCCGGCTTGCCATGCTTCGAACGGAGCATCGCGATCTTGACGACGTCATCGCCACGCTGGCCGAGAAAGCGCCCCTGGATCAAATACAGATGCAACGCTTGAAAAAACGCAAGCTGCTTCTGAAGGATCAGATCAGCAAGCTCGAGAATATTTTGTTACCGGACATTATCGCTTAATCGAACAGATCGGCATGGGTGCCGGTTCTGGTTAAGACCAGTTCGTCTTCAGAGGCTAGCCAGATCAGCAACCAGTCGGGTTCGACGTGACACTCCCAGTGCGGCGTCCAGTCGCCAGACAAGCGGTGAAGCCGGTTGCGGGAATCAAGGGACTTGCCCGATTGCAGCCTTTCAACGACAGACCATAGTTTCTCGAGATTCTTCCCTCGCTTCCTGGCCAGCTTCAGATCGCGCTCGAACTGGCGCGTCGTGACGACATCCAGGGGGAAGGACGGCATCAGCGATGGGCCGTTCTCAAAGCCTCCAGGCTTTTCCACTTCTTCAAATTCTTGCCTTGCCCGGCATCTTGCATAGCCGCCAGCGTTGCCTTGTTGGGGATTTTCACCTCGAAGGGCAAACCGTGCTGCAGCGTGACTTGCTTGTAGAATAGGGTGATCGCCTCGGTCGAGGTCAGGCCAAGTGCTTCGAACACGGCCTCTGCCTCATGTTTGAGGTCGGGTTCGACCCGGGCGCGGATGGTCTCGGTTTTGGGCATGGCGGCACTCCTTTGCCCGAAATGTACCCCAAATGGGGTGCGAATACAAGAGACGCCAGTTGTGACATGCTCCTCCAACCCCATCCCCGAAACAACCGCCCGCCTAAACCGCCGGGTCGCAGCGTTGCAGGGCCTCTTCGGCGGGTTCGCCGGGTTCGAAACTTTGCGCCTTCCACGAAATCTCGACCGGGAAGCGCTCGCCCTCCCATTCGAACAGGCGCATGCCCAGTTGTTCCATCACGCTGTCGATCTTGTGGACGGCCTGTTCTTGTGTGGCCTGCGGCATGATGACGGCCAGACAGGGGCCGCCCAGGCAGCCCACGATGTCGGTCTGGCGAACCTGATTGACCAACACCTCGGTCACTTGCGCCAACAGCGCATCCGACACATGCAGGCCGAAGCGCCCCCGCAGAACGTCGCAGGTGCGAATGTCGAAGCGGGCCAGCGACCCGGCAATTGCCGAACGTTCGGAATAGCCCTTCAGGCGAGTCAGTTCGCGCAGAAAGGCGCGCCGGTTGAAGCAGCCAGGCAGCCAAGCATGGTTGTCGGCCTGCTCCTCCAGCCATTTCATGCGGCTGTCGCGCTGCTCGATCTCGGCGCGCAGACGGTCCATTTCGGACACCATCGAATTGAGCGCCTTTTGCACTTCGGGCGTCAGCTTGCGCTCGGGGATGCCCAGCACCGAAGCAATGTCGGAAAAGACATGACGCAACGAGGGCGTGCGCTTGTTGCGCTGCTGCTGTTGCCCGCCATAACTGCCATAGCCAAGCCCGGCGCTGGGGCCGCTGGCGGATGACGTCGCCCCTCCGGCTTGCGCCGAGGCTGTGGTGGGGGGTATCTCGGCCATTGCCATCCTTTCCGTTGCAGGCCAAGTCGGGAACATGCCGTCCGCCGACCATTTCTTGGCCCAGGCCGGTTGTTTGTCACACTATATCACATTTTCAAATGCGGCGAAGAGGCCATACAACCTTTCGAGCGCCTCCCCGTTCGGGCGGTTTTTTGGGTAGGAGAGGCTTGCCAACGCCCCCTGGCCTGTCGCAAACTGCGTGCCTAAAAAGAATTAGGCCTAATCTCGGAGAAGGAAACGCACCATGAGCGGCCGTTACGCCGAAGACTATCAGCGCTCGATCAAGGACCCCAACGGCTACTGGGCGGATGCCGCCAAGGACATCGTCTGGTCCAAGCCCTATGACAAGGTGCTGGACGATTCGACACCTCCCTTCTATCGCTGGTTCACGGGCGGCCAGGTCAATACCTGTTTCAACGCGCTGGACCGCCATGTCGAATCGGGGCGCGCCGATCAGGCGGCGCTGATCTATGACAGCCCAGTCACCAACACCAAGGCCACCTTCACCTACCGCGAATTGCGAGACAGCGTGGCGTCGTTCGCGGGCGTGCTGGCCGGTCTGGGCGTCGCCAAGGGCGACCGCGTGATTCTGTACATGCCGATGGTGCCCGAAGCCGCCATCGCCATGCTGGCCTGCGCCCGCCTGGGCGCCGTGCATTCCGTGGTCTTCGGCGGTTTCGCCGCCAACGAATTGGCGACCCGCATCAACGACGCCAAGCCCAAGGTGATCGTGTCCGCCTCATGCGGCATCGAAGTGGCGAAAGTGATTCCCTATAAGCACCTTTTGGACGGCGCCATCGACATGGCGACCCACAAGCCCAGCCATTGCGTGATCTTGCAGCGCCCGATGGAAAAGGCCGAGATGATCGCCGGGCGCGACATCGATTGGGCCGAAGCGGTCAAATCCGCCAAGCCCGCCGATTGCGTGCCGGTGGCCGCCACCGATCCGCTTTACATCCTTTACACTTCGGGCACCACCGGTCAGCCCAAGGGCGTGGTGCGCGACAATGGCGGCCATATGGTGGCCTTGAAGAAATCGATGAAGACCGTCTACGACATCGATCCCGGCGACGTTTTCTGGGCGGCCTCCGACGTCGGCTGGGTGGTCGGCCACAGCTATATCGTTTACGCGCCCCTTTTGCACGGCTGCACGACCGTCTTGTACGAAGGCAAGCCGGTCGGCACGCCCGATGCGGGCGCCTTCTGGCGGGTGATTTCGGAACACAAGGTCAAGGCGCTGTTCACCGCCCCCACGGCCTTTCGCGCCATCAAGCGCGACGATCCGAACGCCGAATTCTTGAAAAAATACGACATGAGCTGTTTCAAGACGCTGTTCTTGGCGGGCGAGCGTTGCGACCCCGACACGCTGAAATGGGCCGAGGATCATCTGAAGGTGCCGGTGGTCGATCACTGGTGGCAGACCGAAACCGGCTGGGCCATCTGTGCCAATCCGATGGGGTTGGAGCGTTTCGCCGTCAAGCCCGGCTCTCCCACCAAGGCGGTGCCCGGCTGGGACGTGCAGGTGCTGGACGAAGCGCATCACCCGGCCAAGCCCGGACAGGTGGGGGCGCTGGTCATGAAACTGCCGCTGCCTCCGGGCAGCTTGCCCACGCTGTGGAACGCCGATGAGCGCTATATCCAAAGCTATCTCGAGGAGTTTCCGGGCTTTTACAAAACCGGCGACGCGGGCTTCATCGACGAGGACGGTTACGTCTATGTCATGAGCCGCACCGACGACATCATCAATGTCGCCGGACACCGCCTAAGCACGGGCGGCATGGAGGAAGTGCTGGCCAATCACCCCGACGTCGCCGAATGCGCTGTCATCGGCGTGGCAGACCAGTTGAAAGGCCAGTTGCCGCTGGGCTTCGTGGTGCTGAAAGCGGGCGTCACCAAGCCGCACAACGAGATCGTCAAGGAAATCGTGGCGATGGTGCGCGACCGCATCGGACCCGTGGCCGCTTTCAAGACGGCGTTGGTGGTCAAGCGCCTGCCCAAGACCCGCTCGGGCAAGATTCTGAGAGGCACCATGCAAAAGATCGCCGACCAGCAGGAGTACAAGATGCCCGCCACCATCGACGATCCGCAAATCCTGGGCGAGATCGACGAGGCCTTGAGCGAAGTGGGCTACGCCCACGGCAGAAAGGAATAGCGCGCACTCTCAAGAAAAGCCGACCGGGAAGGTGAATTTCCTGGTCGGCTTTTTTATTGCCCGTTACGCTTGACGCTCGCTGGTCAGGAAAGTCTGAATGTCGCGGTTCAGCGTTTCGGCACTTTCATTCAGCATGGCCGCCGCATCGAGCACCAGATGCGACGCCGTGCCGGTTTCCTGCGAAACCTTCAGCACCTGATGGCAGTTCGCGGTAACGTCCTGGGTGCCTTCCGAAGCCTGGGCCACGTTGCGGGCGATTTCGCTGGAGGCAGCACTTTGCTGTTCGACCGATTCGGCGATCGAGCTTGAAATCTCGTTCATGCGCTCGATGGTTTGGCCGATGCCGCGCAGGGCTTCAACCGCCTGCTGCGTGGCGTTTTGAACGTCGGTGATTTGCGCCGTGATTTCGTCGGTGGCCTTGGCGGTTTGGTTGGCCAGATTCTTGACCTCGCCCGCCACCACGGCAAACCCCTTGCCGGCGTCGCCCGCTCTGGCCGCCTCGATGGTGGCGTTCAAGGCCAGCAGATTGGTCTGCCCGGCGATGTCGTTGATCATGCTGACGACATCGCCGATCTTCTGCGCCGCATGCGCCAAACCCTGGACAAGCGCGTTCGTCTTGTCGGCTTCATCCTTGGCGGCGCGGGCGATTTCGGAAGACGCCGCCACTTGGCGCGTGATTTCGCCAATCGACGCCGACAATTCCTCGGCCGCCGAAGCCACGCTCTGCACATTGCCCGACGCCTGATCGGCCGATGAGGCCATAGTCTGCGTCTGACGCTCGGCTTGTTGGGCCATGGCCGACATGGATTGCGACGTGCTTTTCAACTGCGTCGAGGCGCTTAGCACGTCCTTGATGCTGGCCGAAGCCGCTTTTTCGAAACTGAGGGTCGAAGCGTCGATGCGCTTGATGCGCTCTTCCTCGGCCTTTTCCTCGGCCTCCAACTGGGCCTGTATTTCCTTGCGGCGAAGCGCGTTCTGGCGCCAGACATCCACCGCCTTGGCGATGCTGCCCACTTCGTCGGAACGCTCAAGATAAGGCACGTTGAGGTCGGTCTTTCCTTGGGCCAATTCACCCAGGTTTCCCGTCAGCCGCGCCAAGGGGACGGAGACGGTGGCATTCACGTAAATCCTGGCGAGAATGACGGCCAGCAGCATGGCCGCCGCCGACAGGCCAAAGACCCAGAATTGAATTTGCTTGTTCGCCCGGTAGAACTCCTCGGTCTTGATGCCGACATACAGAATGCCGATCACCTGCCCGGAAGCGTCGAAGATAGGATCGTAGCCGGTGATGTAGGGCGTACCCAGAATCTCCACCACGCCGCGGAAGGGCGTTTTCTTTTCGAGGACGCTTTCATAGGCGGCGTTCTTGGCCAGCTTGGTTCCGGTGGCGCGCGTCCCGTCGTCCTTGCGCACCGACGTCGCCACGCGCACATCGCCCATAAAGACGGTCGCCGTGCCGCCGACCAGCTGCGTCACCGCATCGGTCAGATCGTTGCGGTCGTTCAGCGCCTTGTCGCCCGCCAGGATTTTGCCGTCCTCGGTTTTGAAGACGCTTCCCTCGTGCTTCACCATCTGCCAAGCAACTCGCATGTTGCGGTCAATGGCCGACAGGGCCTGGCGGTCGCTTTCGCCATTCAAGATCAGCAAGGATGCCAGCGAGGCGCCGAGGCCGACGATCAGGGCCGTCGCCATCACCGCCACGGTGATGCGGGCCGAGATGCTCCATTTGAAAGAAATGCCACCCGACATATTTCAACTCCAAGATCACAAATCGAAACAACCCACGAGAGGCTAATTAGCATTTTTGTCCATTATTTCATATTGTTTTTAGATTGTTTTTATTTCCTTTATTGTCACTGAACGGCAAAATTGTTGCGCGTCCAGCGACTGGCAGGCACGCCTGCGGCTGGTAAGAAATTTCCGCTCGTCATTGTCCGCAGATCGAAATGGCGGGAACCAAAACCCGGACCGTTCTTACAGGTCCTGTGCGTTGGCCAAGGCGTAATTCAGGAAGGCCTTCACAAGGTTCATGTTGACCTTGTTGCCGAACACCACTTGCATGCGCAGAAGGCGGCCCAACTTCACGGCGGCATGCAGGAACATCATCGCGGGCAGCAAGGCTTTCTCCGCCTCGGTAAGCGGGAATTCCTGATCATAGGCATCGATGAAGCTCTGGGACTTTTCCGGATCAAACATGGCCTGCTTGTCGATGAAGGCGAATTCCAGCGCTCCTTCCGCCACATCCTCGATGCGAGGAGAGAAACGCGCCGCCTGGAAGTCGTAAAGCAGCGCCTCGCCCTTCACGAACATGATGTTTCTTGGCGTCACGTCGCCATGGCAATGAATCCAGAGAATGTCCTTGGCGTTCTCGATGCGCTGGCGCGCCGTTTGGATCTTGGGGATCAAGGATTCAAACTGGCTTCGCATTTCCTGATCGTCGGTGAACTTGGGCAGCAGCGCCGCAAAATCGTGCAGCCAAAATTCCAAAGATTCCTGCAGACGATAGGAATCGATGGGGGCGGCATCCTGGGAAAGCGCCTTGTTGACCTGGGCCACCGTGCTCGCCGCCGACATCAAATGCGCGCTCGTCCACTCGCCCACCTTGTCGGCGACGATGAAGTCAAGAAGCATGCAATTATATTCGCCCATCGGCTGGGTGAGCTTGCCGTCCTTGCCGGGGCGGGGAATGATGGCTGGCGCTTTTCTCTCGGCCAAACGGTTCAGCAACAGGGCCTCGTAAGCCAGATGCGTGCCGCGCTTTCCTTCTACGGGCGGCGTGAACTCGGCCCCCTTCATCACCTTGACGATGTAGTCGCCGTCCTTCGATTTGGCGCGGAACACTTCGTTGAAGCTGACGCCCTTCAAGGGATCGATGGCGTCAAGCTGCACGTCGAAATGTTCGGCCACGAAGGCGGGCAACTGGCCTTGAATGTCCTTCTTCTCGTAAAGCACCTCGCGCGAGGGAAAACCGCTTAGGTACTTATCCTTCACCGCAGCGTCCATGCGCGAGCCGAAGAACAGATAGGCCTCGACCAGATGCTGGCGGAAAGGGATGTTCGGATAATCCTTGGCATAGGGATTGTCGATCGGATAATCGACCTCGCCCAAATGGTAATAGTCGCAGCCGCAGACCTTCCAGAAAAATTTCAGGTCCCAGGATTCCGGCACCGGGTAACGCTCGTCCATTTCGATCAGAATGTCGAAATCAGACCCCAGCTTGGCCCAGCCGATATGCAAAAACGGCACCTCATAGCGCCCGGTCTGGCTGCCCGACTTCTTCCACTGCATAGGATTCAGAAGATAGACTTTCCTGACGGCGGGATGACGGCTGATATGCTCCTTCACATAGTACAGAAAGGCGTCGTTTAGCCCCTTCAACTGCCCATCGTCATAGACGATTTTGTTGGGCTTGACGAAGCCGATGCCTTGCTTGTTGAGAAACTGGTCGAAGCGCGTCCATTCGCGGTCGGGATTTGCGCTCTCCTGCGAGGTCTTCGCAGGAACGATCACCTTGCCGGTTTCGGTGTTGAACAGGAATTTCTGGAAGTCGAGTTCGATGGCGCTGGCCAGATTGGCCTTGCGGGCATACTCGAAAACGTCCAGCACCTGAAGTTTCAGAAGATTCAGTTCCTTTGAAGCGAAGCGTTTGGCGTTCTCGGCCAGATAGGCCGCCAGCGGCACGATGGACGACTTGACGGGCAGCTTGGGCAACGGCTTGGCTGAGGCTTTCGCAATCTTCAGGGAAATGCGGGCTTTCTCGATTTCATAAATCTCTTTCTGGGGATCTGCCTTCTTGTAGCCCAGCCCATTGAACAACTGCAGCAGCTTTTTGTAATAAGGTTCTTCGATAACAACGCGCGCGGTTTCCCGGTCCCCATCCGCGCCGGTTTCCTCGACCCGGTGGTGAAGTTCGTTGATCTCGATGAGGTTCAAGGTTTCCTTGAGATCGACGGGCCGCTCGCGCATTTCAAGCACCTCCTTGGCGGCTCTGGCGAAGTTCAGAAACGACGGCTTGTCGAGCAGGATTTTGTAATTGCGCAGATGGATGTGAAAACCGTCGGTGTTTTCTTCCAACGAAATGCGGGTCGGGTTGTAGATAATGGTCTGCTTTAGCGGCTTCTTGTTGAAGAAGGTCTTGATGGTGTCGCTTTGATTGGTGTTCGGGTTGACGCCGTCCTTGAAGCCCGCCTCGATTTCCTTGCGGACCAGGGGAATATAGGTCTCGCACAGATCGGCGAACTCGATGAATTCGTCAACGTTGAATTCGATCCTCAGATCCCGGTAATGGACGTGGATGTTTTCGCCCATATCCATGAAGAAGGTGTTGAAGCGATTCTTCTCCAGCCCTTCCGAGCGGTGATAAAGACGGATGATGATGCCCATGCCCCTGCTTGCGTCCTTCTGGCAAAACCGGACCGCGCCGCCTTTGGCCGGTCACTCCCCTGATTTCGCGGGATTCTAACATGGCTTCAAGGCGTGCCGAGCGAATTTTCTTGGCACCCGACCGTCTGGCGAATGGACTGCGCGCCGTCAAATCGCCTTGCTCGCGTCGCACAGGGCGTCAAGCTCCTGCCTCGTCGTAGGAGCTTTTGTCCTGCGGCCCATCCGGCGGATCGAGCGTTACCGACATTTTCAGGCCGACCGGCGGATATGCACAAATAGCGGGCCTTTGACGCGGATGGGCATTTATTGCGCATTATCGTTTATTGATATTAAACTGTTTTTCCTGAGACTTGTCGCCTAGCGCAATTGCTCATTATTGCGGCAGATTACTTAGTGGGCAGGCCAAACTTTCATCCATGCGTCGATATTGGTAAAGGCATCGAACTGTCAACCTTCTGTATTTTCACGGTTTTACCAACTGGCACGCCCTTTGCGCACGCGCGGGCAACGATCATCGATCAGGGGAGCATAAACATGGACACCGCCAAATCAGGCGCCGACGTTTTATTCATTCTTCTGGGTGCCATTATGGTGCTTGCCATGCATTCTGGCTTCGCTTTTCTCGAGCTGGGAACAGTGCGGCGCAAGAACCAGGTCAATGCCCTGGTCAAGATCTTGACCGACTTCGCCGTATCGACCCTTGCCTATTTCCTGGTCGGTTACACCGTGGCATATGGCGTGTCCTTTTTCGTCGGCGCCAAGGCGCTGTCGGGAGAAGGCGGGGTGTTTTCCGCCCACGGCTACGAGATGGTGAAGTTCTTTTTCCTGCTGACCTTCGCAGCAGCCATTCCGGCCATCATTTCCGGCGGCATCGCCGAGCGCGCCAAGTTCTTCCCGCAATTGATCGCCACCGCCGTTTTGGTGGGATTGGTCTATCCGTTTTTCGAAGGCTTGGTCTGGGGCGGACGCCTGGGCTTTCAAAGCATGATCGAGGGGCTGTTTGGAGCACCCTTCCATGATTTTGCCGGTTCCGTGGTCGTGCATGCGGTGGGCGGCTGGGCCGGGTTGGGCGCGGTGCTGATGCTGGGCAACCGCATGGGGCGCTACAAAAAGGGCGGCGGATTGGTCGCGTTTCCGCCCTCTAACATTCCCTTTCTGGCTCTGGGCGCTTGGATTTTGACGGTGGGCTGGTTTGGCTTCAACGTCATGAGCGCCCAGACCGTCGAGGCGGTATCGGGTCTGGTGGCTATGAATTCCCTGATGGCCATGGTGGGCGGCACCTTGGCCGCCCTCATCGTGGGGCGCAACGACCCGGGTTTCGTGCATAACGGCCCCCTGGCCGGGCTGGTCGCCGTCTGCGCCGGGTCCGACGTCATGCATCCGCTTGGCGCCTTGGCAACGGGCGTGCTGGCTGGCGCCTTGTTCGTTTGGGCCTTCGATCAGTGCCAGTTGAAATGGAAGATCGACGACGTCCTTGGCGTCTGGCCCCTGCACGGTCTTTGCGGCGCCATGGGCGGCATCGCCTGCGGCGTTTTCGGACTGGAGGCCTTGGGCGGCATGGGGGGCGTTAGCCTGATGTCGCAACTGGCGGGCACGGTAGTGGGTGCGGCCTATGCCCTGATTTGTGGCGCCGCGATCTACGGACTTTTGAAGATGACTATCGGCATCCGTCTTAGCGAGGAAGGCGAGCGGCACGGCGCCGACCTAGCCATTCACAACATCACCGCTTATCCCGAAGAAGACGCCACGCGGATGTGATTTGCATTTCAAGAGGGGGGAAGAAGAAAGGCGCGGGATTGCTCCCGCGCCTTTTTTTCGTTCCGGCCAAATGTTGCGCTTCAGCCTTCGCCCGACGCCGACTGCGGCTCGTCGGAGGCCGATTCAACAACGCTTTCGGCGGCAATGCCCGACCTGGGCCTCGACAAGGCCACCATCTTTTCAAGATCGGCTTCGCTGCACAGGCCCAAAGTCACCGGATTGCGCGGCTTGATATTCTGGTGATTCCAATGCGTGCGGTCGCGCACCGATGAAATGGTCGGCTTGGTGGTGCCGATCAGCTTGCAGATTTGCGCATCCGAAAGTTCAGGGTGATGCTTGATGATCCAGGCAATGGCGTCAGGGCGGTCCTGGCGCTTGGATACCGGCATGTAACGCGCTCCCTTGGTTCTGGCGCGGGGCTGCGGCAGGTCGGGCATCTTCATCAGAAGCAGACGGGCGTCGGGGTTGCGCTGGCAGCGCTGAATTTCATCGGGACCGATCTGACCGGTGGCCACCGGATCAAGACCTACAATACCCACGGCCACCTCGCCATCGGCAATGGCCTGTATTTCCAGCGAATGCATGCCGCAGAAATCGGCGATCTGCTCGAAGGTCAAAGTCGTGTTCTCAACCAGCCAAACAGCCGTTGCCTTGGGCATCAAGGGAAGGGCCATAGTCAATCTCCTCACCTAGGGGCCATAAGAACAGGGTAACAGCCGTTCCCCGTCGCGACCCGGCCAGGACCGCACGCCACAATTGGACGCTTTTTGTGAACCAAGCCTTTTTATACCCTACCCGATCCGCCGGGTCAAACCGCCAGTCGCCAAAAAATTTCTTTTCTTTATAAGCCATTGAGCCGTAGCAAAAAAAATGGGGCGGCAGGTTGCCCTGCCGCCCATCTTTGGTAATCACTGTATCAGCATCAGCTCCAGGTGATCTTTTCGATATTGTCGAACTGGATCTCCTGATCGTCGGTCCTGATGGTGCCGCTGACTGCGTGATCGAAGGTGAAGGAACCGGAGTCTTGGTTGCTGGTCATCGTCTGACCATCGACCTCGAGCGTCCAAGCGCCTTGTTCCAGCGACCCGGCAGGCCCGCCATCCATATTCATTTGGATGGTGTCGGTCCAGCAACCCGATCCGCCATTGACACTGGCCGTTCCCGTATTGCCTTCGTTGAAGGTAAACAGGTCGTTGCCATCGCCGCCCAGCATGGTGTCGTTGCCGTCACCGCCATACAGCGTGTCGTTGCCAGTGCCGCCGATCAGCGTGTCATTGCCTTCGCCGCCGTCGAGCTTGTCGTTGCCCCTGCCGCCGTCGATGGTGTCGTCGCCAGCGCCGCCAGTCAGGACATCCGCCTTCTTGGTGCCGTCCAGATCAAGCCCCGGAACAGGAGGCTCGGTCGCCGGAGGCTCGGTGACTGGCGGTTCCGTGGCCGGAGGCTCGGTTGCCGGCGGTTCCGTAACTGGCGGTTCCGTAGCCGGAGGCTCGGTGACCGGCGGTTCGGTGACCGGCGGTTCGTTTTCATCCGGCAAGGTGAAGGTAATGCTGTCGGAAGCCAGACCGACATTGTTGTCGAATGTCAGTTCGGTATCCGAAAGATCATCTTCCACCGCCTGGGCGAAGACATCCAGCGCCACGCCATTCTCGTCAATCATGGCTGCAGGAGCGATCAGAGCGATCGGCATCGTGATCACGCCGCCATTGGCCGCCAGATCATCGTTGTCGACCTCGACCTTCATGTAGCTCGTTCCGGCGTTTCCACCGAAGCTGCCGCCATCGACCAACGTCGAGCCTTCCGGCGCCGTCCAGCCACCCGGAACCTCGACATAGAGGTAATGGGCTTCGGAACCGTCGGTGTAGTCGGCAAAGGTGGCAGTGACGGAGAGCGTAACCTCAGCCATTTCCGGCGCCGACAACTCGACTTCCTCGCCGCTGTCTTCCAGTCCGGCATCCAGCGCCTGGGTATACTGCCAAGTCGCGTCTGCACTGTCGGCAACCGGCAGCGTCGCTTCGCTATAGCTGTCGTCGATGACAAACAACTCGCCCTCGCCCGGACCATAGCCATCCGGATGATTCTGACCGGCCTTGATGGTGACGGCCACCAGTTCCATGCCAGCGTAGTTTTGTTCGACGAAGCCGTTGAGGTCGAGATTATCGGCATCCCTGACGCCATCTCCGGCATCGAAGCTGTCGATCTTGACCTTCACGATCTCGCCCGAGCCGTTGTCGAGATAGAGAACCATGTTCGAGATGTCGTGAGGCATCTCGGGGAACTGATCGGCAGCAGGCGTATCGCCGCCAATCATGGTCACATCCGCACTGATATCAACATTGTAGGGCTGGTCAGCAACCGCATCGACAACCACTTCGATGCTGCCCGCGAAGTCCTGGCTCTCGCCGCTGGTCGCGTCGGTCACGGTGACGGAGACGCCCACCTGGGCATCAGCGTCTGAGTGATCGGGCACCGACAGCTTAAGCGCGCTGGGATCTTCAATGAAGGCATTCAGGGCATCGCCCTCGAACACCAGCATGGATCCGCCGCTCAGGTCGAACGGTTGGCCATCGAACAGGACCACCGTGCCCTCGGGCAAGGCGGACATGTCGAAGACGATCTGACTGACTTGGTCGTCACCCGTGACGCCTGTCAGATCGATGTGCGAGCCGATATCCACCAGCAATCCGCTGGCAAGGTCGCCCACAACTAGGTCGCCATTGCTGTCGGTCTGGAAGGCAACACTCGACATGTCGTCTTCGTAGGCCTGGGCATCGCTGAAGGCTGCCGACGATTGGATGCCATCCTCCGGAGGCGACGTCACCGGCGGCTCAGTCACGTGAGGCTCGCTGCTGCCCTTAGGCTCGGAACCGCCCTTCGGCTCGCTGCTGCCCTTCGGATGCGATCCGCCCTTAGGATCGGAACCACCCTTAGGATGGCTGCCGCCCTTCGGATGCGACCCGCCCTTAGGCTCGG
>CACUVI010000001.1 GCA_902725215.1 Rhodospirillaceae bacterium LM-1 | reverse complement strand
CTCGGATTATGGCGTGGATGGGTCAAGGGAGGGTGCCCTTGCAGCATGTCAGGACAATTGGAGGCAAAAAATGAATACTCTGAAAAGGTGTTTGTTGCTGGTGGCTTTGCTTGTCCCCAATTCGGCGCAGGCCCAGGAAAGTCTTGGGGAATTGGTTAGTCAAGGCGGCAGGAAGATTGAGCGGGAGGAGTTGGTTGAGCTGCTTTCCGGTTTGGTGATGACTGGCGACAGCCTCAACAATCCGGGCGCCATCATCCATTTCGAATATGAGGGCGATGGCAGCGTTGCGGGGTTCACCCGAACAGCGGATGGGCGGGAATTTCGAAGCAAGGGTAAATGGACGGTTGATGCGACGGGCAAATTCTGCCGCGACATGATTCGCGACGGAAACGGGACGCGTTGGGGTGATTGCCGCTTCTTCTATCGGCTGAATGAAGGCTATTTCGCCTCCGACCCTGACAACCCATCTGCCAAGGTGGAAAAGCGAGTATTCACGAAAAAGTGAGACCTGAAGCGCAAGTCGCTATAACCGGGCAAGCGGGGGGAATCGGCGAAAAATCAGGGAAAAAATGGGGTCACGAAAATCGCGGTCAGAGCCGATTTGATTATTTCAATCGCGCAATAAACTTAATACGCGAAAATGCCATTGACTCTTCGATGGCATTGGCTAGAGTTTCACTCAGCTTATCAAACAAAAACAAGCCTGCCTGCCGGATCAAAAATGCACCGATGAGAGTGGCCTTATTCCGCTTGGAATGGGCAACATAAACAATGGGGTCAGGTCTTGAATTATGAACTCAACAAGAACAAGAGAACGTTCTCACGAACAGAGCGGACGGGCAAATTCACAATTCAAGACCTGACCCCATTCGCACACAAGCAAACCGGCGGGAACTGTGTGCCGGAAGGGGTGGGGGAATGAGGTTGCGAATACAAGCGCTGCGCCTATTGGTATTGCGCGTTAGTTCCGTTGCAAAGCGACTTATTATTGTTGTGATTGCTTTTCTATTTTTATTTTCACTAGTTAGCCGATTGTTTTTTCAAAAGCCCAACTATGGGCTTGGAGGGCCATGTTCTGTAAATGAAGATGAACATTTTCAGAAGAACAAAAGTTGGATTGTTAGCGTCGTGAATCAGTCAGGACAATATATCAACGATTTTGACATGTACACATCTGTAGAGAGAACAATGAATAAGCATGGAGAACTTAGAAAAAAGGGAAAGCTTATTGTGTTCCAAATGTGCGGCGAAACTGATTCCTTGCAGCGTTTGATAGTATATGACGAAAGCGATGAAATGGCCGATGACAAAGGAAATCATCGCTACATTGGAGAATCCTGTGCGGGAACGCCTGGATGGAAATACGGAGACCCAGATCTTTGCGCGACGCATCAGGACGGATCAATTTTTATTCTTGACCATTACGAGGTCAGGGTAAAGCACATGGAATCGCATTTTTACACGGTTTGGGTGAAACGCTATCAGCCTTAGGAGATTGATATGGCCGATGGAACGTATTCAGATGTGCCATTCGAAGTGTACCAATGGGGTCAGGTCTTGAATTGTGAATATGGGGCCGGTAGGCTTTTCTAACCGACAAGTCACAGCCAGAGAGGTTTGAGAGAATGGCTCGCCCCCTGCGCATCGAATATCCCGGAGCGCTGTATCACGTCACGGCCCGCGGAAATGCGCGCCAGCCGATCTTTCTGTCGAAGGCCGATGCGCAGGCCTTCCTCGACACGTTGGGCGACACAGCGCTCAGGCTTGGCTGGCGCTTCCACGCCTATTGCCTGATGACCAATCACTATCATCTGCTGGTCGAGACCGAGCACGCCAACCTAAGCCGCGGCATGCGCCACTTGAACGGCGTCTACACCCAGGCCTTCAACCGCGCCCACAAGCGGGTTGGGCATCTGTTTCAGGGGCGCTACAAGGCGATTTTGGTCGAGGCCGAGGCCTATTTTCTTGAACTGGCGCGTTATATCGTTCTCAACCCGGTGCGGGCGGGCATGGCGGTTGAACCGAAGGAATGGTTGTGGAGCAGCTATCGGGCCACGCTTGGCGAGGCGCAGGCCTACGAATGGTTCGATGCCAAGCCCTTGCTCATGCGCTTCGACGCCAATCAGGACAAGGCCCGCAGCGCCTATGCAGGCTTCGTGGCCGAAGGTGTTGGCAAGCCATCGCCCTGGGAATCGGTGCGCAATCAGCTTTTTCTGGGCAGCCAAGCCTTTGCCGACAAGTTCCTTGGCAAAGATGGGCGGCCAAAGCGCGTCTCGCCACAAGTGCCGAAGCGACAAAGACAGGCGCTTGCCCCTTCCCTGAAGCGGATTTCAAAAGAGGCGGCGGATCGGGATCAGGCTATCCGCACGGCCTGGGCGACCGGCGCCTATACGCAAGGGCAAATCGGCGCCCATTTCGGGCTGGGCGCCAGCATGGTTAGCCGGATCGTCAAGGCAGGCCGTCAGGCGTCTTGAGGCGTGCCTCCTTCTCCGGGGGCATTCATAATTCAAGACCTGACCCCACGATCTCCCGGGCGAGGTCCCAGCCGAAACCGGCACGCGCCAGGGTTTGGATGTCTTTGGCGCGGTGGGCCTCGCGCTGGTCTTCCGGACGGTATGGCCCCAGGCGCTTCTTGCGGGCGAAGGCCAGGGCGGCGGCGCGGTCGGCATCCCCCTCCAACTCGTCCGACAATTTGGTCATCGCCGCCTCGGTGGTGTCTTGGTCCACCCCCTTCATGCGCAGCGCCCAGCGCACTTGGTTGCTGGGCTTGCCGCGCCGGTTCATGCTTTCCGCCTTGATCTCGGCATAGGCGGCGTCGTTGAGATAGCCCAGCCCCTCCAGCTTATCCAACAGCGCCTCGATCCAGGCCAGACCCTCATGAGGGTCGGTGTCGTGCGCGCTTACCGAGCGGGCGACACGGTTCATCAGCACGCGCTTTAGGTTGGCTTTGCTGGTGGAAAAGCGCTCCAGATAATGGATGGCGGCGTTTTCCAGGCTTTTCGGACTCGCTTTGCGGGGTTGTTTCATCGTGAAACGAGTCTACCTAATTGTCAGCCTCGCCGAAAGCTGATAGCTGAGACGGATGTCGAGCATGTCCCCCAACATCCACCCCGCGATGGGTCCCGTGAACTGGCTGGGTCTGTGGACCTTGCTGTCCAAGGAAGTGCGCCGGTTTCTCAAGGTCTATTTCCAGACCATCTTCGCCCCCGTGGTCACCACGCTCTTGTTCCTGGCCGTCTTCGCGCTGGCCCTGGGCCGCAAGGTCGAGATGGTGGCGGGCGTGCATCTGTTGGAATTTCTGGCCCCCGGCCTGATCATGATGACCATGGTGCAGAATGCCTTCGCCAATTCCTCGTCATCGCTGATCATGGCCAAGGTGCAGGGCAACATCATCGACGTGCTGATGCCGCCTCTAAGCGCCGGCGAGTTGGTGGTGGGATTCGCGGGCGGCGGCATGATCCGGGGCCTGTTGGTGGGGATGGTGGTGGCGGTGACCATGGCCTTCTTCGTGCCGATGGCCGCCCCCCATCCCTTCTTCATCGTTTATCACGCGGTGGCGGCTTCGCTGATGCTGTCGCTTCTGGGCATGATGGGTGGCATCTGGGCCGACAAATTCGATCATATGGCCGCCGTCACCAATTTCATCGTGACGCCCTTGTCGTTCCTGTCGGGCACCTTCTACACCATCGACCGCCTGCCCGAGGTCTTTCACGCCCTGGCCCTGATCAATCCCTTCTTCTATATGATCGACGGCTTTCGCTACGGCATGATCGGCCATGCCGACGGCAACCTTCTGACGGGCGCGCTTTATATCGGTCTGGTCGATGTGGCGCTGCTGATCCTAAGCTGGATGATGTTCAAGCGCGGATATAAGTTGAAGGCTTGATATTTCCCTCAGTCGCCGCGTGCGATGCACGCTTTACAAATATTTGCCAGCAAAGCTGGCGGGCGCTCGCTCCGCTCGCTGGGCTTTCGCGCAAAAATTCGCGCGGGGCGCGCGTGCACCCAGTCGCTGCGCTCCGTATTTGGCCCTCAGTCGCCGCTCAGTCGCCGCCCAGTCAGCCCTTCAGCCGTCCCAGTGCCGCCGTGAGATTCACCACCAGAATGGCCCCGCATTCGCGCAGATTAAGCCCAGCCTGACCGGGCGCGTTGCTCAAAGCCAGCACCGCGCCGGTGGCAAAGCCAAGCCCATAGGTCTCGCCTTGCGGGGCGGCGATCAGCCAGACGGCATGCGTGCCGCGCCTAGCTCGCTCGAAGGCTTCTTCCTGTCCGGCCTTGCCTTCCTGACGGCGCAAGGCTCCGGCCAATTCGGTCAGCATGCCCACGGGCAGATGGAAGGCCTTGTGCGCTTCGGTCAAGATGGCGGCCAGTTCGCATTCCACTTGGCTGTATAGACGCCAAGCCCCGCTGCCCTTGCGGTCGGTGCCTTCCAAAGGCTTAAGCGCGCCGCCATCCGTCCATAGCTGAAGCGCTCGGGGTTTGGCGCCAACCAGCTTGGCCAATTGATTAAGCGTCACCAGCGTCTCTTCGAAAACACGCTTTGCGTTTTTAGCCTTCCTGGTAGATGCAGGGGGCGCATCGAACAAACTGTTGGGGAGATCGTCTGGCATGGTGGAATTAGAATAGCTGAAAGATCAGAGGGATAGGGTGCGCCCAAGACAAGGTGAATCAGAAGGCGCAAGGAAAATACGCGATACGCATTTATTTGTCAAAAAGAGCTTTCACTGTGGACGATGCCCAATTTCTCGCGGCTGTCGGCCAGCAATTGCAGCGCCACCGCGCCCTTGGCCGAGCGCACGATCAGCGAACAGGCCCAATTTCCTGGGGAAAGCTCCATCGCGTCGGTGATCTCGATGGCGGTGACGGCCTCGACATCCATGCTAATGCTGTGATTGCTGTTAAAGGAGATCGAAGCGACGGTGTCGGCCATGGGTGTATCCTGGGGGCTGGGGAGTTGGAGACTTTCCAGAAAAGATGTGGCGCATGGGGCTTGCCCCGTCAATGGGCATTGATTCGCGCGCCTTAGCGGTGTGGTATCACAATACCGCATCGAAATTTTTCAGCATTTTCCGGCTTGGGGCGTTGACAGGCGGCGTTAAATCGCCATACTGCCGCTCCTTCGCCCCATCGGGGGCATTGATTAGAACGGGTCCTTAAGATGAAAACCTATTCCGCCAAGCCTGCCGAGGTGGAGAAGAAGTGGATACTGGTTGACGCCGACGGCGTCGTGCTGGGCCGTTTGGCCAGCCTGGTTGCCCTTCGTCTGCGCGGCAAGCACAAGCCGATCTTCACGCCGCACGTCGATTGCGGTGACAATGTCGTCATCATCAATGCCGAGAAGGTGAAGCTGACCGGCCGTAAGGTCGCGAACAAGCGCTTCTACTGGCATACCGGCCATCCGGGCGGCATCAAGGATCGCACCATGGGCCAGATCCTTTCCGGCAAGCATCCCGAGCGGGTGATTGAGAAGGCGATCGAGCGCATGTTGACCCGCAACAATCTGGGCCGTCAGCTCATGAAGAATTTGCGCGTCTATCCCGGCAGCGCCCATCCGCACGAGGCGCAGCAGCCGCAGGTGCTGGATATCGCCGCCATGAACCCGAAGAACAAGAGGAGCGCCTAACCGATGGCCGAATCCCTTGAAAAGCTGTCCGAGATGATGGCTGCCAAGCCTGCCGCCGCCGTCGCCGCCAAGCCGGTTTACGAGCAGAAGCTGGACAAAGAAGGCCGCGCCTATGCCACCGGCAAGCGCAAGAACGCCGTTGCCCGCGTGTGGATCAAGCCGGGTTCCGGCAAGGTTCTGGTCAACGACCGCGCGATCGAAGTTTACTTCGCCCGCCCGGTGCTGCGCATGCTGATCAACCAGCCCTTCCTGGTCACCAACCGCGTCAATCAGTACGACGTGGTCTGCACCGTGGTCGGCGGCGGTCTGTCGGGTCAGGCGGGCGCAGTTCGTCACGGCATTTCGAAGGCGCTGACCGGTTATGAACCGGCCCTGCGTCCGGCACTGAAGACGGGTGGGTTCCTGACCCGCGATTCGCGTGTCGTCGAGCGCAAGAAGTTCGGCCGCGCCAAGGCGCGCCGCAGCTATCAGTTCTCGAAACGTTAACGCCGGATCAAGACCTTATTTGTTACAAGGGGGCGTTCCGGCAAGGAGCGCCCCTTTCGTTTGTGGGAGAGTGAGATGAACGCCATCGATGTCGCCATTCTTGGAGCCAGCGGCTATACGGGTGCCGAACTGGTGCGTTTTCTGGCCAACCATCCCCGTTTCAACATCCAGGCCTTGACCGCCGACCGCAAGGCGGGCCATTCAATGGCTGCGGTCTATCCGCAATTGGCGCAGCTTTCCTTGCCCGAATTGGTCACCATCGAGCAGGTGAATTGGGACGAGATCGCCGCCGTCTTTTGCTGCCTGCCGCACGCCACTACGCAAGAGGTGCTGGCCAAGGTGCCCGCCCATGTGCGCATCGTCGATCTGTCGGCCGATTTCAGGCTTGATGATCCAGAGGCCTACGCCAAATGGTACGGCCACGAACATCACGCGCTGGGGCTTCAGAAGGAAGCGGTTTACGGCCTGACCGAGATCAAGCGCGCCGAAATTCAGGCGGCTAGGCTGGTGGCCAATCCGGGCTGCTATCCCACCTGTTCGCTGCTGCCGCTGCTCCCCCTGGCCGAGGCGGGATTGATCGAAGTGGACGATATCGTGATCGACGCCAAGTCGGGCGCTTCGGGGGCGGGACGGGCGGCCAAGGAAGGGTCTCTGTTTTGCGAGGTGACCGAAGGCATCCATCCTTACGGCGTGGCGTCGCATCGGCATGTGGCCGAAATCGATCAGGAGCTTTCGAAGGCGGCGGGCCATGCCGTGACGGCCAGCTTCACGCCGCATCTGATGCCGATGAGCCGCGGCATGCTGGCCTCGATCTATGTGCGGACCAGGGACGGTGTGACGGCGGCAGACATTCGCGCCTTGCTCGAAAAACGCTATGCAGGCGAAGCCTTCGTGAAAATCCTGCCCAAGGGCGGCATTCCGCAAACGCGCCATGTGCGGGGATCGAACCTGTGCGTGATCGGCGTTGCGGGCGACCGCGTGCCGGGCCGCGTGATGATCTTTTCGGTCATCGACAATCTGGTCAAGGGCGCCTCGGGGCAGGCGTTGCAGAACATGAATTTGATGTTCGGCCTGCCTGAGACCTTGGGACTCGATCTGGTGCCGATGTTCCCGTAATATTTACACTCAGGCGCCGTGCGGGCGCTGTGCGCCCTTGGCTCACGCCGGGATGGAACCCGGCGCGCCGCCCTTGGCGGCGTATTTTAGGGGGTGAGGATGCAAGGCCTATTAATGCCCTTCAAGGGGCGCATGCCGAAGCTGGGCGACAATGTCTTCATCGCTCCCACAGCGTCCGTGATCGGCGATGTCGAGATCGGGGCCAATTCCAGCATCTGGTTTGGCGTGACCGTGCGCGGCGACGTGCATGAGGTGCGCATCGGCGCCAACACCAACATCCAGGATGGATCGGTGGTGCATGTCACCGGCGGCAAATTCGGCACCTATATCGGTTCCAACGTCACCATCGGCCACAACGCCATCATCCATGCCTGCACTTTGGAAGACGGCGCTTTCGTCGGCATGGGAGCGATCATTCTGGATGGGGCGGTGGTGGAAGGCGGATCGATGGTGGCGGCAGGAGCCGTCGTCACCCCCGGCAAGCGCGTGAAGCGGGGCGAGATGTGGGCGGGCAGCCCGGCCAAATTGCTGCGCACGATTTCAGAGGACGAGATCAAGGTCTTCGCCTGGTCCGCCCCGCATTATGTCGAACTGGCGGGCGACTATCTGGCCGAAGCGAAGACGAGGTAGCGGATGGCGCGTTGGATTGCCAGCTACATGATCGCCACCATGGACGGCGGCATGCGCTCGACCACGCGCCTGATCGAGGCAGCGGATCAGGCCGAGGCGAAGATAATGGCAGGCAGGCTGGGTCCCGACGACGTCGAATTCATGGTCACCGTCAGCCTTTACTCCGACGAGTCCTATTTGGGTCAGGCCAAGGCGTTGGCTGCGGGAAAAGTGAAGGGCATAGCAAGGCGGCTGAAGTTGGCGGAGGATTAGAAAAATGGCGGCTTCCATTCTGACCATCGCGCAACAGAAGGGCGGCGCCGGGAAATCGACCCTGGCGGCGCAACTGGCCGTCACCTATGCCCAACGGGGCCATAAGGTGGGTCTGATCGATGTCGATCCGCAAGGCAGCCTGTCGGCTTGGTTCGAAGCGCGCGTGGAACGGCTGGGGTCAGAGGCGGGCGGCATCGTCCTGTCGCGGGTTTCGGGCTGGAAGTTGGGCAACGAGATCGAGCGCATGAAGAAAAATCTCGATCTGATCGCCATCGACAGCCCTCCGCATGCCGAAACCGACGCCCGCGTTTCTGTGCGCGCCGCCAAGCTGGTGCTGGTGCCGGTGCAGCCCAGCCCGATGGATTTATGGGCCACCAAGCCTACGCTGGAACTGGTGAGCAAGGAAAAAAGCCAAGCCCTGATCGTCATCAACCGCATTCCGCCCAAGGGGCGATTGCCCCAGGCGGTGCTGGCTCGCTTGCTTGAAGCCAATCTGCCGATGGCCAAAACCATGCTGGGCAATCGGATGGCCTTTGCCTCCAGCATGATGGACGGGCTGGGGGTTATGGAACAGACGCCGCGCTCGCCTTCGGCCATGGCGGAAATCGAGGCCTTGGCCAAGGAAGTCGCCAAAAGTTTGGGGCTGAAATTCTGATGGAATCCATTCAGCGGCGCATACAGGAAATTCTTGATGCGGCGCTGTACGTGTCCCAAGTGGCAAGGCCGTTGCGTTTGTTCTTGCGCATAGAACCCGAGGTGGAGCGTCTGGGCTATGTCGCGCGTCCCATCGATCTGCCCGATGGCGTCGAATTGGTCGAAGACGCCAAGGCGTCCGCCGATCTGGCTCTGTTCACCCATCATGGGCTTGATGTTGCTCCCGCCATCTGGTCGTGGCGCATGGATCATCCGGGGCGTTTGGTGCTGCTGTGGGCCTGGGACAATCACTTGGGCCTGTTGCACAATCTGCACAGCGCCCTGGCCGCCGATCTCGTCTTTCCCAGCCATGCCTATGCCAGCGCACATTTGATGAATCCGATGTCCATCCTGGGGCCGCATCTGCCAGCCTGTTGCGCTCAGTGGCAAGGCGGACTGCCGCCCCCGTCGGGGCAGCGTTCTGATATGCTGATGGCGCATTACGTCGATTATCCCTGGGCCGGGCGCACGAAATTGCTGGGCGAGTTGGCGGGGCAAGACGATTGGGCGGATGTGCGCCGCATGTCGCCGGAAAACAAGCAGGGTTATTTCGGCCAGACCCCGGAACGGCGTTTGCGTGAGTGGCTGGGCTATAAGGTGTCGTTGGTATTGCCGGTCGATCGCGACTTGTCCACCCGTTTCTTCGACGCCCTTTATGCCGGGCAGATCCCTCTGCTGGCGGGCGACTTTCCAGACCTGGACGCCGTGGCGACGCCAGAGGAAAGAAAGAGGTTGGGCATCTTGCAAGTGGATGGGACAAGCCTTACGTCAGTGCGAGAGGGCCATGCCGAGGCTCTTGCCCTGTTCGATGCAATGGGCGAGGAGGGCTTGGCGGCTAGGCATCGATACGCGACCCAAGGCCATATGATGCGCCAGCGGATCGAACGCGCACTTGGATGCGTATCGGATTTGGTTCAGCAAAATCGTTTTCAGGCGCGTTTCAACGTAGCGCCCTGCGCATCAGGTCTTAGACTGACATCGATATAACCCAAGCAGGTGGACCATGCTCGTTCTTGCTATCGGCGCCCATACATTGGCCGCCATCGTCTGGGTGGGCGGCATGTTTTTCGCCCATGTCATCTTGCGTCCAGCCATGGGGCCGATGGAGCCTGGCGAACGCATGGCGCTGAGGGGCCGTCTGCTGCCCCTCTTTTTCAAATGGGTTTGGATTTCCATCATTGCGCTGTTCGTTACCGGTTACGGCGTGCTCTATTTCGGCTATGACGGATTGTCCGGGGCCGGGCTGCATGTACGCTTGATGGAGGGGCTTGGGCTGGTCATGATGCTGTTGTTCGGTTGGATGTATTTTCGCCCCTTCAAACTTTTCATGCAGGCGTTGAAACAGGCTGATCAGAAGGCGGCGGCAGGCGAGTTCGAACGCATCCGCCGTGTGGTGATGGTCAATCTGGTTCTGGGGATGGTCGTTTCAGTCTTGGGCGCTACGGGCAATTTTTGGGGATAGGAACGGATGGACGGGCAGGAACGCAAGGTCGAGCTGGTCGAGAAGGTTACGGCTTATCAGGGCTATTTCAGGATTGATCGCTACAAGCTGCGCCACAGTTTGTTTGCGGGTGGGCTTAGCGGCGTCATGACCCGCGAACTGTTCGAGCGCGGCCATGCGGTGGGGTTGCTGCCCTATGATCCGGTCAAAGACGCCGTGGTGTTGATCGAGCAATTTCGCATTGGCGCCTATGCCCAAGGCTGGGACCCCTGGCTGCTCGAAATCGTGGCGGGCATCATCGAGGAAGGCGAAAGCCATGCCGACGTCGCCAAGCGCGAAACCAAGGAAGAGGCGGGGATCGACGTGACCGATCTGGTGCCGGTTCATCATTATCTGGTCAGCCCCGGCGGCGCCACCGAAACCTGCGCGCTTTATTGCGGGCGGGTGAATTCCGAACATGCGGCGGGCATTCACGGCGTCGGCGCCGAGCATGAGGACATCCGCGTGGTGGTGATGAGCGCCGACGAGGCGATCGCGAAACTTGAAGCGGGGCAGGTCGTCAATGCCGCCGCCGTGATCGGCTTGCAATGGCTGGCCCTGAAGCGGGGTGAGTTGCGCAGGCGCTGGCTTAGTTGCGGTTGTTAGCGGTTCTGCGCTAGACCCAAGCAAGCGCCCGGCGCTTGAGGGGCAGATGTATTGGAGCGAAGCGACTAGGCCCAAAGGGCCGCGCGCCTGATGGCGCGAAAGCCAAGGCGCACGGAGTGCGCCGCCCGGCGCTTGAGGGGCAGATGTATTGGAGCGAAGCGACTAGGCCCAAAGGGCCGCGCGCCTGATGGCGCGAAAGCCAAGGCGCACGGAGTGCGCCGCCCGGCGCTTGAGGGACAGATGTTACGCCACAAGAAATTTCGGACGGTCCGGGCGGTAGCGGATCGACGTGTCCTGTTCGAAATTGACGATCAGGCGTTTTAGGGCGCGGCGTCTTTCGATGGCGCTTTCGATGTCGCGGGCGGTGATGTTCGATCCGACCACTTGTTTGGCCTCGACCATGCCTCGCACCTTTTCCAAAAAGACCGACGTGTTGTGGCCTTCGACGTAATGGGCCGCCAGTTCCAGGACGGTGCCGAAATGCACGCCCTTTTCCTTGGCGGGAACCGAGAAGCTGAAAGCGCTTTCCGCCCCCTTGGTGCGAATTTGAACGGCGCAGCGAAAGCCGGTGTCGTCCAGTGTGGTGACCACGGCGGCCTTGCTGGCGTGCAGAATCTTTACATCGCATTCGTGGCCGCCCAATTCGGCCGCCGCCGACTTCAAGACAACTTCATCGATATAGCCGCCATTGGCGGCGGCGTGGCGCTCCAGAATCTCGATATGCGGGCAGGGAGAGGGCAGAAACAGGGCGCTGCCATTGCCGAACACGGCGCCCCAGCTGTCATTCTCCGGCTTGGCTCCCTGCAACAGGGTGGAACTGTGCCACAGGCGCTTCCAATCGACGGGATGATCGCGGTCCAGCAGGCTTGAACTGCGCCTTGCCTCGGCGATGACGAGGCTGGCGAAACGCAACGTATCGGAAAGGTTGCGACCGCGCACGATCATAGTTTCCCGGCGCAGCTTGTTTCCCAAAGGCAGCAGGATACGGTTGCTCTTGACCGTTGCCAGGACTTCTTCTTGCCCCTGCGAACGCGCAACTATGACTGTTTTCTCTCTAAAGAGCGTGATGCTGACCGAAGCCATATTCCCCTGACATCACTCTTACGATTAAGGACTATTCCTATTCTGCCACAAGTTATCCACATTACGCAAGGTCATGTGTGGATAATTATGTGTCCTGACCAACTGTTCGGCAAAAAAGCCCAATTTTTTGTCCACAGTCGGCTAGGAATGAATCGACTTATCCTGAACGAAAGGTGGTTAGCAAATAGTTAACACCCCAAGATTCGTCGCGATTTTGTTCAACTCGCGATGCGGGGTTGAAAGGCTGCGGGAAGATAACTACAATGAACGATGTTAAAACATAAGAAATAACAGGTGATGTATGGAAATTAGCGACGGTCTGATTGCAGCCATTGGCAATACGCCGCTCATCCGCTTGAGAAAAGCCAGCGAGGCCACGGGTTGCGACATTCTGGGCAAGGCGGAATTCCTGAATCCTGGCGGCTCGGTTAAGGATCGGGCGGCCTTGGCGCTGGTGCGCGATGCCGAGGCCAAGGGGCTGTTGAAGCCCGGCGGCGTCATCGTGGAGGGAACGGCGGGCAATACAGGCATTGGCTTGGCGCTGGTCGGCAATGCGCTGGGCTATCGCACCGTTATCGTGATGCCTGAAACGCAAAGCCAGGAGAAGAAGGACATGCTGCGCCTGTGCGGCGCCGATCTGCGTCTGGTGCCTGCGGTCCCTTATTCAAACCCTGAAAACTATGTCCATGTTTCGGGGCGTCTGGCCAAGGAATTGGGTGGATTCTGGGCCAATCAATTCGACAATGTCGCCAACCGCGAAGGCCACCGCCAGACGACAGGCCCGGAAATCTGGGAACAGACGGAGGGCAAGCTGGATGCTTTCGTGGCGGCCGTCGGCACCGGCGGCACGTTGGCGGGCGTTGGTCTGGCCTTGAAAGAGCGTGATCCGAAGATTCGCATTGTATTGGCCGATCCGATGGGGGCCGCCTTGTACAACTGGTATGCCAAGGGCGAGATGAAGGCCGAGGGCAGCTCGATCACCGAGGGGATCGGGCAGGGACGCATCACCAAGAATCTGGAGGGCGCCCCGATCGACGATTGGGAGCAGATCCCGGACGCCGAGGCGCTGCCGGTTCTATTCGACCTTGTGACGAACGAAGGATTGCTGCTGGGCGGCTCGACCGCCATCAATGTGGCGGGAGCCATTCGCGTGGCGAAAAAGCTGGGGCCAGGCCACAGGATCGTGACCGTTCTATGCGACGGCGGCCAGCGCTATCAAAGCAAACTTTACAATCCCGCCTTCTTGAGAGAACGTGGCTTGCCGATTCCCGGCTGGTTGTAACGTTCTTTTGGCAGGATATTCATGGATCACGCGCAGCACGGCTATTCGCATCCCGAAGCCCTGGTTTCCACCGCTTGGCTGGAAGCCCATCTGGCCGATCCCAGTTTGCGCGTGATCGACGCCACATTCTTCCTGGCTATCCAGAAGCGCAACGCCAAGGAGGAATATCACGACTGCCACATCACGGGGGCGCAATTGTTCGAGATCGACGAAGTGTGCGATCCCGACAGTTCGCTTCCCCATATGCTGCCCAGCCCAGACCGCTTCGCCGACATCGTGGGCAAGATGGGGATCGGCAACGATTGCCATGTGGTGGTTTACGACGCCACCGGCATGACCAGCGCCGCCGCCCGCGTTTGGTGGATGTTTCGCGTTTTCGGCCACGACAAGGTGTCGGTGCTGGATGGCGGATTCCCGAAATGGCTGCGCGAAGGCCGCTCGGTTGAGGAAGAGGCGCCGCCGCCCGTGCATGAGCGTCGCCCGTTCAAGCCGTATTTTCGCCCCCATCTGGTGAAGGGACTTGGCGAGATAAAGGGCAATCTGCAAACCAGGGAAGAGCAAATGGTGGACGCTAGGCCGTTGGCCCGCTTCACGGGCGAAACGCCCGAGCCGCGCCCGGTTTTGAAACAGGGCCATATCCCCGGCAGCAAGCCCATGCCCTTCTCGATCTTCTTTGACAAGAAAACGATGACCATGCTGCCTGCTGACGGGTTGAAGCAGATTTTCGCCGAAGCCGGGATCGATTTGTCCAGGCCGGTCATTTCCACCTGCGGCTCGGGCGTCACCGCCTGTTTGCCTGCGCTGGCGGCCTTCCTTTTGGGCTATGATCATGTGTCCGTCTATGACGGTTCCTGGGCCGAATGGGGCAATCTGCCCGATGCTCCGGCGGAGTTGGGGGCATGATGAAAAAACACAAGCCTTCAACCGTCGCCGTTCATGCCGGTCGATCTCCCGAAATGCATCAGGGGGCCGTCAATCCGCCGGTCTACCACGTTTCGACCATTCTCTATCCCGATGTCGCCACCATGGAAGAGCGGGGAACTCGTCCCTTCGAAGGCATGACTTATGGCCGTTTCGGCACGCCGACCACCTTCGCGCTGGAGGAGGCGGTGTGCGCGCTGGAAGGCGGTCATCGCTCGGTTGCCGTGCCTTCGGGTTTGGCCGCCATCACGCTGGTGCTGGAAAGTTTTCTGAAACATGGCGACCATGTGCTGGTGACCGATTCCATCTATCATCCGACTAGGCGCTATTGCGACGGACATTTGAAGGCGAACGGCATCGAGACCACCTATTACGACCCTCTGATCGGGGCGGGCATTGCCGATCTTATTCGCCCCAATACCAAGTTGGTGTTCGTGGAAGCGCCGGGTTCGCTGACCTTCGAAATCCAGGATATTCCGGCCATCGCGGCTGAGGCCCACAAAAAGGGCGTTGTGGTGGCGATGGACAATACCTGGGCCACGCCTCTGTTCTTCAAGCCCTTCGAAAAGGGCGTCGATCTGTCGGTGCAGGCGGCGACGAAATATATCGTGGGCCACGCGGACGCCATGATGGGGCTGGTCACTTGCGCCAATGCCGATTTGTGGCAAATCGTCAAAATGCGGGCGGCGGCGCTTGGTCTGGGCGTGGGCGCGGAAGAAGCCTATCTGGCCCTGCGCGGCCTTCGCACATTGCCCGTGCGCCTTGAACGTCATCAGGAAACGGCCATCTTGTTGGCGACGTGGTTGAAGCGCAGGCCCGAGGTTCTGCGCGTGTTGCATCCGGCCCTTCAGGACGATCCCGGCCACAAATTGTGGCGGCGCGATTTCACGGGCAGTTGCGGCTTGTTCGCCTTCGTGATGAAAACGTCGGACAAGAAGCATGTCGATGCTTTTCTAGACGCGCTGCAACTGTTCGGGCTTGGCTATTCCTGGGGCGGCTACGAAAGCCTAGCCATTCCCGCCGATCAGGGCATCAAACGCACGGTCGCCAGTTGGAATCCGGGCGGACTGACCATCCGCCTGCATGCCGGATTGGAAGATGCCGACGATCTGATCGCCGATTTGGAACAGGCGTTTGGGCGGCTTTAGTTTTCCTGTCATGGCCGCTTGAACGCCATCGACGCAGCGAAGATCAGGGTGGCGGCTGCGACGATGGCGGGGCCTGCGGGCAGATCGATCATCAGCGATGCGTAAAGGCCTGCCAGCACCGAAGCGCTTCCGATGGCCGAAGCGATCACGGCCATCTGTTCGGGCGAGCGGGCGAAGGGGCGGGCCGCGGCTGGCGGAATCACCAGCAGGGCGGTGATCAGCAAAACGCCCACCACCTTCATTGACACCGCCACCGTCAGCGCCATCAGGATCAGGAACAAAAGGCGCGTGCGTTCGACCGCGACGCCATCGACGCGGGCCAGTTCCTCATGCGCCGTGATGGACAGCAAGGGCCGCCACAGAATGGCCAAGCCCGCCAGAACGAACAATCCGCCGCCCCACGCCCATAGAATATCCCCGATCGTCACGGCCAGCACGTCGCCGAACAGAAGGCTTTGCAAATCCACATTCAAGGCAGGCGCCAAGGCCAGCGCGCACAGGCCTATCGCCAACGAGCCGTGGGCCAGAATGCCCAGCAGCGTATCGCTTTGCAGGCGCTTTTGCCGCTCGAGGGCGAACAGCAGAACGGCAAACAGAATGCCGCCCGCCAGGACGCCCGCCATCAGATCTATCTTCAGCATGAATCCCAGGGCAAGTCCCAGAATCGACGCATGAGCCAAGGCGTCGCCGAAATAGGCCATACGCCGCCAAACCACGAAGCAGCCCAGCGGTCCCGCGATCAGGGCCACGGCAAGTGCAGCCAGGGCGGCGCGCCAAAGAAAGTCGAGGTCGCCGGTCATTTGTGGACGTGATCGTGATGGTGGGGATAAAGCGCCATGGTTTCGGCCACACGGGGGCCGAACAGGGCCACGAATTCGGGATGGCGGCTGACCGCCTCCGGATGCCCGTGACAGCAGACATGCCCATTCAGGCACAGCACCTCGTCGGTGGCCTGCATGACCAGGTGCAGGTCGTGCGAAACCATGATCACGCCAAGCCCCATTTGCTTGCGAAGGTCGGCGATCAGTTCGTACAGATCGGCTTGTCCGGCCAGATCGACGCCGCGCACCGGCTCGTCCAGCACCAGCAATTCCGGGTTTCGCAACAGGGCGCGGGCCAATAAGACCCGCTGCAATTCGCCGCCGGAAAGGCCCAGCAGCGGCGTTTCCAGAACCTTGGGCGCGCCCACGCGTTTCAGCGCGGCTTCAATGGCGCGGTTGCCTTGCGGGGCCGCCATCTGAAGAAAACGTTTGGCGGAAAGCGGTAATGTCGGCGCGATGTCGAGCTTTTGCGGCACATAGCCGATGCGAAGGTTGGGCTTGCTTTGAATGCGCCCGGCGTCCGGCAACGCCAGACCCAACAAAATCTTCAACAATGTCGTTTTGCCAGCGCCGTTCGGCCCCACCACGGTCACGATTTCGCCCGGCGACACTTTCAGCGAGACCCGGTCCAGCACAAGCTGTTGGCCGTATGAGAGCGCAAGGTCTTTGCCTTCGATCAGGGGGGCGCTAGCTGGCATGAGCGTCCTTGCCCTTGCAGGTCGGACACAGGCCAGCCAACTCCACCATTTGGTCTTCAATCGCAAAGCCGCTGTTCTTGGCCAATTGCTGAATGGCTTGGGAAAGTGCAAAGTCGCGCACTTCCACGGCTTGGCCGCAGGCGCGGCAGATCAGGAACTGGCTGTGGCGATCATCTTCATGCCGGTGCGTGCAACCGACATAGGCGTTTTTGCTTTCGATGCGATGCGCCAAGCCGTGGGCCAACAGGAAGTCAAGGGCGCGGTAGACGGTGGGCGGGGCCGGGCGCCGACCGTTCTTGGTCAGCGCTGATAAGATTTCATAAGCGCCGATGGGCGCGTGGCTGCCCCAGACGATTTCAAGGACCTGGCGGCGCAACTCGGTGAATTGCGCGCCCTGGCTGGCGCAGGCTTGGCGCGCGGCGTCCATGGCCTTGGCAATGCAGCGCTCATGATCGTGGCTGGGCTTGGGAAAGGCTTGGCGTTGGGGCATGGACGGAACCAATATGTTATATTATAACATTCATGTTCATGGTATCACACGCGCCAGCCAAGTCCAGGCCCTTGGGAGAAATTGATGCGGTTTTCGACGACGGTCCTTTTGCTGCTGCTCTGCCCGTTCCAGGTTCTGGCGGCCATCGATGCGCCCCGGGTGCTGGCTTCGATTCCGCCTTTGCATTCCCTGGCCGTCCAAGTGATGGCGGGGGCGGGAAGTCCTGAACTGCTGATGAAAGGCTCTTCCTCGCCGCATGATTTCAGCCTGAAACCGTCGGACGCCAAGCGTCTGGCGCAAGCCGATCTGGTGTTGTGGGTCGGCCCCGAACTGGAAGGATTCCTGGTCAAGCCAGTGGCGGGCTTGGCTGCCAAGAAAAGCATCGTGCAGATGACGGCTATTGCGGGGATGACCCTGCATGACATGCGCGAAGGAGGGCCTTGGGGCGGTCACGATGGTCATGGGCATGACGCGCATGACGAGATGGACGGCCATCTGTGGCTGGATATTGGCAATGCCAAGAAACTGGCCGATGTGTTGGCTGCCAAGCTGGCCGCCATCGATCCGGCCAGGGCGGCATTGTATCTTGGAAATGCGACGGCATTGTCCGCCAGGCTGGATCAATTGGACGCGGATTTGAAGCGCGAGCTGGCCCCACTGGCGGGCAAGCCGTTCATGGTCCATCACGACGCCATCCAATATTTCGAGCGCCGTTACGGCTTGATGGGAGTGGGGTCGGTGACATTGAACGAGCGTCAGCCGTCGGCAAAATCGGTTGCCGCTTTGCGACGCAAGATCGCCAGCCTGAAGGCGCAATGCATCTTCAAGGAACCGCAATCCCAGGTCCGTCTGACCGAGACGCTGGCGAGCGAGATGCGGCTGCGACTGGGCACGCTTGACGACCTGGGTGCCGCTTTGGAGCCGGGAAACGAATTGTACGAAAAGCTGCTGCGAGACTTGGCGGCAAGCCTTAAGGCGTGCCTGACGGCAGACTGATCTGATGAATGGCTTTGGGCAGCAGGAAACGAAAGACCGCGCCCTGGCCGGGTTCACTTTCCACCCAGATGCGCCCGCCATGGCGTTCGATCACGCGCTGGCATAGCGCCAAGCCGATGCCGTCGCCGGGATAGTCGGTACGCGAGTGCAGGCGCTTGAAGATCAGGAAAATGCGGTCAAAATACTGGGCGTCGATGCCAATGCCGTTGTCTTTGACCGAAATCACCCAATCGTCCTTATGTTCCTCGGCCCAGATGCGAAGGCGCGGCACAGCGCCCTTCGATTGGAAGCGCAAGCCGTTCGAAACCAGTTGCTGGAAGACGGCCTCGATCTGCGGCGCATCGACGGACAGCGTGGGCAGCGTCTCAACCAGGACCTCGGCACCCGAAGCCTTGATGTCTCCGGAAAGATGCAGCACCGCCCGGCGCGCCAAGTCGGTCAGATTGGTTTGGGCAAAGGGCGAACGGCGGGTGCCGACGCTGGAATAGGCCAGCAATTCATGGATCAGGCTTTGCAGGCGCTTGACCCCTTCGACCGTGTAATCGATGAAGGTGATGGCGTCGCTGTCCAGCTTGTCTTTATAGCGCCGCTCCAGCAGTTGCACATAGCTGCCGATCTGGCGCAGAGGTTCTTGCAGATCGTGCGAGGCGATATAGGCGAACTGCTCAAGATCGGCGTTTGAACGTCTAAGGCTGTCGTTGGCGCGCTCCAGGTCGTCGCGGGCGATTTCCTCGTGCCCAACGGCTCGCAAGACCAGCCAAGAAAGGCCGCTCATGACCAGAAGGGTGAAAAAGGCGATGCCCGCATTGCGCCAAGCGCGCCAGTACCAATCGGAAAGCGCGTCGGCCTCGCTGATTCCCATCCAAACCAGAAGCGGCGGGTTCTCGATTTTTCGGTAGGAAATCACCCGTTGCACGTTGTCATTGTCCAGCTTGCCGCGATAGGTGTTGATGGATGATAAAGGAAGCTGCTTTGTAAACAGGTCGCTCCCCGCCATGTTGCGATTGATGACGTCGTCATCGCGGGTGATCGGCTCTCTGACCAGGATCGCCCCATCCAGCTTGTAGACGCCCATGGCGGGCGTCGAACCGACGGCGAGGTTGTGATAAAATTCCTTGAAATACAGGTTGGGAATGGTGGCGACCGCTATTCCCAGAAAGCGACCTTGGGCGTCGGTGATGCGTCTGGCCACCGGAAATGTGAAGTTGGTGGTGAAGGGATCGCGGGTCACCTTGCCGATGAACATGTTTTCGTGACCGTTCTTCAAGACATTGAAGTAATCCTGCCCGGTTGCGTCCGTCGCATGTTGCGGAATGGGCCGCGATGCCAGAAACAGCTTCCCCGAGGGATCGACCAAATACATGGTCTCCGTTTGCGGCGAGCCGTTGGCCATGGCCGCCATCAGTCGCCTTTCGGTGTCGTAGTCGCCGGGCTGCGGAAGCTGGCCCTTCGAGATGATGCGGTCGCTTAAGCGCAGGATCAGAAGATCGGTGGAATCGATGGTGCGTTTGGAATGTTCTTCCAGCAGGCGCACATAGTCGCGAATGGCTCGTTCCGTGGAATTGAAGGTCTCGGAATAGTCCGCCATGGTGGCAAACGCGCCATACCCCCCGACGACAAGGGCATAGAAACCCATCATGGCGAACAGAAAACCGCGTGGGCCGCGAAGATGGCGCCTGAGTTCGGTTGACACTTTTAGTCCTGCGCGCAGATCCCCTAGAACGATCCCGATACTGACATGGGGCAGGCAAGATGGCGAGAAGAATAGTTAATGATCTTGGCTGTTTATGGTCATGATGCCAACCCCCATGCCGACACTACCAAAAGTAATGAATAGGCCAAAGAATAGTAGAAAAAGAGCGATGCCCATATCGTTGGATGTAAAGATCAGGGTGCGCAGCCCGCCGACATCCAGGACAAGCAGCATGATGCCGAAAAAGAAGCCGCCCACCACACCGAAAAACATGTGTCGCAGCATGAAAAGCACGGCGTGCCGCTCATAAGGCTTTAGTGTTGCCTTCGCCGGTTTCAACATGGGGGTCTCCATTAAGGGATTTCATAAGGGTGGCAACCAGATCGGCTACTTCGTCCAGCCGACCGGCGTCTCGTCCCCTAACAACGATGCTGGCTCCCAGTCTTTGGTCTGCCATGAAGGGGTAGCTGCCCAGACTGACGTCGGCATTGGCGTCTTGAATCTCCTTCAGCCCTTTGGCCAACACGCCTTCCGCCACGAAGGCGCGTATCGTGCGGGCCAGCAGGGGCGGCCCTTGGATCAGGCGGTGCTTCATTTGTTCGAACATGGCCCTCGCGATCATGGGAACCCCGGCCAGCACATGGACGTTGCCAAGACTGAAACCAGGAGCAGAGCTGATCGGATTGTCGATGAGAAGCGCTCCTTCGGGCATGTCGGCCATGCGTTTTCGCATATCGTTCAGATTGTCGGGGCCGTAATGGCTTTCCAGGCGGCGCAGCGCCTCGGGGTGGCGGGTCAGGGGGAGGCCGAAAGCCAGGGCGACCGCCTCGGCCGTTATGTCGTCATGCGTCGGGCCGATGCCTCCGGTGGTGAAGAGGCTATCGTAATTATGCCGAAGAGTGTTTACGTTATCGGCAATGACGGACAACTCGTCGGGAATCACGCGCGCCTGCCTGACCTGAATGCCAATTTCAGCCAGGGCGCCCGCCAAAAAGCCAAGATTGGCATCGCGCGTGCGGCCAGATAGGATTTCATTGCCGATGATCAGGACCGCGGCGCTGGGGAACATTTGAGACATGCGCGTATCCTCTGGAAAAACAAGGCAGAATAGCATTCGGCCCCATTCGGGCCAATGGGTCTTGTTGCTGGGGGCGACGCTTTTGTTGGTCATGCCCTGGAGCGTCTCTTCGCCTGCCGCCCTGAAGGACCCGGTCATTCCTTCGTCAAAGCAACAAGCACCAGTGCAAACCGACGCTTTGTTGCTGGCGATTCAAAGCCTTCTCGAGGAAATGGGGCTTTACCACGGCGAATTGGATGGGCGCTTGTCGCCCGCCACCGTCGAAGCCATCCGGCTGCATCAAAAGGCTTGGGGGTTGAAACAGACCGGCCAGCCCGGCGAGGATTTGTTGCAGCATCTGGAAATGGTGGCCGGCATGCGCCGGATCGAGAGGCGCTTGAAGCAAACGCGGGCCGAGCAGATTTCGGGGGCCAAGCGTTTGATCGAGGAATCGCCCGCCACCCGCCGTTTGCTGATCGAGGCTTCGGCGCGCCCCTTGCCTTTGGTTGGCGATCCCAAAGACTGTTTCAAGAACCCGCAACCTGAATGTTTATCCGTCTTGGCTCGCCAGGCGGCGCTGGCCGCCCCTGCCGGGTCGATGCGCGATTGGGCGCTGTCCGAAGTCGCCAGCGAGGCGGCCGAGGCGGGCGTCCACCAGATGGCCTGGGAGGTGGCGTCGCGCATCGACGATCCGCGCACCCTGATCTCGGCCCTGGAATCCGTAGCCCGCTCCTTGGCGGCGGGCGGATATTTTCAGGCGGCGCTTGAGGCGTTGGACGTCATTCCCGACGCGGCGCGCCGTTGCGAGGCGGCCCTGCTTTTGTCCTTGCGCCAAGCCGAGATGGGGCATGCCGAATCGGCGCGGGCGGCCAGGGCGGTGGCCGAGCGCCTTCTGGACAGCCTGAAACAGCCCGAGGAAACCTTGTCGGCCCGTCTGAAATTGGCGGAAATAGCCTTGCGCTTGGGTGAGGAGGGGGCGGCGATGCGCTGGCGGATCGATGCGGAAAAGCGTCTGCTGACCCTACCTTTCGAAGCTCGCCAAAGCGCCATCGCCAATCTGTCGATGATTGAAACAACGCTTAAGCGTTTCGAAGCCAGCCGCCAATGGCTGGTTCAGGTCAATGATGGTTTGCTGCGCGTTCCCGCCGAACTGAAGCTGATCGAGGCCATGGCCAGGGACGGGCGGGGCATCGAGGCGGAAGTGCTGGCCCAGCGGATCGAATTGCCGCGCTACCGCGTTCTGGCTCATGTGCGTTTGGCCGATGCCGCCTTCTTCTTGAATAAGCCCGATGAAGCCAGACGTCAGCTTAGAACCGCCGCCGTTCTGGTGCAGGCCATCGATTTGCCTTTCGCCAGGTCATATGGCGAAAGCCAGATCGCGATGGGTTGGCAGATGCTGAACGACACGCAAACCGCCCAATCGCAAGCGATGATCATCGATGACGAGGCGATCAAGGCGCAAACGCTGTGGCGACTGGCCGATCAAAGCAGCGGCCAGTTCAGAAGTTCATTGTCGGCAGAGGCCGAAGCCGCCACGCAGGCCTATGCCGATCCTTTCGGGCGCGTCTGGATGTATGCCGAGTTGGCGCGCGAGAACAGCCGCAAGGGGGAGCGCGCCAGCGCGCTCGGTCATTTGCTCAGGGGGGTGTCGGTGGCCGAGGCGATCACGGACGCTTGGAGCCGCTCTCGGGCCTTGGCGGCCCTAGCGGGCGCTTTGGCGGAAGTTGGCCGTCAGTAAAATCATGCATATTTAGATATATTACGTGATAACAGTGCGTTGATATATTAAACAGCGCGTTGATGTTGTTTAACTCTTTTTCCTGAACTTAACATTCATCAAGTTTGCCTTCCAGATAATCGGATAGCCTGATCTTCCCTTTTTGCCCGTTAGGAGTGACGAGCATGGTTATGCTTCCGTGGCACGATTCCTACAGCATCGGTGTGCGCGCCCTTGACGACGATCATCGTCATTGGGTCGAACTGATCAACAAGTTCCACGATGCTCAGGAGCGTGGCGACGCCGCCCAGGTCATCGAAGAAAATATCGACGCCCTGTTGGCCCATACGAGGGCCCATTTCGAACGCGAAGAAGGCTTGATGAACAAGTCGGGATATCCTGGCTTTGCCAAGCACAAGGCGTCGCACGATCTGACGCTGGCCAAGCTGAAGGAATTGACCGAGCGGCGAAAAACTTATGGAGAAACGATCGACCAGAAGCTGCTGATCGATTTCATGAAAAGTTTCTTCATCGGGCACGTCACGTCGGAAGATTTGCGCATGCGCGAATTCTTCCGAGAAAAGGGCGTTTCCGACGTTCCCTTGCCCGAATCGCAGCAACAATCATCCAGGCGTCACGGTTTCCTTGGCGCGGTGATGGGGGCGTTCGACGCCTTCAAGGTCAAGCAGCGCATCATCATGCTGGGTTTGTTGCCGACTCTGGCCCTATTGATCTATGCCGGCGTGGCGGTCGAGGAAAAGCGCAGCACGGCGTCCGAGATGGAAAAGCTGGGCGTGCTGACCGGTTTTTCGCAATCGGCCAGCGCCCTGATTCACGAGTTGCAAAAAGAGCGTGGCTCGACATCGCTGTTCATGGGCAGCAAGGGAACCAAGTTCAAGGACCAAGTGGATGCTATCCGCAAGGATAGCGATGGTCGGCTGGCGCCCTTCAAGACCAGCCTGCAACGGATCATGGCCGACATGCCCGAATATGGCGACATGGGCAAGGCGGCGCTTGCCAGTTTGGAAGGCGTGTCCGGCGTGCGCGCCAAGGCGGATGCGCTTGATGTGCCCATCCCTGAAATGCAGGGCTTTTACACCCGCAACATCAATCAGCTGATCGGCATGATCGACGCCATGGCGTTGAAAACCAGCGACAGCGCGGTGGCCCGTTTGATCGGCGCCTATTCCGGCTGGATCAAAATGAAGGAGCAGGCAGGTCTTGAGCGGGCCATGATCTCGGGCGGTTTTGCCACCGGAAAATTCGCTCCAGAGCTTTATCGGCGCGTGGTGGGAAATTTCGGCCAGCAGAGCGCCTTCGAAAACGTCTTCAACGCCTTCGCCACGCCTGAATTGAAGGAGTTGTCGAAAAAGACGGTGGCGGGCGAAGCGGTGGACGAAGTGACGCGCCTGCGCAAGATCGCTCATGACAGCATTGAGACGGGAGACACTGCGGGCGTCGAAGCGCCGAAATGGTTTGCCGCCTCGACGGCGCGCATCGACATGATGAAAAAGGTCGAGGATGAGATCGCCAACCGTCTGGGAACCCTGGCCCGCGAAACCATGGAGGCGGCCAACGCCAATTTCGTCTTCCTGATCGTGGTTTCCTTGGTCTTGCTGTCGCTGATCGGCTTGTTCGCCTTCGCCATCGTGGCCAGCATCACGCCGCCTCTGATTTCCTTGACCGGCACCATGCAAATGATGGCTCAGGGCGATCTGGGGGTGGATGTCTATGGCCAGTTCCGCAAGGATGAGATCGGCGACATGGCCAGAAGCCTTCAGCATTTCAAGGAATCCTTGATCCGAGCGTCGGTGGTTTCTTCCGAGAGCTGGGTCGAAAACACCGCCCAGATCGAGAAGCTGGCGCATAAGCAGCGCATGATCGAATCCTTCGAGACCAAAGTGTCGCAGTTTCTTGAACAGATGGCGACCGGGGCCGACGGCTTGTCGAGCACGGCGATCCGCATGAGCGAAAACGCCCACAATACCGCCAGCGAAAGCGAGGTGGTGAGTGCGGCCTCGCATCAGGCCAGCGAGCGGGTGGAGGCGGCGGCGGCGGCGGCCGAGGAATTGCGGGCTTCGATTGCGGAAATCGGTCGTCAGGTCGATGGCGCGGCCAGGGCGACCCGCGACGCCTCTCAGCAAGCCAAGGCCACGGACGCCAAGGTGGAATCCTTGCTGACGGCGGCCCAGCGCATCGGCGAGGTGGTGCATCTGATCAACGACATCGCTTCGCAGACCAATCTTCTGGCTTTGAACGCTACCATCGAGGCGGCCAGGGCGGGCGAAGCGGGCAAGGGATTTGCCGTGGTGGCGGGCGAAGTGAAAAGCCTAGCCAACCAGACAGCCAAGGCCACCGATGAAATCGGCGGCCAGATCAAGGCCATGCAGTTGGCGACGGATGAAACCGTGACGGCCCTGCGCCAGATTTCCAACAGCATTTCCGAAATCGATCAGGTGTCGGCTTCGGTGGCGGCGGCGATCGAGGAGCAAAGCAGCGCCACCGAGGAAATCAGCCGCAATGTCCATGATACGGCGATGGCGGCGGCGGAAGTGTCCAACTCGATCGGTCGCGTCAGCGCGGCGGCGGCGGAAACCGGGCAGGCATCCGAACTGGTGCGTTCCGAATCCGAGCAGATGAGCAGGCAGGCCAGCAACATCCGCACCGAGGTCAAGACCTTCCTGGCCGAGGTGAAGGCGGTGTAGACGGGTTACAGCCAGTCCTTCAGGATCGGCACCAGAGGCAGGTCGGCGGGCGGCATCGGATAGCCGTCCAGCCGATCTTTGCGCACCCAAGCCAGCTTCTGGCCTTCATGGGGATGCAGCTCGCCCTTCCATTGGCGCAGCACGAACAACGGCATCAGAAGGTGGAAGCTGTCGTAATCGTGCGATGCGAAGGCCAGCGGAGCCAGACAGCTTTCGCTGGCGTCGATTCCCAATTCCTCCTTCAATTCGCGGATCAGGGCTGCTTCGGGGCTTTCGCCGTCATGGACTTTTCCTCCGGGAAATTCCCATAGTCCCGCCATCGCCTTGCCTTCGGGGCGACAAGCCAGCAGCACCCTGTTGTCGACATCGATCAAGGCGGCGGCGCTGACCAGCAGCAGGGGCTTGTCCGATTGGCGCTTGATCCAGTCCCCCCGATCAAGGCGGAAGCGCGTGACCGGAACATCCCGGCAGCGCCCTTGAAGTTGGCAGGATTCTACCCGGTTGGCTGTGAAGCCCGCTTTTTCCAAAACGCGGCATGACGGCTTGTTGTCTGCCATGACATCGCCGACCAGCCAAGCAAGATCAAGTTGTCGGAAAGCCAGCCTTGCTATCCGGCGCACGGCCTGGGTGGCGTAACCCAATTTCCAATAGCGTCTGGCGATCCAATAACCCAACTTGGCGCCATCGGCTTCGAACGACAGATGGATAACACCCGCCAGTTTTGCATCGGCCAGCCGCTCGATGACCAGAACGACATCCTTATTTTGCAGAAGGTCGCTGTTCGCCTGGGCGATGAATTCCATGGCGTGGTCGGCGTCGTAGGGATTGGGCAATTCCGCCGTCCAGCGGGCGATTTCCGGGTCGTTGGCGATCTCGACCAAGGCCGGGATGTCGGCTTCGATGGGGGGGCGCAGGCGAAGGTCGGCGGCCAGCAGATGCTCGCCCCGCCAACTTCTTCCTGCCGACATGCAACCTGTTTCCGAAGTCATGCGCGGCCCCGTCGGTTAAGGGCGGATTACGTTCTGTAGGAGCCGTTGATGTCGATATAGCCGTGGGTCAGGTCGCAAGTCCAGACAGTGGCCTTGCCCTTGCCCACGCCGACATCGATTTCGATCAAAATGTTCTGGCCCTTCATATGAGCCGTCACCGGCGCTTCATCGTAATCGGGGACCGCGCCGCCGTTGCAGGCCACGTCGAAACCGCCGATGCGGATGGTCAGCCGATCGCGGTCGGCCTTTTCGCCCGCCTTGCCGACGGCCATGACGATGCGTCCCCAATTGGCGTCTTCGCCCGCGATGGCGGTCTTGATCAGCGGCGAGTTGGCGACCGCCATGCCGATGCGCTTGGCGGCCTTGGCCGAAGCGGCGCCCGTAATGCGGATTTCCACGAATTTAGTGGCGCCTTCGCCATCCTTGACCACCAGATGCGCCAGCTCCAGCAACACGGCATCCAGACCGGCCTTGAATTCCTTCAAGCGCGGATCGTTTGCATGGGTGATGCGCGGATGCTTGGCCTGACCGGTGGCGAACAAGATCAGCGTGTCGCTGGTCGAGGTGTCGCTGTCCACCGTGATGGCGTTGAAACTTTTATCCGCCCCCTTGGTTAGCAATTCTTGCAGCAGTTTGGCGGGCAGGGCGGCATCCGTGAAGACATAGGCCAGCATGGTCGCCATGTCGGGCGCGATCATGCCCGATCCCTTGGCGATGCCGTTGATGGTGACCAAGTCGTCGCCGATGCGGACATGGCGGGTGGCCAGTTTCGGATAGGTGTCGGTGGTCATGATGGCCTGGGCGGCATCCATCCAGGCATCGGCCTTCAGGGCATGCATGGCCTTGGGCAGGGCGGCGACGATTTTTTCATGGGGCAGCGGGACGCCGATGGTGCCGGTCGAGGAGACGAACACCTCGGTTTCCTTGCAGGCGGCCAGTTTGGCCATCGCCTTGACCGTGGCGGCAACCGAAACCATGCCCGCCCGACCGGTAAAGGCGTTGGCGTTGCCGGAATTGACCACCAGGGCGCGGGCCTTGCCCTTGGCGCCCGCCTTGCGGCACCAATCGACCGGCGCCGAACTGGACAGCGATTTGGTATAGACCCCGGCCATGGTGGTTTTGGGCGCCAATTCGGCCAGCAGCAGGTCGGTGCGCCCCTTGTAGCGCAGACCCGAAGCAAAGGTCGCCAGCCTCACGCCTGCCAGGGGCGGCAGGTGCGGATAGGAGGCTGGCGCCAGCGGCGAGACGGGTGGGGCCATGGCCGACTTACTTGTGCGGAGCGGCGGGGGCTTGCATCGGCTTGCCCTCGGCGTCGAAGCGGGAAATCTTGGCGCCGGCTTCCAGATTTTTGATGACCTTGGACAGAGCCTCTTCGGCCAACTGAGCCTGCAGGTCTTCCTTGACCTCGTCCAGTTGCGGGGGCTGGCTCATCCGCTTTTCTTCCATTTTGATGACATGCCAGCCGAATTGGGTTTTAACGGGCGCCGAGACTTGGCCGGGCTTCAACTTGAAGGCGGTTTCGGCGAATTCGGGAACCATTTCGTCCTTGCGGAAAAAGCCAAGGTCGCCGCCGCTTTGGGCGTTGCCGTCCTTCGATTTTTCAGCGGCTACTTCCTCGAACTTCTTGCCGTTCTTGATGTCGGCCAGCACACCGTTGGCCTCGTCGGAAGTGTTGACCAGGATGTGGCGCGCCCGCACTTCCTCGGCGGGCTTGAACTTCTTCTTCATCTCGCTATACCGGGCCTGCACGGCCTGATCGGTGACGCCCTTGGTGGCGGCGCGCATGGCGTAGGTTTGGGCGATAATCTGCGTTTCGGCGTTCTTTAAGGCCAGCATGACCTCGGCGTCCTTGGCCAAGCCGTCCTTGCGTCCCGCCTCGGCCAACAGTTGGTCGCGGATCAGCTTGTTCAGGATAACCGGATAAACGACCCCCATCGGGGCCTGGGCCAGTTGCGGCGCGCCGTTCTTCAGGCGCATGACGTCCGACATGCGGATTTCCGACCCGTTGACGGTGGCGGCAACCGAATCCTCGCCCAAAGCCTGGACCGGAGAGACCAGGGCAAAGCCCAAAAGCGAAACGGCAAGGGCGGCTGACATGCGGGACATCTTCGTTATCCTTGTTGGAAAAATGGTACGTGCTTGTGGCATATCGCGCCCGTTCCGGCAAGTGGGTGACGGAGATGTACCCGATTTGTTCTGGTTGCTTGCGTATTTTCCAGGATGGCTGCCGACATTGACAGGGGGGCTAACGGAGACTATCTCTTTGCAGCAAAATTTCCGCACGTCTTTAAGGATTCTCCATGCTCGGTGCTTTAGTAAAGCGGCTCTTCGGGTCCGCTAACGACCGCTACATCAAGACCCTGAAGTCCGAGGTGGCGGCCATCAATGCACTCGAGCCAGAGCTTGAGAAGCTGTCCAACGAGGAACTGGCGGCCCGCACCGTCTGGTTCAAGGAGCGCTTGGAGAAGGGCGAAAGCCTGGACGACCTGCTGCCCGAGGCATTCGCCACCGTGCGCGAGGCGGCCAAGCGCACGCTGGGCCAGCGCCATTTCGACGTGCAGATGATGGGCGGCATCGTGCTTCATCGCGGCAAGATCGCCGAAATGAAAACGGGTGAAGGCAAGACCCTGGTCGCCACGCTGGCGGTCTATCTGAACGCCCTGTCCGGCAAAGGCGTGCATGTGGTGACGGTCAATGACTATCTGGCCAGACGCGACGCCGAATGGATGGGCCAAGTCTATCGTTTCCTGGGCCTTACGGTCGGCGTCATCGTGCATGGCTTGGACGACGTCGAACGCCAGCAGGCCTATGCCTGCGACGTGACATACGGCACCAACAACGAACTGGGCTTCGACTATCTGCGCGACAACATGAAGTTCCGCCAGACCGAGATGGCGCAGCGCCCCTTCAATTACGCCATCGTCGACGAAGTGGATTCGATCCTGATCGACGAGGCCAGAACGCCGTTGATCATCTCGGGTCCGACCGAGGACAATTCCGAGCTGTACAAGCAGGTCAACAAGCTGATGCCGCTGCTTGACGCTTCGCATTACGAAAAGGACGAAAAGCAGCGCGCCGTCACCTTTACCGAAGCCGGCGTCGAGAAAATCGAAAAGCTGCTGGTCGAAGCGGGCCTCATGAAGGGCACCAACCTGTACGATTTGGCCAATATCTCGTTGGTCCATCACGCCAATTCGGCGCTGCGGGCGCATGTCTTGTTCACGCGCGACGTCGATTACATCGTCAAGGACAACAAGGTCGTCATCATCGACGAGTTCACCGGGCGCATGATGGAGGGACGTCGCTATTCCGAAGGGCTGCATCAGGCGTTGGAAGCCAAGGAAGGGGTGGATATCCAAAACGAGAATCAGACCCTGGCCTCGATCACCTTCCAGAACCTGTTTCGCATGTATCCGAAACTGTCGGGCATGACCGGCACGGCTTTGACCGAGGCGGGCGAGTTCTCGGAAATCTACAATCTCGACGTGGTCGAGATGCCGACCAACGTGACCTGCGTGCGCATCGACGCCGATGACGAAGTGTATCGCACGGCGCACGAGAAGAACGAAGCCATTGCCACCCTGATCGAGGAATGCATCAAGCGCAAGCAGCCGGTGCTGGTGGGCACGGTGTCGATCGAGAAGAGCGAGCAGCTTGCCGATCTTCTGAAAAAGAAGAAGATTCCCCACAAGGTGCTGAATGCCCGCTATCACGAGCAGGAAGCCTATATCGTGGCCCAGGCGGGGTCGCCCGCCGCCGTCACCATCGCCACCAACATGGCCGGTCGCGGCACCGACATCCAGATGGGCGGCAATTTGGATATGCGTTTGAAGCAGGAACTGGTCGGGCTTGAACCGGCTGCCGCCGCCAAGAGGGCCGACGAAATCCGCGCGGAAGTGGCAGCCGGCAAGGAAATCGCGCTGGCCGCCGGCGGGCTTTACGTGATCGGCACCGAGCGCCACGAAAGCAGGCGCATCGACAATCAGCTGCGCGGGCGATCGGGCCGCCAGGGCGATCCCGGCGGCTCCAAGTTCTTCCTGTCGTTGGAAGACGACCTGATGCGCATTTTCGGCACCAACCGTCTGGACGGCATGCTGCAAAAGCTGGGTCTGAAAGATGGCGAGGCCATCGTTCATCCCTGGATCAACAAGGCGCTTGAAAAGGCGCAGCAGAAGGTCGAAGCCAGGAACTTCGAGATTCGCAAGAATCTGCTGAAGTTCGACGATGTGATGAACGACCAGCGCAAGGTGATCTACGAACAGCGCAAGGAATTGATGGCGACCGCTGACGTTTCGGCCATGGTTGCGGAATTTCGCAGCGAGATCCTGGACCGCATGGTCGAGCGTTGCATTCCAGAAAAGGCCTTTGCCGAGGAATGGGACGTGTCGGGCCTGCATGAAGAGGTTCTGCGCGTTTTCAATCTCGATTTGCCGGTGGCCGACTGGGCCAAGGAAGAGGGAATCGCGGAAGCGGAAATCCACGAGCGTGTTTCCGATGCCGTCAATCGCAAGATGGCCGAGAAGGTTGCCAATTACGGCCCCGATCTGATGCGCCAGGTCGAGCACAGCATTCTGGTGCAGATTCTGGATCAAAGCTGGAAGGACCATCTTTTGGCGTTGGATCATCTACGCCAGGGCATTGGGCTGCGCGCTTATGGGCAGCGCGATCCCTTGAACGAATATAAGCGCGAGGCCTTCAATCTGTTCAGCGTGATGCTGGAGGGGCTAAAGGAGCGCGTGGTGTCGCTGTTGGCGCATGTCGAACTGCGTTTCGAGGAACCGCCCGAGGAACTGATGGCGCCGCCCAAGCCTCGCCAGATGTTCGAAACCCGCCATGATCCCGCCTTCGGGCCGGTGGCTGGCGACGAGGCGCGCGACCCCAACGATCCCAATTCCTGGCGCGCCACGCCCAGGAATGCGCCTTGCCCCTGCGGCTCGGGCAAGAAGTACAAGCACTGCCACGGTCGGGTGGAATAATCCGCTTTGCATGAGCGCCGACAAAAAACGGCCGGTGGTTTCCCACCGGCCGTTTCCGTTTCTGCAGGGCGATCTGTTAGTCGAGAGTCCGCAGATCAACAGCCTTGGCACCCTTGGGGTCCTGGCGCAGTTCGAACGCAACTCTCTGGCCTTCGTTCAGGCCCTGAAGCCCCGAACGTTCCAGAGCCGAGATATGCACGAACACATCCTTGCCGCCGTCTTCCGGAGCAATGAAGCCGAAACCCTTGGTCGTATTGAACCACTTCACGGTGCCTGTAGCCATTGGCACGTCCTTTCCTTCACGTTGAACAGAAGCTCAAGGCCAAGGCCTCGAGGCATGCGCCGCATGGACTGCGCACGCTAAAACGCAAAGCGCCACCCGCACGGAAAATGCCCAAAAGTTATGAAGGCGTTTTGAAATGCGGGCAAGGGGGAAATTATCGGCCCTAGTAAGTAACCCCAAGAAAATAAAGGCCTTGTGGCTGCGCGGTGGGTCCGCCCGCGGCGCGTGCGCGCGCCTCCAGCGCCTTCTTGACGTCGTCCGGACTCCATCGGCCCTCGCCGACCATTTTCAAGGTTCCCACCATGTTGCGCACCTGACGATGCAAGAATGAACGAGATCGGGCGCGGATGTGAACCTCGTCTCCTTGGCGCTCGACCGAAAGCTCGTCCAGCGTCTTGAAGGGCGATCTGGCTTGGCAGTCGCCCGCCCTGAAGGTCGAGAAATCGTGATGCCCGACCAGATGGGCGGCCCCTTCGGCCATGGCCTTCTCATCGAGTGGATTGGAGATCCACCAGACGCGGTGCCGGTCAAGGACGGGGGGCGAGGGGCGGTTTGAAATTCGGTACAGATAGCGCCGTTCCAAGGCGGAAAAACGCGCATGGAAACCCTTGGGCGCTTCGCTGGCTTCCAGCACCGCCACGGGATGCGGTTTCATGTAAAAGTTCAAGGCGCGGCGCACGGTTTCGGGATCATAGGCGCGCGCCAGATCGACATGCGCCACCATGCCCAGCGCATGCACGCCGGTGTCGGTGCGCCCGGCGGCTCCGGTCGCCGCCTCGACGCCGGTGAACAGCTTAGCCGCGTCTTCCAAAACGCTTTGCACGGAAATGCCGCTGCCCTGGCGCTGCCAGCCTATGAAGCCTGAGCCGTCGTATTCCATCAGCAATTTATACCGGACGGTCACGTCAATACCGTGCCGGGCGGGAAGACATAGCCGCGCAGGAAGGCGTCGGCATCCATCGGCGCCTTTCCCTGGCGCTGGATGGTTTGAACGCCCATCGCCCCATCGATGCAGGCGATGGTCAGTCCGCCTTCAAGCACTTGTCCCGGCTTGCCGCGCCGGTCGAGCGGATGGGCTTTCAGCAATTTGAACCGCTCGCCCGAATGTTCGAACCAAGCGCCGGGATGCGGCGACATGGCGCGGATCAGCCGGTCGATCTCGATGGCCGGCTTGTTCCAGTCGATGCGGCTTTCCTCGCGCTCGATCTTCTTGGCGTAGGTTACGCCGCTTTCGGGCTGAGACATGGGAATCAAGGTGTCGCCCAGGGTCATCATGCCCAGGGTGACCAGCATCAGGCGCGCCCCCAGATCGGCCAACTGATCGTGCAACTCGCCCGCCGTGGTCTCGGGGCCGATGGGGATGCTGTCTCGCAACAGTACCGGCCCGGTGTCCAGCCCTTCGTCCATGCGCATGATGCAGATGCCGGTCTGGTCATCCCCCGCCATGATGGCCCGTTGGATGGGGGCAGCGCCCCGCCAGCGCGGCAGCAGCGATCCATGCACGTTCAGGCAGCCCTTTGTTGGCGCGTCCAGAATGGCTTTGGGCAAGATCAGCCCATAGGCCGCCACCACCGCCACATCGGCCTTCAGTTCAGCGAAGGCGGCCTGTTCCTCTGGCGATTTGAGAGAGGTTGGGCAGCGCACGGGGATGCCGTGTTCTTCGGCCAGCTTTTGCACCGGCGAGGGCTGCTGTTTGTGGCCGCGTCCGGAGGGCCTGGGGGGTTGCGAATAGGCGCAAACAACGTCATGCCGGGCCGCGATCAGGCTTTCCAGCACCGTCGCCGCAAAATCGGGGGTGCCCATGAAGACGATGCGCATTGATCTTATCCCCGGACAGCCTGCTTTTTCGCTTTCTCCAGCTTGCGCAGGATCATGCCCCGTTTCAAAGCGGAAAGATAATCGACGAACAGCTTGCCCGACAGATGGTCGATTTCATGCTGCAACACGGTGGACAGCAGCCCATCCGCCTCGATTTCGCGAATTTCGCCCTGGCGGTCTTGATAGCGCACGCGCACGCGGGCGGGGCGGATGACCTCGGCGTAATGTTCGGGGACCGACAGGCAGCCTTCCTCGTAGCTGCTGGTTTCCTCCGACAGCCACAGGATTTCGGGATTGATCAGGGCCATGGGCTGGGCTTCCTCGCCCTTTTTGGCGGTATCGACCACGATCACCTTCTTGGCGACCCCCACCTGGGGGGCGGCCAGGCCGATGCCTGGCGCCTGATACATGGTTTCGAACATGTCGTCGATCAGGCGGGAAAGCGCCGAATCCACCTTTTCAACCGGCAGGGCTTTGTTTTTCAGGCGCGGGTCGGGGGCGACAAGGATGTTCAGCAGGCTCATGCGGGTGACATAAGAGTTCAGGGACAAATCGTCAAGAAATGATGAGGGTGGCAGAAGACGACACGGGGCTGTAAAAGCAGGGCATGGATACGACCACCCTTATTCTGGCCGGGGGGCTGGCTTTGGCTCTAGCCACCGGTTTTCTGGCCGCTTGGCTGCTCAAACGCCCGGATTCGGCCCCTTTGGGCGAATTGACCGGCCGTTTGGCCCAAATGGCCGACAGCCAGGCCTCTCAGCAGTCCTTGATGGCCGAGCGGCTCCAAGCCCAGGAAAGGCAGATTTCCCGCCTGCTCGACGACCGGTTGGTCGAATTGGGAAAGCGGCTGAATGAAGGGTTGGATCAGTCGTCTCTGCGCACCGGGGCCAGTTTGGCCGAGCTGCGCGAACGCTTGGCCGTGATCGATTCCGCCCAGGCCAATATCGCCCAATTGTCCGAGCGCATGGTCAGTTTGCAAGACATCCTGTCCAACAAGCAGACGCGCGGGGCCTTTGGTGAAATCCAGTTGAACGATCTTGTCAGCCAAGTTTTGCCACCGCAAGTCTATGAGTTCCAAGCGCCGATCGGCGATCGGCGTCGCGTCGATTGCCTGATTCACCTGCCCAAGCCTCCAGGGTCGATCGCTATCGACGCCAAGTTTCCCCTGGAAAGTTTCCATCAGTTGCGGGCCGCCAAGGACGATGCCGAGCGCACGCAGGCGGGCCGCGCCTTCGCGACGGCGGTCCTGGGCCATGTGCGGGACATTTCGGAAAAATACATCGTCCCCGGCGAAACGGCTGAATCGGCGCTGATGTTTTTGCCATCCGAAGCTGTATATGCCGAGCTTTATGCAAATTTCCCAGAAGTCATTGAAAAGTCTTACCGAGCCAGGGTGTGGATCGTTTCGCCAACCACATTGATGGCGACCCTGACCACGATCCGGGCGGTTTTGAAGGATGCGCGCATGCGCGAGCAGGCCGACGTGATCCAGGCCGAGGTCAGACATTTGCTGGACGACATGAAGCGGCTGGCCGAGCGGGCGGCCAAGCTGGAGACGCATTTCGGCCAAGCCGGCGAGGATTTGCGCCAACTCAAACTGTCGGTCGATAAGGTGATCAGGCGTTCAGAACAGGTCGAGGCGGTTCAGTTAGGCGATGGTGGGAAGCAAGAGGATATGGTTTAATCACGATGAAAATTATGGCTTGAATTGATGATTGACACCACACACGACGCTTTGGATCAGTTGCTGAAGGGGCAGGCGCAGAATCTGTCCCAGATCATGCGGCGCAATATCCTGACCTGCGGGCCATCAATGACCGTTTCCGAAGCGGCCAATCAGATGGTGACGACCCGTTGCAGCTCGATCGTGGTTCTGGACCGCGGACGTCCTGAAGGCATTTGGACAGAACACGACGCGCTGCTAGTCAATCCCGACGACATCGCCGCCCTGGACCAACCCGTGGGCGATGTCATGAGCAAGCCCGTCCGCACCATCAATCAAAGCGTGACCATCGAAGCGGCCACGCTGCGCTTTCGCGACGAGGGGCTGCGCCATTATGTGGTGGTGGACGACAAGGACCAACTGGTCGGCGTGGTCAGCCAAAGCGACGTTGTGCGCCAGCAAGACGTGCGCCATTTCCTGTCGATGCGTTCGGTCAGCACGGCGGTTCGCCGTCCCACGCTGATCCTTCAGGCCTCGTCTTCTCTGTCTCAGGCGGCGGTGCGGCTGCACAATCATGGAACGGATTGCGCCGTTGTCATTTTCGGCGACGGACGGCGCGGCATCGTGACCGAGCGCGACCTTTTGAAGGCCGTGGCCAGCCGCAGAGGCGGGCTGAAGGTGGCCGATGTGTCCACCTCGCCGATCATTTCGGTTCCGCAGTCCGTCAGCGTGCTGGAAGCGCGCGAAACCATGGAACGCAAGGGCATCCGTCATCTGGGCGTCACCGACGGCGAGGGAACGCCGATCGGCCTGCTCTCTTACGCCGACATTCTGGCCAGCGTCGAATTCTCGATCATGCGCTATGTCGAGGATATGCTGGCCGAGCGCTCACGCGCCCTTAACCAAACCCAGAATCGCCTAAGGGGCGCCCTGGATGAATTGAACAGGACCAACGAGGAGTTGGAGGAATTCGTTCATGCCGTCGTCCACGGATTCAAGAGGCCGCTGGATGGAATGGCCGAGTGTCTGGAACATCCGGACAGCCAGGCCTTGGCCTGTGCTAGGGATCAGTTCGGAACGCTGACGGCGATGCTGAACGGCATTTCGCAGTTCGCGCAGTTGGGGCATGCCCCCAATTCCTTGCAGCCCATCGATTTGGCAGCCCTGGCTTCCCAGGTTGCCAAGGAAGAAACCCAGGCGCTTCAAGATTTGCAGGCCAAGGTCGATCTTTCCCAAGCCTTGCCCAGAATCAAGGGCGATCCGGTTCAAATAAAGCAGCTGTTTCAGGTGATCGTTAACAACGCCCTTCGCTTTCGCGTCCCTGAGCGCGCTCCCTTGATCCAGATCACGGCCGAACGCCAGACCAACCGCTGGATCGTCAGCATCGCCGACAATGGGCGTGGGCTTGATCCCAGTCAGTCTGAACGTTTGTTCCGGCTGTTCCAGACCGAGGGAGAAGAGGTGGGCGCCGGGATCGGCCTAGCCTTGGCCAGACGGATCGTCGAGCGCCATGGCGGGCGGATTTGGCTTGAATCACAACCCGGACAAGGCACGGTGGTGCGGTTTACGCTTTCCGATGGGGAAGCTCAGTCCGCGGCTGTTAGTTCGTCTTGACCGTGAATGCCAATGGCTGTACGCCAGAGTTAAGAATCAAGGCAAGTCTTGGATTGTTCTGTCCGAGGGCCAATATAAACGAAGACGCGGCAGTGTGAATATTCATTGGGGGAATGGGTGAGCGAAATTCGCGTTTTGGTGGTTGAGGACAATCCGGGCGATGCGGCGCTGATCCGCTATTCCTTGGCCGAGTCCGGGCCTGGAAAATTCGACATTTCCCATGCGCCCTCGCTGGCGGAAGCGGTTGAACGGCTGGCGGAAGTCTCGCCCGACGTCATTCTGCTCGACCTTTCCCTTCCTGATTCCTACGGACTGGAAACGGTGAAAAGGATATTGGAATTGTCCCCCCCAAAGGCGGCGGTGGTGGTTCTGTCGGGTCTGGACGATGAGGAACTGGCGCTGGAGGCGGTCAAGCAGGGTGCCCAGGACTATCTGGTCAAGGGCCGCTCCGACGGCGACGTGCTGCGCCGCGCCATTCGCTACGCCATCGAGCGTCAGCGCATCGAGGAAGCGATGCGGCTTTCCGAAGCGGTGTTCAAGAATGTCGATACCGGAATTTTTGTCACCGATCCCAGTGGCACGATCATTAGAATCAATCCCGCCTTCACCAGAATCACCGGCTATGAAAACGATGAAATCATCGGACAAACATCGGGCATTCTGAAATCGGGCGTTCAGGACGATAATTTCTACGACGAGATGTGGGATCGATTGCGCGACGTCGGGCATTGGGAAGGCGAAATTTGGAACCGTCGCAAGACCGGCAACATCTATCCCGAATGGCTGCGCATCGATGCCGTGCAAGATGCGGTCGGGCGACTGACCAATTACGTCGCCACCTTCACGGACATCACTTTCCGCAAGGAGATCGAGAACCAACTGCGCCTTCAGGCCACGCACGACACGCTGACCGGTCTTCCCAACCGCTATCTCTTCACCGACCGCTTGCTGCATGCCTTGGCGCAGGCGGACCGCGCCACGCAAAAGGCCGCTCTTCTGTTCGTCGATCTGGACGGTTTCAAGGAAGTCAATGACTGTTACGGCCATGCGGCTGGCGACCAGCTTCTGATCGAAGTGGCGCAGCGCCTTCAGGCCTTGGTGCGCGCCTCCGATACCGTGGCTCGTCTGGCGGGCGACGAATTTACCCTGATCCTGTCTGGCGTTATCAAGTCGCAGGATGCCAGAATCGTCGCCGAGAAGGTAGTCGAAACCTTGTCGAAGCCCTTTAAGCTCAAGGAATGCGAAGCCAGCGTTTCCGCCAGCGTGGGAATAGCGCTTTATCCCGACGATGCGACCGACAGCGACAAGCTCCTGATCGCCGCTGACGCGGCCATGTACGCCATCAAGCAGAAAGGCAAGAACGGATACGGTTTTTACAAAACTCCCCAATGTTAGAATGAGAAATCATCGGCGTTTAATTAGCGCTGGTGCGACACATAAGGTCATGTAGAATGCCGCAAGACAAAGTCGTCGCTCGCTCTTATCCGCTTGGGGAAGCGGAGGTGAGGGGGGCGTCTGGGGTCGTCCCTCTGTTTGCGAGAGGTTGCGTGGGGATGCCGGAAAACGGCAGCCGCGAGGCTGTATTGGGCCGTTATTCGGGCCTGCCGACTTTGGGCGTCGCCCTGGTTGGCGAGGCGGGAGAGTTGTTTGCCGTCAACGAGCGCTTGCGCCAGATGCTGGGGCTTCAGGGCACCGAGGAAACGCTGCCTTCCTATTTCGATTTGACCTGCGACGCCGACCAGCCGCGCGAGGCTGCCCTGTTCCATGCCTTGAAGGGCAAAGCCGACGGCGGCTACGCGATCGCCAAGAAGATGCGCCGTTCCGGGGGCGATCTGCTCGATGTGGAGTGTCTGGTCGCTCCCTATCAAGACCATGACGGAATCGTTTTCATCATTCTGGTTCAGGACGCCAATGAAAGCCTAGCGCTTGAGGCGGCGCTGGAATTGTCGAAACTGTCCTTCGATGAAACAAGCGACGGTATGTTGAAGATTGGCCCGGATGGCGCGATCTTGTCGGCCAATAAGGCCGCCTGCTCGCTTCTGGGCTTTTCAAGCAGGGAACTGCTGAAGCTGCGCATCTTCGATATCGACCTGCATCTGATCGCGGAAAAGTGGCCCGGCCTATGGCGCCATATGCGCGAAACGAAACTGCACAGCAATTTCGAGGCGTTGTATCGGCGCAAGGATGGCAAGACCTTTGCCGCCGAGATCAGTGCTGCGTATGTCAGCCACGGCGAACACGAATTCGTGTTCGCTTCCTTCCGCGATTTCTCGCAAAGGCGCAAGCGCGAGCTTGAGGAGGCGGCCGAAGGCGTCACGCTTAAGGAAATCGTCGAGGGAATGCCGATCGCCGTGCTGGTCACCCGCTTAAGCGACGGCGTCATCATGCATGCCAATCCCATGATGGGCCGCGCCATCGGCATGCCGCCCGCAAAACTTTTGGGCCGTCCCGTCACAGACATCTACACCGACAAGGCGCAGCGGCGAGAACTGACCAACAGATTGAAGCGCGACGGCGAGGTCAACGGATTCGACGTCAGTCTGGTCGGCGATCATGGCCGCGCCTTCTGGGCTAGGGCCTCGTCCAGGCTTGTCACCTTCGCCAAGACGGAAGCCGTTCTATCGACGCTGTACGACGTTTCCAACGAACGTGAAGCCAGGGAACATCTGGCCCAGCGCACAACCGACCTTAAGAGCAGTCAGGAGCGTTACGCCCTGGCCATGGAAGCGTCGCGGGAAGGCATTTACGACCTCGATCTTGAAAGCGGCATGTTGTTCGTTTCTCCGCGCATCGAATCGATTTTTGGCATTCCATCGCATGGGTTGCGCACTGCCAAGGATTGGCTGTCGCGCATTCTGCCTGAAGACATGCCCCGCTACCGGCAAGCAGCGACGGGGCATTTTAAGGGCCACACGCCGTCGATGGACGCCGAGTACCGCATTTCATCGATGAATGGCGAGATTATCTGGATACGCGAGCGTTCCGTCTGTCAGCGCAACAAGATGGGGCGCGCCGTCCGTCTGGTCGGATCGGTGGGCGACGTTACCGAGCTTAAGCGCGCCCAGGCGGCGCTGGAAGCCGCCAATGCCACGCTCGAGCAGCGCGTCGCCGAGCGAACCGAGGAGCTGCGCCAGACCACAAGCGCCTTGAAGGCCCGCGAAGACCGGTTGCACGGCATTCTCTATACCGTGGCCGACGGCATCCTGACCATCGACAGCGATGGGTTGGTTGAATCCTTCAATCCCGCGGCCGAGCGCGTCTTCGGCTATTCGGCGCATGAAGTTCTGGGGCAAGGGGCGGCTTTGCTGATGCCCAATCTTTTCTTGCACTGCCAATCGGGTTGCGTGAAGGAAAGCGAATGTCTTGATGATTTGGTCGAACAGGAGACCTTCGAGGTCGAGGGGCGGCGCAAGGATGAGGGCGAAGTGCCGCTTGAAGCCTCGATCAGCGAACTGCACCTGCCCGGCCGCAAGCTGTATACCGTCGTGCTGCGCGATATTTCCGACCGCAAGGCGGCAGAGGAGGCCTTGCGCCACAGCGAAAGACGCTATCGCTCCATCTTCGAGCAAGCCGCCGAGGGTATTTTCCAATCGACCCCGGACGGGCGCTATATCGAAGCCAGTCCGTCCTTGGCCAAGCTGTACGGCTATGCCAGCGTCGAAGATCTGATGGGCAATGTGGTTGATATTTCCTGCCAGATTTATCTGAATTCCAACGACCGCGACCGCTATCTTTCGCTGATGGGCGAGGCGGGCGAGGTCAGGGGATTCGAATATCAGGTTTTGCGCCGCGACGGCGTCGCCTTGTGGGTGTCGGAAAACAGCCGCGCCGTCCGGGATGCTGCGGGTAAGGTGCTGTATTATGAAGGCACGGTCGAGGACATCACTGAACGCAAGCTGGCCGAGCATGAAGCCGTCGAGAAGCAGGCGCTTCTCGAGGCCACGCTTGACAACATCACCCAGGCGGTCGCCATTTTCGATTTCGATCTGCGGCTTCTTGACGTCAACGATCTGTTCGGAAAGATGCTGAATCTGCCAGGACGTTTGACCACCAGCGGCACGCATGTCGTCACCATCATGCGCTTCATGAGCGAGCGCGGCGACGCCATCGGCGAGGACGATCCGGATTGGCAAATCGCCCAGGGCGGCGAATTGGCCTTTTCCAAGGTCGAGCGGCAACTGGCCAGCGGCGCCGTCGTCCAAGTGTCGGCGCGTCGTTTGGACGACGGCAAAGTGCTGTTGACCTATACCGACGTCACCGACTTGAAGCGGCGCGAGGCGGCGCTCAAGCAAAGCGAGGAGCGCTATGCCCTGGCGGCGCAAGGTGCGAACGACGGCTTGTGGGACTGGGATATCAAGAACAACCGAGTCTACTATTCCCAGCGTTGGAAAAGCATGTTGGGATGCCGGGAGGATGAGATCGGCGGCGGCGTCGATGACTGGTTCTCGCGCGTGCATTCCGACGATATCGACGAGTTGAAGGCGGCGCTCGATGCGCATCTGGTGGGGGCGACGACCCATGTCGAGGTGGAATACCGCATCCGCCACAATGATGGCCGTTATCGCTGGATGTTGTTGCGCGGCTCTTCAGTGGCCGACCCAATGTCAGGGCGGCCTGCGCGCATGGCGGGATCGCAAACCGACATTACCGAGCGCAAGCGAACCGAACAGCAATTGCTGCACGACGCCTTCCATGATGGACTGACCGGATTGCCAAACCGGGCGTTGTTCATGGATCGTCTTGGCCAAGCGCTGACCAGATCGAAGCGCGATTCAAACCGCTTGTTCGCAGTCATGTTCCTCGATCTCGACCATTTCAAATACGTCAATGACAGTCTGGGGCATTCGGCGGGCGACAGCCTGATCGTGTCCATCGCCAGGCGCCTGGACAATTCCAGGCGCGCTTCCGATACGGTGGCCCGCCTGGGCGGCGACGAATTCGCCCTGCTGATCGAAGATGTGGCCAGCCGGGAAAGCGCCTTGGACATCGCCGAGCGCCTGCGTCAGGCCATGACCAAGCCGGTCAGCCTGCTTGGCCAGGAAATCTACCCCACCGCCAGCATGGGCATTGCCCTCGTTCATGAAGGCTATGAGCGGCCTGAAGACATGTTGATTGATGCCGATCTGGCGATGTACGAAGCCAAGTCGGTGGGCCGTGACCGCATCGCCTTGTTCAGCCCGGAAATGCGCGTGCATTCGTCAAAGCAGCTTGAATTGGGGTCCGATCTCAGGCGCGCCTTCGAGCGCAACGAACTGGTGATGTTTTATCAGCCGATCGTCGGCATGGATGATGGCCGCATTGCCGGTTTCGAGGCTTTGATCCGTTGGCGCCACCCCACGCGTGGCATCGTGCCGCCGGGCGATTTCATCCCCCTGGCCGAGGAAACTGGCCTGATCGTTCCCATCGGCTGGTGGGTGATCGAAGAATCGGCCCGCCGCATGCACGCCTGGAACGGCGAGCGCGACCAAGATAAGCAAATGATGATGAGCATCAATATTTCGGCGCGTCAGTTCAAAGAGCCGGGCTTGATCGACCGCATCGCCGACTTGATCGATGAAAACGCGTTCAACCCCTTCCACATCAAGCTGGAGATCACGGAAAGCCTGCTGATGGACAATCCGGAAGTGGCTACCGAATGGCTGTCCAATCTGAAGGCTTTGGGCGTGTCGTTGTCGATTGACGATTTTGGGACCGGCTATTCCAGCCTTAGCTATCTGCACCGCTTCCCCTTCGATTATCTGAAGGTAGACCGCTCTTTCGTCGCCACCATGTTCGAAAAGCGCGAGAACATGGAAATCGTGCGCGCCATTATCGCGCTGGGCACCAATCTTGGCATGAAGATCATTGCCGAGGGTGTCGAGACGGTCGAACAATACGAAGTGCTGAGAGAGCTTGGCTGCCATTATGCGCAAGGTTATTATTTCTCGCGCCCGATCCCCGAGGCAGACGCTCAGTCCCTGATGAACCGCGATCCGAAATGGTAGGCGTTCCATGACCCAGACCACGCGCGAGCGATTCGATGCGCATATGGCCAGCATCTCGGCGGCGATTGCCGACATGCCGGTGGGCAAGGATATGGAAGCCTTTCTGAACGAGAAATACCCCGCCTCGTCGCCGATCTTTGCCGATATCGAATCTTTGTGCCGCCAAGCCATTGCCGAGGGCTGGATGTGCAAAGAAGGACGGGGCGATGTGCGTTGGGGCCGCGTGAGCGAGCCTTCCCCTAAATTGCATGATTTTTCAGTCGATGTGGTGTCGATGGCGCATGACTACGGCCCCCATCATTCCCATCCAATGGGCGAGATCGTCTTGACGATGCCGCAAACTCCGGCGGCGCGCTTTGATTCTTGCGACGCGGGGTGGCTGGTCTATCCGCCCGGTTCAGGTCATTATCCCACGGTTACCGGCGGGCCAGCCTTGGTTTTATACTTGCTCCCCAAAGGTAAGATCGCATTTACAAGGTAACTGCAAGTTGAATATGATAATTCGCAGGCGTCCATCTCTTGGCCTTCTGTATCTTCTCAGAATATTTCTCTCATAATTCTCGTTGCGTCGCTTAATCAAGTAATTGATTGTGCGGTAATTTCTAAAATTAATTACTGTGAATTCTCTGCGTATGCAGAATTTTGATGAAAATGAAGCCCTGTTTGGCTAGGATTCAGAAGCGCCATGAGGAAGGGTGCTGAATGCTTGAACGGATCAATTCGTTCATCCTTTTGCGATAGGGCGGCGACAATGGAAATAAATAAGGCTCAAAAGAGCCGAAGCGGGATGCTGATCGCCATATTGGCCTTGGGGGCTGCCGTTGTCGGCGCCGCCGTCTATTTTCTGATGCCGGGGCCTGTTCATACGATCCGCCTGGGCGCCTATGAAGGCGATGTCGGGGCCTTGGAATGGATTGCCAAGGACAAGGGCTTTTTCGATCAAGTCCGGCTGAATGTGGAAATCAAGGGCTACCCCTCGGGCGATGCCGCCGTCAAGGCGATGCATGCTGGCGAGGTCGATATTGCCACGGCGGCCGAACTGGTGGTCGCCAAGCGTTCGTTCGACGAGAAGAACCTGCGCATTCTGGCCGGCATCTGCCGCTATTGGAACAAGGGATTCATCGGCCGCAAGGATCATGGCATCACCACCCATTTCGATCTGAAGGGCAAGAAGATCGCCTTTCCCGCCACTTCCAGCGCCGAGCATAATCTGGTTGTTTTTCTGGCCCTCCAGGGACTGACGCTTGAGGATGTGGTGCCGGTCAACCTGACTCCCAAGCAGATCGTCGAGAAGACCATCTCTGGCGAGGTCGATGCCGCGATCGTCTGGGAACCCCATGTCTCGGCCATCGAAGACGCTTTGGGCGACAATGCCGTCAAGTTGATGGAACGTGGAACCGAAGCCAATCTGTTGCTTGTGGGGCGCCAGGAACATCTGGACGCTCAGTCGCAAGCCATTCAGAAACTTCTGAAGGGATTGATTCTGGCCGAGGACTGGGTGCGCGCCAATCCCGAGCAGGCCAAGGCCTATCTGATCAAGCGCTTTGCCCTGGACGCCATCTATATCGACAAGCTCTGGCCGCGCATGCAATTGGCGGTCACCTTGCCCCAGGAAATCCTGGAGGCCATGGACAGCGTGTCGCGCTGGATCGCCAAGGCAAACAATAGAGAGCAGATTCCCAACTACGCCGAAACGATTCATGCCTCGGATTTGCGCGCGGTCAAGCCTGCTGCCGTCGGTGTCTTCACCAAGTAGGACGGTATGGACATCAAGACAGGGTTTCGTGCCGTTCTGACAGTTGGCGCTGTTCTGACCGGCACGGCCTTGCTGTCCGTCGGTTACAGCCAGTACGCCTTTGTCGAAGACACAAGCCGTAAGGAAAGGTTGGATCATGTCGCCAACCAGGGCATGCGGCTGATTCAGCTGACGCAGGAAGTATTGCTGTACGGCGAGCCTAGGGCGATCTCACAATGGCAAAGCCAGTATGTGGAAATGGGGCGTCTGATCAGCGATCAGGCCTATATCGCCGATCCGGATTTAGGCGAGATCAATGGCGCTTTGCTCATTCGCTATTCCGATCTGTCGCCCCTGCTGGAGAAGCTGACTTCCGCTAGGCAAGACAGCCGTCAATCGGCGGATGTAATCGATGTTTTGGCGTCTCAGCTGTTCCAAGACGCCACGCAGTTGCAGGCCAGCCTGCGCGATCTCAAGGATGTGGCCGACGAATCGCACGAGAGGGCCTACAAGGCCTCGAAACAGCGCCAAATCGCCATCTTCAGTTTGTTCGGCACCCTGTTCCTTATGTATGGGCTTGCCGTCATGATGCTGTTCCGAGGCGTCATCTTGAAGCCGCTTGGCGATCTTGAACGCACCATTCACGCCATCCGCGATGGCAAGCAAGCCAGGGCGCCAAATCAGCGCGAGGATGAAATCGGCGTCATCTGCCAGACCTTCAACCAACTGCTGGACGAGCACGACCATAGCCAGCGGGAAATCCGGGCGATGGCCGAACGCTTCCGCAATATTTTCGAACAGGCGGCGGTTGGCATGTCGATCGTTTCGACGACGGGCGACTGGCTTGAAGTGAATGAGTGTCTATGCGCCATCCTTGGTTATCCCAGGGAGGAATTGCTGTCCACCAACTATCGTCGCTATTCGGCCCCCGAGTTCTTGGAAACGGACATCAAGCGCGTCAAGGCGATCTTGGCGGGGGAAAGGCAGCATGACGCATGGGAGACGTGCTATATCCGCAAGGACGGTCAGGCGATCTGGGCGCGCATCACCACGGCGCTGACGCGCGACAGCGACGATAGGCCCCTTTATTTCGTGACCGTGACCGAGGACATCACCCAGCGAATGGCCGACGAAGCGCGTATCGGCGAAATCAATCGTCAGCTTGAAGAGCAAGCCAGAGATCTTCGGCGCATCAATGCAGATCTTGAAAGTTTCGCCTGGGTGGCCTCCCACGATCTGCGCGAACCCTTGCGCATGATCAGCAGCTATATCGGCTTGATCAACAAACGATTGGGCCCTGAGATCGAAGAAGATATGCGCACCTATATCGGCTACGCCATCGGCGGCGCCAAGCGCATGGACAGCCTTATTCTAAGCCTGCTCGATTATTCGAGGATTGGCCAAGACGCTGGCCTTCACGGGTCGGTTTCATTGAACGACGTCCTACAGGAATGCCAGCTTAATTTGAAGATGGCGATCCAAGAAGCCCATGCGACAGTTGTCTTGCCGGATCGCTTGCCTTTCGTGACCGGGGCGCGCGGCGACTTGGTGCGCCTGTTCCAGAACCTGATCGGCAACGCCATCAAATTCCACCATCCAGATCGCCCGCCCGTCGTCACACTGACCTGCGAGGAGAAGAAGGACGAATGGCTGCTTTGCCTGTCCGATAATGGGATCGGCATCGAATCCCAATATTACGACAAGGTGTTTCGCATCTTCCAACGCCTGGTTTCGAAAGACGAGTATGAGGGGACCGGCATCGGCTTGGCGATCTGCAAGAAAATCGTCGAGCATATGGGGGGGCGCATCTGGCTTGACTCAACGCCGGGTGAGGGGACGTCCTTTTACCTCGCCTTGGCGAAGTAATTCGCAGGCCGCTCTATTCGCCCGAACAGCAACTGCGTCCGGCCTTCTGAATGGGCGGGCAGGGAACAGAGCCGTAACTGCAATAGACGCAGCAGTCTCCGGCCTTCGGCTTCAGTCTGGCGCCGCAGGCGGGGCAGTCGCTCCATTGAATGCAGGCATTGGCGGGCATGACTTCCATCCAGCGATGTTGGCAGGATGGGCAGGTGAGCGTGGATTCATAGGCCAGCCCGTCGGGCGAACAATCAGACAAGATCAAACGCCCAGATAACGCACATGCAGCTCGGGATTGGCGGCCAGTTCGGCGGCGGGTCCGTCATGGACGATGCGGCCCTTGACCATGATCAGTCCGCGATCACTGATTTCCAGCAGCGACTTTACATCCTTGTCAACCACGATCGAGGCAATGCCTGTCGCCTTGATGGTTTTGATCACCGACCAGATTTCCTTGCGGATCAATGGGGCCAAGCCTTCCGTCGCCTCGTCGAGAATCAAAAGGTCGGGGTTGGTCATCAGTGCCCTGCCGATGGTCAGCATCTGCTGTTCGCCGCCGGAAAGCTGATTGCCCATGTTGTCGAGCCGTTCGCCCAGGCGCGGGAAGGTCTCGACCACACGCTCGAAACTCCAGTCAACGCGCCCTTGGCGGTTGGGCCTGGACGCCATGATCAAATTCTCGCGCACCGACAGGTTGGGAAAGATGCCGCGGTTTTCAGGAACGAAGGCGATGCCTTTCTTGACCACTCGATGAGCGGGCCAGCCGGTGACATTGGTTCCCTCGACCTTCACCGTGCCGTGGCGCGGCGGGGTCAGACCGATGATCGAGCGCAGCGTCGTCGTTTTGCCCATGCCGTTGCGGCCCATCAGACAAACAGTTTCACCGGGATTGACGTGGAAGGACACGCCATGCAGCACATGCGAGGCGCCGTAATAGGTTTGCAGATTCTCGACTTCGATCATGGGGGTGACGGCGTTCATGTCAGTGCCCCTCCTCGTCGCTGCCCAGATAGGCTTCCTGCACGGCCTTGCTGGCCCTCACTTCGGCCACCGTGCCGGTTTCCAGCAGACGTCCATTGACCATCACCGCCAAACGGTCGGCGACGGCGAAAACGGCGTCCATGTCGTGTTCGATCAGGATCAGCGTGTGTTCCTTGGCCAGTTTGCGCAGCAACTCGATGACCTTCAGGGATTCCTCGGCCCCCATGCCAGCCAGCGGTTCGTCGAGCAGCAGCAATTCCGGCTCGGTGGCCAGCATCATGCCGATTTCAAGCTGGCGCTGCTCGCCATAGCTCATGGCTTGGGCTAGGGTGTCGCGCCGCTTGGTCAGGCCGCACATCTCAAGCCCCTTCTCGGCTAGCTCGTTGATCCGCTTGTAGGAAAGGGCCGGTTTGAAGAAGTGGAAAACCCCCTTCATGCGCGACTGGGCGGCCAGGCGGCAATTTTCGAAGCAGGTGAAGTTGGGAAAAATATTCGTCTTCTGGAAGCTGCGTCCAATTCCCAAATGGCTGACTTCGTTGGCGGGCAGGCTCGTGATGTCATAATCCTTGAAGCGAATGCTGCCCGACGAGGGAAGAATTTCTCCCGAAAGCAGATTGATCAGCGTCGTTTTGCCTGCGCCGTTGGGGCCAAGTACGGCGTGCACCAATCCACGCTCGAAACTGAGCGTCACGTCATCGACCGCCATCAAGGCGCCGAAATGGCGCGACAGGTTCTGAGTTTCCAGGATAAATCCGCTCATGGCTCGGTCTCCTCCTTGGGGGGAGGTTTTCGCTTAAAGCGGTTGGCCGTTTTTTCGATCAGTCCCGCGATTCCTTCAGGCAGGAACATGACGACGGCGATGACGAAGGCGCCCATGATGAGCAGCCAGTGATCCCACATGCTGGAAATATTGTCGCCCAGCAGGGTCAGGGCCAGAGCGCCCAGAAGCGGGCCGTACAAGGTGCCCATGCCGCCAAGGATCACCATGATCATGACATTGCCCGACATGTGCCAGGACATCAGTTCCGGGTTCACATAGGCGGTGCGCGTCGCTTCAAGAAAGCCCGCAACGCCAGCCAGCGAACCGGCGATGATGAAACTGATCAATTTCAGATGGCGGATGTTGTAGCCCATGGCGCGCATGCGCCCCTCGTTCACCTTCACGCCTTGAATGGCGCGCCCGAAAGGCGAGCGCAACAGCACGATCAGGAAGACGAAGGCGGAGACCAGAATGGCAAAGGTGAAATAATAAAGGGTCAGGCGATTCGAGAGATCCAGCAGAACCGTATCGCCGAAAACCAACTGGGGCTTGTCATAGAAATTGAATCCGTCGGTGCCGCCCCAGTACTTCTGATCCTTGAAGAAAGCGTGCAGCATCTGGGCGAAGGCCAGCGTGATCATGATGAAATAGATGCCCGCCGTTCTGATGGACAGCCAGCCGATGACCAGCGCGCAGGCCGCCGACGCGCCGATGGCCGTCGGCAAAATCAGAAGCAGGCTGGTGACGCCCGCCTTGACGATGTACCAAGCGACGGCATAGCTGGCCACGCCGAAGAAGGCGGCATGGCCCAGGCTGATCAATCCGGTAAAGCCGATCAACAGATCCAGGCTCATGGCGAACAGGCCAAGCACCATGATTTTTGTCAGCAGGCGGATGTAATAGCTGTCGCCCACCAACGGATAAAAGCCAAGGCCGATCGCCATCATCAGCAGCAGGACAAGAGCGGGGCGGGAAAGAACGTACATCGATCAAGTCCGTCCAAACAAGCCCTGAGGGCGCCACAGAAGCACGATCGCCATCACGGTGTAGATCACCGTTCCCGCGCCATGGGGTAGGAAGACGGCGCCGAATGTGTCGGCCAGTCCGATCAGCATGGCGCCCAGGAAGGCGCCCTTGATCGAGCCGACGCCGCCAACCACGACCACGACCAGCGAAACGATCAGAATTTCATCTCCCATGCCGGGGAAAACGGATTGCACGGGGGCGGCCACCATACCGGCGAAAGCGGCAAGGGCGGCGCCCAAGGCAAAGACAATGGCGAACAGCTTGGCGATGTCCAGGCCAAGGGCCTGCACCATTTCGCGATTCGATGCGCCCGCGCGAATGGTCATGCCCAAACGGGTACGCTGAACCACCAGATACAGCATCGCGGCCAGCGCCATGCAAACCAGCGAGATGAAGAGGCGATAGACCGGATAGGACTGCACGTCGGTCAGTGGGATCGCGGCCGAAAGAATTTCTGGGATCTGCACCGACTGAACTTCGTTGCCCCACAAGATGCTGCGCATCTCGCCGAAAATAAGAATCAGGCCATAGGTGAACAGCACCTGATAGAGATGGTCGCGGGTGTATAGGTGAACGATGCCGAAGCGCTCGATCAGCAGGCCTAGCGCCACAGCCAGCGGAATGCCCGCCAAGATGCCCAGGAAGAGGTTGCCGGTCAGCGAAGTGAGCCACCAGCACAGATAGGCTCCAATCATGAAGAAGGAGCCATGCGCCAGATTGATGATGCCCATGATGCCGAAAATCAGCGTCAGCCCGCTTGCCACAAGGAAAAGCAGAAAGCCGTACTGAATGCCGTTCAGAGCTTGAATGAGATAGTAACTGATATCCATGGGCCGGGCTTGGAACGAGAAGCGCTGTCAGGCGGGAAAGGGACCCGCCGCCCCTGACGGGACGGCGGATCTCGATCCGTTATGGACTCAGACCATCGTGCATCCCTTGGCGGGATCGGCGAGCGCCTTGACGGCCACGCCCAGCACGACATCCCTGCCGCCCCGGACTTCACGCATGTAGAAGTCTTGGACCGGGTTGTGGGAAGCCGAGAAGGTGAACTTGCCACGCGGGCTGTCAACGATGGTGTTGCGCATCGTCGAATACAGCGTAGCCCCTGCCTTGATGTCGCCCTTGACGGCTTCAAGACCGGTCGCCAGCAGCGAACAGGTGTCGTAGCCCTGCACGGCGAAGACGTCGGCATCGCGCTTGGTCATCGCCTTGAAGGCTGCAACGAACTTCTTGTTCACCGGGTTGTCGAGCGAGTCGGCGTAGTGCAGCGTGTTGCGGATGCCTTCGGCATCGTTGCCCACCGCTTGCAGAACGCCGTCGGTCAGGAAGCCGGTGGCGTAAAGCGGAATCTTGCCCTTAAGGCCAGCGCCCGCGTAGTCCTTGATGAACTTGACCGCGCCGTCGCCCGAGAAGAAGACGAACACGGCGTCCGGCTTCAGGGCGGCGATTTCCGTCAGGTAGGTCTGGAATTCGACCTTGGGGAAGTCGAGGAGGATTTCCTTGACGACCTTGCCGCCGGCGGCAGTGTAGGATTCCTTGAAACCGCCGATCTGCTCGTGGCCTGCCGGATAGTTCCAGGTCATGGTCACGACGTTCTTCTTGCCGTCCTTCATCATGGCGGGGCCGCAGGCATAGCCGGGCTGCCAGTTCGAGAACGACGTGCGGAAAATATTGGGCGCGCACATCTTGCCCGTGATGTCGCCAGCGCCCGCATTGGGCACCACCAACAGCACGTTTTCTTCGCGCGCCACGGCGGCCATGCCCATGGCGACGCCGGAATGCACGGTGCCGACCAGCACATCGACCTTGTCCTTGGTGACGAGGCGGGCGGCGTTGTCCTTGCCCTTGGGCGGAGCGGATTCGTCATCGAGCTGTACGAACTCGACTTCGCGGCCGCCCAGCTTGCCGCCAACTTCGGCCAAACGCAGCTTGAAGGCGTCGGTGATGTTGTTGCCAAGCGATGCGTAGGTGCCGCTGTAGGGCAGCATCAGGCCGATCTTCAGCTTGGCCGTTTGGCCAATCGCGAAGCGGGTGGGGGTGAAAGTGGAAACAGCCGCGGCACCGGCGGCAGTGCCAGCCAACAGGCGTCGGCGGGATACGGGCGTAGTCAGAAACGTCATATGGAGTCCTCCCGAAAAGTGACCGTTTGAATCTGTCCGTTGGTTCGGACGTGATACAGTTTTGGGGCGTGCCCAGGTTAAAGCAGTATTTTAATACCGAAATGCGTCATTAAGGTTATAAACAAGTCCCGGGCAGATGCAAGGGGATTTGCAAAAGCGGCTTTGCATCCCCATTTAGTCTGACCGACCTTTTGAAGCCTGCCCGAATCCAAGGGCCGGGTCCAGCCGTAACGCTGCGTACCCGCAAGGAAAAATTCAAAAATATCTGTTGTGATGGCCTGATCAGCTGCGCCAGAAGCCGTCGCGGTCGATAGCATGCAAGGCATCCATCTCGATGGGCGTGGGTTCGGGGGTTTGCATCTGGTCGGGATGATCTTTCAAATCCCACCCTGTGTGTTTTTTCACCTCGTCGGCCGTGTGGCCGGGATGGATGCTGAACAGATGCAATTCCCCATCCTCGCCATGCGGCTTCAAGATGGCGCGGTCGGTGATCACGGCTCCGGTGCCGCCCCAGCGCAACCCGGCCTTTCGGCGCGAGTCTCCGCCATCCAGCCCGCCCGGCGAGGTGATGTAACCGACGCGCCGCACCAGCCGGTGCGGCTCATGATTCATGATGGCGAGCAGACGCTTGGACATGGCGGCGATGTCGGCGGCGCCGCCCGATCCAGGTAGTTTTGTCTTCATCTGTCTATGGCCGCCGATATAGCTGGTGTTGATGTTGCCGAAGCGGTCGATCTCGGCCCCGCCGATGAAGCCTGCATCCACCTGGCCGCCTTGCAGCAATCCCATCACCTGCATGGTGCCGGTACACCAAGCGGCATTCAGTTGATTGGGCGGATCGCTCATGGTGTAAAGCATGTCTTTTGCGGGTTCAAAGCGGGCGATCCCCACTTCGAACAAGCCGACCGCGTTGGGGGCGTGCGTCAGACGCGCCACGCCAAAGGCGGTAATCGGCAGGCGCATGCCGACGAACACCACTTCGCCGTCCTTGATCTCGCGGGCGCTGGCGATGATCATCAGTTCTTGCGTGGAATATCCAGAAGACATGCCGCTCACTCCGACGCAAAGTTGGCGGGGGCGGCAAGGGCCGTTCCCTTGATGCGCAATTCATCCAGGCGTTTGCCCAGCTTGGCGCGCAAGGCCGCGTGATCGGCTTGCGACAGCACCCATTCCTCAAGCCAAGCCAGATAGCCTTCGCGATCTCTGGACCGTTGATGGTAATCGTTGAAGAAGGCGTTGTCGCGTTTCCAGCATCCCGTCATCGGCGACGGATATTGGCTTGCCGGTTCATGCGCCACGGCTTTAACCTTGAAGCCGGGAAAGATCACCCGGTTGGGATCGGATGCGATGACGGCGGGTTCCACGATCTCGTCGGCCAGCAGAATCACGCTTTTGGCGGCCAGCGCCGCTTCCTGCACCACGCCAAGGCTGCCCCAGAAATGCGCGTTGCCGAAAACATCCGAGCGCGGCACAGAAAAGATGGCGACGTCGGGAACCAACGGCTTGACCAGAACCACGGGGTCGGGGGCTTCGCTTAATGGATTCTGCAAAATCTTATGGTCGGGGTTCGATTGTGTGATGTCGGACCCTAAAAGCGAGCGCACAGGCACGAAGGGCATGCCATAAGCGCCCGCCATCAGGGCCATGGCCAGCGAGAAGTTCGAGAAATCGTTGACCTTCAGAGGATGCGGGATTCCTTGCTCCATGGCGCGCCGGTAATTATGCCCAAGCCCGCCGGAAACATTGCCCACCCAGGCCCCGGTAATGCTGCCAGCACATCCGGCGCCGATCAGCATGTCGGCCGAAGCGTCGGAGATGGGGGCGATCAGGTCTAATTGGCGCTTGCCCTGGCGGATCAACTCGAAGGTGGCTGCAAAGGGAATGGCGGCCTCGAGACTGGCTCCGATCACTAGGCGGTCGCCGTCCTTGATGAAACCGGCCACCGCCTCTTTTAAGGAAACGAGCTTGCTTCGCATCAATGCTGGCGCAGCTTGAATCGTTGGATCTTGCCGGTTGCCGTCTTGGGCAACTCTTCGACGAAGTGGAACCAGCGCGGATATTTGTACGGCGCCAACCCTTTCTTGCAATGTTCGCGCAGCTCGGCTTCGGTGTTTTCCGATGAATCGCGCTGATCCTTTAGCACGATCCAGGCTTCGGGCTTGACCAGCCCGTCATCGTCGCCGCGCCCCACGATGGCCGCTTCCAACACCTTGGGATGCTCGACCAACTTGGCTTCGATCTCGAAGGGCGAACACCAGATGCCGCCCACCTTCATCATGTCGTCCGAGCGTCCGCAATATTGGAAATGCCCATCCTGGGTCATGATGTAGGTGTCGCCGGTATTCAGCCAGCCGTCGCCCAGCATGGTGTCCTTGGTCTTTTCCGGCTGGTTCCAATAATAGACGGCGGTCGATAGGCCGCGAATATGCAGCTTGCCCGATTCTCCCGGCGGCTGGATTTTTCCGTCCTCGGAAACGATTCTCGCCTCATAGCCCGGAACGATGCGTCCCGACGTGCCGGGGCTGATGTCGTTCGGGCGATTCGAGATGAAGATGTGCAAGGCCTCGGTCGATCCAATGCCGTCCAGAATGTCCAGGCCAGTGGCTTCTTTCCAACGGCGGAAAATATCGGCGGGCAAGGCCTCGCCCGCCGATACGCAATAGCGTATCGACGACAGGTCGGGTTTGGTCGTTTCCATCGAAGCCAATTGCGCGGCGTAAAGGGTGGGGACGCCGAAATACAGGGTCGGCTTGAATTTTTCGATGGCGGCGAAGGTGCTTTCCGGCGTCGGGCGCGGCTCCAGCAGCACCGCGGTGCCGCCTACCCACAGAGGGAAGGTCATGCCATTGCCCATGCCATAGGCGAAGAACAATTTGGCGGCCGAGAAGAAAACATCGCTTTCCTTGGCGCCGATGACATCCACGGCGTAGCATTGCGCGGTGATGGGAATGTCGCGGTGGCAATGCACGGTTCCCTTGGGGCGGCCCGTCGAACCGGAGGAATAGTTCCAGAAACATTCGCTGGTCGCGGTGGCCGGATGGGCGGTGAATTGGTCTCCCGCATTGGATGCCAATTCGCTGAAGGCGGCGACTTTGAAAACATGCTGGGGCCTGGATTTGGCCGCCGCCAGAGCGGCCTCGCATTCGGCGGCGAATTCTTGGGAATAGACAAAGGCGGCGCAGCCCGAATCTTCGATCATATAGGCGTAGTCGCCAGCCCTAAGCAGCGTGTTCAGGGGAACGGGCACCACGCCCGCTTTGATGGCGCCCCAAAAAAGGTAGAAGAATTCCGCGCAATCCTTGACCACCATCAGCATCCGCTGGCCGGGCACGATTCCAAGTGAGCGCAGCGCATTGGCAGCCCGGTTTACATTGGCGGCCAGTTGGCCGTAGGTAACGTCGCCCGCATCGGAACGGATGGCCAGTTTGTTGGCGCGCCCTTCCTTCAGGTGCCGGTCGATGAAGTGGATGGCCACGTTGAAGACCGGAGCGAAATGAAGCTGGCTCGGCGCGTTCTGCTTCTCGATTCGGATGCTATGGTCTTCCATGGTTTTGGCTCCCCGTGTCATGTGCCGCTTCCGGACAGGCTGAATCCCAGTGCGCAATTCGGTACTGAGTTACCTATTTACAGTTTGTCGCCTTGAGGCCATGCTGTCAACCTGTGTGCGATTCGTCGAGGGGGAAAACGTTTATTATGAAGCTCTCATCTTCGGATGACCGCGCTTTTGACATTCGGACGGTGACTGGCGAAGATCTTCCCGCCGTGGCCGCCCTGGACGAGCGGATTTCTGGAATAGCCAAGCCCGATTACTGGCAGGATGTTTTTGAACGCTATGGCGGTCGGCGAAAGGGCCGGTACTTCTTGTTGGCCGAGGATGCCAACAAGAAGCTCTTGGGCTACATCATGGGCGAGGTTCGGGCCTGGGAATTCGATTCTCCGCCCTGTGGTTGGATCTTCGGCATCAATGTCGATTCCGAAGGCCGCCAAACGGGCGTCGGCACGGCGCTTTACCAAGCCATTTGCGACGGGTTTCGCAAATACGGCGTGCATACGGTGCGCACCACGGTTTCTCACAAGAATGAACTGGTCATGAGCTTTTTCCGCAGTCAGGGCATGATGGCCAGCCATTACATCCAGCTTGAGACGGAACTTGAATCATGAGGCTTCAAAAAGCCACGCGTTGCGCCCTTTACGCCGTTTTGGAATTGGCCAGCGATCCCAAGCGCCAGTTGTCCGCCAACGAAATTGCGGAAAAATATGACATTTCCACCAACCATTTGGCCAAAGTGTTGCGAAGCCTGGGGCGCGAGGGGCTGGTGGAAGCCGTGCGCGGGGCGGGCGGCGGCTATCGTTTTTCGGGAAACGCCAAGCGCACGACTCTTCTCGACGTGATCCGCCTGTTCGAGACGGTTGAGACCGTTTCCTCGGGCGAGCGCGAACCGGGAGACGACACGCCGGAAGGCTTGGCGTTGACGCAGGTGATCGAAGAGGTCGAGGCCATCGAACGCGCCACCTTCCATTCCATCACCCTGGATACCATGATGAAATTGGTGGGGCGTCACCGGAAGTGATGTCGCTTGTTCGCATCACTGATTTAGCGAAGCGGCGATGATTTCGGCCAGTTCCAAAAGTGCGGGCTTGCATTCTTCCGCAGTAAAAGAGTAGGGCGCGCCGCAAGTCAGAACGCCGACGGTTCGTTCTTTGGCGAAGACCAGCGAAATTTTTGCGCCGCGCTCACCCGAACTCAGTTCCATGTAGGAAGGCAGTTTGGCCATCGGCGAAAGAAGCGAACGCTCGAGCAAGCGATTCTCGCGATCCAGGACCAGATAGCGCAAGGCCGATTTGGCATCCGCCATTCTGAAAAGCATCGCATCCACCACTTGACCGGGCGGCGCCGTGGTCAATGGCCAGCGGCGAAGCGCTATCGTCGGCGGCGTTGCGGCTTTGTCCAGAAAATCCTTCAAACCGAGATCGGGCACGTTTTCGCCCAGGGCGCGGTCGAAGGCCGCCCATTCCATGGGGCCCGCCGCTGTTCCTAATGGCCGGGCAAGCCGCTGCGTTTCCTGGGGTAGGTGTTTGGCCAATGGCGGCGGCGCTGGCAACGGGCGTTTTTCATGATCCAAATCGGACAGGCGGTCGATCGACAGGGTGGTCAATTGCGCCATCTGTGCTGGCGTCATCGGCAAACCGTCGGTCCAATGGGTTACGCGCAGAATGTAGCGCCCTTCCTGGACGCGCAGGGTTTGGCCGCGCGGCCTAGCCATCGAATGCAGGCGCATCTGCTCGGATTTATGCGTCTGCGACAGCGTTTGCGACTGCCCATAAGCGCGGTTGTCTTGCGGCTCCATGTCGTTAAAGCGGGCATGCGCGGCCTCGGGCGAGACATAGGCCGAGATCGCCATCATGATCCGTTCGCGCGTTCCTTGTTCGGGCAGGCGGAATGATTGCAAAACCAGCGTGCGCAAGCCAGTGGCGGGGTCGAGACGGCCCAGGAATTCCGGCGGCTCCTGCCACCAGCCGTCATGGCCGCTGGCCTTGCGTATATCGATTGTCTGCGGCATGGCGGCCAGCAGCATTTCGGGAAGCTGGTTGTCGCTGGCCGCCCTGGCGGGGCAGCCTGGAAACAGGGCGAACAGGGCCGCCAGAATCAAAAGCGCTTGCCGCAAAAACCGTCCCTCTCATTGCCGTCCCTTCAAACGGGGACGTGGCAGGGAAATTATAGCCGATTTCGCGATTAAATATACTGTCCGGAATCGACTTTCATCACTTGGCCGGTTACGAATTTAGCGGCATCCGACAGGAAGAACACGACGGCGTTGGCGAGGTCGTTGGCAGCAGGCAATGCCTTCAGGACCGTTTCATCCAAGGCTTTCTGGCGGAACTGCTCGTCCAAGGCCAGCGTCATGTCGGTTAGGATCATGCCCGGCGCAATGGCGTTGACGGTGATGCCCTTGGCGCCCAGTTCGCGGGCGGCCGTCTTGGTCAGTCCGATCAGGCCCGCTTTTGCCGCCGTGTAATTGGCTTGGCCGAATTTGCCGCGAATGCCGTTGATCGAGGCGATGTTGACGATGCGCCCGAATTTCTTTTCGCTCATGCCGGGCGCTGCCGCGCGGATCATGTTGAAAGCGCCCGTCAGGTTGACGCCGATCACGGCGTTCCAATCCTCGTCGCTCATATTCACGATGCGCTTGTCCCTGGTGATGCCCGCATTGTTGACCAGCAGGTCGGGGGGGCGGGGCAGGGCGGCCATGGCGGCGGCAACGCTGGCCGAACTTGAAACATCGACCTTATGGACCTGGAAGGGGGCCTGTTCGGCGCCGGACACGTCCCAGTCGAAGGCGTGAACCTCGGCTCCGGCTGCCGCCAGGGCGTCGGAAATGGCCCGCCCCAGACCTCGCACCCCGCCGGTGACGACGGCTAGTCGCCCTTCAAAGCCGAAGCCCCGATACACGCACTTAGGTTCGTTTGGATTTTGTTGCGCTGCCATAGAAGCCCCCTTGACTCGCTTTTAAATAGGCATTAGGGTACCGAATTATTGCTTTCCAAGGCTAGCCCGTGCCGATGACCAAGTCAAGCCGGGCCGGGCGGTCTTGCATCAGGGGAGTCAACGGCATGGCAGATCAAGCCAAGGTGCGGCCTTTAACGGCTGGCGATCTGGACGCCATTGTGGCGCTGGACCAGAAGATTACCGGCCATTCCCGGCGCGGTTTCTATGAGAAGCGCATGAAGGCGATGGCGAACGACGCCTCCTCTTTCATAGCCCTGGGTGCCGAAATCGGCGGCCAGATGAAGGGCTTTCTGATGGGCTACATCCTGGACGGCGAATTTGGCGGCAACGCCCCGGTTGCCGTGATGGATGCTTTGGGCGTCGATCCCCGTTCCAGAGGAGCCGGTCTTGCCAAAACCCTGGTGGCCAGTTTGGACGCAGCCTTGAAAAGCAAGGGCGTCATGGAATTGCAGACCCAGGCGGCGATCGCTGAACAGGACCTGATCAGCTTCTTCATCGCTTCGGGCTTCCAACTGGCTCCTCGACTGGCGCTCGAGCGCTCGGTCAGCCTGCCCGCCGACTTCTAAGTTCCAAGGAGACGACAGCATGCCCCGCAATCAAATGCCTCCCGTTTCGCAGGAACTCAATCTGTCCGACCCGTCGGCTGACGATTTCGAAGCGCTTTCTCGCGACCGCGTCCCCGTGCGCTCGATGACCGATGCCGATCTTTCCGGCGTCATCGCGATCGACAAGAAGATCACCGGGCGCGACCGCACGGCCTTCTACAAGCGCAAGATGGCCGAGGTGATCCGGGAATCCGGCGTGCGGGTTTCGCTGGTCGCCGAGTTGGAAGGCGGTTTCGCAGGTTTTCTCATGGCCCGCGTCGATTACGGCGAATTCGGCCGCACCGAGGCCACGGCGGTTATCGAAACCATGGGCGTGTCGCCTGCCTTTTCCGGGCGCGATGTGGGCCGGGCGCTTCTCAGCCAACTTCTGTCCAACCTGTCTTCGCTCAAGGTCGAGCAGGTGACGACCACCGTCCAATGGGACAATTTCCAGTTACTCGCTTTCCTGAAGCGTTGCGGCTTCTATCCCTCCCAGCGTCTCTCCTTCTCCCGCCGGGTCGTCTGACCTGGCCGCTGGATGCGGATAACCTAGAAGCGCGGAGGCTCTCCTCCGCGCTTCCTTTTTTTTGTCCGTTATCTTGAGTTGTCCCCTGAACGGGTCTACGCTTCCCCGTCAACCAAGTTTTCCCAGCAATGAGTAGGTTCGGGGCCAAAGCACATGACGATCGCCAACCGTGTCGGCGCATTGGTAGCTGCGGCCCTGATCGTTTTTCTGGCCATCGACGCTTTCGTTTTGCACCGGGTCGTCTTTCCTAGCTTTGAGGGCTTGGACGACATGCATGCCCGCGAGGACATGCGCCGCGTGCGCGCCGAGTTGGAGAACGAACTTGTCCTCTTGGATCGCTTTGCCACCGATTGGGCCGCCTGGGACGACGTCTACGCCTTCGTGCAGGACCGCAACAATGCTTTCATTGCCGGAAATCTTGAAACGAAAGTAATGTTCGAGCAGCGTTTGGCGTTGATGTGGTTCGTTGATACAGAGGGCCGCACTGTTTGGGGGCGCGCCCTTGATCCGAACAATTCGGCGCCCAAGCCGCATCCGCTTTTTCCCGGACAGCAATTGCCGCTGGACAGCCCCGTTCTGGCCTTGAAGGAAATCGACATCGGCCTGACGGGTTTCATCGAAACCCCCTTGGGGCTGATGCTGATCGCATCCAGGCCCATCGTGACCAGCCATTTCCAAGGCCCTTTGCGCGGCTATCTGATCGTTGGGAAATTGCTAGACGACCGCCATTTCGTGGCCTTGAGCAAAAGAACCGGCAGTCAGGTCAGCGGTCTTGCGGCTGCGTTGATAAGCAGGGATTCCGAAGACGCGCGCCTCTTGTCCGTTTTGACGCCGGGTGATATTCGCCTCAGCCTGGATTCTGCGGGCGACAAATTGATCGCCACGGCATCGTTGTACGATCTAAGCGGGCACCCTGCGATGCTTCTGAAGACCACCTTTGATCGTCAGCATGTCAAGCTGGGCCGAGAAACGCTGAATGTGGCCTTGCTGGTTCTGGCGATCAGCGGAGCTGCTTTGATGGGGGTGGTCTATGTCATGCTCCATGTCTATGTTTCCCGCCCGCTCAAGCATTTGGCCCATGACATCAAATATTTGGGAAAAGCCAGCCTTGATGCCGGAGAAGACGTTCCCGACGGCCTGGGCGAGGTGGCGGCGGTCAAGCAGGAAGTCAAGGGCATGCTGGACCGCATCGCCTATCTGTCGCACACCGACAGTTTGACCGGCCTGCCCAATCGGGCGTCGTTCAATTTGCGGGCGTCGCACGCTCTGGCTTTGGCGCGGCGTCACGAAACGCGGTCAGCGGTTCTTCTTTTGGATCTGGACGGGTTCAAGGAAGTCAATGAGACCTTGGGCCACGAGGCCGGAGACCGGCTGCTCCTGGCCGTTTCCGAGCGATTGAAGGGGGTTCTGCGCGAAAGCGACAGTCTGGCCCGTTTTGGCGGCGATGAATTTCTGATCATGGCCGAGAATCTTCCCGCCATCACCGGCGCCGCCGATCTGGCTAGGCGCATTCTGGATATTTTCAAGCAGCCGCTGATCGCCGAGGATATCCGCCATGGCCGCGCTTGCAGCATCGGCATCGCCATTTTTCCCGATGACGCTCAAACCCTAGACGATCTGTTGCGGATGGCCGACATCGCCATGTACCGGGCGAAATCGTCGGGCGGCAATACGTGGCGTTGCCATGCGGAAAGTCTGGAATGCCGGGGCGAGAGTTCCGAACAACAATAAAGGGCCGGGCAATCGCCCGGCCCTTTTAAGGCTAACGGCCTTGGTCTGAATGCTCAGTGCAGCGACTTGTACTTGGCTTCCAACTGATCCTTCGTCTCGACATGCTTGGGGTCCTGCACGATGGAATCGGCCGGACAGACCAACTGGCACTGCGGGCTGTCTTCCGCGCCCACGCATTCCGTGCACTTGGCCGGATCGATGAGATAGATGACGTCGCCAGCCGAAATCGCCTTGTTCGGGCAGACGGGCACGCAGGCGTCACAGCAGGTGCAATCTTCGTTAATCAACAGAGCCATGTTTCTTGGTCCTTGCGTTAGTGCGAACGATTATCAGGCCGCCGTGGCCAACTGCCCCAGACGGGCCAGCTTTTCATGGCGGAAGGCACCCCAGAGCGCGGCACCGATTGCGCCTGCATATATCGAATCTGAGTGGCCTTTGACAACTATGTTCATCTTTTCCTCGACCAGAGCTTCGTTTAAAGCGCCGATCAGCCCTTCGTCAATTGCAAGGCCGCCGGTCATGACCGTCACGCCGTCCTTGGTGCCGATGGTCTTCAAAAGTTTGGCCAGTCGGGTTGCCATGGAAAGATGAATGCCTTTCAAGATGTTAGGGGCAGTGATGCCGCGTGACACCATGTTGATAACGTCGGTTTCGGCCAGCACGGCGCAGATCGACGATACTTTCTCGGGATTGTCTGCCTGTTTTGAGAGCGATCCGATTTCGTCCTGGGCGATGCCTAAGTAACGGGCAATATTTTCCAGGAACTGGCCGGACCCCGAGGCGCACTGGCTGGTCATGCGGTAATTTTCGACCTTGCCGCGTTGATCGACCCGGATGGCGCGTCCGTTCAAGGCGCCCACATCCAGTACGGCGCGGGCTTCAGGAACCAGATAAAGGCCGCCGCGCCCATGCGTGGTCATGGAATAGAAGTGACCGGTCGAGAACTTCAGATTCTCGGCGTCGCCCGTGGTCGCCATATAGGCGATGTCGGATTCCTTGACTCCGGCATCGGCCAGGACGCCATCGAACAGTTCACGGGCGAGAAGCAGGGGATCGCGGGTGCGGATGCGTTCGACCCGCTTGGCGATCCAGCTTTCCTTGCCGTTCTCATGCTTGAAAACGACGGCCTTCACGGCGCCCGAGCCGATATCGATACCCGCAGTGTAAAGCGTGCTCATCTTGGCGGTTTCCTTTCAGCTCAATTGCAGGCGCGGTGCGCGAAGGTGGCGCCGCCCAAGGCCCCGGTATAAATAGAGTCGGGGTCGATGTTGATCTTCAGCTTGCCGTAATTCTCTTCGACCAGCTTGTGCAGTTCGCGCACGGCCGCGTCGTTCTTGGCCACGCCGCCGGTGAAGGTGAATTCGTCCCGCACACCGCCAGCCCTGGACAGGATCGACATGGCGCGCAGAATGATGGCGCGGTGCAGACCGGCCAGAATGTCTTCGCGCTTTTCGCCCAGCGACAGGCGATCGCGCAACTCGGCGCCCGCGAACACCGTGCAGGTCGAATTGATGCGAGACACTTTGTTGGCCTTCATCGCCATCGGCCCCAATTCATGCAGACCCATGTTCATCTCGTTGGCGATGTAACCGAGATAGCGTCCGCAGCCGGCAGCGCAGCGGTCGTTCATCTGGAAGTTCTCGACGATGCCTTGATCATCGACCTGGATGCCCTTGGTGTCCTGGCCGCCGATGTCCAGCACGGTGCGGGTACCCGGATACATCATATGCGCGCCCAACCCGTGGCACAGGATTTCCGAACGGATATGCTCCTTGGGGAAGGGCAGGCGCACGCGGCCATAGCCGGTGCCGACGACATAGGTTTCATCCAAGGGGATCGACAGCGTGTCGTTCATCGCCGAGGTGATGTTTTCCTTGTTCAGCGTGCTGCCGTCGGCCAAAACGCGGTCGAGGGCCTTCACGAACCACTTGGAGACGTCATCGTCCGACGACATGCGGTTTTCGATCTCGTTGATCGACTTGTCGTAGATGTTGACCAGCAGATCGAAGTTGAGATCGGCCTGCTTGGCGATGTCTTGGGCCAGCGCCATATAGCGCGAACCGGCGATGTCGCGAAAGAAGTCCGACTTGCGCGCCGCATTGGGGCCGTAAATGCCGATGGCTTCCTGGCGCAAATTCTTGAACACGGCGTCCAAGGCTTCGCGGATGGCCTTTTCCTTGCCCACCACGCGGGGGCCTGAAACGAAACCGTCGCAGGTGCTTTCCAGTTCCGACAACATGTACAGGAACTGTTCCATGCGGAAGGTGCGCTCAAGGTCGCCGATCAGATGCTCGGCGTCCTGGGCCTTGCCGTTGCTGGCCAGCTTGTCGCGAAACAGCGTGAAGCGGGTGCCGATCTTGGCTTCCTGCTTGGTCACGGCGGCCGCGATGTCATAGTTCGAGCGCGACCCGGTGATGCCGCGGCCAAGAACCTTCATGTTCTCGTCCATCAGCACGGACTTGGTCGTGGTCGAGCCTAAGTCGATTCCGATAAAGCAACGCATTTCAGTTCCTCCTCAGGCGGCCGACTTCACGCCGCGACGCTTCTGCTCGATCATCTGGAAATAGCTTTCCAGACGGTTCTTGACGTTGGCCGCCGAGAAATAGCGCGGATCGACCAGATCGGTTTCGATGAAGGCGCCGGGCTTGCCGGTGCGCTTCTCGACTTCGCGCATCATCATCAACTGACCGGCCGAGAAGCTGTTGCAGCTCTTGATCGAGTTGGTCAGCAAGCCGTCGGCTTCATAGTCGTTGATGTACTTCTCGAGAATTTCCACGCGGGTGGGCAGGTTGCGGTTGGTGTAGCAACCCAGGCAGTACTCGGCCAGGCTTTCCAGCGGGTTCTTGGGATCGTGGCGGAAGCCCATGTCGTAGGTGCCGCCGACCTTCGAGTACGAGCTGGCGACCACAACAGCGCCTTCGTCGTAGAACATCTTCCAGAATTCGCGGAAGTTGGTCCAGTTGGGCGGGCCTTCGACGACGATGCGGTACTTCTGCTCCTTCATCTCGCCTTCCGGCGTGATGGGTCCCATCTTGTTGTCGATGCGGTACTGGATTTCCTTCTTCAGCACCTTGTAGTAATCGACGGCTTCCTGCGTGCCGCGGAAGGCCGAGAAGATCGGCCCCACGTAATAGACGGCGCCGAAATAGGCGTCGATGGGCGAGGGCTTGTGCTTGGCGGTCTCGATCACCCAGACCAGATCGTCTTCCGCCTTGGCCGACAGGGCCATCATCTCGCGAAGTCTGTCGATGTCGAACTTGACGCCCGAAATCTTCTCGAAGGTGGGGATGACCTCTTCCTTCAACTGCTTGACGATGTAATCGCGCATGTTCATGGTCCAATGGCCGTCGCCCTGATAGGGGACGTGGATCATGACGGTCGGGCACTTGTACTGTTCGCGCAACAGCTCGAACCACTTCATGAACGTGTAGCAGCCGGTGTAGGACAGCAGCAGCACGTCGGGGTCGGGGTAGGGCTTGCCGTTGGGCGCGATGTTGCCCTTGCCCAACTGTCCGATGTCGGCCTTCACATAGGTGCAGACGTCTTCGGAATGGCCGCCCTTTTCGGCTTCCATGATGTAGCCGCCCGTCAGTTTGCGCATGCCTGCCTGAATGGCGTTGATTTCCGGCAGGTTGTTCAACATGTCAAAGCAGCGCACCAGTTCGTTCAAGTTGCCGGGCACGAAGGTGCTGGCCATTTTTCGACCGGTTTCCATCTTGCTGGTGATGGCGTCGTAGTTTCTGGAGATCATCTCTTTTTGGATGATCATCGATTCTTCTTTGATGACGTTCTTGTCGGCGCTCATGGCGGCCTCCCTAGTTCCACAACTTGATCGAATCGGCGAAGGTTCCTGCCTGTTCGCGAATGGGCTGCATCTGGCCGGAATTTTCTGCGTATTTGAACGAGATCGATGGGATGTTGTTCTCGGTCACGCGGTGCGACAGCATCGGGCGGTCGAGAAGGGCGGGGTCGCAGAAGCTGGGGGCCGCGAAGATCACGCCTTCGGCGCCGCACTTCTTGATGCGCTCCACCAGATACTGTCCCTTGTCCTCTTCCTTCGGCACGTATTTGCAGGCGGTTTCCACCGAATGTTTGATGTAGGTCAGCGACAGATTCTTGAGCGGATCGCCTTCCACCGGCACGTCCGAGGTCAAGAAGCGGTTGACCAGCACATAGTCGTCATCGACAACGTAGCAGCCCGCCATTTCGATGGACTTGATCAGGTTCAGGGGCGGCTGCTCGCAGAAGGAACCGTTCAGCACGATTCTGGAATTGTCGCGCTTGGGGCGGTCTTCCTGATGGGCGGCGGCGGCATAATCCTTGAGGATTTGGTTGTGCTCTTCGACCGGCATCATGATTCCGGCGCGCATGATGACGTACAGCTCCCAGGTCGGGAACTTCCAGGGTTCCTTGGCGCGGGCGTCGTACAGGCCCCAGATCAGCTTGCGGTTCTCGTTGTAGAGCTTGATCGAGTTCCTAAGCGCCTCGTCGGTGATCTTGTTGCCGGTCGTCTGCTCGATGGCTTCCTTCAGTTCCAGCAACTCGTGTTCGTAATAGGTGCCGCCGATCTTCTCTTCGAAATTTTGCGGCGTGTCGAAGAAGCGCGAAACCACATTCGGGAACATCATCTTCCAGATGCCCGACAGATTGCGGATAACGTCGCAAACGAAGGGGAACAGCATCATATCGACGAAATCAAGACGGCCCGTGACGCCCAGTTCGATGGTGGACCTGGGAATGCGGCAAATATAGGACTGATAGTAGGCGTCGCCGTGGATCACTTCCATCTGGTCGCCGCCGCCCATGATGCCGAGCGGCAGGGCGTTGGCGGCATGGATGAGTTCAAGCGGCACATAGACCGGCATGAAGCCGATGACCTTGCGGTTGGGGGCGGCCTTTTTCCATTCGCGGGCATGCGTGAAGTTCAAGTCCTCGAAAATGGCCTGGCACTTGGCGACGATTTCTTGCGTTCCCATGATTATTGATCCTCCCAGCGGGCGGGACGTTTTTCGACAAAAGCGGTGAGACCTTCGACGGCATCCTTGGTTGCCATCAAACCTTTCAGGTAAAGCTCTTCGACAAAGGCGATGCGTTTGGCGACGCGCTCGACCAAGTCCGCGCGGGCGGCGGTAACCGCAAAGCGCAGGGTCGATGCGGAATGTTTGGCCAGCGTGGCGTCGAAATAGGCCAGCGCCGCTGCTTCGGGATCTTCGCTGGCCGAATTGGCCAAACCAAAGGCCGCGGCCTCGGCGCCGGTGATCGAGCGGCCCGAATAGAGCATGTCCTCGGCGATGGCCCTGGGCATGCGCTCGGGCAGCAGGCACGAGGCGGCTGGCGCGAACACCGCCAGTTGAACTTCCGGTTGCCCCAGCTTGGCGTCGTTGGCCACGAACATCAGATGTCCGGCCAGCGCCACTTCCAGGCCGCCGCCTAGGCATTGCCCCTTGATGGCAACCAGGATCGGGGCCGGATAGGCAACCATCTGCAAGATCAGGGCGTGCAGCGATTTCAGCATCATGGCGCACTGATCGGGCATATGTTCGGCCACGCTGGCGCCGAAGCTGAAATGCGGCCCTTCATGTTCAAGAAGAACGGCGCGCAAATGCTTGTGGCCAGCATGATCGGCCAGCGCCTTGGACAGGGCTGCGATCATGGCGGCATCCACGATGTTGGCTTTCGGCTGATTCAAGCGCAGCCGAAGCAGCCTTCCATCGCGGTCCAGCGTAACCTTCAAGGGGGTGTCGCTCATCACATCACGCCTTTGGCATCAGACTTTCGACCAGTTCTGCCGTCCAGGGCACGCCAGCGGCCAGGGCTTGGCGCAAGGCCACGAAATCGATTTCGCGGTTGTCCTTGGGGCCTTCGTTGAAGGCGCGGAAACCGGTGCGGGCCTCGGTCATCATGTTCAGGCCCAGCCAGTCGCGGCTGTTTTCCTTGTTGGCGTTCCAGGCGTTGATCTTGGGCTTGCGCAATTCCACGATGGTCTTGGTGAAGCAATCGGGGAAGGTGTGCAAGATCATGCCGCACAGCTCATCGACCTTGGCGTCCAGGGCCGACAGATCGACCACGCCTTTGGACAGGATTTCCTTGCCCTTTTTCAGGTCGTCGCCGGTCTTGGGTTCGCCCAGAATGATGCGGCCGAATTCGTCGAGATAGCGGTCGGTGATGACCAGCGGATTGGGCACGTAATTGCCGTCCACCTTCAGGCCGGGCACGACGTCCATGATGATGCCGGTGCGATAGGCCTTGTGGGCCGACCAGGGCACGCACAGGCTGCCTGAAACCATCGCCTGCTCGCAGCCGATCATGACCGGCAGGAAGTCGGTGGCGCCGCCGATGGGGGCCGAGCCGTGCTTGGGACCGGCTTGGCCGAAGCGGGCCAGGTCTTGCGCTACCGAGAAGTCGCAGGCCATGCCGATTTCCTGCCCGCCGCCGATGCGCATGCCGTTGACGCGGCAAATCACCGGCTTGTCGCAGCCCAGGATCGACGACACCATGTCGTTGAACAGGCGCATATACTGGCGATATTCCTGCGGATTGCCCGCGTAATATTCAGCATATTCCTTGGTGTTGCCGCCGGTGCAGAAGGCCTTGTCACCAGCGCCCGTGAAGACCACCGCGCCGACGTCGCGCATGTTGGATGCTTCGCGGAAGGCCAGGATGACGTTCTTGACCATGTCGGTGGTGTAGGAATTGAACTGCTTCTGATTGTCCAGAATGATCCAGGCGTTATAGAGGCCGGGAACGATCGATCCGTCGTGATTCTTGGCCGGACGCTTTTCGAAGATCACGCCGGGCGCCTTGTTCAAGGGAGCCAGATTGTGGTCCTTGAGTTCGGCCGGAGCGGTGGCTTTGACGATGGCGGCAGTCGTGGCGGTCATCTATATGTTCCCCTGATTCTTAAGGAATGAGAATGGCGCGGCGCGACAGCTTGTGGCTGTGCACGGCGTCGAAGATTTCGTTGATTTCCGAGAGCTTGTGATGCTCGACAAAGGGCTTCACCTGCACTTTGCCCGACAGCACCATTTCCAGCGCCGCCGGATAGTTTTCGACCAAACAGCCCCAATTTCCCAGCACGCGGGCATGGAAGGCCATCAGGTTGGAAAGCCGCACTTCCACCTTGTCCATGGTAAAGCCAACCACGCACAGCGTGGCGCCATGCACCAACAAGTTCCAGGCAGTGCCTTGGCCAGCGGCGGTGCCCGAACATTCCAGGATGGTCCAGCCCGTGCTGGGCAGTCCCTGTTCCTTGGCGAACCCGCCGATGATCTTTTTTAGGTCCTTGGCATCGACTTCGCGGACATTGATGGTCTTGGCGGCGCCATGCTTGGAAATGGCTTCCAGCTTCTTCGCATCGACATCAAGTGCGACCACCGTCGCGCCGAAGGCAGCCGCCATCTGGACGCAATAGCCGCCGACGCCGCCAACGCCGATCACCACGGCCAGGGTTCCCGGTTTGATGTCGGCTTGCAGCACGGCCTGATAGGGGGTGGTGACGGCATCGGCCACCACGGAAATGTCGGCCAGTTCCAGACCGGCCTTTTTCATCTTGTCCATATCGACCGGGCACAGGCCGTGCGAATGAACCACGATATGGCTGGCGAATCCGCCCTGAATGTCGTTGCCCGGCATCTTCTGGGCGCGGCAGATGGTGCCCTTGCCGCTCTTGCACAGGTCGCAAGTGCCGCAAGGCGTGACGGCGGGAACCAGCACCGGCTTGCCGATCCAATGTTCGGCGCCCTTGCCGGCGGCCCGCACATAGCCGCTAATCTCGTGGCCCAAAGCCAGGGGCAGGGGATGGTTCAGACGCACGCCGTCATAATAATAGCCAAGGTCGGTGTGGCAGACGCCGCAGCCCGCCACCTCGACGACGACTTCGCCGTCTTTCGGTTCGGGCGTGAAGGCTTCCTTGACCATGGGCTGGCCTGTTCCGGTCATTATCCAACGAAAGGCGCCGCTCATTCTTTTCTCTCTCCCTTATTATCTGCGTCATGTCTGCCTTGACGGGAGGCGTTGTCCCCCGTAATATTATGCAAAGACGTACCACAATACCGAATTAGCCGTCAAGGCAGGAAACAACGGAAATTGGACAGGGCAGGGGAGCGTAAGATGCATGAGACGATTCTTCCTGAGGGCTGGCCGAAGCCCAAGGGCTACTCGAACGCCATCCTGGCCGCCAAGGGCCGGGTGCTGTTTCTGGCTGGGCAGGTGGGCTGGGACAGCGCAACCGAGACCTTCGCATCGGACCAGATTGCGCCGCAATTCGAGCAGGCGCTTAGGAACATCCTGTCGCTGGTCAGAGCCGCCGGTGGTAAGCCGGAAGACATTTGCAAGATAACCGCTTTTTGCTGCGACCGGGACGCCTATCTGGCCGCCAGGCCCGATCTGGGGCGCATCTGGAAAGCGCAGATGGGGCATCATTACCCTTGCATGAGCATGATTTTCGTGTCCGATCTTCTGGATCATCCCGGCAAGATCGAGTTGGAAGCCACCGCCGTCATTCCCGATTAAGGAGAGAAGAACAATGTCTGCACCCAAGTCCGGCTTCAAGTGGGAGGATCCCTTCCTGTTCGAAGATCAGTTGACCGAGGACGAACGGCTGATTCAGGACGCGGCCCGCGCCTACTGCCAGGACAAGCTGATGCCGCGCATCATTGAGGCGAATCGTCACGAGAAGTTCGACCGCGCCATCATGAATGAAATGGGCGAGTTGGGCTTTCTGGGTTCGACCCTGCCCGAGAAATATGGTTGCGCCGCCACCAATTACGTCGCCTATGGCCTCGTGGCCCGCGAAGTGGAGCGCGTCGATTCGGGCTATCGTTCTGCCATGAGCGTGCAATCCAGCTTGGTGATGTATCCGATCTACGCCTACGGCACCGAAGAGCAGCGCATGAAGTATCTGCCCAAATTGGCGACCGGCGAATGGGTGGGCTGTTTCGGCCTGACCGAACCCGATCACGGGTCCGATCCCGGCAGCATGAAGACGCGCGCCGTCAAGACCGCCAGCGGCTATGTGCTGAACGGCTCCAAGATGTGGATCACCAATTCGCCCATCGCCGATGTGTTCGTGGTTTGGGCGAAACTGGACGGCGTCATCCGCGGATTCGTGCTGGAGCGTGGCATGAAGGGCCTGTCGGCGCCCAAGATCGAGGGCAAGTTCTCACTTCGCGCCTCGATCACCGGCGAAATCGTCATGGACAATGTCGAAGTGCCGGAAGACAGCTTGCTGCCCAATGTGGAAGGCCTGAAAGGCCCCTTCGGCTGTTTGAACCGGGCGCGGTTCGGCATTGCCTGGGGTGCTCTGGGCGCCGCCGAATTCTGTTGGATGGCGGCCCGCCAATATACGATGGACAGAAAGCAATTCGGTCGCCCCCTGGCGGCCAATCAATTGATCCAGTGGAAGCTGGCCAACATGCAGACCGAGATTACGCTGGGCCTGCAAAGCTGCCTGCGGGTGGGTCGTCTGTTCGACGAGAACCGCATGGCTCCCGAGATGATCTCGCTGATCAAGCGCAACAGTTGCGGAAAGTCTCTCGATATCGCCCGCACAGCGCGCGACATGCATGGCGGCAACGGCGTGGCCGACGAGTTCCATGTCATCCGACATGTGATGAATCTGGAAGCGGTCAACACTTACGAGGGCACGCATGACGTCCATGCCCTGATTTTGGGCCGGGCGCAGACCGGCATTCAGGCCTTTTCCGCCTGAAATACAGGCGCAAGCCCTTGATTTAGGCCGGGTAGGTGAATCTACCCGGCCTTTTTTCTCTTGTGAAAAGCCGACAAACGCAATATATTACCGTTAATCGAATTCGTTGGCGTATTTCTGGCAGTGCCTTCAAGGCTTCCTACCTGACTTCTCCAAGACTGAGTTTGATGTCCTTGCACATGTCGTGTGAGGGTAACGCCTGTGTTGGAGGCAATCATGGCGACTGGTACTGTTAAGTGGTTCAATGGCACTAAGGGTTTTGGCTTCATTCAGCCTGATGAAGGCGGAGCCGACGTTTTTGTGCACATTTCTGCGGTTGAGCGCGCTGGCCTGCGTGGCCTGAACGAAGGTCAGAAGGTTTCCTTCGACCTCGAGCGCGGCAAGACCGGAAAGATGGCTGCTGCCAATCTGAAGGCGCTCTAAGAGCGACGCATAAACCAAGGGGCGGCTGAAAGGCCGCCCCTTTCGGTTTGTTTGAAAGGTGCCTAAATGGCAAAGGAAGACCTGATCGAGTTCGACGGCATCGTCGATGAAGTGCTGCCCGACGCTCATTTTCGGGTAAAGCTGGATACTGGCCATGAAGTGATGGCCTATATGTCGGGCCGCATGAAAAAGAATCGCATCCGCATCCTGGCGGGCGATCGCGTGACCGTGGAAATGACCCCCTACGACCTGACCAAGGCCCGCATCAACTTCCGTCACAAGGACGAGAAGGCCTCGGCTTCCACGGGACCGGCGCGCCGTCCGCCGCAGAAGCGTTGGTAGGCTGGGCGAGACTCTGTGGCGGCGCCGTGGCTATGGCGTCAACAAATCGGACAAATAACGAATCGTCAAAGGCAGTCGTTCCTTGCGTTCGCGTTCTGGCGTGCCGGCCAGCATGATCTTGAGGTATTTTTTTTCCATGTCGAAGAAGAGATGTGGGTACTGGTAACAAGCGGAAGCCAGAGCCAAATCGATATCCTTGTTCTTCTGATACAGATCATAAGTCGCGCCGACATTTCCGCCTTGTTCAACGATCTGGCGCAAGGCGGTGATCTGTTTTTGCAGTTCCTCGTTGCTGCGGATGAAAAGGCTGCAAAGCGTAGGGAGGTCTTCTTCGCGGGGGGCTTGATACTCTGGCCTTTCGGCCAACACCTCCTGCAGAAAGGCTTTAACCCGCGCGTTCGAAGCCTGAATTCTTTTGGAGGTCGCCTGCCATTGCTCCAACGTCATGGTCGGCAAAGACTTGCCCTGAACGGCGGTCGACTTCTGTCCGATTCTAAATTTGTCCTTAAGGCTTTTCTCTTCCGGCTTGGGCGGTATTTTCTTTGGAACGGTAACCACCGCCCAGGCGGCAAGCCACATATCGTTCAGAACAAGCTGATTCTTTGGATCCTCAAAGACATTGATGAGATAGGCTTCGCAAAGGCCTGGACGCTGGCTGGCCGCCCGCACGACGAAAGCCTGGCTTCTTTCAATCATCGCCGGAACAACGAAATTCAGCACGACATTCTTGAATTGGGCCATGAAGGCTTTCGAAAGAAAAAAGGGCAGTGTGCCGCTGGATTCCTGTTCGTCATCGATGCCCCCCTGAAGAACGGCTAGACGCTGCGCCACCTGGGACCAACACAGGCCGACAAAGGCCCGCCCGGCTTCGTCCGAAGGGCCTTGAATGCTATTTACGGCTGGGCTTTCCTCTGTATTCTCAGACATTACTCTGCGCTCCTGCTTGGCCTTAAGGGCTGGGGTGTTTTGCCTAAGACATGTTGGCCTAATCACCCCGCATCGTTTGGCGTTTGGCCTTGCGTAACTTCTTTTCCTCATACATGGCGTCGTCGGCGCATTTCTTTACTTCTTCCTGGCATGCCCCGTCTTCTGGATAGGTGGCTATACCGGCGCTGGCGCCCACGGACGCGAATTTCCCCCCGTCCATCTCGATCCGTTCCGCCGAAATCAGTTCGGACAGCTTGGCCGCCAGATTGGCGGCCCCGTCGCGTCCTGTTTCCGGCACCAGCACGGCGAATTCGTCGCCGCCCAGGCGCGTCACGATATCGACCGTGCGCACATGCGAGGACATGATTTGGGCGACGCGTCTTAACATCTCGTCTCCCACCGCATGGCCCCATGTGTCGTTGACGGCCTTGAATCCGTCCAGATCGATCATGATCAACGCCACCGGATGGCGATATCTTTCGGCCCGAACCAGTTCCTCGGCAAACAATTCCTCGAAGTGGCGGCGGTTCTTCAGCCCGGTCAGCGGGTCGGTAATCGACAGCCTCGACAGTTCCTCATGGCTGTGCTGCAGCTTCGCCATCATCCGGTTGAAGTTGCCCGCCAGCGAACGAACTTCGTGCAGCCACAGAAACGAGCCGCCCTGGGCGCGCTTGGTCAGATCGTGGCTTTTGATGATGGCGTCGATATCCTGCGTCAGTTTGATGATCGGCTTGGCGATCAGAAAGCTGACATTGGCCAGCACGAGAACGAAAAGCACCAAGAAGACGACGACAAAAACGCTGATCACCGTATGCATGGTGAATTCCAGGGGAACGCGCAGCTTGCTGACTGGAAAATGAATGTCGATCACGCCGTTGATCGATCCTGGCATGGCGTTGCTGTGGCAGCCGACGCATTCGTCCTGGACCGGCAGGGGATAAACGAACCTAAGCGTTTCGCCCTCTGAAATCAGCCGTTCCTGGCCATCGGCCAAAGACTGGGCGACGATGGCGTCTTGCAGGCGCAGCTTGCGGTTTTCGTCGTCTTCCCCAAATTGCCTAGCGACTTGTTCCGGCGCACCACCAAGACATGGACATCCGGCAAGGTTGCGTTGATGCGCATGATGACGTCCCTGACTTCCTCGCTGGTCCATCCTTTGCGCATGACGGAATAGAGATGCTGAAAGATCAGCCCCGCCGTGCGCTTGGACTCCCCTGCGGCGATCTCATGGACAGAGCGGTCCTGAACCCAATTGCCGACGATCACGACGGCAGTGCCCGACAGGCAGATGATCGCCAGAAAGATCAGCAGCATGGTTTTGGAAATCGACAGTCTCAAGGAACGGCGAAAACGTCCCTTGGAAGCCGAGCTGTTGCCCCCGGCCTCGAGCAAGCCACTATTCTTATCAAACATATCCCGTCCAAGTCGTTGTGCTTGCGGATCGATTCGTCGCCCGCAATTTCACAGTAATTTTACCTATAGAAATGCAGCAAGACCAGAGGGGCAATTCAGCCGCTCATTGATAATCAAGCGCTAAAAAAAATGGGGAGGCCTTTTGGGCCTCCCCGTTCTGAGTTGGAGGAGTAATGGCTTAGCTGTGGATGGTTTCGCCGTGGCAAGCCAAGTCGAGACCTTCGCGTTCGGCTTCTTCCGAAACCCTGAGGCCCACGGTCAGATCGAGAACCTTCAAGATCACGAAGCTGCCGATGGCGGTCCAGGCGATGGTGATGCCGACGCTGATGACCTGCGTCAGAACCTGTCCGGCATTGCCGTCGATCAGGCCGCTTTTGCCTTCGCCGCCGATGGTGGCCACCGCGAAGACGCCGGTCAGGATGGCGCCCAGGATGCCGCCCACGCCGTGGACGCCGAAGCAATCCAGCGCGTCGTCATAGCCGAACATGTGCTTGAGGCCAGTGACGCCCCACAGGCAGATCGCGCCGGCCAGCAGGCCGATGATCAGAGCGCCCTTGAGGTCCACGAAGCCGCAGGCCGGGGTAATGGCGACCAGACCGGCCACCGCGCCCGACACGGCGCCCAGCAAGCTGGGCTTGCCCTTCAGCATCCACTCGGCAAAGGTCCAAGACACAGCGGCTGCCGCCGTGGCGAGATGGGTGTTGGCCATGACATAGCCAGCCAGACCACCGGCCGAGAGAGCCGAACCGGCATTGAAGCCGAACCAACCCACCCACAGCAGCGAGGCGCCGATCATCGACAGCACCAGATTGTGCGGAGCCAGATGCTCGGTGCCGTAGCCCTTGCGCTTGCCGATGACGATGGCGGCCACCAGACCGGCCACGCCGGCATTGATGTGCACCACGGTGCCGCCAGCGAAGTCCATCGTGCCCATGCCCAGCATCAGGCCGCCCGGACCCCACACCATGTGAGCGACGGGGATGTAGACGCCCAGCATCCACAAAACCAGGAAGGCCAGCATCGGGCCGAACTTCATGCGGTCGGCGAAGCCGCCGATGATGAGAGCCGGGGTGATGATGGCGAAGGTGCCCTGGAACATGGCGAACACGGTCTCGGGAATGGTGCCCGAAAGCGTGCTGGGATCGACGCCGCCCAGCATCAGGCGACCGAAACCGCCGATGAAGGCATTGCCTTCGGTGAAGGCCAGCGAATAGCCGATGACGAACCAGACCACCGACAGCAGCGAAGCCGCCATGAAGTTCTGCATCAGCATGGCCAGCACGTTCTTCTTGCGGACCATGCCGCCGTAGAAGAGGGCGAGGCCGGGGATCAGCATCATAAGAACCAGAATGCTGGAAACCAGCATCCAGGCGGTGTCGCCGGAATTGAGAACCGGAGCGGCAGCCGCTGCGGCTTCGGCCACGGCTTCAACTGCGGCTTCGGCGGCGGGGGCGGCGGCAGGGGCGGCTTCCTCGGCCCAGGCGAGCGCCGAGGCCAGCAGGGCCGGAACGGCAACCGCTGCGCTGGTAAGGGTACGGGGCATCTTGAAGCTCATTTCGATTCTCCTAAAGAGCGCTGGCGTCGGTCTCGCCGGTGCGAATGCGCACGGCGGACTTGAGGTCGAAGACGAACACTTTGCCGTCGCCGATCTTGCCGGTGTTGGCAGCGCCTTGAATGGCCTCTACCACGCGATCAGCCAGTTCGTCGTTGACCGCGACTTCGATTTTCACCTTGGGCAGGAAATTCACCATGTACTCGGCGCCACGGTAGATTTCGGTTTGCCCTTTTTGACGTCCGAAGCCCTTCACTTCGCTGACGGTCAGGCCCTGGATGCCCAAAGGCATCAGAGCTTCGCGAACCTCGTCGAGCTTGAAGGGCTTGATGATGGCCATTACGAACTTCATCGTTAGGTCCCCACTTTTGCGGCGGCCTATCCACCATCGGAACATCCTGGGTGAAGGGCTCGCTCGGGTTGTTAAATCCTGCCTGGGTTGGTCGAAGCCGCTCCGGGCCGGGCGATGCCAAGTTCATTTCAAAAGCCGTGCCAGTTTGCTGTGGGGGCGTAAAGACATTGAAATCGTGGGAAATGCCGTTGACGGCCATGAATAATCCACAGACCATATCGGCTTAATGTGAGCATAAAATAGGCAGTGATTAAATTATGTGCATATCGGGCGGCCTCTTGGCGCCGTTATCGGATGATGGTTGTAATGATCATGCGACAATCGCTAGATTGGACCGGCAAGAACGAGGCCGCGAAACGCGCGGCTCATGCGGCAAGGAGAAATCCCATGCGTTCCATTAACCATAGCCTAACCCTGGCCGTTGCGGCCAGCTTGTGCCTGGGGGTGGCGTCGGTAAGTGCCGCCGAACCGATTGGTCTGGTCAAGTCGGCTGAGGGCAAGGCCGTGGCGCTCAGGGACGGAAAAAGCACGCCCCTGAAGGCGGGCGACGATCTGTTCAAGAACGATCAACTCACCACCGATGGGCAAGGGGCGTTGGGGCTGGTCCTCAGGGATGACACCACCTTGTCGCTGGGACCGAATTCCAAACTGGTGCTGGACGATTTCGTCTTCGAACCGGCTGCCGACAAGCTGGGGCTGAACATGAGAATGGCGAAGGGCACGTTTTCGGTGCTGACCGGCCAAATCGCCAAGCTGGCGCCGGAACGAACCAGTATCCGAACGCCGGTCGCCACCATCGGCATTCGCGGCACGCGTTTCCTGGTCGAAGTCGAGGGAGGCAGCGATGAATAAGCGCTTTGTCTTCTCTCTGCTGGCCTTGCTGCTGCTCAGCGCCTGTTCAGGCGACCGCATCGTCTTGCTGCCCGATCCTGATGGCAAAGTCGGCAAGGTGGAAATCGTCACCAAGGGCGGATCGCAAGTGATGGACAGGCCGCAGACCGTCACCTCGGTCTCAAGCGCCACCTCGAAACCGGATGCGCCCGAAGCGATTTCGGACAAGGAAATCCAATCGGGCTGGGGCAAGGCGCTGGCCGTGATGCCGCCGCCGCCCGAAACCTTCATCCTCTATTTCATGTCGGGCACTTCGGACCTGACGAATGCGTCCGAGCAAGCGCTGCCCGGCATCATCGCCAAGATGAAGCAGCGCCCGGTTTTGCATATCGTGGTGGCCGGACATGCCGACGCCGTGGGATCGGAAGAGGCCAATATCGCCGTCTCGCGCGACCGTGCTCGCGTCGTGCGCGATCTGTTGATCAAGGCCGGCGCGTCGCCCTCAGTCTTCGAGGTTTCATCGCACGGCAAGCGTAACCCGCTCATCAAGACGCGAGACGGCGTTTCGGAACCTCGAAATCGGCGGGTAACGGTGACGGTCCAATAAGGCCGCTGCTTTACCCGTGCATGCCCGCCATGGGGCAACCGCCGCATCCGCCGCCGCCCACGCCGCAGGATGGGGCGGGGGCCGCAGCAGCACTGGAACCGATGCTGGGGGCCATCAGGGCCTTGGCCACTTTCTTGTCGCCGCATTGGGGGCAGACCAGCTTCTTCTTGGCCGCCTTGGCGTCGTAATCGGCCATATTGTCGAACCAATCCTCGAAAAGGTGGCCCTTGCTGCAAGACAGGCTGTAGCGGATCATGGGGAACTCCGAAGATGCGAAAAGTCTTGCGGTTTTATATAGGGAGACGGCGATGAGCGGCAAGAGGCATGCGCCCTGGCGGGTCACCAACCGCCAGTTGGAATTGGATGCGCATCCCAGGCTGCGCGTCTGGCGTCACGAGATCGCCCTGCCCGATGGGCGTGAGGTCAAGGATTTCTGGCGCATCGAAGTGCCCGATTACGCCATGATGGCTGTCTGGACCCATGATGGCCGCCTGATCCTGGAGCGCCATTACCGCCATGGGGTGGGCGACGTTACCCTGACCCTGCCTGCGGGCGGACTGGAGCCGGGCGAGGAGCCTTTGGCGGCGGCAAAGCGCGAATTGCTGGAGGAAACCGGATATCTGGCCGAGAACTGGAGCAAGCTGGGCGATTTCGTGCTGGGGGCCAATGGGCGTTTTTGCAAGGCGCATTTGTTCATGGCTGAGGGGGGCGTGCAGATCGCCCAGCCCGATTCGGGCGATCTAGAGGATACCGAGCTGGTTTTCTACAGCCGCGAACAGGCCGTCGCCGCCTTGAAAAACGGGGAAATCGCCGTTCTGTCTTGCGCCGCCACCCTGGCCATGGCGTTGTTGGAGGAATGAAAGGCAATTCCGTTGCCTAACACGCTCTGCCAGCGTACTTTCCCCCCATGCCCAACGCATCTGATTTAGCCCTTTTCGCCAGCAAGGCCGCCGACAGCCGGGGACGCCTCTATCCCGAGGCGGAAAGCCGCACGCGCTCGGCCTTTCAGCGCGACCGCGACCGCATCATTCATTCGGCGGCCTTCCGCCGCCTGCAATACAAGACCCAGGTTTTCGTCTATCACGAAGGCGACAATTTCCGCACTCGCCTGACCCATTCGCTGGAAGTGGCGCAGATCGCCCGTTCGATCAGCCGCCAGCTGAAGTTGGACGAGGATCTGGCCGAAGCCCTGGCCCTGGCCCATGATCTGGGCCATCCGCCCTTCGGTCATGCGGGCGAGGACGCGCTGAAGGAAGCCATGCAGCCCTTCGGCGGTTTCGACCACAATGCGCAAAGCCTGCGCGTGGTTACCTCGCTGGAAACCCGCTATCCCGGCTTCGACGGGCTAAATCTGGCCTGGGAGACGCTGGAAGGGCTGGTCAAGCATAATGGCCCTCTGAAGCAGCCCATGCCCGCCTATATCGGCGACTATCAGGCGCGCCATGATCTGGAACTGGCGAGTTGGCCTTCGGCCGAGGCGCAGGTGGCGGCCCTGTCCGACGACATCGCCTACAACAATCACGATGTGGAAGACGGCCTCAGGGCCGGATTGTTCTCGCTGGACGATCTGAAACCGATCTTTGTCGTGGGGCCGATGTTCGATGAGATAGCGGCTCGCTATCCCGGCCTGGATCAGGCCCGGCTGATCCATACCGTGGTGCGCGAATTGATCGGCGCCATGGTGGAAGACTTGGTGGCAGAAACGCGTCGGCGCATCGATGACGCCCAACCTTCAAGCGCAGCCGACGTGCGCGCCCTGGGCCGCCCGCTGGTGGGTTTTTCGGCGCAGATGCAGCAGGCCGACCGCGAGCTTAAGAAATTCCTGTTCGCCCACATGTACCGTCATTACAAGGTCAACCGCATGACCAGCAAGGCAAGGCGCGTGGTGCGAGATCTCTTCGCCCTGTTCCTGGCCGAGCCGGAATGCCTGCCCGAGGAATGGCGGGTGCGGGCCAGCGCCAAGAATTCACCCGAAACAGCCCTTCTGGTTTGCGACTATGTGGCCGGCATGACCGACCGTTTCGCGCTGGAAGAGCATCGCCGTTTATTCGATCTTCAGGTTACACCATGAGCAATTGTTTTCGTCTGTTCCAGGCCGTCGTTCAGGACGCGCTTGTCGGCATCGTTCCCGCCGATCTCGATCTGTCGCGCGTTGCCGTCGAGCCGCCGCGTGATGCCGCGCATGGCGACATGGCGACCAACGCCGCCATGGTGCTGTCCAAGCAGGCCAAGATGAATCCCAAGGCGTTGGCCGAGCAACTGGCCGAAAAATTGCGCCAGCATCCCGACATTACTTCGGTCGAGGTGGCGGGACCCGGCTTCATCAACTGGCGTTTGTCGGATTCCTTCTGGCGCGCCCAACTGTCGGCCATTTTGAAAGCAGGTACCAATTGGGGTGATTCCGACATCGGCAAGGGCCAGAAGGTCAATGTCGAATATGTCTCGGCCAATCCCACCGGCCCCATGCATATCGGGCATGCCCGCGGCGCCGTGGTCGGCGACGCGCTGGCGGCGTTGCTGGAAAAGGCAGGCTATGACGTGGCGCGCGAATATTACATCAACGACGCGGGCGCCCAGGTCGATGTGCTGGCGCGTTCCGTACATCTTCGCTATCGCGAGGCCCTGGGCGAGACGATCGGCCCGATCTCCGAAGGGCTTTATCCCGGCGAATATCTGATTGGGGCGGGCCAAGCGCTGGCCAAGGCGCATGGCGACAAATGGCTGAATGCGCCGGAATCCGAATGGCTGACGGCTTTCCGCCATTTCGCAGTCGATGCCATGATGGACATGATCCGCGACGATCTGGCGGCGCTGGGCGTCGAACATGCCGTTTTCACGTCGGAACGCGCCATGGTCGAGGCGGGGGCGGTGGATGCGGCGCTGAAAAATCTGGAAGAGCGCGGACTGATCTATACCGGCGTGCTGGAACCGCCCAAGGGCAAGACGCCCGAAGATTGGGAACCCAGGCCGCAGACCTTGTTCAAGGCCACCGAGTTTGGCGACGACGTGGACCGTCCGCTTAAGAAATCGGACGGGTCCTGGACCTATTTCGCCTCCGACATCGCCTATCACAAAAGCAAATTTGATCGCGGCTTTCCGGTGATGATCGACGTCTGGGGCGCTGATCACGGCGGTTACGTCAAGCGTTTGCAGGCCGCCGTCAAGGCCATCACCGAAGGCCAGGGCGCGCTGGACGTCAAGCTGTGTCAGATGGTCAGCCTGATGAAAAACGGCGAACCCTACAAGATGAGCAAGCGGGCGGGGACCTTCGTCACGCTGCGCGACCTGATCGACGAAGTGGGCAAGGACGTGGTTCGCTTCATCATGCTGACCCGCAAGAACGACGCCCAACTCGATTTCGATCTGGATAAGGCGCTGGAACAGTCCCGCGACAACCCGGTCTTCTATGTTCAATACGCCCATGCCAGGGCCTGTTCGGTGGCCAGGCACGGGGCCGAGATGTTCAAGGGGCGCGATCTGTCGGACGCAGCGCTTTCCGGCGTCGATCTGTCTGGCCTGCAAGACGCGGACGAAATGGCCTTGATCCGCCTGATGGCCGCTTGGCCTCGTCTGGTCGAATCGGCCGCCGAGTCGCACGAACCGCACCGCGTCGCCTACTATCTGGCTGATCTGGCGGCGGCTTTTCATGGCCTGTGGAATCGGGGCCGCGACGAGGCCCAACTGCGCTTTTTGATTGGCGAAAACCCCGATTTGTCCTTGGCCCGTCTGGCCTTGGTGCGCGGCGTGGCTCTTGTGGCCGCCTCGGGTCTTAAGGTATTCGGGGTAGAACCTGTGTTGGAGATGCGCTGATGAGCGACAAACTCGACCGCGAGCGCCTGGAACCCGAATTGGGACAGGATCTGTTGGACATCCTGCCCGATCGTGGGCTGGGAAGGTCTGACCGTGAAACCTTGTCGGCGCGCCCACTGCCTCGCAAGAAGCGCCGGGGGTTCTTGCTGTGGTTCTTGCTGTTCTTCCTGGCCTCGGGGGCTGCGGTCGCCACTTGGTGGGTCATGTCCAGGGGACAGAAGATCGTCGGCGGATCTTCGGTCGAAGTGCCCTTGGTCAAGGCCGATGAACGCTCCTACAAAAGCAAACCCAGCCAGCCCGGCGGCATGGATGTGCCCGACCAGGACAAAATGGTCTATGACCGCATGGGCAACGCCCAGGAGACGGGCAAGCCCGCCGTCGAGCGCCTGCTGCCGATGCCGGAAGCGCCCTTGGCACCTCCCGCCCCGGTGGCTCCGACCCCGCCAGCGGCAACCGTCCTGCCTGATCTGCCCAGGGCGACGGTAACTGAATCGCCCAAGGCCACCCCGCCCAGCATGCGCGACGTGGCTCCACCGGAACCACCCCCGGTCGAGCCGCCCCCCTTGCTCGACGATGAGAAGCCGGGCGCAAAGCCGACCCTGCCTAAGGCGGCATTGCCGCCCAAGCCCGTTGCCAAGATCGACGACGCCGCCGCCAAGGCCGCCGTCAAATCCTCGCCCGGCGGGGCTTGGCTGGTTCAGCTTGGCGCCATCAAGGAGGAAACGGCCGCCGCCCGCCAATGGCAGACCATCCAGAAGGCGAATGCCGATTTGCTGGGTGGCTTAAGCCTGGATGTGCAAAAGGCCGATCTGGGCGCCAAAGGGACCTTCTATCGCTTGCGGGCCGGGTCGCTGGACAGCAAGGAAGCCGCCAAGGCGTTGTGCGATCAGTTGGCCGCCCGCAAGCAGGGGTGCATCGTTGTCCGCAAATAACGGCGATCCCAAGGCCGCCATCGTCGGATTGGCCGGGACAAAGCTCAGTCCGGGCGAGCGCGCTTTCTTTGCGAAAGCCCAGCCTTTGGGTTTCATCCTTTTTGCGCGCAACATAGAAACAAAAAGCCAAGTCAAGGCATTAGTTCACGATCTTCGCAAATCGGTTGGGCGAAATGCGCCGGTGCTGATCGATCAGGAGGGGGGGCGGGTGCAGCGCCTCAAACCCCCGATCTGGCGTCAAGCGCCGCCTGCCCGGGCGTTTGGCGAACTTGCCAACAGGAATGTCGAAGCGGCCCGCGCCGCCGTGCGTCTGAATGCGTTGCTGATCGGGCGGGAACTGGCCGAACTGGGGATCGACGTCGATTGCGCCCCGGTCATCGACGTTCCTTCCCCCGACGCCCATGACGTGATCGGCGATCGCGCCTTCGGACGCTCGCCCTCGCTGGCAGCCGATCTGGGCCGCGCCGCCATTGCCGGTTTCCTGGATGCCGGGGTGATCCCCATGATCAAACATATCCCAGGACATGGCCGGGCCAAGGTGGACAGCCACGAGCGACTGCCGGTGGTCAATGAGTCGGCGGATATCCTCGAGCAAAGCGATTTCATTCCCTTCAGGGAACTGGCCGACGCCCCGATGGCCATGACGGCCCATATCGTCTATACGGCCATCGACGCCAAACACCCCGCCACCTCATCGTCCTTGATCATCACGCAACTGATCCGCAGATCGATGGGCTTCAAAGGCTTCCTGGTTTCCGACGATCTGTCGATGAAGGCGCTTTCAGGCAGCTATGCCGAACGCACCCAGGCCGCCCTGTCGGCGGGTTGCGACGCCGTCTTGCATTGCAACGGCCATATGAACGAGATGGAAGAGGTTCTGGCCCACGCAGCCCCCTTGTCCAGGGCGTCGCAGGACCGGCTGGAGCGGGCCTATGACATGCTCTCGCCCAGCGATGAAAATGCTAGCGTGGCGGAGCTGGAGCGGCTGATGGCCGATGCCTGAGGATTTTTCCTGGCTTCAGGTCCTGGCGGTGACGGCTTGGATCATTCCCGTTCTTTTGGCGGTAACCCTGCACGAGGCGGCGCATGGTTACGCCGCCTGGAAACTGGGCGACGAAACGGCCATGCGGTTGGGGCGGGTCACCTTCAACCCGCTGCGCCATATCGATCCGTTCGGCACCGTTTTGTTGCCGGGCATTCTTCTGCTGACCAGCGCGCCCGTGCTGTTCGGCTATGCCAAACCGGTGCCCGTCAACCCCTATAATTTGCGCAATCCCCGCTTGGGCATGGTGCTGGTGGCCGCCGCTGGCCCCGGAATCAATCTGGCCCTGGCTTTGTTCTCGGTCCTTTTTTTGGGCCGTTTGGTCGATGTCGAAGTGTCGGAAGACTGGGTTCTGCCCGTTCGCTGGCTGGGGGCGAATTTATATAACTCGATTGAAATCAATGCGTTGCTTGCAGTGTTCAATCTGTTGCCCTTGCTGCCTTTGGATGGCGGGCGCATCCTAGCCGGACTTTTGCCCACAGCCCTGGGGATAAGATTTGCACGCACGGAACGCGCAGGCTTATTGATCCTGCTGGGCGTTTTGTTCATCCTGCCGCTTCTTGGCCAGGTCCTGGGCTTTCACGTGAACATCCTAGGGCCGTTGGTGGGAGAGCCAGCCGCGTGGCTGGTTGAGCAATTGGTCGGTTTGACGGGACTTCAATGAGCCAGAGCGAAAGTTTGTTCGAAGAGGATGGCGAACGCCAGCCGCAGGCTGACGGCACCACCCTTGTGATCGACATCGCCGGTTACGAAGGACCGATCGACATGCTGCTGGCCTTGGCCCGCGAGCAGAAGGTCGATCTGACCCGCATTTCCATTTTGCAATTGGCCGACCAGTATTTGGCCTTCATTGCACGCGTGAGCCATACCCATCTGGAACTGGCCGCCGATTATCTGGTGATGGCGGCTTGGCTGGCCTATCTGAAATCGCGCCTGCTGCTGCCCGAACCGCCTTCGGCGGGCGAGGAGCCTTCTGCCGCCGACATGGCCGCCGCCCTGACTTATCAGTTGCAGCGCCTGGAAGCGATGCAAGAAGCCGGGCGGCGCTTGATGGCTTTGCCCCGCGTCGGCATCGATGTGTTCCATCGTGGGTCGCCGGAAGATCTGACGCCGGAACGGCTGATCGTTTACGACCTGACGCTTTACGAGCTTTTGAAATCCTATTCCGATTTCAAACGCCGCAGCCAAACCTCGACCATGACCATCGAGGCGATGGAACTCTACGCCATCGATGAGGCCTTGGTGCGGCTGGAAAAGTTGGTTGGCCGGGTGCCGGGCTGGCATACGCTGGCCAGTTATCTGCCCCAGGAATTGTTGGCGGGCAAGAACGGCCTGCTGGCCCGCTCGATCCTGGCCTCGTCCTTTGTCGCCACCTTGGAATTGACCCGGCAAGGCAAGCTGGAATTGCGCCAGGAAGGCGTGTTCGAACCCATCTTTATCCGTCCGGGCGGCGCTGCGCCCGAACCTTCTAGCTCAAAAGAGCCGATATGACCCAGAGCGAAGACGAAGACCTGAAGCAGATTGTCGATTCCGGATCGCCCGATGACGGGCTGGATGACCTTGACGTTCTGGAGGGCGAAGAGGAACCAGCCGATGAGGCTGCGGTTTCCGAACATGTCGAAGCGGTGTACGAGCCGAATATCGACCAGCCCTATGATTCCTTCAGGGCCTTGCGCATCGTGGAAGCATTGCTGTTCGCTTCGGCGGCCCCCTTGACCATTCCGGCCATCGCCACCCGTCTGCCGCCGGAAGCCGATATTCCGGAACTTCTGGAAACCTTGCGCGCCCAGTACGCCAATCGAGGCGTCAACCTGTTCAAGACCGGCGAAACCTATGTGCTGCGCACGGCGCCCGATCTGGGATCGTCCTTGCGCATCGAGGGCACGGAAACCCGCAGACTGTCGCGCGCCGCCGTGGAAACGCTGGCCATCATCGCCTATCACCAGCCGGTGACCAGGGCCGAGATCGAGGAAATCCGCGGCGTGGCGCTCTCTAAGGGAACGCTGGACACTTTGTTCGAAGCTGGTTGGGTCAAGCCCAGGGGCCGCAAGAAGGTGCCGGGCCGCCCCGTGATGTGGGTGACGACGCCCTCCTTCCTTGATCATTTCGGTCTGGAAAACACCGAAGATTTGCCGGGCGTCGAAGAATTGAAGGCTTCGGGTCTGCTGGATGCGCGTCCGATGATGTATGGCGCTTCTGCCCATGAAGACGCGGCGCTTCCCGATGCTTCGCCCAGCGTGGCGGTTGAAAGCAGCGTGGACGAGGGATTGCCCGAAGCGATTGCCGAGGACAACGCCCCAACGCCGCCCGCAAGCGACGCGCCCGCTCAGGCGCCAGACGAGGGCGATGTCGCTGATGGCGACGATGAAGACGACGAAGACGAAGACGATGACGATGACGACGAAGATGACTTCGACGACGACGAACCCGTCCCCTTCAACAATCCGGCGCCCGGGAAAGAAGAAGACGAGGATGAGCCTGTCTAATCCTTCAGGAATTTAGCCGCCGCTTCGGCGGCGTCTTCGGCGGCGAAATTATTGAAGAAATGGTCGGCGTCCGAGATCACCGTCAGCGATACCTTCTTGCCGTCGGCCAGCGGCTTGACGCGCTCGGGCAGACCCTTGATCAGTTGGTCGTTGTCGGCGGCGATCACCAGCACCGGCGCCTTGATGCTAGCCAAGAGGGCAGGGGTGTCGAAACGAGGTTCGCTGGCGTAGTAGCTGAGGAAACTTCCGGCGCTGACCTGGGCGTCGGGGCAGGCCAGAAAGCCCGCCGTCATCATCTCTGCGGGTTTCATCTTGCGGGCCTTGGCCAGCGGCTCGCTTAGTTCCTTGCCGAAACGGTTGCGATACTGCTCCTTCATGGCGCTTTCGCTCCAGACCATTGGAGCCAGCAGGACCACTTTCGATATGATGGGATCAAACCTTTCCGCGGCGAACCAGGCGGTTTGCGCGCCGCCCCTGGAATGGCCCATCAGCGCCAGCTTGGAAACGCCCTGCGTCTTCAGCCAGGCCACCCAAACGCCGATTTCATCCAGGGCGTCGGTGTAGATATGGCGATGCGGGGTTTGGCATTCATACATCCCCGTCCGGTTGGAAAGCCCATAGCCCAGCGAGATGGCCAGCGAATTAAGGCCGTGCCCGGCCAGCTCCTTTTGCATGGCGGCGATGATTTGCATGCCGTTGTGGGCCAGCGTGCCATGCGTGATCAGCACCGCGCCGTCTTTGAGCGACTTGCCGGACGCCATGGTCAGATTGGCGTTGAGTTGAAGTCCCTGATGGACGAACTGCACGTTCTTGCCGTCGGCCATCGCCATTGTTGGAGACATGGCTGCGAAAAAGAAGAAGAGCGCCAAAAGAAGAATCCGGTTCATGATCGACATCCCTTCTTTGAAATTTCAATTCATCCATGCCTTGGCTGCGGCTGACGCCAGAGACAATGCCTCGATGGCTCCTCCGTCGTCTCCTTTTTCGAAGTCGTCGCCCGATTGCGCCATCTGGTTGGTGACATGGGCAAAACAGACCAGGGGACAGTTCCTCGCCTTGGAAAAGGCGTAGAGTGCCGCCGCCTCCATCTCGACGGCGAGGATGCCTTCCTTCCTGTGGGCGGCGATGGCTTCTTCGGTTTCCCTATAAGGGGCGTCGGTGGTCCAGGTGGTTCCCCTGCGAACGTCATTCAAGAAAGCAAGCCGTTCCAGAACCCGCGCGTCCGCCTCGACGTGGCGTGATGGCGGCAGATAATGGTAGCTGGTCCCTTCATCCCTAAGCGCCTGCTCGATCAAGATGAAGCAAGGGGAGGCGTCCAGGGGCGCAATTTGTCCCGAAGATGTGATGCTGATCAGAAAGCGGCAGCCGCTTGCAAACATTTGTTCGGCTACCAGGACGGCATAGGGCGCCCCGACGGCGCAGCCGACAATGCCGAACTCCTGCCCATCCCAGGTAAAACGCCACATTTGCGAATGGTAGCAGGCCCAATGGGAAACCCGTTCGGCCCGTCCCGTGCTTTTCAGGAAACGCACGATGTCGCCGTCGGGATCGAGCAAGCAAAGTTCGGGCACTTCGGCATGGTCAAGCTCGCGCTGACGCCTAGCTTCGCGCAACAGATTGGCTGGTTCAAAGACGGAAGGGGCTTGCGTGTCCTTGAGCGCCAGGATGGGCGCTTGGCTTTCATGATCCAGCAAGTTGCCTCCAGGCTTTGACGAGGGCGTTCGCAGCGGCATCGATGTCCTTTTCGGTGGTCGTTCGTCCCAACGTCAGCCGGACGGCGCCCAAAGCTCTGTCCCGGCATAATCCCATGGCGGTCAGGACCGAGGATGGAGCTTCTTTGCCGTCATGGCAAGCCGATCCGGTTGAGGCGGCGATGGCAGGGGCGGCGTTCAGCAAGATGTTGCCAGCTACAGCAGGAAAGCTCACGTTCAGCGTATTGGGCAATGACTTTTTCAGGCTTCCGTTGAGCGACAATCCAGGAACGCCGGACAGCAAGCGCGACCACAGGCGATCTTTCAGATTCCACAGGCGCTTGGCATCCTCGGCCTGCCTGCCCGCGGCCAAGGCGCAGGCTTTGCCCAGTCCCACGATCAGAGCCACGTTTTCCGTGCCGGGCCTAATGCCGCGTTCCTGTCCGCCACCGAAATTAATCGGCGCTATCGGCGCGCCTTTGCTTATGTACAATGCGCCAATTCCCTTAGGGGCGTACATTTTGTGTCCTGCCAAAGACAGGGCATCAATGCCCAGTTCCTTGACGTCAATGGGTAATTTGGCGATGGATTGCGCGGCGTCACAATGCGTCATGATCCCTTTCGCGTGGGCCAGCCGCGTCAGTTCCCGGATCGGCTGCAAGGAGCCGGTCTCGTTGTTGGCGTGCATGACCGACAGCAAGGCAATTCCTGCATCAAGCGCATTCTCGGCGGCGGCAAGAGAGACGATGCCCTGTTCATCGACAGGAAGCGTTTGGATCGCCCAGCCCTTAAGCGTCAGAAAGCGGCAGGGATTGGTCACGGATGGATGTTCGATGGCGGAGTGCAGCATCCGCCCTTTGACCTCATTCGCGCAAGCGGTTCCCAGGATGGTTATGTTGTTGGCTTCGGTGCCGCCGCTGGTGAAGAAGATTTCTTCCGCATCGGCATTGAGCAGGGCAGCCACCTCCTCACGTGCTCGATCAACGGCATTCTTGGCCCTCAGTCCGAAGACATGCCCACTGGAAGGGTTGCCGAAATGGGCGCAAAAGAAGGGCTGCATCGCTTCCACGACGTCCGGATCGACCGGTGTGGTGGCGTTGAAGTCGAGATAAATAGGCTCGTCGCCATTCATCGTCAATCCCTTTGCATGCGTGGCATCTTCGTTCATCAGAACGTTAAGACCTTGTCGGCGGCGAGGGTGGCGACGGTAAGCTCGTCCAAAGTGCTGCGCTGCGCCATCTCGACGAGTTCGCCTTCAGAAAGTCCGCGCGCATCCATGCAAGTGCCGCACAGCAAAACCCGTCCGCCGCCGTCGATCAAGCGATGGATCATTTTGCCTATGTTGTAAAATCCTTCCGGCGGCTTCTGTCCGGCATGGGCGCAACTGACGGCGTCGCCCATCAGAAAAACCGTGACGCTGCCTTGCGGATCGTGCTTGCGCAGCGAATTGGCCAGCCGCATGCCGTTGTAGCTGCGTTCCGAGCCATAGGGGCCTTCGTTGAGAATGATGACGGCTTTCATTTGCCGCATTCCTCCATGAAACGCGCTTCGGCCTCTTCCAGTCGCGCCAGCAGACTTGGCGAACCGTCCTTGCCAAGTCCATCATGCACGTCTGACGGCGAAAGGATCAAGCCGTCTGCGGGTATGATCAGACGGTCTTCAAGCATGAGGCCTGGGGGCTGGACTTCATCCTCTGGCCCCGGACAAATCGTTTCAATGACTCCACCCAAGACATCTGTGACGACCTGGGCGTAACAGCCATACAGAGCGCAGCGTCCGCCGGGCGGATTCTTCGAGACAATGGTGATTTTCATCCTTACCCCAGCATCGTTTCCTTGATGACGATATAACTAGCCACCACGACTAAAAAGACGGCAAATCCCTTTTTCAGCTTTTCCGCCGACAGGTGTTTCGAGATGGCGGTTCCAGCGAAACTTCCGGCGATGGCGATGGCAGTAAAGATGGCCATCAAGTCATAGTCTATCTCGATTGCCCCCAAATATCCTGCGAAACCGGCAAATGATTTTGCGGACACTATGACCAAAGAGGTTCCCGTGGCTTGTTTCATCGGCAAGCCGGACAACAAAACCAAGGCTGGCACGATCAGGAATCCTCCCCCCACGCCCACCATGCCGGTTAGGACGCCAACGACGATTCCATGCAAGGCCACATGTCCAACCCGCGTGTAATCGAAGCAGATCAAGGAAGCCGTTCCCTGACAGTCAAGCCTGATCAGGTTGGCTGTTTTCGGCTCGACATGCCCTGGTTTGAACATGCGCCAGGAGGCCGCGTACATGATGGCGGCGAACAACATGAGCTGGACCAAATCGGGCGTGATGACGCCCAATTTTGCGCCCCCATAGGTTCCCATCACGCCGAACAGGCCGAAGACGGTGGCAACGGGCATATCGACGTTGCCGCGTCGCCAGTGGGTGACGGCGGAGATGGCTGCCGTAACGCCAACGATCCCTAAACTCATGGCAATGGCGGATTTCGTCGGCACGTCCAGCAAATATAGCAGGGCGGGCAGGGTGATGATCGAGCCGCCGCTTCCGAACAGGCCCAGCATGAGGCCGGTTGCTAGTCCGGCTAGAATGGCTAATGGCGACATGATCCCGCATCCTTGCCGATATTCTATAAATCAATTGAATAATATAATTTAGGCGCGAGACTGTCAAGCGAGGTTGTTGCCTCTGTGGTTTCACCAAGATGGCAGGGGAGGCAGACTTCTTTTTGTCGCAGCGAGATCGCCCATGAGAGACGTCAAGCGCATGCCTTTAAGCCAAAATCCAGGTGCGGAAACAAAGACGCTTCTTGAAGCTCGCTCTGAAAGCGGAAGATAATGCCAAAGCAACAAAGAGAGATGGCATGGTTAGCCCAAAGCTAAAGCTGCTTGAACAGTTCGCCGTGTTGGGCAAGGCCTTGTCGAATCCTCACCGGCTTGATCTGCTGGAGCTGATCGCCCAAGGCGAGCGCAGCGTCGATGAATTGGCCAAGGCGGCAGGACTTGCCATCGCCAACGCATCGCAGCATCTTCACGCGCTCAGGCGTTCTGGTTTGGTCGTATCCAGGAAGTCGGGGCAACAGGTGCTTTACCATCTGTCCGGCGACGATGTCCTTGCTTTGATGGCGGCCCTGCGCCAGACCGCCGAGCGGCATGTGGCCGAGGTCGGGCTGGTCGTCCAGGGCTATTTCAAGGAAAAGGATCGGCTGGAACCTGTTACCAGGAGCGATCTCGTCCAGCGCATGAAGGACGGGTTGGTGACCGTCCTTGACGTTCGGCCTGAACAGGAATATGCGGCCGGGCACATTCCCGGCAGTTTGAACGTTCCGCTGAAGGACCTGAAAAAAAGGCTGAAAGACCTGCCGAAAGACAGCCAAATCGTCGCTTATTGCCGGGGACCGTATTGCGTCCTGGCCTATGAGGCGGTGGCGTTTCTTCGCGAACAGGGACTGCCTGCCAGCCGACTGCAAGACGGCATGCCGGAATGGCGGGCTTCGGGGCTTCCCGTAGAAGTTTCTACAGCAGAAAAGCCAGCCTCAATCCGCCCCAATGACGGCCTTGGACCATGATCGGAGCCGAGCATTCCTTGCACATCACCAGCTTGCCGCCGCCCATGTCGCGCTTGTAGGTTTTCAGAAAGAAGGGCTTGGTGTTCTTGGCCGAGGCGAGGCCGGTCGGGTCGTTGAAGATTCTGCGGTTGCGGCAGTTGGCGGTATTCCAGACCGGATCGTTGCCCTGGGGCTGCGAATATTTCTTGTTGTGGGTGGGCAGATAGCCGTTGCGGTCAACGGCAGCGGAAAACAGGATTTTTGCATCCTTCGCGATGATGGGTTCTTGGAATTCCGGCAGCACGCGGTCGGTAAAATCGGTAAAGCGCGTTTTCACCTGCTTGGGATTGGTGCCCGGAACTTCCTGGTAATTGTCGTCGAACAGATCGCCAAGCGAGATTTCCCGGTCAGCGACCGCTTTTTCGAAACGCTGCGAGATCAGTTCCGCCGTCGCCCTGACGATTTGGACATAGGGCGTTTCCGGCGTCGGCAATCCTTGGCCCACCACCAGTGACATCAACTCCTCGCCGCTGGACAACAGGCTGTCCAGGCGCTGACTGGCGCTGGCCAGATGATGGCTTTCCTGCCCCATATCCTGGGAAATGTCCAAGATCGCTTGGCTCATGATGGCCCGGTCTTGGTCGCAATGCTGGGTGGTGTCGGCGATGCCCGACACATGCTTATCGACTTCGGCGAATTTGTCGCTGACCCCGCCCACCGTGCTGACCAGCGCCTCGGTCGAGGCCAGCACGCGGGTGGCCCGCTCGCGGCTGGTCACGCTTTCCTCGGTCAATTGCGCGCTTAAGCTGGACAGGTCGGTCAGCGTTTCGGCGATCAACGAGGTGGCTTGGCTGGTCTGGGCGGCCAAGGTCTTGACCTCGCTGGCCACCACGGCGAAGCCTTTGCCCATTTCTCCGGCCCTGGCGGCTTCGATAGTGGCGTTGAGCGCCAGCAGCCTTGTTTGGCGGGCGATGGTTTCGATTTCCGTCGAAACCTTGTCCACCCTGGCCAGCGAGGCGCTAAGTCCCTTCAGCCGCTCTTCGATATGATTGACGCTTTCGACCAAGGCCCGAATGTCGGATTCCGCCGTTCTCAGGGTTTGGGTCGAATGCTGGGTCATGCGGGCCGCGTTTTCCGAGACCTGATGCGCCTCGCCCGCCGAAGCGCCGATCAGCGCATTGGTGCGCGACAGGTCCTCGGCCGCCGATTTAAGGCCGCCGAAACGGTCGGCCTGATGCTTGAATTCCTGGGTCACGGTTGCGATATCGCCCGCCACCTCGGTCAGTTGACCCCACAACTGGCTGACATGGCGGGCCATTTTCTCGGCCACGTCCTGCGGGACGCTTGCTGCTTCTTGTGTAGAATGCATTTCCATCTCCAGCGCGTCTGCGGACTTTGCCGCAGTTTTATTGTTTATAATTGTTCTATGTTTGTCGATTGTGGTCGATTTGTGAATATTTACGCTGAGTAGATAGCAGCTTTCAAGCTGATTCCAATTCCTTTGGGTAGTTTTTTCATACACACAAGCGTAGTGTGAAATCCCCTAAGGGCCAGTGCGTGGTTTTTCTGTAAAATCAAGGATGCTTCAAACCGTTGCGGCTGCATTCATCATCTGCGATGATCCGCGTCCTAATCAAAAAGGGCTAGCAAGAGGGCGTATCATGGGTGGCTTTGGAAGCATTTGGCATTGGGTTATCGTTCTGATCATCGTTCTGCTCCTGTTCGGAGCGGGCAAGCTGCCGCGCCTGATGGGCGACATGGCCAAGGGCGTCAAGGCGTTCAAGTCGGGCCTGAAGGACGAAGACGAGGCGAAGGCCGAAGAGACCCCCAAGACGATCGACAATCAGGCCCAGGCCAATGCCGCGCCCGTTCAAAAGGACGAAGCGGCCAAGCACTGATCCCCTGGTCCCAACCGGACGGGCCGAAGCGTGTTAGACGTTGATATCTCTGAAGTGGCGGTGATTGCCGTGATCGCGCTCGTGGTCATCGGCCCCAAGGATCTGCCCAAAGTGCTGCGCGTCATAGGCCAATGGACCCGCAAGGCGCGTTCAATGGCGGGCGAGTTCCAAAAAAGCGTCGACGACATGATGCGCGAATCGGAATTGGACGATCTGCGCAAACAGGCGCAGGCCTTCAACACCGTCAATGTGCAAGCCGAGATCGAGCGCGCCGTCGATCCCAAGGGCGAGGTCGCCAGCGCCCTTTCCATCGAAAACCATCAAAAGGAAGCGGCCGCCGTCCTGCCCCCGCCCAGCGAAGCCCCTTCTTTGGAAGCCCCGGCAGGCGATCCTGCGCCCGCCCAGCCTGAGGCCAGGCCGTGACCGAGGAATCCAGCGACGAAAAGAAGATGCCGCTGCTCGAGCATCTGGTTGAGTTGCGCAATCGCCTGATGTGGTCGATGGCCTTTTTCGTGGTCGCCTTCTTCGTCAGCTACTATTTCGCCCACCATGTTTATGGTTTCCTGGTGCAGCCGCTGACCGACATTTTTGAAAGCATGGGCGGCAACCGGCGCATGATTTACACGGCGCTGACTGAAGCCTTCTTTACCTATGTGCGCGTCGCCATGTTCACGGCGCTGTTCTTCTCGTTCCCGGTCTTCGCCAGCCAGCTTTGGGCCTTCATAGCGCCGGGCCTGTACAAGCACGAGCGCCAGGCCTTCCTGCCCTTCCTGTTCGCCACGCCGATCCTATTTCTTATGGGGGCGGCGCTGGTTTATTACTTCATCATCCCCATGGCTTGGCAGTTTCTGCTGTCCTTCGAAGCCCAGCCCCTTGACGGCGGCCTTCCCATCCAGTTGGAGGCCAAGGTTGGCGAATATCTGTCATTGGTGATGAAGCTGATCTTCGCTTTCGGCATCGCTTTTCAGCTTCCCGTTCTCCTGACCTTGATGGCCCGCGTAGGGTTGGTGACATCCAAAGGTTTGGCCGAGAAGCGCCGCTATGCCATCGTCTTGATCTTCGTGGCCGCCGCCATTCTGACGCCGCCCGACGTGATCAGCCAGATCGGCTTGGCCGTGCCGATGATGATCCTCTACGAAATCTCGATCTATTCTTGCAAGATGGTCGAGAAGAAAAAGCGGGAAGCTGAAGGCGAAGATGACGACGGTTCACTTCCGGAAACCGATTTCAACGAGAGTTGAGTTATGCACGACATCAAATTCATTCGCGAGAACCCGGAAGCCTTCGACGCGGGGCTGAAGCGGCGCGGCCTGGAAGTGCGATCGGCCGAACTGCTGGCGATCGACGCCGAGCGCCGCCGCTTGATGAGCGAGGCGCAGGAAATCCAGGCTAGGCGCAACAAGGCCGCCAAGGAAATCGGCGCCATCAAATCGAAGGGCGGCGACGCATCGGCCATCATGGCCCAGGTGGCCGCCGACAAGGAAGAAGAAGAGCTAAAAGATGCTGCCGCAAAAATTCTGAATCTTGATTTAGAAAATGCACTACTAGAAATCCCCAATTTGCCAGCAAGCGATGTACCGGACGGAAAGGATGAGACTAAGAATAAGCTGTTAAGGACATCGGGCGAACCGCCCAGTTTCGATTTCAAGCCCAAGGCGCATGACGAATTGGGCGTGGGTTTGGGCCTGATGGATTTCGACGCGGCGGCCAAGCTGTCGGGGGCGCGTTTCGTGGTGCTGAAGGGGGCCTTGGCCCGCCTGGAACGCGCCCTGGGCGCTTTCATGCTGAACCTGCATACCGGAACCAATGGCTATCTGGAAGTCAATCCGCCGGTGCTGGTGAAAGACACCGCGCTCTACGGCACCGGCCAGTTGCCGAAATTCGGCGACGACCTGTTTCGCACCGAGCAGGGCCATTGGATGATTCCCACCGCCGAAGTGCCGCTGACGAATTTAGTGTCCGGCGAGATTTTGGACGACGCCAAGCTGCCGATCCGCATGACGGCACTCACCAATTGCTTTCGTTCCGAAGCCGGGGCGGCGGGCAAGGACACGCGCGGCATGATCCGCCAGCACCAGTTCCAGAAGGTCGAGTTGGTCAGCATCACGACGCCCGAGCAGAGCGAGGAAGAGCATAACCGCATGCTGAATTGCGCCGAGGAAGTGCTGAAGCGTCTGGGGCTGGCTTACCGTGTCATCACGCTGTGCACCGGCGACATGGGTTTCTCGGCCAGGAAGACCTATGACATTGAAGTTTGGCTGCCTGCCCAGAATGCCTATCGCGAGATTTCGTCTTGCTCGAATTGCGGCGAGTTTCAGGCCTTGCGCATGAAGGCGCGTTGCCGCAAAGCGGGAGAGAAGACCACGCGCCCCGTGCATACGCTGAACGGTTCCGGCCTAGCGGTTGGGCGCACGTTGGTCGCGGTGCTGGAAAACTATCAGCAGGCAGATGGGTCCATCGTCGTGCCCGAAGCCCTTAAGCATTATATGGGCGGCCTTGAGGTGATCAAACCGTGACACATCAGCCCATCAAATCGTTGAAGAAGGCCCGCATCCTGATTTCCAACGACGATGGCATCGAGGCGTCGGGCATCAAGGCGCTTGAGCGGATCGCGCATGCGATTTCCGACGATGTGTGGGTGGTGGCGCCTGAAAGCGAACAAAGTGCCGCCGGACATTCGCTAACGCTACGCCGTCCGCTTCGCATCCGCAAGCTGGCCAAGCAGCGCTTTGCGGTGGATGGAACGCCGACCGACAGCGTTCTGCTGGCCGTGAACAAGATCATGAAGGAAATCCGCCCCGACATCGTGCTTTCGGGCGTCAACCGGGGCGGCAATCTGGGCGAGGACATCACCTATTCCGGCACGGTGGCCGCCGCCATGGAAGGCACGCTGATGGGCATTCGCTCGTTCGCGCTGTCGCAGGTGGTGTCGCCCGACCAGCCGGTGAAATGGGCCACCTGCGAAGCCTGGGCGGCCAAGGTGATCAAGAAGCTGTGCGGCCAGCCTTGTCCGGCCAATGTGCTGATGAACTTGAATTTTCCCGACGTTCCGGCCAAGAAGGTGAAGGGCGTCGTGCTGGCCCGCCAGGGCAAGCGCAAGATCGGCGATCAGATTTCCGAGCGCATCGATCCGCGTGGATTGCCCTATATCTGGATCGGTGGTCAGCGCACCGAAGACCGTTCCGAGGCGGGCACTGATCTGTTCGCCATCTTCGAGGGCTATGTGACGGTGACGCCTTTATGCGTCGATCTGACGCATGGCCCCACCTTGGCCAAGTTGGGCGGCTTGTTCGAATGATCGTTTCTTCGCGCAAGATCCGACTGCTGATGGAATTGCGCGCCGGAGGAGTCATCGACACCAAGACGCTGTCTTCCATCGAGTTGACGCCGCGCGAAAAGTTCGTCGAATATAGTTTTCTCGATCAAGCCTATGACAACAACGCCCTGCCCATCGGTTGCGGACAAACCATCAGCCAGCCTTTGGTGGTGGGGTTGATGACCCAGGCGCTGAACCTGGGCGATCGCATGAAGGTGCTGGAGATCGGCACCGGTTCGGGCTATCAGACCGCGATTTTGTCCAAACTGGCTAGGCGCGTCTACACCATCGAGCGCCATCGTCCGCTGCTCAAGCAAGCCGAGGAGCGCTTCAAGGAATTGCGTTTGCATAACATCACCACCCTGTGCGGCGACGGCTTCAAAGGCTGGCCCGAGCAGGCGCCGTTCGACCGCATCATTCTGACTGCCGCTCCGTTCGACGTGCCCAAGACGTTGCTGGATCAGTTGGATGTCGGCGGCATTCTGGTTGCCCCTTTGGGCGACGAGAATGGCGAGCAGCATCTGGTCAAATACACCCGCACCGAAACCGATTTCGAAATCGAAAGCCTGTTCGGCGTGCGCTTCGTGCCACTGCTGCCCGGCGTGGCCGGGGAAGGGTAGGGGGACCGTCCAAGGCGTCAATTGATGAAGCTCGAAAAAGCCATTCTGAGTGAAATCGAAAGGACCGAGGGTCTGGGTCCCTCGAAACTTGGCCTGAGGTTCGACCGTGTGGTGATCGGGCTTGTCGGACGACTTCGTGCCTTTGCCGAAGATGTTGTTCCCGAGGGCACCACCGTTCTTGTCGCCGTCACGGCCCCAATTCGAGTGCCTGCGAAAACAACCGCCGCCCTGAAGGAGAGGATTGGCGCTTTGCTGGCTGGCGCCGCCCGGCATGAAAAATCCACCATCCATGGGAATCGGACGACGATCAGGATCGTCGAACACCGAACGCGCCAAGCGCCAAAATTTCTGGGCTTTGTGCACAATCCCGATTCCGACCCGGACCGGCTGTTCGATTTGGTCGTCGAGAAGATGCGCAGCCCTTCTTGAGGCAAAGGAAAGGCCGGGAAAGGATAGCAAGGCGCCCTTCTCAGGGGGGCGCATAAGTAGGGGATTTACCGCAGAGAACGCTGAGAGCGCAGAGGAACGCCAAGGAAGGGCGAGGTCTATTGCGCCTTTCAGGCGATCTTGTATCATCCCTGATGCCTGACGTTGCGAGGGGTCGATGGGCATCTGGCAGTTCTATCTGGACCACAAGGATTTTGTGAATGGTGTGCTGGCATTGCTGGCGGCGATCCTGGCTGTTTGGGCGGCTTACAAGCAATTTGGCGGAACAAAGAAATCTGAAGACGATCAGCACAGGCGCACGATGGAGACCGTGGAAACGCTGGTCCGCATCGCCCGTGAGCGTGACGGAAAAGACGCCGACAGGCTGGGCCAGGAAAACAGTTCGCTGCGCTCCGAGAACGACCAGCTTCGCAAACAGTATCAGGATGTGGTCGAAGCGCTGGAAGCGCAGAAAAATGCCCCCGGTCTGGACCTAGCCTTATCAAGGTTGAGCGAAGGCGATACAAGTGGCGCCGAAACGATTTTCGAACAAGTGCTGGCCGAGAAGAAGCAGGAAGGCGAGGCTTCCTTCAAAGAAGCCGCCGCCGCCGCAAGGCATCTTGGTGCATTGGTGTACCTGAGTGATACGCACAAGGCTCTGGGCTATTACCGCAAGGCAGTAGAACTCGATGCCGACGATGCCGACGGCTGGAATCAATTGGGTAAATTATTGTGGCGCCTGGGCGAGATGGATCCGGCCAGGCAAGCCTTCGAGAAGGTCCTGGCCTTGGGCAACCGCAGTGCTGACAAGCAGGTGATCGCCATGGCCACCGGCAATCTTGGCATCATCTACGGAACTCAGGGCGATCTCGCCAAGGCAGAGGCGCATTGCCTGAAAGCGCTGGCGCTCGGCCAGGAGTTGGGCGGCAAGGAGTGTATGGCGGGCCAGTATGGCAATCTCGGCCTGATCTACCGAAAGCAGGGCGATTTTGCCAAGGCAAAGGAGTTCCACAAGAAAGCGCTGGCGCTCTTCCAGGACCTGGGCCGTAAGGAGGGCATAGCGAGCCAGTACGGAAATCTCGGCCTGATCTACCGAAGGCAGGGCGATCTCGCCAAGGCCGAGGAGCATCATCAAAAAGCGCTGGCGCTGAGCCAGGAACTGTGCCGCAAGGAGGGCATGGCGGCCCAATACGGCAATCTCGGCTTGATCTACCTAAAGCAGGTCGATCTCGCCAAGGCCGAGGAGCATTTCCAAAAAGCTCTGAAGCTGAACCAGGAATTGGGCGGCAAGCAGGGCATGGCGACCCAGTACGGCAACCTCGGCGTTTTGGAAGCAACGCGCGGCGATAAGGACAAAGCCTGCGCCTATTACCGCCAAGCACTCGACCTGTTTACTCAGGTCGGTGTGAAGCTTGAGATCGAGCGGGTTAAGCGGAACTTGGCTCGTCTCGGTTGCCCCGAGCGTGCCGAATGGCGCGACTTGATGAATGCGCAGGGCCAAGCTCTGGTCGAAGATTGGGACGCGCCAGAGAATCAGGCTTGGGATCATGTTTGAGCGCGGCGCTCTGCTGCTGGTCCCATTCCCTTTTACAGACCTGTCGGCAGCCAAGCGCCGCTTCCCTTCTCGACAAGGCGCTTGACATGATTTGTAGGCATATGGGGCATCGAACCCGCTCTGCCCCTTAACCCTTTCTCAATCATTTTCGCGCATGAACGATAGTATGGGTAGAATGCGCGGATTGTCGATAGGGCTGGTGCTGGGAACAATGCTTTCCGGCTGCTATTCGACTGTTTCCGAGCCTTGGTGGAATCAATCCTTTTCGCAGCGTCCGCAAGCCGCGCAGCAAAGGCAGGCCCAGCCACAGCCCTTGCCGCCCGGCATGATCGAGGTTGCCAAGGGCGACAGCGTTTATGGCCTGGCCAAGCGCCATGGCGTGGGCGTGCGCGAGATCATCGACGCCAACGGGCTGGAAGCGCCCTTCAAGCTGCTGGTCGGCCAGCGGTTGAAGATTCCACAACTTGCGCCCCAACAGCCCAGGCAAAACGTTGCCGCGCTCAGCCTGCCCGCACCGGCCTTTCCGCCGCCCATCGCTTCGGCGCAGGCCAGCGTGCCCGAACCAACCCCGGCGGCAAGGCCTGGGCCTGAACCGGCTGCGCTGGTATTTCCCGAACCCCGGCCCAAGGCGGGCAAGGGATTCTTGTGGCCGGTGAAAGGGCCGCTCGTCGAAGGCTTTGGCGTGACCGGCAAGGGCCAGAACAATGACGGCATCAATATCGGCGCCAAGCGCGGCGCCTATGTGCGGGCCAGCGAGAATGGCGTGGTGGTTTATGCGGGCAGCGAGTTGAAGGGATTTGGCAATATGTTGCTGGTCAAACATCAGGACGGCTGGGTGTCGGCCTATGCCCATAACGATCTGCTGCTGGTCGGCAAGGGCGATCGGGTGGATCGCGGCCAAGCCATCGCAAGGGTTGGCGCCACCGGGCTGGTGACAAGCCCGCAATTGCATTTCGAATTGCGCCACAATTCAAAGCCGGTCAATCCGTTGGTGCAATTGGTGGATGGATAGGGGGTTATCCTTCGATTTTCTGACCCAATCGTCCGGCAAGGTCCTGGATGAACTGCCAGGCCACCCGGCCCGAGCGCGACCCGCGGGTGACCGACCATTCCAGCGCTTGGCGCTTCAGGGCGTCGGGGGCGATCTGAAGCCCATATTCCCTGGCATAGCCTTCGACCATGGCCAGATAAGTGTCTTGGTCGGCATTGTGAAAGCCCAGCCACAGGCCGAAGCGGTCGGACAGCGAGACCTTTTCCTCGACCGCCTCGCCGGGATTGATGGCGGTTGAACGCTCGTTCTCGATCATGTCGCGGGCCATCAGATGGCGGCGGTTCGAGGTGGCGTAGAACAGAACATTGGCGGGTCTGCCTTCGATGCCGCCTTCCAGCACGGCTTTCAGCGATTTGTAGGCGTCGTCCTGGGCGTCGAAGGACAGGTCGTCGCAGAACAGCACGCAGCGCCGCTGGCTGTCTTTCAGCACGCCAAGCAGGCGAGGCAGCGAGGGGATGTCCTCGCGGTGGATTTCCACCAAGGCCAAAGCCTTGGGCTTTTCTTGGTTGATTTCGGCATGAACGGCTTTCACCAGCGAGCTTTTGCCGGTTCCCCTGGCCCCCCACAACAGGGCGTTGTTGGCGGGCAACCCCATGGAAAAGCGCCGCGTATTGTCCAGCAGCATGTCGCGCTGTCCAGCAATGCCCTTCAAAAGCATCAGCGGCACCCGGTTGACCTTGGGTACGGGCTGCAAGGATTGCGTTTGCGCATGCCAGACGAAAGCGTCAGCCTTATGAAGGTCGTTCAAGGGCTTAAGCCCCGGCGCCAGTCGCTCCAGGGCCTCGGCGATGCGGCGCAGAAGGTCCATTTCGTTCATGGAAATGACCCTACCCGCATAGGACAAAAAAGCCAACAGTCAAGGTTTGCAAAGCCGTGCGCTGTCTGTATAGTCGCCCCAAATTCTGAAGGAGTATCCGATGCTGATTTCCGAGGCGCTCGCCCAAACCGCAACCGCCGCTCCCGGCGGTGGGATGGATTCGCTGCAATCGCTGCTGCCGCTGGTTCTGATCTTCATTCTCTTTTATTTCCTGCTGATCCGTCCGCAGCAGAAACGGATGAAGGAGCATAAGGCGAAGCTGAGCGCGTTGCGCCGCGGCGACAAGGTGGTGACGGGCGGCGGCATCATCGGTCAGATCGTCAAGGTGCAAGACGGCGAGGTCACCGTCGAGATCGCCGAGAACGTGAAGGTCAAGGTCGTTCAAGAAACGATCACTTCGGTCTTGTCGAAGACCGAACCGGTGGGCAAGGGCGGCAACGATGATGACTCCGTGAAGCCCGCCGATGAAGGCAAGGGCGGCTCGATGCTGGGCAAGCTGTTGTCAGGCAAGAAAGACTGAATCTTTAAACCTGGATAAAGCGTATGCGCATCGAAAGCTGGAAGGTGATTCTGGTTGCCCTGGTCTGTTTGGGGGGGGCGCTTTTCGCTTTGCCGAATGCGCTTCCGGCCAGTGCGCTATCGATGATGCCCGCTTGGCTGAAGCCGGTCAATCTGGGGCTTGATCTTCAGGGCGGATCGCATCTGCTGCTGGAAGTCGATCTGAAGGCGGTGTTCAAGGAACAAGCGGTGTCGCTGGTCGAGACGGCCCGCACGACGCTTCGCAAGGAGAATATCCGCTATATTGGTCTGGGCGCTGATGCCGACGGCTTGCGCGTCACCATTCCCGAAGCGGGTCAGCGTGAAAAGGCCCGCGACCTTTTGCGCAAGCTGGACGCCGGGACCGAGATTGCCGTGGCGGACAACGGCGCCATGTCGCTGCGCTATCAGGAATTCGCCATCAACGAGAAGCGGCGCGCCGTATTGGGACAGTCGATCGAGATCGTGCGCAGGCGAATTGACGAAATGGGAACGCGCGAACCCACCATCGTCCGCCAGGGCGAGGATCGCATCTTGCTGCAATTGCCGGGTGTCGAGAATCCCGAACATGTGAAAAGCCTGCTGGGCAAGACCGCCAAGCTGACGTTCCATCTGGTCGATCATGGCGTCAGCCCGCAAGACGCTTTGGCTGGCCGCGTGCCGCCGGGGTCCGAAGCCCTGCATGAAGTCGAAGGCCGCAATGGCGAGGGGGGCAGGATCGTCGTGATCCGGCGCAAGGTGGAACTGGGCGGCGAAGCCTTGGTCGATGCCAGCGCCGGTTTTTCGGAAGGCCAAGCGGTGGTCAATTTCCGCTTCAACGGCCAGGGCGCCAAGAAGTTCGGCTCGATCACCACCGAAAACGCGGGCAAGCAGTTCGCCATCGTGCTGGATGGCAAGGTAATCAGCGCGCCAGTGATCCGCGAACCCATTATCGGCGGCTCGGGGCAGATTTCCGGCAGTTTCACGGCGCAGTCGGCCAATGATCTGGCCTTGTTGCTGCGCGCTGGCGCGCTGCCAGCCCCGCTTACCATTCTCGAAGAACGCACGGTCGGACCCGATCTGGGCGCTGACTCGATCTATGCGGGCAAGATCGCCAGCGCGATTGGCCTTGTGTTCGTCGCCATCTTCATGGTGCTCGTCTATGGCGTCTTCGGGGTTTTTGCCGATATCGCCTTGGTCGTCAACCTGATCTTGCTTCTGGGGCTGTTGTCGATGATGGGGGCGACGCTGACGCTGCCGGGCATCGCGGGCATCGTCCTGACCATGGGCATGGCGGTGGATGCCAATGTGCTGATCTATGAGCGCATGCGGGAAGAATTCCGCCTTGGGCGCGGCATCGTTTCCGCTTGCACCGCTGGCTTTAAACGCGCTTTGGTGACCATCGTCGATTCTCAGCTGACCACCCTGATTGCCGCCGTTCTCTTGTTCCAGTTCGGGACAGGCCCGGTGCGCGGTTTCGCCGTGACCCTGGCGATCGGACTGTTCACCTCGATGTTCACGGCCATTCTGGTCGTGCAACTGATGATCTCGCTGTGGCTGAAATATGCCCGGCCCAAAGCCTTGCCGATTTGAAAGTGGAAACGCCATGAAACTGGTTCGCCGTTTCCTGCCACAGGACACCAAGTACGACTTCGTTTCGAAGCGTATGATCGCCTATGCCTTTACGACCGTATTGGTTCTGGCGTCCATCGTCTCTTTGGCCACGCAGGGGCTTAATCTGGGCGTCGATTTCGCGGGCGGCATTCTGATGGAGGTCAAACATCAGAATGGACCGGCCGATCTGGCTCACATGCGTTCCACCGTTTCTGGTCTTGAATTGGGTGAAGTCGCGTTGCAGGAATTCGGCGCTCCCGACCTGATTTTGGTGCGCCTGCAACGGCAAGCCGGGGGAGAGGCCGAGCAGCAGTTGGCGGTTGCCAAGGTGAAGGCGACCCTGGGCGAGGGGTATGATTACCGCCGCACTGAATTCGTTGGCCCAAAAGTGGGCGAGGAATTGATCCAGGGCGGCATTCTGGCCGTTGTTTTGTCGGTCCTGGCCATCAGCGTTTACGTCTGGTTTCGTTTCGAATGGCAGTTCGGCCTGGGTGCCATGATCGCCACCTTTCACGACGCCATCACCACGCTTGGCGTTTTTTCCGTCACGGGTCTTGAATTCAACCTGACCAGCGTCGCCGCCATTCTGACCATCATCGGTTTTTCCATCAACGATACGGTGGTGTCATATGACCGGGCGCGCGAGAATTTGCGCAAGTTCAAAACGATGCCAGCCTACGACATCATCAATCTTAGCATCAACGAAACGCTGGCCCGCACTTACTTGACCAACGGCACGGTCTTCGTCTCGGTGCTGTCCTTGTTCTTGTTCGGCGGCGAGGTGATTCGCGGATTTTCGGCGGCCATGTTGTGGGGCGTGATCATCGGCACCTATTCCTCGATCTATGTCGCCATGCCGGTTCTCTATCATTTCAACTTGCGCCAGATCGTCAAGGGCAAGCAATCCGGCGGCGCCGAAGACGAACAGGCCGCTGAGGCTCCTTGACCAAGCGAAGCCGCAGCCGTCCGTCGTCAGGCCAGGGATATTCAGGCGTCGTTTCGGGTTGGTTGATGCGCGGCCAAAAGCCTTTGGCCCTGCTTTTGCTTTTGATGATCGGCATTTTCCTGGGCGTGGGCTTCGGAAGCTGGGTTGGCGAGAAGCGCCAGGACCTGCCAGTCGAAGTGGCCTCGCAGATGCCTGGATCTGTTCTGGTGACGCCGCCGCCACAGCCTCCGCCTCAATCCCAAGCGACGTCTCAGGCGCAAGCAGAGCCGCCTCGGGTTCAAGAAACCGCATCTCTTCAGAACAGGCCGCCGTCTTCGCCACCGGCCAAGCCTGTTCCAGCGCCCAGCAAGCTGACCGTGCCGCCCGAAAGCGGTCCCTATGTCGCCACCGCCATTCCCGATGCCCGAATCGTAGCCCCGCCACCCTTGTCCAGCGGGTCGGGTGCGCAGCCGCCTTGGCTGGCCTATGCGGTGCCAGTGCCGCCAGGCGCTGCAAGCGGCAAGCCGGTGATCGCCGTGGTGATCGACGATCTGGGCTTGGACCGCAGGCGCACCGCTCGCGTTATCGACTTGGCGGCTCCCCTGACCCTGGCCTTTTTGCCCTACGCCCAGGAATTGCCCGCCCAAACGGCATCGGGGCGCGCCAAGGGCCATGAATTGCTGGTTCACGTTCCGATGGAGCCGGTGGGGGCCAATTACGATCCGGGGCCTGAAAGCAATCTCGTGAAGCTGGGCTTGTCGGTCGAGGAAATCCGCAACAGGCTTGAACGCGATCTGTCGCAATTTTCCAACTTCGTCGGCGTCAACAATCACATGGGCAGCAAATTTACCGCCGACCGCGCTGGCATGCGCGTGGTGCTGTCGGATTTGCAAGCCAGGGGGTTGCTGTTTCTCGACTCCCGCACGTCGGCCCAGTCGGCGGGGGGCGAAGTGGCCCGCGAGATCGGCATTCCCTTTGCCGAGCGCAATGTGTTTCTGGACAATGTGCCCTCGCTGGGCGCAGTTGATGCTCAGTTGTCGAAATTGGAAGAATATGCCCGCCAATATGGCCATGCCATCGCCATTGGGCACCCGCACGACGCCACCATCGACGCGCTTGCGGCATGGCTTCCGACGCTGGAGGCAAAGGGCTTTGTCCTGGTTCCCGTCAGCGCCATCGTCAAGCGCCAGTCGATGCTGGCGGGAAAGAAGCAATAAAGGAGAATCGCGTGACCCAAACCTATCGCGTTGACGGCATGTCCTGCGGCAAATGCGCGGCCTCGGTCGAGAAATCCATCAAGTCGTCGGCCCCAGCCGCGCTGGTTACGGTGAATCTTGAAGCCAAGACTGTTGCCGTGGCTGGTTGCGACGACGAGGCCGCGATCTCGAACGCCATCGAGGATGCGGGCTTCACATTTCTCGGCAAGGCGTAGCTAACGAAACAGGTGGCTGTAGCCGCGGTCGGTTTCCATGATATGGACGACCAGCCAGCGGTAAAGAATGGGGATGATCTCCGTTCCGTGCTTTTGCGATTTCATTTCAGCAAGCTGGGATATCAATTCCTGGTGCTGCTGCTTGTGCGCCGCCAGATTTGGATCGTTCTTGGCTTCCAGCAAGCATTCCTCGCGCACGAAATGTTCTTTGGTATAAGCCTCAAGCTCGTTCATGGCCGTATTGATCATGGCGTTGCCGACGCCTGCATAGCAGGCCGCGATGACTTTGTTCATCAAGACGACCAGCCTGCGATGGTCTTCATCCAGGGCTGGCATCCCGACGGTCATTTCGTCCGACCACTTGATGGCGTGAATTACCATTTCAACGTCTCCTTGCTTGCCGTCAGTTCAGATATTTTTCGATATCGACGGCATCAATTTGTTCGGGTTGCAGGAATGTTTCAGCATAGCGCCGGTACACGCCCGTGCGCAGTAAAAGCGCGAATAGGTCTGGATCGATATGTTGACGGTCTCTGAAACCGGCCAGAATCTCGACGGATTCGGATAATAATTTTGGCTTCTTGTAGGGGCGGTCGGCGGCGGTCAGCGCTTCGTAAATGTCGGCGATGGCCAGAATGCGGGCCGAGACCGACATGTCTTCCTTCTTGATGCCGCGAGGATAGCCCTTGCCGTTGATGGCTTCATGGTGGGCGCCGGCGATCTCGGGCACATTGCGCAATTGGGCCGGGAAAGACATGCTGTTCAGCATGACGACGCCCTGGATGGCGTGCTCGTTGATCTTGAATCTTTCCTCGGTCGTCAGCGTGCCGCGAGAAACCGACAGGTTGTAAATTTCGCCCCGGTCATACATGACCTTCGGAATCTCAAGCGCGAAATTCCAGCTTGGATCGTGGAATTTCTCGCGGCCTGTCCAAGGAATGAGGTGCTCTGGCCGGTCGGAAAGCAGATGCTCGGTCGCCGGAAGGGCGGAGGCTGGCGTATCCTTCAAACGGCGTAATTCCTCGATCGACAAACCAAGCCGGTCGTCGAAATGGCGAAGCCATTCTGTTTCGCCGATCCGTTTCAGCCGCTCGATATCGTCGGAATGCATCTGTTCCGATCCGACATTGCATTGCGCGACAAAGGCGAAATCGTCTTGCAAGCTGTTTCGTTTCTCTTCGAAAATCTCATCGGCCAATTGCGGGTCAACGCCGCTGGCGACCGCCTTCAGCCGGGCTATTTCAGCGTCGCGCAGCAGAAGCTCGAAACGGGTCCTGATCTCGTGCAGACGGTTGTGGATGGTCTCTAGCTTGGTGGCTTTATCGACCACATATTCCGGCGTCGTCACTTTGCCGCAATCATGCAGCAGGGCGGCCGTGCGCAACTCGCGCCTTGCATCCCTGGACGGCACCTCATAATCCGAGAAGACGTCTTCTTGCGATTTGCCTGCCTCGTCGGCCAGCATGACGGCGATTTCCATCAGCCTGCTGGCATGGCCTGCCGTATAGGGGCTTTTGGTGTCGATGGCCGAAGAAATGATATCGACCATGCCGTCGATCAGGTTTTCCTGGGCCTTTATGAGAACCCTGTTTTGCAAGGCCACGGCCACCTGGCTGGCCAGGGCCATGACGTGACGTTGTGAAGCGCTTCTGTGCGAGGCAAGGCTTCCTCCCTCGGTCTTCATATTGATCAATTGAAGAACGCCGATGACATCGCCGTTCGGCGTGGTCAGAGGGATGATCAGCATGGACTTGGTTTCGTAGCCCGTAACCTCGTCGAACTCGATCACGCCTTGCATGTCGTGCCTTGTCCAGCTTCGAACGTCGTCGATGGCGATAACCTGGCCGCCATGCACGGCGTCGGCGATGAAATTGTCACGGATGGGCGTGTCGTCGTCCGGGTTCCACAGGTCAAGCTCGGGCAATTCCATGTCGTCGCCCTCGCTTCCGCCAACCGACAGCTCAAGCGGGCTGTTGCGGATGATGGCCAACTGAAGCCGCTTTTCGCTGTGGCGGATGTAAAGCGTGCCGCCCTCGGCACCGGTTAGGCGCATGGCTTCGGCCAAGGCCGTTTCGGCCAATTGTCCGGAATTGCTTTCCGCCCCCAACGAAATGCCAAGTTCGATCAGACGGCGCAAGGTTTCCTGAGAGGCGCCAAGCAGGCGGGTGCGTTCCAATATCTGCTTCTTCATGACGGAGAAAGCGGCGGTCAGCGTTTGGATCTCGCGAATGGGCGTTGGCGGCGGAACTTCTCCGGTAAAGTCCAACTCGCGGATTCTTTCCGCGTCGTCAGCCAGTTCGACGATGCCCTTGCTCAAGCGTCTTGCCACCCAGATGCCCGCCGGAATCGTCGCAGCGACGACCAGCAGCGAGAAAAGAAGAATGAAGGCATCGATGCGGCGAATGTGCCCGGCAAAATCTTCGAAGGGAGCCAGGACGTGAATGGAAATTTCCTTGCCGCTGCCCTGCCAGTGGAAATGTCGCGACAGGAATTCCGATTTGCCGTCAGATATGATGCCGCTGTCATTTTTGGTCGCATGTTTGCTGGCCAATTGGGCCAGCGGATGCGTGATGTCGGCCAAAGCGGAAAGGGGAGCGGCGGTTCCCAGCACATCTTCCGATGCACCCAGCACCCGGTTCTGCGCATCGGTCAGGATGACCCGCCCATTTGCAGAAATCTTTTGGCTGGCGGCAAGCTGGCTTAGGCCGTCCAGCGCGATATCCACGCCCGCAACGCCCTGGCCGTCTTTCATGCGCCTGGAAACCGTGATCCCCGGCTTTGGTTGCGAATTGAAAATATAGGGGTCGGAAAGAAAGGTTTCGTCCGCCGTCTTGGCGGTCGCGAACCATGGGCGTTGGCGGGGATCATAGGTGGGGGCCGGGTTGCGACGCTCTCCAATTATCTTTCCCGCCTCGTCCGCGAAGGCCCATAATTCGACCCTCGCCGCTCCTTGCCCTTGGATGATACGTCTGGCTTCCTGAGTGCCCTCGGGCGCGTTAATCGTCTTGATGACGGTTTCCTTGTTGTGGACCGCGATCAATTGCAAGAACCCGCCATCCTCATAGCCGACATAAAGAGAATAAAGGCTGGGATTGATCTTCTGGATGGCGCGCAATTGCCCGAAGGCCGGATGTTCGAGCGGGCTTCCCGATTGCGGTTCGGACAAGTCGCGCAAGTTGCTGACCACGTCGGCCGTCGTCATGGCCAGATTCATGCTGGTTTGAATCTGCTCTTCGATCTTCACGCCGATTTGGCCGAAGAGATCAATGGCGGTCTGGCGGGCCGCCTCGACATTGGCCTGATGCACGATGACAAGGACGATCGCCAGGGCAATGTTCACGATCCCCAGCAAAGCTCCAAGGACGGCAAAACGAAATCCAATGATCGGCATGTCCGTCCCTGTTCAAGTGATTATCAGGCGGTCATTCTCTATTTTCCGAGGAGGGCAAGCAAGTAATAGATACATAAAATATCAGGGGTTATCACCCTATAACTCTCTTGTATTAGAAACATTTATCGGCGCCGCACAGGAAAATGACCGGAATGATCGCCAAGGCGATCAAGATCAGATGCAAAAAGGGCAGAGCCTGCAACTTGAAGGCAAGCGGCAATTGGTTTTTAGCAAAGCAAATCCAGCCGCCGACCAGGGCGATGGCGCAGGAGAGCGGCAGGATGTCAACCATGCCGCGCAGGACCTGTCCGACGAAACCGTCGCCGCCTGGAACCAAGAGTGGATTGCCTGAGACGTGGATGGCGAAATAGACCGAAATTCCTCCCATGAGCCAGACCATGGAGGCGGTCGAGAGAATGATGGCCGCGAATTGACGGGTGCTGACAACTTGTACTCTATCCATGGGGCACCCTATCCATGGGGGCCGGTCCAGGGCGTGAACAGGTTATGTTCAATATTCAGAAGGTCAAGCGCTTTGCCCACCGACTGATGCACGATATCCATCACCGACTTGGGGTGGTGATAGAAGGCGGGCAGGGGGGGCAGGATGATGGCCCCCATATCGGCGGCGCGCAGCATCAATTCCAGATGGCCTTTGTGCAACGGCGTTTCGCGCACCATCAGCACCAGCGGTCGGCGTTCCTTCAAGGTGACGTCGGCGGCCCGCACGATCAGGCCATCGGCATAGGAATTGGCGATTCCCGACAGGGTTTTGATCGAACAAGGGGCAACCAGCATGCCCCTGGTCTTGAAGGAGCCAGAGGAAATGGCGGCCGCGATGTCGCCTTCGTCGTAAACTTGGTCGGCCAGTTCGCGCACGACCTTGGCGCTGGTCTCGGTTTCCAGCTTGATGGTTTGCAACGCTGCTTGGCTCAAGACCAGATGGGTGGGAACTTTGGCGGCTTTCAGCGCCTTCAAGGCTTCAATGCCATAGACGGCGCCGCTGGCTCCGGTTATGGCGACGACCAGCGGCAGGTTATGGCTCACAGCGGTATCCAGGAATGTTCGCGCGTGTAATGCACATAGCCGACATTGGCGCCCGCGCGCAAGCCTACTCCGGTGCGGATGGGGGCCAGGATGATCTTGCCGCTTTGCTGATAGTTTAGGCTGGCTCCTGCCACCACATAAAGGCTGCCATCGACGCCGGGGAAGCGCTGGAACAGTTCGTCGGCGCTGTTAAGATGATAAATCAGCGTGAAGACCTTCGAGGCGTTGCCGCCGAAATCGAAGCCCGCCGAAGGGCCTTGCCAGTACAGTTTGCGTCCGGCCCCTTGCTTGCGCTCCAATTGTCCTTCACCGAAACGCACGCCCACCACGAAGGCGCCGCCTGCTTCCGATCCCAAGATCAGCGCATTGGGCCGCCCATGATCGGCGAAGGCCTTTTCGATCACTTCGGCCAGCCCCTTGGTGGTGGCGCCGAAAAATCCTTCTGCCTTTTGCATGATCTCGTTCTTGGAAAAGGTTTTTCCGTCGTCGTCCTTGCCGGCGGCGCGCCCTTGCGAAGGCAGGGCGGCCAAGGTGGCGGCGGCTGCGGCGCCGGTCAGAATGTCGCGGCGCGAAAGCTCAAAGCGGGACATGGCGTCTTCCTGACAGTGAATTGGATGGCGCCATTATGTTATCACGTTCTTAGTGTCCGCCCGAAAGGTTTTCATGGAGTTTCATTGGCTTCGCTTGGCCCGTATGGCAGACGCAGGCCTGAAGGCGATGCGGCGCATCGTCGAGGGTCTGCAACGAACCAGACGGGCCAAGCCAAGCCAACCGCAGGCGAGCTTGGCTTGGGCGCCCGGTGCGTCGAGGATCGCTCATGATGTCCCCGCATCATGTCGCGCCCCTCTTCTGCCGGATCGCCTCAAGACAAGCTCGTGAAATCTCATGAAAACCTTTCGGTCGGACACTTAAGGATGCGTTTACCCAGTTTCGCCCCATGGCGGGCTGCTTGGAAAAATGTTAGATTTCCAATGAGTTCGACCAATCGGGGGTTTTCATGAGCATCGATCCCGCCAAGGCTTCCTGGCCCAAGGACTTTCTGTGGGGATTCTCGACCTCGGCCTATCAGGTCGAAGGCGCCGTGGCCGAAGACGGGCGCGGCCCCAGCATCTGGGATACCTATTGCCGCATTCCCGGCAAGGTGGCGAACGGCGATACCGGCGACGTGGCTTGCGACCATTATCACCGCTACGCCGAGGATATCGATCTTCTGAAACGGCTGAACGCCAAGGCCTACCGTTTTTCGGTGTCCTGGCCGCGCGTGCTGCCCAAAGGCAAAATAAGCCAGATCAATGAGAAGGGTCTCGATTTCTACGACCGGGTGATCGACAAGACGCTGGAGAACGGCATCCAGCCCTGGCTGTGCCTGTATCATTGGGATCTGCCCCAGGCGTTGCACGATCTGGGGGGCTGGGCCAACCGCGATTGCGTGGGTTGGTTCGCCGATTACGCGGCCCTGATCGCTAGGCGTTATGGCGACCGGGTAAAGCATTTCGCCACCTTCAACGAATTCTGCGTCTTCACGTTGTTCGGCTATTCCATTCCTTGGGCGGCGCCCGGCATCGTCGATCGCGAACAGCATCTGAAGGCCATCCATCATGTGAATCTGGCGCATGGGGCGGGCATCGACGTGCTGCGTTCTCTGGCGCCAGATGCGAGTCTTGGCATGATCTACAACATTCAAGACGTCTGGCCCGAGACCGATACGCCAGAGAACCGCGCCGCCGCCAGTCTGCTTGACGAGCATTGGAACTTGGCTTTTCCCGATCCTCAATTGCTGGGCCATTACCCGCCCCAAATTGGCAAGGCCATCGAGCCTTACATGCAGCCCGGCGACATGGCCAAAATTTCGCGCCCGGTCGATTGGCTGGGCCTCAATCACTATGGCCCCATCTTCGCCAAGGCCGATCCCAAGGGCATCTGGGGGTTCGGCTGGGGCGATTCGCCAGAGCAGGACAAGAACGACGAAGTGGGCTGGGCGATCTATCCCGAAGCCTTTCGTGACCTGCTGCTGCGCCTGACCAGCCGCTACAAGCTGCCGATCTATGTCACCGAGAACGGTTGCGGCGGCGAGGACAAGGTGGACGCCAATGGCGAGGTGGACGATCCCCGGCGCATTACCTACCTAAAACTTTTTATCGGCGCCATGCATGAAGCGATGGAGAAAGGGGCCGATGTGCGCGGTTATTTCGTCTGGTCCTTCTTGGACAATTTCGAATGGGGATCGGGCTACGGCAATCGTTTCGGTTTGGTTCACGTCGATTTCGAAAACCAGAAGCGCACTCCGAAATCATCGGCCCGCTGGTACGCCAAGCTGATCGGTTAAGCGTTTACGGCATGGCATGTTCCAGCAATGGACATGCGTGAAGCTGCTTGAAATCTGCTAATTTTACACTGTAAGAGTGGAGAAATCGCGAATGGAGGGCTGCCATGAGCGAGCAGACGAGTTCAGCGCTTTCGCCCGGCGACCCTGTCACCCAGGCGAATCTTTACTTAAGCGAGACAAGCGAGGGAAGTTACGCCGATTGGGTCAGAGAAGACCTGAGGGCTATGATGGCGGCCTATCGCAGTTTCCGCCAGTCGTCGGATATTGCCGCCGAGCGCAATTTATCCATGTCTTTCCAGGCGCTTCAGGATATGGGGGCAACCTTCGGCTATCCCCTAGTCTCTGAAATCGGCCTTCTGGCCGTGCGCTTTCTGGAAGCGGGCCTGCCTAAGGATGCCAGGGACATGGATGTGCTTCACGTGCTGACGGAATCCATGGAGTTGGTGATTGCCAAGAAATTGTCCGGCGATGGTGGCGCCGTTGGTCAGGCCTTGCTTATTGGCATTCACGCCGCCTTGCATAAGGTTGGCAAAGGTTAGATTCTCCAGGTGGTTGGCTGCTGTGTGGCTATTATTTAGCTATTCGTAAGAATAGCAGGATCGTGCTAGTTTTCGTTGATCATTGCCCTGATTCGAGACAGTTTTCATGCCTTTGACGAATGGCGTCAGCATTCAGGCATCCGTCGATCAGACCGCGCACACGCTGGAGCGCGTGAATTGTCTGGTGGCTGACGGCAACAGGCATATGCGCACCTTGCTGAAGGGCGTGTTGCGCGCCTTCGGCATGCGCAATGTCCAAGAGACCGGTGATGGGCCAAGCGCCATTGCTGAGTTAAAGGCCAGTCCCTTCGATCTTTTGATTACGGAATATGCGCTGGATTTGCTGGATGGAATCGATTTGACCCGTCTGGTCCGTACGGGCAGCGACAGCAGAGATCCCTTGATGCCGATCATCATGCTGACCGGGCATACCGAACGTTACATCGTTGCCAGGGCCAGGGATGTCGGCGTCAACGAATTTATGGCCAAGCCGATTTCCGCCGAGGCGTTGTATGTTCGCATCATCAGCGCGGTTTTCCATCCCAGGCCCTTCGTCAAGGCAAAGGGATTCATGGGGCCGGATCGGCGCCGCCACGAAATGAAGAAATTGAAGGGCCCCGATCACCGTCGGGTTCAGCCTGAAATGATCATGCCTAAAATCTGGCTGCCCGGCGACAAGAACAGAGATGCCGCAATAAAGCCTATCGGACCATGACAAACAGAGAGCGTCCATCATGAGCGAACTTCGTCACATGCGCGTGCTTCTTGTCGAGGACAATGCCGGAGACGCAAGGTTGGTTCAGCTTGCTTTGGCATCGGAATCCTTGGTTGAATTCGAGGTCGTCCATGCCGATTGCTTGGCAGTCGCCAAGGAAAGGCTGGCCGCGGGCGGCGTCGATGCGGTGCTGCTGGACCTGTCCTTGCCCGACTCGTTTGGCATGAACACGGTTCGCGCGGTTATGGAGGCTGCGCCTGCAGTTCCCATCGTGGTTCTTACCGGCCTTGACGACGCCAAGGTGGGCTATGATTCCGTGAGGGAGGGCGCTCAGGATTATCTGGTCAAGGGCCACGCCGATGGCGACCAGTTGCGGCGCGCCATCCTGTATGCCGAATATCGTAAAACCAGCCAAATGACCATCGAGCGGCTGCATCATCGCCACGATCAGATTCTAAGCTCGCTTGGCGAGGGGGTTGTCGGTTTGGACGAATCGGGAAAGACCATCTTTCTCAATCCTGAGATTCTGCGCATGACGGGTCTTGCCAGCGACGATGTGATGGGGCGATTCCCGCAGGCCGCCTTCAGGGAAATAGATGTCGACGGCAGGCTTTGCCTGTTCGAGGGCAGCCAGATCGCCAAGACGCTTGCGGATGGCAAGGTCCGCCAAGTCTCGGACGCTTTCCTGGTCAGCCAGGACGGAACGCCGATACCCGTCGATTACATCGTCAATCCGATGCGAAACAAGGCGGATGGGATCGAGGGCGCCGTGGTGGCCTATCGAGACGTCAGCGACCGTCAGCATGCCTTCGACGTGCTGCGCCGCCAGTTGGACTTCCATCAGCGCATGATCGATGCCGTGGCGCTGCCCTTGTTCTATCTCGATGCGGAATGCATCATTCTGGGCTGCAATCTGGCCTTCGGGAAACTGGTCGATAAGGACCCCTTCGTCCTGCTGGGGCAGCATGCGCCGGACATTCTGCCGGTTTCCATCGGCGGGGTTCTTGCGGGTGCTATGGATCGGTTGCTGGAGGGCGAGACGGTTTCGCTTGAAATCCTGATGGATGAAATGATCTTGCTGACGCTGGCGCCGATCTTGGATGCGCGCGAGGAACTGCTGGGCTTCGTAGGCGCGCTCAGCCGGGTGTAATCAACTTTACGACTGATGTTTGTCGGACAGGCTGACATGGAAGGCGCTGCCTTCGCCCAGCGTCGATTCGACCCAGATCCGCCCCTGATGCCGCTCGGCGACCTTCTTGCAGATGGCAAGCCCGATGCCGCTTCCTCCATATTGCTGGCGGCTGTGCAGGCGCTGGAACACGCCGAAAATGCGATCAAGATTTTCCGGCGCCATGCCGATGCCGTTGTCGGCCACTGTGACCACCCATTGACCAAAGGCCTTGGCGGCTGAAATGCGAATGACCGGCTTGCGGTCCGGATCGCGATATTTCAACGCATTGCCGATCAGGTTCTGGAACAGGCTTACCAGCATGCCGTAATCGCCCCGCACGGCGGGCAGGGAAGATGTGAATTCGATCACGCCGCCCGATCCCTCGATCACGGGTTGCAGGTTCAAAACGGCTTCATCCACCGCTTCCTTCAGATTGACCAGGGTGAAAGCCCGATCACCCCGTCCGATGCGGGAATATTCCAGCAAATCTTGAATCATGCCATCCATGCGCTTGGCGCCATCGACGGCAAAGGCGATGAATTCCTTCGAGTCCTCGTCGAACTTGTCGATATTCCTTTTGGCCAGCAGCGAGACAAAGCCGCTGATCATGCGCAAAGGTTCGCGCAGATCGTGCGAAGCGACATAGGCGAACTGCTCAAGATCGGCGTTCGAGCGCTTCAGGTTGTCCAGCAGCGCCACGCGCTCGGTGATGTCGTATTGAATGCCGCTCCACAGAATGTCGCCGTTCGGCTGCAGGTTCGGTCGCGATTCAATATGCAACCAGCGCGTTTCGCCATTTTCGTTGACAAGGCGTCCTTCCCATTCGAAGGGTTCCTGTTTCAGGCGCGCTTCAGTGTTGAGCTTTAAGAACTTTTCCAGGTCCTCGGGATGAAATTTCGAGAAAGTTGCCTCGACGCTTTCCAAAGCGGCTTCCCTGAAAACGCCCAGATCGCTGCACCAGCGTGGGCTGACATATTCAAAACGCTGGCTTCCATTGCTCAGCATGCGCAGTTTGTAGATTCCGACCGGTATCTGATTCACTAGATCGTTGAAGTCAGCCAGGCTTTTTTGAAGGGCGGCTTCGGAATCCTTGCGCGCGTTTTCGAAATGGCTGGCGCGCCTTTGGTAATGGACCAGTGCCAGGATCGAGGTCAGCGCGATCAGGGCGAGAATGGCTGCCTGGGTTATGGCGCTTCTTGTCCAGACGGCGTAGACGCTGTCGATGTCGCGGCTGACCGAGGCCACGAAGAAATGGTTGGTTTGCAGATTTTCGGGGCGGATGCTGATCATGGCCATGATGCGGCTCTCGCCGGCTTCATAAACCGTTCCGCTGAACAGGTTCTCGCCATTGCCGCTTTCGACATGTCTTGTAAAGAACGAGCCGGGTTTGGCGACGTTCGTGCCCGCCGTTCCCTCGCGGTCGGGGCGCAGCATGAAATGGATGCCGCTGCTGTGTGCCAGGGCGGACCACATGTCCGGCGCGTAATTGACGGAAGACAGAAGGGTGGCGAAGTAATCAGGGTCGAGGCTGGCATTCACCACGCCGTCGAACTCGCCATTGGGGCCGGGGATCATCCGGGTGGCCCCGATGATGAACACATTGAGAAGGCTGGTGAAGGGCGGCGAAAGATACAGCATGTCGGGGGAAGAAATTCTCTGGGCGTCTTTGAAGTAGTCGCGGCTGGAAACATCGGCCCCCAGAATTTCCGGTCGGTTGGCGGCGCGCACGATCCCGTTCTTGTCGACGATGGAAAAGGTTCGAATGCCCGGCATGGCGTTGGCAAGCGCCCTAAGGCGCACTGTGGCGCCATCCCCCCAACCGTCCTTGCCGCGCCAGCGGGGGAGATCGTTGACGAGTTCCTGAAGGGCGGCGTTAGTGGCCCTGATTTCCTGTTCCAGATTATTGTGGATCACCTGCGCCTGGGTTTGAAGCCGTTGGCGCTCGGAATCCGTCACATGATGGCGGTCGAGCAAAATGTTGTAGCCGCTATTCAAGCACAGCAGAAAAAGTGCGCCCCCCAGAAGAAGCCACTGCGCAGTGTAGGCGGAAATGCTTGGCGTTTTGAGCATAGGATCGGGGTTTCGATTCTCTAGGCGGATCGATTGGTCTTAGATATCGTGGGGGAATTTTAGCCTAAATTCGACCGCCCGTCGAATATATATAATCTACTCTTGTGAAATATTTTGCTTTTTGGGAGCCATCTCTTTGAATAACCCGCTTGGTCACACGGAATCTACCGTCTTTCGTCGATCTGGCCGGGTTGCTCGTCCTTCGAATCCTCGATGACGGCGTAACCGTTTTTGCGATAAAGCGTCAGCACGCGCTGATAATAGCCGACCGACCCGGCATGGTGGCCGATGGTGATCACGGTGGAATCGGCGAATTCGGATTTGAGCAATTCCATCATGTCTGCCTCGCCGGTTGGGTCGAGGGCGTCCAGGGCTTCCTGGATGAAAATCCAGTCGGGACGCTGGATGAGAAGTCTAGCGAAACTCAACCTTTGCTGCTCGGCCGACGACAAAACCTGATCCCATTTGTCATGTTCTTCCAGGCGGTCGACCAGATGAGGCAGACCAACGCGAACCAAGGCGTGGCGCGCGACGTCTTCTTCATAGGTGAACTCTTCCGCCGGATAGCAGATGCATGATTTCAGCTTGCCCTCGGGCAGGAATGGGTGCTGCAACATGATGAAAATACGCCCGTCCTTGGGCAGTTCGATCTTTCCGCTCCCCCATGGCCAAAGACCGGCCACAGCCTTGAACAGATTGACCGACGCGCCGGGTTCGCCATCGACGAGAATTTTCTCGCCCAAGGCGATGTCCGCAGTGAAGTTGCTGATCACCATGTCGCCGTCGGCGCTGGCAAGCTCGAAATCCTTGAAGGAAAGGACGGGCAAGTCGTTGTTCGCGACGTCGATGCGTTCCCATCCCGGCGCATCGACGCGGTCGGCCAGATGGTCAAGCGCATGATGCAAGTTTTGAACGCGTTCCACAGAGGCGCGCCAAGCGGCCATGTTGGCGAAATTGTCGATCGGCCAGGACAGGGCGGCGACCATCTGCTGGAAGGCCTGCGCCGTCTGCATAAGCACGCCCAGGGTGATGACATGGGCGATATAGCGAGGGGCGGCCACCATGATCGGGAAAATGGCGGCCAGGATCGACCAAGCGGTCGAGAACATGAACAGATAGGTGAGCGCCTGGGTCTGCTTGTCCCAGGCCACGGTGACCAGTTTGAACAGCCACGAGAAGATGCCCCGCTCGTGCCGCTCGCCGCGCAACAGCGCGATGGGCAGAGAGTTCTCGCGGGCATGAACCAAGCTATAGCGAAAGTCGGCCTCGGCGGTTTGGCGCTGATTGGCCGCCCGGACCAGGGGATAGCCCAGCACCATGGCGATGCCTGTGCCGAGCATGGCGTACAGGATGGCGATCCAGACAAGATGGCCGGGCAAGTAGAAGGAAAAACTGCCGTATTGAACTTCGGGAGGGCCGGACAAGGTCCACAGGATGCTGGCGAAACTGATCAGCAGCAAAATGCAGTACAGAAGCGATCCCGCCAGATCGATGGCCGTTTCGGTGGTGATGCGGATGTCTTCGGCGATGCGGCCATCGGGGTTGTTGTGGTCGCCCGGCATATGGGTCACCAGATAATGGCGCCCATGGCTCATCCATTCGTTCATCAGGCGCTTGGTCAGCCAATTGCGCCAGCCGATTTGCAGGCGGCGCTTGAATCTAAGGTGCAGGGTGCCGACGCTTACGTTTAAAACGATGATCAGCCCCAGAATGCCGATCAGAAAGAAAAAGCGATGCATTTCGCGCAATTCCAGCGCGTTGAACAGGGCCTCGTTCCATTTGTTGAGGGCCACCGCCAAGCTGACCGAGGCGATGGTCAGGATGACCAGCACGGCTGTGCGCCACCAAACCTGAAACGCCTCTTCGCTGCGGCAATAGGGGCCTGCCAAACGCAGGAATTTTGGGAAAAACTCGATCCATCCGGCCAGTTGCCCCTTGGGCGGAAGCAATTCCTCGGGACGGCGCCGACGCCGGTCGTGAAGCGGAAAGCTGGGGGCTCTTAAGCCATGATCTTCGTCGTTCTGGTTTGCCACGGTCGGGTCTTCCCCCTAGAGGCTTTTTTCCTAGAATAAATCTTAAGCCGATTTTCTGAAGGGAGTGTAAAGAAACATGAGGAAAAAGGCTAATTTCCGGGCGAGTAGCGCACGGCTTCCTCGGCGGCGCGGATAAGCGCTCTGGCCTTGTTCATGCATTCCTGGTACTCGGATTCGGCCACGCTGTCATAAACGATTCCCGCCCCGGCCTGGACATACATCGTACCGTCCTTGACCAGCGAGGTGCGCAGCGCAATGCAGGTGTCCATGGCGCCGTTGGCGGCCAGATAGCCGATGCATCCGGCATAGAAGCTGCGGCGCACCGGCTCCAACTCGTCGATGATCTCCATGGCCCGCACCTTGGGCGCACCCGAAACGGTGCCCGCCGGAAAACCGGCCATCAGGGCGTCCATCGCATCGTGCTTGGGGTCGATCCGGCCCTCGACGTTCGAGACGATGTGCATGACCTGGGAATAATATTCGACCGACATCTGATCGGTCACGCGCACCGAACCGATCTTGGCCACCCGGCCCACATCGTTGCGGCCCAGGTCCAGCAGCATCAGATGTTCCGCAAGTTCCTTGGGGTCGGACAACAGGTCGGCGGCCAGGGCCTTGTCTTCCTCGGGCGTTGCGCCGCGCTTGCGCGTGCCTGCCAGGGGGCGGATGGTCACCACGCCGTCGCGCAGTCTGACCAGAATCTCGGGGCTGGACCCCACGATGGAAAAGCCGCCGAAATCCAGAAAGAACAGGAAGGGCGAGGGGTTGGTGCGCCTCAGCGCCCGGTAGAGCGAGAAAGGGGGGAGCTTGAAGGGGACCGAGAGGCGCAGACCCAGCACCACCTGAAAAATGTCGCCCGCCAGAATGTACTCTTTGGCCTTGGCGACCATGGCGTGGAATTGCTCGCTGGTCGTGTTGGACCTGGGTTCCGACAATTTTGCGGTTTCGTCCGCCACTTCGCGCCGGTAGGGCAATTGGCGCGAAAAATCGGCCACCGTGTCGGCCAGACGCTCGGCAGCTAGGTCATAGGCGGCTTCGGCGGAAACGCCGTGCCTGGGGCGCACGGGCGTCACCACGGTTACCATGGCGTCGACATTGTCGAAGATGGCGATGATGGTGGGGCGCACGAACAATCCGTCGGGCACGCCCAAAGGATCGGGATTGGAGTCGGGCAGACGTTCCATCAGGCGCACGGTATCGTAGCCCATATAGCCAACCAATCCCGCCGACATAGGGGGCAGTTCAGGCGGCAGGTCGATGGCGCTTTCGGCCACCAAAGCTCGCAGACTGTCGATGGCGCCCCGATCTTCCTGGACGAAACCGTCAGCGCTTTTAAGGGCGTCGCGATTAACTTCCGCCTGATTTCCCCGGCAGCGCCAGATCAGATCCGGCTTCAGGCCGATCAGCGAATAACGGCCCCGCACGGCGCCGCCTTCGACCGATTCCAGCAGGAAGCTGTTGGGACGCCCTTCGGCCAGTTTCAGATAGGCGGAAACCGGCGTTTCCAGATCGGCGATCAGACGCGTCCAGACGACCTGGGGCAAGCCGTCGCGATAATTGCGGGCGAAGGTTTCAAAGACGGGAAGGCACTTCATGGTCTGTCGAAATAGCTGTTGATCGTCTTCTCGTGCTTTTTCACGCCGTAGCGCGCCGCCAAGGCGCTGGTGTACTGATCGATCAGATCGGCGGACAGGCCCTGCTCAAGTCCCTGGGCGATTTCGGTGCGCAGATCGGCGTTGTTCTTGATGTCGGCGGCCACAATCTTGCCCAGGCGGGCCACCATGGCGCCCTCTTGGGTGATCGACATCGCGGCATCGCCCGGCTTGGCCTTGAACATGTCGGCCACCAGCTTGGGGGGCAGTCCGTGCTCGTTGGGCTGGGAATCACGCGTGAAGGGCGGGGTGGATTTGATCTTCAAACCCAGTTCCTGCGCCACGCTTCCCAAGGCGGCACCCGCCTTCAAACGCTCCAACGCCTTCTGGGCGCGATCAACGGCCATCTTGCGCCGCTCGCTCTCCTGCCACAGGGTTTTGACTTGGCCCTGCACTTCGGCGAACGGCTTCAAGGCGGCGGGGATCACTTTTTCGACCTTGACGCCCAGAATGCCGTCGTCCAATTCGATGACTTGGCTGTCTGCCCCTTCCTGCGTGGAAAAAGCCAGTTCCAGAAGTTTGTTGGGAACGGGAAGTTTTTTGACGGGGGCGCCCGTCATGTCCCGTCCTCTGGCGTCCAGGGGGCCGAAATAGGCCAGCTTCACATTGAACTTCTTGGCGGCCTCTTCGATGTGCGAGCCGCCTGCCACTTCATCGACGATCTGCGCCGAGAGCGTGCTGAGCGCTTTGCCCGCATTCTCCTGGGCCAGTTCGGCGGCGATCTGTTCCTTGACGTCCTGAAAGGGCTTGGCGGTGGACGGGTTAATGCCCGTCACCTTCAGAAGATGCCAGCCCATCGGCGATTTGATCGGCGCCGTTACGCCGTCCTTGGGCAGAGAGAAGACGGGCGAGGACAGTTCGGCAGGCAGATCGCGCCGATCAATGCGGCCCAGAAGGGTCGAAGGCTCGTCCATGCCCGCTTCTTCCTTGGCGACCTTGACGAAGGACTCGCCCTTGTCCAGGCGGGCGCTGGCGGCCTTGGCCTTGTCGGCGTTGTCGAACAGCATCTGAAGCACGACGCGCTTTTCAGGTTCGGCGAATTCCGCGACGCGCACCCGATAGGCTTCCTCGACGTCGGCGTCCGAAGGCTTGGCTTCTTGCGCCAAGTTGTCCAGGGTGACGTGTAGAACCAGGATTTGCCTTGTTTCCGGTTGGGTGAACTGGGCGGCGTTGGCCTTGTGAAACTCGGCCAGAACGCTGTCGGCGGGCAAGGCGGGAGCGGTCATGGAAGCCGCCTCGGCAACCAGCATGTCGGCCACGCGCTTTTCATGGCGGTGGGCGAAGACCTCGTTGACCAGCACGTTGGGAACCGGCACGGCGCCGCTGATGGCGCTCAGCAGTTGGCCGCGCACGACATCTCCGCGCAGCAGCTTCAAAAAGTCCTGCTCGGACATGTTGTTGTCGCCAAGCGTGCTCAGATACAGGTTCTTGTCGAAGACCCCATTTTCGCCTTGGAAGGCGGGAATGCTCCTGATCATCTGCTGCAATTCGCCATCGCCCACCGAAAGCCCCAGGCGCTTGGCTTCAAGCTCAATCAGGTTGCGAGCCACCAATTGCTCGAGTGAACGGTCCAGCAGCCCCATCTGGCGGGCTTGCTCGTTCGTGAGCTTGTTTCCAAACAAGGGGCGCAGGCGCTTGACCTCGCGGTCGAAATTCTTGGCCAATTCCTGGATGGTGATGATGTTGTCGCCCACGTCGGCGGCGGTGTTGTCGGATGTGACCCGTTTGAAGACGTCGCCAACGCCCCAGGCGGCGAAGCTGACAATCAGCAGGGCCAGGAGGATCTTGACCACCCAAGTCTTGGAGGCATTGTGCAGTGCTTCAAGCATCGATCAACCCTTTGAAAAAGTCCGGCATCATAATGGGCTGACCCTGGGGCCGCAACCCCTAGCGCAGGATCGCTTAACTCCGAGTCGCTCCGTGACCCGGAGTTAAGCGTGAATCCTTCGCTAATATAAATCTGTAGAGCGGATTCACGCGCAAAACCCGAACCGTTTAATGGCTCGGGTTTCTTCCGATCCGCTCTAGGCTGGAACCTGGACCCCTAATTCCCGCAAGAAGGCGCGGTCCTGGTCGGGTTCGGCGTTGTCCGTGGTCAAAAGGCGCTCGCCATAGAAGATCGAATTGGCCCCGGCCAGGAAGCAAAGCGCCTGAGCCTCGGGGCTTAGTCGCCTGCGTCCGGCGGCCAGCCGGATGCGCGAGCGGGGCATGACGATCCTTGCCGTGGCGATCATGCGCACGAAATCGAGGGGAGGGACGTCTTCTTGCCGTTCGAGCGGCGTGCCTTCGATGGCGACCAGGGCGTTGATGGGCACGCTTTCGGGATGTGGATTCATGTTGGCCAGCACGCGAAGCGCCGAAGCGCGATCGGTCAGGCTTTCGCCCAGGCCAATGATGACCCCGGTGCATAGATCGATGCCCTGTTCGCGCACGATGGCCAGTGTTTCCAGCCGGTCTTCCAGGGTGCGGGTGGTGATGATCTTGCCGTAATATTCCGGGCTGGTGTCGATATTATGGTTGTAGGATTGCAGCCCCGCCGCCTTCAGCGCCTTGGCGTGATGGGGTTTCAGCATGCCCATGGTCAAGCAAGGTTCCATTTCCTGGGCGCGGACGGCACGCACCATTTCGAGAACGGCGTCGAATTCGGGGCCGTCGGTGACTTCTCGCCCGGCGACTCCCATGCAAAAGCGGATGGTTCCTTGATTTTTAGCCTCTTTGGCGGCCATCACCACCTCGTCCAGGCGGCTTAAGGGCGTGCGGGTGATGTCCAAGGACTCGTGATGGGCCGACTGGCTGCAATAGGAGCAATCCTCGGCGCAGCCGCCGGTCTTGATGTTCATCAGCGCCGCCAGTTGGACGCCTCGGTTGTCGGTATTGGCCTTGGCGATCTCGTGAGCCTTCGATACCAACTCAAGCAGGGGCAGCGCCAAAAGCGCTTCGATTTCGTTGGTTGTCCAGTCGTAACGGGGCGCGGTCATGCAAGGCTACTCCATTCGGGGGCGGGCAACATAGCGCAAGTCGCAAGAAAACGCAGCCACCTTGTGGCGGCGGCGCTGTTATGAAGTCTCAGAAGGTTGTCCTTGAGTGCTGCCGGTTTTGTGGACAGGCGGTTAAGCTTGCAGAGCTCTCCTTTTCAAGTTCATAGGCTTAAATATTCCAGAGTGGAATGCAGCCGAGCGGGTTGTAAAAGTGCTTGATGTAATCGAAGACATCGGCTTTTGCTTGCTCCCTGGTGCGGTACGTCTTACTGGCCGTCCGCTCTGTTTTCAAGGTTGAGAAGAAGCTCTCCATGGCGGCGTTGTCCCAGACGTTGCCGGACCGGTTCATGGAACAGGTGACGCCATTGTCAGCCATCAAACGCTGGAACTGCTCGCTGGTGTATTGGCAGTCTTGATCCGAGTGATGCCGCCGCGCGTCGGGCTTTCCCCGCCGCCATATGGTCATGATCAGCGCATCCGTAACCAGTTGGGCGGTCATGGTGTCGCTCATGGACCAGCCGACGACACGCCGGGAGAACAGGTCGATATCCACGGCCACATACAGCCAGCCCTGCGCCGTCCAGACATAGTTGAAGTCGGCCACCCATTTCCGGTTTGGGACATCGGCGCTGAACTGGCGGTCCAACATGTTGTCGGCAATCTTGGCTCGCTCACCCGTGTCTTAGGGCAATCAGCGATGGCGAGGCCGCGGCTTCAGCGCTTGAGTACGTATCAGCCGCTCGATCTCCAACTGCTCGGACTTCATCTGGCCATGACCAGGAAATGCGTCAAGCGGGTCGGCTTTGAACGACAAAACTCATTTGCGAAGCACGTTTGGATGCACATTAATGTCACGCGAAGCCTGCTCAACAGTGCCCCGCACTCCGCGACTAACTTTGCTGCTTCAACATTGAACTCTTTCGCAAACTGGCGTCTTTGCATTGATTGCCCCTGGTTTCGTAAACATCTTATCTTGATGTCCATCAAACCGGCAGCAGCTCACTTCATGGGTTTTTGGATGTTGATATGACCGGAGGGCGGGGGGGGGGGAGCTTACGCTTATCTGGGTTCCAAATGCCGCCAACGAGCTTTTTCGGATGTCGGCCTAGTATAATCAACCGCTTGTTAACGGTCATAAATCATAGATAACTATTTGAAAAGATTGGCTCCGGCGGTAGGACTCGAACCTACGACCCGACGGTTAACAGCCGTCTGCTCTACCACTGAGCTACGCCGGAATAGCCTTTACTTCGTTTGGAGGCACGGGCCGGAATTGAACCGGCGTACGCGGTTTTGCAGACCGCTGCGTAACCACTCCGCCACCGCGCCGACCCAACGGACACCTCGCAAATTCTCCGGGGGGGTCCCCCCGTGAGAGGGGGCTTTATAAACGCAAGAAATCCAGAAATCAAGCCCGGGGTTGCGAAGGCCATTATCCTCCACTATAACCGCATGGACCTGCCTATTTTCATATCAGACAAGGGTTGTTTCATGGATCAAGCCGTCGCACGCCGCAACATGGTCGATAGCCAGATTCGCCCTACGGGGATCGACGACCTTCGACTGATCGAGGCCATGGGCCAGGTCCCGCGCGAGGCTTTTTTGCCCAAAAGCGATCATGGGCTGGCCTATATGGGCGGCGAGATCGAGGTGGCGCCGGGGCGCGTCCTTTCCGCTCCTCTGACCTTGGCCCGGCTGATCCATCTGGCCGCCATCAAGCCGACCGACGTCGTTTTGCATGTGGGGTCGGGGGCTGGCTATGGTTCGGCGATCCTGGGCCATCTGGCCTCCACTGTGGTGGCTCTCGATTCGGACCCCGCCTTGACCGAAACGGCCAACCGAGTCTTGTCCGATCTGGGCATTTTGAATGTCGCCGTGCTCCAGGGCGATATGGCCGTGGGCTATCCTAAACAGGCCCCTTACGACGTGATTCTGATCGAGGGGCTGGTGGACGAAGTGCCCGAGTCGCTCCTGTCCCAGCTGGCCGAGGGGGGGCGTTTATGCACGCTTCTATCGGTAAAATCGGGGCATTTGGGCCGGGGCGCGGTCTATCTAAGGAGCCATGGCGCGCTAGGGAATCGGGCCATTTTCGATGCCAGCGCCACCCCCTTGCCGGGGTTTGCGGCCAAAGAGGGCTTCATTTTCGCTTAACCTTTTCCAGGGTATCTTTCCAAGGATTGTTGTTTACGTCTTGCTATTCAAGGCGCACCTACTATCCTTTGTGGCTAGCCTGTAGAAGGTAGAGTAATGAGCGGTCGATTTTCCTCGACGTTAAGATTTAGCCCAGCCCTGTTGGCCCTGGCCTTCGCGGCGGGGTTTTCCGTTGCGCCCGCAGCCGCCCAAACTTTCGAGGAGGCGTTGGCTCAGGCCTATGCCACCAATCCCACCTTGCAGGCCAAGCGCGCCAAACTGCGCGCTACCGATGAAACCGTAACCCAGGCCCTGGGCAATTGGCGCCCCACCGTCACCTTGAAGGGCGATTACGGGCGCATGCGCCAGGAATCGAACGGCGCCACGCCCCCCGATCAGGTGCGCAATCCCCATTCGGGCAAGTTGACGATCTCGCAGCCGGTATTCAGGGGTGGGCGTACGGTCGCCGCCACCAGGAAAGCCGAGAACAACGTTTTGAGCGAGCGGGCGCAATTGCTGGCCTCGGAACAGACTTTGCTTTTGTCGGCCGCCACCGCCTATCTCGACAATCTGCGCGATCAGGCCGTGCTGGAGCTGAACCGCAACAACGAGCAGGTGCTGAAAAAGCAGATGGAGGCCACGCGCGACCGCTTCCAGGTGGGTGAACTGACCCGCACCGACGTGTCGCAGGCCGAGGCCCGTCTGTCGCGCGCCGAGGCGTTGCGCGTCAAGGCCGAGGGCGATCTTCGCGCTTCGCGCGCCGCCTATATGTCGGTCATCGGCGAAGCGCCGCGCGAATTGATCGGGCCTGCCCAGCCCAACGGCCTGCCTCCCAGCCTTGAAGATGCCGTGGTTCAGGCCAAGTCGGCCCATCCCGACGTGGTTTCGGCCCAGTATGCCGAAAAGGCGGCGCAGAAGAATGTGTCGTTGGTGGCTGGCGAGTTGCTGCCCACCTTGTCGCTCGACGCCGATGCCGGGCGCGCCTGGAGAAGCACTTCCGTGCGCTCGCGCTCGGAAACGGTCGAGGTTCTGGCCTCGCTCAGCGTGCCGATTTACGAGGGCGGAACGGCCACCTATGCCAGGGTGCGCGAAGCCAAGGAAGTGGCGGGACAACGTCGGCTGGAAATCGATCAGACGGTGCGCACCGCCATCGAAACCGCGACCAAGGCCTGGGAAGGCCTTGAGACCGCCAGGGCGCAGGTCAAATCCTATGCCGACCAGATCAAGGCCAGCGAGATCGCCCTGGAAGGCGTTAAGCGCGAGGCGGAAGTGGGGTCCAGGACCGTGCTTGACGTGCTGGACGCCGAGCAAGAATTGCTGGATGCCAGGGTCAATCTGGTCAAGGCGCAACGCGACCAAACGCTGGCCGCCTATCAGTTGAAGTCGGCGGTCGGCAAGCTGACCGCGGCCGAACTGGGCCTGAAGGCGGACATCTACGATCCGACGCTTCATTACGACAAAGTCCACAATAAATGGTTCGGCACGCATGTCGCCGAACCGAAGGTTTCACCCTAGGGGATAATGGGGATATGGCCGAGGGGGAAAAGAGAAACTGGATGTTGGTCAATCGGTCTGGCAAGCCGTGTCCGATTGACGTAATCTCTCCCCGCACCAATGGGTACGGCTTCCCGTTGACGGACAAGCGGACGAAGGGACCATGAGCGAAGACAAGGCCCAGCAAGAACCGTCGATGGAGGACATTCTGGCCTCGATCCGTCGGATTTTGTCCGAGGACGAGGCGGAACAGGCCGCCCAGCAGGCCGCTCCTTCGGCGCCTGAGCCGGAACCCGAAGACGAGCCGTTGCCGCTTGATTCGATGATGATTTCCGACGGTGACATTCCCGCGCCTGAACCGGAACCCGAACCCGAGCCGGAAGAAGAAGTGCTCGATTTGGGCGAGGAATTGATCGAGGAAGCGGCGGAAGAAGAAGACATTCTGGAACTGAGCGAACCCGTGCCCGAGCTTTTGCCGGAACCGGAACCGGAACCTGAGCCGGAACCTTTGCCGGAACCGGAACCCGAGCCTCTGCCCGAACCTGAACCCGAACCAGATTTCGAGCTTCCCGCCATGCAAGAGGAAATGATCGATTTCCCACTGCCGCCCGAGCCGGAACCCGAACCCTATTACGAACCGCCGCCACCTCCGCCGCCGCCCGTGGTCGAGGAAGCGCTGGTGTCGCCTCATGTCGCCCAAACATCGACCAACCTTTTGGCCGAGCTGGCCCGGGCCGTGGCCCGCGAGCGCGGCATCGGCGTCGGTGTTGGCGGTGGCATCACGCTGGAAGAGATGGTGCGCGAACTGTTGCGTCCCATCCTGAAAGATTGGCTGGACGCCAACCTGCCTTACCTGATTGAACGCATGGTCAAGCAGGAAATCGAGCGCATGGTCGATCGCACGTCGAAATATTAGCCAAACTGATAACCGGATTGACGTAAGGCGCCTAATGCCTGATATTTTAAGGCATGAGCAGCGTTACTTTCGATAAGCTGGCCTATCTTGAAACATTGAAGGCGTCGGGCATCCCCGAGCCTCAAGCTCGGGCGCACGCACATGCTTTGGATGACGCTTTGCGCGATTCCGTGGCGACCCGTGATGATGTGTCGCGGCTGGAAGCCTTGATCCGCGAAACCGAGCTTCGTCTCACCGTTAAGCTAGGTGCGATGCTGGCGGCCTCGGTTGCCATCGTCGCTGCTTTGGTCAAACTCCTTTAGCCTTCTCTTGATCTTCCCCGCTTCCTCTGCGATTCTCGGCACCCTTTTTCCGCTTTGATCGCAGGATACGCAGCCGTGCTGGACAAGACCTATTCGCCCAAGGACGTCGAACCCCGCCATTATGGACAGTGGGAGGGGGAGGGCGCTTTTGCCGCCAATACAGCCTCGAACGCCAAGCCCTATACCATCATGATGCCGCCGCCCAACGTGACCGGCAGCCTGCATATGGGCCATGCGCTGACTTTCACGCTACAAGACGTCTTGATTCGCTATCACCGCATGAAGGGCATGGATGCTTTGTGGCAGCCCGGCACCGATCATGCGGGCATCGCCACCCAAATGGTGGTCGAGCGCCAGTTGGAAGGCGAGGGCAAGAACCGCCACGATCTGGGCCGCGACGATTTCATCAAACGGGTCTGGGAATGGAAGGCGGAATCGGGCGGCACCATCACCCGCCAGTTGCGCCGTTTGGGCGCTTCGCCTGACTGGGCCAAGGAGCGTTTCACCATGGACGAGGGACTAAGCGCCGCCGTGCGCAAGGTCTTCGTCGATCTGTACAAGAAGAACCTGATCTACCGCGACAAGCGCTTGGTCAATTGGGATCCCAAGCTGCACACCGCCATTTCCGATCTGGAAGTGGAAAGCCGCGAGATCAAGGGCAATATGTGGCATTTCCGCTATCCCATCGAGGGCATGGCGGGCCGCTATATCGTGGTCGCCACCACGCGCCCCGAGACCATGCTGGGCGATACGGCGGTGGCCGTGCATCCCGACGACGACCGTTATAAGGATATCGTCGGCAAGAATGTGATTCTGCCCATCGTCGGGCGCAAAATTCCCATCGTCGCCGATGAATATTCCGATCCCGAAAAGGGGACGGGTGCGGTGAAGATCACGCCCGCCCACGACTTCAACGATTTCGAAGTCGGCAAGCGTCATGGCCTGCCCATGATCAACATCTTTGACCTCAATGCGCATATCAACGAGAACGCGCCCGAGGAATATCAGGGCCTGGATCGTTTCGAGGCCCGCAAGCGCATTGTGGCCAAGTTCGAGGAACTGGAACTGCTCGACAAGATCGAGCCGCATACGCTGATGGTGCCCTATGGCGATCGCTCCGGCGTGGTGATCGAGCCTTGGCTGACCGATCAATGGTTCGTCGATGCCGCCACGTTGGCCAAGCCAGCCATCGAAGCGGTGGAAAGCGGCAAAACCAAATTCGTGCCCAAGAATTGGGAAAACACCTATTTCGACTGGATGCGCAACATCCAGCCCTGGTGCATTTCGCGCCAAATCTGGTGGGGCCATCAGGTGCCCGCTTGGTACGGCCCCGACGGCAAGGTTTTCGTCGAGATGACGGAAGAGGCGGCGCAGGAGGCGGCGGCCAAACATTACGGCATGGCGGTCACGCTGACTCGCGACAACGACGTGCTGGATACTTGGTTTTCGTCGGCGCTGTGGCCCTTTTCTACGCTGGGCTGGCCCAACGAAACGCCGGAATTGAAGCGCTATTACCCCACCGACGTGCTGGTGACCGGCTTTGACATCATCTTCTTCTGGGTAGCGAGAATGATGATGATGGGCCTGCATTTCATGGGCGACGTGCCGTTCCACACCATCTATATCCATGCCCTGGTCCGCGACGAAAAGGGCCAGAAGATGAGCAAGTCGAAGGGCAACATCATCGATCCCTTGGACCTGATCGAGAAGTTCGGCTGCGACGCGCTTCGCTTTACCTTGTGCGCCCTGGCGGCGCAGGGGCGCGACATCAAGTTGGCCGAAAGCCGGGTCGAAGGCTATCGCAACTTCGCCACCAAGCTGTGGAACGCCTCGCGCTTCACCGAAATGAACGAATGCAAGCTGGTGCCCGGTTTCGATCCTTGGCGGGTTGAGTTGACGCTCAACAAATGGATTCTGGCCAAAACCGCCGAGGCGGGCGACAAGGTGGCGCAAGCGCTCGACGCCTATCGCTTCAACGATGCCGCCAACGCCGCCTACGCCTTCGTCTGGAACGGGTTCTGCGATTGGTTCTTGGAATTCGCCAAGCCGGTCTTCAATGGAACCGACGACAAGGCGAAAGCCGAGACGCGGGCCACCACCGCCTGGGTGCTGGATCAGATTTTGCACCTGCTGCACCCCTTCATGCCCTTCGTGACTGAAGAATTGTGGGAGAAGTTGGGCGAGAACAGGGCAGGGCGCTTGATCGGCGCTCGCTGGCCCAGCCACGAAAGCGCCCTGGCCGCGCCCGAGGCCGAAGCGGAAATGGATTGGGTGGTGCGCCTGATCTCAAGCATCCGTTCGGTGCGTTCGGAAATGAATGTGCCGCCGGCGGCCAAGCTGTCGCTGTTGCTGAAGGGGGCTTCCGCCGCCACCAAACAGCGCTTGGAGACGCATCTGCCCTTGATCCTCACCCTGGCCCGCCTGGATAGCGCCGAGGCCATTGATGCTGATGCGCCCAAGGGCAGCGTGCAGGTGGTGGTTGATGAGGCCACGGCCATTCTGCCGCTGGCCGGTCATATCGATGTCGCCAAGGAAACCGCACGCCTTCAAAAGGAAATCGCCAAACTGGCTGACGATATCGGCAAGACGGAAAAGAAGCTGAGCAATCCCGCCTTCGTCGAAAAGGCCGACCCGGATGTGGTGGCCGAAGCCCGCGAACGCATGAATGAACTGGCCGTCGCCAAGGGAAAACTGAGCGAAGCGCTGGAGCGGTTGAAAGAGATGTGATTCTCATACGCTCATCCTTCGAGACAGTCGCTGCGCGGCTTCCTCAGCGATGAGGTCGATTGATGGTTCAGGAAAGGAGGCGTCATGGCCGAAGAATCATTCCAGGGCTTCACCAAAAAGACGCTGCCGTTCCTGAAGAACCTTGCCCGCAACAACGACAAGGCATGGTTCGAGCTTCACAAGCAGGACTTTATCGACCATGTGCGCACCCCTTTGCGCCTGCTGGTCGATGCCCTGGCGCCCGCCATGCTGAAGATCGATCCCGGCTTTGATGTCGATCCCAAAGGGGTGGCGGTGTCGCGCATCCACAAGGATGTCCGTTTCTCGCGTGACAAATCGCCCTATCGCGTGCGGCAATGGATCGCCTTTCGCCATCGCCGCGATGATTGGCAGACGCGCCCGACTTTCTATATGGGCATCGGTCCCGACGGCTGCCGCTATGGCATGGGTTTCTATCAGGCCACGCCAGCCGTCATGAAGGCGATCCGCACGCGCATCCAGGCCAAACCCGTCGAGTTTCAGACCGCTATCATGGCGATGACCAAGGCCGGGTTCCAGATCCAGGGCGACGCATATGCCAGGCCCAAAATTCCCGAAGGCGTGACGCCCGAGATTCAGGAATGGCATCGGCGCAAGACCGTCTATTTCATTCAGGAACTAGCCGCCGACGAAGCCTTTTACAGCAATGCGCTGGTCGGGAAACTGAAGAAGGGTTTCTTGGCGGCAGCACCTCTCTATCGGTTTCTGGCCGAATTGCCGCCCATCTGAGTGAAGATCATCTTTTCACCGTCTTCACTTTGCGTTCTCGATAGGCGGCCATGAAGGCGTCCCTGATTTGGCGGAACAGTTTTGGCGGCATGTGGCCATAGGCGAAGCGTTCGGTCTGGCCGGGCAGGGGGCGGATATCTGGCGTCGGCCAGTTGTCGATATTGCATTCCGAGACCATCACCCATGACCGCGCATTATCAAGCCCAAGATGCTGCTTGACCTTGTAAGGAATCTCGACTGCACTTTGTCCAGCAATTGGCGGTGAATGCGTGATCGGCAACAGAAGAACGGATTTGCCCCGTTCGGGATGATCGAAGACCAGCGCCACGCAAGCCGGTCGTTCCTTCTGCGCCGTTTCAGCACCCGTCTGGGCTTGTGAATGCCAGAGATATTCGTAACGGATGACCAGACCCGTCGCCAGATCGGGGAGCGGCATGCCTGGATCAATCCATCAGTCTGTCAAGATGTTCGAAGCGGGCATCCATCTCAGCCTCGCCGACTTGGCGGGCCAGCCAATCGGGAATTTCGTGGGCGGCCAGGGCTTGTTTGTCGCGGATTTTCAGGCGCTGGTATTCCTCTGCCGACATCAGGACCAGCCGCTCGCGGCCATGGCGCGTGATCGACACCGGTTCCTGCAGGGCCATGTCTTGCACCTGTCCGATATTGCGTTGAAGTTCCTGCGAGCTGACATGACGCATGGCGGGTCTCCGTTAAGTTCTATGCATTATACATAAACAGCATAATATATGTCCATCCTGTTTTCAGATATCGCAATTAACCGTAAATAGGTTAAATCATAATATTCTATTGTTTTGTAATATGAAATTTCCTATGCCCCTTGTCACGCGCTTGTGCCATGCTTATGTCCGATGGATATAGCCAGACCGCACAGGGGAGGCATCATGGCCATTGCCAAAAAACAGGTAGCCAAAGCGGCGCCTAAAGCTCCAGCCGACAATCTGCTGAAACTCTATCGCGACATGCTGCTGATCCGCCGTTTCGAGGAAAAGGCGGGACAGTTGTACGGCATGGGTTTGATCGGCGGTTTCTGTCACCTTTATATCGGCCAGGAAGCGGTGATCGTGGGTTTGATGGCGGCGGCGCGCCCTGGCGATTCCGTTATCACCAGCTATCGCGATCACGGCCATATGCTGGCCACCGGCATGGACGCCAAGGGGGTGATGGCCGAACTGACCGGGCGTAGCGGCGGCTATTCCAAGGGCAAGGGCGGCAGCATGCATATGTTCAGCCGCGAAACCGGCTTTTTCGGCGGCCATGGCATCGTGGCGGCTCAGGTGCCTTTGGGCACCGGCTTGGCCTTCGGCCACAAATACCGCGAGGATCAGGGCGTCTGCCTATGTTTCCTGGGCGACGGTGCTGTCAATCAGGGTCAAGTCTATGAAAGTTTCAACATGGCGGCTTTATGGAAGCTGCCGGTGATCTATGTCGTCGAGAACAATAAATACGGCATGGGCACCTCGGTCGAGCGCGCCTCGGCCAGCACCGAACTGCACCGAAGGGGCGACGCCTATGGCATTCCCGGCGTGGCTGTCGATGGCATGGATGTGCTGGAGGTCGAAAAGGTCGGGCGCAAATGGCTGGCCCATGCCCGCGAAGGCAAGGGGCCGGTGGTGCTTGAAATGAAAACCTACCGCTATCGCGGCCATTCGATGAGCGATCCGGCCAAATACCGCACCAAGGAAGAGGTCAGCAAGGTCAGGGCCGAGCATGATCCCATCGACACGCTGGCCAAGAAGCTGTTGGACGGCAAGCTGGCGACCGAGGATTCGTTGAAGGAAATCGACCGCGAGGTGAAGGACATCTGCACCCAGGCCGCCGATTTCTCGCAATCCAGTCCCGAGCCGGATTTGGCCGAGTTGTATACCGATATTCTGGTGGAGGCCTGATCATGCCCATTCAGATTCTGATGCCGGCGCTGTCGCCCACCATGACCGAAGGCAAGCTGTCTCGCTGGCTGAAGGCCGAAGGCGACGCCATCAAATCGGGCGACGTTCTGGCCGAGATCGAAACCGACAAGGCGACCATGGAAATGGAAGCCGCCGACGACGGCATATTGGGCCGCATCTTGGTGCCGGGCGGCGCCGAAGGGGTGAAGGTCAATACGCCCATCGGTCTGATCCTGACCGAGGGCGAGGACAAAAGCGCCTTGGACAAGGTGACGTCGCCCTCGCAGGCCCAGGCGCAAACGCCAGCCGCAGCCCCTGCCGCATCCGTTGCCGCGCCAGCCCCCCAGGCGCCGGTCGCGCAACCGATCTTGCAAAAAAGCTATAACGGCCCCACCAAGCGCCAGACCGTGCGCGAAGCCTTGCGCGACGCCATGGCCGAGGAAATGCGCAACGATCCCAATGTGTTTCTGATGGGCGAGGAAGTGGGCCAGTATCAGGGCGCTTACAAAGTCAGCCAGGGTTTGCTGGACGAGTTCGGACCCAAGCGTGTCATCGATACGCCGATCACCGAAATGGGATTCGCGGGGCTTGGCGTGGGCGCGGCTTTTGGCGGCTTGAAACCCATCGTCGAATTCATGACCTTCAATTTTTCGATGCAGGCCATTGACCAGATCGTGAATTCAGCGGCCAAGACGCTGTACATGTCGGGTGGCCAGCAAAGATGCTCCATCGTCTTTCGCGGCCCCAACGGGGCGGCGTCGCGCGTCGCGGCCCAGCATTCGCAATGCTATGCTTCGTGGTATGCCCATTGTCCGGGTTTGAAAGTGGTCGCCCCTTGGTCGGGCGAGGACGCTAAGGGCCTGCTGAAAGCCGCCATCCGCGATCCCAATCCGGTGATCGTGCTGGAAAACGAGATGTTGTACGGCCAAAGTTTCGAGGTGCCGGACGATCCCGATTTCACGGTTCCCATCGGACTTGCCAAGATCGAGCGGGCGGGAGCCAGCGTCACCATCACCGCCTTCTCGCGCATGGTGGGCATGGCGCTGGAGACCGCCGAACTGCTGGCCAAGGAAGGCATCGAGGCAGAGGTGATCAATCTGCGCAGCTTGCGCCCCCTGGATACCGCCACCATCGTTGAAAGTGTGAAGAAAACCAATCGGTTGGTGACGTTAGAAGAAGGCTGGCCCTATGCGGGCATCGGGGCCGAGATATCAGCCGTGGTGATGGATCAGGCCTTCGACTGGCTGGATGCGCCGGTCATGCGCGTCACCGGCGAGGACGTGCCCATGCCCTATGCTGCCAACCTGGAAAAACTGGCCCTGCCGGATGTGGCGAAAATCGCCGCCGCGGTTCGTGCCGTTTGCTACAGGGGGCAAAAATGAACGCCCTGCCTCGTATCTTCGCCAGCCCCGTGGCGCGGCGTTTGGCCGCCGAGAAGGGGCTTGATCTCGCCTCGCTGGCTGGCAGCGGCCCGCATGGGCGGATCGTCAAGGCTGATGTGGAAACGGCCAAATCGAAACCCCTTTCCGCCCCAACGATTTCCGGCCAGACCGAAGCCATTCCCAACACGACGCTGCGCAAGACCATCGCTAAGCGTCTAACGGAATCGAAACAGACCATTCCGCATTTCTACCTGTCGGTCGATCTTGATATTGATCAGCTTTTGGATTTGCGCGAGAAACTGAACCAGCGGGCCGAGGGTTTCAAACTGTCGGTCAATGATTTCATCATCAAGGCTTCAGCCAAGGCGCTTCGCCAAATTCCCGCCGCCAATGCCAGTTGGACGGAAGACGCCACGATCCGTTATGCGGATGTCGATATTTCGGTGGCGGTGGCGGCCCCTGGCGGGCTGGTCACGCCAATCATCCGCAAGGCAGATACGAAAACCGTGGCCCAGATTTCCGCCGAGATGAAAGTTCTGGCCGAGAAGGCGAAAGCCGGAAAACTGATGCCCGAAGATTACCAGGGCGGCGGCTTCACCATCTCTAATCTTGGCATGTACGGCATCAAGAGTTTCTCGGCCATCATCAATCCGCCGCAGGCCTGCATCCTGGCGGTGGGGGCGGGCGAGAAGCGCCCGGTGGTTAAGGACGACGCGCTTGGCATTGCGACGATCTGCACCGTCACTCTGTCGGTCGATCATCGGGCGGTGGATGGCGTGGTGGGCGCCGAGTTCCTGGCAGCCTTCAAGAAATTGATCGAAGACCCGCTGGGGCTGCTGCTATGAGCGAACAGGCTTTTGATCTCGTCGTCATCGGTGGCGGGCCGGGCGGCTATGTGGCGGCCATCCGCGCCGCGCAATTGGGCATGAAGGTCTCAGTGGTCGAGCGCGCCCATCTGGGCGGCATCTGCCTCAACTGGGGCTGCATTCCCACCAAGGCGCTTTTGCGCAGCGCCGAAGTGTTTCGTTTGATGCAGCATGCCGATGCATTCGGTTTGAGTGCCGTATCTCCGGCTTTCGCCTTGGACAAGGTAGTGGCCCGCTCGCGCGCCGTGGCGGCGCAGTTGCAGGCGGGCGTCAAACATTTGCTGAAGAAGAACAAGGTGACGGTGGTCGAAGGTCACGGGAAATTGGCGGGCAAGGGCCAAGTGGCGGTCGAGGGCGGCTCCACGCTTTCTGCCAAACATGTCATCATCGCCACCGGCGCGCGGGCCAAAGTGGTTCCTGGGTTGGAACCCGACGGCGAACTGGTCTGGACCTATAAGGAAGCGATGACGCCGAAAGTCTTCCCCAAATCGCTGATCGTGGTCGGATCGGGCGCTATCGGCATCGAATTCGCCAGCTTCTATCAAGCGCTGGGTTGTCAGGTGACGGTCATCGAAATGATGGACCGCGTGCTGCCGGTGGAAGATGAAGAGATTTCCGCCCTGGCCCGCAAGGCGTTCGAGCAGCAAGGCATGAAGATTCTGACCTCGGCGTCGGTCAAGGGGCTGAAAAAGGGCAAGGATCAGGTGACGGTGTCGGTCGAGACGGGCGGCGGAACAAGCGACATCACCGCCGAGCGCGTGCTGGTGGCCATCGGCGTTTCGCCCAATATCGAGAATATCGGCTTGGAAGAAACCGGCGTCGCGCTTGAAAAGGGGCGCATCAAAACCGACGCCATGATGCGCACGAATGTGACGGGCATCTACGCCATCGGCGATGTGACCGCGCCGCCCTGGCTAGCCCACAAGGCCAGCCATGAGGGGGTGATCTGTGTTGAAGCCATTGCGGGATTGAACCCGCATCCTTTGCATCCGCGCAGCATTCCCGGCTGCACCTATGCCCATCCCCAGGTCGCCAGCGTCGGCCTGACCGAAAAAATGGCCCGCGAGGCTGGGCACGAGGTGAAGGTGGGCCGCTTCCCGGCCATGGGCAACGGTAAGGCGATTGCGCTGGGCGAGACGGATGGGCTGGTCAAAACCATCTTCGACGCCAAAAGCGGCGAATTGCTGGGTGCGCATATGATCGGGCCGGAAGTGACTGAGATGATCCAGGGCTATTGCATCGCCCGCACCCTGGAAACCACCGAAGCCGAGCTGATGCAAACCGTCTTCCCGCATCCCACGGTTTCGGAAATGATGCATGAAGCAGTACTTGACGCCTGGGGCCGGGCCATTCATTTCTAATATTAGACTTTTGGTTATGCGTATTTGTCATGGCCGGGCTTGACCCGGCCATCCACGTCTTGCCAAAACAAGCCCGTGGATGCAGGGATCAAGTCCGCGCATGACGTTGATGGAAACGAAGTGATGAACGAAATCGCCCCACCCAAACCGCTGCGCAAGCCTGACTGGATACGCGTCAAGGCGCCCACTTCAGCCGAGGTGGCCGAAACCCGCAAGCTGATGCGCGGGCTGCATTTGCATACGGTTTGCGAGGAAGCGGCCTGCCCGAACCTGGGCGAGTGCTGGAGCCGCAAACATGCCACGGTGATGATCCTGGGCGACACCTGCACCAGGGCCTGCGCTTTTTGCAATGTGAAGACCGGCAGGCCCAATCCGGTGGATGCCGAGGAACCGGCCCATCTGGCCCATATGGCTGTCGCCATGGGCTTGAAACATATGGTGATTACCTCGGTGGACCGCGACGATCTGCCAGATGGCGGCGCCGCGCAGTTCGTGGCCGCCATCAAGGCCGTGCGCGAGGCGTCGCCCGGCACGACCATCGAAGTCCTGACGCCCGATTTTCTGAACAAGCCGGGCGCGTTGGACATGGTGGTGAATGCCGGTCCCGACGTCTTCAACCACAATCTGGAAACCGTGCCGCGCCTGTACCAATCCATCCGGCCTGGGGCGCGCTATTTCAATTCGCTGCGTCTGCTCGACGACGCCAAGAAACAAAGGCCCGATCTGTTCACCAAGTCGGGAATCATGGTCGGTCTTGGCGAGGAGAAGGGCGAAGTGCTGCAGGTGATGGATGATTTGCGGGCCGCCAAGGTCGATTTCATCACCATCGGCCAATATCTGCAGCCCACGCCTAAGCACACGCCGGTCATGCGCTTTGTGGAACCCGCCGAATTCGAGGATTACGCCAGGGCAGCCCGCGCCAAGGGCTTCCTGATGGTGGCGTCAACGCCGCTCACCCGTTCCTCGCACCATGCGGATCGGGATTTTGAAGAATTGAAGAAAGCCAGGGCAGGGCAGCGATAATGCCGACCCATGCCGAGAAACGCACGCTGCCCTATAGCTGTGAGCAGATGTATGACCTAGTGCTGGATGTCGAACGCTATCCCGAATTCCTGCCCTGGGTGACCGACGCCAAGGTGCTGTCGAACGATGGCAAAACCTTGGTGGCCGATGTCTGGGCGGGATTCAAAATGGTGCGCGAGCGCTACCGCTCGCAAGTGACCATGAACCGGCCCCACAGGCTGGATATCACCTATACCGAAGGTCCATTCAAGTATCTGAACAATCACTGGATTTTCGAACAGACCGACAAGGGCGCGCGCATCGATTTCTATATCGACTTCGAATTCAAGTCGCGCCTGCTGCAAGGGCTGATGGGCGCCGTCTTCAACGAGGCGGTGGGCCGCATGGTGCTCAGTTTCGAGCGCCGGGCAAGGCAGTTGTACGGGAAGAAAGAAGGTTAGGACGGCCCCACTGGCTGGCTTAAGGTCAGTGGTGCGCCAGCTTTCCGTATGCCTTGATACCCAGTTTGACAGCTCCCCACAAGGTCAACGCCGCCAGCGACGCGGCGACAATTCCCGGCAGGGCGTGCGAGAACATAACGATCGGTAACGGCATGACGGCCCCCTCTATGTTGTCGAAGGCACGATTGTGTCAAACCTTACCTGAACGTGACGTGAAGGAAAGCTCGCCTGCTTTTGATCCATTCAAAACTGTGGGTTTTTCCTGCCTGCCCTTACTCGACCGGGTCATTATTGATCATGACGGCGTCGCACCGTTTGCGGGTGTTTTCCTGGCAAAATTCGGTGGCTTCCTCGATGGCGGTGTCGATATCGCTGCGCCCCGTTCTCCAGCCGAAAGAACCGTCTGAGGCCATGACGAAGGCTTTGTTGTCCGATCCGTCGAGATATTTCAAGAAAGCCTCTTTGCCCTTGGCTCCCAGTCCGTCGGGATATCTGACAGACCGCTTGACGGAGGAAGGCGGCGGCAAGGCTGCCGTCAGCTTTTGTTCTTGCAGGTAATCGTCGAGATAGCGCGTCCAGATGGGCGCTCCTTTTGCTGAAAACAGACTATGCCCATCGGCGCCGAAAGCAGACGCTTCGATAAACCGGGCTTGGCCGCCTGCGCTTACAAAGGCTTGGTGAAAACGCTTCGCCAGGGCGGGGCTGAAGAAATGATCGTTCTCGGCATAGACCCACAGCATGGGAATGCGCGAGTCTTCGCCGAAGGTTTTGAAGGCCTTGATCAGCCTTTCGGGGGTGCAAACCTCGTCGGGTTTTGCCGATCCGCGCCCGCCTGCGAAACTGATGGCGCCAACCAAGCCCGGCGGCGGATCGGCGGTCAACGCCACCGTGGCGAAACCACCGGCGGATTGGCCGACGCTGATGACTTTCGATCCATCGACATATGGCTTCTTTCGCATTGCCTTGATCACGGCGCGCACATCATCGGCCGAGGCGCGCCCGGACTTTTCATAATCGGGGGCGTCGCACTTGCCGGTGCTTTCCACATAGTCGCCCTCCGACTCGCCATAGCCGCGCCGCATGAACATTACCGTCACCCAGCCGCGCTGGGCGAATTCGCGCGCCTGCGCAAGATAGGTTCGCGGACTCATTTCCGCGCGGGCATCTGCCTTGCGCGGCGCGCCGTGATTGATGACCGCCAGGGGGCGGGGCCGGTCGTCACCCGGCCTTACGATCAAGGCTTGCAGGCTTAGCGCCTCGCCAGAAATATGGACGGACAAATCGACCTGTTCCTCGATCAAGCCCGCAACGGCGCATTGCCCCGCCAGAATGAGCGTTATGAACAGCAATGATGCTAAAAATCTCATCTTGGGCGGTCCTTCATTCCATCCTTGCCAATTCGAAAGGGTTTTCGCCGCGAAGCCATTGTTCCCAAAGAAGGCGGGTGGGCGCCTCCATGCCCAGCACCTTGCGCAGGTCCAGTTGGGGCACAGCCAGTCCCTTTTCCATCATGCCGCGCGCCAAGCCGGTTTGGATGTGGGTATAGATTTCGAAATGCGGCGGCCAAATCGGCACATCCATGCCTTCTTCGCCCACGCCTTTCTTGCAGGCTTCGACATCCAGCGAATGGAAGGCGCGGCACATCAATGGGCGGTGCGCGTAGAAGCGGCACTGGCCCAGATGGTCAAGCAACGGGCATCCGGGGCGGGTCGAGCGGGCCGCCAAGGTCACGGCAAAGCGAAAGCCGCAAGTCTCGATCATGCCCAGCAGAAGCAAGGCTTCTGGCGGGGTCAACAGAATGTGCTTGGTGTAGCAGCAGGGTGTGCAGCCTTCCTTGCAATGCAGGGGAGTCGCAGGCGGGGCCTCTCGTTGGTGGCGATCCAGCAAGGACTGCGCCGTTCTTTCCAGGAGAACCAGCAGTTCGTTCAGGCGTTCCGGCTCGTTGCCGCCCGACATGGCCTGAAGAGTGGCGGCGGCAACTTCGCGCTCGATGTCTTCTTCAAGGCTCATGGCGAGACGCCCGGGCAGCCCGATTGCGACCAGATGCGGGCCGCCAGACGCAGGCGGTCCTTGGCCGTCATGATGTAGCGACCGATGGCGCGTCCCAATTCGGCCCGCTCTGTGGATTGCGGGAACTGGGCTTGGCCGTCGGGGCCGATCGGGCATTCATCGATCATTTTGAACAGATGCGAGCCGGGCGGGCAGTGATATCGCAACATCTTTTCATGCGCTCTGGCCATGTTGAACAGCCGCTGGGCGGCCTCGTAGAAGGCGACGTCCTCGCCCGCCAGCTTGGTGCGAAAGAGCGCGTCTTCCGGAAAGCCGCCCAGAATGTCGAAGACATGTCGCCTGAGCACCATGTTGGAGGGGATGGAGTTGAAGGTGATGTCGTAATGGGCTTGGGCCAGGTCGATGGGCGGCTCGGTCGTGAAACCGAACTTCACGGCGTCCCATTTGGCGTCGCGCTCCATCAGATGGATGGCGGCGGGCAGGGCGCCCGGCAGATATTCGTCGTCGCAATCCAGGAAGGCGAGGTAGGTGCCGGGAAAACTTCTGGCACCCAGATTGCGGGCGGCCCCCGGCCCGCCATTGTGGGGCATGGCAAGCGCCTTCACCTGGGGATGACGGGCCGCCAATTCCTGGGCCAGAGCGAAAGATCCGTCGCTCGAGGCGTCATCGACCACCGCCACCGTCATCGGGCTGACCTGCTGGGCCAAGGCCGAGGCCACCGCTCGTTCCAGCGTGGTTTCGCCATTGAAGCAGGGAATGACCACCAACAGGCTGTTGCTCATGCCTTCTCCTGCAGGATGCGGGTCAGCAGGTCGAAGGCGGTCAGAGCCGCGGCCTTGCGGATTGCCGCCCGATTGCCCGGGAAGACATGCCATCCATGGATCGTTTCGTAGCCCAGGCGGGCGGCGGCGAAATGCACCAATCCCACTGGCTTGTCAGGCGTTCCGCCATCGGGTCCGGCGATGCCGGTCACGGCAACGCCCGCAAAAACGGGGGCATGGGTCAGAATCCCATCGGCCATCGCCATCGCCACCTCTTGGCTGACCGCTCCATGGCTGGCGATCAGCGTGGCGGGAACGCCCAAAAGGTCGGTTTTGGCGGCGTTGGAATAGGTAACGAAGCCGCGCTCGAACCATCGGGACGAGCCAGGTATCTCGGTCAAGGCCGCCGAAACCAAGCCGCCGGTGCAGGATTCCGCCGTGCCGATGATGGCGTTTCCCGCCTCCTTGCAGGCATCAAGCAAACGGTGCGCGGCCCGGATCAGATCGTCGTCCACCATCCCGTTCCTTTGCCCAATAGGTAAAGAAGAAGCCCCGCAGCGACGCCTGCCATCAGATCGTCCAACATGATGCCCAGACCGCCCTTGATTTTGCGGTCGGCCCAGCCGATAGGGCCGGGCTTTAGAATGTCAAACCCCCTGAAAAAGAGAAAGCCCAAAGCATAGGCCAGCAGACCGGGCGGCACCAAGGCCAAGGCCAGCAACTGACCGGCAACTTCATCGATCACCACCTCGGACGGGTCCTCGCGCAGGGTGGCCTTGCGATAGAACTCGGATGCCAAAATCCCCAGGGCGAAGACGGCCAGGGCACCCAGACCGACCAGCCATTCGCCTCCGAGACTCCACAGCCCCCAGGCCAAAGGCAGGGCAGCCAGCGATCCCCAACTTCCTGGCGCAGGCCTTAATTTTCCGATGCCGAACCAAGTGGCCAGCGCAAAAGCCCAAAGCGGGGCCATGACTTATCCCTTCATGAATGGTTGCGACATACTAGCAGGCTGCGTCAACGCGTCTAGTTAAGAAGAATGATAAAGATACTGGCGTAGTGTGCTGTAATACAACGAAGTTGCGAGTAAATGTCGCTTTAGGTCGTATTTTTGACCGCTCAGCGCTTGCCACATCGCCCCAATTTGGCTAGGGTTTCGTGCTTCGGGCCGGAAAGTGGTTCGTTGCACCATACCAGTTGACTGTTTTGCCAAGGCTGACGAGAAGCGTTTACCAAGGCGGGACAAGGCTGCCGCCCTCGATCTTGATGTAAGGTCGCGGTGGGGTAGATCGGTATAGGAAACGGCGAAAGGGGAGCTCGTCGGACTCATGTTCGATCCCGAGCGTTACGGTAAATCGGCCTTGTACCGGCGTCTTGAACGCTGGTTTCCGGAGCGTCAGTTCATTCTGCGCGCCGGCGGCGATGTCCGTTGCCTGACGCTGACCCGAAATCATCAGATTGCCGCCTCTTTAAGCGTAATCGTCTTTAGCGTTTGGCTTGCCCTGTCCACGGCGTTTTCGTTGGGCTATGGGGCGATGATGGCCGTGAAATCGCATGAAATTTCAGTGCTCGAGATTGATCGCATCGCCCTTCGCGCCGAGATCGACGATTTAAAGCGTCAGGTCGCCGGACTCAGCGGCGATCTTGGGCACCGCGAAGCCAAGGCCAAGCGCTTGGCTGACGACAATGTACTTTTGTCCCGCCAGTTGGCCGATGCCCGCAATGCGCTGGACAAGGCTGAATCGAATCTGATCGACGGCGCCAAGGTCAGGGAAGAATTGGCCGGGCAGATGCGCGCCCTGCAAACCGATTTGACGCAGGCGCTGGGCAATGCGGGCGTCGCCAAGCTGGATGCGACGGCATCCTTGTCCGACAGGCTGACCGTTCTGGGCAAGGGCGTTAAGGACCTTGTGGCCGTTCGCGATCAGGAAAAGGCCCAGCATCAGGAATTTGCGGCCAAATCCAGGCGGTTGGAGCTGGCGCTCGACGATGTGCGCGGCTCGCATGTCCGGCTTTTGCGCCGTTTTGGCGAAGTGGCGCTTGGCAATTCTGGCCAGCTTGAAAAGGCCATTTCGATGACCGGGTTGGACGTCAACCGTCTGGTGGCCTCGCACCGCGAGGAGACCGGCATGGGCGGTCCCTTCATCCCGCTTCCCAAGGATGATTTCGGCAATCCCGACATCCGGGCCGATCTGGCGGCGCTCAACCACCGCATCGATCGCTGGGACAGCCTGAACGCATTGCTGAAAGTGTTGCCGATGGTGCCGCCGATGAGCGAATTCTCGCTCAACAGCCAGTTTGGCGCCCGCAACGATCCCATCAATGAACAAACCGGCATTCACGAAGGCATCGATTTGGGCGCGCCGATGCGCTCGCCCGTCAGGTCTTCCGCCCTGGGCCGGGTGACTTTTGCTGGTTGGAGCGGCCGTTATGGGCGTCTGGTCAGCATTGATCATGGGCTTGGCGTCGAAACGCGCTATGCCCATCTTGATAAGATTGTGGTAAAGGTTGGTCAGAAAGTGGGGCCGGACACGACAATCGGCCTTCTGGGCAACAGCGGCAGATCGACTGGTCCTCATCTCCATTACGAAGTCAGGATCGACGACAGGCCGCGCGATCCAATGCGATTCATAAAGGCGGGGCGCTATGTTCTCAAAGAGCAGCAGTAAGTCGGCGAATAATGGGCAGGCTTCGGTGCAGTCCATATCCTCATCGCCAGCGAAACCCGGCGAGGCCGCCAAGCCTGTCCCGCCATCGATCATCAGCAACGATCTGCGCATGGTTGGCGATCTGACCAGCAAGGGCGAGATTCATGTCGATGGCGTCATCGAGGGCGATATTCGCTGCCAAGTGCTGGTGATCGGCCAGTCGGGCGCCGTGACCGGGGAAATCATTGCCGACATGGTGCGCGTGCATGGCACGCTGACCGGTCAGATTCGCGCCCGTTCGGTGTTCCTGGCGGCCACCGCCCGCGTGGTGGGCGACATCGCGCATGAAAGTCTGGCCATCGAGCCGGGCGCCTTCCTGGAAGGCCATTGTGGCCGCATGGACAAGACGCAGGACACGGCGGTCATTCCCGCCGTCAACGACGTGGCGGCCAGCATTCCCACGCTGACCTTCTCGTCCGACCTGAAGGCGGCTTCGGCCTAAATCTATAGCTTTAACAGGGCGTTCAAATCCGCCAGTTGGCCGATGGTCGCCTTGGGCCGTCCGGGCAGCGGCTCGGGCAGGGCGTTCGCGCGGTTGATCCAGATGGCATGAAAGCCGAAAGCTGCCCCTGCCGAGGCGTCCCAAAAATTGCCGGATACGAAAACCGTCTCGCTGGGTTTGGCTTGGCATCGGTCTTCGACCATGGCATAGACCGAGGGATGCGGCTTGTAGATGCGCAGCCGATCCACCGACAGCACGTCATCCAGAACCGCCCCAATTCCGGCGCTGGCGATGGCGGCATCCAGCATCGATTGCGATCCGTTTGACAGAATGGCGGTTCGCATTCCTGCGGATTTAAGCCTCTCCAGCGTCTCTTTTGCGTCGGGATAGGCGTCAAGCTGGCGGTAAAGGGCCATCAAGGGCGCGTGCAAGGCCGCCACATCCAGGCCCTGGGAGGAAAGCGACCAATCCAGCGCTTCGCCCGTCACTTGTTCGAAATCGACGAAATCGCCCCGCAGGCTGCGCAGCCAAGTATATTCCAACTGCTTTTGTCGCCACAGACCCGCCAGCGCCTTGTCCTGTCCATCAAGTTTGGAAGATAAGCGCCGCACGGCGGCGGCCACGTCGAACAAGGTGCCATAGGCGTCGAAGACGACGATTTTCGGTCTTTGCATCCGTCAGTCCTGGCGGCGTTTCAAATCGAACAGCAAGGCCACGGTGGAGGTTTCGGTCCCCAGGCGCCTGCGATAGATTTGGACGTTTTCCATCACCCGTTGCACATAGCCCCTGGTTTCCGAAAAGGGGATCATTTCCACCCAATCGACGGCATCGACATCGGGTTCCCTGGGATCGCCGTAATCGCGCACCCATTTTGTCACGCGGTGCGGTCCAGCATTGTAACCCGCCAAGGCCATGATGTAGGACCCTTTGAAGTCTTCGAGCAGGCCTTGCAGATAACTGGTTCCCAGCCGGATATTGAGTGATGGGTCTTTGGTCAGCGAGTTGGGACCCAGCGAAATGTTTAGGCCGCGCGCCACTCCCTTGGCCGTGGCGGGCATCAATTGCATCAGCCCTTTGGCGCCGACCGAACTGACTGCTTCGGCGTGAAAGCCGCTTTCTTGGCGGATCAAGGCCAGGATCAGCGCCTTTTCGGGGCCGCCTTCGGGCAACTCATAGGGGGGCACCGGCCAGCCGGGGTTGGTCAGGGTCACGCCTGTGCGGTCGGCTCGTCTGGCTAGGCTGACGGTTATCTCGATCCGTCCCAGTCTGTCCGCCTTGGCGACGGCCAGCGCCTTCAGGCCCGGCGTCCCCGCATTTTCCAGAAGTCTTTGCAGGAATGGGCGGGCCAGATTGGGCGTTTGGGCGTCCGCCATCAGGTCGATGGCTTGGGTCAGTTCGCTTTCGAAAAAGCGCGTCCTCTCTTCCTCGGTCGGCTGCGGGTCGGCGGGCAATATCCAGCCTTGCTCGGGTCCCAATTGCTCGTTAGCCAGCTGGCCGTAATAGGTGGTGACGAACAAGGCGGCCTGCCGATAAGCCGCTTTCGCCTCGTCCTTCTTGTCCAGGGCGCTGGCGGCTCGGCCCATCCAATAGGCGGCGCGCGACTTGCCCATCGAGGATTGCGCGTGATTGGCCATGTTGGAGAAATGCGCCAGGGCGGATTCTTTTTCCGATAGGAAGCGCAGGGCAATCCATCCCGCCAGCCACTCGGCCTCGGCATAATCGATGCCGCCGCCAATCTTGTGCTTGCTGGCGATGGCGTAGGCATCCGAAATGAAACCCATTTGCAAGGCGCGTCTAGCCAAGACGGCCCTTTCCGTCCACCAAATATCAGGCCGTTCCAAATTGTCAGGCGCTTGTCGGAAGATGCGGAAGGCTTCTTCGTACATGTCCTTGCGCCTGTACCAGCGCACGCAGTCGAACAGCAATCCCGGATCGGTGCGCAATTTCTCGGGCACGCTTTCCAGCGCCTGGACGGGCGTTCCCTTGCCCTTCATCAGCATCATGCGGGCATGGGCCAGATGACGCCCGTCGCCGTCCATGAACAGCATCAGACGTTCGGCGGCCTGCGTCTGCTCTTCCCACAACAAGCGCTTCATGCGGGCAAGATGGTCTTCCGGGGTCAGCAATTCGCGGTGTTTCGCCAGGAAGGCGCGCTCCTGAAGAATGCCGAAATTCTCCTCAATCCAAGTGGCGCGCAGCACTTTCTGGGCTTCCTCGGCGCGTCCCGCCGCCATCAGGGCCGCCCCATAGGCCATGCCGCCATCGGCGGTAACTGGCTTGCTGGCGTCAAACCAAGACAGAAGCTGATCGTTGGGCGTGGCCAGCGTGATCGCTTCCTCGGCCCGGCGCTGCATCAGGGCCGGTTGCGGCCAGCCTGGATTTTCCGCCAGCAGTTGGGTGACTTCAAGGAAGGTGGCGCCGGAATTGGGTCTTGCCGCATCCAGCCAGCGAACCAGTTTTATGGCCAGCCGGTTGCCCGAAGCGTCGGCCATCTGGCGGGCCTGCGGCCATTTTCCGTCGTCGGCCAGCTTCAAAGCCTCAAGCGCTGGGCTGGTCTGTTTGGCGGCAACCGGCGGCGGGGCAAGCTGTTTGACTGTCTTGGGCTGCTGGGATGAGCGGGCGGGCGGAGCGGCCGACTTGCCCTTGGGCTTGCTGGCCAAGGCAGCGCCCGGCACAGCCAAGGCCAACAGAACGCACAAGGGGGCAAGGAGACGCATCTTCATCACAAGCTCGATTTCAGCGCCCCATGATAGAGCGTGCGGCATGGCGCAACAAGCACTTCACCCGCTTGCCCGCTTGGGCTGGTGCGGGTATGTTCTCAGGCCCTCGTTAATTTGCGCTTAAGGAACGATCCCATGTTCAAAGGTCCCATCCCCGCCCTGGTTACGCCCTTCACGCCCGAAGGGCGCGTGGACGAGAAAGCCTTTCAGGCGCTGGCGGCCTGGGCCATCGCCGAAGGGGTGGGCGGCATCGTGCCTTGCGGCACCACGGGCGAATCGCCGACGCTTACCCATGACGAGCATCACAGGGTGGTTGAACTGGCTGTCGAGGCTGCCGCTGGCAAGGTGCCGGTGATCGCGGGCACGGGGTCGAATTCGACGGCCGAGGCCATCGAACTGACCCGCCACGCTAAGAAGGCGGGAGCCAGCGCTGCCTTGGTGGTGACGCCCTATTACAACAAGCCGACGCAGGAGGGCCTGTATCTGCACTACAAGGCGATCAACGACGCGGTCGAGATTCCGATCATCATCTACAACATTCCCGGTCGCTGTGTGATCGACATGACAGTCGAGACCATGGCCCGCTTGTCGCAATTGCCCAACATCGTGGGCGTCAAGGACGCCACCAACGATCTTGGCCGCGTGCTGAAGACCAAGCACGCCTGCAAGGCGGGGTTCTGTCTGCTGTCGGGCGAAGATGGCACCCAATTGCCTTTCCTGGCCCAGGGGGGCGCTGGCTGCATCTCGGTCACCGCCAATGTGGCGCCCGGACTGCTGTCGCGCATGCATGCCGCCTTTGCCAAGGGCGACCTTGCCACGGCCATGAGCATCAACGAGAAATTGATGCCGTTGCACGAGGCCCTGTTCGTCGAGACCAATCCCACGCCGATCAAATACGCCGTGTCGCTGTTGGGCAAGGGCAGGGCGGATGTGCGTTTGCCGCTGGCTCCCATCACGGACGGCGCCAAGGAGAAGGTGAAGTCGGCCATGGCGCATGCCGGGCTGATCTGATCTTTCATCATGGCAAAGCCAGCCAAGCCAAGTCCGCCGCCGTCAGCCCAAAACCGACAGGCGCGCTATAATTACGCGATCTTGGAGAAGCTCGAGGCGGGCATCATTCTGGCCGGCACCGAGGTGAAATCGCTGCGTCTGGGCAAGGGCAATATCAACGAAGCCTATGCCGGGCCGATGGGGGGTGAACTTTATCTCTTCAATGCCTATATCCCGGAATATCAGAACCGTTCGCCTTTCGGGCACGAGCCAAGACGCCCGCGTAAGCTGCTGTTGCACAAGAAGGAAATGAAGAAACTGATGGGGGCCGTGACCAGGGAAGGCATGACGCTGGTGCCGCTGGCCCTGTTTTTCAATCCTCGCGGCCTTGCCAAGGTTTCCTTGGGTGTCGCCAAGGGCAAGAAGCTGCACGACAAGCGCGAGAGCGAAAAAGAGCGCGACTGGAACCGCGAGAAGGGCCGCCTGATGCGCGACAAGAATTAGGGCGCAACCCGCCCGGCGTTTGAGGGACAACAAAGATGACCAACGAGCTGGACGAAAAACTGATCGCCGCTAAGGAGCGTTGGGCCCGCGAGGGCAAGCACCAGTCCGGCGATGCGCCCAAGAAGAAATCGCGCCTGCCGCCAGGGCAGCACAAGACCGACGGCTGGCCGGTGCTTGATCTTGGCATGAAGCCACACATTCCCCTGAAGGACTGGACGCTTAACGTAACGGGGCTGATTGAGAATCCCCTTACCTGGACATGGGAGGATTTTCAGGCCCAGCCGCAGGTGGAGATCAAGGCCGACATTCATTGCGTGACCAGTTGGAGCATGTATGACGGCGTGTGGGGCGGCGTGTCGGCAAAACGCCTGCTCGAGGTGGTCAAGCCGAAGGCCGAGGCCAAGTTCCTGCTTTTTAAGTCCTATGACAGCTATACGACCAATGTGCCCTTGTCGCGCTTTGACGATGACGATGTGCTGCTGGCCCATAGCTGGAACGGCAAGCCGATTGATCGCGATCACGGCGGACCCGTGCGCCCGATCATCCCAAAACTCTATTTTTGGAAAAGCGCCAAATGGGTGCGCTCCATCGCCTTCCTGGATACAGACCAGCCGGGCTATTGGGAGGTGCGCGGCTATCACAACGACGCCGATCCCTGGAAAGAAGAGCGCTATTCGTAGGCCCTGTTATTTTGGCCGCAGTGGCCCAAGATCGGGATATCTTTGGCGCAGGGCCTGAAAATCGCCATGTGCCGAAATTTCGCACAACAACTGGATGAAACCGTCGCAGGATGGCCCCTCGCGGTGCCCCATGGCGATCTTCAGGAAGCCGCGGCTGCTTCCATCCGGCCTCTCGTACCCTTCGGGAAGCACGATCTCGAAACGATGATGGCGAAACCCGAAACTAGACCCAAGATAAACGGTCAAGCCGCGCCGCTTGGCTTCGTGGTAGATGACGGATTCGAGCAGGTTGCGGTTGTCCTGCCGGTCCTCGACGTCTTGCAGATGGGCAATGACGAAAGGCGATTGCGCCCATTGCCATTCAGCCTGACCGGTCAGGCTGGGATGGGCGATGCGGGCGAATAGACTATCCGCATGCGACAAGGCTGCAGCCAGCCGGGCGTTGTTTGAAAAGACCTGCGCCGCATAATTGTCAAGCCGTTGCGGGTCGCTGAACCAGGGCAGATCCAAGATGGCCATTTCGTCCAGCGACAAGGCGTGTCCGAAGATTTTTCGTGCGCTGTTCATGTGGCGCAGCCATCGTTGCGTTGCGAAAATGCCGTTTGCCGCGCCTTCACGGGTAAATAGCCGCACGATGCCGACATTCGACAATTCCAGCCCTTCCTGATCGAGTTTAAGGCCCGAGCGCAATTCGATCGCCAGAAGCGGGCATGATCGCTCAAGCGCCCTGAGCAGGTCTTCCATCCGAAAGGCGGGGCCTAGCAAAGAAGTGTCCAGAATCAGCGCCAGCGGGCGGTCGAGCGGGCGCTCCAGGATCGCTTGCACCAGAAGCCCTGGGTCCAGCACCGTTTGGTCCCAGTCGTACATCGAAGGTTCGACCAGCAGGATATCGGTCTTGCCGCTGGCGACGCGTTCGAGCAAGCCGTCATGCTTGCGATAGCGGCGACAATACACTCCCCGCTGATCGTGCAGGCGCAGCAGCCGTTCCGTTTCGTAATAACCGATAAAGGAATCCCAGCGTGGCGTCTCGCCCTTGGCTGATAGGAAGCGGGGCAGAACCTGCAATAGATTCGTCAGCGCGCCCATGGCGCTGGAAAACAGACAGAATCTGGATTCCCAGCCTGCGACGGGCGGATATCGTTTTTGGCAACGTTCCTCCAGCCGACTGGGGGACAGCACCCGCTCATAGACGTAGTTGGTCAGATCCTTGCTGAAAGGGAGCGCCACATCTTCAAGATGCGGCGGCGATTTCATGGGCCGGTCCGCAAAGGAATGGGCTAGGCCTAGCCAGATGCGCCTAAGCGCCAAAGCCATATCTTCAAGCCGCGCCTCACCGGCCAGCGTCTCCAAATCCTGGGAACCAAGCAGGTCGTTCGCTTGCTGGTGCCAGTCGGAAAAGGCGGGAGCAAAAGCGGGTCTTGCCGAGGTGAGCGCATCGACAAGCGCCAACAGCTTATGGCATTCCGAGCGGCAGGGCTGCGCGTCGGCGCTTCTTGGCGCAGGCTGACGGCTTCGCAGAAGCTCCAATGGATCGCCTTGTGATTCCGGCCCAGGCACAGCGCCAACCCCCATCATGAATCGGCAATGCTATCGCTTCTTGCGCCGTTCCTTCAAGACGATTGGTTGGTGTAACATTTCTTTGAACTATTATGTTTCGTTCGATATAGGGGGGATGGATGGCCGTTGTTTCGATCCGCGCTTACAAGCCTGGCGACGAAGCGGGGATCGTCGCCGTCATTCTGCCGATCCAGCAAGATGAATTCGCAATCCAAATTACGGTCGAGCAACAACCGGATTTAAGCTCGATCCCCGATTTCTATCAGCAAGGAATGGGCAACTTCTGGGTGGCTGAGGCGGATGGTAAGATCGTCGGCACCATTGCCCTCAAGGATATCGGCAACCGAATGGCGGCGCTGCGCAAAATGTTTGTGGCCGCCGCTTATCGCGGCCATGGGGGCGTTGCGCGGCAATTGTTGGAACGCTTGCTTTCGGACGCCAGAAAGGCAGGCGTGGCGGAAGTCTATCTCGGCACGACGGCGGCCTTTCTGGCCGCCCATCGCTTCTACGAAAAGAACGGGTTCATGGAAATATCCAAGCAGGACCTTCCCGCCAGCTTTCCTCTGATGGCGGTGGACAGCAAGTTCTATCGCCTAAACCTGCTGAATGGCCGAGAGCTTCCAGCCGTCTGAATTCTCGCGCCGGAAGGTCCAATATTCGGTGGCTTCCATGCGCTGTCTGTCGCTGCCTTCGACGATTTTTCCCGAGGCCTTGTCGAATGTGTAGTCCAGCGCCGAGAAGCGCAGCGATACGGTGGCGAAATCGACGCCGCCTTCGCTCCAGCTTTCGGACAGATCGCCTTTCTCCAGCTTGACGCTGTCGATGTGGTTTTCAAGCCCCGCGCCGTCCAATTCCGCCAGCAGTTCCTTGAAATAGCCATGCATTTCATCGGTGGTCTGCTCGCCAAGAGCTTCAAGGTCGCGGCGCGACCAAGCCGATTGCACGCCATGCAGTGTCTGTTCGAAGCTATCGAAATCCTGGGCCTGCAACGTCAGCGGCATTCCTGCCGACATGGCGGGAGCGGCCTGACTTGCGTTGTTCGGCGTGGCTTGCCGCTGCATGATGATCGGAGTGGGCGCTTCATCGGGGACGCGTTGACCCATGCCGCCCGCTCCAGCCATCGCGGGCTGCGGCGACGCGCCGAAGCCGCGCCGTCTGAAGAAGGAAAAGGCCAGATAGGCCAGCCCGCCCAGAAGGGCCATTTGCAGCAACCCGCCCAGCATGCCGCCAAAGCCCATGCCGCCTGCAAAGCCGTTGCCGAGCAAAAGCCCCAGAATGCCGGCTCCGACCATGCCGCCCATCAAGCCGCCGAAGAAGGAGCGTCCGGGGCTGGCTGCCCCCATTGGCGATGCTGAAGGCGAAGAAGGGGTTGCCTGCTGCGGGCGCGCCTGTTCCGGTGCGGCGCTGCGCTCCATGGGTTTGGCAGCCGGGGCTGACTGAGTAGGGGGCGGGGCCGAATAGCTACGCTGGCCGCGGCTGCCGCCGCTGAAACCCTTGCCCGCCCTTGCTTCGGCGAATGATGGCGCCAGCAGAAGGCCGATTGCCAGAAGCGAAGCGATAAACTTTCCGTAACTCATTGAAACACCTTGATCAATTTTGCGCTGCCGCCCTGACGGCCTCTTCGAACATGGCAGGCGTCAGCCGGTTTGTTTGCGTGTTGTACCTTGAACAATGGTAGCTATCGATCAGCCGGATTCCAGAGGGCAAAACATGAATTTTTGCATGTCCAAAGGCATAGGCGCTGGGTTTCAGACCCAAGGCGCGCAAGCTGGCTTCGTGGGAAATGCGGCCCAAAACCAACAACGAGGCAAGTGTCGGCATGGCCGCGATCTCGCCTTTTAGAAACTGGCCGCAAGTCTTGGCCTCGGCGGGGGTGGGTTTATTCTCGGGCGGCACGCAGCGCACGGCGTTGGTAATTCTACATCCCATCAGCTGAAGACCGTCATCGGGGCGTTGCCCGTATGCGCCCTTGGCCAGTCCAAGTTTAATGAGCGTGGCGTAGAGCAGATCGCCCGCATAATCGCCGGTAAAGGGCCTTCCCGTGCGGTTGGCGCCTTTCAGGCCCGGCGCCAAGCCCACGATCAGCAACCGGGCGTCCAGCGGGCCGAAAGCGGGAACGGGGGCATTGTGCCAATCGGGATGCGCCGCCCGGTTGCCAGCCAGAAAGGCCGCCAGCCTTGGGCACAAGGCGCAGTCGTGCGGTGGGTCGAGCTTCAGGGGCATATATGGAAGCCTTAAGGCTCCATGTCCTCGTCGTCGTCGCCATAAGGGGCGTTGGGCGTGGCTTGCGTGATGCGCTCGCGACCGGGCGAGGGCGCCCTGGCGATCTGGCCGGTCAGGTCTTGCAATTCGATGAAGACGTCGGCTTGGCGGCGCAACTCGTCGGCCACCATGGGCGGCGAGGAACGGATGGTGCTGACCACGGTGACGCGAACGCCCTTGCGCTGCACGGCTTCGACCAATCGGCGGAAATCGCCGTCGCCCGAGAACAGCACCACATGGTCGAGATAAGGCACCATCTCCATCATGTCGATGGCCAGTTCGATATCCATGTTGCCCTTGATCTTCCGCCGTCCCTGGGCGTCGGTATATTCCTTGGTCGGTTTGGTGACCAGGGTATAGCCGTTGTAATCCAGCCAATCGACCAAGGGGCGGATGGGCGAATACTCCTGATCTTCCATCAGCGCCGTGTAATAGAAGGCGCGAATCAGGCGGCCCTTCGAGGCGAACATGGTCAGCAGTTTGCGATAGTCGATGTCGAATCCCAGCGAACGCGCCGCTGAATAGAGGTTGGATCCGTCAATAAACAAAGCCAAACGTTCTTGCGTGTAAAAGGTCATATGAAAAATCCTTGCTGGAAATGGCAGATCGAATGGAACTGATTTATGCCTGACGGGCGATGAATACAAGAAAGATTATTGGTCCGGCGGCTGGTGGGTAATGACCCAGTGTTCCAACTGTGCGTCGGAAGTCCAGCTTTTCTTAAGAAAAGCAATGATGTCGCGGACTTCGCCGCCCGACAGCTTGGCCGTCGTTTTGCGCATGCTTTCTCGCATGGCTTGAATCTGCTTGCGCTGATCTTCGCCAAGCGCTGCTTCTTTGGCCTCTTGTTCCTTGCCGTGGCCTCCGCTTTTCGCGGTTTCCACCAGTTGGCGATCCGTCAGACGGTATTCGTTGCCGTAGAATCCCAAAACCGGCGCCTTAAGGGGGATGCCTTCCTTGGCGAAATGGCACGACGCGCAGTGCTTGTTGAAATTCTCCTCGCCCTGCTTCAAATCGGCCGAAGCCATCGAGATCATGGCGTCGGGATTGGTGACGCCTCTCCAGCCGACGTAAAGCAGCACCAGCAGCATGACGAAGAGCATGACGAATCTACCGTCCATCTTGCGCCTCGGCATTCTTTTGGGCGATGTCCAGATTGTCCATGAAACGGCGATGGCCCGCCCTGCGCACCGGCGTCTGCGCGAAATGTTTGCGAAAGGCCTCCTCGTCCATGTGCCGCCATTCCCCGATGTTCTGCGGCGGATCGAAGCGAGGCGCGAATTCGGAATGGCTGGTCGGCGGCACCAGCTTGTTCCATGGGCAGACGGACAAACAATCGTCGCAGCCGAACACTTTGTTGCCCATCAGCTTCGCCAGATCGGCGGGCACGGGTTCCTTGCTTTCGATGGTCAGGTAGGAAATGCAGCGTCTGGCGTCTATGCGGTAAGGCGCGATGGCGCCCGTCGGACAGGCGATGATGCAGCGCTGGCAATTGCCGCAACGGTCACGTTCCGGCTTGCTTGGCGGCAGTTCAAGATCGGTCAGGACCGATCCCAAGAACAGCCATGAGCCGTGTTTGCGCGACACCAGATTGGTATGCTTGCCTTGCCAGCCCAAACCCGCCAGGGCGGCCAACGGCTTTTCCATCAAGGGGGCGGTATCGGTAAAGACCTTGACGTCGGCCTTCCAGCCGTCGGCCATCCAGCGGGCCAGAGCCTTCAAGCGCTTTTTCATGACGTCGTGATAGTCGCGCCCGCGGGCGTAAACCGAGACGCGGGCGGGCAGGGAAACATCGTTTTGCGGATTATGCTTAGGCGCGTAGGACATGCCCAGCATGACGATGCTTTTGGCGCTGGGCATCATCATCAAAGGGTTCATCCGCCATTCTAGGCGGTCTTCCATCCAACCCATGCCGCCATGGCGCCCTTCGGCCAGATAGGCTCGAAGATTGTCCTTGGCTTGGCTGCCGGGATCGGGAAGCGCAAACCCCACGGCGTCGAAACCCAGGCGCTTCGCCTCGGCCTCGATGGCCTGGGCGGTCTCGGCGCTCATCCCCGGCCTCGGTAGGTGGGAACGTCCTGCGGGGGAACCCAAACGCCTAAAGGAAGTTCGCCCGCCTGAAAGAAGACGTCGATGGGCATGCCGCCCCTGGGATACCAATAGCCCCCCAGGCGCAGCCAAAGCGGCGACAAGAGCGTCAGCAGTTTCTTGGCGATGGCAACCGTGCAATCTTCGTGAAAAGCGCCATGATTGCGAAACGAAGCCAGATACAGCTTCAGCGATTTGCTTTCGACCAGCCAGTCGCCCGGCACGTAATCCAGCATCAGATGCGCGAAATCGGGTTGGCCGGTGATCGGACACAGCGAGGTGAATTCAGGGGCTGTGAAACGCACGGCATAGGGATGATCGGGATGCGGGTTGGCCACGCGTTCCAGAACCGCCTGATCGGGCGAGGCGGGGATAGGCGTCTGATGGCCCAGTTGCGAAAGGCCGGAAGGCTTGTTCATGCGCTGGTGACCCCGATATCGCCGGTTGCCTGTCCGGCGTGAAAATCCATGACGAACTGCGAAAGCCTTCCTTCGGAAATGGCGCCGCGCAGGCCTTTCATCAAGTCCTGATAGTAGTTTAAATTGTGCCAGGTGAGAAGCATAAGCCCCAGAATTTCTTCCGATTTGATCAGGTGATGCAGATAGCCGCGCGAGAATTGGCGGCAGGCCGGGCATTGGCAGGCTTCGTCCAACGGCCTTGGGTCGTCGGCATGTCTGGCATTTCGCATGTTCACTTGGCCGAAACGGGTAAAAGCCTGCGCGGTGCGTCCCGACCGGGTGGGAATGACGCAATCGAACATGTCGATGCCGCGCATGACGGCGCCTACGATATCGGCGGGCTTGCCAACCCCCATCAGATAGCGCGGCCTGTCCTTGGGCAGGTATGGAATGGTGGTTTCAAGGGTGGCGAACATGGTTTCCTGCCCCTCGCCAACCGCCAGCCCGCCCACGGCATAGCCCTCAAAGCCTATCTTCGTCAGCGCGTTTGCCGATTCTTGGCGCAGTTCGGGATAGATCGATCCTTGCACAATGCCGAACAGACCATAGCCATCGCGCGGCTTGAAGGCCTCGCGCGAGCGCAAGGCCCAGCGCATCGACAATTCCATTGAGGTCTTGGCTGTTTCGAAGCTAGCCGGGAAGGGCGTGCATTCGTCAAAACACATGGTGATGTCTGTATCCAGAAGATGCTGGATTTCGATCGAGCGTTCGGGGCTAAGCTCGTGCATGCTCCCGTCGAGATGTGATTTGAAGACAACGCCCCGTTCGCTGATCTTGCGAAGCCCGGCCAAGCTCATCACCTGAAAGCCGCCGGAATCGGTCAGGATCGGCCCTTCCCAACCCATGAAGCGGTGCAGTCCGCCGAAGCGGGCGATCCGTTCCGCCGTGGGGCGCAACATCAGGTGATAGGTGTTGGACAGCACGATTTCGGCGCCGGTGCTTTTCAAGGCGTCGGGCGTCATCGCCTTGACCGTGGCCGCCGTGCCCACCGGCATGAAGGCGGGCGTCGAGAAAACGCCATGCGCCGTGGAGACGCGCCCGATACGGGCCTGCCCATCCGTGCCCAGAAGCTCGAAACGCGTACTCATGATTTTTGTCCTTGGGCAAACAGCAGGCAGGCGTCGCCATAGCTGAAGAAGCGATAGTCGCCTGCAATGGCATGGGCGTAGGCGGCCTTCATGCGCTCAAGCCCGGCGAATGCCGAAACCAGCATGAACAGGGTCGAACGGGGCAGGTGAAAATTGGTCAACAGCACATCGACGGCTTGAAAGCGATAGCCCGGCAGAATGAAGATATCCGTTTCGCCTTGAAAGGGTAAAACGCGCCCGTCGGGATCGGTTGCGGATTCCAAGATTCGCAGGGCCGTTGTACCGATGGCGACCACGCGCCCGCCCTTTTGTTTGGTTGCCTCAATCGCCAGGGCGGTTGCCTCGCTTACCTCGCCCCATTCCGAATGCATTTTATGATCCTTGGGGTCGTCCACCTTGACCGGCAGGAAGGTGCCCGCTCCGACATGAAGGGTAACCTGAGAGAAGTTAATCCCAGCGCTTTGCATGGCATTCATAAGGTCGGGCGTGAAGTGGAGTCCGGCCGTGGGGGCGGCGACCGCTCCTTCGCGCCTTGCGAAAAGCGTTTGGTAGGATGTTTGGTCCTCAAGGCCGGGATCGCTCTCCAGCCGCTTGATGTAGGGGGGCAGGGGCATGCGCCCGATCTGGTGCAGGCGCGCCGCAAAGCTGTTGGCCGGGCCTAGAAAGCGCAACCCCACTTCGCCGTTTTCTCCCTTGTCGGTGACGACGGCCCTAAGATCGGGACCGAAATCGACCGAATCATCTGGTTTCAGCTTCTTGGCGGGTTTGGCGAAGGCCCGCCAGTCCAGATCGGTCAGGCGCTTGATCAGGGTGATTTCCACCTTGGCTTCGCCGCGCCGACCCAACAGACGGGCGGGCAGGACCTTGGTGTCGTTGACGACCACAAGATCGCCAGCCCGCAGGAATTGGGGAAGATCGCGCACATGTTTGTTTTGGAAATCAGGGCCGACCACAAGCAGCTTGGCGGCGTCCCTTGGCGAGGCGGGATGCTGGGCGATGCGGTCCTGGGGCAGGTCGAATTCGAAGTCGGCTGTTTTCATAGAACGATGCTATTGCGCCGCCTAGCCAGGGCCTTGGCGATGACTTCCTGCTGAAGAAAGGGGAGGTCGAACTTGGCCAAATTCATGGGGTCAGCCCAGACGGCTTCGGCGGCATCGTCGCCCGGCGTCGCTTCGCCCATGACCCAATCGGCTTCGTAATCGGCCACGGTGTAATGATATTCGACCTTGCCTTCGGCGTCGTGCTGGATGATGTCCACCACGGCCACGATCTCGCCCAGATGGACGGCTAGGCCGGTTTCCTCCTGAATCTCGCGCAGGACCGCCTGGGACAGGGTTTCTCCCAGATGCTGCAAGCCGCCCGGCAGGCTCCACCCGCCCTTGCGGGGTTCGGCGGCGCGGCGGATCAGCAGAACCCGTCCTTCCTTCCAGATGACGGCGCCAACCCCGGGCCTCGGATAATCAGGATATTGGCGGGTCATCTTTTCTTCGCTTTCCCTGGAAAGATTCGATATTAATATACTTAAACGGACAGGATTGTTGGCATCATGACAAGCAAATTCGTCGAACGGAAAGTTTTTTATCCCGGCCAGAAGATATTCGGCGAGGGCGAAGAGGGCAATCGGGCATTTCTGGTCGAGAAAGGCATCGTGGAAATCATCAAGCGCAACGAAGAAGGGGAAGAGCGCGTGCTGGGCACCATCGTCCAGGGCGGCATCTTTGGTGAAATGGCTCTCATCGACAATCAGCCCCGCATGGCCTCGGCCAGGGCGGCGGCTGAAACGTCGGTGTCGATCATTCCCCGGCAGGCCTTCGAAGACAAGTTGAAGCACGCCGATCCCTTCCTGCGCGCCCTGCTGACCATTTTCGTGCGCAATATCCGCGCCTTGACCACGGAGAAAATGAAGCGTGACAAGTAACCCCGAGAAGGCGAGCGGGCCAGCCGGGGCGCAGCCTTGGCATATGAGCCTGGCGGCCCGGCTGCGCGCCTATTTCTTCGCGGGCATCCTGATCACAGCGCCGGTTTCGATCACGGTCTATCTGGCTTGGCTGTTCATCAGCACCATCGACCGCGAAGTGAAGGCGCTGTTGCCCGCTGCCTATTGGCCCGAGCAATTCCTGCCGGTGGGCGTACCTGGAATTGGCGTCGTGGCGGCGTTGGTCGGCCTGACCTTGATCGGCATGTTCACCGCCGGTTTTGTCGGGCGGTTCGTGACCCGTCTGTTCGACGCCTTGCTGGCCCGCATGCCGGTGGTGCGCGGCGTTTACAGCGCGCTCAAGCAAATCTTGGAAACCGTGCTGGCCAAAAAGTCGCAGGCGTTCCGCGAAGTGGTTCTGATCGAATATCCCAGGGCCGGACTGCACACCATTGCCTTCGTGACCGGCCAGGCTGCCTCTCAAGTGGGCGAGGCGCTGGGTAAGGGGGAGATCCTGTCCGTCTTCGTGCCCACCACGCCCAATCCTACGTCGGGATTTTTGCTGTTCTTGCCCAGGTCCGAGGTGATCACCTTGCCGATGACGGTCGATGACGGCCTGAAATACATCGTTTCCACCGGCATCGTGTTGCCGGGGAAGTAGGAGCTATCAGGCGAAATCGCCCCGCCTTGCGGCAGCGGCGATTTCTAGCAACGTGTCATCCAGTTCCTTGGTGAAGCGCTTGATGTCGAACAGGGGCAGGGCAAGGCGGCTTTCGCTCAACAGCCGACGGATGGCGGACAGATCATCTTGCTGGCGCGCCAAATGGATCGCCTTGGCCGTATAGTCGTCCAGGCTGGCACAGACCAAATCCTCAAGCCCTGCGGCATGGAGAAGGCTGGCCGAAACGCGGGCGGGAAAGCCGCGTCCCGCCAATCCCAAGACAGGGCAGCCCGACCATAGCGCATCGGTGGTTGTCGAATGACCGCCGTAAACCGGCGTGTCGAGCGCCAGATCAACTAGGCCATAGCGGGCCGTATGTTCCGGGCGCGGTTTGCCGCCCGCAAAAATCAGGCGGTTTGGGTCTATGCCCCGATGCCTCGCCCCGGCTTGCAGATTTTCAGCCATCCATTTGTTGAATCCCCATAGCCATAAGACGGCGCGATCCACGCTTTTCAGGATGGTCATCCAGGCATCGAAGATGGCGGGCGTGATCTTGGTAGGTTGGACGAAGCTGGAAAAGACGAAGGCGTTTTCGGGGATTCCTTCTTCGGCGCGGCTGGGCGTCGGCGCGATGAAGCGGCCAGGATCATTGGGCTGGTAGGTGGTGGCCAGCCTGAAAACCCGTTCATGGTAATGGCGCTCGGAACCGGGCGGGATGATAACGGGATCGGCGATGATGGCGTCGCACAGATCGCCCATCGAGCCGGGCCAGCCAAAGTAATTCACCGTGACTGGCGCGCTGACCTTCAGGAGAACATCCTTGTGCCGATGAGTGGTAAATCCGGAAAGATCGACGAGCAGATCGATGCCGTCTTCGTCGATCTGGGCCGCCAATTCCTGGCTGGTCAGCGACAGCGCATGGCGCCAGGCATCGCAGCCGTCGATCATTCGTTGTCCGGCGCTGTCCGGTTTCAAAGGGTTCTGAACATAGGCGGTGCAATGAATTTTGGCGCGGTCGTGATGGCCTGGAACCTGGGCATATTGAACCGCCAAGGGGTGATCGTGAAAATCGGCGCACAGATAGCCGATCCTGAGCGGCCCGGCTTGGCTGACGGCGCGTCGCTTGCGGGGCGGCGGATTGCCCGCCAGTTGCCGGATGGCTTTGGCGGTGTTTCGGGCGCTGGCCAATTGAGCGGCGGGATTGTCGGCCACCAGCAAAATCTTGAAGGGGTCGGCGGCATGGCCTTGGGCGATCGCGTCCAGGAAGGCGGCATCGATGGATTCTAGCCCCTCCCAGTCGCAGATCAGGCGCTTGATTTCGACAAGCTGTTCCAGGCTTTCCCGATCGCCGGGATCGATGCGAAGGGCTTGCAAATAGGCTTGGCAGGATTCGGGCAGGCGGCCCAGCTTGCGCAGGGTTTTGCCAAGACCTGCATGAGCGACCGTCAGCCCCGGCCAGCGTTGCGCCGCCCGGCCAAGATATTGGGCGGCAATCTCCCAGCGTCCGGTTTGCAAGGTTAGGTTGCCGTACAGGTAAAGGGCATGTGGGTTTTCGGGATCGACCGCCAACACGCGCAGGAACAAATCCTCGGCCAGATCGAAGCGTCCTTCCATCTGGAAGTCGATTCCCTTCTTGCAGGCGTCTTCCAGGGAAAGGCTGTGTTCGCTCATCCGCTCCTCAAGGTCGCCACCTGGGCGTCGCGGGCGAACAGGTAAAGAAGGGTGCGTAGCGCCTGACCGCGCTCGGATTCAAGCTCAGGATCGCGTTCCAAGATCAGTTTGGCGTCGTCTTTTGCCGCCGCCAGCAGATCGGCGTGATGGGCCAGATCTGCCAGTTTGAATTCCGGCAGGCCGCTTTGGCGCGTTCCCAGCAATTCGCCAGCACCGCGCAGGCGCAAATCTTCCTCGGCGATCACGAAACCATCCTCGGTTTCGCGCATGATTTTAAGGCGCGCCTTGGCGGTCTCGGTCAGCGCCCCGTACAGAAGCAGACAAACGCTGGCCCGCTCGCCGCGCCCGACTCGTCCGCGCAATTGGTGCAACTGGGCCAAGCCGAACCGTTCCGCATGTTCGATCACCATCACCGTGGCTTCGGGCACATTCACGCCCACCTCGATCACCGTGGTGGCGACCAGGATGTTCACCGGACCTTCAGCGAATTGCTGCATCACGCGGTCTTTTTCAGGCCCTTTCATGCGCCCATGCACCAGCCCGACATGGCCGGGGAAATGCTGTTCCAGGTCGGTAAAACGCTCCTCGGCGGCCTTGAGATCGATCTTTTCCGACTCTTCCACCAAGGGGCAGACCCAATAGACCTTGGCCCCTTGCGACAATGCCCTTGTGATGGCCGCCGTCACTTCCATGGCGCGCGATAGCGGCATCGCCCTAGTGTCCACCGGCTTTCTTCCCGGCGGCTTTTCGTCAAGCCGCGAGACGTCCATATCGCCGTAAGCGGTCAGCGTCAGGGTGCGCGGAATTGGGGTGGCGGTCATCACCAGCACGTCGCAGGCCTTGCTTTTGCCCGACAAGCCCAGACGCTGATGAACGCCGAAACGATGCTGCTCGTCGATGACGGCCAACGCCAGATCCTTGAAGGCCACATCTTCCTCGATCAGGGCGTGGGTGCCGACGACCAGCGGGATCTCGCCCGAAGCCAGCCCATCCAGAATGGCTTGGCGCGCTTTGCCTTTGTCCCTGCCGGTCAGAAGCGCTATGGGCAGGCCCGCAGCGGCTGCCAGCGGCTGCAAGGTGGCGAAATGCTGGCGGGCCAGGATTTCTGTGGGCGCCATCATCGCCGCCTGGGAACCAGCTTCCACGGCGTTCAGCATGGCGAACAGGGCCACCACCGTCTTGCCGCTGCCGACATCGCCCTGCAGCAGGCGCAGCATGCGCGAAGGCTCCATCATGTCGGCCAGGATTTCAGAAACCGAACGCATTTGCGCGCCGGTCAGTTCGAAGGGAAGGGCGTCTTTCACCTTGCGGCGCAATTGTCCGTCTCCGGCGATGGAACGACCGGCCAGCTTCTTCATCGACCGGCGCACCAAGGCCAGGGCCAGTTGATTGGCCAGCAATTCGTCATAGGCCAGACGCATACGATTGGGCGTTAGGGCGAACAAGTCGGTCTCGTCCTGGGGAGCATGGGCCGATTTCAAAGCCTGATCGAAGCCGGGCCAGCCGTTCTTGCTCTTCCAAGCGCCGTCTTGCCATTCCGCCAAGGGGGGCAGGCGGTCCAGGGCGGCCAACACCGCCTTGCGCAGGGTTTTGGGCGGCAGCCCTGCCGTCAGCGGATAGACCGGTTCCACGGCGGCCAGCTTTTCAAGGTCATCCAGCGTGCCGATATGGTCCGGATGGGGCATCTGAAGTTCGGCCCCATAATGTTCGACCTTGCCGGAAACCACGCGGATTTCGTCCGGCGGCAGTGCTTTTTGCAGATGGTCGCCATGGGCGTGGAAAAAGACCAGCGTGATTCGCCCCGTATCGTCGGCGCAGACCACGCGGTAGGGGCGCTGATGGCCGTGCTTGCCGGGCGGCGGCGGGTGATGCGATTGCACGCGCAAGGTCAGGGTGGCGATTTGCCCATCCGGCGCGTCGGCCAGTTTTGGCTGAAAACGCCGGTCGATCAAGCCGCTAGGCAGATGCCACAGCAGATCGGCCACCTTGTCGCCCTCAAGCAGCCTAGCCGCCAGTTTGGACAGGCGCGGCCCCAGTCCCGGCAGACGGGACAGGTCGGCGAACAAGGGGTTCAGAATCGAAGGACGCATGGAAGGAATACGCAAATTGCTGTGGCGGTCGGATTGGCATCAGACTATACCGATGCCCGCCATGGATCATCGTAAAAAGCGCCTTCTGTTCCAATCCCGCCATCGAGGCATGAATGAGAACGATCTGCTGATCGGCAGCTTTGCCGCGGCCCATCTGCCTGACATGGGCGAGGCCGAGATGGACGAGTTCGAAAGCCTGCTTGCGGAGCTTGATATCGACCTGTTCGGCTGGATCACGGCCCAGCGCGACGTGCCGGAACATCGGCAAACCCCTCTTATGGAAAAGATTCAGGCTTTCGTTCAAGGCTTTGTAAAACGTGATTAATTTAAGGAAATATCTCGGCGCGTCCCAGCGGGTCGATCTGGGAGGCTGCCCCGAAGGGCTGGAAGCCATCCTGCTGGCCGATGCCCTGTCCAAGGGAGCCGAGATCCTGCATGTGGCGCGCGACGACGCCAGATTGGCGGCCCTTGAGGAAGCGCTTGCCCTGGTGGCCCCCCAAGCCGAAATTCTGGTTCTGCCCGCCTGGGACACCGTTCCCTACGACCGGGCCAGCCCGCATGCCGATATCGTGTCCAGACGCTTGGATACATTGTCGAAATTGGCAGCACTTCCCCACAAGCCGGGGCGAATCGTCCTGGTTCCAGTGGCTGCCGCCCTGCAAAGGGTGATGCCGCTGTCGCGCCTGAAGGGGGCTTCATTTGCCGCCAGCAAAGGCGAGCCGCTGGATATGACGGTTTTTCAATCCTTCCTGGCCACCAATGGTTATTCCAGAACCGAAACGGTGATGGAGCCGGGCGAATACGCCATCCGGGGCGGCATTGTCGATCTGTACCCGCCGGGCTATCCGGAACCCCTGCGCATTGACCTATTCGGCGACGAGATCGAGCGCATCCGCGCCTTCGATCCCTTAAGCCAGCGCACCAGCGCCGAGGTTGCCGGTTTTGCCCTCAGTCCCATGAGCGAAGCGCCGCTCGATGCCGACAGCATCTCGCGTTTTCGTAGCGGTTATCGTGAATTGTTCGGCGCGGTCTCGGGCGCCGATCCTTTGTACGAATCCGTGTCGGCTGGCCGACGCCACCCAGGCCTGGAACATTGGTTGCCTTTGTTCCATGACGGGTTGGACACGCTGTTTGCCTATCTACCCCAGGCGTCGGTGACGCTGGATTATCAGGCGGCTCAGTCCATCGAAGCCCGCCATACCCTAATCAACGAATATTTTCAGGCACGCGTCGAACGCAGCGCCTCGGAAGGCGGCGTCTACAATCCTGTGCCGCCCGAGCGCCTGTTCCTGGGGCATGAGGAATGGGAACGCTATCTGGCGGCCAGGGGTTCTGTCGCCTTTACGCCTTTTGCGCCCTCTGACGGCCAAGCCGATGCGGGGGGGCGCTTAGGCCATGATTTTGCCGAGGTGCGGGTAACCCCAGGCGCCGATCTGTTCGCCGCCTTCGCCTCCTTCCTGGGCGATGAGAAGAAGGCCGGGCGCAGAACCGTTTTGGCCGTGCAGGGCGAGGGGGCGCGCGAACGCCTGTCCCATATGCTGGCCGAGCACAAAGTGGCGGGCGTGGTGGGGGCGGCCAGTTGGGCCGAGGCGGTCAAGGCCCCGCCGGGGGTTCTGGCCTTGGTTCTGTGGAGCCTGGAAAAGGGATTTTCCACGCAAGACCTGACCGTGGTGGCCGAACCCGATCTGCTGGGCGAGCGGTTGAGCCGTCCGGCCCGCAAGAAGCGTCGGGCCGAGCATTTCCTGACCGAGGCGTCGGCCCTGTCGGAAGGCGATCTGGTGGTGCATGTCGATCACGGCATCGGGCGCTATGAGGGGCTGGAGGCGCTGACGGTGGGGGGGGCCCCCCATGATTGCCTGCGGCTGGTCTATGACGGCGGCGACAAGCTGTATGTGCCGGTCGAGAATATCGAGGTTCTGACCCGTTACGGCGCCGATGAGGGAACGGTGGCGCTGGATAGGCTGGGCGGTTCGGCCTGGCAGGCGCGCAAGGCCAAACTTAAGAAGCGCATCCGCGACATGGCCGAACAATTGATCGCCATCGCGGCGGCCCGCATGGTTAGGAAGGGCGCCGTCATCTCGCCGCCCGAAGGCCTGTATGACGAATTCTGCTCGCGCTTTCCCTATGCCGAAACCGAAGACCAACTGGCAGCCGTGGCCGATGTGATCGAGGATTTCGCCAAGGGCCGCCCGATGGACCGTTTGATTTGCGGCGATGTCGGTTTCGGCAAGACGGAAGTGGCGCTGCGCGCCGCCTTCGTGGCCGCCATGTCCGGGCGTCAGGTGGCGGTGGTGGTGCCGACCACGCTGTTGGCCCGCCAGCATTACAGAACCTTCACCGAGCGGTTCAAGGGGCTGCCGGTTAGGGTCGAGCAATTGTCGCGCCTAGTGCCCGCCAAACAGGCGACGCAAAACAAAAAGGATTTGGCCGAGGGCAAGGTCGAGATCATCGTCGGCACGCATGCGCTGCTGGCAAAATCGATCAGCTTCAAGGATTTGGGGCTGCTGATCGTGGACGAAGAGCAGCATTTCGGCGTGGCCCACAAGGAGCGCTTAAAGCAGTTGCGGGCCGATGTGCATGTTCTGACCCTGACAGCCACGCCGATCCCGCGCACGCTGCAACTGGCGCTGACCGGCGTGCGCGAGATGAGCGTCATCGCGACACCTCCGGTCGATCGGCTGGCGGTGCGCACCTTCGTGCAGCCCTTCGATTCCGTCCTGATCCGCGAAGCCCTGCTGCGCGAACATTTCCGGGGCGGCCAAAGTTTCTATGTCTGTCCGCGCGTGGCCGATATCGACCGTCTGGTCGATCAGTTGAAAACGCTGGTGCCGGAATTGAAGCTGGCGGTGGCGCATGGACAATTAGCGCCTTCGGCGATCGAAGACGTAATGACCCGTTTTGGCGACGGCGAGCAGGATATTTTGCTGGCCACCAACATCGTGGAATCCGGCCTGGACATGCCCAGGGTCAATACGCTGATCATTCACCGCGCCGACATGTTTGGATTGGCGCAGCTTTATCAGTTGCGCGGGCGCGTCGGACGCTCAAAGCAGCGCGGCTATGCTTACCTGACACTGCCGCCCGGGCGCTTGGTCACCAAATCGGCCACCAAGCGGCTTGAAGTGATGCAGGCGCTCGACACGTTGGGGGCGGGCTTCACCCTGGCCAGCCACGATCTGGACATTCGCGGGGCCGGCAATCTGTTGGGCGAGGAACAGTCGGGTCATATCAAGGAAGTGGGCATCGAGCTTTATCAGCACCTGCTGGAAGAAGCCGTGGCGGCGGTCAAGGGGCACGAGGTGGCCGAGGACCAATGGTCGCCGCAGATCGGCGTTGGACAGGCCGTGCTGATCCCCGAAAGCTATGTCGCCGATTTGTCGCTGCGCTTGTCGCTTTACCGTCGCATCGCCGATGTGAAGGAAAGGGACGAGATCGACGAATTGGCGCTTGAACTGGCCGACCGTTTCGGCAAACTGCCTGACGAAGTCGAGAATCTGCTGAATATCGTCGCCATTAAAATCGCCTGCCGCAGCGCCAATATCGAGAAGCTGGAAGCCGGTCCCAAGGGTGCTGTGATCGTCTTTAGAAACAATCAGTTCCCCAATCCGGCGGGATTGGTCGAACTGATTTCGCGCCAAGTGGGCACCATCAAACTGCGCCCCGATCACAAGCTGGTGGTGATCCGGGCTTGGGAAGAACCAGAGGCCAGAATCAAGGGGGCCGAGAAGATTGCGCTGGAATTGGCGCGTCTTTCATGCTCTGCATAGCCAAATCAACCGAAAGGACCATTCATGAAAATTGCCGCCAAAACTGTCGTGACGCTCGAATACAAGGTTCGCGACGCGGACGGTCGGATGATCGACGAAGGCGCCGAGCCGATGGTGTACGTGCATGGCGGCAAGAATGTCGAGCAGGGCCTGTTTCCCAAGCTGCAAGCGGCGCTGGAAGGCAAGTCGGAAGGCGACGAGGTGAAGGTAACGCTGGAGCCGCTGGAAGCCTTCGGCGAACATGACGAAGAGCTGGTGATGGTCGAGCCGCGTGAATTCTTCCCCAAGGAAATCGAGGAAGGAATCATGCTCGAGCGTCAGAACGAGGACGGCAGCGTCGATCCGTTTCTGATCACCGAAATCGGCGACGACCATGTGACGGTGGACGGCAACCATCCTCTGGCCGGACGCTCGCTGGTTTTCTCGTGCAAGGTCGTGGCGATCCGCGAAGCAACCGACCAGGAACTCGATAGCAGCGTGGCGGAAGTTTAGGGCGAAATTTCCTTCAGTGCGATGGCCAGCTTCTCAGCCGCCGCCCAGCGCCGCCGACGTTCCGGACCCATCAGAACCTCGGCCTTGGGGGAAGTGTTGGTCATAAACATAGTCATACTCCCAGTCCTTAATGGATGGGAGACCTTGTCCGGTCAATTAGGGGGCAAGTTCAAACTACACGATAAGGCATTCCATTAACCGCACATATGGAGATTAAGCATATGAATGGATATAATAATTCAGTTTGGGAAAAAATTGAAGATCGCTGTAACATTAAGAATATTCAGTTGGCAGTTTTTGGCGCTGCAATTGGCTTCATGATTGCGTATATTGCTAATGATTTTATCATTAAGCACCTATTAAGCTTGCCGCATGGAAGCTTTTTTATTGTTGTCTTCTTCTTCGCAATAACTCTATTTTTGTATCTTGCTCTAGGATATGTATGTCACAGGGGAGATATTAAACATATTAAATCGAAATTTAAATATAATTCTAGAAATTACACTATCAGTTCTAAGAAATTGCACCACGTGATTGTTGTTTTTGTGTCTTTATTATTTGGCGCTATTGTTCTATTAATATTTAGTATTGCTTCATTTGCGCTGTTTGAATTAATGGTCATTCCCTTTGATGTTCTTGACAATAACGCTGTTAAGAAAAACCGTGTTTTCATGTTATTGGTGGGAACGATATATGCGACATGGTTTGCAACGAGTTACTGGATAAACGAAGAATTCCCTGATCCAATGGATGAATTGTTCCTTGCGAAGGAAGCAGAAAAAAGCGCCACTACGCCACCTTGAAATCCACATGCCGGACATCTGCCATCTGCAGAGAGGCATCGAGGATTTCCATCGACACGATGTGCCCTTCGGAATCGTAGTCCATGATGACGTTCGGCTTGCCTTCGTCGCTTTCCGCAACCGGCTTGTTCGAAAAGACCAAAGTCATGGTGTCGGTTTCGGGATCGTAGGTGATATTCATGGCGCACCTATGTATTTGGCGATCTTGCTAGTTCGGTAAACTGTGACCACTCTTGGTGGGCTACGATCGATATCGACAAAGATACGAAGCAAATAGTGCCTTGGCGGGTCGCCAAAAGCAATCTCGCGTTGAACCACAACACGGCCTGAGCGAACATTGCGCACCAGGGATGGTCTGGAAAGGCACTGACGAATGACGTCTTCTGGGATGTCCCGGCGCTCAGCTTCCGACTTGGCGTGTTCGCTGAAAATGGCATCGGAGAAATCCATGAAGTCTTACTTCCCCAACTTCCTCGCCACCTCGACAGCCGCATAGGTCAGGATGGCGTTGGCGCCGGCGCGCTTGAAGCAGAGCAGGGTTTCGGCCATGGCGCGCTCGCCGTCCAGCCAGCCGTTTTTCTCAGCCGCCTTCAGCATGGCGTATTCGCCGCTGACCTGATAGGCCAGGGTGGGCACCTGGAACTCGTCCTTGATGCGCCGGATGATATCCAGATAGGGCAGGCCGGGCTTCACCATCACCATGTCGGCCCCTTCGGCCAAATCCAGCGCCACTTCGCGCAGCGCCTCGTTCGAATTGGCGGGGTCCATCTGATAGGTTTTCTTGTCGCCCTTCAACGCGTTCTTCGATCCCACGGCGTCGCGGAACGGCCCATAGAATGCCGAAGCGTATTTGGCGGCATAGCTTAATATCAGCACATTCTCGAACCCGGCGGCGTCCAGGGCCGAACGGATGGCCTTGATGCGTCCGTCCATCATGTCGGAAGGGGCAATCACGTCGCAGCCGGCCTCGGCCTGCACCAAGGCTTGGCGGCACAAAAGCTCTACCGTGGCGTCGTTCAACACGTCGCCGCCCTGCCAGATGCCGTCATGGCCGTCGCTGTTGAAGGGATCAAGCGCCACGTCGCACACCACGCCCAGATCGGGATGTTTTTTCTTGACGGCCGCCACGGCGCGGCAGACCAGATTGTCGGGATTCCAGGCTTCCTTGCCATCTGGCGTTTTCAGCTTGGCGTCGATCTTGGGGAAGACGGCGATGGCGGGAATGCCCAGTTTTTTGGCTTCGCCTGCGGCCTTCACCAATTGATCGATCGAGAGCCGCTCGACGCCCGGCATCGAGGAAATGGCTTCTCGCTTTTCCTTGCCTTCGATCACAAAGACCGGCCAGATCAGGTCGGCTGGCGTCAGCGCGTTCTCGGCCACCAACTGGCGCGACCAGGGATGCTTGCGCAGGCGGCGCAGGCGGGTGGACGGAAAACTTCCTGGAAAACTGGTCATGGAAGCACTTTCAAAATGACGAAACCGGCGAAAGGTTACCCCTTCGCCGGTTCCTAATCACCAGATATTTTGTCGGGTTAGGCCTGACTTAACGCTTGATCCAGATCGGCCAGGATGTCGTCGATATGTTCCAGCCCCACCGACAGGCGGATATAGCCGGGCGACACGCCGGACGCCAACTGATCCTCGGCCCCCAACTGGGAATGCGTGGTGCTGGCCGGATGAATGGCCAGCGACCGCGCGTCACCGATATTGGCGACATGATAGAACAGCCCCAGCGCGTCGATGAATTTGCGGCCCGCCTCGGCGCCGCCCGACAGTTCGAAGCCCACCAAAGCGCCCAGGCCGCGCTTAAGATACGTATCGGCGCGCCGCTTGGCCTCGCCCGACTGCTGGCTGGGATGGATGACCTTGGTCACCTTGGGATGTTTGGCCAGATAGTCGGCAACCTTGATCGCATTGTCGCAATGGGCGCGGATGCGCAAGGGCAGGGTTTCCAGCCCCTGGATAAGCTGGAAAGCGTTGAAGGGCGACAGCGCCGCCCCGATATCGCGCAAAAGCGTCACGCGAATGCGCAGCACATAGGCGATGGGGCCCAGAGGCTTGACCGCCTGCGTCCACACCGCCCCGTGATAGCTGGGGTCAGGCATGTTCAGGGTGGGGAAGCGTTCGGGGTTTTTCTCCCAGTCGAAATTGCCGCCGTCGATGATGACGCCGCCGATGCTGGTGCCATGGCCGCCGATGTATTTGGTGGTCGAATAGATCACCACCGCCGCGCCATGATCGAAGGGGCGGCAGATGATGGGTGCCGCGGTGTTGTCAACGATCAGGGGCACGCCCAGCGAACGCCCGATATCCGCCACTTCCTTGATCGGAAAGACGTTCAGTTTCGGGTTGGGCAAGGTTTCGGCGAAGTACAGGCGGGTCTTGGCGTCGGTGGCTTTCCTGAAACTTTCAGGGTCTGCCGGATCGACAAAGCGCGCTTCGATGCCTAGCTGCTTGAAGGTGTTGGCGAAGAGATTCCAAGTGCCGCCATACAGATCGGTCGAGGTGACGAAATTGTCGCCAGCCGAGCACAGGTTCAGGATGGCGAAGGTCGTGGCAGACTGGCCCGAAGCCACAGCCAGCGCGGCAACGCCGCCTTCAAGCGCCGTCAGGCGCTGCTCCAACACATCGGTGGTGGGGTTCATCAGGCGGGTATAGATATTGCCCAATTCCTTCAGCGCGAACAGATTGGCCGCGTGTTCGGTGTGCTTGAACTGATAGCTGGTGGTCTGATGGATGGGCACGGCCACCGAATTGGTGGTGGGGTCGGCCCGCCAGCCAGCATGCAGCACGATGGTTTCAGGATTCTTGCTCGAAACGGACATGGAATTGACCTCATCAAAAAAGTTAAACCGTCTCGGCCTTTGAGGGATGACCGGACGGTTCTCCCTCGCTTTAGCCGCATTTATCAAGCGCCCGCAAGCTGAGCTCAAATCGGCGCCAATGGGGGTATCAAACACAGCTTCAATGAGCGTGTCAAGGATATATCTTCATCTTTGTGTGCAAAAAAATACAATAACATGAAAAAGGTGTTAAAAGCGAAAATCCGTTGTTATTACGTTTACGTAAAGGTAAAATATCTTAGCCTCGGCAAAGTTCGGCGATCAAGGACAACAAGGTTGCGCGGCTGGCTGCGTGATTGCCAAAAGAGCTTTTGAGGCGAAGAATATCAAGCAGCAGATGGCCAGGATGGAGTGACGTGCCGTGCCCGATGATGGAAGCCTGAAGCCCCAAGCCCCGAAGCCGGTCAAGACCAAGAACAAGCTGCGCTTCGTGACGGCCGCTTCGCTGTTCGATGGACACGATGCCTCGATCAATATCATGCGTCGCATCCTTCAGTCGTCGGGCGCCGAGGTGATCCATCTGGGTCATAACCGTTCCGTCGATGAAGTGATCAGCGCCGCCATCCAGGAAGATGTGCAGGGCATAGCGGTCAGCTCCTATCAGGGCGGACATGTCGAATATTTCAAATACATGATCGATCTTCTGAAGGAGCGCGGCAGGCCGGGCATCAAGGTGTTCGGCGGCGGCGGCGGCGTGATCGTCGCCGATGAAATCAAGGAACTGCACGACTATGGCGTAACCTGCATCTACAGCCCGGATGACGGCCATCATCTGGGTTTGCAGGGCATGATCAACGACATGCTGAAGAAGGCCGATTTCAATCCAGCGAAGGAAGGCGTTCCCGCCGTAAAATCCCTGTCCGACACAGCCCAACTGGCCCGCTTGATCACGGCGCTTGAAAACGGACAGGTCGATGCCAAAACGAAAAAGTCGCTGGCCGATGCCGCCAAGAAAATGGGCGTCGTTCCCGTGCTGGGCATCACCGGCACAGGCGGCGCTGGAAAATCGTCGCTGACCGATGAGGTGATCCGCCGTTTTCTTCTGGATAGCGATACGTACAAGATCGCCATTCTGGCGGTTGATCCCACCAAGCGCAAATCGGGTGGAGCCCTTCTGGGCGACCGCATCCGCATGAACGCCATCAGCGGCCCCAACGTCTTCATGCGCTCGATCGCGACCCGCGACGCGGGCAGCGAAGTGCCCGCCTTCGTCGCCGATGCCGTGCTGGCCTGCAAGGCCGCCGGTTACGATCTGGTGATCGTGGAAACGCCCGGCATCGGCCAGGGCAATTCCGCCATCGCCGATTTGGCCGACCTGTCGCTTTACGTGATGACGCCGGAATTCGGCGCCGCCAGCCAGCTTGAAAAGATCGAGATGCTGGATTTCGCCGATCTGGTCGCCATCAACAAATTCGACCGCAAGGGGGCTGAAGACGCGCTGCGCGATGTGCGCAAGCAAGTCCAGCGCAACCGCCAGGCCTTCGGCCAGGATGCCGAAAGCATGCCGGTTTTCGGCACCATCGCTTCGCGCTTCAACGATCTGGGCGTCACGGCCCTGTATCTTGATCTGCGCGCCCAGCTTGAAGGCAAAGGGGCCAAGCTGCCCAAGACCCGTTTCAAGACGGGCGGCAAACGCTATTCCGAAACCGGGGCCGCCATTGTGCCGCCCGCCCGCACGCGCTATCTGGCCGAGATTGCGGAAACCGTGCGCGGCTATCACAAGACGGTCGGGGAACAATCCCAACTGGCCCGCGAGCTTCAGCAGTTGAACGAGACCAAGCGCATGCTTGGCAAGGAATCGAAGGACATCGACGCCCAGATCGCCAAGCGCGAGATTCTGTTCGATCCCAGGGCGAAAAAGCTGCTCGATATCTGGCCCAAGGTGAAGGAAAGCTATTCCGGCGACGAATATGTGGTGAAGATCAGGGACAAAACGATCTGCACCCAATTGACCAGCACCACGCTGTCGGGCACCAAAATTCCCAAAGTCGTGCTGCCCGGCTGGCAGGATCATGGAACTCTGCTGGAATGGCTTTTGAAAGAGAATGTGCCCGGCACTTTTCCCTATACGGCGGGCGTATTCGCCTTTAAGCGCGAGAACGAGGATCCGACGCGCATGTTCGCGGGCGAGGGCGACGCTTTTCGCACCAACGAGCGCTTCAAGTTCCTAAGCAAGGATTCCGAGGCCAAGCGGCTGTCAACGGCGTTCGATTCCGTCACACTGTACGGCAACGATCCCGGCACGCGCCCCGACATTTACGGCAAAGTGGGCAATTCCGGCGTTTCCATCGCCACGCTTGACGACATGAAGGTTCTGTATTCGGGCTTTGATCTGACCAACCCGATGACCAGCGTTTCCATGACTATCAACGGCCCGGCGCCGATGATCTTGGCCATGTTCTTCAATACGGCGATCGAGCAGAATCTTGAGAGATTCAAGACCGAGAATGGCCGCGATCCCACCGAGGGCGAGGCGGAGAAGATCAAGGCCTGGGTGCTGGAGAATGTGCGCGGCACCGTGCAGGCCGACATTCTGAAAGAAGATCAGGGGCAGAACACCTGCATCTTCTCGACCGAATTCGCGCTGAAACTGATGGCCGACATTCAGGAATATTTCGTCCAGCATCGGGTGCGCAATTTCTATTCTGTGTCGATCTCGGGCTATCACATCGCCGAGGCGGGGGCCAATCCCATCAGCCAACTGGCTTTCACGCTGGCCAACGGATTCACCTATGTCGAAGCCTATCTGGCGCGCGGCATGAAGATCGACGATTTTGCGCCCAACCTGTCCTTCTTCTTCTCGAACGGCATGGATCCCGAATATTCGGTCATCGGGCGCGTGGCCAGGCGCATCTGGTCGGTCGCCATGCGCTTCAAATACGGCGCCGGGGAACGTTCGCAGAAGCTGAAATACCATATCCAAACTTCGGGCCGTTCGCTGCATGCCCAGGAAATGGATTTCAACGACATCCGCACCACATTGCAGGCCTTGATCGCCATCTACGACAATTGCAATTCGCTGCACACCAATGCCCATGACGAAGCCTATACGACGCCGACCGTTGAATCGGTGCGCCGCGCCATGGCTATTCAGATGATCATCAATCGCGAATGGGGCTTGGCCAAGAACGAGAACCCCATCCAGGGAGCCTTCATCATCGACGAACTGACCGATCTGGTCGAAGAGGCGGTCCTAAGCGAGTTTGAGCGCATCGCCGAGCGCGGCGGCGTGCTGGGCGCCATGGAAACCGGCTATCAACGCGGCAAGATTCAAGATGAAAGCCTTTATTACGAACATAAAAAACATGACGGCTCGTATCCCATCATCGGGGTCAACACCTTCTTGAACCCGGCGCCCAGCGCAGCGCGCCCTATCGTCTTGTCGCGGTCCAGCGATGAGGAAAAGGTCAATCAGATCAAACGGTTGTCTTCGTTCCACAAACGCCATGCCAAGGCGTCCAAGCTGGCTTTGACCAATCTTCAAAAGGCGGCCATCGAGAACCGCAACCTGTTTGCCGAACTCGTGGAAGCGGTGCGAGTCTGCTCGCTGGGCCAGATATCCGAAGCCTTGTTCGAAGTCGGCGGGCAGTATCGACGGAACATGTAAAGAAAAGGCCGGGTATTAACCCGGCCTTGGAAGCATGGTCTGAGAACAATTCAGCAATCTATTTGCGGGTCTTGCGCGAGCCGGGCTTGCGGCCAAGGCCAATCTTCTTAGCGAAATCAGAACGTTGGGCGGCGTAATTGGGGGCGACCATGGGATAATCGGCGCCCAAGCCCCATTTGGCGCGATACTCATCGGGGTTCAAGCCGTAAGTGGTGCGCAAATGGCGCTTCAGCATCTTGAGCTTCTTGCCGTCTTCAAGACAGACAATGTATTCAGGGAAGATCGAACGTTTGGGATTGACCGCCGGCTTTTGGGCTTCGGCCTTCACTTCGACAGTACCATCGCCCAGATTGCTGAAGGTTGCGTACACCATCTCGATGACTTCTGAAATCTGTGCGGCAGGCAGTGGGTTCTTGCCTACATAAGCCGAGACGACCTCACCGGCCAACCTGAGAAGTTCTTGCCTGCTCATTTTCTGTTCAACTTTCTCGTTCATGGAACTAAGCCTTGAATGTTCGTCACGATGACGTATTCGGGCACACTTCCTATCAAGTGTCAATTTAAACCAGACTTGTTATGAGTAATGAGTATTTCAGGTGACGGTGAAAATGCAGTAGTTTTTCGGTGAGTTGTTATCAAGCCTGCTGTTTCTACGTTTGGGTACCAATGTTTTTAACGCGAATAGCCTCTAATACTGATGACGCTATGGTCGTTATGACTTGTCCCGACTCGACATTGGCGATGAGCATTCGTCATAAGTCCGTTGGTTGGCAAGATAGCCCGAGATATGGTAGGAAAGTCGCTCTGGTTCCCCGAACTCTAGCAGGATGCTTGGTTTATCCATGCCGCGTGACGTCATTGCCCTTGCCTCGGACCATGGGGGAGTTGAACTGAAGGCTCTTCTGAAGGAAGAACTTCTGAAGCTGGACCATGGCGTGCTGGATCTGGGGACCGATGGGCCGGATTCTGTCGATTATCCCGATTTCGCCGAAGCCATGGCAGAGGCCATCCGCTCGGGCAACGCCAAGCGCGGCGTTTTGATCTGCGGCACCGGGATCGGCATTTCGATTGCCGCCAACCGTTTTCCCTTCATCCGCGCAGCTCTGGTCGCCGACGTCACCACGGCCAGACTGGCCCGCCAGCATAACGACGCCAATGTCTTGGTGCTGGGGGGGCGCGTCATGGGGCCCGAGACCGCCAAGGACTGCTTAAGGATTTTTCTGGAAACCCCCTTTGAAGGCGGCCGCCACCAGCGGCGCGTCGAGAAAATGGGGCTTGCCCGCAACTGATCGCTGACTTCTGACCTAAGGACCGCTCATCAATGACTGTCATGCACGGCTTCTTCACCAAAACGCTTGCTGAATCCGATCCTGAAATCGCCGCCGCCATCGGCAAGGAATTGGTCCGCCAGCAAGATCAGATCGAATTGATCGCTTCCGAGAACATCGTTTCCAAGGCGGTGTTGGAAGCGCAAGGCTCGGTCATGACCAACAAATATGCCGAGGGCTATCCGGGCAAACGCTATTACGGCGGCTGCGAATTCGTGGATGTGGCCGAATCGCTGGCCATCGAGCGGGCCAAGCAACTGTTCGACTGCAAATATGTCAATGTTCAGCCCAATTCCGGCTCGCAGGCCAATCAGGGCGTGTTTCAGGCATTGGCTCAGCCCGGCGACGTCATTATGGGCATGAGCTTGGCGGCGGGTGGGCACCTGACCCACGGCGCTTCGGTCAATCAGTCGGGCAAGTGGTTCAAGGCCATTCAATACGGCGTTCGCCTGCAAGACAGCCAGATCGATTTCGACGAGGTCGAGAAGCTGGCCAAGGAGCACAAGCCCAAGATCATCATCGCGGGCGGTTCCGCCTATCCGCGCGTCATCGACTTCGCCCGCATGCGCGCCATTGCCGATGGTGTGGGCGCTTACCTGATGGTTGATATGGCCCATTTCGCCGGTTTGGTGGCGGGCGGCGTGCATCCCAGCCCCTTGCCGCACGCCCATATCGTCACCACCACCACCCACAAGACGCTGCGCGGCCCCAGGGGCGGCATGATCCTCTCCAACGACGAGGAGATCGGCAAGAAGATCAACTCGGCCATTTTCCCCGGCATCCAGGGCGGCCCACTTATGCATGTCATCGCCGCCAAGGCGGTGGCCTTCGGCGAGGCGCTGCGTCCCGAATTCAAGCTGTACGCCAAGCAGGTGAAGGAAAATGCCGCGGCCTTGGCCGACCGCTTGATGAAGCGCGGGCTGGATATCGTTTCCGGCGGCACCGACACCCATCTGATGCTGGTCGATCTGCGTCCCAAGAAGCTGACCGGCAAGGCGGCGGAAGCCAGCCTGGAACATGCCGGCCTGACCTGCAACAAAAACGGCATCCCGTTCGATCCCGAGAAGCCCACCATCACCTCGGGCATTCGCTTAGGCTCGCCCGCCGCCACCACCAGGGGGCTGGGCAAGGCCGATTTCGAATATCTGGGCGACCTGATCGGCGATGTGCTGGATGGACTTAGCGTCAATCCCAACGACAATTCTGCGGCGGAAAAAACCGTGCGCGCCAAAGTGGCCGATCTGTGCCGCAAATATCCAATCTATTAAGGGGGAAGCACCATGCGTTGTCCGTTCTGCGGTTACGAAGACACACAGGTCAAGGACTCGCGCCCGACCGACGATAATTCGGCCATTCGCCGTCGGCGCTACTGTCCGTCCTGCGGCTCGCGCTTCACCACTTTCGAGCGCGTGCAACTGCGCGAACTGACGGTGGTCAAGAAGAACGGCCAGAAGGTGTCCTTCGACCGCGACAAACTGGCCCGTTCAATCGAGATCGCGGTGCGCAAGCGCCCCGTCGATCCCGAGCGCGTGGAAAGGGTGGTCAATTCCATCCAGCGCCGCCTGGAAAGCTCGGGCGAAAGCGAAATCCCATCGTCAACGGTCGGCGAATTGGTGATGGAAGCCTTGGCCAGCCTTGATCCGGTGGCTTACGTCCGTTTTGCCTCGGTCTACAAAAACTTCCGCGAGGCCAAGGATTTCGAGGAATTCATCGGAAGCCTGGGCGGGCTTGGACATCTGGTGTCGGGTGACCATCTCAAGGATTGATCTGGCCCATATGGCCGCGGCGCTGGGCTTGGCCCGGCGCGGATTGGGCCGCGTTTGGCCCAATCCGGCGGTGGGTTGCATTCTGGTCAAGGACGGTGCTGTCGTGGGCCGGGGCTGGACACAGCCCGGCGGGCGACCGCATGCCGAAGCGGAAGCCCTGTCCAGGGCGGGCGAGGCGGCGAGGGGAGCTACAGCCTACGTCACCTTGGAACCTTGCGCCCATCACGGCAAAACGCCGCCCTGCGCCGAGGCCTTGATCCGGGCGGGCATATCCAGGGCCGTGGTGGCGGCGGAAGATCCCGACGACCGGGTTTCCGGGCGCGGCATCGAGATGCTGCTTTCGGCGGGAATCGATGTCGAGATCGGCGCCTTGGAAGAAGAAGCCAAGGATTTGAACGCCGGTTTCTTCAGCCGGGTGCTGAACAACCGCCCCTTGGTCACTTTGAAGCTGGCCACCACGCTGGATGGGCGCATCGCCACCCATCGGGGCGAGAGCAAATGGATCACCGGCGAGCGGGCCAGATCGGCTGGCCACATGCTCAGGGCCAGCCACGACGCCATTCTGGTCGGCGTCGGCACGGCGCTGGCTGACAATCCCGATTTGACTTGCCGCTTGCCGGGCTTGGATCGGGCTAGTCCGGTGCGCATCGTGGCCGACAGCCGCTTGCGCCTGTCCCTAACATCCAGGCTGGTGCAGAGTGCGAAGGACATTCCCACTTGGCTGCTGACCTTGGAAAACGGCCCGCGCGAGCGGCGTCAGGTGTTCGAGAAAGCGGGGGTTCGCTTGATCGAGGTTTCGGCGGGCGAGGGCGGATATCCCGATCTTGGGGAGGGGCTACGCAAACTGGCCGATGCAGGACTGACGCGCGTGCTGGCCGAAGGGGGGGCGCATCTGTCCGCCGCCCTCCTCAGGGCCGATCTGATCGACCGGCTGGTCTGGTTTCACGCCCCCGGCATCATGGGCGGCGATGGCGTTCCGGCGGCTTCCGCCTTTGGGGTGGATGCGCTGGCCCAGATGCCGCGCTTTGCGCGCCTAGGCGCGCGCGCCTTGGGCAACGACATGGAACAGGTTTTTGAAAGGGTAAGGGAAACGTAATGTTTACAGGCATCATCACCGATCTTGGCAGCGTCAAGGCCATCGAAAAGCGTCCCGGCGGCGAAGCGCGCTTCGAGATATCCACCTCCTACAAGGCCGACGAAATCCCCCTGGGATCGTCGATCGCCCACAACGGCGTGTGTCTGACCTTGGTCGAAACCGGCCCCGGCTGGTTCTCGGTCTTCGCTTCGTTGGAAACGTTGGACAAAACAACCCTGGGCGGCTGGGACGTGGGCAGTCCGGTCAATCTGGAGCGCGCCCTTAAGGTGGGCGATGAGCTGGGCGGCCATATCGTTTCCGGCCATGTCGATGGCGTGGGCAACGTGGTGTCGATTGAGCCTGAGGGCGAATCGCTGCGTTTTACCTTTGAAGTCCCTGAAAGCATTAAGAAGTTCATGGCGCCCAAAGGATCGGTGGCCATCGACGGCGTGTCCCTGACCGTCAATGAAGTGAACGGCGCCCTGTTCGGGGTCAACATCATCCCGCATACCTGCCATGTGACGACTTTCGGCAAATACAAAGTGGGGGATCGGGTTAATCTGGAAATCGACATGCTGGCGCGCTATGTTGCCCGGCTTCTTGAGAAAGATTGAGGTTTATAGCTGTGTCGCACGCCGATTATCTGTCGCCGATCGAAGAGATCATCGAAGAGGCCCGCCAGGGCCGCATGGTCGTTCTGGTCGATGACGAGGACCGCGAGAATGAGGGGGATCTGTACATCCCCGCTCAGTTCGCCAATCCCGACAACGTCAATTTCATGGCCAAATACGGGCGCGGCCTGATTTGCCTGACCATGACACGCGAGCGCATCGAGGAGCTTGAAATCCCCTTGATGAGCCGCGACAACGGCACGCGCCATCAAACAGCCTTCACGGTCAGCATCGAAGCCAGGGAAGGCGTGACCACCGGCATTTCGGCGGCCGACCGGGCGCGCACCATTCAGGTCGCCATCGATCCCAAGGCCAGCAAATACGACATCGTGACGCCCGGCCATGTTTTTCCCCTGATCGCCCGCGACGGCGGCGTTCTGGTCCGCGCTGGACATACGGAAGCGACGGTCGACATCTCGCGTCTGGCTGGCTTGAACCCTTCGGGCGTGATCTGCGAGATCATGAACGAAGACGGCACCATGGCCCGCATGCCGGATCTGGTGAAATTCGCGCAGTTCCATGGCTTGAAGATGGCGACCATCGCCGATCTCATCGCCTATCGCAGGCGCTATGACAAGATCGTGAAGAAGGAAATCACCTCGACGCTGGATTCCATCCATGGCGGCGAATGGATGATGCATGTTTACGTCAACACCGTGGCCTATGCCGAACATATCGCCCTGGTCAAGGGCGACCTCAAGGCACCGGGGCCTGTCATGGTGCGCGTGCATGCGCTGAAGGTTCTGGACGACGTGCTGGGCGACAAATCTTTGGGGCGCGGCGGCGAGTTGCATGCCGCCATGGAGATGATTGCCAAGGAAGGGCGCGGCGTTGTCGTTTTGATCCGCGAACCCATGCCGACCAGCCTGTCCGACCGAGTCAGGGCCAGGGAAGGGGTGGCGCCCGCCGTCGAGTTGCGCGATTATGGCGTGGGCGCCCAGATTCTTCTCGATCTTGGCATCCAGGACATGATCTTGTTGTCGAACACCAAGCGCACCATCGTCGGCCTAGCCGAAGGTTACGGCCTCAATCTGGTCGAACAGCGTCCGATCCCTGTCGTTTAGGAGCATTGCATCATGGCCGGCATGAGCATTCTGATCGTCGAAGCCCGCTTCTACAATGACATCAGCGACCATCTGATCCATGGCGCGGTGCAAGAACTGGCCGCCGTGGGCGCCGGATACAAGCGCGTCATCGTTCCCGGCATTTACGAAATTCCCGCCGCCATCCGCTATGCGGTGCGCGCCATGGAACTGCGCGCCACCGACGAGCGCTATTCCGGTTATGTGGCGCTGGGCTGCGCCATTCAGGGCGAGACGGATCATTACGAACATATCAGCAGTTCGACCATGCGCACGCTGCACGATCTGACCATCCAATACACCTTGGCGCTGGGCAACGGCGTGTTGACTTGCCGCACCGAGGAACAGGCCTGGGAGCGCGCCCGCGTCGATGGCCGCAATTTCGGCGGCCAGGCGGCCAGGGCCTGCCTTCGCATGATCGAGATCAAGCGCGAACTTCGCCTGATTCCGAAATGAGTTCTTCCTCATCCAAAGATCCGCTGCCCAAACGCCGCGCCGTGGCTAGGCTGATGGCCGTGCAGGCGCTTTATCAGATTCAGGTGGCCGATCAAACCGTGGACGAAGTGCTGGCGCAGCATTTGGCCGGGCCTTTGCGTCTGGATGAGGATGACGCCGACGCCGACATCGCCGCTCCCGACCGCGAGCATCTGGTCGCCGTGGTGCGCGACGCTTCGGGAAAAAGCGCCGACATTGACGTCATGATTTCGAAATGCCTGTCGTCGGGATGGGAGTTGGAGCGCATCGAACCCTTGCTGCGCGCCATCTTGCAGGCGGGCGTGGCCGAATTGTGCATGGGTAAGAAGGATCTGCCCCCCAAGGCGGTGATCAGCGAATATACCGACATCGCCCGCAGCTTCTATGACGGTCCCGAAGTGGGGCTGGTCAATGCCGTCCTCGACCGTTTGGCAAAGACGCTGCACGATGGCAAGATTGGGTGAATTCGACCTGATCGAACGCTTGTTTGCCCCCTTGGCCGAGGGCTTTCCCGGCGCGTTGAATCTAAAGGACGATGCGGCATTGGTGCCTATTTCGACCGGTTGCCGTTTGGTCGTCACCACCGACGCACTGGTGGCGGGCGTGCATTTCAGAACCGACGATCCCCCCGATCTGGTGGCTCGCAAGGCCTTGCGGGTGAACCTGTCCGATCTGGCGGCGATGGGAGCCAAACCGCTTGGCCTGCTGGTGGCCGCCTGTTTCCCCAAGGATGTGGACGAATCCTGGTTGACCCGTTTCGCCAAGGGACTGGCGCAAGACAAAGCCGAGTTCGGCGTTCCCATCATCGGCGGCGACACGGTTTCCACGCCCGGCCCCTTCACGCTGGCCGTGACGGCGCTGGGCGAGGTGGAAGAGGGCCGCGCCCTCAAGCGCTCGGCGGCCCAGGCTGGCGATGTCATCATGGTTTCCGGCACCATCGGCGACGGCGCCCTGGGGCTTGACGCGCTGGAAGGCAAACTGGCCAATCTGTTCGAGGATGAACGCAAATGGTTGGCCGACCGCTATCTGTTGCCGCGCCCCCGGCTGGAGCTGGGGCAAGCCCTGGCGGCCAGTCGCAAGGCGCATGCGGGTATGGATATATCCGACGGCCTGCTGGCCGATCTGGCGCATATCTGCAGGGCGTCCGGTTTGTCGGGCATCGTGCGCGTGCAAGACATTCCCTTGTCGTCGCCTGCCAGAACGGCGCTGAAGGACGATCCGAAGCGGATCGAGCGGATTCTTGCCGGTGGCGACGATTACGAATTGCTGATCACCGCGCCCGCTTCAAGCGTGGCGCCGTTGCAAGAAATCGCAGCACGCTTTCGCTTGGGCTTGACCGTGATCGGTCACATGGCGGAAGGTGCGGGGGTTCAAGCCTTGGACGCTTCGGGAGCGCCCATGTCTTTGCCCTTCAAGGGATGGCGTCATTTCTGATTTTGAAAATAGGGTGGGGTTATGAAAAAGCTGGTCATTCTTGTCGTGATTCTGATTTTGCTGGGCGGCGGCGCCGTCGGCGCCATGGTCGTTTTTGGCATTGGCCCCTTTGCCAAGCCCAAAATCGTCGAACCGGTTGCGGCGCCGGTGGTCAAGAACGCCTACATCGATATGGAGGCTATCTCGATCCCCGTTTTCATCCCCGACCAGAAGCCCAGGCAGGTCTACATGACGCTTAGGCTGGAATCGAAGGAAGAGTTTCGTTCTAAAATTTCGCACATGATGCCTCGCATCCGCGACGCGCTGATCACCAATCTGCAAATCGTGCTGCCCGTGCATCTGAAGAATCGTCCAACCACCGATCTGGCGCAGTTGAAACCCCGCATGTTGTCCGATATCGCGAAGGTGATGGGACCCGGAGTCGTCTCGGATGTGTTGGTCGTCGAGATATTTGAGCGCTGAATAGCATTTCATATGCGTAAATTATGAATATGGAATACACCAATAAATCATGGGGTTCCGTAGCGTAACCACTCTGTCGGGTGGGAAATCACCTACCAATTTTGCAAGAGTCGTGTTGCGTGGGGGGAGGCAATCTGGCAAATTCGCCACCTCTTCGGCACCCCGCCGGGTTCAGACCCAAACGGACGCCAAAGAGACCACAGGGGTTTTCTATAGTTCGTCCGACACATCTCGCTCTGGGAACAAAAAACCATGTCGACAGCCTTTATCTTGGTAATCGTCTGCGGCCTGCTTGCGCTGGCCTATGGCGCTTACGCCACCAAATCGATTCTGGCGGCTTCCGCCGGTAATGAACGCATGCAGCAAATCGCTGCCGCCATTCAGGAAGGTGCTAGCGCCTACCTCAACCGCCAGTACCGCACCATCGCCATCGTCGGCGTGGTCATTGCGGTTCTGATCGCCTGGCGTCTTGGCGTTCACGTTGCTCTTGGCTTCGTAATCGGCTCGTTGCTTTCGGGCGCCGCCGGTTATGTCGGCATGAATGTTTCGGTACGCGCCAATGTGCGCACCGCCGACGCCGCCCGCACGGGCGGCATGCAATACGCTCTGGACATCGCCTTCAAGTCTGGCGCCATCACCGGTCTGTTGGTGGTTGGTCTGGGCATTTTGGGCGTTGCCGGCTATTACGGCGTTCTCTCGGCTTGGATGCCGGGTGAAACCCGCGACATCATGGAAGCCCTGGTCGCTCTGTCCTTCGGCGCTTCGCTGATCTCGATCTTCGCTCGTTTGGGCGGCGGCATCTTCACCAAGGGCGCCGACGTCGGTGCCGATCTGGTGGGCAAGGTCGAAGCAGGCATTCCCGAGGATGATCCCCGCAACCCCGCAGTGATCGCCGACAACGTTGGCGACAACGTGGGCGACTGCGCCGGTATGGCCGCCGACCTTTTCGAAACCTATGCCGTGACCATTGTAGCCACCATGCTGCTGGCAACCATCTTCTTCACCGGCGACGTCATGACGTCGATGATGATGCTGCCGCTGGTGATCGCAGGCGTGTGCATCCCCGCTTCGGTGGTGGGCACGTTCTTCGTCAAGCTGTCCGCCGACAACAACATCATGAAGGCCTTGTACAAGGGTCTGATTGCCACGGGCGTCATTTCGGCGGCTTTGGTCGGCGTGTCGATCTACATGACGGCTGGATTCTCGACGCCGATCGGCGGCATGTCCTATACGGGTCGCGACCTGTATATCTGCGCGCTGATCGGTCTGGTCGTTACCGGCCTGATCGTTTGGATCACCGAATATTACACCGGCACGGGCTATCGCCCCGTGACCAGCATCGCCAATTCCTCGGTCACCGGCCATGGCACCAACGTCATTCAGGGTCTGGCCGTGTCGATGGAATCGACGGCGCTTCCGGTTCTGGTCATCTCGGGCGGCATTTTCGTTGCCTACACGATGGCCGGTCTGTTCGGCATCGCCATCTCGGCAACCACCATGCTGGCCCTGGCCGGAATGGTCGTGGCTCTGGACGCCTATGGCCCGGTGACGGACAACGCGGGCGGCATCGCCGAAATGAGCGACATGCCCAAGGACATCCGCAAGATCACCGACGCCCTGGACGCCGTTGGCAACACCACCAAGGCCGTCACCAAAGGTTACGCCATCGGTTCCGCCGGTCTGGCCGCCCTGGTGCTGTTCGCCGCCTATACCGAAGATCTGAAGCATTACTTCCCGCAGCTTCAGATCAACTTCGAACTGTCCGACCCCTATGTGGTCATCGGCCTGTTCCTGGGCGGCATGTTGCCGTACCTGTTCGGCTCGATGGGCATGATGGCCGTCGGCCGCGCCGCCGGTTCGGTGGTGATCGAAGTGCGCCGTCAGTTCAAGGAAATCCCCGGCATCATGGAAGGCACGGCCAAGCCTGATTACGGCAAAGCCGTGGACATGCTGACCAAGGCCGCGATCCGTGAAATGATCCTGCCCTCGATGCTGCCGGTCTTCGCGCCCATCGTGGTCTACTTCGTCATCCTTCTGGTGGCGGGTCAGGCTCATGCCTTCGTGACTCTGGGCGCCATGCTGATGGGCACCATCGTCACCGGCCTGTTCGTCGCTATCTCGATGACCTCGGGTGGTGGCGCTTGGGACAACGCCAAGAAGTACATCGAAGACGGCCATTTCGGCGGCAAGGGCAGCGATGCCCACAAGGCAGCCGTCACGGGCGACACGGTTGGCGATCCGTACAAGGACACCGCCGGTCCGGCCGTCAACCCGATGATCAAGATCATCAACATCGTGGCCATTCTGTTGCTGGCCATGGTTGCTGCGTAATCTTGGTTGTTACTTGACCGGAAAGCCCCGGAGCCGCAAGGTTCCGGGGCTTTTCATTTGGGGGATGCGTCATGAGTGCCGATGGCTGGGCCAAGTTGAGCGTTGGCGATATGAAAGGGGCCGAGGAAGCGTTCAAAGCCTCGCTGGCGGCCAATCCCCAGGATGCGTCATCGCTGCATGGACTGGGAAAGATGGCGCTCTCGGGCCAGCAATTCGAGATTGCGGCGTCGCTGCTGAACCGTGCTTACAAGATAGCCCCCGAGAACGAGCGACTGGCCATCGATTTCGTTCAGGCCTTGGCGGGCGAATCGGTTCGCCACCCGCAGGATGCGCAGGCGCAATTCAATCTTGGCTTGGCCTTTCTCGGATTGGGCGACATCGATTCGGCGCGCGACAGCCTGCTGACGGCGCTGTTGGCCGATCCCTCGCATGTCTTGGCGCGTTGGCTGGTCGGCAGGCTTTTGCCTCGCGTTTACATGTCCGCCGCCGAGATCACGCTGTGGCGGCGGCGCATTTTTTCGAGCATTTCGGCGCTTGAAGCCGCCATCCATCCGCAATCGCCCGAAGATGCCGCCAAGCATGTCGCGGGCATTCTGCTGCGCACCAATTTCGAATTGGCCTATCAAGGCGAGGACGACCGGCCCTTGCAGGAACTTTATGGCCGTCTTGTTCACCGCGTGATGTCGGCTTGGCTTCCCGATCTGGCCGATCCCCCAAAATCGCGCGACCGGGCGCAGAGCGACGACAAGCGCATCCGCATCGGCTTTGCCTCGTCCTATTTCACCAGCCACACCATCGCCCTGTTGTTCAATGGCTGGATACGCCATCTGGATCACAGCCGGTTCATCATTCACGGTTATCTGACCAACGGCGTTCCCGACGCTTCGACGAAGGCGTTGGCCGGATTGTGCGATGTCTTTCGCGACCTGAAAGGATCGTTCGAAGAAGCCGCCCGCCTGATCCGCGCCGACGATTTGGATGTGCTGATCTATCCCGATCTGGGCATGGATGGCCGCAGCTTTGCCCTGGCCGCCCTGAAACTGGCCCCGGTGCAGGCCGTTTCTTGGGGCCATCCGGTCACGTCCGGTCTGCCCAGCATGGATTATTTTCTGACCAGCGACCTGATGGAACCCGAGGCCAGCGAAGCGCATTATTGCGAAAAATTGGTTCGGCTTCCCAATCTCTCCGTGGCTTACCGTCCGCCCAGTCTGGAGCAAACGAAATCGCGCGCCGATTTCGGCTTGCCCGCATCGGGGCCGATCTATCTGTGCTGTCAGGCGTTGCAAAAATATCTGCCGCAATGCGACCGCCTGTTCACCGCCATCGCCAAGCAGGTTCCGGGCGCTCGTTTCGTTTTCATCCTGCACAAGACGCGACATCTCGACAATCGCAAGTTCAAGGCCCGTCTAGAGGCCGCATTCAAGGCCGAAGGGCTCAATCCAGCCAACCACCTTGTCTTCCTGCCCTGGATGGCCTGGACGGACTATGTGCAGCTGAATGGCGTGTGCGACGTCTTTTTGGACAGCGTCGGCTGGTCGGGCGGCAATACGTCGCTGGAAGCCCTGTCGCGAAACCTTCCCATCGTCACGATGCCCAGCAATCTGATGCGGGGTCGCCACAGCTACGCCATGCTGAAACTGCTGGGGCTGGACGAATGTATCGCGTCCGATCTGCAAGCCTATGTCGTGATCGCCGTGAAGTTGGGAACCGATGGGGCTTGGAATGCGGCCATGCGCGAGCGCATCAAGGCCGGGCAGGGGCGTCTGTACGACGATCCTACGCCCGTTCGTGCCTTCGAGGAATTTGTGATCAAAGCGGTGGATGCCGTGGAAGCGGCTTAGAACTTTCCGGGAGTGCCGCCGCCGCCGGTCTGGTGCGAGAACCGCCCCACATTGCCGAACAGCTGTTCAAGGAAGGTCATTTCGTTGCCCGCCGTGGGCGTGATGCGATCGACCTGCTGCACGATCTTGCCGTCCTGCATGCCCAACTGACGCACATTCTTGACCAAGCCGCTTTTCTCAAAGCTGATGGCGACGACCTTGCGTTCGGTTTCCTTGGGCTTGAAGAAGGCCAACTGCTCGGTTTTAGAGCTGATGTAGTACCAAGTTTCGTCGTCGAAAGCGGCCACCGAGGACGGCGTGCCCAGCATGGCCAGCACATCGTCCTTGCCAATGTCGCCCGGCTTGATCAGGGACAATTGTTCTTCGTTGGGCAGATTGCCGCGCACATCGACGATGGGTTCGCAGGCGGCGACCCAAGTCAGGCTGGCGGCAAGAAGAAGGGCGGATAAAGAGCGCATGTTGACGAGCAAAGCCTTGAAAGCCGATAGTGCGTTGCCGAAGAAGCTAGGTCTTGGGACCCTGCCTGTCAATCTTCCCCGCAAACGGAAAGCCTATGTCTCTGATAAAAAAGCTCTTTGGCGACAACACTCCTCGAGCTGCAACCGTGGAACGCTATGGGCGCATCGTGGCTAGGTCGCGGGAACCCGGCTTTTACGCGCAATTCCAGGTGCCCGATACGCCCGAGGGGCGTTTCGATCTTCTGACTTTGCATGCTTTTCTGGTCATGGAGGCGTTAAGCCGGACCAGCCCTGAAGAGGCGCAGGAATTGTTCGATCTGATGTTCGACGACATGGAGGTCAATCTGCGCGAATTGGGGGCCAGCGACATCCGAATCGGCGCTCATGTCAAAAAGCTGGCCCAGGGATTTTTCGGGCGCAGTCAGGCCTATCGCCAAGCCTTGCAGGCTAATGACGCCGCCGCCCTGATCGCCGCCCTGGATCGCAATTTATTCGCCGCGGCCAAGGCGGATCGGGGGCATTTGACCCTTCTGGCCGATTATGTGCTTCTTGCTTGGGCGCGTTCCGAAACCGCTCAGGCCCAATTTCCGCCGCCTCCCTTCGCCCAAACGCAGGTTTCGCCATGAGCACCGAGCAACTCCCTGAATTTTCACGTTTTGTGTCGATTGGCGACATTCAGGCCCATGGCCTTGATCTGTCGATCGAGGCAAGGCCGGACGAATGCGAAAAATTGCGCCAGCGCTTTGATCTTGTGGCTTTGGATGGGCTGAAAGCGCAATTGCGCCTGACCCAATCGACGAATGGCCTCTTCGTTCTGGAGGGGCGAATCCAAGCGGATGTAACGCAAACCTGCGTGGTGACGCTCGAGCCGGTCAGAAGCAATATAAATGCCGATATTTCAAGAAGTTACGGCGAGACAGAGGCCTTGCAGGCAGTTCTGCAAGCCATGGAGCGCGAAATCGACCTCGATTTCGAGGCGCAAGACGAACCCGACGTCATCGAAAATGGCGTCATCGATATTGGCGAGGCGGTGGCCGAGGAACTGGCCCTTTCGCTGGATCCCTTTCCCAGAAAACCCGGTGCCAGCCTTGAAAACACGCCCTATGCCGGTCTGGATGGCGCCGACGGAAAGCCCAATCCCTTTGCCGCACTATCAAAGCTGCGCGACAAACTGGACAAAAAAGTGTAATACAATGGGTTATCGCGCCCTTGCCCTGTGCGGGGTTTTCATATAAGAAGACTGGCTCCGCTCCGGATGCTCGACGGCTTCGGAGCGTTCCCTTTTGCTCGAGAGATGACCCATGGCTGTACCTAAAAAGAAAACCTCGAAGTCGCGTCGCAACATGCGCCGGGCCCATCACGCCCTGAAGCCGCAGGCCGTGGCCGAGTGCCCCAATTGCGGCGAAATGAAGCGTCCGCATCACATGTGCCCCTCTTGCGGCCATTATGACGGTCGTCAGGTGGCGGGCGATTCCGCTTCAGCAGCCTGAAATCCCGTATAGGGAGGGGATAGCGTGTCCGACGAGGTCGTGCTGGCTCTCGACGCCATGGGGGGCGATTCCGCCCCCGATATGGTGATCGAAGGGGTTGCGATCGTAAGACAACGATTCCCGAAGGCGCGCTTCCTTCTGTTCGGCGACGAAGTCCGTCTGAAGGAATTGCTGGCCAAGCATCCGGATGCCGCCGAAGTATCGACCATCCGCCATGCGCCCGACGCCGTTTCAGGCGACGCAAGGCCATCGCAGGTTTTACGCACGGGGCGCAAATCCAGCATGTGGATGGCCATCGACGCCGTCGCCAAGGGCGAAGCCCAAGGCGTGGTTTCGGCGGGCAATACCGGCGCCTTGATGGCGGTTTCGAAATTCGTTCTGCGCACCGTTCCCGGCATCGACCGGCCCGCCATTGCGGGCCTGTTTCCCTCGCAGCGCGGCGAAACAGTCATGCTGGACCTGGGCGCCAATGTTGACTGCAACGCCAACAACTTGGTCGAATTCGCCATCATGGGCGAAGTTTTTTGCCGCATCGTGCTTGGCATCGAGCGGCCCAGCGTCGGCATTTTGAATGTCGGCTCGGAAGATCTGAAGGGCAATAGCGCCGTCAAGACCGCACATTCAATCTTAAAGTCGCACCACATGCAGCTGAGTTTCCACGGTTTTGTCGAAGGAACCGATATCGGGGCCGGTACCGTGGACGTGATCGTCACCGATGGCTTTACCGGCAACGTCGCCTTGAAGACCGTCGAAGGCACGGCCAAAATGTTCTCGCGTTTCCTGAAGGAATCCTTCAGCCATTCCTTGCTTGCCAAGATCGGATATCTGTTGTCGCGTCCAGCCCTTGAGCGCCTGAAGCACCGGGCCGACCCTCGTCGCTATAATGGGGCCATGTTCCTTGGCCTTAACGGCATTACGGTTAAAAGCCATGGCGGCACCGATGCCCTGGGCTTTGCCAATGCCGTCGGTGTCGCCATCGATCTGGTCTGCCAGAATTTCAACGACAAGATCAAGGAAGAACTGGCTCATCTGGCCGAAGAACCTGTGGCTCCTCAAGTGGCGTCGCTCTGATGGTCATTCGCTCTCAGATCGCTGGCGTCGGCTCGTATTTGCCTGCGCGCATCGTGACCAATCAGGAACTTGAACGCAGCGTCGATACCACCGACGCTTGGATCGTCGAACGTTCGGGCATTCGTCAACGCCACATCGCCGCCGAGGGCGAAACCACCTCCGATCTGGCCTTCGAGGCCGCCAAGGCGGCGCTGGCCCATGCGGGCATGACCGCCGACGATATCGACCTGATCATCGTAGGAACGGCGACGCCTGATCATACATTTCCGGCCACGGCGGCCAAGGTTCAAGCCCGCCTGGGCATGACCAAGGGCGTTGCTTTCGATCTACAGGCCGTTTGCTCGGGTTTCGTTTTCGCCATGGCGACCGCCGACAATTTCATCAAGGCGGGTCAGGCCAAGGCCGCCCTGGTCATCGGCGCGGAAACCTTTTCGCGCATCCTGGACTGGAATGACCGCGGCACCTGCGTTCTGTTCGGCGACGGCGCCGGCGCGGTGGTTCTGAAGTCGGCGCAAGGGCAGGGGACGACGGCCGATCAGGGCATATTATCGACCCATCTTCATTCCGATGGCCGCCATTACGACCTGCTTTACGTCGATGGCGGGCCGTCCTCGACCAAAACCACCGGTCACGTCCGCATGAAGGGCAACGAGGTTTTTCGTCATGCCGTGGTCAATATGGCCGAAGTGGTGGGCGAGGCGCTGGCCGCCAATGGGCTGCAATCCACCGACATCGACTGGGTGGTGCCGCATCAGGCCAATATCCGCATTCTGGAAGGCACGGCCAGGAAGCTGGCCATCCCCAAGGATCGCATGGTGGTGACCGTGGACAGGCACGCCAACACTTCGGCTGCTTCGATCCCTCTGGCGCTTGCCGAAGCCGTCAACGACGGTCGGATCAAGCGGGGCCAACTGATTTTGCTGGAGGCCATGGGGGGCGGATTCACCTGGGGCGCCTGCTTGGCAAGATATTAACTCTTTTTTTGCTCGAATCCCGGCTTACATCCCTTTGACGGGATTGACTGATTTTCCTTGAAGCGCTACCGTTAGGTAACTAACGAGCCTGGGGGGCCGAATCGATGACCGAGAAAACCATCACCCGTGCGCAGCTGAGTGAAGCAATTTACGAAGAAGTAGGCCTTTCCCGAAATGAATCGGCGGCCCTTCTCGAAACCGTTCTGGAAGAGATGTCGCTGGCTTTGGCCAAGGGCGACACGGTAAAGATCTCCTCTTTTGGCAGCTTTTCGGTACGGTCCAAGGGACAGCGGGTTGGCCGCAATCCCAAAACCGGCACCGAGGTTCCCATCCTTCCTCGCCGAGTGCTGGTGTTCCGCCCATCGCAATTGTTGAAGTCTCGCATCAACAAGGGCATGAACGCCAAGAAAGTGTAAGTCCCTTTCTCCATGGGCAAGTCAGAAACGGCCTTCAGAACCATCAGTGAGGTTGCCGGGGATTTGGATATTCCCCAGCATGTGCTGCGCTTTTGGGAGGGACGTTTCAATCAAATCAAGCCGTTGAAAAGGGCAGGCGGGCGGCGCTATTACCGGCCCGAGGATGTGGAGTTGCTAAAGCGCATCCGAGACCTGCTCTATGCCCAGGGCTATACGATCAAGGGCGTGCAGAAGCTGCTGCGCGACAAATCGGGCGCGGAAGCGCTGGGGGCCAGTCCCAAGGCGTTGCCAGCTCCATCGGGTTCGACGCCAACCTATGAAGCGCCCAAATCGAAGTCTGTTCCGATAATCGCGGCGGCGCAACTTTCGCTCCTTCCCGCAGCCATGGCGCCAGCCGACGCCAAGCCCGAAAAAGAGTCGAAAACTCTGCTGAGCGAGGTATTGAAGGAACTGGTCGAGCTTCGGGAAATCCTGGCCGCTGGCGCCAAGGCAGGTTGAAAAGAACCTGCCAGCGGCGTCTCTTTTCCCTTTTCTTTGCCCGAACGCCTCAGTATAGTCCGCGCCTGCCTTGTCAAAGGCTCGGTCGGAGCGTAGCGCAGCCTGGTAGCGCACTTGACTGGGGGTCAAGGGGTCGCAGGTTCAAATCCTGTCGCTCCGACCAAAATTCCAGGGAATTACAAGGGGTTGGCAAAATTAAGCCAACCCCTTGTCTCTTTCTAGGACGCACATAGGACGCACAAATATCCTGCCCATTGCCAGCGCCAAGGACGGGGCGGGTAATGTGATATTTGCCATCTTGGATGCAGGATGTTTTCGGGCCGTTTTTTGGCTAATGTGATATTTGCCATTCTGAATGCAGGATGTTTTCGGGCCGTTTTTTAGCTAATGTGATATTTGCCATCCTGAATGCAGGACGTTTTCAGGCCCTTTTTTGGCTAATGTGATATTCGCCATTCTGGATGCAGGATGTTTTCAGGCCATTTTTTGGCTAATGTGATATTCGCCATATTTTATGCAGGATGTTTTCAGGCCCTTTTTTGGCTAATGTGATATCCGCCTATTTTGCGGCATCACATTTTTTAGGTAACACGGCCCACGGAAGCCATAAAGGCAACCTGGGGAGCCGAGGCTCGCAAGCGCTGCGCCCGCACCACCTCCTCAGGCCCTTTGGGGCCTTGACGGCTTCCTACGGGCCATGTTGGCCCAGGAGGCATCGGGCCGAGGGACTCTCGGCTTGAATTTCGATGCTCTACGCATCGACCAAGGGACTTGCATTAAGAAGCAAAAAGAAAGCCGGGTTTTTGTCCCGGCTTTCCAAAGGGCAAGGAAATTTTGACCTAGTTGGGCGGGCCGCCGCCGTCCCCCGACCCTTTTAAGAACGGGCTGCTTTTTTCCCCAGAATTTCCGCCGCCCTGGGGCAAGGAATCCGTCGAGATCGCTCCATTTATTTTTCCAGCGACCTGCCCGGCAGCGACGGCAGCCGCTACGACAACAGCGTTTGCGGCACTTCTAGCCGCCCCTAGGCCGTCACTATGGCCGCCGGTCAGAGCGGCCGCGACACCCTGCGCCATCGACATCAAAACGTAGCTGCCAGCCGCAAAAATAACGACCCAAATCATCACGCTACCGAAGGCCAACTGACCATACAAAAGGCTTGCAGAATCATACATTTGGCCGCCATTCGAGTTGACCGAATAAGTCAAAGAGGCGACCGATTCATTCAAAACTTCGCCGATTTGAGCGACGACAAGATTCGTCATGATTGAGACAACGATGGACCAGCCAACCAAGGTTATTGCGCTTGCCGCAATCCCCTTTATTGTAGTCTCCAAAGCGGGGCGAAGCGGGGAAAAAAGTAACCCCAACAAGACGATAGGGAAGAAGCTCGAGAAAAGGAAAACCTGGACAACGAGGCTAGCGAGGAGCAGGCCGAAGACTAAGACTAGCGCCAGGCCGAGGGCGTAGTAGATCATGGCAACAATGATTAATTGTGCGCGAATTCCAAGGTTATCGACTCCACTTTTGATGAAATCGGGCACCGAGCTATCCGTCTCGACCATGGCGGCGCGGGCCTCCGCGATTTTCCCCAAAACGCTGGAATCATTCGCGACGGCAGCAGCTAATTCCTGCTCGTGCAAGCTCTTGTTTTTCAAGGCTAATCTCACGTCATCGACCGTCGAAGAGGCTGCTTTTTGCCACGCGAGATCGCCCAAAGTTATGGGCAACGCGACCGCTTTCACTAGGGACGAAGAAGTGCAAAGAAATTCGGCTTTTTCGCGTTCCCAAGTGCCGCCGCCGCCGCTTCCGCAATATGGATTCGCGGACGAAGAGGAGGGGAGGGACATCGAGGAAACAATGGAAGAAGAAACCGCAAGCCCAGTTCCCATGATCGGCTGATAAATCCACTCTCTCAGGAAGTTTGAAGTCGTAGCCGGGCTGGCGGCGATGGTTCCGTAAATCACAGCCACGAGGAACAGCTTTCCCAACCGCCAGAGCGGTTTTTCAGGCCCTCCCCCTTCCATCGAGGCAGCCTGGAATCGCATGGCCTCGATAACAAGAACAATTATCAGCCCGCCAGCCGCGATCATGTATGAAACCGGCCCTAACACCTTGTAAACAGTGTCAATTGTCGTGCCGCCAGCGTCAAAGATTCGAGATAAAAGAGTCATGATGGCATCGACTAGGCCGAGTCCGTTTCCCCACGGCTCACCGATTGGCAAGGATGCGGATGCTATTGAATTCGTTAACTTTTCCATTGTTCGGACTCCTTATTATTGGCGATACGGATTCGGGCAGGCCAGTTTATTAAGGTCTGGCCTCGCGAAGTAATTTGCAAATCGGCAACGAACAGGATCGCGCCGACCGCCAGAAATACCTGCAAGAATGAAAAGTTCACCCTTCGGCATTTCCAGAATTTCAGCGGGAGATACAAGAGGAACGACAGCTACGGACTTTGACTTGCTTGTCGTCGTGTCGCCAGGACCGGACATATCCTTGCAGGATTTGCTTTCGTGGCCTTCATCGACAAGAGGAACGGTTCCGAGCAGTGCGCTAATTTCTTTGGCACTCGTGTTGTCAGTCCGTGCCGTTCCCAGATAAAGTATAACCTCAGCATTCGTGGTAATGCTTTCCCACATCTCGCCGTATATATTTCTCATTGCTGCGTTATTCTGAGTAATGACGCAATATGAGAGATTGAAACCAGCCATCTGTGCAAAGTCATTTTGCAGATTAGACAAGTAACCAAGCTGGGCGGCCTCATCGATCAGGACCATGGCCCGATGCTTCGGTTTTTCCCGCACGACAGTTATCCGTGGTATAATTAGCATCACGCGAAGCCAACCAGATAAGGCCTCCAAAAGATCGGGGGGGACAACGAGGAAGATATCCCGACCGCCTGCCAGGATCGCCTTATCGAGGGGAAAATCCGAGGCGGAAAGGCAACGCTGAATTTCAGGCAAGCCAAGAAAACCAATGCTATTCTTAACCGTCGATAAAATTCCACCTCTTTCGTTTGCGCCAGCCCTCGCGACGCGGGCGGCTGCGTCAAACGGTGCGCGATATCCGATTTGCGGGTTCGCCTGCATGCTTATCATTAGATCATCGAAGGATCGAGGATTGAGCGGATCGCGTGGGCGGTCGTCGTCATCCTCTTCGCTGACGTCATCGCCCAAAGTCAGCAACTCATACACTTTTATTAAGTTTCTACTTTCCGGCGGATAAATCGAGCAAACCCAGCAGATCGTCCCGGAAATCAAATCGTTGGCGGCGCTGGCAAAATGCTGCGCCGTCGCGTTCGCCTTGCCCGGAATTGGGCAGATGGCGCTAGCTATCGCTTGTGCGTCTCGGCGCATTTCTTCGCCTGGACGCACTAAATCTAGCGGATTGTACCGAAGGGCGGGGGGCGCTTCATCACCGAGGCGGGATTTGACCATGCCGAACGGGTCTAATAGCCTGATTTGTCTGCCATTTTTCCGGCAAACCATGGCCGCTTCACCCTTGGTATCCATGATTAAACGACTGCCAACCCAATGATTTGTAAGGATATTTGGAATTGCAAACGCCGTTCCCTTGCCCACGCGGGATGGGGCGAGGGCGATTACATGCGCCTCTAAGTTGTAAAGCACAAGGGTTGACCGCGCCCCTTTGCCAAGTTGGCCGAGGATCAGATTGCCTTTCGAGAAGAATTTCTCGATGTTTTTCAACGGCATAAAGCGGCTAACGTGGTGCGGGGTGTTTTCCGCTATTTTTCTGCCGAGGTGGTCGCGATTTGCAGTCTTATCTTGCCAGTCGTTAAGTAGTTCCGCAAAAATAACAACGGAAACAAGAATAGTAGCCGCGCTTGCAAAGTTGTTTGCCAGCGCCCACGACGCATAATTGCCTATATATTCAGGCGCTATATTGAGAGTTTGGCCTAGAATTGTCAGAAAATCCGGCGAATTAAATGAAAGACGCAGGCCGGATAGCCAATAGGGGACTATATTTATTGTCGTTGACCATAGATGGATGAAGCTAAAAAGGTTAAAGGTCGCCAGGGCGAGGGCAGAGGCAAGCCCGGCAACCTGCCAAAGCGGCCGAAGGGAAAGGGACAAAACGAAGAAAGGGAGAAGGACGCCAGCGCCCTGGACCGCGCCCAGCAATAATGGATAATCGAGCAAGATAGGTAGATTCGAGGCAGAGGCTCGAGATAGCCAGGCCGCCCCGGAGACGAGGGCAAGAATGGAGAAAATCAGGTCAGGGAGCAGGCGAAAAAATGAAGAGGTTTCGGGGCGGCCAGCATCGCCATAAATCTCATCAAATGTGAGATTTTCGGGCGGTTGCGCGGCGGGAGGAGGTGGCGAATCTGCCACCTCCTCTTCTTCGGCCAGCGCCATTGAGGGGGAAGGGGCTGACGAAGCAGCAGAGAGGGCGGCAAACAGTTCTGATTCGGCCATGATGGCCCCTTTCGTTCCAGTAATTTGATTTTTGGGGTGCCCGGACTTCAAAGCCGGGACTTACAGGAAGGTCAGCCTGCCGCGCAGGACTACCGGGCGGCTCAAAGGCCGCCAAAAAAAAACAGACTAGAGAGACAAACGCTCAACCTGTTCGATCTTCTCGGGGGGCAGCCGAATCAAAGAAATAAGGCCGCCAGCGACCGCCGCCGCCGACAGCGCCGCCGCCTGCTTCAAAATATCCGGGTTCTCGGCGGCGCGGGCCGCTAAATACAAAGCGGCCTGGAATGCCTCATCGTCGAGGGTCATCAACTTATCGGTAGTCGATCCTGAAAGTAGAATCAGCCGTTTTTGCAGATTTCGTGCACAAACTTTTTCGATATTTCGATACTTTTCCCGCGCGCGATTCAGGGCGGCAGCCGCTTTTTGCTTTCGTTCCAAAGCGGTTAGTTGTGTTTTTTCACTTTTTGCAGTCATTGCAACCTCTATGTAATAGCGAAACAGTTAAATTAATATATGTGTTCGTTTTTATAAAATCAAGTTGGATTTTGTACCAGAGATTTGACAGTCGTTAGCGGGGCTATATTCAGTAATTCAGTGATTTTCGCATTACATATACTGTCATTATCTTACAGGTTTGACACATGCTGCGATGTGGCTTGCTAGAATACATGTACCTGTTTTGTGAGTTTTTAAGGAAGGCGCACTAAAGGCCCTGTGTTCACAGGGCCGCGCTTTGTTGGCCTGCGGCGCTTTTTTTTAGCAAAAATCAGAAAAACGACCTTGACGTATCCGCAAGATTATGGGCCATATCTTCGGGTGCGCGGGATTCACGCCAGCGCCAACAACCACACGACAACCACGCGAAAAAATAACAAACCTCCAAACTGGAGCTTTCGCCGTGTCGTGCTTTTTCGATTTTTCCCCCGATTTAACAGACCGGATTTTCGCGATTTTCGCAAATTTGCGGAATTGCGGTTTATTCGATTCTGCACTTGCGCCGCAGGCCACAAATGAATTTCCGGCATTCTGCGAAAACGAGGGGAGGGCGCATCGATGGAATTGACATTTTCCGCGAGATTTTTAAGGCGAGATTCCGCCGACGGTCGCGGCAGCCGTGACGCGGCCGAAAACTCAAATTACATTCGTCGTGGCCGCCTCGAGGCGGCTCATGAATACGATTTCAGGGAAGGCAAGCACGCGGATAAGATTGATGAACTGACCGGCTTTGGCCTTGTTTTTCCTGAAAATTTAAACGCTGAATTGGCGGAAAACTGGCGGAAAAACCCCGCCGACATGTGGAGGCATGTCGATTCAGAGGAGGATAGAATCCTGGATCATCGCTTTCGCAGGGATCCATACAGGGCGGCGGCCGAGAGATCGACCGCCAGCCCTGCACATCGCATTATTTTAAGCGTTCACAATGACTTAACACCGGACGATGCCTTCGAATTGGCCCAGAAATTTTGCTCGGAACGCTTGGCAAAATTCGGGATGGCCGCCGAATTTGCGGTCCATTCAAAGCCCGGAAATCTTCATGTTCACATCCTTCATTCGACGCGCGAAATCGAAAAAAACGGGGAGTGTTCGCGTAGCAAATCCGCGCCATTCAAGGATCGCGCTGACCTAAAAAACTGGATGCTCGATTCAAAGCGTTATGTCGCAGATTGGCAAAATGAACGGCTTCAGGAACGCGGAATCCAGGATACCGTTGAATGGCTATCCTTCAAGGAGCGGGGACTCGAAAAAGCCCCGACTTTACATCGCGGGCCTGCGCAAAATGCGCTCGAAATCAAGTCCGGAAAAACTCGCGAACAGGCGATTTCTAAGGATTTTCCGGGGCCTGATTTCGAAAAATCGCGACGGCAAAAAATTGAGCTTTCCGCAAAACTGGACGAGGCGAAAAAACGGCATCAGCAGCGCCGCGAGGATATCGATTCAGACAGAAAGCAGGCATCGCTTTTGACCAAAGTTTTTGGTGGGAACGCCTTAACAAAAATTATGATGGCCGTAGAAATCGAATCAGGAAAAGCGCATTTTCGTCACCGCGTCCGGCTTGAGCGGCAGCGATATCAAAATGAGCGGCAGCAGATTCTAGAATCGTCAGAACTTGTTGCATTTGCTAGGAAAAAACAACAAGAGCGCGAGATTTACGAGGCTGCGAAAATTGCAAATCCTGAACTCGCGAAGGACGCTGAAAACTTGAAAATGAAGAATCGCGAAATCGCCGGATTGATGCGGGAGCGGGGGCAGCAGAAGCTAAAATTCGATGATCCGCGCAATGTCGAGATTTCCAGAAAATCGCGGGGCCGCGACAAGCTGGCCCGTGAGATTCAGAGCGTTGATGGTTTCGAAAAATCTGGGATTTTTGACGATGTTCAAAAATCCAAAATTCTAGAACAGTCCAGAAAACACGAAGCGAGAGAACGCGTGAATCAATACTCATCATTGGTCTCGAGATGCAGGGAGACATGGAATCAGATTCGGGAAGGAAAGATCGAAAAAAATAGCCAAGAATATATAGAGTGGGGGGCGAAAAAAGCCGCCCGCGACAAGCTGGCCCGTGAGATTTCCGCCGACATGGCGGCGCATCGGCCGTTTTTCGGGGAGGCCAGGGTCAACGAAAAAATGATTCAGGACATGGTGGGCGGGCAGGGGCGGCCGGAACATGCGCCGCAGGCCCTTCATCAGCCATCGCGGGAAGCGAGGGAAAAAATGAAGCAGCGACAGATCGAGCGAACCGACCTAGCGCCGCAGGCCCCGGCCTTGATGGCCGGTCAGCGCCGCAGGCCAGCAAAGCGCCAGCATGACCAAGGGTTCGACCTTGACTTCGATCTTGGGTAATCTGTTGTAAGGCTGCGTAATACAGTAATCAAAAACGTAATAACAGTAAAAAAACCCCCTGGCATGTCAACCAGGGGGTCATTTACGAGGCGCTAGGAAATGAAGGTGTCGAGTCTCCTCCTATTGCCGTCCACGAGTACTTAAATAATGCCGAATATTTAACTTGTCAATATGTTTTCTTTTTGCTAGGTTCACGTTGTCGAGTCTCATCCCCCCCTCCCGGTTTCCCCGGATTATAAAAATCTCCCGCTCGACGTGTCGCAACGCGTGAGCGAAGGAGATTGATATGTCTGCAGAATTACAAGTAGAGAATACAGATTTGGGGTTGGCGCTCCAATTTTCGGAACAACACCACAATAAATGGAAGTATTGCGAAGAACACGGAAAGTGGTACCGCTGGGACAATACTCGGTGGAAGAAAGATAATGTGTTGACTGTGTTTGACGATGCTCGCGAAATCTGCCGGAGACAGGCGCTAATTATTTCATCTTACTTGGCAAGTCAAAAAGATAAAAAAGAAAAGCCACCGGTTTACGGCGAACCTAACGTTATAATGGCCGCTAAGACTATCGCAGCGGTAGAAAAGCTGGCGCGGTATGACCGCCGCCACGCCGTCGAATCTGACGACCTTGACCGCGACGACTGGCTGCTTGCGACTCCCACCGGCACCGTCGATTTAAAGACCGGAAAAATGCGAGAAAATAGGCAAAAAGACTTGATTTCCAAAGCTTGCAGCGTGTCGCCATCGAGTCAAACGCCGACCCTTTGGCTCGCGTTTCTTGAGCGAATTTTCGGGGGCGATAAAGAACTAATTGACTACATCCAGAGGTTGACTGGATACGCGCTCACAGGCTCGACGAGGGAGCAGATTCTAGCCTTCTTTTACGGCACCGGCGGGAACGGAAAATCCGTATTTCTCAATGTCTTGCGCGGAATTCTGAGCGAATTCACGGCTGTTGCCAGCGCCGCAACATTTGAGGATAGTAAATACACGCGACATTCGGCAGAAATCGCTCACTTTAGAGGAGCTAGAGTTGTAATAGCCCAAGAAACTGAAGAAGGCAGCAAGTGGGCTGAGGCAAAAATAAAGAGATTAACTGGAGGCGACAAAGTAACGGCGCAGTTTATGCGCAAAGACTACTTTGAATTTGTCCCGAAATTCAAGCTGTTTATTGCCGGTAATCATCGGCCACAGCTTCAAAATATTGATGAAGCCATCCGACGGAGGCTTCATTTGATTCCGTTTGCTGTCACCATTCCGGAGGCGGAACGGGACAGCGACTTGCCCGCAAAATTAAAGGAAGAGTGGCCGATGATTTTGGGCTGGGCGATTAAGGGTTGTATTGACTGGCAGGAAGGCGGGCTAAGGCCGCCAGCCGCAGTTATTGCGGCCACGAACGATTACTTAGCGGCAGAGGATACAATAGCAGAATGGATTTCCGGCGCTGTTATTATTAAGAAGGGGGCGAGCGAGGAGGCGATGGCCCTTTTCGCAAGTTGGTCTAATTTTGCCGATTTGAACGGCTACGCGAAGGGGAGCAGTAAAAGTTTAGTACAAGCGCTAGAGGCGCGGGGTTACACCCGCCGCCTGCACCCCACAACCCGCAGATCGATTGTCGATGGGCTGAGCTTGCGCCCATTGAGTGTTCTGGATTAAAACGTTTCGGGAACAATTTTAAGCCTGAGTCGCCAGCCCGATAGGGGCTGTCATCAAAAAAAATTGTGCAAAATCAATGTCCCGAAGGGGTCCGAAGGGGTTTGCCAATTAGAGACGTTACGCGCGTGTGCGTGCACGCGCGTAACGGTGTAAACCAGTGAATGCCTTCGAATGCCTTCGGACCCAAGATTTTGTGTCCCCGGCCCCGATCTACCCACAAAATACATTGCATGAGGCGCTAGCAAATTACCGGGGTCTCGGGGTAAGTCTCAAGTAAGTGTCAGGCAAGCAAGTCAAAATAAAGTGATGGCAAAAAAAGTGCAAATATCACTTTTTATTCCTGTTGAAAATAATAAAGAGGCATATATATTGAAGACTATCAACACAATACACAGGAGAGTAAGATGGCACAGCAGGAGATAAAGGAACTAACCCCCGAAATGATGGGGTTATTTGCGGAGCTTATTTTCGCCAGCGAAATAATCAATCACCGGTATCAACAGGACCGTATGAACTTCGACCGATACGCGTTGGATTTCGCCCACCTGGCCTTGGAATCGGCGGAGGCGCGGCTGTTCGCCTTTGGAATCGAGGTTCGCACAGCCGTACCCCGCCTTATATATTTCAAGGAAAATGGTCATATGGCTCCGGCCAACTACAAGGACGCCAACGCCGTTGATTACTGTTGCTTTTACAACGAGTTGGAGACAATTATGGCACATGATTATTTGGAGTGGTACGAAGACGATGGGCGCATTTTCCCATTGCTAACTCCGCTCGATGAATTCGAGCGAAACGAGAAAATCTCGAACGAGATTCGCCGAGATTTACTCCGGCCAGCGGGTCAAAGACACGAGGCCGATCCGGCTAACCTTCTGTTGAGCTAACGCCATGAAAAGGTTAGCTAAACTTATGCCAGAGGTTGCGGGAAAAGCCGCAAGTTTAGGGCTACAAATGGGCCTTCAGCAGGCCGCGCCCGGACTCGTCCAGGGCCTCGACGCCCTCGAACTGGCCGCCAGCGCGGCCGAAATCGCGAGCAAGTCCGCAACGGTAACGCCTGAAAAGGTAAACAGAAACAAGGAGATAAACCATGACCGAGACATCGACTGGTAACCCGGCATCGCCGGAGGATGAACTTAACCGCCTGAAATTGCAGCAAAAAGAGCGTCCTTTGACGGCGGCTGAGACTGAGTATCTGGATTGGTTGCGGATGCAGACAACACATTTTACCACAGGTTGCGACGTAATGCCTTGACATACCATAATAAATAGAGTAAGCAGATGTAAATGGCAGTCCTGCGCGGCAGGCTGACCTTCCTGCAAGTCCAGGCTTTGAGTCCTGGCCCCGCAAGTCCCGGCCTTAAGGTCCGGGCCTCTGACTTCCCAAAAAGCAACACAAATCAAGGAGTTAGTCGCCATGGACTCTAAATCTGTGCGGCCGCTTGCCCTGAATTCCAGCCAAGCCTCTGAAATTCTTGGAATTTCAGAAAATACTTTGGCGCAATGGAGATTTCGGAGGCAGGGGCCAAATTACCGCAAACTAGGCACCTCTCGCCGGTCAAAAGTCCTTTATTTGCAAAGGGATATTGACGATTGGCTAGCTGATCTGCCTTCACCTCTTTCTTCAAAATAGGAGTAAAATCATGCTAGTCATCGAAAATGAGAAGCAGGCATCGCGGATTTGGAGAGCCGGGCAGGTCGCCGACATCAAATTGCATGCCTCAATTTTAGGCCTGGCCTTTGTGATTTTTTGCCCGGCCGTCATCGCCGCCGGGCCTTTAATTTTGCAGGATCGCGAGATGGCGGGGCTAGGTTTGATTTTCATCGCCTGTTGCCTTTTCTGGTGGTTGCTCAGGTCGGCCAGAATGCCCTGGGCCAGATCTTTTGAGCTGTGGCGGTGTCAGATTCAGCACTCCAATGCAGCCATAAACTACTGGAATTTTAGGCGAATGGTTGGGCTAGCCTAGCCTAGCCAGCGCCAACAGCGACCAAGAGGCGCTCTGCCCACCAGCCGAGCGCCTCTTTTCTTTCCTCGAGATACTCGTATCGATTGTAAACAGCCGCCACGCCAGACACGACGCCGCCAGAATGATTCAGGATTTTTTCGACGACATGAGGGGGGAATTTTGCCGCCATATGAGTCGCCGCCGACCGCCTGAAATCATGCACGACGAAGGGGGCGGAAATAGCAGGAAAACCCTCTATTTCCTCGAGTATTTTGCATTCTCGATCCAACCTTCGCTTCGCCCGCGCGAAGCCCGAAACCGAGGTTTCCCCGGTCGTCGAAAAAATCAGGCCCGACAAGTCCGTTTTGTGTTCCTTGGCTTCCCTAAAAAGTTGAACAGCGAGAGGGGAGAGGGGGACGAGGTGGGGTTTTCCGTTTTTTGTTCGTGACCCTGGAATCGTCCAGAGGCCGCCGTCAAAATCGACCTCCGCCCAGCTTGATTCCGCGACCTCGCGTAAGCGGCATCCGGTTAGGATAAGTAGTTGATAAATATGTTGAAAAGGCCAGCCGAGGCGGCCACTGGCCGCCCAGACTGTCCGAATTTCCTCAATTGAAAGCGCCCGTTCCCGCGATCCCTCGCGGGCGGGGCGGTGTAGGCCCGCCGCCGGATTCACCTCTATAATTCCCCGAGCGGCCGCGAAAGCTAGTAGCTTTCGAATAATAGCGAAAGTCCTATTTGCCGCAACTGGGCTACCACGCTCAAGTATCTTATCTGTAACCTTAGTAATGTCTGATTTCTTCACTTCGCGTATATTCATATTTCCAATTATTGGGATGATGTTTTTCTCTAGTGCACGCTCCACCTCATCTTTCCATTTAGCTCTATCGTTTATTTCAGACCATGAATGCAATTTTAAAAAGTCTTTCGAGACGGCCTCGACTGTCTGGCCTTCGGCCTTCTTTTTGCCCGCCGGGTCTTCGCCCAAGCGGGCCGCCCGCAGCACCCTGGCGGCCTCCTCGCGGGCGGCCTCCGGGGTCCATGCTGGATAGCTACCGATGGTTATTCGCTTCGAGGCCGCCGCCCGGCCGCCACCGACCCGGAACTGTGCGAAGAAAGTAATACGCAGCTTAGGTGTTATTTTCACACCGAAACCCTTAATTGACTCGTCATATATGTATTTGTCGCGGTTTGGGGCCGCGCCAGTCTGGATCGAGTTCAAAAGTTTTCGGGTGATTTTCATTTGCCGATTGCCTCAAATCGTTTCGGATTCGTCCTGAAACGATCCTAGCACAGGACGCACATAGGACGCACCAGAATATAATTCAGCATAATCTAGCGTAATCTATGTAACAGGCTGATCGCCTATAACACTCTGATATATCTGCATTATGTAAGCTGGCGTAATGTGGGTATATATATGCAGATATGATATTTTAGAGACTGGGGGTCAAGGGGTCGCAGGTTCAAATCCTGTCGCTCCGACCATTTCTCCCCCAAAAACACCCCTGACGTATTACGCCAAGATGTCGATCCGTGGCAGAGAGATCGCACGATCGACCGTCAAGCGGCCCGAGGCGTCATATTTGGTTCCAATCGCGCCCGACAGTTTGGCGCCCGCGATGTTGGCGCCGGTAAAATTGGCGCCCGTCAAATTGGCTCCGGTCAGGTCGGCCCCAGCCAAGTCGGCATTGGAAAGGTCGGCGCCGCGCAAATCGGCCCCGGCCAAATTGGCCCCCACCAGATCGCCGGTTCTAAGATCGGCCTTAGCATAATTGGCCCCTTGCAAATTCCGCCCAGCCGCCTCGACGCCGTATAGATCGGCCCCCCGGCTATAGGGGGTGGAAAGAGCCTTGCGCAGGAATGCGGTGCTTTGGGTCTGGGCGTCGGCCGTGGGCTGAGATTTGCGGCCAACAACATCGCGTTCGCGCGTCTGAACGGCGAATCGGGACTTATCTTCACTCTGGAATTTGTCGCCTAATCTTGCGGATTTGTCTTCCTGGCGAGAAGCCGAATCAGTTCGGCGCGCCTGAAAAACGGCGCTCTCATAGCCGAAACCGCTGGTTCTGACCTCGCTTACCATCCCTGTCATCCCGAGATGTTCAAAGCGGGATCGTTCTAATCCCCATCATTTTCGAATTCGCTTCCAATATACATGGAATCGTTTCGAGAGTCTCAGGCTTCAACCGCTCCCGTGATGGTCATGGCGAAACTGCCGAAGCTGGCCTTGGCTTCGCCTATCGGGTTCAAGAGCGACAATTCATCCCTTGGGCTGTTCAGGAGGCGAATTGTTCCCGCTCCGGCATGGAATGATCCGGCGACGGCCCCTTCGATCACCGCCCTGGCCAGGGTTTTGGGGCCGGGCGTCGGGGACCCCAGCAAGCTAGGCGCCGCGATCAGGGCAAAGGTGGGAATGGACAGAAAACCCAACCGTTCGCCGGGTTGGCCTGTTAGGGAGATTTCGGCCTCGGCCAGTCGGCGGTCCTTGACGGCCAGCGTGCCGCCCATCTTCGTTCCTGACTTGAGCGGCGCTGCGGCCGGATGATCCAATCCATACGAGCGCGTCATCCACACGCTGCCCAGCTTCTTGGGCCAACCCTGCAACAGGCCGCGCACCAGGGATATATCCTGATCCACGTAAATGAAGGGGCAGTAAAGGGCAGGGGCACCCGCCCGCTCGGCCTCGATCAGAACGAAGAATTCCTTATATTGGGCATAGGCCGGGTCCAGAAGCTCCCACCCGTCCGACGTCGCCTGCCAATCGCAAAAATGACCGTAGGCTTGGCCTGTTGCAACGCCGAACCCGTCTGGCAGCAGGCTTTGGGCGGCCAGCCCATCCACCTTGAAGGCCAAGGACAGGACATTGCCCGCATAATGCCAGGGCGGAGCTGGCAGCAGAGCCGAATGGCCCGAAGGGGTAAAGGGTGGGGTGAAGCCGTTCAGCACATTGAACTCCTGTCGTCTGGGAACAATATGAATCCCTGAGATTTTGGCGTAGAGTGTAGAACATGATCGGCGCGCTGTCAGGTATTGGTGGCTATGCCGCCTTAGGCGTTTCGCCCGTTTCCAGGCAGCCAAGCAGCCGGGGAGTGGAGGGGGCGGTTGATGCCAAAGCCCCAGAATCCAAGACTGAATCCAAGCCAGAATCCACCACATCCAATCTTGCCAACCCCTCCCAATTGAGCGAGGAAGAGCAGCGCATCGTCGCCAAGCTCAAGCAGCGCGAGGCGGAAGTGCTGGCGCATGAGCAGGCCCATAAGGCGGCCGGCGGGGCCTATGCCGGATCGCCCAATTACACGACCACCCAGGGACCGGATGGGCGGCGCTATATTACCGGCGGCGAAGTCAGCATCGACATATCCGCCGAGGACACGCCCGAGGAAACCATCCGCAAGATGGAGCAGATCAAGCGGGCCGCCCTGGCCCCTGGCGACCCTTCAAGCCAGGATCGGGCCGTCGCCATGCAAGCCGAGGCCATCAAAGCGCAGGCGGAAGCCCAGTTGAATGAACAACGCCAAGAGAAGTTGCGGGGCGATGAAGGGGGTGCCGGGGGTAGCTTGACAGCCGAGGCCGGGGCAATCGACAATGAGTCCAAGGCCCTACCCATTGGGCCATATAACCAAGTTTCCAGGGCCTATCGGTCTGCTTCAGTCCTGGCTGACGCTTTTCAAGGGGTTGGGGTTCAAGCGTGACATTTCGTTTATGTGTAGCCCTGTCGCCGCATGGCTTTGGCCATGCCGCCATGACAATCCCTATCTTGAACGATATCAAATCGATGCGCCACGACATCGATCTGATACTTTACTCGAACCTGCCCAGACAGCTTCTCGAGTCTAGACTTAACTATGATTTCGAATATATTGACGGCATTGATGATTTTGGCCTTGTCATGAATTCGGCCACGTCGGTTGATTGCGATGCAACTGCACAGGCATATAACCTACGACATCTGGAATGGCGCCAGAGGCTGGAAGATGAAGCGGCACGGCTGAAATCCATCCGTCCCGATTTGGTGATCGCCAATATTCCCTATCTAACTTTGGCGGCCGCCGGGCATTTGGGATTGCCTGCCATCGCTCTATCCAGCCTGAATTGGTACGATTTATATCAAGCCTATCTGGGCGGACGCCCCGAAGCGGCAGGCATTCTGGAACGCATTTTAGCCTCGCATGCCGCTGCTTCCCTGTTCTTGAAACTGACGCCCTGCCTGCCCATGACGGAGCTGGCGAGAGTCACAGAGCTGATCGAGCTTGGCCCTTCGGCCAGGATCGGCGTCAAAGATCCTGTTGGCCTGCGCAAGGGCCTGGAAATCCCTGTCGGCCATAAGGTTGGGGTGGTGGCCTATGGCGGCATCGCCGCCCGTTTGCCGATCGAGGAATGGCCAGTGATCGATGGCTGGACTTGGCTGATCCCCGAAGCCTGGAACCAACGCCGGGCGGATTTCCGCCCCTTCGAAACATCGGGCATGGCCTTTCCCGATCTGTTGGCTTCAGCCGATCTGATCGTGACCAAGCCGGGTTACGGCACCTATACGGAAGCCGCCTGCAACGGTGTGGCCGTCTTGGCCCAGGAGCGGCCTGACTGGCCTGAAACCCCATATTTCGATGCTTGGATGAAGGCGAATGCCCGCTATCTCAGCCTGCCCGAAGCGTCAATTCTGGCAGGCGATATTCAAGACCAGATTGAGTATCTGACCGGGCTGAAGGCTGGGCAAAGCCCACAACCCACTGGAATTGCCCAGGCTTCAGATATCATCTTGAAAGAAATAAGAAAACTGCAAGAGCGGTTATAGACCCGTCATCTGTTTTCCAACCGGAATATCCACAGTTTCCAGACCGAAACAATGAATCTGCAGATGAAGTTACCGGCTTATTGATTTATTTCGATCTGGCAATTATTGCCGCTCGACCAGACGCCGACCTTCATCGGTCAGCTTGCAGACCAGCCAGTCGGGCTTCAGGGGATTCGAGAACCAGGGCTGCGCCCAGCCACGCTCCAGGCAAGATTTGATGGTGCGCTCATTGTAGCGCTGACCTTCCTCATCGAACAAAGGTAGTTTGCCGCCCGGCTGCGCCAGCCCGCGTTTCAGCCAGCTGATCTGAAAGTCTGTCGCCCGTTCTTTGGATGAACCCATGGATTTGCCCCCGTCCTGCCCCTAGAATATAAGCCGCGACTCGGGAGGCAAGCAAAAAGATGGACTATCGCCTGCTTTACATCACGACCGCCGATATAGACGAGGCGGAAAGGCTGGGCAAAGGATTGGTCGAGGCCCGCCTTTGCGCCTGCGCCAACATTCTGGGTCCAATCAAAAGTTTCTACTGGTGGCAGGGCAAGATGGAGGAGGGGGGCGAAGTAGCGCTGATCGCCAAGACCAGGGGGGACCTAGTCGATGTCGCCACCGCCTGGGTGAAATCCCATCACTCCTACAGCGTGCCTTGTGTGGTCAGCCTGCCTATCGACGGCGGAAACCCGGATTTCCTGAAATGGATCGGCGAGGAGACGAATTCTCCCAACTAGCGCCGTCCTCAATCCCTCATCGCCACCGTCGCTGTCGCCATTGCGGCGATGCCTTCCTGCCTGCCGGTAAAGCCCAGCCCCTCGGTGGTGGTGGCTTTGACGCTGATCCGCCCCTGATCGATCCCTAAAATCTCGGCCAAGCGGGCGATCATGGCGGGGCGGTGCGGCCCCACCTTGGGCCGTTCGCAGATGATGGTGACGTCCACATTCACGATCCGCCCACCCTTGGCCGCCGTCAAACTGGCGGCATGGGCCAGAAATTTGTCCGAAGCCGCACCCTTCCATTGCGGGTCCGAGGGAGGGAAATGGTGGCCGATGTCACCGGCCCCGATGGCGCCCAACAGGGCATCGGTGAGGGCATGCAGGGCCACATCGGCGTCGGAATGGCCTTCAAGCCCGTGGGAATGGGGCACCTTCACGCCGTTCAGCCAGACATGATCGCTGCCTTCCTTGAAGCGGTGTACGTCGAAACCGTTGCCGGTGCGGGCCATCAGCGGGCGCTCGAAGGCTTTGGCCGCCAGTTCCAGATCGCGCTTGGTGGTGATTTTGACGTTGTTCACGCAGCCCTCGGTCAGCGCCACTGGCAAGCCGTGCGCCTCGAGGACGGCGGCGTCGTCGGTCAGCTCCTTTCCGGCCATCGCCCGGTGGGCAGCCAGAATATCTTTGTATCGAAAGGCTTGCGGGGTTTGGGCGCGCCATAGATTGGCCCGGTCCTGGGTGCCAGAGATCATGCCCGCCTCGGCGCGCTTCAAAGTGTCGGCGACCGGAATGGCGGGAATGGCTCCGGCATGATCCTTCAGGGCGGCGATGGCCCTAGAGATCACGCCGGCTTCGATGAAGGGCCTAGCCCCGTCATGGATCAGAACATAATCGGGCGGGTTGTCTTGCAGGCTTTCCAGCCCCAGGCGCACCGAATCTTGGCGGGCCGCGCCGCCGGGAACGGGGTCAAGCAGGCGCAACCCCCTGGCGGCTAGGTCGTAAAGCAGCCTGTCATCTTGGTGAATGACGGCGCGCACGCCCGTAATCTCGGGATGGGTGGCAAAGGCGGCCAGGGAATGGGACAGCACCATGCGCCCTCCCAGTTCCAGATATTGCTTGGGCAATTCGGCGCCGAACCGGTGCCCGCGCCCAGCCGCCACGATTAGGGCCACACAAGAAACCATGGATGACAATCCCCTCAATTTTCCAGGCGCATACCATAGACCAGCCAGCACGGCATCGCTATAGTGCGCCCATGCTGAATTTTGCCCCCTTTGACTCTTTGGCCGCGCTGGCATGCCTGATACCCGCCCTTCTGCTAGGCTGGATACGCCCCGCCAAGCGCGACGGCGCTTTCTGGGCCGCCATCTCGCTTGCCATCTTCGGCCCGGCCTCGGCCACCGCCTTCAATATTCTGGAAGGTTGGCATACCGGCCTGTCCGCCGCCATTTGGGCCAGTATCACCGTCACGCTGGGCGTTTTCATAGGGCTTAGCTTCTGGTCGCGCCAAACTTGGCGGCTGATGCCGTTACTGATGCCCTATCTGTCCTTACTGGGTCTGATTGCCGCCATCTGGAGCCAAGCGCCCGAGCGCCCCCTGATCGGCACGGCTCCTTCCGGCTGGATTGCCTTGCACATTCTGGTCTCCGTCAGCACCTATGCGCTGGCGACCCTGGCCGCCGTGGCCGCACTTGGCGCTTTCCTTCAGGAACGATCCTTGAAGCGCAAGCAGCCCACCGTCTTGACCCGGGCCTTGCCCGCCATGTCCGAAAGCGAGGGGCTTACTTTCTCGTTGCTGCTGGGGGCCGAGGCTGTGCTGGGGGTTGGGGTGATTTCCGGTTTTCTGCTCAATCTGCTCGAGCGCGGACAGTTGCTGCATTTTGATCACAAGACTCTTTTGTCGCTGCTGGCCTTTCTGGTCATCGCAGCGCTTCTGGCAGCGCATCACCGCATCGGCATTCGTGGGCGTCACGCTACGCGCTTGGTTTTAGTGGCCTATTTGCTCCTGACCTTGGCTTATCCGGGCGTCAAATTCGTCACCGACGTGCTCATTTCAAGTCCTGCCTAAAGTTTAGACTTATTCAAGCCTATTCGGAGCTTGCCAAACAGGCACCCTGCATAATATTGATGCAGTCCTGGAGTCTTACCTCAATATGACATTAACGATCGGCCCAATCCGTCTGGACAATCCCGTCATCCTGGCCCCCATGGCTGGCGTGAGCGATGCGCCGTTTCGCCGCTTGGCCAGACGTTTCGGCGCGGGCTTGACCGTTTCCGAGATGATCGCCAGCAAGGCGATGGTGCGCGCCCACGCCAAGACCTTGCGCATGTCCAGCCCCCTGGATCTGGAAGGGCCGCAAGCCGTTCAGATCGTGGGCTGCGAAGCCGATGTGATGGCCGATGCTGCGCGCATGAATGCCGATCGCGGCGCTTCGATCATCGACATCAATATGGGCTGTCCGGCCAAGAAGATCATAAGGGGCGAGGCCGGGGCGGCCCTGATGAAGGACGAGCTTCTGGCGGGGCGCATCATGGAGGCGGTCGTCAGGGCGGTTGACGTTCCCGTAACCGTCAAGATGCGTTTGGGCTGGGACGAGGGCTGCATCAACGCGCCCAGGCTGGCCAAGATCGCTGAGGAAAGCGGCGTGGCGATGGTAACTGTGCATGGCCGCACCCGCGCCCAATTTTACGGCGGCCAAGCCGACTATGCGCGGATCGGCGAGGTCAAACGCGCCGTCGCCATTCCGGTGATCGCCAATGGCGACGTGACCAGCTTGGACAAGGCCCGCGAAATCCTTGACCGTTCGGGGGCCGATGGCGTGATGATTGGGCGAGGGGCCTATGGCAGGCCCTGGTTTCCTGGGCTGGCGGCGCATTTCCTGGCGACCGGCGAGAAAAAAGAGGAACCCGATGCTGCCGGGCGGTTGGCCGTTCTGCTGGAACATGTTGATGACATGCTTGACCATTACGGGGAAAGCGCTGGCGTTCCCATCGCCAGAAAACATATCGCTTGGTATTCGAAGGGCCTTCCTGGTTCAGCGGAATTTCGCAGCCAACTGATGCGCCTTGGCGAGGCCAAGCAGGTGCGGGAACGTTTGCTTGATTTCTGGCGCCAAGCCAGCGACCGGCTGGCCGCGTAATGAAATTCGCCCTGACCCGCAAGCGCGCCCAGCCTGCGCAAACGCCCCTGGATGCCCAGGCGGTTCTGAACGCGCTGTCAATGGCCATCATCGTCGTCGATGGCCAAGGCGCCATCCGGCATTTGAACGCGGCGGCCGAACAATTGTTCGAATCCTCGCTGGGGCACCTGGAAGGCATGCCGCTGACCGAGCTGATCCCCGAGGACAGCCCCCTATTTTCCCTTATTCATCAAGCACGTACAAATGATTGCCCGGTGTCGGAATATGGCGTCAATCTAGATACGCTGCGCACCGGCCCCAGAACGGTGACCATCCAGGTCTCCCCGGTCTCCGAAGAGCCGGGATCGATCGCCATCGCTTTGCACGAACATTCCATCGCCATGAAGATCGGTCGCCAGATGATTCACCGCAACGCGGCGCGTTCGGTTACCGCCATGTCGGCCATGCTGGCCCATGAGGTGAAGAATCCGCTTTCGGGAATCCGCGGCGCCGCCCAGTTGCTAGAACAGAACGCCAGCGAGGACGACCGGGTGCTGACTCATCTGATCTGCGACGAAACGGATCGCATCTGCCAGTTGGTCGATCGGATGGAAGTGTTCTCGGATAAGCGCCCCTTGGAACGCGAGCCGGTAAATATCCACCGCGTGCTTGAGCATGTGCGCAGGCTGGCCGAAAACGGTTTTGGACAGAAGGTGCGCTTCATCGAAGCCTATGATCCTTCGCTGCCCATGGTGCTGGGCAACAGGGATCAATTGATCCAGGTCTTTCTCAATCTGGTCAAGAATGCCGCCGAGGCCTGTCCACAAGACGGCGGCGAGGTGGTGCTGTCCACCGCCTATCAGCATGGCGTTCGTTTGGCCGTGCCGGGCAGCGACAGCCGCGTGCATCTGCCGCTGGTCGTTTCCGTGCAGGACAACGGCAACGGCATCCCCGAGGATCTGGGACCGCATCTGTTCGATCCTTTCGTCACCACCAAACCCAAGGGTAGCGGTTTGGGTCTGGCCATGGTTGCCAAGATCATTGACGACCACGGCGGCATCGTCGAATTCGACAGCCAGCACAGACGCACGGTCTTTCGCGTCTATCTTCCCATGGTCTCGAACGAGTCTGGAGCCGATATCTGATGAGCCTTCCCGCCACCATCCTGATCGCCGATGACGATAGGAGCATCCGCACCGTTCTGACCCAAGCCTTGAACAGGGCAGGTTACGAGGTGCGCACCACTGGCAACGCCGCCACGCTGTGGCGCTGGGTTGCCGATGGCGAGGGCGATCTGGTGATTACCGATGTGGTGATGCCCGACGAAAACGGGCTGGACCTGATTCCGCGCATCAAGAAGATCAGGCCCGATCTGCGCATCGTCGTCATGAGCGCGCAAAGCACCTTGCTGACGGCGGTCAAGGCCACGCAGCGCGGCGCCTTCGAATATCTGCCCAAACCCTTCGATTTGAAGGAAGTGGTCAATATCGTGGGCCGGGCGCTGGCGGCCCCCAAGGCCGATCCATCCTTCGATTCCAACCCCGACGGCGAAGAATCCTTGCCCCTGATCGGTCGGTCGGCGGCCATGCAGGAAATCTACCGCGTCCTGGCTCGCCTGATGACGACCGATCTGACGGTGATGATTACCGGTGAATCCGGCACCGGCAAGGAACTGGTTGCCCGCGCCCTGCACGATTATGGCAAGCGCAGGAATGGCCCCTTCGTCGCCATCAATATGGCGGCCATCCCCCGCGAACTGATCGAAAGCGAGTTGTTCGGCCACGAGAAGGGGTCTTTTACCGGGGCCACCAACCGTCTGGTGGGGCGCTTCGAGCAGGCCGAAGGCGGCACCTTGTTTCTGGATGAAATCGGCGACATGCCGCCCGAGGCGCAAACCCGCCTGTTGCGAGTGCTTCAGGAGGGCGAATATACCTCGGTCGGCGGGCGCGTGCCCATCAGGGCCAATGTGCGCATCATCGCGGCCACCCACCGCGATCTGACCCAACTGATCCGCCAGGGCCTGTTTCGCGAGGATCTGTTCTACCGCCTGAACGTGGTGCCCATCCGCCTGCCGCCGCTTCGTGAACGCACAGAGGACATTCCCGAACTGACCCGCCATTTTCTGGGCCAGGCGGCAAATGAGGGATTGGCCCCCAAAACCATCTCGCCTGACGCGTTGGAGCGCCTAAGGCGCCACCGCTGGGCGGGCAATATCCGCGAGCTTGAGAATCTGATGCGCAGGCTGGCGGCTCTCTATTCACAGGAAGTCATCGGGCTGGATGTGATCGAGTCCGAATTGACCGACACCAGCCAGGGCATGAAACAGTCGCATGCCGAAAGCCGGGAAAGCCTGTCGGAAACCGTTGACCGGCACCTGCGCGAATATTTCTCGGCCCATGGCGACGCGCTGCCGCCGACCGGCATCTATGACCGCATCCTTCAGGAAGTGGAGCGTCCCCTGATCGGCATCACCCTGGAAGCCACCAGGGGCAATCAGATCAAGGCGGCCCAGCTTTTGGGCCTGAACCGCAATACGTTGCGCAAGAAAATACGCGAGTTGGACATTCAGGTGCTGCGTGGATTAAAGTAGGGCCGCTTTGGCCCGCAGGACCCCATAATGCCCAGAATCTTCCGGCACCCGACTTGGATCGCGCTTTTGATATGGGCAAGGCGCGTCGATTTGGGCCGCAAGCTGGCCATCGCCCTTACCATTGCGGCGCTGGCCTCCAGTACTGCCACTATCGCTGTCCTGAACGGAGCCTCGTCGATCACCCCCGATCCGATGACGGTGGCGGTTCTGCTGGCCGTCGATCTGATCTTGGTGATGGCCCTGGCCATCGTGGTCACGCGCAGGCTGATCCAGGTCTGGGGCGAGGGCAGGCGAGGCGGCGCCGGATCGCGCCTGCATTTCAGACTGGTCATGCTGTTCGGTCTGGTGGCTTTGATCCCCGCCGCCTTGATGGCCGTGTTTTCGGTTCTTTATTTCAGCATCGCCCTTGAAAGCTGGTTCAACCCCCGCGTCAAGACGGCCATCTTGGAATCGCGCGCCGTAGCAAGCGCCTATCTGAAGGAGCACCACGCCCTTCTAGCCAGCGATATCGTGGGGCTGGCCGAACAGATCAATAGCGAAGGCCCCAAACTGGCCGTCAGCCCCGACCTTTTGGTGCAAATCCTTAGGGCGCAAAGCACGCAGAAGGGCTTCTCCGAACTGGTGATCTTTCAGGGCAATGGGCGGCTGGTGGCGCGAGGGGGATTCTCCTATTCCATGCAATTCAGCCAGATTCCCCTGGTGGCGATGGAAAAGGCCAGACGCGGCGAAGTGGTCATGCTGACGGGCGAATCCGAGGACCGGGTGCGCGCCATGGTCGCCCTGTCCGCCATTCCCGACGGTTTCCTTTATATTGGGCGTTTCGTCGATCCCAAAGTCATCAATCATATGCAGCGCACCAACGAGGCGGCCTCCGAATACGAAAAGGCCGAAGGCCGACGGTCGGGGATCGAGATCAGCTTCTCAGCCATTTTCGCCGTGGTGACGCTGTTGTTGTTCTTGTCGGCCATTTGGGTGGGATTGGCGCTGGCCAATCAGTTGGTGCGCCCCATCGCCGCCTTGATCGAGGCCGCAGACCGCGTGCGCGAGGGAAATCTGGAAGCCAAGGTCGATGAAACTCTGGCCGGTCGCGAATTGGGGTCCTTGGCGCGCGCCTTCAACCGCATGACCAGCCAGCTCGACGGCCAGCGCAAGGAACTGATCGAAACGAATCAGGCCTTGGAAGAACGGCGCCGTTTCACCGAGACCATTTTATCGGGCGTGTCGGCGGGCGTGATCGGGCTGGACACTCAGGCCCGGATCAATCTGCCCAACCGTCCGGCCAGCGATTTGCTGGGCTGCGAATTGGAGACGGCGCTGGGCCAGCCCCTGGCGGAGGTTGTGCCTGAAATGGCCGATCTGCTGATCCAAAGCCAGCGGCGGCCCGAACGGATCACCCAGGGCGAGATCCGCCTTGAACGCAAGGGAGATGCCAGGACATTGCTGGTCCGGGTTGCCGTGGAACGGATGGAAGACAAGATCGAGGGCTATGTCGTGACTTTCGACGACATCACCGAATTGTTGTCGGCCCAGCGTATGGCCGCCTGGGCCGACGTCGCCAGGCGCATCGCGCATGAGATCAAGAATCCGCTGACCCCCATTCAATTGTCGGCCGAGCGCTTGAAGCGCAAGTACCTGAAAGAAATTCAGACCGAACCCGAAATCTTTTCGACCTGCGTCGAAACCATCGTGCGTCAAGTGGGCGATATCGGGCGCATGGTTGATGAATTCTCGGATTTCGCCCGCATGCCAGCCCCCGTCGTGCGCAACGAGAATCTGGCGGAAGTGGTGGGGCAGGCCATGTTCCTACAGCGTCAGGCCCATACGGCCATCAAGTACGAACTGAAAATGCCCGAAGGCGAGGAAACGCGCTGCCTGTTCGCCTGCGATGGTCGCCAGATCAACCGCGCCCTGATCAATCTGTTGAAGAATGCCGCAGAATCGATCGAAGGGCGCGAAGGCGAGGAACCGGAACCCGGCTGGATCGAAGTTCAGGTGGCCAGAAACGAGCCGAATGGCGGGCTTTCTATCAAGATCGAGGATAATGGCAAGGGCTTGCCCAAGGAAGAACGCCACCGCCTGACCGAGCCATATGTTACAACCCGCGCCAAGGGAACCGGGTTAGGGCTTGCCATCGTCAAGAAAATCATGGAAGACCATGGAGGCGAATTGAGGCTGGAGGACCGGGATGGGCCGGGTGCGCGCACTTGGTTGATCTTCCCCCGCCGCGAAGTTGCCGCAACCGTCACGAACGAACGCCATGGCGCATGACATTTTGATCGTCGATGACGAGGCCGATATCCGGTCTCTGGTCGTCGGTATCCTTGAAGACGAAGGCTATTCCTGCCGCGAAGCCGGAACGGATCAGGCGGCGCTTGCCGCCATCGCAGCCAGACGCCCCAGCTTGGTGTTGCAAGATATCTGGCTTCAGGGCAGCAAGCTGGATGGGCTTGGCATCCTGTCCCTGATCAAGCAAGACCATCCCGACGTTCCCGTCGTCATGATGAGCGGCCACGGCACGATCGAAACGGCGGTGGCGGCCATCAAGGAGGGCGCTTACGATTTTATCGAAAAGCCCTTCCAGACCGACCGCATGCTGCTGGTGGTGGAACGTGCCATCGAACAGGCTAGGCTCAAGCGTGAATTGTTCGATCTTAAGAACCGCTCCGGCGGCGCCATGGAACTGGTGGGCAGCACCAGCGCCATGAATCAGTTGCGCCAGTCGGTCGAAAAGGTGGCCCCCACCGGCTCGCGCGTACTGATTTCCGGCCCCCCCGGTTCCGGCAAGGAAGTGGTCGCCAGATTGCTGCATGCCAAATCGAAGCGCGCAGAAGGCCCCTTCGTGGTGCTGAATTGCGCCGCCCTCAATCCCGAGCGCATGGAAATCGAACTGTTCGGCACCGAACAGGGCATGTCGGAAGGATCGGGGCGCAAGATCGGTCTGTTGGAACAAGCACATACCGGCACCTTGATGCTGGATGAAGTGGCCGACATGCCCCTGGAAACCCAGGGCAAGATCGTGCGCGTGCTGCAAGACCAGACATTCGAGCGCGTGGGCGGCGGCACCCGGGTCGAAGTGGATGTGCGGGTCATCGCCTCAAGCAACCGCGAGCTTCAAGAACAGATCGCCGCCGGTCGTTTTCGCGAGGATTTGTTCTATCGCTTGAACGTCGTGCCGGTCAAAGTGCCCAGCCTGAGGGAGTGTCGGGAAGACATTCCCCAAATCGCCCAGCATTTCATGGATCGCGCCGCGCGCATGGCTGGCGTGATCGGTCGCCAACTTGGCGAAGATGCCCAGGTCGTTCTTAAAACCTATGACTGGCCGGGAAACGCCCGCCAGTTGCGCAATGTGATGGAATGGCTGCTGATCATGTGCCCGGGCGATGCGCGCGAGCCGATCACGGCGCCCATGCTGCCGCCCGATCTGTCGTCGGCGACGCCCGCCGTTCTCAAATGGGACAAGTCGAGCGAACTGATGAGCCTGCCCTTGCGCGAGGCCCGCGAACTGTTCGAACGCGAGTATCTGGCCACTCAGGTGGCGCGATTCAACGGCAATATTTCGCGCACCTCCGCCTTCGTGGGGATGGAACGTTCCGCCTTGCACCGCAAGCTGAAATCCCTGGGCATCGGCTCGAGCGAGGACTAGCGTCATGAAAGTCATTATCTGCGGCGCCGGACAGGTTGGGTTCAACATCGCCCGCTATCTGGCCAGCGAAGGCAACGAAATCACGGTCATCGATCAGCGGGCCGACTTGGTGCGCAAGATATCCGACTCGCTCGACGTGCAGGCCATCCTGGGCCATGCCTCGCATCCCGATATTCTGGATCAGGCCGGGGCAAGCGATGCCGAAATGATCATCGCCGTCACCGCCGCCGACGAGGTGAACATGATCGCCTGCCAGGTGGCGCATTCCTTGTTCAACGTACCGACCAAGATCGCCCGCGTGCGCCATCAGGGCTATCTGCATCCGATGTGGTCGAACCTTTTTTCCAGCGAGCATCTGCCCATCGACGTCATCATCTCGCCCGAGATCGAGGTGGCCAGGGCCGTCATTCGCCGCCTGCAAGTGCCGGGCGCCATGGACGTCATTCCGCTGGCGGGCGACAAGGTTCGCCTGATCGGCGTGCGCTGCACCGAAAACACGCCGCTGGTTCATACGCCGCTCAGGCAACTGACCAAGCTGTTCCCGGATCTCAATCTGGTCATCGTGGGCATCGTGCGCCAGGACAAGGCCATCGTTCCCACGCCGGAAGACCAGATGCTGCCCGGCGACGAAGTCTATTTCGTCATCGACAAGCAGCATGTCGAACGCGGCATGGTGGCTTTTGGCCACGAGGAAACGGAAGCCAGGCGCATCTGCATCCTGGGGGGCGGCAATATCGGTTTGTTCCTGGCTCAGCAGATCGAGGAACAGCATGCCGGCATGTGGGTGCGTCTGATCGAGAGCAATCGCGAGCGGGCGGAATATGTCGCCAAGATGCTGAATCGCGCCGTGGTCCTGCATGGCGACGCTCTGGACCCCGACATGCTGAAGGAAGCCAATGTCGAGATGGCCGAAACCGTGGTCGCGGTCACCAATGACGACGAAACCAACATCCTGGCCACGCTGCTGGCCAAACGTTATGGGGCCAAGCGCACCATGGCGCTGATCAACAAGACCTCCTACAACCCGCTGGTGGGACCTTTGGGGATCGACGTCGTGGTCAGCCCCCGGGCCATCACGGTTTCCAATGTGCTGCAGCATGTGCGCAAGGGGCGCATCCATGCTGTCCATTCGCTGCATGAAGGTTTTGGCGAATTGATCGAGGCCGACGCCCTGGAGACGTCGCCTTTGGTTGGCAAGCCATTGAAAGACATCAAACTTCCGCCTGGAGTGTTGATCGGCGCCGTGGTGCGGGCAGGCAGCGTGATCAGCCCCAGAGGGTCAACGGTCATGCAGGCCAAGGACCGCATCATCTTGTTTGCCGCCGCCAGCGCCGTAAAGAAGATCGAAAAAATGTTCTCGGTCCGCCTGGAGTTTTTCTAACATGTCTCGTTACGCCTATGTGAACGGCCAGTATCTTCCCTTAAGCGTGGCTGGCGTGCATGTCGAGGACCGGGGCTATCAATTCGCCGACGGCATCTACGAAGTGATTGCCGTTTATCAAGGCCGTTTGGCCGACGAAGAGGCGCATCTGGCTCGTCTGGACCGCTCGCTCAAGGAAATTGGCCTAGCTTGGCCGGTGACGAAGCGCGCCCTTAAACACATCATGCGGCGCGTCATCGCCATCAATTTGTTGAAGAACGGCATGCTGTATTTGCAGGTCACAAGGGGCGTCTCCAGACGCGATCACGCTTTCCCAAAGGCTGACGTGGCGCCCGCGCTGGTGGTGACAGCCAAGACATTGAAGCCCACCTCGCCAGACGTGTTGGACAAGGGGGTGGCCGTCGTCACCATGCCAGATTTGCGCTGGAAACGCTGCGACATCAAGTCGGTGGCCTTGTTGCCCAACATCCTGGCCAAGCAGGCCGCCAAGGAGAAAGGCGCCTACGAGGCATGGTTGCTGGACGACAAGGGTTTCGTCACCGAAGGCTCGTCCACCAATGCTTGGATCGTCACCGCCAAGGGCGAAATCGTCACGCGGCCCTTGGGCACGCCCATTCTGGCAGGCGTTACGCGCCGCGCCATTCTGGCCCTGGCCAAGGACGCCAAGCTGAAACTGGTGGAACGCGCTTTCAAACCCGCCGAGGCTTTGAAAGCCAAGGAAGCCTTTTTGACCAGCACCACCAGCTGGGCGCTGCCGATCACCAAAATCGACGGCAAGCCGGTGGGCGACGGCAAGCCCGGCCCCGTCACGCTGCGCCTGCGCCAGCTTTACGCCCAGGCGTTGGAGAAGGGGCTGTAGCCGATGGCCGCCACCAGCTATCTGATCATTCCGGGTCTGGGCGGTTCCGGCCCCGATCATTGGCAAACGAAATGGGAAGCCCTGCTGCCCAACGCAAGGCGCGTGCAACAGGAAGACTGGGACCGCCCCGACAAGGATGGCTGGATCGCCAGCCTGGACAAATGCGTAGCCGAAGCCAAAGCCCCTCTGGTCTTGATCGCCCATAGCCTAGCCTGCGCCCTTGTCGCTCACTGGGCCGGGCAATCGGCGCATACCGACAAGGTGCATGGCGCTTTGCTGGTCGCCCCGGCCGACGTGGATTCGACGGAACATACGCCCAGCGAATCCCGTTGCTTCGCGCCCATGCCGCTGGAGCTTCTGCCCTTCAAGACCCTGGTCCTGGCCAGCCTGAATGACCCCTATATCGCGCCCGAGCGGGCGCACTATTTCGCGGCCTGCTGGTATGGCGGGTTCCTGGACGTCGGCGAATTGGGGCACGTCAACGCCGAATCCAATCTCGGCGACTGGCCCCTGGGCCGCGACTTGCTGACCAGCATCTTGCCCAGGCCATGAGCCAATCGCGCCCCAGCTTTCTGATTTTCGACTGGGACAACACGCTCATCGACAGTTGGGCCTGCCTGCATGAAGCGATCAACATCACGCTAGACGCCATGGGCCATGCGCCTTGGTCGATGGACGAGGTGCGCACGCGCATCGCCCTGTCGCTGCGCGATCATTTTCCCGTTCTTTTTGGGGATCGCTGGGAAGAGGCAAGGGCGGTCTTCTACGCAGCCTTCAAGCAAGTGCATCTTCTGCGTCTGAAGCCCCTGGATGGCGTCGACGAAATGCTGTCCGAATTGAATGGGCGCGGCTTTTTGATGGGCGTGGTCAGCAACAAGACCGGCGCCTATCTGCGCGAGGAATCCGATCATCTGGGGTGGAACGGCTATTTCCACCGTCTGGTCGGCGCCACCGATGCCGCAAGGGACAAACCAGCCCCCGACCCGGTGCGGATGGTTCTGGAAGGATCGGGGATCGAGGCGGGACGGAACGTCTGGTTCATTGGCGATGCGCCGGTCGATATGGAATGCGCGGCCAACACCGGCTGCACGCCTATATTACTGCGCCCGCATCCGCCCAAGTCGGGCGAGTTCCACAGCCATCCTTTCCGGGTCCATTTCAAGACGCCGGGAGATTTGCTCCTGTATCTGGAGAGTGGGCGCTAAGGGCGACGTCCTTGCCCGACCTCGAACGCACGATCATCAACTCGCCATGCAGCTTCGAAAGCAGCACGACGATTTGATCCTTGAGATGCACCAACTGGGGCACCAGTTCGCGGGCTTCGTCCAACTTGCTCTCGGCATGCAGCCTGACCATCCTGGCTCCGGTTTCATGAATAGACCGGTGCAAGGGGCCGATCTTTTTGAAAGGCCGCTTCTGGCCGAAAGCCTGAAGGCCTTCATGATCGTACCATTGGCCGAAACGGCAGGCATGGGGGTCTTCGATCTCTCTTCTGGGCGGCTCGCTTTGCGGGTCGTCAAGACTGGCGATGATCTGCTGCACCCATTTAAGATGATCATATTCCGCCAGCACCAGTGGTAGATGCGTGCGGTCCCATTGCTGATGCAAGGACCAGAAGCGCCAGTCATCGGGCAATTCGAAGGCTGCGCACCAGGCGGGAATATCGGCCGCCGGCATGGGCCTAGCTATGCAATAGCCTTGCGCGAAATTGCAGCCAACGCGCATCAGAAGAATTCCCTGTTCAATGGTTTCAACGCCCTCGGCAATGACCGTCATGCGAAAGACCGAGGCCAAGCCGACGATGCCCTCCACGATAGCCAAGTCTTCCTTGTCATCCAAAATATGCCGGATAAAGGAAGCGTCGATCTTCAACGTGTTGGCGGGCAGTCGCTTCAAATGGGTCAAGGTCGAATAGCCGGTGCCGAAATCATCGAGCGCCAAACTAACGCCCATTTCCCGGCAGGCGGTAACGACGGAACGCACGCCTTCAACATCGGTGATGGCAGCGCTTTCAAGCACTTCCAGTTCAAGCTTGTTGGGCATGATTTCGGGATACATCGCCAGGATGCGCCGCAGGCGGGGGACAAAATCGATATGCTGGAATTGCCGGGCCGCCACATTGACGCTAACCTTCAGATCAAGCCCTTGCTTTGACCAAAGCGACATTTGCGCCAGGGCCTCCTCGATCACCCATTCGCCCACTTCGACGATCAGAGGGGTCTTTTCAATCTGCGGCAAGAAACCCGCAGGCGGGATCAGGCCCCTTTCCGGATGCAGCCAACGAATCAAAGCCTCGGCGCCCTCGATGCAGCCCGTGCGCATATTGATCTTGGGCTGATAAAATAGGCAGAATTCATTGTTCGCTAGGCCCTCGCGCACCTGATTGAACAATTCTCGCGCCACGCTGATTTCGGCATGAATGCGGGTGTCGAACATCTTCCAATTATTGCGCCCCATATTCTTGGCATCGTACATGGCCTGGTCGGCATGACGGATCAACGTATCGGAATCGACCTCATCGAGAGGATAGACGGTAATGCCCAGACTTCCGGAAACGCTGACTTGAGTCTCGTTCTCATAGAGGGCAATCGGCAGCGACACTTCCTCAAGAATGCGATTAACCGCCGTTTCAATTTCATCCACGGTGCTGAAATCGGAAAGCAGCAGCACGAACTCGTCGCCCCCCAGGCGGGCCACGAAATCGTTGGATCGAACGGAGTTGTTCAGCCGCCCGGCGATTTCCACCAGCACCTTGTCACCCGCCTCATGACCGTGGTTGTCGTTGATCGGCTTGAATCCGTCCAGGTCGAGAAAACAGACCGCCAGCAGCTTCTTGTGGCGGTTGGCCGAGGCGATGGCCTTTTGCAAGAAGGTGGAAAGGGCGATGCGGTTGGGCAGACCGGTCAAGGCGTCGTGAACCGCCATATCCTCAAGCCGTTCCTGCGCCTGCTTGACGGTTGAGATGTCGTTGAAGATGGAAAAAAAGTTGGCGATCTTGCCGTCATCGCCCCAAAGCGCCCAGATGGAGATGCTTTCCGGGAAAATATCGCCCGACTTCTTGCGGTTCCACAATTCCCCCGACCATTTTCCGGTCGAGATCAAGGTGCCCCACAATTCCTTGTAGAAGGTCTTGTTGTGCAGACCCGATTGCAGCATGCGTGGATTGCCGCCCAGGGCCTCCGATGCGTCATAGCCGGTCAGCGTTGTAAAGGCTTTGTTGACCGAAATGATCGTTCCCTTGGCATCGGTAATGATAATGCCTTCAGGCGCATGCTCGAAAATGCTGGCATGCAGGCGCAAATCCATTTCCGCCTGCTTCCAGTCGGTCCAATCGCGCAAGGTTTCGATGGCGCCCACGACCTTGCCGTCTTCGTCATGGATAAGGCCCACATCGATCGACAGATACAGGTTCACGCCGCGCAGCGGCATCACGCACCAATTCTCGGCATGGATGCCGCCATAGAGGGCGGCGGAATTGTCGCTGGTCACATAAAGCTGCTTCATGCGATCCAGCCTGCCGGTCAGCACCAGATCGGCCAGCACGGGTCTGGGCTCGGCATAAAAAGCCCGCCAATGTTCCTTGGTGCCCACGACCTCACTGGCGGCCATGCCGGTCAGACTCTCGCAGGCGAGATTCCAGACCGCCACATTGCCGTCTGGGCCAAGAACGAAAGCCGGCACGACAAGCTGATGCACCAAGGCTTCGAACGAGCCTTTATAGCGGTCCATGACGCTTCCCTTCTCTGGGCGCCCTTGTCAGGGCAGTCGGGGTCTATGACCCTCTTGTCACATTAGAATATCGCTCTGGCGTCCTGTAGCAAGAGATCGGATTAGCCCTAGTTCCAGCGCGGTTATTCCTCTGGAATAGTCATTCCAGACCAAGCCTAGGAGCAAGAATGATCAATGAGGCCAGCCTTGCGTAATGCTCTTGGTCAAGAGGGAGGGGTTCCCTTGAAAAGAAAATGATGATAATCCTGTTTTTAAGGGCCGATGCCGGTGGGCATCCGGTTCGTCACAACAAGAGCGTCCACCCAAAACAAAGGAACAGAAAATGTCTTCCGAAAAGTCACAAAACGTCCAGGACGTCTTTCTCAATTACATCCGCAAGAATAAAACGCCGGTCACGGTCTTTCTAGTCAATGGCGTCAAGTTACAGGGCATCGTCACTTGGTTCGACAACTTCTCTGTTTTGCTGCGCCGCGACGGCCATACGCAGCTTGTCTACAAGCATGCGATTTCGACCGTGATGCCGGGCACGCCCATTTCGCTCTTCGAGCCGCCCATCAAGGAAGACGGCGGCGAGTGAGTTCTTTTTGAACGATCATCCCGCCAAGGGCGCCAGCGACAGCGCCTCGGGAACGCGCGTCTTGGTGGTCCACCCCTTCATGAAAGGGGCGCCGGACAGCCGAGACCCCCAGGCCCGCCTGGATGAGGCCGTGGGCTTGGCCCAGGCCATCGCGCTTGACGTGGCGGTGGCCGAATATGTGTCCTTGTCGAAATACCGGCCATCGACCTTGTTGGGGCAGGGCACCGTCGAGCGTTTGAAGGGCGTCATCGAAGAACAAGAAATCGTTCTGGCGATCATCGATTCAACCCTGTCGCCCATTCAGCAGCGCAATCTGGAAAAAGCCTGGGACTGCAAGGTGATCGACCGCACCGGCCTGATCCTGGATATTTTCGGAGCCAGGGCCAGAACGCGTGAAGGCTCGCTTCAGGTCGAACTTGCGGCTCTTTCCTATCAGAAAAGCCGCCTCGTGCGCTCCTGGACCCATCTCGAGCGCCAGCGCGGCGGTTTCGGATTCCTGGGCGGCCCTGGCGAAACGCAGATTGAAACCGACCGACGCCTGATCGGCGAGCGCATCGCCAGATTGAAAAAGGAATTGGAAGAGGTCAAGCGCACCCGCGACCTGCACAGAAAGGCGCGCAAGCGCGTCCCTTACCCCATCGTGGCGCTGGTGGGTTACACCAATGCCGGAAAATCGACCCTGTTCAACCGCCTGACCAAGTCGGACGTCTTCGCCCAAGACCTGCTGTTCGCCACCCTGGACCCCACCATGCGCGGCCTGCAACTGCCTTCGGGGCGCAAGGTCATTCTGTCCGACACCGTGGGCTTCGTTTCCGATCTGCCGCACGAACTGGTGGCGGCCTTTCGCGCCACGCTGGAAGAAGTGCGCGAAGCCGATCTGATCATTCATGTGCGGGATGTGGCGCATCCGGAGTCCGAGGCCCAGAAGAAGGATGTGGAAAGCGTTCTGAAGGAACTCGACCTGGGCAGCGCCTACGAGCAACGCCTGATCGAAGCGCTGAACAAGATCGATCTTCTGGAAGCCGACGAGCGGGAAGGGGCCTTGGCCGCTTCGGCGCGTCCGGGCCATAAGCTGGCTGTTTCCGCTTTGACGGGCGACGGCTGCGCGCTGCTTCTCGAGCGTATCGATTCAATGATTTCCATAACGATGAACCAGATATCGGTTACGATCTCGCTTTCCGACGGGGCTTCGATGGCCTGGGTTTACGAGCATGGCGAAGTTCTGGAGCGCCAGGACGGCGAGGATAAGGCCATTTTAAAACTGCGCCTCGACGAAGCCAATCTGTCGCGCCTGAAATCCAGACTAGGCGTGACCTTTGATGATTGATCTAGCGCATGTGGACCGGCTGATCCGCGATGTGGCGCAGGACATCATTCTGCCGCGCTTTCGCAATCTGAAGGCGGGCGAGGTGCGCACCAAAAGTTCGGCCCGCGATTTCGTGACCATCGCCGACGAAGAAGCCGAAAAGCGACTGACGGAGGAATTGACCGCGCTGTTGCCCGGCTCTTGCGTGGTGGGAGAAGAAAGCGTCGCCGCCGACAAAAGCGTGCTTGAGCGACTGGCGGGCAAGGATGCGGTCTGGATCGTCGATCCGGTGGACGGCACGGCCAATTTCACCGATGGCAATCCGTCCTTCGGGGTCATGGTGGCCTTGGCGAAGGGCGGCGAGACCTTGGCGGGATGGATTCACGATCCGCTGGGGCGGCGCACCGCCATGGCCTTGAAGGGCAAGGGGGCTTGGCTGGAAGGGCAAAGATTGACGGTTCCGCCCCCATGCCCGATTCAAGACATGACCGGGGCCTTCTATTCCAAACGCACGTTGGCGCGCCTGGCCGAAGCGGTAAAGAAGCGCCGTTGCACGGGCTGCGCCGCTTTCGATTATCTGGGCACGCTGACCGGCCTTAGCCATTTCGTTTTGTTCACCCGCCTGATGCCCTGGGACCATGCGGCGGGCGTGCTGATCCATGCCGAGGCCGGGGGATTCTCGCAACTGACCGATGGCCGCGCCTATGCGCCCTTGCCGATGGAGGGCGTATTCATCGCCGCCAGCGACGAGGAAAGCTGGCAAACCATCCGCAGCCTAGTTGATTGAACGAGATCAACTCCGCCGTTCCACCTTGAATCCTGCGAAGGCCTGCTGGGTCGGCATCACTTCGATGCGGTTGATATTGACGTGGGCGGGCAGGGCGGTGGACCAGAAAACGGTCTCGGCGATGTCGTCGGCGGTCAGCGCCTCAACGCCTTGATAGACTTTGTCGGCCTCGGCCTTGTTGCCCTTGAAGCGCGTCAGCGAGAATTCCGTGTCGGCCATGCCGGGTTCGATATTGGTGACGCGGACATTGGCCCCCAATAAATCCGAGCGCAGAGCCAGCGAGAATTGCTTCACAAAGGCCTTGGTGCCGCCATAGACATTGCCGCCCGGATAAGGGTAGTTGCCCGCCACCGAGCCGATATTGACGATATGGCCCTTGTCGCGCTCGACCATGCCGGGCAGCAAGGTGCGCGTGACAGTGACCAAGCCGGTGACGTTGGTGTCGATCATGGTCTGCCAGTCGTCCAGATTGACCTTGTGGGCGGGTTCAAGCCCCAGGGCCAGTCCGGCATTGTTGACCAGGATGGTCACATTGGCGAAGTCGGCGGGCAGGCGGCCAAAGGCCTTCTCGACGGCGTCGCGGTTTCTGACATCCAGTTCGACCAGATGCGACGGAACCCCCAACTCGCCCTTCAGCTTTTCAAGCCGATCCATGCGTCTTGCCGCCAAAATCAGCTTGGCGCCATGCTTGGCGTAGCGTCTGGCGATCGCTTCGCCGAAACCCGACGAAGCCCCCGTCACGACCACGGTTTCGCTGGAACAATCGATCATCTCGCACCTCGTCAATACATTTTGAAAATCATTTTAGGGGCGGGCGACTGGTCATAGCGCGTGATCTGCCAGATATAGACCTTGGCCGTTCCCTGCTGCTCGGTCTTTTGCGCGTTGCTTTCCAGCATGGGCAGATCGCTGATCATTTTGACCGTGCCGTTGATGCTCATGCCAATGCCGGTGGCGCGCTTGGCGTCTTCAGGGCTTAGCGTGTCGAACCAGATCGAGGCGCGGCCATCCTTGCCCACCAGCACCTTCATGATGGCGGCGTTTCTGCGCACGAATGTGTAGATGAAGGTGCCGCTGATCTTGTCGTCGTGGCGGTAGCGCACGCGAAAGCGGCCATTGCCCATGGTCGCCACTTCCTGAAAGCCGCTGTCTCGGCGCAGGTCGCGCTCCAGAATGGCCGTCTTCTTGGTCTGTTCCTCGATGGGCAGGTTCTTGGTCTTGATGTCGTAGACCAGGGGGGCGTAATCCATCGTGCCCTTGTATTGCACGGCGAACGACCCGTCCTTCATGATCTGGATGATCGCCTCGAACTGGCTGGGCAGCCAGCAAGACCCCAGCATGGGAACGAGAAGGGCCAAGACGAGAAAGCGAAGGATGGGTGCGCGCATGGGCGAAGACTAGCACAGGCTGCCGTTCAGCGCAGCCTTTCCTGACGTTTGAGGGCCAGGGCCAGCAAAAGGCAGATCAAGGCCAGCGTCGAGATGAAATAGGGGGCGGCCCCCCACGATCCCACCCGGTGGACCAGAAAGGCCAGAGTGGGTGGGCCTGCCAATTGCCCAATGCTGAGGCCCTGCACGATCATGCCGCCGATGGTTCCGACATGGGCGGGCGTGGGGGCGAAGGCGGGGGCGGCGATGAAGATGGCGGCTGGGATCAGGCCGCCCATGGCGGAGAACAGCAGACATAGGCCGTAGCGCGCCGCCAGCGGCAGTTCGTCGGCAAAGATGCCCCAGGCGCACAGGCCCATGGCCAGAGCCGCCATGAAGATCACCTGCCAGCGGGCCATTCCCAGGCGGATCAGGGGACCTGCCGACAGATTGCCGACCACGTTGAGCAGCAGGGCCAGGGCGGTCAGGCGGGCGGCCAGGGCGGGGTCGAGCGCTTGTTCCTGCACCAGATAGGAAGGCAGAAAACCGAACACGGTTTGGAAGGACATGCTGTAAAAGCAAAAACAGGCGGCCAAAATCCAAGGGGTTGGCAATTTCACTAAATCGCGCAAGCGCCCCCTGGGACGTTGCGCCTGCAAGGCGGCGTCGGGGCTGATCAGCAATAATGACAAAACCAGGGCGGCCAAGGTCAGGGCCGAGGCGACCAGCCAATTGGCCCGCCAGCCGAACAGCATCAGCAAGGTCGGCGAAAGCGCCATCATGAAGGCCGCCCCCACCGGCATCCAGGTGCTCCACAAGCCGAAGGCCAGCCGATGGTCTTTGGCTTGGCATTCGCGAAAGATCAGGGCCGGGGCCGCCACCACCACCGAGACGAAGCCGATGCCTTCCAACGCGCGGGTAGCCAGCAATAGGGGCGTGGCCTGGGCGAAGGCCCCCGCCAGACTGCCCAGAACCGTGCAGCTTAGACCGAACAGCAAGGTGCGCTTCTGTCCCAGCCGATCGACGAGGCGTCCGACGAAAGACCCCGTGGCGGCGCCCAGAAGGGCGAACAAGGACAGAAGCCACCCTACGGCCACCAAACTCATCCCCAGATCCGTTGAAACCTGGGCGGCGGCGGGCGGCACCTTGCCGACATGCATGGCCATGCTGACGCCAGCCAGAAGCACGGTCAGAACGGCCAGCCATTGGGTAGGACGCAAGTTGGCGTTGGGCATGATGACTATTCAGCCGACTTCGCGGCTTCCCAGGCGGCTTCCATGGCTTCGGGCGATTTTGCGCCGCTGGCCTCGACCGATTTGAAGCGCCGCTCGAATTTACGGTTGGCCGAGCGAAGGGCCGATTCGGGATCAATCTGAAGTTTGCGGGCCAGATTGACGCAGGTGAACAGCAAATCGCCCATTTCCTCGAAGCGGCGGCCTTGCCCGCCTTTGTCCATCTCGGCTTCCAACTCGGCCAGTTCCTCGCGCATTTTGCCGATCACGGGGGCGGGGTCGGCCCAGTCGAACCCTTTGCGGGCGGCCCGCTTTTGCAGCTTGGCGGCTCGCGACAAGGCGGGAAGGGTGACGGCCACGCCATCCAGCGTGCTGGTCCGGGGCTTTTCCTTTTCCTTATGGCTTTCCCAGGCTCTGGTCTGGGCCTCGGCATCGGCTTCCTTGGCGCCCGCGAAGACGTTGGGATGCCTGCGCACCATCTTCGTGGCGATAGCGTCGGCGATGGCGTCGAAATCGAACAGACCTTGCTCGCGGCCCAACTGGGCGTAGAAGACGACCTGAAACAGCAGATCGCCCAATTCGTCCTTCAGCGCGTCCCAGTCCGCCGTTTCGATGGCTTCAGCCACCTCATAGGCTTCCTCGATCGTATGCGGAACGATGGTGGCGAAACTTTGCTCAAGGTCCCAGGGACAGCCCTCGCTGGGATGGCGTAATTGGGCCATGACGGCCAAAAGGCGGGAAAGAGACGTGTCGGAAGAGGGGGGCTGGCTGCTCATGGCGGCAGCATACCCACCCTCATCCGTCGCACAAGTTAAATCAGCGCCATCCGGCGCGGTCGAAGATGCGCACCGCCAGGGCCGAATTCTCGCCTAGCATGGCAACGTTAAGGGTCTCGCCCTTGAAGCTGCCCCAGGCCGCCACATTGGGCGCCAGCTTGGCCGATGCCAGCACCGGGAACTCGTTATTGGCTTCGGCGAAGGTTTTCTGCGCCTCGGGTCCGGACAGGAATTCAAGCAGTTGCACGGCTTGCGCCTTGTTCTTGGCCGAAGCGGTGACGCCGCCGCCCGCCACATTCATGTGGGCGCCGCGATCCTTCTGATTGGGAAAGTACAGACCAACCTTCGACGCCGTTTCACGCTCGTCGGCCTTGGCTGAAATCTGCATGCCGCCATAATAGTAGGTGTTGGCGATGGCCAAGTCACATTGACCGGCCGCCACGGCGGCAATCTGGTCGCGATCTCCGCCCTGGGGCTTGCGCGCCATATTGGCGACCACGCCCTTGGCCCAGCTTTCGGCCTTGTCCGGCCCCAGAACGGCGATCAAACCGCCCAGCAAAGACTGGTTGTAAGCCGAAGAAGAACTGCGCACGCAAATCCGCCCTTTCCATTTCGGATCGGCCAGATTTTCATAAGTCGATAGCTCTTCCGGCTTCACGCGGTCCTTGGCGTAGAAAATCACGCGGGCGCGGGCCGACAGGCCATACCAATAGCCTTGCGGATCGCGGTATTGGGCGGGGATGTTCTTATCCAGCACCGCCGATTTCGTAGGCTGCAAGACGCCCGCCACCCTGGCCTTGTGCAGATGGGCGACATCGGTGGTGATGAACAGATCGGCAGGGCTGTTGGCCCCCTCGCTCTTCAAGCGCTCAAGCAATTGGTCCTCGGCCGCCGACAGCAAATTGACCTTAACCCCGGTCTTCTTCGTGAACTCGTCCAGCACGGGCTTCAGCAGATGATCCTTGCGGGCCGAGTATAGATTGACCTCGGCGGCGCTGACTTCAGCAGTGCCTAACAGAAGGGCAAGGGCAGCGAAGGTCAGCAGCGGCTTTTTAAGCGAGAATGTCATCGGCGAAGCATCCTAATCGAGAAAGGGGTTTTGTTTGCTATTGAGAGTTATTCGCATCGACAAAATCTGTCAAGGGCCAATCTCGCAAAGCAAGAGCAGGGGGGGCTATTCGCCGGAAATAGGAAAAACGAACACCTGGCTTCTATCGATTTCCAGGGCAACCCGAAGCCCCTCGGGGGGCAGGGCGCGGCTGGCAAGGCGCGCATGAAGATGAACGGGCAAACAGTCTGGCCGTTCCACCTTCAAATGAATCAAGCTGGTGCGGCCCAATAAACGCGAGGCCAGCACCTGCGCATGGCCCATTGGATCTTCGCGCAAGTGAACGCCTTCGGGCCGGATCAGCATTTCCACTTTGGCCCCGTTCAGAAAACCGGGGGCTGGGAAGGGTCCCAAACAGGTTTGAACATTCCCGTCAATCACCTGAGAGAAAAGAGAATTAACCTCGCCAAAGAAGGACGCCACGAAGGGATCGGCGGGTGAGGAATAAAGGCGCTCGGGCGTGTCCATCTGCACGATCCGCCCGCCTCGCATCACGGCGATGCGGTCGGCCATGAACATGGCTTCCTCGGGATCGTGGGTCACCATCAGGGTCGAAACATGGCTGGATTTCAACACATGCAGGGTTTCGTCGCGCACCTGATCGCGCAGCCGCTTGTCCAGGCCGGAAAACGGCTCGTCCAGCAGCATCAGGCTGGGATTGGGGGCGAGGGCGCGGGCCAGGGCGACGCGCTGCTGCTGACCGCCGGAAAGCTGATGCGGCCAGGCGTCGGCGTAGGATTCCATGCCGACTTGCGACAGTCTTTCAAGCGCCTGCCTGCGCTTCTCGGGTCCGGAAAGCCGATCCAACCCGAAAGCAACATTCCCCAGAACATTCAGATGCGGAAACAGGGCATAGTCCTGAAACAGAAAGCCGACATGGCGCTCTTCGGGCGGCAGATGCGTGCCCAGGCCGGAAACCAGACGTCCATTCAGATGCACCGTTCCGGCGCTGACCCGCTCAAGGCCCGCAGCGATGCGCAGGGTCGAGGTTTTACCGCAGCCAGAAGGACCCAATAAGCACACCAATTCGCCCGGTCGAACCTCAAGCGAGACTTTATCGACCGCGACATGGCCGCCGCCATAGCCCAAAACCACGTTTTCAAGAACCAGCCCTTGATTCTGGGTCATGCGCTTTCTCCGCCCGGTCTTGAAGTGGCGATGGCCCTGGACAGCAGGATCACGGGAATGAGACCGGCAGCCACGATGACCAGGGCAGGGAGCGACGCCTCGGCCAGCCGCTCGTCCGAAGCCAGCGTGAATACGCGGGTGGCAAGCGTATCGAAATTGAAGGGACGCATAATCATGGTGGCGGGCAGTTCCTTCATGACATCGACGAAAACCAACAGGGCGGCGGTCAACAGACTGCCTCGGATCATCGGCATATGCACCCGGACCAGACGTTTCAGCGCGCCAAGCCCCAGGGTGCTGGCCGCCGCCTCGATCGAAGGCGTGACTTTAGACAGGCTGGCTTCGACCGTCTGCACAGAAATCGCCAGGAAACGGACGCAATAGGCATAGATCAGGGCGGCGATGCTGCCCGTGATCAACAGGCCGGAAAGCACGATTCCGAACCGCTCGTCCAGGAAGGCGGCCAGCGTCTTGTCCAGGAAGGTGAGGGGCACCAGCGTGCCGACCGCGATCACCGACCCGGGAACAGCATAGCCCAGGGCCGACAAGCGGACGCAGGATTTGACCAGACGGGTCGGGTGCAGCCGCTGGGCATAGCCCAGGATAATCGCCAACAGCACAGCCAGCCCCCCGGTTAGGGCGGCCAGAACCGTGCTATTGCCCGCTAATTCAAGGAAATCGAGTGGTATTTCAAACCCATATGTCTCGTAGGCCATGGCCAACAACACGCCGCCCGGCAGTAAAAAGCCCAGCAGGACCGCAAAACCGCAGAAAGCCAGGGCTAGAAAAGCAGGCAAGGGGGCCAGTTCGACCCGGGGCAGGTTGCGGTAGCGCCCCGTTGTGTGGTGATGACGCGCCTAGCCCCTGGAAAAACGCTCGAGCAACAACAGGGCCACGATGAACAGCATTAGAAGGGCGCCCAACTGTCCCGCCGCCTGCGGCTGGCCCATGCCCAGCCAAGTGCGATAGATGCCGGTGGTGAATGTATCGACGGCGAAATAATGGACGGTGCCGAAATCGTTCAGCGTTTCCATCAGCGCCAGCGCGGTTCCGGCAGCGATGGCGGGGCGGGCTAGGGGTAGGGCTACCCGAAAGAAGGCGCGCCAGGGGCTTTGGCCCAGGGTGCGGCTGGCTTCCAAAACGCAGACCGACTGTTCAAGAAAGGCCGCCCGGGCCAGCAGGAAGACATAGGGGTAAAGGACCAGCGACATGACGATGATGGCGCCCTCCAGAGAGCGCATCTCGAAGAACCAGTAATCACGGGCCGAGGTCCAGCCAAAAGCGGCGCGCAGGGCTGTCTGAACCGGACCCGCATAATCGAACAGCCAAGTATAGGCATAGGCGACGACATAGGCGGGCATGGCCATGGGCAGCAGTTGCGCCCATTCCAGCCATCGACTGCCCGGAAAACGGCACATGGTGACCAGCCAAGCGGTGCCGACGCCACCCACGATGACGCACAGGCTGACCCCCAGCAATAGGAGGACGGAATTGACGATATAGCCGGTCAGGACGGTGTCGGCCAGATGGCTCCAAAGATCGCCTTCAAACAAAAACAAATTGCTGGAAACCACCAGGACAGGCAACGCCGTGGCCAGACTGAGCAGAATGGCAAGGGCGGGCCAAGCCATGCGGCCAAGCCTGATTGTGGAAGGCGCGTTATCCGGGGCGAGAATGGCCGTATTCGGCATGGTCTATGGGCTGTGATGGGTAATTTCCGACTAATCCGAACCATAGGGCCTGAGAAGCCGAATGCAAATCATTTTCATCTAAAGCCAGCCGCATGGAAATCAGGGCCGCGACAGCGCATTCATGGACCCATGACTGGAAGACTTCAAACTATTGAACACGTACTAAACCCTTATGGGATAGTGGGTTAAGTATATTCCGAGCCGTTCAATCTATTCAAAAATTGGTTATGTTTGACGCAGAACCAGACATTCAGAAAAATCAAAATTCCGGGAGGCCGTCATGCCAAATTTGAAAGGTCTCCAGTATCAGGCGCCCATTGCTCCATTCGTTGGCCGTGCTTATTTTCAGGACCACTCAGACTCTGGCGAAACTTGGTTCCGCCAGTTTTCCATGGCACCCTGTGACAGCCAGCCTTACCGAGACAATAGGGAACCGTCACTTGAGGAGGTGCTGGCCGATCCAGTCATTCACCATTTGATGGAATGTGACGGCGTCAAAATGACGTCTCTGCTTATGCTTATCGGCGAAACGCAAAGGCGAATCCGATGATACCTCAACCTTATAGGACAGTGCTCGGAGATAAGTTGACTTCGTTCGACTTGAAGCCGGGAAAAATGTCCGACCAGTATGAAGCGGCTATCAAAGCCATGATGAGAAGCAGGCCAGATCTGTCCCGGACTTCAGCGGCAAGACTTGTCAACGAAATTCTTGAAATTGCAGATGAAAATGGAAAATAGACTCAGACGAGGCGGATTGCTGATCACAACCCCATAAAGTGTAGGGAGATCATGGGCAATGTGCTTAAGGATAAGCAGGAAGGGTCCGCACACGCTGCACAGGCCTTCCAGGCTTGGCTCAATCTTAAGGGCTATTCGTATATCTATCTTGAGCAGTCGACGCTGACATTCCCGGAAAAGTTTCTAGGCGCCATCAAACGTCCAGATTTCCTGATCGGCACGTTTCGTCATGGGGCCTTTTTTGTTGATGTCAAAGGTCATGGTTTTTATCAGGACGATGACGGAAGCTACTTTTCACTCCTTGCCGATGAAGCTCTGCAATATCATAGGCTTGAGGCGTTTGTGGGCCTGCCGGTGTGGTTGGCCTATTTGCCAGAGGAAGAGGGGCTTCAGGCGGCATATTTCTATCCGACGTCTTTGGTTGCGAACAACCTGCCTGCGCTCGATTACAATGGCCGCGAGTTTTTCAAAATACATTTGAACGCAGCGTCCCTTAAGAGGGTTCCCCTTAATTCATCCGGCCAGCTTTCATGCCTTTGTTAGCGGATTTGGCTAGTAACGGGTGAGGAGGCTTGAGCTGTGCCTCAGTAATTGCGCATCAATCCGACGAGGCGGCCTTGCACCTTGACCCGGTCGGGGCCGAAGATTCGCGTTTCGTATTTCGTGTTGGCAGGTTCCAGAGCGATCGACGCGCCCTTGCGGCGCAGTCGTTTCAAGGTGACTTCGTTCTCATCGACCAGGGCCACGACGATGGTGCCGTTTTCGGCCGTGTCGCAGCGACGGATCAGCACAGTGTCGCCGTCCATGATGCCCGCATCGATCATTGAATCGCCTTCGATGGTCAGGGCGTAATGCTCGCCAGACCCCATCATGCTCATGGGGATGTCGACGGTGGTGGAATGGTCGTTCATGGCCTCGATCGGCGTACCGGCGGCGATCTTGCCCCAGAGCGGAACCTGGGCCGACGGATTCTCGATTTGCAAAACGCGGCCGGGAAGCGGCGAACGGGCAGCGGGCTGCGGTGTCGGCGCCTGCGGCTGCGAGCGCACCAACTGCGGTGTGAAGCGCGACGGAGCTTGACGGGTCTCGGCCCTGGTGTCGTGGATGTTTTCCGGCAGACGGGTCACTTCCAGGGCGCGCGCGCGATGGGGCAAACGGTTCAGGAAACCGCGTTCCTCAAGCCCGGTGATCAGGCGATGGATGCCGGACTTTGATTTCAGCCCCAGCGCTTCCTTCATCTCGTCGAAGGAGGGGGAAACGCCGCTTTCCTTGAGGCGCTTTTCGATAAACATCAGAAGTTCATATTGCTTCTTGGTCAACATCTGGCAAACCCCGCGTGAAATTCACACGGATGTTCTAATTTAGTTCGTTCTTAAGGTCAAGGAAAATTTACGGAACGTCTGTGGATCAACCGAGCGACATCAGTCCAGAGGCAGGACCGGAACGTGATCGCCCGCCTTGGCGGCCGCGGCCTTAATGGGGCGCAGGATCAATGCGTTGGCGCTGGACAGTTCGCTGAGCATGGCGCTGTCCTGGGCCGGGCAGGGGTGAACGGCCAATGTTCCATCCTGGGCGGTTTCGATGTGGGCGCGCAAATATTCCTGCCGCCCTCCGCCGGGAGGCAATGGGGCTGCCAGCATGGCCGGAACGGGTAGGGGCAGGGCGGGAGAAAGGCCCTGCATCCGGCGCAGCATGGGTTTCAGGAACAGGACCGCGCTGACATAGGCGGAAACCGGATTTCCCGGCAGGCCCAGCACCGGCAGATTGCCCATATGGCCGAACATCAGGGGTTTACCGGGTTTCATGGCGATCTTGTGGAAGCCTGCCGAAAAGCCCAGGGCCGCCAGGGCGTCCTTGACCTTGTCGTAGGCGCCCACGGAAACGCCGCCCGTGGTGATCAAGAGGTCGCAGCCCGTGGCGCTTTTGGCCTTGGCGACCAGGGAATCGAAATCGTCCCGGGCAATGCCCAAGTCGAAGGCCTCGCCGCCCCATTCCTGAATGCAGGCCATCAGCATCAGGCTGTTCGAATTGGGCAGGCCGCCTTCGGGGATAGGCTCGCCGGGCAGGGCCAATTCGTCGCCGGTGGACAGCACCGCCACGCGAGGGCGTCGGTTCACGGCGATCCAGGGCAAATTCATGGCGGCCAGCAAGGCGATGTCGCGCGACGACAGGCGCCGACCCGGCGAAAGCAAGGTTTGGCCCTGAGTGAAATCCTGGCCCCGCTTGCGGACATGTTGGCCCAAGGGGGCCGGAGCGGCCAAGGTAATCGCCGCCCCCTCGGCCCTGACCTCTTCTTGGATGGCGACGCTGTCGGCACCCGTGGGCATCACCGCCCCGGTAAAGATGCGCACGCATTGCCCCTTGCCAACCGTTCCCTTGAAAGGGTGCCCGGCCGAGGATTCCCCGATTTGGTTCAGGTTCAGCCCGTCCGCCGCCCGAACCGCCCAGCCATCCATGGCCGAAACATCGGCGGTGGGGTGGCTGGTTCGGGCTGTGGCCGGCTGGGCCAGAACCCTGCCCAGGGCCTGCGAAACGGCGACGGTTTCACTGCCCAATTGGGTGAGATCGGACAAAACGAGAGCCTGCGCTTCCTCGACGGACAACATCATTTCGCCTCGTAACTTCCTGATTTTCCGCCTGATTTATGCGTCAGGTGGATGTCGGTAAGGCGCATGCCGCGATCCACGGCTTTGCACATGTCATAGATGGTGAGCGCCGCCACGCTGACCGCCGTCATGGCTTCCATCTCGACCCCGGTGCGCCCCGTCACCTTGCAGGTGGCGGTGATGCCGATGGCGCTTGCCGCGACGTCGCATTCCAATTCGACCTTGACCGAGGACAGGGCCAGCGGATGGCAAAGCGGGATCAGATCGGGGGCTTTCTTGGCCCCCATGATCCCCGCCAACTGGGCCACAGCCAGCACATCGCCCTTCTTGACCCCCTTGTCCAGGATCAGCTTCATGGTTTCGGGCGCCACCAGGACGCTGCCCTTGGCGGTCGCCACGCGGTCGGTTTCGTTTTTGTGGCCGACATCCACCATATGGGCATTGCCCTGGGCGTCGAAATGGGTGAATCCGCTCATGGTTGTCAGGCCTCCTTGGCAAGCAGGGCGCGGGTGGCTGCTTCGACGTCCGCCTGGCGCATCAGGGATTCGCCGATCAGAAAGCAGCGGGCGCCGACGGCGGCCATGCGGGCCAGATCGGCCTTGTTCTTAAGACCGCTTTCGGCGATGCCGATCCGATCCGAAGGCAGCCTGGGCATCAGCCGCTCGCTGGTCGCGATATCCACCTTAAGGGTTTTGAGATTCCTGTTGTTGACGCCGATCAAGGGCGATTTCAAATGCGTCAAAGCGCGGTCGAATTCCTCATCGTCATGGGTTTCGATCAAGGCGTCCATGCCCAGATCATGGGCCAGGGCTTCCATATCGCGGGCCAGGGCATCGTCCATCGAGGCCAGGATGATCAGGATGCAATCGGCGCCCAGCGCGCGGGATTCCAGAATTTGCCAGGGATCGACCATGAAATCCTTGCGAAGGGCAGGTAGGGGCACGCTTTCACGGGCGGCCTGCAGATAAACGTCTTCACCCTGAAAGTTGGGGCTGTCGGTCAGCACCGACAGGCAAGAAGCGCCGCCCTTGAAATAGGCCTGGGCCAAGGTGGCGGGATCGAAATCAGGGCGGATCAGTCCCGCCGAAGGCGAGGCTTTCTTGATTTCGGCGATCAGGCCGTAGCGGCCCTGGGCGACAGATGCTTCAAGGGCTTTTGTAAAGCCGCGGGCGGGGGCTTGCTGGCGAGCCAGTCTTTCCATCTCCGCCCAAGGGGTCTTGGCCTTGCGGGCGGCCACCAATTCGCGTTTTTGCTGGTTGATCCGTTGCAGAACGTCGCTCACGCAGTCACCGGACGGTTGGTGATGCGGACCAGTTTTTCCAAAACCATCTTGGCGGCGCCGCCGTCGATGGCCGCGGCGGCCATGGCCGCACCCGCCTTCAAATCGGCCACTTTGTCGGCCACGATCAGGGCGGCGCTGGCATTTAGCAGCACGATGTCGCGGTAGGGTCCTTTGGCCCCATCCAGAAGCGCCGCCAGGGCGGCGGCGTTCTGCGCGGGATCGCCGCCCACCAGATCGGCTTTGGCGGCGCGCTCGATCCCGGCCATGTCGGGCGTCACCTCGAAGCAACTGACCTTGCCGTCCTTCAACTCCGCCACTTGGCTTGCGCCGGTGGTGGTCAGTTCATCCATGCCGTCGCCATGCATCACCCAGGCCTTTTCCGACCCCAGGCGGCCCAGCACCTGAGCCAGGGGTTCCACCCATTGAGGGGCGAAAACACCGGTCAATTGGCGCTTGGCGCCAGCCGGATTGGACAGCGGTCCCAGCAGATTGAAGATGGTGCGCGTTCCCAACTCCACGCGCGGCCCGGCCACATGACGCATGGCGGAATGGTGCCTGGGCGCCATCAAGAAGCCGATATGAGCCTGCCACAAGGATTCCCCGACCAGGGGCATGTCGCAATCGATCTTGACCCCCAGCGCCGTCAGCACGTCGGCGGCGCCCGATTTCGAGGACAGCGCCTTGTTGCCGTGCTTGGCCACAGGCACGCCGCAAGCGGCCACGACCAGGGCGGCGGCGGTCGAGATGTTGTAGGTGCCCGAGGCGTCGCCGCCCGTGCCCACCACGTCGATGGCGTTCGGGGGCGCTTTGATCGAGAGCGCCTTGGCCCGCATGGCGCGAACGGCGCCGGTGATTTCCTCGACCGTTTCGCCGCGCAGGCGCAAGGCCATCAGGAAGGCGCCGATCTGGGCGGGGGTGGCGTTGCCCGACATGATGATGTCAAAGGCCTGTTCCGATTCTCCTTCGGTCAGTTTAACGCCCTGCGCCAGGCGGTTCAGCACCGCCTTCATGGCGGCCAGCGAGTCGGGAGCTTGGGCTTGGGTCATCAGGCTGCTTTCTTTTGAACGGGAATGCCCGACAGCGACAGGAAATTGGCCAGCAAATCGTGGCCGTGCTCGCTGGCGATGCTTTCCGGATGGAACTGAACGCCGAAAATGGGAAGCGTTTTGTGGGCAAGCGCCATGATCAGTCCGTCGGCGGTCTCGCCGGTGATCTTCAGGCAGTCGGGCAGGCTGGCCCGTTCGACGATCAGAGAATGGTAGCGCGTCGCCTTGAAGGGCGAGGGGACATTCAGGAAAAGCCCTTCTCCCTTGTGATGGATCATGTCCATCTTGCCATGCATGGGCATGGGGGCGCGGATCACCTTGCCGCCGAAGGCTTGGCCGATGGCCTGATGGCCGAGACACACGCCCAGAAGTGGAATTTTTCCAGCCGTCGCCTTGATCAGGGGCAGGCAGATGCCCGCCCGGTCGGGATCGCAAGGACCCGGCGAGATGACGATGGCCTTGGGGGCCAGCGCCAGCGCCTGCTCGACCGAGAGCTGGTCGTTGCGCTGAACCTCGACGGGCGCTCCAAGGTCGCCAAGATATTGCACTAGGTTCCAGGTGAAGCTGTCGTAATTGTCGATAAGCAGAAGCATGCTCAGTGTCCTTGATGGGGAAGCGAGGATACTCTCGCCTCAGAATCGGTCAAGCCCAAGGCCTTGCGGGTCGATAGCGGGGGAATTTCCGCCCAGGATGTCGGCCAGGAAACGCCCCGAACCCAGCCCCATGGTCCAGCCCAGCGTGCCGTGTCCGGTATTCAGATACAGCCCCTTAACTTTCGTGCCGCCCATGATGGGCACGCTGTCGGGGGTGACCGGGCGCAAGCCAGTCCAGAATTGGGGATCGCTTCCCGCTTCGGGAAACAGCCCCAGCGTTTTTTCCAAGATCAGTCCCGCCCGGTAGTCGTTCATCGACGTGTCGTGGCCCGAGAATTCCGCCGTTCCCGCCACCCGCAGCCGGTCGTTCAGGCGCGAATAGACCATCTTGTGCTCGTCGTCGGTCAAGCTGACGGACGGCGCGCCCGGCCCGGCCTTCAGCGTCACCGAATAGCCCTTGGCGGGCACAACGGGAACCTTGATTCCCAAAGGCGCCAGAAGCTGGGGCGAATAGCTGGCCATCGCCACCACGCAGGCCTGGGCCTCGATCGCCCCCTTGTCGGTCAGTACCGCCTTGAAGCCGCCCGCTTCGACTTCGATGGCTTTGATCCTTGTATCGAACAGGAAGGTAGTGCCCAAGGCCTGGGACAATTTGGCCAGTTCCTGCGTGAAGCGGCAAGCATCGCCGCTTTCGTCTTCGGGCGTGAAGATGCCGCCTTGCAGCGAGGAGCGGGATGGGGCCAGGGCGGGTTCCATGGCGACACAGGCGTTGGCGTCAACCACTTGGCGGTTAAGGCCGAAGTTTTTCATGGTCTCGGCGGCACGGCAGGCCAACTCGAATTCCTGCCCATCGCGATAGATGTGCAAGATGCCTTCGGTCTTGCGGTCGTAATCCAGCTTGCAGCTTTGGTTCAGATCTTTCAGCAGGGCGCGGCTGTACAGGGCCACGCGCAAGGTGCGCTCGGTATTGATGGCGGTGCGGGCGGTGGTGCAATTGGCCAGAAAGCGCATGCCCCAGGCCCATAGCTCGGGATCGAAGCGGGTCAGGCGCCACAAAAGCGGAGCATCCTTGCGCCCCAGCCATTTGATGGCCTTGAACGGGGTGGCCGGGTTGGCCCAGGGTTCGGCGTGGCTGGCGGAAATTTGGCCGCCATTGGCGAAGCTGGTTTCCTGGGCGGGCCTTGGCTGGCGGTCGATGACGGTGACGTCGTGCCCGTCCTTGGCCAGCCAATAAGCGGTCGAGACGCCGACGATGCCCGCTCCCAGCACGATCACGCGCATGACGCAACCTCGGGGCTTTGCAAGGCCTTGATCATCCGGTGTCGCACCGCCGTCCAATCGTCGGGCGCATCTTGGCGAAACAGGCGCAGGCTTGGATACCAGGGGCTGTCCGTCCGCTCTTCCAGCCAGCGCCATTCGGAGGCATGGGGAAGCGCCATCCAAACCGGAACGCCCATGGCGCCGGCCAGGTGCGGCACCGACGTGTCCGAAGCGATGACCAGATCAAGCCCCGCCAACAGGGCCGCCGTTTCCGCGAAGGGGGGCGTATCGGCGTCCACCTCATGGTCCAGATCGAGCGCCTGATCGCCAAGAGCGGCCAGAAATTCGCTTCGGCCATTGGCCTGCAGGCAAACGATTCTGGCGTCTTGCCGCGCGCCCGCCACTTGGGCAAACAGCTCAAGCCCAGGCGAGCGCCAGTCTTCGCCCCGGTATTTGGCGTTGCCCTGCCAGATCAGGCCGATCTTTAGGCCTGGAACGCTGTTCAGCCAGCGGCGCTTTTCCAAGGCCATGGCGGGATCGGGTTTCAGATAGGGGATATTGGCGGGGATGGTTTCCAAGCTGGTTCCAAAAGCCGCGGGCAGGCTTAGAAGCGGGCAATGGCAATCGAAAGCGGGCAGAGCGGCACCCTGCGCTAGGATCAGGTCAACCCCTTCCAGCGATCGCATCAAGGGGACCAGCGGCGCTTGAGCTTCAAGGATCACCGTCGCCGCGCCCCTTGCCTTGACCAGCGGGGCGTAGCGGCAGAAATGCAACGTATCGCCCAAACACTGTTCGGCAAGCAGCAGAATGGTTTTGCCCACCAGACTTTCGCCTTGCCATTGCTGTTGGGCGAAGGGTCTGGGCGGCATGTCGGGTCGGCGCCAGCGCGCTTCATAGGCCTTGAAGCCTTCAACCAATTTTCCCTGCGCCAACAGGGTCATGCCCAAATTGCATTGCGCCTCGGCATGGCCGGGGGCCAGCGAAAGACAGCGGCGATAGGAGGCTTCGGCGTCGGCGCGCAGCCCCATTTCATCTTGCACAAGGGCTAGGTTGTTCCACAAATCCGCCCGTCCCGGTTCCTGGCCGATGGCGCGCCGGGCGCATTCTAGGGCATTGCCGAAATGGCGCAGGTCGCGCTCGAGCAGGCTCAGACCCGACAGCGCGCCGACATGCAAGGGGGCCAGTTTCAACGCCGCCAAATAGTAGCCCATGGCCTCTTCCACCCGGCTCATGCGGGCGACCAGATTGGCCAGATTGACCAGGGGGTCGGGGTCGGAAGGGGCTAGGCTGACGGCTTGGGCCAGTACTGGCAAGGCTTCGTTCATCCGCCCCAGATCGGCCAAGCACATGCCCCTGGAATTCAGGGCCGAGGGTGTTGCCAGCTTGCCAAGGGCGATCAAGGCGTCGCTTGCCTTGTCCTGCTCGCGCAGGGCTTCGGCCAGAAGAACCAGAATTTCCGCATCGTCTGGCGCCTCGTTCAGCGCTAGGCGATAGAAATCCTCGGCGGCGGCGCTCTGGCGCTCGCGGTGCACGGCCATGCCAAGCGAGAGATATTTCTCGGCCAATGGGGATCGCATGGACAGCCAGACACCTTTGCAAGACGGGTTCAGGGGGTATAGCCTAGTGGCATGCAGCCCGGCAACCAAGCCCTTCTTAGCATAGCGGAAATGTCCAAAGCCGACAGCTTGGCCGCCCAGGGGGGCGTGCCGACCGAGCGTCTGATGGAGGCGGCGGGCTGGGTCGTCGCCATGAATGTGCGCAAACGCTTCCCGCCTTGCCGGGTTCTGGTGCTGGCTGGCCCCGGCAATAATGGCGGCGATGGTTTCGTAGCTGCTCGCTATTTGCGCCATTGGGGTTGGCCGGTGCGGGTGGCGCTTTTGGGCGACGCCATGGCGTTGAAGGGGGATGCCGCCCTGAACCTTGAGCGCTGGGCGGGCGAAATCGAACCCCTGTCCCTGTCTTGCCTGGAAGGGGCCGATCTGGCGATCGACGCCTTGTTCGGCGCTGGCCTGACGCGCCCGCTGGAGGGTATCGCCAAGGAAGTCGTCGAGGCGCTGGCGGTTCCCGTGGTGGCGGTCGATGTTCCTAGCGGCGTTTCGGGCGATACGGGGCAAGTGCTGGGAGCGGCGCCCAAAGCCGATCTGACGGTCACGTTCTTCAGAAAAAAGCCCGGTCACTGTCTGATGCCGGGACGAGAATTGTGCGGTCACATCATCGTGGCGGATATCGGCATTCCGGATGTTGTTTTGGATTCCATCCGGCCCACCGCCTTCGAGAATGGCCCCGGCCTGTGGCAATTGCCGGAAGTCGGGACGAACGCCCACAAATACACCCGCGGCCATGCGCTGATATTGGGCGGTGAAATGACGGGGGCGGCGCGTTTAGCCGCCGGGGCCGCCCGCCGGATCGGGGCGGGGATGGTGACCTTGGCCGTGCCGCGAGCCTTGATGCCCATCTATGCCAGCGCCTGTGCGCCCGGTGTGGTTCTAACGCCTTGCGACAAGCCGGGAGATTTGGCAGAACTAGTGGAAAAGCGAAAGATATCAGCCGCTTTGGCCGGACCGGGCCTAGGGGTCGGCAAGGCGACGCGCGCCTTGGTTTACCAGTTGCAAAAGGCAGGACTGCCGCTTGTCCTTGATGCCGATGCGCTGACCAGCTTTGAAGGTCGGTCGGACGAGTTGTTCTCCAATCTGCATCATCCGTCGCTTCTGACCCCGCATGAGGGCGAGTTCAAGCGCTTGTTCTCGCGCTCGCCCGACAAGTTGGCTTCGGCCCGTCAGGCCGCCCGTCATGCCGGGGCCGCGCTGCTGCTGAAGGGGGCCGATACGGTGATCGCTTCGCCAGATGGGCGGGTCGTCATTGAAACCCAGGCTCCTCCCAGTTTGGCCACCGCCGGGTCGGGCGATGTGTTGGCGGGGATCGCCGTGGGGCTGATGGCTCAGGGGATGGCTCCGTTCCAGGTAGGCCAAGCCGCTGCTTGGCTGCACGGCCAAGCGGCAAGGCGGGCGGGCGAGGGGCTGGTGGCTGAGGATTTGATCGGTGAATTGGGCAAATGAATAAGGCCGGGGGTTGCCCCCCGGCCTTTTCAATACTTGTCTGTCCTGCTCAGCCGCGAATGCTGCGCAGGAAGCCATCGACCTTCGAACTCATCTCGTCCGAATTGTGTGACAGCGTATTGGCGGCTTGCAGCAAATTGCGGGCCGACTGGCCGGTCTCGCCAGCGGCCTGATTGACCCGGCCGATCGTGTCGGTCACTTCCTGGGTTCCTGTGGCCGCCTGCTGGACATTGCGCGCAATTTCCTGCGTGGCCGCACCTTGTTCCTCGACCGCCGTGGCAATAGCGGACGCGATCTCATTGATTTGGGCGATAATTCCGGAAATGCCTTGAATCGCGTTCACTGTTTCCTTCGTCGCGTTCTGGACGCTGGTGATCTGGGTGGTGATTTCTTCCGTTGCCTTGGCCGTTTGGTTGGCAAGGCTTTTGACCTCGTTGGCGACCACGGCGAATCCCTTGCCCGCATCACCGGCGCGGGCCGCTTCGATGGTGGCGTTCAGGGCCAACAGATTGGTCTGCGAAGCGATGTCGTTAATCAACTTAACCACTTCGCCGATCTTGTTGGCCGCCTGGGCTAGGCCCTGGACCATGGCGTTTGTGCGGTCGGCCTCGTGCTGGGCGTTGTTGGCGATCTGGGCCGATTGGGTGACCTGACGGCTGATTTCCGTGATCGAGGACGACAATTCCTCGGCCGCCGCCGCCACGGTCTGGATGTTGACGGTGGCTTCTTCGGCCGCCGCCGCCACGGTGGTGGACTGCCTCGAGGTTTCCTCGGCCGTGCTGGTCATCGACTGGGCGGTCGATTGAAGCTGGGTGGCGGCGCTGGACACGGAGGAGACGACGCCCTTGACCTCGCGCTCGAAAAGATCAGCCTTGCCGCCCAATTCCTTGGCGATGATGGCTGCCGTGTTGGTGTCGGTGTACACCGAGATGGCGACGCTCATGTCCAAAAGCGCCACCTTGTTGATGGACTTGACGACTTCGGCCAGCATCTCGGGCTTCTTGCGGTAGGTCTGCACAGCCAGTTCGAACAATTTGGACAAGGTGAAGCTGTAGCCGCCGACATACCAGCCGGGCGCCAAGCCGATCTTCTGGTGAACCTGACCGATGACTTGTGCGGAACGCAGATAAGTATCGTCGAAATTGCCCGAAAACACGTTTTTCAGCCAGTGGTCCTTCTGGCGGGAGCGGGCGTGCGCCAGAACCTGCTGGTTCGGAAACATGCGAGACAGGTTGGCGTATGAGGTTACATAGCCATAGAAACCATCCAAAATCTTGTCGATATTGGCCGCCAGGACGCCGTTGAAGTCCCGCAGGCAGGAGATGGTTTTCTCGTCAATTTGGTAATACTTTGTGCGTTCGCCCATGCTGGCGAATTCGGCATTTTGTTCACTCGACATGATCCGCACCTCTAATTTAGGATGAGATAACTTTCTTGTTTGGTCCCGCGTCTTCAGCCTATATGGCGCAATCAAAGCCGTGCGCATCGTGGAAACAACGTATGATTTGTTACCATAGTTGACCGCAGCGCACCAGAAATTCCAGCATATTTAATAAGGATATATATCTTTGCCGCCCTGGATTACAAGGGGGCGACCAACTCAGCCTCGATTTTACCTGTTTACCTTAAAGCGCTTATGCTATAGGAGCGGGCTTCGGCAAGCGCGGCTTGGCTGAAAGGCGCGGGCGTGGCGGAACTGGTAGACGCGATGGATTTAGGTTCCATTGCCGCAAGGCGTGGGGGTTCGAGTCCCTTCGCCCGCACCATCCAAGCCCGTGCGATGCCTACCTGCGCAGACTCTACACGCATGTTTTCATTTTCATCAAGGATTGGCAGTCGATGCAAGTTACCGAGACCAATGTTGACGGACTCAAGCGTTCCTACAAAGTGACCGTGCCCGCGGGACAGATTGAGACCTTGCTGGTCGGCCGCCTGACCGAGGTTGGCAAGCAGGCCAAGGTGCCCGGTTTTCGCCCCGGCAAAATTCCGATGCCGATCCTGCGCAAAAAGTATGGTTCTTCGGTGATGAGCGAAGTCCTGGAACAGGCCGTCAATCAGGGCGCCAATCAGGCGGTCAGCGAGAACAACCTGAAACTGGCCATGCGTCCCAACATCGAAGTGACAAGCTTCGCCGAGGGCGGCGATCTGGAATTCACCGTGGCCCTGGAGACCTTGCCCGAATTCACGCCGATGGATTTCAAGTCCATCTCGCTGGAGCGCTTGAAGGTCGAAGCCCAGGAATCCGAAATCGCCGAGGCGCTTGAGCAATTCGCGCAGTCGCGCTCGACCAGCGAGGCGGTGACGGAAGACCGTCCCTCGCAGTCTGGCGACATCGTGGTGATCGATTTCATGGGCAAGCTGGGCGACGAGGCCTTCCAGGGCGGCACCGCCGAAGGCTACGAGCTTGAACTGGGGTCGAACACCTTCATCCCCGGTTTCGAAGAACAGCTGATCGGCGCCAAGGTGGGGGCCGAGATCAAGGTCAATGTCACTTTCCCCGAGGCCTATCAAAACGCCAAGCTGGCAGGCCAGCCTGTGGTGTTCGAGGTTAAGCTGCACGCCATCAAGAAGAAGGTTCCGGCCAAGATCGACGACGAAATGGCCAAAACCATGGGTCTGGAGAATCTTGATGCGGTCAAGAACGCCATCAAGGAGCAGATCGAGCGCGATTACGAGCGTCTGGCCCGCATGAAGCTGAAGCGCGCTTTGCTCGACAAGCTGGCCGATGGCCATGATTTCCCGGTCCCGGCTGGTCTTCAGGACTCGGAGTTCCAGGCCATCTGGAAGCAGATCGAGGACGCCAAGGCCAAGGACCAACTCGACGAGGCAGACAAGGCCAAGAGCGAGGACGAGTTGAAGGCCGAATATCAGGCTATTGCCGCTCGTCGGGTGCGTTTGGGCATTCTGCTGGCCGAAGTGGGCCGCCTGAACAATGTCCAGATCCAGCAAGACGATCTGAACCGCGCCTTGGTGGCCGAAGCCCGCCGCTTCCCCGGTCAAGAAGCCATGGTCTTCAAGTATTACCGTGAAAATCCTGATGCGATCGAAGCCCTGAAGGCGCCGCTTTTGGAAGAGAAGGTGGTCGATTTCATCTTGGAGCTGGCGCAGATAAGCGACAAGCCATCCTCGCGCGACGAATTGATGCAAGACGATGACGCGCCCGCCCAGTCCGCCGACAAGCCCAAGAAGAAAACCGCCAAAAAGAAGGCCGAGGAGGCTTGATGAGCATGAACGAGCGCGATCCCGTTGACGTCTATATGAACACGCTGGTCCCCATGGTGGTCGAACAGACCAGCCGGGGCGAGCGGTCCTATGACATCTATTCGCGCCTGCTGAAGGAGCGCATCGTGTTCCTGACCGGTCAGGTCGAGGATTACACCGCCAGCCTGATCTGCGCCCAGTTGCTGTTCTTGGAGTCCGAGAACCCCAACAAAGACATCTCGTTCTACATCAACTCGCCGGGCGGCGTCGTCACTTCGGGGCTGGCCATCTACGACACCATGCAGTTCATCCGTCCCCAAGTGTCCACGGTCTGTATTGGCCAAGCCGCTTCGATGGGATCGCTGCTGCTGGCCGCCGGGGCCGCTGGCAAACGCTATGCGCTTCCCAATTCGCGCATCATGGTTCACCAGCCCTCGGGCGGAGCCAGGGGGCAGGCCACCGACATCGAAATTCAGGCGCGTGAAATTCTGGCCTTGCGCGCCCGCTTGAACCAAATTTACGTTAACCACACCGGCCAAGCCCTCGACGTCATCGAACGCGCCATGGAGCGCGACAACTACATGACGGCCGAAGACGCCAAAACCTTCGGACTGATCGATCAAGTCTTCACGAGGCGGCCCGAACCTTCCGAGGGGCAATAACAACCCCACGGCTTGGCTTGTCGCCTGCAATGAACTATATATTCCCTAATCTCCCGGCTAGGAGTTGACCCAGCAATGGCCCGCGTAACCGTAGAAGATTGCGTCACAAAGATCCCCAACCGTTTTGAACTGGTGATGTTGGCCGCCCAGCGCGCCCGAGACATTTCCACCGGTTCGCACTTGACCGTGGACCGCGACAACGACAAGAATCCCGTTGTGGCGCTGCGCGAGATCGCCGACGAAACGGTCAGCCTCGAAGTTCTCAAGAACTCGCTGGTGCAAGGGCTGCAAAAGCATGTCGAGAACGACCAGCCCGAAGACGACAATCTGGAAGGGCTGGCGGCCGCCGACATGGCTTTGGACGTGGGCGAGGCCAATATCGACGAGGAAGTGGCCGAGGACGGCCTGACCGTCGAGGAAGAACCCGAAATGACCGGGTTTGAAGACATCGCGCCGGGCGAGGAGGCTTAACCTACTCCCTCTGGACAGCGGATGATCCGGCAATTCGAACTCGTCGAGCGCGTTAAGGCCTACGATCCGTCCGCAGACGAGGATGCCATCAACCGTGCTTACGTTTACGCCATGAAAATGCATGGCGCGCAGAAGCGCGCCTCGGGCGATCCCTATTTCTCGCATCCCATCGAAGTCGCGGGCATTCTGACCCAGTTCCATCTGGACGGCGCCTCGATCATCACGGCCCTGCTGCATGACGTGATCGAGGACACCACCTCGACGCTTGAAGAAATACAAAAGATTTTTGGAGCCGATATCGCGCGTCTGGTCGATGGTGTGACCAAGCTGACGCGCCTAGAACTGACGTCGGACCAAGCCAACAAGCAGGCCGAGAATTTCCGAAAATTGGTCCTGGCCATGAGCGAGGACATCCGCGTTCTGTTGGTCAAGCTGGCCGACCGGCTGCACAATATGCGCACGCTGCACTACATCGAAAATCCCGAAAAGCGCAAGCGCATCGCCATGGAGACGATGGAGATCTATGCGCCGCTGGCCGAGCGCATCGGCATGCAGGAAATCAAGAACGAGCTTGAAGACCTTGCCTTCGGCGAATTGCACACCGACGTGCGCCAGTCGATCACCAACAGATTGGATTTCTTGAAGCAAAGCGGCGGCAACCTGATCGGCCACATTCTGGCCGAGTTGGATGACGTGATGAAAGGCAACAAGCTGGTGGCGGAAATTTCGGGCCGCGAGAAAACGCCTTATTCGATCTGGCGCAAAATGCAAAGGAAGGACGTCGGATTCGAGCAATTGTCCGACATCATGGCCTTTCGCATCATCGTGGACAATGTCGATGGCTGCTACAGGGCCTTGGGCGTGTTGCACAGCCATTATCCGGTGGTTCCCGGCCGCTTCAAGGATTACATCAGCCTGCCCAAGCCCAATGGCTACAAGTCGCTGCATACCGGCGTTCTGGGGCCTGAACATCAGCGCATCGAAGTGCAGATCAGAACGCGCGACATGCATGAAGTGGCCGAACTGGGCGTGGCGGCGCATTGGAACTATAAGGATGGCGGCCCCAATACCGACGGGCGCCAGTATCGCTGGCTGAGAGAACTGCTGGACATTCTGGACCATGCTTCGGGGCCTGAGGAATTTCTTGAGCATACAAGGCTCGAGATGTTCCAAGACCAAGTATTCTGCTTCTCGCCCAAGGGCGACTTGATCGCGCTGCCCCGCGGAGCCTGCCCGGTCGATTTCGCCTATGCCGTTCACAGCCAGGTAGGCGACACTTGCGTCGGCGCCAAGGTGAATGGACGCATGGTCCCCTTGAAAGCGGCGCTGGTCAACGGCGATCAGGTCGAAATTCTGACCTCGAAGGCGCAAACGCCGCAGCCTGCATGGGAGCGTTTCGTCGTCACCGGCAAGGCCAGAGCCTGCATCCGACGTTTTATCCGCAATCAGCAGCGCAGCCAGTTTCTGGCCTTGGGCCGGGAAATTTTGAGCAAGGCTTTCCGGCAGGAAGGCTACGACCTGACCAACAAGGCCCTGGACGGCGTGTTGAGGCAGTTCAAGGCGGCCAGCGCCGACGATCTGATCGTCGAGGTGGGCGAGGGCCACCATACCGGGCGCGAGGTTCTGCTGGCCGTCTATCCGGGGCTGAAGGAACATCAGCACGCCCCCAATGTCGTGCCCTTGCCCAAGCAGAAGGACAAAACGAAGCAATCTGGCAAGCATGAAAATGCGGTGCCCATCAAGGGGCTGATTCCCGGCATGGCCATGCACTTCGCCGGATGCTGTCATCCACTGCCGGGTGATCGCATCGTGGGCATCATCACCACGGGTCGGGGTGTTACCATCCACACCATCGATTGCGACATGCTGTCGAATTTGCAAGATCAGCCAGAACGCTGGTTGGATATTGCCTGGGATGCCGGGGCCGAGATCAAGTCGCATACGTCGCGCATCAGCATGGTGGTGGCCAATGAGCAAGGCAGCCTGGGCACGCTGGCGACCGTGATCGCCAAGAACAAAGGCAATATCACCAATGTGAAGATCACCAACCGCTCGGCCGACTTTTTCGAACTGATGGTCGATGTCGAAGTGCATGACGTTCGCCATCTGACCAACATCATTGCAGCGCTTCGCGCCACGCCGGAAATCAGTTCGGTCGATCGGGCGCGCAGTTGACCCAACCGACGCGAGATACGCCATGACGCTTGCTTATCAACGCCTGGGAATCAACATCGACCACGTTGCCACGCTGCGCAATGCCAGGGGGGGGATTCACCCCGATCCCGTTCAGGCGGCGCTGCTGGCCGAGAAGACGGGGGCCGACGGCATCACGGCCCATCTGCGCGAGGACCGACGTCATATCGTCGATAGCGATATCTCGCGACTGATGGCGCAATTGTCCAGGCCGCTCAATCTGGAAATGGCGGCGATTGACGAAATGGTCGAGATTGCCCTTCGCACGAAGCCACATGCCTGCTGCTTGGTGCCGGAAAAGCGCACTGAGCGCACCACCGAGGGCGGATTGGAAGTGGCGGGCGATCTGGCGCGCATTTCCGACGTTGCTGCGCGCTTGAAGCAGGCTGGCATCCGGGTTTCGCTGTTCATCGAACCCGACGAACGCCAAGTGCGCGCCGCCCAGGCGGCGGGCGCTCCGGTCATCGAGCTGCATACCGGCACCTATGCCGAAGCGGGCGGCGGCGAGGGCGAGCAATTGAACCGCATAAGGTCGGCGGCGGCGCTGGCCGCAGAGATCGGCCTGGAATGCCATGCCGGACATGGGCTGACCTATGCCAACGTGAAACCGGTGGCGGCCATTGCAAATATCGTTGAACTGAACATCGGCCATTTTCTGATGGGCGAGGCCCTGTTCGTGGGGCTGGAAGCCAGCATCAGGGAAATGCGACGCCTGATGGACGAGGCGCGGTCGTGATATTAGGCATCGGCAACGATCTGGCCGACATCCGGCGCATCGAACAGACGTTGCAGCGCTATGGCGAGCGCTTTCTGAATCGCATCTTCACGCCCACAGAAATCGCCAAGGCCATGAAGCGGGCCGATCCAGCCGCGACGCTGGCCAAACGTTTCGCCGCCAAGGAAGCCTGTTCCAAGGCCTTGGGCACCGGCTTTCGCAAGGGCGTTTTCTGGCGCGACTTGGGGGTGGTCAATCTGGAGACCGGTCAGCCGACGTTGGAACTGACCGGCGGGGCGCTCAAGCGCTTGCACGAGATGACGCCGCCCGGCTACAAGCCGGTCATTCACCTTACCATGACCGACGAGCCGCCCTTGGCCGAGGCCATCGTCCTTATCGAGGCGGTGCCGCTTTCAAGGTTATCAGGGTGATTTCGGGAATCGTTCCGAAACGGACGGGAATGATGCTGGTGCCGATGCCGCCGCTGACCACCAGCGGCCCCAAGTCGCCGTCGATCAAGCCGTAGGCATAGCGTTGTCCGTAGATTGAGGGAACGACCAAGCGTCCCAGCAGGGGCAGATTGACCTGTCCGCCATGTGTGTGTCCGGTCAGGGCCAATCCGGCTCGCCTTGGCAGTTCCGGATAACTGTCCGGATGGTGCATCGCCACAATGAGCGGGGCATGATCTGGAATGTTCGCCAAGGCCATGTCTGGCCTGTCATGTCCCGTCGTTTTGTCGCCAATGCCTGCCAGCCAGATATCGCCGCCTCGCCATTTGAGCGCGATGGATTTGTTTTCAAGCACGGCAATACCCTCGGCTTCGAAGGCTCGGGCGACGCGCCCGCCATCCAGCCACCAATCATGATTGCCAAGGATGGTATAGACGCCCAGCGGAGCTTTTAGGCTTGAAAACAGTCGAGCCGTGGTTTCCGGCGGAACGAAGCGGGTGAATAGGCCGCCCGCGATATAGTCGCCCATCAGAATCACAATATCGGGTCTTTCTGCGTTCGCCATGGCGACAACGCGCTCAATTTTCGCCTCGTCGATATGGGGCGCGCCAGGATGCGGATCGGCGATCGTCAGGATGCGTAGTTCGGGCGCGTCCTTCGGCCAGGTTGGCGATTGAACGTTCCAACGCCTGACATGCAGCAGGTCCGGTTCGACGAAAAAGCCCCAGGCGAAACCGGCCATGACAAGACCCAGGGAGAAGAAAGTTAGGCGTCTGAACAAGCGAAGGCACCCCGCATAAGGAACGCTTACCCCATAGCTCGTTATATCTACAAGAAAAGCAATGGGATAATGGCGCGATAGGGCGCCCTTGACATTAAAGGTCAGGACTGGCTTCATCCCGGACTGAATAACTAGGATTTCGCCAGTGGATTTCAATATTTCCCGATTCTTCGCCAGCAACCAGGCGCGCAAAAAGCCCAAGCCCCAGGAAGGTTCCTGGAGCGAAACCACGAAGACCGTGCTTTATGCGGGATTGATCGCCCTTGGCATTCGCACCTTGGCCTATGAACCGTTCAATATTCCCTCGGGGTCGATGATTCCCACGCTTCTGGTGGGCGACTATCTGTTCGTGTCGAAATTTTCCTACGGCTATTCGAAACATTCCTTTCCCTTCAGCGCGGCCCCCTTCAAAGGGCGGCTTTTCAAAGGCACGCCCGAGCGCGGCGACGTGGCTGTGTTCAAATTGCCCACCGACAACAAGACCGACTACATCAAGCGCATCGTGGGTCTGCCGGGCGACCGCATTCAGGTGAAGAGCGGCATCCTGCATATCAATGGCGAAGCGGTGAAGCGCGAGCGCGTCGCCGATTTCGTCTTCAAGAACGAGCATGGCAACACGACGCGCATGGTCCAGTATCTGGAAACGCTGCCGGGTGGGCGGGTGCATCCGATCATCGAGATCAGCGACATGCTGCCCCAGGACGATACGCACGAATATGTGGTTCCCGAGAACCATTTCTTCGCCATGGGCGACAACCGCGACAATTCCAAGGACAGCCGTTTCCTGTCGGAAGTGGGATATATCCCGTCGGAAAATCTGGTGGGCCGGGCGGAGTTCCTGTGGTTCTCGACCGATGGATCGGCCAGCCTGTTCGAATTCTGGAAATGGCCGTCGGCCACGCGTTTCGCCCGCTTCTTCAGTCCCGTCCGTTAATGAGCCGGGATATCGAAAAGCGCCTGGGCTATCACTTCAAAAATACGAGGCTGTTGACCGAGGCGCTGACGCATCCCAGCGCGTCGTCGGCTCTGTCCCCCAGTTATCAGCGTCTGGAATTCCTGGGCGATCGCGTGCTGGGCTTGGTGGTGGCACGTTTGTTGATCGAACGCTTTCCCCTAGAAGCCGAGGGCGATCTGGCCAAGCGCCATGCCCAATTGGTTAGCCGCGAAACGGCGGCCAAGGCGGCGCGGACGCTGGACATCGGCCCTTTCATCAAATTCTCCAAGGGCGAGTTCGACGCTGGCGGCCAGGGCAGTTCGTCGGCGCTTGGCGACGTGATGGAGGCCTTGCTGGGCGCCATCTACCAAGATGGTGGATTGGCCCCAGCCGAGGCCTTGGCCTTGCGCCTGTGGGAGCCGATGCTGTCTTTGGACCTGACGCCGCCCAAGGACGCCAAGACGGCGTTGCAGGAATGGAGCCAGGCGCGTTCGCTGGGCTTGCCCGTCTATACGGTTGTGGGGCAGAGCGGCCCGGCGCATGATCCAAGATTCGAGGTCAAGGTTCAGGTTGGCGGCTACGCTGCGTCGGGCGAGGGGGCTTCGAAGCGCGCCGCCGAGCAGTTGGCCGCTAGGTCGTTGTTGGATAGGGTAGATGCATGACAAAAGCCGGATTCGTCGCCGTTCTGGGCGCTCCCAATGCCGGAAAATCGACGCTGGTCAATCAGTTGGTCGGTTCCAAAGTGTCCATCGTTTCATCGAAAGTGCAGACCACGCGCACCCGCGTCCTGGGCATCGTGATGCATGGCGAATGTCAGGTGGTGCTGATGGACACGCCGGGCATCTTTGCGCCCAAGCGCAGGCTTGACCGCGCCATGGTGGCGGCGGCCTGGACAGGGGCCGAGGATGCCGACGTGCTGTTGCTGCTGATCGATGCGCGCAAGGGATTCGATGCCGAAAGCCAAGCCATCGTTTCGCGTTTGAAGGAACAGAAGAAGCGCGCCTTGCTGGCGCTCAACAAGGTTGATCAGTCCGACAAGGGCAAGCTGTTGAAGCTGGCCGAAACCCTGCATGGCGAAGGCTGTTTCGATGAGGTGTTCATGATCTCGGCCCTGACCGGCGACGGCTGCGACGTGCTGATCGACAAGCTGGCATCACTGATGCCGGAAGGCCCCTATCTGTATCCCGAGGATGAACTGTCCGACATGCCCCAGCGCCTGCTGGCCGCCGAAGTGGTGCGCGAACAGCTCTATCACAAGCTCTATCAGGAACTGCCCTATCAGGCGACGGTGGAAACCGAGGCTTGGGAAGAGCGCCGGGACGGCAGCGCCAAGATCGACGTGACGATCTATGTCGAGCGCGACGGCCAAAAATCCATCGTGCTGGGCGACAAGGGCGCCATGGTCAAAGCCATCGGCAGCGCTGCGCGCCAGGAGTTGGAACAGTTGCTGGAACGCAAGGTACATCTGTTCTTGTTCGTCAAGGTGCGCGAAAACTGGCAGGAAGACCGCGAGCGCTATTCCACCTGGGGATTGGATTTCGAGGCGTAGGCCCCATGACATTGCGCTTGCCGAATGCCCGTCAGGCAATTATCGAAGATAACAAGATTGTCCTATACTTGCTGTCGGATACGCATCCGACAGGTCGGGCGAAAGCATCCTTTTTCAAAAGATTTGGCTTTGGGGCTGAAGAGTGGGAGCGTCTGTGCCAAGCCTTGCTTGATCATGCCGGAACAGGCCTGATTGTCACGAAAGCAGAGACAAAATTTGGGATGAAGTATATTGTCGAGGGGGAATTGTCCTGCCCGGATGGACGAAAACCGGTTTTGCACGCGGTCTGGTTCGTGGCGTCCGGCGACAACAAGCCAAGATTGGTAACGGCCTATCCGGTTCGACGAGGTTGAATATGATCAAGGAACTCGATGCTGTCGTATTGACCGAAGCGATCCCTGAAGCGGGATTGGAAGCGGGTGATGTCGGCTGCGTTGTGATGGTTCATGAGGACGGTGCCGGTTACGAAGTAGAATTCTCAACCCTGACCGGAGAGACCGTCTCGGTTGTTACTGTGCCATCAACGGCCGTACGTCCGGTGGGGCACAAGGAAATTGCCCATGCGCGTTTAGTTGCTTAACCCCAGCCTCCTGCAATGGACTGGACAGACGACGGCATCGTTCTGACAACGCGCAAATTCGGCGAAAGCGGGCTGATCGTCAGCCTGCTCACCCGCGAGCATGGCCGTCATGCTGGCCTAGTGCGGGGCGGGGCTGGCAAAAGGGCGGCGGGTCAGTATGAACCCGGCAACCACGTTCACGCCGTCTGGCGGGCTAGGCTTGAGGATCAACTGGGTTCGTTGGCTTGCGAGGTGCGAACCAACCACGCCGCGCGCCATTTGGTTCATCCGGCCCGTCTGGCGGCCCTGATTTCAGCCCTGTCGTTGGTGGAAACGGCCTTGCCCGAGCGCGAGCCGCATACCGAGCTGTTCGATTCGCTTTCCGCCCTGCTGGTCATTCTGGGCGAGGAGGGCTGGGAGCAGGCTTATATCCGCTGGGAGATGATCCTGCTGGCCGAACTGGGCTTCGGCATCGATCTATCTTGCTGCGCCGCTACGGGCATGAATGACCAATTGGCCTATGTCTCGCCCAAGTCTGGCCGGGCCGTCAGCTTGTCTGCGGGCGAGCCATGGAAGGACAAGTTGTTGAAGTTGCCGGGATTTCTAGTCGAGGAGGAGGGCGGCAGCATTGCCGATGGCCTGAAACTGACGGGTTTTTTCTTGGAATCCTGGCTTTTCAACCATTTGGGCCGCCCTTTGCCTGCGGCGCGCACACGGCTTGTTGACCGTTTGGGCTGATACCCACTATATCTAGCCCCCATGAACGAACTGTCCCCCAATGGCGGCGAAATCCGCGATACCGGTCTGGCCGATGCGCTTAGCGAGCGCTATCTGGCCTATGCCTTATCGACCATCGTTTCCCGTTCGCTGCCCGATGTGCGCGACGGGCTGAAGCCCGTGCATCGTCGCATCCTGTACGCCATGCGCCAATTGAAGTTGGACCCCGAGTCCGGCTTCAAGAAATGCGCGCGCGTGGTCGGCGACGTCATCGGTAAATATCACCCGCACGGCGATTCCGCCGTCTACGAGGCGATGGTGCGCTTGGCCCAGGACTTCGCGGTGCGTTATCCGCTGGTGGAAGGGCAGGGCAATTTCGGCAATATCGACGGCGATAACGCCGCCGCCATGCGATATACGGAATCGAAACTGACGGCTGTGGCCCAGGCCCTGATGGATGGGCTTGATGAAGACGCCGTCGATTTCAGGCCCACCTATGACGGGTCGGAATCCGAACCCGTGGTCATGCCCTCGGCCTTCCCCAATCTGCTGGCCAATGGCTCGTCGGGCATTGCGGTCGGCATGGCGACCAATATCCCGCCGCACAATGTTTCGGAACTTTGCGACGCCCTGTCGCACATCATCAAGAAGCCCGGCTGTTCGGTGGACGAACTGGTGCAGTTCGTGCGCGGCCCCGATTTTCCCACTGGCGGCATCCTGGCGGAACCCGGCGAGAACATCTTGGAAGCCTATCGCACCGGGCGCGGCGGTTTCCGTCTGCGCGCCCGCTGGGAGGTCGAGAAGCTCAAGCACGGCCTGTGGCAGGTGGTGGTCACGGAAATTCCCTATCAGGTTCAGAAGGCCAAGCTGATCGAGCGCATCGCCGGTTTGTTGACCGAGAAGAAGCTGCCGCTGCTGGCCGACGTGCGCGATGAATCGACCGATATCGTGCGCGTCGTTTTCGAACCCAAGAACCGCACGGCGCAGCCGGAAGTGTTGATGGAGCAATTGTTCCGCCAGACCGACCTGGAAACGCGCATCTCGCTCAACATGAATGTGCTGGACGGCGACGGCGTGCCGCGCGTCATGAATTTAAAGGAAGTTCTGCGCGCTTTCCTCGATCACCGCATGGTGGTGTTGGAGCGCCGCGCCAGGCACAGGCTGGGCCGCATCGATCATCGCCTGGAAGTGTTGGGCGGCTATCTGGTGGCCTATCTCAACCTGGACGCGGTGATCAAGATCATCCGCAACGAGGATGAACCCAAGCCCGCGCTGATGAAGAAGTTCAAGCTGTCGGACGTTCAGGCGGAAGCCATCTTGAACATGCGCTTGCGGGCTTTGCGCAAGCTGGAAGAAATCGAGATCAAGCGCGAGCATGACCGCTTGAGCGCCGAAAAGACCGAGTTGGAATCCTTGCTGGCCGACGAGGCCAAGCGTTGGCGCGCCATCGGCGCCGAAATCAAAGATATCCGCAAGAAATTCGGCCCGGAAACGGCGCTTGGCAAACGGCGCAGCGACATATCCGGCCCGCCGCCGGTGATCGACGTGCCCATGGAAGCCATGGTCGAGCACGAGGAACTGACGGTCGTGCTTTCCGAAAAGGGCTGGGTGCGCGCCATGAAGGGCCATCTGGAAGACACGGCGGAACTGAAATACAAGGAAGGAGATGGTCCGGCTTTCATCCTGCCTGCTGCCACCACCTCGAAGATCCTGGTTTTCGCCTCGAACGGTCGTTTCTATACCCTGTCGGGCGACAAGCTGCCCAAGGGGCGCGGCCATGGCGAACCCATTCGCCTGATGATCGATCTGCCCAACGATGCCGAAATCGTGACACTGGTCGTTCACAAGCCGGGCGACAAACTGCTGCTGGCTTCGGCGCTTGGGCGCGGCTTCGTGGTCGAGGAAACCGAAGTTCTGGCCTCGACCAGAACCGGCAAGCAGGTGATGAATCTGGATGACGACGACAAAGCGATGTTCGCCGTTCCCGCCGATGGCGATCATGTCGCCATCATCGGCGAGAACCGCAAGATGCTGATCTTCCCGCTGAATCAGGTGCCTGAAATGGGCAAGGGACGCGGCGTGATCTTGCAGCGCTATAAGGATGCGCATCTGTCCGACCTTAAGGTCTTCGTGAGAAAGGAAGGCCTTAGCTGGATTTCTGGCGGCCGCGTGCGCACGGAAACGGACCTGGGTCCCTGGATCGGCGAACGCGCCCAGGCAGGCCGTCTGCCGCCGACGGGCTTTCCGCGCTCGAACCGCTTCGACGGGTGACGATTCTTTCCTTGAACGCGCCGTAAACATGACTAAGACTAATGTCATGACGATGGCTAAGGGCAGATGGGGCAGGTGGTTGGCAAGCGGCCTATTGGCCTTGGCGTTGCTGGTTTCGCACGCCATGCCGCCGGTTCTTGCCTTGTCCAGCGCGCCTATGCCCGATCAAGCGCAAATGTCTCATGGCGATTGCCATGAGGGCAATCTTCCCACCGACCACAAACCTATGAAGGCCGCCGCCTGCCAGGCTTGCCAGGGCATGGCCGTGATGCTGAGCGAACCTTTGGCGCTTCCTACGCGCTTGGCTTTCAGCGCCTATCCGCCCTTGTCTTCCGAGTGGGCCGACAGCCTGCCGATCCCCCTTGAAACGCCGCCTCCCAAATCCGCCATTCTCGCCTGATCTTTCGATTTCAACGATAGAACCACGAGGATGACATGATCGATCTTTCACGCCGCCAGTTGCTGGCGGCCACGGCCATGGCAAGCGCCTGGGCCACATTGCCGAAATACGCGCAGGCCGCAGCGCCTGTCCAACTGACCATCGAAAAACGCACGCTTGAGGTCAAGGGCAAACCGGCCAGCGTTTTCGCCATTCGCCAGCCCGACGGCACCCAAGGCGTTCGCGCCAAGTCGGGAGAGCGCTTTAGGGTGCGCCTGACCAACCAAGCGGGCGAACCCAGCCTGATCCACTGGCACGGCCAGACGCCGCCGGTGGCGCAGGACGGCGTGCCCGGCATTGGGCAAGACCCGATCCCGAACGGCCAGAGCTGGGATTATGATTTTCCGTTGCGTCCCGGCACCCACTGGATGCATTCGCATCACGGCCTGCAAGAACAGCTTCTGATGGCGGCGCCGTTGATCGTGCGCGAGGATGCAAAGGACGATGTGCAAGAGGTGGTGATCTTGCTGCACGACTTCGCCTTCACCTTGCCCGATGAATTGTTGAAGACGCTGCAAGGCGGTGGCGGCGGACATGCCGGACATTCGATGCCTGCCGTGGCTCCCCGGCACGGCACGACAGGGCATGAGCATGGCGCGCATATGGGGCATGGCGGCCAAGCCGCTCCCATGACCATGGGCCATGCCAACGATGTCGATTACGACGCCTATCTCGCCAACGACCGCACCTTGGACGATCCAGAAATCGTGAAAGTCGAGAAGGGGGGGCGGGTGCGTCTGCGCATCATCAATGGGGCGACCACCACGGCATTTACCATCGACACCGGCGGCTTGGCGGCGATGACGTTAAGCGTCGATGGCAATCCGGTCAGGCCCGTTCAGGGCAGCAGCTTTCCTTTATCCATGGGGCAGCGGATTGATCTGCTGCTGGATATTCCGAAGGATGGCGGAGCCTTTCCCATCCTGGCCCTGCGTGAGGCGGCTATCGAGCGGACGGGCGTCATTCTGGCGACGAACGGCGCCAAGGTGAGCAAACTGTCGGGCGAAGGCAAGGCGGCATCCAGGCTATTGGATCTGTCGCTGGAAAGACGGTTGACCGCCGTAAGGTCCTTGCCCGAAAAAGCGCCCGACCGCAAGCTGATGGTCGAATTGGGCGAGATCATGGGCCGTTATGTTTGGACGATGAACGGAAAGACCTATGGCCAGGACGATCCCTTGAAGGTGAAAAAGGGCGAACGGATCGAGCTGACCATGCTCAATCATTCGATGATGGCCCATCCCATGCACCTGCATGGCCATCATTTCCAGGTGGTGGCGCTTGGTTCCCAGCGTGTGAAGGGGGCGATGCGAGATACGGTTCTCGTTCCTGCCGCCATGGGCGAGGTGACGGTGGCTTTCGACGCCGACAATCCTGGCCGCTGGCCCTTGCATTGCCATAATCTGTTCCATATGGCGGCGGGCATGATGACGACGGTCGATTATATCTGAGCTTGGCTAACGCTTCCCGCAGGCGTTACGCCTGCGGGAATGCGGTTTCAGGCGGCGTCTTCCATAGGCTCCTTGCGTCCCGCCAGCTTGCATTCAATGAAGACATGCTGCTTGCAGGATTTGCAGATGTCATGGTCAAGCTGCGGATAGATGTTGCGCAGGGCCTGCGTTTTTGAATGAAAGAAATTCGCGGCCCCAATCTCGGCGTCATAGCCGCCCTGATGCAAGGTTTCGGTCACGCTTGCCTTGGTGTTCAGAAGATAGAGCGCGCCGCCGCGTTTTCTAAAACGCTTCGCTTCCTGGGCCAAGGCTTCTGCGCCCGCGATATCGACGAAATTGACCCCCGACATTTCGATCATCAGACGCTTTTGCTCGGGGTGCTCCTGCTCGTAGGTGCGCAGGGTTTCCTGGAAATAATTGACCGCGCCGAAAAACAGCGAGCCGTCGATGCGCACGATGCGCAACTGCGGACATTCGGGCAAAGCCAGATTCGTGATGAATTTGCGCGATGCATGATCCGGGTCGGGGACCCGGATGCTGATTTTAGGATGCGATGTGCGGTTGAGATAAAGCAGCAGCGACAGCAGAACGCCCGCGAAAATCGCTTCTTGCAACTCAAGAAACAGCGTGGAAAAGAAAGTCACCAGCAAGACAGCGCTTTCCGCCCGGCTGGTCTTTAGAATTTGACGGATATGGTGCTGATCGATCAGGCCATAGGAAACCAGCATCAAGACGCCAGCCATGGCGGCGTTTGGCATATAGGCGGCGAAGGGGGCGACAAGGACGACGATCAAGGCAAGGGCGGCGCCAGCGATGATGGCGGCCAGCGGCGTCTTGGCTCCCGAATCGAAATTGAGGCCGCTGCGGTTGAACGATCCCGTGGCGACATAGGCCGAGAAGAAACTGCCCGCGACGTTGGACAGGCCCTGGCCAATGAATTCCTGATTGCCGTTGATGTGCTGGCCGCTGCGCACGGCCAGCGCCCTGGAAATCGACAAGGCCTCGGTCAGGGCGAACAGGGTGACGGCAAGGGCGGGCGAAGCCAACTGCTTCCAGACCGCTGGATCGAAGCTGGGCGCCGAGAGGGGCGGTAAGCTGGCGGGTAGGGCGCCGACGGTGGGAATGCCTGCCGCAAACCAGAAATTGAGAGCAACCGAAAGCAGACTGCCCGCCAAGATCGCAACGATCATATAGGGGATTTTGGGCAGATAGCGGCGCACTAAAATGCCGCTAAGCAGCGTTGTCGTCGCCACACCGGCCACGGCCCAGGAAATGGCGCTTAGATGCGTGAACAGATAGATGAAAATGTCTAAGAAATGCGCCCCGCGGGGAATCGGCAAGCCGAAGTAATTCTTGATCTGATTGGCGGCGATCAACACGCCTGCCCCTGCCGTGAATCCGATCACCACTGAGTGCGAGATGAAATTGACGATCGATCCCAGACGAAACAGTCCAAGGGCCAATTCCAACAGCCCCACCATCATGGCCAGGGTCAGCGCCAGTTTCACATAGTCCGCAGAACCAGGCTCGGCCAGGGCCGAGAGCGAAGAGAACAAGACCAGCGATGCCGCCGTGGTCGGCCCGGACACCAAATGCCAGCTCGATCCGAACAGGGCCGCCACGATGGCCGGGATGATGCCCGCATACAAACCATATTCCGGCGGCATGCCTACGATGGTGGCAAAAGCGACGCCTTGCGGCAGAACCACGATGGCGCCGGTCAAGCCTGCCGACAAATCGGAGCCAACGGTGCGCTTGTTGATTAAGGGCATCCAAGAGAGAAACGGCAACACGCTCCGCATCCAGCCGAAGCGGGCGGACTGAGAAATAGACACTGCTTGAAATCCTCCGCGATTCCTGGAATTCCAGGTAACTTAGTCATATCTAATATAGACTGACCTCTGAAACGGTCTCAATTGGGACTGTTACGTAACAAGACGTATTCCGTTTGTTCCAGCCAGAGTCAGCTGGCCACGGCGCAGGCTAGGCGCACAAGCTCGGCGATGTTTTTGGCGCCGGTTTTTTCCATGATGTGCGCGCGATGGACTTCGACGGTTCGGGTGCTGATCCCCAGTCTTTCCGCCACCACCTTGTTGGGGTGACCGGCCACCAGCAGCAGCAAAACATCCTGCTCCCTGGGGCTTAGAATATCCATATTGAAGCCGTTGCTTGCTGCGGATTGCGCAGCCGAGTCCTTAAGCGGCGGCATCAGAGCCGTTCGGATGCTCGACAGCAGCACTTCGTCACGAAAGGGCTTTTGAATGAAATCGACGGCGCCAGCCTTCAAGGCGGCCACCGCCATAGGCACATCGGCGTGCGCCGTGATGATGATAACGGGCAGACGGATGCCGCGCAGGCGCAGATCCTTCAATAATTCAATGCCGGTCATGCCGGGCATGCGCACATCCGCCACGATGCATCCCGCCCAGCCAGGCTGCACCACTTTCAAAAAATCGAGCGCCGAGGCGAAGGTTTTGCTGCGATAGCCTGCAGAATCCAAAAGAATGGCCAGCGATTCTCGGACATCGGCAGAATCGTCGATTACGAAGATAATCTGTGTGTCAGGCATTCTCTAAATCCCTTTTCGCCAGGGGCAGGGTGAACCGAAAAATGGCGCCGCCCGTGGGCGCGTTTTCTGCCCACAATCTTCCCTCATGCGCTTCCAGTATAGACTTGCTGATGGAAAGCCCCAACCCCATTCCTGCCACCTTGGTGGTGACGAATGGCTCGAACAGATGGTCCATGACTTCGTTCGGCATTCCAGGACCGCTGTCGGCGACCGATATTTCGATCATGTCGATATCGATCCTTCCGGCAACGGTTATTTGCGGATGCGGGGTTTTTGACAAGGTCAGGGACTGGATGGCATTGCGCAACAGATTGATCAGAACCTGCACGATTTGCGTCTTGTCGGCCATCACCTCTGGCAGGGCCGACATGCCGGATGACAAGATTGCGACACCTGCGGCATTGGCTTCGGCCGAGACGAGCCGGATGGCGTCATCGGCCATGTCGGACATCGCGTTGGCGGCCAGGGTCAATTCTCCCTTGCGCATGAAGTCGCGCAGGCCATGGATGATCTGTCCCACGCGCTCGACCCTGTCCACGCTCATGCTCATGACGTTGGCGGCGCGCTCAATATCCGGCGACGGCGTTTTGAGAAGTCGCAAGGCCGCCTGGGTCAGGTTCATGGCGGCCGTCAGGGGCTGGTTCAATTCGTGCGCCAGGGCTGACGCCATTTCCCAACCCACATTCAAGCGTTGAAAATGCGCCAGCTCGGTCTGGCGCTCCAGCATGCGCATCTCAGCGTCGCGCCGCTCGGCGGTCATGGCGCCAAACAGCAGGCTTGTCACGGCCAGAACGCCCAGGCGGATTTGCATCTCGACGATCATCGTGTCGTTGTGTCCGAACAGAAGGTCGGTCAGGACGGGGGCGACGTAGATGGCCCCCAAGGCCAAGGCTGCGCCGATTTGCCCATGGCGCGTGGCGATCCAGGCGAAGGGCAAAAAGAGAAGATAGAAAAAGTGGATTTCCTCGTTGACGAACCGGCCGAACACTTCCCAGGCGATCAGGGCCAGCGCGCCGGTCTGCAAGATGATTTCGCCGGTAAGCAGCGCCTGGAAGCGGACATGTCTCCAAGATTTGTCGTAAACAAGAACAAGCGGGGCGATGGACAGGATGGCCACAAGGTGAAACAAAAACAGTAGCGTTGCCGGTTCAATGGAATTCGTTTCCAGAAAAGGCGGAATTGCCAGAATGATCGAGGTCAGGGCCGATGCCGCGCAGGCGGCCGTCAGGAATCTGAAAACGCCGCGCCGTCGCTTCAAGCTGCAAACGAGGGCGGAATTTCTTGGATGCAGCAGAATGACGCCCAGGGCGGCGCCAGCGGTTTCCGCTGCGGCGCGCAGGATGGCCGATAGGGGGGCGGCAAGAAAACCGCCGTCGATCAGTCCGGCCAGCAGGGGAGCCACAAAGGCGAACCACAGCCACTTTCGGCCATGGCGCACCGCTATGGCAAAGCTGATGGCGGGCGCCGCATTCCAAGGATGCGCCAACAAGTCGGCAAAGAGATGCGCCGCCGCCGCCATGTCGGCGGTCATATACAAGGCCAAATAGGCGGCGACAATGACTGGATCGCGTAATCTCGGCATCCCTCTATTCTCCAGATAATGAGAGGGAATTGAAGCATCTTTTATTGGTTTCTTGCGATCCGCTTGATGTGTTTGATAGGGTGACGGGAATAAGAAATTTTGGGGAGGCGCTCGGCATGCGCTTTTTTGCGGGCCTTGCCAATTGGGCGGAAAGGGCAAGTATACGGATCGGCGATGCCGCATCCTGGCTGTTGCTGGCCGTGGCGGGGGCAGGGATCGCCGTTCTTCTGTTGCGCCATCTTCTTGGGTCGGGAGAGGTGGGCATGCCGCCCGCCTATGTCTGGTGCACGGCGCTGGTCATGTTGGCGGGAAGCGGCGTGGCGCTCAAAACGGACATCGACGACATCTTCCTTTTTCGCTTCCTTTCGCCAAATGCGCGGTCCGTGCTGCTGGTCGGCGCCGGTCTCGGCATCGTGCTGCCTTGGGCGCTGCTGCTTGATCTGTTCGCAGGATCTTTGTCGCTTGCTGCTCCGGGATTGATCGGCGAGCCAAGCGGCCTATTGGAAAGTCTGTGGTGGCGTCTGGCCATCGATGTGGGGGCTTTGGCTCTGGGGCTGGAAGCCTTGGGCCTTTTCTCGCAAGGCTTGGCCGGATTGATGCGTTTACGGCCTAGACAGGCTTGATGATGGACGAGTCCGGTTTTCTTGCCCCCTTGATGTTGGTTCTTGTTCTGGTCGGCTTGCTGGCGGGATTGCCGACGCCCCTGGTTTTGGCTGGCGGCGCCTTGCTAGGCCTGGCGATGGGGCAGTCGCTTGGCGTTTACGATATCGTTCTGATGGGAGACTTGGCCGGGCAGTTGAAGAGCCTTCTGGAAAACGAAGTCCTGCTGGCTATTCCTCTGCTGGCGCTTTCGGGAACCTTTCTGCAAGGCACGAGCGCTTTTTGCGCCTTGCGCCAGCGCTTGTCGCGGCTTGTCTTTCCCGTCAGCGACGTTTTGCTGGCCATGGCGGGCGGCGGAGGCGACAAAGGCCATGGCTCGGCCGTTTCCGCCTTGCTGGAACGGGTCATCCCCGCGTCGCCCTTTCTCGTTCTGCTGGCCGATTTGATTGGCAAGGCTTCGCAAGAAAGCCAAGCGCCGATCAATGTTCTTTCGCTGATGTCGGCGATGATTGTCCCCGGCCTTTGTCTGGCGCTCCTTCTTGGCTTTGCGAGAAGCGACGAGGCGGCCATTGAAGGCGAGACCAACAACAAACCTACGCTTTCGCCCGCGATTTTTGCCGGTCTTGCCGCGGTTTCCATCCCGGCCATCATTCTGTTTGGCCTGGCCAGCCCGGCGGAAGCGGGGGCGGTTGGCGTCGGCCTGTCCTTGGGGCTGGGGTTTCTTGCCAAGGAAGTGCGGCTTGACCGATTGGGCGATCAACTCGACCTGGCCTTGCGCCGTTCTGCCGTCATCTATTCCGCCTTGATCGCCGGGGCGGCCTTCATGCTCGTCTTTCAAGGCATCGGCGGCGCAATGTTTGTGGACAAGCTGTTGTCCGCTCTGCCCGGTGGAAACGCCATGACGCTGTTGCTGGCGCTGGCCGCCGCTCTGGCGCTTCTGGGCCTGTTGATCGAGCCAATGTCCCTGGCGATTCTGTTAATTCCTTTGGCCGGGCCGCTGTTGCTCGCCAATGGAATTCCGCCGTTTCTGCTGGGGGCCGCCTTCATTTTTGCGCCGCTGTCCGGCCTGGCACGCACGATGACTTCACGTCAGCGCATCTTGTTGCCCTTTGCCCAAGGCATCGCCTTCGCGCTTGCAATATTTTGGATCGGCTTGAAGCCTGCCGATTCGCCCAGGACACCCGCCGACGCTCCCGTTCAGCTTGAAAGGCACGAGGAAGTTTTCATTCCCGGCAACGCTGGCGATTCGCTGCCGCAGGGCGAGCATGAGGATCGCGGTTACGCGCCGCCCAGCGATGGGGAGTGAATAGGTAATACCAGTTTTGCTCGCCGTTACGCACTGGCGAAGCCTGCAAGCGCGTGGCATAGTAAGGCCAGCTCCAGACAAACGAAAAACGGAGACGCGCCTTGAATTTTCTTCTCGGGTTGAGTCGTCTTATCGACAAGATGAACGAAGCGATCGGCAAGACGGTGATGTGGGGGATATTGGTCGCCGTTCTTATCAGTGCAGGCAATGCCAGTTTGCGATACGCGCTGAATATCGGATCGAACGCCTGGCTGGAAGCTCAATGGTATCTTTTCTCGGCGGTTTTTCTGCTCTGTGCCGGTTTCACCTTGCTTAGAAACGAACATATCCGCATCGACGTCGTTTCCAGCCATTTGCCGCGCAAGGCGCAAATCTGGATCGATATTTTGGGCACGCTGGTCTTTCTGTTGCCGATGACGATTCTTCTGACCGAACTGTCCTGGGCGATGCTGGTCGAATCCTATGCCACGCAGGAAGTGTCGACCAATACCGGCGGCCTGATCCGCTGGCCGGTGAAACTTCTGGTTCCCGTCGGATTCATTCTTCTGACCCTGCAAGGCGTGTCGGAAATGCTAAAGAAGATCGCCATTCTAACAGGGCATCTTGAAGATCCCGGCCCGCATGGCGGGCATCATACTCCCGTCAAGACGGGAGAAGCGTCATGACACAGTTCCTGATCGACAACATGGCGCCCATGATGTTCGCGGCCCTGGTGGTGTTCTTGCTGCTGGGCTATCCGGTGGCTTTCGCCCTGGCCGCCAACGGATTGATGTTCGGCATGATCGGGATCGAGCTTGGCTTGCTGACGCCCAGCCTTTTGCAAGCGCTTCCGCAGCGCATATTCGGCATCATGTCGAACGACACGCTGCTGGCCATTCCCTTCTTCACCTTCATGGGGCTTATTCTCGAGCGCAGCGGCATGGCCGAGGATTTGCTGGATACGGTGGGCCAGTTGTTCGGCACCATGCGCGGCGGCTTGGCTTTCGCCGTCATTTTCGTGGGAGCGTTGTTGGCGGCCACTACCGGCGTTGTCGCCGCATCGGTGATTTCCATGGGGCTGATCTCGTTGCCCATCATGCTTCGCTACGGCTACGACCGCAGGCTGGCATCCGGCGTCATCGCGGCTTCGGGCACCTTGGCGCAGATTATTCCGCCGTCGCTGGTTCTGATCATCATGGCCGATCAGTTGGGCCGCTCGGTGGGCGACATGTATCAGGGCGCTTTCTTTCCCGGCCTCGTGCTGACTTCGTTTTACGCCATCTATGTTTTGTCGGTGACGATCTTCAATCCCAAGGCGGCGCCGGCCCTGCCGTTCGAGGCGCGAACAATCAAGGAAGACGACGGTTCGGCGGGCTATCCCTCCGTCGTGGCGATTACCGGGCTTTGTGCGGGAACGGCTTGGTTGTTGACCCAATTTGTCGATCCCATTCTTGCCATGTTCCTGCCGGTGCTGGCGCTGTATCTGCTGGTCGTTCTGCATAAGGCGATGGGGATGCGCCTGATCAGCCGCATGGCGCAGCAAGTGGTCATCGTGATGGTGCCGCCGCTTGCGCTGATCTTTTTGGTTTTGGGCACCATTTTCCTTGGCATCGCCACGCCGACTGAAGGCGGCGCCATGGGGGCCACCGGGGCTTTGATCATGGCCTTTGCCAAGCGCAAACTGTCCATCAATTTGATGAAACAGGCCATGGAAAGCACGGCCAAGCTGACCTCTTTCGTCGTTTTTATCCTGGTGGGATCGACGGTGTTTGGTTTGGTCTTCCGTGGGGTGAACGGCGATCTGTGGGTCGAGCATCTGTTGCTTGATCTGCCGGGTGGACAGGTTGGCTTCCTGATCGTGGTCAATATCCTGATTTTCGTGCTGGCCTTCTTTCTCGATTTCTTCGAACTGGCTTTTATCGTGGTGCCGCTGTTGGCGCCGGTGGCCGACAAGTTGGGCATCGATCTGATCTGGTTCGGCGTGCTGTTGGGCGTGAATATGCAAACTTCCTTCATGCATCCGCCATTCGGTTTCGCGCTGTTCTATCTGCGCAGCGTAGCCCCTGCCCAAGATTATATCGACAAGGTCACGGGAAAACTGACGGCGCGCATTACGACAGGGCAAATCTATTGGGGCGCAGTGCCCTTTGTGGTGATCCAGGTCATCATGGTTGGCGTCTTGATCTTCCTGCCCGATCTGGTGCTGGGATCGCTTGACGATCAGAAAGTGATCGACCCGTCCAAAATCGAATTGAATTTCACGCCCGAGGAATATGGAGCGCCGATGTTCGAGGACAACAAGCCCGAGGGGGAGAACGAGTCCGCCCCCGCCGAGGCTGATCAAAAACCGCAATAGATTTTGGCGAAGCATTTCAGTTAAAAAAAAGCCCCGCTCGTGAGAGCGGGGCTTTTCGTTAGGCTGTCAGCCCTCGCGGGGCTTACTTTTTCTTGCGCTTGGGATCAAGCGCGTAAGACATGTAGTTGTCGTAGGTATGTTCGGCGATACGGAACCAGCTATATTCCATGTCGCGGAAGGCTTTCCAGTGATCGAACACCTTCTTGAAGTTGGCATTCGATGCCGCCGTCTCCGCATAAACTTCCTCGGCCGCCTTGAAGCAGGCGTCGAGAACGTCCTTGGGGAAGGCGCGAAGCTGGACGCCGTTGCCGACCAGACGCTTCAAGGCGTCGGGGTTCTGTGCGTCGTACTTGGCCATCATATAGACATTGGCCTCGGCGCAAGCCGATTCGAGAATCGCCTGATAGGCGGGAGGCAGCTTCTTCCACTCGTTGATGTTGACGTTGAGCGAAAGCTGCGGTCCGCCTTCCCACCAGCCGGGATAGTAATAATATTTGGCGACTTTGTAGAAACCCAACTTCTCGTCGTCATAGGGGCCGACCCATTCGGCTGCGTCGATGGTGCCCTTTTCCAACGAGGGATAGATGTCGCCGCCCGCGATTTGCTGCGGCACCAAGCCCAACTTGCTCATCACCTGGCCAGCAAAGCCGCCGATGCGCATCTTCAGGCCCTGCATGTCCTTGACTGACTTGATTTCCTTGCGGAACCAGCCACCCATCTGCACGCCGGTGTTGCCCGCAGGGAACTGGATGATGTTGTGCTGAGCGAAGAATTCGCGCAGAACTTCGAGACCGCCGCCGACATACATCCACGCATTCATCATGCGGGCCGTCATGCCGAAAGGCACGGCGCAGTCGAAAGCGAAAGTGGGATCCTTGCCGAAGTAGTAGTAGTTCGCGGTGTGCCCGCATTCAACGGTGCCGTCCTTGACGGCATCGAGAACCTGGAGACCCGGAACGATTTCACCGCCTGCGAAGACGCGAATCTGGAACTTGCCGCCGGTGGCGGCTTCCACGCGTTTGGAAATCACCTCGGCGGCGCCGAAGATGGTGTCCAGGCTTTTGGGGAAGCTGGAAGCGCAGCGCCACTTGATTTCAGGCATAGTGGTCGTCTGGGCGATGGCGGGGGCTGCAACTGCAGAAGCGGCAAGACCAAGGCCTGCGGACTTAAGGAATTTACGACGCTCCATGGATGGATCTCCCTGGATAATGGATTGGATGACTTGGAATAACGGCCCCCGTTGCGGCGAGCCGCCTTGTACAAACATCATACACCTGGGCATTCGATTGTGTAGTTAAAAGCATGCGGAAAAGAAAAACTGTGCAGTGCGGTAGGTATTACCAATTAGCGCTCGGCCATCGGAAATATTGCTTATGTCTCTCCTCTAATCCTTCAGGGGAACCCATCCGGCAGGGCCGAAGGCTTCCATCGGTTTGAAGCGCGCCTTGTAGGCCATCTTGCGGCTTTCCGCGATCCAGTATCCCAAATAGACATAAGGCAAGCCAAGACGATTGGCTTCCTCGATCAGCCACAAAACGATGCGGGTGCCCAGGCTGCTTCCTGGGTCTTGCGTTTCATAGAAACTGTAGACGGCGGACAGGCCGTCGCTCAGGCAATCGCCCAGGCAGGCTCCAAGCAGTCTGTTGTCGGGGCCGCGCAGTTCGACCATGAAACTTTCGATCGGGCTGTCTTCGATCATCGAGCGATAGTCGTAGAAACCCATCAGCGCCATGTCGCTTCCGGAATGGCGCGCATCCTGATAGCGGGTGAACAGACGGTATTGTTCGCTGGTGGCCCGCGCCGGTCCCCTTAGGATCGCGACATCCTGCGTGGCGTTGCGAATGCGGCGCATGGTGCGGTCAGGCTTGAATTCGCTAGCCAGAATGCGCACAGGAATGCAGGCCCGGCAGTTCGGGCAGGCGGGGGCATAGGCGATGGCGTGGCTGCGCCTGAAACCCGCCCTGGAAAGCGATTCATGCAGGCTTTTGCCGTCTGGACCGCTTAGTTCGGTAACCAGCTTGCGCTCGAAGCGGCCTTCGAGATACGGGCAGGGCAGCGGCGCCGTTGTATAAAAGAAATGGGGGTTCTTAAGAGCGACATGGTCCATGAGTCAGATATTAAACCTGACGCGCAGGATTTCTAGTAGCCGATTTATCCCAGCTTTTTGACCGTCACGCTTGAAAGCATGTCGTGGATCAACCGCCCCTTGGCGTTGAACAACCCGACCAGCAATATCAACGGCGTAGCGATGAGGACCGAGGCGTAGAACAGGAAGACTTGCAAAAAGGCCTGAAACATCATGGGGTTCTGGCCTTCATCCGTAACCAGGCGCAACCCCATCATCCGCTGCCCCCAGGTGGAGGCTTTCGAACCACCGGCCAAAAATGCGTAATAAAGCGCATTCACCGTCAGCCACAGAAAGGGCAGGGGCGCCCACAACAGCCCAAAGGTGGCGACGCCGCCCAGAATCAGAAACAGGCCCAAGGGCAAGGTAAGAAGGGCTGCGAAAAACAGGTCGGCGACATAGGCCGCCACGCGCCGCCACAATACGCCATCGTAAGGCGTCAGATCGCTTATTGCCTTAACGGGCGGATCGGCGAGAACGGGCAGGTTTTGCATCAGGGTTTCGTGGGCGGCTTGTCGTCGGTCATTTCATGTTCGCGCAGCAGCACGATCGAAATGCGCCGATTTCTTTGCGAGCGCGGATCGTCCTTGATCATCGGTTCGCGGTCGGCCTTGCCGATCACGCGCGCGATGCGTTTTTCCGGCATTCCGGAATCGAGCAGGGCGCGGCGGCTGGCTAAGGCGCGGTCGCTGGACAGCTCCCAATTGCCGTATTGAGGGTTGCGCGCATAGGGGATCGAATCGGTATGGCCGGAAATGGCAATCTGCTGGGGCATTTGCATCACGACCTTGCCGATCAGCTCCAACAGCTTTGCCGCCTTGGGCGTCATGCTGGCGGACCCGCTGTCGAACATGGCCTGGCGCTCGTTGTCCACGATCTGGATGCGCAAACCCTCGGGCGTGTTGTCCAGCAGAACGCTGTCCTTCAACTGGATCAGATCGGGGCTGGCCTGCACCGCTTGGCGGATGACGCGCTGCGCCTCGCGAAACGACTGCTCTTCCTTTTCTGCCTGCATTTGCTGATATTCTTCGTCGGTCATGCCGGACTGATCTTGCGGCTTGTCGTCTTGCGACTTGCCCATCACCGGCGGCGGCAGTTCCAGATTGACCGTGGGAGCGGACGAGCTTTGCGGCATGGCGCCTTCTTCGCCCATCACCTGACCGCCCAGCATGCCGCCGGCGCCGCTGGTGGTGCGCGATACGGTTTGCGGGGCGAAATAGTTCGAGATGCCCTTCAATTGCTCTTCGGTCACGGCGTTCAACAGCCAGAGCAACAGAAAGAAGGCCATCATCGCGGCCACGAAGTCGGCATAGGCCACCTTCCAGGCGCCGCCATGAGCGGCCGCGTGACCCTTCTTGATTCTTTTGATGATTATGGGGCGACCGTCATCGGCCATGGGGCATCAATCCGGTGGCACATTGGCTAGATATTCTTCCACTTCCTTGAAGCTGGGCTTCACGGTGTGCGGAAGAATCTTGCGGGCGAATTCGATCGATACCTGTGGCGCGTAGCCTTGCATATGGGCCAGCAAACCGGCCTTGATGCACATCAGATACATGCTTTCGGTATTGAAATTCTGTTCCAGATTGCGTCCGAAGGCGGCAAAGAAACCATAGGACAAAAGCACGCCCATGAAGGTGCCGACCAGGGCGGCGCCGATCAGATGGCCCAACACTTCCGGCGGCTCGGTGATCGACCCCATGGTGTGAATAACGCCCAGCACGGCGGCCACGATGCCCAGGGCGGGCATGGCGTCGGCCATGTTGGTGATGGCGCCTGAAATGGCGTGCATTTCGTTGTGATGCGATTCGATCTCGCCGTCGATGATCGATTCCATTTCATGGGCGTTGTTGGTGCCCAGGGTCAGAAGGCGCAGATAGTCGCACAGGAACTCGACCAGATGATGGTCTTTCGAGAAGCCCGGAAACTTGGTGAAGAGCGAGCTTTCCTCGGGCTTTTCCACGTGGCTTTCCAGGGCCAGATCGCCCTTGGTTTTGGCCAGTTTGAAAATGGCATAAAGCATGGCCAGCAGTTCAAGATAGCTGGCCTTGGAAAAACGCGATCCCTTGAAGACCTTGCCGATGTTCTTGGCAACGCCGGTCACGACCTGCTTTGGATTGCCGATCATGAAGCTGCCAAAGGCGGCACCCAGAATGATCATGAATTCGAAGGGCTGCCACAGCACGTCCAGATGGCCGCCGGGGATTGCATAGCCGCCAATGACCGAGACGATAACTACGACGAAACCAATGATAGCGAACATGTGATTTCGGGGTCCCCGTGGCTTTTGACCGCTAAATCTTGTATTGTTTGTTGTGCAACTGCGACATTAGCTTACCCGGCCCTGAAAAAGAAGCGGGTTTTATGACATCCCGCTCATTTCAGGTCGCTCCCTGGCCGAAAGTCCAGTTTCCCAAGCCTGCCGAATAAGGTATGTAGAACGACATTTCCAAGATCGAGAGAGCGCCATGGTGATTGATTCTCGCAGTTTCCGCAAGGCATTGGGCTGTTTCGCCACTGGCGTGACCGTGGTTGCGGCCACGGACGGCGACGGCAAACCCGTAGGGGTGACGATCAGTTCCTTCGCCTCCCTGTCGCTTGAACCGCCCTTGGTCCTGTTTTGCCTGGGGTTGAACACCAGCAACGTCGAAACCTTTCGAAAAGCGTCGAATTTTTCGGTGAATGTGTTGCGCAGCGATCAGCGCGAATTATCGATTCGCTTCGCCAGCCGCATGACCGACAAATGGAGCGAAGTGGAATATGTCGCAGGCGAGGCCACAGGCGCTCCGGTCATCTCGCATTGCTTAGCCACTATCGAATGCACGCTGGAAAAAGAATATGTAGAAGGCGACCATGTGATCCTGATTGGCCGTGTGCAGACACTCGATTACGATCCGGGCGGCCAGCCCTTGCTCTATTTCAGGGGCAATTACGCTGAACTTGCGTAATCGCAGGTCGTTTCTGGGGCGCTATTTTCCGACGGGCACGGGCCAGAGCACCAATTCCCCCGCTTTGCTAAGCCCGTCCAGTTTCAGGTAACTCCCTTCGCGCCACATCTTCAGCAGGTCGTCGTAATGAAGAGACAACGGGTTGCCCGATTGTCCCGTGGCGATGATGAATCGGGAATTCGCCGGATCTTGCAAATCATAGACGGCGCGCAGGCCTGCGCCGTGAACATGACGGAAATTGCCGAAGGCATAGGTGCCGCGATTAAGGCTGGAGCCGTCGCCATCAGTTTCGATCGAGGGGGCGATCCAGGATTCTGGCGAAGGCAGGCGCTCCAGAATGCCGTGCGGGAATTTCGCCCGATGCGCCGTTCCCCATTTCCATTTCGCCATGTCGGGTCCAAAGTCGTGCGACAAGCGCCTAAGCGCCTCTTCCAACGCCCGCGTTACGATTTTCGGACAGTCTTCCATTTGATCCTTGGTGCCGATATCGTCGCACCAGACATCGTCCCTGCTCAGCGTCTTCTCGATCAATTGCGGCTTGAGGGCATGGCTCCAGGCGTTGAACAGGCGGTCGGGTTCCTTCTTGTCGGCGGTTCTCAATTCGTCGGCAAAAAGGGCGCGTTGGATTTCTTCCGCCCAGGCGGCGAAGATCAGAGGCTCGGGCAAGTCTCTGGCCATGCTTCCATCCCAATCGGCAAGCATGCCCAGCGCCCTTTTTCCATCGTCGCCTAGCGGCGAAATAGCGAGAAGGTGGGGCTTCAACAGCAGAAACGCCGCCGACAGACTGTCCATCTGATAAGCGCCCATATCGTCGGGGCCGTGCTGGGTTTTGGCGGCCAGCAGCTCCGCGATCCGGCCAGCGCGCAGAGAATCCGGCCAGTTGCTGGCTAGGTGATGCGGATAGTCTTCAGGCGCCAGGCGGTTGTTGGCGTTCGACAAAGCGCCTTCCGCCGGATTGTGCATGGCGGGAAGGGCGTTGGCCGGGATGAATCCCTTCCAATCGGCGCTGCCGTCGGCGCCGGGTCTTGGCATGTCGGGCGAGGCGTTCCCGGCCCGCAGCGGAACCAGACCCGTCTGCACAAGGCCGATATTTCCATCTGTCGCGGCATAGGCGACATACTGGGCCGGAGCTTGAAACAAGGTCAGGGCTTGCAGGAAATCGCCGCTGCTTTGCGCCAAGCTCATCTTGCGCAGGGCTTCGGGCGTTTTGTCGGCCGGGTTGAGAAATGTTCCCGCCAGCGAGAAAATCGCATCCGAGGGCGCTTCTCTTTCGCTGAGAACATCGGAAATCACCGGGCCGTGCCGCGTTTCGCGCACCTCGAAAGGCATATCCGCCTCGCCTTTGATCGAAATGGTCTCGCGACGAAGGCTATAGGGGGCGGAGCCGTCGGGCGTCCGGTAGCGGTTCTTGACATCTTCGCTGTCCGGCGTTTCAACGAACAAGTCCATGGTGTCGGTGTGCGAGCTGGTCAAGCCCCAGGCGACATGCTTGTTCTGCCCCAGAAACACGAAGGGCGAACCGGGCACCGTGCCGCCCTTTACCGACAGGCCGGGCGCTTCCAGGCTGGCCAGATACCACAATATCGGCGACTGGAAATTCAAGTGCGGATCATTGGCCAGCAAAGGCTTTCCGCTTGTTGTGCGGCTGCCCGCCAGGACCCAGACATTGGATGCCAGTTGCGGCGTCGAAAGAGGGGGCAACCCCGCCAGAAGCCGTGTCGCAGACAAGGAGGCGACCGGTTGAGGCGATGGAGCGGACATCGGCGTCAGGTCATTGGTCCTCTCGAGTCCCAATTGCTGGATCAGATTCAGGTTCAGCAATTCCTCGCGCCAGTTTCCCGCCAACTGCAAAGCCATCACGCGCGGCCAAAGCAGTGAGTCGGATGGCCGCCATGGTTTCGGATGAATGCCCGCCAACAGGAATTCAAGCGGGGGCTGGTGGTTGAAATCCAGCCCGGCGATCCAGGCGTTCACGCCTGCGGCATAGGATAAAAGAATCTGCCGCACCGGTTCATCAAGGGCGACGAAGGAACTTTCCACCTTGGATTCCAAGCCCAGGACCCTGAAGAAGCGATCATTCGACAGACCAGCCTTGCCAGCGATTTCCGACAATCTGCCGCTGGCGATGCGGCGTTGCAGATCCATCTGCCACAGCCGGTCCTGGGCATGGGCATAGCCCAGCGCGAAATAGGCGTCCGCCTCGGTCTGCGCCTGAATGAAGGGAACGCCGTGGCGGTCGCGAGCGATGGTTGCCGGTTGGGATAGCCCCAGCGCTTTGATGTCGCCCTCCGTCATGGGCAACGATGTCTTCAGCCATTGCCAGCCGCCAATCGCGACGCCCAGGCTGATCAAGACCAGAAGAATGAGCAAAAGAGGCAGCAGGGCGATGCGTCCGCGCCGCCCCCGGCGGGAGGGAAACATAAAAAAGATACTCCGGGATTTCGGTCTAGGCAGCGCGAAGATACTCTTTCGCCTCTTGCCGCGTCCAGTGCCGGGGCGTGACAAATGATCCGGGCTGTAAAATTCCTGCCATTTTGCAAAACCCCGTCAGCTGATTGATATGTATTAAATAACAATAAGCTAAACATATAATATGATGTATTAACTTAATTTTAATCGTTTAGGGAATTTTGATTTTGCCGGTTGTTGGCGGGCAAGGCGGCCATATAATCTGGCAACTGGATTCTGGGGGATGGGATGAAGCAACGCTGGTTGCCGGTTCTGGGAACGCAAGGGTTCCGCCAACTGGCCTATACCGAATGGGGAGGCGAGGCTTCAGGTAAAAGAACGCTCATTTGCGTTCATGGCCTGACCCGGACGGGGCGCGATTTCGATGTTCTGGCCGAAGCCCTATCCGACCAATTCCGAGTGATTTGTCCCGATGTGGCTGGCCGGGGGCAAAGTGATTGGCTGGTCGATGCCGCCCTGTATGATTTTCCCGTCTATCTTTCAGATATGGCGGCCTTGATCGCTAGGCTGGATGTCGAGGAGGTGGATTGGCTGGGCACGTCGATGGGGGGGCTGATTGGCCTTTTCATGGCAGTGCAGGCCAATACGCCCATCCGTCGCCTGATCTTAAACGATGTTGGCCCGAAACTGGAAGGCTCGGCGCTGGCGCGCATCGCCAGCTATGTCGGCTATCGTCCGCTCTTTCCAGATATCGCCAGCGCGGAAATGCATTTCCGTCAAGTTCATGCGCCTTTCGGTTCGTTGACCGACAAACAATGGCGCCATTTGGCCGAAACCAGCCTGCGCCCCGTGCCGGGGGGATTCGAATTTCATTACGATCCAAAGATCGCCCAGCGTTTCAAGGATGCTCCGGCGGGCGATGTCGATCTCTGGCCGGTTTGGCACATGGTGGGCTGTCCCGTTCTGGCGATCAGGGGCGAAGCGTCGGATTTGCTGGATGCGCAAACGCTTGGGCAAATGAAATCCAGCAAGCCGGAAGGGCGTTGCCAAATCCACGAGATTCCCGGCTGCGGTCATGCGCCCGGATTGATGGATGTGGCGCAGATCGGCCTTATCCGCGATTGGCTGCTGTCTGCGTAGCGACGGTTTGCAAAATGACGGCGGCCAGAACGATCAGCCCGCCAGCCACTGTATAAAAACTGGGGATTTCCGAGGCGAACAGCCCGACCCAAACGGGGGCCATGACCGCTTCGCCCAGGGTCAGCAGGCTGGCTTCGGCCGAAGGCAGGTGGCGCGTTCCATGCACGAAGAGAATCAATCCGGCCCCCAGTTGCACGAAGCCCAGCAATGCCAGCCAGGGCAGATCGCCCAAGGGGATGGCTGACAATTCGACGAAGGGCAGGGTGGCCAGCGCTGAGAACAGGCCGCCCAGGAAGGCCGAAGGCACCATGTCGATATGGCGCTTCTTGCGCAAAAGAACGACGTTGGCTCCAAATGCGATCGCCACGCCCAGGCCAAAGGCGGTTCCCGCCAAGGTCATGTCGCCCATGCCTTCGGCGAACATGACGCCAATGCCCAGCAAGGCCAGCAGAATGGCGGCCAGAATGGCCGGGCTTAGTTTCTCGCCCAGCCAAAGGCGGGCCAGCAGCGCCGAAACCAACGGCGAGCCGCACATCAGCACATAGGCGTTGGCGACCGGCATATGGGTGATCGCCAGGATGAACATGACGAAGGAAGCGCCCAGCAACAGGCCCGAGATCACGCCGGTTCTTCCGGCGGCGGCAAAGACGGCGATGGTATAGCGCCGATGGATCATCAGCAAATACAGCCCCACGGCCAAGGCCATGAAGGCCGAGCGGGCGAAAACCACGGGCATTCCCTGGCTTTCCATATGGCGAACGATCAGTCCCGCCATGCTCCAGCACAAGGTGGCCGCAAGCACGAACAAGGTTCCTTGAAGGCGGGAAGAAAGGAGCATGAAAGGGGTCTATCCCAATTCGAGCCACTTTCCAATGCCGACGGCGATGCTTGGCCCTTATACCTTCCAGAAAGGTTTTTCGGATTCGGCCAGGGCGTCGGCTTGCGTCAGCCCCAGATCCATCAGCAATCTGTGATCGAGCGAAGCCAATTGGCGGCGCGAGCGCGCCCTTTCGCCATAAACTTCCAGGCGCTGAAGGGCCGACAAGACGCAACGCAGGGCGATCTGACGCCAGACGTGAATGTGGCTGATGGGATTTTCAAGGGCAAGACTGGACATGGCCACCACCATTCATTACGGTGGTTAATGATGGTGTAAATTGATATGCTTAACAAACCATCATTTCTGAATATATAGGATAGTGTAACTAAACAATGTCCCGCCGCCTGCCGCCGCTCGGCCCTTTAAGGGCCTTCGAAGCCGCCGCCCGCCATGGGCAGTTCCATCGTGCGGCGCAAGAGCTTTGCGTAACGCCAGGAGCTATCAGCCAGCAGGTTCATCAGTTCGAAGATTGGTTGGGAACGCCCCTGTTCGAGCGGTTGGGACGGGGGGTGCGGCTGAATGGCGTCGGCAACCAACTGGCGGCCGATCTGGCGGACTCGTTTGATCGCATCGAATTGTCGGTGCAGCGCATCCAAAGATCGCTTCGCGAGGGCCGGGGGCTGACGGTCTCGACGATTCCTTCCTTTTCGGCGCGTTGGCTGATTCCGCGCCTGGGGTCGTTGAAGTCGCGATTGCCCGATCTGGACGTCCGCGTGCTGGTCTCGATCCACCCGGTCGATTTCGCGCGCGAGCCGGTGGATATGGCCGTGCGATATGGGCGAGGCGTCTATCCCGGACTGGAAAGCCGCCTTCTTTTCCATGATTCCTATGTGCCCGTTTGCAGCCCCTGCTTGTTGGGCGGGCGCAAACGGCTTGAGCGTTTCGAGGAATTGGAGGGCGTTCCGCTCCTGCATGAAGTGATGGACACGATGCCAGAAGTCGATTGGTCGATGTGGCTGAAATCCGTGGGCGCCGCAAGGATCGATGCCAGCCGGGGGCCGCATTTCGCCTATACCCACATGGCGCTGCAAGCGGCGCTGGACGGGCAGGGGATCGCGCTGACGCCATCGGCCTATGTGGTCGATGACCTTGAAAGCGGGCGCTTGATCCGCCCTTTTCCCCAGGCGGTTCCTGGCCTCTATTCGAATTATCTGGTTTGTCTGAAAGAGCGAGCGGGCGAAGTCGCCATCGCCGCCTTCTGGAATTGGGCGCAAGACGAAGCGCAACTGATGCGCCAGCGTCTTGTGGCTTTGGATATTTCCGTCAACTGACTGGAGCTTGGGTTTCCGTTTCGCGCGCCAGATCGATCAGGCGCAGGAAAATGTCCGATTCCTGAGCACCCGCCAGGGCATAGGCTTCATTGAAGACATAGCTGGGAACGCCGTTGATGCCCAAACGATGGGCGCGGGTGTTTTCCGCCACGATCTGGCTGCTGTCTTCGGCGTCTTCAAGCGCCAGGACGATCAGGTCCCTGTCCAACCCCAAACCCCTGCCGATAGCCTGCAATTCGTTGAAGTCGCTAATGTCGCGCCCCTCGGCGAAATAGGCGGAGAAGACCGCCTCGACGGCTTCGCCCGCCTTGCCCATTCTTCCCGCCAAGCGGATCAAGCGGTGCGAGGGCAGGGAATCTGGCGTGCGCACGATGGTCTCAAACGAAAAGGGAATGCCCTCGCCAGCCCCGGCCGCGGCGACCGCGGAATACATCTGCTTGACGCGGTAGGGGCCGCCGAACTTGCTTTCCAGATAGGCCTTGCGCTCGATGCCGTTGGCGGGCATGTCGGGATTGAGAAGGAAGGGGCGCCAGCGGATTTCCGGTCGAACCAGCGGTCGCTGCGCCAAGGCGCGCTCCAACCGGCGTTTGCCCACATAGCACCAAGGGCAGATCGTGTCGAAGATGACGTCGATGCGCATAACGGTTGACCTTTGGCCTTGCGCCAGCCTTCGAAACTTCCTTATCCGATTCTAGAATGGGCGCGCGCCAGAAAGGTTTCAACCGTGTCGTCCTCGCGGGCGAGTGCGCTGCCCACCTCGACCCAGACCTTGACCGGCTGATAAACGTCGGGCACGGCAAAGTCGGTATAGGTCAGCACGCTGGCGATGCGATGCATGACGATCTCGGCTTCCTCGATGGGGGTGTCGGGCAGCACCAGACAGAATTCGCAATCCGACGAGCGGGCGGTCAGGTCCTCGGCGCGCAGCAGGCCCATGATCCAATTGCCCAACTGGGCCAACAATTGTTCGCCCGCTTCCTTGCCAAACTGATGCACCACGGCGCCGATGTTGGGAATGTTGAGGAACACCACGGACAAATGCCGCCCACCATGTCTGGCATGTTCCAGTCGCTCAGCCAGATGCGCCATCAGGAAGTCCTTGCCGTAAGCGGCCGTGCGGTCGTCGCCGGTTTGCTTGCCCAGCGTTTTGGCCAATGCCTCGCGAATGCGCCAGCGCAGGCGCTGGCGGCGCACCAGGGCCAGAAGCGCCGTGACCAGCAGATGCGGGTCGGTGGGGCGCACCAAAACGCGACTGGCGCCGCGTCGATAGGGCTCGATGGCGTCGGGAAAAGTGCCGGGCGGCGCGATCAGCAGAACGGGCAGGTTGAACAGGCGCGAATTATTGCGGATTTGCGAGCACAGGCTTAGATGTTCCGCGCTGGAATCGGTAACGTCCAGAATGGCGGCGTCGAAGTTCTTCTGGGTCAGAAGGTCTTCGGCCTCGATCAAATTGTCGGTCACCGTTATGTTGGCTCGCTTGAGCAGCGAGGAATAGGATTCAATCGCTTTCTTGTCGTTGCTGACCAGCAAGATCATCTGGTTTCCGTCGTCCACGGCGACATCGACTTTGCCGGCTGTTTCGATGCCGAAACGCCCAGCGACATGCGCGCGACGGTTTAATTCTGTATGCATGGTCGATAGGCGCAAAAGCGGCTTTAAGCGCGCTACCAGAACGGCGGGGTCGATCGGCTGCACGACCAGATCGTCGATACGGGCATCCAGCGCCTGTTTGCTGATCTCGGGCGTCAACTGGTCGCTGAGCAGGGCGAAGGGAATGTCGGAAGTCGCCTCACTCTCCTTCAACTTATTGGCTAGATCGATTCCGCTCATATCGGCAAGGGCCGACAGGCAAAGGATAATGTCGGGATGTCCGCTGGCTGACTTTTGAAGGGCCTGAGCGCCATCGGCGGCCAAGGTTACGTTGAAGCCGCCCTCGGTCAGGCGGGCGCTTAGACTTTGACTGCCGCGAGCGTCGCCCGATACCAGGAGCAGCGTGCCAAGATGACTCATTCCAACATTCCCCTATCAGCAGGTCACGACTGACCGCGAGTCCTTCCAATCTTGCTTGGTGATTACCATAATTCATCAAGTGCCTGGCTCCAAGCGATCCCTTCACCGGTTGACCTTGTCCGGGAATTCGTTAAACTGAACCGTTCAGTTTACTGAGGGTAGACCGGGATGACCGCCTTTCAACGCAAGCTCCTATATGGGGCAATCGCGGCTGTGATTGTTTTGGCCGTCTGGTGGTATGCCGGTGGGCCATCGCTATTTGGCACGTCAGGGGCGCCCCAGGCCCCTGTTGCCAAGAATGACGCCGCCCAACCGGCCGCCAAAGGCGCGCCCCCTGCACCGGGGCCGGGCGGTCCCGCCAAGCCGGTGGCGGTGGAAGCCATGACCCTGGCGCCCAGCGAATTCATCCATGAAGTTTCCGCCGTCGGGTCTTTGTTGTCGAACGAATCGGTCATGATCCGCCCCGAAATGGCCGGTCGCGTGATCAAAATTCTGTTCGAAGAGGGCACCGCCGTCAAAAAAGGCCAGCCCTTGGTCAAGCTGGACGATTCGACCTATGTCGCCGATTACAATCAGGCCAGGGCCAATCTGGATCTGAGCAAGGCCAACAACGAGCGCGCCACCAAGCTCTACAGCCAGGGCGCTGGCACGGCCCGCGCCTTGGACGAGGCGGGTTCCAAGCTGAAGGTGGATCAGTCCCGCATTGAACTGGCCAAGACGAATATGGATAAAACGCTGATCATGGCGCCGTTCGATGGCGTGGTGGGACTGCGCAAGGTCAGCCTGGGGGCTTATGTCACGCCGGGCCAGGATTTGGTCAATTTGGAAGGCATCGATCCGATCAAGGCCGATTTCCAGGTGCCCGAGATCGCTTTATCCGAAATCAAGCCGGGCATGCCGATTCTGGTGCGGGCCGATTCCTATCCCGGCAAATCCTTTACCGGCGAAGTCTACGCCATCGATCCAAAAATCGATCCGGTCAACCGCTCGGTGGCGGCCAGGGCGCGTCTTCCGAACGCCGAAGGTTTGTTGAAACCCGGCATGTTCGTGCGCATCGGCCTTGTGACCCGCAAGACCGAGAACGCCCTGATGCTATCCGAAGAAGCCCTGATTCCCAGGGGCAACCAGATGTTCGTCTACAAGATCGTGGACGGGCTGGTGGTCGCCCAAAAAATCCGCACCGGCGCTAGGCGCGAAGGCAAGGTGGAAATCGTGGAAGGCTTGGCTTCGGGCGATGTCGTGATCACGGCCGGACATATGAAAGTGCGGGAAGGCGCTCCGGTCGTCATTGCCGGGCAGGACAAGAAGCCATGACGGCTTGTTCTATCCCGGCGATTGAGGGTTGTACATAATGAAACTTCCCGAACTTTCCATTCGCCGTCCCGTGCTGGCCACGGTGATGAGCCTGTTGCTGACTCTGGTCGGCATCATTGCGCTGCAACGCCTGACGGTGCGCGAATATCCCAATATCGACGAGCCGGTGGTGACAGTCACCACCACCTATAAGGGCGCCAGTTCGGAAGTGGTGGAAAGCCAAGTCACCAAGGTGATGGAGGATTCTCTGGCGGGCATCGAGGGGGTCGATGTCCTATCCTCGATCAGCCGGGCCGAACGCAGCCAGATCACCGTGCGTTTCCGTTCGAATCGCGATCCGGAATCGGCGGCCAGCGATGTGCGCGACCGTGTGGGGCGCGTGCGCGGCCGTTTGCCAGAAGACGTTGATGAACCCGTTGTCGCCAAGGTCGAGGCGGACGCCCAACCCATCATCTATCTGGCCTTTTCCTCGGACCGTCACGACACGCTGTTCATCACCGACTACGCCGAACGTTACGTGAAGGACCGCATTCAAAACATCAACGGCGTCGCCGACGTGGCGATCTATGGCGCGCGCCGCTTCGCCATGCGCATTTGGCTGGACAGCGCCAGACTGGCGGCCTATCGCCTGACGCCCCTGGATGTCGAGAACGCGCTCAAGCGACAGAATGTCGAGATTCCCGCCGGGCGCATCGAAAGCATGTCGCGCGAATTCACCGTGCTTTCGGAAACGGATCTGCAAACGCCTGAACAATTCGGCCAGGTGATCATCGGCGATTCCGGCGGCGGCTACATGGTGCGCATCAAAGATGTGGCTCGCGTCGAATTGGGGCCGGAAGACGAACGGCGCATTGCCCGTTACAGGGGAAAAACGGCGATCACGCTGGGCATCATCAAGCAATCGACCGCTAACCCCCTGGACGTCGCCAAGGGCTTGCGCGCCATTCTGCCAACGCTTACGGACAGCCTGCCAGAGGGATTGAACGCCGAGATCGGCTATGACACCACCTTGTTCATCTCAGAATCGATCGACAGCGTATTCAAGACGATTTTTGAAGCGACGTTGCTGGTGGTGCTGGTCATTTTCTTTTTCCTGCGCACGGTCAGGGCTACGCTTATCCCCATCGTCACCATTCCGGTTTCGCTGATCGGCGCGGCGGCGATCATGTACGCCTTCAATTTTTCGATCAACACGCTGACCCTGCTGTCCATGGTGCTGGCCATCGGCCTTGTGGTCGATGACGCCATCGTCATGTTGGAAAACATCTACCGTCATATCGAGGACGGCATGCCGCCGATGAAGGCGGCGCTGAACGGCAGCCGGGAGATCGGCTTTGCCGTTCTGGCCATGACCATAACCCTGGCCGCCGTCTATGTGCCGATCGGCTTCATGACCGGGCGCACCGGGCGTTTGTTCACCGAATTCGCCCTGACCCTGGCGGGGGCGGTGATCGTGTCGGGTTTCGTGGCGTTGACCTTGTCGCCCATGATGTGTTCGCGCATGCTTAAGCACGAGAAGAAACACAGCCGTTTCTACAATGTCATCGAGACCTTTCTGAACAATCTGACAGCCGCCTATCAGCGCTTGCTGACCTTATCGCTTTCCAAGCGCATGATCGTCGTGGCCGTTGGGCTGGCCGTCGCCTTGTCGTCGGGCGGCTTGATCATGCTTCTGAAGTCGGAATTGGCGCCGATCGAGGATCGCGGCACCATCATGGCGACCGCCATCGCCCCGGAAGGCTCGACCATCGCCTATACCGACCGCTATCTGCGCGAGATCGAGGAGATCATCAAGACCATCCCCGAAGTCGATCGCTTCATGGCGGTGGCGGGCGTTCCCGTCGTGTCGCAGGCCATTTCCTTTTCGCGCTTGAAGGAATGGGGAGATCGCAGCCGCAGCCAGATGGATATCGTGAAATCCATGACGCCCAGGCTGATGGCCATTCCCGGCGTGCTGGCCTTTGCCGTCAACCCGGCCTCGCTGGGGCAGCGGCCCACGGAAAAACCCGTTCAGTTCGTGGTGCAGACGCAGCTCAGCTATCCCGAACTGCAAACGATGGTTCAGGCGCTTATTCAGGAGGCGTCGAAATATCCCGGCCTGATGGCGCTGGACACCGATCTGCGCCTGAACAAGCCGCAATTGCGCGTGACCGTGAATCGCGAGAAGGTGGCCGATGTCGGCGCTTCGGTCGATCAGGTGGGGCGAGCGCTTGAAACCATGCTGGGCGGGCGACAGGTGACGCGCTTCAAGCGCGAAGGCTATCAGTATGACGTGATCGTTCAGGTGGCGGATATCGATCGCCAGAATCCGGACGATCTTTCCGCCATCTATGTCAGGGCGCGCGACGGGCGCATGGTGCAATTGTCGAATCTTCTGAACGTCGAGGAGACGGTGGCGCCGCGCGAACTCAATCACTTCAACCAGATGCGCGCCGCCACCATTACCGCCAACATTGCGCCCGGCTATGCGCTGGGCGAGGCCATCGCATTCTTGGAGGAGACGGCGGCCAGGGTTCTGCCAAGCGTGGCCCAGTATGATTTCAACGGCCAGTCGCGCGAATTCAAAACGTCGCGCGCCGACATGATCCTGACCTTTGTGTTGGCCCTGTTCTTCATCTATCTGGTGCTGGCGGCGCAGTTCGAAAGTTTTGTCGATCCCTTCGTGATCATGCTGACCGTGCCTTTGTCGATGACGGGCGCTTTGCTGGCCTTGAAACTGTCGGGCGGCACGCTCAATGTTTACAGCCAGATCGGTCTGGTGACGCTGGTCGGCTTGATCACCAAACACGGCATTCTGATCGTCGAATTCGCCAACCAGCTTCAGGATGTCGGCAAATCGAAGATCGATGCGGTAGTCGAAGCAGCGACGCTTAGATTGCGCCCCATTCTGATGACCACAGGGGCCATGGTGCTTGGAGCGCTTCCCCTGGCGCTGGGCAGCGGGGCTGGCGCCGAAAGCCGCAGCCAGATCGGCTGGGTTATTGTGGGCGGCCTGTTGTTGGGAACCTGCCTGACCCTGTTCGTCGTGCCGACGGCTTACAGCTTCTTGGCCAGGACCAGAAAACCCACTAGCGGGGATGCGATGACAGAGCCTCTTGCAGCTTCAGGATAACGCCCGGCCAATCTTGCGGGCTTTGCTGGCGAAACAAGCTGAAGGTGGGGTACCAAGGGCTGTCCTGGCGCTTCAACAGCCAGCGCCAGTCGGGCAGATAGGGCAGCAGCAGCCAACAGGGAATGCCCAAAGCGCCCGCCAGATGGGCCGCCGAACTATCGACGGCGATCATCAAATCCAGATTGGTCATCAATCCCGCCGTGTCGCCCCAATCGACCAGTTCCGGCCCTGCATTGAAGATGGGGGGCGGGCAGGGGCCGGGATCGGGCTGGACGCCGATCCAATCCATTCCATTTATCTTGAACAAGGGAGCCAGCAGTTCCGCTGGCAATGAGCGGTTGGCGTCGTTGGCGTGGGCCGGGTTGCCGCGCCAGCCAAGGCCGATCTTGACGCCTTTCAGATGCTTCAGTTTATCCCGCCAAGCCGCAATTCTCTCTGTCGTCGCATGCAGATAGGGCGTTTGCCCGGGAATGGTTTGCAGAATGGTCCCCATGCGCCCCGGTACGGCCAGCAATGGCGCCTGCGCATCGAAGGGGGGCAGGGGATCGCCTTCCGCAAACAATCCAGCCAGACCTTGCAGGCTGGACAAAAGCGGATGCAGGGATTTTGGCGCCTGCAGAAGGACCCGCACGCCCCGCTCAGCCAGGATCGGCACATAGCGGCAGAACATGATCGTGTCACCCAAACCCTGCTCGGTCCACAGAAGCAGCGTCTTGCCTTGCAGTTCTTCGCCCTTCCAGGCGGGCGCGTTGAAATCGACCCGTTCCAGATCAAGGCACGCCGCCTTCCAGCGCCATTCCGCCTCGGCCCAGCCCTCCTCGAATTGTCCCAGCGTCAGCAAGCTAAGGCCCAAATTGTAGCGCAACAGGGCATTGTTCGGATCAATCCTTGCCGCTTGGCGATAAAGGTCCAGCGCTTTGTCAAAATCGCCCTGGTCTTGCAGCAGATTGGCCTGATTGATCCGTATCTGGGCATTGTGCGGCAGCAAGCTGGCAGCCTGTTCAAGCGATTGCAGGGCGCCTGCAACATTGCCCGCCGCCTTCTGCGCCATGCCGAAGGCGGCCAAGCGATCACCGTCGGCCGGATTGCGCAAGACAGCCTCTCCAAGCCAGGCCACCGCTTCGTCGTTTCGGCCCTGTCTCAGCGCGCATAAGCCCAGAAGATGCATGGCCCCATCGTGGTTGGGGCTGGCGGCAAGCAAAGCTCGCGCCTGTTTCTGCGCCAGATCATGTTCCCCTCGGTTGAAGGCTTGAACGGCTTCTGAGAAACTGGAGGCAATCCAAGCCGTGAGAATATCCGTCATCAAACCCTCTGGAATTTATCGGGCATTAAATGATAGTTTCAGTGAAAATCGGGTGCTAAGACTGTGGCGGCATGCAAAGTTGGCTTTAATCAACCCAAGAAGGATACAGGGCGAAGACCATGAATGGTGGACCGATTAATCTAAGCAGCTATACCATGCTCGTCGCCGACGACAATGCGCATTTCCGTTGGCTGATGCGTTCCTTTTTGAACTCGCTGGGGGTTGGCAGCATCCTCGAGGCCGCCAACGGCGCCGACGCCATTCAGATTCTGCACAATTCCGTGGTCGATGTGGCTTTGGTCGACATCAGCATGGAGCCGATCAACGGCCTGTGGTTCGTGCAGATGTACAAGAACGATCCCGACATCAAGAACAAGAACATGATGTGCCTGTTGGTTACCGGCAACGCGACGCCCGAGAACATTCAAACGGCGCTCAAGGCTGGCGTCAATGACGTGATCAGCAAACCCCTTTCCGCCAAAACCCTGGACGAGCGCCTGAAGCGTCATCTTGCCCGCTATCCGGGCCGGAGCTAGCCCATTGATAGCCCTTATGCCGCAAGCTAAGGGCCTTGATGCGTTGGTCGATGATGCCGCTCGGCTTCTGCGACCGTTGATCGAGGGCAGTCCGCACGGGGCTGCACTGGCCGATCCTGTCGATTCGTCCTTCGTTCTTGCCAACACTATCTTTATTGAGCGCTTCGCCGATTTGACCGAGGAGGAGGCGAGCGTCGTCAAACAGCGGATAGGCCGCTCAGAGCCGGATAAGCTCGTTCAGGGCCATCATGTCCTGACCCTGTCGCCCTTGCCGATTTCAGGGCGAAGTTTCGTTCTAGTTTGGATCGACGAACAACCAACAAGCCTGGACAGCGCGGAAAGTCGCCTGCGCGATAGCGAGAGGCGCTTGGCGGCCATTCTGGATACCGCTCCCGTTCCCTTGACCGTGACCAGCTTGGAAAGCAGCCAAGTGCTTTTTGCCAACGAGCGCGCCGCCAAGATGTTGGGGTATGACAAGAATACGATCATCGGCAAACCATCGGGCTTGTTCTATCTGAACCCCGCCGACCGCATTCGCATGATCAATCAGCTCTTGGACAAGGAAGAGGTGCTGGATTTCGAAACGGTGTTTCGTCATGCCGACGGCCATCCCGTGTCGGTCCTGTTCTCGGCCGTTCCATTTTATATGGAAAACGAACGAGGGCTGCTGTCGGCCATCACCGACATTTCTCGGCGCAAGGAGATGGAAGAAATCGTGCGCGCCAGCGAGGAGCGCTACCGCACGATTATCGATTCGACCAGTGAAGGGTTCTGGATGATTGATGGCGGCACCCATGTCACCTTGGACGTCAATCAGTCGCTTTGCGATATGCTTGGCCATGCCAGAGAAGACCTGCTGGGATCGGCCTTGTTGGATTTCGCCGATGAATCCAACAAGGATCTGTTGACCGGTTATATCGGGCGCATTCTGGCGGGCGAACGCCTGGATTTCGACATCGAGCTTCGAACGGCCGAGGGACATAATCTTCCTTGCCACTTCAAGTCGGCGCGTCTGTCCGATCCGTTGCTGCATTCCGTTCAGGTTTATGCCTTCATCACCGATATCACCCAACGCAAGGAAGCGCAGCGGGTCTTGCAGGAATCGAAAGATGAGGCCCTGGCCGCCGCCAAAGCAAGATCGGAATTTCTTGCCGTGATGAGCCATGAAATTCGCACCCCCATGAATGGGGTTCTGGGCATGACCGGTCTTTTGCTGGGGCAGCCCTTGGGCGACAAGCAACGCCATTACGCCGAGATCATCCAGCATTCCGGCGAGTCCCTGATGGTGCTGTTGAACGATATTCTCGATCTGTCGAAGGTTGAGGCGGGCAAGCTCGTCTTGGAATCCATCCCCTTCGATCCGCGCCAGATGTTCTTGGAATTGCATCACCTCATGTCGCCCAGGGCGGCCGAGAAAAATCTTCAGCTTCTTAAACGCGTCGATAACGGCGTGCCGGAATTTCTTTTGGGCGATCCGTCGCGGCTTCGGCAGATCCTGCTTAACCTGATCAGCAATGCCTTGAAATTCACCGAGCGCGGTTCGATTTCTTTCGCCTTGGAATCTTTGGGCCAGACTTCGGCGGGCGTGGCCCATCTGCGATTCTCTGTTGCCGATACGGGGATCGGCATCGATGCTGATGTGCAAAATCTGTTGTTTCGGGAATTCGCCCAGGCCGACGCCTCCATCGCTAGGCGCTTTGGCGGCACGGGGCTTGGCCTAGCCATCAGCGCCCGCTTGGCCGAGGCGATGGGTGGAAAGATCGAGATTTCCAGCCAAGCCAATCAAGGCAGCCTGTTTTGGATCGATCTTGATCTGCCTGTTGCCCAGTCTTTACCGGTGCGAGAAGAAACGGCCATCGACGTGCCAAGTCTCACCTTGCTGGTGGCGGAAGACAACGCCATCAACCGCCAAGTCATTTCGGGCATTCTGGAAGGGCGCGGCCATACGGTATTGCTAGTCGAGGATGGCGCCCAGGCGGTCAAGGCCCTGGAAATGGGGCAGTTCGACGCCGTGCTGATGGATGGCTGGATGCCGGTTATGGACGGCATCGAGGCGGCTCGCTGCATTCGCGCTCTCAAGGACCCCGCCAAAGCGGCAACGCCCATCATTGCGATGACGGCCAATGTTTCTGAATCCGACATTCGGTCTTATTTGGATGCCGGCATGGACGATGCTTTGGGAAAACCAGTCGACCTGGCGCGCCTGGATTTGGCGCTTCACAAAGTGGCAAGCCGGCTTGGCAGGACCGTCTCGCTGAATGTCGGCTCTCAGGATCAGACTCTATGTACTGAAACAGCGCGCGATGAGGAATCGCTTGCCCCGGATTTGCTTGATGACGACATTTTGAGCCAGCTTTGCGAAACCTTAGGTTTCGAGCGGTTGGAAGAAGGAATGTCAACTTTGCCCGCCCATTGGCGCGACCGCTGTGAGGCCATCGTCGCCGCAGGCCGCAAGATCGACAGACAGGCCCTGTTGAGATTGGCGCATGATCTGAAGGGAACTTCCGGAAGTTTCGGCCTGAAAGGCCTGTCTTTCCATGCAATGCGTTTGGAAACAGCCGCCAAGATGCCGCAATATTCCGATGCGGAAGTTCAGGCGCTTGCCCTTTCCCTGCCAGATATCGTTGAAAAGGCAATCGCAGCGCTAGACGGGTGGCGACAATCGCACCGGTAATATGAATTTTCTAAGGATTTTCTGCAAGTTATGCGATAACTTTGGCGATGGCCGCCCTACATGACGGCCCAGTCAAATTGTCGGCGAGAAAGATGCACAAACTTCTCGAACGCCAACTTCGCAAATGCCAGGTGGGAGATGCCCCGCCGGATTTGGATCGTCTGCTAGAACTGGTCAGTCGCGCCTATGAGGCGACGGACAGCGAGAGGCGCTTGCGCGATCGCGCGCTCGACGTTTTGCAAAACGAACTGGAAGAGATTAATGTCACGATCCGTGATGAGGCCGAGGCGCGCTTCAACGTCGTGATGGACAATGTCGGCGAGGCTGTCGTCATCATCGATCAAGACGGCGTCATCGAGCGCTTCAACAATGCGGCGGTTCGCATCTTCGGCTATCGGGCCGATGAAATCATTGGCCGCAATATCAAGATTTTGATGCGAGAAGATGAAGCGTTTCTGCATGATAACATTCTGACTAATTTCTTGGATACGGGAGTCGCCCGCATCATAGGCCAGGGCCGCGAGACCATGGCCAAGCGCAAGAATGGCGAAATCTTCCCCATCGATCTTTCTGTCGGCGAATTGAAGGGCAGCGACAAGCGCCGATTCCTTGGAACGATTCGCGATATTTCATTGCGCAAGAAAGTTGAAATTGAACTTCGCCAAAGCGAAAGCCGTTTCCGCGATCTGGCCGGATCGGCATCCGACTGGTTTTGGGAAACCGACGAGGACTACAAGCTGAGTTTCGTCTCCGAACGCATCGGCGGCATTCTGGGCGTGCGCCCGGCGGCGGTGCTGGGGCACGATTATTTCGAATTGGGCCTTGATGATGGCGATCCCATCCTGGCCGCCCAGCACAGAAGCGATATCGACGTGCATCTGCCGTTCCGCGATCTTGTCTTTCATGTCGGCCCGGTTATCGGAAAAGACAGCAAGGTGGTGCGGATCAGCGGTCTTCCAGTCTTCGACGATCATGGCGTTTTCCTGGGCTATCGCGGCCTGGGCGCCGACATTTCCCGCGAAATGGAGGCCGAGCGGCGCGCCAAGCAGGCCCAGCAACAACTGGCCGACGCCATCGAAAGCATTACCGAAGGCATCGCCGTCTTTGGTCCCGACGACCGGCTGCTAACCTGCAACAGCGAATATCGACGCTTTTTTCAAAACGCTCATGAGACGATCGACCCCGGCCTCACCTTCGAGCAGATTCTTCTAAGCGGCATTTTTCATCAAGTCGTCGATACCGAGGCGGAAACCTATGATGAATGGCTGATCAACCGGCTTAAACATCATCACGAGGCGACCGGCGAGCCTTTGGTCATGAAAACGAAGAATGGCCGCTGGGTGCAAAGCCGCGTCTACCGCACGTCGGATGGGGGGGCTGTCAATGTGCGAACCGACGTCACCCAAATGAAGAAACGCGAGGAAGAGTTGGACGCCTTGCGTCGCCAGTATCAGTTGATCCTTGATGCCGCCGACGAAGGCATTATCGGACTGGACCCCCAGGGCCATATTACCTTCGCCAACCGCGTGGCCGGACAGATGCTTGGCTATGACAACGACAAAATGGTTGGTCGTTGTTTCGCGGCGCTCGTTCAGCCGTTTCTTTACACAAGCGAGGAATGTTTAGCGCCTGAATCGGCAATCGCCAGAACCTTCAACGAAGGATCGTCGCACAAAGCGGGCGATGAGTTGTTCTGGCGCAGCGATGAAACGAATTTCCACGCCGAATATCTGGCGGCTCCCATTTTCGACGACGATGTCGTGTCGGGCGTCGTCGTCGTCTTTCGCGACGTGACGATGAAGCTGGCGTTCGAGCGATCGCTGGCCGATCACCAGCATCTGCTGGAGCAGCAGGTTGCCGAGCGAACGGCGAAACTAATCGACGAAGTGCAGGAAAGAAGAAGGACCGAGGCGGCGCTTCGCGACTCGCAGTCACGTCTTAAGAATATTTCCGACAGTCTTTTCGAAAGCATTCTGGTGGTCAATCAGACGGGGCATGTCGTTTTCGCCAACAAGGCGGCCAAGAAAATGCTGGCCAGCGAAAGGCTGGTCGATGAAATGGAAGGATGTCACGTCGATAACCTGTTCTGCCTTCTGCATGACAACGCCTGCGCCGCCTTCGAGGAATCTCCTTGGTACAAGGTGATCATGACCGCCGAGACATTGCGCGACGACGACGCCTTGTTCTCGACCCCCTCGGGAATGACTTTGTCGGTTGCTTACGCTTGCTCTCCGCTGCAAGAAGACAAGAATCGTCGGTCGGCCATTCTGTCCTTTCGCGATATCGCCGACTTGAAACATGCCCAGCGCGAGGCCTTGCACGCATCGCGTCTGGCCAGCGTTGGCGAACTGGCCGCCGGAATCGCGCACGAGATCAACACACCCATTCAATATATCGGCGACAATCTTCGCTTCATCGGCGAAGCGATGGGCGACATTTCCTCGGTTGTCGAGGCCGCCAAGGGCCTTGTGAAGCTGGCGGGGGAGAACGGCCACTGTCAGGACGCGGTCAGTAGTTTCAACAAGCTGACGGAGAAGGCGGATATCGATTATCTGCTGACGGAAGCGCCCACTGCGGTTCGCCAATCTTTGGATGGCGTTGCCCAGGTGGCCAGAATTGTTCTTTCCATGAAGGAGTTCTCGCATCCCGGGACGGGTGCTAAAACCATGACTGACATCAATCGGGCAATCGAAAATACGTTGGTTGTTTCAAGAAACACGTGGAAGCATGTGGCCGAGATGGACTGGAAGCCAGATCCGCAATTGCCGCAAATCGCCTGTCTGCCGGGCGAAATGAATCAGGTTTTTCTGAACATCATCGTCAATGCCGCGCACGCCATCGAAGGATCGGGCAAGAAACTTCCTGGCAGGATCACGATCACCACCGCCAAATCCGGCGACGGCTATGTGGAAATCCGCATTCAGGACACGGGAACGGGCGTTCCAGATTCCATTCGCGAGAAGATTTATGATCCTTTTTTTACGACAAAGGGCGTTGGCAAGGGAACGGGCCAGGGGCTGGCGATCAGCCGCGACGTCGTTGTGACCAAGCATTCCGGACAGTTGCAACTGGACAGCAAGGAAGGCGAGGGGGCCGCCTTCATCATCAGGCTGCCGATTAATGAAGTCGGCGGGTCCCCGCAGATGGATGTCGGGCTATGACTGAACTTGTGCGCATCTTGTTCGTCGATGACGAGCCGAATATCCTAAGCGGCTTGAAGCGATTGATGCGCAATATGCGTGACCAGTGGGACATGTCCTTTTGCTCTTCGGCGCCCGAGGCTTTGGCGGCGTTCGAGAAATCTCCCTTCGACGTCATCGTTTCCGATATGCGGATGCCAGGCATGGATGGCGCTCAGTTGCTTGAACTGATTCGAGAGAAATATCCCGGCACCATCCGCGTCATCTTGTCGGGCTATGCAGATTCCGAATCCGTTCTTAGAACGGTGGGGCCTGCGCATATTTATCTAGCCAAGCCTTGCGACCAGCACTTGCTTCAAGAAGCGATCGTGCGGCCCTTGTAGTTGCGCGCCTATTTGAACAGTCATGAATTGCGAACGCTTTTGGCTGGTCTCAATAACCTGCCAAGTCTGCCCGATGTTTTCGTGCGCTTGAATTCCGAACTTCTTTTCGAGAATTCCTCGGCGGCTTCAGTGTCCGAGATCATCGCTTCCGATCTGGCTATGACGGCTGAAGTTCTTCGCCTGACCAATTCGGCCTATTTCTCGACCGCCATGAAGGTGACAACGCCCCTTCAGGCCGTTCGCACGTTGGGCATGGAAATTATCCAGTCGCTTGTGCTGCGCATCGGTATTTTCCGCCAATTTCAAGGATCGTCGGCGGTGGGGGTGCTGCTAAAGCGAGTCAATGAATACAGCCTAAGAATTTCTAAGCTGGCCGAACTGATCGCCAAGTCGGAAGGTGTTGATCGCGCCTTTGTCACCCAGGCTCTTTGCACGGGCATGCTTTCGCCGATCGGCATTCTGGTGCTGCTCGATGCAAAGGGGGGCGACTATCGCAAAATCATCGAAGAATCCAGTTCGCACGAGGATCTTTGCCAGAGAGAGACCGCGATGTATGGCGTCAATCACCACTTGATCGGCGCCTATCTGCTTAGCCTTTGGGGCTTTTCCGAAGATATTGTCGAGGCGGTGGCCATGTCCCCCAACCCCAGTAAAACGCAAGGCAGTGAAAACTTTGTGCTGACGGCTTTGCATGCCGCTTTGTCGCTGGGACCTCATTTTCTGATATTGAAAGAGGGCAGTCGCGACGTGGAAGAGCTGCTGGACATGGATTATATTCGACGTGTCGGGCGAGAGGATCGCCTCCCGGTCTGGCGAGAGCTGGCGGAAACCATCAATGAGAGGAAATAGCGATGCCTGATCGGGTTCTGCTGATCGATGACGACCTTAATCTCTTGTCGGGCCTAACACGCCATCTGCATCGCGATTTCGATGTGGTGACGGCTTCTGGCGGCAGGCAGGCCTTGGCTGCCGTCGAGGATTCCCTGACCACCAATCAGCCTTTCGCGGTAGCGCTTTGCGACATGCGCATGCCCGGAATGGATGGCATAGACACTTTGAAGGCGATCAGAGGCGTTTCGCCCGAGACGGTGCGCATGATGTTGACCGGCAATGCCGATCAGCAGACGGCCATCGACGCCATTAACGAAGGCAGCATTTTTCGTTTCTATACCAAGCCATGTCCGTCAGAGCTGTTGTCGGACGGTTTGAAGGCGGGTTGCGCACAGTATCATCTGGTGACGGCCGAGCACGAATTGCTGGAAAAGACGCTGGCTGGCAGCGTCAAGGTGCTGGTCGATGTCGTGTCCTTGAACGATCCCATTGCCTATGCGCAGGCTTCCAGGCTGCGCGAATTGGTGCGCCTGATGCTGCATTCGCTTGAAATGCCGCATCGCTGGCAATTGGACATCGCGGCCATGCTGCTTTTTATCGGTCAAGTCGCCATCCCGCCCGAGCTGATCACCAAGATGCGCGACGGCAAGCCGCTGTCCGATCTCGAGAAAAGCGTTGTCGCCCGAGCGCCCGAGGCGGGGCGCAATCTGATCGCCAACATTCCAAGATTGGGCGGCGTTGCGGAAATCGTTTATCTGCAAGACAGGGGCTTTGACGGCAGCGGCCTTCCGGCGGATGGGCCGGTGGGGCGCGACATTCCCTTCGATGCCAGACTGCTTAAAATTCTGAAGGATCTGGTTGATACGGCGCGCGGCAAATCCCTGACCCGCGATATTTTCAACGCCATCGAGCGCCATGCGGCGCAATACGATCCAGATCTGTTGCACAAGGTCAGGCTGCATCTGGAAGAGGTGGTGTCGGATGTGCCGCCCCGTGAAATCGAAATCTCGGTTTCAGCCTTGAAGCCGGGTTTGATGGTAACCACCGATATCCGTCTTGAGAACGGACATCTGATATTGGCCGCCGGAACGCGCCTGTCCGAGGTTCAGGTCGAACGCTTGCGCAGCCTGCGCCAGATTTTCCCCATCGTCGATCGGGTCAAGGTGCGGGTCTGAAATTCTCGGGCGTCAGAATGGTTGGCGACGGCTGCTTTGTCTTGTCCGCTTCGGGATAGTCCAGCGTGTAATGCAGCCCTCGGCTTTCCTTGCGCGCCATGGCCGAGCGGATGATCAAGTCGGACACCACGGCAAGGTTGCGCATTTCCAAAAGGTCGTTGCGCACCTTGAAGCTGCCGTAATAGTCGGCAATCTCGCCCAGCAGCAGATCGACCCGGCGCTTGGCGCGCTCTAGGCGCTTGGTGCTGCGCACGATGCCCACATAGTCCCACATGAACAGGCGCAACTCGTCCCAATTGTGCGAGACCACCACTTCTTCATCGGAATCCGTCACCCAGCTTTCGTCCCAGGCGGGCAGGGCGGGCGGCTCGGGCGTGGCGGCAAGCCGAGACAAGATGTCCTTTGCGGCGGCCGATCCAAAGACTAGGCACTCCAGCAGAGAATTACTTGCCATGCGATTGGCTCCGTGCAGCCCGGTATAGGCCACTTCCCCAACGGCATAAAGGCCGGGGATATCGGTGCGGCCATTCAAATCGGTCATCACGCCGCCGCAGGTGTAATGGGCGGCGGGCACCACCGGAATCGGCTCGACCGTCATGTCCAATCCGAATTCCAGGCATTTCATATAGACGGTTGGGAAATGTTCCTTGATGAAGTCGGCGGGCTGGTGGCTGATGTCGAGCCAGACATTGTCCAAGCCCAGGCGCTTCATTTCATGATCAATGGCTCTGGCCACCACATCGCGCGGGGCCAGTTCCTCCATGGGGTGAAAGCGTTTCATGAAGCGCTCGCCGCCGGGATGCAGCAGCAAATGCCCGCCTTCGCCGCGCACGGCTTCGGTCACCAGGAAACTTTTTGCCTTGGGGTGGTAAAGGCAGGTCGGGTGAAACTGGCAGAATTCCATGTTGGCGACACGGGCGCCTGCGCGCCACGCCATGGCGATGCCGTCGCCGGTGCAACTGTCGGGGTTGCTGGTGTACAGATAGGCCTTGCTGGCTCCGCCCGTGGCCAGCACCACCTTGCGCGACTTGAACAGATGAACATGGTCGCCCTGGCGATCAAGCGCATAGGCGCCGACGCAGCGGCCATTCTTGCCCTCGCGTATCAGATCGATGGCAACATAGTTTTCGAACAGGCGGATATGACCGGCATGGCGCGCCTTGTCTTCCAATGCCGTTTCGACGGCCATGCCCGTGGCGTCTGCGGCATGCACGACGCGCCGCTGCGAATGGCCGCCTTCGCGGGTCAGGTGCAAAATCTTGCGGCCCTTGGTGTCGGTCTCGGTGGTGAATCCCACACCATAATCTTGCAGCCGTTCAATGGCCGCCCTGGCCCGTTCGGCCACAAAACGCACGGCTTTTTCGTCGCACAGGCCGCCGCCCGCGATCATGGTGTCCTTGACGTGGGAATCGACGGTGTCTTCTTCGGAAAAGACGGCAGCGATGCCGCCTTGAGCGTAGAAGGTGCTGCCTTCGCGCAAGACATGTTTGGACAGGACGGCCACTTTGGCCGAAGGCGCCAGATCAAGGGCCAGCGTCAGGCCCGCCGCTCCGCTGCCGATCACCAGCACGTCGAACAGATATTCCTTGTCAGTGGTCATTGGTTTGCCAATCCAGTCCGATATCGACGGCAGGCGCCGATTGCGTGATGCGCCCTACGGAAACATAGTCAACGCCGGTTTCGGCGATGGCGCGAACGGTATCAAGTGACACGCCGCCCGAAGCCTCAAGCGGAATGCGTTTGCCGACCAAATCCACCGCCAGTCTTAGAGTGTCGGTGTCCATATTGTCCAGAAGCAGAATGTCGGCTCCGGCCGCCAGCGCGTCTTGCACCTGTTCCAGCGTGTCGCACTCGGCCTCGATATTGGGGCGCTTGTCGGCCTTGGCGCGGCGCACCGCCTCGGCCACCGAGCCGCAAACCGCGACGTGATTGTCCTTGATCAGCACGCCGTCATACAGGCCCATGCGGTGATTCTTGGCGCCACCGGCGCGGGTGGCGTATTTCGACAAATGCCGAAGCCCAGGAATGGTCTTTCGCGTATCCAGAAGCGTGCAGCCCGTTCCCGCGATCCGCTCGACATAGGTTCTGGTTTGGGTGGCGATGCCCGACAGAAGCTGAAGCAAGTTCAGCGCCGTGCGCTCGGCGGTCAGAAGACCACGCGCAGGTCCCTCGATGCGCGCAATCACATCGCCAGCCTGAAGTTTGTCGCCATCCGTGGCCATGGGGGTAAAGACGGATTTCGGTTCGACGCGCATGAAGACTCGTTCGGCCAGGAATAGGCCTGCCAGCACCATGGGCTGGCGCGCCGCCATGACGCCCGTAAAGCAGGTGTCTTCGGGAATGACCGACAGCGATGTGATGTCGCCAGTCCCCACATCCTCGGCCAGGGCCGCTTCGATGACGCGGGATATGTCGGCCTCGTCCAGACCGGCTGGCAGGTTACTCGGCGGCATTGGAAACGGCGGGGGCGGCAGCCAACGGAATGGAAGCGGAAAGTTCCAGCATGCGGTCCAGGGGCTTTAGCGCGGCAAGGCGCAAGGCCTCGGGCAGTTCGATTCTGGGCGCATCGTTCAGAAGGGCCAGATAGATCTTTTCCAGGGTGTTGAGCGCCATGAAGGGGCAGCGGGCGCAATCGCACGATCCATCCGCGCCGGGGGCGGCGATGAACGTCTTGTGCGGCGCCGCCTTTTCCATTTGGTGGATGATGTGCTTTTCAGTGGCAATGATGAATTCCGGCGCCTCCGACTTCAGCACGAAATCAAGGATGCCGCGGGTCGATCCGATGTGATCGGCATGATTCAGGATGGCTTCCGGACATTCAGGATGGGCGGCCACCTTGGCCTTTGGGTGCAGCGTCTTCAGCTTGATCAGTTCGCGTTCGGAGAACTGTTCGTGGATGATGCAGGTGCCGGGCCACAGAACCATGTTTTCCCGTCCGGTGCGCCGCTTGAGGTAAGCGCCCAGATGGCGGTCGGGCGCGAACAAGATCGGCTGGTTGTCCGGCAGCGAACGGATGATGGTTTCGGCGTTCGACGAGGTGACGATGATGTCGCTAAGCGCCTTCACCTCGGCTGAACAATTGATGTAGGTCAGCGCGGTGTGGTCGGGATAGCGCTGACGCATGCGGGCAAAATCTTCGGCCTTGCAGCCGTCTTCCAGCGAGCAGCCCGCCTCGGCATCGGGGATCAGCACCAGTTTGCCGGGGCTTAGAATCTTCGCCACCTCGCCCATGAAACGAACGCCGCAAAAAACGATGACATCGGCATTGGTGGCGGCGGCGCGGCGCGAAAGATCCAACGAGTCGCCCACGAAATCGGCCAAGTCCTGGATTTCGCCATCCTGATAGTAATGAGCCAGGATGATGGCGTTGCGCTCTTTTTTCAGGCGCATGATCTCGGCGGTCAGATCAAGCGTGGGGTCGATATCTTTTTCCTGCCGGGCCTGAGGGCCGGGCAGGACGACGGTGTCGGTCATGTCTGCTCCAATCATTGGGGGGCGCCGCGCTCCAAAGCCACCCCGAGACCATCTAGTTTATTCGAAAATGGTAAGGGTTTGGCAATAGCAATTAAGGGCTTGCAGGCCACCCGTTAGAGTGGGCGAGACTTCAGGTTTCCGGTTTGCATATTTCACCATTTCCAATCGCTTTTATGGTTCGCAGAACCAAGCCGATGATCACCAGAATAAGAGCCGCCAAAAGACCGTCTGCGGCCCAGATGTAGAATGGTTTGCCGCTCGACAGGCCCATCTGAAAGGTGGCGATGGTGAAAGCCGCCAAAGGGAAGGAATATGCCCACCAGGAAAGCGTGAAATCCAGTTTGGCGAATTTCGGCAGTTGCGCCAGCAAAAGAAGGAAGAAAAAGACGGCTGCGAAGTAGAGAAGTCGGGCAACGGCGTCGATTTCATTCGTCATGGTTACCCACGAAACAAATCCAACCGACGGGGGGGCGAGCAAAATGGCCAAGGTGGGAACCAGTTTGCCGGGCAGCGGGCTGTGAAAGATCAGCCGGTTGATGATGATGGTCAGCAAGACAAGCCAGAAGAGCATGCCGACGGTGAAGAACAGCCAAGAGATATCCGCTGGCGCGTGGTGAACGCCAACAATGGGCACCAAAACATTGCCGACGACGGGAATAAACCAAGCCGGGTTCGAATGAGCGATCTCAAAACGAGAGTGATTGATCCAGGCGGTCATGACCGCCAAGGTCAGGACGAGATGGGCAACCGATCCAATAACCCACAGGCCTAGAGACAGGGCGTCGCTTATTCCGTGCGCGGCAGCCGCCAGCAAGATCAGGCTGATCGAAATGGCGGGGAAGAAGCTGATGCGCACCGGATGATGCCATTCCTCGCTTACGGCGTTGGGATATGTCAGCGCCTTGCGGGCGTAAGTTGCCGCCAGAAGCGCAAACAGCAAGAAGGTCAGGCCAAAGAGGAAGACGCTGATTTGCAAAGGAGGGTCATAGACTTTTTCAAAGCGGCGAAAGGCCAGCGTGAAACCCGAGAGTCCCATCACGGTTGAGAAGAATGATACGGGAAAATCGCGTATCCGATTTGGTTCCGCTAAGCCGCCGTCGGTCACGCCACTCTCCAAGATAGATATTAGATTGCGCTAATATATAGATTGTGCACTGATTTACAATACTAATTCATAATGACGCGTCATTTCGGTAGATATCCTTAACCTGCTCGCGAAGCAGGTTCTTTTGCACTTTGCCCATGGCGTTGCGCGGCAGTTCATCCACGATCAGCACCCGCTTTGGCAGTTTGAATTTGGCCAACCGTTGTAGAAGACCAGCCAAAATCAGTGTTTCTGAAAGGACGGTCGTGCCGTCGGAAACCACCGCCGCCGTCACGCCCTCGCCCAAATCCGGATGGGCAACCCCGAAGACGGCGCTTTCCAGCACCCCAGGCAGGGCGTCGATCTCGCTTTCGACTTCCTTGGGGTAAACGTTGAAACCGCCCGTGATCACCAGATCCTTGGCGCGACCCACGATATGGACATAGCCTTCTTGATCCACCAGGCCCAGATCGCCGGTGATGAAGAATCCGTCCTCGCGAAATTCGGTTTGGGTCTTCTCGATGTTGCGCCAATAGCCGTGGCAAACATTCGGCCCCTTCACCTCGATCATGCCAATCTCGCCCTGAGGCAGCGGGCTTCCCGTTTCCGCATGGACAATGCGCAAATCGACGCCGGGCAGGGGAAAGCCGACCGAACCCGGCCTGCGTTCGCCATCATGGGGATTCGATGTATTCATGTTGGTTTCCGTCAGGCCATAACGTTCCAGCACTGCATGGCCGGTTCTTTCAAGCCATTGACGATGCGTCTCGGCCAGCAAGGGGGCGGAACCCGAGATGAACAGGCGCATGTGACGCACGGCTTCTTGCGTCAGGCCCGGATGGTTCAGCAGGCGGGTGTAGAAGGTGGGAACGCCCATCATGACCGTGGCGTCCTTCAAATGCTTGACGACTTGATCGGCATCGAAGCGGGGCAGAAAGATCATCGAGGCGCCGCTTATCAACGCCGTATTGGTGGCGACGAACAAGCCGTGCGAATGGTAGACCGGCAGCGCATGCAGCAACGCATCCTGGCTGGAGAAACGCCAAATCTCGGCCAGGGTTTTGGCGTTCGACAACAAGTTCTCGTGCGTGAGCATGGCGCCCTTCGAGCGCCCGGTGGTTCCCGACGTGTAAAGTATAGCCGCCAGATCGTCGGCGTCGCGGCTTGCGTCGCGAAAGTCGGCCGAGCAGCTTTGCGCCAAATCCATCAGCGAACCGCCGCCGACATGGTCCAGCGTTAAGGTGCGAATGCCCCGCTCCGACGCGAAGGCTTCACGGGCGGGATCGCAAACCACTAGGCCCGGCTCGGCGTCCTTCAAGAAATAGTCAAGCTCGGCTGTCGTATAGGAAGGGTTGAGCGGCAGAAAGACGGCGCCCGCCCGCACACAGGCCAGGTACAAGACCAAGGCGGTCAGGCTTTTCTCGGCCTGCAACAGAACCCGATCACCTGCGCAAACATTGCATGCGGCCAAAACATGGGCCAGCCTTGCCGACAGGTCCAGCAGGCCGCCATAGGTCAAAACTTCGCCATCGGCGGTGGTTGCGAAAACGCGATCCGGCCCAGGCATGCGCGAACGAATGGCGTCGAAAAGATGGTTGGTCATTTCGAGCGGGCGTTTGCCATGGCCGATCTGGCCAGTTTGACGATTTCCTGATTGGCCACCACTTCGTCCCTGGCGGCAAAGGCCTCGTGATTGGCTTCGATATCGTCCAGCTTGTACAGATAATTCACCATCAAGCCGTAGGACTGGCTCAGTCCTTTGGGCGAGGGATCACCCATGAAATTAAGGCGCTCCAGCCTAGCGCCGTTGCTGAGATGAAAACGCGCCACCGGATCGATGATGCGGCCATATTTCGTGCGGGCATTCATGAAATAGCTGGCCGCCAGGGGCAGCAGAATGCGGCGCATCTCGCCCTGGCGTTCGGGGCTGTCTTGCCATTTGTTCTCATTGAAGCCCGCCAGAATGGCGTCGTCATTCTCGTTTAGCCGCCCGTTCAGGCTTTCATTTTCCAGCCATGCGGCAAAGCCTGGAACCGGCGACAGGGTGGCGAACGTGGTTAGTTTCGGCGATTCCTGGCGCAAGACTTCGACCACCTGCTTGATCAGGAAATTGCCGAACGAAATGCCGCGCAGTCCTTCTTGGCAATTCGAGATGGAATAAAAGACGGCGGTGGTCGCTTGCGCCGGATCAATCTGGCTGCGCTGATTTGTCAGAACTTCGCCGATCGAGGAGGGAATGGCGGCGGTCAGCGCCACCTCGACGAAAATCAAAGGATCGCCGGGCAATCTTGGATGAAAGAAGGCGAAGCAGCGCCGGTCGGCGGGTTCCAATCGCTGGCGCAGATCGTCCCAATCATTGATGGCATGGACGGCTTCATAGCGGATGATCTTTTCCAGAATGCTGGCGGGCGTGTTCCAGTCGATGCGCTCCAACACCAGAAATCCGCGGTTGAACCACGACAAGAACAGATGAATGAAATCCTGGTCCAGGCTTTCCAGTTGCGGATGCGTGCGCAAATGACGAAACAGGCTCTCGCGCATGGCCACCAAGCGCGCGATGCCGCCTGGCGCCAAATTCATTCTGCGCAGCAGTTCCTGGCGCCTGGGTTCGGACGCCTTGTGAACTTCCAGCATGTTCTTCTGACTGGGATCGGCGACATAGGCGGCAACGGCAAGCTCAACCTTGTCCCGCTCGGGTCCGAAATGTTCGACCAGTTCCAACAGAAAGGCCAAGCGTCCGGCCTCATCCAAACGGTCCCATTGGCTGGCGATGCGTTCGGCCAGCGCCATGCCCGAGGCTTCGCCCAGGCTGGAAAGAAGCGTCTCGCACTGCTTGCCAAGTTGCTGGCTGTCGGTCGGCCCATCGTCGGGACCAAGACCTGCCAGCGAGCGGCCCTTCTCAAGGATGCCGCGCAGCAAGCCGCCCAAGTAGGGAACCATCATGACAAGACCCTTCCCTTATTCAGCCCTGCATGCTGACCAACAGATCCTTGGCATCGACGGCATCGCCGGAATGGACGTGGATTTTCTGCACCGTTCCCTCGGCTTCCGCCCGGACGGCGGTTTCCATTTTCATCGCTTCGATCGAAAGCAGCACATCGCCCTTGGCGACCTTCTGGCCCTTGGTCACGGCCACGCTGACCACGGTGCCCGGCATGGGAGCGCCAACTTCCAGCGGATTGTTCTCGCTGGCCTTCGGCCTGGCCTGCTTGGTCGGCGTGCGCGAGCGGTCTTGCACGCGCACCGACCTGGGCTGGCCATTCAGCTCGAAGAAGACCGTGGCTTCGCCTGCTTCGTCGGCGTCGCTTTTGGTCAGGAAGCGCACGATCAAAGCCCTGCCGGTCTCGACATGGATCGAAATTTCCTGCTCGGGGATCATGCCGTGGAAGAATACCGGCGTCGGCAAAACGCTGACGTCGCCATACAGCTTCATATGTTCGGCATAGTCCAGGAACACTTTGGGATACATCAGATACGAAGCCAGTTCGTCGTCGCTGATCTGGCGTCCGATCTTTTGCTCGACCTCGCTTTTCGTCTTCTCGAGATCGACCGGCGCCAGCACCTTGCCCGGACGCACGGTAATCGGGGTCTGACCTTTCAGCACTTTCTTTTGCAGCGCTTCGGGGAAGCCGCCGACCGGCTGGCCCATATCGCCCTTGAAGAATGAGATCACGGAATCCGGGAAGGCGATTTCGCGCTCGGGGTCCATGATCATGTCGGGCGTCAGGCTGTTGGTGACCATGGTCAGCGCCATGTCGCCCACCACTTTCGAACTGGGCGTCACTTTCACGATGTCGCCGAACAGATGGTTGACGTCGGCATAGGCCTTGGCGATGTCCAGCCAGTGCTTCTCCAGACCCATCGAGCGGGCCTGTTCCTTCAGATTCGTGAACTGGCCGCCCGGCATTTCATGTAGATACACTTCCGAGGCGCCGGTGGTCTGATAGGCTTCGAAGGCGCCGTAATTCTTGCGCACCTGTTCCCAATAGCCCGACAGCCTGCGAACCGATTCGCTAGACAGTCCCGTGTCGCGCTCGGTGTTGCGCAGCGCCTCGACGATCGATCCTAGACAGGGCTGCGAGGTGGTGCCGCTGAAGGAATCCATGGCGGCGTCCACGGCGTCGATACCTGCATCGACCGCCGCCAGAATGCTGGCCGCCGCAATGCCGCTGGTGTCATGGGTGTGGAAATGAATGGGCAGGCCGATTTCTTCCTTCAGCGCCTTGACCAGCGCCTTGGCGGCGGCGGGTTTCAACAGGCCCGCCATATCCTTGATGCCCAGGATATGGGCGCCCGCCTTTTCCAACTCCTTGGCCATGCCGACATAGTATTTCAGGTCGTATTTGGCGCGCTTGGGATCGAGGATGTCGCCCGTATAGCAGACGGCGGCCTCGCACAATTTTCCGGTGTCGATCACTGCATCCATGGCGACGCGCATGTTCTCGACCCAGTTGAGGGAATCGAAAACGCGAAACAGGTCCATGCCCGCTTCGGCCGAGCGCTTGACGAAGAACTGCACCACATTGTCGGGATAGTTGGTGTAACCGACGCCGTTGGCCGAACGCAGCAGCATTTGCGTCAGAATGTTCGGAGCCAGACGGCGCAATTCGCGCAGACGGTCCCACGGATCTTCCTTCAAGAAGCGCATGGCGACGTCGAAAGTGGCGCCGCCCCAGCATTCCAGCGAGAACAGTTCCGGCATCAGCCGCGCATAGGCCGGAGCCACGGCATACATGTCGTGGCTGCGCATGCGGGTCGCCAGCAGCGATTGATGGGCGTCGCGCATGGTGGTGTCGGTGATCAGGACTCGCTTTTGCTCGAGCATCCATTTGGCAAAGCCCTTCGCCCCCAGCCGCTCCAACTGCTGGCGCGTGCCGGGTTGCCATTCCTCGGCAAGATCGTGGGGCACATGCGGCGAGCCGAATGATTCCGGCGTCTTGCGTCCCTTGGTTTCCGGGTTGCCGTTGACCATCACTTCGCCCACGAAATTCAACAGGCGGGTGGCGCGGTCGCGCCGCTTGGGGAAGTGGAACAGTTCCGGCGTGTCGTCGATGAAGGTGGTGGTGTAGTCGCCTTCCAGGAAATGCGGATGATTCACCACATTCTCCAAGAAGCGCAGATTGGTTTTGACGCCGCGCACGCGAAATTCGCGAAGCGCTCGGTCCATGCGGTGGATAGCGTCTTGCGGTTCTTGCGCCCAGGCGGTCACCTTGACCAGCAATGAATCGTAATAGCGCGTGATTCTGGCGCCGGAATAGGCGGTGCCCGCATCAAGTCGGATGCCGAAACCGGCCGAGCTGCGATAGTTGGTGATCTGGCCGTAATCGGGGGCGAAATCCTTCTCGGGGTCCTCGGCGGTCACGCGGCATTGCAGGGCATGGCCGTTGAGCGGGATGTCTTCTTGCTTGGGCAGGCCGCTGCCCGCTTCGCCCAGCATCTTTCCTTCGGCGACCAGAATTTGGGCGCGGATCAAATCGAAGCCGGTCACACATTCGGTAACCGTGTGTTCGACCTGGATTCTGGGATTGACCTCGATGAAGTAGAAGGCTTTGGTGTCGGCGTCTTGCAGGAATTCCACCGTTCCCGCATTCTTGTAATTGGCCGTGCGGGCCAGCTTCAGCGCATAACCGGTCAATTCTTCGCGCTGCTTGGCGTCAAAATAAGGGGCAGGGGCGCGCTCGACCACTTTCTGATGACGCCGCTGCACCGTGCAATCGCGCTCATAGAAATGCACCACATTTCCATGCGCGTCGCCCAGGATTTGCACCTCGACATGGCGCGCCTTCCTGACCAGCTTTTCCAGATAGATTTCGTCATTGCCAAAGGCCGCCTTGGCTTCGCGTCTGGCGGCCGCCACATTTTCCAGCAACTGGTCGGCGCTTTCGACGACGCGCATGCCGCGTCCGCCGCCGCCCCAACTGGCCTTGATCATGACCGGGAAGCCAACCTTATGGGCCAGCGGCATGATTTGGGATTCGTCATAGGGCAGGGGATCGGTGGCGGGCATGACGGGTATGCCCGCCTTGATCGCCATCTCGCGGGCCAGAACCTTGTTGCCCAGCGCGCGCATGGTCTCGGGCGAGGGGCCGACGAAGATGATGCCGCCTGCGGCGCAGGCTTCGGCGAAATCGGGATTCTCGGCCAAGAAGCCATAGCCGGGATGGATGGCCTGAGCGCCGGTTTCGTGGGCAATGCGGATGATGTCGTGAATGTCGAGGTAGGCGTCAACCGGCTTTTTACCCAAGCCGACCAGATAGCTCTCGTCGGCCTTGAAACGGTGCAGCGAGAAACGGTCTTCTTGCGAGAAGATGGCCACTGTCTCGATGCCAAGTTCGCTGGCCGCCCGCATGACGCGAATGGCGATCTCGCCACGGTTGGCGATCAGGATTTTGCGTATTCCGCCGTGACGGTGTCTCATGACATCTCCTTAATGACCTGTGCTGTTGGCGGACAAAAGCTTTGCCATTTCGCAACTGCGAAATATGAGCGGGCGAAGGCCGTGAAGCAACAGGAATGTAGGGGAATTATGGGGCAAAAAGTTAGATCGCTGCGCAAATTTGCCCCGTGGCGCGTATTTCCTATCCGCAAGGGTGGGGGCTAAGAAATATTGTTTCAAAGTCGGCTTGTTTTGTCAGAAGTCGCCAGTTATCCGAGAAATTTCAGTACGGCGATGATGAGACCTACAACAGCAAACCAACCGCCGATTTACCCTTGCGGGCGTGAGGGGCAGAGCCCCTTAATTCTTAATTGTAATTACGGTTGCGGTCTGCCATGAATGTATTTCTTAATGCGCGTGTGGGGCAATATGGGCTATGTGCCGAGGGAGAAGCAGGATAAGGGTGTTCGAGCTGAGCATGCTTTCCGGGCTTGGCTGAACGAGAAGGGCTATTCCTTCATCTATCTTGAGCAATCGACAACGACTTTCCCAGAAAAATTCCATGGAACTATCAAGAGGCCTGATTTCTTGATCGGTCTCTTTCGGCTTGGCTCGATCTTTGTCGATGTGAAGGGGCATCGACGTTATGAGGATGAGCATGGAAGCTATTTTTCCCTGCCAGCAGACGAGGCTCAACAATACCGGATGTTGGAGACCTTCATGGGTTTGCCGGTGTGGTTGGCCTATGTGCCGGAAGATGAGGGGCTTCAGGTCGCCTATTTCTTCCCGGCGTCACTGGTCGTCAATTTGCCTGCCTTAGCTTATAATGGTCGTAAGTTTGTCAAAATCCATCTGGGGACGGTGACTTTCAAGAGAATTGCTCTTGATCGGTCTGGCCAGCTTTCAAGCCTTTGTGAGTTGGTCTAGTCAGACTTGTCCTGATTATTGAGAAACTCGGCCCAATGATGACGGATGCACCAATCCTCAATGCCTGACCCATTTGTGCAATCGCCTTGTCGCATAATATATATTATGGGTTGATTGCCTTGCCAAGTGAATCAGGATAAGAGCGTTCAACATCAATATTCTAAAGTGCTATGCTGCGGTAACTTCCCATGAACGCCTCATTCTGAAGTTTGAATTGGCGCCTTCTTCCCGCCGCGAAAAGCGAAAAACGCGCCAAGGATGAAAGGGATAAATCCCAGCAGGAAATAGCCAGGGCCTGCGGCGCTCAGCGTGCTGGTCCAAATGCCATTCTCCATGTCCGACTCCCCTGCCAGTGCGCGGGTTATCAACCAGAAGGTCATGACGGCGGCGATGACGGCAGGTATCCGGGGCCACCATGCCTCGTTGCGTGGCCATCCACGCCAGCAGGCCCAAAGAGCGGCCCCCAAGAACAGCGCAGCGACCACCAAACCCGGCAGAAACGGAATGGCGCCGTCGCCGCCGAGAGTCCGGGCAGGATTATAGAAGGTCCAACCACTGTGGGTTTCGCTGGTGGCATGAAGGATATAGGACGGTGTCCACCCTGCATAAAAAGACCATCCGCAAAGCACCCAAGACAGCAACATCAGACGGATAGCCGTTCCACCGCGCCAAAGTTCACGGGGGTCGATCTCCCAAGCGGGTGCGCCGTCCCGCTCGGGACCACACAACTCGCCCCGGCTCCAACAGTCGGCAACCAAGACCACGGTGGCGGCAATTTGCGGTAAAAAGGCAGGGACAAGACCCGCCTGCGCCGTCATGAGCGCATAGACAAGCAATGTCGGCTTGATGAGTCGCGCCCGATGCAGCGCGGCTGGGGCCTTGTACCACGCTGGCTGGAGGGCATCGAGCAGCAACAGAACCGTCAACGCAACCACCACAAGCCCCAGGGCCATTGGCCAATTGACCGATTGGCCGAATATGAAGAATTGGATGCCAACCAGCGATGCAAACAGGATAACACGACCGCGTTCGCTTCGTGGAAGCCAAGATAGCTCTGAGACGGACATGTTACCCCCGAATCGCCAAAGTGAGATTATAGCAATTTATCAAGCCTCAATAACCATTCCGTCATAGGCAGGCTCGACATGATCCGGCAAGCGCGCCCTAAGCGCTTCATAATCGAAGTGAAAGGACAGATGCGTCAGCACGGCGCGCCTAGGTTTGATTCTCTCGATCCATTCCAGCACGGTATTCAACTCGGCATGGGTTTCATGCGGAAAATCGACGGTGCAGGAGACGATCCAGGTCCCTACCCCTTCCAGCGCCAGAAACGAGCTTTCCTCCATGCGCACCACATCGGTGGTGTAGGCCAAGGAACCAAAACGGAAGCCCAGGCTGGTGGAATAGCCATGATCCAGGGCTATAGGGATGATGTTTTGTCCCGCCACTTGGAATGGCCCATCAATAATATGCGGCCTTAACAATGGCTTATAGATCAACTTGGCATCGGGATGCTGCGGCTCGAAAACATAGGCGAAGCGTTCCTGAATGGTTTTCAGGGTGCCTTCGTCGGCATAGGCGTCGATCCAATCATTCATGCAGCGGTTCACGTCTCGGATGTCGTCCACTCCATGAACATGGTCGGCATGGGGATGGGTATAAAGCAGCGCATCCAGCCGCGAGATATCGGCATCCAACAACTGCTGGCGCAGGTCGGGCGAGGTGTCTATCAAGATATTGTGGTTATCCCATTGAACCAGCAGGCTTGGCCGCTTGCGACGGTTCTTGGGATTGGCGGGATCGCATTTGCCCCAGCCCCGGCCGATCATGGGCACGCCGGTGGCGCCGCCCGACCCTAGAACGATGGCCCGCATCACGCCGCCACCTTGGTAAACAGGCGGTGAAAATTGGCCGTGGTCTGACGTTCGACCTCGGCAATCGGCAAGCCCTTGAGTTCGGCCAGTTTGGCGGCCACGCGGGGCACATAGGCAGGCTGGTTGCGCTTGCCCCTGAAGGGCATGGGGGCCAGATAGGGCGAGTCCGTTTCGATCAAAATCCGATCCAGAGGCACTTGGCGCGCCACGTCCTGAAGCGCTTCGGCCTTCTTGAAGGTTAGGATGCCGGAGAAAGAAACAAAGAAGCCAATTTCAATTGCGAATTCAGCAAGCTGTAGGCCAGAACTAAAGCAATGGATAAGGCCCGTGAAGACGCCATTTGCCATTTCATCGGCCAGAATTCTGCGAATGTCGGCGTCAGCATCGCGGGTGTGGACCACCAGCGGCAGGCCTGCATGGCGGGCCGCCTGACAATGGATGCGCAGCAATCGTTCCTGGGCGTCCCTGGGGCTATGGTCGTAAAAGAAGTCCAACCCGGTCTCGCCGAATCCCACCACCTTGGGATGGGCGGACAACTCCAAAAGACGTTGCAGGGTGCATCCCCCCTCCTCCGCTCCCGCCTCATGCGGATGGACGCCCACCGTGCACCAGACCTGGGGATGCGCATCCGCCAGGGCGATCACCGGGGCGATCTGTCGCAGCTTGGTGCCAATGGTCAGCATCAAGCCAACGCCCGAAGTCTTGGCATCGGCCAACACCTGATCCAAGTCGGTCTGGAAATCTGGGAAATCCAGATGGCAATGGCTGTCGATGAACACCTTACTTAGCCGCCTCTTCCGCTTCCGGGTCTTGATAGCGAGGGAACAGCCCCTGTGGGGGGGGCAAGGGCGTCCCGCCCACCAAGGGCTTGTCGAAACATGAAAAATCCCTCTGATCGGCGGGCACCGACAGCTGATCGAGCATCCGGCCCATGGTGGTGGGCATGAAAGGCTGCAAGATCAAGGCGATGCAGCGCACCGTCTCGGCCAGGACATACAGCACCGTGCCCATGCGCTCGGGGTCTGTTTTCTTCAAAGCCCAGGGGGCCTGACGATCGACATAGCCATTGGCGGCGCGCACCACCACCCACACTGCCTCGATCGCCTCATGGAAAGACTGTGTGTCGATGGCGGGCCGCAGTCGGGCCAACAACCCTCTGGCGGGGTCCAGCATGGCCTTGTCGTCATCGGTAAAGGGGCCGGGCACGGGCAGGACGGCCCCGCAATTCTTGTTAATCATCGACAGCGAACGCTGGGCCAGATTGCCCAGATCGTTAGCCAGTTCGGTGTTCAGGCGGCCCACCATCGAGCGATGAGAGAAATCGCCATCCGCGCCGAAAGGCATTTCGCGAAGCAGGAAATAGCGAACGGCGTCAATGCCATAGCGTTCAACCAGGGCGGCGGGCGTAATGACGTTGCCCAGGCTTTTGCTCATCTTCTGGCCCTCGATGGTCCACCAACCATGGGCGTAAACCCGCTTGGGGGGCTGCAAACCCGCGGCCATCAGGAAGGCTGGCCAATAGACGGCGTGAAACCGGATGATGTCCTTGCCCACCATGTGCAAGTCGGCGGGCCAGTAACGGGCGTAATCGCCTGTCTGGTCGGGATAGCCGACGGCGGTGATGTAGTTGGTCAGCGCATCCAGCCAGACATACATGACATGCTGGGGATTGCTGGGCACCGGAACGCCCCAGCCGAAGGTGGTGCGCGATACCGAGAGATCCAAAAGCCCGCCCTTGACGAAGCTGATCACCTCGTTTCTGCGGCTGTTGGGGCCGATAAAGTCGGGATTGGCCTCGTAATGGGCCAGCAGCCGGTCCTGCCAAGCCGAGAGTTTGAAGAAATAGCTGGGTTCCTTTACCCATTCGACCTCGGCCCCCGATGGAGCGTGCTTCTTGCCGTCCGGCCCAACGGTCAATTCGCTTTCGGTATAGAAGGCTTCGTCGCGCACGGCGTACCAGCCCTCATAGGCGCCCAGATAAATCTCGCCCCGCTTTTCAAGCTCGGTCCACAAGGCTTGGCAGGACCGGAAATGGCGCTCTTCGGTGGTGCGGATGAAATCGTCGTTCGAATAGCCCATCTGGGCCGCCATGTCGCGGAAGTTCTGCGACACCCGGTCGGTAAATTCCTTGGGGGCGACGCCTTGGGCCTGGGCCGATTTTTCCACCTTCTGTCCATGCTCGTCGGTGCCGGTCAGATATTTCACATCAAAGCCGTCCAGGCGCTTGAAGCGCGCCATGACGTCGCAGGCCAGCGAGGTATAGGCATGCCCGACATGCGGCGCGTCGTTCACGTAATAGATTGGCGTCGTGATGTAGAAAGCGGGTTTCAAACGAAAAACTCCTATTTATCACCTGATGCGCTGAAGGGCGGCACTTGGGCTAGCCTATTTATCCCGCCAGCTTTTCGACGGCCAAGAAAGCGTTCAGAACCACCTGTTTGCGATCCAGATGCACCGCCTGGGCGCGCAGGAACAGGGCGGTCAGTTTTTCCCACAGCTCCACCCAGCGATCAAGGGCGGAGCGCGACAGCAGACGCGCCATGATCTCGGCCTCGCCCGGCATCACTTCGGCCACCCTGCCCCCGCCCCCCTTCAAGGCCAGACGGGCCAGCCAACCAGAAAACAGGCTGGAGAGGGTTTGGAAAGCCAGGGCGCCATCGGCGCGCGCCAAACGGTCGCCAAAAGCATGCAGGGCCGGAATGTCCATGGCGGGAACGCCCGCCAAAAGGCCGATCATCTCCCGATACAGATCAAGCCCGCCTTCGCCATGCAGATCGAGCGCTCTGCCCAGGCTGCCATCGGCCAGACGGATCAAGGCCCTGGCTTCCTCGGACGAAACGTCGGGATTGTAGCGCATCATCAGACGCACGCTGGCGTCCTCGGGCAATGGCGACAGGGCCAGACGCCGACAGCGCGAGCGGATGGTGGGCAGAATGCGGCCCGGCTGGTGGCAAACCAGCAGCAGCAACGAACGGGCTGGCGGTTCTTCCAGCAGTTTCAAGATGGCGTTGGCGGCCGAACGGTTCATTTCATCGACGGCATCGACGATCACCAGCCGCCAGCCGCCCTCGGCGGGCGTCAGCCCCAGGAATTGGCCCAAGCCGCGAACATCCTCGACCACGATCTCGGTTCTGGGCTTGCCCTGGTCGTTCACGCCGCGCTCGATCACTTTGCAATCGAGATGGCCGCCCATACTGATCCGATGGAACAATGGCTCTTCCGGCGACATGAACAGGCTGGTGGGCGGCGGCGGCGCGCCGAAAAGCCCAGCCCCCTGCCCCGCAAAACGGCCCTGATCCAGCACGAAACGGGCGATGCGGTAGGCCAACGTCGCCTTGCCGATGCCCTTGGGGCCGGTGAGCAGCCAAGCATGCGCCATGCGTCCCGAATTCCAGGCGCCAAGAAACGCCTGTTCGGCTTCATCATGGCCTTCCAGATGGGGATTGTTGCGCGGATCTGGCGATTGGGCGTTCATGGAAGCGATTGTAGCAGAGAAAAGGCTGCTTACGGCAAGTTTGCTGGTTAGAATGAACGATGTTCAAAGCGGTTTTACTCTTTCTGTCGCTGCTGGCCTGTCGCGACGCCATGGCTGGCGAGGGACGACTGATCTGGTATCCGGGCCATACGGAAACCGGGCGCTTTTCCGCTTGGGAAATGGTCGCGCCAACCGCCGCCGCCACCGTCATTCTGTTGCCGGGGGGCAATGGCGGCTTGGGAAATATCGGCGAGGACGGGCCTTCGAACAGCAATTTTCTTGTGCGCTTGCGCCAAAGTTTCGCTAATCGTGGCCTCAATGTGCTGGTCATGGGCAAGCCCAGAAACAGCGAACTGCCGGATGCCGACCGCCTTTCCGCATGGCATCGCGAAGATATCGAAAGCCTGGCCCGTGACGCCAAGGCGCGTCTGGGCAAGCCGGTCTGGCTGGTGGGCACCAGCGCCGGAACCGTCTCGGCCATAGCTGCCGCCATCGCCCTGGATGATGGCGTGCTGGACGGAATCGTCCTGACATCCAGCACGCTGCATCCCAAACAGCCCGGCAGCCCGTTTCACCAAAGGTTGGAGAAAATCCGCCAACCCGTTTTGATGCTGCATCACCAAATGGACGCCTGCTGGGCCTGCGAGCCGTGGATGGCAAGCGACGCTTTCGAAAGGCTGACGGCGGCTAGGATCAAAAAATTGATCATGGTGGAGGGCGGCGCAAATCCAACCGGGCATCCTTGCGAACCCTTCCACTGGCACGGTTTCATCGGCATGGAGGATGAGGCGGTACGCCTGATCGCCGACTGGATCAAAAAACCGACGAATTAAGCCAAGCCCGCCTTGTTACGACTTAAGGCCGCTGACCCTGGCCCGCATCTGTTTGACCAACTCGTCCATCTGCCTTTGTTCATCGCCCATCGTGGCGATGGGGGCAGCGGCGGAAGGCGCAGTTGTCCCCGAAGCGCTGCTGGCAGGCTTGACCGGAGCCGGTGAAGGGGTCTCGTACAAGTCGTAATCGATGGGTTGAGGGGCGGCCGCCCTGCCATTGCCGATATCCTTGGCGCGCTTTTGCCGGTACATGCTGCGCAACGAGGCGTAATAATCCAGCGAGGTGCGCTCAACCTCGTCCAGCGGCGCTATGTATTTTTCGCGGGTATCGATGCCGTCGACAACCGCAATCCCCGCCATGCCGTAGGGCGGCACCACCAGGGCCAGCGCCAAGCTGGCTGGATCGGCGACAAAGCCCGCGACCTTGCCCACGGCATCGCGGGGATTGGACGGCCCCAACAGCGGCAAGGTGACGAACGGTCCTTCGCCAACGCCCCAGACGGCCAGAGTCTGGCCAAAATCTTCCTCGTGGGCCGGTCCCAGTTTTTCGTCCATAAGGTCGAACAGGCCCAGCACGCCCGCCGTCGTGTTGACGCAGAACCGCCCCAGGGTCACGCCGGATCGCTTTATTTCGCCTTGCAGCACTTCGTTCACGAAGGTCCATGGTTCATGCATGTTCGTCAGGAACGAGCGGATGCTTTTTCGAATCGGAGACGGGACATAAGTGCCATAGCCCTTGGCCACAGGCTTGATAACCCCACCATCAACCCATTGATTGGCCTTGAAAATAGCGCGGTTCGTGGGTTCGCCGGGGTCATTGGTCTGTTTGTATTCGGCCAAAGCCAGCTTGTTCGAATCTGGCGGCGGCGTGGCGCAACCAGCCAGCAAGACCGTCAAAGCGCATGCCGCGAGAAATGGTCTGAATGCTCCCATGAATCACGCCGCCCCGACAGAAAAACCAAAACACAAATCGATGCAAAACTGATATGGCGACTTGGCAGGCAAATCAAGCCAATCCGAACTTTTGGCAGACAATCGCTTGAATTTGCGCCGTCACAGCATCGATGTTCAACGCAGCGTTGACGATCTTGCAGCGATCCGGCTGACCGGCGGCGATCGCCAGAAAGCCCTGGCGCAGGCGGTGGTGGAAATCCAGCTTCATGCGCTCGTAACGATCTTCGCCCCCGCCCCGGCTGTTGGCGCGCCCCAGCCCCTCTTCGACCGGCAGATCGAGTATAAGGGTCAGGTCAGGCATGAAACCGGCATTGGCAATGCGGTGCATTTCAAGAATGTGCTCGGCGCCCAAGTCGTGGCCATAGCCCTGATAGGCGACGGTGGAATCGACAAAACGGTCGCTGATGACCCACGAACCGCTTTCGATGGCGGGCAAGACCGTGCGCTGTAAATGGTCGCGCCGGGCGGCCGTGTGCAGCAACGCTTCGGTCATGGCGTCCCAACGTCCCGGGTCGCCTGAAACCAGCAATTTGCGGATATCCTCGGCCCCCTGGCTTCCGCCTGGCTCGCGGGTCAGCAGAACCCTATTCCCCTTGCCTTCCAGAAAGTCGGCCAGCCGCTTCGCTTGGGTCGATTTCCCCCCACCCTCTCCGCCTTCGAGGGTGATGAACTTACCCATTGGGTCCCCAGACGATGTATTTGAAGGCGGCGACAAGGCGACCAAAGAAGCCCAGCCGGTCGATGGTTTCGACGGCGCGCAGCGGATATTCCCGGCTTTCGATTTCCGGACCCGAGACGACCAGCTTGCCGATCACGGCGCCTTTGGCGATGGGGGCCGAAATGGGCGAGTCCATCTCGACCGCCACTTTCATCGTCTTCCTGGCCCGCTTCAGCACGGTCAGCTCCACGCCTTGGCTGATCGACATCGCCACTTGCGGCTTGTCGCCCAGCCAAATCGGCACATCCGTCACCACCTCGTTCGCCTTGAAAAGAGCGACATTCTCATATTCGCGAAAGCCCCAATCGAGCAAACGCCCGGCTTCCTCGATCCGCTCCCTCATGCTGTTCAGGCCATTGATGGCCAGGATCAAGCGCCGCCCCTCTCGCGTGCCGGAAATCACGATGCCAAAACCGCCCGCCTCGGTATGGCCGGTCTTCAAGCCATCGACGCCCAAATTGCGTTCAAGCAGAATGTTGCGGTTGGGTTGGGTGATGCCGTTGAAGGTGAATTCAGTCTCTCCGAAATAGTGGTAATATTCGGGGAAATCGGCAATCAGGCGACGGGACAAGATCGACAGATCCTCGGCGGTCATCAGATGCTCGGGATCGGGCCAGCCGCTGGCGTTCTTGAAGGTCGAATTTTTCAGCCCAAGTTCGCGGCCCTTCGAGGTCATGGCGTCGGCAAAACCGGCTTCGCTATGCGCCAGCCCTTCCGCCACCACCACGCAAGCGTCGTTGCCCGACTGGATGATGATGCCGCGGATCAAATCTTCCACGCGCACGCGATCGCCCACTTTGACGAACATCTTCGAGCCGCCCATCCGCCAGGCCTTCTCGCTGACCGGAAAACTGTCGTTCAGCTTGACGGTGCCGTGTTTCAAAGCCTCGAACAAAAGATAGATGGTCATCAACTTGCTCATCGAAGAAGGCGCCATCAATTCGTCGGCGTTCTTCGAAAGCAGCACCGATCCGGTGCGGTAATCGATCATCATCGCCTGCTGGGCGAAAATATCCACGGCCATGGCCCTGGCTGGAATCAAGGCCAGAATCAGGGCGGCGAAAAAAGAAAAATGCTTCGGCTTGGCGATGAATGTAAGCATCAATCGACGATCAGTTTGGCGTCGGGCGCGCCCGAGCGCACGATTTGATCGAGCATGCGGTCGGCCTCGTCCAGGCTGGCGATGGGGCCAAGGCGCACGCGGAACATCGGCTGCGCGCCGATATTGACCTGGGTGATGCTGGCTTGTCCCAGCGACGACAGACGAGCCGACAATCTTTGCGCATTGTCGTAGCGGGCAAAGGAGCCGGCCTGAATGAACATGTTGGTCGAGCGCGGCGACACTTGCTGCACGGGCTGGGATTTCAGATCGCTGATCGGCGCCGAAGCGGCTTGGTTGAGCCTGGATGGAGGTGTGGGTGACGAGGGCTTGGCAGGCGTTGGCGCCCCCTCCAACGTCTGAGCTGTCACGGTTTCACGCGGAGCAGCAGCCACCTGCGGCGCCGCTTCTTTCTTGCTATTGGCAGTCTGCCCCGCATAGGCGGCAGCCAGTTGGCGGCTTTCCTCGGGCAGGATTTGCACGCGCACGCGCGCCGTGCCCTTACCCTCGAATCCCAGAAGCTGCGCCGAGCGGCGCGACAAATCCAGAATGCGCCCTTGCGCATAGGGGCCGCGGTCATTGACCCGAACCGTCAATACGCGCCCATTGTCCAGGTTGGTCACCCGCACAAGACTGGGCATGGGCAGCGTGCGATGCGCCGCCGTCACGTCGTTCTGGTCGAAAGTTTCGCCATTGGCCGTCGTCTTGGCGTGAAAGCCCGGGCCATACCAGGATGCGATGCCGGTTTCGTCGTAATCGAAATCCTCGGCCGGATAATACCAGACTCCATTAATCTGATAGGGATTGCCAACCTTGTATGTCCCCGGCAGGGCGCTGGGGTCATTGCCCAGCTTGGTCGCATGGGTCGCCAGACGCATCTCGGCGCAGCCGCCAAGCGCCAGAACCAGCCCCAGCAACAGGGCGGCATGCCTGTTGTTCATCATCTTCAGCAAAGGAATCGCCACCATAGTTAGTTAAGCCGGTCCCGCCAGCCAATAGGGCTTGTATATTAGGGCGAGCCGATGCGATCGGCAAGATGCCCAACGGCGGTTGCGAAGAAATGGGAACGGTTCCACTTCATGATGACGCGATAATTATCATACACAAGGAAAATATCCTCGCCGCCGGTTTCTGGGCGAACCAAAGAGGCCGTGATGGCGCGCTTGGGCAAGGGCTGGCCGTCCTTGGAGGCAACGCCAAGTTCGCTCCACTCCTCCAACGTCTTGCGAGTCTCAAGACCGATCAGGGCCGAATCGAACTCGGCGGGAAGGCCAACGGCCCGGCCCCAACCGATATCGTCGCGCCATCCCGATTTGGACAGGTAGTTGGCGGCGCTGGCCAGGGCGTCGGGCGTGCTGCCCCAAATATCGCGCTTGCCGTCGCCATCCTCGTCAACGGCGAATTTCAGGAAACTGGACGGCATGAACTGCACCTGCCCCATGGCGCCTGCCCATGAACCGCTCATGGCGGATGGCGTTATATGGCCCTGATTCAAGATGCGCAGGGCGTCCAGCAACTCGCCCCTGAAGAAGGCGGCGCGCCGCCCCTCATGGGCCAACGTCGCCAGAGCCGGGATAACTGGAAAGCCGCCGGAAACGCGCCCAAAATCGGTCTCGACGCCCCACAAGGCGACGATGAAGCGCGCCGGAACGCCATGTTTCGCGCTGATGTCCTTCAACAGTGCTGCATGGGTTTTCATCAGACGCCTGCCCTTCTCGACCCTGGAGAGAGGCACCACGCGATCCATGTATTTCCTGAAGGTCAGCTTGAATTCCGGCTGCGCCCGATCAAGTTCGATCACCCTTGGGATCGGCGCGATGCCATCCAGCGCTGCAACCAGCGTTTCCTCGGAAATGCCCGACGTCTTGGCCTGTTTCCTGAAATCGGCCAGCCAGAGCTGGAATTCCAGCTTGGGCGCTTGGGAGTCGGCCTGCCCTGGCGTGGCTGGCGCGCCTTCCTTGCCGGGTTCCGTCGAGGTCGGAGCCGCGCAGGCGGACAAAAGGGCGAGAAGCAGGAAAGCAGCCGAAGCCTTGCGCATGGGACACACCTGTTTGTACGAGACCCGCCCTTTTGGCAGAAAAAGCGCCTGCCCTCAAGGGGCGGGAAAGAGTTGGTTGGTCCGATCCATGGCGGCATAGGAAATCAGGCCAAGCCATTCATGGATCGCCGCGCCGAAAAGTCCCAACTTTCCCGCCAAGTTGAAGCCCAGGTCCAGTTGCGGATTGCCGTCGGTGATATAATCGACCGGCCAAGCTGAAACGTTCCAGCCTTGGCGCCTGAAACAGCCGACGGCCCTGGGCATATGCGCAGCCGAAGTCACCAACAGCCAATTTTCGCCCGCCTGCGGCTGCCCCAACTCTTTCGAATAGATGGCGTTTTCATAGGTGTTGCGCGAGCGGTCCTCGAAGATCGCCCGACTGGCGTCGAAACCGATCTCTTGCAGCAGTTGCTTGACCAGCGGCGCTTCCTTGGCTTCGGGATAAAGCACGCTGCCCGATCCGCCCGAAAAAACGATCTTGGCCTGTGGATGGCGGTTGGCCAGTTCGATCATGGCGAACAAACGCTCGACCGCGCCGCCCACTTCAACCCTGCCCGTCTTCCGGCTAAGGACGGTATCGACAAAACCGCCCAGAACGACGATGCCATCCACCCGTTCCGGCGCAGGCTTGGCCGGAAAGCGCGCCTCCAAGGGCACGATCAGCCAGCGTCCCACGGGAAGAATGGCGAAGATCAGCAGAAAAAGCGTGACGCCGACCACCAAACGCCGACCCAGAACGACGCCCTTGCGCCGGTAAAGCAGCGGCAGGGACAGCGTTAGCACGATCAAAAGCAGATTGCCCGGATTGACCGCCAGCCACAAAATCTTGGAAAGGATGAAATCCATCCCCACAGACTAATTGAAAGCGTGGGTCAGTGCATAGAGGCCATAAGCGACGCCGCCCGCCGCCGGAATGGTGAATATCCAGGCCCAGACGATGTTGGCGGCCAAGGACCAGCGCACGGCCGAGGTTCGCTTGGCCGATCCCACGCCCACGATGGCCCCGGTGATCGTGTGCGTGGTGGAAACGGGAATGCCCAACCAAGTGGCGCCGAACAAAGTCATGGCCCCCGCCGTTTCGGCGCAAAATCCCTGATAGGGTTTCAGATCGGTAATGCGCGACCCCAGGGTCTTCACGATCCGCCAACCGCCCATCAGCGTGCCAAGCCCCATCGCCAGTTGCGCGGAAATGATCACCCAAAAGGGAACGTAGAAACTGTCACCCAAATGGCCTTGGGTGAACAGCAGAACGGCGATGATGCCCATGGTTTTCTGCGCGTCGTTGCCGCCATGACCCAGCGAATAGAAGGCGGCGGACACCAACTGAAACAATCTGAATTTGCGATCGACCTGGGTCGGCACCATTTTGCGGCAAATCCAGGAAACGATAATGATCAGCACCAAGGCCAGAGCAAATCCCACCACCGGCGACAGCACAATGGCGACGCCGGTTTTCGTAAATCCCGTCAAGACGATGGCGTCGGTCCCCGCCTTGGACAGACCAGCACCTGCAATGCCGCCGATCAAGGCGTGCGAACTGGAGGAGGGAAAACCCAGCCACCAAGTGAACAGATTCCAGAAAATGGCCCCAAGAAGGGCCGTCAGGATCACGATGGGATCGATCACGCTAGGCGAGACGATGCCGGTGCCGACCGTCTGGGCGACGTGCAGGCCAAAGAACATGAAGGCGATGAAATTGAAGAAAGCCGCCCAGGCGACGGCCCATTTGGGGGGCAAAACCCTGGTGGACACCACGGTGGCGATCGAATTGGCCGCATCGTGCAGACCGTTGATGAAGTCGAAGGCCAGCGCGATCAGGATGATGCCCGCCAGGGCGGGGATGCTAAGCGTAAGGGCGTCCATTGCAGACAGGGCTTTCGGGGCGGAAAGGAATGAAAAGCCTAAACGTGATCGAGCAGAATGCCTTCGATGAGATCGGACACATCGTCGCAACGATCGGTCACGGTCTCCAGAAGCTCATAAACTTCCTTGCGTCCCAGAAACTCGATCGGCGGCGGGTCTTGGGCAATCAGATCGGACATGGCGCGGCGCAAGACGCGGTCGGCCTCGCTTTCGATTTTGCCGATGCGCTCGCACAGGGCATTGATGCGCTCGGCGTTGCGCGAAATGTTGGACAGCATGGGAATGGCTTCGGTTAAAAGGCGCGCGCCATCCTCGATCATGGTTCCCAGCTCCAACATGACCGGGCTGAAATTGACCACGCGGTACAAGACGGAGTGCTGCGCCACTTCCTCGATCAGATCCACGGCATCGTCCAAAGCCGTGGACAAAGCGTGGATGTCCGAACGGTCGAACGGGGTGATGAAAGCGCGATGCAAGGCCTTCATGGTTTCGCGCGCGATCATGTCGGCTTCGCCTTCGATGCGGCAAACATCCTTGAAATGTTTTTCCCGCTCCTCGGCCGTTTCGGCGCGCATCATGGCGCGCAACGCCACCGACGCCGTTACGATGCAACCGGCATGGGCCGAGAAATAGTCGATAAAGCGCTCTTCCTTGGGCATTAGATAACGGATGAAGCGCATCATGCGGCACCTTTTTTCGCTTTAGTTTTCGCTTTAGTTTTGGTTTTTGATTTCGGCTTCAGCTTGGATTTGACCTTCAATTTGGCCTTAACCTTCAACTTCGGCTTGGTTTTTGCCTTAACCTTCAGTTTCGGCTTGGCTTTGGCTTTGGCTTTGGCCTTAACCTTCAGTTTCGGCTTGCCCTTAGGCGGCTTCTTGCCTTTGGATTTGGGCTTGCCTGCCGTCAAATGCGGCTTGATTTTCTCAAGCGCCAGATCCGGGTCGGCCGCCAATTCCAGAAACAACAGCACCAACCCCGCCTCGCCCGCATTGTTGGCCGCTTCGGCGAAACTCATCCAGGCGCGCTCGCGCTCGTCTTTCTCAGGCCAGCGCGCATATTCTTTTTTGACCGCCAGCGAGAAGACGCGCACCCGGCAGGGCACCATCTTCCCCGATTTCATCCGCTTGACGGAATCGAAGGTGTAAAAGGGCTTTTCGCTGGCCTTGCCCTTCAATCCCGCTTCCTCGAAGGCTTCGGCAGCGGCTACTTCATAGGATTTCTTCTTCCGCTCGGGGTTGCCCTTAGGCAGAATCCAGCGCTTGGTCTCGCGCGAGGTCACCAGCAGCACCTCGGCTTCATCCCGGCCCATACGAAACGGCATGGCCGCGTATTGAATGAGATTTCGGGCTTTTCCCAATGATGTCCCCTGTGTTCAGCCCCAAAGACCCTGAAGCGGATGTTGAATATTACAGATTTGTGACAGTTGTCAATATTTGGGGGCAAGAGCGCATTGACACATCAACCTTTAGCACTAAAGGACGCGCCAGAGAATATAGAAGATCAAGAAACCGTTAACCGCGATTGCGACGCCAACTTTTTGAAAAGCACGGCCAGTCATGGACATTGCCCACAAGCTGCGCTAAATCAACGGCTCGCTGGCAATGGAAGGGTGGTCGAGCGGTTTAAGGCACCGGTCTTGAAAACCGGCGTGGCAGCAATGCCACCGTGGGTTCGAATCCCACCCCTTCCGCCAATATTTCAATAAGTTATATGCGTTATCCACAGCGGCCTCGTATAGCCGAAATGGCCGAAATTTGACATTTTGGGACAGTTGGAAACGGTCCAGAACCGATTCTAGGGGTTCCCAAATGGCGACCTTCATCAAGCGCGGCGATAGCTGGCAGGCCAAAATCCGCAGGCGCGGCTTCCCCACGATCACCCGAACCTTCGACACCAAGGCCGCCGCCGAGCGCTGGGCGCGGGACGCTGAATCCGAAATGTCGCGCAACGTCTATGTGGATGGGCGCGAGGCCGAACAGACCACGCTGTTCGAGGCCCTGGAGCGATACGAGCGCGAGGTGACGCCCAAGAAGAAGGGGGCGGCCCGCGAACGCTATCTGATCGCCAGATGGAAGAAGGATGATTTGGCGCTGCGCTCGCTGGCCTCGATCAGGGGGGCCGATCTGGCGTCCTGGCGCGACAAGCGCTTGGCCGAAGGGGCCAGCCCCAGCACGGTCAGGAACAACATCAACCTGATCTCGCACCTGTTCAACATCGCCAGCCGCGAATGGGGGCTGGAGAGCCTGAACAACCCGGTGCGCAAGATCACCCTGCCCTCGCCCGGTCGAGGCCGTGACCGGCGCTTGATGGACGACGAGGAAGCAAGGCTGATGACTGCCCTGGAGGGGTTGGAATCGCCCTGGATGAAGCCTCTGGCCCAACTGGCCCTGGAAACCGGCATGCGCCAGGGCGAGATGCTAGGCCTGCGTTGGGAGCATGTGTCGTTGGGAAGGCGCGTGGCCCGCCTGCAAGATACCAAGAACGGCGAGGCCCGCGACGTGCCGCTATCGACCAAGGCGGTGAAGGTGCTGGAAGCCCTGCCCCGCGAGTTGAAGGGCCGCGTGTTTCCGATCACCAGGGATCAGGCCAGCTACTTCTTTGCCAAGGCGGCCAAGGCGGCTGGCATCGAGGATTTGCGCTTTCACGACCTGCGCCACGAAGCCACCAGCCGCTTCTTCGAGCGCGGCCTGAACATGATGGAAGCCGCCGCCATCACAGGCCACAAAACGCTTCAGATGCTCAAGCGCTATACACACCTGAAGGCGGAGGATTTGGCGAAGCGGTTGGGGTGAAACTCGTTTTTTTAATCAAGGGCCAATCGGATAATGCTGTCATAAAATTGTGAATGGCTTCTTGGGTTTTCCTTACGAGAAGGGACCACCTCAGTAAGCTTCCATTTTTCAATATCGAATATAAGAACCCCAACATTGTTTACCTGAAAATGCTCCTGGTTTACGAGTACAATACGTTTTTTATTATGCGGAAACACACAATACGTCTTTGATGAATATGATTTAGCCTGAATAGCTTGAAACAAAGCTCTTTTCCACTTGCTAATTTTAATTTCAAAAAAAATTATATCTGCTTTTGGCGGCGAAATGTTATTTAAAGTATATCTATCGTCCAAGTGCCGGGACACGACACCTCTTCTTTCAAGAGAATTCAATGCCCCAATTATTACCTGCCTGCTATAATGACTTGTTTCTATTAAATAGCCTTTAGTCCTAACCGATTTATTTTTTAACTTTGATAACAGCTCTGCGACAGGCCCTCTTGGCAAGCCATTTAACTTTCTCAGAATTTTCCCTTTTACTTTTGCCCAGTTAGGGCAAACAACGCCAACAAAATCAGCTACGCCGACAGGGGCAGGGAATTCTCGATACACAGCTTCAAAATTAGGAAGTTTTGTTCCTTTTATAGACGTTCTAAGAAATTCCTCGAAAAGGTCAGAAAAGTAAATTTCTGAGGGTGAAAACTCCCCATTTTTATAACCTAGCCTTAACTCTGAAGTCACCAAATCCTGTAATCCACTGGCTGATATGTGTAGTTGACGACTGCAAAATGATTCTTTGGTGCGAAATATTTTGATACATCGCACTGGCGGTACTAAGCAACCTAGAAAATTCGTCGAGCCGTTGAGCCCCTGATCGAAGGGCAATAATTCTATCAATACCAATTTTAAGCGTTTGCCAGTGGTGGAGAGAAGATGTCTCGTTAGACCAAGGCGCTGAACTTGGTGGTAAGCGAGCTCCGAGAACAGCATCGTAATTCGTTCCAGTAAGCACAGACCGCAGTAGCCTTTGTGCCGCAATCTGATCGAGCTCAGGGTTTATCAATATACTGTTGAAAAGATTCAAAGATGAGTAACGAGGGCGCGGCTGCCTTCCCCCTCCAGAAGGCTGAAACCGCCTCAGCGTAAAACGCCTTAATGAGAATTGCCAGCCGCAAGCCGTTCCTGTGGCCCCTGTTGCATGAAGAGGTATTGAAATGAAATCAGAATAACCATGAAAGACCGTATAATCATTTAAATTCGTAAGTATGTGATTAAGATAAAGTAATCCAGTTAGAGCATCTTGGTGTATTGTCTGATTAAATTCACCATCCTCTCTTTTCATTATAATGTAGAAGCCATCACAATCTAGATCGGTAATGATATTAAGAAAATCATCTAATTCCGAAGCATTTCTGAACGCTTGTTCAGAAATAACAAAAGAAATTAGAAGCGGCCTGCTATCCCCGCTCTGCAAATGATTCTGAATTGAAGCTTGGGCCATAGTTAGTGCAACAGAGGCCCATCTATCTATAAAACTATCAAATGCAACAACAGGAGAACAAATGTGCGTAACAGATAATCCTCTCTGATACTCCAACACATCTGAAACAAAACGCGTTATCGAAGCCGGAGCGACAAAATTTCTGTAAGTTAACTCAGGCCTGAAATATTCATAGTCCGATAACTTGCCTAATTTTGGCTCTTGAATTGTAGAAGCATAGAATTGCGGATCTACAAAAAATATTTTCCCAGGATAACCATTAACAACGCTTTCAATATAATTGGCAAGATTGATAGGGGTCTCATCCCGTGGGCTAAAGATTGCTCCATCTATGAAACCTTCTGCTAACGCTGTGTCTATCTTAGTTGATTTACCGTAGCCATGCTGAGCCAATAAAGCCATCTTAAACCTCCGACGCATCATCAAAATCTTGAATAAGCTTTTCTACACTTCTATATCTGCTGTGCCTATTTTTACTCAAAAGACGAAGAATAATACCCTCCATTCTATCTGTTATATTCGCAGTGCTTAAATTGATTCTTGGTGGGTCATTATGGAGAATATTATAGTTAACTTCCTGTCTTGATATGCCAGCCTTATCCTTAAATGGATGAAGCCCATTGTTTGCGCATATATAGAGTACGATCCCCAACAAGAAGAAATCGGACCTGAAATCAGTGTCTCTCTTTGCCGCTAGATTTAAACATTCAGGTGCAATAAATCCTGGCGTATGAGGTATAAATCCGTCAGAAGTTAACGAAATGTCGTCTAAATCAAAAGCTATACCCGGGTCAAGTAGTACATATTCACCATTAGCGCGCCTCATTATATTTTGTGGCTTAATATCTCTATGCGTTCTATTATAACTCCAGAGTTCCCCAATGGCTGAAGCAACAGCAATCCCAATTTTTATCAGCTCGCCTAAGTTAAATTGAAAACAGTCTTGGATTAACCTATCGACATCCGTTCCATCAATAAACTCCTCAGAAAATACTACTAAATTACACCCGTTAATTGATAGTTTTTGAAGCGGAATCGGCCCTAGCGATGGAAGAAATTGACTTCGAGACCTTGACAAAATATCAACTTCACGCTTTGCCCTCTCAAACACCTCGTCAAAGAAATCATTTAACGTATCAATCGTACTGTCATCAACATCATGGTGCGATTTAAGTACTTTCAGAACAAATTCTTCGCCATCTTTTCTACATATAAACACTAATTTCTGCCCACCTGGGATTGGAGGGGCTATAAATTCTATTTCTGGAAAAGCATTCTGAATCTGATCTATTGTTAGCGTTGGCGGAGGCATCCTAAACACACCCCTTGCTCAGTTTCATGAAATGCTAAAACTACCATTCGATTGACTCATACAATTTAACAAAAATCAGTGGTTGTCAAACGTTCGCTATGCTGGCGATGTGCAGAAAGAATCACAACCACAACCCAATCACCCTGCTTATATCCCGCAGCACCCGGTTGACCTCTTTGCGCAGGGCGATGGTTTCCTCGTAGTCGCTTCTGGGGATGGTGCCCTGCCCCCACTCGGCCCGCTGGATGTTCCGGGCGATCACATTGAGGTTCGAGTCCAGCCCCGGCGGCGTAAGACAACGCTCCAATCTTGAATATGATATCAGTTAGTGATATGAGTTAATCATGACCGTCAAGGATCAAGCCCTGGCCTACCTCCTAGATCTTGATGGAGAGGTCATTGTCTACGACAACGGTTGCGTGGCCCGCTTCAAGGTTAAGCGCATTGTGCCGACGCCGGAAAAGCCGCAAGGCATATCCTATTCGCTGACCCTGCATGCGCCGGACGGCAAGCGTTTGATGGGATACGACAACGCCCATGCCGTTGCACCCAAGGGCAGCCGGTTCGCCAAGCGCCAAGCGTCGTTCGACCATTGGCACCGTGACAATACCGACGAAGGCCGCCCTTATGCCTTCGTCAATGCCGCCAAGTTGATTGCGGATTTCTTTGATGACGTTGCGCGTATCGTGAAGGAGCAAGACGAAAATGGCTGAACAAATCTCGGTGGGCATCGCCACGCACGAGCAGCTTCGCAAACGAGCGCTGGAAATCGCCAAAGGCAAACGCAAGCGCCAGCCGGGTGAGCCGAAAATCTGGTTCACGTCGCTGCAATCCTTGGCTCGCGTGTTGTCCGAGCCGAACCGCGAACTGCTGCGCATCATCGACGAAAGCCACCCCGCCTCGCTGGCCGAACTTGAGCAATTGACCGGACGCAAGGCCTCGAACCTATCGCGCACCCTGAGAACCATGAGCCGCTATGGTCTGGTCGAACTGGTCCCCGGCAAGCAACGCTCGGTGGCACCCAAGGTTCTGGTGCGCAAACTGCGCATGGACTTGGCGCTGGTGGGGTAGACACAGCCAAGTCCCTTCTCGTCGAAGCAGACATTTGAAAGGAATAAGGATGACGAAGATATCTACAACGACAGAGTATATTGAACTTGAAGGAGATTACGGCCCCGTCGATGGGGTTGAAGTGACTTGCGGCGAGTGCGGTCATTCAGAAACAAGCTTTGGCACTGGGGCCGGATCGCTCAATCGGTGCGCTTTGTTACTTCGAGAGAATTGTCCCCGTGGCGAACAAAATCTCTATGACGCTTCCGAGTAGGCCTCTACCTGCCCCTCAATACCGTTGATGATGCATCCCACCCAGTCCCCAACTTTGAGACAATTTTGTGTGTCCGACCCGGAGACATAGGTAACGATCTGTACCTAAGACATGGGTGACAACCACGAGCCGAACGGGTTGTCGATTGTTTGCAGTGTCTTTTGTTCCAGATCGATATATCCGAGATCATAGCGCATAAAGCTGACGAGCCAAATGCCGTCATCGACCTCCTTGATGCCGAGCTTCCCCCCCCTATTCGGCGCCAAAGAGGCGTCGGAAGAAAGGACCAACGCCCCCGGCCCGCTGCGAGGCGAAGGACTGGCCGCTTTCCTCCATCTTTGTTTTGATCTCTTCGCTCCGCCAACCGGTCAGATCGGCCAGGGTCTCAGCCTCGTGCCAATAGCGGTTGGGCAGGCCGTCGAAATAGGCGTCGCCCGCCTTGCAATTGGCCTCGCCGCGCCAGGGATGGCGCAACACGTAACGGCCCTGGAAATTTTGGCGGTTGGGCGTTGCCTGAAGCATCAAATCTTCGGGGAAATTCTTGGCATCGTAACGCACATGCAGGCGCGTGACGTAAACGGTTTCGCCGCCGGAACGCATGCCGGTAAAGGGCACGTCCTCGGCCCCGTCGATCCAGCGCGCCCCCAATTCGACCAGCTTCTTCTTGCTGAGGGGATCGGCGGCGCAGGGATCGCACCAGCCCATGTCCCAGGCATATTCCAAGAACACGGCCCGCATGTCGTTCTTTTGCACCTCGCGCTCGAACATCGCCTTATAGAAGGCGCCGAAATCCTTCTTCACATAAAGCGGAACGCTCATGCCGGTGGGCAGGGCGGCAGTGCGGTAATTGGTGACTTCCACGCGCCCCTTGGGGCTAAGGACAAAGGCGATCAGATCCTGCGCGCCGGTGGCGTTCAGCGTGCCCAGGCGAATGGGGATCATGAACTTTTCCGACTTGTAGCGAACCTGAAGCGGGCGCAGGAAGCCCTGCCCCATCAATTGCATGCGATCCAGATTCACCTTGGCGATGAAGAAGCGCATCTTCTGCTTGATGTAGCTGCCCAGCACGGCATCGGCGCCTTCCGGCATGCGATAGCCGTTGTCGGTCAGCCAATTGACCAAACCATCGCTTTCCTGGGCCGACAGGATCGAGACGTCGTATTCGCCAACGTCGTAGGTGGCTTCGACGGTCACGCCCCGATGGCGTTCGGCCATGCTGGCTCTGGCGCCCGGAGCTACCATTTTGGGCGCGCCTGCCGACGACGTGGCCATATCGCGGCGCACTTCACAGGGGTTCGCGTCGTGATATTCGACCAGCCTGGGCGCCGAATAAGCGTCCAGATGCTCAATGCTGGCCATCTCGACCACGCCGATCTGCTTGCGCTCGATGAAGGTCGGCACCGGTGTGACGACGGCGAATTCCTTGGGATCGCCCTCGTAATCGCTGGCCATGGTGATGGCGATGTCATGCTCCGTCGGCCCCAGGGCCTGATGCGCGATCACCACCTTGGAGGCCTTGTTGAACAGCTTGGCGTCGGCCTTGGCGACATAAAAGCCGCAAAAGGCTTGGGCCTGGCCCGCCGCAAGAAACGAGAATGCCGCCAGCAGAAAAGCTCGCTTGAATCGGGTCGTCAGCATGGCTGCAGGTCTCCTTTGGGTTTGGATGGTGTCCATTCGAAGCGTGAGGCGGGCAACAGGCGATCAAGAAGCGGAATGAAGGCCGAGGCCAGAATCAGGGCGGCGTACAAGGACGGGCGAAGATGGAATTTGAAAGCCAGGATATGGGCGATCACGGCAACCGAAGCTGCAAAGAGAAATCTTGCCAAACGCGCGTCGGGCACCGTGCGCGGATCAGAAATCATCAGGAAGGCGAACAGCAGCAGCGATCCGTTCTGCAACTGATTGATCGGAATGTCGATCGGATCGCCCAACCACCAGGCGCGCCCCAGCAAAAGTCCCGTATGGCAGACCAGATAAAACAGCGCGATGTCGGTGCGCTTCGACGCATGCAACACCAGCATGGCCAGGAAGGTCAGCAAGGCGGCAAACCACAGGCTGGTTCCCCATTGGCCGGGCGACACCCAGGCGTGATCGGTAGCGAAGATCAGCACCGCGATGCCCAGGGCCGAGGGATTGAAGATATGCTTGTCATTCACTCGGATCAGAAATTTCGACGCCACGGCGATGCTGGCCGCCAGGGCATGCACCCAAAGCGCGTCGCCGCGCAGCAGCAAGGCCAAGGACAGCGAGGCGATCAGCGCCGAGCGCCATTCCACCGTTTTCATGCCGACCAGACGCGAGCAAACGGCCTGGGTGGCAAGTGCCGCAACCGCCCCCACCAGCGCCGCCAGCGGATCGGCGCCGAAATCGACCCCCAGCAGATTCACGGCCAGAAGAACGCACAGAATGGCGATTTGAAGATGCCTGGCATCGCCGACCGCCCTGGCTATTTGCATGAGCATGCGGATTCCCCTTGAACGTGTCTTGGCAGCCAGTCCCCCTGCCGCCCAACTACCATCTGGGGGAAATCGGGCCAAAATATGACCATCATCCCCATGGCCGCCCGAAAGCTAAAAAACGAACTTTCACGGCGAGTTGTCGTCGGTCGTATCCATGTACTACCTGCTGGCCGGGGATTCGTCTAGCTTCGGCCATGAATATAAGCATTGGCTAATGGAGATATGACGTGACCGAGACGGCCCAGCCCAAGAAAATGACCATGATCGTGACCAAGGGAACCCTGGATTGGGCCTATCCGCCCTTCATCCTGGCCACCACGGCGGCCAGCCTGGGCCATCAGGTCAGCCTGTTCTTCACCTTCTACGGCATCACGCTTTTGAAGAAGGACGTCTCGAACCTGCAAATCTCGACCTTGGGCAATCCGGCCATGCAAATGCCGATGATGGGCATGCATATGACCATGCCCAATCTGATGAGCGCCCTGCCCGGCGTCGACGCCCTATGCAGCTCGATGATGAAAAGCCTGATCAAGAAGAAGGGCGTGGCCAGCATCGGCGAATTGCGTGAAGCGGCCCAGGAGTTGGACATCCGCTTTATCGCCTGCCAAATGACGCTGGATCTGTTCGAATTCACCAAGGACGACCTGATCGACGGCGTCGAATATGCTGGCGCCGCCAGCTATATCGACATCGCGGCCGGAAGCGACATCAACCTGTTCATCTAAAAAAACAGGCCAATCAAAATGAAACAAGGGAGGACATCAACATGTTCAAGAAAGGAATGCTCGTCGTCTGCACGCTTGCCTTAACCGGACTGGCACAGCCAGCCCTGGCCCAGGATATGGACAGCCTGAAATCCGAGGCCGCCAAGACCACGGCGGGTTTCGGTGAAGCGCTGAAAGAAGAGTTGGTCAACGCCATGAGCGCCCAAGGCCCCGTGGCGGCCATCGGAGTCTGCAACGAAAAAGCGCCAGGCATTGCCAAGGCCAAGTCGCAAAATGGCTGGCAGGTGGGTCGCACCAGCCTGAAATTGCGCAACCAGAAGAACGCCCCCGACGCCTGGGAACAAGCGACGTTGGCCGAGTTCGAGGCCCGCAAGGCCAAGGGTGAGGCGCCCGACAAGCTGGCCAAGGCCGAAATCGTGACCATGAACGGCCAGAAGAGCTTCCGCTTCATGAAGGCGATTCCCACCGCCCCCATGTGCTTGAATTGCCATGGAAAGGAACTGAAGCCCGAGGTCAGCGCCAAACTGGACGCGCTCTACCCCAACGATCACGCCCGCGGCTTTGCCGATGGCGATTTGCGCGGCGCCTTCACCTTGTCCAAAAATCTGTGACGCGCAACATTTGCGCCTTCAGGCGCGGAGGGGCATGATGACCTCCATGAGTTCATCGAAAGCCTCTCCGCAACTCTTTGCCAAAAGCGTGACGCCGGAAAGCGCGCTCAGCCGCCTGTTCGCCTATTGCAATCCCGATCAGGTGCGCGAATTTTCACCTGAACGGCGCTCGCTGCGCATCGGCGGTCATTCCACCACCATCCGCCTTGAACGGGCCTATTGGACGGTGCTGGAGGAAATGGCTCGCGAAGAAGACCTTCCCCTGCCCGCCCTGATCACCAGAATCGCCGATCACTGTCTGACCACCAACGACAAGAACCTAGCGTCTTGCCTGCGCGTGGTCTGTCTGAAATATATCAATATTTCAGCAGGTTGAACAAATCACCACTTCGGCACCTCGCGCTTTGGCTCTTGGTTGCGGCAGCGCTGGAAGACCTCGGAAAATCCGTCATAGACATGACGGCGCACCATGGTGTCGCCCGCGATGGTGATGTCGTACTCGGGTTCGGTATGGGAGACCGTGTCTTCGCTAGTTTCGTTCAGTTTGAAGAAAACGCGGCTGGCCCCCAGATCGTATTTGTACAAGCCTCGCACAAGGCCGTAATTGTCGCGCCCTCCGGAGACGCCGCCCTTTTTCCAGCGGAATCCGCCATCCATGAAATCGAGCGTGCGCGCCGACTTGCTGCTGCAATCGCCCTTCTCACCCCACATGCCGTCCAGATTCTTAGGCACATCGCGGGTAAAACCGCCAACTGGATCTGGTTCATAGCGATAGGCCAATTGCTTGGCGGATACCGCCAGGAAAACGCCCAACGCGACCAGGACAACGGCAAGGATGGCGGGACGCTTGTCGGTCATGCGCACCGCCTGACGGGAACCTGCTGAATAGGGGCCAGGAAGTCCAAGAACTGTTCGGCCACCCGGTCCCAGGAAAAGGTCAGGGCATGGGCGCGGCAACGCTCGGGGTCGATGGACAGGGCCTGTTTGGCTGCAAGGGCTAGGTCCCAATCCAGAAATCCGACCCCGGAATCGCCCAACACATCGACCGGGCCGGTCACCGGGAAGGCCGCCACCGGCACGCCTGAAGCCAAGGCTTCCAGCATCACCAGCCCGAACGTATCGGTCAGGCTTGGGAAAACGAACACATCGGCAGAGGCGAAATATCTCGACAATTCAACGTCTCCGTGAGCGATCCTAAAGTGCGCTTGCGGATAAATGCGCATCAAGCCTTTCCTGGCTGGCCCCGACCCCACCACAAGTTTGGACCCCGGCAGATCGAGAGCCAGAAAGGCTGGCAGATTTTTCTCAACGGTCACCCGCCCGACATACATGTGGATCGGACGCGGCAAATCCAAGAAGTCCTTGGGCTGTGGGCGAAAGACCTGGGTATCCACTCCATGCGTCCATTCCCTTAAATGGACGAAGCCGCGTTGGGCCAGTTCGCGATAAACCGAGGGCGACGGGCACAGCACGCCCGAGGAGGGCTGATGGAATTTCCTGACCGGCGCATAAAGCCAAGACAGCGGCAGGCCGGTGCGGGCCTGGATATATTCTGGGAATTTGGAATGATAGGCCGTGGTGAACGGCCAGCCCCGCTTCAAGGCGAAGGCCCGCGCCGCCCAGCCTAAGGGGCCTTCGGTAGGCAGGTGCAGGGCTTCGGGGGCAAAATCGTCCAACTGTTTGCCGATGGCCCCGCTCGCCCCCAGGGCGAGGCGAATTTCCGGATAGGTCGGGCATGGCAGGGTCGTAAACTGCCCTGGCTCGATCAGCAGAATTTCGTGGCCCAGGCGCTTTAGGCGCTCGATCAGAGTGGACAAAACGCGCACCACGCCGTTTTCCTGCGGGAACCAAGCGTCAGTCACGAAGGCGATGCGCATCTATCGCTTCCTTACAAAGCCGCCATGGCTGCGGGAACGGCAACACCTGTGCGAATGGGTGCCTGCAGGGCCGTCAGTTCCGCCTCCAAGGCGCCCAGACACAATAGAACATTGTTGGCGGTGCAAGAGGCGCCCATCAGGCCGATCCGCCAAATCTTGCCCGCCAGCGGCCCCAACCCCGCCCCCAATTCGATGCCGAAACGCTCGAGCATTCGCGCGCGCACCTTGGCTTCGTCGATGCCTTCGGGCACCATCACGGCATTCAATTGCGGCAAGCGGCAGCTTTCGGCGGCCAGAAAGGACAGTCCCATGGCTTCCAGCCCCGCCCGCAGCGCCAGATGCAAGCGTTTGTGACGCGCCCACGAGGCTTCCAACCCTTCCTCAGCCAGCATCAAAAGCGACTCGTGCAATCCGTAAAGCGCGTTGATGGGCGCCGTATGGTGATAAGCGCGCTTCGCTCCCGCCCCCCAATAGCCCATGACAAGGCTAAGATCCATGAACCAGCTTTGAACCTTGCGGTTGCGGCTGCGTATCCGTTCGACGGCGTCGGGGCTGAACGTGACCGGGGAAAGACCCGGCATGCAAGACAGGCATTTTTGCGAGCCGGAATAAACCGCGTCGGCCCGCCAATCGTCCACCTTGACCGGAATGCCGCCCAGCGAGGTGACGGCATCGACGATGGAAAGCGCGTCATATTGTCTGGCCAGGGCGCATAGGCTTTTGGCATCGCTCTCCACACCAGTCGAGGTTTCCGCATGCACGAAAGCCAGCAGACGCGCCTCGGGATGCGCCTTAAAGGCCGATTCGACTTTGTCGGGATCGACCGGCTTGCCCCACTCCTCTTCAACCAGCACGCAGCCAGCCCCCGAACGCTCGACATTTTCCTTCATTCTTTTGCCGAACACTCCATTAACGGCCACGATGGCCGTATCGCCGGGTTCCAGCAGATTGACGAAACAAGTCTCCATGCCTGCCGAACCAGGGCCGGACACAGCCAAAGTCAGATCGTTGCTTGTCATGAAGGCCAATTGCAGCAAAGCCTTCACCTCGTCCATCAGACCGATGAATGTGGGATCGAGATGTCCAACCGTGGGGCGAGCCAGCGCCGACAAGACGCGCGGATGCACATCCGACGGTCCCGGGCCCATCAGGACGCGCTTGGGCGGATCGAAGGATTTCAGGGAAATGGTCATCGATAATCGTTCCTCTGCCAAACTATCGGGGTTAGGATAACCCGGCTTGGCCGTTTCGCAAACGCTTCCCACTTGATGGTCGGGCGCAACATGGTCAAAATCATGCAAAATTCATAAAGTTGCGGGCTATATCTCCATGGTTTCTCTTCGTGCCGAAAAAATCCCAGAATTCGCCAAATTGCGCGTGCTGATCGTTGACGACAACGATTACATCCTGAACCTGATCAAGATGGTGCTGACCGATCTGGGCGTCGCCGACAGCTTCTTTGCCAAGGACGCCATCGAAGCGATGAAGGTGCTGGAAGGATCGGCGGCGGTGAACTTCGTTATCTGCGACTGGAACATGCCGGGCATCACCGGCCTTGAATTCCTGCGCAAGCTGCGCGCCGACGGCAACAAGATTCCCTTCGTCATGCTGACCGCCAGGGCCGACGAAGGATCGGTGGTGCAAGCCAAGGAAATTGGCGTCGATGCCTATCTGGTCAAGCCCTTCTCGCCCATCCAGTTGGAAAAGAAGCTGCGCGTTCTGGTCGGCGACATGCCCGAAGCGGCCCTTCCAGCAAAAAAATAGCCGCCCGGCGACATCCGGGCGGCAGATCTGCTCCCCCGTGCAGGAATTCACCAGCGATATTTCAGGCCAATCGACGCCTCATCCTGATCCATGCGCAGCTTGATCACCTGCGAGCCACCGTTGGTGGGAACGCCGATGAAATCGCCGGTAAAGGATTGCGAGAAGGCGTGGGTATAGGCGAAAGACACCCCCCAGTTCGGCGTGATGTCATAGGAAGCGCCCAGCGACACATGGTGCTTGATGGTGGCGGGCGCCAGGATATTGAACAGCAACTCGTCATTCTTTGTGAAATCCGTGTTGTAGCTGTAGCCCGTTCTCAGAGTGAGATCGTCCATCGCCTTCCATTGCGCGCCAATGCAAAAGACGTGCATGTTGCGATAGCCGAAACCGGCACCCGCTTCGTCGCCCAGACGCCAGTTGAAAGTGCCGCCGGTGGGATTGTTGCCCGAGTTCGACACTGAATCGACGAACTTGTAGTAGATACCTTGGTGTTCAAGCATCACATCCAGTTTAGGAGTCACCTTGAAATTCACGCCTTCGCTGTCCGAGGGCGGAATGTCCATGTCGCCGTGATCGGCGAACAGGCCCGCATATTTGTCGAACCGGGTCATGTAGATCGGCGACTGGCCGGCAACGGCGAAACTGAGCCAACTATTCGCGTCCCAAAGCGCCCCAACCTTGGCGCCGCCGCCATATGCGTAGTCATAGCCGTTGTCGGTCAGCTTGCTTCTGTCGGTCGATGACCCTCCGAATGGGGACAAGCCATAGGCTTTGAAACGCTGCATGGCGAAGATGGGGGCGACGCCCAGCGTGATTCCCGGCGTGACCTTGTAGGCGAAATTGGCCGACATAAAGGCCTGGGCCAGATCAACGCCCAGCGGCGCATCAGCGACCGTGCCGAAACCCGGGCTGAAAATGTTGGTGGGATATTTCGTGTTCATGCCGCCATTGGCGTAAAGCAGCATGCCGACGGAAAGATCATCCTGCACTTTGTAATTGGCGCCTGCGCAGGGGACGAAAAAGATTTCCTTATCACTGTCGAAAACGCCATTCTGAAGATAGGCCGTTCCACGCCCGCCGGTTACCGTCGTATCGCGGTGGGGCATGAATACGGACATGCAGCCGCCCGCAACATTCCCCATTTTAACGCCCAACGCCGGATTTAGCGCCGAAGCGACAGGCCCCTCGCCCGTCACCACGCCACTGCCGGCCATTCCTTTCGACTCTGTATCTACTCCCGATGAAAAATAGCCATTGGTGGCCATGGCAGGCTTAACGCTAAGCGTTGCCGCCAAAACGGCGCCCAGCACAAGGCTGGACCCGTAATTCGTGATACGTGACATGTAATGCTCCCTGTCGAGGACGTTTCCCAGGCCTTTTGGCCTTTTCAATTTTCAAGAGCGATTAAGACGTCCAGGCACGTTTGACAGGTAGAAGATATCTACTACGCCAGTCATTTCGCAGTTTGCGACGAAATATGTGACATTATGGCGACATCAGTGGGAATGCGGATTACTGGCCAGCACGCATTCAATTATCTACAGTCAGCTGATTTCATGTTGCAATTTCATGTATCTCATCGACGTGTCGTTTCTTTCTTGTTGCGCCGCACAAAAATCGGCTTATCCTTGTCTTTAAGAATCAAGCGGCTCAATAAGCGCCGCACCGCCCATGTAAAGCACGACAGAATTTGCCGCGATTATTGGTGATCTCTTGGGAGTCCCTTGCATGAGCGTGCGCAATCTGGAATTTCTGTTCAAACCCCGTTCGGTCGCCGTTTTCGGCGCCACCAACCGCGAGAAAGCGGTGGGCAATCTGGTCATGCGCAACCTGCTGCAGGGCGGATTCAACGGCCCCATCATGCCGGTCAATCCCAATCACAAGGCGGTCTGCGGCGTTCTCGCCTATCCCGACGTAACATCGCTGCCCATGACTCCTGATCTGGCCGTCATCTGCACGCCGCCCGCCACCGTGGTGGGACTGTTCGAGGAATTGGGAGCCAGAGGCACCAAGGCCGCCATCGTCCTTACGGCGGGCCTATCGGCCAACAAACTCGACAACGACCATCGCTCGATCCAGGAAGCCATGTTGGAGACGGCCAAGAAATATGAAATGCGCATCCTGGGTCCCAATTGCCTGGGGCTTTTGGTGCCCAGCATCGGCTTGAACGCCAGCTTCGCCCACAAACCGGCTTTGGCGGGCAGGATCGCCTTCGTTTCGCAATCGGGCGCTTTATGCACGGCGGTGCTTGACTGGGCGCGGCCCAAAGGCATCGGCTTCTCGCACTTTATTTCGCTGGGCGACTGCGCCGACATGGATTTCGGCGATGTGCTGGATTATCTGGGTTCCGACCCCAATACGCGGGCCATCCTGCTTTACATCGAATCGATCCATCAGCGGCGCAACTTCATGTCGGCGGCCCGTTCTGCGGCGCGCAACAAGCCGGTGTTGGCCATCAAATCGGGCCGCGTCGCCGAAGGCGCCAAGGCGGCCGCATCGCATACCGGAGCACTGGCTGGAGCTGATTCGGTCTATGACGCCGCCATCCGCAGGGCAGGCATGCTGCGTGTGTACACGATCGAGGAATTGTTCGCGGCCGTGGAAACGCTGGCCCGCTCGAAGCCCACCAAGGGCGACCATTTGGCAGTTCTGACCAATGGCGGCGGCATCGGCGTGATGGCGGTCGATGACCTGATCGAAGGCGGCGGCCATCTGGCCGAAATCTCGCCCGAAACCATGGCCAAGCTGGATGCCGTCTTGCCCACCACTTGGTCGCGCGGCAATCCGGTCGATATCATCGGCGACGCGCCCGGCGAGCGTTACGTCAAGGCGCTGGAAATTTTGTTCGCCGCCCGCGAAGTGGACGCCGTTTTGTGCATGCATGCGCCCACGGCGGTTTCTTCGGCCACCGAAGTGGCGCAATCGGTCATCAAGCTGGCCAAGGAGAAGAAAATCACGTCGCTGATGACCTGCTGGGTCGGCGGCGAGGCCGTGGCGGAAGCTAGGCATCTGTTCAATGAATCGGGCGTGCCCACCTACAACACCCCGGCCCAAGCGGTAGGTGCCTTCCTGCATGTTCAACGCTATCGCCAGAACCAGGAAATGCTGATGGAGACGCCGCCCTCGGCGCCCACGGAATTCACGCCTGCCACCGCCACCGCCAGACTGGTGATTGAAAACGCCATCGCCAGCGGCCACAACATGATGAGCGAGCCGGAAGCCAAGGCGGTGTTGGCCGCCTATGGCATCCCCACCGTCGAAACCCACATCGCCAGAACCCCCGCCGACGCCAGCCGCATCGTGCGCGACATGGGCGGCGGACGCTGCGCGCTGAAGATTCTGTCGCCCGACATCAGCCACAAATCCGACGTCGGCGGCGTGATGCTGGACCTGGACGGCCCCTTCGAAACCGAGAAGGCCGCGCATGCCATGCTGGAACGCGTTCAAAAGTTCCATCCCAACGCCCATGTGACAGGCTTTACCGTTCAGCAGATGGCGACCCGGCCGGGCGCGCACGAGTTGATCGTCGGCATGACCACCGACCCCATCTTCGGACCCGTCTTGATGTTCGGCGAAGGCGGAACGGCGGTCGAGGTCATCGGCGACAGCACCGTTGGCCTGCCGCCCTTAAACATGTCGCTGGCCCGCGAGATGATTTCTCGCACCCGCGTCTACAAACTTTTGAAGGGGTATCGCGACCGTCCGGCGGCTGATCTGGACGCCATTTGCCTGACGCTGATGCAAGTTGCGCAGCTGGTGATCGACATTCCGGAAATCCTTGAAGTGGACATCAACCCTTTGTTCGCCGATTCCAAAGGCGTTCTGGCGCTCGATGCGCGCATCAAGGTGGCGACCACCACGACCAGAGGCACCGATCGTCTGGCCATCCGCCCCTATCCCAAGGAGCTGGAGGAATGCGTCAAGCTGGGCGAGCACAAGATCATGCTGCGCCCCATTCGCCCCGAGGATGAACCCAACCACCATGTCTTCATTTCGAAGCTGACGCCGGAAGACATCCGCTTCCGCTTCTTCGGCCTTGTCCATGAACTGCCGCACAGCGAAATGGCTCGGCTGACGCAGATCGATTACGACCGCGAGATGGCTTTCGTCGCCACTATGCTGGACGATCACGGCCATCAGGAAACCGTGGGCGTGGTGCGCACCGTCACCGACCCAGACAACGAGCGGACGGAATACGCCATCGTTGTGCGCTCGGACCTGAAGGGCCAGGGCCTGGGGCGCGAATTGATGGAAAAGATGATCCGCTACTGCAAGACAAGGGGCACCAAATGGATGGTGGGCCAGGTGCTGGCCGACAACCGCCCCATGCTGAAATTGGCCGAGCTATTGGGGTTCGAGCGCGTGAAGTACGTCGAGGGCGACGTGATCGAGTTGAAGCTGGATTTATCGAAATTCGCGGGAAAATAGCTCAGTAGTAACGGATCGCCGAAGATTTAAGGCCAAGGGCGCGGGCCAAACGGTCCAGCGCCTTTTCGGCCGCTTCGCCCGCATAAAGCGGCTCGCCCTCGGGCACGATCATCGACAATTCGCCCAATGCCGGAGCCAAACGAACGCGCGGCAGCAAGCCGGGCGTTCCGCCTGTCAACACATGGGCCAAACGCAGGGTTTGCCCCAGTATTTCCGCTCGTTTTGCATCTTCGTCGGAGATCATCGCTCGGGCCTGCTGCGCGTAGGATGCGTCTTGCGCCCCGGCATGGCGCGAATAGAGGGCCAAAGCCAAAAAGGCGCGCTCTTGATGTTCAAGCCCCATGAAAGGCATGCGGAAGGTGCGCAGGAAGGCCTGCTCGGCCCGATAATCGGGATGCTCGTTCCAGAAGGCGTCGGACAACAAGGCGCTGGCCATGCGAAGCCGCTGCTGATCCAAAGGTTCTTGCGCAAAAAGAGGCGACGACCAAACCATGATCTCGTCGGCATGTTCGGCGAAACGGCCCAGACGGCGGGCCAGATCGCGGCAGGCGGCTATCAGCGGATCTTCCGTCTTCAGGGATTCCGGCAGGTGCTTGTAGAACTGGCCTTCGCGAAGGCCATAGACCGAAAAGACCAGACGTTCCGGCTTGCACAACAGCATCAGATGGGTCAGCAACAGGGCGGCTTGCGGCAAGGTCGCAACGCGCTTCTTGGATATGGCGCCGAATTTTTCCAGCGACCGGCGGCTTTGCCGCGAGATCAGGTCGATCAATTCCAGGGCTTCGCGCCGCTGGATGGTGAAATTGTCGAGCACCTGAAGCGGATAGCCGGTCTGAGCTATGCAGATGCGCGCCAAGGCGCGCCAAGCCCCGCCGACGGCGTAAAGCGGCTTGCCTTGCATCGAGGACAGCCAGCCATTGGGATTGAGATGCTTCTCGATATAGGCCAACGCCTTTTCGCGATCATCGCCCGACCGTTCGGCGATGCGCAATACGCCCAGCGGCAGCGATGCGAAAGAGCCGAAGCCGCCATGATCGACCTCGACCAAATCCAGGCTGCCGCCGCCCAGATCGGCCACTAGGCCGGTCATGCCGGGCTTGCCGCACATGACGCCCAGGGCCGCCAGCTTGGCTTCCTCCTCGCCGGGCAGAACGGTGATCTTGGCCCCGGTTTCCCGTTCGATCGAGGCCACGAAATCGCGCCCGTCCTCGGCGTCGCGCACGGCGGCGGTGGCCAGAACGTCGAGACGTCCCACCCCCATTGCCTTGGCCAGCGAGACGAAACGGCCCAAGGCCGCACGGGCCATGGGCACGCCCTCGGGATTGAGGCGTCCCCTGGCGTCCAGCCCTTGGCCAAGCGCGCACAGAACCTTTTCATTGAACATTGGGGTCGGTGTGCGGATCAGCCCGTCATAGACGCACAGTCGGATCGAGTTCGAACCGATATCGATAATCGCCACCGGCAAACGGCGGCTGGTCGCATTCCTGGCTTTCTGAACGCTGACCGCGCTCATCCACTCTCTCCCAGCATCAGTTTTGGCGCGGGCTTGCCGCGCGACGTGGCGCTGCCGCGGCCAGATAAGCTGGGATTGGTCATGAAATAGGTATGGGCCGAAAACTTCTCGCCCTTGTGATCGAGGCGCGTGTAATTGCCGCTGGAATCAAGCGTCCAGCTTTGCGCCACGTCTTTCAAATTCGCCACCATGATCTGGTCAAGAATCTGGCGGTGGACGGTGGTGTTCTCGATGGGAACCAGCGTTTCGACGCGCCAATCCATGTTTCGCTGCATCCAATCTGCCGAGGATATGAATATCTTTGCTTGGCGCGACGGCATCTTGGCCCCGTTGCCAAAGGCGATGACGCGCGAATGCTCCAGGTAACGCCCGACGATGCTTTTGACCCGGATATTCTCGGACAAGCCGGGCACGCCGGGACGCAGGCAGCATATGCCGCGCACGATCAGATCAATCTGCACGCCAGCTTGGCTTGCGTGATACAAGGCGTCGATCAACTTCTTATCGACCAACGAGTTCATCTTGACCCAGATGGCGGCCGGTCGGCCTGCCTTGGCATGTTCGATCTCTTCCTCGATTAGTCCCAGTATCTTGCTGCGAATGCCCAAGGGCGCGATGGCCAGCTTTTCCATGCCTTCCGGCACCGCATAACCGGTCATGTAGTTGAAGGCCTTGGCGGCATCGCGCGACAGGGCTTCGTCGCAAGTAAAGAAGGATAGGTCTGTATAGACCTTGGCCGTGATTGGATGATAGTTGCCGGTCCCGAAATGCACATAGCTGCGAAGCCCGCCTTGTTCGCGGCGGACCACTTGCGAAATCTTGGCGTGCGTCTTCAGCTCCATGAATCCGAACACCACCTGCGCGCCAGCCGCTTCAAGATCGCGCGCCCAGCGAATGTTGGCTTCTTCATCGAATCGGGCCTTCAACTCGACCATGGCGGTGACCGACTTGCCCGCCTCGGCGGCCTCGACCAACGCCTTGACGATGGGCGATTCCTTGCTGGTGCGGTACAAGGTCTGCTTGATCGCCACCACCTGCGGGTCCATGGCCGCCTGTCTCAGGAACTGCACCACCACATCGAAACTTTCGAAAGGATGGTGGACCACGATGTCCTTCTTGCTGATGGCGGCAAAACAATCGCCGCCGAAATCGCGCACGCGTTCGGGGAAGCGGGCGTTGTAGGGCTTGAACAGCAAGTCGGGCCGCTCGTCGGTGATGATCTGGCGCACATCGACGATGCCAAGCAAGCCGTCGAGAATAAAGATGTCGTCGTCGGCGGCGTCCATCTCCTCGAAAACGATCTTGCGCAAATCCTCGGGCAGTCCGGAATTGATGGTCAGACGGATGCAATGGCCCCTGCGCCTGCGCTTCAAAGCGCTTTCGAACACGCGCACCAAATCTTCAGCTTCGTCGTCGATGTCGATTTCGCTGTCGCGGATGACGCGGAACAATCCCTTGGCCAGAACCTTGAAGCCGGGGAAGAGGTGATCAAGGAACAGGCTGACGACCTCTTCCAAAAAGATGAAACGAATTTCATCGCCGGGCAAACGGATCACGCGCTCGACCTGATGGGGCAAGGGCACCAGGGCGCGCAGCGCCTCGCCTTCGCCGCCCTTGGACAGATGCAAGATCATCGCGAATCCCAGATTGGGCAAAAAGGGAAAAGGATGCGCCGGGTCGATGGCCAGCGGCGTCAGCACCGGAAAAATCTGATTGATGAAATAGGTTTCCAGCCAGCGCTTGTCCGACTTGGTCAGATCATTCTCGCCGACGACATGAACGCCCTTGCCGTGCAGTTCCTCTCTCAGGGTTTTCCAGCAATCAAGCTGGCGGGCCAGCAATTCGCTGGCCACGCGGTTGATGTCGGCCAACTGCTGGGCTGGCGTATGGCCTTCCTGAGACGGCGTGGTCACGCCCGCCTTGACTTGGCCTTTCAAGCCCGCCACGCGCACCATGTAAAATTCGTCCAAGTTCGAAGCCGAAATCGACAAGAACCGCAGCCGCTCCAGCAATGGATGGCTGGGGTTTCCCGCTTCTTCCAAAACGCGCGTGTTGAAGGCCAGCCAGGAAAGCTCGCGGTTGATAAAGCGATCCTTCGATTTCAAATCCATCTGATTGTCGCCAGAAGCGGCGGGATCGGCTTTATGCTTTTCGGAGTCTTTGGACATGATGCCTCTCTGGGGCAAGAAGAAGAGTCGCGATATTCGACTAAGTGGCCTATATTAGGCGGAAATCCGGGGTAGACGCCACGGGTCTTTTGTCTGTAACGGAGGCCATGCCATGCCCGCCCGCGCCAAACAGGCCGCCAAGGCCCGCTATCTTTTCCTGCTTAGACATGCCAAGGCCGTTCCCGATGGGCGCGACGACGGCGATTTCGGTCGCGCACTCAGCGAACGCGGCGAATCGGACGCCCTGAAAATGGCGGCTCTGTTCGAAAGCCAGGGTTTCAAGCCCGAGCGCTGTCTTTGCTCGCCCGCCCTTCGCACCAAACAAACATTCAAGGCCCTGGCAGGTTTGATTCCCGGCTTGAAGGCCAGCTATCCCAAGGATCTTTATCTGATATCGCATCAGGAATTGCTGGAGCGCATTCAGAAGTTGAAGGACGATCCCGTTTCCTTGCTGGTGGTGGGACACAATCCCGGCATCGAGCGCTTGGCCCTGGCCCTGGCGAAACCGATGGCGGGCGGCGACGATGAAGGACTGGCCCGCATGAAGGACAAGTTCCCCACCGGAGCGCTGGCCGTACTCAGGTATCAAGGCGATGGTTGGTCATCCTTGGCCGAGGAAACATGCAGGCTTGAAGCCTTCGTGCGACCAAAGGATTTGGAAGCCTAATTTCCAGATCCGGACTCGTGTTCTTGGCAATCTTGCGCGGCAGTTACCACGATATCGCCGAACTCGCGCAGGAAGACCGATCCCTTAACCGTGCGTTGCACCAACACGCTGCGCCGGTCGGTTTCGTCCAGCTTGCGCTTGACCAAGCCCAAATCGCCCAAACGATCAAGGGCGCGGCTGACCGCTGGCTTCGAAATATTGAGGGATTGGGCAAGGCCGCGCACCGTATGCGGCGGAACGGTCAGATAGACCGTCAGCAACAAAGCCATCTGACGCGCCGACAAGTCGGGCGCATCGCGGCGCACGCTCTCAACGATAGCCCCTCGCCAAAGATCGAGGGCTTGAACCGGTTTCAGCTGTATCCCCATGACGCGACCGTAACGTTACGGTTTCGAATTGTCCAGATGGAATCTGGCGATTATTTTTTGTAACGCTTTTTCAACATGGCGTAGGCAGCCCGCAAGGCCATGGCCTCGCCGCCCGCCGGGCGTCCCGGTCGATCGCTGGCGTTCCACGAGAACAAATCCAGATGCGCCCAGGAAATTTCCTTGGCGACGAAACGCTGCAAGAAAAGGGCCGCCGTGATGGCCCCGGCAAAGGGCGAATCGGGCGCGCTGTTCACATCGGCAGACTTGCTTTTCAGCATCTCGTCGTAAGCCGCCCATAAGGGCAAGCGCCACATCGGATCATGTTCGGCCTGGCCTGCCTGCAACAGCCCCTCCGCCAACCTGTCGTCATTCGAGAACAAGGCGGGCAAATCAGGCCCCAGGGCCGAGCGCGCAGCGCCTGTCAAAGTTGCAAAATCAAGCAGCAGATCGGGCTTGCCTTTGGCCGCTTCGAACAAAGCGTCGGCAAGGATCAAGCGTCCTTCGGCATCGGTGTTGCCCACTTCGACCGTCAGCCCCTTTCGGGTTTGCAAAACATCCATCGGACGCATGGCGTTCGGACCCGGCATGTTCTCGACCGCAGGTATCAGCACACGAAGGCGCACCGGCAGTTTGGCCGCCATGACCAGATGCGCCAAGCCAAGCGCATGCGCAGCCCCGCCCATATCCTTCTTCATCAGTTTCATGGCCGAAGACGGCTTGAGATCAAGGCCGCCGGAATCGAAACACACGCCCTTGCCGACAAGCGCGAGCAAAGGATGGCTGGGCCTGCCCCAGGCAAGATCGATCAAAGCGGGCGGGCGCGCGCTGCCCTTGCCAACGGCATAAATGGCGGGATAACCCTTTTGCAAAAGGGCTGCTCCTGAAATCACGCGGCAAACGGCGCCGTGCCTGCGGGCCAGCTTGCGAGCCTCGCCCACCAATTCGAAGGGACCAAGATGCGATGCGGGCCGGTTGACCAGATCGCGCACCAGACAAACTGCCTCGGCCTGCGCCGTTACCTCGGCCCTGTCGGCGCCTTGCGGCCAAATCAGACGCGCCAATGGCCTTGCCGTCGGCTTGCTTTTGAAATTGTCGAAACCGTAATTTCCCAGCGCCCAACCAAGCGCCGCCCGGCTGGCTTCGCTGGCCTTCAAGCGTCCATCGATGCGGTAAAGGCCTGCGGGCAACAGCTTGGGCAAAGCCGCCCATTCCCATGGCGAGTCAAGGTCGGCCAGACCCGCCAGAACATGCGAAATAGCGCCTTTGGACGACGGCAAAGCCAGAACGGTTCCTGGCTTGGCGCAAAAATCATGCGAAGCCACCCAGTTTCGCGTCGGCGCCGGTTGGCGCTTCAGCCAAGCCTTCAAACTGTCCTCGCTGAAGGCCAGAATGGGAATGGCGGCGACCGATTTCGTGACCAGACCGAAAGATGGCGTCATGATTTCAAACCTTGAGAGTCGCTTTTCCTTCTCCCATCATGTAGGGAATAAGGCGAAATGCAAGGAGGGAAGCATGAGCACCTACACGTTGGTCATCGGAAACTTCAACACCTCGTCCTGGTCGTTGCGTCCCTGGCTTGGCTTGAAGGTGGCCGCCATTCCCTTCCATGCGGAAACGGTCAATCTGCGCGCCCCCGACGCCAAGGCGCAAATCCTCAAACATTCGCCCTCGGGCAAAGTGCCGGTGCTGTTGCATCATGGTCTGGCGATCTGGGAATCGCTGGCCATTCTTGAATATATCGCCGAGCGTCATCCCGAAGACCAGCTTTGGCCGCAAGACGAAAAAACCCGCGCCATCGCGCGCAGCGTCTGTTGCGAAATGCATTCCGGATTCGCAACCTTGCGCAAGAATTGCCCAATGGACATCATGGGACGCCCCGCCAACCATGAAGGGGTTGACATCGCCAAGGACGACATTCAGCGCATTCAATCCTTGTGGGAGGAATGCCGCAGCCGCTTCGGCAAGGGCGGTCCCTTCCTGTTCGGGAAGTTCTCGATTGCCGACGCTATGTACGCCCCCGTCGTGACCCGCTTCACCACCTACGGCGTCAAGACCAGCCCCACCGTACAGACCTATATGGATGCCGTTTGGTCCCTGCCCGCCATGCAGGAATGGCAAGACGGCGCAAGAGCGGAAGTTTTGGCCGCTATCGGCTGACGGCCAGCAATTCTGGATACGCCTTGCCCAGATTGGCGACCTTCGGCAGATCGTGCATGGCGACATAGGCGCTTTCGGGATGCTGGCGCACATAATTCTGGTGATAGGATTCGGCTGGATAGAATTTCCGCAAGGGTTCGACCACGGTGGCGATGGGCCGCTTGAAGATCTTGCTCCGATCCAGTTGTAAAATATATGCTCGGGCGATCCGGTCTTGCTCGTCGTCGGACGGGAAAATCGCCGAACGGTATTGGGTGCCGGTGTCCGGCCCCTGGCGGTTCAATTCGGTCGGATTGTGGACGACCGAGAAGAAGACCTTCAGCAACTTTCCCAACGTGATCAAACTGGGATCGTAGATCACCAGCACCGACTCGGCGTGGCCGGTTCCACCGCCAGACACCAGTTCGTATCTGGCCGTGGCCTGCGCCCCCCCGGCATAGCCTGAAATGGCCTGCGTTACGCCTTTAACATGCTGGAAGACGGCTTGAACGCCCCAGAAGCACCCACCCGCCAGCACGATCGATTTCGGTTCGGACTTGTCCTGCGACAACTTGGGCGCGTCCAATTCTGGATCGGGCAGCGGGACCGCCTGCGCCTCGCCAAGTCCGCAGACCAAGGCAGCGGCTGGCAATAAGCCAAAAATCGATTTCATCTTCGATTCTCCCTTTTCAGGCCAAATAAACAAAGGCCGTTCTGGTCATATGGGAGGCTGATCCGCCCAGCCAAGTGGCTCTGCGCAACTTTCTTGCTCGTACCGCTTGCAGCCAGGGCGACGCGGGTTCTATGATGTTGGCCGATCCTGCCGTCTTTCGATGACAGAATCCCCAGACTGAGGAGGTCGATATGACAGCGCAAGCCTTGCTTGCGGTGGCTGTCTTTCCGTTTCTGGCGGTGCTGGCCATGCTGGCCCATCGCCAGAAGGCGGCGCCTTCGCTTGTCCATGCGGGATGTTTGGGGGTCTCGCTTGTCTTGGGCACCATCGGCATCCTAAGCGTGATGAAGGGCGGCGTGGATGTCGCCGTCTTGCCGGTCGGCCTGCCCTGGCTGAAGGCCCATTTCCGCATCGACGCCTTCTCGGGCTTCTTCCTGGTCATCGTCAATCTGGGCGCCGTGATGGCGTCGCTGTTCGGCATTAGCTATGTCAGGCATCTGACGCATCCGGCCCGCGTGGCGGTGGCCTACCCCATGTTCCTGGCGGGTATGAACTTAGCACTTTTGTCGGACGACGCCTTTTCCTTCCTGGTTTCCTGGGAATTCATGTCGGCTTCGTCCTGGCTGCTGGTGCTGGCCGACCATGAGGAAGAGGAAAACCGCAAGGCGGCTTTCACCTATCTGATGATGGCCTTGTTCGGCACCTTCTGCCTGTTGGGCGCCTTCGGCATCCTGGCGCAGGCCGGCGGCGGCTATGATTTCGATGCGCTGCGCCAAGCCAAACTGAATGGCTGGCAATCTTCGCTGGTCGTTCTGCTGGGCTTGCTGGGGGCCGGTTCGAAGGCGGGGCTGGTTCCGTTGCATGCTTGGCTGCCTTTGGCCCATCCAGCGGCTCCCAGCCATGTTTCGGCGCTGATGAGCGGCGTCATGACCAAGGTGGCGTTGTATATTCTGGCCCGGATTCTATTCGATTTCGGACCCACGCCCGCTTGGTGGTGGGGCGCCGTCATCATGGCCACCGGGGGCGTTACGGCGGTGGTGGGAATTCTTTACGCCCTGATTCAGACCGACCTTAAGCGTCTGCTGGCCTATTCCACCGTCGAGAATATCGGCGTCGCCCTGATCGGACTGGGCGTCGCCCTGGCTTTCAAGGGATCGGGCTTGCTGCCCTATGCTGCCCTGGCCCTGGCGGCCAGCCTTTACCACATGCTGAACCATTCGGTGATGAAAGGCCTGCTGTTCCTGGGTGCCGGGGCGGTCCTGCACGCCACCCACGAGCGGAATATCGAAAAGCTGGGCGGCCTGATTCATCGCATGCCGATCACGGCTGCCGCCTTTCTGGTGGGAGCGGCGGCGATCTCGGCCCTGCCGCCGCTGAACGGTTTCGTCTCGGAATGGCTGATCCTGCAAACCCTGTTCCTGGGGCCGAAAGTGCCCAACTGGGCGATGAAGTTCGGCTCGCCCGTGGTGGCGGCCATGCTGGCCCTCTCGGCCGCCCTGGCCGCCGCCGCCTTCGTGCGCGCCTTCGGCATGGTCTTTCTGGGCCGGGCGCGCAGCCAAGCCGCCGAGACCGCCTCGGAACCACCCATGGGCATGTGGGCCGCCCTGATCCTGCTGGCCTGCCTGTGCGCGCTTCTGGGCATTGTTCCCGTTTCGGCCACGACGATGCTGTCGCATATCGCGCAAAGCCTGATGGGCATCGAACTGTCCGACACCATCATCGAGGGCTGGCCTTGGCTGGCCCCGATCAACGTCACGCGCGGCTCCTATTCCGGCACGGTTCTGGTGGCGTCGGTGCTGTTCCTGATCATGGTGACGGCCATCGTCATCAAGGGATTCGGCACGCGCAACATCCGCCGTTCACCGGCCTGGGACTGCGGCCACAAGGAATCAAGCCCGGCCTTCCAATATACGGCATCCAGCTTCGCCCAGCCGCTGCGCCGCGTCTATGGCAGCACCGCCTTCAGGGCCAAGGAAGAGGTGGACATGCCCTCGCCCGCCGAAATCAGGCCTGCTAGGCTTGACGTGCGAATCAAGGACCTGATTTGGGACGGCCTTTACCAACCGCTGGCGGATGGCGTGGCCAATCTGTCCACCCGCTTGAACCGGCTGCAAACCATGACCGTGCGCCGTCATCTTCTGATGATGTTCCTGACCTTGCTGATCATGCTGCTGGTGGCGGCGCTGCGCCGGGTGATGCCATGACGCTGACCAGCATCCTGTGGCAAATCATGCAAACATTGATCTGCCTGGGGGCGGCCCCCCTGGTGACCGGTTTCGTGCGCTTCGTCAAGGCTAGGCTGAACGGACGCCAAGGCCCCTCGCCGCTTCAGCCCTATCGCGATCTGGCCCGCTTGCTGCGCAAGGAACTGGTACTGGCCGAGAACGCCAGTTGGCTGTTTCGCATTACCCCTTATCTGATCTTCGGCTTCACCTGGATGGCGGCGTCGCTGGTCCCCAGCTTCACGACCAATCTTGTCCTGATTCCCACCGCAGACATGATCACGCTGGTCGCCATGCTGGGGGCGGCGCGTTTCATGATCGCGTTGGCCGGGCTGGATGTGGGCACAAGTTTTGGCGGTCTGGGCGCATCGCGCGAAATGATGATCGCCTCGCTGGCGGAACCGGCCATGCTGATGACGGTGTTCACGCTGGCTTTGCTGACCGGAACCACCTCGCCCGCGCGCATCGTCGATTTCGTGCTGGCGGGCGGCGTTGGCCTTCAGGTGTCGATGGGACTGGCCTTGGTGGCGATGATTCTGGTGGCGATCGCCGAGAATGGGCGAATCCCGATCGACAATCCGGCCACCCACCTGGAACTGACCATGGTGCATGAAGCCATGGTGCTGGAATATAGCGGACGCCATCTGGCGCTGATCGAGGCCGCCGCCATGGTCCGTCTGATGCTTTATATCTCGCTGATCTCCTGCATCTTCATGCCTTGGGGAATCAGCCAATCCGGCAAGGGGCTGGAAGGTCTGGTCATCGGCCTGTTCGCCTATGGTTTCAAAGTGATGACGCTGGCCGCCCTGCTGGGCCTGTTCGAAACCGTGATCGCCAAGATGCGTGTTTTTCGTTACGCCGATTTCCTGGGCGGCGCGCTCTTGCTGTCGCTGCTGGCGACTTTGGTTCTTTACGTATCGGAGGCCGTGTGATGGATCGCGCCATGCAGTACGACACCGCCCATCTGATCGGCGCCATGGTGTTGCTGTTCGGCTTCCAACTTCTTTATCAGCGGCGCATCAAATCGGTGCTCACCACCTTCGCCTTCCAGGCGGGCGCCTTGTCGATCGCCGCCGCTTGGCAGGCCTATATCCAGAATTCGCCGCACTTATACGTTACCGCCGCCATCGCCCTTATTTTCAAGGCCTTCTTCGTTCCCTTCGCGCTCAACTGGCTGATCAAGCGCCTAGGCATCCATCGTTCGGTGGAAACGGCGCTGGGCGTCGGCCCCACCATGATCATCGGCGTGGTCTTGGTGGCGCTTTCGATCATGCTGGTGCTGCCGGTGACGCAAGGCGCCACGGCGCTGACGCGAGAAAATCTGGCCATGGCGATGTCGGTGGTGCTGCTGGGCCTGTTGATGATGATCACGCGTCACAATGCCGTGACCCAGGTGGTGGGATTCATGGCGTTGGAAAACGGCCTGATCCTGGCCGCCGTGGGGGTCAAGGGCATGCCGCTGGTGGTGGAAATGTCGGTCGCCTTCTCGGTGTTGGTGGCGATGATCCTGTTCGGCATCTTCTTCTTTCGCATCCGCGAGCGCTTCGACAGCCTGGACCTGCATTATCTGGAAACCGTGCGGGGAGACCGTCTTTGAACGTGCACTACCTCGTCCTTGGCATTCCTTTGATCGCTTCTGGCCTGCTGGCGCTGATCTCCAGCCTGCGCGTCTCGACCTGGGTGAATGTGCTGGCCAGTTTTTCTTGCTTCGCCACCTCGGTCGCCTTGCTGTTCCATCGCCCGGCAACCACGCCCTGGCTGTTCATTGATGATTTCAACGTCTCGCTGGTCGTGCTGACCGCCTTCGTCGGCTTCACCACCAGCGTTTTTTCGGCGGGCTATATTTCTCGCGAGCGCAAGGAAGGACATTTGAACCGGCGCAATCTGCGCTTCTACCACGCCATGTATCAGGCCTTCCTGTTCACCATGCTGCTGGCCCTGATGGCCAACAATCTGGGATTGATGTGGGTGTCGGTGGAAGGGGCCACGCTGACCACCGTGCTGATGGTCAGCCTGTACCGCACCAGGGAAGCCATCGAGGCTGCCTGGAAATATTTCATCTTATGCAGCGTCGGCATCGCACTCGCCCTATTCGGCACCATTCTGGTCTATCTGGCCGCCCAGCCGGTGATGGGACCGGGCGAGGAAGCCATGGCCTGGACCTTCGTCATCCAGGCCAGCGCCAAATTCGAGCCGTCGCTCTTAAGCCTGGCCTTCGTCTTCCTGCTGGTGGGATATGGCACCAAAGTGGGATTGGCGCCCTTGCACGCTTGGCTGCCCGACGCCCATGCCGAAGGCCCCACCCCCATTTCGGCCGTTCTTTCCGGCCTGCTGCTGAACGTGGCCCTGTACGCGCTGCTGCGCTTCAAGATGATCTTGTCGGCCAATGGAAGCGCCCTGGCCCCCGGCCCCCTGATGGTGGCGATGGGCCTGTCCTCGCTGCTGCTGGCCGCCTTCATGCTGTACAAGCGAGACGACATCAAGCGCCTGTTCGCCTTCAGCTCGATCGAGCATATGGGCATCATCACCTTCGCCTTCGGCATGGGCGGCGCGCTGTCGAATTTCGCGGGCCTTCTGCACATGACCATGCACAGCCTGACCAAATCGGCCATCTTCTTCGCGGTCGGCATCATCACCCAGATTGCAGGCACCAAGAACATCGTGGGCATCCGCGGCCTTGCCTCCAGCCATCCGGTATTGGGCTGGAGCTTCCTGATCTGCGTTCTGGCCATCGCCGGATTGCCCCCGATGGGTGTCTTCATGAGCGAGTTCCTGGTCGTCAGTTCCACCTTCGCCCGCCAACCCTTGCTGGCCTTGCCGATCATGGCGGGCCTGTTGATCGCCTTCGGCGCCCTGATCTGGAAGACGCAGAATCTGGTTTTCTCGAAACCAAGCATCGATGCGGGCCAACAATACGCGCCCTGGGCGCTGGCGCCTTTGTTCGCCCATCTGGCCCTGGTCATCCTGGCGGGCGTGTGGCTGCCTGAACCGCTGGTCGAATGGTTCCGCTCTGTCGCCAAGATGCTGGGCTAGGAGGGCGGCATGTCGGAAACCAACTACCTGCTGCGCCTTTTGAAGGACTTTCCGCTGGTGGAGAATCACAGCCCTTGGGCTAGGCGGGTTATTGATTTCGAAGCCTGGCAGAACATCATCGAGCTGCTGGCGGTGAGTGATTGGGATTTCCTGGGCCTGTGGGCCGAACGCCAGCCGATGGACGCCGAAAAATTCCAGGTACATATGAGCCTGCGCGACGCCGAGAACAGCACCGTCGTCGTGGTGACGCTGCCGCTGGATGGTCTGAGCTACCCGGCCATTTCAGGAGCGCGCCCCGGCGCTGCCCGCCTTGAAAGATCCATCGCCGATCTGTACGGACTGGTTGCCCTAGGGGCGGAAGACATGCGCCCCTGGCTCGATCACGGACGCTGGCCGGTCAACCATCCCATGGCCGAAGCGGAACCGCGCGACATCATTCCCTATGGCTACGACTTCCTGACGGCCGAAAGCGATCAGGCGCTGCACCAGATTCCGGTGGGGCCTGTACATGCGGGCATTATCGAACCCGGCCATTTCCGTTTTCATGCCAATGGCGAAGCCGTGGTGCGCTTGGAAGAACGGCTGGGCTATGTACATAAGGGCATCGAACGCCTGATGGAGGGGCGCGAACCCCTTGAAGCGGCAAAGCTGGCCGGACGCGTTTCAGGCGATTCAACGGTGGCGCACGCCATCGCCTTTGCCAGGGCCTGCGAAGCGGCGGTGGGAATCGAAGCGCCACCGCGCGCCGTTTGGCTGCGCGCCGTGATGGCAGAAATCGAACGGGTGGCCAACCATCTGGGCGATTTCGGCGCCGTCTGCAACGATGCCGCCTATGCCATCATGCTCTCGCACGCCATGACCCTGAAGGAGAAAGTCCTACGCGCCTCGGAGGCGGCTTTCGGGCATCGCCTGATGATGGACCGCGTCATACCCGGCGGCGTGGCGCACGACCTGACCAAGGAAGGGCTTGCCCATCTCAAAGCCATGTTGCGCGAGGTGCGAAAAGGTTTCGAGCGGCTGGCCCAACTTTACGACGATACGCCATCCTTGCTTGACCGCACGGTGGGAACGGGCATCACCATGGCTTCGCTGGTGCATCGCTTCGGAGCGGGCGGCGTGGTCGCCAGGGCCGCCGGGCGCGCCATCGACGCTAGAAAATCACCCGGCTACGCCCCTTACGGCGAACTTGATTTCGACGTGCCCATCGAGATCGACGGCGACGTGCATTGCCGTTTGATGATCCGCGAAGCGGAAATTCGCGAAAGCCTAGCCCTGATCGAGCGCTTCGCCGACGGGCTGCCGTCGGGCCAACTGATCCGCCCCTTGCCTATCCGCGCCGGTGAGGGCATGTCGCTGGTAGAGGGATTCAGGGGCGAGATCATGACCTGGGTGCGCCTTGACGATCAGGGGCTGGTGGCGCGCTGCTTCCCCCGCGACCCCTCTTGGTTCCAATGGCCTTTGCTGGAAGCCTGCATCGAGGGAAACATCGTGGCCGACTTCCCGCTGTGCAATAAATCGTTCAACTGCTCCTATTCGGGGGCCGACCTATGACCCCGCTGTTAAAATTGCTGCTCCGCGCCTTGATCAAGGGACCCGTTACCGAAGCGGCGCCCGATAAGCAAGACGTCAAGGCGCTGGCGGATCAGATCGACGGCAAGGCGATGGCGAAGCTGGGCCGCAGTCTGGTGGTACGCGCCGTCGATGCCGGATCATGCAACGGCTGCGAACTTGAAATTCACGCGCTGTGCAATCCGCTTTACGATATCGAACGCTTCGGCATTCATTTCGCGGCCTCGCCCAGGCATGCCGACCTGCTGTTGGTGACGGGACCCGTCGCCCGCAACATGGCAGAAGCCCTGCGCAGAACCTATGACGCCACACCCGCCCCAAAATTCGTGGTGGCGATGGGCGATTGCGCCATCGACGGCGGTTGCTTCAAAGGGGGCTACGCCACGCTGGACGGTGTGGACAAGGTTGTGCCAGTGGACATGCGCGTTCCCGGCTGCCCGCCAAAACCGAACGATATTTTGAAGGCCTTGCTGGCGTTGATGGACAAAGTCAGCGGCAAGTCATGAACTATCGCCACAACTTCCATGCCGGAAATTTTGCCGACGTGTTGAAACACGCCGTCCTGGCGCTGGTCGTCCAAGCGCTTTGCAAGAAAGACGCGCCGCTGGCACTGATCGATACACATGCCGGTATCGGTCGCTACGATCTGTGGACCGCAGCGCCCAACAAGACCGACGAATACAAGGAAGGCATTGGCCGCATCTGGGACTTGGCGCAGGTCCCCGCCGAGTTGTCCGTCTATCTGTCCTTGGTCAGAAAGATGAATGGCCAGCATCTTCGCCATTATCCCGGCTCGCCCCAATTGATGCGCCAATTGATGCGCCCGCAGGATCGGCTGGTGCTGGCCGAATTGCATCCCGACGACGCCCTGACCTTGAAGGCGCAATTTCATGGCGACCGGCAAGTCGCCGTCCACCACATGGATGGATGGCAGGCCCTGAAAGCCTTTTTGCCGCCCAAGGAAAAGCGGGGACTTGCCCTGATCGATCCCGCCTTTGAAGAAAAGGGCGAATATGAAAGGCTTGGCAAGGCGCTGCTCAAGGCGCGCGAGCGCTGGCCGCAAGGCGTACTGATGGCCTGGCACCCCATCAAGGGCCAGGATGAACAACAAGCCCTGGATGACATGCTGCGCTCGGCTGAGGTTCCCGGCATTCTGGCGGTGCGCCACCTTGTCAGAACGCCAAGCGATCCCAAGCTATTCAATGGCTCGGGACTTATTCTCATCAACCCGCCCTATAAGCTGGATGAACAACTAAGCCGTCTTCTTCCCTGGCTTGCCGAGAAACTGGCCCAGGGCGAAGGAGTGGCGGCTTGGCTCGACTGGCTGGCGAAAGACGTGTAAGAGAACTAAATGAAAAAGATTTGGACGATCCTTGTCGGGATTCTATCGGTCACCGGCGCCATGGCGATCCTGCTGGCCGTACTGCTGGGATTTGCGCTGACCCAATTGGCCGACATGAAGCCCCCTGCCCTGCCTAAGAACATCGTTCTGGACATCGACTTGAACCAAGGCGTCATCGACCAGCCGCCTGCGCAAAGCCCCTTCCACGCCTTCGCCAAATCGCATGGCGCCTTGCATCTGCAAGATGTCGTTGAAGCCCTGGATGGCGCCAGGATCGATCCGCGCGTGAGTGCTGTGAACTTGCGCCTTGGCATGTCCGAGATGGGGCTTGGGCAAGCCCAGGAAATTCGCGCCGCCCTGTCGCGTTTCAAATCGTCGGGAAAATATATCCAGTCCTTCGCGGAAAGTTTTGGCGAATTCGGCGGCGGAACGATCGACGCCTATATCGCTTCAAGCGCCGACGCCATCTGGATGCAGCCTTCGGGCGATATGGGCATAACCGGCTTTTCGGCCCAAGTACCCTTTGTCAGGGGAAGCCTGGACCTGTTGGGCATCAAGCCGGAATTCCAGCGTCGGCACGAATATAAAAGCGCCGTCGAAACCTTTACCGAAAAGACCATGACGGCGGAATCGCGCGCCTCGATCAGATCGCTGCTCGATTCCTTCATGCTTCAAGTGACGACCGGCTTGGCGGAAGGGCGCAAACTGCCGCCGGACGCCGTCAGGCGACTGATCGACCAAGCGCCGCTTGGCGCCCAAGAGGCCTTGGAAGCCAAACTGATCGACCATCTGGGCTATGAGGACGAAGCCGACGATGCGATGAATGCGAAATTTCCTGACGCCGAATTCGTGGATGTCGCCGATTATTTGAATTCCGCCGAGCGCCTCTACGCCAAAGGCAAGAACAAGATCGCCGTCATTCATGCGCAAGGCCCCGTGGTCTCGGGTTCAGGAAGCGGACAGCCCTTCGATGGCAGCCAAATGACGGTGGCTGGCGAAATACAAGGGGCAATCGCCGATGCGCTGGACGACGAAGACGTCGCCGCCATCATCTTGCGCATCGACAGCCCCGGCGGCTCGTACTTGGCGTCGGATACGATCTGGAGGGCCGTGGCGATGGCCAGACAGGAAGGTAAACCGGTGATCGCCTCCATCGGCGGCATGGCGGCATCGGGCGGTTATTTCATCGCCATGGGGGCCGATCGCATCGTGGCGGCGCCGGGCGCCATCACGGGTTCAATCGGCGTTTTCGCTGGCAAGATGGTGATGGCCGATTTCCTGGCCAAGCTGGGACTGTCCTTTGACGAAGTTGATGTTGGCGCCAATGCCGGATTGCTTAGCATGAACCGTTCCTTCACGCCTGCCCAGCAAGCCAAGATGACGGCCATGCTGGACCGCATCTATGACGATTTCACGACCAAGGCGGGCTTGGGTCGAAAGATGGACCAGCAGGCCATGGACGGCGTGGCGCGTGGGCGCATTTTTACCGGGGAACAGGCGCTGAAGGCGGGTCTGATCGACGAATTGGGCGGCTTTCAAGAAGCGTTGATTGCCGCCAAGCGCGCCGCCAAGCTGGCGGATGACGCCAAGGTGCAGTTGGTCTATCTGCCCAAACCCCTATCGCCCCTGGAAAAGCTGGCATCGATTTTGGATAGCGGCGAACTGCCGCTGGGCCTGGAATCGCTGGCGCGTCTTGGCGTCAGACTGGAAGCCATCGCCGCCAAGATGGGGCTGGCGCAATCGTCGGGCCTTGCCCGGATGCCGCCGCTGAAAATCAGCGATTGACGTCTTTTACAAAGGGCTGGCGGGTCAGCAGTTGCGTCGCCTGATCGGCGGGAACCGGCTTGCTGAACAGATAGCCCTGCAAAAGATCGGCCCCTTCGCGCGTCAGATAATCAAGCTGCGCCTCGGTCTCGACCCCCTCCGACACCACTTCCAGATCAAGGCTGTGTCCAAGCGAAATGATGGCCCTGGCGATCTCGGCGTCGTTGGAGCTGTTGGTCAGTTCGCGCACGAAGGATTGGTCGATCTTCAGACGATGCACCGGGAACCGGCGCAGGTAATTCAGGCTGGAATAGCCGGTGCCGAAATCGTCAATCGACATTTTCAGGCCGATCTCGTTTAAGCGAACCAAGGTCAGGATCGCCGCCTCGGCATCGTGCATGACCATGCTTTCGGTCAGTTCCAATTCCAGCCATGCCGGATCAAGGCCGCTGTCGGCCAGGATGCGCTTGACCACGGCGACCACGTCCTGGCGGAAGAACTGCACGGCCGACATGTTGACCGCCATGGTGATCGGCCCCAACCCCTTGTCCATCCAAAGCCGGGCCTGACGGCAGGCCTGCACCAGCACCCATTCGCCCAGGGGAACGATCAGCCCCGTATCCTCGGCCACCGGTATGAACTGGACAGGCGGGATCAGGCCGCGCTCGGGATGCATCCAGCGCACCAAGGCCTCCATGCCGACGATGCGCCCCGTCTTGGCGTCGAGTTGGGGCTGGTAGTGCAAGATGAATTCGTTCTGTTCGACGGCGCGGCGCAGATCGCGCTCCAACCCCAGGCGCGAACGCGCCTCGTCGTTCATATCCTGCGAGAAGAAACGATAGCTTCCCGGATGTTCGCGGATGCAGCGGTAAAGGGCCAAATCGGCATTGCGCACCAGATCATCGGTGGACGCGCCGTCATTGGGAAGGACGGCGATTCCCACATTGGCGCCCAAGCGCGCTTCGTGGCCGTCGATGTCGAACGGCTCGGACACCACGACATTGATGCGCTGCGCCAAATGCGCCGCCATTTCCGAAGCCTTGGGATCAATCAGGATGATGCCGAACTCGTCGCCGCCGATGCGGGCCAACGTATCCGCCGCCCTGGCCGTAATGCGCAAGCGCTCGACGACGCCGATCAACAGCCGGTCGCCCGCGGCATGGCCCAACGTGTCGTTCACCCGGCTGAATTGATCGAGATCGACGAACAGAAGCGCCAGTTCCAAACCGCCATCCAGCGCCCTTGCAACCGCGCTGTTCAATCGTTCAAGGAACAGATGGCGGTTGGGCAGAGCCGTCAGCGTATCGTAGTGCGACAGATAGCGGATGCGCTCCTCGGCCCGGCGCTTCTCGGTCAGATCTTCTTGCACCACCACGTAATGCGAAACGCGCCCTTGGGCGTCGAGCATGGGGGTTACGGTCTGCTCGACGGTGTAAAGGCTGCCATCCTTCCTGCGCTCGACCATTTCGCCATGCCAAGTCAAACCGGACTCAAGCGCCTTTTTCAGGGAATCGAATTCCGTTCCGCCATGATCCTTGACTTCAAGCAGATTAAGACGCTTGCCCAGAACTTCGTCAGCGGCATAACCCGACGAGCGGCAAAATGCGGGATTACCCCACTCGATTCCGCCCTTGGAATCGGCGATCACGATGGCCGAGGACGACGCCTCCATGGCTGCCGCCATCAGTTCCAGGCGTTCCTGATCAAGCCCTGCCTGGATCATCAGCCCCAAACGTCCGGCCAAGCGATCCAACATAGTCAGGAATTGCTGCGGAAAGCGCTCGGTCTGGCTATAGGCGTGCAAAACGGCAACCACCTTGGAATGCGCCGACAACGGGATCGCCGCCATGGCCTGATATCCCATCTTCCAAACCCCGTCCAGGGACGCGCCGAAGGGATTGTCGTGAATGCAGGCCATTTGAATATTGCCGGTCCTGACGGCCTGCACGGTCGGGCAGGCATTCTCGTTTTCGCCGTCATATCGCATGCCCTTGGGCACTTGCTCGTCGGCATTGGCGCCCGCGGCGGCCTTCACGCTGACCGAACCGTCGGATTCGCAAAAGCCGATCCAAACCAAAGGCAGCCAAAAAATACCGGAAATTCCTTCGGAAAGGCGCCGCATCAGATCGCGAAGGCTTTCGCCTTCGGCAAAGGCCCTGGTCAGCGCCCCCATCATGTCTTCGATTCGCACGGAAATCTTGGTGTCGCTGGTGTCGCGCAGCTTCACGACCCGAAACGCCGTGCCGCCGGATGGAATTTCCGCAGTCACCAATTCCAGGGGAACGTGGCTGCCATCTTGGCGAATCCCCAGACATTCGAATCCCTTGGCGCCCGAGTCGAATCCGTTGCGCCCGCTTAAGACCTGGCTTTGCGACATGGCGTCGCCGCCCGGCACCAGTTGATCGAAGGATGCCCCCAGCACCGATTCGGCATTCTGGCTGAACATGGCCAGGGCCGCTGGGTTCGCCGTTTGCACGGTTCCAAGCGAATCGAGCATTACGATGCCGTCCGACATGCTGTTAAGTACCGCATTCAGCTGCCACTCGCTCATCTGAAAGCGTCGTTCGCTTTCATGGGCGGCAAGGCGGGCGCTTTGCGCCATTTCGCCTTGGCGGCGCTGGGCGATCAGAAGCAGCCCCACGGCAATCGATAAAGCCAGCAACTCGGCAATAATATAACCAAAGGGGGCAAGGTCCTCGACCGGGCGCAGCCAGGGATAGTTCAGCTTGTGAATGCCCCAGAGAAAGATGAAAACGCCGACAAGTTGTCCGCCCCAGATTTTGTCTTGCCTGGACACAACAACAAACGACCAGCCCATGTAGAAATGAACCAGGGCGGCAATCAGGTAGAACGGAAACATCGAAACCAGGAAGCTGGCGCCAGCAATAGCCGATCCGTAAAGCCAAAGCAGTTGCAAACCCGCCAGCAACAGCAGGGCAGGCTTTTCGACCCGCCGACCCAAGAAAACCCATGTCCCTAACAAAAACAACAGCATAACGGCGATATGCAGCGTTTCCGCCAGCAGCGGCGTCCAGAACGGCCCCAGGGCGGGAGCCAGAAAAAAGGACAGCATTCGCAACACATTTATGCCGATGGCCGCCGCCCAGATTTTCAAGCCGGGTTGCGCATCCTTCTGGGAACTCAGGAAAACCATCGCCGCAAGCAAGACAAGCGACCCCATGGCCGACCCCATGATCGCCCCGGGAAGCATGAACTTCAGGGTCTCGCCCACCATCACATCCTTGTCTTCAATACTTGAAAGCGCATAATAACGAAGCGCCGCCGCCGACCATTTCTCACAAGTCTCATGGCACGGTTACTGCCCGGAAGGCAACACGTCCAATGGTCTGCACACCAGATTTTGAGTTATTTTGAAATTACAAAAACTCGTGATTTTCTTGGCGAAATCTGAAAATTTGGTTAATTTACTTCTTGCTCATTCCAATCGCATAAGGTATTTGACGTTACGTTTTCCATGGGAGATACTCCCCTTCATCTTGTGGGTGATTGTGAGACCGGGGACTAAATGAAGATTAAAAGAGTTCTTCTGGCAAGTGTGGCGCTCGCCGCTCTGTGCCTAGCAGGAACGGAGGGAGCGCAAGCTGCGGTTCTGGAAGTGGAACTGCACGATCTGGTGGACAATCATCCCCAGCTTCAGGCGGCGCGCAAAACGGCCGCCTCGGCCAAGGAAGGCATTCGCGGCGCGGTTTCCGGCTACTATCCCAAGGTTTCAGTCACCGGCGATGTCGGCCCGGAATTCGTCGATAGTCCCAGCCGCCGCAAGGATAACAAGGAAGATTACTACACGGGCCGCGACACGGCGGGCATTACCGTGACGCAGAAACTGTTTGACGGTTTCGCCACCCAGTCGTCGATTGAATCGGCCCGTCTGACCAGCAGCGCCGCCAACGTCAACATAGAGCAGGTGCGCCAGACCGTCATGTTGGAAGGCGCATCCGCCTACTTGAACGTGCTGCGCCAGAACAGCCTGATCGAATTGGCCAAGAACAACGAAGCGAACATCCAACAGCAATTGACCCTGGAAGACGAACGCGTTCAGCGTGGCTCGGGCATTGCCGTCGATGTGTTGCAGGCCAAATCGCGTTTGCAATTGGCCAAGGAGCGCCGCGTCACTTTCGAAGGCGCCTTGATCGACGCGCAGTCGCGATATACCCAGGTATTCAACCGCGCCCCCGAAGTCGGCGCGATGAACGACCCCAGGCCGGTGACCGACCTGCTGCCCAAGACGCTGGACGAAGCCGTTGATATCGCATTGAAGGAAAATCCTTCGATCGCCACCAGCGACACGCAGGTTCAGTCGGCGCGCGAGAAGCGCCGCGCGGCCAGGGCTGGCTATTACCCCACGCTTTCCTTGGAAGGCAAGGCCAACTACGAAGACAACAAGAACACGGTTCAGGGCATCCGTCGCGATTGGACGCTGTTGTTGAAGGCCAACTGGGACCTGTTCTCGGGCTTTTCGACCCAGGCCGCTGTTGCGCAGGCCGCTTTCGATTACGCCGGTTCAAGGGACAATCTGGACTACGCCAAGCGCAAAGTGGTCGAGCAGACCAAAATCGCTTGGCAAGCCCTGCTGACGGCGCGCGAGCGCGTCCAACTGCTGGAAAACGCCGTCAACATCGCCTCGGAAGTCTGGGAAGGCCGCAAGAAGATGCGCGAAGCCGGCAAGGAAACCACCATCAACGTGTTGGATGCCGAGAACGAGATTTACAATGCCCGCATCAACTATGTGAACGCCTCCTACGATGCGCGCACGGCCATCTACCAGTTGCTGACCGCCATGGGCCGACTTGATCTCGACGCCGTCGATCAGGTTGCCGCGAAGTAGCCTGCAACGGGCAACGACGAAACAGACAAAGGCCGGGGAAATCCCGGCCTTTTTTGTTGTTGAAATCCATTCCCCTATTTCGACTTCGCCACATACACGCCGTCCCAATCGGCGCCCGGCGAATGTTCGCGGTAATCGGCGATGCGCTCATCATACAAATCGTACAGATGATCAAGACGCAGCCACGCCCCCAATTCGCGACACTTGGCCAGCAGGGCCAGCGCCTCGTCCCACTTCTGGGCGCGATAGGCCGCCAGCATCGCCTTGTGTTCGATCTCCAGGGCCAGAAAACGCGGATCCTTGCGCATGTCGGGCCTGCCCAAAAGCGTGAAGATGCGAACAGCCTCGGTCTTACCCTTGACCTTGATGAGATCGAGTTCCAGTGCGGCGAAGTCGGGCGCTTCGGCATAGGTGTTTTCGCCGATCACGCAGGTGACGCCATAGGTTTTCGACTGGCCTTCCAGGCGCGACGCCAGGTTGACGTTGTCGCCCAAAACCGAATAATCGAACCGCTGATCGGATCCCATATTGCCGACGCAGACCGGACCCGAATTCAGGCCAATGCCGATATTGATGGGGATGTGCTTGCGATTCTCGACCTTCGATTCGGCTTCCAACTCGTCGTTCAAGACGACCAGACGCTCCTTCATGGTCAAGGCGGACTCGCAGGCGTTCCCGGCATGCTGCGGATCGTCCTCCGGCGCGTTCCAGAAGGCCATGATGCAGTCGCCCATATATTTGTCGATCGTGCCTTGGCGCGCCAGAATGACGTCGGTCATCGGCGTCAAGAAACGATTGATCAGGCGGGTGAGGCCCTGGGCGTCGAACTGTTCGGAAATGGTGGTGAATCCGCGCACGTCGCAGAAGAGCAGCGTCATGTCTTTGATTTCGCCGCCCAGCGTCAGTTTGCCGGGATCGGATGCCAGTCGCTCCACCTGGGCGGGCGACAGGTAGCGCGAAAAGGCTTCGCGCACTTGGCGTCGTTTCTTCTCTTCGCTGGCGAAGTTGGCGTAGGTCAGTTCGATATAGATGATCAGCAGAATCAGAATGGGAATCGCCGGATCGTAAAGAATGTTGTTGGTCGAAAACTGATACCAGGAGAAACCGGCCAGACTGCCTGCCGTCACCAGAAAAAAGGCCATGGTCCAACGAGCGCCGATGATGGGCAGGAACAAGATCAGCAGCATTCCGGCCCCCAGCGTGAACACCGCTTCCTGCCCCGAAGCGTCGCCCGGACGGGTCAGAAATTGCGAAAACAGGATGTTCTCGATGATGTTGGCGTGAACCTCGACGCCGGGCAGGCGCAAATCGACCGGCGTGGTCTTGATGTCGAGCAATCCCACCGCCGAAGTGCCAATCAGCACCATCTTGCCTGCCAGACGGGTTGGATCAAGCGTGCCGTCCAGCACCTGTTTGGCGGGAACGTATTTCTCCTTGTCGTATTTCGAGAAGTTCACCCAGATACGGCCATTATGGTCGGTGGGAATGGCCACGCCCTGCTTTTGCAAAACGATATCCTGAACGCCGGTGCGGTCGGCTTTTAATCTGAGAAGAAGAGAGGTTTCCCCGGTGGCGACGCGCAGCATTTCGATGGCCAGCGCCGGCACCAACTCGCCATTAATGTTCTCGACGGCGGGAACGCGCCTTGTTATGCCGTCAAGCTCGGAAAGCACGTTGAACACGCCACGCCCGGCGGCCGCTTGATCGAACATCAACAGGTTGCGCACCATGCCGGGATAGGTTTGCAAGAAAGGCCTGGGATCTCCCCTCAGCTCGCCGACGCTGGTCGGCTGACGCTCGCCCTCCTCGCCGAATTCCTTGCCGTCAGTCGCGGACTGGCCCAGCACCACGCGCCCGGTGCGTCGGATGGCGTCGGCCATCACTTCGTCATTGCTTTTCATCGCCAACAGGCGGGATTTCATCGTGGGATCGAGGCCGGAAACGCTTTCCACGAATTTTTGCGGCGACATGCGATCCGGCTCGGCAAAGACAATATCGAACCCTACCACCACGCCGCCATACTCGACGATCCGCTCGACCAAGCGGGCGACGGTGGTGCGAGCCCATGGCCACTGGCCGATGGAGGCAAGACTTTCGTCGTCAAGATCGACGATGGCGACGACGCGCTGTTCGGGAAGCGGGCGCGGCTTCTGCGCCTGATAGAAATCGAAGGTCTTCAGGCGAATCAATTCCATGAAGTCGGGATTTACGACCATGACGGTGATCATGGCGATCAGCAGGGCGACCGCGACCGGCCGCCCGCTTCCCGCCAGTGCCTTGAAACCCCACTTGCGCGGCTTTTTTTGAGCCGTTTTAAGTTGTTCGCCGTCGGCCATGTGCCCGTCCTCCCCTTAATGACCTATAAATTACCCTCTGTCGACGTCTGGAACAAGACAGGATGGAGTGCTATGGTCTTGTCGGTTCTACTTCTTCAGCAAGGCCATGCAGCAAGCAGCCTCCAATTCTCAGATCGATCCCGACAACGACCAAGGAATCGCGGCTTTGCGCCACGAATGGGTGGCGGAGGTCGTTCGTCCGTTAAAGCCGGTCTTCATGGAAGTGATCGCCGTCTCGCTGTTTGTCAACATCCTGGCCCTGTGCGCCCCCATCTTCACGCTTCAGGTTTACGACCGCGTCGTTTCCTCTGGCGGCTTGACCACGCTGCAAGGCTTGGTTATCGGCATGGTCCTGGTGGCGATCTTCGATTTCTTCCTGCGCCAGGTTCGCGCCCGCATTTTGCAGACCGTAGCGCTTCGGGTCGATGTGCAGGTCGGCAAGAAGTTGTTCGAGAAATTGATGGCCCTGCCCTTGCGCACGTTGGAAACCAAGCCCGCCGCCTTCTGGCAACTGTTGTTCCGCGACGTCGAAGTGGTTCGCAACACCTTGTCTGGCGCGTCGGCCGTGCTGGTGGCCGATCTGCCTTTCGCCGTCATGTTCTTCGCCCTGATCTTCGTGTTGGCGACCCCGTTGGGCGTCACGCTGATGGTCATCATGCCCTTGTTCCTGGCCCTAGCTTGGTTTTCGGCCCGCGCCCAGCAAAAGGCGGCCAAGCGCGAGAAGAGAACCCTGAGCAGCCGCGACACGCTGATCGCCGAACTGGTTTCGGGGCGCACCACCATCAAGGCGTTGGCGTTGGACGACCGCATGCGCCCGTTATGGGAAGAACGCTCGGCCAATTCCATCGAGGAAGCCATTCTGCGCGGCTCGAAGAACGACACGCACGTCAATCTGTCCGCCTCGCTAACCATGATGACCAACGTCATCCTGACCACCGTCGGCGCGCTGTTCATCGTGGCGCATGAAATGACCATGGGCGCCCTGATCGCCTCGAACATGCTGATGGGCCGCCTGCTGGGTCCCTTGAACCAGTTGGTGGGAAGCTGGAAGGTCTATCTAAGTTTCCGCCAATCGGTCGAGCGTTTGGGCGACATCTTCGCCGCCAAGGAAGAGATTCAAGAAAGCCGCATCAGCCTGGGCCGTCCCAAGGGTGAGTTGGCGGTCGAGAATGTGGTCTTTCGCTATAAGGAAGACGCCGCACCCACGCTTGATTCCGTCAGCATGAAAGTGACCTCGGGCGGCATCACCGCCATCGTCGGCCCCAACGGCTCGGGCAAAACGACCTTGTTGAAGGTTTTGATGGGTCTTTACCCTTGCGAAAGCGGGCGCGTTCTCTTGGATCAGGCCGACATCGCCCAATTCACAAGGCGCGAACTGGCCGAATGGATGGGCTATGTGCCGCAGGAATGCGTGCTGTTTTCGGGCAGCATTCGCGACAACATTGCGCAAGGCATGGCCGATGCAGACGACGAGCATATCTTGAAAGCGTCGCGCATGGCGGGCGTGCATCCATTCATCATCGACCTGCCCGACGGCTACGGAACGCCGGTGGGCGAAGGCGGCAGCGTATTATCGGGCGGCCAGCGGCAAAGGCTGGTCCTGGCCCGCGCCCTGGTTGGCGATCCGCCCGTCCTGATGCTCGACGAACCGTCCAGCAATTTGGACCGCAAGGCGGAAGAGGATCTGGCCCGCACGCTGCTTGAGCTGGCCAAGGAACATACGATCATCATGGTCACCCATTCGCCGGTTCTGCTGTCGGTTTCCAACCGCGTGGTGGCGCTGGACAAGGGGCGCATTCTGGCCGCAGGTCCCTCGCAAGACATTCTGCCCCGCTTGTTCGCAAGACCGGCAGCGCCCCCAGCCCCGGCCTCAGCCCCCGCAACAGCGCCAGTGGCGAGCGTTCCCCCAGCCAATCCGGGGGCCGCGCCATGATCATCAAGCGGCTCGACGCCTTGGTCGCCAGCCATCCCCTGCCCTCCTGGCGTCCCATCGCCTGGACCATCATGGGGTTGTTGGGAGCCTTTATCATCTGGGCCATCTTTGCCCGCCTCGATGAAGTGGCGATCGCCCAGGGCGAGGTGGTGCCCCACGGCAAGGTCAAGCTGATCCAGCATCTCGAAGGCGGCGTCCTGCGCGACATGTCGGTTCAGGAAGGCCAGGTCGTGCATGAGGGAGCGCCTCTGTTCACGGTTGATCTGCCTGCCAGCGCCATCAACAAAGAAGAGCTTCAGGTGCGCCTTGACGGTGCCGTCTTGCAGCGCGCCCGTCTAGAGGCCGAGGCCAACGGCGCGGAACTGGTTTTTCCTCAAGAAGAATCCACCCGCCAGCCGATCTTGCGCCAAGCCGAGTTGAACACCTACGAATCGCGTTTCCGCGAACATCAAAGCACGATGGCCAAGATCGTCGAGCAGGTCAAACAGCGCGAGCTGGACGTCCAGGAGATGGAATCGCGCCGCCGTTCTTCGCAGGCCAATCTGCGCATCGCCGAGGAAAAGCTCGCCATGTCGCGCAACCTGTTGAAGGATGGGCTGACGCCGCGCATGGAGCATCTTCAGGTGCAGCGCGACGTGGAAACCCTGCAAGGCGATATCGCACAGCTTGAATCGGCGGTGCCCAGGGCCAAGGCGGCCCTTTCCGAAACGCTCAACCGCCAGAACGAGGAAGAGCAGAAATACCGCCGAGAAGCCCGCGAGCAGCTTTCGCAAGCCGAACTGACCATCGCGCGCACGCGCGAACTGTTGAGCCAGGCCTCGGATCAGGCCCTGCGCAGCCAGGTCAATAGCCCCATCGACGGCATCGTCAAGAATCTGCGCTACAACACCATCGGCGGCGTCATCAAACCGGGCGATACCGTCATGGAACTGGTGCCCCTGAAGGACAGGCTGGTCATCGAAGCCAAGCTGAACCCCATCGACCGCGGTTATGTCGAGGCAGGACAGGAAACATTGGTCAAGATCAGCACCTACGATTTCGCCCGCTATGGCGGCTTGTATGGCAAAGTCTCGCTGGTCGCCGCCGACTCGACCATCGACCAGACCACCGGCGAAGCCTTCTTCCGAGTGGTGGCCGAAACCGACAAATCCTATCTGGGCGACTCGGAAGGCATTCTACCCATCACGCCCGGCATGCAGGCCACGGTCGAAATCCATACCGGCACCAAGACCGTGATGGAATATCTGCTAAAACCGGTCATCAAGCTCAAACACGAGGCTTTCAGGGAGCGCTGACCGCCCCCTGAACCGCGGAATTAGTGAATTCTTAGCCAAATTAATCGATATTGCGTCAATATATGGCTTCGACCACAATAGAAGCCATTTCAGACGTCAGACGGAGCAGCCTGCCCGACCATGTCGCTACCAACAATCTTTGGCCTGATTTTCAGCCTTGCCCTGTTTGTTTGGTCGATCATTATCTCGACCGACAATTACAAGGCCTTCCTCGATCTGGCCAGCTTCATCATGGTTGTCGGCGGCACTTTTGCCGCGACGTTTATTTCCTATGAAGCCCGCTACGTCTTTCAGGCGCTGAGCGTTCTGCGTACGGTTATCATTGCCGCCAAGATCGGCCGCATGGCGCTGACAGGCGAAGTGGGCCGCGTCATCCGCTGGGGTTATATGGTGCAAAAAAGCGGCCTGCCCGCCTTGGAAGCCGATGCGGGCAAGCTGCGCAGTCAGGACAAATTCCTGTCCTTCGGCGTCGATCTGGTCATCAGCGGCTATACCGGCCAGGAAGTGCGCGACACGCTGGCCAACACCATCGAATCGACCTTTCAACGCGCCACCATCCCGGTTGCCATCTTGAAGAACATGGGCGCCAACGCGCCCGCCTTCGGCATGATCGGCACCCTGGTCGGTCTGGTCATCATGCTCGACAAGATGGCCACCGACCCTTCCGGCCTTGGCTCGGGTCTTGCCGTGGCATTGATCACCACCCTTTACGGCGTGCTGTTCGCCCGCATCATCTTGCTTCCCGCCGCCAGCAAAATCCAGCAGCGAGAAGAAATCGTGCGCTTCAGGAACTATCTTGTCGCCGAGGGGCTGGCCTTGCTGGCCGAACGCAAAAGCCCCCGCTATATCCAAGACCGCATGAACAGCTTCCTCGATCCCAGCATCCATTTCAGTATCGACAAGCACATGAAGAGATAAGGGCGCCATGGGCGACAAATTCGCAGCCCCGACAAAAGAAGGTGAAGAGTGCGAGGACTGGCTGACAACCTATGCCGACGCCATTACCCTTTTGATGGCCTTTTTCGTCATGATGTTTTCGATCTCGAAAGTCGATCCGGTAAAGCTGGAACAGTTGCAGCAGTCGCTGGCCAAGGACATCGCGAAAAAGGACGTTCTTCAACCGATCCAACTGTTGAAGGATGATTTGAAAGATACCGCCCAGTCGCTGGGAGTTGAGGAATCGATGGGCGTCATGACAGATGACCGCGGCATCGTTCTTGAATTCGCGGCGCAGGCCTTTTATCTGGCGGGAACGGCCGACATCAAGCCGGAAGCCGAAGTGGTGCTGAAGCGCGTGGCAGCCCTTCTCAATGCCGAGCGTTATCAGGCATTCCAGGTTGAGGTCGAGGGCCATACCGACGACGTGCCCATCGCGACGCCTCAATTCCCCTCGAACTGGGAGTTGTCGGCCATGCGAGCGACCACGGTCACGCGCTATTTCATCAGCGGCGGCGTTGTCCCGGCCAGACTGCGCGCCACCGGCTTCGCCGACGTGGCCCCCAAAGTGCCCAACCGCGACATGAATGGCAACCCATTGCCCGCCAACCAAGCCATCAACCGGCGCGTGACCGTTCACATCATGCCGCGCCAGAACGAAACATCGGCCTTGCCGAAATAGCTTTTCGCAAGGCGTGTTAAGCCAGCGTCAGTTCCATATTGTCGCGCGCCACCAACGTGCCGTCCCAGACCTGACGGGCGGTGTCTTCCAGCGATTCCATGAACTGATCGTCATGGTCCGGATCATGGTGGAAAATGGCCAGACGCTTCACATTCGCCGACCGGCACAACCGGATGCCTTCCTGCCAAGTCGAATGGCCCCAACCGACCTTGGCCGGGAATTCATCGTCGGTGTAGGTGCTGTCATAGATCACCAGATCGGCGCCTTCGATCAGGCCCAAAATATTCTTGTCGGGCGTCCCCGGCACATGTTCGGTATCGGTGATCACGCAGACCGACTTACCCTTATGCTCGATCCGGTAGCCGGTGGCGCCGTTGGGATGGTTCAGTTCAGCCGTCTTGATGACGACGTCCGGGTAAGGCGAGAAAGTGCTGCCCGCCCTGAAATCCTCATACGAGATTTCTGCCTTCAGCGCGGCCAGTGGAACCGGGAACATAGGATTGGCCATCTGGCTGGCCAGAACCTGTTGGATGCTGCGGATGTCACCGGTATCGTTGTTGCCACCAAGATGGCCCGCCATGATGTGCAACTTGAAAGCTGGCTGGAAATTGGGGGCGAAGAAGGGAAAACCGTTGATGTGATCCCAATGGGTATGGGTCAGCAACAACACGGTCGAATCGACTTTGCGGCGCAGGAAATCATGGCCAAGATTGCGAATGCCGGTTCCCGCGTCGATCACGATGACGCGACCCGACAACACGAACTCGATGCAGCTTGTATTCCCGCCATAGACAACATGGTTCGGCGACGGACAGGCAATGCTGCCGCGAACCCCCCAGAACTTGATCTTGTACCCCATGCAGCCGTTCACTCCTGGCGGGCGCTTCCCCGATCTGCCGCCATTTTTCGAATAATTGCCATCAACGAAACCGTGGGGATGATAGCAGAACTTATCAAGGGATGCGCCCGGTTTTTGCTGATTCCACGCAAGGAATCACCTGAACCGGGCTGCCCAGCACGAGTGACAGAATTTCAGAGGCATCGCCTTGATTTACAGCAATTTCCACCAATCCGCAGGAATTCGAGTACCAAAAAGCCTCGCCGGGTTCTGCTTCGAAAAAGGTTCTGCGGGTCTTGAGCAAACGTCCGCCCGCCAGGATACAGGCCCCCGCAGGCATTTGAGAAGCGCGCAAACCCGTCATGACGTTGCCGAAACGGTCAAGATAGATGGCGACCGCCCAATCGTCGGGCCATTCGGGGCGGCGCACCTCTTCTTGGGCCAGGGGCAGCATATCCGGACGGTCCCCTCTGGAAAGCCTAGCCGCCACCGGGGCAAAAAGATCGCGCCCGTGGAAACTGGCCGACAATTTGGCGGGACACCAAGCAATTTCATAGGCCTGGAAGCGACGGCTTCGGCGCATGACCAACTCGAACAACCCATTGTCTGGCCCCACATACCAGCGCCCATCCGCTTCCACAGCCAAGGCTCGCCGCTGACTGCCGACTCCGGGATCGACAACCGCCAGAACCACCGCCCCTTGCGGCATTTCAGCGACCAAACTGGCCAACAAATAGGCTGCCGCCTTCGAATCGAAGACAGGAGCGTCATGCATCAAATCGATGACAGGCATGTTGGGTTCGATTGCGGCCAACACGGTCTTCATTTGACCGACATAGGGGCCTTGCAGGCCAAAATCCGTGAACAGAAGGATCATGTCCTTGAAGATAGCTCTAAATTCGCTCTCCGTCATGCCTGGAGATGGTCGCCAATGTATTTATCATGCAAAAAATTAGATGATATTATGTCATGACAAGGCGTCAGGCACGTGATGAATGTCAATGTTATTCGTAGGGAAATTGATGCATTTCAAATTAATTGGATTAAATACGCTTGACGCACATAAGTAGCTAACCTTATTATTTATCAAACAAACAATCAAAAGATATTGCTCAATTGAGGGATCTAAAAAATGCTCACCAAATCGCTCTCCATGTCACCCGTCCGTCCGCCCATCAGGTTGGTGGCCGACAATTCCGATCTTCCCGTCCGCAAACGCCTTCCCCGCCAGGAACGCGAGAAGCTGATCGTCGATGAGGCCATCCGATTTTTTGCCGAAGTCGGCTTCGAAGGGCAAACACGGGCTCTGGCAGAAAGGCTGGGGGTTACGCAGCCCCTGCTCTACCGCTATTTTCCCGATAAAAGCAGCCTGATCGACCGCGTCTATCAGGAGGTTTATCTGAACCGCTGGAATCCGGCCTGGGACTCGCTGATCACCGATCGGTCGCGCCCCTTAAAGGATCGGCTGAAGATCTTTTACCGCCAGTTCTATGATAATTATTTCACTTATGAAGGCGTTCGCATTTTCCTGTTCGCTGGCCTCAAGGGGCTGGATTTGAACACAAAGGGCATCCAGGAATTGATGCATCGCGCCGTTCTGCCGATCTGCGGCGAAATCCGCCATCAGGCTGGCCTGCCCAGCCCGACCGAAGCCCCGCTGTTGCCCGCGGAAATCGAAACCTATTGGTCGATGCATTCGCATTTCTTCTATCGCTCGGTTCGCCAGCATGTGTATGGCCTGCCCATCACCGACGATCTGGACAAGACGATCGACCTGCATGTCGGCGAATATGCCGAACGGGCGCCAGAACTGTTTCGCAAGCTGCACGGCAAGGCCTGAACGGCTCTGCTTGAGTTCAGACGGCATGGGCGTCCATAATGGGCACCCATGTCGTTTCAGCCCTCTCCCCTTGGCCTCGCGGCGCGCGTCTTTCTCCCCTTCGCCGGGGGATATTTCCTGTCGTACCTTTACAGATCGGTCAATGCCGTCATCGCCCCCGATCTGGTCGGCGAGATCGGATTGTCGCCCGCCGATCTAGGCCTATTGACCAGCACCTATTTTCTGACATTCGGCTTGGCGCAACTGCCGTTGGGCATCCTGCTCGACCGTTTCGGTCCAAGACGGGTCGAAGCGGCTCTGTTGGTGATCGCGGCCCTGGGCGCCGCCGTCTTCGCCATGGCTTCGGCCAAGGAAATGCTGATCTTCGGGCGCGGACTGATCGGTTTGGGCGTTGCCGCCTGCCTGATGGCCTCGATGAAGGGCTTCACGCAATGGTACGCATCCGAGCGCTTGCCGCTGGTCAACGGCCTGCTGCTGGGTTGCGGCGGACTGGGAGCGTTAGCCGCCACCGCTCCCGTCGAATTCGCTTTGCAGCATACGGGCTGGCGCAATCTGTTCTTGCTTCTGGCGGCAGCCACGCTGCTGGCTTCCGCCATCATTTTCTTTGTCATGCCCGACAAGAAAAACGCGCCGGGCGCAAGCCAGCCCGAAAGCGTCAAGCAACAGATCGGCGCGCTGAAAAGCATTTTCAAAAGCCCCGTTTTTTGGGGCATCGCGCCCGGTTCGGCGCTGATCCAGGCCAGTTTCATGGGCATTCAGGGGCTGTGGGCAGGTCCTTGGCTGCGCGATGTGGCCGGGCTGTCGCGCCCGGAAGTGGCGGGTCACCTGTTCGCCATGGCCGGGGCCGTCGCCGTGGGATTCGTTTCGATGGGATTGCTGGCCGACTGGCTGCGCCGCCACAAGATCAGCCCGCTTACGATTTCCCTAGCGGGAATGATCCTGTTCCTTCTCGTTCAATTGGCCCTTGTCTTGCGAGCGACATCGCTGGCCTTGCCGCTTTGCTTGCTGTTCGGTTTCCTGGGCACGTCGGGGGCCTTGAACTATGCCAGCCTTAATCAGCTTTTCCCGCCCAGCATGGCGGGGCGCGTCGCCACCAGCTTCAATCTGCTGGTCTTTGCCGCGACCTTTGCCTGCCAGTGGGGAATGGGCGCCGTGATCGGCTTGTGGCCCGCCGAGAACGGCCATTACGACAGTCAGGCCTACGCCGCCTCGTTCGGCCTGATGCTGGGTTTGCAGGTGATCGGCGTCGGCTGGATCGTCTATTCCCGCAAAAGGCACAAGCTATGAAGCATCGGCTGATCGTCACGCGCCGCCTGCCCGAAGCGGTCGAAGAGCGCATCAAACGCGAATTCGACGCCTGGCTTCCCGATCAGGACAAACCGATGGACGGCAAGGAATTGCTGGAACGGGCCGAAGGCGCCAGCGCCCTTCTGGTAACGCCCACTGAACGCATCGACGCCGACTTGATCGCCCGTCTGCCACAATCGGTCCGGGTCGTCGCCACTTTTTCGGTGGGCTACGATCATATCGACGTGCAAGCCGCCAAGGCGCTGGGCATAGCCGTTGCCCATACGCCGGGCGTTCTGACCAACGCCACCGCGGAAATCGCCTTGCTGCTTATCCTGGGGGCGGCAAGACGCGCTCATGAAGGCGAAAAGATCATGCGCGACGCCAGTTGGACCGGCTGGACCCCCACCCAACTGCTGGGCTGCGAGTTGGGCGGCAAGCGGCTGGGCATTCTGGGCATGGGACGCATCGGCCAAGCGGTGGCCGATAGAGCGCGCGCCTTCGGCCTGTCCATTTTCTATTCGAACCGCCACCGCCTGCCCCCCGATCTGGAGAAAGGCGCCACCTTCTATCCCGATCCCGAAACGATGCTGATGCAGATCGACATTCTGTCCCTGAATGCGCCATCGACCCCCGAAACTTGGCATTTTCTGAATGAACGGCGCATTTCGCTGATGAAAGCAGGGGCCATCGTGGTCAATACCGGGCGCGGCGGCTTGATCGACGACGACGCCTTGATCGCCGCCCTGAAATCTGGCCGCATCGCAGCCGCCGGACTGGATGTCTTTGAAAACGAACCCAAGGTGCATCCCGGCTACAGGGAGTTGCCCAACACCTTCCTGTTGCCGCATCTGGGCAGCGCCACGGTGGAAACCCGCAATGCCATGGGCATGATGGCGCTGGATAACATCCTGGCCGTTCTTCGGGGCCTAGCTCCGCCCAACGGCCTGTAGCAGACCGCAAATCTTCAAGTTTTAACTTCAAGGCGGAGCCGAAAGGTTCCGCCTTATTGCGTTTCGCAATGCCGCGCAGCCGTCAGCGATGTTGTATTTTGCAACATTCCTGTTGACGGGTAGGTCGCACAGGAATATCACGGATATCTAAATTATCGGTCTCGCTTCGCCCCTGGCCATTGGGTCTCTATGGGCCGCAGGGAGACAAATTGGGCAACATCCTTAGAAAAAAAGGAAATCCAAGTTGCATCCGCATCCTCTGCTGCGCATCGCTTTCCTGGCTGTCTTCACTCTGATCTTGTTGAACGCCGACCTCGCCCTGGCCGCCGACCTGCCAACCGCCGCTGAAGAAGGCTTGCCCTGGTGGGGCTGGGCCGCCTTGCTGTTTGTCGTCACCTTCTTCTTGGGAATCGTGGCCGTTCTGGGCGGTGTGGGCGGCGGCGTGCTGTTTGTGCCGATCGTAGGCGGATTCTTCCCCTTCCATCTCGATTTCGTGCGTGGCGCCGGTCTTCTGGTGGCGCTGGCGGGCGCCCTGGCGGCCGGACCGGGCCTGCTCAGCAGCGGCATGGCCAGCCTGCGCTTGGCCGCCCCCTTGGCTTTGCTGGCCTCGGCATCCGCCATCGCCGGGGCCATGATCGGCCTAGCGCTTCCCACCAATGTCGTGCAACTGGCGCTGGGCACCACCATTTTGGGCATCGTCGTTCTGATGTTCCTGGCCAAAAAGTCGGAATTCCCCGAAGTCGCCAAGGCCGACAGCCTGTCGGCGGCCTTAAAGATGAACGGCGTCTTCACCGACGCCTATTCCGGCAAAAGCGTTGACTGGCGCGTGCATCGCACGCCGCAAGGGCTGGCCATGTTCGTCGTGATCGGCCTGATGGCGGGCATGTTCGGGCTTGGCGCCGGTTGGGCCAACGTGCCGGTCTTGAATCTGCTGATGGGCGCGCCTCTGAAGGTTTCGGTGGCGACCAGCAAATTCATGCTGTCGATCGTCGATACCGCCGCCGCCTGGGTCTATCTGAACCAGGGTGCGGTTCTGGCCATCATCGCCGTTCCCTCGATCATCGGCATCATGCTGGGATCGCTGGTCGGCGTGCGTCTGCTTAAGCGCACCAACGCCTCGGTGGTGCGCAAGGTGGTGATCGGCATGCTGTTGCTGGCCGGGGGACGCGCCCTCTTGAAGGGCCTGGGAATCTAAAGGAGTAAGACCAATGGACATGACCTTGCCGTCCGTCGCATCCGCCAAAACGACCGAAACGGTCTCGCAGCCCCAACCTTTGGCAGTTTCGCAAGAACAACTCATCTACGCCAACCTGCTCGATATCGGCATGAAGGCGGGCATGGCGCTCCTGATCGTCTCGTTCGGACTGTATGTTTCGGGAATTTTGTCGCCGCTGGTTCCCTTGAACGAACTGCCGAACTATTGGTCCATGCCGGTTAATCAATATTTGACCGCCACGGGCGTCGGCACCGGCTGGAGCTGGGTCAAGCTGATCGGCCATGGCGACTTCCTGAACTTCATCGGCATCGCCTTTCTGTCCGCGGTGACCATCGCATGCTATTTTCGCATCATTCCTATTCCTTTTCGCAATCAGGAACGCGTTTTCACCGCCATTTTGGCGATTGAAACGCTTGTCCTGATCTTGGGGGCTTCGGGAATCCTGGTCATCGGCCACTGACGGAGACAAACGCATGTCCTCGCTCGACCCCCTGGCTCGCATGGATAGAATCCTTGTTTCCAGCGACGGCTCCGAATTTAGCGCAGGCGCCGTCCGGCTTGCCATTGCGGTGGGCGCCAAGTCGGGCGCCAAACTCTTCGCCATGACCATGGTGAAAACCAACCCTGAATATGAAACCATTGCGCCGCAACTGGTGGCCCAAAAGGCGGCGGAGTCCCGCGCGCATCTGGAATCCGTCGTTGCAAGGGCCAAGGAGGCGGGAATCGCCTGCGAACCCATGCTTTGTTTCGGCGACGACCCCTCGCGCGAGACCATCGAGGCCGCGCGCAAGGTCAATGCCGACCTGATCGTAATGGGGCGACGCGGAAGACGGGGCTTGGCGCGGCTGATGGTGGGCGACGCCACGGTCAAGGTGATCGGCAAGGGACCATGCAGCGTTCTGGTGGCCCCGCAGGCATCCCAGCTTTGGACCAGCCGCATCCTGCTGGCCACCGACGGATCGCGCTTCAGCGACGCGGCGGCCGTAACGGCCAGCATGGTCGCCAAATGCTGCCACACGGCGGTCAGCGTGGTAACGGCCCTGGTTCCCAGCCACAATGAAAAACGCCAGCAGGAAGGCCGCGATTCGGTGGCCAAAATCGTAGCTTATTTGCGCGATCAGGGCATCGATGCCGAAGGCGAGGCCTTGCCCGGCGAACCCGATCAGGTGATCGTGGAAGCCGCGCAACGCAAGGCCGCTGGATTGATCATCACCGGCACGCACGGACGCACCGGTTTCGACAAGGTTCTGGTGGGCAGCGTTTCAGAGCGCGTCATCGGCAAGACCACCTGCCCGGTTCTGGTGGTCAAGGCCTGAGAACAGACCTGCCGTCTTGCCCGCCTGCGGCCAGCATGCCACCATGCCGGGCATGAATTCGCTTCGCAGAAAAATCATCTTTGGCTATCTGGCCGTCGGCCTGTTCGTGTTCGCCCTGTCGCTGGCGGCCATCTACGAATTGTGGCGGCTTGAACGCGATCTGGCGACCGAGGAATCCCTGTATTCGCTGGTCGATGCCGTGATGGAGGCCAGGCGTTTCGAGAAGAATTACATTCTTTACCAGGGGGCGAGCGATCTAGAGCAGAACGCGCTGTATGTCAGCCAGGCTTCCGATCTGCTGGGCAGCCACGCCGAAATTCTCAGCGTCATCGACGCGCCGGACATCGGCTCGCGTCTGGCGGCCTTGCTTAGAAGTTACAGCCAAGCCCTGGACGTCTTCGTCAAAAAACCCACCGACGCCAACGAAGCCCTGCTGCGCGCTTCAGGCAAGGAAATGACCGAGACGGCGCATCAGTTGGCGGCTTGGCGCAGAAGCGATCTGCACCGCGCCATGACGCTGCACCGCTACATTCTGATCGGCGTGGTGGCCGGTGGCCTGGCCCTGATCTTGATATCGGGCACGCTGGTTTCGCTAGGGGTGACGCGCCCGCTTCGCCAAATGCAAAGGCGCATGGAAGAGATCGCTTCGGGCGAGCGCATGACGCAGATCGATCTTCCATCGAACGATGCGGAAATCCGTTCGCTGACGGACGCCTTCAACCGGGTGCTGGGCGAGTTGGAATTGCGCAGCCAGCAAATGCTGGTTTCGCAGAAACTGGCGTCACTGGGCGTCATGCTCTCGGGCGTCGCCCACGAATTGAACAACCCGCTGTCCAACATTTCGACCTCGTGCCAGATTCTTCTAGAGGAAGGAAAGGACGCCGATCCGGAATTCCTGCGCTGGCATTTGGCGCAGATGGACGAACAGACGGAAAGGGCCAAGCGCATCGTGGCCTCTCTGCTCGATTTCAGCCGCCATCAGAGTTTCATGAAGGAACATGTCGCCCTGAAAGCGCTGGCCGAGGAGACATTGTCCTTCGTGCGCGGGCAGATGCCAAGCGGCACCGCCATCGACATGGACATTCCCGACGATTTGACCCTGCCCGCCGACCGGCAGCGGCTTCAGCAGATCCTGATCAATCTTTTGAAAAACGCCGCCGAAGCCTGCGGTCCCGAGGGTCAGGTTCGCCTTCGCGCCTGGACGCAAGACAAGGCCGCGATGATCGAGGTCGCCGACAATGGCAGCGGCATTCCCGCATCCGACCTCTCCCATATTTTCGATCCCTTCTTCACCACAAAAGAGGTGGGCAAGGGTTCCGGCCTGGGTCTGTTCATCGTTCACGATATCGTGAAAAAGCATGGCGGCGCGATCACGGTGACGTCGCCCCCAAAGGGCGGCACAGAGTTCTTGATCCGGCTTCCGCTTGGTGACAACACTATCGGCCAGACTTGAGGGGGGCATAATGGCGGATCAGGGCCGGTTGCTGATCGTGGACGACGAGAAAGTGGCGCTCAAGAACCTCGAGCATGTGCTGAGGAAGGAGGGCTACGACGTTGTTTGCGCACAAACCGGCCAAGCCGCCATCACGCGCATCGGCAAGGAAAATTTCGACGTCGTCCTGACCGATCTGCGCATGGAGCGCATCGACGGCATGCAGGTCTTGAAATCCTGCCGCGAACTTTCGCCTTCGACCGAAGTTGTCATGATCACCGGATTCGCCACCGTTGACAGCGCCGTCGAGGCCATGCGCCAGGGCGCCTTCAGCTATGTCGCCAAACCCTACCGGCTAGACGAAGTGCGCCGCGTGGTTGCCGAGGCCCTGGACCGCGTGAAGCGCCGACAGTCCCTGGCCGCCATGAGCGAGAGCAAAACCGGCGATGAAGCATTTCTGACCCGAACACCTGCCCTTCAGCGCGTGCTGACCACCGCCAGACAGGTGGCGGCTCTCGACTGCCCGGTGCTGATCCTGGGCGAGCAAGGAACCGGGCGGCGCGCTTTGGCCAGAACCCTGCATCAGCTGGGCGCTCAGGCGGATGCGCCCTTTCAGATTCTGCGATGCAGCGCCCATGACAACATGGCCCTGGAAGCCATGCTGTTCGGAAGCCAAGCGCCCCAAAGCGGCACCTTGCTGCTGGAGGAAGTGGAAATGCTGCCCGCCGCCCTTCAAGCAAGGCTGGCCATGGCGCTCGACTTGCCCGGCGGCGACGAGGCGCAGGCCCTGAAACCGCGCTTGCTGGTCAGCACGTCGGCCGATCTGGATGGGGCGGTCAAAGACGGCGCCTTTCGCCAGGACCTGCATCTGATGCTGCGAGTGGTCACCCTGACGCTGCCCCCCTTGTCGCAGCGTACCGGCGACATTCCCATGCTGGCCCTGCATTTCCTGAACAAGGCTTGCGCAGAAAACGGCAAGTCCTTGCTGCGCATTTCCGACGACGCGCTCGATCTTCTGGCCGCCTACGATTATCCGGGCAATGTGCGCGAATTGGATACGGTGATCAGGGGCGCCGTGGCGGTATGCGACGGCGCCACCATCGAGCCGCGCCATCTGCCGCCCAGCGTGCGCCACGCCAATCGCGAAGCAAGAAGCAACCGACTGCAAACGCTGGAAGAGCGAGAGCGCGAATATATCATGTGGGTGCTGGAAGAAGTGGGCGGCAACCAGACCTTGGCCGCCAAGGTGCTGGGCATCGACCGCGCTTCGCTCTGGCGCAAGCTGAAGCGCTACGAAAACGAAAAGGGAGAGGAAGAGGTTTAACCTTCTGCCTCTGTTTTCTTCTCCTCTCTAGCCTTCATCACCGCAGCGACATGCGGTGCCGACAGCAATACCAGCAGGCCGGCCAGAACCAAGATCTGGCAATTGGACACCGTCCCGGCCAGGATCAGCGGAATCTGCTCGTTCAAGCTGGGATGCATTTTGACGAAATCGTCGCCGATCAGGGCAAGGCCCTCGCCCACCAGACTATCGGCCCCGGCCAGCGGCAAAAGCACGGCCAGCCAGCGATCGCCCTTGGCGCCGCCAAAGGCAGTCAGGCCCGACAAGGCGTTGCGGCATTCGGCCCCGGCCAGCTTGGCCATGGCCGCCAGCCCCAAAGCCGCCGCCACCAGGATGGCGATTTGCGGAACCGGAATGTCGCGATAACGTCCGTCATGGGCCAACGCCACCGCCATGACCACGGCATAGACGGCGAAAACCGCCATCAGACGGCGCAGCCATAAGGGCGGCGCTTCCAGCCGTTCAGCGGTCCAGGCAGCGGCTTGACGCACGCTGCCCAGGCAAAGCGCGATCAGCGCCGCCCCCACGATCAAGGGAGAGGCCGTTGTCCATAGGGTGAAGGCCGCCCCCCAGGAGACCGTGGCGTAACGAACGAACAACGCCGCCAGCAATTGGGCGAAAACGATGGTTCCCAAAGCCAGGACAAGACGGCCTTCCAGCAGATCGCGCCGGTAAGGCAACAGCAGCAGCAAGGCCAGCAGGATCGACCCGCCCGCTTTCCATTTCCAACCCGGATCTTCCGAAACCCCACCCACCAGCGGGAATTTCTGCGAGCGATCGGCATCGATCAGCCCCCATTTGGCGCCCACCGTGCCCTCGAGATTGTATTTCCAATTCTGATCGTAGGCCTCGACCAGATTGTAATCGAAACCGTTCTTGATGGAGGTCTCGACCAGCGACCGCAGATGCTTGGCGGCATTCACATTGCCGGGCGCCGCAGGCCCTCTCTGGCGGCCCTGGGTCGGCCATCCCGCCTCGCCGATCAGGATCGGCTTGCCAGGAAAAGCCTGGCTCATGATCTGGTGGATTTTTTCGAAATGCGGACCCACGCCATCGACGCCCACAGGTTCGTCTTCCCAGTAAGGCAGGATATGGATGGTGATGAAATCGACTTCCTGGGCCACTTCGGGATGTTTCAGCCAGAAGGCCCAGACATCGGCATAGGAGACCGGCTGCTTCACATTGGCCTTCACCCGGCGGATATAGGAAATCAGCTTGTCGGGCGTCAGGTCGCGCCGCAGCAGCACCTCGTTGCCCACGATGACGCGCTCGACGGTATCGGGATAATCATGCGCCAGTTGGATCAGCGAATCGATCTCGGCATCGTTGGTGGTGCGCCCCTTCTCGGTGGCGTCGCTGGTGATCCAGGCGCTTTGAATGACCTTGATCCCGTATTTAGTCGCCAGCGGCGGCACCGCCTCCATGCCCTCGCGGCTGGTATAGGTGCGCACGGAACGCGTCAATCCCTTCAGGCGCGCCATGTCTTCTTCAATCTGTTCGCGCGTCGGATACACCTGGGTCAGCGGGCTTTGTCCGTCGCGGAACGGCGCAAACGACATGCTGGCGATCTGGCCCGCGACATCCGGCCCCGTCTCTCGCTCGCGGTTGGGCCAGCCCCAGCCCAGCACCGCCAGTTCGGCGGCCACGATGAATCCGATCAGCAGCAAGAAAGTGCGTTTCATAGCGTCCTAGCGTCCTTCGCCGTGAATGGAGAGATAGCGCCGATCCCTGACCAGGACCAGCGGCACGCCGAAGCGCTGAATCTTGGCGATGGTCCGCCCCTCGAATTTCTTGTGGCAGTCCTCGACGGTGTACATGATCATGAAATCGGCCTCGTCCAGCTTTTTCGTATAGACCAGTTGCGGCGAAAAGTAATAATAAGCGGAAAGAGCATGGCCGCATACCGCGACTTTCCATATCTTGTTTTCGCCGCCCAGTTCGGCCTGCTCGTTATCGACGAAATCGCCCAGCGTCAGCGCCGCCTCGCGCAGCGAATTGCTCCAATAATCGATTTCCCATTTGTCTTCGGCGCCCGCCACGCCGCCCACAAGGCTGTTGAAGTAGATGTACTGATGCGGATGCAGCATGGCCATTTGCCAAGCCAGGGCGACCATAAGTCCCATCAGGACGATGGTGAAGCCGCGCCCCGCCCAATGGTGAAAGCGCCACAGCGATTCCCACACCCTGTCCAGGGCGAAGGCCGCCAGAACCACCAGCGGAGGAACGACGAACAGGAAATGGCGCAGCCCGTTATAGGCGGTGGGGCGCATGAGAACGAACATGAACAGGGGAAACAGGGCAGCCAGGGCGGTCAGGAACAGATTCATGCTGCCGGGCGGGAACGGCACGCCGTGGCGTCGATCCTTCAGCCAGAAAAAGAACATAACGGCGGCGATGGCCAGGCCTGCCAGGACGATCTCGGGCAAGGTGACGGCCAGATAGCCAGGAATGTAAGAAGCGGGCAGATGATCGGCGCTGACCAGTTGACCGGCAAACAGCGTTTGTACATTGACGCCAAGCGAAGAAAAGCCAAGCAGGGCGCGTAGTGGATTAAAGAATCCCTGATAGGACCAGGGCCAAAGGACGGCCATCACGGCATAGGCCAGCGCCAAGGGCATCAAGATCGAGCGCAACATGACCAGGGATTCGCGCCACAGCAGGCTTAGGCTTTTCAAACGGATATAGAGGCCAAGCAGACGTAGCCCCATGCCCAGGCCAAGATAGAACAGCATAAGCAGAGCGCCTGCCCGAATACCCATGGCGATGCCGAGAGCGATGCCAAGGCCGATGCGCGTCGAACGCGACGGCGTGGGCGATTCATGGACGAAGCGGCAAAGGTAGTAGAGCGCCCACAGCATCGCCGAGGCGAAGGGTGTATCCTTGGGGTTGTTGAACATATGGCCCCAGAAAGGCGGGGTCAGGGCCAGCAGGACCAGGGCCAGGACCCCGGCCCGCTCCCCCCCCAGCAAACGGCCCAACCGCCAGACTCCGGCCAGACCGACAACGCCGAGAACGCCGCCCAGCAGGTGGCGCGTTTCGAAAATGCCCAGTGGCGAGAATTGGTTGAGGATGGCGGCCAGCAGATCGAAGAAGCCGCCATAATGAAACAGGTCCAGATATTCCAGCGCCGAACGGTCTTGAAAGAACGAGGTGTAATAGGCCAGAATCATCCGCCCATATTCGTTCTGCACCGCCTCGTCATGGGTGATGCCGTAATCGCCGAACAACAGCCCGACCAGAATCAAGGCTGCCACCAGAAGAGCGATGCCCAGGTCATCATAAACATCGCCACTCCAATGGAGCGGCGAGCCTGGCCGGGCCGACGGAAGATCGCTTTTCAAACTCATGGATCGGAAGACTATCAGGGCTTACCCTAGCTTGCTATAACTGGATCATGCCAAATACGCCCCATGAAGATGCCAGCCAGACCACCCTTTTTCACTTGGGGTGGGAACGTTTTCACCAAGATTCTCTGAAACTTTCCAGCCAGTTAAAGAATATGGGGCACAACTGGATCGGTTTGGTGGCGATCACCAGGGGTGGTCTGGTCCCCGCCATGATCCTGGCTCGGGAACTGGGCCTGCGCAAGATCGAGACGCTCTCCATCGCCAGTTACGACGGCCAACGTCAGGGCGAAGCCCATGTGCTGAAGAACGCCGATGCGGCAATGGCGGATGGCGGGCAAGGCTGGCTGGTCATCGACGACCTTACCGATAGCGGCGTGACGGCAAGGCTGGCCCGCAAGCTGCTGCCTCACGCCTTTATCGCCGCCGTCTACGCCAAGCCCAAGGGAGCGCCCGCGCTTGACCTGTTCGCCGAGGACATCGAACAATCGGTCTGGGTGGTTTTTCCTTGGGATGACGATCAATAATCGCGCAAACCAAGGCAAAGCGTTGATCCAGGTCAACCAGAATTGCCAGTTGCAATATGACGATTGACAGCGCATCCGGCGCGTCACAAATTCCGCCTCATGACGGGGACCAAACAACGTTTTTCACATAGAGCAGGAGCGACGCGCCGACGCGCCGTGGCTTGGCTCGGCTTGGTCATTTTCTCGTTCAACGTCCTGGCCAGCGCCCTGCTGCCAATGCCCGCCATGGCAAATGCACTGGATGACGGACGCGGCGCCTATGTCGTCTGCACTGCGGCTGGCATGATCGAATTTGATCAGAGCGGCATCCCCATCGACAAGGCCCACGACAGCACTCAAATTTGCGTCTTCTGTCTGCCCCTGTGTCATGGCGGCATCAATGTTCCGCCAACTTTCGTTCTAGCCGAAGCCCATTTGCTGGCTTCGGGTGCCATCCTTCCTGCTACCGACAATCTTGAATCCGCCTCCCCACGACTTACCGGCTCATCGGCCCCCCGCGCCCCTCCTCAAGCCTGATTCCTGGAATCAATGAACGGCCTGCGTCGCTCCAGTAAATGGAGCTGCGGGGCGACAGGATGATTCTTCAGGCGCGTTTTTCGCCTGAAGCGGTACTTGAGGGGATCAAGATGAAAAAGACAATGCGCATCGCCGCCTTGCTGGCGCCAGCATTGGGCTGTGGCGCTCAGGCTTATGGTCAGGAAGTTCTCGATGATGTTTGGGTTACGGCAACCCGCTCGGGCACTTCGCTCGACCGCACCGGCAGTTCGATCACCGTCATCGACAGCCAGAAAATCGAGGCCAAGCAGACGAGCAAAGTGGAGGAGCTGCTGAAAGCCACCCCTGGCGTCAGCGTTGTGCGCTTCGGCGGCGCCGGTGGATCGTCGCAAATCAATCTGCGCGGCACCAATTCGAACCATACCACGGTGCTGATCGACGGCCAGCGCGCCAACTTCCAGGACCCGTCCTCCTACACCTTCGATTTCGACTGGATGCAAACGGACAATATCGAGCGCATCGAGATTCTGCGCGGCCCCTCGGCCGGGCAATGGGGCGCCGACACCATCGGCGGCGTGGTCAACATCGTCACCAAGAAGGGCAAGGGGCCTGCGAAGGTGACGCTGACAGGAGAATATGGCAGCTTCGACACCGACCGCGAAAGCCTTGGCGTAACCGGCGGCGGCGAACGCTATGATTACAATCTCAACGTCTCGCGCTTCTCTACTGGCGGTTGGTCAATCGCCTCTAGCGACCGCAATTTCGGCACGGAAAGGGACAGCACCCAAAACGCCACCTACCAAGCCAAGATCGGCATTTCGCCCACCGACAACAGCGAAATCGAAGCTAGGTATGCCCATACCGATTTCGAAACCGACCTTGACGGAACCCGCACCGGCGGCGGTACGCAAGACACAAACCGCGGCAAGTACAAGCATGTCGATTCCGGACATGTAAAGGGTACGCTGGGCCTGTTCGAAGGCTTTTGGACCCAAACGGCGACCGCGTCGATGATGAACAACGACCAGTGGAACACCGGGGGCACGACCACCCGATGCACGACCGGCCAGCCTGCGCCGCTTTGCACAGGTTACGACTCGTCATCGACCAGCTTTTCTTGGCAAAACGATCTGAAGTTCAACCAGAACAACACGACGACCATCGGCGTCGAGACGCTGCGCGAAACTTATATGCAAAAATATTATCAGCAAGGTGGCCGCATCGCCGCCGATACTGAAGTGTGGACCAACGCAGGGTACATTCAACATCAGACCAGACTGTTTGACGTGCTTGACCTGACCGGTGGATATCGGGGCACCGACCACCAGACCGCCGGTTGGCACCCCACCTATTTCGGCAACGCCGCCTATCATCTACCGACGAATACGACGCTGAAAGGATCTTACGGCACAACCTTCAAGGCGCCGTCGCATTATCAGATATATTATCCATCCGGCACCAAGAATCTGGAACTGCTGCCTGAGGAAGGCCGCGGCTGGGACGTTGGCTTCGAGCAGAAATTTCTGAGCGGCAAGCTGAAGACCGGCGCCACCTATTTTCAAAACAATATCCGGAACATGATCGAATATGTCAGTTCCTCCACGCAGTACCAGAACGTCAGCGAGGCCACCACCTACGGCGTCGAGACCTTCTTGAACTATCAAGTTTTCGACGAGTCCGGTAGTTCGCTGTCTGTGGCGCCGAATTACACCTACACCCGCGCCTACAGCCGCGCGGAAAGAGAGGAATTGACCCGCAGGCCACGCCACGCCTTCGGCAGCAACGTCAACTACCGTTTTTTTGAAAAGCGGGCGCAGGTGAACATGTCGGCGACTTACCAGACGGATTTTCACGAATCGCGCTCGTCCACCACAACCAGATATCCGGTCAAAAATGGCGAGTACTTCAAGATCGATCTGGCAAGCAGTTATGACGTCACCGACAATTTCCAGCTTTTCGGTCGCGTCGATAATCTGACCGACAGCTATATCGAATCCGCCTATGGCTATGCCGAAAGCGGCGGCATCGGCGTTTTCGCAGGCGTGAAAGTAACCTTCGAGCCAGGCAAGTTCTTGACCGGCGAAGGGAAATGAGGACGGCTCCGGCTCTAGTCACGCCAAAGGATGTCCGCTTTGGCGTGATCTCGCTGGCTCTGCATCTGGCTGGCGGCATGGCCCTGCTTTGGAGTAGCGGCATGCCGCTTCCAAGCAGGCCATCCCTGCCCGGCCCATCCTTCCAACTGGTGGCCGCACCGCAACCCATCGCAGCGCCGCCCTTGCCGCAAGTCGTTCCGCCAACGTCGCCCGTATCGAAGGCGAAGGCCAAGGCTAAGCCCGCAAAGCCGGTTCTGGCGCAAACGCCCACCGCAAACCCAGTCGCGGCCCCTGTCGCCCAGGAACCGGCCATCGCCAGTGCTGCGCAGGCAGCACCCGCCGTCGCCAGCCCTGCCGCGAATTCCGGCCCGGTTGTCGATGACTTCCAGCGCGTTTCCTATCTCGACCGGTCCCTGCCGCTTTATCCGATATCGGCCCGCAAGCGCGGCATCGAGGGGCGTGTTCTTTTGCATGTGGACATCGACCCCATGGGCCTTCCGACACTCATCAAACTTGCCAAGAGCAGCGGCTCGGAAGCCCTGGACAAAGCGGCAATGGAAGCCGTGCGGCAATGGAAATTCAAACCGGCGCGCCGGGGACATCATGCGCTCGCCGCCAGCGTCACCATCCCCATTCACTTCAAGCTCGACGGCACCGTCGTCGCCGACGCCCAATAGGAGGTTGCCATGCGTTCTGCAGTTTTATTCATCCATCGCTGGGTTGGCATCACGGTACTGTTCTTCCTTGCCATAGCCGCCATCACCGGCGCCATCATCGCCTTCAACAAGGAACTCGACCGCGCCATCAATCCGGAATGGAATTACGTGACCCCCATCGGCGCGCGATTGTCTCTGAACGATCTTGTCGCCAAGATGCATGAGCGTTTTCCCGAAGCTCGCGTCACCTATGTTCGCATCGACGAGGCCGAAGACCGCTCATTTCGATTCCTGGTCAGCCGCAAGCCTAGCGAGGGCGAAGGAACCAAGCTCATCAACCAGCAGGTCTTCGTCAATCCGTATGACGGCGAAATTTTGGGGACGCGGCGCAGCGGCACCTTCTCGGTTGACCGGCCCAACCTGATCCCCTTCCTTTCCAAGCTGCATTACACGCTGTTCCTGGGCGATTTCGGCAAATGGCTGATGGGCTTTATCGCGCTGGCTTGGCTGATCGACCATTTAGGAGCCGCCTATCTGTCCTTTCCGAGCCTGAAGAACTGGAAAAAATCCTTTCTCTTGCGCTGGCGCTCTGGGGGTTACAAGCTCAATTTCGATCTGCACCGGGCGGGCGGGCTGTGGTTCTTCCCCATCTTGTTCGTGCTGGCCCTGACCAGCGTCGAGCTTAATCTGAAAGCGCCTTTCGTTTGGGTGGTGTCGCAATTCTCCTCGTTGACCTCGAAGAACTGCGTCTGCCATGTCGATCCCAACGCCAACTGGACGGCCAACACCAGTTCCTGGGACGGCGCCGTCGATCTAGCCCGCAACCTGATGCCGAACCTCTCGCCCAGCAGCGTCATGTTCTATCCCGACGAGGGCAAGTTCCGCATTTCGATGCGCGGCCCCGACGACATCTCGGATTCCGGCATGACCTATGTCTATGTCAACGCCGTCACCGGCAAGCAGTTGATGGTCTTTGACCGCAGCGACGAGACTGGCGGCGACACGTTCATGGCCTGGATGTATCCGCTGCACAATGGCCGCGCCTTCGGCTTGGCGGGACAGATCGTCATCAGCCTGACCGGAATTCTGCTGACGCTGATCTGCGTCACCGGCCTAGTCATCTATTTCAAAAAGCTGGGGGCCAGGAAGGCCGGACGGCAGTTGAAGTTGAAGCAGCAGACAACCGCCGCCGCCCCAGCCCTTGAAAACGAGGCCGCCCAGTGAGCGAACAAATCGGACTTCTCACTTTTCTGGAACGCAGCGACGCCATCGCCCAAAGCGTGGCCTTGCTGTTGCTGCTGCTGTCGCTGGCCAGTTGGTGGGTGATCGCGGCAAGGATGGTGGCGCAACTGCGCCTCAACCGCTGCCTGGGGCGTATCTTTACCACCTTCTGGGCGGCGTCGTCCCGGGATCAGGCGCTGGCCCAGATGCGAGACCAGGACAGCACTGGTCTGTTCTTCGGATTGGCCGAAACCGCGGCCAATGCCGCAGACATGCAGGCCAGACATCAGGAACAAGGCATTGGATCGGGCGTTTCCAACAGCGAATTGCTGACCCGAGCCATGCGCAATTACATCGTCCATGCCCAGGCCAAGATCGAAAGCGGGCTTACTTTTCTGGCCTCGGTCGGCTCGACGGCGCCCTTCATCGGCCTGTTTGGCACGGTGTGGGGCATCTATCACGCCCTGGTCGGACTGGCCGGAGCCACGCATGTGGTGCTGGACAAGGTGGCGGGGCCGGTCGGCGAAGCCCTCATCATGACGGCGGCGGGCCTGTTTGTGGCCATTCCCGCCGTGCTGGCCTACAACGCGCTGAACCGCGCCAACCGGCTGATCCTGGCTCAGTTGGACGGTTTCGCTCACGATCTGCACGCCTATCTGATGACCGGGGCGCGCGTCAACACCATGCCGAAAAGGATCTGACGATGTCCTTTGGCGGCTTCAACGAGAACAACAGCCAGCCCATGGCCGACATCAACACGACGCCGCTGGTCGACGTCATGCTGGTGCTGCTGGTGATTTTCATCATCACCGCTCCTTTGTTCAACGAGGCGGTGCCCATCGACCTGCCCCAGGCCAGCGCCAGTCGGCTCGAGGAAAAGCCCACCGTGCTTCATGTCACCCTGGACAAGGACGGCAGGCTGACGGTGGATGGAGCGTCCGTTGCCATCGAGGACTTCGAAAGCCGCTGCAACGAATTGCTGGCCGGCAAGCCCAATGCCGAGATGCATCTTAGGGCCGAACGGACGACGCTTTACGAACAGGTGACCAAAATCATGGCCCTGGCCCAGAAAGCTGGGGTCGAGAAAATCGCCTTCGTCACCAATCCGGGTTAGGGATCAACCCTGCCCCGGCGCCGGATAGGACAGGTAGATCATGCGCTTGATCTCGCGCCGTCCTCGGGTGACATTGTCTAGGATAAAGCCCGAAGCCAGCGACAGAAAAGCCAGGATCATGATGCTGGCCGACAGGATGGCGGTGGGGAAACGCGGCACCAATCCGGTTTCCAGATAGGTCAGGATGATCGGCAGGGCCAGCAGCAAAGCCAGCGCCGCCATCAAGGCCGACAGACCGCCAAAGAAGAACAGCGGTCGCTCTTCCTTGGTCAGGCGGATGATCATCTTCAAGATACGCCAACCGTCGCGATAGGTGCTGAGTTTGCTGACCGATCCGGGCGGGCGGGCGAAATAAGGGGTTTGCACCTCGGCCACCGGCATATTGAGGCTAAGCGCATGCACGGCCAGTTCGGTCTCTGTTTCGAAACCATGCGACAGCGCCGGGAAGGATTTGGCGAATCGGCGCGAAAACACGCGATAGCCCGACAGCATGTCTTTAAAGCGGTCGCCAAACAGCCAAGCCACTGTGCCGGTGATCAGATGATTGCCGAACTGATGGCCTGAACGGAAGGCGCCCGCCTCCTCGGTATGCAGGCGCGTGCCCACGACCATATCGAGATTTTCATCCACCAGTTTCTGGATCATGGCGGGTGCGCTGGGCGCGTGATAGGTGGCGTCGCCATCGGCCATGACATAAATGTCGGCTTCGATATCGGCGAACATGCGCCGCACCACATGCCCCTTGCCCTGCAAATTCTCGCTTTTCACGACGGCGCCCGCCGCCTTGGCAAGTTCGATCGTGCGGTCCTTCGAATTATTGTCATAGACATAAACGATGGCGCCCGGCAGGGCCTTGTGAAAATCATCCACCGTTTTCGTGATGGCGGCTTCCTCGTTGTAGCAGGGAATCAGAACGGCGATGCGCATGAAAGCCTTCCATAAGTCGTGTGGTTGTAAAAAATACACCGTTGGTAGGCCTGCCGCAACGTATCATGCGCTTGCCGCCCACGATCTAATCAATTCATTAACAATATGTCTTTTTTAAGATCGGCATTCGCAGCTTCCCCAGCGACCGGCATACGGTTAGCATCCTGCCAGCCGAATACTGGAGAGACGCCCCCCGAGATGAATCAAATCGAATCCCTGCCCTTTCGCGTCCTCATCATCGATGACCAGAAATCGATGCGCAGCATCATTCGCCAGCTTTTGAACCAGGGGCGCATCAATCTGGTCAGCGAGGCCGAAAACGGTCAGCAGGCGCTTGAGATGCTGATCGACAAAAGACAGGGGCTTCCCGACGTCATTTTATGCGATCTATACATGGACAAGATGGACGGCATGCAGTTCGTCAATCACGTCCGGCGCGACCGCGACAGCGACTACCACCAGATTCCCGTGCTTCTTCTGACCGGCGAAAAGGACACGTTCGTCCTTGACGTCGCCATGCAGGCTGGCGCTACAAAAGTTCTAAGCAAGCCGATCTCGTCGGAGCGACTGATCAAGGAAATCACGACCGCCATCGGTTATGCGGGCTGACGCCGTTCCTTTCCAACGATCTTTATGTCTAACGCTTGACCGCCACCTGATCGAGGGCCACGAAGCCCCGGCCCGATCCTTGTACGCCGCCCGATCCGCAACCGCCGCCCGAGAACACCTTGAACAGCTTGGCCTGCCTGGGATCAATGCCCGTGAAGACCTCATAGGCCTCGGCCAGCAGACGACGCGCCAGAGGACGGTTCATCTTCTCGCCCGCCAGTTCCGCTTTCGTCATCCGGATATTGAACTCTTTCAAGATATGCAGGCGGGCCACATTCAAGCGAGACTGTTCGAAAGGAACGTCAAGTTCCTTGAAGAATTCCTCGGCGCTCGAAAGCCCCTTCAGATCAAGCGTGACATCGCACATTGGCCCACTCCTAGGCTGAGAATCGATTGACGGCGGCCAGATCGGCAAACTGGCTGGAAACGACGGGGATCGCGCTGGTGTCAAGCATGAAGCGTTCCAGATCACCCCTGGTCGGCGCATGTTTGGTCATGACGGCATGCCTGCGCACGCGAGACAGGATGGCTCTGGCCTGCGCCTCGCCCAGCGCCACGCCCATCTCGGCATAGGCTTCGCGCACGGAAGCCAAACCAGAATGTTTGCCCAGTACGAAACGATGTTCGCGCCCCACCAGATGCGGATCGATGCCCTGGTAAGTGGCGCGATTTTTCAGCAGGCCTTGAACATGGATGCCCGCTTCGTGCGTGAAGACGGCCGAGCCGACGATGCTTTTGCTGGGCGGCACCGGACGGCCGGAAGCCTCGGCCACCAGTTGCGACACTTCCGGCAATTGATGCGTATCCACTTGGCAATCGATGCCGTAAAGATGCGACAGCGACATCACCACTTCTTCCAACGGCGCATTGCCAGCCCGCTCGCCCAGCCCGTTGACCGTCGTGCTGACATGGGTGGCGCCGCCCTTCACAGCGGCCAGCGAATTGGCGTTGGCCAGCCCCAGATCGTCATGGGCGTGGATTTCCAACTCGAACGCAGCGCCCACGGCGGCCCTTAGGGTGGCAAAGGCGTCTCTGGTGGCGAAGGGATCGAGAATGCCCAGCGTATCGGCATAGCGAAAACGCCTAGCGCCAGCATCACGGGCGGCACAGGCGACCTCGGCCACGAAGGCGGGATCGGCCCGTGAAGCATCCTCGCCGCCGATGCTGACCTGCAAGCCGCGCGCAACGGCGCTGGCGATCAGGCGGGTCATCTCGGCCAGCAACTGAGCGCGGCTTAGATTCATTTTGGCTTTCAGTTGAATGTCGGACACCGGCAAAGTCAGATGAACCGAAGTAAGCCCCACCGCTTCGGCGGCCTGAACGTCTTCTTGCCTCAAGCGGCACCAGCCGATCAATCTGGCCTTAAGTCCGGCGGAAACGATGGCCCGGATGCCCCGGCATTCTTCTTCGCCCATGGCGGGAATGCCGACTTCCAGTTCCTGCACCCCAGCTTTGTCCAGGGCCCTGGCGATAGCCAGCTTCTCGGCCACGGTAAAGGCCACGCCGGCGGTCTGCTCGCCGTCTCGCAGAGTGGTGTCGTTAATGGAGATGTGTTCCATCCTACCTCTCTTTCACGCCGCCAAAGGCGGCGCGCCGGGTTCCACCCCGGCGGGAGCCAAGGGACGCCCGAGGCGTCCGCGCGGCGCTTGAGCGCTCATCTGTCAACTACAACTGAATGATTGGCCGCAACCGCACTTGCCCTTGGCGTTGGGGTTTTCGAACACGAAACCCGCCCCAGCCAAATCCTCGACGAAATCGACATTCACGCCATCCAGCATCGGCTGGCTGGTGGGATCGACGAAAACCCTGACATCGCCGAACCGGTAGATGCGGTCGCCCGCCTGCGGCTGATCGTCGATGCCCATGCTGTAGCGAAATCCCGAACAGCCGCCCGAAGCGACCATGATGCGCAGACCGCCTGTGGTCTCGCCTGCGCCGTCCAGCAGATGCTTGATCGCGCCAATGGCGCTATCGGTCAGAACCATCATAGGCAACCTCCTGTGGGTTACGTTCCTGCCTCCTTCCTTTCAAGCGGCATGCCAAGATCAACCAATTGTTTTATAACGATTTCGTCAGATTTCGCCTTGAATGGAACCCGACAGGACGTCGGGTTCCGGACAGGATCGACGATTTTCACCCTGCGTTCAGCTAGGTCATGGATATAATCGAGCCATGCAGCCTTCAGCCTTGTTTCTATCCCTGTTCCTTGCCGCCGCCCCAAGCGCCATGGCCGATTCCATCAGCCAGGACGAGGCGCGAGAAGCCGTGAAAAAAGGTGACATCCGACCGCTCTCCGACGCCATCGCGAAAGCAGAATCCGCTTATCAGGGACATTTGCTGGATGCCGAGTTGGAGCGCGAGGATGGCAAATACGTCTATGAAATCAAGATAATGACAAAGGAGGGCTGGCGCAGGAAGCTCTATCTCGACGCCCAGACGTTGGATATTCTGAAGGAGAAGGCCAAGCCGCCCCAACAGAAATCCGATAGCGACAAGAAGGGCAAATAGCCATGCGCCTCTTGGTGATCGAGGACGACAAACGTCTGGCCGAGCAACTCAAGAACGCTTTGGGCGAAGCCGGTTACGCCGTCGATCAGGCCTTCGACGGCGAGGAAGGGCATTTTCTGGGCGACACCGAGCCTTACGACGCCATCGTGCTTGATCTGGGCCTGCCTAAAATGGACGGGGTTTCCGTTCTCAAGCAATGGCGCAAAGATGGTCGAACCATTCCCGTCCTGATCCTGACCGCCCGCGACGCCTGGAGCGAGAAAGTGGCCGGTTTCGACGCCGGAGCCGACGATTATCTGGCCAAGCCCTTCCATATGCAGGAATTGCTGGCCAGATTGCGGGCCTTGATCCGCCGGTCGGCGGGCCAGGCTTCGCCCCTTCTGGAATGCGGGCCGCTGGCCTTCGACACCAGCAGCGGCACCTGCACGCTCAATGGCCGCGACATTCCGCTGACCGCTCACGAATCGCGCATCATCGGCTATCTGTTGCATCACAGGGGCAAGATCGTTTCGCGAACCGAATTGACCGAACATGTCTACGCCCAGGATTTCGACAGAGATTCCAATACAATCGAGGTGTTCATCGGGCGTTTGCGCAAGAAACTGGGCGAAGGGCTGATCCGCACCCACCGGGGCCAGGGCTATCGTCTGGCGGAACCGGATGAACCTGCCTAGGGTCAAAACTCATTAACCCCGCGAAACGCGCTTCTGAAGGAAATGGCCGAATGAAAGGAAAAACGCGATGAGCGTATCGGGAATACGATCGAGAGTTTTGACGCATCAGTCGGCCATTTCCTTCGAAGCCCGAAGGGACGCGGTGATTTTGCCGCCCGAATGCGTTGCTTGCCCCTTGTGGACAGCCAGTCCACAGTCCCGCTGGAAGCGGGCCAACAAAAGTCCTGCCGACAAAGTCGGCGGGGTCAAGCGCCTGTTCGGACGACAAAATCTCCAGCGTCGCGTCCGTGGCGTTAATGAGTTTTGACCCTCCCCCCCCCACCGCCTCGATCCGCAAACGCCTTGTCCTTTTATCGGGCCTGTGGCTGGCTGCCGCCTTGCTGGCGACCGGCCTGCTGCTGGTGCATCTGTTCAAAGTCCACGCCGAGGAAGCCTTCGACGCTGAACTGTCCGGGCAAATCGAGGAACTGGCCGCCCTAGCCGACCTGAATGTCGAAGGCAAGGCGACGATCGGACTTCCGCCCGCCGATCCGCGCTATGGACGGGCCTATTCGGGCTGGTACTGGCTTTTGTTGCAAGACGGCAAGGAAGCCGCCCGCTCCCGCTCCTTGTGGGATGGGGACTTGGCCTTGCCTGCCCCGCTGCCTGCCGAGGCCTTCAATCTGACAGGCCCCAGAGGCGAAGATCTGCGCGCCCTGACCAAATCCATCCGCCTGACGGAGACGGCGCCGCCCCTGCTCTTCTTAGCGGCTGGACCCCAGCAACGCATCCATGCCGCCAGTTGGGATTTCGCAGGTCATATCGCCTTGACCTTCTTTTTGCTGGGGGGCGGGTTGATCGCCGCCATCCTGATTCAGGTGACATGGGGCCTGAAGCCCTTGCAGCGTCTGCGCCAATCCTTGGCCGAAATCCGGGCGGGAAAAAAGCATCGCCTTGAAGGTAATTTTCCATATGAAATTAGCCCACTAACAGACGGAATTAATGAGCTGCTTGATCATAATTCTAAAACCGTCGAGCGGGCGCGCACCCATGCGGGCAACTTAGCGCACGCCCTGAAGACCCCCCTGGCGGCCCTGATGAACGAAGCCCACACGATGTCCGGTCCCGAAGGGGAAAGGCTGCAAACCCTGGCCAGCGAAATGAACGCCAGCATCACCCACCATTTGAAGCGCGCCCGCATCGCCGCCGCCAAGGGGGTACTGGGCAGCCGCACGGAACTGGCCGAAACGGCGTCGCGGCTGATTCAGACCATCGGAAAATTGAAGGCCGGGCGAAGCCTGAAGGCGACGCTGGAAGGGGAGCGCGGCCTATGGTTCCAGGGCGAGCGCCAAGACCTGGAGGAAATGCTGGGGGTCTTGATCGAAAACGCCTTCATCTGGGCGGCAACGCGGGTCAGGGTCACCTTGGGTCAGGCGGAGAGACACATCCATGTGATGATCGAGGATGACGGCCCCGGCATTCCCAAGGAACGCCAAGCTGAAATGCTCGAGCGCGGCAAGCGGCTGGATGAAAGCGTGCCCGGCAGCGGATTGGGGCTGTCCATCGCCCTTGACCTTGCCGAAGCCTATGGCGGCAGGCTGGAGTTGGGCGTCTCTGACCTGGGCGGACTGGCGGTGCGGCTTGAGCTTCCCAAGGCGTCATAGGCCACTCTCTATCTATTGGCTCTTCGACGTTTCATGTGGATTTTCCATTCATACAGAGTCCTCAAACATATCGTCATGCCCGGCCTTGTGCCGGGCATCCACGTCTTATCCTCTGATATCACGCAGGAACGTCGTGGATGGCCGGGCCAAGCCCGGCCATGACGGAATGAAGAGCGCGCTTAAATCCACTCCAAATGTCGAAGAGCCTATCTATTTGGCTTCGCGAACGATTCGGCGTCCATCTCCAAATCTTGCCGCTCGGGCGCGTTTTTTGTTTCCGGGTATTCCTCGTCCGGCTTTGTCCTCTTTCGCTTTTCCGGCGCCCAGGGATGATGGCCCCGTTTTTCCTTCACCGTTTCGATCCGCAAGATTTTCCCTTGTTCCAGCCAAATCGCATGGGGGCCTTTGCCCAGGCCTTGACGCCTGTCGATGACCGTTGGCCGCTGGCAGGCCCCCTTGGGCAAGGAGAAAGGGGCCAGCAACAAGTCAGCCGATGCGCAATCTTCCGGCAATGCCTCGGGACGATATGTCAAGGCCAGGGCCACGTCCTTCAGCGAAAGGCGGCATCCCAGTGAATCGCACCGCACCCTCCCCCCGGCTGCGCCATCGGCGATGACTTCCGCTTCCCCGTCGATGGCTAGATAACGCTGCCAGGCCTGGCGCGTGATCGGCTCTTGCTTGCCTGGCGTCATCAGCACGCGCCCGTCTTCAAGTCGGATCGCCGCCAAGCCGTTGCCGCCATCGACCAGCAGATCGGGCAAGCGGGCAAAGATCGCCGTGGAAATGCCAAAACAGATCCCCAGCACGCCCAAATAGCGCCAAGCCTTGCGCATCAAGAGCAGCCACAATCCTCCGCCGACCAGGGCGGCGAATCCCGATGGCGAGAAGGATGGAACGGCCAGCCCCGCCCCAGGCCAGGAAGCGGTTTCATAGGCGATGGCGTTGATCATATCGACGCCCCATCCCATGGGAATCAGAGCCAAACGTTCAAGCCCCAGCGGCATCAGCAAAACGGAAGCCAGGGCGGCCGGCATGACCAACATGCCAGAAAGCGGCACCGCCAGCATGTTCGAGGCCAGCCCATAGGGATTGAAACGGTTGAAGTGATGGGCCGAAAACGGGGCGGTGGCGAAACTGGCGACCAGCGACGACAGCGCCAGCAGCGCCACGTAAAGAATGACGCCGCGCCACCAGCCACCTTTCTGACGACGCCAGTCCGAAACCGGCGCCTGCGCGATTTCATACACCGCAACCAGGGCCAGAACGGCGGCAAAACTCATTTGGAAGCTGGCACCCGTCAGGCTTTCGGGCTGGGTCAACAGAATGGCCAGCGCCGCCCAAGCCACCAGACGCATCGATATCGCCTGACGATCCAGCACCACCCCCAGCAAGACGATGCCCGTCATCAGAAAGCTGCGCTGCGTGGGCACGAAAGCGCCCGAAAGAAACAGATAGAACAGGGTTGCCAGGGCGGCTCCCACCGCCGTCCATTTCTTGATCGGGTAATTGAGCGCCAAAGGTCCGATCAGGGCCAGCAGGGCGCGCAGCCCCACGAAAACCAGACCGGCCACCAGCGACATATGCAGGCCGGAGACGCTTAAGAGATGCGCTAGCCCGGAATCGCGATAGGCTTCAAGAAGCGGTTTCGAGATGGCGCGCTCTCCGCCCGTAATCAAGGCCGAAGCCACGGCCCCGCTGTCTCCCGGCAATTCCGTCTGGATGCGCTTGGTGATGTGCAATCGAAGACGCGCAATCGATTTGGCCAGTCCATCGACGAAACCGGCATCGACATCGGCATCCGTCCCATCCAGAATCTCGACCTGCCCCATGCCATAGCCGATGGCTCCCAGTTTCTGGAACCAAGCCTGACGAGCGAAATCGAAGCCGCCCGGGATGACGGGACCCGTGGGCGGCATCAAGCTGGCATAAAGGCGGATACGGTCGCCAGGAACGATCGTGGGCGATTTGGGCGGCAGGCGAAGACGGATGCGTTGGGGAACTGACTGGAGGGTTCGGTTCTCGAATGACAAGCGCTCGAGGATGACACGCGCCCCGTCTTGCTCGAGTGGCTCGACATGCGCCACCAACCCCGAAACCAGGGCCATGCTCAAGGGCCGTTCAAGAAGCGGAGCCGCCACGATCTGACTGCGAATGGAAGCCGCGCCAAAGCCCGCCAGCAGCGCCCCGACGACCATCAGGGGTATTAAGGCGTTCGTGTTTTTGCGCAAGCCAAAGGCCAGAGATACTACAGCAAGAAAAGCGATAATTAGGGCGGGCAAGCCGATTTCAACCGCAGATGCGAAATAGACGGCGATTCCAATGCCGCACAGTACGGGCAACCATAAGGGCCAGCGCTCGCGCTCGGCCAGAAAAGGTTGCAGGACAAGTTCCCAACCCCGCCTTGCCGCAACGTTAAGCGCTTCCCATTTGCTGGGTGTAGAACTTGTGCAATCTCCCTCAAGGCTCATGCTGCAACCGCTCAATGAATGTGCTAGAGATATCGTCGGGTGAGGTCAAAGCCACCCCAAGGGAGGGGTATCCTCCCCCGCCAGCCCGGCCGATTATGGACCCTAGGAAGGAACCGATCTATTTCAATGTCTCAAGTCATCACCCGCTTTGCCCCCTCTCCTACCGGATATCTGCATATCGGTGGTGCTCGCACCGCGCTGTTTTCCTGGCTGTTCGCCAGACGCCATGGCGGCCAGTTCCGCTTGCGCATCGAAGACACCGACCGCGCCCGCTCGACCGAGGATGCGGTCAACAAAATTTTCGAAGGGCTGAAATGGCTGGGCCTGGATTGGGACGGCGACGCCGTCATGCAATTCTCGAGAGCCGCGCGCCATGCCGAAGTGGCGCGCCAATTGTTGGCCGAAGGCAAAGCCTATCGCTGTTATTGCTCGCAAGAAGAATTGGCGCAGATGCGCGAGACGGCCAAGGCGGAAGGTCGGCCTATGGGCTATGACGGACGTTGGCGCGATCGCGACGCCAGCGAGGCCCCTTCGGGCGTACCGCCGGTCATCCGCTTGAAAGCCCCAAAGGATGGCGAGACGCTTGTCGCCGATCTGGTGCAAGACGAAGTCAAGGTCGCCAACAGCCAGTTGGACGACATGGTGCTGCTGCGCGCCGACGGAACGCCCACTTACATGCTTTCCGTGGTGGTGGACGATCACGACATGAACGTCACGCATGTCATTCGCGGCGACGATCATCTGACCAACACTTTCCGGCAGATGCAGATCTACAACGCGATGGGTTGGACGGCGCCGTCTTTCGGCCATATCCCCTTGATCCACGGACCCGACGGCGCAAAATTGTCCAAGCGGCATGGCGCGTTGGGCGTGGAAGCCTATCGCGACATGGGCTTTCTGCCAGAAGCGATGCGCAATTATCTGCTGCGCCTGGGCTGGAGCCACGGCGACGACGAAATTATTTCCACCGAACAAGCCGTTTCTTGGTTCAACCTGGAAAATGTCGGCCGTTCGCCTGCCCGTTTCGACTTGACCAAACTGTCCAGCTTGAACGCACATTACCTGCGCCAGGCCAGCGACGCCCGCCTGGCCATGGAAGTCGCCCCCCTGATCGAGAAAAGCCTGGGCCGCCAGCTTTCGCCCGAAGAAGCCGAGCGATTGACCAAAGGCATGGAAGGCTTGAAGGAACGCGCTAAAACCTTGGTCGAACTGGCGGAAAGTGCCCGCTTCTACGCCGAAAGCCCCAATCTGGACGCCAAGGCGCTTAAGGCCATGCAACCTCTATTGGACAATGACCGAGCGCTTCAAATGGATGCGTTCCTGTCCAAAGCCTATGATCTGCCATCGTTTGACCGCGCGGGCATCGAAGCCCTGGCCCGCAATCATTCGGAAGAAACCGGCATGAAGCTGGGCGATCTGGCCCAGCCCTTGCGCGCCGCCCTGACGGGTTCCACCACCTCGCCGCCGATTTTCGAGGTCATGGAAATCCTGGGGGCCAATCTTTGTCAAAACCGCTTTGTCTCCGCCATTAAAGCAGTCCGTGAAGCCACCTAACTTCCACCCCCATGAAGAGGGAAAAAAAGATGAGCACCAGCGCAAAAGAAACCGTCACAGTCACCAACAATTCGAATGGAAAGCAGGTGGAGTTCCCTCTCCACTCGGGAACCGTCGGACCCAAGGTGATCGACATCCGTTCGCTTTACAGCCAGATGGATCTTTTCACCTACGATCCGGGCTTCACCTCGACGGGCAGTTGCAAATCGACCATCACCTATATCGATGGCGATGAGGGCGTGCTGCTGCATCGCGGCTATCCGATCGAGGAATTGGCCGAACATTCCGACTTCATGGAAGTCGCCTATCTGTTGCTGAAGGGCGAACTGCCCAACGAGGGCGAAAAGAAGAAGTTCGTGAAAACCATCACCAACCACACGATGGTGAACGAGCAGATCAACTTCTTCTATCGCGGTTTCAGGCGCGATTCGCACCCCATGGCCGTGCTGTGCGCCGTGGTGGGTTCGATGGCCGCTTTCTATCACGACAGCATCGACATCAACAATCCGCGCGACCGCATGATTGCGCAGCATCGCTTGATCGCCAAGATGCCGACCGTCATCGCCTGGGCCTATAAATACTCGCTGGGCCAGCCCTTCATGTATCCAAAAAACGCGCTGGGCTATGCCGAGAATTTCCTGCACATGATGTTCGCCAATCCTTGCGAGGATTATGTGGTCAGCCCCGTCCTGTCCAAGGCCATGGACCGCATCTTGATCTTGCACGCCGATCACGAGCAGAACGCCTCGACCTCGACCGTCCGTCTGGCCGGATCGTCGGGCGCCAACCCGTTCGCCTGCATCGCGGCCGGCATCGCTTCCTTGTGGGGGCCTGCCCATGGCGGCGCCAACGAAGCCGTGCTGGGCATGCTGCAGCAGATCGGCTCGGTCGATCACATCAACGAATACATCAAGCGCGCCAAGGACAAGGACGACAATTTCCGTCTGATGGGTTTTGGCCACCGCGTCTACAAGAATTACGACCCTCGCGCCAAGATCATGCAGAAGACCTGCAAGGAAGTTTTGGACGAGTTGGACATGCATGACGACCCGCTGTTGAAGCTGGCCATGGAGTTGGAACGCATCGCCCTGTCGGACGATTATTTCATCTCGAAGAAGCTGTACCCGAACGTCGATTTCTATTCGGGCATCATCTTCCGCGCCATGGGCATTCCCACCAGCATGTTCACCAGCCTGTTCGCGCTGGCGCGCACCGTGGGTTGGGTGTCGCAATGGAACGAGATGATCGAAGACACGGATCAGAAAATCGGTCGTCCGCGTCAGTTGTATGTGGGCGCGGCCAAGCGGAAATTCATCCCGCTCGACCAGCGCAAGTAAAAGCCGGGCCATGAGCAATTTCAAACGCCATGGCCAACAACCGGGACGGGGGGCGCGCCGCCCCCCGGCCTTTCAGCATATCTTCAAGAAACCCGCCAACGACAACCGAGCGGGAAGCGGCCATCAGATCAAGCGGTTCATGGCCGTGTGCCTGATCGTTCTGCTGGCCTTGTCGGCGATTTGGGCGAACGGCTAAACAAGGCTTGCCATGTCAAAGCGCAAAACTCTTGCCGCAGTCCTTCTGTCGCTTGCCCTCGTGCTTGGCGGCTCCGTGACGTGGCTATTCGGGACGAATGACAAAGCCGTCGCCCAGCAGGTGGATGTCTGGAAATCGGCCTCGTGCGGATGCTGCGGCGGATGGGTTGACTATATGAAGAAAGAAGGATTCAAGCTGAGCGTGCAGAACACCGAAGAGATGGACGCCGTCAAGGCCAAGCACGGCGTGCCTGAAGCGCTGGCGTCTTGTCATACGGCAACAATTGACGGCTATGTCATCGAGGGGCATGTTCCCGCCCAGGACATTCGCCGCTTGTTGTCCGAGCGTCCCAAAGCCAGGGGGCTGTCCGCACCCGGCATGCCCCAGGATGCGCCGGGAATGGACGGCAATACCGGCCAGCCCTATCAAGTCTATCTTTTCCGCGATGACGGAACGCGGGAAGTTTTTGCTAGGCACTAACAACGAAAATTCCGGGCAATCCGGAAACCCGATTATCTTCGCTCTATCAGTTCGATCTTGTAGCCGTCTGGATCTTCGATGAAGGCGATCACGGTTTTGCCATGCTTCATCGGACCCGGAGCGCGGACGATCTTCACGCCAGCCGCCGACAAACGCTCGCAGACGGCGTAGATATCGGCAACCCCCAGGGCCAGATGGCCAAAGCCCGAGCCGATGGCGTAAGGTTCCTTCTGATCCCAATTATGCGTCAGTTCCAACACGGTGTTGGCCCCCTCGTCGCCATAGCCCACGAAAGCCAAGGTGAAACGGCCATCGGGATAATCCGATTTGCGAAGCAGCGTCATGCCAAGGTGGCGCGTGTAGAAATCGAGCGACGCCTCCAAATCGAAAACGCGGATCATGGCATGCAGAAATCGAAACTGGCTCATGGCTTGATCATCTCCAAAACGGCTTGCGCGGCGCGTTGGCTGGGCGACGCGCCCCCCTGCCCCAAGCGCCGCATAGCCTCGTCCAAATCTTCAATCTGACGCTGGCGTCGCTCGCCATCCGCCATCAGCGCCAGCACCTCATCGGACAAACGCTCGGGCGTGCAATCTTCTTGAATGAGTTCCGGCACAGCCAGCCTCTCCAGCAGAATGTTCGACAGATTGACATAGGGAATCTTGAACAATCGCCTGGCCGCCATCACGGTGATGGGATTTAGTTTATAGGCCACGACATGAGGAAGGCGCGCCATGGCCAATTCCAGCGCCACCGTGCCCGATGCCGCCATGGCTGCCCTGGCCGCCGCGAACGCATCGTATTTTTCTTGCATCCCGCGCAGGACAAACGTGGGAACGGACCAGTTGGCCGTGGCCGAAGCCACCAGCCCCGCCACGGTATCGACAGTGGGAACCAGCGCCATCAATCCAGGATGTTTGGCCGCAATTCTTGCCGCCGCCCGTTCGAACACCGGCAGCAGACGTTTCACCTCGCCCATGCGGCTGCCCGGCAGCACGGCCAGAAGCGGCACATCGCGCCCGATGCCATGCCGCTCTCGAAAAGCAACGGCATCGCCCGCACCGGCGCCGCTTTCGATCACCGGATGACCCACGCATACGGTGTCCAACCCATGACGTTGGAAATAAGGAAGCTCGTGCGGAAACAAGGCCAGCAGGCGATTGACGTAACGCGCAACGCCCTTGGCGCGGTTTTCCTTCCAGGCCCAAACCATGGGCGCCACGTAGTGGATGCGGGGAATGCGCGATCCCCGTTTATGAAGGGCGCGGGCGACGCGCCCGGTAAAGCCCCAGGAATCGACGGTGATCACGGCATGGGGCTGAAAGCGTTCGATGGCGGACATGGTTTGATCGAGACGCTTCAGGATTAAGGGCAGACGCGGCAGCACTTCGACCAAGCCCATCACCGAGAGATCGGCAATGGGAAACAGGCTTTGCAGCCCCTGGGACGCCATATTCTCGCCGCCCACGCCCTCGAACGAGACCTGTGCATCTGTGGCGCCCCGCAAGGCCGACATCAGCCTGGAAGCCAGAAAATCGCCCGATGGCTCGCCTGCGATCAGAAAGAAGCGCAAGGGCTGGGTCATGCCGATACGCCAACGACGAACAGCCCCAGCCGGTCTGCACTTTCAACCAAGGCTTTCTCGTCCAGTACCAACGAGCGCGACGTTTCGACGGCGATGCCGCGCAGGCCCGCCGCATGCGCCTGCGCCACCGTATCCGGACCGATGCTGGGCAGATCGACCCGGCGTTCCTGTTGGGGCTTGGCCGTCTTGACCAGCACGCCCCCTTCTCCGTCACGCCTTAATTCCTTGCAGCGGGCAATCAGCGCCGCCGTTCCCTCAATCGCCTCAAGGCCCAGAACCAAACCTTGCTGCACCACCACGGCCTGGCCGACATCCAAGGCCCCTAGGGCCTTGGCGACCCGAACGCCCAGGGCGATATCGGCCAAGGCTTGTTCATCGGGCGCATGACGCCCGTATGCGCCGTCCCGCGCCAACAGGCTTTGCAAAATGTCGTCGGGTCCCAACACGTTGAAGCCTTCGGCCTCGAATTCCTTGATCACCGCTTTCAGCAAGCCGTCATCGCCCAGCGCCCCCAGTCCGATGCGGGCAAAGAATTTGGCGGCTCGCCAATCTGGCGCCAGTTCCCTCAGGCTGGGACGGCGAACGCCGCCCGCCATCACCACATCCATCGCTCCGGCATTTTTTAAAGCGTCGAAGCCCTGACCAGCGGCCCCCAAACGCACCCAGGCATGCGGCAATTTAGACGCCGCGATGAAGGCGGGATCGGCTTGACCTTCCAGGGCCAACAGGAAAACATCTCTGCCTTGGGAAAGCGCCGCACTCGCCACAAGCTCCGCCAAACGTCCGGAACCGGCGATGATGCCCAGCGTTGACATCTCAGGTCGCCGTGGGGGTTCCGGGAACATTCTCCCAATTCGGACGGCAAATGGCGCGGGAAGAATCGGCGCGCACAAAATCGACGATTTCCATCACGCAGGCCACATCCTTGAACAGATTGGCCACATCGTCCAGACGCTCGGCCATTGTGCCTTCCTGGCTGAACAAAACGCGGTAGGCGTTGCGCAACGCGTGGATATCATCGCGCGCAAAGCCGCGACGCTTCAATCCGACCAAATTGAGGCCCGACAGATAGGCGCGGTTGCCCATCACGGCGCCGTAAGGAATGATGTCGTTCTCTACCCCGCTCATGCCGCCGATCATGGTGTGGCGTCCAATGCGCACGAACTGATGCACGGCGCACAATCCGCCCAGCACGGCGCAGTCACCCACCTGCACATGGCCCGCCAGGGTGGCGTTGTTGGCCAGAATGACATTGTTGCCGACGATGCAATCGTGCGCCACATGCGCGCTCATCATGAACAGGCAATCATTGCCGACCTTGGTGATCATGCCCCCGCCCTCGGTGCCGGGATTCATGGTGACATGTTCGCGAATCTGGTTGCGCTCGCCGATGATCAGTTCGCTAGGCTCGCCCTTGTATTTCAAATCCTGCGGCTGAAGGCCGATCGAGGCGAAGGGGAAAATACGGGTCCCCGCGCCAATCTTCGTTCTGCCGCCCACCACGACATGGGCGACCAGTTCAACGCCCTGCCCCAGCTCGACATCCGGGCCAACCACGCAGAAAGGGCCAACCGTCACACCCTCAGCAAGCTTAGCCTTGGGATCGACGACGGAGGAAGGATGAATGTTGGTCATGTCTTGATTGTCCAATGCGATGCGTGGGAAGACGCTTCATTCTAAAAGCCGGCGGGGGTTCGACAAGTCACTTCGCGTTACGGAATGTTACCGCAATACATCGAAGCGACTGACGGCGGCCGTCAATTATCGACAATCATCGCCGTATAGGTCGCCTCGGCCATCACTTGACCATCGACCTTGGCCTGCGCGGTGAACTTCCAGACATTGCCGCGCGAACGTTCCTTCTTCACATGAATCTTCAGCTGATCGCCAGGCACAACCGGCTTTCTGAATCGTGCTTCCTCGACCGACATGAAATAGACCAGCTTGCCTTCGGAATTCGGCCCCAGGGTCTCGACCACCAGAACCGCCGCCGTCTGCGCCATGCATTCGATGATCAGAACGCCCGGCATGATGGGGCGCGACGGGAAATGCCCCTGAAAGAACGGCTCGTTCATGGTGACGTTCTTAAGGCCAACGGCGCTTTCGTCGGGCACCACGTCAAGAACGCGATCAACCAGCAAGAAGGGATAGCGATGCGGGATCATCTGAACGATACGGTTGATATCGATCACGCGGGGGGCATTCGTCGTCTCGGTCATCCCAGCAACTCCTCTTTACTTGCCGTCAATCTGATTCGGAACTTTTCTTGGCAGAACCCATCTTGCGCGATTCACGCAAGAGAAATTTATGCAACTTCAGATACTCTTTCATCTCGACAGCCGGATAGCCCATATAGGTGGAGCCGTCGGGCACAAAACCCTGAACGCCGCTGCGCGCCAGAATGGTAACGCCAGAACCGATGCGGCTGTGATCGGCCACGCCAACTTGACCGTAAAGCAAGGTTAAATCGCCAATCGTGGTGCTGCCGGATATGCCAACCTGAGCGGTGATGCCGCAACCCAGACCGGTGCGCACATTGTGGCCGATCTGAACCAAATTGTCGATTTTGGTGTGCGGCCCGATAACCGTGTCGCCGGTGGCCCCGCGATCGATGGTGGTATTGGCGCCAATTTCCACATCGTCACTGACGATGACCAAACCCATCTGCGGCAACTTGACATGGCGCCCATCGCGCGACGGGGCGAAACCGTAACCGTCCTGTCCAATGGCGACGCCTGGATGCAGAACAACGCGCTTGCCAATCTCGCAACATTGCAATGAAACCAACGGACCGATGCGACTGTCGTCACCGACGACAACTGAACGGCCAATCACGGCATTGGCCCCGACATGCACTCGGTCGCCAAGTACCGCATGGCGACCGATCACGGCACCGGGTTCGATGCGAACGCCCTGCCCCAGACTAGCGGAAGGGTCGATGCTGGCCGTGGGCGCAATCCAAGGGACTGGCGCATTCTGCGGATAAAAGGCCTGAGCGACGAGCGCGTAAGCTCGCTTGGGATCGGGATGGATTAAACAGGCCATGCCGACAGGCGCAAGATCGGCCAAAGTTGGGGCAAGAATGCAAGCGCCTGCCTTGGATGAAGCCAAAGCATCCTTCAACTTGCGTTCGGATAAAAAGACGATTTCAGACTCAAGGGCGGTATCCAGCGCCGCCACGTCCGAGATTTGGCGAAGGGGATCTGAACCTTGGGCCAATTGCGCACCGGAAAGGCGCGCCAATTCCTCTAAAGAAAATGGGCCGGCACGGTCAAAGAATCGTAAATCCGCCATGCCGGCCCCTTATCCTCTTACTTTTTCTTAGCGTCCTTGGCAGCGGCGCCTTGCCTCTTGGCATTTTCGGCGTCAACCCTGGACTGAAGTTCTTTCTCGACTTCCATAGGATTGGGGAAAGTGATTTCCTTAACCTTGGTGTTGAGACGCTCAAGCACGGCGTCGGTCCTATCCATGGCAGGCTCGAAATATTCGACCTGCGTGCGAGAAAGAACCAAATTGGCGCCAACTTCCGACGCAAATTCACGAACAATTTGCGACAGATGCATGCCGACCTGCTTCATCGCGGTATCGGTCGCCGTATCCAGGCTTAGGAAGCGAATGCGCGTGCGTTTCTCAAAATTAGCCGCCTTCACATTGAAGGCCTTCTGCTTTTCGACGAAGGCTTCGGGCGACAGAACGGCGCGCTGATCGACAATCTGCTTTTCCTCATCGCGCAACTTATTGCCTTCGGCATCAAATTCCTTGCGGAATTTCTCGGCAAAGGTTTCACGGGTTTCGCGAATTTTCTTCGTCTGACGCGACTCGTTCAGCACCTTCGGAATATCGACAACCATGACAGTTGCCGCTGGAACCTTAGCTTCGGCAGCAATAGCCGGCAAAACGGAAAGCGAGAGGAAAAGACCAAGGGCAACGGCCCCTAGGCTGCGCATGCGAATTGTCATTTAGAACCTCGTACCAAAATTGAAGCGGAAAACTTCGGTCTCGTCGTAGTTTTCCTTGGTGATGGGGAAGCCGAAATCGAGACTCATCGGACCAATGGGCGACTTCCAGTTTACGCCGAAGCCGACCGACGTGCGAATCAGGCTTGAGCTGTTAACAGTTGCAGAATCATTGTCATCGGCGGCTCCCAAGGTCCCTACATCGGAAAAGAGCTTGCCCTCGATGCCGTATTCGTTGGGCAAGCCGATGGGAAAGACCACCTCCGCCGAACCCGACGCCATCCAATTGCCGCCCAAAGCATCATCCGTCGATTTATCACGCGGACCAATGCCTGACTGTGCAAAGCCGCGCACGGACTCGCCACCCATGAAATAACGATCGACGATGCGGATATCCTTGCCTATGCCAAAGATATAGCCCGAGCGCCCAGAGAGAGCCAATGTCCACTGTTCCGCAATCGGATAGTAGTAACCAGCATCGAAGTCGGAACGAAAATAACGTTCCGTGCCGCCAAACCCAGCCAGATCATTGCTCATACGAAGAAAATAGCCGTCCGTCGGGTTAAGTCTGCTGTCGCGACGATCATAAAGAAGCGTCTGAGAAACGGCTGACGTCGTCGAAATGCCCTTCTGCGACTGGATGTACCTGGAAGCCAAGGCGGAAACATCCTCGACCTTCGACTGCTTCAAGCCATAACGAACGCTCTGGCTGAGATATTCAGTCAGACGATAGCCCGCTCTCAAGGAGCCGCCAGTGTCCGTTTGCTTGTAGGAGCTGGTCTTCTTGTAATCGGTCGTTCTGTGGAACAGGTCGAAACCGACGGCCACTTCGCGTTCCATGAAATAGGGTTCTGTGAACGACAAGTCGATCTTTGTCGATTTCTGCCCCAACGAGAATTTGGCCAGCAAATCCTGTCCGCGACCTAAAAGGTTGCGCTCGCGTACACCGATTTCAAACAGCGCACCAGCCGTCGTGGACCAGCCGACGCCGAAGGACAACTCACCCGTCGATTTCTCCTGCACATCCACCTTGACGATCGTGCGGTCGGGATAGTCATCCGACGGAACGTTGTTGACCTCGACCTTTTCGAAGAAGCCCAAATCCTGCAAGCGCTGACGCGAACGGCGCAGCTTGGCCGTATTGAAGGCGTCGCCCTCGACCAAACGGAATTCACGCCGGATAACCTTGTCCAAGGTGCGCACATTGCCAGTGATGTCGATGCGCTCGACGAACACGCGCGGCCCTTCCTGGATATCGAAGGTGATATCCAAGGTGCGCTTATCCTTGTTGCGTTCGATTCTGGGACGCACTTCGCCGAAGGCATAGCCCTTGGTGCCGACCAGATCGGTGATTTTCTGAACCGAATTCTCGACCTTGAGCGAGTTGTACCAATCGCCCTTTTCGAACTGGACGACGTCAAAGACGTCCTCTTTCTTGATCTGAGGCAACGCCAGATCGACATCGACCTTGCCGATCTTATAGCGCTCGCCTTCCTCGACCGTGAAGGTGATGAAGAATTCGTCCTGCGTCGGGCTAAGCTCGGCCTGCGCAGAAACCACCCTGAAATCGGCATAGCCGCGCTTCATGTAGAAGCGGCGCAGAAGCTCGCGGTCGTAGGTGACGCGGTCGGGATCGTAATTGTCGTCCGAGGAAAAGAATCTCCACCAGCGCTCTTCCTTGGTTTGCAAGGCTTCGCGCAACGTGGCGTCGGCGAACTGCTTGTTGCCGACGAATGCAATGCGCTTGACGCCCGTGCGCTTGCCTTCGTCAATCTCGTAAACCAGATCGACGCGGTTTTGATCAAGCTGGATGACCTTGGGATCAACCGTGGCCGCAAAACGGCCCTGGCGTCGATAAATGTCCAGCAAGCGCTTGACGTCGGATTGCACCTTGGTGCGCGTGTAGACCGTACGCGGCTTCATCTGCAACTCGGGCGTCAGCGTCTCGTCCTTGACGCGCTTGTTGCCCTCAAGCTGGATGCGGTTGATGATCGGATTTTCGATCACCTTGACGAGCAGCGTGCCGCCTTCGCGCTTGATGCTGACATCCGCGAACAAACCAGTCGCGAAAAGGGATTTCAAGGAACGGTCGATGCGTTCCGGATTGAAGGCGTCCCCTTCCTGAACCAGCAGATAGGAGCGGATGGTCTCCGGCTCGATGCGCTGATTGCCCTGGAAGGTCACCTGACGGATGACGCTGCCAATTTCAGAATTATCGACTTGAATGCGCGGCGATGCCATGGGAACAGGCGGCTCTTCCGCCGCCCAGGCCGATCCGGCCCAAGCAATCCCAGCAACCACACACATTACTGCCAACGCCGTTCCTGCATTCTGCAGCGACTGTACAAGGCGATTAGGCAAAGCGTCCCCTCTTCCCACACGTTTCCGTGGCGCGGCCCGATCCTCTGTCCGGTCCGGCTCCCTAACCCTTCAGGAAGTCGAACACCTTCAAATGAATCAAGTCGTTCCACGTTGCGAACACGAACAATGCTAGTACCAGAAAGAGGCCGATTCGGAAACCATATTCTTGCGCCCGGTCGGATAATGGCCGACGGATGACGCCTTCTATGGCATAGAACAAAAGGTGGCCACCGTCCAGCATGGGTATTGGGAAAAGGTTAATCAACGCCAGATTGATAGATAGAACCGCTATAAACGTAATGAAGTTGGCCGCTCCGCCCTGGGCGGCCTCGCCGGAAAATTTGGCAATGCGAAGAGGCCCGCCCAAATCGCTGGTGTCTCGGCTGCCGGTAATCATCTGCCCCACGGCCGACAGGGTCGAACTGGTGATCACCCAGGTCTGGCGGAAGGACTCGTAAACCGCCGCCCCAGGCGACAGCATCACGACTTGGCTTTCGGCCATCGACGCCGAAATGCCCAGAAGCGGCGTGCGCTGGACATTGCCGAAACGGTCGGTCAGTTCGGTCATGGTGGGGGTAATCGGCAGGTCCAAAGACTGCCCGGCGCGTTCAATGGTCAGGACAAGGCCCGAACCATCGCCCAAACGGACAACTTGTTGAATTTGCTCGAAACGTTCGATGGCGGCGCCATTGATGGCGGTAATGCGATCTTGCTCCAGAATGCCCGCCTTCTCGGCCGCAGACCCAGGCGAAACAGCCCCCACGACCGGCGGCGTCGCCAACTGCCCCACCGTCATGAACAGCACGGCCAGGACGATGATGGCGAAGAACAAGTTGGACAGCGGTCCAGCAGCCACAATGGCGGCCCTTTGCCCCAACCGCTTGTGGTGGAAGGAAACCGCCTTTTCCTCATCGGTGAATTCGCGCGTCGTGTCGGGCTTGCTGCTCTCGTCCTCGTCGCCGAACATCTTGACGTAACCGCCGAAAGGAATCAGCCCCAATTTCCAGCGGGTTCCGTTTTTGTCATTGAATCCAAAGAGTTCCTTCCCGAACCCGACCGAGAAAACCAGAACCCGCACGCCGTTGCGGCGCGCCACCCAATAATGGCCCAGCTCATGCACGAAGACCACGACGGTCAATAGAACCAGGAATGGAAGAATGTAATTGATCAACACGTCCAACTTGGAAACTCCTTAATGCGCCAGATTTCTCAACGAGTCAGTCTTCTGGCGATTTCCTGGGCACGAATTCTGGCTTCGGCATCGGCAGCCAGAACGTCCTCAAGCCCTTGCAGCTCGCAGGCATCGACGGCCTCCATGGTTTCGGCCACCAGTCTGGCGATATCCAGGAAACCGATCTTATGATCCAGGAACAGGCCTACGGCGACTTCATTCGCCGCATTCAAAATAGTAGGCATCGAACCGGCTCGGCGCAAGGCGGCCCGGGCCAATTCAAGCGCTGGAAACCGATTGTTGTCGGGCCGCTCGAAGGTCAGCGTGGCAATTTCAGCCAGATTGAGGCGCGGCACCGGGGCGCTTATGCGCCTTGGCCAACCCAGCGCATAGGCGATGGGCGTGCGCATGTCAGGCGTGCCCAATTGCGCCAGGACGGAGCCATCGACATAGGCGACCAAACTGTGGATGACCGACTGGGGATGAACCAGAATATCGATTTTCTCTTCGGGCATGTCGAACAGATGATGCGCCTCGATCAGTTCAAGGCCCTTGTTCATCATGGTGGCTGAATCGACCGAGATTTTGGCGCCCATGCTCCAATTCGGGTGCGCCACTGCCTGTTTGGGCGTCACACGGGCCATTTCGTTGCCGCCCATGGTGCGGAACGGGCCGCCGGAAGCGGTCAGGATGATCTTCTCGACCTTGTCCTTCTGCTCGAAATCCAACACCTGAAAGATGGCGCTATGTTCGGAATCGACCGGAATGACGACGGCGCCCGAATCCCTAACCGCCCGTGTCACCACGTCGCCCGCCGACACCAGCGTTTCCTTGTTGGCCAAGCCAACCACGGCGCCGCGCTGAATGGCCTTCATCGTTGGCTTCAAACCCGCCGCCCCCACGATGGCCGCCATCACCCATTTGGCGGGACGGTCCGCCGCCGCTATCACGGCGTCGTCGCCTGCCGCCACTTCAATGCCCGTGCCGGACAGGCCTTCTTTCAAGGCGGCGTAGAATTCCGGATCGGCCATCACGGCCAGCTTGGGTTTCAAGGTCTTGGCCTGTTCGATCAGACGCTCGACATTGCGACCAGCCACCAAGGCCTCGACCCGGTAGGCCTGCGGATCGCGAGCCAGAAGATCGAACGTGCTCATGCCGATCGAGCCGGTCGATCCCAGCACGGTGACGGATAAAGGCTCGTCTACCACTCAAAGCCTCCATCGAAGGTCGCCAGATACAAAACGCCCAGGGCGAATCCCGCCGCCAGCAAGCCGTCGATACGGTCCAACAAGCCGCCATGTCCGGGGATCAACTGGCTTGAATCCTTGGCGTCGAAACGACGCTTGACGAAGGATTCGAACAGGTCGCCGCCTTGCGCCACCACGGCCAGAGCCGCCCCCATCAATCCCAGTTTGGGAGCGGAAGAGACGAAGCCAAGCCAGCTTCCGCCCCACATCGCAATCACGGCGGCCCCGATCATGCCGCCAGCCAGACCGGCCCAAGTTTTCTTCGGGCTGATCGACGGGGCCAGCTTCGGCCCGCCGATCAACAGCCCTGCCGCATAGGCTCCGATATCTGTCGCCCAGACGATCAAGAACAGCCAGATTAGGATGGATTGTCCATCGGGGGCGGCGCGCAGCATCAACAGGGCGGCCAATGGCAGAACGATGTAAGGCGCTCCCGCCGCCATCCAGCCGCGCAAGCCTATCGGCGCCATCAGACTGGCGACCAAGGCGCCCACCCCCACCGCCACCAAAGCCAGCAACGGCAAGGGAAGAAGAATAAGGGCGACGACGCTGGACAGGGCCAAGGCGATGCCGGGCCCCCCAAAACTTTCCTTGGAAACCAGCTTCTCCCATTCCCAGGCCATGACAATGGCGGCCAGCACCGTCATCCCCTCGAAATAGGGCGAACCGTACCAAATGGCCGCCAGCACCGGGGGGGCCAGCAAGAGCGCGGAAAGAATGCGCAAGGTCAGGGAATTCAGGGAAACAGCCACCCGATCAGCCCGCCTGGCCATAACGGCGCTCGCGCCGATGGAATTCCGAGATCGCCTCTTCCAAATGCATTCGCCCGAAATCGGGCCATAAAACGTCCTGGAAGACGAATTCGGCATAGGCAGCCTGCCAAAGCAGGAAATTGCTGACCCGTTTTTCGCCCGAGGTGCGGATCAGCAAATCGGGATCGGGGATATTCGCGGTGAACAGACGATTGGCGAAAACATCCTCCGAGATATCCTCAGGATCAAGCGTTCCCGCCTTGACCTCCCTGGCTAGGCGCTGGGCGGCGGCGACGATTTCCTGACGGCCGCCATAGCTAAGCGCCATCACGACATCAAGCGCCGTGTTCGAGGCCGTCTTGGCTTCCGACTCCTCGATCAATTTCACGATGTCATCGGACAGGCGCGTGCGGTCGCCGATGATGCGCAGGCGAACGCCCGCCGAATGCAATTCCTTAACTTCATTGCGCAGGTAAAAGCGCAACAGCCCCATCAGATCGCTGACCTCGTCGGGCGAACGCTTCCAGTTTTCGGAGGAAAAACCGAACAGCGTCAGATAGCGAACCCCCAGTTCGCGGCAGGCCTTGATGGTGGCGCGCACCGCCTCGGCTCCCTTGCGATGTCCCGCCGTGCGCGGCAGCCCGCGCGACTTCGCCCAGCGCCCATTGCCGTCCATGATGATGGCGACATGAGCGGGCGGCAAAGACGTATCGCCCGAGGAGGGAAGCGCGCCGGAAAGGCTCATACCTGCATGATTTCCTTTTCCTTATGGGCCAGGGCGTCATCGACGTGCTTGATCGCCTCATCGGTCAAGGCCTGGATTTCCTTGTCCTGATGGTGATGCTCGTCTTCCGAAATGACTTTGTCCTTTTCCATCTTCTTAAGGGCGTCCATGGCGTCGCGACGCACATTGCGCACCGCCACCTTGCCCTGTTCGGCGTACTTATGGGCCACCTTGACCAGTTCCTTGCGCCGCTCTTCGTTCAAGGCGGGAATGGGCACGCGCACCATTTGGCCATCGGCCATCGGATTGAGGCCCAGCCCGGCGTCGCGGATGGCCTTCTCGACCGCCTTGACCATGCCCTTGTCCCACACCTGCACCGACAGCATGCGAGGTTCCGGCACATTGACCGTGCCGACTTGGTTGAGGGGCATTTCCTGGCCATAAGCCTCGACGATCACCGGGTCGAGCAGCGACGCCACGGCGCGCCCTGTACGCAGGCCCGCAAATTCCTTGCGCACCACTTCGACAGTGGCATCCATGCGCCGCTTGATATCCGACTTCAATTCCTGAACCGTTGCCGCCAAGGCACTTCTCCTTCGAACTTACCCGTTGTCGATCAGCGTAAAGCGGCCCTTGCCTTGGGCCGCCTCGGTGAAAGCGCCGGGATTGTGCAGCGAAAAGACTAAAATGGGAATGTTGTTCTCACGCGCGACAGCGATCGCAGCCGCGTCCATGACCTTCAGATCCTTGTTCAGCACTTCCGTGAAGGTCAAATGGTCATAGCGCTTGGCGTTGGCGTCCTTCTTGGGATCGGCGGTATAGACGCCATCGACCTGAGTCGCCTTGTAAAGCGCGTCGCAGCCCATCTCGGCGGCGCGCAAGGCCGCCGCCGTGTCGGTGGTGAAGAAAGGATTGCCCGTGCCAGCCCCGAAAATCACCACCCGGCCCTTTTCCATGTGCCGGATGGCGCGCCTGCGGATATAGGGTTCGCTGATCTGCGCCATGGGAATGGCCGACTGAACGCGGTTCTGGACACCGACTCGCTCCAGCGCGTTCTGGATGGCCAGCGCGTTGATCACGGTCGCCAGCATGCCCATGTAATCGGCGCTGGCGCGCTCCATGCCCCTGGCCGCACCCGCTAAGCCTCTGAAAATATTTCCGCCACCGACAACGACGCCAACCTGGATGCCCAGCGCCACCACCGATTTGATGTCGTCGGCCAAACGGGCCAGGGTGGCGTCATCCAACCCGTATTGACCGTCGCCCATCAATCCTTCGCCCGATATTTTAAGCAGGATTCGGCGAAACGTCTTGGCGCTGGACATGGATTTCCCTGGTTTTGACGGTGTGGACGGCTGAATAGCGGCGCGGATATTAGCAACCCATGCGGCATGGGGCTAGTGGGGAATGTCATAATCCCAGGGACTTGCCAAAAGAAAAGGGCGGGTCAAGAACCCGCCCCCTTCAGATAGCTTGCTGTAACTGCTTACTTCTTCGCCAACTGCTCGGCCACTTCGGCGGCGAAGTCTTTCTCTTCGCGCTCGATGCCCTCGCCCAGCGCGAAACGCACGAAGCCGGTGATCTGGATCGGCGCACCCGCTTCCTTGGCCGCCTTCTCGACGATCTGCTTGACCCGAGACTCGCCGTCGATGACGTACAACTGCTCAAGCAGCACCACGTCCTCATAGAATTTGCGCACGCGCCCATCCATCATCTTTTCGATGATGTTGTCGGGCTTGCCGGTGGCGCGGGCCTGTTCGCGCAGCACGTCTTTTTCACGCTCGAGCGCCGAAGTATCGACCGAATCGACGGTCAGGAACTGCGGATTGGCAGCCGCCACATGCATGGCGATCTGCTTGCCGACTTCGGCCAGCTTGGCCTTGTCGCCCGTGCTTTCCAAAGCCACCAGAACGCCGATCTTGCCAAGGCCCGGAGCGGCGGCGGAGTGCATATAGCCAGCCACCACGCCATCCTTGACCGACAGGGCGGCCGTGCGGCGCAGATTCATGTTCTCGCCGATGGTGGCGATCAGGTTGGTCACCTTGTCGGCCACCGTGCCGCCTTCAGGCCAGCTTGCCGCCTTCAGCTTTTCGATGTCGCCGCCGCATCCCAATGCGATCTCGGCCACCTTCTTGGCATAGGCCTGGAACTGGTCGTTGCGGGCCACGAAGTCGGTCTCGGCATTCACTTCGGCCAAGGCGCCCTTGGTGCCATCGGTCGCCATGCCCACCAAGCCTTCGGCGGCCACGCGGCCCGACTTCTTGGCGGCAGCCGCCAAGCCCTTCTTGCGCAGCCAATCGACGGCGGCTTCCAGATCGCCGGCGGTCTCGCCCAGCGCCTTTTTGCAATCCATCATGCCAGCGCCGGTTTTTTCGCGCAGGTCCTTGACCAGCGCAGCGGTAATTTCGGCCATCTTCTTATCCTTCTCTTCTTGAGGCTTACTCGGCCTGGGCTTCGGCGGGGGCTTCTTCAGCCAGAGCCGCTTCGACAGGCAGTTCGGCCTGAGCGCCGACATCGATTCCGGCCTTGGTCATTTCGGCCTGAATGCCGTCCAGCACCGACCCGGAAATCAGGTCGCAATACATGGTCACGGCGCGGATGGCGTCGTCATTGCCGGGAATCGGGAAGGAAATGCCGTCGGGATCGCTGTTGCTGTCTAGCACGGCCACCACGGGAATGCCCAGCTTGACGGCTTCCTGAATGGCGATGCCTTCCTTGTTGGTGTCGATCACGAACATGATGTCGGGGATGCCGCCCATGTCCTTGATGCCGCCCAGCGACAGGTCCAGCTTCTCGCGCTCGCGTGACAGGTTCAGCTGTTCCTTCTTGGTCAGACCGGCCACATGGCCGGAGGCCAGTTGCTCTTCCATTTCCTTCAGGCGCTTGATCGAGCGCGAAATGGTCTTCCAGTTGGTCATCATGCCGCCCAGCCAGCGGTGATTGACGTAATACTGACCGCATTTCTTGGCGGCCTGGGCCACCGGGTCCTGGGCCGAACGCTTGGTGCCGACGAAAAGCACGCGACCGCCGCCCGCCACCACGTCGCGCACGGCCTGCATGGCCCGGTGCAGCATGGGAACGGACTGCTGGAGATCGATGACATGGATGCCGTTGCGCACGCCGAACAGATAGGGGGCCATCTTGGGGTTCCAACGGCGCGTATTGTGGCCGAAGTGAACGCCGGCTTCTAGCAACTGACGCATCGAAAATTCGGGTAGAGCCATGATATATTGTCCTTTTCCGGTTAGACGTCGGCGGATAGTGTGGCCGGTTTCCCGGCACCGGAGGGCAAAGCATAAGCCTAGCCCAATATCCGCCTGTGGATTTAGAGGGGCGGGTTGTACCCCTGCCCGCCCGCAAATACAAGTGAAATCTCGAAGATTTAGGCCAAGCGGCAAAATCCGCTTGGACGCGGGCAAGGCCCGCGCGCTTGCATTCCTGCAAGCGAGAGCCAAGCGCCAAGGGCGCGCCCGGCGACTGAGGGCTACATTATGAACGGCCGGATTTCGCCACGGCCTGCACGAATTCGTCGTTGAAATGGCCAAATGCGCTGTCGAGAAGCATCGCAGCGCCGTTCACCAGATGACAACGCCCGCTGCCCGGCAACATGGCGCAGAGATTCTTCAGCGTATTCAGATCCGACATGGTGCCGCGCCCGGTATCGATGCGATCCAAAAGGCGGCTGATGGTGGCGGTGCCGGTCTTGCACGAGGTGCATTGCCCGCAAGACGAATGGGCGAAGAAGCGCTCGTACTCGGCCACCCGCTTGACGATGCCGGTCCCTTCGGACACTACGATCATGGCGCCAGTGCCCAGATTGCTGCCCCTGGCCTTGAGGGATTCGAAATCGAGCGCCACGTCCAGATCAGCGGGCGTCAGTAGCGTGCTGGACGGCCCGCCCGTGAACACCGCCTTCAAGGGCTTACCTGACAGCAATCCGCCGCCATGGTCGAAGATCAGCTCGCGCAGGCTTGTCCCCTTGGGCAGTTCATACACGCCCGGATGCAGCACGTCGCCGCTGAGCGAATAGAGCTTGGTGCCAAGCCCGGGCGCCTTGCCAAGGTCTCGGAACCACTGGGCGCCATGGACGGCGATATGCGACACATAGGCCAGCGTTTCGACATTGTTGATCAGCGTGGGACAACCCTTGATGCCCGACTGCGCCGGATAGGGCGGCTTGCCGCGCGGAAAGGGAAAACGGCCCTCGATCCATTCCATGGCCGCCGTCTCCTCGCCGCCGATGTAATGGCCCGAGCCGGGAGCCAGCAGCAGTTCCAAGGGCCTGCCCAGGGCCGTCGAGGCCAGTTCCACCAGATCCGAGGATTTCCATTGCTCGAGGGCGATGCGCATGGCGGCCAACGAGCGCGACAGATCGGGATTGACGTAGAAAACCACGCGGTTGGCGCCGACGGCCAGTGCCGTAGTGACGGCGCCCTCGATCACCTGATGCGGGGTTTCTTCCAGCAGCAGCCGGTCCTTGAAGGTGCCCGGCTCGTCCTCGTTGCCGTTGACGACCAGATATTTGTCGGGCTTGGGCGTTTCTGCCGCCACCGCCTCCCACTTCTTCCAGGCGGGAAAGCCGCTGCCGCCCAGGCCGCGCAACTCGGCCTGTTTGACCTGTTCCAGAATGGCAGCCGGAGAACGCACGGCCAGGATGATCGCCTTGCCGCCGCCCAATTGCCGCCAGCGCTGCATATTGGCGCCGACCCGCTGATCGGGGTGCAGCAGCACCAGCGTCGTTTTTGGGTTCATCGGCTCCATAGCCCCCCCCTGGCATAGCTGGGCAGGATCTCGGGTGCTCTGCGCGACAAGGGCATGCCAGCCAGTGTCAAGGCCCGGCGCAACTGATTGATATGTTCCAACGTTACCTTCTTAGGTCCACGATCACGCTTGGCGGCGGCAGCGGCGGCGATGCCCGCACGTCGTCCGAAACAGATGATTTCAAGCAGGGCGTTGCCCATGATGCGGTTGCGCCCGTGAATGCCGCCCGCCGCCTCGCCGATGGCGAACAGGCCGGGAACCGTCGTCGCCCCCTTGGAATTGATGATGACGCCGCCATTCTGGTAATGCAGGGTGGGATGCACCAAGAGCGGCTGAGTGCGCGGATCAAGGCCCGACCCCCTGGTGCGCGACATCAGATTGGGGAACTGACGCTCAAGCAAACCTGGCTGCGAATTTTCAAGGCGCGGCGTATCTAGCCAAACCCCCTTGCGCTCGTCATCGATGCGAATGCCGCGCCCTTCTTGGCATTCGCGCAAGATAGAGGCGCAGACGATGTCCCTGGGCTGCAATTCATCGACGAAACGCTGGCCCTTGCCGTTGATGAGAAGAGCGCCCGCCGCGCGCACGCCCTCGGTGACCAGCTTGCCCGACAGATGCGACGGATAGACAAGCCCGGTGGGATGATATTGAAAGGAATCAAGCTCGGTCAGTTTGGCGCCGATCCGATAGGCCAAGACCAGACCGTCGCCCGTGGCGCCCAAATGGTTCGAGGTGGGAAAGCCGTTCAGGTGCAAACGCCCCAGACCGCCAGTGGCCAAAATCACCGAACGCGTGCGGACGATGCGCTTTTGCCCATCAGCCAGCGACATCAAGACGGCGCCCGCGCATTTCAAACCGAACTCGTTGGACAACAATTCAACGGCGGGGCTTTGTTCCCAAACCTCGATGCTGCGATGCTGGAACACGGCCTCGCGCAGAACGCGCATCATCTCAAGCCCAGTATAATCTCGGCAATAGACCAGCCTAGACGCGCTCATGCCGCCCGCGCGCCTAGTTTGCAAATCGCCGCTGGGCGTCAGTTCGAACTGCATGCCCAGATTGATCAGCCAGCGCAACACGTCGGGGCCGTCCTCGGCCATGCTGGCGACCAAACTCGGATTGCCGGCATGATGGCCGCCGCGCAGCGTGTCTTGAATATGCTTTTGAATGGAATCGTCCGGTTCGATGGCGGCCTGAATGCCGCCCTCGGCCATCACCGTATTGCTGTCGCCCAGGCGCAGCTTGGTGGCCAGCAAGACCTTGGCCCCTTGTTCGGCCGCCATGAGGGCGGCGGCGCAACCGGCCCCGCCACCGCCGATGACAAGCACGTCGGCGTCGATGACCGGAACGCCCGCCAGATCGGCTTCGTCGATGAAGGCCTCGGTTTGCAGCAGACTTGCCAGATCGCGCTGGCAGCTGTCGCCGGAATTGACGCCCACCGACAATTTGACGACGGAACCGCGCAAATGATCGGGATGGAATTCGCTTAGCAGCGAATCGGCATCGGTCATGGGCGACACCTGCCCCGGATCGGAATCTGGCCGGTAGGCGGCCAAGGCTTCTTGCAAAGGAATGCCCTTGTTCATGGCGTCATTCCTCGCCCTTGTCGTTGCCGTCCGCTTCCTCGCGCTTCTTGCGCAATTCCTCTATCCGCGAGATAAGGTTGGGTGGACGCAAGTGGAAATGCGCCGTCACGCGCCTGCAAAACAAGCCGACATGGGCGGGGGCGATCAATTCCGGGCAGGCGACGTCGCACAATTCGCACATGACGCATTCGAAAAAGATTTCTCCCGCTTCGCGGTAGCGGCCACTTGCCGCCAAGGCTACGCCGTCCTCGACCTTGATGTCCTTGGGGCAGGACTGCACGCAGCCGTGACAATGGCGGCAGCGAGACGCTTCGGGAAAAATGCCGTGAAAGCGCGCATGGATGTCCCAACTGTCCTTGAAATCCGCAATATCGTAAAAATGGCGCGAGGCGGAGGCGGCAGGCAGGAAAATGACGTCCAACCCGTTTTCGACAAAAGTCTGGCAGGCCAGACCGACGGTTACCTGACGATCACGGCGCATCATGACGCGGCACGAACCGCAAACGCCTTCCATGCAGCCCACATTGGTAATGCCCGGCACGCCAGCTTGCCAAGCGGCCTCGACCAAAGTCATGCCTTCATGCGCATCAACGGATTGACCATTGATGTTTAGGCGAATGCCCGGCTGATCGGCGCGATCATGTGCTGGTCTCGACATCGTGTCCTTGGCGCTGTCGTGAAGTGAATATGCCATTCTGGCTTTTTCACCACCCCCTGCGCAACCCAAAGAAGGACAGCCCCCTTCCTAGACTTTCGGGGGGGGCGCATCCAACCTTGCTTTGAGACGAAACGGCTATGCGGCCTTCACGCCCGACAAGAATCCATCCACCTGCTGGCGCAATTGCTCGGCCTGACGGCTCAGTCCCTCGGCGGAGACCAAGACATGCGAAGCCGAGCCGCCGGTTTTTTCAGCGCCCTGAGTGACGCCTGCGATGTGGCTGTTCACTTCGGCCGTCGCCCCCGAGGCTTCCTGCACATTGCGGGCAATCTCATGGGTGGCAGCACCTTGCTCTTCCACCGCCGAGGCGATGGCGGTGGAAATCTGATTCACCTCGCCGATCACCTTGGTGATGCTTTCGATGGCGCTGACGGCGTTCTGCGTCGCTCCCTGAACGGCGGAAATCTGCTGACTGATTTCATCGGTGGCCTTGGCTGTTTGGTTGGCGAGACTTTTCACCTCATTGGCGACCACGGCGAATCCCTTGCCAGCGTCCCCTGCCCTTGCCGCCTCGATGGTGGCGTTCAAGGCCAACAAATTTGTCTGACTGGCGATGTCGTTGATCAGATGCACGACCTCGCCGATGCGGCTGGCGGCGTCGGCGAGGCTCTGCACCATGGCGTTGGCGCGCTCGGCCTCGGCGGCGGCGCCGTGGGCCACCTTGGTCGATTGCGCCACCTGACGGCTGATTTCTTGAATCGACGCCGACAATTCCTCGGCGGCGGAGGCGACGGTTTGCACATTCGTCGAGGCTTCCTGCGACGCGGCTGCGACGGCGGTGGCTTGGCGCATCGTTTCATCGGCGATGGTCGACATGTTTTGGGCCGTCGTTTCAAGATCGGTCACCGAAGACAGAACCTGGCGCATGACGCCGCCGACCGAATGGTCGAAATTGTCGGCCAATGAATGCATGCCTTTCCTGCGCTCTTCTTCGGCGGCCTTCTTCTGCCTGTCCTGTTCAGCGCGCAAACGATCCATTTCGATGGCGTTTTGCTTGAACACATCGACGGCGCGGGCCATCTCACCCACCTCGTCCTTTTGGCTTAAGGCGGGAATTTCAGTCTGACGGTCGCCATCCGCCAAGCGGCGCATGGATTTGGTCAGCGCGTTGACCGGACGGATGATCGCGCCTGCCGTGACGATCAGGCCGACAATCATCAACAGCGCCGTGACGATATAGGTGAGCGACGATATCAAGGTCAGACGGCCAAGCCAGCCATCCTGCTCCTTCTTGGCTTCGGCCATTTCTCCGCGCAACGACTGCTCGAAGCGGGCCAGATTGTCGGCGATGCCATCGCCGTTTTTGTCCAGTATGTCGTCGATCTCCGCGAAGGCGTCCTCACCGGCGCGGCTTTCAATCGCCTTGACCAGATTTACCGTAACGCCGGCTTTCAATTCGGCGACGGAAGCCTCAAGACCGGCGGCCAGTTGCTTTTCCTCGGCGGTGTCGGCATAGGTTTGAAGGCTTCTGGCACCATCGGACAACTTGGAAAGACCGTCGGTCATGTCCTTCATGCGCTCGGGCTGGACCTTGCCTTCATCCTTGTCGATGATCGTGTCCATGGCGCCCAACATGATGGTCAAAATCTCGCGGCGCATTTCTTCGACGGCAGCCAGTTGTGATCCTCGCATTTCGGCGAAAGCGAAAGATTCCTTCAAGATGGAATTGACCCACAGGATGCTGCCCGCCAAGACCGATTGGCCCAGTATGGCAACGACACCCAGTGTGATCAGCTTTGACTTGATCGTGCCCTGCATGACCGCCTCCCAAAAAAAACAAACACCACTCAGAGATCGTTGTCTCTCAGTCACCTTAGATTTGACTTGGCCCTTTGCGCCAAATAATTCTAGGCGGACAGAAACATTTCGCCGGAATAATCAAGCGCTCAGAACCGGTGCGAGGCGGACCAAGCCCCACGCCTCACATCGACGATGCCATCATGCCGCTTTCACGCCCGCCAGAAATTCGTCAACTTCCTGGCGCAACAAATCGGCTTGGCGGGTCAGAGCACCCGCCGCCTCCAGCACATGGCTGGCCGCCTTGCCGGTTTCAGTCGCCCCACCCGTCACGCCGTTAATGTGGCTGGAGACTTCCGTGGTGGCCCCAGACGCCTGCTGGGCATTGCGGGCGATTTCCTGGGTTGCCGCCCCCTGTTCCTCTACGGCGCTGGCGATCGCCGTCGAAATCTCGTTCACCTGACTGATCACCTTGGTAATGCTTTGGATGGCATCGACGGCGTCTTGGGTGGCGCTTTGAACCGACGAAATTTGCTGGCTGATCTCGTCGGTGGCTTTGGCGGTTTGGTTGGCCAACGATTTGACCTCGTTGGCGACCACGGCAAATCCCTTGCCCGCGTCGCCCGCCCTGGCGGCCTCGATGGTGGCGTTCAAGGCCAAAAGATTCGTTTGCGATGCAATATCGTTGATCAGATGCACCACTTCGCCGATCTTGCTGGCCGCATCGGCCAAACCTTGGACCATGGCGTTGGCGCGTGCGGCTTCTTGCGCGGCACCTTGGGCGACGCCGGTTGACTGGGAAACCTGCCTGCTGATTTCCTGAATTGAAGCCGACAGTTCTTCGGCGGCGGCCGCCACGGTCTGCACATTGGACGACGCCTCTTCCGATGCCGCCGCGACAGCGGTCGCTTGGCGCTGGGTTTGTTCCGCCGTCACCGACATACTTTCCGCCGTCGCTTCAAGTTCAGTGGCCGAACTGGAAGCGCCATTCACCGTTTCGGTAACGGTCAAGTCGAATTTCTCGGTCAGTTCCTGAATCTTCTGAGCGCGCTTGATCTGAACTTGCCGCTGCGCCTCTTGCTCAGTCGCCAGTCTCTCTGCCTTGATCATGTTCTCCTTGAAGACAAGAACCGCCCTGGCCATCTCGCCGATTTCATCGCTGTTTTCGGTGGCGGGAATGGCGACCGACTTGTCGCCGCCAGCCAAGCGGCCCATGGCGTTCGTCATCCCCTTGACCGGGCCAACAATCGAACGAGCAATCACCAAGGCGAACAGCAAGCCCAGAACGATGGCGCCAACGCCCAAGATAACGACAAGACTCTCGGCAAAGGCGATCATGTTGTAGGCCGTTTCGGCGTCATCAAGCATCGTGCGCTTTTCGGACGCCACGGTATCGCTTAGGACTTTCGTGATCTCGTCCTCACGCGGGGACAGTTCGCTCTCCACCAGCTTGGCAACGGCCAACTGAGCATCTGCCAGCAATTTGAAGTCGTTGCGGTAGGACAAAAGTTTGGTCTGCAAGTCTTGGCGCAGGGCGCCATCCAGACTTGCCCTGTCTATCTCCTTGGACATGGCGTCAGCCGTATCTTCAAGCGACTTTACATACTTCGCATCGCGGCGCAGTAGAAAATCTTTCTCATGGCGACGCAGGGTAAGAGTCAGGACCGAAAGGGGCAGGTTTCCCGCCTGCTTCACTTTCTCCTCGATGGCGTGAACGGAATTTCTCAAACTGCCCTGCAAGCCGTCTTCCGGCTTGGCACCTATCTGCAAGCGCAGCTTGGACATTGTCGCGAAATGATCACGGTGTTGGGTGAATAGTTCAAGCGGCTTGGCCAGATTTGCCTTGCGGACGGGATCTTCCTCTTCGTCATGGGCGGCTTTCAAATCAGTGCTGATCGTTTGCTCCAAGTCATGCACGCGCTTGAGCGAAGCCTCGTCGCCATTCAGCGCGAACAGGCCGACATTTCGGCGCAAACCGGCAATCGCCCGATCAAGCTCCATCAGGCGCAGAGAGTCGGAGCTGGCCTGCTCGTAATGATGAAAGCCGCCGCTGACCGACATGAGGCTGGCGCCGCCAGTCAGCGCCACAACAATCATCAAGGCCAAGGTCGTGCCAAAACCCAAAAAGATGCGGCTAGAGACCTTCATTCGCGCAAGAAAACCCATATTTTCCTCCCAAAGATCGCGACTTCGAAATGAGCGACATCAAATTTGGAAGGATCAAATCATTTATGCATGTGTTAAGTCAATTTCTCAAAGACCTTAATAACGCTATGGCATTGGTTATATTCACCATAAAAAGTCAAGGCTAATATTCGCAATCGGCACGGTCAAATTTCACGCAATTCTCGAACGCCTTGAACGGCGCGCAACCCAGACAACAAGCTGGGCGACAGGGCGTAACTTCCCTTGAGCAACATTTCGACTTCGCCTTGTTCGGTTTGCGGCACCAGAATGACCCGCCCCTTGCCTCTGGCTTCCTTGGACAGCAGCATTTTCACTTCGGCCACGGGCGAGACATCGGCGAAATAGACCTTGATGCCGCCCGATGTTTTTGCCGCCGCCTGATCAAGAGCCGATATTTCTTGGGCCAGCAACTTGATCTGCTCTTCCTCCATGCGGGCATCGACGGTCAGCAGCAAGGGCTGGCCGCTTTCCAGAACATCGCGCGAGGCGGCCAACACTTCGGAGAAGAGCGTGACCTCGAAAATGCCGCTCATGTCGGAGAATTGAGCGAAGGCAAAACGCGAGCCGCGCTGGCTGGTGCGCTCTTGCTTGGCATTGAGAACGCCCGCCAGCTTGACGCGGCTTTTGCCGCCAGCGGCCAGATGCCCCGGCAGTTCCGTGCATTTGATGACGTGCAGACGTTCCAGGCTTTTGGCATAGGCATCCAGCGGATGGGCCGACAGATAGAAGCCAAGGGCCGAACATTCCTCTTTCAGCCGTTCCATCTGCGGCCAGTCGGTCCGGTTGGGTAGCCTGGGCGCGTTGGCCTTGGGATCGATGGCACCGAACAGGCTGGATTGGCCGCTTTCGCGCTCTTCCTGGGCGGCGCTGGCTTCCCGCATCAAGATGTCCAGCCCATCCATCAAACGAGCGCGGTTGTTGTCGAGACTGTCGAAGGCCCCGGCGCGAATCAGATTTTCAACCTGACGACGGTTCAAGGTTTTCGTATCCAGCCTGCGGAACAGATCGGCCACATCCTTGAAGGGGCCGTTTTTCAAGCGCTCATCGACCAGCAACTGCATGGCGGCCAGACCGACATTTTTGATGGCTGCCAGCGCATAGCGCACTTGACCATTCTCGACGGCGAATGTGGGCATGGATTTATTGACGTCGGGCGGCAGCAGCTTCACCTTCAGACGATCCAATTCCTGGCGGAAGACCGACAGTTTGTCGGTCGATCCCATGTCATAGGTCATGGAGGCCGCGATGAATTCCACCGGATGATTGGCCTTCATCCAAGCGGTTTGATAGGCCACCACGGCATAGGCGGCGGCATGGCTTTTGTTGAAGCCGTATTCGGCGAATTTCGCCACCATGTCGAAGATGTGCGAGGCCTGCGATTCCGCCACCTTTCGGGCCAAGGCGCCTTCCACGAAATTCTTGCGCTGGTCGTCCATCTCCTGCTGGTTCTTTTTGCCCATGGCGCGGCGCAAAAGATCGGCGCCGCCCAGCGAATAACCCGACAGGACCTGGGCGATCTGCATCACCTGTTCCTGATAGACCATGATACCGAAGGTTTCCCTTAAGATCGGTTCCAAGGTCGGATGCAGATAATCAGGCGTTTCCTGTCCATGCTTGCGCTTGATGTAGCTGGGGATGTTGCCCATCGGGCCGGGACGATACAGCGCCACCACGGCGATGATGTCTTCCAACGTGTCGGGCTTTAGGCCCTTCAGCACGTCGCGCATGCCCGCACTTTCCAACTGGAATACGCCGACCGTGTCGCCGCGCCCCAACATGTCGTAGGTGGGCCGGTCGTCGAGCGGCAGGGCCGACAGGTCGATCTCGACCCCCTTGGGTTTGGCCAGCCTGACCGCCGTTTGCAGCACGGTCAGCGTCTTCAGGCCCAGAAAGTCGAACTTGACCAGACCCGCCGATTCCACCCATTTCATGTTGAATTGCGTGACGGGCATGTCGGAACGGGGATCGCGGTACAGCGGCACCAGTTCGTCCAGGGGACGGTCGCCGATCACCACGCCAGCGGCATGGGTCGATGCGTGACGGTAAAGCCCTTCCAGCTTTTGGCCCACATCCAGCAGCTTGCCCACCACCGGATCGGCTTCGCGCATCTGGCCCAAAAGCGGTTCGCTATCGATAGCTTCGGCGATGGTGACCGGCTTGGCGGGATTTTGCGGCACCAGTTTGCAGATGCGGTCCACCTGACCGTAGGGCATTTCCAAAACGCGGCCCACATCACGCAAAGCCGCCCTGGCTTGCAATTTTCCGAAAGTGATGATCTGCGCCACCCGATCATGACCGTATTCCTTCTGCACGTAACGGATCACCTCGTCGCGGCGATCCTGGCAGAAGTCGATGTCGAAGTCGGGCATCGACACGCGTTCCGGATTCAAGAAACGTTCGAACAATAGGTTGAAGCGAAGGGGATCAAGGTCGGTGATGGTCAGCGCCCAGGCCACCACCGAACCGGCGCCCGAACCGCGCCCCGGCCCCACCGGAATGTCATGTTCCTTGGCCCATTGGATGAAGTCGGCGACGATCAGGAAATAGCCGGGGAACCCCATTTTCACGATAACGTCCAACTCGTAATCCAGGCGTTCGCGATAGGGCTTGGCGGCATGCGCCAACGCGTCCTCGTCCATATCCTCGTTGAAGACATGCACGGGCAATCGTCTCTCAAGCCCATCGCGAGCCATTTGGCGCAAGGCCTCTTCCTCGCTGCGTCCTTGCAGTTTGGTATAGACGGGCAAGATCGGCTTGATCTTGGCGGGCCAATAGGCGCAGCGTTTGGCGACCGTCAGCGTATTGTCCACCGCTTCGGGCAGATCGGCGAACAACATGCGCATTTCATCGCCCGACTTGAAACGGTGTTCGGGCGTCACGCGCCTGCGTTCGGGCTGCGACACATAAGCGCCGCCCGCAATGCATAAAAGCGCGTCATGCGCCTCGTACATGCTTTCGGGACCGAAGAAACATTCGTTGGTGGCGAGCAGCGGGATATCTTGCTCGTAAGCGAAATCCAAGAATCCCGGCTCGGTCTTGCGTTCATCGTCCAGGCCATGGCGCTGGATTTCCATGTACAGACGATTGGGAAAGGCGGCCTGAAAACGGGTCAGCAGGTCGCGCGCCTTGTCCTTAGCGCCTTCCAACAGCAAACGCCCGATGGGACCCGCAACGCCGCCGGTCAGCAACAGCAGGCCCTCTGCCCGCATTTCCAAATCGGCAATCGAGATTTGCGGCGTCTCGCCCGCCTCGGTCTGCAAAAAGGCCTGGCTGACCAGCTTCAGCAGATTGGCGTATCCAGCCGGGTTCTGACACAAGACGACCACATTGTCGGGTTCCGGCTTGCGGCCTTCGCGAAAGGCCCCGCTGCCTTCGACCTCATCCCTTCTGATCGCCAATTGGCAGCCGACGATGGGCTGTATTCCAGCATCCGTGCAAGCCGATGAGAAATCGAGTCCGCCAAACAGATTGCTGGTATCGGTCAGCGCCACCGCAGGCATCTTGTGCTTTTCGGTCAGCTTGACCAGTTCCTTGACCTTGATCGCCCCTTCGGCCAAGGAATAGGCGCTATGCACGCGCAGATGGATGAATCCCGTCATGGCTTAAACGCTGGCCCCAGATAATCGATCACGGCTGATTTGACGGCATGATAGCGGTCTTCGTCATGTTTGGACCAGGGAGATTTTCCAGCGAAGAAGGCTTCCATCTCAGCAATCGCTTCGGGCTGCTCTTGCACGCGCTTCAACAGGGTTTCATTGGCTTGGCGAACCAGCGACTCGCGCTCGGCATACCAGGGAATGTCGCCCGCATAGGCCACCAGCGCCAATTGCTTGGCCGACGCCAAGCGCTCATCGGTCATGGCGCAGAAGACCTTGTACCAAAAGCCAAGCTCGCGCATGCGGTGCGTGCCCGGCGGAGCGTCGCCCTGCGGCGCCACAACCAGAGGCAGTCTGAATTTCAACCCGGCTGCGGTCGCCACTTGATCAAGCCAAGTATCAGCAAACCAGAAGGGAAAATAGGGCGGCACGAAATAGCCCAGTTTATTGAACCATTCGGCGGTGCCGCAGATGATGGTCAGCGTATCGGGATTTTTCTGAAACGAGTCGGGAATCTGACCCAAACCCAGGCGGTTGGGAGTTTGGCTCAGCACGTCGCGCACGGCATCGTCCCAGCCTTGGGTCAGCATCAGATAATCGTCGATGAATCCAAGATAGAAGCCAGGGCCGTCGTACACCGCCTGCCAAAGCAAATTCCAGGTCATGGCCAACGTCGGCTGGCGAGGCAGCACCACCCAGTTCAGCGAAAACGGCAAGGAATTGACGTCCACCCGATCGATATAGTCTTGCGTGGTTCGGTCGTCGTCATCGACGGCGATCCAGAATGAGACAAGGCTTGGCTGCTTGGTCGCGATCAGGAAAGATGAAATCGTCTCGCCCAGCATGGCGGGACGCCCCCGGGTCGGAATCATCACGGCGATGCGATCCGGGTTCAAAACAGTCTTGTCGGGATGGCGCAGACGAAGATCAATCACAGAGCGAGATTATCATCCCGCCGAAGCGCACTCCAACCACAACTTATCCACAAGATGCTGCGCCAATTTCAGCAGCATCCGGCGGCGGTATTTCGGCCCGGTCACGGTGGATTTCAGCACGTTCGACACTTTGCGAACGGCCTTGCCCAAGATTTCCGACGATTCTTGATTCCATTCCATGCCGATCAAATCGCCCGTGGGCACCATCAAGGGAGCCGAATTGGCGCCGGTAATGGCAACGCGAAGACCGGCGATTTTCCCGCCATCCTTCTTCAAGGCCACGGCGACGCCAGCCAGGGGAAATTCAATCGCCTCGCGAACGCGGGCCTTTTCATAGGCGGCCTGCCAGCCTGCATGGGTGGGAATGACAACGTTCGTCAGTATTTCGCCATGCTTCAGCGTTAGATGCTCGGCCCCACTTTCCTTGAACAGGTCGGCCAGAAGCAGGGTGCGCTGCCCATCCGGCCCAACGATCTCGGCACTGGCGTTCAGCACCATCAGGGCAGGAGCGACATCGCCATGATAAGTGGCGTAGCAACGATCGCTTTTTGTCACGACATGGCATTTGCTGCCGCGATATTTCAGACAGAATTCGTTGCCTTCGCGCCACCAGTCGCTTTGATTGTAGAAGACGCAGCGCGTGTCCTGGCACAGATTGCCGCCCAGCGTTCCTTGCGCGCGATGGGTGGGGCCGGCCACGCCAAGTGCCGCCTGCTTCACGGCGTCAGGCGTCAACGGCGATTCGGCCAAGGCCTCCAGCGAAACCAGTGCGCCGATGCGAAGCCCACCGTCCGCCGTCGGCTCTATCTTGGAAAGGCCGCCCAGTTGCGACAGATCGACCAGCAATTTTGGTTCACCCAAACCGCGGCGCAGATTGGGCAACAGATCGGTGCCGCCAGCGATCGGCAGAACGCCTTCTTGCGAAAGGGCCGCAACGGCCTCGTCGATGCTGTTGGCGCGCAACAGATTGAAATCGGGAAGCAGGTTCATTGCTGGGCCTCCTTCGCCTCAAGATAATCGGCCATGCGATCCGGGGTTAGGGGAAACTGATCGGCGCGCACGCCCACAGCCTCGTACACGGCATTCATGACGGCAGGCAAAAAGCCCGCCAACATGCCCTCAGAGGCTTCCTTGGCCCCGAAAGGCCCGTTGGGGTCGATGGACTCCACGATGATCACTTCGATGTCGGGGCTGTCTTGCATGGTCGGCACGCGGTAATCGATCAGATTGGCATGCAGCATGCGGCCATCTTCGAAACGGGTTTCCTCGGACAGGGCTTGGCCCATGCCCATCCAGACGCCGCCTTGAATCTGGCCTTCGACGGCCAGCGGGTTGAGCGCCCTGCCCACGTCCACCGCCACCCAAACCTTGATGGGCTTGACCCTTCCGGTGATCTCGTCGACCTCGGCCTCGACCACCTGGGCGGAATAGCAAAATCCCATGGTGGCGCCGATGGCGCTGCCCCGGATCGCCTTGTCGCCCATGAATTCCTTGGGACAGGCGAAGGTGCCCTTGACTGTGATGGTGCCGCTATTGACCATCGCTTCCTTGACCACATCGCCGAAGGACAATCCCTTGTCCTGGCTGCCCGCCACCATGAAATGCTCGTCATGGTTCTCGATGTCTTCCGGTCGCGCTTCCAGCTTGCGCGCCGCCGCCTCGGCCAATTTCTGCCTAAGCTGCGTGGCGGCATCCAGGGCGGCATTGCCGACCATGAAGGTCACGCGCGACGAATAGCTGCCATTGTCTTTGGGCGTCAGCGCGCTGTCGGCGGCGATCACGCTGATGCGCTTGATATCGACGCCCAGCACTTCGGCCACCACCTGGGCGGCCATGGTGCTGGACCCCTGGCCGATGTCGGCGGCGCCGGTAAAGATTGTCAGGCCGCCATCGAAATCGACCTTCAGATTGACCGTGGCATGCGGTTCGCCGGTCCAATGTTTGGGCGTCGAGGTGCCGGAGACGAAATGAGCGCAGCCCATTCCCAGCCCCCTGCCCTTTGGCATCTTGCCCCTGCGCTCGTCCCAGCCCGATGCCTTCTTGACCTTCTCGAGACATTCCGGCAGGCCGTAACTCATGACCCTCTGCGCCAACATGGTGGTGTAGGGGATCGATGGAATCAGATTGGCTTGGCGCACCTGAAAAGGATCAAGCCCCAGTTCCTCGCCCATCAGGGTCATCAGATCCTCGAAGGCGGCGCGGGCATCGACCGTGCCGTGGCCGCGCATGGCGCCGCAGGGCGGCGTGTTGGTATAGACGCGCCAAGCATCGTGCTTGATGGCCGGAAGGTCGTAAATGCCATGCAACAGCGCGCCGGTGTACAGAATGGTGATGATGCCGTAACCCGCATAGGCGCCGCCAGGCTGGATGACCTCTTCGTGGCAGGCGGTGATCTTGCCATCCTTGGTCATGCCCAATTTCATGGTGATCTCGGCCGCCGGACGGCCGCGATGCGAAATGAAGGCTTCTTCGCGGGTCTGCAAGACGCGCACCTTGCCTTCGGCCTTCACGGCCAGAAGTGCTGCGATGATCTCGAAGCTCAGCGTTTCCGTGCGCGCGCCGAAGCCGCCGCCCAGGAAGGGCTTGACCACGCGGATGCGCGACGTGTCCATCTGCAGGCACTGCGCCACTTTCAAATGGACGTAATAGGGCACCTGGGTCGTGGTGTGCAGCGTCAGGTATCCGCGATCAGGATCATATTCGGCCAAGCTGGCGTTGGGTTCGATATGAACGTGATTGACCTCGGCGAATTTGTAGGTTTTCGAGCGGACCAGATCGGCCTTGGCGAACCCATCCTCGACATTACCGAATTCGTTATGCACTTCGCGCAGAACGTTGTTGGCTTTGTCGTCATGCAGAGGAACGGCTCCCGCCGCCATCGCCTTCTTGGGATCGTAATAGGCAGGCAGGTCTTCGTAGTCGATCTTGATCAGCTTAAGCGCCGCCGCCGCCGTCTTTTCGTCGATGGCGGCCACGGCGGCCACCGGATCGCCCCGATAACGCACCTTGTCGCGAGCCAACGGATATTCGTTCTCGGCAATCGGCAGAACGCCGAAGGGAACCGGCGTGTCAGCGCCGGTCGCCACCGTCACCACGCCGGGCAAGGCCAAAGCCTTCGACACATCTATCGACAGAATTCGCGCATGCGCCCTTGTGCTGCGCAAGATGCGCCCGGCCAGCGCGCCGACATGCGCCAGATCGGCGGTATACTTCGCCTTGCCGGTCACTTTCTCGACGCCGTCGATCAGCGGGGTTCTGGCGCCGATCTTGCCGTTCTGGGGAATGAGGGCGTTCATTGGGCCGCCTCCTGCTTGCAGCAGGGGTGGGCCGCCTCCTGCACCGCTTCGACAATTTTGACGTAGCCCGTGCAGCGGCACAGATTGCCCGACAGCGCCAGCTTGATCTCATCAACCGAAGGATCGGGATTTTTGCGCAGCAACGCTTCGGCGGCCATGATCATGCCCGGCGTGCAGAAACCGCATTGCGTGCCCAGCTTTTCGTGGAAAGCCTGCTGCAAGCGGCTCATACGGCCATTTTCAACCAGTCCCTCGACGGTTTCGACACGCCTGCCCGCCACCTGATGGGCCAGCGTTATGCAAGCAAGACGCGGACGGTCATCGACCAGAACCGTGCAAGCGCCGCATTCGCCGCCATCGCAGCCTTGCTTGGTGCCGGTCAGGCCCACTTGGTCGCGCAGATAATCGATCAGCAGAGTGGCGGAATCGACCGCGTCTTCGCGCAGCCTGCCATTCACCCACAGGGAAAGGATGGATTTCATGAACGCCTCCTTGTTCTTGGCAAGAAGGATACCCCCCAACTAGTTTGTCGTCAAACATTTATAGTGTTTATATTTCAATGACTTGCTTTGTCTTCATGGCCGATACCGCTTCCAGCAGGCGCGCCAGTTGGGCGCGTTCGTCAGCCGACAGCTTGCCAAACGTCCGCTTTTCATGATCAAGCACGCGACGCTTCAATTGGCCCAGCAACTTGCGTCCTTCGCCGGTCAGCGACAGTTCGTTCGTGCGCTTGTCGGTGGCCGATGGGCGGCGCAAGACCAGCCCCCTGCCCTCGAGATGATCGAGCAAGGCGACCAAGGTGGAACGATCAAGCCGGATCGCCTTAGCCAGTTGCATCTGGCTTAAGCCCGGATTGGCGTCGATCAAAGCGAGTGCTCCAAAGCGCGTCGGCGTGATGTCGAAGGGGCGAAGCGCCCTTTCGAAATCCTCGAACAGGGCGATCTGAGCCAAGCGCAGACGAAAGCCGATCAGGCCTTCCAGGAAGCCAAGATCAAGGCCTCGCTTGCGGTCATTCCTTTGCGTCACGCCGGTTTCTTGCGCAGGTCGCGCACGCGCACCGCCTTGCCCATCGAGCGGGGGATCTCGCCCGGCGACAACACGACGACGCGGCAGGAAACGCCGATCATCGATTTGATATGGTGCTGCACGTCATGGCCGATGGCGTCGTAGGCGTCCTGGCTGGTCGCCATGCCCGGCTCGGCCTCGATCTCGACGGTCAGAGTGTCCATATTGCCTTCGCGCTGCACGACCAGTTGATAATGCGGCGACACGCCGGGCCTGCCCACCATCACCGATTCGATCTGGCTGGGATAGACATTGACGCCGCGAATGATCAGCATGTCGTCGTTGCGCCCCGTCACACGCAGAATGCGCACATGCGTGCGTCCGCAAGCGCATTTCTCGTCATTGAGCTTGGTGATGTCCCTGGTGCGATAGCGGATCATCGGCAGCGCTTCCTTGGTCAGCGTGGTGATGACCAATTCGCCGGGCTGGCCCATCGGCACGGGCTGCAAGGTTTCGGGATCGACGATCTCGAACAGGAACTGATCTTCCCAGCCATGCAGGCCGCAACGATGTTCGCATTCCGCCGCAACGCCCGGCCCCATGATCTCGGACAGGCCGTAGATGTCCACCGCCTTGATGCCCAGGCGCTCGTCCAATTCGGCCCGCATCTGCTCGCTCCAGGGTTCGGCCCCGAAGATGCCCACCTTCAGGGGGGATTTGCGCAGATCGATGCCTTCCTTTTCGGCCACCTCGGCGATGTTGAGCGCATAAGACGGTGTGGCGCACAGCACGCGCGCGCCGAAATCTTGAAGCAACACGATCTGCTTCTCGGTATTGCCGCCCGACATGGGAACCACGGAAGCGCCCAGGCGCTCGGCCCCGTAATGGGCGCCCAAACCGCCGGTGAACAGGCCGTAGCCATAGGCGTTGTGAATCACGTCGCCGGGCCTTGCCCCCGCCCCCATCATCGAGCGGGCCATCAGATCGGCCCAGTTGCTGATGTCGGCAGGCGTATAGCCGACCACGGTCGGCTTGCCGGTGGTGCCCGATGAGGCATGAATGCGTACCACTTTTTCACGGGGAACGGCAAACAGCTTGAAGGGATAATTGTCTCGCAGATCGGTCTTCACCGTGAAGGGGAAGCGGGCGATGTCGGCCAGTTCCTTCAAATCGTCGGGCTTGACGCCCGCCTTGTCGAAGGCCGCCTTGTAATGCGGCACATTGTCATAGGCGTGCCGGACGATTTTCTTCAAGCGCGCCAACTGAACCTCGGCCAGCTTGTCGCGCGGCATGGTTTCGATGTCGGGCTGGTACATCTGCGAGCTGCTCATGGAATGCGTCCCCTTTTCTTGGCCGTCGCCCTAGCGTGCAAAGCGCTTGAGCATTGCCAGCCGATCCTCCAACAGTTTTTTTATTCTGTCCACCTGCTCTTGGGCCAGATGGCGGTATTTCCCAATCGCCTTGAGATAGCTTTCCAAGGGCTTGGGCTTGTCGGTCGGGTGGGTGAACACCAACCCGCGATCCGGTTCATAATCCCACAGGGTCACGAAATTGCTTTCCACCATCAGTCGGCAGATATCGATGGTCAGGCCCGCCGGGAAACGCCAGCCCGACGGGCAAGGCGCGTACAGATGCAGATAGGCGAAGCCTTTCTTCGAGGCTTCAAGCGCCTTATCCAGCTTTTCATAAAAGTCTTCCATGTAAACGCTGGAGGCCGTGGCGACGTAGGCCGCGTTATGCATCATCATGACCATGGGCATGTTCTTAGCGTCTGTTCTCTTGCCCTGCAACTTGTCGCCCACCGGCGTCGTGCTGGTCCAGGAACCGAAACTGGTGGCGCTGGAAGCCTGCATGCCGGTGTTCATATAGCCTTCATTGTCAAAGCAGATGAACAGAATGCGCTCGCCGCGCTCGGCCGCACCCGACAAAGACTGGAAGCCGACGTCCGACGCCCCGCCATCGCCTGCCAAGGCCAGGGCGGTCACCTCGCGCCCCTGGCGCTCGTAGGTGCGTTTCAATCCGGCCAGCATGCTGGCGGTATTGGTCAGCAAGGGATGGAAAATGGGCACCTTGGCCCCGGCTTTGCCATTATAGCCCACGGTCCCCATGCCGGGAATGCAGCCGGGGGGAGCCGCCACCACCACATTCTTGCCCACCTTGCGCAGCACATGGCGGATCATCAGCTCCGAATTGCAGCCCTGGCAGGCGGCTAGGCCAGGCGCGAACAGATCCTCTTCCTTGCCGTAATCGTTATAGATTGCCGCCGTCGTGACATAGCCCAGCGCCCCGCTCTTGCATACTTTGACGCAGGCCGGATCGCCGCCGCATGTATCGCATTTGGCGACATGACCAACGCTGGCCTCGAACGTGATGCCGCCATAGACGCAGCCCACGGTGCAGAGCAGGCAGTTGACGCAAGTGTCGGCGTTCCAATCGATCAGGCCGTTGGCTTGGTTCTTGGTCAGAGCGCCCGACGGGCAGTTCATCACGCATTTGGCGTCGCCGCACTGGCGGCACAAAGCCGCCTCGTACTTGCCTTCTTCGGCGACCACGATCTTGATGCGCGACTGGGACAGATCGTCAGCGCTCCCGGTCTTGGCCTTGGCGCAGGCCATCATGCATTCGCCGCATCCGATGCACAGGCTGGCATTATAGGTCAGGCTGTTATATGCGCTCATGGCCTATCTCCACAGCCTGGACATGAGCATGCGCCCCACTGCCTTGGGATCGGCCAAGAAACGATCCTTGACCTCGGACAGATCGGTGCGGCGCAAGATCAATTGCCACAAGATGCCCGGATCGATCGGATTGTTGACCGAAGCCACGCCCATCAGCTTGCCGTCCTTCAGCACGATTTTCAGATAGGTCCCCGCCGCCTCGTCGATGCGCAGGCAAGTTTCGCCGTCGGCAACCTCGCCGATACCCACTGAAATCGCCTGCTGTCCAAAAAAGCTGTAGGTGTTGAGCAAGACCGATCCCGGAAAGGCCTTCACGCCATGATCGCCCACCATCGCCTGACCCGCGATCCGGCCTTGCTCGACGGCGATGGGCAGAATGCCCGCCACGCCGGTTCCTTGCGCCTGAAACATACGGGCCTCGGCGCAATCGCCCGCCGCCCAAACATTGGCGGCGCTGGTCCTTTGCATTTCATCGACCATGATTCCGTTGGCCGTCTTGACGCCCGTTCCATCAAGGAAAGAAAGCTGGGGTCTGACGCCGGTGGCGATCAGCAAAAGGTCGAAGGGAAGTTCCGCGCCATCTTCCAGCACCGCCCTGCCCTGCTTAATTTCCTTGACCGAGCGGCCGAATTCCAGCGCGATGCCATGCTTTCTGAAAGCCGTTTCGATCAGAGCCGACGCATCCTTGTCGAAATAGCCGGGCAACACCTGCCCCTTGGCTTCGACGATGGTTACCTTGACGCCCGCCTCGGCCATGTTCTCGGCGGCATGCGTGCCGATCAAACCAGCCCCCAGCACCAGCGCCGACTTGGCCGATCCCATGGCGCTTTTCAGATTGAGGGCGTCGTCCATGGTGCGCAGCACATGAAAAAACGCATCTTTCAGGCCGGGAATGGGCGGAATGCTGGGCTGGGCGCCGGTGGCCAACAGCAGCTTTTCGTAACGCACATTGGCGCCGCCCTCGAAGCGGGCCGTTGAAGCCGCGACATCCAGCGATTTCAATTCGGCATTGCGCAAAAACGCGACATTCTGTCGCTTGAAATAATCCTCGTCGCGCAGCGCCACTTTCTTTGGAATCGAACGGCCGGAAACAACATAGGGCAACACGGTCGGCGAATAGGGCAGATGGTCTTCGCGGGTGGCCATGATCAGGGGCGCTTCGGGATCGATCATGCGAATGGCGTCAAGCGCCGTCAAACCCGCATGGCTGGAACCCACGATCAGATAGGTGCAGTCCTGCATCGCCTAATCCTTCTCGTTCATCCAGATGGGGCCGGGCGGCACGTCGCCCTTGGCCACGATGTCGAAAGCCCGCTCGAAATGGGATTGCGTCATGTCGGCACCGGCAAGACCGCCGATGAATGAGACGCAAGGCTTGACGAAACCCGACTTGGCCATGGCGGCCAGCACGTCATGATGCATGGGGCCTGAATTCCAACCATAGCTGACCGAGCGATCGACCACGCCCACCGCCTTCACCTTCGAAAGCGCTCGCGCCATCGCCTGCACCGGGAAGGGTCGATAGGTCTTGACCTTGATGATGCCCACGCGCTTGCCCGCATCGCGAAGCGCGTCGCAACAGTCCTTGGCCGCACCCGTCATGCTGCCCAAAGTGACCAAGGCGATCTCGGCATCGTCCAAACGATATTCCTCGACCAAGGGCGCGTGGGCGCGGCCGGTGCGCTTGGCCCAGTCGGCATGCACGTCGCAGATCACTTGAAGCGAACGCGCCATCGCATCGGTCTGCCCCTTGCGGTAGCGCACGAACATCGAAGGCCCCGCCCCGCCCGCATTGCCGGTCAGGGGATCGACCGACATCGGGCGTTCCGGATCAAGGGCCGCATGCCAATTGATGCTTTTCGGCCCCAGAAAATCATCGACCATCGCCTGATCGGGCAATTCGCAACTGGTGACGCCGAAGGACAGATAATTGCCGTCGTGATTGACATTGACCGGCAACATGATTTCCGGATGCTCGGCCACTTTGTAGCCCATGATCACGGTATCCAGGATTTCCTGCACCGTTTCGCAATACATGTGGATCCAGCCGCATTCGCGCACCAGCATGGCGTCCTGATGGCCGCCCCAGACGCATTGCGGCGTCAATGTGTCGCGGGTGACCAGCGACGCCACCATGGGCAGACGCAAGCCGGGCTGGCGGATATAAGGTTCGAACATGAAGGCCAGTCCCGGCCCCGAGGTGGCGGTATAGGTGCGAGCGCCAGCCAGCGCGGCCCCTTGCAGCGCCGACAGCACGGAATGCTCGCCTTCCACATTCATCAGCTCGGCATCCAACTCGCCGGTGGCGATCATGGCCGACAGCGCCTCGACCAGCGACGATTGCGGGGTGATGGGATAGACGGCCACCACGTCGGGCCTAGCCAGGGCAACGCCCTTGGCGGCGGCCTCGTTGCCATCGACGACGATGATCTTGCCCTTGGCTTTCGTTTGGACCGTCATTCCTGCGGCTCCTCGACCATGACAATGGCGCGGTGCGGGCATTCGTTGGCGCAAATGCCGCAGCCCTTGCAGGTGGCGTAGTTCACGTCGAACCAAGCGGGCATTTCCTTGATGCATTGCACCGGACAGAACAGCCAGCAGACGGCGCACTTCACGCATTTATCGCGGTCCACCACCGGGCGCATGGCCCGCCAGTCGCCGGGCAGCATGGTGGAAAGTTCGGTGGCGACCGGACACAGATTGTCGGGAATGTTGGCGCGCCTGTCCGTCATGCCGCCGCCCTCAATTCGTGGATCTCGGTTTCGGCAAAGCCGCGCTCCACGGCTTCCAGATTTTGCTTCAACCCCGCATCGCGAAACTCGCCTTCCTCAATCGCTGCCTTCAGCGAGTCCAGCGCCACCAGCCCGGTGGCACGGGCGAAGGCTCCCAGCATTACGGTGTTGGTGATGGGGCGTTTGAAGATGGACAGCGCTATACTGACGGCGTCGCACAATCCGACCCTGGAAACCACGTCGGGAACGGCCAGACGCTCGATATCGCCCTTGCCCGCCTGCACCAGAATGCCACCCGCGGCCATGCCCTGAAAGATATTGATCACACGCGACACGGTAGGGTCGATGCACAGAATGATGTCAGGCTTGTAGATATTGGTCATGGCGCGAATGGGTTTGGAATCGACGCGCATGAAGCAGGCCACGGGTGCGCCGCGCCGCTCGAAACCGAACGAGGGAATGGCGACCACGTGCCGCCCCTCGCCAGCCATGGCCTGGGCCAGCAGTCCCGATGCCATCACGGCTCCTTGGCCGCCGCGTCCATGAATGCGAATCTCTGTCATACCCAACCCGGCTTGACTGGCGCTCCCGGCTTGCCTTGGCCGCGCACGGGAACACGGGGAACAAGGAAGCCCTGATTGTAGGCCGCCTTGGTGATCAGGATCAGTTTTACCCACCAACCGGACGTCGTCATCAACAATCCGCCAAGCATCGACAACCACGAACTTTCGGAGAAACCCGCCCCGCCGATCAGCAAGGCAGGCAGGATGTGGCCCAGGATCAGATAGGGTTTGTGGCTAGCAGCGAAGACCTTGATGGTTCCCACCGGCGCGCCGTCGGCTTGCAGCCGGGATAGATAACGCCGCCACAGGCCATAGCGCACCCCCAACAAAATCAGGGCCGGAAGGGCCAATTGTCCGGGAGCCAGCAGCAGGGACACCCCCACCCCTTCGGCCAATCCCATGACCAGCATGACTGGAATCAGCGCCGGATGCCGCCAAGCGGGAATGCCCTTGCTGGCCGATACAATCCGCGCTTGGCAATACAGATAGAACAGCCCCACCAGCGCCGCCGCCATCATGGCCAGCCTTGAATCGAACAGGAGAGCGAACCCGCCCAGCGCGAACAAGGGAATGGCAACCAGACCTTCGCGGGTCATCCAGGACGTCTGGGGATGAAAGAAGACATTGATGGCCCGCCAGGGCCTGCCGATCTCCAGCCAAACGCACAAAAGGCCCAATCCGATGAACGCCAGACCGACAAAGGAAAAAAGACTGATGGGGGCTAGGCCGTGAAAAGCCGCCGCTGCCAAAAGACCGGCGCCGGTGCCGCCGCCGATGAAATTCCCGGCGGCCCTGGCGTCCCAGTTGGTTTGCAACCAGGGGGAAACACCCTTGATCTCGCGCAGGTCGGATGTCATGGCGCATCATCCCAGATGTAATAGATGTTGGGACCGGTTCCCAATTCCTCATGCATGCGAGACGACTGGTTCTCGGCCAGCAGCCGACTGACCGCGCTGTCCTTGTCGTCCAGATCGCCGAATTGAAGCGCGCTTGAAATGCAGGAATTGACGCAGGCCGGAGTCGCCTGCCAATCCTTGCCCGGCACCAGTCCCTGGGCCAAACCCTCGTCGATGCGGTCGGCGCAGAACGTGCACTTTTGGGCGACGCCGATCAGCGCGGGATCGAATCTGGCCGCCTCGTGCGTCATCTCGCCAGCATCGGCGCCATAGGCGCTCAGACGATCCTTGATCTTGAAGCGGGCTTGATAGGGACAGGCCACGGCGCAATAGGCGCAGCCGATGCACAGGTCGTAATCGATAATGACGATGCCGTCGTCGCGCTTCTTGGTGGCGGTCGAAGGGCACACGGTCATGCAGGGCGGATCGTCGCAATGCATGCAGCCCACCGGCAAGAAGGTGCGCCGGACATCGGGATACGTGCCCGTCTCGACATCAAGCACCTTGCGCCATTGAATGCCGGGCGCCGTGGCGTTCGAATTCTTGCAGGCCGCCGTGCAGGTCTGGCAACCCACGCAGCGCCTGAGATCGGCAACGAGAACGTATTTTGTCATAAGGCGATCCCTTTAAAGGGAATGCGGATTAACCTTTGGACTTGGCGATCTTGGCTTTGATGCGCTCAGCCGTTTTCGCCACATCGACCACAAAGCGCCAGTGCTTGCCGCGACAAATCTGGTCCATGGCGTCCTTGCCCGACACATCGAAGGTGACAGCCTTGCCCTGCACTTCGGCGATGGTGACCGTGAATTCGACCGCCATGCCCAAAGGCGTGGCCGCCATATGGTCGAACTCGACCCTGGTACCCACCGAATCCTCGCCGGCGTCCAAATGCTCCAGCAGGAAATCGCGGCAGGTCTGTTCGATGTCGCGCACCATTGAAGGGGTGGCGTAAACCCGCCCCTCTTCGCCCATGAAGCTGATGGTCCTGTCCTTATCGACGTCGAAACGCCTAGTGGCGGCAAGACCTGCGGCAAGACTGGACTTCATGGGGCTTCCTCCATCCTAGGCGTTGTTCCGGCCTTAGGGCCGGTTGATACTGCAAACTAGCATCGCGATACCGAATTCGCAATCAAATTCGACACACTTTTCGTATTTTGTTATTTGCATATTGTATCACTTCAGGGGGCGCAGCCCCCACTTGCCCAAAAAGTTGCGCCGTATCAGACTGTTGCGATGTCAGTTCCGCCCCCCTTCCTGAAATTGCGCCTTGCCGCCCATTATGCGGGCCTGTTCGCGCCCGTCGGCGTCATGCTTCCCTTCTGGCCGGTTTTCCTTTCAGGGCGAGGACTTTCGGAATGGCAGATCGGCGTTTTGCTGGCGGTGGGATCGATCTCGAAAGTGGCGGTCAATCCCGTCATCGGCAGTTGGGTTGATCGACTGGGCAAAAGACGCACGGCCATGATCGGCTTGGCCTTCGCCACCTTCTTCGCTTTCGCCGCCTTTTGGGTCACGCACGGATTCTTCCCCCTGCTTATTCTTTCTGCCATCGCCAGCGGCCTGTTCACCGCGCAAATGCCGCTGGCCGAAAATCTGTCGCTGCACATGGCGCAAACCCACCAGTTCGATTACGGGCGCGTGCGCCTGTGGGGGTCTCTGGCCTTCATTCTGGCCGCCCTGCTGGGCGGCTGGTATCTGTCAGGACGAAGTTCCGAAGTCGTCCTGCCGGTGTCGCTGGCTTTTCTGCTGCTGATGGCCCTGATCACGCTGGGATTGCCGGAAATGCAGATCGAGAAGCGCAAGGATGCGCCGCAAAGCGCCGTCGGCATGATGACGCTGTTGCAAGACCGCCGCTTTCTTTTGTTCATCGCCACCGCCAGCGCCTTGCAAACAAGCCACATGGTCTATTACGGCTTTTCCACCTTGCATTGGCGGCAGGCTGGAATCGGCGAAACCACAATCGGCGTTCTCTGGTCGCTGGGCGTGCTGGCGGAGATATTGCTTTTCTCGCAAGGCAACAAGGTCTTGAACCGGCTGGGACCGGCGGGCCTGATGATTCTGGCCGGAGCAGGAGGATTGGTGCGCTGGACGGTGCTGGGATTCACCACCTGGATACCGGCGCTGTACGGCGCGCAGGCGCTGCACGCCCTTACCTTTGGAGCCTTCCATTTAGGTTGCATGCATTATCTGTCGCGCAACATCCCGCTCTCGCTTTCTGGGCGCGCGCAGGGGCTTTACTCGTCGGGCGTGGCGGGCGTGGCGCAAGGAATCGGCCTGCTGGCCGCAGGCCCCCTTTATCACGCGCTGGGTGGGTATGCCTTCCTGGCCATGACCGCCGTTTCCGGCCTGGGTCTGTGGGGCGCGCTGCGCATCCAATCAAAGGGCAAGGAATAAGCCGTTCAGCCCGGGTTCAGGTTTGAATGCAAGAATGGCCGCATTCAACTTCTGGAGCATTCATTCATGAACTGGCCAATCCCCGCCCTTCTGATTCTTGCCATATCCACAGCCAGCGGGGCAAGTTTCGCCCAAACCGGCCAGGACCCGCTGCTGGTCAAGGAATGCTCCTCCTGCCATTTGCCCTTTTCAGCGGGATGGCTGCCCAAGGCCTCGTGGCGCAAGATCATGGCGAACCTGGACAACCATTTCGGCGACGACGCCAGATTGGCCGAAGACCGCAGGAAGGCGGTTGAGGAAGCCCTGCTGGCCAGGGCTGGCGACGCCAAGACCGAACGGCCCAGCCCCTTCATCAAGGGCGTCAACGGAGACGAAGCGCCCATGCGCCTGACCGAGACCTATGGCTTTCAGCGCAAGCACAAGAAATTCAAGCCAGGATCACCCATGCTGGCCCGCGCCAAAACGCTGGCCAATTGCCAAGCCTGCCACCCCAAGGCGGCAGAGGGCGTCTTCGAAGACTGAAGCGCTTACCTGGGCAGAACGCTGGAACCGACAAGGAAGGCGTCGATGGCTGCGGCGGCCCGACGACCCTCGCGGATCGCCCAGACGACTAGGCTTTGCCCGCGACGAATGTCGCCAGCCGCGAACACCTTGGGCACCGACGTGGCAAAGCCCTCGTAATCAGCCGCCACATTGCCGCGCCGATCCAGCGACACGCCCAGCGATTCCAGCAAGCCCTGCTTGACCGGCGAGACGAAACCCATGGCCAGGAAGGCCAGATCGGCTTCGATCACGAATTCCGTTCCCGCAATCGGCTGCATCTTCTTGTCCACCTTCACGGCATTCAGACCGGCCAGCTTGCCGTTCTTGCCAAAGAAGGATTGGGTGGCGACGCTCCACATGCGCTCGCAACCTTCTTCGTGTGACGAAGAGGTGCGCAACTTGTTGGGCCAGTTCGGCCAATTGAGCGCCTTGTTTTCCTTTTCGGGGGGCTTGGGCATGATTTCAATCTGCATGATCGACAAAGCCCTTTGGCGCACCGATGTGCCGATGCAATCCGACCCCGTATCGCCGCCGCCAATCACCACCACGCGCTTGCCGGTGGCGAAAATGTCGTCGGAATCGAAGGACTCGCCACCGACCCGCCTATTCTGCTGGCCCAGGAAATCCATCGCGAAATGAATGCCCGAAAGCTCGCGCCCCGGCACGGCCAAATCGCGCGGCGCTTCCGAGCCGCCCGCCAGCAGCACGGCGTCGAACTTGGCCAACAGGTCCTTGGCATCGACATTCTGGCCGACATGCGCCTTGGTGCGAAACTCGACGCCCTCGGCGCGCATCTGGGCGACGCGCCGGTCGATCAGCGACTTTGCCAATTTGAAATCGGGAATGCCATAGCGCAGCAAGCCGCCCGCCTTGGCGTTCTTTTCAAAGACGGTCACTTCATGCCCAGCACGGGCCAATTGCTGGGCGCCGGCCAAACCCGCCGGGCCAGAGCCGATGACGGCAACGCTCTTCCCCGAACGCTTGGCGGGGATTTGCGGCTTGATCCAACCCTCTTCCCAGGCCCGATCGATGATGGCGCATTCGATGGTCTTGATGGTCACCGGCACGTCGTCGATATTGAGCGTGCAGGCCGACTCGCAAGGGGCTGGGCAGATACGTCCGGTGAATTCCGGGAAATTGTTGGTGGCGTGCAGCGCCTCCAACGCTTCCTTCCAGCGCCCCTTGTAGATCAGGTCGTTCCAGTCGGGGATGACGTTCGATACCGGGCAGCCGGAATGGCAAAAGGGAATGCCGCAATCCATGCAGCGCGCCCCTTGGCGCGACAACGCCGCGTCATCAAGGCCGATCACGAACTCGTTGTAATGCGAGATGCGGTCGGAAGCGGGCGCATAGGTCCGCTCCTGACGGGAAAATTCCATGAATCCAGTGGGCTTGCCCATCTTAGTGTCCTTTCGCCGGACGGGCCGCCGGGGCGGACTTTCCAGACTGCATGACTTGCATTTCCGCAAGTGCGCGCCGGTAATCGACCGGCATCACCTTCTTGAACTTGGGCAGATAATGGACCCAGTTGAGAAGGATGTCGTGCGCCCGCTTGCTGCCGGTATAACGATGATGATTCTCGATAACCTGATGCAGGCGCTGGGCATCGAAGCGGGACATGTCGCTCATGACGTCGACGCGGCCATGCGCTTCCAAATCATTGCCCTGATGATCAAGATTCTCCAGAGCTTCCGACTCGTCCTTCACCGGCTCCAGCTCGACCATCGACAGGTTGCAGCGCTGATCGAAATCGCCTTCCTCGTCCAGCACATACGCAATGCCGCCGCTCATGCCTGCGGCGAAATTGCGCCCGGTCTTGCCAAGAACGACGACGACGCCGCCGGTCATGTATTCGCAACCGTGATCGCCAACGCCTTCGACAACCGCCAGAGCGCCAGAATTGCGAACGCCGAAACGTTCGCCCGCGACGCCACGGAAATAGCATTCGCCCGAGATGGCGCCGTACAGAACGGTATTGCCGACGATGATGTTTTCCTCGGCCACGATTTTGCACTCGGGCGACGGATAGACGACGATGCGCCCGCCCGACAATCCCTTGCCGACATAATCATTGGCCTGACCTTCAAGCGTCAGCGCGACGCCATGGGCCAGGAAAGCGCCCAGGCTTTGCCCCGCCGTGCCCTTGGCGTTGATCAGGATCGTGTCTTCCGGCAGCCCTGCATGGCCGTAGCGCATGGCCACTTCGCCCGACAACATGGCCCCCACCGTGCGATTGACGTTGGTGACCTTGACGTCGATGGCGACCGCTTCTCCCTTCTCGAGGGCAGGCATAGCCTTCTCGATCAGCAGATTGTCGAGCGCCTCGTTCAGGTGATGGTCCTGATCCTCGTTCTTGCGAATGGCGACACCCTTGCCCGCTTGCGGCTTATAGAGAAGTTTGCTGAAATCCAGCCCCCTGGCCTTCCAATGCGAAATGGCCTTGCGCATGTCCAAAAGATCGGAACGCCCCGTCAACTCCTCCATCTTGCGCACGCCAAGGCGCGCCATGATGCGGCGCACTTCCTCGGCGATGTAGAAGAAGTAATTGATCACGTGCTCGGGCTGGCCGGTGAAGCGCTTGCGCAATTCAGGATCCTGCGTCGCCACGCCGACCGGGCAGGTGTTCAAATGGCACTTGCGCATCATGATGCAGCCGACGGCGATCAAAGGCGCTGTGGCGAAGCCGAACTCGTCCGCGCCCAACAACGCGCCGATCACCACGTCGCGCCCGGTGCGCAAACCGCCATCCACCTGCACGGCGACGCGACCGCGTAGCTTGTTCAGCACCAAGGTTTGATGCGTCTCGGCCAAGCCGATTTCCCAAGGCGAACCGGCATGTTTGATGGCGGTCAGCGGGCTTGCGCCGGTGCCGCCGTCGTAACCCGAAATCGTGATGTGGTCGGCCCTGGCCTTGGCGACACCGGCGGCGATGGTGCCGACGCCGATCTCGCTGACCAGCTTCACCGAAATGCGCGCCTTGGGATTGACGTTCTTCAGATCGTAGATCAGCTGGGCCAAATCCTCGATCGAATAGATGTCGTGATGCGGCGGCGGGCTGATCAGCCCCACGCCGGGCGTCGAATGGCGCACGCGGGCGATGGTGGCGTCCACCTTGTGGCCGGGCAACTGTCCGCCCTCGCCGGGCTTGGCGCCCTGGGCCATCTTGATCTGGATGTCAGAACCGTTGACCAGATATTCCGCCGTCACGCCGAAACGGCCCGAGGCCACCTGCTTGATGGCGGAACGCAACAGGTCGCCATTGGGCAAAGGCCTGTAACGCTCGGACTCTTCGCCGCCCTCGCCAGAATTCGACTTGCCGCCGATGCGGTTCATGGCCGCGGCCAGGGTGGTGTGCGCTTCGCGCGAGATTGAACCGAACGACATGGCGCCGGTGGCGAAACGCTTCACGATTTCCTTGGCGGGTTCCACTTCGTCAAGCGGGATGGGCGTTGGCGCCCACTTCATCTCGAAAAGGCCGCGCAGGGTCAGCAATTTCTCGTTCTGCTCGTCGATCAGCTTGCAGAATTCCTGGAATTTCTCGAAACCGGCGCCACGCACCGAATGTTGAAGCGCCGCGATGCTCTCGGGCGTCCAGGCGTGATTGTCGCCGCGCAGACGCCAAGCGTAATCGCCGCCCGGATCAAGCGCCAAGCGATACATGGGATCGTCGCCATAGGCGATGGCGTGACGCCTGACGGTTTCCTCGGCGATTTCCGCAAGACCGGCGCCGCCGACGCGGCTTGACGTTTTGGTGAAATAGGCGTCGAGGAAATCTTGCGACAGGCCGACGGCGTCGAAGATCTGCGCGCCGCAATAGGATTGGAAGGTCGAGATGCCCATCTTGGCCATCACCTTCAGCACCGCCTTGTCGAGCGCCTTGATGGTGCGCTTCTGCACTTCATACTCGCTCAAGTCTTCGGGCAACGGCACGCTGGCGATGGTTTCGAACAACAGATAGGGGTTGATCGCCTCGGCTCCGTAACCGGCCAGCACGCAGAAGTGATGCACTTCTCTGGGTTCGCCCGTCTCGACGACCAGTCCAGCGCGGGTGCGGCTGCCAGACCTGACAAGATGATGATGCACGGTCGACGTCGCCAACAGCGAAGGCACGGCGATGCGCGCCGCGGAAATCTTGCGATCCGACAGAATCAGGATGTTGCAGCCCTCGCCCAACGCTTTGTCGGCCTCGGTCTTGAAGCGCTCAAGCGCCTTCTGCATGCCGCCTGCGCCTTCGCTGGCGTTGTAGGTGATGTCGATGGTGCGCGCTTTGAACACGCCGTCGGTGGCGTCTTCGATGGCGCGGATTTTTTCCAGGTCCTGATTGGTCAGGATCGGCTGGCGCACTTCCAGACGCTGTCTGCTGTCGCCGTCGGTCAGGCCCAGCAGATTGGGACGCGGGCCGATGAAGGACACTAGGCTCATGACCAGTTCTTCACGCGTCGAATCGATCGGCGGATTGGTCACCTGGGCAAAGCACTGCTTGAAATAATTGAACAAGGGCTTGGGTTTGTCCGACAGCACAGCCAGCGGCGAATCATTGCCCATCGATCCCACCGCTTCCTGGCCAGTGACGGCCATGGGGGTGATCAGAAACTTGATGTCTTCTTGCGTATAGCCGAAGGCCTGCTGGCGATCCAACAGCGTCTGGGGATCGGGCGCCATCGGGGCCACGGCTGCCGGAAGGTCTTCCAGCACGATCTGCGTCTTCTTGACCCAGCTTTTGTAGGGGTGGGCGCGGGTCAGCTCGCGCTTGATCTCCTCGTCGGGGATCAGACGCCCCTTTTCAAGATCGATCAACAGCATGCGCCCCGGCTGCAAGCGCCACTTCTGGATGATTTCGGATTCCGGAATGTCAAGCACGCCGACTTCCGACGACATGATGACTCGGTCGTCCTTGGTCACGATATAACGGGCGGGGCGAAGGCCATTGCGGTCAAGCGTGGCGCCGATCTGGCGACCGTCCGAAAAGGCGACGGCGGCGGGACCGTCCCACGGTTCCATCATGGCGGCATGATATTCGTAGAAGCTCTTGCGCTCCTCGTCCATCAGCGGATTGCCCGCCCAGGCTTCGGGAATCATGATCATCACGGCATGGGCCAGCGAATAGCCGCCCATCAGCAGCAGTTCAAGCGCGTTGTCGAAACTGGCGGAATCGGACTGGCCCTCGACCGTGATCGGCCAGATCTTGTTCAGATCGTCGCCCAGCACGTCCGATTTCATGGTGCCGCGCCTTGCGGTCATCCAGTTCAAATTGCCGCGCAAGGTGTTGATCTCGCCGTTATGGCAGATCAAGCGGAAAGGATGGGCCAGCTTCCAGGTGGGGAAGGTGTTGGTCGAGAAGCGCTGATGCACCAGGGCCAGGGCGGATTCGAACCGCTCGTCCAACAAGTCGGGATAGAAAGCGCCGACCTGCTCGGCCAGGAACATGCCCTTATAGACGATGGTGCGCGAAGACAGCGACGGCAGATAGTAATCGGCCAGCTTGGCGTCGCCGTTTTCGTTGATCTGGTTGAACGACTTCTTGCGGATCACCATCAGCTTGCGTTCGAAGGCGTCCTGGCTGGCCAGGGCGGCGTTGCGCCCGATGAAAATCTGACGCACCAGCGGGGCCGTTCCCCGAACGCCTTCCGACAAGGCCATCTCGTTGACCGGCACATCGCGCCAGCCCAGCAGGACTTGCCCCTCTTCGGCAACCGCCTTCTCTAGACCGGCCACGCACAGGTCGCGCTCCTTGGCGGGCTTGGGCAGATTGACCATGCCGCAGGCATAGTGGCCCTCTGGCGGCAGGGCGATGCCCAGCTTGGCGGCCTCGGCCCGCAGGAAGGCGTCGGGCATCTGAATCAGAATTCCCGCCCCATCGCCCGCATGCGGGTCTGCGCCCACGGCGCCACGGTGAACCAAGCGTTTCAAAATCTCCAATCCGTCGGCGACGATCTTGTGGCTTTTCTTATTCTTGATATGCGCCACAAAGCCAATGCCGCAGGCATCGCGCTCGAAGGAGGGATCGTATAGGCCTTGCGCTTCGGGCAGGCCTGAAAGAAACGGGTTCGACATAGGCTCAGTCATCCTTACTGGCGGCTGGTGCTTCGTCCGCCTTCACCACACGTGGCTTGTTATGGAACAAGCTGTCTTTTTTACAAAAAAATGGACAGGTTTCCAGCCATATTTTTTGCAGGGCCGATTTGCAAGCATTCCCTAAGGGAAACCAATCGGTTGAGAACGGCTGGATTCCCGTGCGGCAAAGGACCTATAGTCGGGTCGCCAAGCCGCCAAAGGGGGATTTGCATGGCTGATCCAAAACATATCCGGTTCGACACGCTGGCCCTGCATGCAGGCCAGCAGCCCGATCCCGAGCATGGCTCAAGGGCGGTACCGATCTATCAGACCACCAGTTTTGTCTTTAAAAGCACGGATCACGCGGCTTCCTTGTTCAACCTGGAACGCGCCGGTCACATCTATTCACGCATTTCCAACCCCACCGTGGCGGTGCTGGAGGAAAGGCTGAGCGCCCTGGAAGGCGGCGTCGGGGCCATCGCCACCGCCTCCGGTCAGGCGGCCCTGCATCTGGCCATCGCCACGCTGATGGGATCGGGCGGCCATATCGTGGCGTCCCGCGCCCTATATGGGGGCAGCTACAACCTGCTGGCCCTAACCCTGCCCCGCTTCGGCATTACCGCCAGTTTCGTCGATCCCAGGGACCCCGAGTCCTTCAGACAGGCCATTCGCCCCGAAACAAGGCTGGTCTTCGCGGAAACGGTGGGCAACCCCAATCTGGAAGTGCTGGACATTCCATTAATCGCAGAGGTTGCGCATAGCGCAAAGCTGCCCTTGATGATCGACGCCACCTTCACCACCCCGGCCCTGGGCCGCCCCATCGCCATGGGCGCCGACATCGTCATGCATTCGGCCACCAAATATCTGGGCGGCCATGGGATCGCCATCGGCGGCATCTTGATCGATGGCGGCAATTTCGATTGGGAGGCGGCGGACGGCAAGTTCCCGACCCTGACGGAACCTTATGCAGGTTATCACGGCCTGAATTTCGCCCAGGAATTCGGGCCAGCCGCCTTCATCCAGCGGGCCAGGGCCGAAGGACTTCGCGATTTCGGCGCCTGCATCAGCCCCACCAACGCCTTCCATATCCTGCAAGGGGTGGAAACCCTGCCCATCCGCATGGCGCGCCATATTCACAACGCCCGCCAAGTGGTGCGCCATCTGGAATGTTCGCCCGCCGTGGCCTGGGTCAATTCGCCCGATCTTCCCGAACATCCCGACCACGAGCGCGCCCAGGAAATGTATCCAAAGGGCATTACCGCCATCGTCACTTTCGGCATCAAGGGAGGGCGGGCGGCCGCCGCGCGCTTCATCGAGAAACTGAAAATCTTCTCGCATCTGGCCAATATCGGCGACGCCAAATCGCTGGCCATCCATCCCGCCAGCACCACGCATCAGCAGATGGATGCCGATGCCCTGGCCCTGGCCGGGATCGGCGAGGAATTGATCCGCCTGTCGATAGGGCTGGAAGACCAGGACGACCTGATCGAGGATCTGGCCCAGGCCCTGCACGCCTCGCAGAAAGGGGGCTGACATGGACATCACCCTGGACGGAAACAAGATATTCGCGGCCACCGGCGGCAAGCCCTTCGCAGAATCAAAGCCTACGATCCTGCTGCTGCATGGGGCCGGAATGGATCATAGCGTGTGGGTGCTGCAGGCCCGCTGGCTGGCCCATCACGGCATGAACGTGCTGGCCATCGACCTGCCCGGTCACGGAAAAAGCGAGGGAACCGCCTTTTCCAGCGTCGGCGATTATGCCGATTGGCTGATGCGCTTTATGGATGCTGCGAAGTTAGAACGCGCGGCACTGGCCGGACACAGCCTTGGCGCCTTGATCTCGTTGGAAGCGGCGGCGCGATATCCAGCACGCGTCTCGCGCCTGACCCTGCTGGGGGCGGCGCTAAAAATGCCGGTGCATCCCGACATGCTGGCCTCGGCCAAGGAAGGCACCGACGAAGTGATCCGCTGCATGACCTCGTGGAGCTTTGCCCGCCCGCATCATTTCGGCACCAGCAAGATGCCCGGCATGTGGATGCTGGGCCAGACGCATCATCTGATCGCTCGCTCGAAACCGGGCGTGATCTTCAATGGCCTGACCGCCTGCAACGATTACCAGGGGGCCGCGGACGCGGCGGCGAAGGTTGTCTGCCCCACCCTTCTGATCCTGGGCGAGGCCGACCAGATGACGCCCGCCAAGGGCGGCAAGGAACTGGCGAAGATGATTTCCGGCGCGCGCTTTGCCGTTATCCCCGGCTCGGGCCATATGATGATGACCGAAGCCCCCGACGCCACGCTGGACGCCATGCGTGGGAATCTTTAACTCTGCGCTACCAACTTAACCGGCTGATCAACTGCCCATCCGTCCAATAATGGAGCGTGGCGGTTGGGCGGATGTCGGCGTCCTCCTTCTCGTGCCAATGTTCGACGATGGCCTGATAGGCCACCGATGGGGCCGAGGTGGCGATGATGCCCGCCACCGGCACGGCGTAAATTCGATGCAGGTGCCCGCAAAGAATCTGCACCACATTGGGATATTGGCGCAGCAACGCTTCCAACGCCTCGACCCCCTCGATCTGATGACCGATGCTGCCATTGCGCAACTTCGTTCTGAAGGGCGGGTGGTGCAGAAAAAGAACGGTGGGACGATCCGGCTGCTCGGCCAAACGCGCTTCCAGCCAAGCCTTGCTTTGGGGCGAGAACTGGCCCTGCTGGCTGCCAGGGCGGCGGCTATCCAGGCCGATCAGACGCAAATCGCCCATCTCGCCCACATGGTTGAGAAAACCGTTTTCAACCTGTCCGCACCAAGGTGCCAGACTTTCGCGAAACGGCTCGGTCCAGTCGCGGTTGCCGGGAACGGCGAAAATCGGCATCGACAACAAGGAAAGCTGCTTTGCCGCTTGCGCATACATCGCAGGCTCGCCCCGGTCGGCCACGTCGCCGGTTACGACCACCGCATCGGGCCTGGGATCTTGCGCCATCAAATGGCCGATCGCCCGTGCCAGACGTTCCGTGCGCTCGGGGTTCGTACTCGACAGATGAAAATCTGAAAGCTGGGCCAAAATCACGGGAAACGCCTCTATCGGTATATCAACAGATTGTGGACTTAGCGCATTTCATTCACAATGGCTAGATGTTGAAGCTCTGGAAAGCCTCTCTCATCCTGCTTCTGCTCGGCGGATGCGCCCTGTTCGAGCCGGAAAGGGTCGGCCGCGCCCCCGCCGTCGGCGGCGACCCGGCGCGCTGTCTGGCCGAGTTGCGGGCTACGGGAACAAAATTCGAGGAAATGGCCGATTTCGCCACCCCCGATGGCTGCCGAGTGGTCAATGCCGTCAAGCTGTTGAAATTAGGGGCCGATCTCAACAGACCGGCCGCCATGGCCTGTCCGCTGGCCCTTTCCCTGGCCCGCTTCGAAGCCAGCGCCATGCAACCGCTTGCCCGCCAATATCTTGGGCAAAATGTGCGCAAGATCCACCATGTCGGGGCCTATGACTGCCGAAAGCAACGCAACGGCAAACAGATCAGCCAGCATGGGCTGGGCCAGGCCATCGATTTCTGGGCCTTCGAACTGAACGACGGCGCCATCCTGAAAGTGCGCGACGATTGGAAAACAAGCGGCGCGCGGGGCGCTTTCCTGCGCAAACTGTCAGAACAGGCCTGCAATCACTTCCATCTGGTGCTGACGCCCGCCTCGGATTACGATCATCACGATCACATCCATGTCGATCTTGGCCCCTGGATGCGGTGCGGATAGGTTGTTCGAGTGATAAGGGTCACATATTCTTAATGGCCTGTTTGCCATAATCGGCTCCGCATTTCGGCCACGATCCTTGGGCCTAATGACCATCATCGTCATTCTTTCGGGAGTTTCCTTCCATGAACCGCAGTACCGCCATTCTTGCCGCCGTCCTGTTTGCCAGCCCGTCGCTGGCCCTGGCCCAGGCGCCCAATCCCCAGCTTCAGAACGACAAGGAGCAGATCAAGCAGGATAGGCAGCAGTTGAAGCAGGACCAAAAGGACGTGCGCGACGCCCACAAAGAGGCCATCGAAGACCGCAAGGCCATGCGCGATGCCCTGAAGGACGGCGACAAGGAAAAGGCCGCCCAGTATCGTGATGAATTGAAGCAAGACCGCAAGGACATGCGCGACGCCAAGAAGGATATGAAAAAGGACCGTCACGATTTGCGCGACGATAAGCGCGACGCCCGCGACGACCTGCGCGACCGGCGAGATGGAAAGCCAGAAAAGCGCACCCAAGAGATGCGCGAAAAGCGAAACGAATTTCGTGAACAAAAGGGCGAGCGGCGCGAAAACAAGCGCAATTGATCGCAAGGAAGTCGGGCGGCGGAAATTCTATCCTGCCGCCCTTTTCATCGGGAATATAGAAGAAGGGGAGAAACAAGAATGTTCAAGCGAACCATGATCGTCGCGGCCGCTATGATGCTGGCGGCCCCTGTTTTGGCGCAACAAGCCGGTCCACAGCCGCAAGGCGGCCAGGGACAGATGATGAATCAAGGTCAAGGCATGGGTCCCGGCGGCGGACAGGGCATGGGTGGCCAACAGGGCCAGCGCATGATGCAGCAAGGCCAGGGGCAGATGGGACAAATGCCCCCGCCCCCTCCGCAAGGCCAGGGACAGATGATGAATCAAGGTCAAGGCATGGGTGGTCAACAAGGCCAGCGCATGATGCAGCAAGGCCAGGGGCAGATGGGACAAATGCCCCCACCCCCTCCGCAAGGCCAAGGGCAGATGATGAACCAAGGTCAAGGCATGGGCGGCCAACAGGGCCAGCGCATGATGCAGCAAGGCCAGGGGCAGATGGGACAAATGCCCCCGCCCCCTCCGCAAGGTCAAGGCATGGGCGGTCCCGGCGGCGGACAGGGCATGGGCGGCCCCGGCCAGGGGCAAATGATGAATCAAGGTCAAGGCATGGGCGGCCAGCAGGGCCAGCGCATGATGCAGCAAGGCCAGGGGCAGATGATGCAAGGCGGTCCAGGCGGCGGACAGGGCATGAACCGACCCGGCGGCGGTCCCAGCGGTGGTCCCGGTGGTGGTGGCGCTGGCCGTCGTTAACTTGTGCAATCGAGAGGAAGATTCGAGATGAAGCTCAAAATCACATATACGCCCCGCCTTCTGGCCGCCGCCTTGGCCGTGGTGGGCGTCACTACCTTCTGGCCGACCGCGCCCGCACTGGCCTGCGGCGAAAGCGCCTATATCGGCGAACTCTGCGTTTTTGCCTTCAATTATTGTCCGCAAGATTTTCTGCCTGCGGATGGGCGTAGCCTGCCGATCCAGAGCAATGAGGCGCTTTTCTCTTTGCTGGGCATCACCTACGGCGGCGACGGCAAGACAGAGTTTAAACTTCCCGATCTGCGCAAGTCGGACAAGGATTCAAAGGACGCGATGAAGAGCGCTGGCACGACTTGCATCGCGGTCATGGGACTTTATCCCGTGCGCCCCTGAGAGACGGAACGCTGATCGACTATCGCAGGATGATCTAGGTGGCGTGGAAGGTCTTTAACCACACGCTCTTGGCTTGCGCCACCGGGTCGGGAATGAGGAGGCGCCCGCCGATCTGCGCCCAATCCTGGGCATCGATCCATCCCCAGCGCAAACCATAGTCGAGGGGTTCGGAAAGAGACGAGTGGACGGAAAGAAAATAGCCGGACAATCTGCACTGGTCAGAAAGGCCGCAAACGCATTCCAAGCGATCTTCGATTCCCGAAAACAAGATATTCAGGGTAAAGAGGTTGTCTTGTTTACAAGCAAGCCGACATCCCCATTCCATATCGGCGACCTGCCACGCCTCGGGCTGAAGTTTGCCAAGCGCCTGCGCCAGTTTTCGCGCCAGAAAGAGAGGCAACCCCAATTCCAGGCCCTTGTACAAATTGGGCAAGTTTGAAGGTTTCATGCCGTGATCAAGGGCGAATTCAAGATCGGCCAGTTGCTTGACCTCCCTCCCATTTGGAAAATAGCAGGCAAGAACCTGATTGACCGCGGCCAGCGCATCCGAAGCGCTAAACAGATATCGATCTAGGAGTTGGGCGGTAACGGCGCTCCACTCGTTTTGGGGGCGGCCTTCATAAGGCGATGTCTTTGTCATGGGGTCACCATAACATGAAAAGCAACGCCTTCATAAAAATAAGGGCCCAGGATTTCTCCTGGGCCCTCGGCCTGCCGCCAGCGACTGGAGTGCGGGTTCGCTAGCGGGTCAGGTCGTAGCTGATTCCCGTCACCTTCGTCTTCTCGTCGATGGTGTCGAAAATCTTATCCAAAATGGTCACCAGCACGCGCAGGCCGCCCTTGTAGAACATGGTCGGGAAGCGGTGGTGATGGTGACGGTCGAAGATCGGGAAACCGATGCGGATCAGGGGCACGCCGGTATCCTTCTCCAGATACTTGCCGTAAGAGCTGCCGATCAGATAATCGGAAGGCTCGGTGGCCAGAAGCGAACGCATGTGCCACAGATCCTTGCCCTTCCAGACCTGACCAGAAGCGCCAAAGGGCGAACTGGCCAACAGGGCCTTCATCTTCTCTTCCCAGTCATTGCCGCCATTGGTGGACAGCAGGTGGGCCGGTTCGCCGCCCAATTCCAGGATGAAGCGGGTCATGCCATAGACGAAGTCGGGATCGCCATAGATCGAGAAGCTCTTGCCATGGATCCAAGACAGCGAGTCTTCGATGGCGTCAACCAAGCGGCCGCGATCCTTGGCGATCGATTCCGGAATGGCTTTGCCGGTCAGGGCCGACAGCTTCATCAGGAAGTCATCGGTCGCACCCAGGCCCATCGGATAGTTGAAGGACGCCACTTCCTGGCCCTTATCCTTGGCGAAATCCAAGGTCTTGCCGGAACACCATTCCTGCAACGAGATGGTGGCCTTGGCGTCAAGCGCCTTGGTCACGGCTTCCAGCGGCGTGCCGCCGTCATACATGCGGTACGAACCGTCGGCGGGCGTGTCGTAAATATCGGACACGTCGGAGAGCAAGGTCGCATCGGCGCCCATGGCGGCAATGATGTCCTTGATCTCGCGGGCATTGGCGACGCCATAACCATCGAAACCGCCGATGATGTTGACGCCGTTGCCAGCCTTGCGGTCCTTGCCTTCCCAGAAGTTGGAAAGGATGCTTTTCATCATGTTGTCATAGCCAACGATGTGGCTGCCCACGAAGCTGGGCGTGTGGGCATAGGCGACCGGGAAATCGGTCGGGATGCTGCCCTTGTCACGCGACTGAATGATGAAGCTGTTCAAGTCGTCGCCGATGACTTCGGCGATGCACGACGTATGAACGGCGATCATCTTGGGCTTGTACAGCGCATAGGCGTTGGCCAGGCCCTCGACCATGTTGTTGAGGCCGCCGAACACCGCCGCGTCTTCGGTCATGGCCGAACAGACCATGGCCGACGGTTCCTTGAAGTGGCGCGACAGATGCGAACGGAAGTAAGCGGCGCAGCCCAGCGATCCATGCGTGAAGGCCAAGGTGCCTTCGAAACCGGCGGCGCAATAGGCCGCACCCACCGGCTGGCAGGCCTTGGCGGGATTGATCACCAGGGCTTCGCGGGCGAAGTTCTTTTCGCGGTATTCCATCGTGTTTATGTAGTCCGCCTGCTTGGCGACTTCCTCGGCATCCGGCATGTCTTCGAACTGTTCGCGCTTGCGCTTGAAGATTTCGAGATATTCCGGATCGTTGAACAGGTCGATATGGTCTTTGATCTTGAGTGCTGTCTGAGGCATCGAAGTTCTCCTAAATCAGGCGGCTTTCCAGGGGGCCTTGTTCAAGGCCCATACCGGGCTATTGATCGCCATGTCCATATCGCGGGCGAAGACGGCGAAACCGTCGTAACCGTGATAGGGGCCTGAGTAATCCCACGAGTGCAGCTGGCGGAAAGGCACGCCCATCTTCTGGGTCGAGTACTTTTCCTTGATGCCCGAACCGACGAGATCAGGGCGCATCTTGTCGATGAACTTTTCCAACTCGTAGTCGGTCACGTCGTCGTAAACCAGCGTGGCGTCCTTGATGTAATGCGCGGTGCGCTGATAATCGTCGCTGTGGGCGAATTCGTAGCCCGTGCCGATGATGTCGATGCCAAGATCGCCGTAAGCGTCGGCAACGTGACGCGGACGCAGACCGCCGACATACAGCATGGCCTTCCTGCCTTGCAGGCGGGGCTTGTATTTGGCAAGCACCGCATCGGCCAAAGGCTGATACTTGGCGATCACGCGCTCGGCGCCAGCCTTGATCTTGTCGTCGAACTTCTCGGCAATGGCGCGAAGCGACTTGGCGATCTGGGTGGGGCCGAAGAAGTTGTACTCCATCCAGGGGATGTTGTACTGCTCTTCCATGTGGCGGCAAATATAGTTCATCGAGCGGTAGCAGTGGATGAGGTTCAGCTTGCCCTTGTTGCCGCGCTCGATTTCGGCCAGGGTGGCGTCGCCCGACCACAGGCCGATGACGCGAAGTCCCATGTCTTCCAGCAAAATGCGGCTGGCCCAGGCGTCGCCGCCGATATTGTAGTCGCCGATCACGACCACGTCGTAAGGGGTGGTTTCGAATTCCTTCGACTTGCCCTTGCCCAGCATCCAGTCGCGCACGGCGTCGTTGGCGATGTGATGGCCGAGCGACTGCGAAACGCCGCGGAAACCTTCGCAACGCACGGGCACGACCAGCTTGCCGTGTTCCTTGGCCTTCTTCTTGGCCACCGCTTCGATATCGTCGCCGATCAGACCGACCGGACATTCCGACTGGATCGAAACGCCCTTGTTAAGCGGGAACATGGCGTGGATTTCGTCGATCACTTTTTCCAGCTTCTTGTCGCCGCCGAAGACGATGTCGCGTTCCTGGAAATCGCTGGTGATCTGCATGGTGACGAACGTATCGACGCCGGTGGTGCCGGTGTAGTAGTTGCGTCGCTGCGACCAGGAATACTGACCGCAACCTACTGGACCATGGCTGATATGCACCATGTCCTTCAAGGGGCCGAAGACCACGCCCTTCGATCCGGCATAGGCGCAGCCACGGATGGTCATGACGCCGGGGGCTGACTTGATGTTCGACTTGACGCCACAATCGGGCTTGCCCTCATCGTAGACGTTCAAGTGTCGTGCGCGCTTCTTGGCGGTCTTCTCAGGGTATGCCGAGAGGACCTCCTCGATCAGGGCCTTGCGCTCGGCCTTCACGTCCGGGTTCATGCCATCCATGACCTGTCTCCTAATAGAATTCTGTCACTCGTTGCCTAGGAAAGTCGGGGCCGCTTTACGCGGCGCCCTTCTTCGTCTTGGCCTCAAGCTCGGCCAACGCCTGCTCGTCCGACTTCATGATGCCGAATTCGAGAAGCATTTCTTCCAGCTCTTCCATCGAGATCGGCGTGGGAATGACGCCCTTGCCGCAGTTGTCGTGAATCTTCTGGGCCAGTTGGCGATATTCGTTGGCCTGCGCGCAATCGGGAGCATATTGAATGACCGTCATGCGGCGCAGCTCAGCATGCTGAACGATATTCTCACGCGGCACGAAATGGATCATCTTGCAGCCCAAACGCTTGGCCAACGCTTCGGCCAGTTCCAGCTCGCGGTCGGTCTGACGCTCGTTGCAGATCAGGCCACCCAAGCGAACGCCGCCCGAATGGGCGTATTTCAGAATGCCCTTGGCGATGTTGTTGGCGGCGTACAGCGCCATCATCTCGCCCGACATGACGATGTAAATTTCTTGGGCCTTGTTCTCGCGGATGGGCATGGCGAACCCGCCGCAGACCACGTCGCCCAACACGTCGTAAGAAACATAGTCGACGTCGTCATAGGCGCCGTTTTCTTCAAGGAAGTTGATGGCGGTGATAACGCCGCGGCCAGCGCAGCCAACGCCCGGCTCTGGGCCGCCGGCTTCGGTGCACTTGATGCCCTTGTAGCCAATCTTCATCACGTCATCGAGTTCGAGATCCTCGACAGAACCCTTCTCGGCGGCCAGGGCCAGCACGGTGTCTTGCAATTTGGTGTTGAGGATGAGGCGGGTCGAATCGGCCTTGGGATCGCAGCCGACGATCAGAATCTTCTGACCCATCTCGACCAACGCGGCCAGCGTATTTTGCGAGGTGGTTGACTTGCCGATGCCGCCCTTGCCGTAGAAAGCGATCTGACGAAGTGCCATGGAACTGCTCCTTTTGATATCTGAACCAAACGGGGTCGAGCCGCCGCTTGCCCCTATCCTTGCAGGAGGCGTGCCAGTTCCAAGGACAGCCCCACTGTCGTATATTTACATTATATATCATGGAGTTATGAAATATCCCTGACTGAACACCCTTCGGCCAGGGCTTGTCGCAACCCCGACAAAGCCCCCTCTCCTTTGTCGCCTCCCCCACATCTGGTTCCGGGAAAATGGCGGATTTTGTGGCTGGCGCAGTCGGTCTGGAAATTGCATAACACACTGGATTGATTCAAAGACGGGGGCGTCGAACGTGGCTCGGCCGGATGAAGAAGCCGCAAGGGGACACAGCACCAATCTGGTCGGCATACCGACGGGGCTTTTGGCCTCGGTTGCCTATAACGACTATCCCGTGGCCTTGCACATTGCAGGTGTACGCGAAACCAACAAGGGCCTGTTTCAGGAAATGCTGCCCCGGGCTGAGAGCATCGAGGAAGCCGCCTGGGCCTTCCAGGAATGGATGGGTTCCATGTTCGGCCTGGAACCCGAGCAGTTGGAAAAGGGCAGCGGGATCAAGGAAAAAAAGCGCTTCCGTTCCAGTTATCTCCGCCTATTGAAGGGATGGGGCTTCGAGACCAATACGCCGGAAGGCGCTGTCATGAAAGGTTGGGTGGAAAGCCGATTTGGCCTGTTTCCCACGTTTCACAAGGAGCCGGTGGGACGCGTGGGCAGCAAAGGCTGGGTGGCCTATACCGAAGAAAAGATGTCCTCGCGCTTCCACTCCAATTCCATCTATCTGCAACTAGACTTGCTGTACGAATTCTGCCAATGGTCGTTGGCTCGCTTTTTCCTGTCCGGTCGCAAGCATCTAACGCTATATAGGGGCGTGAACAGTTACGAGGAGCAGGTTCTGGTCGAGCGCATCGACAAGCGCACCATTATCGTGCGGCTCAACAATCTAAATTCCTTTTCCTCTTCGCGCGACATTGCGGGCGAATTCGGCGATCACATCCTGGAGGCCCTTGTGCCAGCATCGAAAATTCTTTTCTTCAACGCCCTGCTGCCCACCGCGCCCTTGAAGGGCGAGCATGAATATATGGTCATCGGCGGCGATTTTCGCGTAACTGCGAGTTATTTCTAATGAGCAAAATGATTCTGACCGATCACATCAAGCGTCGCGCCATGGGGGCTTATCTTGGCCTAGCGGTCGGTGACGCCCTAGGAGCTACGGTCGAATTCCTGACCAAAGGCGAAATCGAAACGCAATACGGCACGCACAAGAAAATGATCGGCGGCGGCTGGCTGAAATTGAAACCCGGCCAGACCACAGACGACACCGCCATGAGCATCGCGCTTGGAAAGGCGCATGTCGAAGCCAACGGATACGATCAGAAGATCGCTTGCGAGAAATTTCTCGATTGGTTGAAAACGAAGCCGGTCGATGTCGGCAACACCTGTCGACGCGGCATTCGCCGCTATATGACAGAAGGAACGCTTGAAGCGCTGCCCAATGACGGCGACGCAGGCAATGGCGCCGTCATGCGCATTCTGCCCACGGCCATCGCCACCTTGGGCGCCCCGAAAACCTTCGAGAAGTGGGCGCTATCCCAGGCGCACATCACCCACAATCACCCTTTGTCCGACGTCGCCACGCTGACTTTGGGGCGAATGGCGCAATCTCTGATCCTGGGCGGCGGCATCAAGTCGGCGCGCGATCACGCCAACACGCTTGTCGAATCACATAGAACCTTCCGCTTCGATCCCTATAAAGGCCAATGTTCGGCCTATGTGGTGGATACGGTACAAACGGTTCTGCACTATTTCTTTCGCACCGATTCATTTCGCACCTGCCTGATCGAAGTCGTCAACCAGGGCGGCGACGCCGACACCACGGGCGCGTTGGCTGGCATGCTGGCGGGCGCCACCTACGGCATCGAAGACATTCCGGATGCTTGGCGCGAGAAACTGGAAGAACCCGCCCAGCGCGAGATTGAGCGCCAGGTGCCGCATCTGCTAAAGATTGCCGAAACCGTATCGGCAGAAGAAGGATCATCGGCATGAATGTCACCTTCTGGGAAAAACCAGGCTGCAAGGGAAACGCCCGCCAGAAAGGCTTGCTGGTCGCATCCGGCCATCGACTGGAGGTTAGAAACCTGCTGGGCGAAGTTTGGACGAAAGAGCGCCTGTCCGCATTCCTTCAGGGACTTGACGTGAAAGATTGGTTCAACCGCTCGTCGCCCCGCATCAAATCGGGAGAAATCGTTCCCGAGGATCTGGCGGCTTCGAATGCCATCAATTTGATGCTGGCCGATCCGTTGCTGATCCGCCGCCCCCTGATGGAAGCCGATGGCAAACGCTGCGCCGGGTTCGAGCCAGAACGCATGAAAGGGTGGATCTATATCCGCCCAGACCTGCTGACGGGACAAAGCCCGCCGGAAACCTGCACCGGCCCCAAGGAAGGCTGCGCACTTGCCACTGAAGACGAATAGCGGCCTTGGCGGCGAAAGTTAAGCGGCCGAGACGAAGACGAAAGCCAAGCCCGTGGCGATGAACAAAATCGGAAACGCCCAAGACAAGAACAGGAAGGCTTGCTCCTGCACATAGACTCCGAACCAGCGAGCGGGCAATTTGTAACGGTAGAACACGACCGTTATGATCGTGCCGAAAGCCAGCGCCACATAATTCAAGCCAAGCAATCGCGTCACCGTATTGTCGCCTGCGCTAAGCGCCGGAAAGGACGAGCTGAAGGTGAAGCTAAGCGCAATGACGGCAAAAAGACCGCCGATAATGACATTGCCAAGCTCAAAGGCATCGACGTCGAATTCATCGTCTTGCGCGCGATTCATCCAGGTTGCCAGAAACGGTATCAACAGCGACGCAAAAAGCGGAATGAAAATGGTTGCGATCGAGTTCCCCAACATGCGGTTCACGGCCAGCGACGCCACGATCTTGGCATAGCGGTCACCGTTCCAGCCATTGACCAATTCGCGCTTAAGGCTGACCAAGCCGGTGGACCAACCGTCAAGTTCGGCTTTTTTGGATATGCGGCTGAATCCAACGTCGTCGCTGGTGAAGTTCATATCGACCGTTTCAACCGTATCTTCCTGCACCACCATGACGATTTCCAAACTCTGGCGGTCGAAGGGAAATCGCGACGTTTCAACCGGCGTTTTGTAGGTCGCCGTTATTCTGTCAATGATCTCGACCATGCCATTGGGAAATATGCGCAGACGACGCTCCGAAAAAGTTGGATCGCCCACACGATTGACATGGCGAATGGTCGGCGTCCAAATCTTGGCTATTTCTCTTTCTGCAGCCGAAACGCGATATTCCTTATAGCCGCGCAGGGCCTCTTTGGCGGGATAGCGCAGGCGGGGATCGATCCAAGTCAGGCGAAGATCGACTGTGGCTTCGAACGTTCCGGCATTCTCATCGAATGATTCGAGGTGATTGAAGAACAGGGCGGGTCGAACGACAACCGGCAGGCCGTTTCCATGCGGAATCGAGACAGGCTGCGAAGCCGCGTCTTCTTGCGCAAGGGTCGCCGCGCCAGCCAAGGGGGCCACAAGGAAGGATGCCAGCCCAGCCAGGGCGAACATGATCGCTGCCGCACGCGACATGGTTGCGCGGATCATTCCGCACTCCCCTTCTTGCGGTCATGCGCCGATCTTTCGGCAAGCCGTTCGCAACTTCCGACCAGATCGCGCATTTCCTCGCACCAGGATTCGACGCCAGGAAGATCGCGTCCGCGCTCGCCATCGGCCAATGAAGCCACCCGTTCGTTCAGCACCTCAAGCGGGCGCATGATCATGCCCCGCACCACGACAAGGATAAAGCCGATCAACAGGACCGACGAAACCAGACCCAGCAACACTTGCCACACCACCGCCTGACCATCGGCGGAACGGGTCTGGCTGAAATCGCTGGCGATGGCCATCACGCCGATGCGCTTCTTGGCGTAATTGTAAACTGGCAGCAGCAACACGCCGTAAGGAATGCCGTTGGCTTCGCGCAAATAATGAGCGCTCTCGGTCACATTGACATCGCCATCGCCAACCAGCGTCTGTAGCAATTCGGGATGGGTAGAATGGAACTTGATGAATGCGCCGACACGGTTGTCATCGTTGAAAATATCGCCCTTCAGCGACGTGGCCGTTGCGTGCAGAATTTTCTCATCGACGAAGAAGCCAAGATCGAAGCCATAGGCCCCTTTAAGTTCATCAAGCAAAGGCCCTATTTCCATGGCCATTTCGAAACTGCCAATAATCTTGCCCGATCCATCCGTCATCGGCAAAGCGCCGAAGACGCCAATTCCCGATGTGGTTATCTCGATCCCCTTGCGAATGGCGTGGCTGCTGTTGACCTCGACGATCATTGGCCGATAGGCAGACTGATCTTCACCGAATTTATCGGGATTATGCACTCGCAGAAACGACGTCGCCGGCGACAGTTGGAACTGGGCCTGACTGATGCCGTATTTTTCATGCTGAATGCGAAATGCGTCTTTCGTAACCGACAGAAGCTCTGCCCGGTTGCCTGCGGCAAACGCCTTTTTGACCGCAGGCATGGCCGCCATCATTTCCGCCGCGGCGATGGCCTTGCTCTCGGCGCCAGAGAGTTTTGAATGCAATATCTGCCCCATCAGGGTGAACTGGCCTTCTTCGAACGAGGCCGTCATCCGATGCGAAATCAGATAGCTGACGAGCGAAACTGCCGCGATCACCACAATCACCGACCGCGTCATCACAGTCAGTGCGTCTTTACGAAAGGTCATGCGGCACGTCTCCAATCAAATGGCTCGCGGCCAGAAAGCGCTTGCCTCAAGGCTGCAAAAAAGCAAACCGCCCTGCATTTATCGGGCTGGCAGGAAGCAATATACATCATGGAGATTTGTCGTCCCAGCGACAATAAGCGAGCGCATTCAATAGGATCACTTGCCCCGCCCCTTGTCGAGGGCAGAACAACATTAATCCAAATCGTCAGAAAGGTTCGTTAAGAGATCGCGCCCTAAACGGTCTGATTGAACATGTAGTTCATCAGTTTATTGTCGCCCAGGATGGAGCCGAAAATCTCGGTATACTGGCCTTGGGTTTGCGCGATCGAGGCAATGCTGGTGACCGCCCCCTCATATTCGCGCTTAATCTTGGCCGCGAAGTTGTACTCTTCTTGCATCTGAGCGATCAAGGCGTTGGTCATTTCCGTCTTGTTCTGAATGATGCTGTTCTCGAGAACATTGAACTGGCCCTGCGTGGTCGCCTGCATGGCAGAAAGCTGCGCGATCATCATTTCCGCATTCTCGAGCGCATCCTCGACCTCCGAGGCCGCTTGGGCGATGCCCTCGGGCGAATCGAAACCGCCATAGATCCAGCTTTGGCCTACATTGAGGCCGCCTTTCGAAATCGTGCCCGTATAATCGACGCCATCGACATTGAAGGAAATGGCGCTGTTGGAATAATCGGTATCCGTTCGAGTGATCACCTTGCTGGTCGCCGAACCCGATCCGGCCGCCGCCGACTGCGCCGTCGAATAGGTGGTTTCGATATTCAAGTCGACCGCGTCATAATTGTCGTAGCGCTTGATGCTGTTGCGCATGTCCGGAACCCAATATTTACCGTCGCTGTCGGTAATCATGTAGTCCGCGCTCATATTGTAACCCTGCAACAGCACCGTCGTGCCCTTCTCGTCCACCTTCAGATCGTATTCGTTGGCTTCGTAGTTGGTGCGGCTTCTGGAGCCGATCAGATTGTAGACGCCCAACCGGTCCAGAACCTCTTCGTTGATGGCCGTGAGCTTCATGTCGAATTCTTGGGCGTAGTAGGTGGGATCCCGGTCAGCCTTCTCCAAAAAAATCTTGAGATCGAAGATCATATCCTTGATCTTCTTAGCGCCCTCGACGGCGCTGCCGATGGTATCGATGGCGTTCTTGACGCCGCCGCTGACCAAAGAAAGCTTCTCGTTCTGAGCTTCATAGTATTTGGCGCGCGAATCGTAAACTTCGCTGCGGGCCTGACTGGTTTTTTCAATCTTGGTTTTGTACTGCTGGGTGATCTTTTCGTAGATCACGTCCTGCATCGACTTGCTGGAAAAAGTCGAATTCGAAGACGACAGGATGGAAAGCCCGCCCATATAGTCGATAGCCATTATCGCCTCCCGGCGCGAATGCGCGCAGACACAGGCGACACTTGCGACTGTTCGCAAGCGAGCCAATAGACCATCAAGAAGGAAAGAAACGTCGCAAGAACGAGCATCATTTTGAACATCCTGTTCATCACGCCGCCTAGCCGACGGCCCCGCCGCATTCAGCAGCCATCAATGAATATACGCTCATGAGCGTTAATTTTCAATGGACGCAAGAGCAAAGCTCGGACAATCTCGCTCCCATGCCCGATCGCCAAAATTTCCCTGCCATTTTCGCAACTTATGCAAGGCGGCATCTGTTCAACGCCGCCAGCGCCGCCATTTTGGGGCTGCTGGCCTGGCTTTTTGTTCACTACATTGATTTTGCGTCATATTTTGATCACGGCGAACCCAACATGGCTTCTCGCTCTTGGCGCGTCGTTCAGGGTTTGCCTGCCTATATGCCCTCCGACGCTCCGGATTTTCTGCTGACTGTTTATGGCCCCCTGCCCTATCTGTGGAACGGTTTCTGGCTAAGCCTTTTCGGCGGCTCGATTGCCGCCAGCAAATTGGGAGGCATTCTGGCGGCCATCGTAACCCTAGCCGCCTTCGCCCATCATGTTTGGCATCGATTCGGAGCGCCCTGGCTGGCCCCGGGAATGGCGTTGTTGGGGGCGGGCATGCTCATGTCCACCCCCTATGCATTCTGGACAAGGGCCGATCCCATCACCTTGATGATCGCAAGCCTGGGCTTGGCCGCCAGCGCCCAGTTCGGACGTTCCGGCAAGGCTTGGTGGGCGGCTCCTTTGGCGTTGGGGCTGGCGGCAGGCTTGGCCATGAACGTGAAAGCCCATGGATTTTTGTTCCTGGCGCCGCTTGCGCTTGGCTTTGCCGCCAGACGCTGGCTATTGGCTTGGCCGCTGGCCGCTTTTAGCGCCATCGCGGCTTGGTATTTGCCGTTCCTGCACCCGTCCTTTCCGCTTGACCTGTACCTGGGTGGCCTTTCCAAGGTGGTCGGCGTGCGCGGCATCGAACCGGATCTGCTGCTTTACGCCCTGAAACGCATGCTGCCTTTTCTGGCTCCGCTTTTGCTGCTGCCTTTGGCCTGGAAGAAGCTGGAGCGGAACGAGCGGCTTTATGCCCTTGGCTATGGATTATGCGTTCTGATTGGGCTTTATCCAGCATCGGTGGCAGGAAGCGCTTGGTATCAGCTGGTTCCGTTCCTGCCCATCTGGGCCGATCTATGCCTGCGCCTTGGCCGGGCCGCCCTGCCCGCCAGCCCCAAACGCCTGACCGGCGCGCTGTTGCTTCTGATCCTGATCCCTCTGTTCTTGGGCTGGCCCGCACAAAGGCGCATGCACAAATACATGAATGAAAGGTCCTGGATGAGCGAAGCCAAGGCCGAGATCCTGGACGTGCTGGCCCGCCATCCCGGCCAAAAGGTGGAAATGGGGTTCGGGCGCGATGTGGCGGAAACCTACCGCACCACCTTCTTGAAACCAATCCTGGCTTTTGCGGGCCATCCCACCACCTTCGACGGCTGGTCGGATATGGAAGCCGCCTTTATCGGCCTGCCCCCATCGGCGGCTAGGCGGGAACGGCTGGTTGGCTGTCAATCTGACTTGTGGCTGATCCCGGCTGGAGAGCCGCCTTTCACCATGCCCAGCGTCTTTTTGGGCCAGGATTTCCTGTTTTCCTATCGCCAAGCATTTCTCGAAAGCTACGAAGCCAAAGAAAAAGGGCGGTTCTTCGACGTCTGGGGCTGCCGGGGCGGTTGATTTCCCCCTCTCAAGAAGCTAGCTTGCCGCTTGCCATGACCTATTCTTGCCGCATCTGCCAAACCCCTGTCGCCCCTTTCATGTCGTTCGGCCGCATGCCGATCGCCAACGCCTTCCTGCGCTCGAAGGACGAGTTCGCGGGCGAGTATTTCTACGAGCTGAAACCGGCCCTTTGCCCTTCCTGCAAATGCTTTCAGATCGTGGAAATCCCCAAGCCCGAGCAGATGTTCCACGATCATTACGCCTATTTCGCCAGCACGTCGGCGGTCATGAGCCGCCACTTCGCGGACATGGCCGAGGATCTGAAGAAGCGCTATCTGACCGGCCCCGACTGTTTCGTGACCGAGATCGGCTCGAATGACGGCATCACGCTGCAAAACTTCGCCAAAGACGGAATTCGGCATCTGGGCATCGAACCTTCGGCCAATGTCGCCGACGCGGCCAGGGCCAAAGGGGTGCAAACCCTATGCGCCTTCTTCGGCGTCGAAACCGCCAAGAGGATCGTGGCCGAGCACGGCAACGCCGATCTGTTCATCGCCACCAACACCATGCACCATATCGAAGACATCAATGCCGTGGCGGCGGGCGTAGCCATCTTGCTCAATCCAACCGGCGTCATGATTCAGGAAGACCCTTATCTGGGCGACATGGTCGAAGACTGCGCCTATGACCAAGTCTATGCCGAACATATGTATATTTGGTCGATCACGGCGCTGAACAACGCTTTTGGGCGCCATGGGCTGGAAGTGTTCCATGTGGAACACAATGACCATCACGGCGGCTGCATGCGTTACCATTTGGGGCGCAAGGGCCTGCGCCCCCCCTCGCCCGAGCTGACGGCGGCACTGGCCAAGGAGCGGCAGTTGGGACTGGACAAGGCGGAAACCTATGTGCGCTTCAAGCAACGCTGCGAGGAATCGCGCGATCGTCTGATGAGCCTGATCGAAGGCTACAAACGCCAGGGGAAACGCGTTGTGGGCTATGGCGCCACGGCCAAAAGCGCGACCGTCATCAATTGGTGCGGCATCACGCCCGATCATCTGGACTGGATCCAAGACAGCACGCCCGCCAAGCAAAATACGTTCACGCCGGGCAGCCACATTCCCGTCGTGGCACCCGAGCGATTCCGCGCCCAGCCGCCCGATGCGGCGGTGCTGTTCGCCTGGAACCATTTCAAGGAAATCGACGCCAAGGAGCAGGCTTGGCGGGCGCAGGGCGGCAAGTGGATCATGCCCGTGCGCAAAGTGGAGATCGTCTGATGCGTGTTTTCTATGGGCAGGCCATTTATGGCGAGGAAGAAATCGCCGCCGTCATTGACGTGCTGCGTAATCAATCGCTGGCCCTGATGACCGGACCCAAGGTGGCCGAATTCGAAAGCAAAATCGCGGCCCTGTTCGGGAAGCGCCATGGCTTGATGGTCAATTCCGGCTCGTCGGCCAACCTGCTGGCCTTCGCCGCCCTTGATCTGCCCAAGGGGGCCGAGGTCATCACCCCCGCCCTGACCTTCGCCACGACGGTAGCACCCCTGGTCCAATTGGGGCTTGTGCCGGTCTTTTGCGATGTGGAACCCGACAGTTACGTCGTGGATGCGAAGCGCATCGAATCCCTGATCGGCCCCAAGACCAAGGCGCTGATGATCCCCAACCTGATCGGCAATCTGCCCGACTGGGTGGAGTTGCGCCGCATCGCCGACAGCCGCGGCCTGCATGTCATCGAAGATTCCTGCGATACGCTGGGAGCAACGGTTTCCGGCCGCCCCACGGGAACGCTGGCCGACATATCGGTTACCAGTTTCTATGCGTCGCATGTCGTGACCGCCGCCGGTTTTGGCGGCATGATCAGCATGAACGATGAAGGCTTGGCGCGCCGCGCCACCTTGATGCGCGGCTGGGGCCGGTCCAGCAGCCTGATGGGAGAGACAGAAAGCATCGACGCCAGATTCAATGCCGAAGTCGATGGCATTCCCTATGATTCGAAGTTCATCTTCGAGGGCATCGGCTATAATTTCCTGCCCTCTGAAATCTCGGCGGCCTTTGGCTTGGCCCAACTGGCCAAGCTGGAAGGCTTCATCCAAACCCGTGAAGCCAACTTCCAGGCCTTGCTGCGCTTCTTCTCGGGTTTTGAGAACTGGTTCATCCTGCCGCGCCAGCGCAGCGACGTGCGCACCGGATGGCTGGCCTTCCCACTGATCGTCAGAGACGACGCCCCTTTCACCCGGCGCGATCTGCAAATTCATTTCGAGAAGCACGACATTCAAACGCGCACCGTTTTCACCGGCAACATCCTGCGCCAGCCGGGTTTCAAGGGCATTGCCCACCGGGCCGATCCCGAAGGATTCGCCAATGCAGATCGCGTGATGCGCGGCGGCATTTTGATCGGTTGTCACCAAGGGCTTGACGCCAAGGCCCTTGCCTATGTCGAAGAAACTTTCCGCTCTTTCGCCAAGACATTCTAGGGACGACGATGCGACGCGCATTGCTCACAGGCGCCACCAGCTTCCCAGGAATGGCTCTTGCCGAGCGGCTGTTGAAATTGGGGCTTGAAGTCCACGCCATCGTACGCGATCAAACCGACACTACTTGGCTGGCCCGTCAGGGCATTTTCTTGCATCCCATTGACGGAACCGCCGCCGCCATCGACGAGGCGGTGCGCAAAAGCCGACCCAACATCACCTATCACCTAGCCAATCTGTATCTGCGCGACCCAGCGCCCGACGACATCCAACGCCTGATCGACACCAACGTCACCTTGGGCGCATACCTGTTGGACTCGTTGATCCGGCGCGGTTTCATCAATTTCGTCAATGTCGGCACTTTCGCCCAGTTCTACCAGTCGCCAACCCCCAGGCCCTTTAACCTGTACGCCGCCAGCAAGGAGGCGTTCGAAACGATCCTGGCCTATCACGCCGATCTGGGGCTGAATGCGACTACGCTGATTTTGTTCGACACTTATGGCCCCGGCGACAAGCGGGCCAAACTTGTGCCCTCGCTGATCAAGGCGCTGGAAACTGGCGCTCCTCTGCCGCTTCCCGCTGAAAATATGGTGATGGATCTGACCTATCGCAGCGACGTGGCCGAGGCCTTGTATCTGGCGGGCGCAGGCCTGATTGGAAGGCCGCAGGATTGGCAGAACAAACGTTTTGCTGTATCCGGATTCAGGCATGCCATTCAAGAAGTCGTCGATACGCTGGAAGAGGTCGCTGGGCGCAGCATCAACAAATTGTGGGGAGAATGGAAAGTCCCCATGCGTCATATCGACATCCCTTGGCAAGGCCCGCAATTGCCCGGCTGGAAAGCGACGGTTCAATTGAAGGAAGGGTTGCTACAAACTTTGATCGCGGGGCCTCATGCGCCTTGAAGAGACCGCCATACCCGCTGTGAAGATCGTGCATCTTGACGCGCACGCAGATCCACGCGGACTGTTCGTTGAAACCTGGGACTCCGCAAAATTCGAAGCCCTGGACATTTGTCAGAATTGGGTGCTGGACGGGCTGTCGCGTCAGAATAGAAAAGGGACCGTGCGCGCCCTGCACTTCCAAACGCCGCCCCGCGCGCAGGCAAAGCTGGTGCGCGTATCCAGGGGCAAGGCGCTTGACGTCGCCGTCGATCTTAGGCAAGGATCGTCCAGCTTCGGTCAACATGTGGCAGTCGAACTCGATGAATCCGACTGGAAACTGCTTTACATACCCAGCGGATTCGCGCACGGCTTTTGCGCCATGCAAGACGGCACCGAGCTTGTCTACAAGCTCTCGGCCCCATACAGCCCCGAATGCAACAAGCACGGCCTGCTGTGGAACGATCCTGACCTTGCCATCGCTTGGCCCGTGACCAACGACGAAGCCATTCTGGCCGAGCGCGACACAACCTTTCCCAGACTAAGGGATCTGCCGCCCCTCTTCGGACGTTTCGGTGGCGCGCCATGAAGATTCTCGTCACCGGCGGAGCGGGATTCATCGGCAGCGCCGTGGTGCGCCATCTGATTGCCAATACGCGGCACAGCGTGGTCAACCTCGATGCCCTGACCTATGCCGCCAATCTGGACTCGCTTAAAGCGGTGGCAAAGCATGAGCGCTATGCTTTCGAACAGGCCGACATCCGAGACAGCGCCGCCATTCGCTCCATCCTGGACAAGCATCAGCCCGACGCCATCATGCATCTGGCGGCGGAAAGCCATGTCGATCGCTCGATCGACGGCCCGGCGGAATTCATCGACACCAACATCACCGGCACCTATCGCCTGCTGGAAGAGGCGCTGGATTACTGGCGCGCCCTTACAGGCGAGAAGAAAGCCTGTTTTCGCTTTCATCATGTTTCCACCGACGAAGTGTTCGGCAGCCTGGGGCCGAATGACCCCGCCTTTACCGAGAACACGCCCTACCGACCGCGCTCGCCCTATTCGGCGTCGAAGGCGGCATCCGACCATCTGGCGCTGGCTTGGCATCACACCTATGGTTTGCCGGTGGTGCTGTCCAATTGCTCGAACAATTACGGACCCTTCCAATTCCCCGAAAAGCTGATCCCCCTGATGATCGTGCGCGCCCTGGCAGGCCAGCCCCTGCCCGTCTATGGCAAGGGCGAAAACGTGCGCGACTGGCTGTTCGTCGATGACCATGCCAGCGCCCTGATTTCCATCTTGGAAAAGGGGCGTTTAGGTGAAAGCTATCTGGTGGGCGGCAAGTCCGAGAAACGCAATATCGACGTCGTGGAAACCCTGTGTCGGCTTATGGACGAACTTGTCCCCAACTCGCCGTACAAGCCGCATGCGCGCCTGATTTCATATGTGGCCGACCGGCCCGGTCACGACCATCGTTACGCCATCGATGCAACAAAACTGCAAAACGAATTGGGCTGGCAACCATCCGTTTCGTTTGAGCAAGGACTGCGCAACACCGTTGTTTGGTACCTAGACAATCGCGGCTGGTGGGAGCCATTGGTGGAAAAACACAAGGCAACCCAGCGCGCTGGCACGGGAGAAAAGCGATGAAGGGAATCGTGCTGGCAGGCGGCTCGGGAACGCGCCTGCATCCGATGACCAAAGCGGTGAACAAGCAACTGCTGCCGGTCTATGACAAGCCGATGGTCTATTATCCCCTCTCCGTCCTGATGCTGGCAGGCATCAGAGACATTCTGCTGATCACCACACCGGACGCCATAGAACGTTTCCGCCAGTTGTTGGGGAACGGATCGAATCTTGGTTTAACCATTTCTTATGCCGAACAGCCGCAGCCCAACGGACTGGCCGAGGCTTTCATCATCGGACGCGAGTTCATCGGCGCAGATTCGGTTGCCATGGTGCTGGGAGACAACATCTATTACGGCCACGGCCTGCGCGGGCTGGTGCAGGAGGCGGCGCAAAAGAACAGGGGCGCCACCGTCTTCGCCTATGAGGTTGCCGACCCTGAACGCTATGGCGTGGTCAGTTTCGATAAATCTGGCAAGGTCACGAAACTAGAAGAGAAACCAGCGGCCCCGGAATCGAACTGGGCGGTGACGGGTCTGTATTTCTACGACAATCGGGTCTGCGATCTGGCGGCTTCGCTGAAGCCATCGCCCAGAGGCGAGTTGGAAATTACCGATCTCAACAGGCTTTATCTAGAACTGGACGCGCTGACCGTTCAGCATCTGTCGCGCGGCTATGCTTGGCTGGATACCGGCACCCATGATTCCTTGCTGCAAGCTGCGCAGTTCGTGCAAACGGTGGAATCGCGCCAGGGATTGAAGATCGCCTGCTTGGAAGAGATCGCCTTGCGCATGGGATTCATCGACCTTACTCGTTTCGAAGGCCTGATCGCCCCTTACGGCAAAAGCAGCTACGGCACATACCTTCAGCGCATTGCCGCCGAAACCAGACGGATGGCGTAGTTCAAGGTGGCCATTTCTTGGTTCCGTGCAGAAAGCGAAGAATTTCCACACGCTCCTCTCTGACCCGGTAGGGCAGAAAATAGGGCGTTCCCGGCACGACAAGTTCACGCGTACCGGCAACGCGGCCTGTACGGCCCAGGGCAGGAAATGCCGCAAGGCCCTCGGCAGCATCAAACACGCGACGGACCATGGCCGATGCGGCATTGGGATCATCTTTGGAAATGAATTCCGTCTCGCGCTCAAGCTGGGCCAATGCGACGCGCAGCCAGCGAACCTTCATTTCTGATGCTTACGCTTGAATGAGGCGACCTTTGCCTGTGATGCAAAATCGCCAGCGTCAGCCTCGGCTATGCCCTGCGTGATTTGTGCGACCTGCCAAGATTCGCGGTCAAGATATTCCTCAAGCGCCTGCTCGACGATCCAATTCTTCGGACGGTCAACGGCGCTTGCCAAGCGCTCGATGCGGCTTCCCAATTCCGGCTTCAGGCGCAAACTCATGACGGCGGACTTGCCCATCGGGAGCCTCGTTTGTATAACATCGCACTACAATGTAGTGCAAAGCCTATTCCTGCGCAACGGCGTTGGCTAGAATGCCGTCCAGGGTCGGGCGCGGGCGGGCCAGCACAAAGATGCGAAAACCGAATAATCCCCGCGACAGCTTCAACAGCAGCCGGTCGAGCGCCACCAAAATCTTTGTAAAGGCGTTGTCGCCCAAGGCCAGTTCGAAGGGTGCCGGAACGGCCTGCACGCTCGTGACCTCGAATCCGGCCTCCTCCAGCAAACGCGGCAGGCTTTGGAAGGTGAACAGGCGGGTATGGCTGGCGTCAAGAATGCCGCGCTTGCCATAGTTGAAATAGCCGAACAGCAATTGCAGACGGTTCAGGATAAAGCCGATATTTCCCGACGTGACGATCACCTTCGTTTCTGGCTTGCCGCCCAGGCTTTCGTGCAGTCGCTCCATAAAACGCTCGGGTTCCTTCAGATGGCCCAGAATGTCGAGCAGCAGCACCACGTCATAATGACTGGGATCGACCGGCAATGGGTCGCGATCAAGGTCTGAGGGCGTGAAGCGATCATAGCGCCGCTCCTGCAAAGGCGCATGTTTGTCGATACCGGCGACATGACAGCCCTTTTCCTTCAACGCCGCCCCCACCAGCCCGTCGGACGAACCGACATCAAGCACCTTTACCCCCTGCGGCACGGCGTCCACCGCCATGCGGTGCGCCTCGGTGAAGGTCATCTTGCCGACGTGATACAGCACTTCGCGACCCTTGGGCGACACATCGAACTTGCGCTGGTAGACGAGGCTTAGCCGCTGCAACTGACCCAAAGTCGCCTGCTTGACAATATCCCAGGCATATTTGAATCCGTTGACGTGGCTGACTTCCTCGCCATAACGGGTGGGAATGGGAAATTCCTTGATGCGCAGACCAGCGAAGTGAAGCTGCACGATGATTTCCGTATCAAAGTGGAAATCGTTGGAGTTGAGGTGAAAGGGCAAACGCTCCAACGCCCTGACGGAGTAGAGCCGCAAGCCGGAGTGGAATTCCGACAGATTGGTGCCAAGAACCCAATTCTCGAAACGGGTCAGCACCTTGTTGCCGACATATTTGTACATCGGCATGCCGCCCTTCAGCGCATCGGCGGGCACCATCATGCGCGAGCCGAAAACGGCATCGGCCTCGTCCATCAATAGGGGTTTTACAAATTCCGGCAATTTCTCGGGCGGATATTGACCATCGCCATGGATCAGGCAGATGGCGTCAAACCCTTCCCGAATGGCATAGCGCATGCCCAGCTTGACGTTGCCGCCATAATTCTGATTGACCGGATTGCGCAGGATGGTGGTTGGAAAAGGCAAGGGCGTCGATTTTTGGAATTCCAGCGCCATCTGGGCGGTGCGATCTTTCGACGCGTCGTCGATGATCAGCACATGCGTGTCGAATTCCTTCAGCTCCTCGGGGATGCGCCGCATCGTATCTTGGATGAACCGCTCGGCATTATAGGCCAGCAGAAAGACCAGAACCCGATTCCCCACCAATTCACTCCATCTCTTTGAGCAGATACCTCTGGATCTTGCCGGTGGCGGTCTTTGGCAATTCGTCCAGGAACCGCACCAAGCGGGGATACTTATAAGGGGCAACGGCGTTTTTGACAAATTCCTGAATGTCGCGGGCCAGATCCTCGCTGGGGGCAACCCCATCCTTCAGCACCACGAAGGCCTTGACGATCTGACCCCTCTCGTCGTCGGGCGCGCCGACCACCGCGCATTCCTTGATTCTGGCATGCTCGATCAGGATCTGTTCCACTTCCTGGGCCGAGATGTTGTAGCCAGACGAGACGATCATGTCGTCGCCGCGGTCGATATACCAGAACCAGCCGTCGGCATCCTGTTCGAAAATATCGCCGGTGACGTTCCAGCCCTGTTTGACGTAAATCTTCTGGCGCTCGGGATCGTCGAAATAGCGGCAACCCACAGGCCCCTTGACAGCCAGCCAACCTTTCTCGCCCGATGGCGCCAGATTACCATCCTGATCGATAATGCGCGCGCTGTAGCCGGGCAACAGGCGCCCTGTGGCGCCGGGTCGATCCACCCCCAGCGGCTGGGCGATGAAATGGTTCAACATCTCGGTCGAACCGATGCCGTTGACCAAGCGATGCCCCGTCGCCTCGTTCCAGTTGCGGAAGGTGTGATCGCGCAGATGCTCGCCCGCCGAAGCGCAGAAGCGCAAACTGGACAAGTCGTATTTCTTGGCCTCGTCCATCATGGCGTTGTACGAGGTCGGCACAGCGAACAGCGACGTCACCCGATGCTTGGTGATGGCGTTCAAGATGGCGTCGGGTGCCGCCTTGGGCAACATGACCGAACAGCAGCCATGGCGCAGCGGAAAGGCGATGAAGGCGCCGAAGCCATATGAAAAGGCCATCGACGGCGAACCAGTATGCACATCGCCCGGCTTGATGCCGAAATCCCTGGGCCAGCATTCGGCGACCGCGATCACGTCGCGGTGATAATGGACGGCGGCCTTGGGATGGCCGGTGGTGCCCGATGTAAAGACGATCAGCGCCGGATCATCGGCCGACGTGTCGGCCACCTTGCCGCCAGACGGCTTGGCTTCCATGGCGCGTTCGAAGTCGCCATCGCCGGTTCCCACAGGATGGAACAATCCAACCTTAGTTGGTTCGCCCGCCTTCTCGGCGGCCAGGATCATTTCCTCGGCAAGCGATGCCTCGCATAGCGCATGGCGGATATTCACGCGCTCCAGAATGAAACCTAATTCCTTGGCGCGCAGCAAAGGCATGGTGGTGACGGCGATGCCGCCAGCCCGCACGACGCCCAGCCAGGCCGCCAGCAGCATGGGGGAATTCGTTCCTCGCAGCAGAACCCGATTGCCGGGTGCTAGCCCCCAATCCTCGACCAGCACGCGGGCAATGCGCTCGGAACGGTCTTTAAGATGAGCAAAGCTCCAAACCGTGCCTTCCCAGATGGTGGCGGTCTTGTCGGCAAATCCCAGCGAACAAGCGCGGTCCACCAATTCGGCGGCGGCGTTCAGACGATCCGGCCAGCCATGCAGATGTGGGGCCGAGTAATCGAAATCCGGCATCTGACTTGGCAAGGGCAGACGATCGCGCACGAAACGGTCCAGATGGCCGCTAGCACCCCCTGGGGCTGGCATCGATCAGACCTTGCGGGTCAGTTTGGACAGGTCGCGCACGGCACCCTGGGCGGCGCTGGTCGCCATCAGCGCATAGGCTTGAAGCGCCTGCGAAACCTTGCGGTCGCGGCCCAACGGCATCCAGGCGTCGGCCCCCTTGGCCAGCATGGCGGCCCTGCGGCCCGCCAGCACGTCATCGGGCACCGCCAATTGAATGCGACGTTTCGGAATGTCGATCTCGATCCGATCGCCGGTCTCGACCAAGCCGATCAGGCCGCCTTCGGCGGCTTCCGGCGAGACGTGGCCGATCGAAAGGCCTGCCGTCCCGCCTGAAAAACGCCCGTCGGTGATCAGGGCGCATTCCTTGCCCAGGCCCATCGACTTGATGTAGCTGGTGGGATACAGCATCTCTTGCATGCCGGGTCCGCCCCGAGGCCCTTCATAGCGCACAATCACCACATCGCCCGCCTTGACCTTGCCGTTCAAGATGGCTTCGACAGCTTCGTCCTGACTGTTGTAAACCTGGGCGGGACCAGCAAAGGTTAGGATGGAGGCATCGACGCCCGCCGTTTTGACGATGCAGCCCTGTTCGGCCAGATTGCCAAACAGCACGGCCAGACCGCCATCCTGGCTATAGGCATGAGCGCCCTCGCGCAGGCAACCATGCTTGCGGTCCAGATCAAGCGAACGATAGCGCTTGGATTGAGAGAAAGCCTTGATGGTTGGCTTGCCGCCCGGCGAAGCACGATAAAAGGCCGCCACTTCCTGCGACTTCGTGCGCATGACATCCCATTCTTCGAGCGCCTGGGCCAAGGTGGGGCTGTGCACGGTGGGCACGTCGCGATGAATCAATCCCAAACGGTCCAACTCGCCCAGAATGGCCATAATGCCACCCGCGCGATGCACGTCTTCCATATGGTAGTCGGGGGTCGAGGGAGCCACCTTGCACAGATGCGGCACCTTGCGCGACAGGCGGTCGATATCGTTCATCGTAAAATCGGTTCCCGCTTCCCTTGCGATAGCCAGCAGATGCAAGACGGTGTTGGTCGAGCCGCCCATGGCGATATCGAGCGCCATGGCGTTTTCGAAGGTTTTCATGCTGGCCAACGAACGCGGCAGAACCCTGGCGTCTTCGTTCTCGTACCAGCGTCTGGTGATCTCCACCGCCAGATGGGCGGCGCGCACGAACAATTCGCGGCGGTCGGCATGCGTGGCGACCAGCGAGCCATTTCCGGGCAGCGCCAATCCCAACGCCTCGGCTAGACAATTCATAGAGTTTGCGGTGAACATGCCCGAGCAGGAACCACAGGTCGGGCAGCTTGAACGCTCATAGGCGGTGACGTCCTCGTCGCTGGTCGCCGGATTGGCGGCCTGGATCATGGCGTCGATCAGATCGACGGCGCGGGTCTTGCCGCCAATCACCACCTTGCCCGCTTCCATCGGTCCGCCGGAAACCATGACGGTGGGAATGTTCAAGCGCATGGCGGCCATCATCATGCCGGGCGTGATCTTGTCGCAATTCGAGATGCAGACCATGGCGTCTGCGCAATGGGCGTTGACCATGTATTCGACCGAGTCCGCGATCAGATCGCGCGACGGCAGACTGTAAAGCATGCCGCCATGGCCCATGGCGATGCCGTCGTCGATGGCGATGGTGTTGAATTCCTTGGCCACGGCCCCTGCCCGCTCAATCTCGCGGGCCACCATCTGGCCGATCTCGCGCAGATGTACATGGCCGGGAACGAATTGGGTGAAGGAATTCACCACGGCGATGATCGGCTTGCCGAAATCCTCGTCCTTCATGCCGGTGGCGCGCCAAAGTCCGCGGGCGCCAGCCATGTTGCGGCCATGGGTCGAGGTGCGTGAGCGCAGGGCAGGCATCTGGAACTCCTTTATTCTTGGACCGGCAGAGGATAGTTGGCACGCCTTGGCTTGCATACCCCCCAGCCGCGCATGGGGGTATGCATTATGTTGTGATCTCTTGCCGCTGCCCTGGCGCCAAACAGGACGGCACTGCCTTGCAAATGCCATGATTTCCACGTATCTGGAACTCCATGCGCAAATCCGCCCTGATCCTCGCCTTTCTCGCCCTGGCCTTTCCAGCAAAAGCCGAAGACGCCCAAGGTTTCAAAAACCGCCTAGGCCAAGCCCTGTCGGCCTGGACCCAGGACAAACCCGGCGAAGGTAAATTGTCCTTCGCCGAGCCCATCCATGTCCTGCCCGCCGGTTCCGGCGGTTTTACGGTGAAAGTGTCGGAACTGGCTTGGCTGGCCCCAACCGGGGGAAACAATCTGGCGACCATCGATTTCGGCCCGTCCGAATTCCTGCTCACCCCCTCGCAAGGCGGCTGGACGGTTTCGGGACATGTGTCGGACATGATCCGTTTCGTGGCGGGCGGACAGGTCAGGGCCGCCGCCAAGATCGGCCGCAACCGCATCGATGGCCAGTGGGACCCCAAGCGAGAGGTCTTTACAAAACTGAAGATAGATCTAGAAACGGTCGGCGTCGAATTCGCATCGGGCGACAACATCACCGCCGCCAGCGTCAAGCTGAACGCCAGCAGCCCGGATGGCTCATTCCAGGGCGTCGTCGATCTGTTGAACTTGCACGGCTACCGCGCCGCCGACCGCACCGTGATCCAAATCGATCAAGGCCGCCTGGAACTGGCGCAGAAACCGCTGAAGGAAACCGGGCGGCTGAATTTCGCTTGGCGCCATCTGTCGCCCGCCCCCAGCACGCCGGGCGCGCCGCAGGAAATCAACCCAACCCAGCTTAGCCTAAAAGGGATCGTCGATCCGTTCGATTGGCGCGAGGCCCTGGCCCAAATCCTGCCCGCCGCCGCCGATGGCTCGAACCCGTTCGGTAAGGCGCTGTGGTCGCGGATCGAACCCATCTTGCACAGGCACAACGCGAAACTGACTCTGACCGATGGGCAAGCCCGTTCGGCGCATCTGACCGCCAAACTGGTGGGCGACGCCCGCTTCCCGCCAAAGGCCCCCACCACCGGCGCTTTTACGGCGAAACTATCGGGCGTTCAGGAGCGGCTGAAAGGACTGAGCCAAGGCGGCTCGGCAGGACTACTGTCGTCAATGGCGGTTTTGGGAATCCTGAGCGCCACCGGCATCCCGGACGGCAAAGGGCAACTCGATTACAAAATCGATATCGCGCCCGATGGACAGATTATGCTGAACGGCAAGAAGGCTGGCGGATTGCTGCCGAAATTGTAGGCCATCCCTCAAGCGCCGGGCGTTCGCTCCGCTCACTTGGCTCACGCTCGCAGGAATGCTCGCGGGGCGCTCTTGCGCCCAGTCGCTTCGCTCCATCCCGACGGCAAAGGGCAACTCGATTACAAAATCGACATCGCACATGAGGGACAGGGACTTACTGATTTCCATTCAGGAAGATAACGCGCTCGCCATTCTTGCCCATGCCCAATTCGACGCGGGCGCGTTCCTCAATCAGGTCGGGATCGAGCGAACCGGGCTTCAAGCCAGAAACCCGGGAATCCCAAGCAGTTCTTTCTGAATGGACGACGACGAAGGTCTCTTCCGCCTGCTTCAACTCTTGCTTCAAGTTGAGAAGCCGGATCACACCCCGATCGCCTTGGATGGCGTGGAATCCGAAATAGGCGCACACACAAAGCCCCAGCAGGGTTGGCAGGATGGCTTTCAGCCGCCGACGCAATTCTTGCATCGTGTTCATGCCAACCACGGAATCACGCCCGAGTCGCGGCGTCAAGAGGCTATTTATAAAAAAGTTATTTGGATTCAGTGTGTTCGCAAATGTTCCGCATTTGGATTCTTGTTCCGCGACTCGGATCGTTCTCAACTCGATATGTTCTGCATAGTCAACATATAGATGCAAACTTAGCGCCCAACCCCTGGCTTAGTGGCGAAAGGCCCGCATTGGGTCGTCGGTCACCTGACCCGTCCTGGCATCGATGAAGACTTTGTTCCAGCCCTTGGCGGCGGTCAGAATCTTGGCTTCGTACTCGTTCGAACTGACACGCTTCAAAGGCGACACATGCAAAGCGCCCTGGGCCACCAGCAATTCGCGGATACGTTCGGGCGACAGCAGGTTCTGCGAAGCTGCGGCTTCGCTGGCCGGGGCAGACGACTTCATACCGTCATTGGCGTTGGCAGCCAGGGCAATGGCAGGCGACAGAGCGATGGCCAAAGCCAGGGTGGAAATTTTCATCATATGATCTCTCCGTGGGGTGGTGAACTTGCGTGGCGCAGATTGTCTGAACCATCAAAGCCGCACAGTGTCGAACGTCACAGGACTTCTGTGACCTTCATCACACGCATGAAGATGGCGGATCGACGATGAATGGGCGCTGAACCCCAACTGAAGGATATCTGAACGAAAAAGGGAGCGCCGACAGCGCTCCCTTTCCTACGCGGATATGATGATATTAGCGCTTGAAGGCGCCGATGCCGGCATATTTGGCGGCGCCGCCCAGCTCTTCCTCGATACGGATCAGCTGATTGTATTTCGCCATGCGATCCGAGCGCGACAGCGATCCCGTCTTGATCTGCCCACAATTGGTGGCGACGGCCAAATCGGCAATGGTCGAATCCTCGGTCTCGCCGGAACGATGGCTCATGACGCAGGTATAACCCGCCTTGTGCGCCATCTCGACGGTCTCCAGGGTTTCGGTCAGCGAACCAATCTGGTTCACCTTGATCAGGATCGAATTGCAGATGCCCTGCTTGATGCCCTGGCTCAGTCGCTCGGGATTGGTGACAAATAGATCGTCGCCCACCAACTGGATCTGGTTGCCCAGCTTCTCGGTCATGATCTTCCAGCCCGACCAATCGTCCTCGGCGCAGCCATCCTCGATCGAGACGATGGGATAGGCCTTCACCAGCTTCTCGAAAAAGGCGGCATTCCCCTTTCCATCAAGCGTTTTCTTGGCGCCGACCATGACATATTTGCCGTCCTTGTAATATTCGCTGGAAGCTGGGTCGAGGGCCAGGAAGATATCCTTCCCCGCTTTGAAACCCGCCGAGGCGATAGCCTTCATGATGAAATCCAGGGCTTCTTCGGCGCTGCTCAGATTGGGAGCGAAACCGCCCTCATCGCCGACATTGGTGTTGTGTCCGGCTTTCTTCAATTCGCTCTTGAGGGCGTGGAAAACTTCCGCGCCATAGCGGATGGCTTCGGCGCAGCTGGGCGCGCCCGCCGGAACAATCATGAATTCCTGAATGTCGATGGGATTGTCGGCATGCGCGCCGCCATTGATGATGTTCATCATCGGCGTCGGCAACGTATGGGCAAATGTGCCGCCGATATAGCGATATAGCGGCAGGCCGGCTTCCTCGGCCGCCGCCTTGGCGACCGCCAGCGACACGCCCAGAATGGCGTTGGCGCCCAGACGCTTCTTGTTCTTGGTGCCGTCCAGCTCGATCATCGTGCGATCGATGGCGACCTGATCTTCGCCATCCATGCCTGACAGCGCGTCGTAGATTTCGCCGTTCACCGATTCAACGGCCTTCAACACGCCCTTGCCGCCATAGCGCTTCTTGTTGCCGTCGCGCAACTCGCAAGCCTCGTGAACGCCGGTCGAAGCGCCCGACGGAACGGCGGCGCGCCCGAAGGCCCCGCTTTCCAGAATGACATCCACCTCGACGGTGGGATTGCCGCGCGAGTCAAGAATTTCGCGGGCGTGAATATCGATGATGGCGGTCATGACGCATCTCCTTGTTTGGCGATTCTGTCGAAAGCTAGCAGATTTAAAAGCAGCTTGGGCATGTCCTTCAGCGCGATCATGTTGGGGCCGTCGCTGGGCGCATGATCGGGATCGGGATGGCATTCAATGAACAGTCCGGCAACGCCGATGGCGACGGCGGCGCGGGCCAGATGCGGCACCATGCTGCGATCCCCCCCCGAGGCGTTGCCCTGCCCGCCCGGCGATTGCACGGCATGGGTGGCGTCGAAGATGACCGGATAGCCGGTGCGCTCCATAATGGGAATGCCGCGAAAATCGACCACCAGCGTGTTATAGCCGAAGCTGGCGCCGCGTTCGGTTAAAAGAATATTGCCGTTGCCCGTGCTGGCGACCTTCTTGGCGACATTCTCCATATCCCAGGGGGCTAGGAACTGGCCCTTCTTCACATTGACCACGCGCCCGGTATTGCCCGCCGCCAGCAACAGATCGGTCTGACGGCACAGAAAGGCGGGAATTTGCAGCACGTCCACCACTTCGGCCACCGGGGCCGCGTGAATGGTTTCATGAATGTCGGTCAGCACCGGGCAGCCGAAACGCTGTTTGATCTCGGCAAAAACCGGCAAAGCCTTGTCCATGCCCATGCCGCGTTGACCCGACACCGACGTGCGGTTGGCCTTGTCATAGGAAGCCTTGAAGATCAGGCCGATGCCCAATTGGGCTGCCATGCCCACCAGCGCCTCGGCGCATTCCATGGCGTGGTCGCGGCTTTCCATCTGGCAGGGACCGGCGATCAGGGCCAGCGGCAGATCGTTGCCGAAGGTCACGTTCCCGACAGCGACGTGATGGGTCATCCTTACACCAATCGGCTTTGCGCCACGGCGGCTGCGATGAACGAGGTGAACAACGGGTGCGGCTCGAAGGGGCGGCTTTTCAATTCGGGATGGAACTGCACGCCGACGAACCAGGGATGGTCGGGAATTTCCACGATCTCGGGCAGCAGTCCGTCGGGCGACATGCCCGAGAACAGCAATCCCGCCTTCTCAAGATCGTCCTTGTAGTTCAGGTTCACTTCATAGCGATGGCGATGGCGCTCGAAGATCACGTCGGCGCCGTATATCTCGCGCACTTTCGATCCCGGCTTCAAATGGCATTCGAAGGCGCCGAGGCGCATGGTGCCGCCCAGATCGCCGCCCAAACGGCGCACTTCCAACTGGTTGCCCTTCATCCATTCGGTCATCAGGCCGACCACCGCTTCGCCGGTGGGGCCGAACTCGGTCGAAGAGGCGTTGGGATGGCCCGCCAGATGGCGCGCCGCCTCGATCACCGCCATCTGCATGCCAAAGCAGATGCCGAAATACGGAACATTGTGTTCGCGGGCGAACTGCGCCGCGGCGATCTTGCCTTCGGTGCCTCGCTCGCCAAAGCCGCCCGGCACCAGAATGCCGTGAACGCCTTCCAGCCGCTGAAGCGCCCCTTCCTCGGTCTCGAAGATCGAGGCGTCCAGCCAATCCAGCTTCACCTTCACGTTGTTGGCGATGCCGCCGTGAGTCAACGCTTCGGAAAGCGACTTGTAGGCATCGAGCAGCACGGTGTATTTGCCGACGACGGCGATGGTCACCTCGCCCTCGGGATGACGCACCGTGTTGGTGATGCCGCACCAGCGAGACAAATCAGGCTCTTTGCCGTCGTCCATGCCGAAATGCTGAAGCACCGCGCGATCCATGCCTTCTTCGTGATAGCTGATCGGCACCTGATAGATATTGTCGACATCAAGCGCAGGCACCACGGCATCTGGGCGCACGTTGCAAAAAAGCGCTATCTTACGCTTCTCGCCCGCCGGAATGGGGCGGTCGGCACGGCACATCAGCATGTCGGGCTGAATGCCGACGGATAACAGCTCCTTGACGGAATGCTGCGTCGGCTTGGTCTTCAACTCGCCCGCCGTGGGGATATAGGGCAGCAAGGTCAGATGCACGAACATGGTGCGCTCGCGCCCCAACTCGTTGCCCAACTGGCGGATGGCTTCCAAGAAAGGCAAGCCTTCGATGTCGCCAACCGTGCCGCCAATTTCGCACAGTATGAAATCGGCATCGCCCGTGTCGGACAACACGAATTCCTTGATGGCGTCGGTGACGTGCGGAATGACCTGAACGGTGGCGCCCAGATAGTCGCCCCGGCGTTCCTTGGCGATCACCGTGGAATAGATGCGCCCGGTGGTGATGTTGTCGCTTTGGCGCGACGAGACGCCGGTGAAGCGTTCGTAATGGCCAAGATCGAGATCGGTCTCAGCGCCGTCGTCGGTCACATAGACCTCGCCATGCTGATAAGGACTCATGGTCCCCGGATCGACATTGAGATAGGGGTCCAGCTTGCGCAGGCGGACCTTAAGCCCCCTGGCCTGCAACAAGGCGCCCAGCGCCGCGGAAGCCAGACCCTTGCCAAGCGAGGAGACGACCCCGCCCGTGATGAAGATGAAGCGGGGTTTTTTGGGCTCCGTCATGAAGCCCTCAGCGCGCGACGGGAGCGGAAGGTTCCACCGGCTTGGCCGGTGCGGGCGAAGCCGCCGGAGCTTCCTGCGTGGCGGCAGGCTGATCCATGATCGAACGGTCAACCCGCTTGCCGTTGGCGATCAGGGCCAGCGCCAAGCTGGTCAGAATGAAGCCGGTGGCCAGAATCGCCGTGGTGCGGGTCAGAAGATTGCCCGCCGAGCGGCCGGTCATGAATCCACCGCCGCCACCACCCATGCCCAGCACGCCGCCCTCACTTTTCTGCAAAAGGATGACGCCGACCAAACCGATGGCAAGCAACAGATGAATGACCAGAAGAACATTTTCCATGACGACACCGAAAGCCTTGAGTTGTGCCGTTTTAATACCCCGATCCGGCTTTGGCTAGGGGTTTGTGCGAATTCAGGGACAAGCCGTTGCGATCGCCCAGAAATCTTCGACTTTCAGACTGGCGCCGCCAATCAAACCGCCGTCCACATCGGGCAAAGCCAGCAATTCCTTGGCGTTCGAGGGCTTCATCGAGCCGCCATAGAGGATTCGCAGCCCCTGACCCAGGCCCGACTCGCGCCGGATCATGGCATGGACTTCCTGAACCTCGTCCAGGGTGGGCGTGCGCCCGGTGCCGATGGCCCAGACGGGTTCATAGGCGATGACCACTTTTTCCGCCGTGCCGCCATCGGGCAGCGAGCCTTTCAACTGACCGGCCACAATCTCAAGCGTTTTGCCCGAATCGCGCTGGGACTCGGTTTCCCCCACGCAGACGATGGGCGTTAGATTGGCGGCCAGCGCCGACTGGGCTTTGGCCTTGATCAGGGCATCCGATTCGCCGTGATCGGCGCGCCGTTCGGAATGGCCCAGGATAACGTAGCGGCACCCCAGATCGGTCAGCATCTGGGCCGACACGTCGCCAGTATGGGCGCCTGAAACCTTGGCATGGCAATCCTGGCCGCCCACGGCGACCGAAGACCCGGTCACGGCGCGCACCGTCTCGATCAGCAGCGTGTAAGGGGGGCAGATCAGAATATCGCACTTATGGCTGCGGGGCTTGGCCAATTCGGCCACACCGGCGGCCAAGGCCACGCCATCGGCCAGCAGGCCGTTCATCTTCCAGTTTCCGGCTATCAGCTTGCGGCGCATGTCCCATCCCTCGCTCTTGTTACAAGGGCTGGATAGCACGTCTGACCGCCAGTTTCCAGGGGATCAGGCGCTCTTGACCGCATCCAGGAAGCGGCGAACCGCTTGGCTTAGATGGTCGGACTGTTCCGACAAGTCACCTGCCGCCGTCAGGACCGACGAGGCGGCCTCGCCGGTCTGCCCCGCGGCCTCTTGAACGCCGGTCACATTGTCGGTCACTTCGCGGGTTCCCGCCGCCGCCTGCTCGACATTGCGGGCGATTTCATTGGTGGCGGCCGACTGTTCCTCCATGGCGCTGGCGATGCCAGAGGCAATTTCGCCGATCTGGTTGATGACGCCGACGATCCCCTGAATGGCCTGGGCCGCCTGCTGGGTCTGCTGCTGCACGGAAGCGATCTGCAACGTGATTTCGTCGGTCGCCTTGGCCGTTTGGTTGGCAAGGCTTTTCACCTCGTTGGCGACCACGGCGAATCCCTTGCCCGCCTCGCCCGCCCTGGCCGCCTCAATCGTCGCGTTCAAGGCCAACAGATTGGTCTGCGAAGCGATGTCGTTGATCAGATGCACGACTTCGCCGATGCGGCTGGCGGCATCCGTAAGGCCGTTCATGATTTCCTGCGTCTTCCCGGCCTCTTCCATGGCCTGGGCGGAAATGCGCGAGCTGGTCGTCACTTGGCGGGTGATTTCGTCGATCGAACTGGACAATTCTTCGGCCGCCGCCGCCACGGTTTGCACATTCGTGCTGGCTTCCTCGGCCGCCGCCGAAACAGCCGTCGCCTGTCGGCTGGTCTGGTCGGCGGTTGCCGACAGACCTTGCGCCGTCACGTTCATCTGCCGGGCCGCTCCCGACACCGCCTGCACGCGCCCCGTGGCTTCCTGATCGAAACCGGCGGTGATGCTCTCGATATGCTTGGCCCGCTGCTCTCTGGCGGCCCGCTGGGCTTCCTGCTCGGCCTCAAGCTCGCGCTGGCGCGCCAGATTCGAACGGAAAATATGCATGGCCTTGGCCATGGCGCCGATTTCATCCTGGCGCTGGCTATCCGGGATGGCGACGGACAGATTCCCGCCCGCCAACTGATCCATGGCGGAGGTCATCTGCACCAAGGGCGGCACGATGGAGCGCGAGGTGATCCAGGCGATGACGCCCGCCAAGCCCAGCCCCAGCAACAGCGATATCCAAGCCACCCAATTCAACTGCGAGACCATGGAAGCCACCGCCCCGGTATCGGATTCCAGAAGTTTGCGCTGGTCGGCAACGATGCCGCCGGTCCTTTTCCCAGTGCTATCTCTTTCGCCATCGATCAAATCGACCAACTTGGCCACTCTGGGCAGAGCGCGTTCGGTCAATACGCCAAGCGCTCCCTTGGGATCGGTCAACGACAAGGCCTCGGCATCGTCCTGGGCTTGGCGCAGTTCGCCCAGCAAGGATTTGACCGCAGCCCACATCTCAGCGTTTTTCTTGTTGGTGAAGCGAACAGCCAGCTTGTCCATCAGGTCGCCAAGCGTGGTCGTCGTCGCCCAGGCCTCGGCGCGCGCATCCTTGAATTGCGGGTTGCCGGTCAGCATATAGCCGCGCAAAGCGGCCAAAGAGACATAAAGCTGCGTCTTGATCGAAGAACTGGTCTCGGCTACCGGCATGCGCAATGTGTACATGCGCTCGCTGGCGGTATCGATCTGGCGGACCTCAAAGACGACAAAACCGGTGACCAAGCCCAAGAGCAGGCACAAGACGCCGAAACCGATCCACAAACGCTTGCCGATCCCAAAATTCATTGCTGTATCCTTTTCCTGGCGCAGTTTTTTTTGAGTGTAAAAACTATGCCTGGAACAACCCGCCATCTTTGATGACGGTCAAGACAATGAAAATTGGCAACAGATTAGAACGACCTCATTAACTCCGGTTCACAACGATCAAGTCTCACGAAAAGCCGTCGGAGAGAATGTTGCGCAACCAGCCGTCGGCGTAATCCACTTCCATCTTGCGATAGATGCGCGGAACCGGACGGGGCGCTTCCTTAGTGCCGAAGGTCACCGGCGATATGCCGCTGCCTTCCTTGATATAGACCCACTGCCCGTTCTCGACCCGGAACAGATGCACGACCGAGAAACCCCAATCATGGGCCACAACGCTATAGCAGGTGTTGGTATAGACGGGCGTCGGCTGGGGCATGCCGTTGATCTTCGCCACAAGACTGGCGGCCACGATCTTGGCCTGGGAATTGGCCATATGGGCCGATTTGGGGAAAGCGTTATTGCCAGCCAGATCGCCGCCCACACAGGCGTCGCCGATGACATAGACATCCTTGTGGGCTGTCGATTCCATATTCTCAGGCTTAACGGCGCACCAAGCGTCCTTGAAATTCGCCAAGCCTGCATCGCGGGCAATCTTGCCTGCGCGGTGCGGCGGAATGATGTTGATGACGTTGCCCTTGAACTCGTCGAAGCCGTTCAGACAGGTCATGGCGCTGGGATTGACCTCTTCGACTTTGCCGCCGTTTGCCGCAGCAACCCATTCGATCATGCCGCCTTGGCCATAGCCGTAAAGCGCCTTCCAGGCTTCCTCGAACAGGGGACGTTTCGAAAAACTGTCGTTGGAATCGAGAATCAGGATTTTGGACTTTTTCTTGCCGTGATGCTGGCAATACATCGCCACCTGGGCGGCACGCTCGTATGGACCGGGAGGACAACGGAACGGTCCCTTGGGAACGACGATGATGAATCTGCCGCCATCCGGCATGTCCTCAAGCTGCTGCTTCAACAGCAAAGTTTGCGGTCCAGCCTTCCAAGCGTGCGGCAAGCGCGTCTCGGACAATTCGGCTGTCAGCCCCTTGAACGCGCCATAATCGAAATCGACGCCGGGAGCCATCACCAGGGCGTCATAGGAAAAGCTGTTGCCTTCAGCCGTGCTCACCTTCTTGCCGACGGGATCGACCTGGGTTACCTCGTTATGCACGACCTGAACGCCGCGGCGCGCCAGCCCCTGATAACCGGCCTGCAGGCTTTTGATGTCACGAGAGCCGGAAAGGACTTCGTTGGACAAGGGGCACGAGGTATAGCGCGTTCCCCGCTCGATCAGCGTCACCTCGATTCCAGGATCGAGCATGCGCAGATATCTGGCCGCCGTGGCCCCGCCGAAGCCGCCGCCAATGACCACGACCCGAGCCTTGATGGCGGATGCGGACCATGCCTTGGGAATGCTGAGAACGGACGCGCCCGCTGCTGCGGTCAAGGTCTTTAGGAAATTGCGGCGATCGATCGAAGACATGGGCTTTCCTTACTTGCTCTGAGCGCCGAAATAGCGTGCGGCGGCGGCGGCGTCCGCCGGGGACGCTTCATGGATCGCCTTTTTCATCTTTCGATGCGGCATCTTGAACTCGCCGCTTCGGTATTTTTCTAGCTCGAGTTCCATATATCTCGCCCACTGACCGTTCAGATTGGGCGCATCCACATCGGGGTCCGAACCGGCCTTGCCGTGACAGTCGGTGCAGATTTTGGAAACCGTCGCCAACCCCTTGTCCATCGCTTCGGGCGACGTCTTTTGCACGACCGGCGTCCAGGGCTGTTTTGCAAAATAGTCGGCAAGCGCGTCGATTTCGTCGTCGCTGAACCCTTTGACGATGCGGCTCATGGTGATGGCGCTGCGCTCGTCATATTTCCACTGTTTCATGACGCGCCGCAGGTAATCGCGCTGCAGCCCGCCAATGGACGGCATGGAGGCGCCGGCGCTGACCCCTCCCACGCCATGGCAGTTGTTGCAGGTGCGGGCCAAGATGGTGACGTCCGTCCGCGCCTGCGCCGCGAAGGATAGGCAGACCAGAGCAAGAACCAGGAAAATCCTACGCATCGCTCTCTCCATCAAGGCATGGTAACGCGGCCGATAAGCACCAAGGTCAGAAGCGTCAGCCCTGCCACGATCAAGACGCTGGCCGCGAAAGTCGAGGCCATGTCCACGCGACGCGAAATGCGCTTGACCAGATGCTTTTCCAACTCGCCACTGGCTTTCAGACGTTCATACTCGATCCTGTGATCGTGCTTGAATTCGTCGAGTGGAATGGCGCCGGTGAAAATGGTCGTGCTCATCGGGAAACGGCTGGGCCTGAAATGCACGTTGAAGAAATGCACCGTGTTCAAGAACACTGTCGCCAGAAGCGCCTCTTCGGCATGAACCAGCGTGGCGATGTTGAACACCCAGCCCGGCAGGAAGGAAGCCGTCAAGGTGGGCAGGAACAACACCATGCCGGAAATGCCGATGATGGCAGCACCCCAGAACGGCGCCCAGTAATCGAACTTCTGCCAATAGGTCCAGCGGTCGAATTCCGGGCGCGGCCCAAGTCCGAAGAACCAGCGGAACATGTTCAGCACGTCATGCACATCCTTCATGTTGGGCAGCATCGATGAATAGCCGAACCATTTGAAGGTTTTGCGGTTGCGCCAGATATTGGTGCAAGCAATGGCGAGATGGATCAGGAAAATCGAGATCCAAATCGTGGCCGCCGTACGGTGAACGATGGCTTCCACCTTGGGGCCGCCGATGAAGGCGATGATGTTCTTGGCCCAATCCGTGTGCGAGAAAAGCAGCGTGGTGCCCGTCAGCGCCAGAACCATGGTGGCGACGGCGAAAAGCAGGTGTATCCAACGCCAGGTCGCGCTGTAGCGGCGGAAGTAAACGGTTTCCGGCTGATCCAAATTCTCGACGTAGCCGATGCCCTTGCGCCTGTCCATCAACTCGCGATACAGCCACAACAGAACATGGCCCCAGAAGAACGCCATGACGCTGATGATCAGGGTCTGCATGAACAGATTGGCCCAGTAAAGGGCTGGATACTTCTTGGGATCCTGGGGGTTGCCATGGGCCTGAAAACTGGCGAAACCGGGTGTTACGTTCTTGTGGCAGGTCTCGCAGGTCTTCAGACGGTTGTCGGCATGCAGGCGCGATGTGGAATCGTCGCTTTTCTGAATGCTGTGCCCGCCGTGACAATCGAAGCATTTGGCTGTGTTGGCGTATCCCAGCCGGTTGACCTGACCGTGATAGGAGGCCAGATAGGTTTTCTGCGCCTCTTTGTGGCAATCGCCGCAATTTTGGGTGATCGCCAGCTTGACCGGATCGTTCTTGGGCGAGCCGATGGCGTGCATCGTATGGCAATCGGAGCAGACGGCGGATTTGTCGTCCTTCTTCTCGGTGATCGCCTTGCCGTGAACGGATGCCAGATAGTCGGTTTTTTCCTTCTCGTGGCATCGCCCGCAAACTTCGGGATTCTTCAGACGGTGCAAGACCCGCTGGGCTTCGCCGGGAGCGCCGATGGCGTGAGCGTCATGGCAGTCGTAGCAAGAGGCGTTGACCCTGGACTGGTCTTGCCCCCTGGGCTTGGCGTGGGCCGAGTGCAGATAATCCTCGGTCTGGCGCATGACCAAGCCCAAACGCTCATGCTTGGGATCGGGCGCATCCTTGACCTTGTCCCACTCCTGCTTGTGGCAAGAAACGCAGGAAATGCTTTTAGCCAGGGGTTTCGCATGCGGCAGCTTCACGACATCGCTATGGCAACCGGTGCAGGCCACCTTGCCATGCACGCTCAGTTCCAGAACGCTGTTTTCAATGAAGATATTTTGCTGGCTTCCGTCCGGGCGAAGGGTGAACTTGTCTTCGTGGTCGCCATGGCAACGCAGGCAGCGACTATTCTCGATGGCGGGCCGAACTCCCGTCGCGGACTGGTCGATAGCCTGTCCCACAGACGTCTCGGAGGCGGCGGCACTGCCGAAAACCAGCCCAGCCCACGCCAACGCAGCCAGCAACATCCTGGCATTCCACGTCATTTTGCCGTCTCCTCTCGTTCCTTCCGTCCCAGGCGGCTTTTTGTGCCGCCTGTTTTTTTATGCATATAGCCTAATGGAAGGAGGTTGAACAGCCTAAGAATGTAATTTGTTACTGCCAGATCAGGACCCCATGGGTCTCCATCACCCGCTTACAGGCATCGACGACCTCTGCATCAAAGCGAACGTCCCGCCCCTCTTCGATGAAGGCCAAGGCTTTTTCCAGAGGCAGCGGGGGCCGATAGGGCCTGTGCGAGCACATGGCCTCGACGATATCGGCCACGCACAGGACGCGGGCTTCCAGCGGTATCTCTTCGTCAGGATTTTGCGGATAGCCTGTGCCATCCAGGAAGCGGTGGTGATTGAGCACCGCTTTGGCGATCGGCCATGGAAGATCGATCGTTGACATGATGTCGCAGCCGATCAGGGGGTGACTCTTGACAATTTCGAACTCGAGCTCACTTAACGGACCCGGCCGGTTGGTGATTTCGCTGGGAACGTAAATCATGCCAATGTCATGCACCAGCCCGGCCAAATAGATGCATTCCACGACGTCCGGGGCCAGATTCATTTCCTGAGCGATGGCCTGGGCCAGAACGGCCACACGCTGCTGGTGGCCCGACATGTAGGGATCGCGCATTTCCACGGTCAGTGCGACGGCTTTTACGGTCTGAACCAGGGAAACCTTGACCCTTTGGGCTTCCTCCCTACGGTCCAACTCGGCCTGCTTGCGCCGCTCGACCTCGGCTTCAAGGTCGCGCGTGCGTTCTGAAACCGTATGTTCCAACTGGTCTCGCAGCCTTAGCATATCGAGTCGCGACAGAGCCAAGCGGCGATTGATCATCGCCATCCCCATGGCAGCGCCGCTGAAAACGAGTAAAAGCAAACCGCCACCCAAGACCCAGACGGCGTGTTCCTCAAGCAATTCCAGCAAGGTTTGGTTCTTGTTTTGCGCATAGGGTCCCAGCTTGTGGGCGCGCAACAGATCATGCACCGGGGCGTAATCGAGCGGCACGGTAAAACCCTCGACTCCCGCCACCATTTTCAGCCGGGTCCGAGGAGGCAGAGACAGCAGGGCCACGGCAACGCGTTTAGCCAATTCCTCAGGCGTGTTCAACGCTTTGGCAAAGGCCCATTCCGGATAGGCGCGCGTGCTGATCGACAAGGGGAAACCTGTCGGAATCGAGGCAAAACGTAACACCCGCATCTCGGATGGCGCGATCCGCCCGTCTTCGATTAATTGTTCCAATGTGCCCGTACGGACGAAAGCGGCATCGGCATTACCTTCTTGAACGTCCATCACGGCATCTTCATAGGTCGAAGCCCGCAAGACCTTCTTGAAGGATTTTTGATCGACCCCCAATTGCCTGAACTCATGCATGACAGATAGCCAGCCGCCCAGCGCCAATTCACCCGTGGCAGATATGGTCTTGCCGCTCAAATCCAGCGGCGTCGCGATATCTTTTCTGTCGGAGCGCGTCAAAATCACGCCGCCCAGGCTATGCAAGGGGTGCGATTTCGTCGAGCGCACCAGTGTGGCCAGACGGCTGATGCCCCGACGCACTTCAAGATCGACGTAATAGGCAGGCCCCAGAAGAAGAAAATCAACCTTGTTGTCCTGCAAATCCCTTTCCACGTCGCCGTAGCTTAAGGGGACGATGGAGAATTTCGTGCCCGGCAGAATGGCTTCCAGTTCGGCCGCCAGCGGCGACCAAGTCCGCAAGGCGTCCTCGTTGCCATTGATGGCGGCAACGCCGATGCGCACTGCCTGAGGCAGAACATTCTCGTCGGCATGGCTTGGGATTGCCGCCAGCGGCAGGAAAAGCAGCAACGACAATATCCGAAGGCGAGCGATCATTGCCCATCCTCCAGGCGGCACCAGACCGGCGTATGGTCGGATGCCTTTTCCAAGGCCCTGGGTTCGCGGTCGATGCCGCAATCTTGCAGCCTGTCGACCAGCCGTGGCGACAGCAAGAAGAAGTCGATGCGCAGGCCCAGATCGCGCGGCCAGGCCCCGGCCTGATAATCCCAGAAAGTCCAGGCCCGTCTGGCGTCGGGATGGCTGAGGGAGAACGCGTCGTACAGCCCCAGATTCAACAAGGCGCGCCATTTGCGACGCGTTTCTTCCTGCGTCAGCGCGTCGCTGGCGAACGCCTTGGGGTCGTATACGTCATCATCCGTGGGAATGACGTTGAAATCGCCCGCCATCAGGAAGGGAACGCCCTCGGCCAGCAGTGTCTTGGCCCTGGCGATCAAACGATCCATCCAGGCCAGCTTGTAGGCGAATTTCTCGGCGCCGATTGGATTGCCATTGGGAAGGTAAAGCCCAATCACCCGAATCCCCGCCACATCCGCTTCGATATAGCGGGCCTGAGCGTCAGCCTCGTCGCCCGGCAAGCTGGTCATGACTGGGTGAATCGGCAAACGCGACAACAGCGCCACGCCGTTATAGCTTTTCTGCCCCACCACCAGCGACTGATACCCCAGCGAGCGGAATTCCATGTCCGGAAAACCGGAGGCTTCCGTTTTGATTTCCTGAAACAACAGGACATCCGGACGCACTCGCCCGGTCCATTCAAGAACCAATGGCAAGCGGGCGCGAATGGAATTGACATTCCAGGTGGCCAGCACGGGCACGGCCCCCTCCCCTGTTCAACGATTTATGATCGGCCTAGACCGAGAAGGAATTCCCGCAACCGCAGGTCGATGAAGCGTTGGGATTGCGAAGCACGAAGGACGAACCGGACAGGTCTTCGACGAAATCAACCTCGGTTCCCCGCAACAAATCGAGCGACGCGTCGTCGATCACGATCTGGATGCCGTGGTTTTCGAAAACCGAATCGCCTTGTTGCGTCTCGGCGTCCAACGTGATGCCGTAGGAAAATCCCGAACAGCCGCCGCCCTGCACCGAAAGACGCAACTTGAGAGCCGGATTGCCCTCGCCTTCGATCAGGATGCGGATGCGTTCGGCGGCACTCTCGGTGAGCGCAATGTCAGCCAGCCCGGAATCAACCATAGATTACGTACTCCATCGGGGTCATTGGATTAAAAAGCGATATTACCACGATAATATGGTACACAGGGAGGCTTTTGTCAGCACCGGGGAGCGTGCTATGAAGCGCAAAGTTTCTTTCTGGAGGCTAAATTTCATGAAACGTGTTCTTATTCTGGCCCTTCTGTCCTTTGTCCTGGCCCCCCTTTCCCCGGCTTTCGCCCAATCCCTGGATCAAGCCAAGGCTGTGGTCGAATCCCTTCACCAGACCATGCTGGAGACCATGAAAGCGGCTCAGTCCGGCCAGAATTTCCAGGCACGTTATGCCAAGCTGGCGCCCGCCCTGGAAAAGAATTACGCATTTTCAGAGATGGCCCGCATCGCTTCGGGAAGCCATTGGATCTCCTTCTCAGATGATGAGAAGGCGAAAATAACCAAAGCCTATGGCCGCATGTCGGCATCGACCTATGCGGCGCGCCTATCTGGATTTTCGGGCGAGCGTTTTGAGACGCTGGGCGCCGAAGCGCTGCCGCCGCCCGCCCAGGGCGTCATGGTCAGCAGTCAGATCGTGCGCAGCTCGGGCAAATTGGTCCCAATTTCTTATCGCGTCCAGCCCTCGGCCGACGGATTTCGCATCGTCGACGTCTATTACGAAGGCTCGGTCAGCGAATTGGCCACCCAGCGTTCGCAATATCTGTCGATCCTGCGCGACAAAGGATCAGCCGGACTTCTCGCCCGTCTCGAGGAACTGTCGAACGAACTGGCCGTCGGCAAGACCGTCGGCAAGTAGCGTTCGTATCATCTGCGCTTCCACACCTGCATCAAGGCGGGCAGGAAGAACAACGTGGCGGCCAGCACCAGTGTAAGGGCCACGGCAAGCAGGATTCCCATGTTCGAGGTTCCGGGATGGCTGGAAACCGCCAGACTTCCGAACGAGACCATGGTTGTCAGCGCCGAAAAAATAACGGCCCTGGGCGTGGTGGAAGCCAGCACGCGGGCCGTGTCTTTCTCGAGCCTTTCGCGGTAGACGAACTGAATGCCATTGGCGATGCCAAGCCCGAACAAGAGCGGCAGCACGATCACATTGGCGAAATTGAAAGGAAGATCGCCCAGCACGCTGATCGGCAGCAGCAGAAGCGCCGCCAGCAGCAAGGGGGCGAAAACCAACGCCACATCGCGCCGACGCCGAAGCAACAGAACCATCAAGGCCAATAACAGCGACAGCGTCATCACTAGAGCGTGGGCGAAAGCGCCCAGGACGGCCAGCGACGCCTCATAGATGGTGACGGGGCCGCCGGAGGCTTCGGGAGAGACCGAGCGCACAGCTTCCACGAATTTGGCCAACACCTTTTGGTCGCGCATATCGCCCTTGGGATAGGCCTTGACCTTGATCCGTCCGTCGGCGGCAATCTCGTTGCGGCGCAAGTCTTCGGGAAGATCGTCGATTCCGAAAGGCGCCGCATTCATCGTCTGGCGCAAATCCAACAGCCTCTTATGCGCGCCGCCCACCACGCGCCGCTCGAATTCCGCCCTGGCCTCGTGCGAATCGGGAAGACGGTTCAAGGCGGAATAAAGCCTGACCGACACCGGGTCTTGCGATTGTCCCAATAGGTCAATGAAGTCCTGGAAAGCCTGTCGTTGCGCGACATCCGTTGGTGGCAGAAGTCGTTCATTGCCCAGCAGCGGGGTCAGAAACATGCCCGTCACCGACAGAATCTCCAGCTTGCCCTCCTGGTCCTTGGGCACGTAATCGCCGATCGACGAGGCTTCAGCCACTTCGGGCAATTCGCGTAAACGTCTGGTCAGATCCTTCGCCTCAGCCAAATTTGCCGCCAGAATCGTGACGCCATAGGGACCCGAGCGCGGCTTATCGGCAATATCGAACAAAGTGGACACCGATTCCGTCCTTGGATCCTTCAAACGCAAGGGATCGAAGTCGAAACGCGCCTGCGGCAAAAAGGCAGCTCCAGCCAGCGCCAGCACTAACGCCAACGCCACCACGATTCTGGGGTGACGCAAGAACAGTCCGCGTCCACTCGCCTCCGCGGGCGGCGCAGGCCGCAGACGGGGCGGCCACAAGGTCAGCAAGGCGGGCAGCAAGGTCAGATTGCAGATCAGGGCAATGAACATACTTGCCCCCGCGATCAACCCCAATTCGGCCAGACCGATATAGTCGGTAGGCAGGAACGAGAAGAAGCCCGTGGCCGCCGTCACGGCGCACAATGTCAGCGGCCCGCCAACCGTCCGGGCGGCCCACAGCAAGGAAGGCTGCGGATCGTCGCCGCGCTCGCGGGCCTCTCGAAAACGCAGCGCGAAATGAATGCCGAAATCGACGCCCAGGCCGATGAATAGAACGGCGAACGCCACGGAAATCAGATTGAGTTTGGCGACCGCCAAGGTTGCAAAGGCCGTCGAGAGAACCAGCCCCGCCAACAGCGTGACCAGAACCGATGCGACGAGGCGCATATTGCGCAGCCCCACGACAAGCAATCCGACGACAAGAAGCAAAGCGGCCCCATTCGCCCACCCCATCCCTTCGGCAACGCTTTTCAATTCTTCGTCGGCCAAGGCGACCGAGCCGGTCAGGCGCACGCGGACGCCGCGTTCCGGCACCAGCATCAGGCCGCGCGCCAATTCGCGCACCTTGTTCATCGCCGCCTTGCCAGGTGCCAACGAGCCGCGGTCCAGCTTTGGCGTCAGCAAAATGAAGCGCCGTCCCGCCTTGCCGGACGGCTGCCCGCTCATCATGTTGCGCCAGGACAAGGTTTTGAAGCCCCCTTGCGCCTGCGCCTCGGCGATCTCGGCCAAGGATTCCAAAACGGGCTTTGCCGACAAGCCGGGGCCAACTTGCCCTTTGCGTTCGGCATCGACAGCCATCCCCAGAATATGAAATAGCCCGCGCAGGCTGGGGTCGCGCCACAGGCTGGAAAGAAAAGGCTGCGCCTGGGCCAGTCGGTCGCTTAGCAACTCAAGCTGCCCTGCATCCTCGTAAAGCAGTCCATTGGTGCGAAAAAAAGCCTCGCCTTCGATATCCTGAACGCTTGGAAACAGGTCGTTGTGCTTGCGCAAGGCGCTGGCCAGCAACAAGGCGGCATCGTCGGCCAAGTCGGGCGTGTCGCCATCCACCACCACCAGAAGCGTGTCGTTCAGGTGAGGAAATGCGTTCGAAATTTCCTGAGACAGGCGCTGGAACGGCAAATCGGGCGACAACATGCCGTTGGTGTCGGTGCGTATCTTGATGTGAGTGGCAGCCCAATAGCCGCCCGCTCCCACCAGAAGAGCGTAACCCAAGCCGACGGCCAGGGCATGGCGATGAACCAAGCGCACAATCGTAGCCAGCGCGCTCATGGATTTTTCAAAGATGGCTGATGTCATGGCGCGAGCGTCATAACATCTGACGGCATGACGGACAATGCCAGATCACGGAAGAAGGCCCTTGATCACTTTGTCACCGGCCTTCAAACGAAGCCTCGAGGCCGTTCCGCCAGCCAGTTCAACCACATATCGAACAGGCTCGTCCGCCGGGATGGCAAGAAGGGAACCCGGCACCGTCCGCTCCGCGATGTTGACGATTCGCCCGCTTTCAACCACAAAGAACATGTCGAGCGGCAATAACGTATTCTTCATCCACATCGATATTTGCAGCGTCACTTCGAAATCGAAGAGCATGCCGGCGTCGGGCGCCAATACGCGCCGATACATCAGCCCTTTGGCCCGGCTTGCCGTGCTGGCGGCGACTTCGACCATGAAGCGATGTTCGGTTCCATCCCCGCTACGGATCACCAATTCCCGAACCGGCAGATCCTGCGAAAATGAGGGAAACGACGCGAGGAGACAAAAAGCGACAAGCCCGGCCTGAGCAAGGCGGGTTAGGAGTGAAATATTTTTGAGCCAGCACAGCATTAGGAACAATCTCTCTTCATCCGTAGAAGGTCCGTCTTCTTAGAACGGCACTAAACAACAATATAATAATTAAGGATATTATCATTCCAGCCTAGCAAGGGCATAAAAAATCGCGCAGAACCGCCACCGATCGAATTTGTATCGAATTTTATGAAAATGCATCATTAAATAATAATGTTATTGTTTCAAAACACTAAAGGATGATTTGCCTGTTTCCACAAATCAAAATTTGAAGTATTTTTTAAATCAGAAGATGGCAGTTGGTATTCCTCTGATTTGTACTAAGTCCAAATCAAAAGCGGCCAACAAAGTCATTGCGAGATGCCGGCGCAAGGCGCCTGGGTGTTGGGGAAAAGGATCGGACCAAGCGTCGTTGACACGGCCCCAACCCACATAGAGAAGACGGTAGACGGGTAACCCCCCACCCCCCATCCGTCGCCGTCCCAAGGAACGCCGCGCCCCCGACGCGGCGTTCCGCTTTTTAGGCCTTAAAACACCGCCTGGACCGAAGCCGGAAGCACTTGGCGCAATAGTTCGGCCAGCTCCATGAACGTCTCGGCCCTGGGATCAGTGCGCCGCCAAGCAAGCTCGATTCTGCGACAGGGGGCGGGGGCGAAGAATTGACGCATGGCGATCTGCGGGTCGTCCAACGCCTCGGCCGTCACATAGAGGGCGGGCAGCAGGCAAGGCCCCAGCCCTGAAGCCACCATCTGGCGCAATGTATCCAAGCTGGTCGCCTTGAAGTCGGGATGTTCCTTGGCGCCGTTGGCGCGGCAAAGGCCCAATCCAATATCGCGCAACCCGTCGCCGTCGCGCTCGAACAAGACCAGCGACAAACCAGCCAGGTCTGAAGCCTGCACTTTCTCCTTGGCGCCCAATGGATGATCGGCTGGCAAAGCCAGCCAGAGCGGCTCGTTGAACAATGGCGTCGAGATGCGCCCCTCTCCGTCCAGGGGTCCCAGCCCCATAACCAAGTCCATCTCGCCGCTGGTCAGTTCGGCCAGATGCCGTTCAAGCCGCTCTTCGCGCAAATAAAGGCGCAGGCTGTGATATCTGGCTTTTAAATTCGGCAAGACATGGGGCAGCAGATAAGGCCCCAAGGTCGGCGCCACGCCAATTCTGAGCAGCCCTTCCAACGGCGAGGCAAAGGCACGCGCCGAGGCTTCGAAATTGGTCACCCCGGCCAGAATGGCCCTAGCCCTCTCGGCCAGGGCGCGCCCGGCGGCCGTGAACACCACGCGTCGCTTGGTCCGTTCGACCAGCATGATGCCGAGATGTGCCTCAAGCGATTGAATTTGCGTGCTCAAGGCTGGCTGCGTGACATGCACGCGTTCAGCCGCCTTGCGAAAATGTTCTGTATCGGCCAAGGCCACCAAGGCCCGCAATTGTCTAATGCTGAGCATTTCTAATTAATACGTTTTTCTTATTAATATATCAATATAAATTAATTGGACCAATCATTGGATCCAAGCCATCCTTTCATCCGTTCCCAGCAAGGAACTGAGCTAGGAGATCCTGATGTCCTATCCCTATGAAGCCTCGTTGACCGCGGAAGAAGAGACGCTTCTGTCCCGTCGCTGGCTGTCTTGCCGAGACCCCAAGGCGGCCGAGCGCATCGTGAAGGCTTTTCAGCCCTTGGTGCGCGCCCAGGCGCGCCGGTTCCAGAATGGCGTGCTGTTGCTCGACGATTTGGTCGGCGAAGGCAATCTGGGCTTGATGCGCGCTCTGGACAAGTTCGACCCCGAGCGCGGCGTGCGATTCGCCACCTATGCCACATGGTGGGTCCGCGCCGCCCTGCTCGACCATGTGCTGAAGAATTTCTCGGCCCTCTCCATTTCGGCCAGCGAGGTCCACAAGCGCCTATTCTTCAAACTGGGCGGCTTGAAGGCAGAATTGATGCCCGGACGCTCGGGACCGCTGCCCCGCGAACTGGCGATCGAAGCGGCTAGGCGCCTGGATGTTTCCCTGGAAACGCTGGAAGAAGTGGACTCGCTTCTGTCGCGCCCCATGCGTTCGCTCGACGAGCCGGTTGGCCACGAGGAAGACAGCGCCAGTCTTGGCGATTTGATGGCCGACCCCGGCCTTGACCCCGAGGCGCTGGCGATGGCGGGACAGGAAAGCGAACAGCGTCGCCAATTGCTAAAAGAGGCTCTGGCCGCTTTGTCCGAACGCGAGCGCCATATTGTGGCCGGACGGCACCTGAGCGATCAGCCGCAAAAGCTTGAGGCCTTCGCACGCTTCTATGGCATTTCGCGCGAACGTGTGCGCCAGATCGAAAATGCCGCCCTGGCCAAGCTGCGCAAACTGATCACGGCGGCAGCCCGCAAACCACGCCCGGCGGCCCTGCAAGGAACTTGATTTAGCAGTGAATACGTTAGCTCCCTCCACTTCCGGGCGGCAGGCAACTGCCGCCCGATCTTTTTGCAAAGATGGGATCACTCGCCTAGGCCGAATTTCTGAATCAATCGGTAGGTGTTGCGCTCGCTGATGCCCAGCACCCTGGCCACGCGGGCGCGATGCCCGGCATGACGCTCGAGCAAATCGGCCAGATAGGCCTTTTTGATGTCTTCCAGCGTCGGTTCTTGTCCAAGACCCAGGAAAAATCCATTAGCCGTGGGCTGGATGGACGCCGAAGGCATTGGCCCAAGATCGCTTGGCAAGGCCAGGTGCCGCTCATCGATCACCGGAGAATTGCCCGACAGGATGATGGCGCGTTCAACCACGTTCTTCAACTCGCGGATATTGCCCGGCCAGGAATAGGCTTCGAGGCGGGAAAGCGCCGTCGGCGCCAGCATTTTCTCGACCCGGCGCGAGAAGTCGTGATTGCTGATGAAGTGCGACGCCAACGAAGCAATGTCGCCCTGACGATCGCGCAGAGGCGGAACGGTAATGACGAAGGCGTTCAGACGATAGAACAAGTCGGATCTGAATTGCCCGCTTGTCGCCATCTGGGACAGATCGCGATTGGTGGCGGCAACGATGCGCACATTGGCGACATGGTCGCGCGTGCCGCCGACGCGCCTGAAGCGCCCAGTTTCCAATACGCGCAGCAATTTGGCCTGCACCGCGCCTTCGATTTCGCCGATTTCATCCAGAAACAGCGTGCCTTCGATGGCCCCTTCGATCAGACCGTTCTTCTGGCGGTCGGCGCTGGTGAAGGAACCCTTCTCATGGCCGAACAATTCCGATTCGAATAGATGCTTTTGCAGCGTGCAGCAATCGACGGCGACGAAATTGCGCGAAGACCGGCTGGATCTTTCATGGATGGCATTGGCCACCAGCTCCTTGCCCACACCGCTTTCCCCCTGAATCAGCACGGTCATGTCGCTGGCGGCCACGGCGTCGATCAGCCGGTTGACCTCGGATAGGGCCGGCGAGTTGCCGACCATGGGGGCCGCATGCGACATCCGGCTTTTAAGGAATCGATGTTCGCGACGGATCGCGGCATTCTCAAGCGCTCGCTTCACCACCACTTCCAACTCGTCAATATTGACCGGCTTGACCAGATATTCGGCGGCTCCGTTCTTGATCGCGCTCACCGCGTTCTCGACCGAAGCGAAAGCGGTCAGCATGACGATGGGAAATTGATTGTTCAAGCGCGAGAGAAGCTCGATTCCATCGGCATCGGGAAGCCTGCAATCCAGGATCAACAGATCCGGCTCATTCTCGTCGATAAAACGTTCCGCCTCGCTCCAGCGCGTGCGTCCAGCCACGTCGTAGCCAAAGCGCTCGAGCTGATCGACCAGCAGGCGGTTTAAAATCTTGTCGTCTTCAAGAACCAAAATGCGCTGACGCATCAGCATCCCCAATAATGTTTGATTTTCACAACAAGCCCGGCCTGGGCAGACGCACGATGAACTTGGCGCCGCCGCCGGGCCAACTGACGGCGTGAATGGCGCCGCCCGAACGTTCGACGATGCCCTTGCAGATGGTCAGGCCGATTCCGGAACCGGAAACGCCGTCGGCCCGCGACGAGAAGAAGGGTTGAAAGATGCGGCTCATCATATCGGGCTTGATGCCAATCCCGTTGTCTGCCACCTCGATATCCACCCATTTGTCGTCGGCGCTGGCGGAAACGGTCAGTTTTCCGCCGTCCGGCATGGCGTGAAACGCATTCTGAAACAGATTGAGCATGACCATCCTGAAATCGCCATCGGCGGCCATGACCGACAATTCCTTGGCGGGCAGATTCAACGATACCTCGATCTTGTTTTTTTCCGCCTCGAATGACAAAAGCGAAACAGTCTCCTCGATGGCGGTGCGCAAGGGAACGATTTGCAGCTGTCCGCTTTGATTGACCGAGAGCTTCAAAAGCCGCGTGGTGACGTCGATGCACTTGTCCACCTGACTGTCCACCAACCTGAGATAATCCATCAGACTGTCGATATTGACCCGACCCGCCTCGCCCTGCTTGATCAGGCTTTGCAGGGCCAAGCGCACCGATGCCAGGGGGTTGCGGATTTCATGGGCGACGCCTGCGGCCAACTGGCCGATCGCCGACAATTTCTGTTCGTGCGAGAATCGAATGTCGCTAGCCAGATCGCGGATCGATTCCACGACCAGCAGGCGGCCATCCGAGGCGACCAGGGGGGCCGCGTGCACCTCGACATGGCGATCCAGCCCCCCCTTCAGACGGATCGCCTGCACGGTTTTCACCGGCAGTCCATTGACGGCGATTTCATGCAGGGGGCAGGTGATCAAGGTTGGCGCGCAAGGCTCGCTGCGCCCGTGGCTGGACTCGTAGCAACGCTTTCCCAGCACGTTGCCGGGTTCGATTCCTAACATGTGCGCATAGGCCTTGTTGGCCATCAGAATGGTGCCGTCCGAGGCCAGAACGCGAACGCCGTCTGGATCGGCGTCGATCAGCGCTTGCAGAAATCCCTCTTGTTCCTTCAGCCGTTCAAGCGTGCCTTTCAGATGATCCGCCATCGCGTCGAAGGACTGGCCCAGGATGTCCAACTCGCCCGTTCCCGCAAGCCCAGCGCGCGCCGACAAATCGCCGCCCAGGATAGCCCGGCTGGCCGCGCCGATGGCCTTTACCGGCAGCAAGGCCTGTCTGCGAGACAGGCGCCAAGCAATGGCGAAGGCAATGGCCGCCGCTATGAAAGCGCAAAGGGGGATCAACCAGACTGGCGCCATTGATCGTCAATTCCTTGTGATTGGCCGAGAGCTTAGGCCGGAACTGACAAAATGTCACCATCGACTTGACCCAACGCATCTTCCAGGGCGGGAAGGTAGACGCCGAGCAGTTGCGCCAGTCCCTGATAAAAGGGAGTGGCGCTAGTTTCGAACATGGCTGCGGAAAATCTCGGCGCCCAAGAAATCAAATGCGTCGTCAAGAACTGCCTGGACGATCCCAGCATTTGCGATGGGGGCCGTTTTTCATCGTCCAGAAGATGGGCGAGAAAGCCCAACTCGAAAGCCAATGTGTCGGCCGGACGCTGCAACCGATCGGCAATGGAATAGCCATGGCGCTCATAAAAGGCTTCGACCATTTCCCGACGTTGGCCGCCGCTTTCAGAAAACCAATAACTCTCGGTGGCGAAATACTCGCGTTCGCGAGACATGAAAATGTTTGCGTAATCCAAAGCCAATTCATCCCGGCCTTGACGGGCGCCCACGTCGGGCAAGGCGTTGACGGCCATCGATAATAGCTGGATACCTCGATCAGAGGCCGAATCTTGCAAAGAAAGACCAAGGCCTTGGGGATAGCGGCTGACGCGCAGCCACTCCAACAAGGGACGATCAAGCTCGGCCGCCATCAGGCGAGAGAAAAGAGCCAAGTCGTCAACAACGGCCCGGCAAAAATCATCAAACGACTTGTTGCTGTTCAAACATGTCTCCCGCCCCACTTGCGATGGCGGGGCGCATGACGAACGAATGTATGGATCGTGACTCCCTTCATCCATTCGCACATGACGCCCCGTTCCGGTCGCGAAGCAATCCCTTGACCCAAATCCCCCACAGGGGAGCAACTCGATCCGGCAACGCAGTCGCGTAGCCGTTCCTTTTCCCTTCTTTGAGGATCGCGGCTCCCGCTGCCAATGACCTCAATTGCCTTGTACATAGCAAATCATGTGCCATCGACGACATGTCACTGCAATATGTATGATATCAACGAGATATGGAGAAATATGGGCTGGAATGAGTCATGACATGCTGGCAGGAATCGCCAGACCGTCAAAAGCATCATGTCATTTTGTCTTGATCTGATGGGGTCAAGCGCGAGGCTTGGCGACGCCCTTCTCGATGAAGAAGTCGCGGAAGGCCATATCGACGTCCAGGATATGGAAATAAAGCCAAAAATGAAGAAAGGCCAACAGCTCGTTGCCGATGGCCGTTCCCTCGCCCGCTTCGAAGCGCTTGCGAATATCGTAAACCTTGGACTTCAATGAATCGTGTTCGGCTCTGTGGGCTGGCGTCTCGGGATAGCCATACTGGCTCATCAACGCTTCTTCGCGCTTGAAGTGATAATCGGTATATTCGACCAGCACGGCCAGCACCGGCCCGATCGACATGTCGCCCTTTCCGGAAGCGAAGGCATCGTGAAGTTGGCTGATCAGGTCAGCGAGAATCCGATGATCCCGATCGACATCCTCGATGCCCGTGTCGAACTTATCTTGCCAAGTGAAATAGGACACTGTGCAGCACGTCCCGCATTTTACGACTGTTCAATAGGTTAGCCGCCATTCCCATCCAGGGCAAGCCATCTTCAGGCCCGGTTGGGCGGAATGGAATAGGTTCCCGTGGCATGAGCCACCAATTCATTGTCGTCTTCGGAGAACAGGCTTACTTCCATGACAGCCAATCGCTTGCCCAGCTTGATGCTGCTGCCCACGGCAAGAATGCCGGTATTGGCCGGTTTCCTTAGAAAATTGATGTTGAAATTGGTCGTGACCGCCAAAGCCACGCGCCCGATCTGGCTTAGCACCACGCCATACATGCAGGCATCGGCCAGCGCCATCAGGGCAGGCCCGGCAATCGTGCCGCCAGGGCGGATCAGTTCGGGGCTGTAGGCCATGCGCATGCGGCACGAGCCGGGGCCAAGAGATTCCGCCTTCATGCCGAAAATTTCGACCAGCGGCAGTTCGGCATCCAGCAAAGCCTGAAACTCGTCCAAAGCGATTCGCGTCATCTTGTTCCTCATCCAGGGCGGAATAAGTCTGATGCTTAGGATTGCTCCTTGATACCGGATTGGGCAAGAGGCACATTGACGTAAACGGCAACATCTTGCCCCTGACTGAGATAAGGGAAACGCCATGACCGACGCACCGATTCTGCTACGCGAAGACAATGACGGCATCGCCCGCCTAACCTTGAACCGCCCCCAGGCCCGCAACGCCCTGTCGTTAGCCCTGATTGACGCCTTGCAAAAGGAGTTGGACGCCATCGCCAAGGACAAATCGATCCGCGTTGTGGTGCTGGGCGCCAATGGACCGGCCTTCTGCGCAGGCCACGACCTGAAGGAATTGCGCTCTACGCCTACCAAGGCAGCCTATCAAGACTTGTTCGACCGTTGCTCGGCGGTCATGCTGTCGATCATTCGCCTGCCCCAGCCCGTAATTGCCCGCATCCATGCCATGGCAACCGCCGCCGGATGCCAGTTGGTGGCGTCTTGCGACTTGGCCGTCGCCGTCGATCACGCCAAATTTGCCACCCCCGGGGTGAATATAGGTCTGTTCTGCTCGACGCCCATGGTCGCCTTGTCTCGCAACGTGCCGCGCAAGCAAGCCATGGAAATGCTGCTGACCGGCAGCCCCATTCCGGCCCAGCAGGCCGTGACCATGGGATTGATCAACCGCGTGGCGCCGGAAGACCGGCTGGACGAGGCCGTAAACGAACTGGCCCAGTCCATCAAGGCGAAATCGCCCTCGACCCTGGCCATCGGGAAAGAGGCTTTTTACCGCCAGATCGAGATGGATTACGACCAAGCCTACGCCTATGCCGGGCAGGTCATGGTCCGCAACCTGGAAACGCGCGACGCCAGCGAGGGAATCGACGCTTTCATCGAAAAACGCCCCCCTGTCTGGCAGGGATGCTGATTTCGGTGATCGCAATCGGGCTTCATGTGCTATGATTCGTCTAGCGTTCGAATAGAGGTCAATTTTAGTTAAATTGTCGCAGTTTCTTTTTGTTTACTTGGCCTTGATACGCCGTAAAATACTGACGGGGGATGAAGCTAATCGTCTGATACCCCAAGTCGCCTGCGTTCCGGTTGTGCCGGGGCGCGAACCGGTTTCAAGAGGGAGCGTTTGCAATGGAACACACCGTGCGGTCCGTAGCCGAAGGGAAGGAAGTCGTTCTAACCGGCCGCCTGACTTTCGCCGATCACAATGGCTTCAGGTCAATCATCGCCATGTTCCAGGAACCGGGAAACAAGCGCTTCGTCCTTGATCTTTCCGGCGTGGAATTTATCGACTCTGCGGCGTTGGGCATGGTTCTGCTGGCGCGCGACACCGCGATCAGCAAGGGGGTCAGCCTGATTCTGAAGGGTGCGAAGGGCCAAGTGAAGCGCATCATGGAAGTGGCGAAGTTCAACAAACTCTTTGCAATGGAAGATTAACCCTCGCGTGATGACAAGACCACTCCTAGCGATAGCGGGCGTGGGACGGAGCGATGTTGAAGAAATCGCGGTTCGCAACGGTTATGCGCTGACGGACAATCTGGAAAATGCCTTCATCGTGGCGGCAGCCTCTCCCAGCCGGGAAGACATGCTGCGCATGATGGCGACAGAGCCGCCCTACGCGCTGATCGAAACGCCTGTCCCCCAAAGCGCATTCGGCCAGCGCCTTTCTAGGGCGCTTGAGATGCGCGGGCTTTACATGTCCCTAAGCACCGCCACGGCCTTTCAGGTAGACCTGACAAGTGTGCTTTGCTCCATTTGCAGCCGTCGCCTGCCCATGAGCGAAGAGCGGCGCTACGATATCGAAACAGCCGTCGATGAGGCCCTATCCAATGCCATGGTCCATGGCAACCTGGACATCGCCAGCGTGCTGCGCAACGATCCCGCCGACTTCGACCTATATTGCGATCTGGTCAATGAACGTCTGGTGACGCCGCTTTACGCCACCCGGCGGATCGAGGTCTTGGCAACCTGGACCCCGGACAGCCTGGACATCGAAGTGCATGACGAAGGGCGCGGCTATGATATCAGTAATTTCAATACCCCCCCGCAATTGGAAGCCAAGTGTGGCCGGGGCTTTACCCTGATCCGTAGCCTAGCCAGCAACGTCACCATCGCCGAGCACGGACGCAGCCTGACCATGAGCTTTGCTCCATGACAGCTATCAGCGCCGTTTCCGGCAAGACCGACCTGAAAAACACCCGCGTTCTGATCATCGATGACCAGGAGCCGAACCGCAAGCTGCTGGCCGCCTTGGTCACGTCGATGGGCGTGGGCTTCATTGAACATGCCAAGGATGGCGTCGAAGGACTGGCCAAGGTCGAGAGCTTCAAACCCGATCTCATCTTGCTCGACATCATGATGCCCAATATGGACGGCTTCGAAATGTGCCGCCTGTTGCGCAAGAACCCCGAATGGCGCGACCTGCCGGTTCTGGTCAATACGGCGCTTTCGGAACCCAGGGAACGGGTGGAATGTTTCGAAGCCGGGGCCACCGACATGGTGGTCAAGCCCATCAATGCGCCGGAAGTTCTGGCCCGCGTGCGCATTCATCTTGAGAACCGCCTGCTGGTGGGCACGCTTCGCCAATATCACGAACGGGTTGCCCAGGAACTGGCGATGGCAAGCCAGATGCAACGCTCGTTGCTGCCCGATCCGGCTTGGCTGTCCACCCTGCCCGCCACGGTGGGGCTGACGATCGAATCGCGTTTCGAAACGTCAAGCGAGCTGGGAGGCGATTTCTGGCACCTGCGTAAGCTGGAAGACGACCGACTTGGCCTTGTGCTGGCCGATTTCTCGGGCCACGGAATCTCGGCCGCCTTGAACGCCTTTCGCCTGCATACCCTGTTCGACCAGCATCCGCCGGGACTTGACCCCGCGAAATGGATGGCCGAACTGAACAATGCCCTGAAGCCCTTGCTTCCGGTCGGCCAATTCGCCACCGTTCTCTACGCCATTCTCGATATGAAGAACAATCGCATCGACTATGCTGCGGGCGGCGCGCCCTCGCCCATTCTGATGTTGCCCGGCCAAGAACCTCGCCTGATGGATGCCAGCGGCATTTTCCTGGGCGCCATGCTGGATGCCGATTACGAAACCCTATCCATCGACTTTCCACAGGGTGCTCAGATCCTTCTTTACAGCGACGCCCTGACCGAAGACCTGGACAAGGACGACCTGATGCTGGAAGAAAGCGGCCTGATGGAACTGGCCAAGGCCAGCCAGGGAGAAGCCAAGCCGCTCGAACATCTGATGAGCCGCTTCGAAAGCCGCTTCCCACCGCCTTGGACCGACGATCTGACAGCCATCTGGCTGCGCCATTCCGGCTTATAGGACGCCTGTTTCCGGAATAGAAAAAGGCGGAGCAAGTTGTTTGCTCCGCCTTTTCATGCAATCGAGATGCGAGCGCAGGCTACAGCTTGTGCATTCTTTCCATGAACTGATCGACGCTGCCCGCCAGATCGTCGGTCTTGCCATGAAGATTCTTGGCGGCAACGAACAGATCGTTGGCCGCCATCTGATTGTCAGATGTCGCACGCGTGATGTCGGCGATATGGCTGGACACGTCGCGTGTTCCCGCCGCCGCCTGCTCGACGCTGCGGGCGATTTCGCTGGTCGCCAGCGACTGCTGCTCAACCGCCTCTTCGATGCCGTTCGACAAATCGTGAATCTCGCCGATGGTCGAGCCAATGCGCTGAATGCCGGTCACGGCGTCGGTCGTCGCCCCCTGCACGCTGCCGATCAGTTGCACAATTTCCTCGGCCGCCTTGGCGGTCTGATTGGCCAGATGCTTGACCTCGTTGGCCACCACGGCGAATCCCTTGCCCGCCTCTCCGGCCCGCGCGGCTTCAATGGTGGCGTTCAAAGCCAGCAGATTGGTCTGCGAGGCGATGTCATTAATCAATTGCACCACTTCACCGATGCGCCCCGCTGCGCTTGAAAGGCCGCCGATCATGTCGTTGGCCTTGCTGGCCTCGGCCACGGCGGCCTGAGCGATCGCCGTCGATTGCGCCACTTGGCGGCGAACCTCGGAAATCGATGCCGCCAACTCTTCCGCCGCAGCGGCCACGGTTTGCACATTGCCAGCGGCGGAATCGGCGGCTTGTGCCACCACCGACGAACTGCGGCTGGTGTCTTCCAGATTGCGGCTCATCGAGCTTGCCTGTTCCAGCATGCCCTGCACATCGACGCCGACGCCCTGCACCACGGTGCAAACGCTGCCCTCGAAGCTGTCGGCCAGCTTCTGCGACGCTTCCAGCTTGCCGTGCATATGATCGATGGCCGAATTAATCAGATTGGCGGCATGAAGATAAGCGCCGCGCAAGCCGGTGGGGATGATCTTGCGAAACAGCTTGTCCTGGCTGACATACATCATCGAGGCCGCAGCTTCGCGCAAATAGGCGTCAACGATGTCCAAGACATTGTTGATACTGTGCAGCATATGGCCTAACTCGCCCGCCTCGCGAATGTCGATGATGCGCGATTCCATATTGCCCTTGGCGGCTTCATCGCAAACCTTTGCCGTCCAGCGCACCATCTTGTCGGCATTTCTCAGCCAGATCATGGCCGGAATGCCAAGCGCAATCGCGCCCACTTCGAGAAGCAGGCCGAACTCGATCTCCTGCTTGATCGCCAGACTGTAAAGCGCGTCCAGCGCGATCAAGGCAACCGCCGCCGCGCCCGCGAACAGCGATTTAGAGAGTGAGGACAAATTCTTCATAGGTCGTCCCCTTGTCTTTCAGAAGATTTACCACCGTATTCAAGGCGGCGTTCATGCCTTCCTTGCGATCAGAGTGCTTGTTTTCGATCTCGATCAGAGTCCGGTACAAGCCTGAAACGGCATTGACCGCTTCTTGGCGCGGTTTACGGCGATTGGAATGATAGCCGATGATGGTGCCATTGTTGTCGAAGGTGGGGGTGACATGGGCGAACACCCAATAATGCGCCCCGTCTTTGGCCAGATTGACCACATAGGCGAAAATCTCGTTGCCGCCTTCCAGCGTGTCCCACAGGAGCTTGAAGACGCAGCGGGGCATATCGGGATGCCTGACCAGCGAGTGCGGCTTGCCTAGCGCCTCTTGCTCGGTGTAATGGGCCACCTTGCAAAACACCTCATTGACATAGGTGATGCGGCCCTTCAGGTCCGTCTTGCTCACGATAAACTCATCTTCAGGGAATGTGCGCTCGATCCCTGAAGGCGCAACTTTTAAACTCGCCATAACTTCCCTCCATCACTCCGGACAGGCCGGACTGAACCCACAAGATGATGGGTCATTTTGCAGCGCAACGCAATCGACCTAATCAAGAAGTCGAGAATATTCGAGCAAACTCTAGTTAGATTATGGGGGATTAGTTAAAGATGTCTTTAAATGCGGCATGATGTGATCAACGACAACCGCCATGAAGGCGACAACATCATGTAAAATAAACCGTTAGGCTATTTATTAGCGTGTCCGCATATGAAGGGGCGGGCGAGATTCAAGGCGACTCGTCTTAGCGTGAGCAATTCTTCATTGGCTGTCTCGAGCAAGGAAACGGCTGAAGCCCCCCCCAAAGGGAAGCCTTCAGCCGTGATCATCCTTGGCAATCGCCCCCTATTCCTTCAGATGGGCGATGAAGCGACCGACATCGGCGCGCAGATGTTCGGATTGCTCCGACAATCCGCCAGCCGCCTCCAACACCTGCGAAGCGGCATGGCCGGTTTCGGTCGAGGCTTGGGTGACGCCGGATATGTTCGACGACACTTCGTTGGTGCCCGCCGCCGCCTGCTGAACATTGCGGCTGATTTCGCCGGTCGCCGCCCCCTGCTCTTCCACGGCAGAGGCAATCGCCGACGATATCTCGCTGATCCGTCCGATGGTGGTGGTAATGCCCTCGATGCCCTGAACCGCCGTCTGGGTCGCAGACTGCACCGATGTGACCTGGGCGGCGATTTCATCGGTCGCCTTGGCGGTTTGGTTGGCAAGGCTTTTCACCTCGTTGGCAACCACGGCGAATCCCTTGCCCGCATCGCCCGCCCTGGCCGCTTCAATGGTGGCGTTCAAAGCCAGCAAATTGGTCTGGCTGGCGATGTCGGTAATCAGATTCACCACTTCGCCGATCTTGCTGGCGGCATGAGCCAAACCCTGCACCATGGAATTGACACGATTGGCTTCATCCACCGCCCCAGCCGTGACCTTGGCCGATTCCTCGACCTGACGGCCGATCTCGCTGATCGAACTGGACAGTTCCTCGGCTGCCGCCGCCACGGTTTGCACATTGGTCGAAGCCTCGTCGGAGGCCGCCGCCACGGCTGTTGCTTGGCGTTGCGTCTGTTCGGCCATCGCCGCCAGGGACTGAGCCGAAGAATGCAACTCGGTCGCCGAGCCGGAAACAGCCGACACGATGCCCATGACGCTTTCCTCGAAATTGTCGGCCATCTGAATCAGGGTATTGCGATGGTCAATTTCGGCTTGATGTTTCAGCCGCTCTTGCTCGGCCTGCATCTGCTCGACCTTGATCAGATTTTCCTTGAACACCTGGACGGCGCGGGCCATTTCGCCCACTTCGTCATGATTGGCGGTATAGGGCACATCGACGGCGCGCTGCCCATCCTTCAATAGGGTCATGACGCCAGTAATCGCCCCGATGGGATTCGATATGCCGCGCGCGATCATGAAACCACCCCCAGCGATCAGGGGAATGCCCACCAGAGCGACGATCATGATCACCCATTGAAGGTGGATGATTGCAGCGAAAGCCTCGTCCTCGTCGATCTGCGACACGACGCCCCAAGTCAGACCATCGAACTTCACAGGGGCGTAGCTGACCAGGGCATGGTCGCCGGTGATATCGAGATGCACGCCTTTGCCCTGCTCGCCAGCCAGTGCCTTGTCTGTATAGGGAAGGGAAATTTCATGCCCCAACACCAGCGTCGGATCTTCCTTCAACAGGCCCGCGATCGTCGAACGCAGGGTTGTCTTGCCCGCCGACTTGCCGATCAGATAGGAACTTCCCGTCTCGCCCATGCCGGTTCGTTCATTGGCCATGGCTTCCAGTTGAACCACGGGGATGCGAAAGGCGACCATGCCGATCGCTTGGCCGGACGGATCGTGAATCGGAGCGCCCATGAATCCGGTGTACTTGTTGTCATTGGGGGCGTAGGGCTGGAAATCGACGACCTCGAATTTCTTCGACTCCCGCACTTTCTTCCAAAGCGCCGCCAAGGGCGATTCGCGAAGCGGATTGCTGGCGTCAAGGCCGATATTCTGACCGAGATCGCCGCCCTTCTGCGACGTGTACATGACATGGCCGTGCGCCAAACAGATCATGTACAGTTCGTCATAGCCGTTGGCCTTGGCGTATTTCGCCAACGGAGCGCCGAACTTGTCCCATATCTGTTTATACTCTTCCTTGGCGACGTCATAGGGACCGTCGGGCGGCGTTTCGATCTTCACGTGATACTGACGGAAGGCCTCGTAGGCGGTGTAGACGAATTCGGCATCCGCCAGATTCTCGGCATCCTTGCGCGTCCGGGCTAGAATGCGCTCGGCCTGCCCCTTCTTGAATTGATTGATGGCGTCCAGGCTGGAATAGGCTTGCCCCTCAAGCGCGGTGCTGCTGCTGTTCAAGGCAAGACCGCCCACGATTGCGAAAGGAAGAAGGCCGACCAGAAGGAACGCGGCGATCAGTTTCGGCTTCAGACGAAGGTTCATGACCTCCTCCTCTCACAATGAATTATTATTTTGGCATGCGGAGATTATAGCAGGATCAATGGCGAAAATACATGACCGAAGCGTCATTTGCCAATCCTGCATGACAGTCATGCACTCATCTGGCCCAACGGCAGGTTGAAGATGAATGCAGATCCTTGACCTTCGACGGACTCGACGCGGATATGTCCGCCATGGCGCTCGACGATCTTCTTGCACAAGGCCAGTCCAATACCCGTACCGGGATAATCGCCTCTGGTATGCAGCCTTTGGAAAATAATGAAGATTCGATCGAAATAATTTTCAGCGATGCCGATGCCATTGTCCGCAACGCGAATTTCCCATCCCTCGTCCAATGATCGAGCCTTAACGCTGACTTCGGGCTTACGGTCGGGATGACGGTATTTGACGGCGTTGCCGATCAGATTTTGGAACAGGCGGACCAATTGCGCCGGATCGCCGACCACCTCCGGCAGCGGATCGACATCGATAATTGCCCCACATTCGCGTTTGATCACGGTCAGATTTTTCAAGGCGTCGCCGACCACGCGATTCAAATCGACCCTAATGAAGGGATCGCTCTTCTGATTGACTCTGGAAAATTCCAACAGATCCGTAATCAATGCTTGCATGCGCTTGGCGCCTTCGACGGCGTAGGCGATATATTCCTTGGCGTCCTGATCCAGCTTTTCGCCATAGCGGCGATCGAGAAGCTGAACGTAGCTGGCGATCATGCGCAAAGGCTCTTGCAGGTCATGCGAGGCGACATAGGCGAATTGCTCCAACTCGGCATTCGAGCGCGACAATTCATGCGCCATGTCATTCAGGCGCGTCTCTGCCTGCTTGCGGCTTGAAATGTCCTGTGTGCTGATCAAGGCGCATTCGGCGCCATCGAATTGAATCAATCGCCCCGACAACAAACCCCAAAAAGTGCTGCCGTCGCCGCGACGCATTCTGGCCTCGACCCCCGTCACCATGCCATCGCGGCGCAACTGCTCGATGAATGCCTTGCGATCCAGAGGATCGGCGTAGAAGTCGTACGAGGATTGGCCGGTCATGTCCTTGCCGCCCAAGCCAAACAGCAAATGCGCCGTCAGATTGGCATTCACCACCACAGCTTCGTCCAAACGGCTGATTACCAGGGCCAGGGGAACGGAATCGACGATCAGGCGCAAGCGCCCCTGCTCGTTGCGCATGGCGTCTTCGGCAACTTTTTCCGCCGTGATGTCGGTCAGCAAGCCATATGAGCCGACGAAATGGCCTTTATGGTCGAAGATGGATGTTGCATTGACGCGGGTATGAACAACGCGCCCCGCAGATGAAAGATAGGCCATTTCGAAGCGGCGATTGGCTGCCGAACGGCGCTCGACCATAACGTTCGTCATGCGATCTTCCCAACCCGGCGCTATGAAATCTCGAGGCGTCCGCCCCATGATCGACGCCTCGTCCACGTCAAGCATGGCAAGCAAGGCTGGATTAACGGCGATCGTGCGTTCACTGGCGTTAAGTTCCCAATAGCCTTCGGACGACATCGACAGAACGCGCGCAATGCGCGCTTCGCTATTGCGTTTGGCTTCCTCGGCCCTTTCGCGCTCCGTCACGTCGATCAGATAGCCCAGATAGGAAACAACCTTGCCCTGAGAATCGCGCTCGACCAGCGTGCGGTCGTCAACCCAGCGTTCCTCGCCGTCGCTGGGCCTGACTAGGCGGTAACGCTGTTCGAACATGTCTTGGCCCTGGGCCGCGAAGCGCGAAACTTCCGATGCCACCCGACCCAAATCCTCGGGATGCAGCAGATTCATGAACGGCAGTTCGCCCGAAAGCAAGGCGCCGGGCTGGCAGCCGAATTGCGCCACGTTGGGCGAGACATATTCGACCGGCCAACCTGTTTCAGCCCTCCAGCGGAACACCACCACGGGTCCGGCGACGAACAAGGCGCGCTCGGCCTTCAACGTATCCTCGGCTTGACGGTGGGGGGTAACGTCAATGCCGACCGTCACCAGATAGCGCAAGGGCTTGTTGGTTTCCCGCACGGCGGAAAAGGTCCAGTTGATGATGCGCCGCTCGTCGCCCCGCGAATGCTCGGCCTCCAGAACCAGTGGCCCGCCGCCCGTTTTCAAGGAGGACAGGCTCCAGGCGAAGGCCGAACGTTCAAGCGGGGGCAGGAACAGGCTAGCGAATGTTTTGTTCACCAGATCGTCTGGCTTTAACCCGGCAAGAAAACCGGCGGCCGGGTTCGAGCGAACGACCACCCCATCGCAATCCAGTGTCAGAATGGCGGCTGGGCTGGCGGTTAATAGGGCGTTCGCGTAATCGCGCTCGCGTTCAAGCTCTTCGCTGCGCAGCTTTGACTCTTCCGCCACCCTGGCCCGCGATGACAGCAAGAACCAAGCGGTCAGGGTCATTAGAAAGGTTGCGGCGACGCCAGCCGCCAGAATGATGACGGCGCGGCCTGTGCGGATCGTATCTTCGAATTCCGGATGCGAGGTGAAGGAAAACAGCCAAGTCCTGCCGCCGATGGTCCGCAAAACATCATGCTGATAATGTTCCGACTTCTGAAGATGATGTTGCGTCTGCGCCTTAAACAACTGCGTTTCCGAATTCTTGTCCAAGCCGTCATAGACGGCGATATCGGCCATGCCCTTGACCCTGGCGTGAACCGACCACATCAGTTGCGGAATTGAAATGCCCGCCGCTACCCATCCCCACAAATGGCTGCGACGCAAATCAACCGTTTTGGGCAAATCCACAGACCGGTAGAGCGGCAGATACATCAACAAGTCGGAACCGCTTGCCCCCGGCGTGATCAGCGTCGTCTTTGCGGTGATGGCTATTTCGCCGCTGTCGCGCGCTATGTCGGCAGCCATCTTGCGGTCGTCGCGGGCAGAGACGTCGAAACCGACAGCCCGGTAAACACGCTCCGGCTCGACCATGAAATTGACGTAATATTCCTCCTTCTCGCGCTCGGGATAGATTTTGAAATCAGGCCATTCGCGTCTAGCCGACGCCACGAAGTCTGTCTTTTCAGAGGCTGTCACGCGCTTGACAAGCGCGATTCCTGAAACGCCGGGAAAATTCTTGTCAAGATCTAGCGCCTCGACATAGCGGCGCCATTCGTCGCGCAGCAATTGATTGGAATGTCTGTGAACGCCCGCCGCCGAGCGCAGCAATTGCGCATACAAATTGATTTGCGCTTCGATCTCGCCCGCAACGATTTCCGACTGCATGCGAAACAAAGCCTTGGCGCGCCGCTCCTCCTCGTGAAGTTCGCGAACCCACAGGAGCGCCGTCATCCCCAAGGCCAGAAAGCCGATCGCGAACAGCCACAATCTACCGTGCCTGGACAGGCTTTCCGGCACCGTGCCGGTTCGTGCTTGCGTCATGACCCCTTCGCTCGACAGTCGCACAACTGTAAGCGACTGAGACAAAAGGGGCAACCTGACAAAAGGTTATACGCCGAAACGACACAAATGCCTTTCGACTTGCCCCAGATAGGCAGCGCCGAACAAGCGCACATGCACCAGAAGCGGATACAGATTGTATAGATCGCGCCTGATTTCAAAGAAGTCCGGGGAAATGGGGCGGATCTCGCCGTATCTCCTAAAAAAACTAGGGTTAAAGGTTCCAAACAAGGTGCCGAAGGCCAGTTCGATTTCGGGATGGGCGAAATAGATGGCAGGATCGACAAACCCGGTTACCCGCCCCGCAGCCGACAAAATATTGCCGCCCCACAAATCGCCATGGATCAGCGCGGGCCGCTCGGGTTCCTCGATCCAACGATCAAGCCGTGCCGCCAATTTTTCAAGGCGGTCCAACATCGCTGTCGGCAAAGCGCCTTCTTGATGCGCCAGTCGCGCCATATGCAGCAGCCGCCGGTCGCGGAAAAATTCAAGCCAGCTTTCGCAAGGCTGATTGGGCTGGACAAGGCCGCCAATCGGCGTATCGCGCCCCAAACCGAAATTTTTGGAGGTAAAGTCATGAAGCGCCGCCACCAGTTCGGCACAATGGGTCTCGGCGCCATGGTCCATGCCGCCGGGTTCGCTCTTAAGGCATGTCATGACCAACAAATCCGGTTCCGCCAGCAGAACGTCTGGCACCGGCAGCTTGCCCTTCAAGTAGGAGTGCATCCAGCCTTCGACGGCCAGACCATCTCCACCTTGCTTGACCACCACACTCTGGCCATCGGACAGGTCAAGGCGCGTGACCTTGGCGATGCAACCGCCCGCAAGCGCCTGCGAGGAAACGACGTGCGCCCCCAGCGCGCTTTCAATCCGCAAGTTCGGATTGGACATGCGACAACAAGCCCGTGCAGGCCGCCTCGATCAGATCAAGCACATGATCGAAGCCGCCCGCGCCGCCGTAATAGGGGTCCGGCACCTCGATGACGTCCATCTGCGGGGCGAAGCTCATGAACATGCGGATACGATTTTTCGCGGAATCGGGGGCGGCTTGCAGCAGCGACCTTTCATGCTCGCGGTCCATGGCCAGCAACAGGTCGAAATCGGCAAAATCCGAAGCGCACACCGCCCTGGCCCGCAAATCGGCCAAGTCATAGCCGCGCTTTTTGGCCGTTTCCTGACTGCGCCGGTCAGGCGCCTCGCCCGCGTGAAAGCCCGATATGCCCGCAGAATCAACCCGCACCCGGTCGGCCAATCCAGCTTTCGCCACCAGACGCCTGAAAACGCCGTCGGCGGTCGGCGAGCGGCAGATATTTCCCGTGCAAACGAACAAAACCCCAAAGCTGGATCTGACCATGCCGCTTTCCCTTTACGTCAAACGCGCCCGGACGGTATCATGCCCGGCAATGAAACGCATCGTCATCCTGACCGGCGCGGGGATTTCCAAGGAATCCGGATTGGATACTTTCCGCGACGCGGACGGCATCTGGTCCAAGGTGCGCCTGGAAGATGTGGCGACTCCCGAGGGATTCGCCGCCAATCCCAAGCTGGTTCATGACTTCTACAACGCTAGGCGACGCCAGTTGCAAGACCCGGCCATATTGCCCAACCCGGCCCACGAGGCGCTGGCCCGGCTGGAACGTCATGACGGCTTCAGGGTTCTGACGGTTACCCAGAATATCGACGATCTGCATGAGCGGGCGGGATCGAGAAACCTAATCCATATGCATGGCGAAATGCTGAAGGCGCGCTGCGACATGTGCGGGTCGGTTCTGGGATGGACCGACGACATCGAACCCTTCACCCCTTGCCCGGCCTGCGCCCGCGAGGGAGGCCTTAGGCCCCATGTGGTATGGTTCGGCGAAATGCCGCTTGAGATGGAGCGCATCTACGCCGAGCTGGCGGCTTGCGATCTGTTCATCTCGATCGGCACGTCGGGCAACGTCTATCCCGCCGCCGGTTTCGTGGCCGAAGTGCGCAGATTCGGACAAGCCCATACGGTTGAATTGAATCTGGAGCCATCCGAAAGCGCCAGCCGCTTTGCCGAATGCATCCACGGCCCGGCAAGCCAGGTCGTTCCCGACTACGTCAATCAATTGCTCACAAAGCAGAAATAAGGAGACAGCACCATGAGCGTTATCGACATCAAGGACCTGCAAGGGTTCGACTTCGACGAAATCAAACTGGGCCAGACGGCCATCTTCGGCAAGACCGTGACCGAGGCCGACATCCTGACCTTCGCCGCCGTCTCCGGCGACACCAACCCCGTTCACCTGAACGAGGATTTCGCCAAGCCCACCATGTTCAAGACCCGCATCGCCCATGGCATGCTTTCAGCCGGGTTTATCTCCACCGTCATCGGCACCAAACTGCCTGGCCCTGGCTGCATCTATGTCAGTCAATCCCTGCGCTTCAAAGCCCCGGTGCGCATCGGCGACACCGTCACCGCCCGCGTCGAAGTAACCGAACTGATCCCCGAGAAGCGCCGCTTGAAGCTGAAAACCACCTGCCATTGCGGCGATACGGTGGTCATCGATGGCGAAGCCGAGGTTCTGATCCCCAAAAGAGGGTAATTTTAGGTAATAATCTTTCAAATCCCGTTGCGTCCCGGCTTGGCATCGGATAACCCTTCTCTTCCCGTTTTTTCCCGCAAAGCCTGGACGAACAATGCGCCTGTACCGCCATTCAGCCGACCTGCCCGACGACGCCAAAGGCGCCGTGGTGGCGATTGGCAATTTCGACGGGGTGCATCGGGGGCATCAGGCGGTGATCGGCGCCGCCTGCGGGCTGGCCATGGCCGATGAAACGCCCTTGGGCGTGCTGACCTTCGAGCCGCATCCCAGGGAAGTGTTCGGCACCCACGCCACCCCCTTCCGCCTGACTCCGCTTCGCATCAAGGCCCGCCTGATCGAGGCGTTGGATGTCGATTTTCTGTTCGTCCAGCATTTCGACCGCGACTTCGCCAAACTCACCCCGCAGGATTTCGTGCAAAAAACCCTGGTCGATGGCCTGAAGGCCCGCCATGTCGTGGTGGGCTATGATTTTGAATTCGGCAAGAACCGGGAAGGCAATGTCGCCCTGCTGCAACAGCTGGGGGGGCAGTATGGCTTCGCCGTCACCAGCGTGCAGCCGGTCAGCGGCGAGAGCGGGCTTTATTCATCGACCGCCGTGCGTGCCGCCCTATCCGAAGGCCGCCCCGCCGATGCCGCCGCCCTGCTGGGGCATTGGTGGGAAATCGAGGGGCGCATCGAACATGGTCAGGCGAAGGGCAGCGGCATGGGCTTTCCCACCGCCAATCTGAAGCCGCAGGACGTTCTGGCCCCCGCCACCGGCGTTTACGCCGTCCGGGCGGGGATTGACATGGGCGACGCCACCCGCTGGGTGAACGGCGTCGCCAACTTCGGCAAGCGCCCCACCGTCACCGACAAGGACGAACAGGTGTTCGAAGTCCACTTATTCGACTGCAAGCAAGACCTGTATGGCAAGCATTTGCGCGTTCGCCTGATTGGCCACTTGCGCCCCGAGCGGCGCTTCGACAATCTGGAGGCCCTGAAGGCCCAGATTGCCCAAGATGTCGCCCAGGCCCGCAAAATTCTGGAACAGACACCGGACGTGCCGCCCAAACACGCACTGTCCCCCTCCATGAAGAGTTCAACATGACCCGCGACTATAAAAGCACCGTCTTCCTGCCCAAGACCGACTTTCCGATGAAAGCGGGTCTGCCAGAAAACGAACCCAAGCTGCTTGCGCGCTGGGCCGACATGAAGCTGTTCCACCGCTTGCGCGAAAACTCGAAGGGTCGGGAAAAGTTCGTTCTGCATGATGGCCCTCCCTATGCCAACGGCAATCTTCATATCGGCCACGCGCTGAACAAGATTCTGAAGGACATCATCAATCGCGGCCAGCAGATGATGGGCAAGGACGCCAACTACGTTCCGGGCTGGGACTGCCACGGACTGCCCATCGAATGGAAGATCGAGGAAAAATACCGCGAGGCGGGCAAGGACAAGGACCAGGTGCCCATCGTGCAGTTCCGCGCCGAATGCCGCAACTTCGCGGCCCATTGGCTGGACGTGCAGCGGGAAGAATTCAAGCGCCTGGGCTGCGAGGGCGATTGGGACCGGCCCTACTCCACCATGAGCTTTGATGCCGAGGCGGCCATCGCCGCCGAAATCTGGAAATTCGCGCTGAATGGCGGGTTGTACAAGGGCGCCAAGCCGGTGATGTGGAGCGTGGTCGAAAAGACCGCGCTGGCCGAGGCCGAGGTCGAATATCACGACCATACCAGCCACACGATCTGGGTCGGCTTCCCGGTGGTGAAAGCCAGCCGCCCCGACTTGGCCAATGCCCGCATCGTCATCTGGACGACCACCCCCTGGACCATGCCCGGCAACCGCGCCATCGCCTATGGGGCGGGGATTGATTATGTGCTGGCCGATATCGGCCATGCGAAGATCGTCGTGGCGAAAGAGCTGCTGGAACAAGTGATCCAGGACTGCAAGCTGGAAAGCCATAAGGTGGTCGGCGAATTCAAGGGTTCCGACCTCGCTGGCACCGTTTGCGCCCATCCCTGGCGCGGCCAGGGCTATGATTTCGACGTGCCCTTGCTTCCTGGCGATTTCGTCACCACCGAACAGGGTACGGGCTTCGTGCATATAGCACCCGGCCATGGCGAGGACGACTGGCATTTGGGCCGCGCCCACCATATCGAGGTGCCTGAAACCGTGGGAGATGACGGCACCTACCGCGAGAGCGTGCCGATGTTCGCAGGCCTGCATGTCTTCAAGGCCCACGCAGCCGTCATCGAAGCCATGCAAAAGGCCGGGGCTTTGCTGGCCCATGGCAAGCTGGTCCATTCCTATCCGCATTCCTGGCGCTCGAAAGCGCCGCTGATCTTCCGCACCACGCCGCAATGGTTCATCTCGATGGAGACGAACGATCTGCGCAAGAAGGCGCTGGCCGCCATCGACGCCACCCGATTCGTGCCCGATGCCGGGCGCAACCGCATCGGGTCCATGATCGAGCAGCGCCCCGACTGGTGCGTTTCCCGCCAACGCGCCTGGGGCGTGCCCATCGCCGTCTTCACCAACAAGAAAACCGGCGAGTTACTGAAAGACGAGCGGGTGATGAAGCGCATCGTCGATACCTTCAAGGCCGAAGGATCGGATGCCTGGTTCGCCCGCGAGCCTGAATACTTCCTGGCCCCCGATTATGATGCCGCCGACTTCGATCGCGTGAACGACATTCTCGACGTCTGGTTCGATTCTGGCAGCACCCACGCCTTCGTCTGCGAGAACGGACCTTGGGATCTGCAATGGCCCGCCTCGCTCTATCTGGAAGGGTCCGACCAGCACAGGGGCTGGTTCCATTCCTCGCTGTTGGAAGCCTGCGGCACCAGGGGCCGCGCCCCCTATGACGCGGTTCTCACCCACGGCTTCGTGCTCGACGAACAGGGCCGCAAGATGAGCAAGTCGCTGGGCAATGTCGTTGCCCCGCAAGAAGTGGTCGCCAAATCGGGCGCCGACATTCTGCGCCTGTGGGTGGCGTCATCCGACACCTCGCTGGACCTGCGCATCGGGCCTGAAATCTTAAAGCAGCAGGTGGATGTCTACCGGCGTCTGCGCAATACGCTGCGCTATCTTTTGGGCGCGTTGGATGGCTTCACGCCTGCCGAACGGGTTGAGGCGGACGCCATGCCCGAGTTGGAGCGCTGGGTCCTGCATCGCATCTACGAAATGGACCGGCTGGTGCGCCAGGCTTGCAACGACTTCACCTTCCATCCCCTGTTTACCGAATTGCACAACTTCTGCACCGTCGATTTGTCGGCCTTCTATTTCGACATCCGCAAAGACTCGCTTTATTGTGATCATCCGTCGGACGCCAAGCGCCGCGCCTGCCGCACCGTGCTGGAAACCCTGTATGAGTGTCTGACCGCCTGGCTGGCCCCCTTTGTCTGCTTCACGGCGGAAGAGGCCTGGCTGGCCCGCAATCCGGGCGATGGCGAAAGCGTGCATCTGCGCCACTTCCCTGAAATCCCCCATGTCTGGCAGAACGAGGCGCTGGCTAGGCGCTGGGAAGCGGTGCGCAATCTGCGCCGCGTGCTGACCGGCGCCATGGAACAGGAACGCGCCGCCAAACGCATCGGTTCCAGCCTTCAGGCCGCCCCCATCCTGTTTCTCACGCCCGAACTGGCAAAAAGCGTCGAGGGCGTGGACATGGCGGAAATCTCGATCACGTCGGACGTCAAGATCGTGATCGACGCCGTACCGGATGGCGCTTTCGCGATGGCCGATCTTCAAGGCGTCGGCGTGCTTTCCGCCCTCGCGGAGGGCAAAAAATGCCAGCGCTGCTGGAAGGTGCTGCCAGATGTCGGCGCACATGCCGGTCATGACGACGTGTGCGGCCGCTGCGCCGACGTGGTGGATCGGCTGGCATGACGATCAGGCCCCCCGTCCGCCTTGGCTTGGCGATCGCCCTGCTGGTCCTGATCCTCGACCAGCTCAGCAAGTGGGCCATCGTCGAGCACATAATGAACCCACCCCAGGTGATTGTGCTGGGGCCGTTCCTCGACATCGTCATGGCTTGGAATAGAGGCGTCAGCTTTGGGATGTTCAACCAGGAATCATCCTGGAACGCTCCCGTTCTGTCGCTTCTCGCCCTCGCCATATCGGCTTTCCTATTGAATTGGTTATGGAAATCAAATGGGCGTTGGGTTCCCCTGGCCATCGGCCTGATCGTGGGCGGGGCGCTGGGCAACGTCATCGACCGGGTCCGTTTCGGGGCGGTGGCCGACTTTTTGTATTTCCATATAGACAGTTACTATTGGCCCGCCTTCAATGTCGCCGATTCTGGAATTTCCGTAGGGGCAATCATGCTTGTATGGGACTCCTTGTTTAGCGGCAAGGAATCGCCTAAAAAAGAGGGATGATGAACCAGACCCGTTTGCCCATCGCCCGTCTCTTCCTGGCCGCCGCCTTTGCCGTGGCTCTTTCCGGCTGCGGTGAAGCCCGCCGTCAGATCGGCCTTGAAAAGGCGCCACCCGACGAATTCGCCGTGCTGAACCGAGCGCCTCTCAGCATGCCGCCCGATTATTCACTGCGCCCGCCGCAGCCGGGCGCCACGCGCCCGCAGGAAGGTTCGACCAGCGAGCAGGCCCGCCAAGCCATTCTGGGCGGACGCACCCAGTTGAAGGCCACGCAGCCTTTGCTGACCGGGGCGCGCACCCAGGGTGAAATGACGGTGCTGAAAAGCGCCGGCGCAACCGAGATCACGCCCAACATCCGCCAGCTTGTAAACGAGGAAAGCTCGAATCTGGCCGAAGCCGACAAGGCCTTCACCGACAAGCTGATGTTCTGGGGCAAGCCCAACGAATATTCCGAAGCCCTGGACCCCAAGCAGGAAAGCCAGCGCATTCGCGAAAACCAAGCCTTGGGCAAGGATATGGGCGACGGCAGCACGCCATTGATCAAGCGCAGGCACAAGGCTATTTTCGAAGGCATCTTCGATTGAGGCTGCGTCTCTTGGCTTGCGGCGCGGGCTTGCCTATATGGCAAGGACCATGATGCATCGTCTGGCGCTGATCTTGCTTGCCGTCCTGATGGCCCCCGTTCCGGCTGGGGCCGCCGTCTTCAATCCCGAGAGTTTTCAACTGGCCAACGGCCTTCAGGTGGTGGTGATCCAGAATCACCGCGCCCCCATCGTAACGCACATGGTCTGGTACAAGGTGGGCGACGCCGACGCGCCGGAAGGCCAGTCCGGCATGCCGCATCTGCTTGAGCATCTGATGTTCAAGGGCACCAAGAATTTGCAGCCCGGCCAGTTCTCGAAGATCGTGGCCAGGAATGGCGGACGCGACAATGCCTTCACTGGCTCCGATTTCACGGCCTATTACCAGAATGTTTCGGCCGATCGGCTGGAACTGGTGATGAAGATGGAAGCCGACCGCATGGCGAATCTGACGCTTGATCCCAAACTGATCGAGACGGAACGACAGGTCGTGCTGGAAGAGCGGCGCACCCGCACCGACAACGAACCCTCATCCAGGCTTCGCGAGAAAATGGGGCCCGAGCAATTCGCCGTTCACCCTTATCGCAACCCGGTCATCGGCTGGGAGCGCGACATCAAGGCGATCACGCCCAAAGACCTGAAGGCCTTCTATCAGCGCTGGTACACGCCCAACAACGCCATTTTGATCGTAGCGGGCGATGTGACGCCGCAGCAAGTTCTGGGATTGGCCGAAACCTATTATGCCCCCATCCCGGCCCGCCCTTTGCCCAAGCGCGAGCGCGCCAGCGAACCGCCCCCAACCGGTCCCAAGATCGTCGAACTGCGCGACAAATCCGTCAAACAGCCTTTGTGGATGCGCGAATACCGCGCCCCATCGCGCCGTCTGGACCCCGAAGGCCAGAGCTACGCGCTGGAAGTTCTGGAAAACATTCTGGCGGGCGGCGCCACCTCGCGCTTCTATGAAAGTCTGGTCGTGCGCCAAAAGCTCGCCGCTTCGGCGGGCGCCTCTTATTCCGCCGACCGTTACGACTATTCCGAATTCGGATTCTACGCGTCGCCCAATCCCGGCATTCCGATGGCAAGGCTGGAAGAGGCCATGGAAAGCGAAATCGCCCGCCTGACCGAGCACGGCGTTACCGAAGAGGAAGTCGCCAGGGCCAAAGGCCGTCTGATCGACGCCGCCGTCTATGCCCGCGATTCCCTGGCTGGCGGCGCCTATGCGCTGGGCCGCGCCCTGGGCACCGGCCAGAGCATCGACCAAGTCGAGAACTGGCCCGAACGGATAGCAGAAGTCACCGCCGATCAGGTGAATGCCGCCCTGCGCGCCGTGCTGACCCCCAAGGCTGCGGTCACCGGCCGCCTGCTGGGAGAGGGCATGTGATGCGTCGCCTGCTGCTTGCCCTTCTAATGTTGGCCGCCAGCGCCGCCCAAGCCCTGGCAGCGCCACCCATTCGCGTCATCAGCCCGGGCGGCATCGAAGCCTGGCTGATCGAGGATCATGCCAACCCGATCCTAAGCCTTGAGATGGCCTGGCGGGACAGCGGCGCCGCTTACGACGCCCAGGGCAAAGAAGGTTTGGCCCGCCTGATGGCCGCCACGCTGGATGAGGGGGCTGGTCCCTACGATTCCCAAGCCTTTCAACGCAAGCTGGAAGACTTATCGATCAAGCTGTCCTTCAATGCGGGCATGGACATGATGCAAGGCAGCCTGATCACGCTGTCGCGCCATCGCACCCAGGCCTTCGACATGCTGCGCCTGTCGCTTAACCAGCCCCGTTTCGACGACGATGCCGTCCTGCGCATCAAAGGCCAGATTCTGGCGGGCTTGGCCAGATCGTCGGAAGACCCGCAAACCATGGTCAGCCGGGGCTGGTATGCCGCCGCATTTCCCGCCCATCCCTATGGCCGCGTCTCGGACGGCACCCAAGACAGCGTTGCCGCGATGACAAGGGCCGACCTTGTTGCCGCCACGCAAAGGCTGGGGCGCGCCAATCTCATCGTCGGCGTGGTGGGCGACATCACGCCAGCCGAACTGGCCCCTTTGCTGGATTCCACATTCGGCCCCCTGCCCGCCAAGCCGGCCATCCATCCTTTGCCGTCTGCCGAAGTGGGAATCCCAGCACAAGGCATCAAACCCCTGGTGCTGAAAAAGGCCATACCGCAAAGCGTGGTCCAATTCGGCTTTGCGGGCGTCAAGCGCAACGACCCTGACTGGTTCGCAGCCTATGTCCTTAATTACATTCTGGGCGGCGGCGGATTTTCGTCGCGCCTGATGGTGGAAATCCGCGAAAAGCGCGGATTGGCCTATTCCGCCTATAGCTATCTTTATCCTTTCAATCAGGCGGGCATTTGGATCGGCGGCGTCGCCACGCGCAACGACAAGGTGGCGCAATCGATCAAGCTGGTTCGCAAGGAACTGGCCCGCCTTAATGCCGACGGCGTTTCGGCAGGGGAGCTTCAAGACGCAAAAACCTATCTGACCGGGTCGTTTGCGCTGCGCTACGATTCCAGCGCCAACATCGCGGGGCTGCTGGTGGCCGTGCAGGCGGACCATTTGGGAATCGATTATCTGGACCGGCGCAACGAGTTGGTCATGAAGGTGACGCAGGCCGACGTCGCCCGAGTCGCCAAACGCCTGTTCAAGCCAGAAAATCTGATCGTGGTCGTAGCCGGAGACCCCAAGGGGCTGTAAACTTGTCCCAAACATCGGGGGAGTTTCAGCCATGACCGCACTCGACACCACCAAACCCTGGCAGGATCTGTTCGCCCATGCCGGGCGCATCGGGCAGATGCATCTTCGAGACGAGTTCAAGCGCGATCCCCAGCGCGCCCAGCGTTTCACCTTCGAAGCCGCTGGCCTGCTGGCCGACCTGTCCAAGAACCGCATCACCGACGAGACGCTGAAGCTGCTGTGCGATCTTGCCCGCGCGCGCGGGGTTGAAGACTGGCGAGACCGCATGTTCAAGGGCGAGCGCATCAACACCACCGAGAACCGCTCGGTGCTGCACATCGCGCTTCGCAATTGCGAGGATCGTCCGATCATCGTCGAAGGCGCAAACGTCATGGACGGCGTTGACGCCGTTCTCAAGAAGATGATGACCTTCTGCCATCAAATTCGCTCGGGCGATTGGCAGGGTTATACCGGGCGTCCCATAACCGACATCGTCAACATAGGCATCGGCGGCTCCGACCTCGGCCCTGTCATGATCACCGAAGCCTTGAAGCCTTATGCCCACAAGCGGCTGTCCACCCACTTCATCTCGAATGTCGACGGCACCCATGCCGCCGAGGTGTTGAAGCCGCTCGATCCCGCCACCACACTGTTCATCATCGCCTCCAAAACCTTCACCACCCAAGAAACCATCGCCAACGCCGTGACCGCCCGCGACTGGTTCCTGGCCAAGGCCCCCAACAAGCAAGCGGTGGCCAAGCATTTCGTGGCTTTGTCCACCAACACCAAAGCCGTGGCGGAATTCGGCATCGACACCGAGAACATGTTCGAATTCTGGGATTGGGTGGGTGGGCGCTATTCCTTGTGGTCGGCCATCGGATTGTCGATCGCACTGTCCATCGGATTCGAGGATTTCGAGAATCTGCTTGAGGGCGCTTTCGAGATGGACGAGCATTTCCGCCTGACCCCGCTCGAGCGAAACTTGCCGGTTCTTCTGGCCCTGGTCGGCGTCTGGAACGCCAATATCCAGGGCTGCACGGCGCATGCGGTTCTGCCCTATGATCAGTATCTGCACCGCCTGCCCGCCTATCTTCAGCAACTCGACATGGAAAGCAACGGCAAGAGCGTCACGCGCGAAGGCACAGCCTGCGCTTGGCAAACCGGACCCATTATTTTCGGCGAGCCGGGCACCAACGGCCAGCACTCCTTTCACCAGTTGATCCATCAAGGCACGCGCAAGATCTCGTGCGATTTCATCCTGCCCGCCATCAGCCACAATCCACTGGGCGATCATCACCTGATGCTGATGGCCAACGCGCTGGCTCAAGCCCAGGCCCTGATGTTGGGCAAGACCGAGGACGAGGTGAGGGCCGAGTTGAAGCCCGGCGAAGAATCGCTCGTCCCCCACAAGCAGTTCTCGGGGAACCGTCCCACCACCACTGTCGCCATGAAGAAGCTGACGCCCGCCACCTTGGGCGCCCTGATCGCCATGTATGAACATAAGGTCTTCGTCCAGGGCGTGATTTGGGGCCTGAACAGCTTCGATCAGTGGGGCGTGGAGTTGGGCAAGCAACTGGCCAAGCCGATCCTGGCGGAATTGAAGGCGGGCAAGCCCGGCGATGCCCAGGACGCATCGACCAAAGCCATGATGGAACGCCTGCTGGCTTGGAGAAAGGAAGGATGAGTCTCGCGTGCAAGGCACGCGCGCCGGGTTCCATCCCGACGGGAGCCAAGGACGCACAGCGCCCGCCCGGCGCTTGAGGGGCAGAACATAATGACTCTTCGCCTGCTTCCTCCAACCTTGGTCAACCGCATCGCCGCCGGCGAGGTGGTCGAGCGTCCGGCGTCGGCGGTCAAGGAATTGGTGGAAAACGCGCTGGATGCCAAGGCCACGCGCATCGAGATTACCATCGCCGAGGGCGGTCGCACCTTGATCGCCGTTCAGGACGACGGTTTCGGCATGACGCCCCAAGAATTGGCGCTGGCGGTCGAGCGTCACGCCACATCGAAGCTGCCGGGCGACGACCTGTCCAATATCGCAACACTTGGTTTTCGCGGCGAGGCTTTGCCCAGCATCGGCTCGGTGGCGCGCTTGAGCATCCAAAGCCGCCGCCAGGGATCTGGCGAGGCCTGGAAAATAACGGTCGAAGGTGGAAGCAAGGGACAGGTGGAACCTTCGGCGCTTGCCAAGGGAACCAGGGTCGAGGTGCGCGATTTATTCTACGCAACGCCCGCCCGCCTCAAATTTCTGAAATCATCCAACACCGAAACCGACCACATCGTCGATGTCATCGAACGCTTGGCGCTGGCCCATCCCAAGGTGGGATTCAAGCTGGTTGTCGAAGGCGGGCGCAAGGGTTTCGACCTGCCGCCCTTTCCCGGCGATGAAACCGAGGCCAGACGCCTGCGCCTGGGCGCGATCCTGGGCCGCGACGCCATCGAGAACGTTCTGGCCTTGCAGGCAGAGCGCGATGGATGGCGGATCACCGGGCTGGCTGGCTTGCCCAGCTTCGGACGCGCCACCTCGCAAGGGCAATATCTGTTCGTCAACGGCAGGCCCGTGCGCGACCGGTTGCTGCTGGGCGCCTTGAAGGGCGCCTATCAGGACCTGATGGCTCACGACCGTCATCCCATCGCCGCCTTGTTCCTGGAAATGCCGTCTCCCGAAGTGGACGTGAATGTGCATCCGGCCAAGGCCGAAGTGCGGTTTCGCGATCCCGCCTTTGCCCGCGGACTGATCGTCTCGTCGGTCAGGGCGGCCTTGTCGGCATCCGGACACCGCACCACCACCACGGCCAGTCAGCAGGCTTTCGGCGCTTTCCGCCCGCAAGGCCAGCTCCACGGCGGACCATCCTTGTTGCGGGAAGGCATGGCGGCGCAAGCCCCCTTGGGGCTTGGCCTGCCGATGACGGCAGCGACGGCAAGCCCCTCCTTGCAGGATGATTCTCTGACAGCCGCAACGGGCGAAATCCCTCCCCTGGGTTTTGCCCGCGCCCAGATCTTCGAAACCTATATCGTGGCGCAATCCGAAGACGGGCTGGTGCTGGTCGATCAGCATGCGGCGCATGAACGTCTGGTCTTTGAACGGCTGAAGACGCAACTGGCCGAGGGTGGGGTGAAGCGCCAAATCCTGCTGGTGCCGGAAGTCATCGAAATGGATGCGTCAAGCCGTCAGCGTCTTTTGGATGCTGCGGGACAACTGGCCAAGCTGGGATTGACGTTGGAAGCCTTTGGAAACGGCGCGGTTCTGGTGCGCGAAACTCCAGCCTTCCTGGGGCAGACCGACATTCGCCAACTGGTGCGCGACCTGGCCGAGGGGATGGCCGAATGGGGCGATCTGCGCAGCTTCGAAACAGCCCTGGGCGACATCGCGGCCCGCATGGCCTGTCATGGCAGCGTTCGGGCCGGGCGCAAATTATCGACGGGCGAAATGGATGCCCTGCTGCGCGCCATGGAAGCCACGCCGCATTCCGGCCAGTGCGGCCATGGACGTCCCACCTGGGTCGAATTGAAGCGCGCCGACATCGAGCGGCTGTTCGGCAGGCGCGGATGAACAGCCTGTTCCCCCCCATCGATCCCTGGGCCAGCGGCATGTTGCAGGTGGATGCGCGCCACAGCCTGTATTGGGAACAATGCGGGCGCCAAGACCAACCAGCCATCTTGTTCTTGCATGGCGGGCCGGGTGGCGGCTGCGGCGACATTCATCGCTGTTTCTTCGATCCCGAACGCTGGCGCATCGTTCTGTTCGACCAACGCGGCTCGGGGCGTTCACGCCCTTACGCGGAGATCGAGGACAACACCACCCAAGACCTGATCTCGGACATCGAGAAGCTGCGTCAGCATCTGGGGATCGAACGCTGGGCCTTGTTCGGCGGTTCGTGGGGAAGCACGCTGGCCTTGGCCTATGCCCAGGCTTTCCCCCTTCGCGTGCTGGGCTTCGTGCTGCGCGGCGTCTTCCTGTTCCGTCAAAGCGAGGTGGACTGGTTTCTGAGCGGCATGGGCCGCTTCTTTCCGGAAGCCGAACAGGCATTCTTGAAGTTCTTGCCCGCCCCCGAACGCAAAGTTCCCCTTGCCTCCTATTACCGGCGGCTAGCCCATCCGGATGGCGCCATGCACCGACCGGCAGCCAGGGCTTGGTGCGCCTATGAAGAGGCCTGTTCGCGTCTGCTTCCTCTTCCGCCAGGGGGAAGCGATGCCAGCCTGTCAATGTCTCGGATAGAAGCCCATTACATGATCAACCGGGGGTTCATGACCGAAAATGCCATTCTGGACGGTATGAACGGCATCAGGCACCTGCCGGGACATATCGTCCAGGGACGCTACGACGTGATCTGCCCACCGCGAAGTGCTTGGGACTTAAAGGCTTCCTGGCCGATGGGCGAGTTGCACATCGTGCCCGACGGAGGACATTCGGCGCTTGATCCACCCATCACCCGCGCTTTGGTTGGCGCTGCGCAGAAGCTGCGTGACCCACTGAAATAGTTGCTCTTTTAAAGAACGCCCTTGCCAAGCCTACCTAGGTACGTAAGATGTCGGCTCGACTATGTCCTTGTTGGGGGATGCAAGCAGTGAAGTTTAGCCGAATATTGATGGCGTTGGCCGCCGTGGCGGGTTTTTCCCTGCCCATGTCGCGGGGCGCTTTGGCTGTGGACGACGCCGACTTCCTGCGCATCGGCGCTGGTTGGTGGGATTTCAACCGCCCCGACAATTATGCTGCCGAATTCGACTTGGCCTACCGCTCGGACTACAAATGGTGGTTCTTGAAGCATCAGGCTGGCGTTCTTGGCACCTCCGACGGCTCGGCCTATGGTTATTGGGGCCTGTATATGGACTTCTATTTCGGCAACCGTTTCGTCATTTCGCCCAGCACCGCCGTTGGTCTTTACTATCGCGGCGATTGGGAAAAGGGCGACAAGAAGTCGAATCTGGGCAGCCCTGTCGAGTTCCGCTCGGGCATCGATTTCTCTTATCGTTTCGATGACCGCTCGCGCCTGGGCCTGGGCGTTTATCACATTTCGAATACCGGCTTGTGGGACGACCGCAATCCCGGCGAAGAGACGCTGATGCTGTCTTACGACATTCCGATCAGCAAACTCTATTCGGGCTGGCGCTCGCCGGGTGGCAATTCGCCTGCCTCGCAGGCTGCGGCCAAGGCCGCTACGGCTTCGGCAACCGCCGCCACAACGGCCTCAAAACCCGCCAAGCCCCGCTGATCCGAAAGCCAGCCGGTTGGCGAGAACGCAAAAAAAAGGAGCCTTCTTGAGGCTCCTTTTTTACTGCGTGAATCCGCGCTTGCCTCAGTATTCCTTCTTGTTCGTCCACATCGACTCTTCAAAGCGCACCACACGGTTGCGCCCGCTTTCCTTGGCTTGGTAAAGCGCCACATCGGCGAACTTCACCGCCTGCCAGAACGTATCGCTATCGGTTGGGAAATCGGCCAAGCCGATCGAAATGGTCTTTCTAAGCACTGCGGAACCAGATTGAACCGTCATCGCCTCCACGGCGGCGCGAATCTTCTCGGCCACCTGATCGCCCTGCGACGAAGGAGTATCGACCAAGAGGATCAGGAATTCCTCACCGCCGTAACGTATGACCAGATCGGACGCCCGCACTGACTGGCGCAACACCTTCGACAAGGCTTTCAGAACAGCGTCGCCAGCGTCATGTCCATACGTGTCATTGACCATCTTGAAATGATCGAGATCAAGCATCATCACGGTCATGCTGATCTTGCGACGTTGAATATTGGCAACCAAGGTTTCCACATATTCTTCCAAGAAGCGCCGGTTGTTAAGGCCGGTCATCGGATCGTTGAGACTGGATTCGCGCAACGTCTCCATCAGGCGCTTGGTTTCCAGCACGGGCGCCGCTTCACGCAGATAGACGTTGATGAAGGGGATCAGCCCCTGCAAATAGTGCGCGTTTTCCTCCGACGAGACCAATTGCAAGACATTGCCAACCATGCCCGATTGGATGATCGGCAGGCAGATATGGCACATGCCCTTCTCGATCTTGTCCTCGCCATCCATCGGCTGGAACGAGTAGCAGATGCCCGGGCTGGCCACGCCATCGACATGATGGCCGGTTCGCCTAGCCCGGCAGGCTTCGCTGCGCACCAGAATCTGCGGATCGCACCAGCGGCAGGCGGCGTCCGCCTCGCCATCGACGTAAAGCGGCACCATCTGATTTTTGTTGGCGATGATTTCATAAAGCGAATAGGTATTGATCGAAAACTCGTCCTCGAGCATATGCGCAATGCGCTGATGAATCTCCGACTTGGTTTCGTCTTCCTCGATGGCCTGCTTGAAACGGGCGGCGCGCGACAATCCGTCCACCATTTCAATGGTGGCGTTCAGCAGATTCTCGTTGGCGGCGGGAACGCGATTGGTCAGACGAGAAACGCTGTCGCCGATGCGGTTCAGGCCATTGTCCAAAAAGGCCAGCAGCCGGTTCATGTCGCCGGCGATCTGGCCGATTTCATCTTCCGTGCGCTGTTCGACCTTCCCCTTGAAATCGCCCCTCAAAGCCCGTTGCACTGCATGTTCCACATTGAGAGCCGTCGTCGATACGGGCTTGATGACGCGCCGGATCAGCCAGAAGGTGATGGCGCTGAACAAGGAAACGATGCCGACAATGCCAGCCACGGTAATCAGCGCCTGATTCTTCAAGGATTCAATCGACATGGACATGGTGACGGCGCCCAAAACGGCGCCCTCTGGCACTTCATGGCACTGTAGGCAATTGGGGGAGCCGCGCGTCGAAGCAATGAAGGGGATGGTGCCCCTGAACAACGTGCCGTGCTCGCCATCCTCGACGCGATACTGAGCTTTGCCTGTCGCCAGCACATTCTTTTCGATGTCGTCGCTGGGAGATTCGCTGCCCAAGCCCTGGCCGAATTGCTTTTCAACCAAAGGAGAGCGCACCACCTGGGCCGACGCCAACCCCTGAACTTCCATCAAGCGGTTCAGAAAGCTCTCCCGCTTGTCGATCACGCCGTTGATCATTGATTCGGTCAGATGCACGCGAACGATTTCAGCCGCCGTGCGGATATGTTCAGACGCCGAGGCTATGGAAAAGGTGCGAAAGGCGTAAAGATTGATCGCCACCAACATCACAACCAAACTAATCGCCATTGCAACGAAAAAGATCGTTACCTTTGAAGTCAAACTCATTCTTCTTAATGCTCCCCCACCTCGCACAGACGGTCAGGCAGTTCCTTGCCTTCCGACCCAATATGCGCGATTGCTAATTTACGACCTGACCATTTATCTTAATCATCTGTGTTCCCTGAGGCAATCGGTACAACCAGTAAATAACGCTCCTTCTTTTCGAAATATACTGAATTTGAGGATCGGCATTTCGCTTGCGGAGCCAACCGAACGATCACAGGGTCAGATCGACCCTGGGAGCGGCATCAGGGGCAGCGTCGATCTGGGGAAGGCAGGCGAAAAGACGACCGGCTTCAACCCCTGCCCTGTTCATCAATTCCGTCTTCACCTCGATGGCGCGACGCTCGGCCAAGGCTTTCAACGCAAGGGCGTCGGGCGGCATCTTGTCCGGCTTGGCCTCGGCATTGACCATTTTCTGCACCGAGTAGAGAAGCCCCAATTCCTCGCGTTTGCGCCTTTCCAGAAGAACTGGCCAGTCTGCGCCTGGCGAGGAAACGGGGCACAGGGACAATTTCAGCTTGGGACGCCCTTTCATCAATTCGCCAACCATGGCCAATCTGGCTTGGCCTTGATCGTCCATCTGCGCATCGCCAGGGCTGAAGGTGATCGGCGCCAATAGAGGGGCCTGCTGATCCGTCATCTTCTCGATCAGCACCGCAACCGGAAAAACGATCTTGAGTGTGGTCAACGCCGTCGAGCGCAAGGCGCCGCCGATGGCTTGAGACATGGCGTCGCTGAAATCGAACTGCGGATCGGACAAATTGCCGCTGACCGGAATCGACAAGCGGATGCGATCATCGCCGTCACGCAACAGATCCAACACCATCGAAACCGGCATCGACGCATGTTTGGCGACGGGGGCATTAGGATCGGGTTGGGCCGCGAACAAATTGGACAGGGCAAGATCGGCCTTGCCGGAAAGCGCCCCATTCTCCAGAGCGACCGTCAGTTCTCCGTCCAAATGGCCGGTCTGAAGTTCGACCCCCAGCGTCTCGGATGCGTAAGGCGACAGAGGGGGCAATTCGAACGCCCTGACCTGGCTGCTGAACTTTGCGGAAATGCCCGTCGCAAAGGGCTTGGATGTGCCATGAACCGAAATCAAGGCGGCTCCGACCCTGGCTTCCAACTCGAACGGGCTTTCATGCCCGGGTTCGGATGAATCGAGATTTGCCAAGGACAGTTTGACCCTGTCGAAAGTGATGCCCACCGGCTGCTTCAAGGTGTTGTCGATAAAGTCCAACCGGCTATCGCCAGCAATGGCGAAGCGGCCCAATCTGATCCGCTGGGTGGGCGCCATGGCGGCATCCGCTTGCTTCAGGCTTTCTGCCGCCTTGGCGGGACCCTTCTCGCCCGAGCCGGGGTTTGTCGGGCGAATCATCTTCAAGGTCAGGTCATCGAATGTCAGGCCATCGGCTTGCATGCCGCCATCCGCAGCAAATTGAGCGCGAACGAGCTTTGCGGATTTCGCCTCGAAACGTTCCGCCAACAGAATGTCGGCTTTGGCTACCGGATCGCGCAACGACAGACCGTTGCCGTCGATCGCCATCGTCATCGACGCGATAGCGGCGCCATCGCTTCCCATTTCAAGATCGGCAAGGCCAAGCCAGGAAAGGGCCTGGCTGCGAGCGGCCAAGCCAGCCCCTGTCGCTGCGACATTCTCCAGCGACAAAACGCCTTGCCAGCCAACCCTTCGGGTCGAGCCATTCCAGGAAAGTTGATCGGCTGCGATCTCCATGCCCTTCGCTTCGAAGCTATGCCCCGATGCCTGGGCCGTTATATCGCGAAAGGAAAGTTTGCCGTTAGCCTTGATCTCGGAAACGGAGGACAGACCGGTTCCCGAAACGGTTAGGTTTGCTGCAAGTTGCCCGGTCAGGGCATCGAAGCCAGCCCCCGCCAGCCAGGGAGCGAACAACGCCAAATCGACGGCGTCCGCCGAAAGAGTCAGATCAAATCTTGGCGTGGCGGCGAATGGAGTGGCCGTACCAGCCACCTCAAGCGGATTGCCCTCGACTTTGCCTCTAAAATGAAAATTGAGCGGGGCGTCCGGGCTGGCGCTTCTAAGCGCATTCAGTTCCAGCGAATCGACATCGATGGCAATTTTCCTTTCCCCGTCCACCAGATCAATGCGGCTTGAAGCCAGCTTCAGATGGTCAACGTTGACGCTCCACGATCCGTCTTCGCCGCCCGCGCCCAGATCGACAGGCGCGCCATTGACCAAAATCTTGCCGCCATCCTTAAGAAGGCTGATCGACAGGCCGGACAAATCCAGGCTTTGCACCGACATTTCCCGGCGCAGCAGGGGCAGCCAACGGAAGGCGAAATCCAGAGATTTAAGGCCCAGCGCCTCGCCGATCTTGGGCTTGGCCCTGAAACTGCTGATCACCAGCCTGCCGTCAAGAAGTTCGACGCTGGTATCGGCGATGGTAACCTCCGCCATGCCAAAGCGGTGCATCGTTTGGGCAAGCCCCCAGCGCAGCCCGGCCTCGGGCAACAATAGCGCCGCAGGAACGCCGAACAGCAAGGCAAGGCAAGCCAGCCCCAGCGATATTTTGACGCGACGAGAAAGCCCAAGCCATGCGGCTTTCAGGGTATCTGGCATTCTGGTCACAAATAGCTCGTAATTTCAGTCATCTGCATGAGAGTACCAAGCAAACGCCCCCTTCAGCAAGGGCGCTAATGCAAGGAGTTGGCGGTTGCATCGATGGGTGTCTAAGGGTAGGTTTGGGCCTCGAATTTTGAGAAAGCGCCCGTAGCTCAGCAGGATAGAGCACAGGATTCCTAATCCTGGGGCCGTGGGTTCGAATCCCGCCGGGC